>NZ_JBHSZF010000001.1:0-3042411 GCF_042661985.1 Natronoarchaeum sp. GCM10025703
GCCAACCGTAGCGACCACGGCGATGCGTTCGCGAACGTCGACTCCTTCGGCCAGCTAGAGAACCAGATCGAGGACGCCGGCGTCGACGACCGGGATATCAGGTTCGGGGCTCGACGCCGACGAAATCGACGCGGCCGCCGAGCAGTTCGACGACCGGGGCGGGAGTTCCCAGACCCGGAAGGAAACGGTTCTGAGGCATTGCGAACGCTCGACGCACCGACTGAGGACGAGGTTGTCGAGTACGCCGCAGAACGCGACGTTCCGGCGGAGTACGTGACGACGAGTCTGGAGAAACTGGCCCAGCGGGGACGTGTCTCGGAGAGTCGGGGCGTGTACCGGCTGATGCAGACGCTCGAACGTACCCGGGCGTCGTCCTGGGCCGGGACGACGAGCCGAACCGAGCCATTCAGGGAGCCACGGCTACAAACTCCGGTATGATCGAAGGAGAGCCCCGTGACGGTGGTGACCGATGAGCGCGAACAGCAATGAGGCCGATTACGGACTGGTCGCAAAGGCCATTGCCATCGTTGCGGCGGGAGTCGTAATACCCGGAATCATCGCCCGGTTTCTCAACGCCGCCGGCTACAGCATTATCGGGACGTTCGTGTTCGGGATGAGTTTCTTCGGGATGGTCGTGCTGGTCTGGTACGTCTGGATCCGACCGCTCGACCTCGCCGGCCCGATGGGATAAGAGATGACCCGCGGAGTAACGGAACTTTAATCATCCGCACGGTAGCAATATCGGATAACCAATGAACGCGCTTCCACTGCAACTGCTGGACACGTTCCTGCTCGACTACCACATCGGGCACGTGCTGGCACTGACGTTCGTTCTGGTGATGCTGGGATCGCCCCTCCGGTCGCGCAAGATACTGGCCCTGAACGCGATTCTGTTCGGCGTCATCTTCATCGCGGTCCCGTTTTCGATGACCGAGAACATTATGTACCGGCTCGTCGGCTTCGCGCTGGTCATCGTCGCACCGATCCTCTATACGACCGCAGAGTAGCTCACACCAGATCTTCGTAGCGCGCCCCGGTCTGTTTCAGCGTCTCCGTCGAGTACAGCCGTTCGTGATCGTACGGCAGGTGCTCGGCCGCCAGTTCGTCTATCTTCTCGTCGACGGCATCAGGATCCCGTCCATGAATCATCGTGAAGAGGTTGTACTCCCAGTCGAGTTCGGGACGGCGTGGACGGTGATAACACAGCGTCACGTACGGGAGTTCGCCGACTGCAACGCCGCGCTCGTCGAGTTCCTCGTCGTCGACGTCCCAGACGACCATGCAGTTGTTGTCGAAACCGGTCACGACGTGGTTGACCACGCAGCCGATCCGCTTGATACAGCCGGTCTCAGCAGGCGATTGATCGCCCTAATGACGTCCGAGACGTCGGCGTCAAGCGCCTCGGCGATGTCCGCGTACGGAGTCGCCGAGAGCGGAAAGCCCGCCTGAATCTCCAGCAGCAGTTCGCCCTCGAACTGCGAGAGGTCGCCCGCAGCATCCTCGCTGATCCGCGTCGCGCTGGCATCCGTCGAACCCTCGCTGGCCAACCCCTCGCGGGCGAACCGATCGGCGTTGACGACGGGGAACTCCAGATTGATGTAGAAGTCCGTTAGCATCGGTAGAACCAGCACGGTACAGCCAGTTCGCTCTTCGATTTCGGCGAGAATCTGGTCGCGGCGCTCCCGGGAACCGGCCGTGACGACGAACCACATGTTCCACTCGTGATCCCGGCGGTAGTTGTGGTTGATCTGCTGGTAGCCGTTGATCACGTCGGCGATCTCTCCGAACCGTTCGTCGGGAGCCTGCACCGCCGCGAGGGCCGAACTACCGATGACGGGGGTTGAGGACCGCGCCGAACCGGCGGAAAATACCCTGCTCGTACAGCCGCGTAACACGCTCTATCGCCTCCGCCTCGCTGACACCGACCGCCTCTCCGACGGCACGGAACGGCCGCGCTTCGATCGGGAAGCCGCTCTGGAAACCGTCGATAATCGACGCGTCGACGTCGTCGATAGACTCGCGCCAGTCGGTCGACCGGGAGTTCATTGTCCCGGAGTTGGACGGCGTAAACCTACGTCTTTCGGGTCGATACGGAGCAGCCGTCACTTTCGGGCAGTCCACACGTTTTTGAGTGATCCCGCGGCACGGCCCCGCATGCTCTGACCGACCGCTCCGGGGCGGTTCGCGGGTGTGCGGCACGCCGCTCCGGCGATACGACCTGCCGCCTGTTAGCTATGCAGTGGGTTGCAGTCACCTGCGGGAAACGGGACGTTTTTGCGCGTGCTCCTCTAACGCGCAGTTATGACCCAGACGTCTCAGAAGTACGGCGAGTGGCCGCTCAAACGCTTGATGACCGCAGTCGTCGGCTCCGGTCCGAAGTCGGCCGACGACATGTCCCGGGAGCAGGCCCGCGAGGCCTTTCAGCGCATCCTCGGTGGCGAACCGGACCACACGACGCTCGGTGCGTTCTGGCTGGCAAACCGCTGGAAACGCAACACGCCCGAGGAACTGGCCGCATACGTCGATGTGATGGCCGAGGAGTCGACAGTTGTCGCCGAACCGGACGCCGACCCGGTCGACTGTGGCGCGAACTACGACGGGAAACACCGGTCAGCACTGCTCGGCGTCGCCGCGGGAATCGTCGCCGCGGGAGCAGGAACGCCCATCGTCACCCACAGCGGCGACCGCGTCCCGACCCAGAAGGAGACGGCGTACAAGCACGTCCTCGACGAACTCGGCGTTCGGACCGAACTCGGCGTCGAAGAGAGCGCCGAGATGGTCGACGAGACCGGCTTTGGCTTCTACTACCAGCCCGAATTCAACCCCGAGATCGACGACCTGTTCGATCGACGGGATATGATGGGTGTCCGGACGTTCGTAAACACCATCGAGACGCTCGCGAACCCGGCCAACGCCGACGTCCACCTCGGAAGCTTCTATCATCTCTCCTTTGCCAAGAAGGTCGTCGACACGTTCCGACAGACCGAGCAGGTCTCGCCCGGGAAGGTGATCATGTTCCAGGGCATGGAAGGCTACGACGATATCCGACCCGGCTACACGAAAGTCGCCGAGTGGCAGGCGGACGGCACCGACGAGGGCGAGTTCGAGGATTACGAGATCGAGACGCCGGAGTACGGCATGGATTTCGAGGAGGAAGACCTCCACGTCGACGACGTCCGGACGGACTCGTCGACGATTACCGAGGAGGTCGTCGCAGGGGAGCGTGAGGATCACTTCGCGGACGCCGTGGCACTGAACGCTGCGTTCCGGATCTACGCCGGCGGCGACGCCGAAACCCTCGACGAAGGGCTCGAGGCCGCACGAGCGGCAATCGACGACGGCAGCGCAGCGGCAGTTCTCGACGACCTGCGAGCGTTCAGGGCTATCCAACGTTTATCGAGCTATCAACCCCGTGAGCATTATATCGCCGGCGCTCCAACATCTACCCGTATGTTCGGATCGAAACTGCGAAAGATCGGCTACGGGTGGATGGCGTTACAGGGACTGCTCTCACTACTGCTGCCGAGACAGTCGCTCAAACTAAACCTGAAGTTGCTGGGAAGTGGGTTCGAGAACCCAACCGAACTACAGCCACGGGACTGGTACGTCAGACAAACCCGAGCGCTGGGGGCGGGGCTGGTCGTCGCCGGTCTCACTGGACTGCTGTTGGAGGATCGTGGAGACGGATCGGAGAACGATAACGTCTCCGTCGAGAAAGTCGAGTAGTCCGCCCGCTATCGAACGACTGTCACTGGGACCGTGGACCGGCGCATCACCGTTTCGGCGACGCTCCCGAGCAGGATCCGGCTCATGCCAGTCCGTCCGTGACTGCCCATGACGATGTGATCGATGTCGTGTTCTTCGGCGTATCTGACGATCGTGTTCGCCGGTCGGCCGATCGCTCGCCTTTTTGAGGTCGGCTCCAGCCGATTTTGCATGTTCTTCGGCCTCTTCGAGCACGGAGTTTGCGTCCTCTTCTGCTGTCTCGTACCAGCTTGACGGGAACTCGGCGGCGGCACCCTCGACGGCGTAGCCGGCCTCGCCCGGATCGATCACGGTCAACCCGATTAGTTCAGCGTCGGGAAACTCGGCGATGGCGTGATCGAGAGCGTCGTCCGACTGTGGCGATCCGTCGATCGCGATCAGTACTGTCTTGCTCATACAATAGTTCCAGGCGGCATCCTCAAAAATCCACCCCCGGGAACGGGTGTTGGGACAGACTATCTAGTTGTGTCTGGTCAGACAGTTCGAGAGCCCGATTATTTCGACCGGTTCGGAGTTGTCCGGCGAGTAGACGACCATCTGGCCTTTCTCCATGTACGGCACCTTGCTCTCCAGGTTCGATGGGATGTTGACGCTCTTGATAGCGTCTTCGTCACCGAGGTTCAGGACGACAGTCGTGTTGATCTGCTTGAATACGGGGTCGGCGATGTCCTGTGGATCCTGCGTGATGAGGAAGAGCCCCAGTCGCTCTTTTCGACCCTGTTTGGCGGCGTCGGTGAACTTGCCGATCACTCGACGGGCCTGTGCGCTCTCGGCATCGGTCAGGAAGTTGTGTGCCTCGTCCATCCCCAGCACGACCGGCGTCTCCTTGATACGGTCGTAGTTCGGGTCATTCGAGAGCTTCTGATCGACGAGCAGGCTCGACACCGCGAGGACGATGGTCTCGGCCGCCCGTGTATCGTTGATGTGATACGTCGGCACGACCGTTAGCCCGCCGGGCCGGACGAAGCGGTTGATCTGCTCGGTGATCGGCCGGGCGTCCTGATCAAACACCGACCCGAACCCGCGAACGCGTCGGTTGACCGCGTCGAACGTCGCCTCGTGGACGCGCCCGGACTCGTTGAGTTCCTCGCGGAGCGCCGGGTCGTCCATGAACGTCTGGAACTGATCGTAGGTTCCACTGGCACCGTATTCGCGGAAGAACCGGTCGAGCAGATGGCGGAGCCCGTTGTACTGGTTGTCGTTGAGGCCACCCCCGGCGACCAGCCACTCGTTGTCCCGCACCATCGAGAAGGGGATGGTGAACTCGACCTGCTCGGCGCGGTGGTCGTCGGTGGCGTAGGTCGCGTTGCCGACTTTCGGGACGAACGCGATGGTGTCATCGTGGCCGCCGTGAACGACGCCCTCGCGCTCGTAGCGGCGGGCAGTCTCCCGATCCAGCGACTCGTTGTCGTCGTGCATCTGGGCGTACTCGTCCTGCGGGTCGAACTGGACGACCGCCGGCGTCACCGAACGCCCGTCGTCCATCCGGTAGGTGCGTTCGTCCGCGAGGAACTGCCGGAGAACGTTCTTGGCGCTGTGGGTCTTGCCTGACCCGGTGCCGCCCGCGATCAGGGTGTGCCGGAAGACGAGGGGGTCGCCGTCCTCGTAGTCGTCGTTGAGCCGGTAATCGATCGTCGGTGGCTGGGCGCTCGTCCGAACCTTCTCGCCGCCGACGGCGAGGTGGCCGAGGAAGACGCCGTCCTCGGGGATCTTGAGGCCGGTCTTGATCTCGGACGTATCGTCGGCTTCCTGATCGTGGTCTGGGGTTTGGGAACCCGGTCGGTCATTCGGCGCTTGAGGTCGCCGTCAGTACTGTACAGAACGGCCAATGGCTCCAGATCCGCGAGGAACTTGTAGTCGGCCTCGTCGATACCGTCCTGCGCCATCGCGCGCCGTGCGTGGATCTCCGTTGCGTCGTCGGCGTGGAACTCCTGGGCGTACTCCAGTCCCGCGATCCGGCAGAACAGCGTCTCGCCGTCCGGATACGGCGCGAGCAGATACTTGCCGATCCGGACCGAGGACCGGTTCCCCTTCGTGACGTAGGCCCGGACCGTCGAATCCTCCTCGTCCTCGTGGATCCGAAGCCCCTGCGAGACGGCGATAGTCCCGATGCCCTCTTCGGCCGTTGCAGGCGCCGTCTCGACGGTCTCGAACTCGTCGTCGGCATCGCTCTCGGCGGTGGACGCGCCGTCACCCGTCCCACCATCGTCCCCGCCGTACTCGTCGAAATCGTTCAGATCGGCCATGCTCAGGGAATGTAGCCCATCAGTGAAACGCGTTTCCCTGAACGTACGGACTGGAAAAAACGAAAGAGCGTCGAAAAGCGGGACCGCGCCGCGAACGAAGTGTTAGTCTGCTACCTGTTCAGCCGTCTGGGTCTCCTCCGTCTCGACGTAGATATCGGAGCCATAACGAGGACGGTTGAGCGCAATCACGCCCTGCAATGGCCTTTTCACTGCTGGCGCCCCTGGTAGAATATGCTACTGGTGCGCGGGCAGGCGGGCGGAACGGCCTGACGGGCACGCTGTACGAGCGGGGCGAATCGGCACCGACGTTCAAGGGCGCGCCCGACGAGGACGCCGCCTATGTCTGGGTCTGTGACGCGTTTTACGAGGTCGAGAGCGGCGGGGGCGAACAAAAAATCGACGGCGAACCGATCAACGTGGCCTTCGAGTCGCCGATGCCGCGCGGGTTCGACACGCGCGAGCAGGCGGTCGAAGCGGCCAAAGAACACGTCCGGACGCAGTTCGCTCGCGTCGGCGTCGCCGCCGCTGACGTCGATGTCGAACTCGAAAAGACGGAACCGGACGTTCCGGCCTAGAACTCCTCGCCGCCCCACCGGCGGTCATCGTAGCTATGCATGCGGTCAGTGTTGAACGTCGCTTCTACCTGAGCGTAGCGAATCCGTCCCCTCGGCACTGATCCGGGCGAGTTCGTCCGCTTTCTGGACCGAGAGCGGCGGGCCGCGCTCGGCGGCGACGTCTGCGAGCAACTGCATCGCGAGGCGCTCGCGGCAGTCGGCCGACTTCGTGAAGGCGTAGGGGGCCTCGATCCGGTAGAGCAGGTCGTCGCGGGGGTCGTAGATCGGAAAAAACGTAACCTCGTAATCTTCCGGATCGAGAGAGCGCTCGACGCCGAAGGCATCGCCGTCCGCACTGAGGAAGCGATCCGCACCGCCGCGCGAGCGGAACCAGTTAGTGAACGTGAGTACGTCGGTCGCGCGGGTGCGTTCACGGCTGGAGTCGCCGTTTGGCCCCTCTCGCTCGGCGAACTCGACCTGTTCGAGCACCCGAGTAAAGAAGGCGGTATCGTTGACCCACGGCGCTTCCTGACCGGTCTCTCGAAGCGTCCGGGTGATGGCTTTTGTCGTCGGGTTCTTCACGAAGCCGACCAGCGGCACCTCCCGCTCGACGAACGTCTCGACGAGTTCGACGTAGTTCGCGATGACGTCGCGAGGCTCCTGTTCGTCCTGAAGGAGGTCGGCGAGTTCGGGTGCCCGGTCGGTCCAGTTCAACATCCCTTTCGGATAGATGGGCCCGTCGAGCACGAACAGGTCGTCGACGGCGTCGGCGTGTTCGAGCGCATGGTGGCTCTCCGCGAGATACAGGCCGAGTTCGTGGACGACGCTCTCCTCGAACCGGGAGACGCGTGGGGCCTGGAGGATCCGCCGGTCGGTGTTGCCCTCGTCCCACTGTGTCCAGTCCGTCGAGACGTCTTTCGACATCTTGTCGCTGACGTGGGCCGTCACGACCACGGTGCGATCCCTGTGGAGATCGAGATCCGAGGGACTCGACGCCATCGCGGCCTGCGCGACGTCGAGAACGAGTCCGTTTTTGAACGACGTGGGGTTGATCGTCCCCGAGTCGAGTCCGTGACTGCTCTGGAACTCCGGATCCTGCAGGGCGACGTCGTCGATAGCGACCTCACAGCGGCGTTGCTCGCCGAGTGGCTCCAGAACCACCCGACCGTCGTCGGCCAGCGGATCGAGAAACTCCTCCCAGACGGTCCGGACGAACTGCTGTTGGTCGGTCTCGTCGACCGACTGATTGATCCGTCTCGCGAGTTGGGTGATCCCCTCGAACTGTACCGGATCCAGCGTCACGTGCTCACCACTCGGCGGCGGAGCGATAAAACCAGCGGGTTCTCGTGGTTCCCGGCCGTCAGGCCGCCTCGGTCTCGGCGAGCAGTTCGTCGAACAGGTCGTCGACACGCCCGGCAATCTCGTCTCTGATCTCTCGGACAGCGTCGAGACCCTGCCCGTCCGGATCGTCGAGCCCCCAGTCGCGGTTCTCGCCGTTCCAGGTCGCCGGACAGACGTCCTGGGCCGAACAGCCCATCGTAATGACGTAGTCGACTGCCTGGAGTTCGTCTGGCGTGATGTCCTTTGGCGTCTTTTCGCGCAGATCGAACCCCTCCTCGTCCATCACGGTCACGACCTCCTCGTGGACGTGCTCTGCGGGATGAGTACCCCCGGTCAGGATCTCGATCTCGTCGACGACGCCCCGGTGCTTCCGTTCGCGCTGGGCGAAGGCTGTGGCCATCTGACTCCGGCCGGCGTTCTGGACGCAGACGAAGGCGACGCGGGTCATGTCTGTAGATCCGGTCATCACTGTCGAGTTGCGGCAGTAGGGGCATAAGCGTTGTTTTCAGCAGATACGTCCGAGTATATAGCGGTACTGAGGGATGGATAGGCGACCGTAGTGGACCCCGTTCCGAACGGGCACCGCGCCCTCGTCCTGTCGAACCGGCACTGCGCTCCGCAGACTGTCGACAGGGCGGCGGATGCTCCGGCCGATCACTCCCCGTCCGTCCGATCCGGCATGGAGAGCACCGGAACGTCGGCCAGACGGGTGACCGTCTCGGTGACGCTCCCGATCAGGTACCGTTCGAGACCGGACCGGCCGTGCGTGCCCATCACGACCAGGTCAATATCGTGATCGTCGGTGTAGTCCAGAATGCTTCGGGCGGGCGACCCGCTGAGCACCGACGCCTGGACGGAGCGGACCTCCGCCCCGTTCGCCCGGTCGATGACGTCGTCGACGGCCTTTTTCCCGGCGTCCTCCAGTCCTGCGAGGACGGCGGCGCTCTCGCCCAGTGGTGAGGTCGCGGCGACGTCGACGACGTGAACGACGTGCAGTGCGGCGTCGTGACGCTCGGCGAGGCTGATCGCGTGGTCGGCGGCGGCGTTCGCGACATCGCTTCCGTCAGTCGGTACGAGGATCGTCTCGAAGTCGGGGTCGAGGACCGCTCCCTCGTGCATGGTCAGGACCGGGACAGGCGACGCGCGGAGCGTCCGTTCAGTGGTGCTCCCGAGCAATCGCTGGTCGATCCCCCTGCGGCCGCGGGTCCCCATGACGATCAGATCGGCGTCGTGGTTCTCGGCGTACTCGACGATTTCCTGGTGGACCGACCGATCCGTTTCGACGGCCTCCGTGGTCGGCGTCACCCCGACCTGATCCCCCGCGCTGACGACCGACGCCAGCAACTGATCGGCGTCCTGAGAGAGTTCTTCGGCCGCCTCGGAGGCGACCTCGGTGGGGAACTCGCCGAGTTCTATGACGTGAATAACGTGCAGTGCGGCGTCGTGACGTTCGGCGAGGGCAACCGCGCCGTCGACTGCCGCCTCCGCTACCTCGCTTCCGTCAGTCGGCACGAGAATCGTGTCGTACATATCCGTCACTACGAGTAGATACGAGCGGATGGACTGTCAACTGGGTGTCCAGCACACCTCCGGCATCCTGTCGAGGGCACCGAACTCCGCGCCGGCAAACGAAGAGTAGTTACAGGATAAGCGTCTCTGTTGAGCCATGGATGCTGCACTGGTCATCCTCGACGGCTGGGGTATCGGCGAACACGACCGCCGCGACGCAGTAAAGGCCGCCGACACACCAAATTTCGAGCGGCTGGCTGATACAGGCGCGTACGGCACGCTGGAGGTCGCTGGACGCCGCGTCGGACTCCCGGATGGACAGATGGGCAACAGCGAGGTCGGTCACCTCAACATCGGTGCGGGCCGCGTCGTCTACCAGGAGTACACCCGGATCAACGACGCCATCAACGA
Organism: Natronoarchaeum sp. GCM10025703; assembly: GCF_042661985.1. Taxonomy (NCBI): domain Archaea; kingdom Methanobacteriati; phylum Methanobacteriota; class Halobacteria; order Halobacteriales; family Natronoarchaeaceae; genus Natronoarchaeum; species Natronoarchaeum sp. GCM10025703. The sequence goes on from NZ_JBHSZF010000001.1 coordinate 9,827, forward strand.
CAGTTCGTTCCAGAGTAACGACGCGATCCAGACTGCCTTCGACCACGCCGAGGCAAACGACGGGCGGGTCCACTTCATGGGACTGGTCAGCGACGGCGGGGTCCACTCCTCGCAGGAACATCTCCACGCGCTGATCGAGATGGCCGCCGAACACGGCGTCGAAGCGACCACGCACGCCTTCATGGACGGCCGCGACACCGCACCCCACGGCGGCGAGGGCTACCTCGAAGACCTCGAAGCCGCCGTCGAACGCCACGGCACCGGCGAAATCGCCACCGTCACCGGCCGCTACTACGCGATGGATCGGGACCAGAACTGGGAGCGCACCCGCCGCGCCTACGACGCAATCGTCAACCGCGAGGGCGACCACACCGCCGAGTCCGCCGTCGAGGCCGTCAGGCAGTCCTACGACCGCGACACCACCGACGAGTTCGTCGAACCGACCACGATCGAGGGCGGCGAAGCGCTCGACGACGGCGATAGCGTCGTCTTCTTCAATTTCCGCTCGGATCGTGCCCGACAGCTTACCCGGATGCTCGCGGACATCCGCCCCGAGTGGGAGTTCGAGACATCGCCACCGGATATCACGGTCACGACGATGACCCAGTACGACAAGACGTTCGACGTCCCCGTTGCCTTCCCGCCGGACCAGCCAGAGGACGTCCTCGGCGAGGTGCTCGCGAACACCGGCAAAACGCAGTTACGACTCGCCGAATCGGAGAAGTACGCCCACGTCACCTACTTCCTCAACGGCGGCCGCGAGGTCGAGTTCGAGGGCGAGATCCGGGAGATCGTCGAGAGCCCGGACGTGCCGACCTACGACCTCCAGCCGGAGATGAGCGCGCCCGAGGTGACCGACACCGCCATCGACGTCCTCGGGAGCGACGACCCGGACGCGATGGTGCTCAACTACGCCAACGCCGACATGGTTGGCCACACGGGCGACTTCGAGGCCGCCACCGAGGCCGTCGAAGCGGTCGACGAACAGCTCGGCCGGCTCGCCGACGCGCTGGAGGAGTACGACGCCAACGTCCTCGTCACCGCCGACCATGGCAACGCCGACGACATGGGCACCGAAGACGACCCACACACCGCCCACACCTACAACCTCGTCCCCTTCCTCTACATCAGCCCCGACGGCGACGACGACGGGAAGACGATCCGCGAGGGCGGTTCGCTCTGTGACCTCGCGCCCACGATGCTCGACCTGATGGATATCGACCAGCCCGAAGTCATGACCGGCGAGAACCTGCTGGAGTAAGGTCGAGCACTTCTTGCAGTAGCTATCAGGGCGGCTTTTCCCGGGTTTTTCAGCGTCTCAGTCGGCGAGCGGGTTGCTTCGAGAGTCGTAAAAACCGCCGCAGAGGGTGCGCCCGAGGCGGAGTGTACTGAGCAAAGCGAAGTACACGCCGACTGACAGCGACAGTCGAGACTGAGCGAACGCAGGGCGTTCGCGAAGGTCGGATTGCCGCTCCGGAATTTGAACCCGTGCAAGACTCGCTCCGCTCGTCTTGCGTAGTTCAAATCCCATAGAGGGTATTTACGGCTCACGGAGTGACGAGCACACGCTGCGCGGTGCTCGTCGATGTTGTTCGCCGTGGCGCCGCCGACGCCACGAGGTGTCACTCACGGGTTCGTGAAACCGCCGCAAAAGTACGCCCGAGGCGGGATTGTGAACTGCCGGAACTTCGCTCACGATGTTCGCTCGTTCCGTCGTTCAAATTCCGCAGTACGGCGTTCTGCTCACAGACGTCCGAGCGACACGCAACGCGGTCGCTCGTGGATATTGGTTCGCAGAAAGCGCCCGAGGCGGGATTTGAACCCGCGTCACGACCGTGACAGGGTCATATGATAGGCCACTACACCACCCGGGCTGACTACACCTACGCTTTCCCGGGGACTAACTTAAGCCCCTCGCATTGGAGCCGCCCTGCGAACCGTTCTCCCGCGGCCGATCCATGCCCGGGTATAACACACAAGTTCCAAGCGGTACAAGCACCGGTATGGCCGCGATTCCATCAGAGTACCACGACCTATTCGAGCGATCGACAATCGCACACATCGCGACGAAGCTCCCCAACGGCTTCCCCCACGTCACACCGGTCTGGATCGACTACGACGTCGAGGAGGAGCTACTGCTGGTCAACACCGAGCGCGACCGCCGGAAGGAGCGGAACGTCCGGGAGGACCCGAAGGTGGGCGTTAGTATGACCGATCCCGACAATCCCTACCGGCGCGTCTCGGTGTATGGCGAAGTCGTCGAACACACGACCGAGGATGCACGCGAGCATATCGACGAACTCTCAGAGCGCTACACTGGTCAGGAGTACACCGAATCGAACGAGATCGTCACCGAACGCGTGCTGCTGAAGATCAGCCCGAATCATGTGTTTTGAGCAGTCCAAGACGGCACTCACAGGCAGGTATTTTCCTTCGTGATCCCTAGAACAGGTATGACCGAGACACCCGACGTCACCGCAGAACGGCCCGACAGCCCGATTCAGCAGCCGGCACCGACCACATCTCCGTCATCGGTAGCAACGAAGCGGACACCGTCGAGTTCTATCGCGACCTGCTCGGCATGCCGCTAGTGCTTCGCCAGCCCAACCTCGACGACCCCAACCAGACGCACCTCTTCTTCGACACCGGCGACGGCCGCATTCTCACGTTCTTCGTCACCGACGAGCGCGACTCGGATCCCCGGCCCCAGCGCCACAGCGTCGGCTCCGTCCACCATCTCTCCTTCTCGGTCGACCCCGAGCAGTTCGTCGCAACACGCGAGGCGCTCGACGACGCCGGCCACGGCTACAACGAGTTCGACCGGGGCATCTTCCACTCGCTGTACACCCGCGATCACAACGGCCTCACCATCGAACTCGCGACCGACAAGTTCGACGTGCCCGACGAGCGCCGCGGAGAGGTGCTTGCGACCGCCCAGCGTCTGCGCGTCGAAGACGGCGCGGAGTACGCCGAGGAACGTCACCTCGAAGCCGCGCTGGAAGAACTGGGTATCGAGAGCGAGACGTACGAACTGCCGGACGCCGACAGCGGCACCGGCCTCTAGAACGGGTCGATCAGTTCCAACAGATCGAGCGCACGGTCGACGTACGAGTCGTACTTTCCGCCCTCATCGTCCTCCGACTCCTCGTCCTGCTGGCGCTCGGCCATACTCGATTCGTCATTGGGGAGTCTCATGAGTGTTGTGCCAGTGACAGATAGCGCAGGAAATGCAGAACTGAGGTTTGAACCCGAGGCAAACCTCCGTCCGTTCGGTTTGCGTAGTTCAAATCCCTTAGAGGGTATTTACGGCTCACGGAGTGACGAGCACACGCTGCGCGGTGCTCGTCGATGTTGTTCGCCGTGGCGCCGCCGACGCCACGAGGTGTCACTCACGGGTTCGTGAAACCGCCGCAAAAGTACGCCCGAGGCGGGACTGAGCGAACGCAGGGCGTTCGCGAAGGTCGGAGCGGCAATGCCGCTCCGGGATTTGAACCCCGGTCACAGCAAAGCTGTTCCCTGCTTCAAATCCCTTCTATCGGCGTTTCGCTGACGCAGTGGCTCGCTGCGCTCGCCAATTTGCGTCAGCAGAAAGCGCCCGAGGCGGGATTTGAACCCGCGTCACGACCGTGACAGGGTCATATGATAGGCCACTACACCACCCGGGCTTTGAACGCATCCTATCGTTGCCCAGTCTCGTTCTTAAGGCTTTCCAAATAAAGAGCGTATGGCACCGGGAGACAGCCGTGCCACGACGCCACAAACCCTATAAACATCGCTCTTGTAGCGACAGATACTGACAGTCGACAGATCCGTGTGCGTTGACCCGAGTTTGCCCGCTCCTTCTGGGGCCCGATAGCTGTAAATCCCAACGTACTTGGTAAGCCTTAATAGCCCTGCGTCTTTACGGGCCTGTAGTATCTCGTGATAGCAGTTTCTCTCTCCGATCAGACCCACAACACATGGTAGACGTAAGCCAACACGAACTCGTCCCCGAGCACTCAGTCGTCGAGGAAGACGTTCTCGACGAACTGCTCGAGGAGTACGACATCGGACGCACAGACCTGCCGAAAATCAAACGGGCGGACCCGGCACTGCCCGATGACGCGGAGGTCGGCGACGTAATCAAGATCGTTCGGGACTCGCGGACGACCGATCGAGCCGTCACCTATCGAATGGTGGTTGAATAATGAATCAGGAAGATAGACGTACGATCTCGCGGGAGTATTTTGGAAAGGAACGACTCGCAGAACACCACTACCGTTCGTTCAACTCCTTCCTCAATCGAGGGATGCAGCAGGTCGTCGACGAGAAGGAGACGATCGACACCGACATCGGTGACAAGGAGGGCGAAGAGCCTGTCCACGTCGAACTCGGCGACGTCCGCGTCGTGACGCCGCGGGTTCGCGAGGCCGACGGTAGCGAAGAACTGCTCTACCCGCAGGAAGCGCGCCTGCGCAACATCACCTACTCCGCGCCGGTCTTCATGGAGATGGAGATCGTGAAAGGCGATCCGGAAGAGGGCGAAGAGCGCGTCGTCGACAGCACCGAGACGAAAGTCGGTCGGATGCCCGTCATGGTCGGCTCCGAGAAGTGTAACATCGCCGGCTTCAGCGACGAGGAACTGATCGAGATCGGCGAGGACCCCGCCGACCCCGGTGGCTACTTCATCGTCAACGGCTCCGAGCGCGTACTGATGACGAGCGAGGACCTCGCGCCGAACAAGATCCTCGCCGAGTACGACACCAAGTACGGCGACGAGATCCAGGTCGCCAAAACGTTCAGCCAGCGCCGTGGCTACCGCGCTCTCGTGCTCACCGAGCGTACCCGTGACGGCCTGCTCGAAGTCTCGTTCCCGTCCGTGTCGGGGAGCGTCAACTTCGTCACGCTCGTTCGCGCGCTCGGACTCGAATCCGACGAGGAGATCGTCCACCGCGTCTCCGACGACCCGGAGATCGTGAAGTTCATGCTCGAAAACCTGGAGGCCGCCGACGTCCAGACGACCGAAGGGGCAATCGAGACGCTGGGCGAGCGCGTCGCCTCCGGCCAGGGCAAGAACTACCAGCTCAAACGCGCCAACTACGTTATCGACCGCTACCTGCTTCCGCACCTCCACGAGGAGGGCGTCGAGGAGGAGGACGTCCGTATCAACAAGGCCTATTACCTCTGCCGGATGGCGGAGGCCTGCTTCGAGCTGCGCTTGGCCGCCGCGAATCCGACGACAAGGACCACTACGCCAACAAGCGTCTGAAGGTCAGCGGCGACCTGATGAAAGACCTGTTCCGGACCGCGCTGAACAAGCTCGCACGGGACGTCAAATACCAGCTCGAACGCGCCAACATGCGGAATCGTCAGCTCTCCGTGAACACGGTCGTCCGCTCTGACGTGCTGACCGAGCGGCTCGAACACCCGATTGCGACCGGGAACTGGGTCGGAGGCCGCTCCGGCGTCTCACAGTTGGTCGATCGGACCGACTTCATGGGCGTGCTCTCTCACCTCCGCCGACTGCGCTCGCCGCTCTCGCGCAGTCAGCCACACTTCGAGGCGCGGGACCTGCACGCCACGCAGTGGGGCCGTATCTGTCCCTCCGAGACCCCCGAGGGACCGAACTGTGGGCTGGTGAAGAACTTCGCGCAAGCGATGGAACTCTCACAGGACGTCGAGGACGAAAAGGAACTGAAACGAGAACTCGCCTCTATGGGTGTCGAGGGGATCCCCGGCATCGAGGGCGTCGACAGACGAGTGGAGAGTGACTGATATGAGCCAACAACAAGAACGCGAAGCGAAGGTGTACGTCAACGGAAGTCTGGTCGGAACACATCCCGAGCCCGAACGGCTCGCGGATCAGATCCGAGAGGCCCGCCGCCGCGGCGAGGTCAGCGAGATGGTCAACGTCTCGGTCGACCAGCGAACCCGGGAAGTGATCGTCAACGCGGACGCGGGCCGTGCCCGTCGCCCGCTGCTCGTCGTCACCGACGGCGACACGCTCGTCTCCGACGAGGAGATAGAGGCCCTCGAAGAGGGCGAACTCGAGTTCGAGGATCTCGTCGAGATGGGCTACGTCGAGTTCATCGACGCCGAGGAGGAAGAGGACATCTACGTCGCCGTCGACGAGGACGATGTGACCGAGGATCACACCCACATGGAGATCGACCCGCAACTGATCTTCGGGATCGGTGCAGGGATGATCCCCTACCCCGAGCACAACGCCAGCCCGCGAATTACGATGGGCGCAGGGATGATCAAGCAGTCGCTCGGTCTCCCCTCCGCGAACTACCGGATCCGACCGGACACGCGCCAGCACCTCCTGCACTACCCGCAGCTATCGATGGTCAAGACCCAGACCACCGAGCAGATCGGCTACGACGACCGACCGGCGGCACAGAACTTCGTCGTCGCCGTCATGTCGTATGAAGGGTTCAACATCGAGGACGCACTGGTGATGAATCAGGGATCGGTCGACCGCGCACTCGCCCGCTCGCACTTCTTCCGAACCTACGAGGGCGAAGAACGGCGCTATCCCGGCGGTCAGGAGGACCGCTTCGAGATTCCCGACGATGACGTCCGCGGCGCACGTGGCGAGGACGCCTACACGCATCTGGACGAGGACGGCCTCGTCAACCCCGAGACGCGCGTCGACGAGAACTCCGTGCTGCTCGGCAAGACGAGTCCACCGCGATTCCTCGAAGAGCCGGACGACATGGGCGGTCTCAGCCCGCAGAAACGCCGCGAAACCAGCGTCACCATGCGCTCGGGCGAGGATGGTGTCGTCGACACTGTCACGCTGATGGAGGGCGAGGACGGGTCCAAACTCTCGAAGGTCTCGGTTCGGGACGAGCGGATTCCCGAACTCGGCGACAAGTTCGCGAGCCGACACGGTCAGAAAGGTGTCGTCGGCCATCTCGCGCCCCAGGAGGACATGCCGTTCACCGAGGAGGGCGTCGTCCCGGACCTGCTCGTCAATCCGCACGCACTGCCGTCGCGGATGACGGTCGGGCACATCCTGGAGATGATCGGCGGCAAGGTCGGTTCGATGGAGGGCCGCCGTGTCGACGGGACGCCGTTTACCGGCGAGGACGAGAGCGAACTCCGCGGGATGCTCGAAGAACACGGCTTCCAGTCCTCTGGCAAAGAGACCATGTACTCCGGCATCTCCGGTGAGAAGATCGAGGCCGAGATCTTCGTCGGCACCATCTTCTACCAGAAACTCTACCACATGGTGTCGAACAAACTGCACGCCCGCTCGCGCGGGCCGGTGCAGGTCCTGACTCGGCAGCCAACCGAGGGACGTGCCCGCGAAGGCGGACTCCGTATCGGAGAGATGGAACGGGACGTCTTCATCGGTCACGGCGCGGCAATGACGCTCAAGGAACGACTCCTCGACGAGTCCGACCGCGAAGAGGTGTACATCTCCGCCGAGACGGGGATGGTCGCCGTCAACGACGTCAACCAGAACCGCGTATACGACCAGCTTACCGGGGACGAAAGCGACATTCACAAGATCGAGATCAGCTATGCGTTCAAACTGCTGCTCGACGAGATGATGGCGCTTGGCATCCGGCCCCGACTCAAACTGGAGGATGCAGTCTAACATGAACGTAGAAACACCAAAAGAGCTCGGCGGCATCGAGTTCGGGCTCATGGATCCGGAGACGTACCGCGATATGTCCGTCACGAAGGTCATCACGGCGGACACCTACGACGACGACGGGTTCCCCATCGACATGGGGCTGATGGACCCGCGACTCGGCGTAATCGACCCCGGACTCGAATGTCCGAGCTGTGGCCAGCATTCGGGCTCGTGCCCGGGTCACTTCGGTCACATCGAACTCGCCGCCCCGGTCATCCACGTCGGCTTCACGAAGCTCATCCGACGTCTACTGCGTGGGACCTGTCGTGACTGCTCGAAGCTACTGCTGACCGAGGACGAGAAAGAGGAGTTCCACGACGAACTGGAGACCACGAAGAAGCTGAGCAACGACGTCAACGACGTCACCAAGGCCGGGATCCGCCAGGCTCGCAAGAAGGATGTCTGCCCCCACTGTGGCGAGCAGCAGTACGACATCAACCACGAGAAACCGACGACCTACTACGAGGTCCAGCAGGTGCTCACCAGCGAGTACCCACAGCTGATCTCCGCGGCAATGCAGGGAGACGAAGAAGAGGACCGCGATCCGATGCCGCCCCAGGATCTGGCCGACAAGACCGGCATCGACCTCTCCCGAGTCAACGACATTCTCGGCGGCGAGTTCCGGCCGCGCGAAGACGACCGGAAAGCCATCGAGAAAGCACTCGACCTCGACCTGACCGAGGAGGACATGAACAAGCTAATGCCCAGCGACATCCGGGACTGGTTCGAGGCTATCCCGGACGAGGACATCGAGGTACTGGGAATCAACTCCGAGCGCTCGCGCCCGGAATGGATGATTCTCACTGTGCTGCCAGTGCCGCCGGTGACCGCACGCCCCTCGATTACCCTGGACAACGGTCAGCGTAGCGAGGACGACCTGACCCACAAACTGGTCGACATCATCCGCATCAACCAGCGGTTCATGGAGAACCGTGAGGCGGGTGCACCGCAGTTGATTATCGAGGACCTCTGGGAACTGCTCCAGTACCACGTCACCACGTTCATGGACAACGAGATCAGCGGGACGCCGCCGGCGCGACACCGCTCCGGTCGCCCGCTGAAGACGCTTTCACAGCGACTCAAAGGGAAGGAGGGTCGCTTCCGAGGCAGCCTCTCCGGGAAGCGCGTGAACTTCTCGGCCCGAACCGTCATCTCGCCGGACCCGACGCTCAGCCTCAACGAAGTCGGCGTCCCGGACCACGTCGCAAAGGAGATGACCCAGACGATGAACGTCACCGAGCGCAACCTCCGGCAGGCCCGACAGTACGTCTCGAACGGGCCCGAAGGCCACCCCGGTGCGAACTACGTCAAGCGACCTGACGGTCGCCGACTGAAGGTGACCGAGAAGAACTGCGAGGAACTCGCCGAGAAGGTCGAGTCCGGTTGGGAGGTCAACCGTCACCTGGTCGACGGCGACATCATCATCTTCAACCGACAGCCGTCGCTACACCGGATGTCCATCATGGCGCACGAAGTCGTCGTGATGCCGTACAAGACGTTCCGACTGAACACCGTTGTCTGTCCGCCGTACAACGCTGACTTTGACGGCGACGAGATGAACATGCACGCCCTCCAGAACGAGGAGGCCCGTGCGGAGGCACGCGTCCTGATGCGGGTTCAGGAACAGATCCTCAGCCCGCGCTTCGGTGAGAACATCATCGGCGCGATTCAGGACCACATCTCCGGAACGTACCTGCTGACGAACGATAACCCACACTTCAACGAGACGCAGGCACTGGACCTGCTTCGTGCGACACACGTCGACGAACTGCCGCCCGAGGACGGCGTCGAGGACGGCAAACCGTACTGGACGGGTCGACAGCTGTTCTCCGAACTGCTGCCCGATGACCTCAACCTCGAGTTCATGTCCTCGGCGGGCGACGACGTGCTCATCGAGAACGGCCAACTCGTCAAGGGAACGATCGACGAGGACGGCGTCGGCGCGTTCGGCGGCGAAATCGTCGACACCGTCACGAAGGTCCACGGCGAGACACGAGCCCGACAGCTGATCAACGAGATCGCCGCGCTCGCGATGCGCTCGATCATGCACTTCGGGTTCTCGATTGCGATCGACGACGAGACGGTCTCCTACGACGCGCGCGAGCGGATCAGCGAGACGATTGACGACGCCTACGACCGCGTCGAAGAGCTGATCGAGACCTACGAGGCGGGCGAACTCGAATCCCTGCCCGGTCGAACGGTCCACGAGACCCTCGAGATGAAGATCATGCAGACGCTGGGCAAGGCGCGTGACAACGCCGGAGACATCGCCGAAGAGCACTTCGACGACGACAATCCGGCCGTCATCATGGCCGAGTCCGGTGCGCGTGGGTCGATGCTGAACCTGACCCAGATGGCCGGCTGTGTCGGCCAGCAGGCAGTTCGTGGCGAGCGGATCAACCGCGGCTACGAGGACCGGACGCTCTCTCACTACAAGCCAAACGACCTCTCGGCGGACGCACACGGCTTCGTCGAGCACTCGTACACGGAAGGCCTGGACCCGCGGGAGTTCTTCTTCCACGCGATGGGTGGCCGTGAGGGCCTGGTCGACACGGCAGTCCGGACGTCCAAGTCCGGCTACCTCCAGCGCCGGCTGATCAACGCTCTCTCCGAACTCGAAACGCAGTACGACGGCACTGTCCGGGACACCTCGGACACCATCGTCCAGTTCGAGTTCGGCGAGGACGGCACCAGTCCGGTGAAGGTCTCCTCACACGCGGATAACGAGATCGATGTCGAGGATATCGCCGACCAGATCGTCGAGGCGGAGTTCGCCGACGACACCGAGAAAGAACAGTTCATGGGCCGCGAGGAACCGCCGACGAACCTCTCGGAACACTCCGACGCGCGGCGCATCCAGCCGCCGATGACGGAGCCGGAGAGTGAGCCTGAACCGGCAGCCACGGAGGTGGACGATGACTGAGCGACTGGAGTTCGACATCAGCAACGACGAGGAGGCGATCGTCGAGGACACCGACCTGCCCCGCCGACTCAAGAACAAGGTCTACGAGACGCTCGAAGAGCGCGACCTGAGCATCGAAGAGGCAAACGACATCGTCACCGTCGTCGAGAACCGATATCTCGACACGCGGATCGATCCGCTCGACCCCGTCGGGACCGTCAGCGCCCAGTCGATCGGGGAGCCCGGAACGCAGATGACCATGAACACGTTCCACTACGCGGGTGTCGCGGAGATCGACGTGACGCAGGGACTGCCGCGACTGATCGAACTCGTCGACGCGCGGAAAGAGCCCGATACGCCGACGATGACGGTCCACCTCGAGGACGAGTACGCGGAGGACCGCGAGAAAGCCCACGAGGTCGTCTGGAACCTCGAAGCGACGAAGATCCTCGCGCTCGGTGACGTCTCGACGAACGTCGCGGACATGCGCGTGCGGATCGACCTCAACGAGGACACGCTCGAAGAGCGAATGATCGAGCCCGAAGGCATCGCCGATACGATCGAGGCGAACCTCGGCGTCGAGACGATCCAGGACGGATCGGTCATCCAGTTCGGCCCGAAAGAGCCCAGCTATCGTGACCTGCTCCAGCTCGTCGAGGAGCTTCGCGAGATCACGTTCAAGGGGATCGAGGAGATCTCCCGGGTCGTCATCCGGAAGGAGGAAACCGAGGACGGCGAGGAGTTCGTCCTCTACACCGAGGGATCGGCCTTCGGCGACGCACTCGCCATCGAGGGCGTCGATTCCTCTCGCGTGACGACCAACAACATCCACGAAGTGAATCGGAACCTCGGCATCGAGGCCACTCGCGAGGCCATCATCAACGAGACGATGGACACGCTCGAAGAGCAGGGTCTGGACGACGTGAACGTCCGGCATCTGATGCTGGTCGCCGACATGATGACGAACCCCGGGACGGTCGAGTCGATCGGCCGACACGGCATCTCCGGCAACAAGGACAGCGTGCTCGCTCGCGCGGCGTTCGAGGTGACGGTGAACCACCTGCTCGACGCCGCGATCCATGGCGAGGTCGACGACCTCGACGGCGTCACGGAGAACGTCATCGTCGGGAAGCCGATCAAACTCGGCACCGGCGACGTCGACCTCCGGATGGGTTCGTTTAGCCCGGACGTCGAGACGAGTTCCGACTGATGACGGTCACCCTGTCGGACGCGGCGCGGCAGTATCTGGTCGCCTTCGAGGACGCGACAGGTGCCGAAGCCCGCGATTGTGTGGTCGACGAGGAGGAGGACCGACTCCTGATTCTCGTCGCCACCGGCGACATGGCCCAGGCAATCGGCCCCGGCGGGGAGAACGTCAGAAAGGCGGAAGAGCGGATCGGCAAGGACGTCAAACTGGTCGAGGACGCGCCGACCGCCGAGGAGTTCGTCGCGAACGCGCTCGCTCCCGCCGCGGTGTACAACGTAACGATCAGCGAAAACGACGGACTGGTCGCGTATGCCGAAGTCGCAGAGGAAGACACCGGCGTCGCCATCGGGGAGGGCGGATCGAACATTGACGCCGCCCGCCTGCTGGCCGAGCGACATTTCGATATCGAAGACGTGCAGTTGACGTAGCGGCACTGTTTTTCGTCTCGACGTAGCTGATCGAAGCGTTAGCTGGCGGTCACTCCGAAGACTGTGCCCAATCGTCGAGTAGCGGCGCTGAGGCGAGCTGTATCGCCGAAAACGCTGCCAGCCCCTGGGAGGTATCCCCGGCAGTCCGACGCTCGGCGTGTGCTTCGGCCATCTCGTCGGCTGCCGCGACCGGGACGTATTCGATCACCGTTCCGTTCGGCCCGATGTCGACCAGCACGTACCCCTGAGGGTAGCTGCAGGTAGCCGGGACCGTCAGTTCACGAACCGTCCCCGTCTCGGCTACCCCGGGAATGTGTAGATGGCCGCTGAGCACCAGCGGCACGTCGTGTTGCTGGAGCGTCTCGACGAGTCGGTCGGGCTCGCGCATCGTCGGCGGCATCCCCATCTCGGGATGGGCGGCCTCAGCGTACGAACGGAGCTGTTCGTACATCTGGGGCGTGTTGTGATGCATGAGGACCACCGCGGAGTCCAGTTCCGCGAGCCTGTCGTCGAGCCACTTTAGCTGCTCGGGAGAGACCGTTCCGTCGTGTGATGTCGATAGCTCGCCATCCGGCGTCGAAGCCGAGTTCAGGCCGAGCAGGTCGATGTCACCAAGTCGGAGATGAAACGGTAGCTCTCCGGTCGTATACTGTGCGACGAACCGATCGATCGGCGGGGTCTCGTGTTCGTCGCCGTGCTGGTAGACGTCAGTCGACGCTTTGGGCGCGTCGTGGTTTCCGGGAACTGAAAAGAAGGGGACGCTCAGGTCGTCGAGACACTCGTCGAACTGGGTGTATTCGTCGGGTGCACCGTCTTTCGTCAGGTCGCCGACCGAGAGCACCGCGTCGATGTCGCGGGTTTCGGCGTCGGCGAAGGCGCGTCGGAGTCGGCCGACACCCTGGTGGTAGAGCTTTGGCGTTCCCGCAGCATCAGGAGAGACGTGCGGGTCGGCGACGACGGCAAACCGGGTTCGCTTCTCGGATGTCGGGCGGTCGAGGCGGGCGAGGGTCAACAGTGCCTCGCTCGCACCGCCAGAGCGGCGTGTCCCGGCGCGTGTCGACCGCTCGAGTTCGGCTTCGATACGAGCGGAGTCGTCAGTGCTGAGACTCCGGGTGCATCAGTTCGGCAAGTTCAGACAGCGATGTGAGGTCGTAGGTCGGTTCGATTTCAGCGGTTTCGGGGGAATCCCCGTTTCGGCACAGAAGGGCGCTATCGATTCCCGCCAACTGTGCCGCGTGGATGTCTGAAAGGCTATCTCCGACGAACAACGCTGTCTCGGCGTCGAGTTCGTCGAGCATCGCTTCGATGTAACAGGGTGCTGGCTTCGCGCGACGGAGCCCCTCAACCGTCGGGTCGAGCCCCGACCAGGCGTCGAACTGGCTATCGAGACCGTTCCGGCTAACGATTGCGTCGACGGTTCGTTGCTGATTATTGCTGACGACACCGACCGCAACCTCGACCGAACGCAACGTCACGACGTCGTCGTACACCCGTTTTCCGCCCTCATCGAGGGTTGCTATCTGCCGGTCGGCGGCGATCCGTTCACGCATTCGCCAGAGGGTCTCGGTATCGACGTCGTAGGTGCGACCGACTCGGTCGACCGTCTGCGGCGTGGCGGCAGACAGCGAGCGAAGGACCTCGTACGCCTCGGGATCCGGGTCATCGACGTCGAACGCCTCGAACGTCGCAGAAACGGCACTGTCGAGAACGGGTCCGGGCGTGGGTTCGACCAGCACGCCGTCCATGTCCAGCAACAACGCGTCATACTCGGTGGGTCCGGTACTGTCCGACATCACGAATCAGCGCTCGCAATCGGCTGTTGGCGCTCCTCGTGGTTCGACCGGGTATCGGCGTGGTCCGAGTGATACACGGCGTCGCCGGCCCGGCCCCCATCGCTCTGTGTTGGGCTCTGTTCGCCCTGACCTCGGCATCCGGCCGGCCCGCCACTGGTCAGGGGCCCACCGGTTCCAGCGAGAAAGGATCGTCGACAAACCGTGCGTATCGGCCGTTCCGATGGGTTCGAGGCCATCATGACGGTAGAGAGGTCACTACCTCATGAAACTTAATAATTTTTATATATCGTATGGGGTAGATGTACGAGTCTCTATCGCGGTCACCAGACTGGAACGTACGGCTATAGTTCGAGATGGGTGGTTCGTTGCCGCTGCGGGGAGGCAAGCCGCTCGTATCTGCACGAGTTCTGATAAAGAAGCTTCGGGGCGACCTCACCCGAGCGAGATGAGCAGGATACCGAAGACGGCGAGTCCCGCCGCAGTCAGCCTGACCCGGACCCGTGATTCACCCAGCAGGAGACTCCCGAGGACCACCGCAACGACGGCCTGCGTGTTTACGACCGGCGAAACGACACTTGCCGGCAGCGTCTCGAACGCCATCGCAACGACGTGTTGTCCGACGACGAGGACCAGACCGGCGACAGCCAGTTTCCGGCGGTCTCCCCACCAGTCGACTGCGTGGCGGTTACCGACGGCCGCCGGCGAGAGCAACAGGGGGACCAGCACGAGCATGGTGAGGACGAACCCTTCGGGCGGAATACCGAGTTCCTGCATACTGACGCGCTTTCCGATGTCGACGACGCCGAACGCGGCCGCGCTCGCGAGCGCAGCAGAGCCGCCTTGCTGTGGACGAGTCGTCGAACCGGCGCAAACAGCGAGCCGCTGCGATAGTTCGCTACGTAGACTGCGAACGTTGCGACGACGACGCCCGCGACCTGCAGGACCGAAAGGTACTGCCCGAGCAACACCACCTCCAGTGGCAGAACAAACACCGGAACAATCTTGCTAATCGGTGCAACGTAGGAGACGTCGCCGAGCGTGAGCGCCCTGTAGAACGTAAATAGCGCAAGCGCGGTGAAGCCGGCCGTTCCGAGCAGGACGATGCCGCCACGTGGCCCGACAACGGGGACGACCGCAGCGACGGGGGTCGTCAGTAATACTATCGGGAGATACCACGTAACGCCGACAGCGTAGGTCGCTCCGACGAACAGCGTCGGCGGGTAGTGGTCGAAGTATCGTTTGACTGCTACGACATAGCTACCCAGTATCACGGCTCCGGCGACGGACAGCGCAAGGCCGTTGCTCACGATATCGGCCTCGGGACTATCGGGCCAGCGGCCAGCGGGTAGCAGCCTGCGTCAGTCGACAGCACAGACTACCGCAACCCCTGTGCAGCATCGAGTAACTGCTCGTGCACTGCACCGTTCGAGACGACCATACTATCACTATCCGCGGTCCACCGGTCGCCGTCGAGGTCAGTAACGACGCCGCCGGCCTGACGAACCAGGTGTGCTCCGGCGAGACTGTCCCAAGGGTTCGGTCGCTGTGGCGTTACCGCGGCGTCGAGACTCCCGTCTGCGATCAGCGCGAACGTCGCCTGCGCGCTACAGAGCCGGAGTGTCGTCCCGAACCGTTCGAAGACCGCTCCCAGCCCCTCGACGTACGTCTCGCGCTCACCGTAGGACGGAGGAATAATCGGGGCGACTGTCGCGGATCGTTCGTCCGACTGCTCGCTGACGGTGATCGGCTCGTCGTCGCGATGCGCGCCCGTTTCCTCCGCGTGATACGTCGTTCCAATCGCGGGGAGTACGCTGCAAGCGGCTACTGGCTCGCCGTCGACAGTCGCCGCGACGCTTGTCGTCCAGTAGTGGAGGCCCCGGACGAAATTGAACGTGCCATCGATCGGATCGATTACCCACGCCCGCCCCGTCGATGGGACCGTTTTGACGGCGTCGTTTTCCTCGCCGACGATGGTCGCCGCGGGATCCCGGTCGGTCAGAACCTCGACGACGTGGCGCTGTGCTTCCCGGTCGGTTTCGGTGACGACATCCGCCGGGCCGACCGGGCCCTCGCCATTACCTTTGATATCGACGTCGAGGTCGGCCTCGAAACCGGCAGCCGCGACCTGTGCGCCGGCCGCTGCCGCGGCGGTCGCCACGGCCCCGATATCGACGCGTTCAGACATCGCCGTTCCCCGTTAGGATCGGGACTGGCTTCAGATCGATCGACTGTCCGAGCAGTGGTTGGTCCATGGCGAAGGAGAGTCCCCCGCGGGTACAAATATCTTACAATGAGCTGATAGTACTCGAACGTACTCGAACGTATCGGGACTGACGGGTCAGTTCTACTACGTTACAGTTCGGGGAGGGTTACACGTCCGACCAGGGCTTCGACGCCGAAGCCACTAAGTCGCCGTAAGGCGGCCGATCCGAGACTCGCTTGTGATCGGATAGCCCCGACAGGAACCGTTTCGTTTCACGACCGAGGCGAACCGCTACGACCATACAACGGTCTCAGATCGCTTTATCACACCCTGTCGAGGCACCTCACGCCGTAACTCCGGAGATAAAAGGGGATGCTTAAGTGGTTCCATCGGGTAGTCGGGTGTACTATGGCAAACGGCAAATACGCCGCGCGGAAGATAAAGAAAGACCGCCAGAGCGCACGGTGGTCCGACTCGGAGTACGCGCGACGCGAGCGCGGCCTCGGCGAGAAGTCCGACCCACTGGAGGGCGCTCCACAGGGTCGAGGTATCGTTCTGGAGAAAGTGGGCATCGAAGCGAAACAGCCCAACTCTGCGATCCGGAAATGCGTCCGTGTCCAGCTGATCAAGAACGGCAAACAGGTCACGGCCTTCTGTCCCGGCGACGGCGCAATCTCCTTTATCGACGAACACGACGAAGTTACCATCGCCGGGATCGGCGGTGCGAAAGGTCGTGCGATGGGTGACCTCTCCGGCGTTAACTACAAGGTCGAGAAAGTCAACGGCGTCTCGATGATCGAACTCGTGCGCGGAAACGCGGAGAAACCGGTTCGATAATCATGGCGGCAGAAGACCAATCCGACGCCGACGAGTCAATCGAGACCGAGGACGAAAGCGCAGTCGCCAAACTGTTCGGCGAGTGGGACGTGACGGGGATCAGCTACTCCGACCCCAGCACCGAACGGTACATCACGGTCACGCCGGTCGCCCACACGATGGGTCGACACGCCGGCAAGCAGTTCCAGAAATCCGAGATCTCGATCGTCGAGCGACTCATCAACCGTCTGATGCAGACCGACGAGAACACGGGCAAGAAGACGCAGGCTCTCAACATCACCCGAGAGGCCTTCGAGATGATCCACGAGCGCACCGAGGAGAACCCGATCCAGGTGCTCGTGCAGGCCGTCGAGAACGCCGCCCCGCGTGAGGAGACCGTCCGCCTGAAGTACGGTGGCATCTCCGTCCCCAAGGCCGTCGACGTCGCGCCCCAGCGCCGCGTCGATCAGGCCCTGAAGGTCATCGCAGAAGGCGTCTACGGCTCCTCGTTCAAGACGACGATCGACGTCGAGGAGGCGCTCGCGAACCAGCTTATCGGCGCCGCAAACAACGACGTCAACACGTACGCAGTCAGTCAGAAAGAAGAGAAGGAACGCGTCGCCGCCGCCGCAAGGTAACTCTACTCTCGCTTCTTCGTTTTTGTTCGTTCGCTACTGGCAAGACTCAGTCGGCGGCCTGGTCGCTCCCGGCCGCGTAGGCCCGCGTGGCGTCGACGAGATGTTTCCGGTAGTCACTTGGGTCCGGGTCGTCCTGCAGGTCCTTGAATCGGCGTTTGAACCCCTCCAGTTCGATTCCGGGCGCGTCCCGGGCCGCCGCGTACGCGAGGTCGTAGAGGCGATGGTCGGCCTCGACGAGGTCGTGGCGCTCCAGCAGCGCAAGCGCGAAGGCGGCGTTGACGACGGTCATCTCCGTATCCGACGCCGCGGTGAGTCGTCGCGCTGGTTCGCGGTGACCGTCGAAGCGCACCTCGGGGGTTGCAGGGGCGGCCCCTGGCTGGTCGGCGAGCGCGGCGGCGAGTTTCGACTCGAAGAAGGCGACGAGTTTGTTCGTCGGGCCGACGGAGAGGGTGATGTCATCGGCGTAGATATCCTTCATGTGGTTGGCGATCTGATAGCAGTGCGTGAGCGTCCGCTGCTCGACGCTCTGTCCTGCGAGCGCGAGAAAGAGCACTTCCTCGGTCGATTGGACGTGAGATGGGTGGCCCTCCTCGTGGCGTAACATGTGGGAGAGTTCGTGGAGAGCGAGTTCGCGAGCCATCGTGCTCGTCGCCGCCTGCTCGGAGATGTTCAGGACGTGGTGGTCGTCGTAGTGGGAGGTCCACGTTCGCTCGTCGGGGTTCGAGCGGACGTACACCTCGACCGGTCGGGCGAGATCGTGTTCGGTCTCGAACAGGTCCTGTGCCCCGAGAAACGGGGCGGCCGAGGCGGCTCCCTGTACGTTCAGTTCCATGTCTACTTCTAGCACGGAACGGAGCGGTATGAGGCTGTTGGCGAGGTCGGAGCAGTCCGGAGCAGTAATCCGTTCGAGTACCGGAGAGACCGTGCCTGTCAGGAGCATTTACAATCGGGCGGCCCTACCCACCGAGTATGCAACCTCTATCGGGACAGTCTGTCGCCGTAATCGGAAGCGGGTTCGGCGGCCTCTCCACTGCCTGTTACCTCGCTGATGCCGGTGCGGATGTCACCGTCTTCGAGAAGAACGAGCAACTCGGGGGCCGAGCAAGCCGTATGGACCGCGACGGCTTCCACTTCGATATGGGCCCGTCGTGGTATTTGATGCCCGATGCCTTCGAGCGGTTCTTCGGCTACTTTGATCGGGAGCCAGAGGAGTTCTACGAACTCGAACGGCTCGACCCCCATTACCGGATCTTCTTCAAGGACGACGGCGAGACCTCACTCTCCGGTTCCAAGAGCGTCGAGGACGTCCCCAACCGCCACCAGCGCGAGAGCGGCGAGGTCATCGACCTCGTCCCCGACATCGAACAGAACAAGGCGCTGTTCGAGTCCTACGAACCCGGCGCTGGCGAGGCGCTGGACCGATATCTCGACCAGTCACGCGAGAACTACCGTGTCGGAATGGACGGGTTCGTCTACACCGACCGTAGCCGGTTCCGCGACTGGATCGACATGGATGTCCTGCGCAACGCGCGCGGCCTCTCGCTGATCGGATCGATGCAGGACCACGTCGAGAACTACTTCGACCATCCGAAACTGCAACAGATCGTCCAGTACACGCTCGTCTTCCTCGGCGGGTCGCCGACCAACACGCCTGCGCTGTACAACCTGATGAGCCACGTCGACTTCAACCTCGGCGTCTGGTACCCCGAAAACGGGATCGGCGGCGTCGTCGACGGGATCATCGAACTGGGTGACGACCTCGGCGTCGAGTACCGGACCGGCGAGGCAGCCACGGAGATCAAGGGCCGCGCGGGCGGCTTCCGTGTCGAGACGGAGACGGGCGGCGAAGAGGTCGACTACGTGGTCAGCGACGCCGACATGCCCTACACCGAGCAGGAGCTACTACCGCCCGAGAAGCGCCAGTACAGCGAGGAGTACTGGGAGTCGAAGACCTACGCTCCCTCCGCCTTTCTCATGTATCTCGGCGTCGAGGGCGACGTACCCGAACTCGAACACCACACGCTCGTACTGCCATCGCAGTGGGACGAGCATTTCGAGCAGATCTTCGACGAACCGGCGTGGCCCGACGACCCCGCCTACTACCTCTGTGTCCCCTCGAAGACCGACGATACCGTCGCGCCGGAGGGTCACAGCAACCTCTTTGCGCTCGTGCCCATCGCGCCCGGCCTCGACGACGACGAGGAGACTCGCGAGTGGTACCGGGACCGCATCCTCGACGATATCGCCGAGAACACCGGGACGGAACTCAGAGATCGAATCGTCGTCGAGGAGATATTCTCCGTCTCCGATTTCGCCGGGCGGTACAACAGCTACGACGGGACGGCACTGGGGATGGCCCACACGCTCACCCAGACCGCGGTCTTCCGGCCGAACCACCGTTCCAGCAAGGTCGACGGCCTCTACTTCGCGGGATCGTACACCAACCCCGGTATCGGCGTGCCGATGTGTCTGATCAGCGGCGAACACGCCGCGAACAAACTGATCGAGGATTACGGCGACGCGACTAAGTGATCCGAAACACGTGACTCAGACGACGTGATTCCGACCACGACCACTGGCGGTGCGGCGAACCAGCAGACGCCCGGCGAGCGGTTACGCTACCTGTTCGTGCTGTCGCGGCCGCGGTTCTGGCTCTATCTGGCCGGGCCGGTCGCCGTCGGCGGCGTCTACGGGGCGTCGGAACTGTCCGCACTCGTATCGCCCGTGCTGGTCGCCCTCTTTGCGTACTTTCTCGTGCCCGCGAACGTCTTCCTCTACGGCATCAACGACGTCTACGACGCCGAAATCGACGCCGAAAACCCCAAGAAAGACGATGGCGGCCGCGAGGCGCGCTGGGGCGGCCAGCGTTTCGTCGTCTACGCCGTTTTGCTCTGTGGCGTGCTGCGATTCCGACCGCCCTGCTGTTGCCAGCGGCGGCCTGGCCCTGGATCGGCCTGTTCGTCCTGCTCGGCGCGGAGTACAGCGCTCCCCGGCGAGATTCAAGACGACGCCGCTGCTCGACTCGCTCTCGAACGGGCTCTACGTCGTCCCCGCGATGGCGGCGTACGCGACGGTTGCAGGGAGCCAGCCGCCCGTAATCGCCGTTATCGGGGCGTGGCTCTGGGCGATGGCGATGCATACGTTCTCGGCGATTCCCGACATCGAACCCGATAGACGCGCCGGTATCCAGACGACGGCAACGCTACTCGGCGAGCGGACGACCTACGGCTACTGTACCGTCGTCTGGGGACTGGCCGCAGTCGCCTTTGGACTGCTGGATCCCCGACTCGGTGCCGTCTTCGCCGTCTATCCGGTGCTCGTCGCCGCTATCGGGCTTTCGTCGGTCCCCGTCGACCGCGCATACTGGTGGTATCCGGTGATCAACACTGCCGTCGGCGCGGTGCTGACGATGGGGAAACTCTGGGAAATCGCACCGCCGATGTAGGGCGCGCCGAAGCGGTTCGTTGATGTGTCATGCAACCGGAGTACGGGGTAATGGAGCGACGCGCTGTCGAAGGGAGACTGGATTCGCTGATCCGGGACAACCGTGTGACGATAGCGATCACCTTCCCCCTCGTCGGGACCGTTCTGCTGATCGCTGCGGCCGAAGGCGTGGTGCCGCGGTCGCTGGCGTTCAATCCGTTTCTCCTGCTGGGCGCGGTGATGGTGATGCGACTCCCGCTGATCGGCGGGCTTGCACCGCTGATCAATCGACGGGTCGCTACCGGGCTCTCGGGGCTGGTCGGGTTTAGCTGGGGGATCGAACTTCTCGGGGTGACTACCGGATTCCCCTACGGCGATTTCGAGTACCTGATCGAACTCGGGCCGATGCTACTGACGCCGTCCCAATCGCGCTGCCGGTGTTTTATTTCCCCATCCTGCTCAACAGCTATCTGCTCTGTACGCTGATGCTCGGCGACCGGATGGAGTCGCTACCGATCCGGTTCCTGTCGGTCCTGCTCGTCGTCATCACGATGGATCTCGTGCTCGACCCCGGTGCGGTCGCGCTCGGCTTCTGGGGCTGGGACGCCGGCGGCGCGTACTACGACGTGCCGGTGCAGAACTACGTCGGGTGGCTTATCTCCGGCATCGTCGCGGTCGGCGTGCTCACGCTATCGTTCGACGCCGACGCCCTGGACCGACGTCTCGACCGATGTGAGTACGTACTCGACGATCTGATCAGTTTCGGCATTCTCTGGGGACTGGTCAATCTCTACTTCGGCAACCTCGTTCCGGTCGCGCTGGCCGCAGCACTGCTGGTGGCACTGTTCCGCGCGGACTGGTTCGACTTTGCCGGCCTGACGAGAACGACGCCCCAACAACCGATCGAACAGTAGCTACTGCGCTGGCGTGGTGTCCGGCCGATCCGGGTCGTGTCGCGGCGTGTCGGTTGCCGAAATAGAGCTGACACGCTGGAAGACGGCTTCCGGATCACGGTTCCACTGCCAGTGCCAGCGGGTCCGCGCCGCGAGCCAGAGCTTTCGGGCCATACTCAGGTCCGGTTCGTTCGAGACCGTATCGAAGCCACACTTGCGGATGAGTCGGTGGTGGTCGGCGTACAGAACTGCCGACAGCAGGACGGGGAACTGGCAGTCCTCGGGGAGATACTTGATTCCGGCGACCCCCTCCTGATAGAGCGCCTCGGTCCGGGCCATCTCGGACTGGATCGCACTCCCGATTTCGGGCGTGAACTCCAGGTTTTCGACGTCCTCGACCGACGCGTCGTGCTCTTCGAGCGTCTCTAACGGGAGGTAGATGCGGTCCCGGTCGATCACGTCCTCGCGAACGTCCCGGAGGAAGTTCGTCAACTGGAACGCCTCCCCGAGCGCGACGGCATGCGGGAGCGCGGCCTCTGGCTGATCGAGATCCATTATCTCGGTCATCATCACGCCGACGGCGGCAGCCGACCCGCGCATGTACTCTTCGAGTTCCGCGTAGGTTTCGTAGCGACTCTTGTAGATATCCGTCTTCATCGCGTCGATGAAGTCGTCTATCTCGCTCTCGGAGATGTCGTGTTCGACGGCGATGTCACGGAACGCTTCGAGTACTGGCCCCTCCGGTTCGCTCTCGCCGAGTGCCTGTTCGCGAAACGCTTCTGCTGTGCGGCCTGCTCTTCTGCCGGTGTATCTCCGGCATCGTCGACCACTTCGTCGGCCACCCGGAAGAACGCGTAGAGGACGTACGTTGGATGTCGCGCGTGCTCGGGCAGAAATCGCGTTGCGACATGGAACGTCCGCCCGGTTCGGCGCTGGATGGCCTTCGTTCGTTCAATCTGTTTGCTATCGACCATATTACGTGGGAGACCTGACGGCTACGACGTTGAGATCATCGAGTCGGGCGAACATGTTAGATTCGTGTAACCCGCTAGGAGCGATGGCGTATAATTATTTGTGTGGCGCGACGATCAAAAATGGCCCGTTCCCGGGGAATATATCGGCGGGTTTAGGAACGAGGAGCGTGTCCCTGTCACACATGCGTTATCTTCTCGGGACGGACTCGGTACACACGACCGCAAGCGCCTGCGACTACCTCGAAGGGCGGGCCGGAGCGGGCGATACTGTCGTGGCGGTTCACGTTCAGTCGGCCGACGACGACGCGCGGGACGGCCGCGAGGCACTCAACGTCGCAACGGTCCGCCTCGGTGCCATCGCGGACGTCGAGACGGAGCAACGGACCGGCGACCCCGTCGAGGAGTTGCTCGCGAGCGCCGGGGACCACGACGTCGACGAACTGGTCATCGGCCCGCGGAGCGGCGAACCCGGTGCCGACCAGGGCATGGGTTCGGTCGCCTCTGAGTTGCTCGGCCAGTCCTCGCGGCCCGTCGTCGTGGTCCCGCTGGAGGAGTTGTAGCGTCGCGACCCACCGCCGGCGCCAGTGCCGATATCTTCTTTCCGACGCGCCCCAACTCACCCAGTATGCTTCACGTCTGTCCGGCCTGCCGGGTGCAGCGCGCCGATATGACCGTTCGATCGGACGAGTCGCTCGTCGTCTGTCCCGAGTGTGGCCACGAGCGGTCCTTCGTCCAGCCACCCCTCTGTATCGTCACCGGCGCGGCCGGGACGGGCAAGTCGACGATCCGTCGCATGCTTGCTGGGCGGGTCGATGCCGTGTTGCTGGAGGACGACGGTATCGCGCACGAGGACTGCGCGTTCGAGGAGGCCACGTTCAACGAGTACGTGCTCCGACTCTGCCGGACAGTCGCACAGTCGGGCGTTCCACCGGTGCTGTTCACAACGGGGCTTGGCGTCCCCGAGAACGTCGAGGGGTTAACCAACAGACGTTACTTCGGCGACTCTCACTATCTGGCGCTGGTCTGTGAGGATGCCGTGCAGGCCGAGCGCCTCCGAGACCGGGCAGGCTGGGAGGGCGATAGTTACTGGGCCGATGTGGACAAACAGGCCGAGTTCAACCAGTGGTTCCGGAAGAACGCGGACGAGGCGGGTATCGAGTTGGTGGATACGACCGGGGCGACGGTCGAGGAGACGGCCACGGCCGTCGAGCAGTGGCTCGACGCACGACTCGACGAGTTCGAGACGGCCAGAGCGGTCTATCCGACCAGAACGTCGGATTCGTCCCGATACCGGCTACAGCTTTCGGCGATCCACGCCCGGAGTTCGGGGGCGCGGCTTACGAGCAGCGCGCCCGGTTCGCCGGTAGCATCGAACGCACAGAGGACGGCGACGTCGTCCAGCAACAGGAGGCCGATGGGGGCGTCGCCGTCGTGACCGTAGAGCGTAACGTCCTCGCCGGCCAGGCGTGATTCGACGAGCGAGAGGGCAGGCCCGTCGAGGCGCTCGCGGGCCGCACCGGTGACGACGAGCGCGGCCCGCAGGCCGTCGAAACCGTCCGCCCCGTCGAGCAGTGACATCGGAAGGGTTGGCAGGACGCCGGTCGCCGAGTCGGCGTCGGCGACGAGCGAGAGCAGTTGCCGGCCTGGCGTCGGGTCCTGCCCCGTAACCGTCGCCGTCGCATCGAGGTCGTCGATGCTCATGTCGAGGACGCGCTCGACGAACGTCGCGAGGGCCGCCGCTGGTTTCTCGGCATCCGTTTCGGGCGATGCGTCGGTTGGGGAGTCGGCCGCGTCGGATGGCGCAGTCTCGGCAGGATCAGTAGGAGGCATTGATACCGAGTAGCCGTCCCACGCAGTTGAAGTTGTGGCGTCACGCGATTTGGCATGTCGCCGCGCTCACGGGGCAACGATATCGACCAGAAACGCGCTGACGCGATCCGCGACCGTGGTGTGCTGGCCGACGAAGAAGTGGTCCGCGGCGAGTTCGTCAGTCCGGTGATCCAGTTCCAGGGCGCGCTCGACGACCGGTTCCCAGTCGACGGTCGCGTCGCGAGCACCGTAGACGACCTGCACCGGCGCGTCGATGGCGTCGAGTGCCGGTACAGCATCGAGGTCGGGTGCAAGCGAAGCCGTGGGGGCGAGAGCGGAGACTGCCCCAGGGTTGGCTTCGACGGCCGCGAGTAGCGCGATGGTCGCGCCGAAGCTATAGCCGAACAGGCCAACGCGCTCGTAGCGCTCGCGCGCCCAGGCGACCGCGTTGTGGGCGTCTTCTCGCTCGCCGTGGCCCTCGTCCCACGCCCCGTAATCGAAGCGCAGGCAGTCGATTCCGGCACCAGTGAGCGCGTCCGAGACCGCCGTCAGTCTGGCGTCGTGACGCGTCCCCCCATGCTCGGGATGGGGTGGGCAGGCAACGACGACGGCGTCGCTTCCCGTACCGGCCTGATCGAGCGACCCGCGGACGTCGCGCTGGCCGGGAACGAGTACCGATTCTGGCATGCATTTCGGTTACGTCGGTGATGTTTTTAATCACGCGGTACACAGGAAAGGTATGGGAGTGCTCTCGCGCGCAAGTTACGTAATCCGATCGAAAGTAAACGCCCTGCTCAACAGGGCCGAAGATCCCAGCGAGACGCTGGACTACTCGTACGAGCAACTTCGTGACGAACTACAGGACGTCAAGAAGGGAATCGCCGATCTGACGACCCAGAAGAAGCGATTGGAGATGCAAAAACGCAAACTCGAGGACAACGTCGAGAAACACAACGAGCAGGCCCGACAGGCGGTCAAGCAGGACCGCGAGGACCTCGCCCGGCGTGCCCTCGAGAAGAAGAAGACGAAGATGACCCAGATCGAGGAGCTGAGGGCCAGATCGCCGATCTACAGAATACACAGGACCAACTCGTCGAGCAGAAAGAGACCCTCCAGCAACGCATCGAGGAGTTCCGAACAAAAAAGGAGACGATCAAGGCCCGCCACGAGGCCGCGGAGGCCAGCGCCCGCGTTTCCGAAGCCGTGACGGGCGCGGGCGACCAGTTCGGCGACGTCGGCCGAGCAATCGAGCGAGCCGAGGAGAACACCGAAGAACTCGAAGCGCGCTCGGCCGCCCTGGACGAACTCCAGGACGAGGGCGTCCTCGAGGATCAGCTTTCGGACAAGAACGATCTGGAGCGGGAACTGGAAGACGTCCACACGCAGGGAACCGTCGACTCGGAGCTAGAGACGCTCAAATCCGATATGGGCAAGGAGACCGAGGAGGCCGAAGAGACGACGCAGGAGGAGCCACAGTCGGTGGCGGAGCCTGATCTCGAAACCGAACTCGAAGAGGACGTCGACGTTGAGGCCGAAATCGCCGATTCCGAGATCGACGACGAACTAGAGCAACTCCGCGACGACGAGGAGTAAGCGACCTCCAGACGGGGGAGACGCCTCAACCGATCCCGTACCGACCAGTTCCTACATCGGTTCGATAGAAGTCCCGGCCAGTACGGCGGCGCAGTCGGTCGGGGCGTGCACGAGTCGTCTGGTCGAACGGCCACTCCGTTCCGAGTTCGCCCACAAACATTTATAACTATTAATAATAAATTTGCAGCCATGGGTGGACACGATCAGACATTGTCGCCGTTCCTGTGGCGTGCCGAGCACATCTATCCGGACCACGAAATAGTCGCTCGAACCCCGGAGGGCGTGACCCGATACACGTACGACGAGTACGCCGACCGGACGAAACAACTGGCGAACGCACTCGACGAGTTTGGCATCTCGAAGGGTGACCGGGTCGGGACCTTCTGCTGGAACACGGCGAGACACTTCGAGACGTACTTCGGCGTCCCGAACATGGGGGCACAGCTCCACACGATCAACCCCCTGCTTCCGGACGGTCACATCCAGCATATCGTCGAGGATGCCGACGACAGAATCCTCTTCGTGGACCCGTCACTCGCGGAGAAACTCGCCGGGGCGTACGACCCCGAGGCCTTCGAGAGCGTCGAGCAGTTCGTGATCATGGGCGAGGCGGTGCCGGACGTCGACCTCGGCCCGATGGTCGATTACGAGTCGTTCGTTGGGGACCAGCCCGCGGCCTACGAGTGGCCCGACCTCGACGGCGAGCGCCGTGCTGGGATGTGTTATACCTCCGGGACGACCGGTATGCCGAAAGGCGTCGAGTACACCCAGCAGATGATGTGGTCACACACGATGGCGATGTTGACGCCCCAGGCGCTGGGCGTCGACGATTCGGACGTCATCATGCCGGTCGTACCGATGTTCCACGTCAACGCCTGGGGGATGCCCTACGCGGCGGCCGCCGCCGGCGCGAAACAGGTGTTCCCCGGTCCGGCACCCGAGCCCGCGGATCTGGCAGGGCTCATCGAGGAGGAAGGGGTGACGATGGCAGCGGGAGTGCCGACGGTCTGGCTCGATCTGCTGGAGTACGTCGAGGACAACGACGTGGACCTCTCGACGCTCGAGTACATCATCATCGGCGGTGCGGCCCCACCGAAGGCGGTCATCGAGCAGTTCGGCGAACTCGGCGTCGACGTCCTCCACGCCTGGGGGATGACCGAGATGTCGCCGGTCGGGACCGTCGCGACCATCAAGCACGACCTGGCGGACGCGTCGGCCGAGACCAAACTCGAGAAACGGGCGAAACAGGGACTCATCGTCCCCGGCCTGGAGTTCAGAGTCGTCGGCGACGACGGCGAGGAGATCGTGTGGGACGGCGAGGCCTTCGGCGAGTTGTACGTGCGCGGCCCGTGGATCACGACCGAATACTACAACCGACCCAGAGCGAACGAGACGGACTTCGAGGGCGAGTGGCTGCGAACCGGGGATATCGTAACCGTCGACGAGGACGGGTACATCGAGATCGTCGATCGGGCCGACGACGTGATCAAATCCGGCGGGGAGTGGATCTCCTCGCAGGAACTCGAAAACGCGATCATGGCGCACGACGACGTGAGCGAAGCCGCCGTCATCGGCGTGCCACACGAGCGCTGGCAGGAGCGTCCCGTCGCGATGGTCGTCACCGCGTCGGACGTCTCGCGTGATCGTCTCGTCGAAGAGCTACGATCGATGCTCGAAGCGGAGTATCCGAAGTGGTGGCTCCCGGACGGGTTCAAGTTCATCGACGAGATTCCGAAGACTGCGACCGGAAAGTTCTCGAAGAAAGACCTCCGCGAGGGGTTCGAGAGCGAGGAACTCCTCGAAGGAGAGCCGCCCGAGGAGGCCGCCCCCGACCAGGACGACTGACGCCCGCCGAGAACGGGGCCGTTTCCGCTGCAGGTTCCGCCATCTCTCAAAGCGCCACACAGACTTACTACTGCGGGCGTCGTGGTTTGCGCATGGGCCATGGTCAGGTTTTCAACGATACTCATCGGTCTTGGACTCGTCCTCGCAATTGTTCCGCTGCCATTTCCGTTCCCCGGCGCCGGTGTCGTCGCTGGAATCCTGTTGATACTGATCGGACTGGTGATACGACTGTTCGGTGGGTGACTCGAACCGGGACGGCCGAATGCTTCTCGCACTGTCCATTTTTGGATTCAGCAACCGACACTCACCACGATAGATGAGTTCGGAACCAAGCGACACGATGCACGAGCGAGTCAGTGGCAGCGGTGTCGGGTTCTGGATCCTCCTCAGGGTACAGCGGTGGGCGCTGGTCGGTGCGATCCTGGTGATCGTCTACGTCGCACTGGTCGCGCTGAGTACTATCGGATTCAGCCCGCTCCGGACGGTCGTAGCGAGCGCCAACGCGAACCACTGGATCTTCTCGGCGTTCATCGGAGCGATCATCACCGGGACGTCGATCGTCGTCACGATCAACCAACTCGTGCTTTCACAGGAACTGGGCGCAGTCGGCGATCAGCGCGAGCGCATGAGCGAGGCAATGGCGTTTCGTCAGGACGTCGAAGCGGCGATCCAGGACGGCACGAGTCCGGCGGAGCCGTCCGCGTTCCTCTACGTGTTACTCGACAGTATCGAGGAGCGGGCAAACGGACTCAAAGAGCAGATCGAAGACGAGCGCGACGAGACACTCGAAGAAACGATCGACGAGTACGCAGACAACGTCATTCGGAACGCCCAGTCCGTGAAAGCGAACCTCAAGGGGGCAGAGTTCGGTACCTTCGAGGTGATCTGGAGCGCGCTCGATTTTAACTACTCCTGGAAGATCAGCAGAGCACGACAGCTCCGTTCCAAGCACGCCGAATCGCTGTCTGACGAGGCGACCGAGGAAATGGACGAGATGATCGAGGTGCTGAAGTTCTTCGGGCCGGCCCGCGAGCACTTCAAGACGTTGTACTTCCAGTGGGAACTGATCAACCTCTCGCGCGCGCTGCTGTACATCGCGATTCCCGCACTGACCGTGATGGGGACGATGCTCATGTACGTCGATGCGAGCACGCTACCCGGAGCCACGCTCGGTATCGACAATCTCGTCTGGCTCATCAGTGCGGGCTTCGTCGTCGGTATCGCCCCGTTCGTCGTGTTCATCGCCTTCGTCCTCCGGATCACGACCGTCGCAAAGCGAACACTAGCCATCGGGACGTTCATCCTCCGGGAGACCGATCGCGAGTACGAGTTCGACGAGTGACGTCACGAAGAGCGACGCCGACCTGATCGGTCAGTCCGGTTCCGGGGATCCGATGCCGAGGGGCTCCGGCAAACCGCGGGGGACTGCTGTGCCCGGAGGATCCGGGCGCTTTTTTCCGGCGGTCCCATACACGCTGACGTGTCAACTACGTACCCGGACGAACTCGATGACCGGCTCGACGGCGACGAACCGTTCGTCCTCGACATCCGCCCTCGCGACGCTTACCAATCGGGCTCGATAGCGGGCAGTTATAACGTGCCGGTGTACAACGACCTCCGGAGCGGCGACGAGTCGTCGTTCCGCGCGGAGTTGGACGAACTACCGGACGACGAGGAGATAGTCGTCGTCTGCAAGATGGGCATCGTCGCCAAGCGGGCGACGGGGCTCCTGAACGACGAGGGGTACTCGGCAAGCACGCTTGCCGGTGGAATGAGCGGCTGGAACGGCTATCAGACGGGCTCTATCGGCTACAAGCTACGGTCGCTGCTCTGGCGACTGCGCCGATAGCGGGTCGGCACGCTTTTTCCTCGACAGCCGAGCTATCGGTATGCGACTGCTCGCCGTCCACGTCGAATCGCTCTCCTCTGTGCCGGTCCACTCGCGGGCGGACACCGAGCCCGACGAGCATCCCGAGCGCCTGACCGTCGAGCAGTGCGTCGGCGCGTTCGTCGGCGTCGAGGCGAGCGATAGCGCGCGACTCGAGTCAGTCGTCGCGGCGGCGGCAGAGGAGCTACGCGCGGCGAGCGAGCAACTCAACACCGACCGGATCGCACTCGTCCCGACACCGCATCTGGTCGACGATCCGGCCGATCCCGCCATCGTCGAGGACGTCTTCGACGGTATCGCGGCAGCGGTCGCTGGACTCGACGTCCAGCGCGTGCCTGCGGGCTGGCATCTCGAACTCGACGTCCGGACGAAGGGGCATCCGTACTCGGTTCGCTCCCGACGGCTCACCGGCGAGGAGCGGGCGGCAGCGACGGCGTGCGAGAGCGAGTGGTTCGTCGTCGACGGGGGGCGGACGGTGGAGACGTGCTGCATCCGATGGCCGATGACACCGACATCCCACCACGACTCGAACCGATCGTCGCGGACGGGAGACGGGGGCACGGCGCGGCAGTCGGGTCGAGCGCGTCCTGGTCGAGCAGGAAGTGGCAGCCGAGGACGGCATCGCCGCGAACGGCGAACTCCGGTGGAACCAGCGCGGTGTGACGATGCGTGCGTGCGTCCGGGCGCTGCTCGACGACCAGTTCGAGGGGGTGGGAGCGACGCCGATCCGGACGCCGGAGAGCTACGATCCGGCAGTGAAAGCGGTTCGCGAGCATCTCGCGGCGGAGGGCTGGAGGACGGGCGGGGAGACGGTGCGCCGACGAGCGCTCTGTCCCGGCCATCTCTGGGCGTTCGCGGACACCTCGCTCGATGCCGACGCACTACCGGCGACCCTCTGGGAGGTCGGGACGTGTACGCGAGACGGGCCGTCGGGACCGCGAACCGCGACGCTCCCGGAGGCCCACACTGCGGTCGGTGATATCGACGCCGCGCTCTCGACCGTGGAGGACCGACTCTCGCTCGTCGACGCGCTCGATTCGACGCTCGGACTCGACCGGGTGCCGGTCGTGCGCGTCACCGGCGCGTTCTACGACCAGCACGGCACCTGGGTCGACGCCGTCGTCGAGGGGCTGACGCGCCGGTCGCCGTCGAGCGCGGTGCCGTCGGCTCTCCGTTCACCGTCGAGTTCGTGACGGACGCGGGAGACGGCATCGTCGACGCTGGCTGGGTGCGACTCGACGTTGACGGCCCGGCGCGGTTCGGCGTCGAGAGCCGCGGGGAGACGCCCGTCGTCGTCCACACCGCGCCGGTCGGGACGGTCGAGGCACTGTTGGCGGCACTTCTCGGCGGGGACGCGCCGGTTCCGACCTGGCTTGTGCCGACGCAGGTCAGACTCGTACCGGTCGCCGACCGGCATCTCGACCGCTGTCGGTCAGTCGCGGCGACGCTGGCAGAGCGCGGCGTTCGCGTCGATGTCGACGACAGGAAGCGGACGGTCGGCGAGCGCATCGACGCGGCTGGCGACGACTTCGTCGCCCAGTATGCCATCGTGGGCGACCGGGGCGACGAGCGCGACGAACTACGGCTGACCGACGCGCGGGACGGGACGACGCGAGAGACGACCGCCGAGGACGTCGCCGACCGGATCCGCTCGTCGACACCGCTTTCGCGGGCAGTTCCGCGCCGCGGCCCGTTACTACTGAGCGAACGACTGGCCATCGGCCGGATAGACGACTAGCGTACGGCGGGACGCGAGCGGCGGCCTACCAGCGGTGGTGGACGTGGTCGTGGACGTACTCCTCGTAGACGTCCCGGACGGCACCGTGCTGGGTGTTCGTGAGCGGGTCAGCCTCCGAGACGGCGGCGTTCTGCTGGACGTGGTCGGCCGAGGTCGACCCTGGAATCACTGCGGAGACGGCGTCGTGGTCGATGATCCAGCGGAGCGTGAACTGTGCCATCGTCAGGTCCTCGGAGACGTACGGGCGGAGCGCATCGACGGCCTCGAGGCCCGTCTCGTAGGGAACGCCGGCGAACGTCTCGCCGACGTCGAAGGCGTCGCCCTCGCGGTTGTAGTTTCGGTGGTCGTCCTCCGGGAACTCGGTGTCGCGGTCGAGTTTGCCGGTCAGCAGTCCCGAGGCGAGCGGGACGCGGACGATGACGCCGATGTCGCGGCGTTTCGCCTCGCGGAAGAACAGTTCCGCCGGGCGCTGGCGGAAGGGGTTGAAGATGATCTGGATCGTCTCGACGCCGGGATACTCGATAGCTTTGAGCGCTTCCTCGACGCGCTCGACGCTGACGCCGTAGTGATCGATCTTGCCCGCGTCTTCGAGGGCGGCCAGTGCGTCCCAGGGTTCGGGCCGATAGTACGCGTCAGTCGGCGGGCAGTGCAGTTGCAGGAGGTCGAGCGTCTCCCTGCCGAGGTTCTCACGGCTCCGGTCGACAAAGTCTTCCAGATGCTCGTGGTCGTAGTCCTCGGCGACGTGCGGGTCGAGTCGCCGCCCGGCCTTGGTTGCGACGGTCACCTCGTCGTGAGCGTCTCGCTCGTCGAGCACCTCGCGGATCAGGCGCTCGCTCCGGCCGTCGCCGTAGACGTCGGCGGTGTCGATGAAGTCGACCCCGGAGTCGAGCGCCGTTCGGATAGCCTCGCGGCCTTCTTCTGCCGGAACCTCGCCCCAATCAGAGCCGATGTTCCAGGTGCCGAGACCGATCTCAGAGACGTGAAAGCCAGTGCTGCCGAGTCGTCGATTGTTCATACTCACGAGTATCGTCGCCACCCACCTAACGGTTCGTCCGGCGGCAGACTGGACGGTCGGGATCGGATTCGCCGACACCGGGGCAAGATTCACGTACAATTGTGGAGAATATCGACAGGAGATGTACGACGACATCCTCGTGCCGACCGACGGAAGCGACGGGACCGAGCAGACCCTCGATCACGCCATCGAGATCGCACAGAACCACGACGCCACCGTGCACGCGATCTCTGTGATGGACCAGCGGGTCTATCTGGCGGCCGAGGACGACGAACGACCGGAGATCAAGGAACGACTGGAGGGCGACGCGAAGGAGGCAATCGAGGAACTCACCGAGCGACTCGCGGATACAGGTCTGGAACTCGAAACCGCTATCGTCGATGGCACGCCGTACAAGGAGATCCTGAACTACGCCGACGGCCACGACATCGACCTGGTCACGATCGGAACCCACGGCCGGACGGGCCGTGATCGGCTAGAGAACCTCGGGAGCGTCACCGAGCGAGTCGTGAGAGAAGCCGACCGGACGGTGCTGGTCGTGAGCATCGGCGAGTAATCGCGGAGAAAACGTTTCCTGACCGGAGTCCAAAACGGTGCCATGACCGAGACGACGCTGTACGGGCGACTCGGCGGCGAGGAAGCGATCGGTGCGGTCGTCGAGGAGTTCTACGACCGCGTGCTCGCGGACGACCAGTTGGCACCGTACTTCGAGGAGGTCGACATGGAACGCCAGCGCGCACACCAGACTGCGTTCATCTCCGCCGTAGCTGGCGGTCCTGACAGGTACGAGGGTGAAAACATGCGTCGGGCCCACGAGCATCTCGCAATCGACG
The DNA here is from genome assembly GCF_042661985.1 of Natronoarchaeum sp. GCM10025703. Taxonomy (NCBI): domain Archaea; kingdom Methanobacteriati; phylum Methanobacteriota; class Halobacteria; order Halobacteriales; family Natronoarchaeaceae; genus Natronoarchaeum; species Natronoarchaeum sp. GCM10025703. The sequence continues at coordinate 43,452 of NZ_JBHSZF010000001.1, forward strand.
AGGGGGAGTTCGCGGCGGTGGCGGGCCATCTCGACGATGCACTGGGCGAGTTCGACATCGCCGACGAGGACCGAAAAGCGGTGATGGCGGCCGTCGCCGAAACGAAAGGCGACATTCTGGGAAAATAACCTACGGATCGTCCGAGCGAAGCGCCGACTGGAGACCCGTCTCGGCGATGTTCGCGCCGTACTCGGCGATCCGCTCGATACTGTCGAGGACACTCGCGAGCAGTTGTGGCTCCGGAACTTCCTCGTCGTAGAGCGAGCGGTCCAGCGTTCGTACGTCCTCGACGACCGTATCGCGGTCGACCAGTACCTCCTGTAAATCCGATATCGAACCGCCATCCAGCGTGGCGTCTAGCGAGGCCCGCAGCAGGTCGCGCGACTGATCGCCGAGCGCCACGAGTTCCTCGTGGAATCGCTCGGGCGGGGCGTCGTGTTGGCGCGTCGCCACGACCGCGGTTTTCTCGGCGTGATCGCCAACCCGCTCCAGTTGTCTGGCGATCCGATAGTGAGCAAACGCTGTCTGTCGGTCCACGTCGAGTTGGGCGATCTCGCGGAACTCCGCGAGGCCGCGGTGGAACTGACGACTCACCAGGGCGAACAGGCGGTCGACATCGTCGTCCTGGTCGACGACGCGGCGTGCCAGTTCTGCGTCGTCTTCGACGATTGCCAGGATCGCATCCTCGTGCATCGAGAGCGCGGTCAGTTGCATCTGTACGACGGTCTGGCGGAGCGATACCTCCGTACTGTCGAGCAGGCTGTGGACGAGCAGGGACTCCTCGGTGACCGACTGGATCTCGACGCCGACGAGGCCGTTGACGGCCGATCGGGCCGCGCGGCGCTGCTCGGGCGTGAGCGAGGTGGACGACTGGAGCGTGATCTCGTCGTAGCCCGTGACGTAGGCGGTTTCGAGGGTCTTCTTCAGCGCCTCGGGGTCGACGTCGCGGATGTCGATAGTAATCGCATCAGCCCCGGTCTGTGCCGTCCGTTTGAGCGCCACGAGACGGTCGTCGCTCGGATACAGGACGAGCGGCGTGCCCGTCTCGACGTTGTTCGTGGTCGCCCACTCTTTGGGCAGCGAAATCGTGTAGGTCGAACCACCGGTAAGTTGCACCTTCCGCTCGACCGGTTCGGCGTTCCCGTTCGCGTTCGCCGTCATCGGCCGGCACCCGGTGTAGTTGGGGACATGATCAGTAGATCAACTCGTCGTCGTTCTCGACCATGTACAGCGTCCGGGCGGCGATGTTAACCGCGTGGTCGCCGACGCGTTCGAGGTCCCGGATCGTCAGCAGATGCGTCGAGACGTCGTCGAGCATCGACTCGACCGGGCCATCGACCGGGCGTTCGCTCTCGAGCAGGTCCCGGACGATCCGGCTGCTCGCCTGCTCGCAGTAGTCGTCGACCGCGTCGTCTCGCTCCGCGACGTCGTAGGCCGCATCGGTATCGTCGCGAGCGTACGCGTCCATCGCCGTCTCGACCATCTCGGTTGTGGCCTCGCCGATCTCTCGCAGTTCGGACCGTGTGGTCTGATCGTGCGCGACCGTACCGGCGTATTCGGCCAGGTTCGTCGCCAGATCGGCGATCCGCTCCAGATCGGTGATAATCTTGAACGAGGCGGCGATAAACCGGAGATCGGTCGCGACTGGCTGCTGGAGCGCCAGCAGGTCGACGCACTCACCCTCCAGATCGAGATAGAGCCGATTGATCTCGTCGTCACCGGCGACGACACGCTCGGCGAGTGTCTCATCCCCTGTATCCAGCGCTTCGAGCGCAGTATCGAGGCGCCCGACGACGAGGTCACTCATGTCGAGGACGTCCTCGCGAAGCGATTCGAGCTGTCGTTGGTAGTCGTTTCGTGGCATGGTTATCCGAATTTGCCGGTGATGTAATCCTCGACGCGCTGGTGCTCGGGGTTCTCGAAGATCTTGCTGGTGTCGTCGAACTCGACGAGTTTGCCGCCGGTCAGGAAGACAGCGGTTTTGTCGGAGATGCGGGCCGCCTGCTGCATGTTGTGCGTGACGATGATGACGGTGTACTCCTCGACCAGGTCGGAGATGAGATCCTCGATCTTCGAGGCGGCAACCGGGTCGAGTGCCGAGGTCGGTTCGTCCATCAGGATCACTTCTGGATCGGTCGCGATAGCACGAGCGATACAGAGCCGCTGTTGCTGGCCGCCCGAGAGAGCCAGTCCAGACGAGTCCAACTGGTCTTTGACTTCGTCCCAGAGGGCCGCGCCACGAAGCGCCTCCTCGACGGCGTCGTCGAGGTCGACCTCGTCCGCTTTCCCCTGTACGTGGAGACCGTAGGCGACGTTGTCGTAGATCGATTTCGGGAACGGGTTCGGCTTCTGGAACACCATCCCGATCTTCCGGCGAAGCGCAACGGGGTCGACGTCGTCATCGTAGATGCCCTTCTCGCGGAAACTGAGGTTCCCCTCGACGTTGCAGGCGTCGATCAGATCGTTCATTCGGTTGACACAGCGCAGGAACGTCGATTTCCCACAGCCGGAAGGGCCGATAATCGCCGTTACCTTGTGTTCCGGAATCTCGATTGAGACGTCGCTGAGGGCACATTCGTCGCCGTAGTAGACGTCGAGGGCCTCCGACGAGACGATAGTCCGGTCGGGCTGATCGGCCCGCTCAGTCGGTTCGTCGACCGATACGTTCGTCGTGATGAGTGATTCGTTCGTTGTCATAGATCTCGTTCGGACCGGTTACGCATGATGATTGCCGTCGCGTTCATACCCAGCAGGACGACCAGTAGTGTGACGACACCGGCCGCCACGACGCCGTAGCGGAAGTCTTCTTGCGGGAAGTCGGACCAGGCGAAGATCTGCATCGGCATCGCACTGGCACGGCTCCAGAGGCCGTCCGGCGCATTGAACACCGTCGTCGGGGCGCCGATCATGATCAGGGGAGCCGTCTCACCGATTGCCCGACCGAGTGCGAGAATCGTCCCGGTCAGGATGCCCGAGAAGGACTCGGGCAGGACGACGTTTTTCGTCGTCTGCCATCGGGTTGCCCCCATCGCGTACGACCCCTGTCTGAGGTCGTCGGGCACTGACCGGATCGCCTCCTGTGCCGAGATGATCGTGATCGGTAGGATCAGTAGCGAGAGAGTCGCCGCGGCGGTCACCACGGTCCCGAAACCAAAGCCGAGCGCGTTGGCGAAGAGGCCGAGTCCCAGTAGACCGTAGACGACCGACGGGACGGCCGCGAGGTTCGCGATATTGATCTGGATCACTCGCGTGATTCCGCCGACGATACCGCTACCAGCAGTGTACTCCTCCAGGAAGACTGCCGATCCGATCCCGAGGACGAACGAGAGCACTGCAACGAGTGCGATGATCATAACCGATCCGACGATTGCGGGATACAGACCGGCCTGACTCGGCGTTCTCGACGGACTGTTCGTCACGTAGGATGGGTCGATCCACGGATCCGGTGCCGGGAAACCGAAGGTGCTGACCAGCGTCGCGCCGGCAAGCGTCCCCACGACGAGTACTACCGGAAAGAGCAGGCCGATCCGACCGGCAGTAGTATCGACCACCGTCCCGGCGTAAACGGTCGTCGGAACGATGGTCGTCACCAGGACCAGCGCCGCATTGCCCTGGGGTATCCCCATCACACCCGCGAGGAGACTACCGACGACGACTGACACGAGAACGAAGCCTCCGATTGCGAGACCGGCCCGCCGGCCGCGTCGGCGGGAGTACAGTAGCCCAGTCGCCGCTGCGACCGGGATCACGACGGTCCAGATGTAGATCGGCCAGGCCGTCGGATACACCGAAATGCTCTGGTTGACGAACACGGCGGCGGCGGTCCCCGCAATCGCGACTGGGAGCGTCAGGGCGGAAAGTCGGGAGCCGGAAATCCGTCCCCACGCGTACAATCCAAGGGCCGGCAGGAGTGCAATCGTGTACGTCAGGAACCAGAGTCGGGCGTCGAAGACGTCGAACAGGATCACGAAGGCACCGCCGAGGCCAGCGCCCCCGAGCAGTCGGCCGAGGACGCCGAATCCGACCTGCCCCATCTGCTCTCGAGTCCCGGCAACCGCCACGTAGCCCGTGGTCGGGATAACGACGACGAACAGATATGTGAGTTGCCAGGAGAGCCGCGGGATCGGTCTGATCAGTAGCTCGAAGGCATAGAAAAGGACTGCCGTCGCGACGAGGCCGCCGCCGAGCGCGACGACGATCTGTCTGGTCAACGTCCTGTCGTTCGCGCTGTACAGCGAGAAGGCGACAAAGGGCAGGACGAGCGTAATGAAGAACGTCAGCAGCCATTCCGGCGACGCGGCGGTGAGATCGAACGCGTCGATGACGACGTAGATCAGCAACACGGCGAGCGCAACGATTCCGAAGACGGACGCGCCCAGCGACAGTTTCTCGAAGACGACACCTCGCAGTCGACTCACCGGTTCGAAGTCGGTCGTAGAGTCAGTAACAGCCATATTAGTACTCCTCGCGATAGCGTTCCGCGATTATATCGCTGATAATGTTCATCGTCAGCGTGACGACGAACAGTGAAAGCCCAGCGCGAACATCGCGTCGTAGGGGAGCGATCCGCCGGTGAGGTCGCCACCGACGATCTGTACCATCGCCACAGTGATCGTCATGCCCGGTTCGAGCAGGACGTCGCCGGGGTGGATGAAGGGAATACCACCCAGGCCGCTCCGGATCGCCGGCAGGTTGGCCTGGGCCCCCATCGCGACCACGACGACCATCGTCTCACCGATCGCACGCGAGACCGCGAGAATGTACGAGGAGACGATTCCGGAGATCGACGCCGGGACGACGATTCCGGTCGAGACCTCGAACTTCGTCGCTCCGAGGCCGTAGCCGGCCTGTCGAAGGCTGTCGGGAACCGCACTCATCGCGTCCTCGCTGATCGAGGAGACCATCGGGATGGTCATGATGCCGACCATCAGCGACGCCGAGAGCGCGTTGAACGTGCTCATCGACGGGAACAGCGTCGCCTTGAGCGCGGGTGTGACGTACACCAGTGCGAAGTAGCCGTAGACGACCGTCGGGATGCCCGCCAGGATTTCGAGCATCGGTTTGAGGACCGAACGTGCGCGGGGTGTGGCGTACTCGCTGAGGTAGATTGCCGTCAGCGTTCCAATCGGTAGGGCGACAAACGCCGCAGTGATCGTCACGACGATAGTTCCGATCAGTAGGGGGATGATACCGAACGCGACACTACCACCGGCCGGATTCGGACTCCAGCTGAGACCGAACAGAAAGTCTCTGATCGGATACTCGAGGAAAAACGCGACGGAGTCGGATAGCAGTGTCAGAAAGATCCCAACGGTCGTAAAGATCGTTAGCGCCGCACAGGCCATAAACAGCCCCGCATACGTGCTCTCGCGGATCCGTTCGATACCGCGAGAGCCGGAGAGATCCGGAGACGCGGACGCGTCGCTCATCGTCCCTCGCCTCGCGACGGGTTCGCGTCACTCGGGGCGGTGCCGTCGAGTCGGACCCTTCGCCCCGAGCCAGCATCGAAGTGACGGGGGAGACAGTTGCCGACGCCACTTCGGGTAGTACACCGTTTCATTGTCAGCGGGTTATCCCTGAGCCTCTTCGATAGCGTTTTCGAGTGTCTCCATCTGGGCCTCTTTGGTCTCTTCGGTACTCGGCACGTAGCCGACGTCTCCGGCGACCAGTTCCTCGTTGGTGGTCTGTTCGAGGAAATACCGGGAGAACTCGGCGATGTGTTCCTTGCCGAGAGACTCCATCGAGGGGTAGGTGTACAGCTTCCGCGAAAGCGGCGTGTACTCGCCTGCAGAGGCAGTTTCGAGGCTGGGTTCGACGGGACCGTCGCCGTCGTCGATTGCGACCGCAGTCACCGTGTCGGGGTTCTGGTAGTAGTACGCGAATCCGAAGTAGCCGATGGCGTACTCGCTTCCCGAGACACCTTCGACGATAGTGTTGTCCTGCTCGGTGGCCTGATAGTCGTCGGTGTGGCCACGGTCTTCGCCCTGAACGTTGCTGATGAAGTAGTCGTAGGTACCGGAGGTGTCGGCGGCACCGTACCGCTCGATCGGTTCCTCGGGCCAGTCGGAGTTGACCTCGTTCCACGTCGACGCCGCGTCGGACTCCCAGATCTGGGCGAGTTCCTCGACGGTCATCTCCGTCGCGAAGTCGTTGTCGTTGTTGACGACGACTGTCAGGGCGTCCGTCGCGGCGACCAGTTCGATGTATTCGACGCCGTTGTCCGCACACAGCTGCTCTTCCTCCTCTTTGATCGGGCGGCTCGCGTTGTTAAAGTCCGTGTTTCCGGGACAGAAGTGATCCGCGAACCCACCGCCCGAGCCTGTACTGCTGATGTTGGTTTCGACTTCAGCGTCGGGGTACTCCTCCGGGAGGTACTCCTTTTCGAACTTCTCAGGACGGCGCTCATCAGGGGAAACACCGTACTCGATCCGGCGACATCGATCGTTCCTGAGAGGCTTGCTTCTTCGTCGGCCTCACTTTCGAGGCAGCCAGCCATCGCCAGTCCACCGACGACACCCGCAGATGCGAGGAAACTTCGTCGCGTGCTGTCAGTTCGTCCGGCGCTGTGCTCCGTTCCCGAGTGGTTCTGTGCCATCGACTATTGCTATGAAAGAGTGTAATAAGTAGGCTGCTATGAGCTATATATTTAATGTCATAACGATATGTTCTTCACAATAGTACTATATTCTGCTATATATTTGTGGCAGTAGCGCCCCCAGCAGTGAGGACAGGTTTATATCGATTACCCGCCGACCTACGACCGTTGTGGGAGTCAACGCGCCGACGGGACCGATCGACGCAGCGAGACGAGCACTGCAACGGGAGCGCAGACAGTTGCGCGACGAACGCGAAGCGCTCAAAGCGTTCAAAGAGCGCGTCACGGAGATCGACACGACGAGTCCGGGGGCGGGGCACCAGCAGTTCCCGCTCACTGGCGCGGGGTCGACAGGCCTGCAATCCGTGCGTGACGCCTACGCCGACACCGTGATGGACGTCCCACACTACGAACTGGCCTACAACGAGTCGCTACCAGAGCACATGGCCGGCGAGCTGGGCGAGGAACTCGCCGCCGCAGTGACGGGTGAGGGCGGGCTGTATCCCCCACTGAAGCGGAATCTCGTCGTCACGACGAACGAGGCCATCAGGGCTCGTGGTGAGATACTCCGGCTGATCGACGACGAGGAAGCCCGCCTCGACGAGGCCGAAGAGACCGTCATGAAGATGATCCAGCAGATCGACTCGATCCTCGACCAGCCGATCGAGCGGATGGAGTTCAACAGCCTTCGGCTGACCCGAACCCGCCTGCTCGAACTCCGCGAGCAGTGTGACGACATCGTCGACGAGCGACAGGCGTTTCTCGAACGACAGCGCCGCGACCTGCCCGACCCGATGACCGGTCTCGCGGAGTATCTCTACCAGCACTGCGAGACGACGTTTCCGTTGCTCGCGGTGTACGCACGACTCGCCGAAGTGATCGACCGATCCGTCGACCGCGCGGAAACGCGTCTCAGCGAGGCCTCCAGAACTCCGCGGACGGCTAAACGCCGGTGATCTCGAAGCGAGCGCCGCCAGTCTCGCTCTCTATGATATCGATCGACCAGCCGTGGGCGTCGACGATGTCGTCGACGATAGAGAGGCCAAAGCCGGAGCCTCCGTCGTCGATGGTGTAGTTCGTATCGAAGACGCAGTCACGCTCGTCGCTCGGGATGCCCGGGCCGTCGTCCTCGATAGCGAATCCGATCGTCCGACCCGAGGGGTCGTACAGCGCCTCGACGATGATCGAAACGTCGTCACTGCAGTGGTCGAGTGCGTTTCTGAAGAGGTTCTCGAAGATGCGCAAAAGCTGTGAGCGGTCGGCCACGAACTCCGCGTCTTCCTCCCGAATCGAGAGCGAGGCACTCGAAGAAACGACGTTTTTCCACGCCGTCCGACAGACCTCTGCAAGCGAGACCGTCTCGGTATCCAGGTCGACGTAGCCGGTTCGTGACAGTGTCAGGACGTCGTCGATAATCTCGTCGATCCGCTCGAGCGACTGGGCGACCTCCTGTAAGTGTTGCTCGTCCCCGTCGGCTTCGAGCGCGAGGTCGACGTATCCGCGGGCGATCGAGAGGGGGTTTGTGATGTCGTGTGTGACGGTATCGACGAACTCCTCTAGCCGCTCCGTTTTCAGTCGTAGCTCCCGTTCCGTACGCTTGTGCTCGGTGATCCGCCGTGAGACGCCGATTAGTCCGGCGACTTCGCCATCGACGTACAGCGGCACTTTCGAGGTGAGGTTCCACTGATCGATGCTGGGCAGATACTCCTCAGTATCGGTGATCGATTCGCCCTCCTCGATGACCTGCATATCGGCCTCGTGAGCCTGATGGGCATGCTGTTCCGAGACGATGTCGAGGTCGCTATCGGTGTTTCCGACTGGTTTGTCGGCGATACCGAGATGCTCACTGACTCGCTGGTGTCGTCCCTCTTGATCTTTCACGTAGGTGTGGACGGGGATTGACTCGAAGACGGCGTCGAGAAGCTTCGCGTCGGCCTGTAGCTCCTGTCGGTCGGTCATCTGCTCGGTGACGTCGACGACGAACCCCTCGACCTGTCGGCCGTCACTGGTCGAGTGGAAGCGGTCGCGGACCCAGCGCTCTCGGCCGCCGGCAGTCCGGATCCGGTAGGTGTGTTCGGTCGCAGGCGTCGTCGGAACGCCCGCGACGGCCTCGACGAGCGCCGTGCGGTCGTCCCCGTGGACGATGTCGAGCCACCCCCGGTCGTCCCCAGCGAGTTCCTCGGGCGCGTAGCCGGTCAGGTCGCGGACGCCGGCGCTGGCGCTCTCGACGGCGTGCGAATCGCCGGGTCGACGGCAGTAGACGGTGCCAGGCGTCGAATCGACGACTGACTGTACCGTCGCGTCCGGGTCGAATGTGATAGAGACCTGTACTGGTCGAACCGTACTAAACGTTTCCACATGTTCATCATTTACTAGATGAGACCGCCAGTAGGGAGGAATCATGTGATGTCACACCCTATCGTGACGGCCGCCGTCCGAAATCATTTTGACCCGCGCTCGCGGAAAGTCGGTATGCCGACCGAACCGGACACAGAATACGACCCCTCCCTCGGGAACAAGTTCATTTTCGTTACCGGAGGCGTGATGTCGGGACTCGGAAAGGGAATCACGGCCGCCAGCACCGGCCGACTCCTGAAAAACGCCGGGTTCGACGTTACGGCAGTGAAGATCGATCCGTATCTCAACGTGGATGCCGGAACGATGAACCCCTACCAGCACGGCGAAGTGTACGTGTTAAAAGACGGCGGCGAGGTCGACCTCGACCTGGGGAACTACGAACGGTTCCTCGACATCGACATGACCTTCGACCACAACGTCACGACGGGGAAGACGTACAAACACGTCATCGAGAAAGAGCGCGCGGGCGATTACCTCGGGAAGACCGTCCAGATCATCCCCCACATCACGAACGACATCAAGCGGCGGATCCGTGAGGCCGCCGCGGGGACCGACGTCTGTCTCATCGAGGTCGGCGGCACCGTCGGCGACATCGAGGGGATGCCGTATCTCGAAGCCCTTCGGCAGTTCGCCCACGAGGAAGACGACGAGGACATTCTCTTTACCCACGTCACCCTCGTTCCGTACTCGAAAAACGGCGAACAGAAGACCAAGCCGACCCAGCACAGCGTCAAGGAACTGCGCTCGATCGGTCTCCAGCCTGACATTCTCGTCGGGCGCTGCGAGAACAAACTCGATCCCCAGACCAAAGAGAAAATCGCGCTGTTCTGTGACGTCCCGACTGACGCCGTCTTCTCGAACCCGGACGTCAAGGACATCTATCACGTGCCGCTGATGGTCGAGGAGGAAGGTCTCGACGAGTACGTCATGGAGCGACTGAATATCGCGGACATCGCACTGCCGAAAGCCGAACGCGACAACCAGTGGCGAGAGCTAGTCACCCAGGAGACGACCGGCGAGGTGGAAGTCGGACTGGTCGGCAAGTACGGTCTCGAAGACGCCTACATGTCGATCCACGAAGCGCTGAAACATGCCGGCCTCGAAGCCGGCGTCGACGTGAACGTCACGTGGATCCACTCCGAGGATCTCGCTGACGGCGACGGCGGCGAACTAGACGACCTTGACGGAATCGTCGTCCCCGGCGGCTTTGGCTCCCGCGGGACCGAAGGGAAGATCGAGGCTGTCAGGTACGCCCGAGAGAACGACGTTCCCTACCTCGGCCTCTGTCTGGGCTTCCAGATGGCCGTCGTCGAGTACGCCCGGAACGTCCTCGGACTGGAGGGTGCCCACTCCGCCGAGATCGAGGAGGAGACGCCCTACCCGATTATCGACATCCTGCCCGAGCAGTACGAGGTCGAGGACATGGGCGGGACGATGCGTCTGGGCGCACACGAGACCGACATCGAGAGCGGGACACTCGCCCACGAGGTGTACGACGCGACGTCCTGTACCGAACGGCATCGTCACCGCTACGAGGTCAATCCCGAGTATATCGACCGGCTAGAAGAGGCCGGCCTCGTCTTCTCGGGCACGTCGAACAACCGGATGGAGATCGTCGAACTCGACGACCATCCGTACTTCTTCGGCACGCAGTTCCATCCCGAGTTCCGCTCGCGGCCGACCCGTGCGAGTCCGCCCTTTGTCGGACTGCTCGACGCGATGATCGCGGCTGCGGACGATGCCGACACACAGACCGAGGTCGAACTCTAATGGTAGACGTAGATTCATTCATCACGGAAAAGATAGCAGAGATAGAGAGCGCAGTCGGCGAGAAGAACGCCGTCATCGCGCTGTCGGGCGGGGTCGACTCCTCGACCGCGGCCGCGCTGGCCTACGAGGCCATCGGCGACCAGTTAACGCCGGTGTACGTCGATACCGGACTGATGCGGAAAGGCGAGACCGAGCAGATCCGCGAGACCTTCTCGTACATGGACTCGCTGCAGATCGTCGACGCACAGGAGCGCTTCCTCGACGCGCTCGGCGACACGACCGACCCCGAGGAGAAGCGCCACATCATCGGCGAGCAGTTCATCCGGGAGTTCGAGACGGTCGCCACGGAGGTCGACGCCGACTACCTCGTGCAGGGGACGATCTACCCCGACCGGATCGAGTCCGAAGGGACGATCAAGTCCCACCACAACGTCGGTGGGCTCCCCGAAGTCGTCGATTTCGAGGGGATCGTCGAACCGATGCGGGACCTCTACAAGGACGAGGTCCGCGAGGTCGCGCGCGAACTCGATCTGGACGAACTCGTCGCCGAGCGGATGCCGTTCCCCGGCCCTGGCCTCGCCGTGCGGATCATCGGCGAAGTGACCGCGGAGAAACTCGAAGTCGCCCGCGAGGCCAACCACGTCGTCGAGGAAGAGCTGAGGAGTACGACCCGTGGCAGGCCCTCGCCGCGGTGATTGGCAAGGCGACCGGTGTCAAAGGTGACAACCGGGTCCACGGCTGGGTCGTCTCGGTCCGGTCGGTCGAGTCCCGCGACGGGATGACCGCGCGCGCACAGGAAATCGACTGGGAGACGCTCCAGCGCATCCAGAGCCGGATCACCGGCTCTCACGAGAACGTCGCCCGCGTCGTCTACGACGTCACCCACAAACCGCCCGCAACGATCGAGTACGAGTAATGTACGCAATCCTTGCAGGTCCCGATCCGGACGAGTTGGGCGAACAACTACGCGAGCAGGGCGTCGAGGTCGCACACGTCGACGGGATGGCGACCCGACCGGAACTGGAGGAGGCAGGCGTCCACCGGGCCGCCCTGTTCGTCCTCACGGACGTCGAGCAGGCGACGGCCATCCCCATCGCGAAAGACATCAACGAGGACGTCCGCGCCGTCGTCTACGACCGGCAGTCGCTCCCGGAGTTCGTTAGCGCGCAGGCAGATCTGGCGGTCGATCCCGAACTGCTGATCCCGAAGCCGTCGCCGAGGAGTTGGCCGCCGAGTAGTCTTCTTTTTCGACTCATCGGAAAGAGATCGGACCCCCGCAGATTCATCACAATGGCACCGGTACCGAACAGTATGACACTCGATCAGTTACCAGAACTCGATCCGGCGGACGGAGAAGTCCTCGACACGGAAGTCGTCGTGACCGACGACGTGCTCGTCAAAGCGTTCGCGCTCGCCCCCGGCGCGGAACTATCGCCCCACGAGCACGCCGACGCGACGAACGTCTTTCACGTCATCGAGGGGGAAGTGACAGTGGTACAGGGCGATAGTGAGGAGACCATCAGTGCGCCCGGCGTTGTGCTCCACGAGCGCGGTGTCAGCCACGGCGCGCGAAACGAGGGCGAGGAGGTGGCGGTGCTCACGGCGAGTCTCTGTCCGCTGCCCGCGTAGCTCAGCGCCCCGCCAGTCCCGCGAGGTGGCCAGCCTCCTCGACGATGATCTCTTCTGCGCCCAACCGTGCGGCGTTCTCGCTACCCGGCAGGCAGAAGACTGGCGTCTCGTCCACGATCCCGGCCGTCGCGCGCGTGCCGACGATCCGGGTGCCGATCTCGTCGTAGGAGAGCATCCGGAACAGTTCGCCGAAGCCGGGCAACTCCTGATCGAATAGGTCGGAGACCGCCTCGATCGTTACGTCGTCGGGCGTGACGCCGGTGCCGCCGGTGGTGACGACCGTGTCGACGTCCGTACTCGCCGCGAGCGCGTCGACGGCGTCCCGGATCGCACCGTGGGCGTCCCCGACCAGTTCGCGGGCGACGACGTCGTGGCCCTCGCGCTCGAACGCCGCGGTGATGGCGTCGCCAGCCGGGTCGTCGTCGAGCGTGCGCGAGGAGGAGACGGTGACGACCGCCGCACCGAGCGACTCGACGTCGTGATGATGGTGCTCGTCGTCGTGGCCGTGATGGCTCTCGTCGTGAGCGTGCTCGTCTCCCTCGCCGTGGTGGTGTGACTCGTCGTCTTCAGGAGATTGCTCGTCGTCCGATTCGTCCGCTTCGGAGTCGTCGCCGCCGAGACCCCGCGAGGTATCGCGTTGCTGGAAATCGACCATATGGCTCGTTCGGACGCCGGTAGTAAAATCCCTGCTGGGGACAGTCGGGCAAGCGCTTTTGTCAACACGCTGTGAGTGACGAACTATGCCCTCCGAAGACACGACAACTGGAGAGACAGCGTATCTCGAAGGCCCGGTCGCGACGACTGCGCTCGCGATCAGCTTCGTACTGGTCGGTGTCGGACTCCTTGTTGCCCTGACCACCGGATCGATGGACCTGCTCGTGGCCGTCCTGGTCGGCATCGTCGTGCTCGTCGTCGCCGGGATCTACATCACGATCCGGCGCGAGGGGATCGTGACGCGGGAGAACGGGATCATCGGCGGCTGTGTACTGCTCGCGATGGTGTTGCTGTTCGCACTGTACGAGTTCACCGCACTCCCCTCGGAGGCCGTCTTCGCGGTCGTCGGGTTCGTCGGCGTCATTGTCCCGCATCTGGTGCTCGAACAGACTCGATACGGGGACGACGAGCACGAGCGGCGGTAGGGCTTTTCACCGTTCGCTCGGACGCCCTGCCATGCAGGCTGTTCAGTTCACCGATCACGGCGACAGGAACGTCATCGAGTACGGCGAGTATCCCGATCCCGACCCGGGCGAGGACGAGGTGCTGTTCGACGTCAAGGCGGGGGCGCTGAACCATCTCGACATCTGGACCCGGCGCGGACTGCCGGGCGTCGGCCTCGACCTGCCCCACGTTCCCGGAAGTGACGCTGCAGGGGTCGTCGAAGCGGTGGGCGAAAACGTCTCGCGGTTCGTCCCAGGTGACCGGGTCGCGCTCGCGGCGGGCCAGTACTGTGGCGAGTGTGAGTTCTGCCGGCACGGCGAACAGTCGATGTGTGTGAACTACCGGGTCATCGGCGAGCATCTCCCCGGTGTGCACTCCGAACGCGCCGCCGTCCCGGCCGAGAACCTCGTCCCAGTACCCGAGGGCGTCGACTGGGAGACGGCCGCCGCCGCGCCGCTCGTGTTCCAGACGGCCTGGCGGATGCTGATGACGCGGGCCGACGTCTCGCCGGGCGAAGACGTGCTGGTGCTTGGTGCGAGCGGGGGCGTCGGCCACGCCGCCGTACAGATCGCCGATTATGCGGGGGCAACGGTGTACGCCACCGGCGGAAGCGACGAGAAGTGCGCGTACGCCGAGGAGATCGGCGCGGAGGCCGCGATCAACTACGAGCGCGACGACTTCGCCGGGGAGATTCGATCAGTGACTGGCAAACGAGGGGTCGACGTCGTCGTCGACCACGTCGGCGCGGCGACGTGGACCGACTCGCTGGCGAGTCTGGCGAAGGGCGGCCGCCTGATCACCTGTGGCGCGACGACCGGCCACGCGCCCGAGACCAACATCAATCGGATCTTCTGGAACCAGCTTTCGGTGCTCGGATCGACGATGGCGACGCCCGGCGAGATAGACGACGTCCTCGAACTCGTCTGGGACGGCAGCTTCGACGTGCGGATCCGCGACCGACTGCCGATGAGCGAGACGGCACAGGCCCATCGCATACTGGAGAACCGTGAGGGCTTTGGGAAAGTAGTGATAACTCCTGACAGTGAGTTCGACGCCTGACGCGGAGACCGACGGGGAGACGGCCAGTGATGGTTCGGGAGCCGAGGCTATGGATGCGAGAGAGGACGCCACGGACGGCGGGTACACCCACGAACCGGGCACGTTCGACGAGGACGGTGAGAGCGTCGACGAGTCAGTCCATCCCGCCACGGTCGACCGCGAGTTCGGCTGGCGTGGCTGGGTGCTGATCGGTACACTGATCCTCGCGTTCGTCATCGCGCCGGTGACGGTGTATCTCCGCCCGCCAGCACTGCCGTTCTGGGTCTCGTTGATCGTGATGCCAATGGTCCCCGCGCTGGTACTGGGTGCGGTCGCAGTATGGGCGACGACCCGCCGCTAGCTGATCGCTGTCGGGGGTTCGACAAAGGACTCGTCGAGGCGCCGTGCGACGTCGATGGCCGCCGTGACGTCTTCGGTCGGCGTGTCGGGAGATTCCGCGTACTCCCTGAGTGCGCGTCGCACCCGCCACGCCTCGTAGCAGGTGAACGAGCGATCCCCGTCGTCACGCTCCGTTACCGGCCGGTCTTCTAGCTTTTCCAGGACCGCAAGTGCCCACCACGGCGGCGACTCGTCGTCGTCATAGCGTGCTTCGACCTCGGCGAGCATGACGTGATGGACGACCCACTGTTCGGTTCTGCTCATGCTGATGCGGGTCCGGCCACGGCGCGTTGCGGTCGTACTCATTGTGGACTCATCTGGATGGGTCGCCGTCTCGGCGACGGCTTCCCTACCTGTATCTACGGTTAGGTGCCGTTGACTTATAAACCCTTGTCGATTGATAGCATATATCACAACACCGTCGAGAAGGGGAGATGTCGTCACGGAACGACGCCCACAGGGAGGCCAGACGAACGAGATCAGATCGCCGGAGGAGCCGTCACTCCGGTAGCTGTGTATTCCGTTTCGAGGAACAGCGAAGAGGGTTCCGACGCTACTGATTGAGGTCCCGGCGCATCGCGATTTCTGAACCAGGGGCAGAGACGCAGTTGTCGGTACCACTCGGGGTGTTCGTGCAGGCGCTCGTACGGCACCCACATCAGGCCAGCAACCTCCTCCTCGTCGGGATCGAGGCTGGTATCGTCGAGAGTTATCTGGAGGACGGCACAGACCTCGTGTTCGAGGCCCGCGTTCTCGTAATACCGTTTGTACTCGAAACGGTCCGTAAGTCGCAGGTCGGAGTACTGGTCGGGTGTGATGCCGAGTTCCTCTTCGAGACGTTCTCGTGTCGCCTCCTTCTGGCTCTGGCCCTCGACGGGGTGGGAGGCGACGGTGCCGTCCCAGTAGGTGTCCCAGAGGCGTTTGTTCGGGGCGCGCTGGGCGAGCAGGATGCGACCGTTGCCGTCGAAGATGAGCGCGGTAAACGCGCGGTGGCGGATCCCGTCGCCCGTATGGGCGTCTAGTCGGTTCACGAGCCCCTCGGGCTCGTCCTCGGCGTCGACCGCAATAACGTCCTGACCGGCATTCTCGTGTACTGGCGCGTCGGCGTCCTCGGTACTCATTATGAAAACGATCGAATACCAGCGTAAAACCGGCTTCGGTTTTGCGTGCGACCGAGAGCGGGACCGAACACCCCTTACTGACCACATTTCGAGACTCGAAGGACCTGACGAGAGATGCCGTTAGCCCAACTGCTCGTCGAGAATCAGGCGCGTCTCGGTGCTCACGACGTCGTCGAGTTCGCGGGTTTTCGTGATCAGTTCGTTGAGATCCTGTGTGTCCGCGGCGTCGACGACCAGCACGACGTCTTCCTCGCCGCTGACCTGCCAGACGAAATCGACCTCCTTCCAGTCGGTCATGCGCTCGGAGACGGCAGTCGTGTCGACGTCGACTGCGACGCTGACCTCGATCATCGCTTTGACGTTTCCGGTGCGCGTCGTGACGGTAAAGCGCTCGATAACGCCGTCCTCGGTCATCCGCTCGACGCGGTTACGGACGGTGCCTTCGGAGGTATCGACCTGTTCGGCGATCTCCGTGTACGGCGTCCGGGCGTCCCGCCGCAGGACATCCAGTATCTCTCTGTCGAGGTCGTCCATGATACACCAACGTTTCATCTCGGTACACTTACCGATTACGAAATTCGTAGCCTGGCTTCGAAAGAAATCTTTATGAGCGGTGAGACTGTACGCATTTCGTAACGATGGATGCCTACGTAGCGCTGGAGGGTGGCCATGTCGTCGAGGCACGTGGTCGCGTTCCCGGAAGTACACACGGCGAACTCGTTTTCACGACAGCATACACGGGCTACGAGGAGAGCCTGACCGACCCCTCATACGAGGAGCAGGTGCTCACTTTCTCGTACCCGCTCATCGGCAACTACGGCGTCCGAAAGGAGCGATTCGAGTCCGGACGCGTCCACCCCAACGCCGTCGTCGCCCGAGAACTCACCGAGGAAATCGTCGAGTGGCTGGACGAAGAGGACGTCCCCGCCGTCGACCACCTCGACACGCGTGACCTCGTGACCGACATCCGCGAAGAGGGTGCGATGAAGTGTGGTATCGTCGTCGGCGAGGACGTCACCGAGGCGGACGCGCTGGCACAGCTACACGCCTGCAAGGAGATGAGCGAGCACACGGATATCGGTGCACAGGTGAGCGTCGATGAGCGCGAGACCCACGCAGGAGACGGGGAGGCCTCGATCACGCTGATCGACTGTGGCCACAAGGGTTCGATCGTCGACTCGCTACTCGAGCGCGGCGCTGACGTCGACGTACTCCCCTACGACGCCACCGTCGAGGACGTCGCGGCGACCGAACCGGACGTGCTCTTCATCTCGAACGGCCCCGGCGATCCGGCCAACTTCGAGAGCGCCGTCGAACTGGTAGACCACTACGCGGGCGAGGTGCCGATCGCGGGGATCTGTCTCGGCCAGCAGATCGTCGCCCGGGCGCTCGGCGGCACCACCGAGAAGATGGACTTCGGCCACCGCGGCGTCAACCAGCCAGTCATGGACGTCCGCACCAACCGCGTCGTCATGACGACCCAGAATCACGGTTACACCGTCACCGACCCCGGTGAGAACCTCGATGTGACCCAGTTCAACGTCAACGACGACACCCCCGAAGGACTCGACAACGACGACCTGGAGATCATCACGCGCCAGTACCACCCCGAAGCCAACCCCGGCCCGCACGACTCGCTGGACTTCTTCGACGATGTGCTCGGGATGGTCGACGCTGCGACCGATCCGGTCGTCGCGGACGACTGACTGCGCGCAGTTTTTTCCCACAGAGAGCAACCGCGAGCGGCGGCTACTGGCAGTCATTGATACGGAAAACGAACGCGAGTCGAAAGGGAGCGTCTGGGTTCGGGCACTGACTTCGGTTCGAGGCCGTGGACGATGGCGTCCCCGGTGTTCGTGTCGAAGAGGTGGATCTTCTCGCGGTCGAGGATGACCGTTACCTCCTCGTCCTCGGCGATAGTCGTGTCCGGGCCGACGCTCATCAGCAACTGCCCTTCGCCGCGGCCCTCGGCGCTTGCTTCGACGTCACGCTCCATCAGCAGGTAGACGAACAGTTCGTCGCCCATCGGTTCGAGCACGTCCGTCACGACGTTGAACGTCCGGGTCGCCACGGCGGCGTCCGACTGATCGCGTTCGAGGTGGACGTCCTCGGGACGCACCCCGAGCGTGACCCGCTGGCCCGGTTCGACATCGTGTGTCGTCGGATCGAAGTCGATCGTCGCGTACTCGGACGTGAAACCGTCCTCGGTGATCTCCCCGTCCATGAAGTTCATCGACGGCGAGCCGATGAACCCGGCGACGAAGAGGTTCGTCGGCGTGTTGTAACACTCCAGCGGCGACGCGACCTGCTGGAGATTACCGGCGTCGATCACCGCGATCCGATCGGACATCGTCATCGCCTGAGCCTGATCGTGCGTGACGTAGATGATCGTCGTATCCAGTTGTTTATGGAGCCGCTGAAGCTGGGTCCGCATATGGACCTTGAGTTCCGCGTCGAGGTTCGCCAGCGGTTCGTCCATCAGGAAGACGTCCGGATCCCGAACGATCGCGCGTGCGATCGCGACACGCTGGCGTTGGCCGCCGGACATCTCGGAGGGCATCCGGTCCATCATCCCCTCAGCTGGACGATGTCGGCGGCCTCCTCGACGCGCCGGTCGACCTCCTCCTGGTCGTACTTTCGGAGCCGGAGCCCGAAGGAGATGTTGTCGTACACGTCCATGTGCGGGAACAGCGCGATGTTCTGAAACACCATCGAGATGCCCCGGTCTTTCGGCGGGAGGTTCGTGACGTCCCGTCCGCCGATGTGGACGGTGCCCTCCGTCGGGAGCGTGAGCCCCGCAATCGTTTCCATCGTGGTCGACTTCCCACAGCCCGAAGGCCCGACGAGCGTGACGAACTCGCCGTGTTCGATATCGAGGGTCATGCTGTCGACCGCCGTTACGTCTTCGTACCGTTTCGTGACGTTGTCGAGTGTTACTTCTGCCATTGGTTTACTCCTTGACTGCTCCTTGTGTAAGTCCGCTCACGATCTTTTCCTGTGCGACGATCACCAGTATCGCGATCGGCAATACGGCGATAATACTGGATGCCGCCATCAGATTGAACAGGGTCTCGTACTGGCCCTGAAAGCTCAACACGCCTTCGAGCATCGGTGCCCAGTCGTCGGGACGCCCGGACGTCATCAACGAGGAAAAGAAGTACTCGTTGTAGATGGTGATAAACGACAGCACACCAGCGGTCGCGACGCCCGGAGCAGACAGGGGAACGATGACGCGGAACAGCGCGCCGAGGCGGGTCGTCCCCTCAACTCTGGCGGCGTCCTCTGCCCATCCGGGATCTGGGAGTAGAACACCATCAGGATGAAGATAGCGAGCGGGAGGTACAACGCCGAGACCGGAATGATGATCGCCGATGGATGGTTGTACAGCGAACCGTTCGAGACGATCGGTTCCAGCACGGCGAAGTTCCGGCTGAACAGCCGGTTTAGTGGCACGAAGAAGGCTGCTGGCGGGAAAAAGGACACGACCAGCACGGTCAACAGTAGCGGCGTCTTCCCCCGGAACTGGAGTCGTCCGAAGACGTAGCCTGCCAGCGATGCCACAAAGAGGACGAGCACCGTCCCGATCGTAGCGATCAGGAAACTGTTGAACACGAACCGGTGGAACGGGAGCGTCGTGAAGACGTCGATGAACGCACCCGGATTGGTCCCCATGGCGATATCACCCTCTGTAAGCAACGAGGCGTCGAATCCGCCGGGCGTGAGGACGATACTGTCCCGTCCGAACTGGCCTGACGGCGTCAGCGCGAGCATCAGTAGCCAGTAGAACGGGAACAGCGTGGTCAGCAAGAACGCGATCGTAAAGGTGTAAAACGCCATCTTGTAGGCGCGTTCGGGGTTGCTGATCATCCTCGCAACCCACGCCTCTACGAGACCCCGATCGATCTCGGGTTCGTCCGTCATCTGTTGCTGTGCGGCGATATCTGGGTGTTCTTCGGTATCGGTACTCATGATAGACTCTCACCTCCAGTATCTCGCAGGAAGATCAGGTAGACGAGGACGAACAGCGAGATTACGATGGCGGTCAGGAACGCCACCGTCGACGCCGTTGCCCAGCGTCTGGTCTGATCCAGCGAGATAATCACAAGACAGGTCATAGATGGGACCGTCGAGCAGCCGACGCTGGCGTCGATGAGCCCGTAGATGCGCATCGCGTCCATCGTTCGGAACAGCATGGCGACGATCAGTGCGGGTCCGACTAGCGGTAGCGTGATGTATTTGAACCGCTGCCACGGCGTCGCCCCGGACACTTTTGCGACGTCGTACAGGGATCGATCGATACTCTGGAGTCCGGCGAGGATCAGCAACGCCATGAACGCCGACGTCTTCCAGATATCGGCCACGGTGACGATTATAAACGAGTCGCGCGTGCTCGCCAGTGGATTCGCTCCGAACAGCCCAAGCGATTGCATCGGATCGCTCAGGAAGCCGACGTTCGGGTTGAAGACCAGGAAGAAGATCATTGCCTGGATGACGATCGGTACGGCCCACGGGATGATGACCGCGACCCGGACCCACCGGTTACCCCGGAAGTCCTTATCGAGAACGAGCGCCTGTCCGAAGCCGATCAGCGTCTCGAACAGGACGCTGATGATCACGAACGCGAGCGTGACGAACAGCGCCTGCCGCAGGAACGGCGCTCCCATCTCGATATACGGGAATCCGCTCGTAGTCGTGATGTCGATGAACTGTCGTGGCACTCGTGCATCACCCGTCAGCACGTCGATGTAGTTGTCGAGGCCCACGAACCCACCGAACACTTCGACCGCCGCAGTCTGGTCCTTGAGCATCGAGAACCGGAGCGTCTGGAGTAGCGGATAGAACGCCACTAACCCCAGCAACGCGAACGCTGGCGCGAGCAAGATGTAGGCGTACACCTCTTCGGTCTGTGTTTCGAGCCAGTTGAGCGGCCGCATCAGGAGCCGCGAACTCTGGCCAGATTGTTGATCTGTTGACATGATTCTGGTTATCCCCCGGTCATCAGTGATCGACTGTTGTGCGCGATCATCTGTGTTGATTAATAAGTAACATTGGAAATGAGTATTAAACCTATCGGGGAGCGGGTCCGACAGGCGTTACACCCTTACTGTTCGGAACTTTCGAGCTGGGTTTGGAGTTCAGACATCGCGTCTTCGGGAGTCTTTTCGCCCCTGTAGGCATCGTGGACCTCCTGGTAGACGAGTGCGGACTGCTCGGGCCAGAGATCGGTCACCGGCCGCGGAACGGTGTTCTCGGCGATGAACGACAGGGTGTCGAGGTGATCGCCGATCGGTCCGACCGCCTCCGGGTCGGCGTTCGACAGGACATTCGGGTCCGGCGGGAGCGTCGCCTGCAACTCGAAGACCTCGAGCATCACGCTCTCGTTGGCAAAGGCCTCGAGCACCTGCACAGCGTCGTCGACGCTGTCCGAGTTGGGGTTGACAGTGAAGTGCCAGCCGCCAAGGGCGTGAGAGCTACCGCCAGCACCCTCGTACTCGGCTTCCGATTCTTCGACCGCGTAGGGGAGCGGCATCGTTCCGACCTCGCCGACACCGTCCTCGGCGTGGATCGGGATGACGTACGGCCAGTTACGCATGAAGATCGCGTTCCCGCCTGTGAACGGGGCCCGGGCCTCCTCTTCGCCGAATTCGACGAGATCGCTGTTGGTGATCTGTGGGTAGCCGTCGAGGGTGTTCTCCTCGTCGGGACCGTACATGAACGACCGCATCATGCGGATCGTGTCGTACATCGGCTCGTCGTCGACGGTGACCGGCCGGTCACCGACCGGCCCGAAGAGGTTCTCGTGGTCGCCGAAGTACGCACCGCCCCACGAGGTCATCGTCTCGTTGAACGTACAGCACGAAAGGCCCTCGTAGGCCTGTGCCTGCGTGGTGAACCCGTAGTCGTAATCGCCGTCGGAGCCGCCGTGGTACTCCCAGACCTCGGCGGCGACTTCGGCGAACTGCTGCCAGGTCATCGGCTCGGTCGACCAGTTCTCGGCTTCCGGATCGAACCCGGCCTCCTCGACCAGATCCTTCCGGTAGTTCATCATCGGGTAGTCCGGGAAGAACGGGAGCGCCTGCAGTTCGCCAGTTTCCGGATTGGTTGCGGTGTCGACCGAGGCCTGCAGGTAGTCGTTCTTGACGGACTCGAGCGTCTCGTCCGAGAGTTCCTCTTCGAGGTTGACGACCTGCTCGCGGAGCATAAACGGAATCGTCCAGCCGGAGTCCATCATGAAGACGTCCGGACTGGCACGGCCCGCGTCCAGTGTATTCGTGTAGTCTGCCCGTCGTGAGTCAGTCTCGAAGTCGCCTGGCAGGATCCGGATTTCGATGCCCTCGTCGAGACCCGCGTCCCAGAGCGCCTGCTGAATCTCGTCTTCGATTCCGGCGAAGTTGTCGTCCGCCGAGATTTCTATTCCCTCGAATTCGTCCCCGAGACAGCCAGCAACGCCCATTGCGGCGCTCGCCGCTCCTGTAGCTTGCAGGAACCGGCGTCGGGAAACGCCACTCGGCTTTCCGTCAGTGGTCGGATCGTTTTCAACCATTACACCTGTTGTTAATGATACTATCCTACTTATAGATACCGCAAGTCTCGAATGATCAATCATCAAATACGAATAGCGAACAGTAAGATTCGTCTCCGAGAACCCGCTCTTCTGGCGCACCTCAGAGACTCACAGTCGGGAGAGTAGCCACCTGGTGACGCTGAAAGCGTTAAGTCGGTGGATGCAGAACACGATACTGATTGTGACGACCTCAGAGAACGCGGCCGACGACGCGATCGAAGAGAGCCTTGGGCTGTTTGGCTGGCTGGAGGAGATTTTCTTCGCCGGGGTCGAGCTATCGGTCCTGGCGACGCCTGGCTTTCTGGCAGTGTTCCTGCTGCAGTACCAGTATCCCGATGCGGTCCCGCTGGCGGGTCTCATGGCACTGTTCGTCGGCTATCTGTCGCTCGCGGGCTTTCGCCAGCAGACGATCGATGTCGGGAAGTGGCCCCGTCGCGGCGAGTTGACGAGCGCGCCGCTCCGGGTGCTGTACTTTAGCGTCCTGTATTTTATCTCGTCGTGGGGCGTCGGAGCGGCGGCGGTTTCGCTGGGATCGTACTGGTATACCCTCTTCGGCGGCGTCGTTATCGCGCTGGGACTGGCGGCGTTCCCGAGCGTGTACCGACTCGTCCACGGCGATCCGACGACGAAACCGGCCGAAATGGTCTGATCGCCACCGTAGTCGATATTTTTACAACACCTGAAGCAAACGATTTGGTATGTCACTGATCGATAGCCTCGCGCGGGGGCCGAGGCGATTCGTCGTCCGGAGTACACCGGCGAGAATCGCTGCGAGTCGTGTACGGTTGTCAACGCCGCGATAGTCGCGATAATCGGCCTGATCCTCTACAAGGTGCGAAAGCCGCTCGGCTATCTCGCCGTCGGCGTCGGGAGTGTACTGATCTACCTCCGTGGTTACGTCGTTCCGGGCACGCCGTCGTTCGCTCCCGATCTGGTTCGCCCACTCCCGGTCGACTTCGACCACGACGAACCGGAGGGCGTCGGGTCCGGGTCGCTCACCGGGAGCGACGACACGGAGGCCGATCCGGCCAACTTCGAGGGCGAAGAGATCATTGAGGCACTCGCCGGGGCAGGCGTTATCGAAGCCGGCGAGGAAGAGCTATTCCTGAACGAGTCGTTCCGGGATAGCTGGGAAGACCGGATCGAAGAACTCGCCGACCTCGAACCGCAGGCGCTGGCGGACCGAACGGCGGCGGCCTCACCACACGACGTCGAAGGGGAGGCCCACGGCAGTCGGATCCTGATCAAGGGCGCGGGCCGCGATATCTGGCTCAGCCACCCGATCGCGATCGCCGAGGTGGCGGCAACCGAGACGCTCGCTAACTGGGACGTGGACGCCGATATGCGCGCGGCGGCGGCAGAGCCGCTGCGAACGTTCATCGAACTCTGTCCGAACTGTGGCGGCGACGTCATCGAGACGACGATCCGGAACTGCTGTGGCGGCCCCGGCACGTATCAGCGCCGACCGGGACAACTGGTGCTCGCGTGTGAAGACTGTGATACCGTCCTCTTCGAGTTCGACGAGGCCGCTGTCTAGTGGTAGCCGACCCGGGCCGCCGTTTCTTCGGCGACGCGGGGGAACAGCAGGATCGAGACGATAGCCACGGGACCAGCCCAGAGAACACCCGCGGGCGGCCAGCCGAGGGCGGCGGCGACCACGACCCCCCAAAGGCCGACACCACGAAGGCGAGATTGAAGTAGACGACCCGAAGTGCGAGTAGCCAGGGCGAGAGCGTCACCCAGCCCGCAGTCTCCGTCGCAAGGGGCTGGATCCACCCGCCCCGGATCAGCGTTCCGACGGCCGTCATCAGCATCCACGCGACAAGCGCGGTCGCCGTGGCATCGTACCAGACACCGGGCGGGAGCAACATCACGAGCACCAGCACTGGCAACGATAGCACCGAAATCTCGGCGTAGATTCGGATGACGTCCTGCAGAAGCATGCCGAGGGGATCTTTTTCGACCCGCCTGAGCGTCCCGTGACCGTACCAGATGCGTCGCTCCGTAGAGTCGGCAGCCTGCGTTTCCCGCCCGGGCGCTCCGTCACGACGTCTCATACGCGATAGTTACGACGCGCTGAGTAAGGAGGTATGGGGTGGGACGTCGATATAGGGTACAAAGGGACGTCAACTACTGTACTACGGCGTCAGAGACCGGAGTCGATACGTTACTGGGTAGAGTTGTCAGTCGAGTCATCCCCATCGGCGTCGTTCGAATCCTGCTCTGTGTTCTGTTCGTCGCTGTCATCCGCGTCTTCGGCGTCTGCTTCGTCGGCCGCTTCATCGTCTTCTTCTTCCTCTTCGTCCTCGTCATCGACCTCTTCGACGTCGACGTCTTCGCCGTTGACACCGCTCCCCGAGATGACGGGGCGCAGATTATAGCCGCCGTTGCCTTTCCGGACGACGTGAATGTCGAAGACGAAGGTCGTGGTCTCCTCCGCACGAACCTCGAACCCGTGGACTATCTGGAGTTTCCCGCTGGGAATCTTCACGTTGACCTCCTCGCCGTCGACCATTCCCACGATGTTCTCCGCGTAGAGTTCGACTTTGGAGTACTTGCCGGCGTCGAGTTCGCCCTCGAAGACGGCCATCGCTTTGTCGCCGACGACCTGGGTTAGATCGACGGTCGCGCTGTCCAGTTCGATGTAGAAGGAGTCCCGATCGTCTCCTCTTCTTCCTCTTCGTCTTCTTTTTCACCTTCTTGCTCGTCTTCCTCGTTCGCGCCGTCCTCGTCCGGCACGTCTTCTCCGTCTTCTTCGCCGTTTTCGGCTTCCCCATCGTTCTCTTCGGCGTCCTCGCCGTTTTCGGCTTCCTCGTCGTCCTCTTCGTCTTCTTCGCCGTTTTCGGCTTCCCCATCGTCCTCTTCTTCGCCAGGGAACACGCGCGCTTCGTCGAGCGTAACCTCGAGGGAGTCGAAGTCGCCGATATCGGCCGGCAGGTCAGTGACCAACAGACGGAACATGCCGCTTTCGACGTTCTTGTCGTCGGTCGTGGGTTCGGTATCGCCGCCACCCGTACAGCCAGCGATCAACGCGGCACCCGCTGCCCCGCCGGCCGCGAGTACACTGCGGCGGTGCATACCGTCGTCGTCGTCCGACGTGCGATTCTGTCGTTCGTAATCCGCTCGGTTGTTCGTCATGCATCCAGACCCAGGTGCTAATCGGGGTAATAAGAGGCAGTTTGTTTGCCCGAATTGCACCATATTTATCCGAATTTAGTTAGTTTATATCCGATTGTACACGGAGGTTTCAGGCCCTCTTTAGGCATATTTCGGATAATACGGAAATTGGTGCCGCTAGAAGAGTCGTCCTGCCGCCAGCGACTGGACAGTAACTTGCAAGTCTGGTCCGCCGGACGGTCAGTCAGTCGTGTGGGCCGTCAGCTACTGTTTGGGCTGGCCCCAGTACTCCTGACGCTGTGGGCGGTCGGTAACCGGTCTGACGTCGATCGGATCGTCCTGTTGCTTGCGTGCTTCGAGCGCCGCCTTCGCGGAAGCGGTCGTCGAGAAGTACGTGACTTCCTCCTCGACGGCCGTCTCCAGCAGATCGCGGTCGCGCGAGATGATCAGATCGACCTCGCCGCGCTTGACTGCATCGATCAGATCGACTGCTTCGCAGAGATCGTAGTAGTTGGTGAACCCGTCAACCAGAGCCTCGCCGGTCTCGCTGTCCGGGCCGGGGAACTCGTCGGCCGAGAGATCGATGACGACAGTCCCCGATTCGGGGATCGGCTTGCCGACCGAGTCCTGGGCTTTGTCGTAGGCTTTGCCGAACGTGTCTGCGGTCCCCATGACCTCGCCGGTCGATTTCATCTCCGGGCCGAGACGCGGGTCCGACCCCGGCAGACGGTCGAACGGCAGGACGACCTCCTTGATCGAGGTCTGGGCGGGAACCTGCTCTTGCACGTCGAGTTCGTCGAGGGGGTGCCGTTCATCACCTTCGCCGCGAGCTTTGCGATCGGAACGCCGGTCGCCTTCGAGACGAACGGGACGGTACGCGAAGAGCGTGGGTTCGCTTCCAGCACGTACACTTCCTCGTCCTTGACTGCGAGTTGGACGTTCATCAGGCCGACCGTATCGAGCGCGTGGGCGATCTCTTCGGTCACTTCGCGGACGCGGCGGTTGACGTCGCGGCCGAGCGACCGGGGCGGGATCATACACGCCGAGTCGCCGGAGTGGACCCCGGCGCTTTCGACGTGTTCCATGATACCGCCGATGATGACGTTCTCGCCGTCCGCCACGGCATCGACGTCGAGTTCGATGGCGTCTTCGAGGAAGTCGTCGACGAGGATCGGTTTGTCCGGTGCGACACGAACCGCCTCCTCGATGTAGGTCTTCAGTTCGGCGTCGCTGTAGACGACCTGCATCGCGCGACCGCCGAGTACGTAGGAGGGGCGCACGAGAACGGGGTAGCCGATCTCGTGAGCGAGTTCGATCGCTCCCCCTCGCTGGTGGCGGTACCACCCTCTGGCTGGGCGATGCCCAGGTCGTTCATCAGGGCGTTGAACCGGTTGCGATCCTCCGCAAGGTCCATCGCCTCGACGCTCGTGCCCATGATCTCGCAGTCCAGACCGCGGCGCTCGATCTCGTCCTGCAAGGGTTCGCCGATGTTGACCGACGTCTGCCCACCGAACTGGACCATCACGCCGTCAGCACCGGTGGCCTCGGCCACGTCCGCGACCTCTTCGGCCGTAATCGGCTCGAAAAAGAGGCCGTCGGAGGTGTCGTAGTCGGTCGAGACCGTCTCGGGGTTGTTGTTGACGACGTAGGCGTCGATACCGAGTTCGCGTAGCGCACGGACCGCGTGGACCGAACAGTAGTCGAACTCGACGCCCTGTCCGATGCGGATCGGACCACCGCCGACGACGATCACGCTCTCGGCGTCGCGGTCGACTTCGAGTTCGCCCGCCGCGGCGTCGCCTTTCAGCGGCCCGGACTCGAACTCCGACTTGCGCGAGGAGTAGTAGTACGGCGTCTCGGCCTCGAATTCGCCGGCACAGGTGTCGACCTGCTTGTAGCTACGGCCAGGCACCGACTGCTCGACGCTCTCGACCTCTGCGCCCCCTGCCGCGGCGATAGTCGCATTGGTGTGACCCGCGATCGCCGCCTCGGTAAAGTCGCCGTTCTGGGCCGCTGCGTCGAGTCGGCAATGCGTTTGTACCGCTCTGTGTACCACTCGAAGATGCCAGTCAGTTCGACGACCTCGTCGACGTCGTAGCCGCGCTCGAACGCCTCGAACATCGCGTACGGACGATCCGGCGACGGTCGTTCGAGGTAGTGTTCTTCGAGTTCCCCGTCGTCGACCTCGGCCCAGTCGGCCTCGGGGTCGTACTCCGAGGAACGAAGCGCCTTCAGCAGTGACTCCTCGAACGTGCGGCCGATCGACATCGCCTCGCCCGTCGATTTCATCGCCGTCGTCAGCTCGAAGTCGACGTCCTCGAACTTGTCTTTGGGCCAGCGCGGCACCTTGGTGACGACGTAGTCGATCGCTGGCTCGAAGGCGGCGGTCGTCTCGCCGGTGATCTCGTTGTCTATCTCGTGGAGGCGCTTGCCGAGCGCGACCTTCGCGGTCACGCGGGCGATGGGGTAGCCGGTCGCCTTCGAGGCGAGCGCAGACGAGCGGGAGACGCGTGGGTTGACCTCGACCACCCTGTATTCGCCACCAGGCGTCCCGTCGTCGTGCCACGCGAACTGGATGTTACAGCCGCCCTGGATGCCGAGTTCGCGGATCACGTCGAGTGCGGCGGTGCGCATCTCCTGGTGGCCCTGGTCGGGGACGATCTGGGAGGGCGTGACGACTGTCGATTCGCCCGTGTGAATGCCCATCGGGTCGATGTTCTCCATGTTGCAGATGATGATACAGGAGTCGTCGGCATCCCGCATCACCTCGTATTCGTACTCGACCCAGCCGGCGATCGACTCGGTGATCAGCACCTCACTGTTGCGCGAGAGGCGAAGCCCTTGCGGACGCGCTCGATCAGTTCGCCCATCTCGCCGACGACGCCGGAGCCGGAGCCACCGAGCGTGTAGGTGGTGCGCGCGATGACCGGCAGTCCGCCGACCTCGTCGACCGCGTCGTGGACTCGGTCTTCCAGGTCGGCGTCGGTGAGTTCGGCGACGGATTCGCCCTCGTCGAGGGAGATCGTCGTCGACGCGGGAACCGGCTGGCCGATGTTCTCCATGCGCTGGCGAAACAGATCACGGTCCTCGGTCGCGTAGATGGTGTCCAGCGACGTGCCCATGATCTCGACGTCGTACTCGTCGAGGACGCCCTCTTCGGCGAGTTCGGCGGTGACGTTCAGCCCAGTCTGGCCGCCCAGTCCGGCGATAACGCCGTCGGGCCGCTCAGCGGCGATGATCTCCGAGATGGCCTCGGTCGTGATCGGTTCGATGTACACTTCGTCGGCCATCTCCGGGTCCGTCATGATCGTCGCGGGGTTGGAGTTGACCAGTACGACCTTCGCACCCTCCTCCTGGAGCGCGCGGCAGGCCTGTGCGCCCGAATAGTCGAATTCGGCAGCCTGTCCGATCTGTATCGGACCGCTCCCGATGAGCAGGATCGTGCGATCCTCCTCGTCGCCGGTTGTCCCGTCGGTAGTCATTTCTATCTACTCGAAGTCCGTACATCGTAATAAGCCCGGCGAAAGATTACGAACAGCGAAATCGAGTTTCGAATTTCGAATTATCGGAGCGACGAACCCGGGGTTGCTCGCATCGGTACTGTCTCCCCCGCGTCTCTGCCCCTCAGACGTCGAGTTTGGACTCGAGTTCGCCACGCTCGTCGAGTTCCTCGACGATATCACTGCCGCCGACGAACTCGCCGTCGACGAACGTCTGTGGAATCGTCTCCCAGCCGCTGTGGTCTTCTAACGCCGCACGATACTCGTCGAGGGCCTGCAGTACGTCGACCGTCTCGACGTCGTCGCGGTACTGGCTAAGCAGACCGAGCGCTTTGCGGGAGTAACCACACTGTGGCATTAGTTCGGTGCCTTTCATGAAGAGGACGACGTCGTTCTGCTCGATGACTTCCTCGACGCGCTCTGCTACCTCGTCCGCGGACAGGTCAGTTTCTGGCTCGAACGTCATATGGCGGGTACTCGTGGCTACTCATTAAAAGGCCTGCCGCCGCTTACTCCTCGTACTGCTCGGGCGTGTACGTGCTCAGTTCGATAGCGTGGATGTCGGTCGTCATGTGCTCGCCCAGCGCGTCGTAGACGAGTTCGTGCTGTTCGACCAGTGATTTCCCCTCGAACGCCGGGGAGACTATCTCGGCCGCGAGATGGTCGTCCTCTTCAACGCCGCGCGGGCGCGTAACTGTTGCCTGTGCATCCGGAAGTTCGGCTTCGATAAGGTCGGCGACGTCCTGATGGTCCATACAGGTCGGTGGGTATGCAGAGAGAAAAACGTGACTCAGTGGTGGCCCGGCGGTCGAGCGCTCACTCGCCGCCCATCTTGCGGCCCGACTTCGTCTCGACGTCTAGCGACCGGACAACTGGGTCGGAGTGAACGTCGATATGCATCAGGAGGTCCGGCCGGGGGTAGTGGTATACCTCACGCAAATGCGGCTGGAAGAGAAAATCCCCACCCTGGCTCGGGCTCGCTGGGCGCGACCAGAGTTCGCAGTGGTACAGCTAATCGCGGCTAGACTATCGTGAGCTGGTCGGTGATCCGCTCCGTTCCGTCGATGCTCTCGCCCTCGACAACGATTTCGTACCGATACGTCCCCGACGAGACGTCGTCGTCGGTCGAGAGTTTCCCACCCCACTCTTCAGGTCTGAACTTCTCGTGAGGTCCCGACCAGTCGAGGTTGATCGGATCGAAGTCGGCATCCGGGAACTCGACGGTCACGGACTCGAGCTCGCCGGCGCCCAAGTGATCGCCGGACACCTGATCGAAGACATCGACGTTCATTGCGATGTCCGTCCCGGCCGCGAACCGACCGATGCTCGCACAGGACTGTCCTTCCTCTTCGCCACCGTTTTCGCCCCCATTTTCGGTCGTCGTCGTCTCGTTCGAGACCGTCGTATTCTCTGACGGCGTCTCATTCCCACCATCGTCACCATCGTCACCACCGTCACCACCAGCGTCGTCTTCGGGGCCCGGATCAGTAATATAGTTACAGCCAGCAAGACCGATCGTCGCCCACGTCGCTGCACCGGACGCAACGAGTCGACGTCGCGTGAGATTCGATCGCTGATTCGGGCCCGTCTCCTCATTGTTACCTCCAGAAGGTTCAGGATCGTCGTTACTCATACTGCCTTATGATAGCGATGCAGCCCACATAAAGCCGTTCCCCTATTACAAGAATCTGGGACGGTTCACGCGACAATTATCTCCCGGATCGAACCCTGTGGCATCCATCTGCACAAACGAATAGTCGACCGGAGTTAAACAACTAAACATTTGTTTTCTTCGTGGGTAATTTCAAAACTTTGTTCTATTTAGCCGATACCCCGACATACATCTGATTCCCATGGAATAAAAGAAACAAGAGTATTTATTACGGTGCGGATTGGTGTTCAGTACATAATGGGAGCTAACAACGACCGGAACAAAGACGATGATTCGTTTAACAAGAACGACGGCTCGCGAGGGAGTCGACTAACGACACGTAGAAAGGTATTGGCCACGGGCGCAGCGACGTGGGCGACGGTCGGCCTCGCCGGGTGTACCGGCGGCAACGACGAGAACGGTGGCGAAAACGGCACCGAAAACGGCAACGAGAACGATACCGAGAACGGTGGCGAAAACGGTACCGAGAACGGTACCGAGAACGGTTCGGCATCGGACCCGCAAAACTACATCGTCTCGACGAACACCTACTGGAACGGCCACCCTGCGCCGGAGGGCACCGGTGGATACGTGGGTACGTGCTCGCCTGAACAGCAGTTCCGCCACGACATGGACGTCACCTTCGTTATCGGAGTCTACGACTCTGACACCGGCGACATCGTCGGCGACGACGCCGTCGACTCGGCGACAGTCTCGTTCCCGGACCGACAGTACGACGACGTCGAACTGGAGTTCGTTCCCGCCGAAGAAGAGGGTGACAAACCGCAGTGGAACGGCACCTTCGATATTCCGGACGACGCCGAGACCGGCTCGGTCGCCTACGAAGTGCAGGTCTCGAACGACGAGGCTAACTTCTACGAAGTCGGGATCGCCGCGGCCTCGTTCTCGATCATCGACCCCCAACCGGTCGGCCAGACGAACTACGTCGCCACGACCGAGACCTTCTGGAACGGCCACCCCGCGCCGGACGGAACTGCCGGCTTTGTCGGCGCGTGTTCGCCCGAACGGCAGTTCCGCGCAAGCGACATGGACGTGACGTTCGTTATCGGCCTCTACAACGGCTCGACCGCCGGGTTCGTGGGTGCTGACGCTGTCGACTCGGTGACAGTCACCTTCCCGGAGACCGATCAGTTCGACCCGGTCGAACTCGGGTACATCCCCGGCGAGGAGGAGAACACTATGGAACAGTGGGCAGGGACGCTGGAGCTGACCACCATGGACTCGGTCCCGGCCGGCACGTACGCCTACCAGGTCGACGTCCAGGGTGCCGACGGCACCGTCACCAAAATCGGTGTCGCCTCGGACACCTTCACCGTCATCGAAGAGTAACTCCCGACCAGTTCTCAGTTTCTCGCATTCACCGAAGAATAGTAACCCCCTCCGTTTGTACAGTCCGCGTAGAGCCAACTACGTATGATTCAAGAGAACGAAGAATCCTCCGATGAGGAGCAAGTCGACGAGGCAGCAAGCGCCTGGAGTTCGCCGATACGGTCGAACTCGCCACAACCAAAGACGATCTCTGGTCGACCATCTCCGACCCGGAGACGCTGACAGAGTGTGTTCCGGGGGCAGAGTCGATCGTGCGCACCTCCGAGCAGAAATACGAACTGGACATCACGCGTGGAGTCGCTCAGATGTCGCTCTCGCTGACCGGCGAAGCCGAGTTCGTCGAGATGAGTCCGCCGGACTATATCGTAACGACTGGCAACGCCTTCGATACGAAGACCGGTAGCGACTTCGAGATCCTCGCGGCGATGGAGATGGAGGAAATCGACGACGAGACCGTTCAGTTGACCTATCAGGCCGAAGTCGAGTACAGCGGTGGCGTCGCGTCGGTTCCGAAACGCGTCATCTCACCGATCGTGAAACGCGACGTCGATACCTACTTCGACAACGTCCATCGGGTCGTCGAAGACGACCAATGACGGCCATCGATCCCACCGAGCGATTCGAGGAGATCTCCGAGTTCGACTCGAAGTCACTGTTCAAGCCCAAGGTCGTCTCGCTGGTCGTCACGAACAGTCCCGATCGAGGACCGAACCTCATGACCGCTTCCTGGTGGATGCTGGCGGGCTACGATCCGCTCCGCTACCAGCTAGCGGTCAGTCACAAGACCTACACCCACGAACTCATCGAGGAGAACCCGGAGTTCGTCCTGGCCGCTCCATCGACGGACATGATCGACGCATTGACCGTGGCTGGATCGGTCAGCGGCCGTGACGTCGACAAAATCGACCATCTCGATATAGAGACGGTTCCGGGACAGAGCGTCGACGTACCGCTTTTGGCCGATGCAGTCGGCAACATCGAATGTTCGGTGATGGATTCGTTCGAGTTCGAGAACTGCAGCTACTACTTCGGTGAGGTCGAACACGCCTACGTGACGGCGGATGGGCTGGACGGCCGGTTGCTCTCGCTGGAGGAGGCTGACGTGCTGGCGTACATGGGGAGCGACTGGGACGAGGGAGATACCGAGGCCAAATCCCGCTACTACGCCGACCTGTCTCCCGAGACCCTCGAACGCTATCCCGGTGAGGCAGTCCTCGACACGCTGCCAGAAGAGGCAACAGACGACTAATCAGTCAATCCGAGATCACGCCTGAGCCGTGATTTGATCCGTTTGAACGCATCACTGCTCTCGATATCGAGTCGTCGCTCCGTCCGTGGCCGCTCGAAATCGACCGTAACGCGGTCGACGATCGTAGCCGGTTTTGTCGAGAGCACGAGGATGGTATCTGCCATGTAAATGGCTTCGTCGATGTCGTGGGTCACGAACACGACCGTCTTTCGGTCCTCCTGCCACAGTTCGAGTAGTTCGGTCTGTAACTGGTCTTTCGTCTGGGCGTCTAGCGATCCGAACGGTTCGTCCATCAGAAGGATTCCCGGGTCGACTGCCAGCGCTCGGGCCAGGCCGACGCGCTGTTGCATCCCCCTGAAAGCTCCGTCGGATAGCACGTCTCGAAGCCCTCGAGACCGACCCGCTCGATCCACTCCTGTGCGATCTCACGCCTGCGTGACTTATCGACGCCGCCCTGGACTTTCAGCCCCAGGGCGACGTTCTCCAGGACGGTCTTCCAGGGGAGGAGTACGAAGTCCTGAAAGACCATCGAGATATCCGCGCTCGACCGGACATCGCCTGACGACGAGGCCCCCTGCAGCGAAATGGCACCGTCTGTTTGATCGACGATTCCGGCGATGATCTTCAACAGGGTCGTCTTCCCACAACCGGAGGGACCCAGAATAACGAGGAATTCCTCGCTAGCCACGCTGAAGTTCACGTCCTGGAGGACGGGAAGCGTGTCCGGCCCCGACCCAAAGGACTTGCTGAGTGCGTCGATCCTGATCGACTCGGCCATAATCATGCTCAGTGCCAGCCGATACTTAAGTCAACGGCTCCGGTCGACTGCGTATCCGACGCTGTCCTAAACAGGTCTGTTAAGCGAGTGTTCATTCAATTAAATATTGTTTAGTCTCTTTTCGAATGAGGATTATATTGCCCCATAATCTACACATTGCATAAGATGTGTTTTACGGCCCTATAGCGCCTGTGACACCAGTTCATCACTAAGTATTGAGTTCTCAGACAGCTGGAATCGCCCATGATTTATATATAACCGAGGCATAGATATTAAGATACAACATGGAAAACACCATCCATACTGAGAGTGATGCCAAATCGCGACTCCGATCGGTAGCAGCATCTCGACGGGAGTTTCTGGTTGCTGGTGGGGCAACCGCAGGCGTTGCGCTATCAGGATGTCTGGGCCAAGGGAGCGAAGATGACGAAAACGGAAACGCTGACGAAGACGACGACAACGACAACGACAGCGACGACAACAACGGAAACGGTAACGAGGACGATGGGCAGGAGGAACTGACCGATGTCACGTACAGACACCGGTACATCCGTACCGGGATCGGAACCGGTCTAAACGACGCCGGCGTCGAACTCGGAACCTGGGAAGAGGAGGGTTTGAACGTCGATTTCCAGACTTCTAATGGGGGAGCGGCCAAAGCGGTCGCCAGCGGCAATGACATGTTCGGCAACGATGGGATCAGTGAAGTCCTCGGCTTAAATGAGGAGGGCGGGGACCTGGTAGTCATCGGCCAGTTGCTTGATCCGATGGGTGGGGTCGTCACGACAGGCGAGCAGGGGATCACGACCTGGTCGGATCTCGAAGGAAAAACTGTTGGCGAGTTCCCGTTCGGATCGACCGGTCCCGAAGCAAAGGCGGCTATGCGCAAGAAGGATGTCGACATCTCGTCGATCACCTTCCAGAACGTCCAGCCGGGTAACGGCGAGCGCCTCCTGCGTACCGGAGACCTCGACGCGATGATCAAGTTTTTCCCGCTGGCCGCGGCCCGACTGGAACACGCGGGACTCTCACCGAACGTTCTCATCACGTCTCAGGTGTTGGATTATCTGGGTATCGTGCTTTACACGCGGCGTGAGGTGGTCGAGAACAACCCAGATATGGTCAATAGCTTCGTCCGCGGATGGCTGAAGGCGTACCAGATTTTCGCCAACAGGATCGACGAGGTGCTTGAGATCTACAAACCGCTGGCCGCCGAAGGGTTCGACGAGGAGATCCAGCGCGGTGCCCTCGGGGAGTACTACGCCGCCCAGGTGCCGGACCCGTCGATCGGGACCGAACAGGGCAAAGGCTGGATCTCCCCGAAAAGATGGAACAGACCATCGACACGTTCACCGAGGCGGGCCTCATCGAGGGGGACGTCTCCGCCGAGGAGATGTACGACAACCAGTTCATCGACAACAATCAGGAACTGGCGGTCGAGACGGCCAACGAGATATACGACGCCCTCGAACAGTACGACATCGGTCCGAACTACATATAGTCTATGCGCTCGCTCCCGGCCCCCGGTTGGCGGCAGATACGCGCTCCCGAGGTCCTCCTGCCAGCCGCCGTTCTAGTCGTCGTTCTGGCCGGCTGGGAGTTGGCCGTTCCTACGATGGACATCCAGGCGTACATCCTCCCGACGCCCTCGGATATCGCAGCCGCGTTTGTCGACCACCACGAGACGATCCTCGCCGAGTTGCAGGTGACGCTTCGTGAGTTTGCTATCGGCTTCGGGCTAACGCTGGTGTCGGGCTACCTGCTGTCGCTGGTGATGTTCGAGTGGAAGGTCATGGAGATTACGTTCTTCCCCTACGTGATCGTGATCCGGTCGATCCCCATCGTGACGTTGCTACCGATATTCATCGTCTGGTTCGGCTTCGGGATGAACACCGTCATCACCGTGAGCTACCTCATCAGCTTTTTCCCGATGGTCGTCAACACTCTGTCAGGCTTCCAGGAGACTGACGAGCAACTCGTGGAGATGCTCGAGAGCTTCTCGGCCAATCGGTGGCAGGTTTATAAGAACATCTATCTTTACTCGTCGCTCCCGACCGTCTTCGCTGGCATCAAAATCAGTGTCATCCTCGCGTTCACCGGCGCTATCGTCGGCGAGTTTCTCATCGGCAATCAGGGCATCGGCACGCTCATCCTCGAGTACAACAATGGATTCGGGACGACTGCCGCGATGTTCGCAGCCGTTTTTACGGTCTCGATTAGCTCACTCGCCTGTTTCGGTGCAGTAGTCGCCCTCGAACGGTTCGTCATCGACTGGGTGTAGATCGGTTGTGTCGGTCCTTGCGATGGGCGAGGGACGGGGTCACGGCGGCACGCTCCTATGAAGCTTTTTAGTATGGCACCGGTTACTCTTACCCGAGCATATGAATCACTCTGGGGACCCGTCGTCGACCGTGCACGATCGCGTACTTGAGGCCGCAACGGCGGACCCGTACGCGTCGCCGTCGGAGCTCGCGGAACGGCTCTCGGATGTCTCTCCAGCGGTCGTCAAGCGAGTCCTGGCAGAACACAACAACTCGGACTCCTCGACGGAGGAGTACCCCGACCCCGAGGAGATCTCGGAGAGACAGATCAGGACATTACAGGCAATTGCTGCCCATCCCGATGCGACCCAGCGCGATATAGCGAGCTTTCTAGACGTCACGGCTGCGACAGTGAGCAACCGCGTCAACAGTCTCCCCGGGTTCGAGTGGGACAAGCGTCGTCAGTTCGTCAAAGAAGTACTGGACCTGGACTCTATCCCTGGCGGCGACCGCTCTAGCATGGGCGACACGAACGCTGTCGAACTGTCAGAGACGACACAGAACCTCGTCGAACGTGTCGACCAGCTAGAACGCCGGATCGACTCGCTCGCCGCGGAAACGGCTGACGGAAACGGGACGTCGCTCGACGATCCCGAACTCATCCGCAAGGTCGTCCACATCTGTATGGACTCCGAGGAGATCACTGACGAGGAGGAAGTCCGGATTCTGCAGTACCTCCTCGACAGGTGATAGAGACACTACGGATCGTATGTGACCGAAAACGCTCTGGATCGCTGGGCTACTAAGAGTTATTTGTCCAGGATCGATAGCCCCTACAGATCGAGCGTCGTTTCGAAGAACAGGTCATCGACATCGTACGACCGGGAGATCAACCCCTGATCCGCCGCGTAGCCGAGGAACGTTCGGAGTTCCTTCCGGGTCTTGGGTCGCAGTCCGTACTCCCAGGCGTCCTCGCCGAGTAGTTCGTGTTGTTCCTTGTAGTGGAGATGGTTCCAGGTGAGCGAGGTGTGGCTACTCGGACTGACGTTGCGCTGGATGCACCGATCCAACGCTTCGGAGAAGGCGTCGTAGATGCTAACCGCGACCCACGGGTTCTCTTCGAGGACCTCATCTCGGATAGCGACGGTATGCATCGGCGGGTGCATTCCCGTCTGTTCGAAGAACTCGATCTCCTCGGCTTTCGGGTCCTCGAACATGAACTCGGCCTCGTCGTTCCGGCAGACCGCACGAAACAGCGACCCCGAGGGATCCATCGCCGCATCCAACTCGCCCGAGAACAGCATGTCCTGCATGTCACGGGGCTCGTAGATGGCGTCTCCTGCCTGTTTTCCCGGCACGCGCTGGATGTCGAATCTCTCGGGCAGGTCGACGGGCACGTCGTCTTCCCGACGGCGGTACCACTGGACATCGGTGAGATCCAGCCCGTAGTGTTCCTGGGCGATCCCGCGGACCCAGACGTCGGCGGTCGTCTGCCAGGACTGTGTCCCGACTTTTTTGCCCTCGAGATCTTTGGGCTTCTCGATGCCGGCGTCGGCGTTCTTATAAAAAAAGGCCAGGCGGAACTTCCGGTTCGGAAACACGGGGATCGCGGTATAGGGGAACTCCTCTCCCGCAGCCATCGAGGAGACGTAGGACGCGATACACACCTCACAGATGTCGAACTCGCCGTGGCGGAAGAACCGACGGTGACGCCTGGGTGGGTACTCACCGACAGTCGTCAGATCGATCCCGCGCGGTTCTACCTCTCCGGTCAGCAACGCTTGTACGGTGTCCATATCACCGACGCTACAGGACAGTTCCACGGTCATACGGGATAGCGGACCACCAGCATATTATCTGTTTGGATCAGTCACGGTCGGCGGAACCCTGGTAGGGGTCGTCCTGATCGGCGGCCACAACTTCGATGGCGTCCAGAATGTTCTCGTAGCCGGTACAGCGGCAGGCGTTACCCGCAATCGCCTCCCGGATCGCCGCCCGGTCGGCGTCCGGATCGTCCTGGAGATATGCCAGCGCAGTCATCACGAACCCGGGCGAACAGTAGCCACACTGCAGCGCGAACTGTTCCTCGAAGGCGTCCTGTATCTCCCTGCCCAGAGTCCCGTCCTCGATTCCCTCGACAGTGGTGATCGACGTGCCGTCGGCCTTGCCTGCGGGGACCAGGCAGGACTTGACCGCCTCGCCGTCCAGATGCACCGTACAGGCCCCGCAGCGGCCGCTGTCACAGCCAGATTTGATCCCGGTTCTGTCACACGTCTCGCGGAGCACGTCCCGGAGGGGTTCGTCCGGCGCGACCTCGACCGTCCGCTGCTTGCCGTCGAGCTCGAAGGCGAGTCTCACAGCGAACCACCCGCCCGTTCGACGGCGCGTTCGAGCGCGCGTTCGACCACCACTGGAGCCAGACGCTCCGTGTACGTCGCCGATCCCGAGAGGTCGTCTACCGGGTCGATATCCGCGACGACAGCGTCGCTGGCGGCCGCCACCGCGTCGTCGGTCACTGGCTCGCTGACGAGGGAGTCCTCGACCGCCGGCGACCGGACCGCCGTATCCGCGACAGCCGCGAGAGCGATCCGGACATCCGCAAAGCGGCCATCAGCGAGCGTGACCGCTGCGGCAACGCCCACGGTGGCCCAGCCGTTTTCGGTTTCGGCGTGTTTCTCATAGGCCGAGCCGTCAATTTCGAGACCGACCTGAACGCCTTCGATCAGTTCGTCGGGCCGCAGGTCGGTCGTCATGTGTCCAACCAGAAACTCGGATATCGGGACCGTTCGCTCGCCCTCGACGCTCCCGACTCGGATCTCGGCATCGAGACAGCATAGCGTCGGTATCAGGTCGAAGGCCGGGTCGGCGTGACCCAGCGCGCCGCCGATCGTCCCCATACCCCTGATTTGCCGGTCGCCGACGACGCCACAGGCGTCCCCGAGCATCCCGATCCGGTCCGCGAGGTCGTGACTCCCGAGGTCGCGGTAGGTCGTCGCCGCACCGATCCGCGCCGTTCCGTCCTCGGTCTCGATCCCGGAGAGGGCCGGTATGTCGCCCACGTCGACCAGCACGTCGGCGTCGAGCAACCCCTGTCTCAACAACAACATCAGGGTCTGCCCACCGGCGACAACCGTTCTGAAACCATCGCCGTCGAGCCGTCGGCGGGCATCGTCGACAGTTTCGGGCGTATAGTAGGTGGTTTCGCTCATCGCTCACCCTCCCGGAGCGCGAAGAAGACGTCCTCGTCGCGGACCGGTGCGGTCGTGAATCGCGTGCCGACGGCGTCGCGGATGGCGTTGGTGATCGCCGGCGCGACGGGCGTGATCGAGGGCGTTCCGACCCCTTTCGCGCCGTAGGGGCCCGACGCCTCGTTCGATTCGACGATCTCTACTGCAGCTCCGCGGGCATCTCGTGTGGCGAACTCACAGGGTAGTCTGCGAGGTTGGGGTTCTCCGGGATCCCGCGATCCAGCTGCAGTTCCGAGAGCGTGGCGAACTCGACGCCGTCCTGGA
The DNA here is from genome assembly GCF_042661985.1 of Natronoarchaeum sp. GCM10025703. NCBI lineage: Archaea > Methanobacteriati > Methanobacteriota > Halobacteria > Halobacteriales > Natronoarchaeaceae > Natronoarchaeum > Natronoarchaeum sp. GCM10025703. Next base: position 83,503 of record NZ_JBHSZF010000001.1, read on the forward strand.
CCGCTCCGTGAAGCTGTCCCTCGACCATCGCGGGGTTGATCGCGTACCCAACGTCCTGGGCGGCGACGTAGGTCCGGAGATCGACTCCACCCGTCTCGGGATCGATCGTAACACCGGCGAAGTGGACGCCGAACGATGACGGTGCGCGGGTCGTCTCGGTCCGTCCCGTCGCCGATACGCCCTCGGTGATCAGTTCGGCCAGTTCAGTCGCCTCCGCCCCGTCCCGGATCTCGCCGTCCGCGACCGTTAGCTCGTCCATCGGAACGCCGAGACGGTCGCTCGCCCGCTCTCGAAGGGTCGCGGTCAACTCTTCGGCAGCCTCGGCGATCGCCCGGCCCATCAGATATGTCGACCGGCTGGCAATCGAGCCGTACTTGTCGTCGACGTCGTCGGCGTGAGTCTTGCTCCGGACTGTAACGCGCTCAATCGGGATGCCCGTCCTCTCGGCCGCGATCTGTGCGAGCGCCGTCTCCGCACCCTGTCCCAGTTCGACCGCACCGACGACGGCGGTCATCGCTCCCTCGGCATCGAGGACGAGTTTCGCCTCCGTATAGTCGGTGTTCCTCGCCGAGGCGGGCGTCGTCGAGTGCGCTCCCGAGGCCATTCCCCAGCCGTACAGCCGGTCCTCGTCGGCGTCCTCGGACAGGCGCTCGAACGTCTCGCGACCGCGCATCAGACAGTCCTGCAGGCCACAGCTCGTGACTGGGACACCGGTGTGGGGGCGCTCGTAGCCAGTCTCGACCCAGTTCTTCCGGCGGACTGCGACCGGGTCGATCCCGGCCTGCCGGGCGAGTTCGTCGACGTGTGACTCCAGTGCCCACGTGATCTGGGCGACGCCGATTCCACGATACTCGCCCGAGGGCGTGTTGTTCGTAAACGCCGAGACCCCCTCAAACCGGTAGTTATCGAGGCGATAGAGGTCGAGTGGCCGATCCTGGCAGTTATGCAGAACGATGTGGCCGACCCCGTTCGGGTACGGCCCGGTGTCCGTGACGATGTCGACGTCCAGCGCCGTGAGTGTGCCGTCTTCGGTTAGCCCTGCACGGAGCGTGAGCGTTGTCGGGTGCCGGGAATCCCCGGCGGTAAACTCCGCTTCCCGGTCGAAGACGAGTTTGACCGGGCGACCGGTCTCGCGGGCAGCGTCGCCGCGACCGGTTCGAGCGTCAGCGTCTCCAGGGAGTGACCGCCGAAACTCGACCCGGCAGCGGGTGGGGTCAGTATCTCGACCTCGAACTCCTCGTCGAACAGCCGTTCGAGTGCGTCTTCGGTGTGTGTCCGGTTTCCGATAGTTTCCGTCAGTTCGAGTTTATCGCCATCGAACTCTGCGAGACAGCAGTGCCGATCGAGGTTGCAGTGGTTGACCCGCGGCGTCCGGTAGGTGCTCTCCAGGACGTGGTCGGCCGCCTCGAACCCCGCCTCGACGTCCCCAACCGACAGTCGGTGGTAGTCGTCGACGTTCTGCTCGTAGTCGTCGTTCTCGACGTGGCGGGGGTGTCGGACCGGCTGACCGTACGCCGGCGTCTCGGCGTGAATCCTCGGCGCGTCTGCGCGGACGCTCCGGGCCGGGTCGTGGACCGATTCGAGCGGATCGAGTTCGTACTCGATAGCGTCCAGCGCCCGCGCTACGGCGGCGGGCGTCTCTGCGGCGACGGCGGCGACGACGTCTCCGTAGTGTCGAACCCGGTCGTCGAAGTCGCCGAGCAGATCGGTCCGGGAGACGACGCTGGCAACCCCGTCGATCGCTGTCGCATCGTCGAGGTCGACACGTTCGATCCTGGCGTGGGACTGCTGGGATCGGAGGATCCCCGCGTGCAAGAGGTTCGGCCGGTCCAGGTCAGTCGGGTACCTGGCCTCGCCCGTGAGTTTCCCCGGGCCTCTTTTCGGTGGGTGTTCCGGCCGACAGTTCGATGGCGCTCGCGTTCCGGCTGTTCTCGCTGGCGATTCATCCGTCTTCACCGGCGTACGCCGCCAGGTTGTCGAAGTACGTTTCGATGTTCGCCTTGATCTGTCGCCGGAGGATCCGCGAGCCCAGCGTCGCCAGTTTGCCCGCGAACCGGACGTCGACGATATAGTCCATTCGCGTCTCGCCCTCGCCGGCCTCCGACAGCACCACCTCGACGTCGGCATCCATCCGGGCGTTCGTCCGCGAGTCAGTACCGACTGCCGAGAAGGTCAGCCGCTCGGGTGTCACCATCGTCTCGATCTGTACCTCGCCCGCCAGCGAGACGGTGATTCCCGCGACGGACTGGCGGATGACGCCCTCGTACCGGCGCTCGGAGACGCGTTCGATCTCCTCGGCGCCCATGACACACGCCGTCAGCACTTCGGGATCGGTGATCGGCTCCCAGACCGCATCCCGCAGCGCAGGGATCGTCGTCGTCCCATCGTATTCCATACGAGCCAGTCGGTCGTCGTGGTACTAAATCCTCCCGGCAACTCTCCGCGACTGGGAGAGCAACGGAACGCTCGACTGACTCGGCTGGCAAGCCCCCACATGTCCCCTGCCGACTCGTTCCTAGACGTCCGTCGGTCGGTCGATATCCTGTAAGACCCCCGGATCGCCGGTCTCGACGAGGGCCGCATCCGTCGCCGACAGAAGCACGTTTCGCCCACCACAGTCACCGTCGAGCAGGGCGAGGCTTCCGAAGTGACTCCCATCGAACAGCACTGGATTACCACGCTGGCCGTCGTAGCCGGCCGCCAGCGCGCTCCCGCCCCCGGCACGATAGGTGTCTACGAGGCGCTCGACAGTCGCCGTCGAGACGGCCGGCATGTCACCGAGCGCGATCAGGGCGGCGTCAGCACCTGCCTCTCGGACAGTCTCGACGCCTGCGGCCACCGAGCCCCCTGTCCCTCGCCGGTAGCGGTCACGAACGTCACGTCGAGGTCGGCGAGTACGGCCCGGACTCGGTCAGCCTCGTGACCGAGGACGACTGTCACACCTTCGAGAGATGCTTCCGCGAGCGTTCGCACTGCTCGGCGGATAATCGGTTCACCGCCGACCGTGGCGAGGAGTTTGTTCCGGTCACCGAACCGGTCGCTCGTCCCGGCCGCGAGGACGATCCCGTGAATGGCGGGATCCGCACGGGATCGCCCGTCGTTCGGCTCCGCGGGTTCGATCACTGGTAGCGTGTTTTGCTCATCTGGTGATCGGTTCGAGAACGTGGAAAATCAAGGGTCGTGTCGCGGCCGATCTATTCTTCGGTCACTTCGAAGACGAAGTGGGATGCTGGCAGCGGTCTAACAGGGTGGTTGTCGAGATACGAGAGATGCGGGAAGATCTCGAAGTTTGGCTCGTCTTCCTGCATTTCGTAGATCGTCGGATAAATGTCTATGAAGTGATATCCTGGCTCACCGGCCGCCGGGATATCTAGCTTGATAACGCCCCCTTTATCATCGCCGCTCGTCCCACAGGCGTAGCCCAGTGGTTTGTTATCGTAGACGAGGAACGGGCCGTTCTCGTACATCGTCCAGCCGACGCCGGACAGTTCGATCTCGATCGTGGATCCGACCGGTCCCTCGTGGGGCGTGAACTTCTCGATGCGGGGCTGGACGACGAATCCAGTGACGGCGATCTCCTGGCCGCCGACCTCGGCTGTGATCGGGCGGGTCGACCCTTCCTCGGGCGGGATCTCGACCTCGACCTGGAAGCGACCGTTGGCGTCGGTCTGGACGGTTGGCAGGACGTCGCGATGGGCTTCGGGCGTGATCGGGATGCCTTTGACGCGGTGTCCCTCATGGCGGTACCAGATCAGGTCGACCGTCTCGTTCGGCGGGAACTGCTCGCCAGTGATAAACGCTTGCGTCCCAGCCTGACCGGAAGTAGGGGTGACTTCCAGAGTGGCATCGCTCTCGGCGTCGAGCTCGGGATAGTGGAGTTCCATCGGCTTCTCCTCGAACTGCTCGTCCATCCAACAGCCGGCGAGGTCTTCCTCGGTGTCGGTCACTTCCACGGTCCACCGGGACTGGCGGTCGCCACAGACCTCCCCGTACGGTGACTGGGTGTTGTTCTGGAGATAGGGGATTCCCCGGTAGTTGCGCCAGACTTCAAGAGTGTGCTTGCCCGGCGGGCCGACTGCACGGATCTCGGCAGTGGCGGTCCCGCGGTTCATCACACCGGTCATAAACCCGAAGGTGGAGTTGTCCCAGGAGACCTGATAGTTGTTGGTGACGACGTTCGGTCCGAGACCGTAGCCTTTGAACGTGAACGTCCCACCGAGCGGGACTGATTCCTCCTGGAGTTCGAACCACGGCGTGATCTCGATCTCAGCACGATCGATCGTCTCGCCGTCCTGCTGGAGTTCGATCTTGTGGGCCCCCCGTAGTCTTCGGGGATCGTCCACGTTTCATCAAAACGCCCCGACTCGTCGGTCGTAACCGTTGTGATGTGGTCCGTTCGTGGTCGATACTGTGGGCCGACGATCTCGTTGCCTTTGAGAACGCCCCAGCTACCGTCCGTCGAGTGCCAGAGCAGGTCCAGTGCCGCTGTTTCCGGGAGGTTTCGCCCCTTGATCGTGATCGTGTCATCGACGTAGCCCTGCTGGTCGCTCAACACGAGGGTCCCGGACGTACTCGCGCCGGTTCGATGCTGTTCGAGCGTCTCTTCGAGATCCGAAGAAAGTGACGGTTCCTCTTCCATGGAACTCGATTACAGGTGTATGCAGATATACTTACTGTCGGCTTTCGACATCTGAGAAACGGCGAGGCGGAAACAAAACGGTCGCCGGATCGAGATAGATCAGCCCAAGAGTAGTCGCAGATTCGGGTACTTTTCGAGGTACGGTTCGACTTTTGGGTGGTTCTCGATTATGGCGTCGAGACCGAGGATACGACCAGTGCCAAACGCACCGACGGCGAACAGCAACAGGACATATACCAGGTGGAAGTCGATGAGTATCGACCCCTCCAGCGGGAACGACGCGAGCCAGTAGAACGTCATCATCGTCCCGCCCCAGAAGGCACTGAGTCGGACGAACAGACCCAAGATGAGCGCGAGTCCGATTAGCGTCAACCCGACCTGGTTCAATGGTGTCAACAGCCAGTACCAGTCGTTAGCCATGACCGCCCAGAGATCCGTCCCAGCAATGCTCCGGAGGAAGTTCTCCTGACTGATCGCAAAATTCAGGTAACCACGGACGCTCCACTCGGGATCGATGACCTTTGTGATCCCAGCATAGAGAAACGTCCAGCCCATGATCAGTCGCAGGCTGAGTAGCGAGTAGCCGATCCATGTCTCTGAGTATCTGAACTGTACATCGCGACCAAACATAGTAGATTCGAGCGTTCTGGAACTCATGGTTGCTCTTTCACAGCTACTAGTATATAGCCGTCTTGTATAAATCATTAAGCCGTTCTCAGATTTCGGGAAGTACAGCTGCTATCGGCAATCAGCCCGTCGCAGATCCATCTCGACAGGGCTGGCGAACCCACTCTGACACCGAGTTCGCCGTCAGCGTGCCACATTTGTCGGCACTCTGGCGTGGCTCAGTGCTGGCCCGGCGGCCGAGCGCTCACTCGCCGCCCATCTTGCGGCCCGACTTCGTCTCGACGTCAGCGACCAGACCCGCGGGTCGGACTGGATGTCGATCTGCGTCAGGAGGTCCGGGCGATAGGCGTTGTCGATCATCGCCTCTCTGGCTCTGTCCCACTCCTTGGGCGTGATGCGGTCGAGCGCGCCGGTGACGATGACGCTTCGCCATTCTTCGTCCGAGGCAACGTCGTAGACGAGAAAGCTCGCTTCCTCACTCTCCTCGGCGAACTCCATCTTCTTGCCCTCCTCGGAGTGACCCGCAAGCAGAAAGTACAGCGAGCCGCCGGACGCGAATCCAAAAGACATCGGGATGCTGTACGGCGTCCCCTCGATTGCCATCGAAAGCACGCCGACACCGTTTTCTTCCAATACCTGGTCGATCGCCTCGTCCTCTATCGTATGTCCCTGTAGAACGCCGGGATTCGGTGACATATATCACGCAAAAACGGTTGAAAGATAAAAATCCCCACCCTCGTTCGGAGTCGCTGGGAACCGTCTGTCACAGTTCGTATCGGTAGGGCTGATCCCTGATAACCGTCACGTCGCCGTACTCGGCGCGACGACCCAGTACGGTCGCGATTCGGTGGGGACTCTCGAACTTCGCGTCAGCGTCGTCGACCAGTTCCAGGATCTCTCGGGCAGTCAGTGGCTCCTCGACGTCCGCCTCCTCGAGCGCTCGTTCGATTCGCTGGTACTCTCCCCGAGCGTGCATAGCTGTGTGCCATACGTCGACATGCTAGATAATAAACCCCTGTCGCACAGCCGTCAGACGCCTGTCGGTGGTCCGACAGAGCGCACTCAGATCGCCCGGTCGTGCTCCGTCTCGAACTCCCGTTCGTCGCGGTACTGCTCAACGAACTCGCTAACGTCGAACTCCAGCATCTGCTCTTCGAAAGCCGACATCGCCTCTGTACTGTCAGCGTGACTAATCGCGTGTTCCATCAGTTCGACGAGCAACTCGACGACGATCTCGTGGAGTTCGCGGTCGTCGAACTCGGTCACCCACAGCAGTCCGTAGCCGACGTTACCGTCGTCGCTCTTGTCCAACGTCACGACGTCCTCGGGGAACTCCTCCATGAGCACACCCATGACATGTGGCGTCCCGAACTCGTCGAACTCGTCGTCGGTCTCGATCGTCTCGCGCAGGATCTCGACCAGAAACTCGGGGACGAATCGGGATGGAGGGTGGACGTCCATGACGACAGCGTGGGTCTCGCCACAGTCACACTCGAATGATCGCATCCCCAGGTCGAGGCGGCGGGGATCGACCGACTCGCCACACGCAAGGGAGAGTTCTTCGCTGCCACCTCCGGGGACCCGCGGCTCAGGCATACCTACTGGTCGGCGTTTCCGACGAATAAACTCCCCGGGTTCGGAGATGCTCACGAGACCGGGGGACCCGAACCGGGTCAGGGCCAGTCGTCGCGGCTCTGTTCGGTTTCGATCTCACTGTCGTCCTCGTCCTCTGCGAGCGTCCAGCCGGCAGCCTCGGCGGCGTCCTCGACGGGCAGGTACTCCCAGCCGACCTCGTCGGCCAGTCCGGCGTCGTCCTCGTCGGTGCCGACGAAGACGTGCCGCTCGGTGTCGAACTGGTCTTTGACGCTTTCGAGGCTCTCCGAGCGCCCGCGTGGGCCGGAGAAGAAGTCCTGTCGGATGCGATTCTTCCGGGTGAAGTTCGTCACGACGTAGGTCGGCTTCTCCGAGACGACGCCGACGTACTCGCTCCAGCGCCGCGCGTCGTCGAAGACCGTGCCGGGCTCCGCGAGCGCCTGGAGTGCACTCAACTCGAACGCCAAGGTCATATCTTCGCTTCCGCCGCCGTTCATACCCGATACTCCGCATGGCGCGTGCAAAACCGCTTCGATATCGACGACCGGCTCACGGCCACCAGCGAGCGAGCAGGTTGCCGAGTCGCGAGCGGTCAGGACGACGTTTCGTCATCACGAACGGGCGATCGGTCTCGGCACCGACCGTCTGGGGGATGCTCCCGGCGATCCGCCGGGTCAGTGCGCCCTGTCGGGTCGCGCCGAGGACGATCACGTCGTGATCGCTGCCGACCTCCAGAATCGTCTCGGCGATAGCATCGGACTCGATCAGTAGTCGTTCGGTCTCGACGGAGTCGGGTAGCAGTTCGAGACTTCGATCGAGATGGCCGGTTGCGGCGTCGCGGGACCGGTCGTCGGCGTCCGGATCGATCACCGAGAGGACCTCAACCAGGGCGTCGTTCCGGGCCGCAATCGCACCCGTCACCTCGGTCGCCAGTTCGGCGTGCGGGCCGCCGACGGTCGGCAGAAGGATCGAATCGACCGTGCTCGCGGTGAGGCCGACCCGCTCGACCAGCACGTCACAGCGCGCGCGGCGGACGATGGGATCGATCGTCGTCCCGAGAACGATATCCGAGGGCTTGGACTCGCCACGCCAGCCGAGCAGGGCGGCGTCGGCGTCGACCTCGTCGATCGCATCGAGGATCGACCGCGAGACGCTACTGCCGACGAGCAGGCTGTCGGCGACCGGTACGCCGGCCTCCTCGGCGACGGATTTCGCGCGGTCGACGAGCCGTTCCCGGTCGCCCGAGAACTCCTCTTTGATGTAGTCGTCGTCGAATAGCAAAAACGGAGAGGTGTGATGCTTGTGGATCACGCTGACGACGTGGACCCGGCCATCGTTGGCGACCGCGAGGTCGACGGCCGTGCGCATCAACTGCTCGGCGTTGTCCGGTTTGTTGATAGCGACGAGGACGGTGTACTCGTCGGTCGGCGTGAGTTGTTCGCCCGCGATCGTCGATGACATCTATGTTTATATAGGGGCGGCAAACTGAAAAGGATTCGCGTGCGGCCGGGGGTTACTGTTCCTGAGCGGGCGCGTCGAGCATCTCGATGTCGACTTCCTCTTCGAGGAGTCGTTCCTTCTGCCCGGAGACGTCGCGTTCTTCTCGCATTAGCTGTTTGAACGTGGTCTGGGGAGCGAGGTCGCCGATCAGCACGCCGCCGACTACCTTGCCGTCTTTGAACGTGATCCGTCGCCACTCGTGGTCGTTGTACTTCTTCTCGACGTAATCGTCGCCGAGCGTCGGGTGACCGAACGAGAGGAACGGGAACTCGAAGTGGGTGATCGAGTACGAGGAGACCCAGCGGAACGCCTCGGCCGCGTCGTCGGCGGCCATGTTCTTCGCGGCGACCTGGCCCTGTTCTTTGGCCGACCCCCACGAACCGTTCTGGGCGTGTTCGCCGAGGATGGTGTCGTAAAAGCGGGTGAGGTCGCCCGCGGCGTAGACGTCGTCGAGGTTGGTCTGCATATACTCGTCGACCAGGATGCCGTCGTCGGTTTCGAGATCGGTGTCCTGCAGATACTCGATGTTGAAATCCAGGCCGATCGCGATGCCGACGAAGTCGCTCTCGTAGCGCTCGCCGTTGCTGTCTATCGTCGCCTCGACGTGGCCGTCGTCGTCGGTGACGAACTCGTCGACGCCGCTACCGAAGACGGGCGTGACGCCGACACCGCGCATCCCCTCGTGCATGATCTCTGCTCCTCCGGACTGAGTGCATACCGCCACCAGCACTCGCCGCGCATCAGGTAGTGGGCGTCGACGTTCTGGGCCCCGCAGATCGCTGCGAGGTCGATCCCCAGCAGTCCTGCACCGACGACGACGCCGGTGTCGGCCTCGCTGGCGTCTTCGTTGATCGCGCGAGCGTCCTGGAACGTCCAGAAATGGTGGATGCCGTCAGCGTCTGCGTTGTCGACCGGGAGTTTGGAGGGCGTCCCACCGGACGCGACGAGCAGTTTGTCGTACTCGATCGTCTCGCCGCTGTGGGTATGAATCTCGTGGGCGTCGGGGTCGACGTCCGTGACGTGTGTGTTCAGGGACAGGCCGATGTCGCGCTCGGCGTACCAGTTTTCCTCGTGGATCGAAACCGGCGCTTCGGGGAGTTTGCCCTTGGCGAACTCCTTGATGAGGATCCGATTGTACAACGCCTCACCTTCATCGGTGACGACGGTGATATCGGACTCCGGGGCTTCCTCGCGGAGGGTCTCGGCCGCGGAACTCCCAGCAATCCCGTCACCGATGATGACGTACGACTCGGTCATATTGTATTGATTGTATCGCCCGGGTTAAAGTGGATTGCTATCTCGGCCATGTTCACACTCGCACGGGTAACGAGGCCGTCTTCGGGGGCACTGGCCGCTTCGGGAAGGTTCAAGGAGTTCACGACCATACTGAGGGTCATGAAACTTCGGCAGAACATTCGGCACTTCGCGGCCAAGCAGGCGCTGACCGCGCCGATCATCGGCGACCTCGCAAACGACAAACTCGTCGATCTTCATACCGGCATCTTCGCCGACAAGGCCGACGAACAGCACCGAGACGAGCGCCGTGACCATCTCGATGGCTTCTTCGACTGCACGATGGACACCTACGTCGCGGCGCTCGAGGCCGGGTTCACCGAGGCGAAAGCGCGCGAGATCACCCACATCCAGGCGAACTTCGACTTCTACAACCACGGCTGGACCGAGATGATGGAGTTCCCCGCCGACGAACTCGAAGCGCACTACGAGCGCTACGGGAAGTTCTTCGAGGCCCACGGGATCAGCATCGACGACCCCCTCGGCGAGTTCCGAACGCTGGAGGTCCCCGAAGCCCCTTCGACGCCGGAAAAGCTCGACGACCCCGAGCATCCCCACGCCGCGGCCGGGTTCGCGGACGACGTCTACGTCGAGGGGCCGGACGGCGAACTACGGGTCGGCGGCCAGGAGGAACCGGACGATGTCGATCCCGCGGAAGCGCCGGGACTGACCGAAGACGAGATCGAGGCGGCCGACAGCGATCACGCCGAGTCCGACGACTGAACGGCGCTTTCGAGTCGCTCGCTCGCGGCGCGTGCCGCCTTTCTCCCAGCGCGAACCACCCCGTCGAGCGACTGGTGCGGATACCGCTCCGGACTCGCGCTCCCCGCGTAGAAACAGCCCTCGGCGACAACTGACGGACGTTCGTACGAAACGACGTGATCGGCGTAGCCGACGGTCGGCAGTGGCTCCACACGGTTGTCGACGGCCGACCACCGCACGGATTCCGGATCGAAGTCGGGGAACAGCGACTCGATCCCACGCCGGAACGCCGCCACGGTGTCCTCGCGCACTGGACGTTCGGACGGTGCGATGGCGTACAGGAACTGCTCGATTTCGGCCGCCCCTCCGGAAGCCGGCACCGCGGCAAGCCGGCCGAACGGCGCGTCGTCGACGACAGTGAGTCGATCGATCGCAGCAGGGACTCGTCGAGCGCGAAACAGACCGTCGTCTGCGGGACTCGCTCGCCCGGCCAGTCGAAGCGGGTGAGTCGGTCCAGCGCCCACGGCGACGTCGCGAGCACGACGGCGTCGACCTCCTGCTCGGTTCGGGTGCCATCCTCGACTGCGGCGATGTGATCGACCGCGCCCGCACGGGTGCCGAGCGGGAGGACCCGAGTGTCGGTCCATAGATTCTCTTGGCCGATGGACTCGACGAGCGCGTCGACGAGCGGAACGGCGGAGAGGGCAGTGCCGTCGCCCAGCGACCGGCGTCGGGAGAGTTCGGCGAGTAGCCACGCCGCGCTGATCCGGTCGGCCGCGTCGCCGAAGCGTGCCCGGAGCAGTGGTTCGATTGCGTGGTCGTACAGCGAGTCGGTGGCGTGGTCGGTGACGAACGAGCGCGCGGTGACGTCCGTCAGCGTCGTCGGATCGGCGACGGCGTCCTCGGTACCGTGAACGGTCCCCGACCGCCACCGGAGAGCGACCGGAGATGCGATCTATCGCGCAGACTCAGCGACGGGAAGGCGAGCAGTTCCCGAAGCCGGTCGGTCGGGTGGGCGATACCGTCGACGTAGTAGCCGGTGCGAACGCGTCCGTGCGGGAGGGCGGCTTCGACTCCGAGCGAGCGCGCCAGCGAGCGGGCGGCGTCGTCGTCCGGCGCAATCGTGTGGGGACGACAGGGGGCGGTAGCGCGAGGGTCGATTCGCGAGAGCGCGCCGCCGACGCGGGGGCTGGACTCGAAGACGCGCACCGAGTGACCGCTGGACTGGAGTTCGTATGCTGCCGTGAGTCCCGCCAATCCGCCGCCGACGACCCCGATCATAGCATCGCGTACGGAGGGCATCGGGTTGTGTTTTGTGATCAAACCCATCTCGACACGCCCGCCGCCATCCATCGAGGGGCCCGCTTTCCGCTGGCTTTTTAGCCGCGGTCCGGTTACCCCTCGGATATGCTTACAGTGCGGGCTCCCGCGACGAGCGCGAACCTCGGGAGCGGCTTCGACGTCTTCGGGGCCGCACTCGAACGGCCCGCCGACATCGTCCGCGTCGAGCGCGCCGAGGAGACGACAATCGAGATGACCGGCGCGGGAAGCGAGTTCATTCCCGAAGATCCGGAGAAAAACACCGCCGGAGCCGTCGCCAAGGCGCTCGACGCGCCGGCACGGATCAAGATCGACAAGGGCGTCCGCCCGGCCTCGGGACTCGGCTCTTCGGCCGCGAGTGCTGCTGGCGCGGCGCTCGCACTCAACGAACTGTACGACCGGGGACTCTCCCGGTCGGAACTCGTCCCCATCGCCGCGGAGGGCGAGGCGCTCGTCTCCGGCGAAGCCCATCAGGACAACGTCGCACCGGCACTGCTGGGCGGCTTTACCATCGTCGCCGAGGACGGCGTCACGCAGGTCGATAGCTCGATCCCGCTGGTCGTCTGCCTGCCCGACATCGTCGTCTCGACGCGGGACGCCCGCCGGGTGGTCCCGGAATCGACCTCCGTCGAGAACATGGTCGACACCGTCGGCCGCGCGGCGACGCTCACGGTCGGGATGCACCGCGAGAACCCAACGATGGTCGGCCGGGGGATGGAAGATAACGTGGTAACCCCGCTCGCGCGAAACTGATCGACGGCTACGACGACGTCCGGGAGGCCGCACTCGACGCCGGCGCGACTGGCGTGACCGTCAGCGGTGCCGGTCCGGGCGTTATCGCCGCCTGTCACGAGGCCGACCGGCGCGCCATCGCCGCGTCGATGCTCGACGCGTTCGACGACGTCGGCGTCGATAGCCGCGCCTACCAGACTCGAATCGGCGACGGCGCGACCGTCTACTGGTGACGACGGCCCGCCGGGACGGCGCGCTTGCACTGCTGTCCCTGCTCGGCTACTGTGGCGTGCTCGTCGCCACCGAGGCGTCGCTCGCGCCAGCCTGGTTTCTCCTCGGCGCGCTCGGCGCAGTCGTGCTCGAAGCGCTGACACTCCGCTACCGTCAGCCGGTACGCTCGCTCTGGGAGCGGCAGGTGGTGCAACTGGCCGCCATCATCGGTGTGCTCGGTGTTGCGCTCCTCGCGGCCCTCGCCGCGGCGACGGCTCTACCGAACCTCGTCGCCGGCGGCCTCGTCGCCTACCTGCTCATGCTCGGACTCGTCAGTGTGGGCGTTGTCTCGCCGGGGAGAGTGGACAGGAAGTAGTTTGATGAGCAGGGGGTGCCAAAAACGCCTGTGCGACCCGACATTAGCGTCTTTGGCCGGTACACGTATCTCGCGACCGAGATCTTCTGGGGCGCGATCGCGTTCCTGTTGCTCAGGCGGGCGGGCGCGCTCCGTCGCGCCGCCAGAACCGTCGTTGCTCTGTATCCGATCGCCTACGTCTGGGACTGGTACACCCTCGAAATCGGCATCTTCGACATCGAGCTACGGACCGGGAGGGATCTCCTCGGCGTCCCCGTCGAGGAGCACATCTTCATGGTGGTCGTGCCGTCGCTCGTCGTTGCGTTCCACGAAACCCTCCACGATGTCGTTTCCGACTAATTATTGTCGCTCGACGAGGACAGTGTCGTCCGCACGGACTTCGACGGCGTAGTCGTCGACAGTAAAGCTAACCTCGACCCCTTCAGTTGGAGCCGTGTAGAGCGAATCGAGGGCATCGAGATCGATGGCGTCGTACAGCGTCACGTCGAGGGCCATCGGTCGAGTGCTCTCTAGTTCCGCGATTGCCTCGATGACGGTCGTGCTCATCGGGACGTCTTCCGCGGTGGTTACGACAACTCGAGTCTGTGCAGAATCCGCTACTTTCGCTTCCATACTGAGGATCTCAGGATTGGCACATAAAAGTATTTGTCAGACAATCGTATGACGGACCCCCAATCGAGGCCTGGCAGGCCCGAACAGAACAACAGCCAGTGGATGGAGCCAACTCGGGCCGAGAGAGCAGTCACGACCACCCGCCGAAGTCACTCGATCGGTATCACAGTTCCCTCGTCGTCGACCAGTGCAGGCTCGGATCGACGCTGTGCACGTTTGTGAAGCAGATATACACCGGCCGAGCAGGCGGCGACGCCCGAAGCGAACCCGGAGATCCATGCTGTTGTTTCGTCGTCGAGACTCATCGTACCCAGTGGTGGATACGCATACTATATTAATGTATTCGCCACTTGTACGACACGCTGACCAGTTTGTTGCGTAACAGTATGGCCCACTCACGCCGAGGCCAACGCCAGCGTGGGTGTCAATCACCGAAATTATCATTATAGATCGGTGTCTGGACTGGTACAGTGACAGACAACACGACACGCCGTCGCGTCCTCGCCGGAATCGTCGCCGCGGGGACCGGCGGGCTTGCCCTCTCATCGGCCCGCGAGTTGCTCGATTCGTTCGCACCGCTGTCGGGCGACACGTGGGACGCGGCCGGCCGGTCCCTCACGGAGACGGTCGAAAGCCCGTACGGTGACGGGAGCCTGCACGTCGACGAGTTCGGCGTCCCGCACGTCGACGCCGACGACGAGCAGGCAGCCTACTTCGCCGTAGGCTACGTCCAGGCGTTCGATCGGCTGTTCCAGATGGACCTCCAGCGGCGGGTGATGCGGGGCCAGCTATCGGAGGTGATCGGCGAGGCGACGCTCGAAGACGACGAGTTCCACGTCGCGATGGACTTCGCCGGCGCGGCGGAAGCGACCTGGGACCTCGTTCGCGATACCCGCGCCGGCCCGCTCGTCGAGGCGTACGCCGACGGGGTGAACGCCGCGATGGACGGCGAGGCGCTCCCACTGGAGTTCGAGTTGCTGGGCTACGAGCCACGGCCGTGGACGCCAGTCGACTCCATGCTGATGGAAAAACAGATCTCGTGGGATCTCACGGGACAGTTCGGCGAACTGCGGCGGGCGCTCCTGATCGACCGCCTCGGCGAAGACCGGGTCGCAGAACTGTTTCCCCGACAGTACGATCACGACTACCCGATTCTCGACAGCGACGCCACTGCGAGCAGTCACGAGTGGAACGGCGACGCCGCCCGGACGGACAACCGGACACCGATCGATTCCGAACTGACCCGGTACCTCTCGGCGTTCGAGTCGCCGACCGGCGTCGGTTCGAACAGTTGGGTCGTCTCCGGCGAGCACACCGCGAACGGCGATCCGATCGTTGCCTACGATCCACATCTCTCGCTGATGACGCCGGCGCTGTGGTACGAACAGCACGTCGAGACGCCGGAGCGCTCCGTTCGCGGGGCGACCTTCCCCGGCGTCCCGTTCGTCATCGCCGGGGCGAACGACCGGGGCGTCTGGTCGTTCACCAACGTCGGTGCGGACGTGCTCGACAGCTACCGCTACGAGACCGACGAGGACGGCGAGCGCTACCGCTATCGCGGCGAGTGGCGCGAGTTCGCAACCGAGGAACACGAGATCCAGGTCAGCGGCGGCGAGAACCGGAGCCTGACCGTCGAGAAGACGGTACACGGCCCGATGATCGAGCGGGAGGGCCAACGGGTCGGCATCGCGTGGACGGGCCACAGCGCGACGCGGACGACGGTCGCTATCGAGGAGTTCGGCCGGAGCGAGGGGCTCGACGACCTCCGCGAGTCGACCCGGAAGTTCGACCTGCCGACGCAGAACCTCGTCTACGCCGACGCCGACGGCCGGACGATGTACTACGCGACCGGGAAACTCCCGATCCGCGAGATAGACGGCGAGGCTGTGCCCGGCGATCAGATCTTCGATGGCTCCGCCGGCGAGGGTGAGTGGCAGGGCTTCGAGCCGTTCGGTCGCTCCTCGTGGGACGGGTTCGTTCCGTTCGAGGAGAAACCACACGCCATCGATCCGGACGTCCTCTCGACGGCCAACCAGCGTGTCGTCGACGACCCGGAACACTACGTCGGCGTGAGCTACGCGACGCCGTATCGGGGGATGCGGATCGCGGACCGGCTTGACGAGGCAATCGCTGGCGGCACCACGGATCCCGACTTCCATCGGGCGTTACAGAACGACGTCCGGGACGGCCGGGCCGAGGATCTGGTCCCGGAACTTGTAGCGGCAGTCGAGGGAAGCGACGACACTACGGACCGACTCGCGACGGCGGCCAGCACCCTCGACGAGTGGGAGTACCGGATGGAGCCCGATTCCCGGGCGGCGCTCGTCTTTGCGCGCTGGATCGCGGCGTTCCGTCGCCGGGTCGTCGAGCCCACGTTTGGCGACGCGGAGTTAGACGAGTCGTACTACCCGAACGACTGGGTGCTCGCGGGGCTTCCCGCCGAGAGCACGCTGTTCGACGAGCGCTCGCGCGAGGAGACGATGGTCGCCGCGCTCGCCGACGCCCTCGACGAGATGGCGGCTGAGGGCTGGGAGCGCTACGGCGACTGGAACTCCACGCGTTCGATCACCCATCCGCTCGGCGTCGAAGCAGGCTTTCTCAACTACGGAGCGCGACCGGCCGACGGCTCCCGGGTGACAGTGAAGAACTTCCGCGTCGACTCCGCGGTCGGGTCCAGTTGGCGGATGGTGGTCCAGCCTGGCGGCGACGCGACAGCGATCCTCCCGGGCGGGAACTCGGGCGACTACTTCTCGGACCACTACGACGACCAGTTCGACCGCTGGCTCGACAATGACCAGAAGCCGATGGACCTGACGGTCGATGGCGACCAGCGGGTTACCTTCCGGGGTGAGTCCTCGTGAGCGAGCACGACACCGCAGGAACTACCGAGGAGGCCGATAACGCCGAACAGCCTGCAGGCGTGCTCAGGCGGGTCCGATCCGAGCCGCGAGTGCACGCCGCGGCGCTGGCGCTGGCGGCCATCGCCGGACTCGTCCTCGCGTGGCTCCACTGGATCGGGCTGATCGCTGCCGGTGCGCTGGTCGCGTTCGTCGCGCCGTCCGTTCGCCGCGGCCTCGCCTACGGATTCGGCATCGGCCTGCTCGTGCTGGTCGTCTTCGCGCTCTCGCTCGGCGACGCCGCTGCCCGGACGCCAGCGATGCGACCGATCGTCTACGTGACTGCCGGTAGCGCGCTCGTCCTGCCGGTACTCGGCTCGCTGGTGCGAGCTATCGAGTGAAGACACGGAAGAGGTTGCTGTCGAGTCACACCATCGGGGAGCCGGGCATCGGTTCAGTGCTCCCCGGCCGCTATCGGCCGGAAAGGCTTTGCCGGTGGGCCACCGGAACCAATATATCATTATGAGGAAGCTATGTGTCCGCCCAGGAGACCGACGTCTATCGCGACCCCGGCAGAGTCGGACGATAGGAGCTGACAGATGACTGAGAACAGCTCTCGACTACTGTCCCGGCGCACAGTTCTTGGCGGTATCGCTGGCGGTGCCAGTGCCTCTCTTGCGGGCTGTTCACTACTCGACGGGGAGACCGATGCTGGAACCAACGAGGTTGACGACGAGCGGGCACGAGCGCTTGCCGAGCGGTTCGCACCGACGCTGTACTTCGATCAGGACGAGCAGTGGTTCCCGACGGATCCGCGGACCTACGAGAGCGAGCAGGACGGCAACACCGTCGTCGATGGGTTCGACGCGCTGGACGGCTACGTCGAGCGCGGCGGCGACGACCCGCCGGAGACGAGAGCGTTCTATCACGCCGTCGAGTACGAGGAGTCGCCGCTCGAAGTCATCCAGTTCTGGTTTTACTCCGTGTTCGACCAGTTCACCGCGAACTTCCACTGGCACGACTGGGAGCTACTCCAGGTGTTCGTCGACAGCGAGACTGACGAGCCACAGCTGTACGTCGCCAGTGCACACTCCCGCTCCGCCCCGAACAACGAGTTCCTCGACCCGGACCCGGAACGGCGACCGAGAGTGCTCGTCGAACTCGGATCGCATTCGAGCGGGCTCTCGGTCAACGACGAAGCGGACCGCTTCCAGCGGTTCCCGCTGGACGGCGGGTTCGCTGACATCACGAACAGCGCTATCGACGGCATCGAAGACATCGTCTCCATCCCGGTGGCGTACGGGCTTCCGCGGGACGAGGGGCTGTCGCTACCGTACGCCGTCCCGGAACTCGACGGTGCCCCGCTTTACGAACACGACCGGCTCCCCGCCGTCGACGCCTCGGATCTCGTCGACGAGGCGGTGACGATCCGCTCGTTCGAGGACCTGCGGTCCCCGCCCACGGACCTTCCGAGCCGAGAGACGGGCCTGGAGTTCGATTTCGCGGGCCGCGACCAGAGCGACGCGGACGTGACATACGATCTGGCACCGACGACGGAACTGGAACACATCGAGGATTTCACCGGCCCGCAGTTGAGCTTCGAGTTCGCGATTCCCGAGTTCGCCGAGGACCTCGTCGCCGGGCACATCACGACCACGGGCGTCCCGTGGAAGGGCCCACGATACGAGGAGCCGGCGACCGACATCACCGAGGCAACGCACAGACAGGCGCTCGCGGAGCGGTACGACGCCATCGCGAAGCCAGCACCGATCAATCGGGTAATCGCGGGCGTCACGAACGCGGTCTCCTCGGACGACGCGCCGGAAGACGAGGGACTGACGACCGTTAGCTCCCCCTAGAGATGTTCGCCCTGTTACAGAGCGATCCCGAAGCGGTGCCGACCTTTCAGGGGATCGCCGTCCTGCAGGACGTGCCGGAGGAGAGCACACCTTTACGATCAACGGCGCAGGGGTCGAACCGCACAGCGAGACGGTCACGGTCTCCGGAGACGACGAGCCGACAGTCGCCGGCGTGGACGGCGAAATCCCGGTCGTCGCCCGCGAGAACGCGACGAAGATCGAGGTCGACCCGAGCAACGCCGACAGCGACCTCAGCGACCTGGCGGTCGAGGACGACTTCGCCGGACGGATGTACGACGCCCCGCTCTCGGAACCCGATGCCGTCTACGTCCATCGAGGGGGAGCCTACACGACCGAAGTGATCGACACCGACGGCGAGATCGGCGCGTTCCGCGTCAATCCTGACGAGGAAGAGCGAGTCCGGATCGACGAGCCCCGGACTGGAAAGGCCTCGCTCGCGACCTATCTGGCCGATATCGCCGAGGAGACGCAGGCCCAGGTCGCGGCCGTCGACGGCGACGATGACGACGACGGGCAGAGCAACGCAGTTAGAGGCCTCGCACAGGCACTCGAAGCCGTCTCCGAAGCGGGGCGGCGGGCTGCCGAGAACGCAGCGTCGGGCTCCAAGAGGAACGCGGACCGAGAGCTAGAGACGGTCGCATCCCGGCTAGAGCGCGTCGAGACGCGTCTACAGGAGGCCCGAGGAGCGCTTCCCGAAGGGCTGGCGAACGCGAGCGACAAGCGCCTGGAGCAGGCACAGCGGAGGACTGAGCAGGCCCAGAACGCCGATAAGCTCTGAGTTCGGCGTGACGTCGCGCCGGGACAATACAGCTAAACTATAGATCGGGGGAGCGTGCTCTCCGCCGTCGTCGACGAACGTCCGGACTCGGCCCTGCCGGATTCGGCGTGAGAATAAAATACTGGGTGTGTCTATGTCGAACCAATGAACTATGATCGCTCGTTCGGCCGCCGACTGCTCGTGGGCGGCTTCGTCGCCGCGCTGTTCGTGCTCGTCGCGTACGTCGCCTACTCGTTTCTCGCCGTCCTCGTGTTCTCGGTGTTTCTGTACTACGCCGTCCGTCCGATCCATCGGTCGCTCGCCCGGTTCGACCTCCCGACACGGGTCCGCGCGATGCTCGCGCTCGTCCTATTCGGAATCCCGTTCGTCCTCCTCATCGGCTACACCCTCGCTATCGTCGCCATCGAGACGCAGGACTTTCTCATGACCTACGACGTCGAGGCAAGCTATCTCCAGCAGGTACTGGAGGGGAGCGACCTCGCCGCCCTGGACCTGACCCAACTGCAGGGGCTTCTAACCGACGCAGCGACGCCCGGTTCGATCGGCGTCCTGCTGGCGAATCTCGGGGTAGTCATCAGCCTCGTTAGCGGCGCAATCGTCCAGTTCCTCGTCCTCGTCGTGCTGACCTACTACATGCTGGTCGACGGCCCCCAACTCGTCGACTGGCTATTCACGACCTACGACGAGTCCGGTGTCGGCCGACGGTACGCCCAGGCCGTCGACCCCGACCTCTCGCTGACGCTCTTTGGCAACATCGTAAACGTGTTCATCACGGCTATCGTCGCCCTCGTCACGTTCTACGGCTACAACCTGTTCGCTCCTCCCACGATAGAGATTCCCTACGCGGGACTGGTCGCCGCACTCGCCGGCATCGGGAGCCTGATCCCAGTCGTCGGCATCAAACTCGTCTACGTCCCCGTCGTCGGCCTGCTCGCGGTGAACGCCTGGACCGCCGGCGACCTCTCCTTGCTCCTGCCGGTCGCTGGACTGCTGGCGGTCAGCGGCGTCCTCGTCGACTTCATCCCCGACTTCTTCATCCGGGCGCACATCAGCGGTGCGGAGACCCACACCGGACTGTTGCTGCTCTCGTACGTCGTCGGCCCCGTCGTCTTCGGCTTCTACGGGCTCTTTCTCGCGCCCATCCTGCTGATCCTCGTGCTCAACGCGGTGCGGATTCTGCTACCGTACGCGCTCGCCGGGGAGTCGGTGGGGATGCGTCAGGCGCGACTGGAGGAGTTCGGAGAGCGTGGAGAGATGGGGGGTGAATCGGTGGAGGAGCCTGTGGGGGTTCAAGACTGAGAGCCTGCGCTCGTCGAGTAGCGTTCGGAAAAGTGGGTTTGGGCAGATTTGAACAACGCGAACGCCTCGTTGCACTCGGCGTTCTCTCGTTCAAAATGCCTGCACGTAATTCAAACACGCGCCGCTCGAAGGTGAGCGGCGCGAGAATTGGAGTGGGTTTGGGCAGATTTGAACTGCCGGCCTCCTCCATGTCAAGGAGGTGTCATAACCAGACTAGACCACAAACCCCGTCTGGTGCGCTTCTTTCTGCACTCACAGATATCCCGGGGACACAATTGAAGGTTTCGGATTCGGCCGCCGGGTGCGGAATCACCACATGGTGAGAGTGCGACACGCTTAAGTTAGTGTACGAAGTTGTACATTGTAAGACTAAACAGTTCATTGGTGACCTCTAATGCAAGACTACATCGAACGTGTGACCGAGGGCGAGGACCTGACACAGACGGAAGCACGGCAGGCGGCGAGCGCCGTGTTCGAGGACGCAACGGAGGCGCAGATCGGTGCCCTGCTGACCGCGCTCCGCTCGAAAGGCGAGACTGAGACCGAGATTGCGGGCTTCGCCGAGGGGATGCGCGACGCCGCGCGGACGATCACGCCCGACCGGACGCCGCTGGTCGACACCTGCGGCACCGGCGGCGACGACTACGACACGATCAACGTCTCGACGACGAGCGCCATCGTCGCCAGCGGGGCCGGCGTCCCCGTCGCCAAGCACGGCAACTACTCGGTGTCGTCGAACTCCGGCAGTGCCGACGTGCTGGAGGAGGTCGGCGTCGACGTCGAGGCGGAGCCGTCAGCCGTCGAGGGAGCTATCGAGACCGACGGGATCGGCTTCATGCTCGCGCCGGTGTTCCACCCCGCGATGAAGGCCGTGATCGGCCCGCGTAAGGAACTCGGGATGCGAACGGTCTTCAACGTGCTCGGGCCGCTGACGAACCCCGCCGGAGCGGACGCCCAGATCGTCGGCGTCTACGATCCGGACCTCGTGCCGGTGCTCGCCCAGGCGCTCGCGCAGATGGACGTCGAACGCGCGCTCGTGGTCCACGGTGCGGGGATGGACGAGATCACGGTCCACGACGAGACGACCGTCGCGGAGGTCGACGGCGACCGGATCGAGGAGTACGTGCTGACGCCCGCCGATCTCGGGCTGGACGTTCACCCCATCGAAGCAGTCTCGGGCGGAACGCCGAGCGAGAACGCCGCCGATATGCGCGGAATCGTCGAGGGTGACGTGCAGGGCGCAAAACGTGAGATCATCCTGGCGAACGCCGGCGCGGCCATCTACGTCGCGGGCGAGGCCGACTCGCTCGAAGCCGGCGTCGACGCCGCCCGACAGGCGATCCAGTCGGGTGCCGCCGCCGAGAAGCTGAACAGCTACGGACCGGCGTATGACGCGGGTCAAGATCTGTGGACTGACGAGCGAGCAGGACGTCGAGACGGTCGTCGACGCCGGCGCTGACGCACTGGGGTTCATCGTCGACGTGCCGGTCGATACACCGCGCGACCTGACGGTCGACCGGGCCACAGACCTCGTACGCGAGGTTCCACCCTTCGCCTCGACGGTGCTGGTGACGATGCCCGAACGCGCCGCGCGCGCCGTCGACCTCGCGGAGCGGATCCAGCCCGACACCGTCCAGCTACACGGCGACCTCTCGCCCGCCGACGCGGCGACGGTGACGGAGCAGGTCCCGGCGACGGTAGTCAAGGCAGTCGACGCCGACGAACCGGAACGCTGTGAGCGCTACGTCGATGCCGTCGATGCGCTGCTCGTCGACTCCGCGGACGGCGAGGGTGGCGGCGGCACCGGCGAGACCCACGACTGGGACCGGACCGCCACAGTGGCCGCCGAACTCGATGCCCCGGTGATTCTCGCGGGCGGTCTCACGCCCGAGAACGTCGCCGCGGCCGTCGAGACCGTCGAACCGTACGGCGTCGACGTCGCGAGCGGCGTCGAGCGCGAGACGATAGGCGAGGACGACTCACGGAAAGATCCCGACGCAGTCGCGCGGTTCGTCGCCCGTGCGAACGCGGCCGAAGGGATGGAGACGATAGCATGACGGAACTCACACCCGACAGCGCGCAGTTTGGACAGCACGTCTCGGATGCAGTCAAGGGCGACGGGGCGGACGCAGTTGTCGTCCGGACGGCAGTCGACCTCGACCTCGACGTCTCGCCGCTGTCGGCCTACGCGGCGCTGACCGGCCGGACAACGGAGACGGCCCCCGCCGACTACGCTTTCCTGCTGGAGAGCGCCCAGAAGACGGCCTCCAGCGATCCGGATGGGGCCTTCCGGCCGGCCAGCGCGTCGGCGGATCGACACGCACGCTACTCCTTCGTCGGCTACGACCCCGCGGCGGTCGTGACCGTCGACCCGGACGAAACCGACGTGGAGGTGCTTGGCGACGAGCGCTACGGCGACCTGATCGACCCGACTGGCGAGGACGCGACCGACTCGTTGCGTTCGGCGCTCCCCGACGCCGACCTCGCCGGGTTCGAGAACGGCGACCGCCGCCAACTCGACGGGGGACTCGTCGGCTTTCTCGCCTACGACGCCGTCTACGATCTCTGGCTCGACGACGTGGGCGTCCTGCCGAGCGAAGAGAGTCAGGGCTCGACGGACGAGGAGTACGAGTCCGTCGGCGTCGAGCGGCCCGACTCCCGGTTCCCCGACGCGCAGTTCGTCCTGAACACGAAGACGCTGGTGTTCGACGAGGTCGCGGGAACGCTCTCGCTCGTCTTCACGCCGGTCGTGCGCGAGGACGACGACGTCGACGCTATCTACGAGGACCTCGTGACGGAGGCCGAACGCGTGGAGGAACTCCTCGACGGGGCGAGCGACCCCGACTGCGGACCGTTCATCCGAGACCGCGAGGTCGCCGGCCCGCAGGACGAGTACGAGGACGCGGTGCGCGCGGCGAAAGAGCACGTCCTCGACGGCGACGTTTATCAGGCAGTCGTCTCCCGAAAGCGCGAACTGTACGGCGATATCGATTCGCTCGGGTTCTATCGCGCGCTCCGCGAGATCAACCCCTCGCCGTACATGTACCTGCTCGGCTACGACGATCTGACCATCGTCGGCGCGAGCCCCGAGACGCTCGTTTCGGTCGAGGACGAGGAAGTGAAGGCGAACCCCATCGCCGGCACCTGCGACCGCGGCGAGAGCCCAGTCGAGGACCGTCGACTGGCCGGAGAGATGCTCGCGGACGCCAAAGAGCGGGCCGAACACACGATGCTGGTCGATCTGGCGCGAAACGACGTCCGGCGGGTGAGCGAACCCGGATCCGTCCGCGTCGACGAGTTCATGAACGTCCTCAAGTATTCGCACGTCCAGCACATCGAGAGCACTGTCACCGGGAAACTGGCCGCGGATTCTGATGCCTTCGACGCGACGCGGGCCTCGTTCCCCGCCGGAACGCTCTCGGGCGCGCCGAAGATCCGCGCGATGGAGATCATCGACGACCTCGAACGCGAACCTCGGGGAATCTACGGCGGCGGCGTCGGCTACTTCTCGTGGACCGGTGACGCCGACATGGCGATCGTCATTCGGACCGCAACGATCGAACACGGCGACGAGGACCGGATCACCGTGCAGGCGGGCGCAGGGCTGGTCGCCGACAGCCAGCCAACCGCCGAGTACGAGGAGACTGAAAAGAAGATGGGCGGCGTCCTGGCGGCAATCGATCGGATCGAGGAGCAAGCAGAGGCGGCCTCGGAGGTACGCCGATGAGCGACGCAACCGAGGCGACGGGGACGACGGCGAAAGACCGGCCGAAAGTCCTCTTCATCGACAACTTCGATTCGTTCACCTACAATCTGGTCGAGTACGTCAGCGAGTACGCCGACACCGCTATCCTGCGAAATACGGCCTCACCAGCGGCGGTTCGGGACGAAGAACCGGACGCGATCATCATCAGTCCCGGGCCCGGTCACCCGAAACACGACCGGGATGTCGGGGTTACGATGGACGTGCTCCGCGACGTCAGCCCGGAAGTGCCGACGCTCGGCGTCTGTCTGGGTCTCGAAGCGGCAGTCTACGAGTACGGCGGGACGGTCGGACGCGCGCCATCGCCGATCCACGGCAAAGCGTCGTCGATAGACCACGACGCGACTGGCGTCTTCGCCGGTCTCGACCAGGGATTTCGCGGCGGGCGATACCACTCGCTGATCGCGACGGAGGTACCGGACTGTTTCGAGGTCACGGCGACCGCAGAACACGACGGAGAAGAACTCGTGATGGGGATCCGTCACCGCGAGTATCCGATCGAATGCGTCCAGTTCCACCCGGAAAGCGTGCTAACCGGCGTCGGCCACGACCTGATCGAGAACTTCCTCGAGAGCCTCTAGATTCCGACGAGTGTCAGTCCATAGAGGACACCGATAACGACCGTCGCGATCAGAAGTAGCTTCCAGGCGAGACTGAGGAGAAACCGACCGACAATCGTTACGAGCGCGAGAAGGGCGAGGCCGACGAACGCCTGCGCTAGCGGGTTGGAGGGCACGGCGTCGAAGGCCGCCGGCAGCATCGACGTTGCAATCGAACTGAGCATGGAACCTAACAGTTCAGCACGCATGATAACCTTTGTGGGAGGCATCTGGTACGTCCGGGCAGTCCCAGCCTACCGAAAGTAAAATCCACAGAGGGAGTCGAGACGGCTGGAGACGATATCACTTTCACCGCGAATGACCTAGTATTAATATGCCGCCACGCTACTGTACGTACAGACCCGGACCGGCGACTGACAGGGACAGTGGTCGCACTCAGATCCAACCGGAGAGCCATCTGTGAAACTAGAGTTGTATTAGTGCAAACACGTCCCGATTCAGTCGTTTTATGAGGATGGAATCAGTAGCAATGGTCCGTCACCGATTACCCCGAACTATGACGCACACAAATTACAAAAATGCCAGACAGCACGACGATTCGACGATGGTGAGCGCCGCATGAGCGATGTGGAGCTCTCCGCCGACGAACTCACGCTTCCGATCAAACGCACGGAAGGCGATACCCTCGAGGACCGACTAACGGGGAACGCCTACAACAACATCCTGCCCGCACGATACCTGCGCAAGGACGCCGATGGCGAACTCATCGAGACGCCCGAGGGCCTCTTCGAGCGCGTCGGCGAGAACGTCGCGCTGGCCGAGGCGGTGTTCGAGGCCGAGAAACAGGACACCGAGATCACGGTTACACCCGATCAGCTCAAACCTGACCACCCACGTCGTGACGAACTCGCCGCCGAAGTGTTCGGCAAAGGAACGACCGCCGAGGACTGGGAGGCCGACAGTGAGGAGGCCTCCGAACATGCGAGCGGTGAAACCGCGAGCAGTGCCAAGACGACGCTTTCGGTATACAACGTCAACAAGTTCGCGTACGAAACCATCGTTCCCGAACTGCCGACGGAGATCCGCGAGCACGTCGAGGACGTCTCCGACGAGTTCGTCGAGATGATGGAGTATCTCGACTTCATGCCGAACTCGCCGACGCTGATGAACGCCGGCGACGAACTCCAGCAACTGTCGGCCTGTTTCGTTGACTCGCCCGAGGACGACATCGACGATATCCACCAGACAGCCAAGGAAGCCGCACAGGTGTTCCAGAGCGGCGGCGGCATGGGCTATGCCTTCTGGAAACTCCGCCCCTACGGCGATCCGGTCGGCTCGACCGGCGGCATCGCATCGGGGCCGATCACCTTCATGCGCACCTACGACCAGATGTGCGAGACGATCGCACAGGGCGGCGCGCGCCGCGGCGCACAGATGGGCGTCATGCGCGTCTCCCACCCCGACGTCATCCAGTTCATTCACGCCAAGAACAAGGACGTCTCGCTGGCCGAGACGCTTCGCCTGAACGACCCCGACGACTTCACGCACAACTCCTTCGCCGAGGCGCTCGAGGAGTCCCGTGAACTGATCGACGAGGACGGTAAAGTGCCCAAGCATCTCCGGAACGCCGTCGAGGGGCACCTCTCGAACTTCAACATCTCCGTCGGCGTCACCGACGGCTTCATGGAGGCCCTACAGAACGGCGAGGAGTTCACCTTCACGAACCCCCGGACCGAGGAGCCTCACATCGCGACGCCGGAGACCGTCGAACTCTACGAGATGTTCGACCTCGGCGAGTATGTCGAGGCCGGCGAAGTGCTATCGATCCCCGCAGAACTGATCTGGGAGCGGATCATCCAGGGCGCACACGAGAACGGCGAACCGGGCGTCATCTACCTCGAACGCGTCAACAAACGGCACTCCTTCGACGTCGAGAAACACCCCGACCACCGCATCCTCGCGACGAACCCGTGTGTTACGGGAGAGACGTTGATTAGCACCGAAAACGGGCTTGTTCCGGCTGAAGAACTGTATGAGCAAGGCGTTGCGCGTGATGTCGTCGTCGACGGGCGGCTCAGCGAGGACCGCGTAAAAGAAGCATCCAGTGTCTACAAGACTGGCGAAAAGGACGTTTACAAGCTAACAACAGAGGAAGGATACGAGCTACGTCTGACCGCAGATCACCGCGTAATGACGGATAATGGCTGGATCGAAGCTCAGAACCTCGATGCAGGTGATACCGTCAACGTCCAGAATCGCAAAGGTGAATTCGGACAGCACGGTAGCGCCGAGGAGGGTCGTGTGCTCGGGTGGCTCGTCGGAGACGGCCACCTCAAACACGACGAAGAGCGCGCCGTTCTCAACTTCTACGACGAAGACTCCGAGATTTCCGAACAGTTCGCAGACGACGCTAATACGATCGTGCGTGAGCCGACGGGTAACGCTGATTACGAGATCGGCGTCAACGATATTTCACGGGACGAGGAGTATCGTGGTCCACAGGCGATCGAGCAACGGATCCGTTCGACCCGGCTCTACGAGTTCGCCGAACAGGCCGGGCTTACGGAGAACAAACTACAGGTCCCCGACACCGTTATGCGCGGTAGCGAAGAGATAGCTCAGGAGTTCCTTCGGGCGCTGTTTACCGCCGATGGTGGTGTGCAAGGCAACGTCGAAAAGGGCGTCTCGGTACGGTTGACGAGCACGGAGACCGACCTGCTCAAAGATGTCCAGCGCCTACTGCTGAACTTCGGCATCTTCAGTAAGATCTACGAAGAGCGTCACGAAGCGGGTCTACAGGAGATGCCGGACGGCAACGGTGGTACGGCAGAGTACGAGCGTCAGGCCGATCACGATCTCCTGATCTCGAAGGACGATCTCGTTCGGTTCCGTGAGGAGATCGGGTTTATGATCGACTCGAAGAACGAAGCCCTCGATGAACGGCTCGATGCCTACGATCGTGGTCCGTACAGCGAGTCTTTCGACGCGACCGTCGAGTCGGTCGAACATGATGGCCACGAAGCGGTCTACGACCTGACCGAACCTGACACGAACTCGTTCGTCGCTAACGGTCTCGTAGTTCACAACTGCGGTGAGCAACCCTTGGAGGAGTACGAGGCCTGTAATCTCGGCCACATCAACCTCTCGACGCTCGCAGCCCAGGACGCCCCCGACTGGCGAATCTGGTACGACAACCACGGCGACGAGTATGCGAGTCAGGAAGCCGCAATCGATGCCTTCCTCGACGAGGCCATCGACTTCGAGGAGCTCGATCACCGCATCGCATACGGCACCCGCTTCCTCGAAAACGTCGTCACGATGTCCGATTTCCCCGTCGACAAGATCGAGCAGAAGGTCCGCGAGATGCGTAAGATCGGACTGGGAATTATGGGACTGGCCCAGCTATACATCCAGCTCGGCATCTCCTACGGGAGCGAGGCCTCGAACGAGGTCGCAAGCCAGCTGATGACCCACATCAACCACGGCTCGAAGAACGCTTCCCACGAACTCGCCACCGAGCGCGGTACCTTCGCCGACTGGGAGGACTCGAAGTACGCCAACCCGACCGAGTACCGCGAGTGGTTCGAGCGCCAGACCGGCCTCGACGCCGACGACTGGGAAGACGGCTTCCCGATGCGTAACCACAACACGACGACCATCGCGCCGACCGGCACCACCTCGATGATCGGCAACACGACCGGTGGCTGTGAACCGATCTACAACGTCGCCTTCTACAAGAACGTCTCCGGTGACGTCCAGGGCGACGAGATGCTCGTCGAGTTCGACGACTACTTTCTCCGCACGCTGGAGGACAACGGCATCGACGTCGACGCCGTCAAAGAGGAGGCCCAGGAGCAGATGGCCACCAACGAGTTCGACGGCGTGGACGGGCTGACCACCGTCCCGGACGCCATCGGCGAACTGTTCGTGACGACCGGTGCCCTCACCGCCAAACAGCACGCCGCGATCCAGTGTGCCTGCCAGACTGGCGTCGACTCGGCCATCTCGAAGACCGTCAACGCGCCGAACGACTCGACCACCGAGGACGCCAAGGAAGTGTTCGAGTGGGTCTACGATAACGGTGGCAAGGGCGTCACCTACTACCGCGACGGTACCCGCTCGAAGCAGGTACTGACGACCCGTGCACAGAACGCCGAGTTCGCCGACGAGCAGGAGGCCGCGGCGGCCCTCGTCGAGCAGATCGAGGAAGTGTTCGGCGGACTCGAAGGCTTCCTCGAGAACGAGGACGTCCAGGCCGCGCTCGACCGGGAGGTCGAAGAGCTACTCAGCATCGCCGACGGCGAGGAAGTCGACGGCGAGTACGCCAGCAAGCGCGCACGACCGGACGTGCTCCACGGCGTCACCCAGCGCATCGACACCGGCTACGGGAAACTCTACGTCAACATCAACGAGGATCCCGAGGCCGAGCGTCCGTTCGAGCTATTCGCCAACATCGGCAACTCCGGCGGCTTCACCGCCTCCTTCACCGAGGCGCTCGCGAAGACGATTTCGACCGCGCTTCGGTCGGGCGTCGACCCCGAGGAGATCGCCGACGAACTGCAGGGCATCCGCTCGCCGAAGGTCGCCTGGGACAAGGGCGAACAGATCCAGTCCATCCCGGACGCCATCGGCACCGCGATGCGGCGCTATCTCGACGGCGAAATCGAGAAGGCGTACCCACAGCAACAAAGTCTGACCGAACTCGAAGAGGAGGCTCGCGAGACCGACGGCGGCGTCGACGCCGAGAGCGGGACGGAACTCGACGTCGGGACGCCCGACGGCGCGACCGAACAGGTCCAGGAATCCGACGCCTCACAGGACCTCATCGATGCGGGCGAGAGCCCCGAGTGTCCCGAGTGTGGCTCGCTGACGCTGCACTACTCCGAAGGCTGCAAGACCTGCGAGTCCTGCGGCTGGTCGGAGTGCTGACGTAACATCGTCTGACGCGCTTTTTATTCCTACCCGGCATACGACCGACAGATGCCGACGATCCATCTGGACGTCTCTGAGTCGCTCGCCGAGAGCCTCGATACAGAACGAGAGCTGCTGGGATTCGAATCCCGCGAGGCGTATCTCCGCTGGGTCGTCGACCACCGGACCGACATCGAAGTCGGCTCGGACCGCGAGCAGGTGCTCTCTGCCTTTACCGAGCGCGTCGAGGAGCTGAAGCCAAACTCGACGACGCCGACGAAGCCGAGGCGCTCGATGGGGACGCCCTCACGACCGGCACCGAACCGGAGGAGAGCAGGGAGCCAGTCCGTGAACCCCGAACCGCGCGGATCCAGGACGACTCGGTGAACGAACTCGCTACTGAGCTATCCGGCGTCGAGAACGAACGCCTCGACGCATTCGCCCGGTCGGCAGTCCGCCAGACTGGCGAGACGTTCGACGGAAGCCCCGAAAGCGGCCTCGATTACGAACTACCGGCCGACCTCGACGACGGCGAACGCCCCGGCGAAGCGATCACCGACCTCGACGCCATCGAGGTGCCGGGCCACGACGAGACGCTGATAGAGCGCCGCCGGATCGCCGTCGGGGCGGCGCTGGTCTTCCTGCGAGACCGCGAGGAGGCCAAACGCAACGAGTTCATCGAGGCGCTGTACGAGGAGTATCCCGCAGGCTACGAGACGAGCGAGACCTGGTGGGACTGCGTGAAAGCGGGGTTGCGACAGATCGACCGCGTCTTTCCGGCCCGGGAAGGCCGGCGTGTCTGGCGGTTCAATACGACGCCGGGGCGGGTGACGCGGTTGCCGAGTCGCGACTGAGGGGTCCTGTCGGGGCTCACGAACCGCGACTGCGGCGACGGCCGATGATAGAGAGCGAAGAATCTTGTCGCCGGAGCGAGAACGGCAGGGTATGGCAGATGACGTCGACGAGGGAGCCGAGACGGGCGACGGTGGCCGGCCCTGTCCCCGGTGCGGGACGGCGATGTACCACCGCCACTGCAAGTACGTCTGTCCCCAGCATGGCGTGATCTTCGACTGTGCGGACACCTTCTACTGAGAGCGGTTCCCGACCGAACGGCGACTCTCTACGAGATGCTCGTAGGCCGGGCCGGCGAGCAAAACCATCGCGGCGAGCGTCGTGATGACCCCCAGTCGCGTCCCGACGCCGCCGAGGCCGGCCGTCGATATCGTATGGAACGAGTTACCGAGGACGACGGCCGCCATCGTCCACGGGAGTTCGCCGAGCAGCACGCCGCCCGCGAGCACTCGTAGTCGGACGTTGCCCATCCCGGCAGCGGCGCTGACCGCGTCGGCAGGGACGGGTGCAAGTCGGCCCGCGACGACGCCACGGAAGTCGCCGGTCGCGTCGAAAAAGCGGCTTCCAGCCGTCGCGAGTCGCGCGACGACACCACAGTTCCACCCCGCGGCGACCCACCGGCCGGCGTAGAAGGCCGGAACCGACGTGAGGACTGCTCCCGCAAGCGCGACCGGAAACCCCAGCGCGATGCCGAACCCGTAGCCGACGGCCACCGCGACCAGTGTGGTCGGCCACAGGACGAGCGGGCGGAAGAGATAGAGGAGTACCACGGCGCCACCGAAGAGAAGCGGGTCCGCCGCAAGCGTCTCAACCGCGCCGAGTACCGCGGTTTTGGAGGTCAACAGCGCCGCCGGTACGACGGCGAGAAGGAGAGCACGGCGAGACGGCGATCCGCGAAACGCATCACCACTTGCTGTGTCGTCCTGGTTTGAACCTCTTGTGGTTGAGAGAAGTTCGAGTCGCCGATGAATGGGGTTGCCGGCGACCGAAATCACTTCACGAAGGGGTGTCGAAATCGAACGTGTATGGCAGCCGAGGACACTGCGGAGGCCGAACCCGACGTTTTCGACCCGTTCAGACAGTTCTTCGCGCTGGAACGGGACGTCCTCGTCCTCTCGCTGGCGATGTTCGCCTTTAGTCTCGGCTTCCAGATGACCGGGCGATACATGGCCGAGTACATGAGCGCGCTTGGTGCGAGCGCGCTCGTCATCGGCCTCTACGGCACGTTCGGCAACATCATCGGCGCGGTCTACCCCTACCCCGGCGGTGCGATATCCGATCGGATCGGCTCGCGGTACGCGCTGACGGCGTTCGGTCTCGTCACGACGCTCGGGTTCGGTATCTGGCTCGCCGCGCCGCTGCTGGATGTCACGGTCGGTCCCGTCTCGCTGTCGATTGTCGCCATCTTCCTCGGACTCGTACTTGCGCAGGCGTGGAAGTCCTTCGGCCTCGGCGCGACCTACGCCATCGTCAAGCAAGCCGTCCCACCCTCGCGACTGGCCGCGGGCTTTGCCAGCACCGAGAGCTTTCGCCGGACGGCCTTTCTCGTCGGCCCACTGATCGCGGCCGCCATCTTCGCGCCCTTCACCAGCGCCGCGGACGACGTCGTATTCGCCTTCCAGTTGATCCTGCTGGTCGCAATCGGCTTCGGCGTGCTCGGAACGCTCGCCCAGCATCGCCTCTACGACGCCACCGACGATAGCTTCGGCAAGGAGTTCGAGGGACTCGCACAGTTACGCGAGGACCTTCAAAACCTGCCCGGTCCGCTTCGCCCGCTGCTCGTCGGCGACATCCTCGTACGCTTTGCTAACGGGATGGTCTATATCTTCTTCGTGCTCGTCGTCACGCAGTTTCTGGACGTCGGGCTCTCGCTGTCCCTGCCGACACTCGGTACTGTCTCGCTCTCGCCGCAGGCGTACTTCGGCATCCTGCTCGGCCTCGAGATGTTCGTCGCCCTGCTGGTGATGATTCCGGCGGCGAAAATCGCCGAACGCGTCGGGCTGAAACCCGTCGTCGCCGCGGGCTTTCTGGTCTACGCCGTCTTCCCGGTACTGCTCATTCAGGCTCCTCAAAATGCCCTTGCACTGGCCGTACTCTTTGCATTTTCCGGACTCCGGTTCGCGGGACTGCCTGCACACAAGGCGCTGATCGTCGGGCCTGCCGAGCAGGGGACCGGCGGGCGCGTCACAGGGGCGTACTATCTGCTCCGAAACGTCGTCGTCATTCCAAGCGCGGCGCTGGGCGGCCTCATCTGGGACGGGTTCTCGAACCCGCTGACCGGCGAGGTGCTGTTCGAGGGCGATCCCGTCCTGGCCTTCTCGATTGCGACGGTGATCGGTCTCGTCGGGACAGGCTACTTCCTGCTCTTCGGCGAGGAGTTCGAGGCGTACGCGGCGGAGAGTTGAGCGTCGAACTCCTGCAGAAACCGACGCGGATTAGTGGGGGCCGTTCCTACATCATAGCGTGTCTCAGGAACCGATAGAAAGCGCCGATACCGGCCCCGATCACGACGGGACCAAACGGTTCGCGGCCGCGCTGGGCGTCGGACGTAACGCCAAACTCTCGGTCGCAGCGAGTTTCGTCCTGTCGATACTGCTGTACGTGGCCTTCGTCATCGCGCCGGCCCAGACAACGCACAATCCGCTGCTGTACGCCGGTCTCACCGCAGTGATCTGGTTCGCGCTATCGCTGACGCTGACGCTGGTGTTGACTGCGTACTCCGCCTGGAGACTCGTCCGGAGCGAGTAGGTGCCGAGTCGGTTCCATTCCCAGTTAGCTACACGTTACACCGTTGAAAATCCCATATTCGACGGTGTCGAGCAGTCATTTCTTCGACGAAGAGCAGAAACTATCAGGGACAAACGGCAATGTTTTTCCCCTACGGTCTGAAAGCGTATGGGTATGTCAGACGAGGTCAAAAAGGGCAGAGGGCGTCCTCGTCGCGGAATCAGAACTCAGCAATATCGACGGCGACGTCGGGAAACTGATCTACCGCGGCTACGCCATCGAAGATCTGTCGCGTGACGCGAGCTACGAAGAAGTCCTGTATCTGCTCTGGCACGGACATCTTCCGGATCGCGACGAACTCGCCGACTTCGAGGCGACGATGGCCGAGGAGCGATCGGTCGACGACGGCGTCATCGACGTCGTCAGCGAACTCGCCGAACAGGACGAGGATCCAATGGCCGCGTTCCGGACGGTTGTCTCCATGCTGTCGGCGTACGACCCCGAGGAGAGTGGCTACGACGCCGAGGACGGCGACGCGCTCCTCCGGAAAGGTCGACGCATCACGGCGAAGATGCCGACCGTGCTGGCGGCGTTCAGCCGGATTCGTGACGGCGAGGAGCCGATCGAGCCACGGACGGATCTCGATCACGCCGAGAACTTCCTCTACATGCTAAACGGCGAGGAGCCCGACGAGGTCCTCGCGGAGACGTTCGACATGGCGCTCGTGCTACACGCCGATCACGGCCTGAACGCCTCGACGTTCTCCGCGATGGTGACCGCGAGCACGCTCGCTGACGTCCACAGCGCCGTCACCAGCGCCATCGGAACGCTCTCGGGCGGCCTTCACGGCGGCGCGAACCAGAACGTGATGCGGATGCTCAAAGAGGTCGACGCCGCAGAGAAGGACCCGGTCGATTGGGTCATCCAGGCGCTGGACGAGGGGCGACGCGTCCCCGGCTTCGGCCACCGCGTCTACGACGTCAAGGACCCACGCGCGAAGATCCTCGGCGAGAAATCCGGGGAACTCGGCGAGGCCGCCGGCGACACCAGATGGTACGAGATGAGCGTCGCCATCGAGGAGTACATGGCCGAGAACAAGGGGATCGCCCCGAACGTCGACTTCTACTCCGCGACGACCTACTACCAGATGGGCATCCCGCTCGATCTGTACACCCCCATCTTCGCGATGAGCCGCGTCGGTGGCTGGGTCGGCCACGTTGTCGAGTATCTCGACGAGAACCGCCTCATTCGCCCGCGAGCACGCTACACTGGCCCCGAAGACCAGACGTTCACGCCGCTCGACGAGCGGTAGACGTCACGCGGCGCGGCGTCTTTCCCGTTCAGTCTACGCGACGCCGAGAGCCCTCTTTGCTGTCCCCTCGGCCGTCACGACCACCTCGGTCGACAGGTACGTTTACAATCGTTCCACACCGGCGTAGCAGTATGCAGCAGCCGACTGATGGCCCCCAGCAGTTCTACGACGAGTACGGACACGACGAGTGGGACCGCCTCGAAACCGGCATCGACGGTCGGTTGGAGTTCGAGGAGACGATCAGCGCGCTCGAAGCGGGCCTCCCCGAGTCGGGCCACGTTCTCGACGCCGGGTGTGGTGCCGGCCGGTATGCGGTCTGGCTGGCCGAGCGGGGCTACGAGGTCATCGCACTCGACCTCAGCCAGCGGCAGGTCGAGATGGCGCGTCGCCACGCGGCCGAGCGCGGTGTCGAGTCCAAGGTGTCGGTCTTCCAGGGCTCGATTACGGATCTCCCGCTACCGGCGGATCGGTTCGACGCGACCTGCTGTCTCGGCGGGGCGCTCTCTCACGTACTCGATGATGGCGAGCGGGTGCGCGCAGTCGAAGAACTGCGCCGGATCACGGCGCCGGAAGCGCCGCTGTTCGTCTCCGTGATGGGACTGCTCGGCGCGGTACAGCTATACGCGCTGAGCGGGTCGTATCTCGAAGCGCTCCCGGAACTGCTCGAACACGGCGACTACGACGCGGAGTTACTCGAGAAGCACGGCTACGAGATGGTGTTCACCGATACCCATTTCTTCCGTAGAGAGGAGTTTGCCGGGCTACTCACCGATGCCGGAGTATCGGTGGGCGAGGTGGTCGGTCTGGAGGGACTCGGTTCCCCGTTTCACGACGCCGACCTTCGGGACGTCCTCGCCGACCGGAGCGAGTCCGAGCGGGCGGCGCTCGAACGAGCCATCGGGATGACCAACGAGGACCCGGCGGTTGCAGACATCTCCGTCCACATGCTCGCTATCGGACAGGCGTGACCCGAAGTCAGAACTTCACGAACGGCAACCCGTCGACCGTGCCAAGACTGAAATATCTCTCCGGAAAACGACAGGTATGAACGACCGGCGTGCCGTCCGAGATGCGTACGACGAGATGGCGGACGACTACTTCGAGCAGTATACCGAGGCGGTGCGCGAGGAGGCGCTTCCCGAACCTGTCGAGCGGTTCTGCGAGGGTCTCGGCGGCGACGAACGCGTGCTCTCCGCTGGCTGTGGCGCCGGTGATGCCCCGCTTGCCGCGGCGGGCGAGAGCGGCGTCGGGCTGGATTTCTCTCGCGAGCAACTGTCGCTGGCACGAACGGGTGTCGCAGGCGGACTCGTACAGGGCGACATGACTGCGCTACCGTTCGCCGACGACTCGTTCGACGCTCTCGCTGCGCTTTACTCGCTGATTCACGTCCCGCTCGAAGAGCACCGGGCCGTCATCGAGGAGTTCGAGCGGGTCCTTCGGCCGGGCGGAGAGCTACTCCTCACCGAGGGCGGCGTCGAATGGAGCGGCTCGAACCCTGACTGGCTGGACAGCGGTACGGAGATGCGCTGGTCGATGGCCGGTACCGAGGCGACGCGCGAGGATCTGCAGGCGTTCGGCTTCGAGGTGCAGGGCGTGTGGGACGTTCGAGATCCGACGACAGAAGAGGGGACGAAACCGTTCTTCCTGGCGACGCTACCGGAGAGCCAGTAGTCGCGACATCCTGTTCAGAGGCCGATCAGGCCGGAGTAGTACGGGCTAACGAACGCCTCGATCAGACCGGCGACGGCAAAAAGGAGCAGGAGGCCGACGAGGACGTGATAGGCCCGCTCGATATCGCCAGTGATCGCTTCGCGGCTGTACCGACCACGGGCGAGTCGGAGCGTCGACCGCCCGAGATAGAGGCCGAGCGCACCCGCGATCAGCAGTGATGGAATCTCGATGATGCCGTGGGGGACGACGAAGGCGATCAGTTCGATGGTGTTGGTCTCGAACCGGGCAATCGCGCCGAGGAAGAAGCCGTTGTAAAACAGCGTGACGATCGTCGGGATGCCCGCGGCAAGCCCCGAGTACGCCTGTGCGACGCCGACCTGCCAGTTGTTCGCGGTGAGATTGATCGCTTCGACCGGCGGGAACCAGCCGACGAGGCGGTTCGTGATAGAGGCCTGCAGGACGGGATCGAGTCGAGCGCTGAACAGCCAGCCAGCGTAACCGCTCACGACGAAGATTGCGGTACTCGCGACGTGATAGGTCGGGGTCGAGCGGACGAAGGTAGTGAGTTCGGCCCAGCCACGTCGGAGCGCCGCGACGAACCGCGCGCCGAGGCCGCGCTCGCGGGGACGCGGGACGAGCGTGTGCTCGGTTCGCTCGCTGGCGAACAGCCACGTCTTGACGAAATCCAGCAGGGGGATCACGGCCAGGGAACTGACCAGCGCCGCCAGCGTCGGCGTCCCGATAAACTGGAACAGGCCGGTGAGCGTCGACGTTGCGACCCCGACCGCGATCAGCAGGACGACGTACAGTCCGGTCGTCAACAGGTTGTTCCGGACGAACCCGAGGTTCCGTCTGACGGCAGCGAACACGCCCACGTCCTCGACGACGACCGCCTGTGGGGCGAAGAGAAACGCCACCCAGATAAACAGGATCAGTGGCAGCCAGACGAGTGCTGCGAGAAGGCCGACCAGGACGCCAGTCGCCTCGCTAACCAGGACCCACGCCGCCGCTACACTCCCGATCAGGACGCCGGTAAGGACGGCCATGAGACCGATTTCGAGGAGTGCGAGGCCGACGAACCGCCGGTAGTCCCGTGCGATACCGTCGACGCCAGCCCGCAGTCCCGGTCGGTTGCGGAGGACGGCATACACCGCGTGGACCTGGCCAGTGCTGACGACGGCGTTGATCAGGAACAGGGCGAGGGCCAGCGAGACGATAGTTAGCGCGCCAACAGCAGTAGCTCCGGCGTCAGAGCATTCTCGGCCGCGGTCGCCAGTGCATCGGTGGACTGGCCGTCGATCATCGTCTGGCCGTTCTGCTGGTCGGGCCCCATTCCTGGACCGTCGATCGAGAACGGCCCGAGCGTCTCTACCTCCGTGAGGATCGGTTCGAGCGTGTTCTGGGAGAGCATCACCAGATAGCCACTGAGGATTCCGACGAGCATGACCGTCTGCGCGATTGCCGGCGTCGCCAGCCCAAGCAAGTAGTACGGCAGTATATCGGAGGGTTGAGACCGGTACCCGCGGTAGGCCGCTCGGACGGCATCGTCGATACTCATACTAACATTTCAGTTTGCTAGCCCTTTTACTGTTAGCTCTCGGTGAGTCACTCCGAAGGGGGAATAGAGGATGATGCACGGCGCGTGTGACGTGCAATCCAGTAGAGGTAGTGGATACATCATAAACCCCAGCCCTCCGGAGTGGAAGTGAAACCGCAGTACAGCGGCGTAGTGAAAATATCGTCAGACGGCTGTTCGACAGGCGTCGTATGCCGATCCGGGCAGGAGCTGCCCGGCGGACTGACCTGCGCCGGTGGTCAACAGATCCTTTAATGGGTCCGTTCGTACGGGGCGGTATGATCGATGCCGACGACGTGCTCGCGGCCCGCGACCGGGTTCGAGAGACGTCCCGCCACACACCCCTGGAGTACTCGCACACTTTTTCGGAGATGACCGGCGCGGACGTCCACCTGAAACTGGAGACGTTCCAGCGGACCGGGGCGTTCAAGATCCGCGGCGCGACGAACAGGATCGCGACGCTGAGTGACGCGGAGCGCGAGGCCGGTGTCGTCACCGCAAGCGCCGGCAATCACGCACAGGGCGTCGCGCTCGCGGCGAGTCGTGCCGGCGTCGACAGCAAGATCGTGATGCCCGAGCACGCCCCGATCTCGAAGGTGAAAGCGACCAGAAACTACGGGGCGGAGGTCGTTCTACAGGGCGTCGACTACAGCGAAGCGGCGGAGCACGCCCACGAGATCGAGGCCGAGGAGGGGCGGACCTACGTCCACGCCTTTGACGATCCGATGATCATGGCCGGACAGGGGACGATCGGTCTCGAAATCGTCGACGACCTCCCCGAGGTCGAGACCGTGATCGTCCCGATCGGTGGCGGTGGCCTGATCTCCGGGATCGCCACCGCCCTCAAGGGCTACGACTCCGATATTCGCGTGATCGGCGTGCAGGCCGAGGGGGCCGCAAGCGTCGCACAGTCCCTGCAGAAAGGCGAGATTTACGAGCGCGAGAGCGTCGATACGATCGCCGACGGCATCGCCACCAGACGGGTCGGCGATCGGACCTTCGACGTGATCGAAGAGCGCGTCGACGAGGTCGTCACTGTCGACGACTCGGAAATCGCCGTCGCACTGACCTACCTCCTGGAGCGATCCAAGACGCTGGTCGAGGGGGCCGGCGCAGTGACGCTCGCCGCGTTGCTCAACGAGCGCTTCGAGTTCGAAGAGGACGAAACCATCGTCCCCTGCCTCTGTGGCGGGAACATCGATCTGAACACACTTACGACCGTCATCATGCGCGGACTGGTCGAGACCGGCCGGTACGTCAGGCTCCGGACGGTGCTCAAGGACCGCCCAGGCGCACTGGACGACCTTATCGACGTGATCGCCGCCCAGCAGGCCAACATCTACGCGATCCAGCACGACCGGACCTCGCGGGATATCGGCATGAACGCCGCCGAGGTCGAACTGGACCTGGAGACACGGGGGAAGAGCACGTTGCCACGCTCATCGCAGGGATGGAAGAGCGGGACTACGAGGTCGAGTTGCTCTCCTGAGACGGCGACTCGACCGCATCCAGGACGATCCGATCGCTGAAACCGCCACGCTCGCTGGCTTTCTCCTCGCGGATCGTCTCTATGTGCTCGAACTCGACGTCCCGATGGCGACAGATGGCCCGGATGACTTCGAGTACGTCTGCAAGTTCGTCGAGATCGCCGCTCTCGCGGAACTCCGCGGTTTCCTCACCGAGCTTGTCCGCGAGGCGCTCTCCGTACTCTACGTCGTCGGCGACGTGAACGATCGGCGTCTCGCCGCTCTTGTGGATGATCTCCGGGATCTCATCGCGCACCAGTTTGTCGTACTCGCGTCCGTCGGTCATCGGGTGGCGGTTTCTCCCGGTCTTGGTAAGTCGTTTCGGCAACCGACAGGACCGGCCGTTTTTTGTCGACGCCGCCCGACCACTCGCGCATGAAACGCATCGTCAGCACCGACGCCGCGCCGGCCGCAGTCGGCGCGTACAGTCAGGCGACCACGAACGGCGACTTGCTCTTTACCGCGGGACAGATCCCGCTCACCCCGGACGGGGAACTGCTCGACGACGAACTGATCGACGTCCAGACCGAGCAGGCCCTGGACAACCTCGTCGCGGTACTGAAGAAGACGGTCTCGGGCCCGAAGACGTCCTGAAGGTGACCGTCTTCCTCGACGACATCGACGACTTCGACGCGATGAACGATACGTACGCATCTTACTTCGAGTCGAAGCCACCGGCCCGGAGCGCCGTCGGCGTCGAGAAGCTACCGAAGGGTGTCGGCGTGGAAGTCGAGGCCATCGCAACCCAGCCGTGAGGCCGCGCGTCAAGTCGAGTCTGCTGTGGGGCGTCGTCGGGGCACTCTCGTTTCTCGTCCTGCAGAACGGTTACGTGTTGCTGGGCGGCGATTCGGTCCCGCTGTGGGGCGTTGCCACCCTGACGGCGCTGGTCGGCGTCGTCTCGGCAGTGACGACCTACTACGGCGAAGGCTGGTGGTTGAGTCGGAAAGAAAATGCTTAAACACGGGACGGGATTACCTTCAGGTGAGCCAGGATGGCCGAATGGTAAGGCGCACGCCTGGAAAGCGTGTTCCCTTTCGGGATTCAGGGTTCAAATCCCTGTCCTGGCGTATTTTGTCACGAACAACTCGTGAGTGGCAAATACCCGATTGAAGGGATTTGAACCACGGAAATCCGAGCGTAAGCGAGGATTTGCATCGGGTTCAACTCCCTGTCCAGAAACTCCCCCGCAGAACCACACCCCCGAAACCTTCTTTCGACGTCCCGCCCTCCTCCCGTTATGTCACCGACCGTCGACGAGCTTCTGAAACGAGATTCGGGTAGAGACAGGCAGGTACGAGCGCGTCGAGTCGACGGCGTTCACCAAAGAGGCACTGGCCGCGATCTGTGAGGCAGTCGACTACGAGATTGACACTGGAACGCTGCCGCCGAAGTCGGAGATGCGGGCGGGAATCCTCTGGTCGATCGGCGAACTCGACGAGAACGATCCGGAGGAAGCGACGCGACCGCTGCGGAAAGCGGAGCAGAAGCCGTCGCGAAGGCGCTCCGAGAAGCGTAAAGCCCAGCATTAGGTTTCGATTTCGCAGCAGCGAGCAGGGCCCGGATACCGACGAACGAGGGGTATCCGTGGCGAACGAGAGCTGGTA
This sequence comes from Natronoarchaeum sp. GCM10025703, assembly GCF_042661985.1. Taxonomy (NCBI): domain Archaea; kingdom Methanobacteriati; phylum Methanobacteriota; class Halobacteria; order Halobacteriales; family Natronoarchaeaceae; genus Natronoarchaeum; species Natronoarchaeum sp. GCM10025703. The sequence continues at coordinate 124,403 of NZ_JBHSZF010000001.1, forward strand.
TATAAATATTTGTTTCTGGTAGCTAGCCACAGAAAGACATACGAGAGACGAAGATCGAGTTCGATCGCGCCTGACGCCCTCTAAACACCGAATAGCGAATTTTAATCGGCGACAGGGACGGAAGCGTTGGCGGTAAAATAGACAGATTTATATAGAATCGCAATCAATCCATCGTCTGTACATGAGTCAGCGAATGCAGCAAGGTCAGCCGATGATCGTAATGAGCGAGGACGCCCAGCGCGTTCAGGACCGGGACGCGCAGGACTACAACATCTCCGCTGCCCGTGCCGTGGCGGAGTCAGTCCGCTCGACCCTCGGCCCGAAAGGGATGGACAAGATGCTCGTCGACTCGATGGGATCGGTCACCATCACCAACGACGGCGTCACCATCCTCAAGGAGATGGACATCGACAACCCGACAGCCGAGATGATCATCGAAGTCGCCGAGACACAGGAGGACGAAGCGGGCGACGGCACGACGACCGCCGTCTCGGTCGCCGGCGAACTACTCAAGAACGCCGAGGATCTCCTCGAACAGGACATCCACCCGACGGCGATCATCAAAGGCTTCCACCTCGCGAGCGACCAGGCCCGACAGGAAGTCGGCGATATCTCCGGTGACGTCGACCCCGACGACGAGGATCTGCTCCGCTCGGTCGCCGAAACGTCGATGACCGGTAAAGGCGCTGAACTCAACAAGGAACATCTCTCCCAGCTTATCGTCGACGCCGTCCGAAAGGTCACCGTCGAGGACGACGATGGCGGCCACGTCGTCGATCTGGAGTTCCTCAACACCGAGACTCAGACCGGTCACTCCTCGAGCGATTCCGACCTGCTCGAGGGCGCAGTGATCAGCAAAGATCCCGTCCACGACAACATGCCGAGCGAGGTCGAGGACGCCGAGATCATGCTGCTGGACAGCCCGGTCGAGGTCGACGAGACCGACGCCGACACCGAGGTCAGCGTCACCGATCCGAGCCAGCTCCAGCAGTTCCTCGACCGCGAGGAGGACGAAATAAAGGCGAAAGTCGATGCTATCGTCGACTCCGGTGCCGATGTCGTCTTCTGTCAGAAGGGTATTGACGACCTGGCACAGCACTATCTCGCCAAGGAGGGCATCCTCGCCGTCCGACGCGCGAAGAAGTCCGACATCGAGTTCCTCAAGGAGGTCCTCGGCGCGAACATCGTCTCCGATCTCACCGCTGTCAACGCCACGGACCTCGGCCACGGCGACGTTACCCGTGACGACGCCGACGACCTGTTCTACGTCTCCGGCGACGGCCACGGTGTGACACTGCTGATCCGCGGCTCGACCGAGCACGTCGTCGACGAACTCGAACGCGGCATCAACGACGCACTCGAGGTCGTCGCACAGACCGTCTCCGACGGCCGCGTGGTCGCCGGCGGCGGCGCAATCGAAGTCGAAGTCGCGCGACGTCTCCGCGACTACGCAGACAGCGTTTCCGGACGCGAACAGCTTGCGGTCGAGGCGTTCGCCGACGCGCTCGAACTCGTCCCCCGCGTACTCGCTGGCAACGCCGGACTCGACTCCATCGACACGCTCGTCGACCTCCGTGCCGCCCACGAGGGCGGTGACAAGCGCGCCGGACTGAACGTCTTCTCCGGCGACATCGTCGACACCTACGATGCTGGCGTCGTCGAACCCGCACACGCCAAAGAGCAGGCACTCACCTCCGCCACCGAGGCGGCGAACCTCGTGCTCAAGATCGACGACATCATCTCCGCTGGCGAACTGTCGACCGACAAGGGCGGCGACGAGGCTGGCGGCCCTGGCGGCGCACCCGGCGGCATGGGCGGCATGGGTGGCGGCATGGGCGGCATGATGTAAGCGTGGTTTGAACCGAGTGAAAACCACGGAAATGCGAGCGGCGTCCGCGTGAACAGTTCGGTGGCATAAGCCCATCTTACCGATTTCCGTCCCAATCGCGGCTTCGTTCCCGATCCGTTCGTTCTCGACCGAAGAAGAGTACAGTATCCATCAGCGGACAGGTCCGCCTGTCTCCTTTGTGAGTCCGACAGATAGTAAGGGAGTATACGAACGTTTCGTCGGTCGAGAGTCGATCCGGGGATTCGTGGAAACCGCTGGAGGGCAGCGTAAAAGCCAGGGATATTCCGGGCAGGATATCTCTTACCGCTCTGAACGATCTTGCGGTATTTTTCTGACTGCCCACTCGAACACATCCTATGCCGAGAACCATAGTCGTGGGTCTCGACGGGGCGAACTACGAACTCGTCGAGAAGTATATCGACGATGGGGAGTTGCCGAATTTTGGGCGGATCCTATCAGAAGGGACGACGGGCGACCTCGAATCGGTTCTACCGCCCGTGACGTCACCCAACTGGAAGTCATACTCGACCGGAAAGAACCCGGGGAAGATCGGCATCTTCTGGTGGTTAAACGTCGATACCGAGAACAATCGGGTGTATCTACCGAGCGAGCGATATCACGAGAACACGGAGTTCTGGGAGATCATCGGCCGCTCCGAGCCAGTGGGCGTCATGGGGATGCCGACGACGTTCCCCCCGAAATCGGTCGACACGTCGGACTCGTTCGTCGTCGCGGGCGCTCCGGACGCGAGCAACTCCGGATTCGCCTGGCCACCGGCAGTCGAGGAGGAACTCGTCGACCGGTTCGATTACCGGGTATCCCGGATCAATCGATCCGAGGACGAAGACGAGGCCGCATACGAGGAGGAACTCGATCTGATCGATCAGCGCTTTCGGGCCGCAAAGCACCTGTTCGCGGAGCACGACGTCTCGTTCCTGCAGGTGACGACGTTCTACATCAACTCCCTGCATCATCACCTGTGGGACAGTGAGTACACTCGCCGTGGCTGGAAGATCATCGACGAGCATCTCGGCGATTTCCTCGACGAAGGCCACGATATCGTGTTGATGAGCGACCACGGACACAACGAAATTCACACCGTGTTCCGTGTCAACACCTGGCTCCAAGAGCAGGGGTATCTGCGCTTCGACAATCAGGTCGCCGATGCGCTCCGCACCGTCGGAGTCAACTCGGATCGGATCAACCGACTGGTATCGGCGGTCGATCAACGCCTCACCGGTATCCACGTAAAGGATACCCTCGAACGGCTGACTCCCCAGTGGGTTATCAACAACCTCGCTGACGAGGAAGGACGGATGGGGCGGAACAAACTGCAAAACGCCGACTGGGAGCATACCGACGTCGTCGGTAGCGCACAGGGCCCGCTGTATCTGAACGTCACGAGCGAGGAACGCTACGAGTCGCTGCGGGCCGAACTGATCGAACGGCTCGAATCCCTGACCGATCCCGCCGGCCGGCCGATAGCGCGGGAAGTGTTCCGTGGCGAGAAACTGTTCCACGGCAAGTACGCCGACGAGGCACCGGATCTTATGATCGATCAGGCATCGAACGTGCATATCTCGGATAAACTCGGGTACGACTCGGCGTTCAGCGACACGGACGAGGACTGGAACGGCGTCAACACCCGCTCAGGACTGTTTGCGGCAATCGGTCCCTCGTTCGGTACTGGCGACATCGGAACGCTGTCGATTCTCGACCTCGCGCCGACGCTTCTGCATCTTCGCGGCCACGCCGTCCCGCCGGATATGGACGGGGTCGTACGAGAGGACGTTTTCGCGCCGGATTCCGCTGCGGGGACGCGAGAGGTCGAGTATCGGAACGCTGCGCACCCGGTTCGGGGCGACGGCTCACGGTCGGGATGAGGACGCGTATGGCGGACATGATGGCAATTGACCAGCCGTAGCGAGGCTATCGTTTATATAACATCGAGACGACAGTATGGCCATGCCGGATCCTTTCGGGCACGCGATTTACGACCATTATCACGAACGGCGATCGGAGCCACTCGTTCAGCGGGATGGCGAAGAGACCCTCGATCATCCGATCGAGCAGTTCTATTTCGACGAGTACGAGGCGAGTGACGATCCGTGGCTGGAGTCGTGGCTCGACGGGCCCCTGCTGGACATGGGGGCCGGTGCTGGCAAACACGCGCTGTACTTTCAGCAGCGCTTCGACACGGTCGGCATCGAGATCAGTGAACCGCTCGTCGAGACGATGCGCGACCGGGGCGTCGAAGACGTGCGACTCGCCGACATGTTCTCGCTCCGGGAGACGTTCGACCGCGACCGCTTTTCCGCCGCGCAGCGCACGGGACCCAACTCGGCCTCGTACGATCGATGGATGGACTCCGGTCGTTTCTCGGCGACCTCGCTCACGTGACGCGGCACGACGCGACTGCAGTGGTCGACAGCTACGATCCGGGCCACGAGGCTACGTCGGAACTACTCGGCTACAGGGACGATCCAACGCCTGGACTCGCCTTCCGTGTGATGTCGTTCGAGTACGACGGCGAGACCGGAGCGACGCTGCTGTTCAGGCTGTTCAGTCCCGATCGAGTGCGCGAGGCGACGACCGGCACCTCCTGGACCCTCGTCGACGTCGCGCGGGACGACCCGGACAGCGCTCACTACCGGATCGCACTCGAAAAAACGGCCGCCGTCGACGGCTGAGGCGTTACTCTTCTTTGAGGTCGAGTTCGAACTGGTCGTTCTCGCTGGTGGCGTTGAGGACGACGCTCGTGTTCGACTCGCGGATGTCGGGATCAGTGAGCAGTGTCTTGATCTGCTCGTTCATACCGTCGGTGTCCTCGAACTTGCCGATCGCGATGATGTCGTAGCCGCCCGTGACCTCGTAGACGCTGATCATCTGTTTCTCCTGTTCGAGGCGCTCCGTGATGTCGGGGAGCGCGTTCCCCTCGACTTTGAGCTGGAGGATTGCAGTGACGTCGTAATCGAGTTCGCCGTAGTTGATCTTCGGCGTGTACCCCTCGATAACGCCACCTTCTTCTAGATCGCTGAGGTGATTCGAGACTGTAGTGACCGAGACGTCGAGCTCCTCGGCGAGGCTTCTGAGACTGGCCCGGCCGTCTCCGAGCAGTGCATTCACTAGTTTTGCATCCAGATTTTCGTACGTCATTATACCCACCAATCCACTCCAGCCATTATAATTTTACGAATATCCAGTTTCAGAGCGAGCACGGTAGAATTGCGCAGAACAGTAGGGCTTTAATACTGGCTATCCACTCATCTACTGACGACAAAACATGACAAGTGGAAGCCTCACATCGGAGGAACAAGCGGTACTCGACGAGATAGAAGAGAAAGACGTCGATTTCCTGCGGCTGCAGTTTACCGACATCCTTGGTACAGTCAAAAACGTCGCCGTGCCCGCGCGGCAGGCGGAGAAAGCGTTCACCGAGGGGATCTACTTCGACGGCTCCTCGATCGAAGGGTTCGTCCGCATTCAGGAGTCCGACATGCGGCTCAAACCCGATCCGGAGACGTTCGCCGTTCTGCCGTGGAGAACGGACGATCAGGCCGCCGCAGGCCGAATGATCTGTGACGTCATCAACACCTCGACGGGCGAACCGTTCGAGGGCGACCCACGCTACGTCCTCAAGCAGGCCATCGACCGCGCCAACGAGATGGGCTACACGGTCAACGCCGCCCCCGAACCGGAGTTCTTCCTGTTCGAGGAGGACGAGGACGGCTACGCGACGACGAAAACCGCCGACCACGGCGGTTACTTCGACCTCGCACCGAAGGACCTCGCGAGCGACGTGCGCCGCGACATCATCTATGGCCTCGAGAGCATGGGCTTCGAGATCGAAGCCAGCCACCACGAGGTCGCAGAGGGGCAACACGAGATCAACTTCGAGTACGACGACGCGCTGTCGACCGCCGACAACGTCGGGACGTTCCGAACGGTCGTTCGCGCCATCGCGGCCCAGCACGACCAGCACGCGACGTTCATGCCCAAGCCGATCCCGAAGATCAACGGCTCCGGGATGCACACGCACATCTCGCTGATGACCGACGACGGCGAGAACGTGTTCCACGACGAGAGCGACGAGTTCGATCTCTCTGACACCGCGCACTCGTTCCTCGCGGGCATCCTCGAACACGCGCCAGCGATCACGGCTGTCACCAACCCGACAGTGAACAGCTACAAGCGTCTCGTCCCGGGCTACGAGGCACCCGTCTACGTCGCCTGGTCGGACCGCAACCGCTCGGCCCTCATCCGCAAACCGGCTGCACGCGTCCCAGCCGCCTCTCGTATCGAGGCGCGCTTCCCCGACCCGTCCTGTAACCCGTACCTCGCGCTGGCCGCGCTCATCACGGCCGGTCTCGAAGGGATCGAGCAGGACCTCGACGCGCCGGATCCAGTCCGCGAGAACATCTACGAGTTCGACGAGCAGAAACGCGAAGAATACGGCATCGACACGCTGCCGTCGAACCTTGGTGAGGCCGTCGACGCCCTCGAAGAGGACGAAGTCATCCTCGGCGGGCTCGGCGACCACATCAGCGAGAAGTTCGTCGAAGCGAAGAGCCAGGAGTTCGAGGAGTACCTCGTCGACGTCTCTCAGTGGGAGATCGACCGGTACCTCGAAACGTACTGAATCGACGACCTCGCGACGAACAGCACGCTGATCGCTTTTTATTTTTTACAGTCGATAGCGTCCGCGCCGGGCACCGCGACAGGCTTAAACACAACAGTCCTCTACAGTAATGTGGTAGAGAGAGCCCGGCCTCCGCGTGTTTCACGTGAGGAAAGTCCCCCCACCGTCTTGGCAGGTGACGGGGCGCAAGCCCTGGGCGGGAAACCGTCGGCTCTGGAACAGAAACGACACGTCTCGACCCGATCGATGAGGTGCGCGAACTCCGACCGATAGAAAGTGAGGAGGAGATAACCCACCGAGAGTAGGGAGGCCCATCGGGCCTCCTATTAGGCGAACGGCGCAGGCCGCTCGCAGACGGTCGAGGATCGATGGAACGGCGAATCCCCACCGGTGCAAGTCGACGCCGTCGATGCGAGAGCATCGAACGGTAGCCAGGACACAGGCGTCGATGCTCAGCCGAATGCCGGGCAGAACAGAAGGGGGCTTACTCCTCTCTGCCGAATTCTACGTCACTAGCCGCCGGTTCGTCAATCCTCGTCAGTTGTCCCGAACCGACGGGAGAGCGCATACGCCGTCGAGATGCCGACCACCGAACCGATGGCCGAAAAGCCGGGCAGCGAGTCGTCGTCCTGGTCGGCGACGGAGTACTCGGCACCGATGGGAGCGGCACCGGACTCGGCAAGCCGTCCGGCCGAGACCAGCCACCCCTGTGACTGCGTCCCGTCGAACTCGGAGGTCTGGCCCGTCGTGATGTAGCCGTCGTCGACTGACAGGAGCGACCCGAACGAGCCCCTGCCCTCGCCACTGTACGACTCGGAGGCGATCAGGGCTCCGTCGGCGTTGATCGCCGCGAGCCATCCCTCGTCGAGTCGGCGGCCCGCCAGGACACAACCGCCGTCCGAGCGGATGACCAGATCGTGACAGGCCGATTCGACGTCGTTGACCCAGCGCCACTGCTCGGTGCCGTCCTCATCGGTTTTGATCACGACGGCCCGGAAGATGTGCGAGGAGTCACCGGTCCGGCCGCCGAGGAGATATCCGCCGTCGTCGGTGGGGACGACGGCATGGGCGAGCGAGTATGCACCCTCGATATCGTACAGTTCCTCCCAGTCTACCTCACCGTTCTCGTCGGTTCGAGCGAGTAAGACCTGCGAATCGTCTTTCCTGTCGGTCGATCCGGCGAGTAGATAGCCACCGTCGACCGGGACCACGTCGTAGCAGATGTTGGTCGTGGCGCTCTCCCCGAAAGTCCGCAGCCACCGTTGGTCCCCTTCGTCGTCGATCGAGACGAGAATGATCTTGGTTCCCTGCGTCGAGTAGGATCGGGCGTGGCCGGCCAGAACGTAGCCGTCAGCCACTCGCGTCGCGGCGTTCGCCGAGACGTGCCAGGAACGGGCGTACTCCGATCCCCAGTTGAGCACCCCGTCAGATCCGAGTGATAGCGCAGTGGCGTTCGGTTCGTCGGTGAGATGCGTCGTGACGTCTCCGCCCGCGAGACAGCCGCCGTCGGGCCCCGTAACGACCGAGTACAGGGGGCTTCGTCGCCCGGCCGATTGTCGACGAACTCCCACTCCGCCCCGCCGGTCTCGTCGACGCGCTGGACCCAGCCGTGACGCGTGCCGCCGGGAAAGCCGACCGATCCGGCGAGATAGTAGCCGCCGTCGACCGGCGAGATGGCATTGCATTCGACGTCCTGTGCTGAACGGTCGTAGGTCTCGCTCCACCGCATTGCGCCGGGGGACTCCTGCAGGGACGATCCTCCACCGACGCCTGCGGCAACCGAGGCGGACAACGCAGTCCCCGTCACAGTGAGTCCACCGAGCAGTCGACGGCGAGTAAGTCGACGGTCGGGGAGCGATTGCTTCATGGTAGTTGATCGTGGGAAGCCGGGGGTAAAGATCTACCTGCCGAGGAACCGGAACCGACGGGTATACACGGATCCGGTCCGTACTCCGGCCAGAATGAGCAAGGACTACATCGAGGTCCGAGGAGCCGAGGAGAACAACCTCAAGGACCTCGACGTCGAGATTCCACGCGAGCAGTTCACCGTCGTCACCGGGCTCTCGGGCTCGGGAAAGTCCTCGCTCGCGTTCGATACCGTCTACGCGGAAGGACAACGCCGCTACATCGAGAGCCTGTCTGCCTACGCACGGAACTTCCTCGGGCAGATGGACAAGCCACAGGTCGAGACGGTCGAGGGGCTTTCGCCCGCGATCTCGATCGACCAGAAGAACGCGGCGAACAACCCCCGATCGACGGTCGGGACCGTCACCGAGTTACACGACTACCTGCGCCTGCTGTACGCCCGCGTCGGGACGCCACACTGTCCGGAGTGTGGCAGAGAGGTCGGCGAGCAGAGCGCCCAGAACATGGTGTCGCGCCTGCTGGATCTCCCCGAAGGGACGAAGGCGAAACTCGCCGCGCCGGTCGTCCGCGACCAGAAAGGTGCCTTCGAGGAGTTGTTCGACGAACTCGTCGGCGAGGGGTACTCCCGCGTCGAGGTCGACGGCGAGGAGTACGACCTGACACTCGACAAACCCGATCTCGACGAGAACTTCGACCATACGGTCGACGTGATCGTCGACCGCGTGAAGATCGCACCAGATGCTCGCTCGCGGATCGCCGACTCCGTCGAGACCGCACTGGAGGAGGCAGATGGCGTGCTGAAGGTCATCCTTCCGAACCCGCCCGACGAGATCGATGTCGGCGCAACCGCGCGGTCGACCGGCGATCTGGGAACGGGCGGCGAGAAGGACGATACCGCCGAGGAACGCCGCGTCGTCGAGTTCTCGGAGGAGTTGGCCTGCACTGAGTGCGGGATCGATCTCCCCGAAATCGAGACGCGTTCGTTCTCGTTCAACTCCCCACACGGGGCCTGCCCGGAGTGTGAGGGGATCGGCGAGACCAAGGAGGTCAGCGAGGAACTGGTCGTACAGGACACCGCGAAGCCGCTGAAACACGTCTTCGAGGCGTGGAGCTACAACCGCTCGTACTACCAGACCCGCCTCGATGCCGTCGCGGCACACTTCGACGTCTCGCTGTCGACACCGTTCGAGGAGCTTCCAGCAGCAGTCCGGCAGGCGTTCCTCTACGGGACGAGCGAGGAAGTGCTGTTCAAACGCCGGACGAAAAACGGCACTCGACAGAAACGAAAACGGTTCGAGGGGGTCATTCCGAACCTCGAACGGCGATACGTCGAGACGGATAGCGAGGGCACCCGCGACCACATCGAGAAGTACATGTCCGTCACCGAGTGCCCGGCGTGTGAGGGCACCCGGCTCAAGGACGCCTCACGGGCGGTGCTCGTCGACGACACCGCAATCACGGAGGCCAACCGGATGAGCATCGGCGACGCGCTCGCGCACTTCGAGGAGATGGAGGCAGACATGTCCGACCGCGACCGAAAGATCGCCGAGGAGATCCTCAAGGAGATCCGCGCACGGCTTGGCTTCATGTGCGAGGTCGGCCTGGAGTATCTGACGCTCGACCGGGAGGCGTCGACGCTCTCGGGCGGCGAGAGCCAGCGGATCCGGCTGGCGACCCAGATCGGCTCCGGCCTGGTCGGCGTGCTCTACGTGCTCGACGAGCCGTCGATCGGCCTCCACCAGCGGGACAACGACCGGCTACTGAACACCCTCGAAGAGCTTCGGGATCTGGGCAACACCCTGCTCGTCGTCGAACACGACGAGGAGACGATGCACCGGGCCGACAGCGTCATCGACCTCGGCCCCGGCCCCGGCAAGCGCGGCGGCGAGGTCGTCGCACAGGGCGACGTCGAGGCGGTCATGGCGGCCGACGAATCGATCACGGGCGACTATCTCGCGGGCAGGACGAAGATACCAGTCCCCGACGAGCGACGCGACCCCGACAGCCACCTCACCATCGAAGGGGCACGGCAGCACAACCTCGACGATCTGACGTCGACCTGCCGATCGGCTGTTTCACTGCGATCACCGGCGTCTCAGGCTCCGGGAAGTCGACGCTGATGCACGAGGTGCTGTACAAGGGACTGGCTCGCGAGATGAACGACAACACGAGCGTCGATCCCGGCGATCACGACGCGATATCCGGTCTCGAAGGTATCGAGACGGTCCGGCTCATCGACCAGAGCCCGATCGGTCGGACGCCGCGGTCGAACCCCGCGACCTACACGAGCGTTTTCGATCACATCCGCGAACTGTTCGCCCAGACCGAACTCTCGAAGCGTCGGGGCTACGAGAGAGGGCGGTTCTCGTTCAACGTCAAGGGCGGCCGTTGCGAGGAGTGTGGTGGGCAGGGGACCGTCAAGATCGACATGAACTTCCTCTCGGACGTCTACGTCCCCTGCGAGGAGTGCAACGGTGCGCGCTACAACGACGAGACCCTCGACGTCGAGTACAAGGGCAAGACGATCGCCGACGTGCTGGACATGTCCGTCGAGGAGGCCTACGACTTCTTCAGACACGACTCGCGGATCGAGCGCCGTCTCAAACTGTTAAAAGACGTGGGCCTCGACTACATGAAACTCGGCCAGCCCTCGACGACGCTCTCGGGTGGCGAGGCCCAGCGCATCAAACTCGCCGAGGAACTTGGCAAAAAACAGACCGGCGAGACGCTGTATCTGCTCGACGAGCCGACGACCGGACTCCACTCGGCCGACGAGCGAAAACTCATCGACGTTCTCCAGCGGCTGACCGACAACGGCAACACCGTCGTCGTCGTCGAGCACGAACTCGATCTGGTGAAAAACGCCGACAACGTCGTCGACCTCGGTCCGGAGGGTGGCGAGAACGGCGGTCGGATCGTCGCGATGGGGACGCCAGAGGCCGTCGCCCGGAACGACGACTCACACACGGGTCGCTACCTGCGCGACCTGCTACCGGACGTCGATCTTGACGGGCCACGATCGGATCGCGAGATCGCCGCGGCAGCGTCAGACGACTGAGGCGAGCGGGATACCGTCCCACCGGTACGAGGAGCAGCTTCCATTGTTCGATTCTGTACATGTCAGGTTGTTCAACGATAGTAACGGTTAGCCAAAGGTATTTGCGGATAGTCTACCAACTACGTTCCATGACTCCACTCGAAATCGGGCTGATAGCAGTGGGGATCGTCCTCGCGTTCGCGGGCGCTGCGCTGTTCAAATACACCGTCACTCTCGTCGGGTTCCTTTCGGGAGCCGCTGCCGGCTACTTCATCGCAGGCTACCTCGCTCTGGAGCCACTGATGCTGGCCGGCGCTGCACTCGTCGCCGGAATCGTCGGCGTCTTCCTCGCGTTTTCCCTCATCACGACCGTCGCGACAATTCCGGGGTTCCTGCTCGGTTCCTACGTCGCCGCGACGACCGTCGGCCTCTCCGGGTCCTCGCTGGGCGTCGAGTCCGTCGGGATCACGATGTTCGGCGGCATCGTCGGTGCGGCGGCCGCGGGACTGCTGTTCAAAAAGGTCCTGCCGATTCTGATGGCCTTCGTCGGGGGGCACTGGTGACCCAGGCGTGGACCATCGACGCGTTCACCGAGGCGGCCACGGAGCTCGATCCCTCGCCGGTGTTGTTCGATCCGACGCCGACGTTCCTCGCGGTCGTCGTCCTCGGGACCCTCAGCCAGTACGGCCTCGTGAAACTGGGCTGGGCGAAGAAACTCACAGTCCCGCTGAGTATACTGTGGGCACGGCTCCGCGGCGCTGACGAACCCGTCGACGAACCTGCGGAGCCCGAGCCGAGTAGCGACTAACCCCCATCGCGGGAGTGAACCGGTTGGATGCAGGAGATTCCGGTCGAGCCGTTGTACCGAACGATTATCACGGCCCGACACCGAGAAGAGGATATGCGCATCTACGCGGCGATGCGGGATCGACTTTTCTGCGTTCGGACAGGGATATCCCGGACGAGTGAACAGCTGTCCGGGCACAAGATAGAGTGTGTCACTGCCAACGAGGAGCACGCGTTCTGCGGGACGTTCGACGCCGGACTGTTCCGAACCGGCGATGGCGAGTCCTGGGAGCGGATCGGTGGGGACGTGCTGCCGGACGCAGTGACCGCAGTGGCGCTCTCGTCACACGACCCGGCGGAGCTCTGGGTCGGAACCGAGCCGAGCCGGGTGTTCCAGTCCACCGACGCCGGCGAAAGCTGGGACGAGGTCGACGGCCTGTCGGAGCTTCCTCGGCCGACGAATGGTCGTTCCCGCCGCGACCGAACACCCATCATGTTCGCTGGATCGAACAGGATCCGAACGACGCCGATCGAGTGTACGTCGGGATCGAGGCCGGCGCACTGCTGGTGAGCCGTGACGGCGGAGCGACCTGGACCGACCGGCCCGAAGGCGCGCGGCTGGACAATCACCAGCTGGCCACACATGCCGATGCGCCCGGCCGGGTGTACGCCGCCGCCGACGGCTACGCCGAGTCGGACGACGGAGGTGCCTCGTGGAACCATCCACAGGACGGGCTACACCACCGATACGTCTGGAGCGTCGCCACCGATCCGGGCGATCCGGATACCGTACTCGTCTCCGCGGCGAAAGGGGCGAGATCGGCGCACAGAAGCCCCGAATCCTACGTCTACCGGCGTCGTGGAGATGGCGAGTGGTCCCGGATCGGCGAGGCAGCCACCGCTGGAAGCGGACTCCCGACCGGCGAGGCCGTCTATCGCTACGTGCTGACGGCGGGGGAGCGAACCGGCGAGTTCTACGCGCTATCGAACACCGGACTGTTCCGGTCGAGAGACGCCGGATCGAATTGGAGCAGGATCACGATGGAGTGGCCGGACGCCTGTGAGGAGATGACGGCGAGGGGACTGTCCGTCACCGCGGAGTAGGGCGAACAGGCGGCGGGAACACGAGCGGAGCGACGTGCCGCACACTTCTGAGGCAGTCCTCGACGACGGAGACCGTCACGGATCGCTCCGGGGCAGTTGTCAGCGCACGAGTGGGGTCGCCGCCCGATTCGATATAAACCTGCGTACCCGACAGTGCCGAGTAGCTGCGGTATAGCAATTATATAAGAATAAGTTTATATATAGATTTTGTATAAGAATGCGAGAGCCGATTTTCGGGATATGTATCCTATAGACGGAGAGTAAGCTGTTAACATCGTTTTTATCTTGTATGGTGTGCTTTACGGGCTCATAATGACATTTGATTCCGAGCAGTTACAATCGGGAAATCATAGCGAGTATACCTGTAGTTTGGAAGATATAAGAGCAATTTAGGCGTTGTAACCAGTCTAAAATGTTGTTTGAACTAATTTCTCCGGCAGGGATGCAGTAGACCGTCTACGAAGACGATAAATATATTATTTTCTATACTTTAAGAGTATTTCCAGTATTTATATAATTCTGTAGCCTTGTCGACGTGCGCACCACGTACTCACTCGCCGTGTGCGATGCGGCCGGCGTCGAGGACGCTTTCGACTGGCTTGCGACAGACTGGGCAGTGAACCGTGACACCACCGTCGTCCCACTCCTCGACCAGAACGGCGTCGAGTTCCGCCCCGCATTTCGGGCACACTACCGGTCCTGCCCCGGGATACTCACACAGTTTGCAGTCCATGTCCTCTGGCTCCATGGGAGAGCGGTATCGGGACTCGAACGTAAAACTACGGATCCGCCAGTCAGTTTTAACTGCCGGTAGTGAGAGTGTACGGCTGGACATGGAGCTTGAGTCGATACTCGACCGGGGCTGTAGCCGTGACTGGCAGACGATCGATCCCGACACAGCCGACCCCGTCCGGTTCGCCGTGATCGGGATCGGCTGGTTCACCCGCGAACGGGCCTTACCCGCCCTGCTCGACAGCGATAGTTGCACTCCGACGGTGACCGTCAGCAGCACCACGGAGAAGGCAGAACGTGTCGCGGGGGAGTTCACGACAGTCGAGCGCGGGATCAGCTACGACGAGTTCCACGACGGTGCCGCCACCGACCTGTACGACGCCGTCTACATCTGCACTCCCAACGCCCTGCATCTCACCTACACCGAGACGGCGGCGAAGTACGGAAAAGCCGTGCTCTGTGAGAAGCCGATGGAGCGTGACGCCGAACGGTCTCGGACGATGATCGACGTCTGCGAGGATGCCGGCGTCCCGCTAATGATCGGCTACCGCATGCACACCGAGCCAGCAGTGCGGCGAATGCGCGAGGTAATCGACGCGGGGCTGATCGGCGATCCGGTCGAGGTGTACGGCTCGATGAGCCAGCGGATGCTCGAACACGTCAATCCGGATCCGGAGCAGTGGCGACTGGACGAGGAACTCGCAGGCGGCGGCGCGCTGTTCGATATCGGACTCTATCCGCTGAATACGACCCGGTTCGTCCTCGGCGAGGATCCGGTGGCCGCCACCGGCCGGACGCGGAGTTCTCACGGGGCGTTCGACGAGGTCGACGAGAGCGTCACCTGCACGCTGGAGTTCCCCAACGACGTCTACGCGACCTGTGCGGCGAGCCACAACGCGCGCCAGTCCAGCACGCTACGGATCACCGGTACTGATGGCTACGTGGCCGTCGAACCGGCGTTTTTCCAGAATCAGACGCGCGCGCTGCACGTCTCGCGAGGCGACGGGCGACTCTCGGTCGAGCTAGAGAAAGTCGATCAGATGCGCGAGGAGTTCGATTACTTCGCCGACCGACTGCGGTTGGACGCAACGATCCACCCCGATGGGGAGCACGGCCTGACCGACGTCGAGACGATGGAAGCGATCTATCGGGCCGCCGACCGCCGCGAGTGGGTCGATCTCTGAGACGAGGCGTCAATATTCTCTGCAATGAGTAGAGCAAAGTGCTGCTCCCGTATTTTCCCTGTATGGGCGAGCACCCGGAGTCCGATAGCCGTGTCGCTGACCTCGTAGAGCGGATGACGCTGGAAGAGAAGGTCGCACAGATCGGGACCGTGCGGATCGGGGCGGTGCTCGAGGACGGAGAGTTCGCGGCGAGAAAGGCCGAGGACGTACTCGGAGACGGCATCGGACGTGTGACCCGCGTCGGCCGCGAGAGTCATCTCCCGCCCGCGGACCTCGCCGAAGTCATCGACGACATCCAGCAGTTCCTGCGTGAGGAGACGCGCCTCGGCATCCCGGCAATCGTCCGCGAGGAGAGCCTGTGTGGCTACGCGGGACGGGGCGGGAGCGTCTTTCCACAGAGTATCGGACTCGCGAGCACGTGGGACCCACAGTTGGTCACGCGAGTCGCGGCGACGACCGCCGAACAGCTATCCGCAATCGGGATCGATCTGACGCTCTCGCCCGTCGCTGATCTCAGTCGCGACCCCCGATGGGGCCGAACTGAGGAGACCTACGGGGAGGACCCGTCTCTGGCTGCGGCGATGACCGCCGCCTATGTCGAGGGGTTACAGGATGCAGGCGACGAGACGGTACACGCCACGCTGAAACATTTCGTCGGCCACGGCGGGGGCGAAGGGGACGGAACAGGGCCTCGGCCGACGTCTCGCCCCGGAAGCTTCGAGAGGGAGCCTGCGTTCCCTTCGAGGCAGGTATACGACAGGCCGACGCCGCTTCGGTGATGGCCGCGTACCACGACATCGACGGGATCCCCTGTCACGCCTCGCATAGCCTGCTGACCGGGCTCTTGCGCGAGGAGTGGGGGTTCGACGGGACTGTTGTCTCGGACGGCCGCGGGATCGATCTCCTGCAGTCGAAGCAGGGGGTCGCCGCCGACAGACAGGAAGCGGCCGCGGTAGCGATCAACGCCGGCATCGACGTCGAACTTCCCGAGCGCGAGTGTTTCGGAGATCCACTGGTGGCCGCGGTCGCAGACGGCGACGTCGAAGAACGCAGGGTAGAGCAGGCGGTGAGTCGTCATCTCCACCAGAAGGAGACGTTGGGACTGCTCGATCCGCCCCCTGCCGACAGCCACGACCTCGATGTCTTCGAGGCCACTGGAGCGGCGACTGGTGCTCACGCCCGGTCCGTCGCACGCGAGGCCGCCACGGAATCGCTCGTGCTGTTACAGAACGACGGGCTACTGCCGCTCGACGAGGGGACCGACACCCTCGCCGTCCTCGGGCCGAACGCCGATGCCCCGCGCCATCTGCTCGGCAACTACGCCTATGCGGCCGCCGAATCGCGCGATAGCGGCGTCGAGGTCGTCACACCGCTCGATGGGATCCGCAAGGTCGTCCCCGACGAGACAACGATCAGCCACGTCAGAGGCTGTGACGTCAGGGATCGGACTGATTCCGAGATCGAAGAGGCGGTACGTACGGCCGACGACGCCGAGATAGCGGTCCTCTTTCTGGGCGGGTCCTCGGGGATCGATGTCGAGCGGGAGACGACCGCGACCGCGGGCGAAGGCCTCGACCGGGCGGATCTGGGGCTCCCCGGCCGACAGGACGAACTCGTCCGGGCCGTACACGAAACCGGGACGCCGGTCGTCGTCGTCCTCGTCAACGGACGCCCGCTCGCGACCGAGTGGATCGCCGAGAACGTCGGGGCGGTCGTCGAGGCCTGGCTTCCCGGCGAGGAGGGCGGCCGGGCGATTGCGGACGTCCTGTTCGGCCGGGAGACCCCCGGCGGGAGGCTCCCAGTCTCGATCCCGCGGTCGGTCGGCCAGTTGCCGGTCCACTACAATCGCAAGCCCCCAAGCGCCGACTACGAGTACGTGTTCGGCGACGCCAAGCCGCTCTACCCGTTCGGCCACGGCGAAAGCTACACCGAGCTCCGGTATCGCGAGCTGTCGATTACGCCATCGTCGGTCGCCGCCGGCGACCGCGTCACCGTCGAGGTGACGGTCGAGAACGTCGGTGATCGACCGGGTGCGGCAGTCCCACAGGTGTACGCACGGGACGTCGTCGCGAGCCGGATCCGACCGGCCAGACAGCTCGTCGGGTTCGAGCGGGTCCAACTCGCCCCGGGGGAGGCAAAGACGGTGGCGTTCGCCGTGCCGACCGAACAGCTGCCCTGTACGACCGGGAGCTGATCCCCGTCATCGAACCGGGGACAGTCGAGATACGGGTCGGACCGTCCGCGGCGAAGACCGCACTCGCCCGGGAGTTCGATATCGTCGGCGAGCGGCGCGTCGACACGCGCGCAAAATTCACGGAGACGTCGGTCCGATAGCAGTGGGGCCGGGATCGACTCTCAGGCGTTCTTGCCGCTGTGGAAGCCGACGAGTTTCTCCCGGGAGAAGTGATCGAGCGCGTACTTGATGCCCTCTTTGCCCATGCCACTGTCTTTGAAGCCGCCGTAGGGCATGTGATCGGCGCGGAACCCGCTGACGGTGTTGACGTTCACGCCCCCGGCGTCGATCCGATCCGCCGCGCGTTTCGCCCGGTCGATATCCTGCGTAAAGATTCCGGCTTCGAGACCGTACTCGGTGTTGTTGGCCTCTTCGAGCGCTTCCTCGAAATCGGAGACGCTGATGACGGGGACGAGCGGGCCGAACACCTCCTCGCTGGCGGCCGGCATCTCCGGTGTGACGCCCGAGAGAACGGTTGGCTCGAAATGACGGCCATCGTACTCGCCGCCGCACTCGACGGTTGCGCCTGCCTCGACCGTCTCCTCGAAGATCCGCTTTACCTTCTCGGCCGCACCGTCGTCGATGAGGGCGGAGATACTCGTCTCCTCGTCGAACGGATCACCGAAAGTGAGCGCTTCGGTGTGCTCGACCATCGCGTCGACGAGTTCCTCCTCGATGGAGTCGTGGACGATCACGCGCTCGACGCTGTTACAGACCTGGCCGGCGTTCGAGCACGCGCCGCCGACGACCTGTGCGGCGGCCGAGTCGATATCGGCGTCGTCCCAGACGATGGTGGGGTCGTTGCCGCCGAGTTCCAGCGTGAGCTCTTTCATCCCGCTGTTGTTTGCGATGTACTTGCCGACACCGGTACTGCCGGTAAAGGAGATGGCCTCGACCTCGTCGCTGTCCAGAAACACGTCGCCGATGGTGCTCCCCTTCCCAGTAACGACGTTGACCAGTCCGTCCGGGGCGTCGAGTTCGGTGGCCGCCTGATCCAGATACTGGAACAGTTTGATCGAGACCAGCGGCGTGTTCGACGCTGGCTTCCCGACGACAGCGTTGCCCGCGGCCAGCGCGGGGGCGACCTTGTGTACCATCAGGTTCAGCGGGAAGTTGAACGGCGTGATTGCGGCGACCACACCCAGTGGCTCTCGCTGGGTAAACGCGTGCGTCCGAGCGAACCCCTTCTGGGCGTCCATCGGGACGTACTCGCCGAACATCCGTTTTGCCTCCTCACCGGAAAGTCGGAGCGTCTGGATCGCCCGGTCGACCTCGCCGCGAGATTCGGTGATCGGTTTCCCCTGTTCGGCCGTCATCAGCCGCGCCATCGCTTCGGCTTCCTCTTCGAGCAACTCCGCGGTCCGGTAGAGCAGTTCGTACCGCTGATAGGCGGAGAGGTCCGACGCTTCGACGGCGCGATGGGCCGCCTGGACCGCCGCTTCGGCCTGTTCTGTGCTTGCGACCGGTACGGAGCCGACTTTGTCGCCGTCGTACGGATGCAGAACGTCCGTGCGTTCGTCAGCATCGACCCACTCCCCATCGATCAGTATACGCTCGTCGTGAAGTTCGATCTCGACGCTCATGAGTTTCGTTAACACGGTTGTCACCGATTTCTCATAAACGTTTGTATCAGTGACCGGTATCATCCCCCGGGTTGAACACAAACGTTTTTATCTCAGATATACAAGCATCCATTCATGCGACTTGAGGGGACAGTCTGTCCCATGCCGACCCCGACGACTGGCAGGGACATCGATACCGATGCACTGGCGGAGTACACGAGCTATCTGATCAACGGCGGTGTCCACGGTCTCTTTCCCTGTGGCTCGATCGGAGAGTTCCCCAGTCTCACACGGGCACAGCGGTCGAACGTGCTGGAAACCGTCGTCGACAGCGCGGACGACGTCCCCGTGTTGGCCGGTTGTGGGCACACCAGCGCGGGCGACGTCGCTGAGCACATTCGAGACGCCGACGCCGCGGGCGTCGATGCCGCAGTCGTCGTGACGCCGTACTACCTGAGTACGACGCAGGACGGGTTACAGCGCTTCTTCGAGACCATCGCGGACGACAGTTCGTTACCGATCGTACTGTACAACATCCCAGCCCTGACCGGTGAAGAGCTCTCGGTCGACCTCGTCTCGACGATGGCCGAGCATCCGAACGTCGTCGGTCTCAAAGATACCTCGGGAGATCTGACCTTTCTCTACGACGTCATCGAAACGACGCCATCCGACTTCGACGTCTTCCAGGGGGCCTCGAGCTGCCATAGCATCGCTCGAACTCGGTGCAAGCGGGTTGATCGCTGGGCCAGCAAACGTCTTCCCCGGCCAGTCGCACAGCTGTACGACAGCTATCGCCACAGCGACTACGACCATGCACGACAGTTGATGAACAGCGTCGTCAACCCCGTCGTGAGTACGATGAACGACATCCCGACCGCCGCGGCGATGAAACATCTCGTCCGCCGCAGCGGGATCGATATCGGCACGCCGCTTCCACCGCTCCCCCAACTCGACGACGCACAGCGAGAACGGCTCGATCACTGTTACGACTCCGTGCTGGCGTCGGTGACGGTGTAGTTCGGGGCCGACGCTACGGGGCTTTATGAGAGCCATTAAAAATACTGCAGTAACAGATCGTCCGCCGAAACGAACGACCGGGGTGCTCAGGCTTCGTCGATCTGATCTTCGATCTCGGACTGAGCGTCGTCGAGCGCCTCCTGCGGCGTCTTGCTCTGGACCAGCGCGTTGTTGGCCTGCGTGAACACGATTTCGGAGAACGTCGGGTAGTCCGCGAGCCCCGGACGTGCGTTAGTTCGACCGAGAATGTCCTCGAACAGCGTCAGTTCCTCGAACTCGTTCCGAATCTCCTCGTTCTCGTACACTTCCTGCCGGACCGGGAGACGGCTGTGCTCCTGGGCGAGACGCTCTTGGATCTCGAGCGAGCTAAACGTCGCAAACTGCTGTGCGAGCTCCGCGTTCTGCGCGTTGGCGTTGATAAAGAGGTTCCAACCGCCGAGACAGGAGTTCTGCGCGTCGGGGTTGTCCTCGGAGGTCGGCAACGGTGCGACGGTGAAATTATCCTGCACGCTCGAACCGTCCTCGTTCATCAGCGCGACCGCGTAGGGCCAGTTACGCATGAACAGCGTGTTGCCCTGCTGGAACGTCTCGCGGTTCTCGTCCGTCGAACTCGATGGCATAAACTCCGGCGTGATTTCGTACTCGTGGATGAGGTCGACCGCGTGCTGGAGCGCAGCGACGCCCTCCTCGTTGTTGACGGTGACGCTGTCGCCGTCGTAGACCTCACCGCCCATGCCCCAGACCCAGTTGAGCCACATGATCGTGAGGCCCTCGTTGGTGCCACCCTGCCAGATGTAGCCGTTTTCGATCTCGTCGTCCTGGTCAAGGATGTCCTGGGCCATAGTGACGAGTTCCATGAACGTCTCGGGCGGGCCATCGTAGCCGTACTCCTCAGCTTGTCCGTCCGGTAGTACAGAGCGTTGGCGTCGGTATGGAGCGGCATCCCGTACATCGACCCGTCGATGGTCATCGCATCGACCGGCGTCTGGAGCATATTGTCGGTGTGACCCTCCGGATCCTCCATCTCGGCCGCCCACCCGTTGCTGGCGAACTCGCCGGGCCAGATGATGTCCATATTACCGATGTCGAAATCCCCCGACTCGGCGACGAACTGGTTGACGTAGTACTCCCGCGTCGAGGTGGCATCTCCCGGTGAGGACTGCGTCGACACCGAAACGTCCTCTTGCTCCTCGAACATCGGGACGATATCCTCCGCGTCAGCCCCGAAGTAGCTCGGATGGACGTAGTTCAGATCGGTGCCGTCGTCGTCGCCACCGAGACAGCCCGCCATCGCTGCCATACTCCCGAGTGCCGTTGCTTTCATAAACTGCCGTCTCTGTTTGTCAGGCATACACTCACATACTTTGCATATATCCTTAATAATCTTTTCTATTGTTCCCTTTCTGACCATTGGAAAACAAAGCGTCGCGGCTCGGGACAGACGCCCAGCGCGTCTCGCCCGCTAGTTCGAGCGCCTCCTCCCAGAGGTCAGACCCTACCTCGATCGTCTCAGTTCGTTCCTCACGAACCGATCTCTCGCCGGGAAGCCTGATCTCGTCGACGTCGACCGCCCGTTCGATCCGCTTGAGCGAGGCCAGAAACGCGTTCGTCTCCGATTCTGAACGATCCGCCCGCGGTGGCATCAGGATCGATCACCACGAACAGATCGCCTTTCGTGCATGGCTCCTCGGTGTGGTAGGTGCCAGTGACGTCCTCTCCCATAGCCGCTCCGACGAGACCACCGGCGAGTACTTCGACGGCGATTGCCAGCCCGGAGCCCTTCGGCCCGCCAAACGGCAGGATCGTCCCGTCCAGCGCGGCCTCGGGATCGGTGGTCGGTTGCCCCCTGGCGTCGAGCGCGATGCCCTCGGGGATCTCTTCGCCCTGTTCGGCGGCCTCGTTGATTGACCCGCGTGCGATCGCTGACGTGCTCATATCGAGGTTGAACGGCGGATCGGTCGGTAGCCCGATCGCGATCGGGTTCGTCCCGAGGACCGGTTCCGCGCCGCCGTGGGGCGGCATCGCTGGCTCCGTATTCGTCATCGCGATGCCGACGTAGCCCGCCTCGCGGATCTCGTTCGTGTAGTAGCCGAGCATCCCGAGGTGGGTCGAGTTTCGGACCCCGACCAGCCCCACACCGTACTCTTCGGCCCGCTCTATCGCCTCGGCGATCGCGTGCTGGGCAACGGCAGGGCCCAGTCGCGCGCCGCCGTCGATCGTACTCGCGGCACCCGCGTCGGTGGCAATCTCGATCGACCCCTCCGGATCGACGTTCCCGTGTTCGACCCCGCGGAGATATCGGGGAAGCCGGATCAGTCCGTGCGAGGACTTCCCGCGTGCCTCTGCAGTGACGAGCATCTCCGCCGTCGTCACGGCATCACACTCTCGGATGCCGTGGTCCCGAAAGGCCGCTGCGGCCACCTCACGGGCGCGGTCTCTATCGATCTCCATCGATCACGTGGAGGGGCCGATCCGGTGGATAGCGAACTGGCTCTCGCCGAGCACCTCGCTCAGCGTCTGTTTGCCGTTGACGACATCCAGGATCTCGTCCCAGAGTTCGTCGGTCGCCCAGTCGATCGAGGCGTCGCCGACCAGCGCCTCGCTGACGTCGACATCGGTCTCCTCGGGGACGCGCTCTGCGCTCCCGGGGTTGCCCGTGATCTTGATCGTCGGCATGACGGCATTCGAGAGGGTATGACCCTGCCCGGTCGAGATGATCATGAAGTGTGCGCCGCCCGCGCCGATCCCGGTAACGGATTCAGCACCGTGGCCCGGAGTATCCATGATATACATCCCGCTTTCGTCAGGGATCTTCTCGGCGTAATCCACCAGATCCTGGATCGGCCCGTCACCGGACTTGACGAGCGCGCCCAGCGCCTTCTCCTCGATTGTCGTCAGTCCACCGTCCATGTTGTCCGGCGTTGGCTGTGCGCCACGGACGTCGTAGCCGGTCTCCTGTAGCCGCTGTTCCCAGTCCTCGACGTAGTCGAGAATCTTCTGTGCGACCTCGTCGTTGACCGCCCGCTCTGCGAGGTCCTCCTCGCCGCCGAAGAACTCCGGCGTCTCCGCGAAGACGGCGCAGCCGCCCTGATCGATGAGTCGCCAGGCCGCACCGGCGGTCGCCTTGTGCTGGCAGAGACCGCTGGTCGTGTCGGACGTTGCACAGTTGATCCCGAACGTGAGATTCGAGAGGTCGTGTGGCTGGCGGCGCTGAGCGCTGGCGTCCTGTACCATCTCCTGTGCGGCGTTGACGGTCGCTTTGAGCCCGTTCATCACGCCCTGCTCGTCGTGGATGTTGATGCTCGCGCTCGGACGGCCCGTCTCGCCGATATCGCCCGCCAGTTCGTCGCCGTCGACGATTTCGCCGGCATGTGCAACGACGACTGCGCCGTAGGTGTTCGGATGCGTCCCGTAGCCCAGCAGGGTTCGGTACGTCTGGAACACGTCAGGCTTGGTCTGGCATCGCCCAAGCGGATGCGTGATCGGAATGGCGTCGTCGACGATATCCGCGGCCCGTTTCACCGTGTCGTTGGCGTACGGTGCCGTCGCGATGATCGGGACGAAGTTTGAATGCCGATACTCCCGTCGTCTCGTTCGTATCCAAGGAAGTCAGTCATGATCGATCTGAGTCAGTCGCCGCTCGCAGCGAGGTCGCCACGGCCGTAGTTGCTCTCCACGTTGTGAACGTGGACCCATTCTCCGGCATCGATATCTTCCGACGCCTGGCCGATGCTCAGCCCATACTTGATGATCGTCTCGCCGCGCGAGATCTCTTCGAGCGCGATCTTGTGACCGAACCGAACGTCTTCGAGCACGTCGACGACGACCTCGTCGTCACCGACGTCGACGGTCACTGTTTCGCCCTCGCTCACCTCGCGGATGGCTGTGGCGACATTGTCCTCTGGTTCGACTGCTACGATGTGGGAGTCACCCATAGAAGAACAGGCCGACTCGGAGGTAAAATAGCTTGCTATACCGGCGGTTTCGTGACCGTTCGGTCGATATCGGCCACAGATCAGCCGACGACGGTGAGCAACCCGGCCAGCGAGACCACACTCACGGTCGCGAACGCGAGCAACACCACGAGCACCGGCCGAACGCCAGCGCACCGAAGCTTCTGCAGTTCGAGGTCGGTTCCGAGGCCGACGAACGCGAGGAGGAACAGCCAGCCGTAGGCAGTCTCCATCGACGCCAGCTGGCCCGCGGAGAACACGCCCGCACTGGCGATCAGCGCCAGTGCCAGAAAGCCAAGCACGAACTTCGGGAACCGGTCCCAGAGTTCGCGCCACTGGACGGACGAGGAGCCGTCCGTGTCCATTCGCCGCCGTGCGTAGTAGGTCGCGTAGCCGACCGCGACGACGCCGATCAGTGCGTTCCGGGTCAGTTTCGTCACCGTTGCCCACTGGCCGGCGGCGCTCGAGTGCTCGAAGCCGACAGCGACGACCGGCCCGGTACTGAACATGCTCAGTCCGGCCCACATCCCGAACACCTGTGCAGGGAGTTCCAGCACCCGGCCGATCACCGGGTACGCCAGCAGCGTGATGGCGTCGAACAGCAGGACTGTCGCGGCGGCGTAGGCGAGGTGTTCTTCCTTGGCCTCGATGCTACCGGCGACCGCGACGACCGCGGAGACCCCACAGATGCTGGATCCTGCGGCCAGCAACGAGCCGAGTCGCTCGCCGAGACCGAAGACGCCTCGCGCAAGCGCTTCGACGTAGACGAGCGTGAACAGGGTGACCGCGAGGACGGAGACCACGACGACGGCCCCGCTCTCGACGATGGTATCGAGCGCGAGCGACGCGCCCATCAGGACGATACCCGCACCCAGCCAGAGGTTGTGCGTCCGAACGCCTCGACGCATCCACGTCGGGATGCCGACGGCATTCGTGAGAACCACACCGATTACGATTGCGACCAGCAGTTCGTTGACCCCGGGGACTCGCGCACCGGCGACGCGAGCGAGGCCAGCGCCGACGACTAACAGCGAGAGGCCAGGGATGTATTCCCGGGCCGTGCGCACCAGAGAGAGCTCGTCAGACACGGTCTCACTTCAGAACCGGGGATGTCGACGCCGACGACGAGCGCAACGATTCCAACCGCGCAGACGACGCTCTGCCAGTCGGTATCGAGGGCTGCCAGCGACGGACGGTCGGTTCGATAACGGACCGGCGAACACTCCCGAAACGGCTTCTGTCAGCGGACATGCGTTGTGTTTGTCGTCACCTCGCCGGGATATTTAAACGTCTCGACCCAGCGCTCACAGCAGTCTTCGATGCCCGTAGATTTATGTGCGCGGTCAAGCATTGCATGTGTATAGATGGCAGTCGACACGCCAGAAAAGTCAGGGAGGGCTCTCGCCTGGCGAACAGCGCCTTACAGTCGAGGTACCGACGATACAGACAGTTCCGCTTCTCCGACGGAGAGATGGCAGCCCTGTTGCTCGCTCCGGTTCTCACCTATCTGTTCGTGATCTCTTACTACCCGATCATCGACACGGTATGGACGAGTCTCCATCAGGGGAGCGTACTGCCGACGGCTGAACAACAGTTCGTCGGGCTAGAGAACTACGCCACGGTCCTGCAGAGTTCCTCGTTCTGGAACTCGTTTACCGTCACGATGATCTACACGTTTGGGAGCGTGCCCATCGAGATGGTGATCGGTCTGGGACTCGCGCTCCTGGTCAATCGCGGGTTCAGAGGCAAGTATATCGCCCAGGCGGCGATCCTGTTCCCGTGGGCGCTCCCGACGATCATCAACGCCCGGATCTGGGCGTGGCTGTTCCACGGCGAGTACGGTGTCATCAACGACCTGCTCATCCGGGTCGGCATCCTCGAATCGGCCTACCCGTTCCTGTCGGACCCACAGGTCGCTCTGGGGTCGATGCTGTTCGTGACTATCTGGAAGACGAGTTCGTTCGTCGCCCTGATCCTGCTGGCCGGACTCGCGAGCATCCCCGACAACCTGTACGAAGCGGCACGGATCGACGGCGCGAACAAGATCAAGCAGTTCTGGTACGTCACGCTACCGCTGCTCAAACCCGTGATCCTCGTCGCGCTGATCTTCCGCACCCTGCCCGCGTTTCAGGCGTTCGGACTACCGTACGGACTGACCGGCGGCGGGCCGGGCGAGTCGACGACGACGCTCGTTCTGTGGGCGCACAGTCAGACATTCACCCGACTGCAGTTCGGTGAGGGCGCTGCCGCGGCGACGATCATCACGCTCATCGCGATGGTGATATGTGTAATCTACGTCGTGACGCTGTACGAACCGGAGGTGAGATAGTATGAGCATCGACACTGAGGACCGATCGCTGTTCGAGCGCTACAACCCCCAGCGGATCGGCGAGCTACTGGGCTTTTACGGCTCGATTGCCGTGCTCTGTCTGGTCTCGTTCTTCCCGATCATCTGGATACTGATCACCTCGGTCAAGCCGGCATCGGAGATCATCACGTTCCCCGTAGAGTACATCCCGCGAAGCCTCACCCTCGACAACTACGTCGTCGCGCTCGAACAGGCACCGTTCGCCCGATATCTGTTCAACAGTTTCATCGTCGCCTCGGGGACCGCAATCGTCTGCGTCGTCTTCGGGTCGATGGCGGGCTACGCGCTCTCGCGGCTGGACTTCGAGTACAAACTCCACGTGCTGATGATCGTGCTGGTCTCCGCGATGTTGCCCTTCTTCGGGCGACTGATCCCGCTATTCGATCTGGCGCGTTCGACCGGCTTCCTGAACAGCTATCTCGGGCTGATCATCCCCTACTCGGCGTTTCAGCTCCCCTTCGCTATCTGGATCTTCCAGGCGTACTTCAAGGAGCTACCGGATTCGCTGGAGGAGGCCGGACTGATCGATGGGCTCTCACACATCGGCGTCCTCTTCCGGATCATCCTGCCCGTCTCGGCACCCGCGATGGCGACGACGGCGATCATCGTCTTCATCTACGCCTGGAACGAGTTCCTGTTCGCGCTGACGTTCATGACCGAGGACTCGATGCGGACGATCACCGTCGGCATCGCGCTCTACCAGGGCGAGTACACGTACCCGTGGGCGACGATCTCCGCCGCCGTGTTCATGTCGATCGTCCCGCTGCTCCTGTTGATGCTGGTGTTCCAGCGGAAGATCGTCGAAGGACTGACCTCGGTCGGAAAGGCGTAATCCCAGTTTTTCGCGGCCCGCTTTCCGTTACAACTCGTTGACGACGTTCTCCGGGCGCTCGCCGGTGAGCCCCGCCCGAACGTTCTCGGCCGCCCGGCGGCGTCGCTCGGCGTTGGCCTCCTCGGAGTACCACCCGACGTGTGGCGTCGCGACGACGCGCTCGTGT
The DNA here is from genome assembly GCF_042661985.1 of Natronoarchaeum sp. GCM10025703. NCBI lineage: Archaea > Methanobacteriati > Methanobacteriota > Halobacteria > Halobacteriales > Natronoarchaeaceae > Natronoarchaeum > Natronoarchaeum sp. GCM10025703. The sequence goes on from NZ_JBHSZF010000001.1 coordinate 151,731, forward strand.
GTGCGGAGCGGATCGTCGGCGGCGGGCGGTTCCTCCGGAAAGACGTCGAGCCCTGCGCCCCTGATCTCCCCGTCGTCAGCGCCGCCCGGAGCGCGTCGCCGTCGACGATGGGGCCGCGGGCGACGTTGACGAGGACGGCACCGTCGTTCATCCGCTCGAAGGCGGCGTCGTCGAACATCCCGCGCGTCGCCTCGACCAGCGGCGAGTGGATCGTCACGGCGTCCGATCGATCGAGGAGCGTCTCGAACTCGACGAGGTCGGCACCGTGGTCGGCCGCCGTCTCGGCGTCGACGTACGGATCGCTCGCCACGATATCGAAGCCGAGCGCCCCCGCCCGGTCGGCGACGGCCCGCCCGATTGCGCCGAACCCGACGACCCCGAGCGTCTGCGTGGAGAGTCGGTGGATCGGCGCGGCGACCCTCGCTCCCACTCGCCCGCGGCAACGGAGTCGTTGTAGCGAGCGAGGCCGCGGTACAGCGCGAGGAGCAGAGAGAGCGCGTGTGTCGCTACCTCCTCCTGGCAGTAGTCGGGGACGTTCGTCACGTAGATCCCCGCCTCGGTCGCCGCCTCGCTATCGACGTTGTCGACGCCGATGCCGTAGCGCGCGACGATCCGGCAGCCGTCGAGTCGGCTGATCAGGTCGCCATCGATCTCGTATCGCAGATTGAGGATCGCGTCGGCATCGACCAGGTCCGCGTCGATGTCTTCGGTGTCGAGGTCGCCGCCAGCGTCGCGCACGTCGGCGATATCACCCAGTACGTCCCGCTCGATCGAGAGGTCGGCGAAGTCGTGGTCGCTAACCACCACAGTGTGCTTCGTCATACACTCTCAGGGAGCGTGATTAGCTCAAAAAAGCTATCGGTCGGTTACCCGAGGAGGAGTCAGATGATCAGGTCCGAGCCGTCGGTGAGGTATCGCTCGGCGAGGTCGCGGTCGATCTCGACGCCGAGACCGGGGCCCTCGGGGACGTCGATGTAGCCGTCCTCGAGGATCGGACCGTCGCCATGTGTGCGCTTTGCGAAGTCGTTCCACCACGGCACGTCCCGAGAGTGCCACTCCATACAGAGGAAGTTCGGCACCGCCGCCGAGAGATGTGCGCCCGCAACCGTCCCGAGCGGACTGGAGATGTTGTGCGAAGCGATCGGGATGCCGTAGAGATCACAGATCGTGGCGATCTTTTTCATCTCGCCGAGGCCGCCACACTTGTTGACGTCGGGGGCGGCGATGTCCAGCGCTCCCTCACTGGCGTACGTGTTGAACTGGGCCGGGGTCACGAGGTTCTCGCCCGTCAGGACGGGGAGATCGAGCGCCTCGGTGACGCGACGCTGGGCATCGAGTTTCTCCGGCGGCACGGGGTCTTCGAGCCACGCGAGATCGTACGGTTCGAGCTTTTTGCCCAGGCGGATCGCGGTCTCCGTGGTGAAGTTCCAGTGGAGATCCATGCCGAGGTCGATGTCGTATCCGATCTCGTCGCGGACGGCCTCGACCAGCGAGACCTTGTGCTCGATTGCCTCGTTGTCCATCCGTCGGTTCGCCTCGTCGTACTCGGCGTGGGTCGGCACGTCGAGGTCGAACTTGAGCGCGTCGAACCCCTCGTCGACGACCTCGCGGGCGGCACGAGCGTACGATTCGGGGGTGTAGACCTCCTTCGGGTCGTGTGCACCGGCCTCGCCGAGTGACTCCCCGCCGTGGGTGTCACAGTATATCTTGATCTCGTCTCTGTACTTGCCGCCCAGCAGTTCGTACACCGGTACGTCGAGCAGTTTGCCTTTGATGTCGTAACAGGCAGTCTCGATGGCGGTGAACGCCGCCTGTCCGATCCGGCCACAACCGGTGTAGCGCTGTCTGAGCAGTTCGACGATCCGGTCGGTATCGAGGGGTTCTCGCCCGCGAGGTCGACGTCCATCCGCCCGGCCATATCCAGCGCCGCCTCTGCGCGAAAGGTCTCCCCGAGGCCGTAGTGCTCGGTGTTCGTCTCGACTTTGACGATTCCCCACGTGAAGTTGCCCGCGATCGCCATCGTCTTGACATCGGTGATCTCGATATCCCGGTCCGGCGGTCGGTGCGTCTCGTCGACACCCATATCGCGCCACGGGACGCCCCCGCCCTGCGGAATACGGTAGTCTGGTTCGTCGGTCATGAGTACACTCCCCAAGAGCAGGATAAGCAACATAATGATTGTGGTCGGCGAGGGGGACACGGAGGATAGCTTTAATATGCTTACCACGGGTCTCTCGAAAGAGAACGATGGTTCTGAACCACTGTCAGCGGGGTCCGGCGGTACGACCGGAGCGAGAACGCGATAGAGTTACTCTGTGACGTAGACAGGGAACTCGCCCGACCACACAGCGACGACCGCCCGGTGCCGGTCGAACTCCAGTTTCTGAACGCCTCGACGTTCGAGTTCGAGCTTCGGGCGAACCCGGAAGCGGGTGAGGATCGGAACCCCTACCCCGAGTTCGACCGGGCGGCCGTCCGCGAGGACGTCGACCTCGAACTGGAAGAGCGCGACGGCACCCTCGTCGTCCGGACCGAGACGCTCCGGGTAATCGTCGGTCTCGACGCGTGGTCGTTCCGGGTCGAAGCCGACGACGGGACGCTCCTGTTCGAGGAGCAACGCGACGACCGAGACGTCCGCGGCAACGACCGCGTGGAGCCGCTGGGGTTCAGTGAAGAGGAGATCAACCACGGCCCCCACCGTGTTACGGAGACGGGGACGGCGTTCTCGCTGGCTCCCGGCGAGCGCCTGTACGGCCTCGGCGAGAAGTTCACGCGGTTCGACCGCCGGGGCCAGGAGATCGAGTCCTGGCACGTCGAACCCCTCGGCACCGAGAGCGAGCGCGCCTACAAGAACATCCCCTTTCACGTCTCCTCGCGGGGCTACGGCCTGCTGGTCGATACGACCCACCGCGTCAACTACGACCTCGGTGTCGAGTCGACTGCGAGTGCGACCGTCGGCGTCGAGGACGACCGGTTTTCGTTCGTCTTCTTTGCCGGCCCCTCGATCAAGACGATCCACAGTACGTACACCGAACTGACGGGACGGCCCGACAGGCCGCCCAAGTGGAGTTTCGGCGTCTGGATGTCGCGACTCGGCTACGAGTCCCGCGAACAATTAGAACGGATCACCGACCGCCTCCGGGAGGAGTCGATCCCGGCGGACGTGGTCCACCTCGATCCGTTCTGGATGCGCGAGAACAAATCGACGGATCTGGTCTGGGACACCGAGCAGTTCCCGGATCCCGAGGGGATGATCGAGGACCTCCACGAGAACGGCTTTCGGCTCTCGCTCTGGGAACACCCACACGTCCCGGTGGGGACCGATGCGTTCGTCGAGGCCCGCGAGGAGGGGTATTTCGTCGAGGACGGCACCGGGAAGCCCTACGTTATGGAGCGCACCTGTCAGGGGGACTACCGCGGAGCGATCGTAGACTTCACCGACCCGGACGCCGTCGAGTGGTGGACGGACAAACACCGCCGATTGCTGGAGATGGGCGTCGACACGTTCAAAACCGACTACGGGGAGTACGTCCCCGAGGACGCGGTCTTCGCGAACGGGCTCTCCGGGACGGCGATGCACAACGTCTACCCGTATCTCTACAACGAAGCCGTCTACGAGACGGTCGGCGAGGTCAACGGCGACGACGAGGCGCTGGTCTGGGGACGGGCCGGCTGGACCGGCAGTCAGCGGTTCCCCGTCCACTGGGGTGGCGACCCACAGACGTCGTTCAACGGGATGGCCGCGGCGCTGCGGGGCGGACTGAGCGCGTCGCTGTCGGGGATCGGCTACTGGAGCCACGACATCGGTGGGTTCCGCGGGGAGCCAAGCACCGAGACGTACATCCGATGGTCGCAGTTCGGACTCCTGTCGAGTCACTCGCGCTGTCACGGCACGACGCCGCGCGAGCCATGGGCGTTCGGGGAGGAGGCGGTCGAGATATTCAAACAGTTCGCTCGGCTTCGATACCGGCTCATGCCCTACATCTACAGCGAAGCCGAAGTGACGAGCCGAACCGGCTATCCGATCGTTCGCCCGCTCCTGTTCGAGTTCGAGGACGATCCATGCACCCACGAGATCGACGATCAGTACCTGCTCGGCGAGTCGGTGCTTGTTGCCCCCATCTTCGACGAGTCCGGCGAGCGCTCGGTCTACCTGCCAGAGGGCGAGTGGATCGACTGGTGGAGCGACGACCGCTACGAGGGCCAACAGCACCTCGACGTGACGGTGCCCCTCGACCGGGTCCCACTGTACGTTCGCGCCGGGAGCGTCCTCCCGATGCGTGACGCCACCGAACGGATCGAGGAGGGGCCGCCGGAACGGCTGACGCTCCGGACGTATCTCGCCGACGGGGCGGCCGCCGGACGCTACTTCGACGAACAGCGCGAGAAACTCGCCGAGTTCGGAATCAAACGGAGCGGCGAGACGATCACTGTCGAGGCGGATCCCGTCACGCCGACCTGCGAGTTACACGTCGATGGCGTCACAGAAGCGCCAGCGGACGTGATCGTGAACGGGGAACCGCTCGACCGGAGCGAAGACGGAGCCACAGTTGGCGAGTGGGAACTCGCCGACGGAGCGCTCCGTTCGGTCTTCGAGCCGTAGTGGACTCGATGTACCCACGGGATTTATTATCAGGGATTTCAAATCAAGCGTATCAGGTGACTATCTATGGGAACAGTTGACGTTAACGGTCTCACGAAAGTGTACGACGACGGGGGCAGTAACGAGATCGTCGCCGTCGAGGATCTGAATATCAGTATCGAGGACGGTGAGTTTCTGGTACTCGTCGGGCCATCGGGGTGTGGGAAATCGACGACGCTTCGATGTCTCGCCGGGCTAGAGATGCCGTCCAGCGGAACGATCGAACTCAACGGCGAGGAAGTCACTCACAAACGGCCCAAGGACCGGGGCGTGGCGATGGTCTTCCAGAACTACGCGCTCTATCCGCATATGAACGTCAGAAAGAACATGTCGTTCGGGCTAAAGATGACGACGGACCTCTCCAAGGAGGAGCGCCACGAGAAAGTCGAGTGGGCCGCGGACATCCTCGACATCTCCGAACTGCTCGACAAACGCCCGAAAGAGCTCTCAGGCGGCCAACAACAGCGTGTCGCGCTCGGCCGGTCGATCGTCCGCGACCCGGAGATCTTCCTGATGGACGAACCGCTCAGCAACCTCGACGCGAAACTGCGCACGACGATGCGAACGGAACTACAGGAGCTACAGCAGGATCTCGGCGTGACGACGGTGTACGTCACGCACGACCAGACCGAGGCGATGACGATGGGCGATCGGATCGCAGTTCTCGATCACGGAGAGCTCCAGCAGATCGGGACGCCGCTCGAGTGTTACCACCAACCCGAGAACAAGTTCGTCGCCGGCTTCATCGGCTCGCCGAGCATGAACTTCCTCGAAGTCACCCATCGAAACGGGCGACTCGAAGGCCCGGAGTTCAGCTACGAACTCAAGCCGGAGATCCGCGACCAACTACGAGACGCCAGCAACGAGTTGACACTCGGAGTGCGACCGCAGGATATCGAACTGGCGGACCCGTCAGTGGACAACGCGGTCCCGGCCTCGGTCAACGTCGTCGAGCCGATGGGGGAGGTGTCGATAATCTACATCGATATCGGCGGCAAAACGTTCACTGCTGGTGTCAGTGGCGAACTGATCATCGACAACGATCAGGAACTCTACGTCCACCTCCCTCCCGAGCGACTCCACCTGTTCGACAGCCAGACGGGCGAGGCAGTGAAGAACCGAGAAGCCATCGCCGGGAGCGACGCGATAGACGAGTACATGATCTCCTCGACGTAGCGGAAACACCTGTTTACAGCCGCTCGACACCACGTCTCGTTCGCACACGGCAAACGCCTCTTTTCGTACGCAAACCGTCTTATCGACTCCAGTGCCCGGTGTGAGGGGAGTATCAACGTCCTCCACCGCTCCGGTCATACCCCGTTCAATCGGCCCGCGTTTCCGAGATGCAAACAATTAATAATGATTAATCACTGGTTCTGAAACATGAGCGAAACACCCCGGCAAACGGAGGAAAAACGAACTGTCCAGGCGGTCCAGTTCTCCTGTGACATCATCGACGCGCTCAAAGAACTCGACGGAGCAGGTGTCACCGAAATCGCGAACCATCTCGACGTCTCGAAAGGCGCAGTCCACACCCACCTTGCCACACTCGAATCCAACGAACTCGTCAAGAAAGGGGACAACGAATATCGCCTCAGTCTTCGATTTCTCGACCTGGGCGAGTACGTCCGCAATCAGATAGATATCTACTCGGTCGTTCAGGAGGAGATCGATCGGTTAGCCGAGAACAGCGGCGAGGTCGCCCAGTTCATGATCGAGGAGCACGGGCGGGGCGTGTATCTGTACAAGTCTATCGGCGAGGATGCCGTCCAGACGGCGTCGTACGTCGGAACTCGCAACCCGCTTCACTGTACGGCACTGGGAAAATCCATTCTGGCGAATGTACCCGAAGAGCGGGTCCACGAGATCATCGACCGGCACGGACTCCCCGCACAGACGCCGAACACGATTACCGATAGGCAGGAGTTACTGGAACAGCTCGAAACCGTGCGCGAGCACGGTCTCGCGTTCGACAGAGAAGAGGTATTCAAAGGACTGCAGTGTGTTGCAGCACCGGTGCTCGATCAGGAGGGGAAGGTGATCGGTGCCGTCAGTGTCACCGGACCGAAAAGCCGAATGCAGGGCGAGTACCTCGAATCTGAGGTCGCCGAAATGGTACAGCACACCTCGAACGTAATAGAGGTCAACGCGGCACAGATCCAGTAGTCTGTTTGCACAGCGCAAACGAAAGTCGGGGTCGGACGGCGAAACGCCGGCCTTTTCACCGTTTTCGTTTGCGAGAGGTAAACGACAATCTCGGACGAGTTAGGGTGTCGAACCGAATCGTATTACAGCAGTACGCCTGTAAATAGAGACTGAGAAACTGCGGTCCACGCTCGCGGCCACAACCGTCACCAGGGCCGGAACCGGTTACAGGGGTACTTCCGTAAATCAAGGCGAACCACTCCTTCGACTTGCTCGATACTGACAGCACACTGGACGGAGCCGAAAAATAGCAATATATTTAGTATACTACTATAATATATTCTTTCAAATCTTAAAAAAGCGGTCATAACTATCCATCTCTCGATCGGAGTAAATCCCCATTTAGCCTATTGAAACGACCATAAACGTAGCTTCAGGATGTAGGACACGATCTACATTTCGTACGAGTGCAGAGAAGTAGTAATCTATTCATAACGCGGAATCAGTAGTATAAAGCGCCCAGATACAGTATTATGCCTCCCACTGCCGCGAACAGGGACATTCAAGATTTGATAACACATAATAAAAAAATAATACTACTATATTGAATATATTGGTCCTCTCTGCCGACAAAGCCCGATGAACGGCAGTAGGGGTTTTTGTACGGTGTTCGCCCTACTAGAGCACGATGTTCGTCGATACGCTCGAAGAGGCCGGTGTCGAACAGATGAGCGACGCCGAGATCAAGGAGTTCCTCACCGTACAGGGGGTCGGCGTACTCGGCCTCCCCAACGGGGAGGTGCCGTACCTGCTCCCGATGTCGTTCGGGTACGACGGTGACAGACGGCTGTACTTCACCTATCTGGTCAACGGAGAAAGCCAGAAAAACTCGCTGAGCGCCCAGGCCGATTCTGCGAGCTTTCTCGTCTACCAGGCGGACTCGACGTTCAACTGGGAGAGCGTCCTGCTGGAAGGCAGGATCGACAAACTCACTCCGGCGGAGTGGGAGAACCTGGGCGATGCGACGGATGGCGAGTGGCGTCCCCAACTACTCTCCGAGAAATCCGAAGACGGCGCAGTCAGATTCTACGAGTTCGTGATCGAAAGCCAGAGTGGTATCAAACACACGGGGCTTCCGCCGGGGTTCGAGAGCTAGCCGGTCGGTGCTCACCGGCAGTCTCCCACTCGGCACCCGGCCACCACAAACGACTATCACAGCTACCGTTGCCGTTCTAGATGGGGGAGAAAACATGCCAATCGAAGACCTCGCGCGAAGTGATGTCGTAACAGCAGGATCGAACACCTCAGCCACGGAACTCGCGGTGCTCATGGACGACGAAGACGTCGGGAGCGTCGTGATCACTGACGGAGAGACGCCCCGTGGGATCGTAACCGACCGGGATCTGACAGTCGGAGTGCTGGCCGAGGGGGCGGACTCGGACGAGATCAGCGCCGGTGACGTGATGTCGACCGAGCCAACGACGGTCGACCGTGACGCCGGGTTCTACCGGGCCACAGAGCTGATGGCACAGCACGGCGTTCGCCGGCTTCCGGTCTGTGACGACGATGACCAACTGGTGGGGATCATCACCGTCGACGACCTGAACGAACTGCTCGCGGACGAGCACGGCGAACTGGCGTCAGTGATCCGTGCCCAGCGCCCGCCCTACCAGGCGAGCCACGCGGGATCGGTCCCCCTTTTAAGAAAGACCACCCGGAGAGTTATGCAGACGTCGACGAGTGCCTGGGTATGGACGTTGGCCTCACCGTCGGCGACTCGATAGCGCGCATGGCGGCGACCGTCGAGGGGTTCGATCTGGCCGAGTTCTCGATCGGCGAGGGAACCGACGTCGACGAGATCGATCGGAACAGACTCGACGAAGTACTTTCAGAAGCGGATGCCGACCTCTGTGTCCACTTGCCGTTCAAGCAGGTCGCGGTGACGCCCGTCACCGAGATCAACGACGCGATCCGGGCGTATCTGACGCGGTTGCTGGAGTGGGCGGGCGCTCAGGGAGCAACGAAGGCAGTGCTCCACGGAACGGCCCGGAACCCACACGATACGGATCTCCGCCCGGCCTTCGCCGACCAGCTATCGGCAATCGGGGGCATCGCGGCGGACGCGGGCGTCGAACTCGTCGTCGAGAACGTCGGCCACCAGAAACGAGGACTCCCGCTAACGGTGCTGGGGGATCTGGCACGCGAGACGGAGACGGCAGTCTGTTTCGACGTCGGCCACGCATACATGGAGGACGGCCACGACGGCATCGACCGCTTTCTCTCGGGCTACGGCGACCTCGTCTCACACCTGCACGTTCACGACGCGCGAAGCCGCGGCGACACCCACCTACCGCTCGGCGCTGGCGAGATAGACTACGGCATCGTCGCCGAGGAGCTGGGGGTTCGATGGGACTGTCGCAGTCGAGGTGTTCACCGACGACGTGGCGCTGTTGGAGGACACACGACGGCGGATCGAGAGCCACCTCGCGCCCTGACTCGTCGCGGTCCGGGACGATCAGCTCTGTAGCGTGACGCGGTAGACGTAGCCGCCACAGCCACACTGGTCGACTACTGTGGTCTCCGCGTCGGGGTAGTTCTCGCGGATCGGAGCCTCCAGATAGTCGTCGGGACTGTCGTGGTTCGGGTGCGTAACGAGGTTGACGTGATAGCCCGCGCAGGTCTGCTCGATTGCGGCGAGCGCGTGCTCGACCAGCGTCTCCCGGTCGTCGGCGTAGCGGTCGCCCTCCAGGTTCGCGGACCACGATGCCGCATGATCGGTATCCAGAAATTGTGGGCGGTTCTCGTCTTTCCCGCTCTCCGCCGCTTCGCCGCCGTCGGCAACGTCGCTGTTGGACATGTAGTTACCTTGGGCGCGGACGACCCTCAGAGGCAGTGCGAACAGGTTCGGGGTAACGCCGCAGGCCTCGTCGTCGATCGAGTGGGGTTCGATCGGGTGACGCGGCAGGTCGTCGACGTACTCGCGAACGATGGTCCGCTGGACGCGCTGGAGCACTTCGCTACACGTCGATTTCGCGATATCGAGATGCTCCGCGACTTCGGTCAGCGTGCAGGTGCGCGGGACGTCGTAGTAGCCCCGCTCGACGGCCTCGAAGAGTACCTCGCGCTGGCGCTCGGTGAGCGACTCACCGGGGTTCATTCGCTGCTGGACGTACTCGACGTCGAACTCCGCACCGACGGTTCGGAGTAGCTCTCCGAAGTCGGCCACGCGGTCGTGCGCGCCGGTGACGTCGACCCGGGCGATACCGTTCTCGATCTTGACGGGCATCTCGATCGGGACGCCCGCCTGCTGTGCGGCGTTCATCAACAGCGGTGCGTGCGCTTCGACCTGAACCGTCGCGACCCCGTCTTCGAGCGCCATCACTGATAGCTCAGCGATCGTCTCGTGGGCCTCTATCGCGTCGAGGACGGAATCGATGTCGTCCGCCGTCACCTGCACGAGTGCGAACCCCGCGCCATCCCCGGGCGTGGTAGTCACCACCTGGAACTGCGCGTCGGGAAACTCGCGGGAGACCGCGCTCACCCACGGCCCCTCGGGGAGGTTCACGTGGAGTCGAGCCTGTGCCATATCATCGCTTTGCTGTCGCGACGCAAGTCCCTTCCTTTTCGTGGCTCCCGATCCTCGATTCGGTACGGCGTATGAGGGCGCTCCGATCCGGTCCCTCACGGCTCCGGAGCGTCCATTTCCGTCGACTCGTCGTATCGGACGAGCATCGTCGGCCCGGCGTGGCGAGCCAGCGTCAGGACGAGATTACCGACGAACAGCAGGACCCCGGCGATGACGAGACTGCCAGCGAGCAGTCGGACGGTATCCGCGTAGCCGCCCAGCGAAACAGTCGCGGAGGCGAGCAGGAGGGCTGTCCCGACGACCATCGCGGCGAACTCGATGGCGGAGACGCGACCGTCGTAGAGGTCGTCGATTGCGGGTACGCGTTCGAGACCGACGCGGTCGCTGTAGCGTTCGAGCCAGACGATAAACGGCACGACGTGATACACCGTCCCGATCACGACGAACCCGATGAGCGCGCCGAGCAGGAGGCTACCGACGGCCGGATGGCCGAACCGAACCGGCGCGCCGAGTGGGCGAAGGATCCAGGTCCCGGCCGCGGTCAGCCCCCACGCCAGTGCGGTCACCGTCACGACCGCGTATCGCGAGAGCATCGGCGTTCCGCCCGTCGTTGCAGTCCGGAGACGGCGGCCGAGAACGAGTCCAGTCACCAGCACGCCGGCGGCGACGAGTAGCCCGCCGAGGGTAGCGACGGGCGCGTGCTGGATCAGCCGTCCCGCCGCGAGCGTCAGGACGCCGACGGGGTAGATTACGGTCTCGGCGGCCACGAGTCGGTCGTCGAGCGGCGTCGGGTCGCTCTGGGTAAACATCGGACCGAGTTGGTAGAGTGCGCCGACGACGGTCGTCAGCACGCCGCCGAAGACGGCGAGGGTCACGTGTGCGTCCACGACGGCCGGGCGTGCGAGTCCGGCATCGATGAGCACGCCCCATCGGTAATCAGCGGCGAGAGTTCCACCGAGCGTGATCGCGAGCGCAAAGAAGCAAAGCGCCAGCGCGAAGTGTCGCTCGGTGACGTCGAACGGCCGCGCTGGCCAGAGCGTCCGGGAGAGGTTGTAGACGAAGACGGCGAACCCGGCCACGATGAGCGCGGCGAACTCGACGCCATCGAGCGGTCGACCGAGCCAGAGCACGCCAGCAAAGCCGGCGACGCCGACTGCGATCAGCGCGAGTTGCAGGTTCGCCAGCCGTTCGGAGTAGATCTCGACGCCCGACCAGACGGGGACGAACTGCGTCATCGCCCCGACGATGGTGAGACAGACCCACCCGACGAGCAGCAGGTGGGCAACCGCGATGCCGCCGAAGGCCGAGGACGGAACCGGGCCGTCCATCGTCCACGAGAGACCGAGCACGGCCCCCACGACGAGGAATGCGAGGGCAACGAGAAAGTGCCGAAGCGGTATCGTCGTCGGTGGACGAGTCGACGTAGTAAGATCCTCGGAGAGGGTTTGCATGGTTGCCGGTTAGCAGTACTCCCCCGTGAGGCTAGTTCCGCATATGTTCGGGATGCCCGAGCCAGTCGGACTGTATCCGCCCCCGAACACGTTCGGAACAAACCATGGGATGCTGGGGACCCGAACGTCGGGTATGTCCCACGAAGCGACCGTGCTCGCCGAGACGGACGCTCCGGACGACCGGCCGGTCGAGACGCTGGACGTTCGCGAACTCGGGCCGCCGGAGCCGTTACAGCGTACCTTCGAGTTGTTGGCCGACCTGTCCGGCGAGACCGTCCTCGTCCAGCACAACGACCGCGCGCCACAGTTCCTCTATCCGAAGCTAGAGGACCGCGGCTACAGCTACGAGACAGTCGAGACCGACGACGACGTCGTGACAGTGGTGTGGCGAGAGGTGGGCGAATGAGCCTGTTCGGCGGGAACGAACCGGAGTTCGATCCGGACGACGCGTTCGTCTCCGAGCACATTCCGGATCCCGGTAGTTTTCTGGAGGGCCACGAGATCCTGGTCGAGGACGAACACGTCGTCGTCCATCGCCACGCCGCGGACGCCTTCGAGGAGTACGGCGTGTACGACGCCACGTTCGGGTACAACCTGGCCCAACTCAACCGGGATCCGCGACACACCGACGCCGGGTTTCGCTACGCCGAGGAACGAGAGGACCCGGCGACGCTACGCGCGGAGTTCACGCCGACGACCGCGTTCTGTCCGCAGGCCGAGCCACTGGCCGTCGGGGCGTTCCGCGCGCTAAACGCCGTCGACGCGCACGGCTACGAGCAGGTCCGCGTCCGGGTGGACGAGACGCTCAACGGTAGCGAAGCAGTCAACGACCAGCTGAACGCCTCGAATCCGACGAGACGGACGCAGACCTCGATCCGACCGGCGACGGCGAGAGCAACAGACCGGGAGAATCGTCACGTCCGTTCTGAGTCGGTGACACTCGGTACCGTGTGGAATCTGTCGACGCTCCCAGGCGACGAACATGTTCCCGACAACGACCACCGCCGTCCGGCATCTACGTCCGGTGTATGAGCACGTCAGAGCCAGTTCTCGACGCTCGTGAGATCAACGAACCGCCGTTCGAGGCGATCAGCGAGGCACTCGACGACCTCGACGAGGGAGCGACGCTTACCCTGATTAATCCGTTCGAGCCGCGACCGCTGTACGACGTACTGGACGAACGCGGGTTCACCCACACGGCCGAGCAAGTCGCCGAATCGGAGTGGCACGTCGAGATCAAGCATCGCTGATCTCTGCGAGCGCGCGGATCCCGCCGAGTGCGCGGAGGGATGCTAGTCGGATGCTTCCGAGGCGTCGAGGAGCTCGAACAGCGGATCGAACTCTTCCGGAAGCCCTGCCCGGGCCTTCTCGATGTTGCCCGCCGGGACGTCCTCGGCGACGACGACCATCACCTGCTGGGCGTGGTAGTTGGCGTCGGACCGATCGACGCCCTCGCGTTCGGCCACCCGATCCAGGAACTCGTTGTAGTCGAAGCGCTGTCCGTGCTCGGCCTCGATCAGGTAGCGATCGATCTCCATCGGCAGTGGACTCGCGAGATCCGTCGCCTCCCCTCCGGCATCCGCTCGCCGAGCGTCGTCAGGACCGCACGGATGGCGCGAACGGCCTCCCCGTACTGTGCATACTCCAGTCTGTGCTGTACCTGGCCGACGAAATCTTTGTAGTTCATAGCTGTCTGGTAGCAGACCGCTGGTTTCCCCACTGTACTCCGTTCAGAAACTACGACGGCAGAGAGGATAAACCTGATAACGGATGAGAAGTCGATGCAGTCAGCACGGCGGTCGGCCCACCAGTATCGGTCGAACTATCGGTTCATGAGCGCCTCGAACAGCGCCAACAACAACCGAACACGAGCAGTCTGAGCCCGATCTGTCCCAGTTCCCTTCGACTACCTGTACGTCTGCGTGACACGGGCCACGACGAGCGGAGGAGAACGACCAGGATATGAAAAATGAAGCCGATCAGTCGACGAGCCAGCCACCGTCGACGTCGACCGCAGCACCGTGCATGAACGAGGCGTCATCGCAGCGAGGAAGACGGCGACAGTCGCGATCTCTTCGGGCGCGGCGTAGCGCCCTGCTGGCGTATCGGCGGTCATCGCCTCCATCTCTTCGATCAGATCGTCGGTCATCCCCGTCTCGACCGCGCCCGGACAGATCGCGTTCGCCCGGAGCTCCGGCCCGTAATCGTGTGCGAGCTGTTTCGTAAACCCGATCAGCCCGTGTTTCGAGGTCGTGTAGGCCGAACCACCTCCCCCAGCAACTTTTCCGGCGATCGACGCCGTATTGATGACGACGCCCTCGTCGTCCCCCTCCAGTAGTTCGGGGAGAGCGGCACGAGTCAGATAGAAGGGCCCGTTCAGGTTCACGTCGAGGACGCCGTGCCAGAGGTCGTCGGACGTCTCCGTAGAGCGCCATCGCCTCCCCACCGTCGCTCTCGATCTCGTCGGCAACCGCCTCGATACCCCCTCGTCGACGTCGACCGCGACCACGCTTGCACCCTCGTCGGCGAACTCGTGGGCCATCGACTTCCCCATTCCCGATGCTCCACCCGTAATCACGACGACACTATCTGATAAGTCGAACATAACGACACGAGCAGAGATCCGTCGACTGCCACCGAGACGGTAGCCGTCGGTAGTGCGCCATAGACCGAGCAGACATCGACCGGCATGTATCCGTGTGTTTCTATGATGTAAAAGTAAAGAAAATTGATCTTTCAGCAAGTAATCGGCCTCACAGACGCCCGGAAACACGCGCTCCGAGCAGCGCAGAACACAAAGGATTTGCCACGTGGGCAGCGACCAGACGGCCGTGAATCGACGTACATATCTGGCATCAGTCGGAGTTACGGGAGCGGCAGTACTGGCAGGGTGCACAGATGGTAGCACCGGTGGCGACGACTGTCGGATCGAGACCGAAGAAAGATCAGAAAAAATATACGACGGGTGGGAGACGATCGGTGCCGGCCAGACGTGGACGGTCCGGGCCGAGGTCGAGAAAGCGGGTCACGAACTGGAGATCCTTGCGGTACAGACGGGCGATGGTGCGCGGCCGCTGTTACGGGTGGAGGATTCCAACGGGGACCTCGTGCTGGAGACCGACGTCGCCGATCGTATCGAGCGTCGCCTCACCGCCGAGACCGAAGGCCGGTACTACATCTCTCTCGAAAACACTGCGGCGTTGACCTCGGGCGAGTGGGACCTCGACGTCACGTATCACTACGAGGTCGAGCAGGAGGTCTGTGAGTAGGCAGTGATAGGTATCGCCCTCGTCAGGCGAGTACGGTTTCTGTGAATACTCAGTCCGTTTGAATCGGGACATCGACAGCTGTCTCTGCGTCATCACTATCGTTCGAGTTCTCGGCAGGTGGTTCGGCAAGTTCCTCGAGTGCAAGTTCGACATTGCGTTTGTTCGCCTTCCAGAACGAGTCGAAGAGAGTGCCGGCGTAGGGAATCGACCCACCAGCCACGTCGATACTGATATTGGCGATCATCCGCAGCAATGTCATATAGGAGACGCCCAGATTGGCAGACTCGACGATGATATAGACCGAGATACCAGCGCTGAACAGATCACCAGCGACCGGGAGGACGCCGAGAATCGGGTCGATACCGACGCTGGTGTTCGTCCCCGGAATCTGGATACTCTCGTCCAGCGCATACGCAACAGCCTCCATCCGGTGGAGCGCTGCCTCGTCGACGCTGGGCGGGATCTCCCCATCATACTCCACGTCGAAACGCGACTGGAAATTGGCTGTCATACGACCGCAGGTCGGGCGGGACACGGAAAGGCATCGTGGTGATCAGGAACGAAGTGCAATAAAATCGAACTACCCGGCCAGCACTGTCCCAGGCTAGCCGGCTCTCCGGAGTAGCGGTCAGTGCGGTTCTCCGGTTAGCCGTTCCAGAGAATCACACGCTCGGTCACTTCGCCGGGTCGAGTACGTCTTCGGCTTCCTCCTCGGTCAGGTAGCCTTCGGCGATGGCGAGAAAAGTCGTGGAAAGGTGTGTATGGAAGCTACCCACGTCTGGTCATTCATTATCGTCAGGAAAACTCATGGGCCAACGCGGATTTGAACCGCGAACCTCAGCGCCTCTACCGCACGATTTCGGCGCTTTAGCCGCCACGCGGGCGGTTATTTGCGAATTGCTCACTCTGCGGTTGAGCGTAAGGCCCACTCTCCGAAACTTGTGTTCCGGATACCACCTCATGTCCAATCCAGAATACGAACTCTACGAAACCGAACCCGAAACTGCACTTGAACGATACATCTCCGATCGGGAAAACGAAGTCCAATCCGCAACTCTCCGATCACACAAAGCTCGACTGAAAAAATTCATTGAGTGGTGTGGGATCGAAGGAATAGAAAACATGAACGACCTCAATGGTCGCAACCTACAGGACTTCCGCTACTGGCGGAAAGAAGACGGGGATCTGAACAACGTCACACTCCACACCCAAATGACCACCTTCCGAGTGTTCATAACGTGGTGCGAAGACTTCCAAGCAGTCACTCCCGGCCTTCATGAGAAAATACGTGTCCCCAAACTCGATCCGGGGGAAGACGTTTCAAACGACAAAATGGAACCTGAAAAGGCTCTCAAGATCCTCGATTATCTCGAAAAGTTCCAATACGCCTCTCGGGATCATGCAATGTTTCGACTACTGTTCCGAACTGGAGTCCGGACTGGAGGATTGCGTACTCTCAATGTCTCGGATTACCATTCCGAGGACCAATACATTGAGGTGAAGCATCGACCTGAAAAAGATACTCCGCTCAAAAATGGAAGTCAAGGACAACGGCCAATCTACCTCAATTCCATGACCTGCCAAGTTCTCGAAGACTACATCGAGAATAACCGGATTGAAGCGAAAGACGACTACGGACAGAAACCACTGCTCACTACCAACCACGGTCGGCTCTCTCCCAATACCATCCGCCAACGTCTGTACAAACTCAGCCATCCCTGCTTCTACACAGGAAAGTGTCCACACGACGAAAATCCGAAAACGTGTGATTTCAAAAACAATGTAGACTACGCGAGTCAATGCCCATCTTCCAAATCCCCACACTCAGTCCGAAAAGCCAGCATCACCTACTGGCGTCAGCGTGATACTCCAGCGCAACAAGTGGGGGAACGAGCTAACGTGAACCAAGATATAATCGAAAAACACTACGACAAGCGAACTGATAAAGGGAAAATGGACCAGCGGAAGGACTTCTTTGATCGGGAATAAGAGGCGTCTGTTGATCTCTCGAATGACCCATCAATAAATAAAAAAATCCCCCGACCTGTTAAGGCCGAGGGTGGGGCGTTCATTCATTCACAGTAATCGTCGCGTCGATCTTCTTGAGCGGAGTTGGCTTCTCAATATCCACCTGTAGATCATCATGACCAGTTTCATCTTTATGTTTTATTGCGAAAAATTTGATCGCACGTCCAGTGGTGTACGGACTGTACTCTCCTTCTTTTAAAGAATCAAACAACTGGCATTGTTGAAATCCTATTCTTCAGACATATCATCGTCTGAAACAGCCGGTCGCTGAAGAGTGCGTATCTGCCACAGAATAAGAAATCAACTTCAGTAGGCCGTGGTCGGTTGGTTGCAGAAACTCACCGACCGTATAAGATGTATGATAATAAAAGAAAGCCCAATATTGCTCCACCGATAAAACCACTCACTCCACCAATCTGACCGCCAAGTACTGCTCCAACACCACCCAGAACAAATCCAAGAACAGTACTACCAAAAATAAGAAAAGCTCCCGTCTGCCATTCTTCGACCAGATCAACTCCGCTCTTTTCAGCCATACAATACATATCAATGCCCATCCAGTTAAAACAATCGTTGCGCATGAGTTTTAATCGGATGGGATTTCTGAAACGAACGCCATCCCCTTACTGAATACATTACCTGTACTGACCGCAAACGGGTAACATATATCATATACTGGGGATTTCAAGAAAGGCAAATAGAGACGATACAACCACGACGGAGACGAAGCGTCAATAGAGATCTGCTTGTCCGACTACTCTCGGGAGTAGATATCGTGTTCAATCATTCGCTTCATTTCTGATGTGATCGCTTCTGAAAGTAGCCACAGAGAGATTGGAAATACAATAAATATCAGCAATTCAGATATGAAAATTGCGATATAAGATATGATCGTTGAAATCAAGGATACTACAAATAGCTTCCCAGTAAGGGATAGTGTATAACTTGGCACAATAAAACGTTTCCTTGATCTTACAAATAACCGACGGAATCACACTGAATTTAGTTCGCATCCATCGCTTATCAAAACATATTTGAATTGATATTTGTATGCCAAATTTCAAAGAGTTATCGTACTTTCTTTGAGTCTTTAGTAAGATATTTGATAAGAACTAAGTTGAGTGCGCTCGTAGATAGAGTATGAGCGAAAACAAAGAAGCCGATTTCCACATCTACTATCGCAAGGCTGGTGGGGGATTCACTCGAAGTCCTCGCGATCACTTCGTGAAAAACGGTGAAGCACTGTGTGATTATGGCGTCAACCCACCGGATACTGATGATCTAAAACCGATAGAAGATTTGTCTGATGGTGAATGGGCACTGCTTCTAAGTGGAACCCACAGCGGTAGCTCGAATCTCTGTGATAAATGCATTGAGCGGGCAGACTGGGAGGACATCTTCCCAGAGGATATTCCGGATGAGGCTCCTGAGTACGAATGTCCAACATGTGGTGAGGCTGCATTAGCAGTAGACTTAGAGCATGTTGCCTACGTAACCCACGGTTCGCTTGCTCCGTTCCGAGGGACTACTCACAAAGTACCGCGGGACCACTACGAGCAATGGCGGCGTCAGCCTACACAGTGAGCTGAGTTCTCAGTAGTCTTGTTGAATACAGCGTGCGCATCAGCTCGGAATACCGAGGCAACATTATATTCTTACCATGGGCGCGCTTTACCGCTACCCAAGCGCTCTATGGGATTATACTCTCACTCCCTGCCTAATACGCTCGATTCTACTATACCGCCGTATTGGTATGTAATAAAAGCCATCATGTGTGCCGCACCGTGACGTGTCAATTTGGTAAATCGGTTAAGCAAGCCCCGCTTGATGAGGATTAGCCAGGAGAAAGAGCTACAGAATCAACCTGTCTTCGGAAGCATAGCAGTAGATACTCCGAATTAGCAACGTGGCAGTAATAGCAGAGTCAAGTGCGATCTCTGATGAGGTATCCCACCTTTCAAGAATCTCAGTATCATCTCCGTGTGCGCCTCCTTTATTTCTAATCTCGGTGAACGCGAAGACTCTACGCTTGTGAATACGCTTTACCAAATCATCACCCTGTAGATGGTTGACGACAGGGATTATTCCAGAGGCGCTTCCATAGTCTCGGTCATCGCTACCGTACTTATCACCAACATTTCTAAGAAAGTCCTCAAGTGCTCTTCCCGTAGCACTAATTGAATCTCGTGGACTTTGTATATGTTTCAGATAGCCATTTGCCAAATCGGCTTTCGTGTCTTCATCTAAGAAAGACATCAGCTCTTCTCCCAAGATCTCGTCCAAATATATCCTTACTTCCAGCTCCGAATCAAGAGATTCTCGAAGTTGTTCTATTGAGTGGGTGGAGTCCGTTGGAATTTCTCGAACCTCAATAGAAACGTCTCCTTCTTCAGTCAATATTCCAGCATACTGACCTAATCGCTCAAAGTACGTCTGCATATACTCTTGTCCACTTGCTAAGTCCTCATACGCCGCATAGACCATCTTTGAGGCTTCTTCAGATGAATAGCCACGGTTCAAATAAGCTGCATAATCTATGAATGGCTGATGCCTCAACAGTGCTCTCTCGATAACGGCATTTCTGTTATCAGGGGGTAACTGTTGTATCAGGTCGCTATATTCAATATCGACGGTGTATTCACCATCCACAACAACAATCTCTAATTCTTGTAGTATCTTGACTGCTTCCCGAACCTTGCGCTCGGATTCATCGACGAATTGTGCGACCGTTTTATTATTAGCACGCTCATCCAACTCAGAAAAAGCGAACAATATCTCAGTTATATCCTCTGGTGGAACTACGTATGCGGGAAACATTCACTCTAAGTCTTTATTCTTAAGCGAGTTTATCAAAGAGGTAACCTCTTCACTCTCCCAGTCAGCTGATGAGATCTCGATATTGACCGTGACATCGAAACCTGATTCTATGCTTTCCTCAATGGTTTGGGATACCTCAACATTCTCCTCCTGAGAATTTATCGGAGAAGAAGGGGTAGTCCCATCAGAGGATTCTAAATCTTTGTTTTCTTTTTCATTGTTGTTTCCTTCTTCATCATCCTCATCTATGGGAAGTTCTTCCTGAGTAGGCTCTTCATCTTCCGGCTCTTCCGACGCTGAATCAGAGAGAAATTCAGAATATTCTTCGTTCACAACCAGACGAGTTGGATAGCCACTTTGTCCCCGTTTATATTCTCCGACGCCACATTCATCTAAGACCTGTAAAAACGTACCTGCGGCAGACTCAAGGGTTCTATCACTCACCCCAAAATCGAAATTAATCCCCATCTCACTTTGAACAACTTCTCTCTCAAGATACTGTTCTCCATCATCACTCGTTAGACTTCCCCCAACGATTTCGAGAAGTGTGTTGTAGAAATCATATTGCTTGACGAGACTTCTGAACAGTTCTTTTTCCTCCTCGTCAGAAAGTCTCCCATAACCAATTCGCTTACCTTCTGTCGTTGGTTTGTAGCCGTTCTCTGTTTTCTCAAACAATCCGAGTTGAACAGCTGCTTCAAGGGTTCTACTGAAAGTGCTACCCTGTAGGTCTTCAACCCCTTCCTCTAATTCGTCCTTATCCGTTTCTGAAACATCACGTGACTCCTCACAGAGTAGTTTGATATTGCCAATTGTCGCATCGTATGGGGGTTTTTCGTAGCTCATATCATGGGGCTGACTCACCCCCACTACAATAAAGTTCGGAAGAAGACTAATACGTAAAAAGAGATGTTGCCTAATTGGCTGTACTACCCGGTTTGCCTGCTACTGTGTACAACCTCTATATTCAGAATACTATTCATATTAATAGCTAAGGGTCTAACAGATCCGAAAGGGATTTTCCAATACTGTTTAATCCCCTCATCCCACGGTCTATATATCGCAGACAGTCTATTTGATCACTCGACTGCAGAATTGACTCGCTCTGAGGTGCGTGATCGGCTTGATGAAACACTTCTTGCTGCCTTTGAACAGGACAACTCCACCCTTGTTGAAGCTCTCCCTGCGATGGGTAAAAGCTACGGCGTCATCAAATGGGCAGACGACACCGACAACCAGCTCACGATCTTAACCTCTCGTCACGAACTCTACGACCAGTACGAAGACTGGTGTATTGACCGAGAGCTATCTTATCTCGAACTACCTGCCTTCCAGCACGTTTGCGAAACAATGGGAGAGGATGAACCCATTGAGGCGGAGGTAAACGAGGTCTATGACGCAGGAATCTCAGGAGCAGAACTACACCGGAACGCTCAACGATACTTTGGAGAACCGCTCCCTTGCCAACGAGAAGGTCGCTGTTCGTATATGGAGAAACGGGAGTTCAACCCTGATGACTACGACATTCTGATCGGCCACTACTTGCAGGCCCATAATCCGAAATACCTCGAAAATCGGTATGTCGCATTTGACGAGTTCCCCGGTGATGCATACTTTTTCGAGCCAACACACATTGAGGCCACGAGAGCGGTGAGCAACTATCTGAAAGAGGAAGACGATCTCCCCTTCAAGAACTGGAAGGATCTGATTCGACGCCGAGGTAATGACGAGTACAAGGAAGCTATCAAGGAGTGGAAAGAGGACCTCGGTTTCTACTCACATCGAGATACACGGGTCAACCTGCAACGGAGGCCGGGATTCCATGCCCATGCCCCACTGCTTACCCACGCTGGACTTGAATTTCAACTGCTGGAGAATGAGTGGGAGTACGCAAAACTTGGATCAGGGCGGAGAGCTGTTCGCAGTCCAGAGGATGAGTGGACAGTTCTTGTTCCACCCCCACTCTATAATGCGGAAAGCGTAGTCGTCCTTGACGGTACTCCAACGATCACCAAATGGCGGCTTGTTCTCGGTGGTGATTGGTTGGAGCACGAGGAAGTTCTTGAATCTGACGAGGAGAAGCAGGAGTATCTTCGAGACGTTCTTGATCTCCAGATCATCCAGACGAATGCTGGCGCAAAACCCTACCAGAGCGGAACACACGTCAATATCAGGTCGGATGGATCTTTACTGGAAGGCATCTATGAGCGGGAGGGCAGTCGTCCAGCAGTTATCACCTCGAAACAGGCGAAGGAACAGTACGAATCGAGTTCCCTGGAAGAATACATTGAGTCGGCAGAGCACTATGGAAATCTCAAGGGGAGTAACGAGTTCGCCGAAACACGACTGGGAGCGGTAATCGGAAGTCCACATCCTCCGGAAAGCGAAGCAATTCAACGATGGGGCGCTCTCAATGGAGATGCTGTCGAACGGAAAGTGGACGAAGACGGTAGAGTAACCCGTGGCGTTGATCTCGATTTCGGTTCACTCGGAAATGCACTATTCCAAGCTGTCGTTGAAAAGGAAGTCCTGCAAGCAGTGATGCGATTCGGTCGAACACCGAGTAATGGAGAACGCGGGGCGACGGTGTATGTCCATACGTCTCGGCTCCCTTATTGGGTAACTCCTGACGCACGCGGGAAAGTCAAAACATGGTCAAGGGGAATGCAGGAAGTTGTCGTGGGACTCAATGAATCGGAACAGTGGCCAGATGATGAGGTGACGAATAGCGAGATCGCAGAAAAGACTTCGATCGGCAAACGGCAGGTTAGTGAGCTGATGCAGGAGTTAGACGAGGAAGGGTATGTAACACATCGACGGGGAGGCCGTGGAAACGCATACCACTGGTCGAACGAGCGACTGGAGGATTTCACGGAGTTCGGACAGTTGGAGTAGGTTTCCGAATTCTTACGTATATACTTTATACGTCAAACTTCGGAAAGACAGGGAGTATTACCCTCTCAATCAAAATACAATACACTAACGCATTGAGTGGGATTAGATCTCTTCTTAGCTTCTTAATCAGACGAGACACTAAGTCCAACAATTTAAAAAGTCCTATTGTAACTCAGTAAAACAATTCTCCCCCACTCAATGCGATGTAATTCTGGAATAAAACATGGGTAATTATTAGACCTACAAAACAGTCTAATAAATCCATTAAAAGTATATTATCAACTATTACGAGTGCGAATTGGGGATATACAAAGGTAGAAGGACACCCCGAGTTCTACAAGCGGATTGATGGTGAAATGAATCTCACTGGCAAAGAGTATCTTCTTCGGATGATATAGAACTCAAGCGTCGTCGGCTATGTGATGCAGTCCTTGTTGAGGGCGACAAGACAAACTCACATCGAGGCGGTCTTCCGTGAGCAGAGTCGCGGGTACTCTCAGTATTCTCTCCCCCTCAATGCAGTGGAGTATAGAACTTAATCATGGCATCTGCACGTATGCTACCAGCAGTAGAGTTGTAGAATTACTGTGAGCACCTATCGAATCCCATCACAGGACATATTACGATTGAACGGAACACTATGCCCATGACTATTTCGTTGGATGAGCTGGAATCCCATCTGTTCAAATGTGCCGATATAATCCGCGATGCAGTCGATCCAACCGACTATAAGGAGTACATCCTACCGCTCGTTTACTACAAGTCGATCTCCGATGAGTTCGAGAAACAATACGCTGAGACTGTCGAGGAGTACGGCGAGGACTTCGCACATCGGAAGAATCTCTACGACATTCCCGTTGTTCCCGAAGGCCATCTGTGGGAGGACATTCGCTCTGTCTCGGACAACGTTGACCAAGCCTTGGACGAAGCCTTCGAGGCGCTCACCGAGGAGAACCCCGAACTGACGGGCGTTTTCCGCGCGGACTACATCAACGCCGACGCGCTCGATGACGACCGGCTCGGGAAACTCGTCGAACATCTCACGACGTACGATCTCGACCGAAATAGCGTTCCCCCAGATATGCTTGGAGAGGCGTATATGGATCTGGTTCGCCACTTCGCGGAGGAGGAAGGGAAGTCCGGTGGGCAGTTCTTCACGCCCCCGCAAATCGTCAATCTCTGCGTTCGACTTGTCGATGACTTCGATGACGGGATGACCTTCCACGACCCGACTGTCGGCTCAGGCGGGATGCTCATCGAGGCCGCACGGTATTATCGCGAGAACCAGGGCGGTGACGAGAAGAAACTCAAATTCAGCGGGCAGGAAATCAACCCAGACATTGCGGCCATCGCCAAGATGAACCTCTCCATTCACGGGCTGGATGGGCAGATAGAGCGCGAGGACTCCCTTTCGAGTCCCGCATTCGCCGACGAGGAGAACAGCGAACTCACGCGCTTCGACCGGGTGCTGGCAAACTTCCCGTTCTCGGCTGATTGGGCGAAAGACGAACTTCAAGACGATTCGTATGGCCGCTTCAAACATTGGCACGAGAAACTTCCGCGAGCAGATCGGGGAGACTACGCCTTCATTATGCATATAGCTGAACAACTCAAGCGTCCCGAGCGCGATGCGGCGGGGGCAAAGCCGCTATCGTCATTCCCCACGGCGTGCTGTTCCGCAAGCACGAGGGACGCTATCGGACGCATATGCTGGAGAACGATATGGTGGAGGCCATCGTTGGACTGCCTGAGAACCTGTTCCAGAACAACTCGATCCCATCCGCCGTTCTCGTGTTGAACACGAACAAGCCCGCCGAGCGCGAGGGTGAAGTACAGTTTATACACGCCGCAGACGACGCGTTCTATCGAGAGGAATCGAATCAGAATATTCTCACTGAGGGTGGACTCGACCACGCCGTTGAGAACTTCCGCGAGTGGGCGAGCGAGGAGCGCGTGAGCCGCACGGTATCGCTGGACGAAATTCGAGAGAACGACTACAATCTCAACATCGCGCTATACGTCGATACCACGGAGCCGGAGGAAGATATTGACGTTGAGGAAGAACTTTCCAAACTCCGGGAACTCCAAGCCGAACGCGACGAGATTGAGGCGACGATGGACCAGCACATGGAGGCACTGAACTATGAGTGAAGACGCGACGTTGGACGAATTTGTTGAGTCTTCTAACGACGATACTCAAGAGACAACTTGGGAAGAACATCAACTGAGGAAATTAGTCGAACAACTACAAGCCGGAGGGACCCCGGACACTGACAAAGACGAATACTACGGTGGTGATATTCCGTGGGTCAAAACTGGTGAACTGGGACAACTGAAAATCGGCTCTACTGAACAGTCAATAACAGAACAAGGTCTGGAAGAATCAACCGCTCGGCTTTTTCCTTCAGAAAACCGTCCTGATTGCGATGTATGGGGCTACCACGGGCGAGGTGTCGATGTTAGACACTGAGGCGACGACGAACCAGGCTTGCTGTGGTATTATCCCAGACGACCGTCTACTTCCGCACTATCTGTATTACCAACTGGTACATGATAAAAAACAGTTGGAGAGCCTCAGTGCTGGCTCTGGACAGCAAAATATCAGTAAGTCTATTTTGGAGAAGTTCAGAGTCTCGCTCCCTCCAATCTCTGAACAGCGCAAAATCGCCACCGTACTCCACAACGTTGACCAAGCGATTGAGAAGACTGAAGACGTTATTAATCGCCTTAGACGGGTACAGAAGGGTACACTCAGGAACCTATTCAGAAACGGTGTTGGAGAGCAGTCTGAAACTAAGACTACCCCTATGGGACAGTTCCCGAAAGATTGGGAATTGAAAACTATGGAAAGTGTAGGCACTCTGATTAATGGAGATGCGTTCCCTAAAGAATATCAGGGGAGTTCAGAAGGGGACTATCCATTTATTAAAGTAAGCGACACTAATGACTATCGAAGATACGTTTCAGGGGCGCAAAATTATATCTCGCAAGAGATTGCTGAAGAAGTCGGATGTAATATCCAACCTGAGGGGACAGTTATTCTCCCGAAACGGGGGCGGCCATAATGACAAATAAGAGGAGAATATTGGCCCAAGATTCTGCGATAGACAACAACCAAATCGGTATTGTCGGAGAAGAAGTGAAACCTCTCTTTCTGTATTACTATCTCTCAGACGTGGATATGGGCCGCTTTGTTCAGGAGGGAGCAGTCAAATCTCTCACAAAATCCCTCCTCTCAAAGGTTCGTGTTCCCGTACCGCCTGTAGAGATACAATCAAAAATAGTTGCTATTCTGGAGAGTATTGACAAACAGATTGAGACGGAGAAAAGAGTCAAGACTCAGCAGGAACGTCTCAAACGCGGTCTAATGCAAGACCTCCTTTCGGGAACAGTCCGCACAACCGACACTAACATAGAGGTGCCTGAGGAAATCGTACAGTATGGTTAGCATCCCATCCGAGGGTGGCGTCGAACGCTCGCTTCTCTCGTGGCTCGACGGCGTCGGATGGGAGACACACGGACAGGACGGCGACCGTGGTGCGAACGTCCTTGACGATGCCTACGAGCGCGACAGCCATGAGGTAATCTACTGGAATCTCTTTGCCGAGCAGGTCATCGCGTTGAATGAAGAAGTGACCGAGGACAACGTCGATAAGTTCGTTTCCTCCCTCCGCCGCGACCTCGACGTCGATAACCTGATGCAAGGCAACCGCGCGTTCTACCAGTTACTCACCAAGGGCAAGAAGTTTAATGTCCAGCGCGATGGCGGGGCGACCGACACGATCTACGTTGACCTCATCGACTACGAGAACCCTGAGAACAATCGCTTCCACGCGGTGAATCAGTTCTCTGTCTCCCGCGAGACGACCATCCGCCCGGACGTGAATCTGTTCGTCAACGGGATTCCACTCGTGACGATGGAACTCAAGAGCCTCGCGCAGGATAACGACTGGCACGACGCCGTCCGCGATCTCAAAGACTACGAGGACGACGTACCCCGGCTGTTCGTCCCCGGTCTATTCAACGTCGCCGCCGACACGATGGAACTGCGATACGGTGCGATCGGCGCTCCAAAGGAGTTCTACGAGCCGTGGAACGATGCTCCTCCAGAGTACGAGGCTGACAACGAGATGCATCAGGCGGTACGGGCATTGTGCAACCCCAAGAACCTCCTTGATCTACTCAAGCGGTTCGTCTTTTACGAGCGACGAGCTGGCGGCGATGCGAAAATTGTCCCGCGGTATATGCAGTACTACGCCGTGAACGCTATCCTCGATCGCGTCGATGAGGGTGAACACGATCGGGGGCTCATCTGGCACACCCAGGGGTCCGGGAAGTCTTTCACGATGCTGTACGCTGCTGAGAATCTCCTGAAGCGTGATGTAGCACGTAGCCCGCAGGTGTTCATCATCGTCGATACGGACAAGCTCAACAGCCAGATGCGCGACCAGCTGGCGAATCTCTCGCTGGAGCAGTGGACGGAAGCCGAGAGTATCGACCATCTGCAAGAACTCATTGAGCGGGGGCAAAGCGAGCTTGTCCTCACGACTATTCAGAAGTTCCAGGATGTTGAGCCGGAGGAACAGGGCAATGATGAGGTCATAGTCATGTCTGATGAGGCTCACCGCTTCATGGAAGCCGACCTTGGTAGCCGCCTCAATGCAGCGTTACCTGAGTGCTATCACTTTGGCTTTACCGGGACACCTGTTCGAGAGGGAGAACGCCACGAAGATCGGAACACGTTCCGTGAGTTCTCTCCCGAGGGGAAGACTACCTGCACCGTTACTCAGTAAAGCAGGGAATCGACGACGGCCTGATTCTTCCCGTCTACTTCACACTCCGCCACGAGATGGAGTGGGAAATCGACGAAGCGGGGTTAGATGAGGAGTTTGAACAGAAGTTCCGAGGCCTCACGACCGAGGAGAAGCGTGACGCTATCCGCGAGAACGTTAACGCCACTACACTCGCAGAAATCGAACCGCGAGTTGATCGAGCTGTTGAGGAGATCGACCAACACTACGACGAACACGTTGCCCCAAACAGCTGGAAGGGAATGGTGGTCACTCCAAGCCGACGGTCGGCAGCGATGTACGGAGAACACCTCATTGAGCGGCGTGGAGAAGATGAAGTGGAAGTCCTCTACACGGCGACCAACGACGACCCGGACCTCATTCAACAGTTCCACACGGATTCTGAGGAGCGCGACAGTATCGTGAAGGCGTTCAAGGATGACGAGAACCCGAAACTCCTCGTCGTTCACAATATGCTCTTGACAGGCTTCGACGCGCCTGTACTGAAGACGATGTACCTCGATCGGAACCTGAAGAACCACAATCTCATGCAGGCGATTGCCCGGACGAATCGTCCTGCTGCTGGGAAAGAGAACGGGGAGATCGTGGACTTCCAGGGCGTCTTCGAGAACATAGATGAGGCGTTGGACTACGACGCCGAGACGAAAGCCTACGCCGCACAGGACAAGGACGAACTCTATGACGATCTCGTGGACCAGTTGGAGTCCGTTATGGAGATCTTTGATGGGATACCCAAAGACGATACACAGGAAGCAACCTACGAGGCCGTCGAGCGTGTTAGCACCCATCCAGAACGGCGTGATTTCAAGCAGGGCTTCCGTCGGCTTCAGAACCTCTACGAAGCCATCGCTCCCGATGGACGCCTTGTTAACGAAGGGATTGACCGGGAGTACAAATGGCTCAGTCGGATACACGTCGCATTCAAGCGAACTACCTCCGGAGATGATGACCCCGAGGACGATATGCGTGAGAAAACCCGTGAGATCATCAGCGATAACGTGGAGATCACGCAGATCAAGCGCGATTTCCCTACCTACAAGCTCGGAGAGGAATATCTCGAAGACGTCGAGGGCTTGGAGAACCCAGGAGTGAAAGCATCACAGATTGCCCACGCCACACGGGACCATCTCCATCCACGAGAGAACCAGAACCCGCGGTATAAACGCCTGAGTGAGCGCGTCACCGATATAGTCGAACGTTGGCAAGGCGACGATATTAGCGATCCTCAGGCAGTTGATGCCCTGAGATCAGTTGAGGAGGAGATACTGACTGTCGAGGAGGAAGCTGATGAGCAAGGGATGGACAATGCTGAGTTCGCTATCTATACCCATCTGACAGAGGAGACTCCAGAAGCGATTGACTCTGACGAGCAAGCAGAAGCCGTTGCGGAGGAGATCGTCTCGCAGTTTCAGGAACGTATTGATCGTGCTTACTCCGGCTGGAAAACGAACCAACAGACCATCGCTGAAATCGAACGCATCCTGCTGGATGTTCTGGTCGTCGAATACGACCTTGGGCACCTGATTCAGAACGATGACGAGTTTGTGGACTCCATTCGGGATTACCTGATTCAGAACAATGGCTGAGTCACAGTTCCATGAGATCGAACTGTTCGGCAACACTGTTGAATACGAGGTTCGTCATAGTGACGACGCTACAGAACCCCGGATTGATGTGGACATACACGGCGTGACGGTTGTCGTTCCAGATTCGGAGGAAATCCAGCCGTCGGAGCTACTTCGAGACAATGCAGCGTGGGTGATGGAAAAGCAGCGTACCTACGACAGTTACCGTGAAGACATTCCAGATCGCTCTTTTGAGGCTGGTGAGTCGTTCCCGTATCTCGGAGAAGAACGAGAGTTGATCATCGAATCCGCGACGAGTCATGCTGTAACTGATGATGTGATTCGCCTTCGGAAGAGTGCGGTTGAGCAGTCCTCGATCAAGCAGACACTCAAAAACTTGTATCGGAAGAAAGCGCGAGAATATCTCGTTGAGCAAGCGGACTACTATTCAGAGCAGATGGGAGTCGAATACAAGCAGATCGAGATACGGAACCAGCGTACAAAGTGGGGGAGTTGTTCGACTACGGGAACACTTGGCCTGAACTGGCGCTTGATGATGGCACCTCCCAAGGTGGTGGATTACATTGTCGTTCACGAACTCGCACATCTTCGAGAGTCGAATCATAACGAATCCTTCTGGTCGCTCGTTGCTGAATACGATCCGGAGTATGAATCACACGCCGAATGGTTGGCAGAGAACAGTACTCGGTTGATTTTCTCGAAGGAAGATCTATGATATGGAGAGTGTCGGAGATTGAGCTGACCTCATCTCCTTCTTGATCACAGGAATCTGGTGAGTAAATCTTTGTAATCTGTCTCTGGTGTTCTTTTGCATTGAGTCGGCCCATATATCAAAAATAAATAATAGATGGAATTTATATATTAATCAAATTAAGTGTTGTTCTCATACCTACCTCCCGCTCTACTCAGTAAAAAATATTGTAGATATATATTACCATAATACGGATAATATAGTACAGTACAATATAGTAGTAGTATAGTATAACAGTATAATATAGTAGTACTGTAGTTAGTAGTAGTAATATAATAGACTACAATAGAGTACGATATTCCCGCCCTCAATGAATTAGAACTCGTGATTGAAACTCTCAGTATCAACTAAAGTATAGAGATGTAGTATCAAGACGGAAGAATGAGGATCTCGGTCTGTTGCTTGGTGTACTTTGGGGATCTTGATGGGGATTCGTATCTATTCTAATGGATATAAGAGGGGCGTGAGCAAGTTCTTTGAGATTATGAGTGGGATGGGGCGTTTTTCTTGAATAAATGTATCAGGGACCAGCACACGGAAGATCTGCGGTTACTCTGGTTAATTATAATATATACTGAATAAGTAGATAACTAACAGAATTATTAGTATTGGGTTGGAACATTGATCCGGGTTACTGAATGGATACATATGTGACCCCCTCTCTCAAATTTCTCCTCTGAGATCAGAAAATCTGGGTTCCTAAGTGTCCGTATTAGTATTGCAGCGAAGGTGAACAAGCGGGTCCATGGATGGAGCTACAGGATAAGCGAACTTCAGATAGCGATATATTTGAATTCAATTCTTGCTTCCGAATTAGAACGCATTGAGTCGGAGAAGATTGTTCGCTATCCCATCGGGTTAACGCTCGGTGGGATTTTTTTATTTATGAGAGTAGTTCTTTCGCGTCAACGTCGTCGGTCATGTTCTGACTTTGTTTAAGCTCTAACTCCCCCTCAATGCGTCCAAGCACTGAGGAAGCATTATGACGATCTTCCGAGTCTCGATCTCGATCATCCTTAATCTGCTCCATTTCGTGTTCGAGAAAAGCAAGCAGGCGAGGTGATAGCTCCATGTTAGATAATTGATTTACAGGCACTAAAAGGTATGGTAATTGAAATTTCGGCTGAAGTCAATCGCAAGACAGCGGCAGATTGAATCTCTCTTCAACAGATCGTCTGTTGAGATGGATGGATTTGAGAAGGCGGTATTTATAAGTAACACCGTCCCGTGTGTGGGTTTGGAATCACAAAGAAAGGGAGTGGGCCAACGCGGATTTGAACCGCGAACCTCCCGGTTATCAGCCGAGCGCTCAACCTAATTGAGCTATTGGCCCTCGAACGCATTATCGGGTAGTGTGCTCTTGTGTTTAAGCGTTTCCTTCTTCGCGTCCACCGATCACTGTCATCAGGTGACGCCCTCCCGTGGTCTGCGGGGGGTCAGCGGTCGGGTGAGTCGTCCGAATCGTCGAACTCGACGTCGTAGGAGTCGTCGCCGAGGTCGTAGACGTCGTCGTCGCTCCCCTCGGAGCTCCCACCGACATCGAAGGGACTCTCGGTCTGGCCCGATCCGGTTCCCATCCCCCGCCGGACGTGTCCTCGGGGAAGCCGAAGGTGTAGACCTTGCCAGTAGCGAAGCCGTCGGTCTGCTTGTCGAGGTAGGGCACGATGACGAACTTCTTGGCGACGGCTCTGATCGCGATCCGGGTCGGCGGGATGACGAGCAGGAAGCCGATGAGGTCCGTCACGAGCCCCGGCGTGAGCAGGAAGGCACCAGCAGCGATCAGGAAGCCGCCGTCGATCAGTTCGTTCGTCGGGACGCTGCCGGTCCGGAGGGTGCGTTGGAGCTTTCGGATCGTCCGTTTACCCTCGGCCTGGACGGCAAGCGTCCCGATCAGCGCCGTCAAGACGACAAGGAGCACGATCTCGAGCCCACCGATCCAGTAGAACCCGAGCGCGACCAGGAGCGCCGAGTCAAGCAGCGGGATGAGCATCAGCAGGGCCAGAATCCGCTTGAACATACGACAGGGTAGCGGCTCCGCGGTGAAAACGCTTAACACTCGATACTCGTCGGCCGAAACGCGGAGCGCCGTCCGAGATGGCCCGAGGCCGTCCCGAAGCCCTTACCCCCGCGGCGGCGTAGCCGGTGACATGGACGAACACGCAGCCCGGACCAACGTCGAGTGGCACGAGTGGGGGCCGGAGCCGTTCAGAAATCGCCGACCGGGCGGGCAAACCGATCCTGCTGTCGCTCTCGGCGACGTGGTGTTCGTGGTGCCACGAGATGGACAGGGAGACGTACAGCGAGCCCCGTATTGCCGCGAACATCAACGATGGCTTCGTGCCGGTTCGCGTCGACGTCGACCGTCAGCCTCGCGTCCGCGAACGGTACAACATGGGCGGCTTTCCTTCGACGGTGTTTCTCACGCCGGACGGCGAGCTACTGACCGGATCGGGCTATCTCGGCCCCGACGGGATGCGCCAGGTGATCACGAGCGTCCGGAAGATGTGGGACTCGAAAGGCTCCGCCGCGGGGCGAATCCCGCGCAGTGTCAACGGCGAGGGGCCACCGTCGGGCGCGCTAAGCGAGGACATCGAGCGACATTTCCTCGGCTCGCTACACGAGACCTACGACGAACGCGCCGGGGGTGGGGGACCGAAGCGAAGTTCCCGATGCCCCGGACTGTCGAGTTCGCGCTCAAGCGCGAGCGCGAGCAGGCGCTACGCACGCTGAGTGCGATCACCACGAACCTGCTCGACGAGTACGCCGGGGGCTTCTTCAGATACGCCGTCGAGGAGAACTGGGCGGACCCACACTACGAGAAGCTACTGGACACGAACGCCGCGCTGGTCCGGGCGCTCTCCAACGCGTATCTCTACACCGGTCGGGATGAGTACCGAGAGCCGGCAGAGCGCACCCTCGACTATCTGACGACGACGCTGTGGACTGGCTCGGCGTTCGCCGGCAGTCAGTCCGCAGGGAGCGGAGCAAGCTACTACACGCTGGAGCCAACCGAGCGCGAGGGCGAGGACGCACCCCCGTAGACGAAACGGTCTTCGCCGACCGGAACGCGCTGGCTATCGATAGCCTGCTGACCTACTACGCCTACACCGACGAGGACCGGGCCCGCCAGTACGCCGAGCGAGCACTCGAGCACCTCCGTGCCGAACTGATCGACGGGGGAGATACTCCATTACGAGGGCGACGAGACGGTCGAACGCCTCCTCCTGTCGGATCAGGCGCACACCCTCGCGGCGCTGCTCACTGCCAGAGAGGTCCTCGGTGCCGAGACGGTCGAACTCGCGCGGACAGTCGCCGACGCGACCATCGACGAACTGTTTACCGAGGGCTCGTTCCGCGACGGCCCCGCAGCGGGGCTGGGCCTGCTCGACAGGCCGCTCCGGCCGCTCGACGACAACGTCGAGATGGCCGACGCGTTGCTCGATCTGGCCCTCATCACGGGCGAAGATCGGTACCGCGAAGTCGCTTGCGAGACCGTCGAAGCCTTCGCCGGCGCGTACGACCGCTTCGGGCCGCAGGTGGCTGGCTTCGGGTCGGTCACCGCTCGGCTGCTACACGACACGCTGACGATTCACGTCGCGGATTCCGCGGGCTCGGAACTGCACCGCGCCGCACTGCGCGTCGGCGACCACGAGAAGGTCGTTGTCCCAGAGACGACGGGAATCGAGGACGGCACTGCACTCGTACAGCGCGGCGACCGCTCGGCAGAGCCAGCGGCGGATCCGGCCGAACTGGAGAGTCGCGTCCGGGAGCTCTCGACCGAGTAACATAGATTACAAACGGTCGGTGCGTTTATACTGTTCGAGCGTTTTTTGGGGTATGGCCAGTCTCAGGGATCTCGGGCTATCCGAGTACGAGGCACGTGCATACCGGTCGCTTCTCAACACCGGACCCACAACTGCGAAAGAGTTGTCACGGGTGAGTGACGTGCCAATGGGCCGGATCTACGACGTGCTCAACAGTATCGAACAGTACAACCTGGTCCGGACCCAGACCGCGAGCAGGCCGAAAAAGTACGTCGCCGTCGAGCCCTCGACTGCGCTCGATCGACTGCTCGACGACAAGAAACGCGAACTCGAAGAGAAGGCCGACCAGTACGAGGAGATCGTCGACGATCTGGCGACCGAACTCCACGCCGCAGAGCCGGTCGAAGACCAGTTCTGGACGGCCGCAGTCGGCGCAGAAGAGACCGCCGACCTGCTCGTCGAGCGACTCTCGGCGGCCGACGAACGGATCGTCGTCGTCGCCTCCGACCAGACCTCGTTGTTCGATCAGGGCGACATCGGAACGCTCGTCGCAAAACAACTCGAAGCCGCTATCGACCGCGGCATCGACATCAAGGTGCTGATGACGCCCGGGCAGTCGATTCCCTGCCCGAGACCGTCGGCGAGCGCCACCGCGAAACGCTCTCGCCCAGCCCCGACTACGAGGTTCGGGTCAGCGATGACGTGACGGGGACGTTCAACATCATCGACGACGTCGAGGTCTGTATCCAGGTTCCCCATCCGCTGGCGGCAAACGATACGTTCGGCATGATCGATCTGAAAGACCCAGAGTTTGCGACCAACATCCACGACGAGTTCGTCCCGCGCTGGGAAGACGCCCGAACCCTCTCGTTCTAGTTCTCGCCGTCCTCACAGCCGCTCGGGGCGGGATCGAGTTCCCAGTTACGCTCGACGCGTCCGGCCTCACCCACCATCGGCAACGGTATTGTCCGGGTACAGCCGACCGGTTATAAAATAGCGTCCGTCAGACGCCGGGGGCTCAGTTCCGGACTTCCGCGCGGAGTTGGCCCATCCCGATATGTCGTTCGGCGTGGGCGTTGTGCTGGTGGATCGACTCGTCGTTGGACTGGCGCATGGAGATCACCGCGTCGTCGCCCAGGTCGGGGAACTCTTCGACGACGCCCTCGGCCATCGCACGGACGCAGTCCTCGACGAACTTGGCGTCGGCGTGGGACTCGTAGGTCATGTGGTCCTCGTCAGGGCGTTTGGCCATGTTGTAGATCCGACCGCTCATCGAGTCTTTGGCGACTTCGATCAGGTCGCGCAGGTCGACTTCGGGTGCGCCGGGGCTCTCGATAGTGATCTTGGCGTGGCCGCGCTGGGAGTGTCCCGGCTGGGGGACATCGTCGAGGAACTCCTCGACTGCGTCGGCATCTACATCTAGTTCTTCGAGTTTGTCGCGGGCGCGGGATTCGGACATCCCCTGTGAGCAGGGACAGACCGTCATCCCGGTGACGTCGACACCGATCATCTCACGAGTCCCGTCCTCAGTCGCCGTTGCACTCGCAGTGATATCGACGGTGCTCTGGGTCTCCTTGTCGGAGGCCGGCGTCTGTTCGCGCTGAACGAGTTCGGCCTCCATCGCGACGGTAACCTCGCTGGTGTACTCGTGTTTCTCGATCAGACGTTCGGCGGCGTCGCCACAGACGTCCTCGACGCGGTAGGCCTCGTCCCGGGTCGCGTCCTCGAGCGTCTCGTCGATGACCTCCATGTTTCGGCTCATGTCGGCGCCTTTGCGCCAGGAGGGCAGATCGACGAACACTTCGAACTCGGCCATCAGCACGATAGGGCGCTTGTTGGGGCGGGCGAGTTTGACCAGTTTCTCCACATCCGTGACGCCGACCTGACTCAGGCCAACGGTAACGTCCGGGCGCGTCGCTTGGACGTCCGGCAGTTGCTCACTCATCGAACCGTTTTAAGGGTGTCAACTGATTAGTCCTTTCGATAGGGGCACTTCTGCTACTCGCCGAGAGGGTCACTCCAGTTTCTTCAGCGCCTCGAAATAGTCGACGCTTCCCCTGCGATTCTGACCGGGACCTCGGCCGTACTGACGGTGACAGTGGCCGGCGGATCGATCCGCTCTCTGGTCCGACCGTCGCTGACCACGAACGCCTCCTCGGCGCCCGAAACGGAGACCGACACTGTGCTGTCGATGTCGACAGCAAGCGACGGCATCGAGTCCGTCGGACACATCTCGGTGAGGACGATTGCCTCGATAGAGGGATGGACCAGCGGACCACCCTCGCTGAGGTTGTACGCAGTGCTACCGGTCGGCGTCGAGACGAGCACGCCGTCCGCGTGGCCGGTCGTGTACACTTCGTCATCGACGCGGACGGTGAAGTCGGCCCCGTTACCATGGCCTCGCTGGGGACCCTGAAACGCTATCTCGTTGATCGCCGGTTCGAGCGACCAGTCACCGTTGCTCGCCCGGAGGCGGGGTATCTCTCGCGAGCGGGCCCGGCCCGTCTCGCGGAGCTGTTCGACTTCGGCGGTGACGGCCTCGATGGCATCGGCTGGCGCGATGGCGTTCAGAAAGCCGACCTCGCCGAGGTTGATGCCCATGATCGGCGTCGACCCCGCGCCACGGGCGGCGTACAGAAAGGTGCCGTCGCCGCCGATGGAGACGACCAGATCACACTCGGCCATCTCGTTGACGTCGACTCCGGGACGGTCGAGTGCGCCAGCGGTGGCGGTGTCGAGCGTCGTCGTCAGATCGTCCGCTTCGAGCGTCCCGACTAGTTCGGCCGCGAGACTCACTGCCTGCTCGTTGTCCCGCTGTGCGACAATCCCGACGTACATGGAGTCGGGTAGCATGCGGGGAGTAAAAAGCCCCCGTTGACGGCGGGACTGGAGCAAAGTTAATCAGGACCCGGTGTCTGATTGGAGATAGTACGGCCGTTGTCCAGCGATGCTATCGGAACCGATATGAACCATACGAACACGCTCAACGCGTCAGGAGGGTTGCGCCCGGGTAACGGACCATCTCCAGCGACTGCTGGGAGCCACTGCCGGGCTACCGATACTGCCGAAACCGCAGGTGGGCGTCGTGAGTGAGGGCGACGGTTCCGGTCACGAGAACGACGACCCCGAGGAAGCGCAGACGGATCCCGACCACGAGGACGACGACTGGTTCGAGCAGGCGCTTGCAGCGGAAGAGGGCGACGCGGAGGACCTCTTCTCGGGCGAGTGGGCTCTCGAGGAGGCCGACGAGCATGCAGACGACGCCGAAGCGCCAGGAAGCGAAGACGACGAAGCGGACGAGGTGGCCGCACGGTCCTCGTCGGTGGATCAGGCTGCCGACGACCTCGAAGACGCGTTCGAAGAGATAGCCGTGGACGAGAAGCCGGACCCCTTGGAGAGCCTCCAGAACGCAGAGCGGGACGCCAGAACGGTCGACGAGACGGATCCTGGTACTGACGAGGGGGCGGGCGATAGCGGACTGTTCGATCGGGGGTTCGGCGACGCGCTCGGCCAGGCTCCCGACATTCCAGCGGAGTCCGATGACGTCTCCGCCGACGGTGACGACCTGGATATCGACGAGGAGTTCGACATCGACGGGGAGTTTGAGATGGGGGCCGACGACTTCGAGACGCTCGGCGGCGGCGGGTTCGAGGGGGATCCCGACTCGGATATCGACCGGATCGCCCTCGGCATCGAAGGCCTCGATGCGATGGTGCAGGGCGGCATCCCCGCCCGCGCGCTGATGGTCGCCATCGGGAGCGCCGGGACGGGGAAAACGACGCTCGGCCTGCAGTTCCTCGCGGAAGGACTGCGAAACGGCGAGCGCGCTGTCTACATCACCCTGGAGGAGTCACGCCGGCGCGTCATCCGAAGTGCGACCGAGAAGGGGTTCTCCTTCGACGAGTACGCCGAAGACGGGGATCTGGCAGTTGTCGACATCGACCCCGTCGAGATGGCAAACAGCCTTCAGAGCATCCGGAGCGAACTCCCGCGACTCATCGACGAGTTCGGGGCGTCCCGACTCGTGCTCGACTCGGTCTCGCTGCTGGAGATGATGTACGACGACCGCGCGGCCAGACGAAACGAGATCTACGGCTTCACCAAGAGCCTGAAGAAAGCGGGCGTCACGACGCTGCTGACCAGCGAGGCGAGCGAGGAGTCGGCGTTCGCCTCCCGCCACGGCATCGTCGAGTATCTCACCGACGCCGTCTTCGTCCTGCAGTACATCCGCCCCTCCGATTTCCGGGAGACACAACTCGCCATCGAGATCCAGAAGATCCGCGACGCCAACCACTCCCGGGAGACCAAACCCTACGAGATTACGGACGACGGCATCAACGTCTACCGGCAGGCGAACATCTTCTAGTCGACGACGGCGATACCCGCAAGCCGATCGCCGACCGTTACTGTCGCCTCTCGGGTGAGCGCGTAGAGGACGCCTTCACGCTCCGTACGGACGGTCTGGAGCGTCTCGTAGGTCGCCGGATCGTACACCGTCCCGAGCGTCGACCCCTCGGGAATCGTCTCACCGAGTTCGTAATCGCCGGTGACCCGAAACAGCCCCGATCCAGTTGCGTCGACGTTGCCAAGGTGGTTGCGCGCGTCCTGTCTCTTGCCGTTTTCGACTGGCGACCCCGCCAGGATATCGAGTTCGCGGAGAACGTTGAACAGGCCCGTCACGCCGGTATCGATTGCGGATTCGACGAACTGTTTGTTGTGTGCTAACTCGGGTGTGATCGCCGAAATCCCTTCGCGGGCCGCGGCGACCCGGAGTTTCCCGCCGAAGCCGCGCTCTTGCCACTCGTCGGGGGCGTCCTCGCCAGATGGCTCCGCCAGCAGGAGGTCGGTACCGAACGTCTCGGCCAGCGATCTGGAGCGGTCGTCGCCCTCCGTGTAGACGACGTGTGGGTACATATCCGGGCTTCCCGTGTGCAGGTCGACGACGATGTCGGCATCACCGGCGTACTCCCAGAGTTCGGCGGCCATCCGCTGGTGGAGCGTCCCCTCGTCGTGGCCCGGCCAGACGCGGTTCATATTCGGGTTGACGCTGTCTAGCTGTTCGGGCGTCGTGTAGGAGACCCGATCGAAGGTTAGCGGGTTCGCCACAGGGACTGCGATCACCGTCCCCGCGCGAGTGTCGGCGGCAAGCCGGTCGTGAACTCGCCGGAGCACCTCGGTCCCGTTGATCTCCCGGCCGTGCTGAGCGGCCTGGACGTACACCGTCGGCCCCGATTCGTCGCCCTCGTACCGGTGGATCGTCGTCGAAATCTCCGTCCCCGACGGAAGCCGTGCCAGGGTCACGCGCTCGGCCGCGTGTCCGGCGCTCTCGCTCATACGTCCACCTTTGCGAGCACGATAATAGGCTTTCGCCACGGGACTCGTCTCTGCAGGCGCTCTCGGTCGGAGTTTCGGACTGGGAGGACTCCGGCCGTGAAAGGTAAGCTTATTATCATTCCTATCGAACTGTCGGGTATGCCCTCCCGAGAAAACGCCGTCGTCGTAGTGTCCGCTCTGGCAACAATCACCGCCCTCGGAGTGCTGACCGCCGTGGAAGCGACGGTCGGGATGCCCGCCGACTGGGGCGCAGTCGTTGCGTTCCTGCTCTTTGTCGCATTCGGATACGTAGCCCCGCAAGCGTATCTGATGCGCG
Source organism: Natronoarchaeum sp. GCM10025703 (assembly GCF_042661985.1). Classification (NCBI taxonomy): domain Archaea; kingdom Methanobacteriati; phylum Methanobacteriota; class Halobacteria; order Halobacteriales; family Natronoarchaeaceae; genus Natronoarchaeum; species Natronoarchaeum sp. GCM10025703. Next base: position 191,126 of record NZ_JBHSZF010000001.1, read on the forward strand.
TCGACGACTCCGTCTCCAGCGCCTCGCGGATGGGCGTCGTCGTTCTCATGCTCGGTCTTCTCTCGGTGATGTTCACCGATACCGTCTCCGGCGTGCAACAGGACGTTATCTGGGGAACCGTCGTGGTGTCGGTACTTGCGGTCTTCGTGTATCAGGCGCGCGAGGGATACCGGCAGTCGGTCGCGAGCAACAGTGCGTAGCGCCACGGAGCACGAGACAGAACTCAGTCGGCACCGATCGAGCACGTCTCGACGTATTCGACGTCGTGGACGGACTCGATAGCGGGGTCGTCGCCACAGACCGGACAGTCCGGATTCTTGCGGATCTCGACCTCGTCGAACTCCATCGCCATCGCGTCGTAAAACAGGAGTCGACCATCGAGCAGGTCGCCCTGGCCGAGAATCATTTTCACCGCTTCGGTCGCCTGGATACAGCCGACTGTGCCCGGCAACACGCCCAACACGCCCGCCGTCGCGCAGTCGGCCACCATCCCATCCGGCGGCGCTTCGGGGAACACACAGCGGTAACACGGTGAGTCCTCGGTCGCGGGGAACGTGGTGATCTGGCCCTCGAACTGGAAGATTGCACCGTGGGTGAACGGCACCCCGGCAAGCGTGCAGGCGTCGTTGACGAGATAGCGCGTCTGGAAGTTGTCACTGCCATCGATCACGAGGTCGTAGTCGGCAATCAGCGCATTGACGTTCTCCGTGGTGACGCGAGTCTCGTGTTTATCGACGTCGACATCGGGGTTCAGCTCCGCGACGAACTCGGCGGCGCTATCGACTTTCGGCCGGCCGACGTCGTCGTCGCCGTGGATCACCTGGCGCTGGAGGTTCGACCGCTCGACGACGTCGTTGTCGGCGATGCCGATGCGGCCGACGCCCGCCGCGGCAAGATACTGGATGATTGGCGCGCCAAGCCCACCCGCACCGATCACGAGCACCGAGGCGTCGAGCAGGCGCTTTTGCCCGTCCGGTCCCACGTCGTCCATGATGACGTGCCGAGAGTACCGGTCCAGTTGGACCGGGTCGAGGTTCAGATCGCTCATACGTACTGTTTGGACCAGGACTCGAATAAACGGGACGGTTCAGGAGGGCACTCCGACAGCGGATCGGCAGAACATCGCGCTGCCGAAGCCCTTTACCCGAATCGAACCGAACAACCGATATTGATGGTCGAGGATATCGCACCCGAAACGGTCAACGAGAAGTTGGAGAACGGCGACAACCTGCAGGTCGTCGACATCCGCCGGCCGCCCCAGTTCGCCCGAGGGCACATCCCCGGCGCCGAGAACGTTCCGTTCCCCGAACTCCCCCAGCGCGTCGACGAGCACGACTGGGGCGACGAAATCGTCGTCGTCTGCCCGGTCGGCAAGAGTTCACAGAAGGCCGCACGGATGCTCGAATCGTACGAGGGCGTCGACGAGGACGCTCGCGTGCTCAATCTCGAAGGCGGCTATCGCGCCTGGGAGTTCGACCTCGAAGAGGCCTGATCCGAACTGTACTGCCGTCAGTCGTGTATCACCGACAGGACCGTCCGACGGAGCGAGCTATTAGGTGTGACAAACTTGCCATATTACTATAGATAGTTGTACGTTCGTCCACGGATCCGTTGGTTTGCGGAGGAACTGGCAAGGGTTTCCCGGCCACCAAGCTTTATTAGCGTGGTGTGTGAACAGGTACCGTGTATGGCGTCCGCACCCAACGATGCCGGAGACGATCTGATCGACAACTTCCTTTCACGTCACGGCCACGAAACAGAACCCGTAGGATGGGAGCGGAACTATAACAAGCTACAGTGTCCGGAATGTGGCGGTCTCCACGACGAAGACGCATCCAGTTGCTCCGTCTGTGGTTGGTCGCCGACCCGACCGTAACGAAGGAGAGACGACTCGCTGTTCGACGTTTTTTTGCAATCGTGCTCCGGAGCAGTGCCTCTGTGAGTGCCGGAGCCCATGCCGTCGCGTTCGACCGTTCGCTCCGGGAAGCCATCTGTAATTCTTAGGCCGATATCGCCAGTAAAATTATATAGATGGCTTCCTCACGTTCCTCTGGAGAACGCATGCCACACTGTCAGAACTGCAATTCGTTTGTCACAGTCGATTACGCGCGAGTGTTCACGCCCCGCGGCGTTGACGAACCGCGGGTCTGCCCGCAGTGTGACGACCTGATTCGGGAGGGAAGCGACGTCCGCGAAGCCCGCTCGTCCCGGGGGAACTGACCGCTGATAGGCCCAGAGCGAAGCCACGGGGCTTATAGTGTTTCGTATAGTGATACTGTGTAATGACTGCAGCCGATACGTCCGTCACCCGCCTGTTCGGTGGTCCTGGAAGCGGGAAGACGACGGCGCTTCTCGACCGGGTCGAAGACCTTCTGGAAGACGGAACGGTGAGCCAGCGTGACGTGCTCGTCGTCTCCTACACACGGGCCGCCGCCGCGGAGATCCGCGAACGGCTGGCCGAGCGACTCGACGAGAACCCACGAGCACTCAAGGGCAACGTCTGCACGATGCACGCGAAGGCCTACGAACTGCTCGATCTCTCCCGGAACGACGTCGTCGGCGAGTCCGACAAGGAGGAGTTCTGTGAGGACTACGGTATCGAGTTCGAGGACGAGTACGGCGGTGGGGGCCGACGAACCGCCCGGTCGACGACGCTTGGCAACAAGATCATCGCGACGAGCCAGTGGCTCCAGCGCACCCAGCGTGACGTCTCCGACTGGTACGACGTACCGTTCAAGTGGGACGTCGAGGAGATCCGACTGCCGCCGGACGTCGATCCGAACGCACAGGACGGCGGGAAGTACACGCCGACCTGGCCGAGCGACGACGACCGTGTCGACGTTCCCGAAGCGATCCGTGCCTGGCGGAACTACAAGGGCGATCAGGGGGTCGTCGGCTTCGCCGACATGCTCGAACGCGTCAAACAGCGCTCCCTCCTCCCGAACGTCGACTACCTGGTGATCGACGAGTTTCAGGACATCACCAAACTGCAGTACGGCGTCTACGAGGAGTGGAAACCGTACATGCAGAAGGTGCTGATCGCCGGCGACGACGATCAGGTCGTCTACTCCTGGCAGGGTGCCGATCCCGCCCTGCTGCTCGACGAGGAAGTCGACGAGGACGTCATTCTGCCGAACTCCTACCGGCTCCCCTCGAACGTCCTGAACGTCGTCAACCGGGAGATCCAACATATCGACCAGCGCCAGGACAAGGACCTGAACCCGCGCAAGGAGGGCGGCGTCGTACAGGGCGAGGAAAGCCCCTCCATGCTCGACCTGGTTCGGGAGGTCCGCGCGACGGTCGATGAGACCGACGAGGAGACCGTGATGTTGCTGTTCCGGGCGCGCTACCAGATGTTCCAGTTCATCGACGAGTTCATCACCGAAGGGATCCCGTTCAGCGTCCTCACCGACCAGCGGATGTGGACCGACCGGCTGACCCAGTTCGTCCAGGCGATCGAGGCACTCGACACCGACGAACCGATCAACGGTCTGGAAGCGCGCCGACTGGCCGACATGCTCGCGGATTCGGCCTTCGGCTCGAACGACCGCGACGAACTGTTCGACGCCATCGAAGACCGCGAGGAGGAAGCGGGCGTCGACGACATCGTAAACCTCACCATCGAACCGGACCTGATCGGCGAGCACGTCCCGTTCATGCCCGGCCCGAAGTCCGCGGCCGACATGTCCCGAAAAGTGACGAGTTTCCAGAAAAAGAGCGTCACCGCCTACTTCGCCGTCGGCGAGTATATCGGGATGGACACCGAGCGCGTCCGACTGGGCACGATCCACAGCGCGAAAGGCCGCGAGGCCGACCACGTCTTCGTCGGCACCGACCTGACCGAGAAGGTCGTCGAGCAGATGGCCGCCACGGTCGAGGATCCGACCGACGTCCCCGGCTGTGAGGAGTTCACGAAGACGACCAACCCCGTCCCGACGCTGACCGACAACGAACGGCGCGTCTTCTACGTCGGGATGAGCCGTGCTCGCGAGCGACTCGTCATCATGGAGAACCTGGTCAGTGGCGCGCCCACACTCCCCATCGACGTCTTGCTCCACAACGAACCCGACGAGCGGCCCATCGACGACCTGTTGATAGAAGCACGAGAGCCCCTCGAAGCACAGTAAGCCGGATGAGCGGATCGAAAGCGCCTGCAACAGCCGATTTCGACTGGTTGGCTGCCGAACTCGCTGGGCGCGACGCCACCGGATTCGTCCACGTGGGCCACGACTCGTCGATCCGGTACTGCACCGGCTACGACGGCGCTACACCTGTCGCGTTCGTCTACACCTCGAAAGCGGCAGTGCTCTGTCTGCCGACGACGGTCGAGGGCGTCCCGGAGTTCTCCAGCATGGTCCGGCGGTTCGATGCACGACGCCGACATCCCGGGCAGGCGGCGGCGAGCGTGCTCGACGAACAATCGGGAGAGACGACGGGAACCGTTCTCGTCCCCCCGCCGATTCCTCACGACGCCGCGCTCTATCTCGAAGAGGCGGGCTACGAACTGGCGTCGAGCGACGTCGTCGAGCGCGCCCGCCGGGAGAAAACGGAGTGGGAGCAGACCCGCACCACGTTCGCACAGGGCGTCGCCGTCGAAGGAGTCGACCGGGCACGCGCGGTGCTCGCCGAGGCGGAGCACTCCGGCAATCGGCTACTCTGGGATGGCGAACTGTTGACGGCTACTCGCCTGCGAGGAGCTATCGACGAGGCGATGGTCGCCGCAGGTGGCCTCCCGAGCGGCACCACACGGGTCGGCGTCGGCGGGCCGCCCGAGACGCCGAGCGTCGACGTACCGATTCCGCAAGCCGCGACGGTTACGGTCGACGTTGCACCGCGGGTGCCAGCAGGCTATCACGGTCACCTCACTCGCACTCTCGTCGTCGACGGCGATGGGGGCTGGAACCGCCGCGCCCACGTCGCAGTGACGAACGCCCGGTCTGCCGCACTGGCGACGCTCGACGCGGGGGCGGGCGTCACGACGGGCGAACTCCACCGCGAACTGGTCGCCGAACTCGGCGCATACGGCTTCGACCCGTCGCCGGAGTCCGGCGACGTCATCGCGAACCTCGGCCACGGCGTCGGCCTCGACCCGTACGAGTCGCCGCCTGTCGACGGGACGGCCGAACTCCCCGCCGGCACAGTGCTGGCGCTCCGGCCGGGACTGGCCACATCCGAGCACGGCTACGTGGCTGTGGGGGATCTGATACTCGTCGAAGAGGACGGCGCACGGCCGGTCGTCGAGTATCCGCCGGGGATGCAGGTCGGCGACTGATCAGGACGAACCGAGAAAATACTTCAGTCCCATCGCCCAGAACGACGCGAAAAAGACGACGGCAGCGGCGATACCGATCGTCTGGTCGTCGATTCCGAACGGGGAGAGGACGACGTTCAATACGAGCAGTACGGCGAAAAAGCCGACGAGGCCGACGAATACGGACACCGCCATCCCGAGTTCACCGGCGAACGATCGAAGAGCCATACGGATCCGTCTGTGGACGGATGATAAATACATTTGCATAGCCGTTGGTGTTGCAGTAAAATTGAAGAAATATACTATGCGATCACTCGTGCTCGGGCGGCGCGTCGGAGTCAGCCTCGTCGGGGTCCCGGATGAACCGTCCGACGGTCTTCTTCGCGACGATCGAGGGCACGTCGAACGGGGTCGTCAGGAACCGTTCCGCGAGCACCATTACGACGCCGAGACCGACGAACAGCAGTCCGATCGAGTTGCCGGCGAGATAGATGTTACTGCCCGCGTAGACCATCGGAATGGCGACGGCGAGCGCGCCGACCATCGTCAGCGACTCGAAAAAGCCCAGTTGCATCGGGTCGACGTAGGCGCGGCGACGACAAAAACACTCCGGGCTTGCTCGGCGGGCGTGTGGAGTGATTACGCCTGTGAGTAGGTCATCCGCACCAGCGGTTCGACACCGCCCTCTGGCACCTCCATCTCGGGGTCGAACAGATCGAAGCCGACCGATTCGTAGTACGGCACTAGCCCGCGCCGACAGAGCAGGGAGAGCCCGGCGACCTCCTGGAGGTCGGGATGCTCGACGACCGCCGTCATCAGCGTCTCGCCGAGGCCCTCCCCGCGGTAGTCCGTCGCGACTAGCACGTCAAAGACGTTCGCGTAGTAGGTTTAATCGGTCAGCACGCGCGCCGAGGCCACGAGTTCGCCGTCCGCTTCGAGTCCCACGGCGACCTCCGTCCCGGCGAGCGCGCGGCGGACGTCCTCGACGTTACGGTCCTCCCACTACTCGTACTCCTCGTAGAGGGCGGTCAGTGCCGGGGCGTCGTCGGGGGAGAGATCACGGACAGTCGTCATCGAGTGAGGTGTATTCGGGCGTTCGACAACGGTGTTTCGGTCCATACTTCGAAAAGCATAGCTTATTACTTCGTATTCTGTAGTCTGTCGCTTCGAGTTCGATAAGCCGATGAGCGGTGTGTACGTCGACGAGCGGTCCGACCGGCCGGAAAGAGCAACTGTTAGGGGCCGGGCAGGCCATGCCCGTACCATGACCGACGCTGCCGACCTCGCCGACCGCGTCCTGAACGGCGACCTGCGCCTGCACGAACTGGAAGAGCATACCGATCACGAGACTGCTGTGACGGCGCGCCGCCTGGTGGTCGAGCGCGAGACGGGGGCCGATCTGTCGACCGTCGGCGAGTACGCTTTCGACGCGGCCGACGCCGAACCGAACATCGAGAACGCCATCGGCGGCGCACAGCTACCGATGGGCGTGGTCGGCCCGGTAGCGGTCGACGGCGGGGCCGCATCCGGGGAGTACTACCTGCCCCAGCGACGACGGAGGGCGCACTGCTGGCGAGCGTCAACCGTGGCCTCTCCGCGATCCGTTCGGCGGATGGGGCGCAGGCCCGCGTCACGAAATCCGGGATGACCCGCGCACCCGTCTTCCGCGTCCAGGGTATCGTCGAGGCAAAGGCAGTGATCGACTGGGTCGCGGAGAACACCGACCGCCTGCGCGAGGCCGCCGAGTCGACGACCAGCCACGGCGAACTGCTCGACATCGAACCCTACGTCGTCGGCGATTCGGTCTACCTCCGCTTCGCCTACGACACGAAGGACGCGATGGGGATGAACATGGCGACCATTGCGACCGGCAAGGCCTGCGAACTCGTCGAGAGGAGACCCCGGCGGATCTCGTTGCGCTCTCGGGCAACCTCTGTTCGGACAAAAAGCCCGCGGCGATCAACGCCGTCCAGGGCCGCGGGCGGAGCGTCACCGCCGACGTGGAACTGGATCGGGAACTGGTCGAGGAGCGACTCGGTACGACGCCCGAAGCCATCCAGGAGGCGAACACCCGAAAGAACCTCGTCGGGAGCGCGAAGGCGGGCAGTCTCGGCTTCAACGCCCACGCCGCAAACGTCGTCGCCGCCGCCTTCCTCGCGACCGGACAGGACGCCGCGCAGGTCGTCGAGGGATCGAACGCGATTACGACCATCGAAGAGCGCGGCGACAGCCTCTATGCGAGCGTCAGCATCGCCAGTCTCGAAGTCGGCACAGTGGGCGGAGGGACGAAACTGCCCACACAGGCCGAGGCGCTGGACGTCCTCGGCGTTCGCGGCGGCGGCGACCCCGCAGGGTCGAACGCCGACGAACTCGCCGAGATCATCGCGGTCGGCGCGCTGGCGGGCGAACTCTCCCTGCTCGCCGCGCTTGCCTCCCGCCATCTGTCGAGCGCGCACGAGGACCTCGGCCGATAGAGAAAACAGCTATTCGTAGGCCGGGAGCCGTCCCGACCGGTCGCTCCCTTCGACGAAGGGGAGCGAGGTACTCGTCGCGGGGACGTCCTCGCCGTCGACACGCACGGTGAGGTCGTCTTCCTCGGCGGCGTCGAACTGCACGAGTGCCAGAGCGATCGGTTCCGCGACCAGTTCGGTCCGGGCGGCGCGGGTCACTTCACCGACCGAGGCGTCACCGTCGAACACTGCCGCACCTGCCGACGGGACCGCCTCGCAGGTCAGTCCGACGAGCCGTTTGCTCGGCCGACCGCGGTTCTCGACGCGGGAGACGACCTCCTGGCCGACGAAACAGCCCTTCTCGAAGTCGACGGCGTTGCGAAGGCCGAGGACGTTCGGTATCTGGCCCTCCAGTTCGGTATCGAACAGCGGCGTCCCGGCTTCGAGCGTCAGCGTCTCCCAGCTATCGTAGCCGAAGGGGGCGGCGTTGAGTCCGTGGTTTAGCAGGGTGTCGTAGACGGCTTCGGCATCGTCGGCCGCGCAGACGACCTCGAAGCCCTCGTCGCCGGCCAGCGCGTCGGTCCGGATCACCGAGACGCCCTCGTCGCCCATCGAGCCGCGGACGAAGGAGAGATGCGCCTCGGGCGTTCCGGACTTGTTGAGCACGCTTGCGACTTTTTCGGTGGCTTTCGGCCCGTGAAGCCCGAAGACGGCGTAGTCGTCGGTCGCCAGGTCGATGTCAACGTCCTCGATGAACGTCTTCTCGCGCCACTCGTCGGCGAGCGGTTCGGCGCGCTGGGGCGGGGTGAAGATCAGGAGTCGCTCGCCGGCGTTGTAGACGTACATGTCCGTCTCGATGCCGCCCTGGGGATCGAGCACGAGCGCGTAGGAGCCTTCGCCGTTCTCGGTCGGCACGGCGTTCGAGACGACGTTGTCGACGTAGCTCACCCGATCCGAGCCCTCGATCGTGAGGACGCCGTAGGCCATCTCGATCAGGCCGACGCCGTTGCGGACGGCGCGGTGGGTACGGCCAGGCCGGCCGAAGTGTCGGACGACCTGCCGTCCGCCGCGCTCGGCAAAGGTCGCGCCGTGATCCTCGTGGACGGAGTGGATAACGGTCATTACCCGTACTGGGGGCTATGGGCGAAAAAGGTCAGCGGTTCGAGCAAGCGGGCGAGAGGCGGCGGATCAGAACGGCAGTCGTTCGCGCAGTTCCTCGAAGAATGATGGCTCCTCCGAGTCGTTCGTCGTCGACGGAATCACGCGCTCGTCGGCCTTGATCACCGTCCGCTTCCCCGAGTCGTCGACCTGAATGAGTCCGTCGTCTTTGAGCGATTCGAGCGCGGCCTCCAGGTCGTGGATACTGACCTCGGCGTGAGATCGAAGCTCGAACACCGTCATCCCGTCGTCGTTCCGATCGACAAGCGCATCAAGCACCGCGACCTCTACGTCAGCCCTGTCGCGATACTCCGGCCGTGCTTTCATATATGATACATACGCCCCATCCGTTTTTACCCTTATTTTCGTTTTCTGACGTGTTTGCAGTGTTCGGCCGACGTACTCGCGGGCGGCAACTTTTTAGGGGGCGGTTGGGTATGCGTGGACAATGGCTATCAGGTGTTCGCTCCTCGGACACGACTACGGCGACAGCGAAGTCGAGCGTGAACGCGAGGAACAGGGGAACGAAGTGGTCGTGACGATCCGGGAGGAACAGACGTGTTCCCGGTGCGGGAAGACGAAACTCGTCAGCGAGAACAAGGAGGTAACCGCGCTGACGGAGTCGGCCGACGAACCCGAACCGACCACGCAGGAGACAGCAGGCGACGCGACGCCAGAGCCCGATTCTGGTGGGGACGCACCGAACACGGAGCCAGCGGCCGCGGAGAGCGAGACCCCGCCGGCCGCCGGGGACGGCCACGACGCCGAGTTCGTCGACGAGGGACCCGACGACAGCGACGAGGTCCCGGCCGCGACGCAGGAGGCCGGTGCCGCGACCGAGGCCGACGACGAACCGGAGATGGACCCCGAAGAGGACGACGCGGTGATCCTGGACGCCGACGACGAACCCGAGGAAGAGCCCGAACGCGAGCGAGCACACGGCGAGTGGCCCGACTCGGACGACACGCGGGCCGACGACGACGAACCGAGCGAGGACTGGCCGGCAGTCGAGGGAGAGGACGAGGGGTACGACGCCGATACCGGGAGCGGTAAGCCCGAGGACGTCGAGTTCGGCGGTGGGTTGCGGCCCGAGTCCGGCGGCGATGCCGACGGCGAGGCAGTCGTCGAACGCCCCGAACAGAACGCCGAGACGACGTTTACGAGCGTGGATAGCGCGCCGACGCCGGTCGAGTCGACGGGAGACGGGAGCGGTTCGCAGTACGTCTGTCCGGAGTGTAGCTTCTCCGCACCGGGGACAGGGAGTTCGCTCAGAGCGGGCGATATCTGTCCCGAATGTCGGAGCGGCTACCTCGCGGAGCAGAAGCAAGCGTAACGGGTAAATCAACGCCGACCGATTTCATCAACCATGAAAGAGTACAAGATGCGACGCGGCGAGTATCTCGAAGAACGAATCCCCGATATGAAAGAAACTGTCGAAGACTACTTCGGCACGATAGACGGGACCGAGGAGTTCAAGGGCAACGACCTCTACGTCGTCGAGGATCCGGACAACCCCGTCTTCGATCGGATCGTCGCCGGCACTTCCGAGTACGGCAGCAAGAAAGACAAGCTTGCGGTTCACTTCGAGGAGCGCCCCGCAGAGGACGTCATCGCGGAGGGCAACGCCGACGCGGCCGCAGACGCCGTCGACGCGAAGAACGATTTCCTGCTCGAAGCCACCGGCCGGGACGCCAAATCCCGCCGCGAGTCGATGAAACGTCAGGTCGAGGACGACCCGGACCACGACGTCGACGCCTGAAGTTCACTTTCTGAGCGGTTCGCGCCGCCGGTAAGTGAGGACGCGCCAGACCCACTCGACCGGCCCGAACCGATAGTATCGTAGCCAGAGCACCGACAGCACCACCTCTACCGCCCAGATTCCCGCGACGATACCGAGTAGTTCGATACGTTGGAAAGTGCCAAACAGACCGAGACCGTGGCCGTAGAATATCGACGTCGCCACCACCGTCTGAAAGAGGTAGTTCGAGAACGCCGTCCGCCCGACTGCGGCGAGCGCACGAGTGATCGGGCCGTCGGACCGCCGGCCAGCGTACAGGAAGATACCGCCGAGATACGCGCTCGAGACCAGGGGCGCACCCCAGTAGTTGAACTGTCGCCAGTACAGCGCCGCGCCCGCGGACCAGTCGTTGGCCGAGATGTAGACGAGGCCCGCGAGGATCAGCGCGAACCCGCCGAGCGCACCGCCGGCGATCAGCCGACGGTAGAACGCCGTCGAACGGTCGTGGGTGAAGACACCGAGTTTGTACAGCGCCATCCCGACGAGCATCAGCCCGCTGACACGCCAGAAGGAGTAGCTAACGTAGCCTGTCGTCTCGCGCTGGATCGCCGCCGGCACGCGATGCTCTAGCTGTGTGACCCAGCCACTTCGGTACGTTTCGACCTCCTGCTGGATGACGCTCGCGGCTGGGTCCCACTGCGGGGCGATGGCTTCGGCACCCGACTGAACGGCGACGAAGAGTTCGAGCACCGATGGGACGGCAAAGATACCGACCCCGATCAGGAGCAGTTTCCGGGGGCCAGCCCCGGGCCGTGATGACCCAGAGGCCGCTGACTCCGTAGGCGACGAGGATGTCGCCGTACCAGAGCAGGTGGGCATGCGCCAGTCCGATGACGATCAGCCAGACCGTGCGCCGGTAGTACAGCGAGCGGGCCTCCTGGCCTTTCCGTTCCTTGCTGTCGGTGAACAGGATGATGCCCGCGCCGAACAGCAGGGTAAACAGCGTGATGAACTTCCCCTCCGCGAAGATGTGCGTGAACAGCCACGCCGCGTAGTTCACCCCGGTGAAGTCGCCGTAGATGTTCGGGTTGAACAACACGTCCTCGGGCATCGCGAACACCCAGATGTTGATCAACAGAATGCCGAGCAGCGCGAACCCACGGAGAGCGTCTAAACTGACGATGCGTTCGGACGGCGGCGTGGGGCGTGGGGTCTCGGTCATGTTAGAGGGCGTTTTCGACTGCAGTCGCGACGTTTCGAGCCTTCTCGGCGAGCGCTTCGGGGAGATAGCCGGCGTCAACGGCGGCGGCGAGTTCGTCCTCGTCGACGCGTTCGACCGTGCCATCGGGCTGTTTCACGACGTCGACGTGGAGGTCGACGTATCGGGCCGAATCCGGGAACAGTTCGACTGGCGTACAGATGTTGACGTAGGTGCCTTTCCGCTCGCCGTCCTCGCCGCGGTAGACCGTCGGATACCACCACCGGCCCTCGACGAGTTTCGTGATGGCGATGTCACCGCGCGTGCGCTCGGTGCCGATGCCGTCGTAGGTGCCCGAACTCCGCATCTCGCGACGGACCGTCACGCCCGCATCGGTGCGTTCGGTCACCTCGCCGCGGCCGAGTTCGAGAAGTCGACCGTCCGGTTTGCCGTGACCGAGCGCGAGCAGGTCGCCCTCGACGGGGCCGAACTGGCCAGTGACGGCGGCAAACGGAAACTCACCCGCTGGCTCGCAGACGGCTTCGACGAAGTCCACCGCGTCGCTGGCGGAGCGGTCGCCGGCTTTGATCCGGTGGTGGCCCGGCATCGTCGTCGTCACGTCGCGGCGCGAACCGTCGAGCGCGCTGCGGGACTCGCGGCCGAACCAACACCAGACGGTCGCGTTGGGAGCCACAAGCCGGCTTTCAGTGTCGGAATCAGCGGGCGATTCGCCGTCGGCGTCCGCGAGCGTCTCCTCCAGCGTGTTCGCACGGGCGGTGGTCCGGTCGAGCGCGTCGCCGAGCGTCCCGATCTCGGCGTCCGCGGCCGGACGCTCCCAGCGGATCCCCCAGCCATCGGGGGCGTCGACCGGGAGCATCTCGGTGGTGCGGACGAGTTCGGTCCCACGCTGGCCGCTGACCGCGGCCCGCACCTCCTCACGGCCGCGGACGAGCGAGACGAGTCCACCGCCCGCCTCGATATCGGTGCTCAGTTGTGGCCGATGGTCGGCCCACGGCGGTGCGGCGTCACGCACCTGCACGCGGATCCGGTCGCCGTCGTCGACGTAGCCGTCGGTGTCGTCGTAGGGGAGAAAGCCCTCGACATCGCCCGTCGGGAGCGGGACGTCGTCCAGTTGGACCGTCGAGGGATCCCCGAGCGCGACGATAGCGCCGCTGCCGAGCGTCTCGGTCACCTGTCCATCGAAGACCGCACCCGTCGGGGCTGGATCCGCCCAGACGAGGGTATCGCGGGCAAGCGACCTGAGTTCGGGAAGGACGGCGTCGACCGCGTCGGTCGGCCCCGATACACCGACCCCCTGTCGATGCTTCGTGTCCGTAATCGAGACATCACGGGGGGCCGCTTCGAGGTCCGCCTCGAAGCGCTCGCGGATCGGTGGCGACGCCTGCACGACGTCGTGACCGGCATCGAGCAGTCGCCGGGTGAGTGCAGTCGTGTAGATGCCTCGGAGCCGAACCCGCGTCATAGCCGCTCTCGCGAGCGGGCGAACCGGACGCGGTCGTGAACCGTCGGACCGAGCGAGAGTTCGACGAGTCCGTCGTCGAGCACCCGGCCGTCCTCGACGTACGCACCCCAGCTATCGAAGCGGAGCCAACCGCGCATCTCCGCGGCGTGCGTCGTCAGGTCGAGGTAGTCGACGGTATGCTCGGGGTATTCGTCGACGCTGTGGGCCATCTCCATGTCCGAGTAGACGCTGTCGGCGTCGCCAAAGAAGGCTTCCAGTTCGTCCGCAGTCTGTCGGGTCGAATCGACGACTGCCTCGGACGTCTGCTTGAGGTCGTCGACGTCGAGGCCGGCCTCGCGCAGTGCGTTCTGAGTGCGCTGGTCGAAATGCATACTCCCCCGTTATCGGGCCAGGGTTTTTAGCGTGACGCGCCAGAGCGGGCTATCAGGGGGTCGTCGAGGCGGAACTGATGGCCCGAAGCAGTATCCGAATCGTGACAGTACATTCCAGTGACTGGTCCCCGAAAAGAGGGGTCGGGAAAGGACTTTATCGGGCTATGTGGTACATTCTCTCGGGGGATTCATGGACAGAACGGACGGACCACTCCGAATCGAGGTGTATATGCGCGGGTTCGCACCCGACGCTACGCAGCAGACACAGGAATCGACGCTGCAACGACTGTACGAGTTGCAAGAATCGGGCGTCGTCGACGAAGTAGATGTCACGCGGTGGAGTCGAAAGGTCTGTTTCCGGTCAGGCGGTCGCGGCGGCGTTCCGGAGGAGATAGCGATGTACAGGGAGTTCGAACGCGCTCTGGAGGACACCGACCTCACCGTCGATCCGTTCTTTCGCGTGCGTCAGGGCGCAGCGGGTCGGACGGTGATGTTCCTGCCGGTACTCTGTCTGGTGCTCCGGAAAGGTGAGCAGTTCTCGGGAGTCTACCCGTGTGCCGGCCCGGACGAAACGTACACCGTCTCGGACTGTCTGGAGGCGCTCGAAGAGGACCGGGAGCTCGACGAAGTGCCGGGCGTACGGTCCGAACCGAAGCCGGTCTGAGTCCCAGCGCTCCGCGTCGAAACTCGTCACTCCTATATCCGGCGCTCGAATAGGGGGCACATGTTCCTCTCTATCCGCGACGAAGTGGCAGACGCGCTGGCGGGCGCACTCGATGCGCTCGACCTGCCCGAGGACGACCTCGGCATCGAGGAGCCACCGGAGGATGTCGACGCCGTGCTCGCGTCGAGCATCGCCTACCGGTTGGCCGGCGAGGTCGGCGCACCGCCGCCGAAAGTCGCCGCAGACGTGGCCGAGGCCATCGACGCCGGCGAGTACGAGTACGTCGACGCCGTGACCACACAGGGACCGTACGTCAACTTCCTGCCGAGCGACCGGTACTTCGCCGACACCCTCGACGCCGCCCAGTCGGACGGCTTCGGCCGACTCGACGACCGCGAGACGAGCGTCGTCGTCGAACACACCAGCGCCAACCCGACCGGCCCCGTCCACGTCGGCCGGGCGCGCAACCCGATCATCGGCGACGCGCTCTGTCGCGTGCTCGATTACGCCGGCTACGACGTCGACCGCCACTACTACGTCAACGATGCCGGGCGACAGATCGCCGTCTTCGCCTGGGCCTACGAGCGCTTCGACGAGGGGGACCTGCCCGACCCCGAACGCGACAAACCCGACTACGAGTATGTCCGCTACTACCGCAAGGGCAACGCGTTCCTCGAGGACGCGCCCGAGGAGGAAGTCGAGGACGCCGAAGCCGAGATCGAGGCCATCATGCAGGGCCTCGAAGCCGGCGACGAGGACGCTTACGAGCGCGTGAGCGAGGTCGTCGACACCGTGCTCTCGGGGATGCAGGAGACCCTCGCCAGACTGCCAGCCGAGTTCGACGAGTTCGTCAAGGAGACGCGCTTTATGCGGAATGGCTCGACCGCCGACCTCGTCGAGCGACTCAAGGAGCTCGATCAGGCCGTCTACGACGACGAGGCGTGGCAACTCGAACTCGACGAGTACGGCATCGAGAAGAACCTCGTCTTCCTGCGCTCTGACGGCACCAGTCTCTACCCGACGCGGGATCTGGCCCACCACGAGTGGAAGTTCGACAACTACGACCGTGCCGTCACCGTCATCGGCGAGGACCACCACCTGGCATTCGAGCAGCTAGACGCCGCGCTCGACCTGCTGGGCAACGATACCGACCAGCTCGATCAGCTGTTTTACTCGTGGGTCAACCTCCCCGGCGGCGAGGGGATGAGCACCCGCGAGGGCACCGGCGTCGACCTCGACGACCTGCTCGACGAGGCCATCCACCGTGCCCGCGAGGAGGTCGAGGACCGCCTCGACGACCGCATCCGCGACGACGACCTGGACGTCGAGGACGTCGACCGGATCGCCTGTCAGGTCGGCATCGGCGCGGTCAGATACGATATCGTCGCCAAGCAACCGACCAAATCGATCACATTCGAGTGGGAACGCGCGCTCGATTTCGAGGCCCAGTCCGCGCCGTACGTCCAGTACGTCCACGCACGATGTTGTGGGATTCTGGACGAGGCGCAAGGGGCCTCGAATAGGTCGAGCGGTGACGAACCGCGAGACGGCGAGGCGCAAGTGACACCGACCCCCGCCGACGTCGACCCCAGTTTGCTCGACACCGACGCCGAACGCGACCTGCTCCGCACCGTTGCCCGCCTGCCGGCGGTGATCGAAGAGGCCGCCGAGGACCTCCAGCCCCATATCGTCGCGACCTACACCCGCGACATCGCCGAGCGGTTCAACGTCTTCTACCGCGAGTGTCAGGTGCTCGGCGACGATATCGACCCCGAGGTGCGCGACGCTCGCCTCGCACTCGTTGCCGCCGCCCAACACGCCGTTGCGAACTCCTCGATGTCCTCGGAGTCGAGGCTCCCGAGTCGATGTGAGAACGCGGGGAGAAACGTCCGCCGGAGCGTCTAGAACAGACCGCCCAGGAATCCTTTCCCGTCCTCTTCGTCCGCGTCTTCTTCCGCTTCCCCTTCGCCAGCGGTGTCCTCGTCGGTGCCGTCTTCTGCCGGAGCGTCGCCCTCCTCGGCCGTCGAATTGCCACCACGGAACGGGACTGCGTCGTCAGCGAGGTCGTCGGACGAGTTGGTCGCGGCGTCGGCATCCGCTTCCGCGTCGGGAATCGTCACGCCGTCCGCGGATGCTTCGGCCCCGCTGTCTGCACCGCCCGCTTCGGGCGCGACCGTCCCGGCCGCGGCTTCGACAGAGTCACTCTCCGCGTCGGCGACGACGTCCGCCTGCTCGTCGACGTCTTCGTCGGGGGTCGCCTGCTCGTCCGACTCCTCGGCGTCCACATCCACGTCCGACTCTTCGATTTCGGCATCCGGGTCGGACTCTTCGGTTTCCGCGCCCGGGTCGGACTCTTCGGTTTCCGCGCCCGGGTCGGACTCCTCGCTTTCAGCCCCCTCCCTCTCCAGCGAGAGGTCGATATCTTCGTCGGGAATGTCGTCTCCGTCGGTGTCAGCCGAATCAGTCCCGTCAGCAGCGGTCGCGTCGGACTCGACGTCCGAGAGCGCATCGGACACGTCGGAGGACTCGGCACCGACTGCCGCCGATGCCTCGTCCGTCGTCTCCGGGGACTCCTCGGAAGCGTCGCTCGACCCGCCACCAATCCCAGCGGCGAGTTCGCGGTATGCCCCGGCGGCGGGCGAGTCGGGCGTGTTGACGACCAGCGGTGTTCGGGCGTAGACGCTGTCCCGGACGGCGTCGTCTTCCGGAATAACGCCGATCAAGGGGAGGTCGAGGCGCGCGGCGATCTGTTCGTAGGAGACGTCGTCGCCCGAACGGGTGCGGGTGAGCACCAGCCCTGAGATGTCGCCGCCCGCCTGTTCGGCGAGTTCGACCGTCTTCTTCACGTCCTGGACCGACGCCGGTTCCGGCGTCGAGACCAAAATCGTGGCGTCGGCGATGCCAAGGGGTAGCACGGACTCGTGGCTGATGCCGGCGCCCACGTCCAGCAGGACGTAGTCGAACTCCGAACGGAGTTGGTCGATGACCTCACGGAGTCTCGTCGCGTCGGCCTGCGCGAAACTGGTGAGTTCGGTCCCGCTGGGCACCGCACCGATCCGTTCAGCCACCTCGTAGGTCGCCTCGGTCACGGTCGCGTCGCCGGAGAGTACGTCGTGTAACGTCGGCCCGTCCGGTGACAGGTTCACGAACCCGGCGAGGTTCGCCATGCCGAGGTCGGTATCCACGAGGACGACCTTGTGTCCTGCGCCTGCCAGTGCAGTACCGAGATTGACGGTCGTAGTGGTCTTTCCCACCCCTCCTTTGCCGCTCGCGACGGCGTAGACTGTTGTCGAAGACATCCGTTGTTATGAGGCTAACACCCATGTGTAATAAAACATCGTTCAGAAGTGCCGGTAACTGGCAAATTCCAGACCTGACAGGAGACGTTGTCGACGTGACAACGACGGGACTGGTGGGCGCGCTCGAAGCTACTGACCGATTCGAGCAGTGAGAGCCGTTGGCGTCCGCTATCCATCTGTCAAAGCATACTTAGGCCCGCCAGCGGTTAGTACACATAATGAGCCAGCAGGAAAAAGAGCACTCCGACCGGAAGAAGTACGAGTTCCGGAAGGTCATCGAGGACCTCAAAGAGTACGAGGGCTCGGGGACCCAACTCGTCACGATCTACGTCCCGCCGGACAAGCAGATCAGCGACGTGGTCGCACATATCACGCAGGAACACAGCGAAGCGGCCAACATCAAGTCCAAACAGACCCGGACGAACGTCCAGGACGCGCTGTCGAGCATCAAGGCGCGCCTGAAGTACTACGACACCTACCCGCCGGATAACGGGATCGTCCTGTTCTCGGGGGCTGTCAACACCAGCGGCGGCCGAAGCGAGATGGTGACCGAGACGCTGGAGAACCCGCCCCAGCCGATCGAGTCGTTCCGCTACCATTGCGACTCCGATTTCCTTACCGAGCCGTTAGAGCACATGCTGGCCGACAAGGGGCTGTACGGCCTCATCGTGCTGGACCGCCGCGAGGCGAACGTTGGCTGGCTGAAAGGGAAGCGCGTCGAACCGGTCAAGTCCGCCTCCTCGCTGGTCCCCGGCAAGCAGCGAAAAGGTGGTCAGTCCGCACAGCGATTCGCCCGCCTGCGCCTCGAAGCGATCGACAACTTCTATCAGGAGGTCGCCGAGATGGCCAACGACCTGTTCGTCGCCAAGCGCCACGAACTCGACGGCGTGCTCGTCGGCGGCCCCTCGCCGACCAAAGACGAGTTCCTCGACGGCGATTACCTCCACCACGAGCTCCAAGACAAGGTGCTCGGGAAGTTCGACGTCTCCTATACTGACGAATCCGGGCTCTACGACCTCGTTGACGCCGGCGAGGAAGCTCTCGCGGACGCCGAACTCATGGAGGACAAGGCGCTGATGAAGACGTTCTTCAAAGAGCTTCACGACGGCGAGAAGGCGACCTACGGCTTCGACCAGACCCGTCGAAATCTGATCATGGGCTCCGTCGAGACGCTCCTGATCAGCGAGGACCTTCGCAAGGATGTCGTCACGTACGAGTGTCCGAACGGCCACGAGGAGCGGAAGCTACTCGAAAGCCGGAAGTCGACACCCGATCACACCTGCTCGGAGTGTGGCGAGACGGTCGACGCCGAAGCGGGCGAGCGCGAAGACGCTATCGACCACCTCATCGATATCGCCGAACAGCGCGGCACCGAAACGACGTTCATTTCGTCTGACTTCGAGAAGGGCGAACAGCTACTCAACGCCTTCGGTGGGTTCGCAGGAATCCTGCGGTACTCGACCGGCGTCTGAGTGCTGTCTCTGCTGGCGCTCAGTTCCCACTCGCCTCGAGGCTAACCTCGTACTGCTCACTGGCGGTGATCAGGATCCAGCCCATCCCGTCGTCGTCTACATCGGTTTGGGTTGCGTAGTTACCCGTCCCTTGGAGTAGCTGGTGGCCGTAGCTGCCGTCGAGATCGAGGCGTTTCATGAAGAACTCCCCGTCGCCGCCGTGATCCATCGACACGCTCACGCCCTCGCTGAAGTCGATCGGACCGACGTAGTCCGGTTCCGCTCCCTCGACAGTCATTGGGAGGTCGACCACTGTCGCGTCGGCGGCCGGGTTCTGGACTGCCGTGATCGTCCACTCGACTCCTTCGTCCGCCTGAACGTCGATATCGTGCTCGCCCGTGACGAAGAGCGGGACAAAACTCTGGTAGATCTGGAGATCATAACCCAACGTCTGCTGGCTGTTGCCGTCGGCGTCGATGACCGTAAGATCCAGCCCTTCGACAGGATCGACGCGGAGGCCGGAGAAGCCGTCCACCACGTTGAGCTGATCGATGGTTCCGGAGCCGGTCCCCGAGAACTCTTCTTCGATAGCAGTGTTCTCTCCGCCGTTTTCCCCACCGTTCTCTTCGCCGTTCTCCCCACCGTTCTCCTCGCCGTTCTCCCCGCCGTTCTCCCCACCGTTCTCCTCGCCGTTCTCCCCACCGTTCTCCCCGCCGTTCTCCCCGCCGTTCTCTGAGCCGTTCTCCCCGCCGTTCTCTCCGCCGTTCTCCCCGCCGTTCTCTCCGCCGTTTTCTTCACCATTCTCCTCGTCGTCGGAGCCGAGGCAGCCACCGACGGCGGCCATACTTGCGATACCACACGTACCGATGAACGTTCGTCGTCGCATCGTGTGTTAGGGCAGGGTATCAGCTAAAAGGTATACGCACAATATCGGAATAGAAGTAGCTGCTTACCGAAGCTAAACATATACTACTCCGGGAGACAAACGAGTAGACGGCAACTACATTACAAGAACTCGCGGACGTCCGAGTACCACATGTCGTGGTGGTCGACCGCGTCGATCCGGCGGGCGATCATGACCGCAAGTGCGTGCCAGCAGAGATCGGTCGGATCGTTCTCATCGAGGTTGTAGAGACTGTCCTTGCAGGTACAGCCCCGTCCCTCGATGACGTACTCCTCGGTATGGCCGACCACGACCGTGAAATCCCGGTACTGCTTGACCCGCTCCTCGGCGACGGCTTCGATCGCACGCGCGCCGCGGTCGCCGTGGACGGCCGTGATCCGCTCGACGGCGGCGGGCGTCAGTTCGCCGGCGTCCGAGAGGAGCGCCTGCCAGTCGTCGAGGTCGGTCACGATGGACCACCTGCTGGCGTCCACGTGACTGGAGTAGGCCGGTACACCGGGCGGTAGTTGGGGCGCACCTGTCAAAACAGGTTCGGATACGAGAGGTGCATCGTGGCACTTTTCGCTCGTGGGCGGCGAGGGCGTGTATGGAACTTCGGGAGGGTGCAGTCGAAATCGAGGTGCCCGAACAGGACTCCGAGGGCATCGACGACGCCGTCTTTTTCAATCCGGTCCAGGAGTTGAACCGGGACCTCACGGTCGCGACGCTGCGGGCCTATCGGGAGCGAGAACCACGCGCCAACTCGTATCTGGACGCGATGGCTGCAAGCGGGATCCGCGGCGTCCGCGCGGCGGCAGAGGGCTGGGACGCCACGCTCTGTGATACCGACCCCGACGCCGTTGACCTCTGTGAGCGAAACCTCGAACGGAACGATCTGGACGGCGAGACGGCCGAGCGCGACGTCAACGCCCTGTTGCACGAGGAGTTGTTCGACGTCGTCGACATCGACCCGTTCGGGACGCCGATCCCCTTCGCCGACGCCGCTTTCGCCAACGTCCGCAACATGGTCTGCGTAACGGCGACCGACACCGCGCCGCTGTGTGGCGCGCACTTCGACAGCGGCGTCAGGAAGTACTCCGCCGTCCCGCGCAACACCGAGTATCACGGGGAGATCGGGATGCGCATTCTGCTGTCGGCGCTCGCCCGCACCGCGGCCCGGTACGACGTCGGCGTGCGGCCGCTGTTCTCCCACGCGACGAACCACTACGTCCGGACCTATCTCGCACTCGACCATCGCGCGACCGACGCCAACGAGACGCTCGATGAGATCGGTCACATCTACCACTGCGAGGACTGTCTCCACCGCGAGCACGAGCACGGACTGCTCGCGAATCCGCCCGAAACGTGCCCGGCCTGTGAGGGGAACCGCGTACTCACGGCCGGGCCAATATGGCTCGGCAAGAACCACGACGCGGCGTTCGTCGAGCAGGTCCACGAGCACGTCACCGACGACATGGGGACCGCGAAGAAAGCCCGAAAGTTGACGACGACGATTGCAGACGAGATCCACCGGCCGACCCACTACGATCAACACCGCCTCTGCAGGCAGTGGGGCCGGACTGCGATCGGTATGGACGAGTTCATAGATCGGCTACGTGCGGCGGGCTACGAGGCCTCCCGAACCCACTACGGTGGCACGACATTCAAGAGCGACGCGAGCGTCGAGGAGTGCAGGGCGGCCACGATGGACTGATCCGGCACGCACCACGCAACCAGTTTTTGTATGATTACCCGCATATACATTCTGTGGGAGACCCATCGATGTCGTCGGTAGACCAGTTACGAACGATCCTCAGGACGGCCCAGTCCGAAGGGATCACGTTTCTGGCGGCGGGGGTCGCGTACTACGCCTTCGTCTCCCTGATCCCGTTGATGCTGCTCGCGCTGGTGATCGGATCGATCATGGGTGGCGACGTCTTCGAGGGACAGATTATCGCGTTCGTCGGGGAGTTCCTGACGCCGGAGGCCCAGGAGGCGCTGGTCGAGGCGCTGACCGGCGAGGCCGGTCGTAGCGGCGCGACAGCCATCGGGCAGCCGTGTTGCTCTGGAGCGCATTACGGCTCTTTCGGGGACTCGATCGGGCGTTCGCACAGGTGTACGGCACCGCCAGAACGACGACGTTCTTCGATAGCATGATCACGGGCGCGACCGTGTTCGGTGCGATCATTGTCGGCATTGGAGCGGTGACTATCATCGGCACGGCGATCAGCCGACTCCCGCTGGGTCCACTCGGCCAGGAGATAGCGACGCTGATCCTCTTCTCGACGCTCGTCGTGGCGTTTTATCCGATGTACTTCGTCATGCCCGATCCGAGTCTCGACCCGATCGATGCGGTACCCGGAACGGTGATCGCAGCGGTCGGCTGGATAGTTCTCGGCGTTGGATTCCAGTTGTACACGGCGTTCGCGGGCAACTTTGCGGCGTACGGCGTCATCGGGGGTGTCTTGCTGTTGCTCACCTGGCTGTACTTCGGTGCGCTGATCGTAATGGTCGGTGCGGTCGTCAACGCAGTGTTTAGCGGCCATATCGACGAACAAGCGGCGAGCGGGGAAGTCGACGTGGGGCAGGCACAGGAGGAGGAACCGGAGGAGAGTACCGACAAGCAACCCGAACAGGACCGGCAACTACAACGTGGTGGCGTTCGACGTGTCACACAATCGGAAGCGATGACGGACGACGAACCCAGCGAACACGACGATAGCGAGGATCGTGGCGTCGGAATGGCCGGCCCCGGACCGGAGGAGGCTGGCGTCGACGCTGATACCGACGAGGGCGAGGCGAGTACCGGTACCGCACCGAAAAGTGAGGTGCAGCGGCTCAACAGCGAGCAGCAGAGCTCAGAAAACAGCTAGACGACTTCGAGGACGACGTCGAGAGCCGGACAGTCGATCGCGATAGCGTCGAGAGCGATCTCAAGCGCTACGTCCGTCGACGGGTTCGCCGCGGTCATGCACGGGGCTGGGGGCCGTATCTCGTCTTGCTGTACGGCACGGCGATGACCATCGGGGCGTTCGTCTACCTCAACGGCGGGTGGGCTGTCGCGGCGATGCTGGTCATCTGGCTGTCGACACTCGGGCTATACGTTCTGATGTTGCTGGTGGGTGTCGGACTGAACGTGCTCGGCGTGCCCGGCCGACTTCGGAACGTGATCGGCGAGTGGCGCTCCTAGATGACGGCGTGGTTTACCGGCGTCGAGGCGATTCAGGGAGCGACGCCGGAGTGGGCCGCGCTCCCCTTTGCCGGGGCGACGCTACTGGGCGAGGTCTGGATCCTCGTAATAGCGATGACGCTCGCATACTGGTTCACTGGCCGCCGCGACATCGCCGCGCTGTTCGGCGTCTCGCTGACGGCGCTCTCGCTGGTACTGGTTCTGAAGGCGGTGTTCGGCCTCCCCGTCCAGCAACCGGTCCCGCAGTACCCGCCGAATCGGTCGCATCGATCGCTCGGCCGTTCTACGAACGTGAGACGACGGCAACCACGGACGGTTTCCCGAGCGGTCACGCTCTCGGGGCGACAGTGACGTGGGGCGCGCTCGCGGCGTTGCTCGATAGCCCCTCCCGGCGATGTCGGCTGCTCCTCGCGGGTGCCGCCATCGCCCTCGTCGGCGTCTCGCGGGTCGTCCTGGGCGTCCACTACCCGGTCGATGTGGTGGCCGGAACCCTCCTCGGAGCGGGCGTCCTCGCCGTTGCCCTGCCGGCGTGCAGGCGACTCGACGATCCGGCGACACCGGCGCTCGTAGCCGCCGTTCTCGCAGGATGTCTCGCCGTCCTCGTCACCGGTGGCAGCGGCCCGGCCGCCAGCGCGGCCGGTGCGGCCGTCGGCGGACTGGTCGCGTGGACCACGGTCGGTCATGGTCCCGCGTCGCTCACTCCGACGGTACGTGGCGTCGGCACCGCAGTCGTTGCCCTCGGGGTCGTCCTGACGGGCGGGATCGGACTCGGACTGCTCGCTGGTTCGCCGGTCGGCCCGTATCTCGGGACCGCGCTGGTGGGTGCCGGAGTACTCGCGTTTCCGGCGTCGCCGATCGTTCGGTGAGATCGCCTGCCGGAACCGTGAGCGTCGCCAGCCTTTTTTATCCCCGGTAGCGTACCACTATCGCATGAAGTTCGTTATCATAGGGTACGGGCGTGTGGGCATCCGGACCGCACGCATCCTCCGCGAGGAGGGCCACGAAGTGATCGTCGTCGACGAGAGCCCGGAGAAGGTCAGACGCGCCGAGTCGGACGGGTTCGAGACGATCGAGGGCGACGGGAGCGAGGACAGTACCTTGGAGCAGGCGGATCTCGAAACGGTCGACGCCGTCGGCGGGCTAACCGGTGATCTCAACGCCAACTTTGCGGCCTGCATGATCGGGAAACATCACGGCTGTCGGACGGTGCTCCGGATCGACGAGGACTACAGACACGATATCTACCGGAAGTACGCCGACGACGTCGACGAGGTCATCTACCCCGAGCGCCTCGGCGCGGCCGGAGCGAAGACGGCGCTACTCGGCGGGGATTTCAACGTCGTCTCCGATCTCACCGAGAAACTCCAGCTATCGGTGTTCCGCGTGGGCGAGAGCGCGGCCGGCAAGCAGATACACGACGTGGACCTACCCGAGCGCGCACGGATCTACGCACACGGCCGCAAGAACGAATCTCTGACTATCCCGCTGCCCGGGACGACGCTCAACGAGGGTGATCAGGTCGCCGTCATCGTCGAGACGGACAGTATCGAGACTGTCAAGACGGCGCTCGCCGGCTGAAACATACCCCGACACTTTCGGAGCCACGGGACGAAAAGAAACTGGTATCATGTACGAGGAGATCTTGCTCCCGACAGTCGGTAGCCCCGGCGGCCAGCGCGCAGTCGCCGAAGCGATGGATCTCGCCGACCTCACGGGGGCCCGGCTACACGTGCTCTACGTCGTCGACGACGACCCCAGGAGGGGACTCACTGACGGTCGATGGGAGACGATCCGGGAATCCCTCCGGACCGAGGGCCGGGAGGTCATCGCCGACGTCGTGAGCAGAGCGACCGAGGCGGGCGTCGAGACCGTCACACGCGTCGACGAGGGGGCCCCGGACGAGAGTATCGTCGAGTATGCCGACGAGAACGGGATAGACGCCATCGTAATGGGGACCCACGCCCGGACGGGAATCAGCAAGTTCCTGCTCGGAAGCGTCACCGAGAACGTGATCCGTCGCGCGAATCAGCCAGTGCTGGTCGTGCGCATCGACGAGGAGTAGTCTCAGCGGAAACAGCGATCGAACGCGCCAGTCCGCCGGATCGCGAGCAGTTCCTCGACGGCCGGGGCGTCGAACCGCATCGGGCGACGCCACCACGGCCCGTTGCCGGAATCCGAGGAGAGATCGGTGACCAACCGGTTGGCGTCGCTCCCCGCCTCAGCGCTACTGAGCGGGACCGCCCGATCGTACAGCGCCGAGTCGTCCGGATCGCCGGCGAGCAGCACTTTCGCATCGAACTGTTCCCGGCGGACGTGGGCGTTGGACGCGAACCACTCCTGCTCGGCCGGTGGGAGCGCTCGATACTCCTCCCCGGTAAGCGGGTCGCGAGCGAGACGGAACTGGCCGATGACGTAGGCACCCCACTCGGGGGCGATCCAGCGCGCGCGTGGTTCGTCGCTCGCAGTTGGCGCGTTTTCGTCGTCGACAGTCGGTTCGGCTTCTTCGTCGGTCGCCGAAAGCGTCGCGTAAAAGAAGACGTAGTCGCCCGCCGACAGATCGGTCAGCGGACCGGCCTTGACGCCGTGCTCGTCGCCGTAGGTGTACCGGTCGCAGTGGGCGTATTCGGCAAAGGCAGGGTCGAGGTGGACCGGCGTGTCGAGGTGACCGTCGGGGAGCGACGTGCGGAGGTCGAGATCCGCGTAGGTGGGGACCGGTTCGTCGACCGGTTCACGCTCCGGGATCGGGACGTACTCGAACCGGCCGTCGGCGTAGATGGGACCGCGGACGCCGGGGAGGTTCGTGTTCGCGGCGACGTTGATCGCTACTGCTCGGGGCACGGTGTCACAGACAGTCCGGTGGCTAAAAAGTCCCGGCTACCCGGTCGGCGCGGCATCAGACGCCCAGTTGGCTCCCACAACTTCGACAGTACGAGTAGATCGCCTCGCGTTCGTTTCTGGTGCCGCAGTGCTGGCAGACGATGGCGTCCTCACCCGCCGCAACTGCGTGGTGGACTTCCGGGCGATCCTCGGGAGCGCCTTCGGGGTGCCGACCGTGCTGTGTGTGCGCGGGATAGGGCTGGCTCGGCGCGGCGCTCGGCGTCGTCCCCTGCGTGTGTTCTCCCTCGTCGGAGAGGTCGAACGACCGGTCACGGTCCTCGCCACGCAGGTACAGATAGACGAACGCCTGCACCAGGACGAGCAAGAGTGCGTACACGAGCACCCATTGCCAGACCTCCATGCGTCGTGGTACGACCCCACACACCTTCAGTGTTCGGCCCAGAACAGGACTCCACCGCCGGTCGTCGCGATAAAAAAACGGTGTCGGTTCCGCCCGTGGCGTTTATACTACAGGAGGCGAAACGAGTCTGTATGTCCGACATACTCGCGGAAAACCTCTCCGGAAAAGCCGTCATGGGTACTGACGGAACCGAGCTCGGCATGTTGTACAACATCACGATGGATCTGAAAAGCGGCGAACTCCACGACGTCGTCATCGAGCCCGACGAAGACACGACGGGCCACGGAAGCGATCTCCGGACCGACGAAAGCGGCCGCTATCGCGTCCCCGTCCAGGCAGTCCAGGCAGTGAAAGACTACATCGTCGTAAAGCGGTAATGTACGTTCTCGACTCCTCAGCGTTTATCAACGAGTATCACACCGATAGCCAGACAGCAACCATCCCGCTCGTCCGGGAGGAGCTCGAAGACGAGAGCGCCTACCGGTACGACGCGATGGAGGGCTCGGGGATGCATATCCATATCCCCGGCGACGAGACCGTCGAGAAGATCGAACGGGCGGCCCGCGAGAGTGGCGACCTCGATGCGCTCTCGGACACTGACATTCGGCTGATCGCCGCGACCTTCGAACTCGACG
This sequence comes from Natronoarchaeum sp. GCM10025703, assembly GCF_042661985.1. Taxonomy (NCBI): domain Archaea; kingdom Methanobacteriati; phylum Methanobacteriota; class Halobacteria; order Halobacteriales; family Natronoarchaeaceae; genus Natronoarchaeum; species Natronoarchaeum sp. GCM10025703. Next base: position 218,135 of record NZ_JBHSZF010000001.1, read on the forward strand.
GCCGGCTGGTGACCGATGATTACGCGATGCAGAACGTCGCCGAGAAGCTCAACGTCGACGTGGAAGTGATCGCACGGGACGGAATCGCCGAACAGCGTAACTGGCAGTTCCAGTGTCAGGGCTGTGGTCGCGAGTTCGACGAGAACAAGGATCGGTGTCCGATCTGTGGGAGCCCGCTCTCCAGAAAGAATCCCTCGAACGCCTGGGCGGGATCGGAATCTTCGAGTCCGCGCTCGATCAACTGCCGGAGCACCTCCTGTTCCGTGAGCTCGTACTCCCTGGCGAGTCGCTCGACTCGCTTGCCGACATCGTCGTCACAGACGATGGAGTACTGTCGTGGCATGACAGTTTGTACCGAAGCGTGAGGTAAAAAACTGAGTCAGACGGCTGTCATACGTTCAATCCACGATATCTGCGGCGAACCCCCTGGAGCCGACGGAAGACGTTGTCTGGACCGTCACTAACGTCCATTACAAACAGTTTTTATGCGCCTGTCACGATACTGTGACCATGCGCCAGCACCTCGCCGTGTGCATGGCCCTGCTGTTTGCACTTTCACTGGTTGCGATCCCTATCGGCAGCGCAGCGACCGTTCAAGCGACCGGGACGGCGACCCCGCAGGAGGGCGACGTCGCAACGGCGAGTACGACACTCCAGAGCGACGGCGATGTGAGCGACGGCGGTGTAGTCCACACATGCGCCATGGACCCACCCGAGGATTACGCCGATCCGGCGGAGGACGGCCTCGGCTGGTCGAACGGCTACTGGTACGACGAACCACTCGACGTTAACACGACAGGAGGACTCAACGAGTCCGAGTTCGACGCGCTGGTCGCCCGGACCGAGGCCCGCGTCGAAGCGATCCGGTGTCTCCCCTTCGAGAACGAGACGACAGTCGAGGTGATCACGCGCGAGGAGTTCGCGAACGAAACCGCCCAGTGGAACGTATCGGAGGACCGCCGCGCGTTCGAGAACGTTGTCTACGAGGCCCTGTTGCTCGTCGACGACACGGATGTCGCGGAGGTCCGGCGGGAGAACCTCGAAACGGGCGTGGGGGATACTACGACCCAGCCACTGATCGGATCGTCGTCATCGCGGACGACGAAGAGTCACTGGAGTTCGACGAAACGGTTCTCGCCCACGAACTCGGTCACGCCCTGCAGGACCAACAGTTCGATCTGAGTCGCTTCGACGAGCAGATGCTCGACGCAGCACCGCAGAGAACGGACTGATCGAGGGTGACGTCGGCTACGTCGAACAGCTCTACGAAGGGGCCTGCGAGGACGGCGTCTGGGCGGATACCTGCATAGAGGTTCAGGATCCCGAGCCAGCACCCGGGCCGGACGACCTCGCGAACGTCGGCCTCTATCTCCTCTCCTTCCAGCCGTACAGCGACGGCCCCGCGTTCGTCGACGCGCGCTACGAGTACGACCCCGGCGAGCAGTCGGCCGGCAACTGGGGGCCGGTCAACGAACTGTACGAGAACCCGCCCGGAACGACAGCCGAGGTGATCAGTCCCGACCGGTATCCGAGCTACAAGTCGACAAACGTGACGATACAGGACAACAGTACTGACGAGTGGGAGCGACTGACAGTCGAGGGGCGACCCGACTACGAGACCGTCGGGCAAGCAGGGCTGTTCACGATGTTCGCTAACCCGACGTTCGACTCGGCGGCGGATCAGCTGATCGAACCGAGCGAGCTGCAGGACAACGACTCGCCCTACAGGCTCTACAACTACAGCAACGAGTACGTCACTGGCTGGGACGGCGACCGGCTACAGGTCTACGAATCCGAGGACGGCGAGACGGGCTACGTCTGGGCGACCGAGTGGGAGAGCGAGGAGGACGCACTGGCGTTCAGGCAGGGCTACGACCGACTGCTCGACGATGCGTGGAGTATGGACCGCGTCGAGGGTCGGGCCGGCACCTACGAGTCCGGCGACGCGTTTGCGGGGGCGTACTACGTCGACCGCGAGGGGACACAAGTGTCCATCGTCCACGCGCCAACCGTGGATCAACTTTCGGACCTCGAAAGCACCGCCGAATCGACCACCGAGTGGGAACTCCCACAGTCGACGCCTGCCGACGACACCGGCACCGGCACCGACACCGGCACCGACGAGATACCGGGCTTCGGGATCGTAGCCGCCGTGATTGGCCTCTTCGGTGCGTTTCTGATTGTCCTTCGGCGGCGACGCAACGGCGGTTGATCGTCCCCGACGATATCACCCGGAGCGGACAGTTTTAACACTGCTTAGCAGTTGTGTAGGGACGTGAACACGAGGATCGTGGCGGCGATCGGAGTCGGTCTCTTGTTACTGCTTGCCGGCTGTACGGTGCCGACAGTCGACGATGAGGGGCCACAGCCGCTCGACGACGGCGAACTCGGCCACGTCGATGGCTACGAGTACGACGACTCCATCGACGTCGACACGAGCGACGGACTGGACGAGGGTGAGTTAGAGGCTGTCACGAAACGAGCGATGGCCCGGATCGAACAGGACCGTCGGCTGAACTTCGAGCAGGCGGTGCCAGTCGAAGTGATCAGCCGCGAGGAGTTCCAGAGCGGCAGCGCGACCGAGCGGAGTTACGACGCGCTGGACAAACAGCTCTGGCGGGCGGCCTTCGTCGTCGGCGACGACAGCAGCGTCGACGAGGAGTTCAGCGCGCTGTACGGCTCGTCGGTCCAGGGCTACTACACGAGTGCCCGGGGCGGACAGATCGTTCTCGTCGCCGACGATCCGGACGCGGTCGAAGTGGACCGTGGGACGCTCGTCCATGAACTCACGCACGCCCTGCAGGACCAGCACTTCGGGATCAATCGCGACACTGCAACCCGCGACGAGCGGCTTGGCTGGCTGGGGCTTCTGGAGGGTGAGGGCAACTACATCATGGACCGGTACGAGGAACGCTGTGGGACCGAGTGGGAGTGTATCGACCCCGTCGAAGGGGGTCGGGTGCGAGCCAGCAGTCGTTCAACGAGGGGCTCTACCTGTCTATCTTCCACCCCTACTCGGACGGCCCGCAGTTCGTCCACGAACTACAGGAGCGTGAGGGCTGGGAAGGGGTCAACGCGGCCTACGAGGACCATCCGACGAGTACCGCGCAGATCATCGATCCGGACCGCTATCCGGACGACCCCGGTACGGACGTCGACATCGCGGATCGAAGCACCGACGCGTGGGAGCCAGTCGGCGAGGACGGCCCGCGCTCCGAGATGCTCGGCGAGGCCGGACTGTTTGCGGCGTTCTGGTACAACGGCGTGATCGACCAGCAACAGATCACTTCGGCGAGCGGCGAGTACGCCCGGTACAACTACGCGCACCCGCTGACGAACGGCTGGGACGGCGACAGCATCGTCGTCTACGAGGACGGCGACGAGCAGGCCCACGTCTTCGAGTCCGAGTGGGAGACCGAGTCCGACGCCGAGGAGTTCGCATCGGGCTACGCGGAGCTACTGACGGGCAACGCCGCCGAACCCATCGACAACCGGACCTACCAGGTCGACGAGGGCGAATCGTTCGCGGGGGCGTACCGCCTCGTCCAGAACGGTACGACGGTGACCATCGTCTACGCACCGACTGTCGAGGCGCTCGACGAGGTCCATGCCATCGAAGAACCGGTAACCGCGTCGGTCGCGACGCCCTCGACCGTATCGGCTACCGACAGCGACCAAACCGCCGCAGCTGCCTCCACTGGCAGTAGTGACGGTATTGCCACACACTGACGGCCGAACGGACGTTTTTTGATGCCGCTCCCGAACAGTAGCCGTATGAGTGATCAGTTCGGGACGGTTTCTGCGGAAGCGATCCGGGACGGGACGGCGACGGACTCGTACTTCCATCGCACGGAGCGCACCCTCGAACACGCCGGAAAGAACCCGACGGTCGTCGCGGAAGTCACCGTCGACCAGTTTCCGACCGGCACGTACGACGTCTTTACCGGAATCGAGGACGTCGCACGCATGCTCGAAGGGCGATCCGTCGACGTCGATGCCATACAGGAGGGACGACTATTCGATGGCGGCCCAGTGATGCGGATCGAGGGGCCGTATCTGGAGTTCGCCCGGTTCAGAACCTCGCTGCTGGGTTTTCTCTCGCAGGCAGCGGGTACGCAACGAAGGCCCTGCAAGCGCGGCGGGCCGCACCGGACTCGCAGGTGCTCTCGTTTGGCGCGCGACACGTCCACCCGGCGATCACGCCGCTGGTCGAGCGGGCCGGGGTACTCGCGGGGATGGACGGTATCTCCCACGTCGCGGCAGGAGAGGTTCTCGACCGGGAAGCCGGCGGAACGATGCCACACGCGCTCTTGCTCTGTTTCGGGAAGGGCAACCAGGAAGCAGCGTGGGTCGCGTTCGACGAGGCAGTCGACGAGAACGTCCCGCGGGTCGCGCTCTGTGATACGTTCACCGATGAGGTCGACGAGACGCTACGGGCTGCCGACGCGCTGGGCGAGAACCTGGACAGCGTCCGAATCGACACCACGAGTTCGCGTCGCGGGGACTTCAGACATATCCTCAAAGAACTCCACTGGGAACTCGACGCCATCGGTCGCGAGGACATCGACCTGTTCGTCAGCGGGGGGATTACGCCCAAGACCATGCGAAAGCTCCGGGATGTCGCCGACGGGTTCGGCGTTGGGAGCTACGTCACCGACGCCGATCCGCTGGACTTCGCGCTCGACATCGTGGCTATCGATGGGGATCCGATCTCGAAACGCGGGAAGCTCTCGGGTATCAAAGAGGTCTACCGGACCCCCGACGGTGGCCACCACGTGGGGCTGGCACGCCGGGACGGTCCGGCCGACGGCGAATCGCTATTCGAGCCGTTGCTCCGGGACGGAGCAGTCGTCCGCGAGTTCGATCTCGACGCCGCTGCGGAGCGACTCACGGCGGACGCGGATCTGGTTGGAATGGAGTAAGTCGGCGGCAGTTGCTGAAGCTACAGGTGTTCGACGCTGCCGTTCGGCTCGCGTTCGCGATATATTTCGCCCTCGAAGAGCGTGATCATTACGTCCTCTCGCTGCCACGCGTTCGGGGGAAGACCTGCCTTCCGGCAGGTGCGGTCGAGATACTCTTCGGCCGACCAGCCGTTCTGGACGGGTACGGTGGGGTAGAGCCAAGCGCTGTTGTCGCCGGCGTCAACGATTGCGCCGTGTGTGCCCAGTTCCAGGTCCCCAACCGGGTCGTCGGTGAGGATGAGGTTCGTCACCGCACAGACCGAGACTGTGATGTTCGATAGCTCTGCCGGGCGCACCTCGGACCCACAGGAGTTGTCGCTCGCCGCCTCGATGGCGGCTTCGACGATGACGTGACCGAGTTGATCATCACCCTGATGGGCGCCAGCACATCCACGGAGGCTCGCTCGACCGCGGGTCGACTGGAGGCGAACGTACGCCCCAGTACGTTCGTAAAATGCCTCGCGCATGCTTCCCGGCTGTTCACGCTGTCCGTTCTGGACGTATGCCTCGACGGCCTCGCGTGCAAGTTCAACCGACCGCGCCCCATCCTCGTAAGAGAGACTGACGCTTTGAGCCTCAGACATAAGGTGTATAACGGTGTTGAACGACTTGAGTCCTTTCCTTCCAGTTGGATTAGCTTACCTGTTGGTATGTTACTAGTAAACAGGATAAGTAGTTTTTTACTGTTACCGGAGGATCGACCAGTATCCATCGATCCGTCACCTACTTGCCCGAGCACTCCTAACGCGGCGTCAATGAAGTTTCTGGAGCGCCGGAGGGGCTGGTCGAGGATCGGCTGGAGGCGGTGCTCGAAAATGTCGAACCCACGGAGCTCTCCGAGGAGGTCCAGCAGGTCGCACTGTCGGGCGGAAAACGCGTCAGGCCGCTCGTTACCGTCTTGGCGTGTGAAGCCGCCGGCGGGGAGGCCGAGGACGCCGTCGACTTCGGCGTCGGGATCGAACTGGTGCACAACGCGTCGCTGGTGGTCGACGACGTGATCGACCAGTCGGAGATGCGCCGTGGCGTCGAAAGCGCGTGGACAGCCCACGGCTACGGCCCTGCAATCGTGGCTAGTGACGGCTTACTGGGCGAAGCGTTCGAGCTGTTCTCCGACGAGCCCCGTGCGATGCAGGCGGCAACGGAGGCGATGATCGAACTGGGCGAGGGTGAAGCGACCGAACTCGTCGCCCAGCCAACGAACGAGGAGGAGTACATGCAGCTCGCGCGGCGGAAGACTGGCGCGCTGTTCCGTGCCGCGGCGGAACTCGGCGCGATCGCCGCCGGCGCCGATCCGTTCGACGTCGAAGCGTTCGGCGAGTACGCCGAGCGGATGGGCGTCGCCTTTCAGATCCGTGACGACGTGCTGGACACGACCGCCGACGCCGAAGCGCTCGGCAAGCCGACCAACCAGGACGCCGAGATGGATCGACCGTCGGTGGTGCAGGTGACCGATCTGACGCCGGACGAAGCGACCGCACTCGCCCGGGAGGAGGCCGACGCCGCGATTGACGCGCTCGAACGCACGGAAGCGGCCAACACTGACGCTGGGGAGTATCTCCGTGACCTCGCGGAGTTCGTCGTCGTCCGCGAGCACCAGGACGGCGCTTCGGTGTCTGTCGGATAGCGCGATTCCGCAATCGCGAAGACGAGCGTACTGCTGATTCCCAGCAACGTCCCGCTCGTGAGCGCCGCCGCAAGGTAGGACAGGCCCTCGATACCGAGAACGTACGCGCTGACGCCGTGCAGGACAACTGCGATAGCGAGGACGTACAGCGGCGCGTTGAGATAGCGCCACTCCAGTTGATCAGCCAGATATTCGTCCGTGATCTGACCCAGACTGGTCGTCGCGCCCGCCGCCGCGAACCACTGGATTGCACCGTAGACGAGCGCCGAGAGCACTTCCAGCGCACCGAGACCGCCCGGATCGGCCGCCTGCATCGTTTCGAGTTGATCGACGCCGCTCACGCCGCCGATGACGAGCAGAACCGCGGCGACCAGATACGTTATCAGCGTCACGCGACCGGCGTAGAGGCTCCTGCGCGCCCCTTCGGCCGCGCTATCGATGTACTCGCCCACTCCCAGCCCCCGTGAGAGCAAGTACAGTCCGAGCAGGCCGGAGGTGACGCCGAGGACGAGTCCCGGAAGGTCGAAGACGCTCGCCAGCACCGCCAGCGGGTACATCAAAAGCAGGATACCGAGCGGCATCAGAAGCGTCCCGCGGGTCTCCGGGTCGTTCAGCACCTGCTTGATCGTGTAGTAGATCGATTCGAGGTCCTGTGCCTGCCGGACGACGACCCGCGAGACGCCGTCGACGGTAACTCGTGAGCGGATCACCGGGACGACGCTCTCGTCCTGCGCGCCGTCGGTGACGATCAGGGCGCGGACCTCTTCGCGGGTCGAAAGGCTCGCCAGCACCGTGTCGACCTCCTCGCCGACTGCACGGTTCGCAGCGACGTCACCGCCGTTCGTGCCGGTGACTGCAGCGACCTCGACCGATTCGTCGTCGACGGATTCGGTGATATTGAGTCCCTTGAACAGGACGTTGACGTCACTGTCCTCGGGGTCGGCGGTAGCGAGTTCGACGGCCGCCTCGCGGACGTCCCGCCGGCCGATAACGGGCGTCGAGATGCCCGTTTTGCGGCCGAGGTCGTCGTCGAGGTCGACACACAACACCAGCAGCATCGGACGATGCTACGCTCGCACGTGATTTACCTTTTTGGTCCTGACGCTACGACTCGTGCTCGACGCCCTCGAACAGCGTCTCGACGCTCTCTTCTTCCTCCGGAAGCGCATCCGGGTAGACGCCGATGGCGAGCACGAAGTCCTCGCCGTGGTCGACCGCCTCGGAGACGTGGAGTCGAAGATCGATCGTCACGCTGGAGCCAGCGATCCCCGCCGCACCCTCGTACTCGGTAATCGTCGGTTCGGCCCCGAGCATCGACGTCGAATACTCGCCGACCGACTGCAGGTCCTCGATCCCCTCGTATCGGTCCTGCACCATCTCGGCGATGCGGTCCGTGTCCCAGCGATCGATCGGGTTGACCGACCGGCCGGCAATCTCGAACTTCGGCGTCGAGAGGACGCTGAAGGCCGCACCCTGAAACCGCTCGACCAGGTCGATCTCGACGGCCCGGTCGTACTGGCTGTGCCAGTTCGTGAGCCGCACGGTTCGGCTCTGGTCCGCAACCTCGAAGGTCTCCTCGATGGCGGCCTCCTCCACCGTGTTTTCCCCGTAGCCCGTGCTGTCGAGTGCGCTCTGTGAGACACTGCCCGGCGATGCGCTGACCTCCAGCGCCTCGTCACCGGTGACGAAGCCGAGACAGCCCGCAAGTCCGCCGGTGAGTGCAACACCGGAGGCCGCAAGAACACGTCGTCGCTGTGGATCCATACTACACGGACAGGAAGTGGAGGGTTGAATACTCTGTGGCCCAGCGCCGGTGTGGGGCCTGCTTACACGCACCGCTCGGAGGGGACTCGATTCGCACGCTTTTTCAGGACCCGACGCATAAAGGGGATAACGAATGATCTCGAAGGGCTGCGAGCAGTGCGCTAAAGGAGGAAAGATGGTGCTGTTCGTCTACGGGTACTGCGACCAGCGCGACTGCTTTTACTGCCCACTCGGCGAGAACCGAAAGAACGTCACGGACGTCTACGCCAACGAGCGAAAGGTAGAATCCGACGAGGACGTCCTCGAAGAGGCCCACCGGATGGACGCGCTGGGCACTTCGATCACCGGCGGCGAACCACAGGAGGCGATGGACCGGACCTGCCGATATCTCGAACTGCTGAAAGACGAGTTCGGCGAGGACCACCACACGCACCTCTACACCGGTATCACGGGCGGGCGCGAGAACATGCGCCGCCTCTCGGACGCCGGCCTCGACGAGATCCGCTTTCACCCGCCGTACGAGCAGTGGGGCGACCTCCACGGCACCGAGTGGGAGGAGATCCTCTACATCGCTCGCGAGGAGGGGCTAACCCCCGCCTTCGAGATTCCCGGCATCCGCGCCGAGACGGAGTTCCTCGACTTCCTGGACGAGGGCGCGGCCGACTTCTGTAACGTCAACGAGTTCGAGATGAGCGACGGTAACTACCGCCGGATGCAAGAACAGGGCTACGAACTCAAGGACGGCCACATGAGCGCCGTCGACGGCGACCGCGAGGAGATTCTCGACATCATGGGCGATCACGAGAAGGTCTACTTCTGTACCAGCGTCTTCAAGGACGCCGCCCAGCACCGCCGCCGACTCAAGCGCATGGCCAAGAACATCCGCCGGGAGTTCGACGAGATCACCGACGACGGCACCATCGTCTACGGCAAGACGTGGGTAACCGAACGCCGACTCGACGACATGGGCGTCCCCGAGGAGTTCTACACCGCCAAGTCCGATCACGTCGAGATCGCCTGGTGGCTCTTAGAAGAGATGATCGAGGAGGGCGACGTGGAGGAAGGCGAGATCGTCGAGCAGTATCCGACGGTGGACGGGACTGTAGTCGAGCGGACGCCGCTGGCGTAGAGAACCTACTGCGAGCGAAGGAAGTGAGCGAGCAGCCTTTTTGGCCGAGATTTTTGCGCCGAGCGGTCGTAGCACGACCCGAGGCGAAAAAGGTCGTGCTGGACGCCGCTGGCGTAGAGAACCTACTGCGAGCGAAGGAATTGAGCGAGCAGCCTTTTTCGCCGGGAAACGATCCTACTCGTCGCCCGCTGAACGCACGTCAGTCACGTACGTCTGTTCGTGGTCCGGGAAGACGTCGCCGATCGCTTCGTGGCCGTGCTCTTCGGCGAGCAGTGCGCGCAGTTCCGCCTCGTAGTCCGACCGCGGAATCTCCTCGCTCGGCCCGACTGTGACGTCGAGCGTCGTCTCGACCAGTCGGTCGACGGCACCGCGGCCGAATCCGGACAGCGGCGCGATATAATCGATCTCATGGCGGTCTTCAAGGCTCTGGGCCTGTGCGCGGGAGACCGAGGGGACGCGGTCGTCCCGCCGGGTACCGTCCGCGACCGCGTCGAACTCCATCCCGGCGACGGTTTCGAGCGCGTGGACGTGGACGTCCTGAATCGCGTTGCGGGGGTAGCCGTCCGACCGCATCTGCTCGACTGCCTCGTGGGCGACGCCCTCGTCGAGTTCGACGCGCTCGAAGGGGTACGACAGCGTTTCGGCGGTGTCGCGGGCGTGTTGCCAGTCGTCGGTGACGCCGAAGTGGGCGGTGACCAGCGTCACGTCGTAGAACTCGTCGAGCAGCAACGCGGCGAGAGTGGAGTCTTTCCCGCCGCTGAAGAGGAGGCCAAGCCGCATCCTACCGCCGCCGGATATTGAAGCTCTTGGAGTCGGGTTTGAGCTCTTCGAGGATCTCTTTCATCTGTTCCTCGTCGATCTGTCCCTGCACGCGGCCGCTCTGGGCGAGCGCGACGACCTGACGTTCGACCTGCTCGCCGAAGTCCGGCTTGGACATCTTGACCGTGTTGAGTCGCTTGCGCGCGCCGTCGGTGAGGTGCTGACGGAGCAACGCCTGTTTCTGTGCGTCGGCCTGCTCCTGTCGGGCCTGCTGTGCTTCGGGGATCCCCCTTCGCCCTGCTGTTCTTTGAGCTGTTCCATCTTCTTCTGGCGGATCTCGTCTATCTTCTCCTCGTCGGGGTTGTTGCCCATGGCTATCTAGATAATGCCGCGCTGGCGGCAAAGTCATTACGGACGGGCCACGAGGACGACTGCAGGCCGATTGCCGCCGCTACTGGGTGGCAGATACGGAGTAAAACAGTGTATCAGTCGCTCAGGCGTACTTCTCGAGTTCGGGACGGTCGAGGTCTTCGAGCACTTCGGTCGCGGTTTCGTCGAGGAGGCTCTGTCCTTCGGGAGTGACGCGGCGGCCCTCGCCATCGGCGATCGTGATGAGATCCTCGTCTTCAGCTGCTGGAGGATGGTGCGGATGACGTTCTGGCTGCCGTCGGTTCGCTTGTCGGGGGCGACGCGGTAGCGGTTCGAGCCGTTCTTCGAGCTACCGTACTCGGTCGAGAGTCGCTCGACGCCGACCGGGCCACTCATCGCGACTTTGCGAAGGAGACTCGCGGCGCGGGTCGCCCAGAAGTCCTCCTGTTCGGGCGGCAGTTCCGAGCCGACGCCGGTCGTCGTGTACTCGGCCCAGTCGGGCTCTTCGATCTCGATCTCCTCGACGAGCGCTTCGATGAGCGCGTCCGCAGGTACGTCGTACACCGTTGTCATAGGGATTTCTTCCCTGCCGCGCCATTTAAGACCATCGTATCGTGGCCGGGGCGGGGCTCAGGCCTCCGTCGCGTACCGATCGAAGGCGTACGTGATGCCGGTGAGTTCCGCGGAGATGTCCCAGAGTTCCCGCGCCAGTTCGCGGTCGTACGACGCCTCGCTGGACCGCTGTCGTTCGGGGTAACCGCGCATGTTCATCAGTCCGCCGGGGCCGATATACTCGCTGCCCTCGATATCCGGGGCAGTCGCAGCGTACAGCAACGGTAGCACGCCACGGTCTGCTGGCTGTCCGAAGAGCCGGTTTGCGGCCGACGCCATCCATAGCCGTACCTTCGATCCGGAAAGCTCCGGGCCACGACGTTGCAGGTCGGTCGCTGCATAGCCGGGATGGCACGTCAGACTCGTTACATCGACGTCGGCGGCACTCAGGCGTCGGTCCAGTTCGTACGCGAACAGGACGTTCGCAAGCTTGCTCCGGCCGTACGCGCCCCACTTGTCGTAGGAGGCTTCGGCATCGTCGCTGGCTACGTTCAGAAATAAGTCGCTCGGGGTCGATCTCGCCGCGCTCGTGGACCCCACTGGAGTGGGTGACGACCCGCGTTTCCTGGTCGGGAGTGATGAGCAGGTCGAGCAGTCCGGCCGTCAGCGCGAAGTGCCCGAGATGGTTGACGCCGAACTGTAGCTCGAAGCCGTCCGCCGTTTCGCGATAGGGCACGGCCATCACCCCGGCGTTGTTACAGAGCACGTGTAGTTCGTCGTACTCGTCGCTGACGCGCTCTGTAAACGTCTCGACGGAATCGAGATCCGCGAGGTCACAGCGCTCTACCGAGAGGTCCGCGTCGGGGACTTCCTCGCGAATCTCGTCCCGGGCGGTCCGCCCACGGTCGAGGTCGCGACACGCCATGATGACGTCTCCACCCTTGTTCGCGAACGCCCTGGTGGCCTCGAACCCGAGGCCGCTGTTCGCACCGGTAACGACGATCGTTCGTCCGGACTGGTCCGGCATGTTCTGGGCCGTCCAGTTATCGGTCCCTGCCATTTGATCCGTATATGCACTGAAATTGCTAAACACTGTGGGTACGGGCGAAAGATGCTCGCCCGACAATTGAGGCCGGTAACCGGGGCGTTCGGCAGGGGCGGTGCCGCCGACCGAGTCGCTTTTTTCGGTGCTCCCGAAAGGAGGGGACATGGACGAGCGCGCCGCGCTTTTGATGCTCGAAACGGAGCTAGACGCCGCCGGCGATGACGCCGCTGTCGTCGGCGAGCAGGTCATCACGACTGACATGCTCCACGAGCGAACCGACTTCCCCGAGGGGACCACCCGATACACCGCCGGTTGGCGCGCCGTCGGCGCATCGCTATCGGATGTCGCTGCGATGGGGGCTGAAGCAACGGCCGCCGTCGCCATCTACGCCGCCCCCGAGTTCGACCGTACGGAACTCGCCGAGTTCGTCGATGGGGCTCGCGACGTCTGCGAGTCGGTCGACGGGGCCTACGTCGGCGGCGACCTCGACGACCACGTCGAGTTCACCGTGGCGACGACGGCGGTCGGGGAACCGACGAGCCAGTGTTGCGAAGCGGGGCGCAACCGGGCGACGCAGTCTGTGTCACCGGTGCCCTCGGTCGGAGCGCGGCGGCCCTGGAGCAGTTTCGCGCCGGGGCGACCGACCGCGGAAACGAGCTATTCCAGTTCTCGCCTCGGGTCGCTGCCGGGCAGGCGGTCGCATCCGAGGCAACCGCGATGATGGACTCCAGCGACGGCCTCGCCCGGTCGCTCCACCAGCTATCCGAGGCGAGCGACTGCGGGTTCAGAAATAGAGTTCGACGCCGTGCCGGTCGCGGCGGCCGTCGACGAGGTCACGGACGGGGACGACGACTACCGGGAGGCGGCGCTCTTTTTGGCGAAGATTTCGAGCTAGTGTTTACCGTCCCCGAGGAGGCCGTCGACGACGTTGCCGAGCGCTCGCCGACCGCCGTTACCCGGATCGGGCGTGCTACGCGCGAGGGGATCCTGATGGACGGGGACCCGCTCGAAGACCGGGGCTACACCCACGGCTAAGCAGGGGATCGGCGGGACGTTACGTAATAACCTCGAACGGGACCGGCGTGAAACACAGCGCCGCGAGCAGGAACGCAAGCGCTCCGATAGCCATCCGCCGGGGGCCGATCGAGGATTCCGACAGCGGCTGTGCGGGGCCGACGACCACGAAAAAGAGCGCTATCAGCCCCCAGAACACCCAGATGAACGAGCCCGAAAAGCTCACGTCCGCGACGTAGTAGAGGTAGCCGGCAAGCCCGAACAGCGTCCATGGGACGAGCGCGGCGAGGTCCTCCATCCGCGTGCCGAACATGGCCCGGGAGATGTGGCCGCCGTCGAGTTGCCCGACCGGGATCATGTTCAGGAAGGTGATGAACATGCCAACCCAGCCGCCGATGACGACCGGATGAACGCTCCGGATGGGGTCGTTGGCGTACAGTGACTCTCCAAGGAGGGTTGCGAGCAGTTCCAGTAGCGGCGGATGGCCGAGCATGACCGTGATCCCCTCCTCGCTGGCCGCGATCTCGCTCGGAACGGTCAGGGGGTCGAGCGTGAGTCCGATCGCAGTAACGATGATCGTCGCGACAAGTCCGGCGAGAGGACCTGCAACCCCGATGTCGAACTGCGCGCGCCGGTCGGGGATCGGCCCGCTCATCTTGATTACCGCGCCCGCGGTGCCGATGATCGAGGGGATCGGGATGAAGTACGGTAACGTCGCCTCGACGCCGTGATACCGGCTCATAACGTAGTGGCCGAGTTCGTGGACCCCGAGCACGGTGAGCAGGGCGACGGTGAACGGCCAGGCGTCGATGATCGCGAGTATGCCGTTGCTCAGATCGATGTGGAACCAGAGCGCCCCGGCGATCAACGTGGAGACGATAGTCGCCAAAAGGAGGAAGACGTTCGTCCATGGGATCCCGTCGATCCCGTCGTCGACTGGCTCTGCGACGATGACGTCGGTCCGGCCCCGTCTGGTGAAGGTGATCCGATAGCCGGCATCGTTGAAAACGGGCCAGAGTTCGCGGAGCAGACTCTCGTAGGAAAGCAGTGGCGTGCCGTAGTACTCGATCCGGTCACCCTCGGTGCGGACCTCGTGGACGTGAAAGCGGCCGGTGAACACCTGTAGCGGTGGTCCGATATCGGGTGACTCCGTCGCGTGCATCTATCCCGATGTAATGCTCTCCACGGTTAAAGACTCCACGACGAGGGCTACGCTATCGACGAGTCGTCGCTAACTGTGCGGTAGTAGCAGCGAAAACGAGGAGGGCGGCAAAGAGGGATCTTCAGGCGGGTTCGACGCGCCAGGTCGTCGCGCTCGTGTACGACCACTTCTCGACTTCCAGATCCGTGCAGGAATCCCGGAGCTTGACCATCAGGGCGCCGATCTCTTTGGGCGAGAGACCGACCTCGTCCGCGATGAACTTCCCTTTGAAGTAAAGCTCGCCGTCTCTGGCTTTCTCCGCAAGGTACTGTCGGAGCGTCTCTTCCTTGCTGAGGTTAGCTTGCGGGTCATCGTCCGTGGAGGGCTGCGGTGTTGCACTCATTGATACCACCTGATTCTACCTAACCCGCCGGTATATGTTATAAAGAGAGGTTACTTCGATCCGTTTCGATCCGATTTGCAGATTTTTCCAGTAATCGTAGACGTTTTACGGCTATCATCAAAGCTTCAAAGCCGGTCCAAAATCTCCCAGACGTTTTAAAACCGGTTCTAAATCCGTATTTTGTTATTTCGTTTGAGTAATATACTATTAATTGATACGATGGGTGACGGGCGAACTGGCGGCGTAGACAGGCGACTCGCGGAGCGAAGTTGCCCTCGCGCGACGGCTAGTCGCGCTGGTGGACCCAGAACTCGTCGTCCACGGTGACCTCCTTCTTGAACAACGGCACCTCGTCTTTGAGCCGATTGATCCCGTCTTCGACGGTTCGGAACGCCTCCTCACGGTGCCCGGCCAGGACGACGACAAAGACGATATCTTCGCCGTACTCGATGAGTCCGGTTCGATGGTGCAACAGGACGTGCTGAACGCCCTCGCGGGCTTCGAGTTCCTCCTTGATCGTCGCCATCCGTTCGTCCGCGATACCCTCGTACTTCTCGAACTCCAGATACTCCGTCGGTTCGTCTTCGGGGTCGTCTTTCGCGCGGACGCGCCCGGTGAACGTAGCGATTGCCCCGGCCCGTTCGGCGGCAGGCGAGCGTTTCGCCCGTGCAACGAGCGATTCGAGCGACTCGAACGGTTCGTGGTCCTCGACGGCCGCAAGGACAGCAGAAACGTCGATAGCGTCGGCGTCGGCCCCCTCCGCGAGGACCGGTCCAGCGTGGTCCCGTCCGCCGAGGACGACCTGTGGCAGGTTGGCCCCGCTGTATCCCTCGACCACTGCGTAGTCGTACTCTGTCGACAGTTCGGTGAGCGTCTCATCGAGCGTTCGACTCGTTCCGGTGGCGAACCAGCCCTCGTCGTCGGTGATCCCGTAGGTCGCCTCCGCGCCGGCGGCCCGGTGGCGTGCCGTGTCCTTTCCGTCGGTATCTATCGCCGGCGCATGAGTCATCCGTTTGATCGTCGCGACGCTGCCGCGATCGCTCAGACGGTCGACGATCCGTTCGACGAGCGTGGTCTTCCCGGAGTCCGAGGGGCCGACAACGCCGAGTACGTGCATATCTCGAACCACGGCGGCGCGGGATTTGTAGGTTCTGGAGCGCTATCGAGAGTGACGAGCCATCGAGATGAAACTTTACGGCTGGGACCGATACGTTCAGGATATGTTTCCGTTCGTATCCGACCCGATTACTGTCGATCTACTGGCAACGGTGTTTGCGACCGCAGATGGCGGATCGATCGCGGCCAGTTCCGACCTGTTGTCACGAGAGGTAGTGACGGCGGCCGGCGTGGCCGCGATCCTCGTTCTGATCGGTCTCTCGGCGTTTTTCGCCTCCACTGAGATCGCTATTTTCTCGCTCGGAAACCACCGGGTGAGCGCGCTCGTCGAAGACGGCGTCCGCGGAGCGAAGACGCTGGAGGGGTTGAAATCGAAGCCACGACGCCTGCTGGTGACGATTCTCGTTGGGAACAATATCGCCAACATCGGAATGTCCTCGATCGCGACGGGTCTCCTCGGGATGTACTTCGAGGCCGGGCAGGCGGTCCTCATCGCAACGTTCGGGATTACATCGGTCGTCCTGCTGTTCGGCGAGAGTGCGCCCAAGTCCTACGCCGTCGAGAACAGCGAATCGTGGGCGCTGCGGATGGCCCGCCCGCTGAAACTCTCGGAGTACGTTCTGTTCCCCCTGATCGTCATCTTCGATAGGCTGACCCGAATCGTGAACAAGATGATGGGCAGTGCGGGAAACATCGAGAACGCCTACGTGACCCGATCGGAGATCGAAGACATGATCGAGACGGGCGAGCGCGAGGGAGTACTGGAGGCCGACGAACATCTTATGCTCCAGCGAATCCTCCGCTTCCGGAACCGGATCGCCAAGGAAGTGATGGTGCCGCGACTCGACGTCGTGGGAGTCTCCGCAGACGCGACCGTCGAGGAAGCGGTCGACGTGGCGATCGACAGTGGGTTCACACGGCTACCGGTGTACGAGGAAACGCTCGATGAGGTCGTTGGCGTCGTCGAGGTGAACGACCTCGTGGCTGCCGGCGGTGACAGCGAGGAGGTGACGGCGAGGGAGGTTGCGATAGAGCCATACATCGTCCCCGAGTCCAAAGACGTCGACGAGATCCTGACCGAACTCAGGGAGGACCGCCGCAGGCTTGCGATTGTCGTCGACGAGTTCGGGACGACAGCAGGAATCATCACTATCGAGGACATCGTCGAGGAGATCATCGGCGAGGTGCTCGGAAAGACCGAGCAGGTGCCGATCAGGTGGCTTGCCGAAGACGTCTTGCTGGTCCGCGGTGAGGTCAACGTTCACGAGGTCAACGACGCGCTGGATCTCGATCTCCCCGAGGGCGGCGAGTTCGAGTCGATCGCCGGCTTCGTGTTCGATCGGGCGGGCCGCCTCGTCGAAGAGGAGAGACCGTCACCCACGACGGGGTCAAACTGGTCGTCCAGACGGCTGAGAACAACCGGGTGCTCGAAGTTCGCGTCGAACTCCCGGAGGAGCGTTCGCCGGTCGAGGGTGACGAGGAGTAACACGCTGAACCCGTGGAACGTCGGACTTGGCAACCCTTAAGACTGCAACAGGGTTACGACGCGGTAGCATGAAAGTGGTCGTTTCTATCGGCGGGAGCGTACTCGCGCCGGATCTGGGGGCCGAACGGATCCGCGAGCACGCAGACGTCATCGAAGGACTGGTCGACGACGGTTGTACCGTGGGCGCGGTCGTCGGCGGCGGTACCGTCGCACGCGAGTACATCGGCACCGCGCGCGACCTCGGCGCGAACGAGATGAAACTCGACGAGATCGGTATCGACGTCACGCGACTGAACGCGCGATTGCTGATCTCCGCGCTCGGGCAGCAGGCCGTCCCATCGCCCGCAGAGACGTACGAGGAAGCAGGTGCAGCGATCAAGCGTGGCGACGTCTGCGTGATGGGTGGCGTCGCGGCGGCACAGACGACCGACGCCGTCAGCGCCGCCCTCGCCGAGTACGTCGACGCCGATCTGCTCGTCTACGCCACCAGCGTCCCCGGCGTCTACAGCGCCGATCCGAACGAGACTGACGACGCGACGAAACACGACCAGCTCTCGGCGGCGGAACTGGTCGACGTTATCGCGGGGATCGAAATGAACGCCGGCAGTTCGGCACCGGTCGACCTACTGGCCGCAAAAGTGATCGAACGCTCGGGGATTCGGACGATCGTTCTCGACGGCACGAAGCCGGAGCGTATCGCAGAGGCGGTCAGGTACGGCAACCACGACGGGACTGACGTGATCCCGGACGGTGTGGGCGACGAGCCGACCTACTGGGCCGATCAGGAACGATGAGCGAGGAACCGGACGAGGACCGGCCGGACCACGGCGTCCCCGCCGAGTACGATCCGTATCTCCTGCGAGAGGACGGCGGCGAGGGGACACAGCACGCGTTCTGGGCCGACCGGGTCGCCGACCATATCGAGGATCGAGAGCCGGACGACCCAGTCGTCATCAAGGGCGGCATCTCACCCTCGGGCATCCCGCATCTGGGGAACGCCAACGAAATCGTGCTGGGCTACTTCGTCGCGGAGGTGCTCCGCGAGCGCGGCTACGAGGTTCGGCAACTGTTCACGACCGACGACCGCGATCCGCTTCGCGGGCTTCCGCGAAAGCTTGCGGATCTAGACGGCCAGATCGTCGGCCTCGGCGATATCGACGCCGGCGCGCTCGGGCGGAATCTGGGCAAACCCTACACCGACATTCCCGACCCCTTCGGCTGCTGTGACTCCTACGGCGACCACTTCTCGACGCTGATCGCAGCGATTGCGGACGATCTGGACGTGCCGATCGAACTCGTCTCGAACACGGACTGCTACGAGGACGGCCGCTTCGAGGCCGCGACCGAGTTCGTGCTGGAGAACCGCGAGACGGCGCGTGACGTCCTCGCCGAGTACCAGAACAAAGTCGACGAGGACTACGTCCCATTTAACCCCATCTGTGAGGAGTGCGGGAAGGTCACCGAAACCGTCACCGACGTCGACGTCGAGGCCGGCACCGTCTCCTACCGCTGTACGGACATGGAGGCCGGCGATCAGACGATCGACGGCTGTGGCCACGAGGGGACGGCTGCCTGCGCGAGGGGAAACTCCCCTGGCGCTTCGAGTGGGTCGCACAGTGGCGCGAACTGGGCGTCGACTTCGAGCCGTTCGGCAAGGACCATGCCGAGGGCTCGTGGCCCAGCGGCGTCGATATCGCGCTGAACGTCTTCGACGTCGAACCGCCGGTACCGATGGTCTACGAGTGGTTCACCCTCGACGGCGAACCGTTCTCCTCGTCGGCCGGGAACGTCGTGATGGTTCCCGAGGTGCTCGAACTGATCGAACCCGAGGTGCTCCGCTACTTCTTCGCCAGGGACCCGACCCGCTCGCGGGACTTCTCGATCCCACGGCTCGACCAACTCGTCGACGAGTTCGACCGCCTCGAAGCGATCTACTACGGCGAACAGGAGCCAGGCGAGGACGCCGACAAGGCGTTCGCCGACCGGGTCTACCCGTTCCTCGTCGACGGCGAGCCAGCCGACGAACGGCCGATCCGGATCCCGTTCCGCTTTGCCGCAGTACTCGGGATGACCGAGGACCCCGCGCTTCGCGAGGAAATCGCGAGGCGAGAGGGCCACATCCCCGACGACGCCGACGAGGATGTCGTCGCGGATGCGCTCTCGCGGGTCGAGCAGGCCCGCCGCTGGGCGCGCCGGACCGACAACGCCTACAACTACGAACTCAAGCGCGAGTCCATGCCCGACGTCGAGTTCGACGCGAACACCGAGGCGGCGCTCGACGAACTCGCCGACTTCATCGAGACCCACGACGACCCCGAGGCGATCCAGGGCGAGATCTACGAGATCGCACGCCGACACGACGTCGACGTCGGTGACTTTTTCGCCGCCGGCTATCGGCTGTTCTTCGATCAGGAGGAGGGACCGAAGCTCGGCACCTTCCTCGCAAAGCTCGACGAGGCGTTCGTGCTGGACCGACTCCGGCGCGAGCGGTAGTCGGTGCGACGGCAGACCAGTAGCGGGTTTCATCCAAACCAAACGCATATCCGAACGCCACCCCGAGAATACTCCAATGAATACGCTGATCTGGGTCGCCACCGGGGTCCTCGGCTACTGGATCCTCGTGAGTGTGGCGAACCAGCGCGGGTGGTTACCCGAGTACGTCAGCACACAGGGTCCGATCACAACCATCCACACGGAGCGGGGCAAAGCGTTCCTCGACCGCCTGGCGCAGCGGGAACGGTTCTGGCGGGCCTGGGCGAACCTCGGGCTGGGTATCGCGCTGGTCGTCATGGTTGGAGCGTTTCTGATGCTCGGCCTCTCGGCAGTCCTGGCGCTGTCCTCGCCACAGCCGAGTCAGGTGACACAGCCGAGAAACGTTCTCGCCATCCCCGGCGTCAACGACTTCCTGCCGCTGTCGATGGCACCCGAGATCATCTTCGGGCTGGTCGTCGGTCTCGTCGTCCACGAGGGAGGCCACGGACTGCTCTGTCGCGTCGAGGACATCGACATCAAATCGATGGGCGTGGCGCTGCTGGCGATCATCCCCATGGGCGCGTTCGTCGAACCCGAAGAGGAAAGCCAGCGGAACGCGAGTCGTGGCGGCCGGACGCGGATGTTCGCCGCGGGCGTGACGAACAACTTCGTGCTCTCGGTGTTCGTCTTCGCGTTGCTGTTCGGCCCGGTCGCGGGCGCGATGGCCGTCGCACCCGGCGCCTCGATAGCCGGACCGGTCCCGAGTTCCGGGGCCGAAGCCGCGGGGATCGACCGGGGCGACCGAATTACGGCGATAGACGGCGAACCGATCGAGACCAACAGCGACCTCGAAGCGACGCTCGACGAGACCGACCAGAGCGCGGTGACGGTCGAACTCAACGGCGAGGAGGAGACGACGATAGAGCGATCACTGGTGGTCGATGGCGTCACACAGGGCGGTCCTGACAACGTCGATATCGGTGACCGGATCACCGCCGTCGGTGGCGAGAGCGTCGTCACGCAGGACGAACTGCAGACGGCACTCGCAGCCGAGGAGGTAGTAACGGTGACGCTCGAACGGGACGGTGCGGAGGAGACCGCGACGATGGCGACGGGGACGCTCGTCGTCGTATCCGAGGGCGGCCCGCTCGACGAAGCGGGTCTCGAACCGGAGAGCAACACCGTCATCACCCAGATTGCCGGTGAACGCACCGTGACCGGCGAGGACCTGCGAGACGTCATGGCCGAGCAGTCTCCGGGCGAGGCCGCAGAGGTGGTGACGTACGACGGTGACGAGCGAACGACCCACCAGGTAACGTTCGTGGAAGCCGACGACGGTCGCGCGCTCGTCGGCGCGGCATCGGTCGCGCCGGGCGTGAACGGGATCACGACCGACGACTGGGGGCTGCAGTACTACCCGGCAGGGAGCTATCTCGAAATCCTCGGCGGCGAGTCGGACGGGGAACCGACGGTCGACCCCGGAGTAACCGACTCCTTCATTGGCAAGACGTTGCTCGTGCTGTTCCTGCCCGTCGCCGCAATCGTCGGGTCGGGGGTGTTCCCCGAGAGCTTCGCCGGCTTCACGGGAGAGTTGATGAACTTCTACGTCCTCGAGGGGCCGCTCGCGGTCTTCGGGCCCGGCGTGTTCGTCCTCGCAAACGTGCTGTTCTGGGTCGGGTGGATCAACATCCAGCTCGGCTTTT
The DNA here is from genome assembly GCF_042661985.1 of Natronoarchaeum sp. GCM10025703. NCBI lineage: Archaea > Methanobacteriati > Methanobacteriota > Halobacteria > Halobacteriales > Natronoarchaeaceae > Natronoarchaeum > Natronoarchaeum sp. GCM10025703. Next base: position 239,673 of record NZ_JBHSZF010000001.1, read on the forward strand.
TCAACTGCATTCCGGCATTCCCGCTGGACGGCGGGCACATCCTGCGCACCAGCACCGAGGCAGTGGTCTCGCGGCTACCGATCGAGGGCTCCTACCAGCTGACGAAAACCGTGACCACGACCATCGGGTTGACGATGTTGCTCAGCCTGTTGGTCGTCATCTTCGGGCCGCGGCTACTGGCGTAGTCAGGCCGGAAGCGAAATCGTTCTCGCCGCTTCCTCGTTGATCGCATCCCATAGCCGAAGCTCAGTGATCGTCCACGTGATCGGTTCGATCTCTCGCTCCGCGAACGCGCGGGCGGCCGCGACGTCGCCCCCGCCGCGCGCAAGCGTAACGTGCATGGCGTAATCCTCACCTTCGAGGCCGTCGATGGCTCCGAACTCCTCGACTAGCTGGTCGTGGAGTCGCGCCATCCCGGGCGATTCGACGGTGAGGTAGACGACTGGGCTGGAACCTCGAGGAGGCTGCTCGAAGTAATCGATCCCGGTGATCCGCGCTTCGACGGTCGGCGCACCCTGCAGTTCGCGGCGCACCCGCTCGGCGAGGTGGGTGAACTCGTCGTCGCCGAGCCGTTTGAGCAGCACCGAATGGTGCTCACGGATCGACTCGAAGCCGACGAGTTGGGGGAACAGGTCGGCCGCGAGCGCGGCGACGCGACCGGGAACCGGGGCGTTGAGACTGTACACTGGGAGCAACTACCGGAGCCAGCAAAATGAGCGTATCGAACTCAAAGCCGGTCGAGCAGCCAGAGCACGATCAGAGCGGCGATACCGAGCAGGATGACGGGCTGGAGGAAGCCAAAGAGGCTCGCAAGCCCGCCGATCAGCATCGAGAGGAGTTCGAGCACCAGTACGACGATGAGTAGCGCGAGTGCAATACGGAGGAGGGTCTCGACTTCGACATTGCCACGGGGATCGTTCATGCAACAGCCATTGCCCCCGATGTTTCAAAAACGCATTGGCCGGTCGGAAGAGAGCAACAAGGCTTTAGCGATCAGGGTGAGAACGTCGGGAAGAATGGATCCGAGCGAGCGCACGACAGGACGGCGGATCGTCGCCGTCGGTATCGCAGTACTGCTGGTAACGACGCTCGTAGCCGGGAGTCTCGCCGCTGGCGCAGCAGCGGACCAGCGGAGTCAGTCGATCCAGCAGGACGGAACCCAGGCACCCGTCGCTCAGGAGGAGTTCGATGCCGACGACGTTCGGCTGACCGTCGACGTCGACGACGAGGGCACAGCAACGTGGACTGTCGAGTACTGGAAACGCCTCGACGACGACGAGAGCACGACCGCCTTCGAGTCGATCGAGACTGACGTCGAGGAGAACCCACAGGAGTACGTCGACGAGTTCGCCGCGTCGATGGACGGTACCGTGGCGTCCGCCACGAACAGCACGGGCAGGGAGATGGCAGCAAACGACTACACCGTCAGCACGAGATCGGAGTCGATCCCGCAGGAGTACGGCGTGTTGACCTACAGTTTCGAGTGGAGCGGCTTCGCCGCTGTCGACGGTGAGCGACTGGAGATCGGCGACGCTATCTCCGGGTTCTTCCTCGACGACCAGACGCGACTCGTCGTCGCCTGGCCGGGAGAGTACGAACTCGTCGACGTGCAACCCGAACCCACCGAGACGCGAGAGGGCTCCGTCCTCTGGCAGGGCTCCCAGACCTCGTTCGTCGGCGACGAACCACGTGTGGTCGTCAGCACGGATCCCGGCGCTGCCGATGCACTCGGGGAGGAGAGCGGTCTGCCGCTAGCCCCTGGGTGCAGGACTCACCGGAGCGGTGCTGGTCGTGATTCTCTGGTTCCTCTACACCCGCGGGCTCTCGGACAAGGGCGGCGACGGTACGAGTGCGGCGGACAACGCGGCGAGCGATGCAGGGACAGTAGAGCAGAGACAACCGACTCCAGCCGCGGCCGCGGAGTCCGATCCCGCAGCGGCGGGCCAACAGGCCGCTGTGCCCGACGATGCCGATGCGCCCGACGCCGACGCCGACGAGAGCCCCCTCGGAGCTACTCAGTAACGAGGAACGGGTTGTTCGACTGCTGGAACAACACGGCGGACGGCTGAAACAACAGCAGGTCGTCGGCGAACTGGAGTGGACCGACGCGAAGACGAGTCAGGTGATCGGCGCGCTGCGCGAGGAGGGAACGGTCGAGACGTTCCGGATCGGCCGCGAGAACGTCGTCCGGCTTCCGGAAGAGGGCGAGGAAGGTAGCTTATAAACCCCACGTCGTTTCGCACCCCGAAATCGTGGCGACATTCAGGAATCGCACGACGAGGCGGGGTTACAATCCGCATTAATCCGGCTTAACGGTCGGCAATCGTGGCTGAGCGTCTGTACTTTATATACTGTACCGGCTGCAAGAGGGGAGTGTAATGAGACGCACTGTAGCCGCACTCGTGGCGCTTGCCGTGGTGGTGTCCATGGTTGCCGCCGCGCCCATGGCCGTCGCAGGACAGGCGTTCGCACAGGACGACGAGAACGACGACGACGAGAACGGTGTCGAGCCGGGCGAGCAGTTCGCGGGGGTCGTAGCCGTACACGAATCCGAGTTCGAGGGTGAGATGAGCGAGCGGACCTTCGGCGTGAAGATGGCCCAGTCCGCGAACGCCTCGGCACAGGGTGAGATCGTCGGTGAACAGGTCAAAGACGTCGAGCAGCGGCTCGACGACCTCGACGAGCGCGTCGCGGAACTCGAAGAGCAACGCGCTAAGGGCGAGATCACCGAGGGGCGGTATCAGGCCGAGATGGCCGTCGTCGCCTCCGAGCGACAGACCGCCGCGAACCTCGCGACACAGAGCGAGGCGAGCGCCCAGGGCCTCGATGCTGAAATCCTGACAGCAAACGGAATCAACGTCACCGCGATCATGACCCTCCAGGAGCGCGCGAACGAACTCGGTGGTCCCGCAGTCGCCGAGGCCGCACAGACCATCGCAGGCGGGAACGGCCCCGCTGACGCCGGACCGCGCGTCGAGATCGGTGCCGGGGCTGACGGCAAGGTCGGCGTCGACATTCCCGGCCTGAACAACGAGAGCGACGACGACGAGAACCGCTCGGAAGCAAGCGCCGATGCAGGCGCCGACGCCGGCACGGATGACACCCAGGTCGACGCCGAGATGAATACCGACGTCGACACGACTGACGACGGCAAAACGACGGTCGACGGAGAGACCGAAACCGAAGCCGGAGCGGATCACTGATCAACGTTTCAGTACCGATGATTTCCAATCGTGCGATAGCGACGGTGCTCGCAGGACTCGTGGTGTGTAGCCTCGCCGTGACGCCGGTCGCGGCAGCACACTCTCCGGAACCGTCTCTGGTGATCGACGTCGACGAGACGGGTGACGCACAGGTCACGCTAACGACGACCTACGACCTCGACAGCGAGGAAGAGGCCGCCGCGTTCGAGTCGGTGCAGGACGACGAGGAGACACAGACCGAGATACTCGATGGGTTCGCCATGGACCTGCAGTCCGTCGCCGACGCCGCCAGCAAGCGCACCGAGCGGCCGATGGTGGTCACCCGCGAGGACGTGACGACCGAGCGCCAGGACGACGTTGGCGTGCTGAGAGTGACGGTGCAGTGGACCAATCTCGCGGCGATAGAGGGAGATCAGCTCGTCGTCACCGAACCGTTCGCCAGCGGATACGAGACGGACCGCCCGCTAAGCATCGTCGCCCCCGACGGCTTTATTCTGGCTGACGCGATGCCGACGCCCGACGACGAAGGCGACGGGACGGCGACGTGGGCCGCTGGGACCGCACTGGACGGCTTCGAGGTCAGCATAGAAGCGCCCGATGGTGAAATCGAGGCGAGTGCGGGCGACGCCACCGACGACAGTCTCCCCGGCTTCGGGGTCGTCTCGGCGGCGCTTGCCGCACTCGTCGGGGGCGCACTGGTCGCACGCCGGAGGTAACTGTCGGAGCGGGCTACCCCAGCAGTGACAGGGAACAGCAGCAGCGAGACGGCCGCTAGCCTTCGTTTTCCGGCGAAAACACGGAAGTTTTTAATACTCAGAGTGGGGTAGCTACACTCAACATGGAGACGACTGCTACGGGGACGAGTTCTGAACCCCCGAGAGCGGTGCGTCTCCACTCGCTTCTTTCGGTCGGCGGCGGCGGGGCCCTCTCAGGCCCACTACCACTTCCCCCACCGACTACACGAACTACAACAAACAGTAGAGAACAGATTATAGCTCTTATAGACATCTCTGCGATTTTTATTCAGTAATAGAAAGAAAGGATTTAATACCGTCCGAAGGCTGGCTTCGAGTACAAATGGAACGTGTGGCCCTCGCATTTTCGGGCGGACTCGACACGACAGTCTGTGTCGGACTGCTCGAAGAGGAGTACGGATACGACGAAGTAATCGGCGTCACCGTCGACGTCGGACAGCCAGCCGAAGAGTTCGAAGAGGCCGAAGAGACCGCCGAGGCGCTCGGCGTCGAGACGTACGTCGTCGACGCCCGAGAGGAGTTCGCCGAGCTCTGTCTGGACTCGCTGAAAGCGAACGCAACCTATCAGGGCTATCCGCTCGGGACCGCGCTGGCGCGACCCGTCATCGCGAACGCGATTCTCGACACTGCAATCGAACAGGACTGCGATGCCGTTGCACACGGCTGTACCGGAAAAGGGAACGATCAGCTACGGTTCGAGGCCGTCTGGCGCGACTCGGAACTGGACGTGATCGCCCCTGTCCGCGAACTCGAACTCACCCGCGAGTGGGAGATGCAGTACGCCGAAGACCACGACCTCCCCGTCCAGAGCGGTAACGACGGCGACTGGTCGATCGACACCAACCTCTGGAGTCGCTCGGTCGAGGGCGCGAACCTGGAGAAACCGAACTACGTCCCGCCGGAGGACATCTACGACTGGACCGATGCGCCGGGCACCGCCGGCGACGCCGACATCGTCGAGATCGAGTTCGAGGACGGCGAACCGGTCGCCGTCGACGGCGAGGAGTACGGCCCCGTCGAACTGATCGAGCACCTCAACGAGCGTGCGGGCGCGTACGGTATCGGCCGCACGGACATGATGGAAGACCGCATGCTCGGTCTCAAAGTCCGCGAAAACTACGAGCATCCCGCCGCGACAGTGCTGCTCAACGCCCACGAGGCACTGGAGGGACTCGTCCTGACCCAGGAAGAACGCGAAGCCAAGCAGGGCATCGACCAGCAGTGGTCGAAAAAGGCCTACCAGGGCCTGATCGACGCCCCGCTCGTCGACGCGCTCGAAGGGTTCATCGAGAAGACCCAGTCCCGCGTCACCGGCACGGCAACGATCAAACTCGAAGGTGGGAGCGCCCGCCCGGTCGGCCGCGAGAGCGAGTATGCCGCCTACTCCGAGGAGGCCGCCTCGTTCAACACCGAGACGATTCAGGGCCAGGGGATCACCCAGAAGGACGCCACCGGCGTCGCCAAGTACCACGGCTACCAGGGCCGCCTGGCAAACGCCGTCACCGAGCAGGTCGACGGGGACGAGTGAGATGACCGAGGAGAGAGACCCCAGTTCCGATGTAGTCCGGCGCGACCGCTTCAGCGGCGGCCCCGCCCGGGAGTTCCTCTCCTCGATGGACGCGGACACGCGCATCTTCGCGGCCGATATCGCAGTCGACCGCGCACACGTCGTCATGCTGGCCGAGCAGGACGTCATCGAGGACGACATCGCCGGCGAGATGCTCGCGGCGCTGGGCGATATCGAAGCCGCGGGCCACGACGCCCTGCCGGAGGGTGAGGACGTCCACGCCGCGATCGAGACCGCCGTGATCGAGCGCGTCGGGCGGGACGGCGGCAAAATGCACACCGCGCGCTCGCGCAACGACGAGGTGGCGACCTGTATCCGCTACCAGTTGCGCGAGGACCTGCTCGACGCCGTCGAGGCAACTGTCGCGCTGCGCGAGCAGTTACTGGAGACCGCAAGCCAGCATACGGAGACGATCATGCCCGGCTACACGCATCTCCAGCCTGCACAGCCGACGACCGTCGCCCACTGGCTCTGTTCGTACGAGCAAGCGATCGCACGTGATACCGAACGCCTGCTCGATGCCTACGAGCGCGTGAACCGTTCGCCCCTGGGCGCGGCGGCCTTCGCCGGGACGACGTTCGACATCGACCGCGAGCGCACTGCAGCGCTTCTCGGCTTCGGGGGCGTCCCAGCGAGCGGAGCGAGTGAGGGCCCGGTAGCGCATCGCTCGACCGGTGTCGTCGAGAACTCGATGGACGCCTCCTCGGCGCGTGATTTCCTGCTCGAAAGCGTGACCGCGCTGGCCACCCACACCACCACCCTTTCGGGACTCGCCGAGGACGTCATCGTCTTCGCCAATCGCGGCTTCGTCGAGCTATCGGACGATTACGCTTCGACGTCTTCGATCATGCCCCAGAAGAAGAACCCGGACACGCTCGAACTCGTTCGCGCGACTGCGGGCGAGGCGGCGGCCGGAGTCAACGGCCTGTTGACGACGCTCAAAGGGCTACCACGCGCATACAACCGCGATCTGCAGTCCGCGACGCCCTATGCATGGGAGACCGTCGACGCCGTGCTCGACGCGACCGACGTGGTCGGCGGGGCCGTCGCCACGGCCGAGTGGCCCGAAGACGTGCTCGCCGACGCCGCTGGCGAGGGCTTCTCGACGGCGACCGGCGTTGCCGACCTGCTGGCCGCCCACGGGCTTCCGTTCTGAACGGCCCACGAGGTCGTCGCGGTCGCCGCGGAGGAGATCGAAACACGAGACACCGACCAGTCGGACGAAGACGGCCGGCAAGAGGGTAAAACCGATCTCGACGCCGTCGACGCCGCGGCACGCGAGGTGCTCGACGACCCCGTTTCAGAGTACGTCGACCCCGAAGCGGTCGAGGCCGCGCTCGATCCGGTCGAAAGCGTTGCCTCCCGTGATTCGATGGGGGGCCGGCGGCCACAGCGGTCGCGGCCTACCTCGACGAGGCCGATGGACGGGTCGACGCCGATCAGGAGACACTCGCCGACCGCAGAGAGAATCTCGAAACCGCACGCGACCAGCTCGATACCGCGGTGAGCGACTATGTGTGAGCCACCCGAGAGACGGCGATCCCCGCCCGGGGAAACATATATAATTTGATACTGGATCAGCAAAAACTCTGCAAACTCTGTTTTTGGACCGTTAGCTTGCAGTGTGCGTATTTCTTTTCTCTGATAAGTTCGCAGGATTTAAGTAGGTATAGGAACGAGAGAGGAGTACAATGGTAGAATGCGTCGAATGCGGGGCGGAGGTCTCCCTGCACGACAGCCTCGAAGTCGGAGAGATCATCGATTGTACCACCTGCGGCGCGGAACTGGAAGTGATCGACGTCGAACCACCCGAACTCGACAAGGCCCCAGAGCTCGAAGAGGACTGGGGCGAGTAATGACGGCAGGAGCGGTGAGCACGCCCACGAGGATTCCTCTATGAAAGTCGGATTACTCTACTCCCGGATCAGGAAAGACGAGAAACTGCTACTCGAAGAGCTACGCGACCGCGACCACGAGGTCGCAAAGATCGACGTGCGCAAACAACGCTTTTCGATCCGGGAGCCGCCGGAAGCGTTCGAGGGCGTCGACATCGTACTCGACCGCTGTCTGGCGACGAGCCGGAGTCGCTACGCCACGCAGTTCTGTGATGCGTACGACATCCCGGTCGTCAACAGCGCCGAGACCGCCGAGATCTGTGCCGACAAGGTGAAAAACAGCCTCGCGCTCGAACGGGCGGGGATCCCTACACCGAACACCGAGGTCGCGTTTACCAAGGAGTCGGCCATGGAGATCATCGAGTCCTTCGGCTACCCCTGCGTGATCAAGCCGGTTATCGGCTCGTGGGGACGCCTGATGGCCAAGATCGACTCCCGCAGCGCGGCCGAAGCCGTGCTCGAACACAAGGCGACGCTCGGCCACTACGAGCACAAGGTGTTCTACGTGCAGGAGTTCGTCGACAAGCCCGGCCGGGACATCCGCGTACTGGCTGTCGACGGTGAACCCGTCGGCGCGATGGTCCGCTCGTCGGAGCACTGGCTGACCAACGCCGCGAAGGGTGCCGAAACCGACGCCTTCGAGCAGATGACGAGGCGCGAGCGCTCGTCAAAGAGGCCAGTGACGCCGTCGGCGGCGGCCTCCTCGGCGTCGACCTGATGGAGACGGGGGTGTCCCAGGACGACGATGCACCCGAAGCGGGTGGCTACACCGTCCACGAGGTCAACCACACCGTCGAGTTCAAGGCACTGAACGACGCCACCGAGATCGACGTGACGGGCGAAGTCGTCGACTGGCTCGAATCGAAGGTCGAGGTGACTGCGTGATGGCCGACCTGACCGCGGGCGTCGTCGGCGCGAGCGGCTTCACCGGCGGCGAACTGCTTCGCCTGCTGGCGAGCCATCCGAATTTCGACATCGCACAGGCGACAAGCCGGAGCTACGACGGCAAGTCCGTCGGCTCCGTGCATCCGAACCTCCGCGGGACGCACCCGGAGCTGCGCTTTTCCGATCCCGAGGAGCTAGCGACCGTCGACGTGCTGTTCACGGCGACGCCCCACGGCGTCTCGATGGAGCAGATCGACCGGTTTCAGGACGCGGCCGACACCGTCGTCGACCTCTCGGCTGACTTCCGCCTGGATACCGAAGCGGCCTACGACGAATGGTACGACGGGCACTCCCGGCCGGAACTGCTCGAAGGATCGGTCTACGCGCTCCCGGAGATTACGCGCGATGAGCTACCGGGCGCTGATCTGATCGCCTCCGGCGGCTGTAACGCCACGGCGACGATTCTGGGCCTGCATCCGCTGATCGAGGCGGGCGTCCTCGACGGCTCCGAACAGGTCGTCGTCGACGTGAAGGTCGGCTCCTCGGAAGGCGGTGCGGGCGGCGGCGACGCCTCCTCGCATCCCGAGCGCTCGGGCGTCGTCCGCCCGTACGCGCCGACCGGCCACCGCCACGAGGCCGAGATCGAGTCGTTCCTCGGACTGGACGTCTCCTTTACCTGCCACGCGGTGGACATGGTACGCGGCGCGTCGGCAACTGCCCACGTCTTCCCGAACGGACCAGTCTCGAAAGGCGACCTCTGGAAGGCCTACCGCGGCGCGTACGAGGACGAACCGTTCATGCGCATGGCCGCGGGCGGGAGCGGCGTCTACCGGTATCCCGAACCGAAAGCCGTCGCCGGCACGAACTACGGCGAGGTCGGCTTCGAACTCGACCCCTCGAACGAGCGCATCGTCGTCTTCTCGGCTATCGACAACATGATGAAGGGTTCTGCCGGGCAGGCCGTCCACGCCACCAACGTCGCGCTGGGACTCGACGAAACGGCCGGACTGGAGTTCCAGGGGCTCCACCCCATTGGATCGCCGTAGCGGCCGTGAACCGTCAACTTTTGATACCGACACACACTGAATACATGCAACAGGGATTCTCATGACAACTGTCGTCAAGATCGGTGGAGCGCGTGCCGTCGACCCGGCAGGTGCACTCGCCGACGTCGCGAAGCTGGTTGAACAGGATGAACAGGTAGTCGTCGTCCACGGTGGCTCGACCGCCGTCGACGACACGCTGAGGAACTCGGCGAGGAGCCGACGTACGTCGAGACACCGGGCGGCGTCGTCGGGCGGTTTACCGACGAACGCACCATGGAAGTGTTCGAGATGGTGCTCCCCGGACGGCTCAACACCGATCTGACCGCCGGCCTGCAGAACCAGGGCGTCGACGCAGTCGGCCTTTCGGGCGTCGACGGCGGACTCATCACGGGCCCCCGGAAGTCCGCGGTTCGAGTCGTCGAAGACGGCACGAAGAAAATCAAGCGCGGCGACCACTCCGGAAAGATCACCGACGTCAACGCCGGTCTGCTGGAGACACTACTTGGCGACGGCTACACACCCGTCGTGACGGTACCGATGCTCGGCGAAGAGAGCGTGGAACGCAGTTCCGCGGAGAGCGGCGATGAGCCGCGATCAAAGCGGTTCACGCCGGTCAATGCCGACGCGGACCGCGCCGCGGCCGCAGTGGCCGGCGCGCTCGACGCAACGCTGGTCGTCCTCACCGACGTCCCCGGCATTCTCGCCGACCCCGACGACGAGTCGACCCTGATCGAGCGGGCGACCGACCCGGCGGGACTCGAAGGCATCGAGGAGGCCGCAGAAGGGTTCATGACGAAGAAGGTCATGGCCGCGAAGGAAGCCCTTGCTGGCGGCGCACGCGAGGTCGTCGTCGCCGACGCCAACGTCGATGCGCCGATCAGCGACGCTATCGACGGCGGCGGGACACACATCACGGCCGACGCACTGGCCGAGACCGCGGAGGAGAGTCATGAGTGGCTTCGTCTTCAACGAGAAGCCGATCCAGATCGAGCGCGGCGAGGGCGCGTATCTCTACGACGACAGCGGGACCGAGTATCTCGATATGGGTGCCAGCTACGCCTGCGTCCCGCTCGGGCACAGCCACACGACCGTCGACGACGCCGTCCACGAGCAGGTCGACGATCTGACCTACGTGCAGGCGTCCTATCCGGTGCAGAGCCGGACCGATCTCTACGAGCTACTGGCCGAGACGGCACCGAAGACCGTCGACAACGTGTGGCTCTGTAACTCCGGCACCGAGGCCAACGAGGCCGCGCTGAAGTTCGCCCGATCGGCGACGGGGAACTCGAAGATCGTGGCCACGATGCAGGGCTTTCACGGTCGGACGATGGGCGCGCTGGCGACGACCTGGAAGAACAAGTACAAGACGCCGTACGAGCCGTTGATCGGCGACGTGGAGTTCGTCCCGTACAACGACGGCGATGCGATGGCCGAGGCGGTCGACGAGGACACTGCCGCCGTGATCGCCGAGCCGATTCAGGGCGAGGGCGGCATCAACCCGGCCACGAAGGAGTTCCTCCAGACCACCCGCGTCGAGACGGCGACGAACGGCGCGGCCCTGATCTTCGACGAGGTACAGACCGGGATGGGACGGACCGGATCGCTGTGGGCCGCGAACGGGAGCGACGTCGTCCCCGACATGATCACCAGCGCGAAGGGGTTGGGCAACGGGCTTCCCATCGGCGCAACGCTGTGTCGCGACTGGATCGCCGAGGACTACGGCTCGCACGCCTCGACGTTCAGCGGCGGTCCCGTCATCAGCGCCGCCGCCGAAGCGACGGTCTCGACCATCGTCGACGAGGAGATACCGGCCCACGCCCACGAAATCGGGCGCTATCTCCGCGAAGAGATCGAGGCCGAACTCGGCGACGTCGTCCGCGACGTCCGCGGCGAGGGACTGATGATCGGCATCGAAGTCAAGCGCGGATCGAACCGGCTACTGAAGCAACTCGCGCTGAACCACGGGATCCTCGCGCTACCCGCCGGGCGGTCGGTCCTGCGGCTACTCCCGCCGCTGACGATCGACCGCGAGCACGCGGATCAGGTCGTGGATGCGCTGGTCGACATACTGGGTGAGAACGAATGACGGCGACAGTCGAGACCAGCGCGGACAGCGAGGCCCGCGACCTGCTCGTCGATCTGGTGAGCATCCCCTCGCCGACCGACGAGGAGCGCGAGGCCGCCGAGCGACTGGCGACGTTCTTCGAGGCGCACGACCGCGAAGTCTGGATTGACGAGATCGGAAACGTGCGCGCGCCGGCCAACGACTCGGTGTTACTCACGTCACACATCGACACCGTCCCGGGCGACATCCCGGTACGGATCGAAGAGGGCGACGACGGCAAGATGCTGTGGGGGCGCGGCAGCGTCGACGCGACCGGCCCGCTCGCCGCAATGGCGGTCGCGGCCGTCGAGACCGGCGTCAGTTTCGTCGGCGTCGTCGGCGAGGAGGTCGACTCCCGCGGCTCTCGGTTCGTGATCGACGACCGCGATCGCGTGCCGGACGTTGTCATCAACGGTGAGCCCAGCGGCTGGGACGGTATCACGCTCGGTTACCGCGGACTGCTCGCCGGCACCTACGTCGCGACGAGCGAGTCCGGACACACTTCCCGCCCGGAGAACAACGCCGTCCAGGACGCTATCGCCTGGTGGTCGAACGTCGAGAGCGAGTTCGAGGCCGACGACTGGGAGCCCGTCTTCGAGCGAGTCACGCCGAAACCGACGAGTATGAACGGCGGTCTCACCGACGACGGCCTGTCCGTCGAGGCGACGATGGATGTCCAGCTCCGGATCCCGCCGGACCTGACAGTCGAGGAGGTCCGCGAGATCGCGGACGGCTACCTCGACGGGATGGGCTCGGTCCACTGGAAGGACAAGGTCGAACCGGTGATGGAGAGCTCGCGGACCGAGGTGGCTCGCGCGTTCCGCGTCGCCATCCGGGAGAGCGGCGGCGATCCGCGCCTGCTCAGAAAGACCGGGACGAGCGACATGAACGTCTTCGCTGACCACTGGGACAGTCCGATCGTCACCTACGGGCCCGGTGACTCGGATCTCGACCACGCGCCGAACGAGCACCTGTCGCTGGCGGAGTACGACCGCTCGATCGAGGTGCTCGAATCGGTTACGGAACGACTCATAGGTGAACACGAATGAGCGAGAGTCCACGACACTTCCTCGACGTAGACGACCTGACACGCACAGAACTGGAGACCGTCCTCGACGTCGCCAGCGAGTACAAATCCGAGTTCGCGGACGGCGTCACACACGACGACTTCGACCAGCGCACGCTCGGGATGGTGTTCCAGAAGCCAAGCACGCGGACCCGAGTCTCCTTCGAGACCGGGATGACCCAACTGGGAGGCCACGCCGTCTTCCTCGGCGAAAGCGACATCCAACTCGGGCGGGGCGAACCGCTCAAGGACACCTCGCGCGCACTCTCACGATACGTCGACCTGCTGATGGCCCGCGTGTTCAACCACGCCAACATCGAAGAGCTGGCCAGCTACGCCGACGTCCCGGTGATCAACGGGCTGACCGACGACGCCCACCCCTGCCAGACGCTCGCGGACCTGCTGACGATCCGCGAGCACAGGGGCGATCTGAACGACGTCTCGGCGGCATGGGTCGGCGACGGCAACAACGTCGCCCAGTCATTCGCACTCGGCTGTGCGCTCACCGGCGTCGACCTCACCATCGCCACGCCCGAGGGGTACGGTATCGACGAGGACGTCGTCGAGCGCGCCGCAGACCTCGGCGGCGAGCCGACAGTCACGACTGACCCGGTCGAGGCAGTTGCGAACGCCGACGTCGTCTACACTGACGTCTGGATCAGCATGGGCCAGGAGGACGAGCGAGACGTCCGGATGGACGACTTCGACGGGTTCCAGTTGAGCGACGAACTGCTGGCCGATGCCGACGACCCCATCGTGATGCACTGTCTGCCGGCCCATCGCGGGGAAGAGGTCACTGACGACGTCATCGAGAGCGACAGTGCGGTCGTCTGGGATCAGGCGGAGAACCGGCTACACGCGCAGAAGGGACTGATGGTCTGGCTGGACGAGCAAGCCGAGTGAACAAAGTCCCGGGATCGGCCGCATGACCGATCCCGTTTCGAGCGTGAATCTGGGTGATTCTTGTGATCGGGCCTCGAACGGCTGAGTGATGAGTGAACCGCTCCGCGTGGCATCCGGCGAACTGAGCATGGACGAACTGGTGGCGACGCTCAACGAGGGCCAGCGAGTGATCGTCGAGACGGAGATGCTCGGTTCGACCTACGACGTAACGCTACGGTTCGACGGCGGGACCTACTACTGTGACACGCCGACAACGCTCCACAAGCACGACGACGAGGCCGAGATGCGGGAGTGTATCCGCCGGTTCGGATACAGCACCGACTGACCGTTGTTCCGGGCGAACAGGCGACATCGCGGCCCACGACGCGGCATGTCGCGCACCCGCCTCGTCCAGCGCCGTGGTAGTGGGGTCGGGGACGAGTCGGGAGTAGCCCCGTTTCGGTTCATAAACCTGTGTCTCAGGCGGTATGATCTGTCGGAAGTGTCCGGTTTTATCTCCCGGTCGCTCTATGTCCAGATATGACCGAGTCTCCTGACCCCAACATGCGGCGTCTGATGGAAGCCGCCGAGCCGGATTTCACCGTCGTGATGTCCTGCGTGTTCGGCGTCAACGAACACGTTACCCGGACATACGTGCGGTTGCTCGACCAGCCTGGAAGCACGGTCGAAGAGCTGCCGACGCGCTGACCGGGATCGGAGCAACGTCAACCGCGCGCTGACGACGTTGCTTGATCTGGGCCTTGCGACGCGCGAGCGCAGACTGCTCGATTCTGGCGGCTACGTCTACCAGTATATGGCCGTCCCGCTCCCGGAAGCAAAGGAGATGCTGAAAGAGGGACTCGACGCGTGGGCGGAGCAGGTCCACGGCGTCATCGAGGAGTTCGAAGAGCAACCCTGACCACGGGGGTTAAGGGAGCGCCGACCCAGCATCTACCCGATGTCGAACGCGAAGGGCGACAGGCGAGAGCGCGAACTCGTGAACGAACTCGACGCCGCCGGTTTCGCCGTGATGCGTGCGCCGGCGAGCGGGAGTGCCACCGACCGGGAGCTACCGGACGTACTGGCTGGCGATGGGGAGACCTTCTACGCTATCGAGGCGAAATCGAGCGCCGGCGATCCGATCTATCTGACCGGCGAAGAGGTCGAGGCGCTGGTGTACTTCGCACAGAACTTCGGGGCGAAGCCACGGATCGGTATCCGGTTCGACCGGGAGGACTGGTACTTTTTCCATCCGGCGGATCTGTACACGACCGACGGGGGAACTACCGGGTGAAAAAGGAGACCGCACTGGCCGACGGGACCGACTTCGACGAACTGACCGGCCACTCCAGTCAGGCCCGACTCGACGACGTCGACGACTGATCTATCAGATATCGTATCTACGTGCGGTTCATGTTTGTGTGGGCTAATATACGGACAAATGCAGCCAAAGCCCCCAGGTCCAAACAACTTCCCGGTAGTCGGGACCACGCCCTACTACTCGCGTGACCCGTTCCGATTCATGTCCGCAGTTCGCGATGCCTACGGTGACGTCGCGACGTTCGACCTCGGGCCACAGGAGACGTATATGGTTTCCTCGCCGAAGCTTGTCCAGCAGGTGCTCGTCGCGGAACCGGACCGCTTCCGAAAGCCCAAGTTCCAGAGCGACGCGATGGAGGACCTGCTGGGCAACGGCCTGTTGCTGAGCGAGGGCACGTTCTGGCAGGAGATGCGCCAGCTGCCCAGCCAGCCTTTGCACCCGAACGGATCAACGAACTGACGGAAATGATGGCCACTCGGGCGGAGCATCTCGTCGACGGCTGGAGCCACGGCGAGGTGCGCGACATGGAAGTCGAGATGGCGACGGTGACCGTCGAGATAATCGTCGACGCGATGTTCGGCACCGAACTCGGGCCGGAGCGAACCCGGACCGTCCAGGAGAACCTGGAGCCGCTGGGTCGCCGGTTCGAGCCGGATCCGCGACGCGCAGTCGTCCCGGACTGGCTGCCAACCGCGGAGAACCGACAGTATCACGCGGCGATAGAGACCCTTGAGGGCGTCATCGACGACGTCGTCGCCGAGCGGACGGCCGAGGGGCTCGACGGCGACGACCTGCTCTCGATCCTGCTCCGTGCGCGCGACGACGGCCAGATAGACGACAAGCAGGTGCGCGACGAGGCCATGACGATGCTGCTCGCCGGCCACGACACGACCGCGCTAACGCTCACCTACGCGCTGTACCTGCTCTCGGAGAACCCGGAGGCCGAGCGCCGGCTTCACGAGGAGGTCGACGACGTGGTCGAGGGCAAGCCCGGAATGGGCGACATCCCGCAACTGGAGTACACGCGCTGGGTGCTCGATGAGGCGATGCGGCTGTACCCGCCGGTGTACACGATGTTCCGACAGCCGACAGAGGACGTCGAACTCGGCGGCTATGCGGTGCCGGAAGGATCGCTGGTCATGTTGCCCCAGTGGGCGGTCCACCGCGATCCGGAGAACTTCGAGGATCCCGAGACGTTCCGACCGGAGCGCTGGGAGTCGCCGTCGAACCCGCAGTTCTCTTACTTCCCGTTCGGTGCCGGGCCGCGAAGCTGTATCGGCAAGCGGTTCTCGCTCGTCGAGGCGACGATGGTACTGGCGTCGATTGCGGATCAGTGGACGCTCGACCGCGTCGACGACGGCCCGCTCGACCTGCGTGGCTCGCTGACGATGCATCCCGCCGACGGGATGGAGATGCGGATCGAGCGCCGCTGACGGACGGTACGACGGCTCAGGCGGTATCGGCGGGCGGCGTCGTCGAGAGCCGCGAGCGGGGGAACGAGTAGACGGTCAGGGAGTCGGGGACCGGCCCGTCCTCGGTCAACTCGAAGGATTGTGGATAGACCACCGAGACCACCGGGTCGTCGGCGTCGTACGCGCGGTTCGAGTAGTGCTCTGCGACGGTCCCGCGTGCCGCGGAGATAGAGACCTCGTCGGCCCGGCGCTCCGAGAGGCCGACGACGAGCAGTCGGTCGCCCATCTCGCGGTCGTACACAGTGTCCCCGACGCCAAGTTCGTGGGTCGGACAGAGGTAGGGTTCGGGTACTGTACGATCCATGAACAGGGTCTCGCCACAGCGCTCGCAGTCGACAGCGATCTGATCGGGCCCCGGAACACGTCCGGCCGTGATCTCGATAGCGACCCGCCGGACGTGTTTGCACCGTTCACCCCTGAAGCGGTGATCCGGGCAGGTACAGCGGCCTGCCGGTAGATCGACGAGATACGATTCGTCGCCCGCGCTGACGACCTCGTAGCTGCCGCGGCCGATCGAACGAACCGACATCCGTTCGGTCAGCGCTCGCCGGGAGCGGTCGTCGAGGTCGTCGATCGGGGCGTCAAGGAGGGCTGCTGACGCGGGTGTGTGTGCAGAGTGCGTCATACCTACAGATAAGGGCTGAACGAGTGTAAGGCTTGTTCAGCCCGTATAAACGCGGAGATCGGCAGATCCACACATCGGTAGCCGACACCGTTTCGTCGTCGCGACCGTATCGTTTTGTCTCGCTAGCACGTACCACAGTTGAGATGGGAGCGAGAGCCAGACTCCGTGACGCGCTCGACCGGTTCGAGCCGCCGCCACGGGCGGTCGACTGGTCGCTGCTGCTGTTCGTCTCCGCGGAGGTCGGTACCGGTCTCGTCTCCTTTACCGTCGGTGTTCCCGAGGGGTGGCCGCTCTTCTGGCTGCACCGCGCGCTCGGCTTCGCTATCGTCGGCCTGCTCGTCTGGAAGCTCGCACGCGTTCGACGGCGACTCACGGATCCGAGCCTGTGGCAGCGGTCGACGGCGCTGTCTGTCCTGACGCTCGTCGCCGCCGTCGGCGCGCTCTCGACGGGGATCCTCTGGGTCTTTGGACTCGACATACGGATCTCCTACTGGACCCTGCTGTCGGTCCACGTTGGGTTCGGGCTCGTGTTGCTCCTGCTCGTAGTTGCACACGCGTCGACGCGGTTCCGGCTCCCTCGCCGAGCCGACTTCGAGCGTCGGCGCACCGTCCTGCGATACACTGTGCTGCTGGGCGCGGGCGCTGCCGCGTATCGGCTTCAACAGGGCGTCAACGAGCTGCTCGATACCGCCGGTTCGGATCGTCGGTTCAGCGGCTCACAGCCGCGGGAGGGCGACGGAAACGGCGCGTTCCCGATCACGTCGTGGGTCGCCGACGATCCCGATCCGATCGACCGGGAGTCGTACCGGCTACAGGTCGACGGGCAGTCGCCAACCCCATCGAACTCGACGCCGAGGAGTTGGCCGCGGGCCACGAGACGGAAGCGCTGCTCGACTGCACCAGCGGCTGGTACACGGTCCAGGAGTGGCGCGGGATCCGGGTCAGCGACCTGCTGGACGCGGCCGGCGAAATCGACGAGGAAGCGGCCTACGTCAGGTTCGTCTCGGTCACCGGCTACCGGTGGAGTCTCCCGCTCGCGGAGGCGGAGGACGCCCTGCTCGCGACGCACGTCGGCGAGGAGCGGTTGAGCCACGGACACGGCGCGCCGGCCCGACTTATCGCGCCCGGTCGGCGCGGGTTCCAGTGGGTGAAATGGGTGACGCACATCGAGGTCCGCTCGGAATACGACGCCGGACAGTGGGTGGTGACGCTGACCAGTGGATTCGACTGAGGGGGCCGTCGTATCGACCTTGTCGAGCGCCGTCTCGAAGTGCTCGGCCGTGACCTCTATCTCCTCGACGCTCGCGTCGCTCTCCGCCTCCAGAACGTACTGCCGGACGGCGATCTGGGCCGCCTCTCGACAGACCGCCTCGATGTCCGCGCCGACGAAGCCGTCCGTCCCCCGTCTCGGCCGCTGATCTCGACGAAGTCACCGCTGCTGACGCCCAGTTCACCCAGTACTTCACGGTCGATGACAGCCATTCCGCTACCGGGATCGAGGTTTTTGAGTTGCTTCACTGTCAGTTGCATGCTGATCACCCCTGAAAAATTCGATACGGTCGGACGACAACGCGATCAGGCCTGGATCTCGATCTCTTTGCCGGTGACCTCACTACCGGTCTCGACCGGCAGTCGCACTTCGAGGATGCCGTTCGTATACTGGGCTTCGATCTCGTCGTCGTTGACCGTCTTCGGGAACCGGAACCGCCGGTGATAGGTCCGGCGCTCGCCGCGTCGTTCGTCCTCTTGCTCGCCGGCGATGTTGAGAACTCCATCGTCCCACGAGACGTCGATCTCTCTGGGATCGAAGCCCGGCATCTCGACGCTCAGGACGAACTCGTCGTCCTCTTCGTACAGTTCGAAGTCGTTACTACCGGTTCTGAAGAGTCGACTCGGGAAATCCAGGGATTGCATCCAGGAACTGGCTGGTCCGCTCTGCATGGCTGATCACCAGTGTTACGAGTAAAGATATGCACGCGGTTCGTAATAAATATTGTTAAATTTTGTCTACTAATAGATAGTGTAAACATTGGGAGTTCCCGACCTCAGCGGATTCGCGCCTCAGTGCCGGGATTTCGGCAATCGCCGACGTGGGGCGGTTGCTCCGGGGGTTCCGGAAACGGGTTCTCGGAAGCCGATACAGTGCCTTCGAAGCGCTTTTGATCGGCCCGTGGGTTCGATCAGGTATGGATATCGAGCGGGAACGAGTGATCGAGATCGTCGGCGCCGTCGGAGCAGTTGCGCTGATGATCGCTACGATGGTGTTCGTCGGGTCGACTTACGCGACAGAGGGCGCACTGACCGAGCAGGGCGGAATAATGCTCGTCGGTAGCGTGATCTTCTTCATTCTGCTGATGGCGGGAGTCGGCGTACTGCTGGCGTACAAGGTCAGCGGCGAAGAGGAAGAATCCGACGAAGATCCCGATCTCAGTCTCGAGCAGTAGACTCGGCGGCGTCGAGGCGCTCGCCGTAGTAGGTGAGCGGATGATCGATCTCTGAACATAGCTCGTCCTTGTCGACGCAGATTCCGAAGGCGTCCATCGTCGCACAGCAGGCGGCGGATACTCGCCCGCCCCGTCTTCTCCCAGATGTGCGGCCTGATAGCGGGTGGCTTCGCCGTCGGCGGACTCGCCGGTGGAGAGGTCGGCGACTTCCTCGGGCGACAGCCCAAGACTCGCCAGAAAGGCAGTGAGCGCGAACCGGCCCGGTGGATCGAGGTCCTCGCCCTCGTCGACCCGGTCGAGCAGCGCGCGCATACACGGCGGGAACAGGTCGGGGCGGACGGCATCGAAGTCAGTGCTGAGTTGGCGGTCAGCGAGCGAGTCGTCGATCCGGCCGACGGCTTCGTCGAGACCCGTCGCGATGGCCTCCGGAACTGCAAGGGGAAGCCCCTCGGCGATCCGGTCGCGGATCGCCTGCTGGAGCAGGTCGTGCAGTTCGGTCTCCTCGACCGGTACGGTCCCGTCCGAGAGCGCCCGGTTGACAAGCCGCCAGTCCTCGCCGTCTAGATCAGCCGCAAGTCGGAGATACCGACCGACTGCAACCCGGTAGCCCTCGGTCGTCTCCTCGATATCATCGTTCAGATCGAACTCTGCGAGGAGGCGGTCGACCGAGAGGCGCTCGCCGCTGGTGCTTTTGAGCTGATCGTCCGCGGAGAGATCCGCCTCGAACCGCTCGCGAGCGGCGGCCGCTTCCGCGTGAGCGTATTTGCGGATCAGCACGTGTTCGTCGACGAGCGAGACCAGCACGCGGGCGATGGGGTAGGAGAGCAACTCGACGCGGCTGCGACGGTGGGACTCGCCGATCGTACCCTCTCTCAGCGCGGCGTCGACGCGCTCGACGGCCCGTTCGACGGCGGTCGCGCCGTCCCGGTTCACGAGTTCGACCAGGTCGACCTCGGCCGCCTCAACGGCCTCGCGGGCATCGTCGAGGAAGGGGTACCGCGCGTAGAGGCGCTTCATCGCTCCCGGATTGCGGTTGCGGTAGGATAAAACGACCGATCCGACAACCATTTTTGTTAACGACGTCCTATGGAGGGGTGTGACGTCGTATTTCGCGTATCCGTGTCCCGGCTGCCGGACGACGAACAACCTCCACGAGCCGGACTGCCGATTCTCGGGGACGGAGTGGCGCGAGATCGAACACGCGTACACCGCGATTCTGGCCGTCCTGTCGGCCGAGCCGTGCGCCGAGTCGGCGCTCCGGGAGACAGTCGACGCGCGCTGGAGTGGCCTCCACGCCGCGGCACTCGATCAGTTACAGCGCGAACACCGCGTCCGCGAGGCCGACGGCGTGCTGGAGCTACTGACGCCCGAAGAGCGCAAAGAACGCGTCAGCACGCCCACACACGACCCCGTCAAGACGATTTACGAGGAGGGCTCCGTACCTGGCTGTCACGACAACAGCATCTTCGCGTTGATCGCCTGGTTCGAGATGGTCGGTCTGGACTGGCCCGAGACCCGCGAGAACGTCATCGACTGGCTCCACGAGAGCGGCACGTGGGCCCGCGGCGGGTTCGAGGAGTCCTCGCCGGAGGAACTCGTCGACACGAAAGAGCACGTCCACGAGGAGGGCTACGGCTGGAAGGAGAAAGCGGTCGCAGCAAAACGAGTGATCGACGGCCACTGGGCCGGGCTACCAGCCTTTCGGCTCGACCGTGTTCTCGGGCTCTTCGCCCTGCAGCGCGCGCAGCACGTCTCCTGAAACGATCTCGTTTAGATCCTGATGCGAGTCCGCCGAGTACCACGCTGCGTGGGGCGTGAGCACGACATCGTCCCGCTCCAGTAGCGGCGAGCCAGTCGGTGGCTCCTTTTCGAGGACATCGAGGCCCGCACCGAAGATATCGCGGTCAACGAGTGCCTCGTACAGCGCTTCCTCGTCGATGATCCCGCCCCGGCCGACGTTGACGACGATGGCGTGGTCGGCCAGTGTGTCGAAGGCGTCGGCATCGAACATGTGGTGGGTCTCCTCGGTCAGCGGTGCGTGGATCGTCACCGCGTCGGAGCGTTCGAGCAGTTCGTCGAACTCGACGATGTCGGCGTCGTACTCGTCGGCGACCTCCTGGTCGACGTACGGGTCGTAGACGACGAGGTCGAGATCGAACCCTTCGGTGAGTTCGGCGATTCGACGGGCGATCGTCCCGAACGAGACGATGCCGAGGGTCGAACCGTAAAACCGCGGGAACGGACGGTCCGGCATCCAGTTCCACTCCTCGTCTTTCACTTCACGGTCGTACTCGACGAGCGTCCGGCGACATGCAAGGAGGAGCGAGAAGGCGTGGGTCGAAACCTCGTTGGTCGAGTAGCCGGGGACGTTGACGACTGGAATCCCGGCCGCTTCGCAGGCTTCGACGTCGACGTTGTCGAAGCCAGTCCCGGCTCTTGCGACGATCTCAAGACTGTCGAGTTGATCGATCAGATCGGCACCGACGGCCGTGTTCACGTCGAGGATCACTGCGTTCGGATCGGCCTCGACGATGGCGTCTGCGTCGCCCGTCTCGATAGGGACGAGTTCATGATCGATCGATGAGAGCTGTTCACTGATTACGTCTTCTTTAATAAACGGCGTGTTGCTGACTGCGATTGACTTTGTCATAGATTCTTCACGGAAGATGGTTATTTACGTCGCGATTTGCGGTTGTTTTACCGCTCGACGTGGTCGTATGTGGTGTGTGGAGAGTAATAAATGGTCGTCTTCAACCCAGCGAGTGAGAACTGGCAGCAGGCCTCAGTCCGACTGGATCCGCGGAGCGAGCATGAAGGTGACGTTGCCATTGCCCTCGGCGATATCGAAGTGAAGTTTTACGGGGAACTCCTCGCCGAGTTCCATCGTCACTTCGCCGTCGTTGGCGATCGCTTTGTTCATATCCTTGAGATAGTCGAGGCTGAACAGCGACTCTGCGTCACCAGGCTGGAGATCGATCAGGTCCTCCTCGTCGAGTTCGAGGTGGACGTCGTCGGTGTCTCCGGCCGCCTGCACGTAGAACTGTTCGTCGGCCGCGTCGACCCCCAGCGCGATGTGATCGGAGACCATATCGGCGGCTTTCACCGCACGGTCGATATCCTTCCCCTCGATGACGACCTCCGCGGGGAGATCCAGATCCGGGATGTCGGGCTCCTGGCGGATCGAGTCGGGGTCGATCAGCGCGAGGGTGTACTCCAGTCCGTCGATCTGGATGTGAAGTTTGCGTGTCTCCTCGTCGAGTTCGAGTTCGATAAGCTGACCGGAGTCGGCCATCCCGGCGATATCTTCGAGTCGAGTGAGGTTGACACCGATCAGGCCGCCATCAGCCTCGTAGGACTCGAACGCCACCGCGTCGAGCGAGAGGTCGACCATGCCGACGTTGGCCGGATCGACCGCACGAATAGAGATGCCGTCCTCGTCGAGATGGATCTTACACTCGTCTACCAGCACGCTCACGGAGTCGAGTGCCGTTTTGAGCGTCTCCGCGCTAACGATCGCCTTGAACATATACCAACAGTTTGTAGCCCCACCCCATAAAAACCCACGCGTTCGCGCTCGCGCGTAGGGCAGAGCGCCCGGAGATGGAACACGGCAAGCGAAGTGCGTATACGGCCGGCCGGACAAATAGAGACAATCAGATGGCGCGGAAAGACAAATACTACAATCGGGCGAAACAGCAGGGCTACCGCTCGCGTTCGGCGTTCAAGCTCAAACAGCTAGACCGCGACGAGAACCTTCTCGGCGAGGGTGACGTGGTTGTCGACCTCGGTGCCGCCCCCGGCGGGTGGATGGAGGTCGCGGCGGAGGAAGTCGGCGAGGAGGGAACGGTGATCGGCGTCGACCGCCAGCGGATCGACGATATCGAGTCCGAAGCGACCGTCAAGACGGTTCGCGGGGATATGACCGAAGAGGACACCCGCGAGCAGGTCCGCGACGTCGCAGGCGACGTCGACACCGTTATCTCCGACATGGCACCGAACATGACCGGCGAGTACCACCTCGACGCCGCCCGTTCGGCCCACCTCGCGCGGATGGCCTTCGAGACGGCGCTCGACGTGCTCGACAGCGGCGGCGACCTCGCAGTGAAGATCTTCCAGGGCCAGGATCTGGAACCGCTTCGCGAGGACATCGACGAGGAGTTCAAATACGTCCGGACGATGACACCGGACGCCTCCCGTGACGAGTCTTCCGAGGTCTACCTCGTCGCGAAGGAACGACTGACCGCACCGGTCCGAGCGGGCGAGGAACTGACCGTGACCATCGAGGACGTCGGGAGCGAGGGCGACGGCATCACCAGCGTCGATGGTTTTCGGCTGTTCGTCCCGGATACCGAGATCGGTGAGACCGTCGACGTGCGGGTCGACGCGGTCAAATCGCAGTTCGGCTTCGCGGAACGGATCGACTAGTCCTCGGAATCCAGGCGGCCGTGACGCTCGTCGATCTCGTCGAGAATATCGAGGTTCTTTCTAACCGAGGCGCGGATCGCCTCGCTACGGTTCACGTACTTGCCGTCCTCCCCGACGTGGTCGTCGAGGTCATCGAGTAGTTCCGCCGGAACCTCGACGCTGATCTTTGGCATACGAGAGGATACTCGCGGCCCCTAATGAGAATGGCGACTGTCACTACCGAGAGCAGACGGACTGTCGATTATGAGACGGTTCGCAGGGATCGATCAGGACGGCGTCTCCCCACGCCGGCCGATCTTCCGTCGCGGCAGTGTGAGCACCCAGAGGATCGCAAGCCCGATCAGGTAGGCAAGAGCGGTCGGGATAGCGAGCAACATCATGGTGAACAGCCCACCGGGCGAGAACGCCGCCGAGAGCGCGAAGACGGTGATGGTGACGATCCGCCAGCGGTCGTACATCGACTCGAACGAGATGATGTCGTTCCGGGCAAACAGCCACATCGTCATGGGGATGTTCGCGAGCAACCCGATCCCAGCGGTGAGGAAGAACACCATCCAGAAGAAGTTTCTCAGCCGGAACGCTACGACCACGCCGGCGTCGATGGCGTCAGTCACCAGATAGGAGATGATCCCCGGCGCGATGACGAAGAAGCCAAGCAGGCTCCCGCCGATCAGGCTGGCGAACAGGTAGATACCCCAGGCGTAGAACACGCTACGGGAGCCACCTTCGCTGCTGACGAGCCCACGTTCTTCGAGCGCTGGCCAGGCGTAGTAGAGGATCATCGGGAGCACGGCTACCAGGGCGATAATGCTGCTGACCTGCACCTCGAAGATCAGCACTTCGACGGGATGGAGCGCGATGACCTCGTCGGTCGCCGAGAACGCCTCGTTGACCTCGACGCCCGGTAGATAGGTCGGGCGGGTGATCCCTGCCGCGGTGGCCTGCTGGACGTCAGTCCGTAGCTCCGCCGGCACGCGGGCGAGGAACTGCTCGCGGATCGTTCCGATCCCGCCGGAGTAGAGCCACATGAACAGGCCGACGAAGACGACGGTGAAGACGCCGAAGATGCGGAACACTTTCGATGTGAGGCTCTCGACGATAAACCGCATATCGTAGAAGTAGCCGCCGAGTTCCTCCTCGTCGGTGTC
Organism: Natronoarchaeum sp. GCM10025703; assembly: GCF_042661985.1. NCBI lineage: Archaea > Methanobacteriati > Methanobacteriota > Halobacteria > Halobacteriales > Natronoarchaeaceae > Natronoarchaeum > Natronoarchaeum sp. GCM10025703. The sequence continues at coordinate 264,511 of NZ_JBHSZF010000001.1, forward strand.
TTCCTCCAGGAACGGGTTGAGCATCCCGGTTGCGGTGTCGGTGACGACGTTCGAGGAGTCGTCCTCCTGAACGCCGGCGGTGGCCGCGTCGTCGCTCTCGCCCGCGGCCGGTTCGGCCTCCTGAATCTCGTCGAACCGGTCGAGGATCGCTTGCGCTTTCTCCGGCTGGTCGTCCTCCATCGCCGTCTGTGCGATGCCGACCGCCTCGTCCTCGGTCAGATCGAGGAACGGTTCCGGCGGTGCCGCTCTGACCCCGCCGGCATCGAGTTCTGCGAGGTCGATTTCGGCCGGGGCGGCCGCCTCGTGTGCCTCCTCGACTTCGTCGAACCGGTCGAGGATGGCCTGCGCTTTCTCCGGCCGGTCGTCCTCCATCGCCGCCTCTGCGAGGCCGAGCGCCTCGTCTTCGGTCAGGTCGATGAACGGTTCCGGCGGTGCCGCTCTGATCCCACCGGCATCGAGTTCCGCGAGATCGATTTCGGCCGGTTTGCCGGCGCTCGCGGGAGCGGGGCCGCCGACGCCGCGCTCGGAGTACTTCGGCTGGACGGGCGCTTTGAGCACCTGCAGCGTGTAGTAGGCGACGCCGAGCAGGCCCGTGAAGACGGCGACCTGCAGCGCAATGACGGCCTGGTCGACCGTCTCACCGGCAGTGAGTTCACCGCCGGGACGAAGCAGTTCGGGGAGTCGTGGAAGCAGTTGCTGATTGAGCAGTTCGATCCCACCCAGCGAGAGAAAGGCGAACGCGGCGGCGAAGACACCGACCACGGCGACGCCGAGTGTCAGTGCCTTCCGGCGGAAATTCCCGGAGTCGACGGCGTCGGGTGCCTGTCCGGCCCGCTTGACGTTCGTGATCACCTTGGCGAGACCGAGACTGGCCGCGTACAGCGTCACGAGCGGGACGCCCCACATGATCTGGGTGAAGGGGTCCGGCGGCGAGAAGATCATCCCGAAGACGAAGATGCCCAGAACCGCGTACTTCCACTTGTCGCGGAACGTCTCATACGAGACGATTTCGGTGTACGAAAGCACGGCCATCACGAGCGGGAGTTGGGCCGCGAGACCGAACGAGAGTGTCAACAGGATGATGAACTCGGTGTATCTGACGATACCGTAGCTGGCTTGATCCCCGCGTTCGTCGCGTTCGTCGCGAGGAACTCGAACATGAACGGGAAGAAGAATGCGTAGGCGTAGACGATACCGCCGACGAACAGTGTGAGAATGGCGAGAGCGAAACCGGCGATCCGGCGTTGATTGATCGGGACCGCGTCTTCGGCGCGTTCGAGGATTGCCTCACGGCCGTAGTAGAGGATCACCGGGAGCGTAAACAGCGCACCGACGACTAGCCCGATCTTGATCTGTAGGAGGATGACGTCGAAGGGAGTCCGGACGACGATATCAGTGTTGGCGGCGACCGCCTCGCTCATCCGGGACTTCGTGTTGGCTTCGAGAAAGTTCCAGACGTAGATCCGCATCGCCCAGATCGTCCCCATCATCCCGATAACAAAGGCGATAAACGCCTTCTGGAGATGCTTCTGTGCGCCAGTGAGAATCCCACCGATCGTCTCGCGCCCCTCGGCGATCGTCTGGGCCGTGTCGTCGTCGACGGCCGAACTCATAGACTACCGGGACTTGACCGCTTGCCGTTATCAATCTTCTTCTCCGGGTTTGCAGTAAAAAGGCCTATAACGGATCGTGGCCCTACATTCGATCAGATGGGCGAGGATCCGACCGAGCAAGAAGACGAGGACCTCCCCGACGACGAGACGCAGGACGCTTCCGGACCCGACTCGTCGCCGGATAGCGACGCTACTCCCGATAGATCGGGCGCAGAGAGTGATCCCGATTCCGCCGCGGACGAGCAAGAGACCGGTGACGACGGCGCGGACTCCGCCGGAAACGGCTCCGGCGACGAGAACGCGGCCGCGGAGAACTGGGACAGTCGATCAAAGCCCCCGTGGCAAGAGAACGCCGAAGCGGACGGCGACGCCACGGGCGGCGAGGCGTCCGACGGCGAGACCGAATCGGACGACGACGCCACGAGCGACGCGCACGCAGACTCCGAGGACGACGAGGAGCGGGCACCGGACGATGAAGTCGGGGATGAAGAGCCAACACCGGACGCCGACGAGTCGGTAGAGCACGAGACCGACTCCGACGAGGAGTCGGAAGCGGGCGACGACGACCCCGTAGATGCCGAGACCGACTCAACCGAAGAGTCGGAGCCGACCGACGAGGTCGACGAAGGATCGGAGCATAGCGACGAGGAACCCGAACCGGACGACGAAGCCGAAGACGAGTCCGAGACGGGCGTCAAAACGGCACACGATCCTGACGCGGACACGGCAGGCGCGGCGCGGACTGACGGGAGCCACGCGACGACGGAGTTGCCCGCTCACGAGAGAGACGACGACTACGCCCCCGAGACGCCGCCGGACGACGAGGAGATGCCGCTGACCGAACACATCGAGGAGATGATCCAGCGGCTCGCAGTCGTGCTGTTCGCGGCCGCAATCGTGACCCTGGCCCTCTTCCCGTTCGCATCGGACGTCATCATCTACATGTGGTTCGACGTCCTGCCGCAGGCCGAAATCGCGAGACCACACGTCTACGGGCCGCTGGAGTTGAAGCTGACCGAGCTGAAGCTTGCGAGCATCGGCGGGCTAACCCTCGCACTACCGATTGGAGTCTACCAGACGTACCTGTTCATGCGGCCCGGGCTGTACCCCCACGAACGGCGGTACTACCTCGCTGCCATACCGACCAGCCTCGTACTCGCCGTCGTCGGGATGGCGTTTGCGTACTTCCTCATCCTGCCCGGTCTGTTCGAGTACTTCCTGTACTACTCCAACGGCGCCGAGGAGATGTTCGTCGCCTTCGGGCTGAGTGATACCTTCGGGCTCATCCTGACGATGCTCGGGCTGATGGCGATCGTGTTCCAGATTCCGTTGTTGATCATGCTGGCGATCATGATGGGGCTCACCTCGCGGGAGTGGCTCATCGAGAACCGACTGTACTTCTGGGGCGCGTTCCTCGGCGTCGCGTTCCTGTTCAGCCCCGATCCGACCGGGATGGCCCCGCTACTCGTCGCGATTACGATGGTCGGACTGTTCGAGGGGACGCTGCAGTTGGTCAAGTGGACCGGTAGATAATCGAGACGGAACACCCAGAGAGCCGTCCGTCGTTTGCGCTCGCCCAGGACGTTATCGCTGCCCGTTCTCGTTGATCAGAGAGGTATCCGCGACGTCCGGGGGCGGGTCCGCTGAAGGGCGTAGTCGATGGCCTCTTCGATGTTTTCAGGACCGTCATACACGCCGTCGAATAGCTTCATAAACTCGTGAGCGATCTCTTCGGAGCGGTCGCGGGTGGTCACGGCGCGCACTTCCCCTGACTCCGAGAGTTCGGTGTAGGGAAACAGCGTCACGAAGACGGTGTACGTGCCTCTGTCACCGCTCTCGGCTTCGGGGAACGCGACGTGGATCCGGACGTCGCCCGAATCGTGTACGTAGCCGACGTACTTCGGGTCGTTCCCCGACCGACGTGCGAGTCGGTCGTACCGCTCGTCTCGACTCCACTCGTCTGGTAGCTCCGCGTCGTCCATCGATACCATCGAGTACAGCCAGTATAACCAGTGTATAGAATCACCCAATATTCGCCCGTCCGTGTAGTGTTTCTCCACGAATATCTGATTCGGTCGCACATTGGCTGAAGAACTGGCCGAACGTTTAGAGAAGCCAATCGATACGGCCGGTCCGTCGGTTCTTCCCCGACAGAAGATACTTTTCGCCAGCGTCCAAACGGAGCGACGATGGGTACGGTCGTGCTGGTCCGCCACGGCGAGACGGAGTGGAACGACGAGCAGCGGGTACAGGGCTGGGCCCCAGTCGGCCTGAACGAGCGGGGACGGGTGCAGGGGCCGCGCTCGGCCAGCATCTCGCAGACAGGTACGATGTCGACCGGATCGTTGCGTCGGATTTGCGGCGCACAGTCGAGACGCTCCGGGAAATACGGCGTGCGGTGGACGTCGACGACGTGACGACCAGTCGTGCGTGGCGCGAGCGGGACTTCGGCGTCCTGCAGGGTCTCGGCTACGAGGCGCTCTTCCATGGCTACCCGGAGTACTCCGTCGTCGAGGCCGGTTACGCGGGGGCCGAGGCGAGGCCGGAGGGTGGCGAAAGCTGGATAGATTTCCGCGAGCGGGTGCTCGATGCCTGGGACGCGCTCCAGGCCGAGGTCGACGACGAAACGGTCGTCGTCGTAACCCACGGCGGGCCGATACACGTCGTTCTCGGAGAGTTGCGGGGGCTGGATATCATCGAGTCGATTGCCGACATCGACGTCGGCAACTGTGCGGTGACCGAGATAGAAATCGACGGCACCGTGGCGATACTCGGCCGGGAGTGCGTCGTGGCACATCTCGACGAGTGAGCGGTCATCGTTGGTGCTCGAAGATAGCTCCACCCTGCTCGTAGACGGTCTGCAGGGCGCTATCCTGCTCGCCGCGGCCACAACGGTTTTATCCCCGCCGTTCCCCCGTTCGAGGAGATGAGCGAGTACTACGTGACGCTCGAGGGCGACCAGGTCGCGGGACCGTTCGAGACCCGCACCGATGCGAAACGCTACGCGGACGAGAACAACACGAACGAAGTCGGGTTGACCTACACGGTCGAACGAATACGCGAGTGACGACTCACTCGGTCGCGTCCGCGTACATCCCCGCGACGGGCGTCCAGTCGTACTTCCGGTAGCTGACGCTGGGGCGTTCGTTCTCGGGGACGACCTCGTGGCGATGCAGGAGGTCGTAGACTCCGTCCCGACCGCCGAAGTCGCCGCGGTACCAGAGGAGAAGCCGCGGGACCGAGACGGTGCCGGCGTCAGGGTCGTACTCGGCCTCCGTTTCGAGATACGACGCGGTGGCGATATCGAGTTCCTCGTCGATCCGGTCGGCGTGATAGCTACGAATGGGGGACAACTCGACGCGCCACAGTTGACCGCGAAGTGGATCCGATACTCGACCTCGGAGAGTCGGTGCCGGCGCTCGAACTCGTCTCGGAACAGCGACGGAAGGTAGCCGAGGCCGTACTTCGACATGGAGGCGCGGAGGATCCCGTGTTCCATATCGTCGAGGCTCCGGGGGTGGCGGCGACGACGAACCGCCGGTCGCCGAAGAACGCGCGCTTGTCGTCGAGCGGATCCGAAAGCTCCTGGAGTCCGATCTGAGCGGCCGCGTTGTAGCAGTTGATCCAGAACGCCTTCAGGGCATCCTGATCGTCGCCCAGTCGATCTAGCGAGGACTCGTCGAGGGCGGCAACCTGCTCGACGTACTCGTCCACTGAGCCGTCGGTACGCACAGCACCCAGCAGATCACCGGAGAGCGCGACGAGGTCGGATGGTGGGAGGGAGGACTCGCCAGCGGTACGTCCCGAAGTATTGCTCACGGATAGCGTCTGCTGGGCGCTCGCAGGAAAATAGTTGACGCGGCCGTGCATCGCTGATACGCCAGCGAGAGCGCTCGCCGCTTCCGACAGCGGTATTCCGTCGCCGCCGTTATCCGACGGTATGAGCACGACACTCACGGACTTCGAGCTACCAAACGTCGCGACTGGACCCGATCCGTTCCGGCTCTCGGAGTACGCGGTCGAGGATGAGCGCCGCGCTATCGTGCTGCTGTTCCAGCGGGACTACCACTGCGGGAACTGCCGAGAGCAGGTCCAGGAGATCGCTCGCCGGTACGACGAGTTCGAGGCACTCGGTGCCGACGTCGTCTCGGTGCTGCCGGAGCCTGCCGACCGCACGCAGAAGTGGAACGACCAGTACGACCTGCCGTTCCCGCTGCTCGCCGACGAACGGAAAGACGCCGCGGACGCCTACGGCCAACCGACGCGATTCGGCGTGCTCGGTTCGCTCCACGACATCATCGGCCGGATGCCCGAGACAGTCGTCATCGACAGCCGGGGTACCAGCCCGGCGGTCGCACATATCGACCGCGGGGAGATGCCCGCAGACCGCCCGAGCGTGGACGAACTGCTGGAAATCGTCGCTAACCTGGTCGACGCCGAAGCGTAACCGTGCAGGAGGGCAACCGGGTCACTGGGACGCTCCGCGCGCTGTGGGGAATGGCCCGACCGACACAGTTACTGCTCATTTTCGGTGTCTACGGGTTCGGTGCAGTGGTCGCACACGCAGTCCACCAGACCGTCGACTGGACTGCACTGCGGGCGGGCATCCCCCGTTGCTCCTCGTCGCCGCGAGCGTCCACTACGCCAACGAGTACGCCGACTACGAGACCGACGCCCTGACCGACAGGACGCCGTTTTCGGGCGGGAGCGGCGCACTGCACGCGACCGGTCTGCCACGACGCCTCGCCGCACAGGCCACCGTGGGAGCGTTCGTGGCGGCAGTGCTCGCCGTCGTACTGCTCTACGAACGGCTCTCTCCGACCGTGGTTGCCCTGCTCGCCGTCATCCTCGTTTTCGGCTGGCAGTACTCACTGCCGCCGCTCGCGCTCGCCTGGAACGGCTGGGGCGAACTCGATAACGCACTGCTAGGCGGCCTCGTGCTTCCGGTATACGGCTACACCGTGGCGACTGGCTCGGTCTCGGCGACCGCAGTCGCCGCGAGCCTCCCGTTTACCGTCGTCGTCTTTCTGAACCTGCTCGATACGACCTGGCCCGACCGGACGGCCGACGCCGCGGTCGGCAAGTACACCCTGGCCACGCGGTGGGACGCGGGACGGCTCCGCCAACTGTACGCCGGGGTCGCAGTCGTCGCAGTCGCGTCGCCGGTCGCGCTCGGGGCAACGGTCCTGCCGGACCCTATCTCTGTCACCGCGCTTGTGGCGACCCCGTTTCTGGCCTGGGGGACACTCTGGTACACGCGACGACGCTCGCCGTTACCGACCGTAGCCACGATGCTCGTCGTGCTAGTGGTCCAGATACTCGCCTGGCTGCTCGTCTGACCGAGAGACAGATCGCGATTCGAGTCGTCAGTATGCCTCCACAGAGTATTAGGGATTAATAGATCTTTGTCGGTGCAAAATAAATCAGAGCGGCCGTGAGATTCTACTATAATCGAGATTCCCGTGATCAGAGAGGCGTCGGATCGAGCGCCGGAGATCCAGCCGGACTGTCAGATCGAGAACGCGGCAAGCGTGCTCCGAGACCCGGATGTGCCCGCATTGCTCGTCCGTGAGTCGTCGGACGAACTCGCCGGAATCGTCACCGAATCGGATATCGTTGCAACCGTCGCCGAGGGCGGGGTCGCCCACCAGGTCCGAAGCTGTATGTCGACGCCAGTCGTGACGATACCGCCGGCAACGCCGATCGGACTGGCTGCGGATCGGATGCGGGAAGCGGGCGTCTCCGTCCTGCCAGTCGTCGAGAAATCCGGCGAGTATCACGGCCTCGTTACCCGGACTGCACTCGCGCCGTATCTCTCCCGACAGCAACTCGACATCACGTGGGACGGTGACCCGCTCGTGCTCGACGACGCGTCGACGGACGCCGCCTGAGCAGTACCGTCCCAGAGACCGGGGTGCTCGCCGGGAACGGCTCTCATCGAACGCCGCTAGCACCTGTGGGGCTGTTGCCCCCGCTCGTCGAAGAGAGTCGTCGAAGCGGCCGATAGTTCGCGCAGAAGGGCTACGCTTCGTACTCGTGTTCGAGTAGCGTCGAGAACGGCACCGTATCGAGGACGGACTCGTTGGTCGCTTCGAGGACGACCGGCGGCGCGGCGTCTGCCTCCTTCGCTTCGACCCAGCGGCCGATGCAGAGACACCAGTGATCACCCGGTTCGAGACCGGGGAACTCCATCGCCGGGCGCGGCGTGATCAGGTCGTTACCCTGGGCCTTGCTGTACTGGAGGAACTCCTCGGTCATCACCGCACAGAGCTCGTGACGGCCCGGATCACCGTCGATATCGCGACAGCAGCCGTCCCGCAGATAGCCGGTCGTCGGGTCCTCGCTACACGGTTCCAGTTCGCCGCCCAGCGCGTTCTGTTCGGATGGCACGGTCGATAGGTCCGGGACGGCGCGGCAAAAACCCCGTGCTCATCGGGAGTGAGTACGGGACGTACTGACCTCTAAATCTGTGGCAATACACTATATACAGTGAATTCTCACGCTGCAGTCTTCAGAAGCCAGAGCGTGGGCGTCGCGACACCGGCGAGCACGCCGGGACCTTTTTCTCGCTCGCATCGAATGTGGCGAGTGAATGGAGTTCGAGGCGATTCCGGGCGTCGGCGAGAAGACCGCCACGGCACTGGCCGAGTTGGACGACCCAGAGCGAGCGCTGGAGGCTGGCGACGTCGCGGCGCTCTCGGCGGCCCCGGGGATTTCACAGGGACGCGCAGCCCGGATCGCACGCGGAGCGATCCGCCGGGAACACGACGACAACGGCGAGTTTCTGGCGACTGATCGGGCACGGGAGGTCTACCGCGAGGTGCTCGGCTTGCTCCAGGAGCGGACGGTCACCGAGTACGCGGAGAGCAGACTGGAGACCCTCTTCCCGACCAGCGCGCGAAGCCGCGTCGAAGAGGTGCGAGCCTTCACCCGCGAGGCGATAGCCCGCGAGGTCGACGCGGACGCGCTGGCGGCGCTCAAGGACGTCGAACCACTCGACGAACCGAACGATGTCCGGGTACGGGACCGCTGTCTGGCGACGACCGACGCCGAACGGTATCGAGAGGCGACGGACACGATCCCCGAGTTGAGCGTCGAAGTCGTCGAGGACACCCGCGGACTCGCCGAACTCGCGCGGGGGTACTCGACGGTAATCGCGCTCGACGAGGCGTTTGCCGGCATCGACGTCGAGGGTGACGTCCGCGTCGAACCGAACGCGCTCGGCAAGCCAAGCGAGGTCGTTCCCGAACGCCCACTGGCGTTTTTCGCGGCGAACCGCGACCGACTGCGCGCCGCGATCCGCGTCCACCGCCGAACAGATCTGGAGCCATCGTGTGATCTCGACGCGCTGGAGGCGGCACTCGACCGTCTGGATGCGGACGGTGCTGTCGCTGGCGACGACGAACTCGACCGGCTCACGGTTGCGGTCGACGACCTCGACGCCGCCGTCTCGACAGCCGAGAGCGTCGCAAACGATCACCTCCGCAAGTCGATCCGCGAGCAGGACGTCACCGTCGAGGGGTCGGATCTGCTCTCGCTGGTCGAACAGGGTGCAGGCGTCGACTCCCTGCTGTCCCGGGAGTTGGCGGACGAGTACGCCGCCGCGGTGACGGCCGCACGCGAAGAACTGGTCGACTCGCTCGACCTCGACAGCGGCGAAGCGGAGATCGCCCGCCGCGCGTTCGGCGACGACCCGGCGTTTCCGGTCGAGCGCAACGAGGAAGCCATCTCGCGACTGCGCGAGGAACTCAAGACGGCCCGTGATCGCCGCGCCACCCGACTCAAACGCGAACTCGCGAGCGACCTCGCGGACGAGCGCGAGGCCGCCGAGGCCCTGGTTCGGGCGGCGCTCGAACTGGACGTCGAACTCGCCGTGGCGCGCTTTGCCGACGATTTCGGCTGTACGATGCCCGAGTTCGGCGGGGACGAGGGGCGCATCGCCATCGATGGCGGCCGGTCGCCCCTGCTCGACGTGCCGATCGAGGCCGTCGACCCCGTCGACTACGAGATCGGTGGGGTCGCACTGCTCTCCGGGGTGAACAGCGGTGGGAAGACGTCGACGCTCGATCTGGTCGCCACAGTCGTGATCCTCACACATATGGGTCTGCCAATCCCCGCCGAGACGGCCCACGTCGCCCGGTTCGAGGACCTGCACTATCACGCCAAGACGCAGGGGACCCTCGATGCCGGCGCGTTCGAGAGCACGGTGCGGGAGTTCGCCGGCCTCGCCGAGGGCGGCGACGGCAGCCTCGTCCTCGTGGACGAACTCGAGAGCATCACCGAACCGGGCGCGAGCGCGAAGATCATTGCGGGCATCCTCGAAGCGCTCCACGAGAACGGTGCAACGGCGGTGTTCGTCTCCCACCTCGCCGGCGAGATTCGGGAGACGACGGCGTTCGACGTGACCGTCGACGGCATCGAGGCCGAGGGGCTGGTCGACGGCGAACTGCAGGTGAACCGCTCGCCGGTCAAGGACCACCTCGCGCGCTCGACGCCGGAACTCATCGTCGAGAAACTGGCTGGCGAGCGCGACAGCGAGTTCTACGGCGAACTGCTGAGAAGTTCGAGTAGCGACGAGGGAGATGAGAGCCCCCAAGCGGGTTTAAAAGATTTTCTCCGGCTTTCCGGCTCGGTAACTGGCAATCCGTGTTAAAGAGGATTCCACCAGTACGAAGACGTATGACACGACGAATATCCCGACGAGCACTCCTCGGTACCGCTGGCGCAGCGGCAATCGGAACCATCTCCGGCTGTATATCGATCGGCAGCGGCGTCTCCGAAGCGTTCGAGCGGAGCTACGAAGCGAACGATCTGACGGTCGAGGGATGCGTCGGTGACCTGAGAGTCGAGCGGACGGACCGCGAGGACATTCTCGTAGAGGGCGAAAAGCACGCCAACGACGAGGACGAACTCGACCAACTCAGCCTCGATTCGGACAGCGACGGCGAGAGCCTCGTCCTGCGCGTCGAGAACGACGCCGATACCGGTACGTTGCTGTTCGGTTCGACGCCGAAGTTCGATCTGGAGGTTACAGTGCCTGCTACCTCTACTATCGACAGTCTCTCCACGAACACGGGCGATCTGACCGCCGAAACAGGTCCCGACCCGACGAGCGTCGAGACCGATACCGGGGATATCCGGGTGGCCGACGGGAGCGTCGACGTCCGGACGAACACCGGCGAGGTGGAGATGGAGGAGTCGGCGATGCCGACCGAGATCAGGTCCGATACGGGGGACGTGACGATCCAGAACGGGTCGACACTCCAGCAGGTCGATACCGATACCGGCGACGTCACCGTCGCGTTCCCGTCGCTCGACGGGGACGTCTCGATCACGACCGAGACGGGCGACATCAGCATCTCGCTATCGGCGGATCTGGACGTCACTGCCGACGCCGACACCAGCACCGGCGACGTGGATCGGTCCGGTCTCGAGTTCGAGGACGTCGTCCGGGGTCGGGCCGGTTCGAGGGAACGCTCGGTGCGGGGGCCCACAGGCTCTCTGTCCGGTCGAGCACCGGCGACGTGCGCATCAGTGCGCTCAACTGATAGAGTGGCCGAAACCGCCGTCTGACGCGTGACTGCCGAAGGATTAAGTGGGTTGGGGAGCGTGGTGAAAGTAATGAGCGACGATCCCGAAGACGGCATGTTGTCCTGGGACGAGACGGTGTTCCGGGACGAGCACGTCTTCGAGATCGACTACGTTCCGGAGACGTTCAAACACCGCGGGAGCCAGATGGAGAGTCTCAAGTACGCGCTCCGTCCCGCGGTGCGTGGCTCTCGTCCACTCAACGCGATGATACGGGGGCCGCCGGGCACCGGAAAAACCACCGCCGTCCAGAAACTGTTCACCGAACTGCGCGCGCAGACGGACGTCAAGACGATCCGCGTGAACTGCCAGGTCAACGGCACCCGGTACTCCGTCTTCTCGCGCCTGTTCGAGGGTGTCTTCGACTACGAGCCACCGACGAGCGGCATCTCGTTCAAGAAACTGTTCAACCAGATCACGGACCAACTCGTCGAGGACGAGGAAGTGCTCGTCGTCGCGCTCGACGACGTGAACTACCTGTTCTACGAGAACGAGGCCTCCGACACGCTGTACTCGCTACTGCGGGCACACGAGGAACACACCGGCGCGAAGATCGGTGTGATCGTCATCTCCTCGGATCCCGATCTCGACGTCATCGACGAACTCGATACACGCGTTCAGAGCGTGTTCCGGCCCGAAGAAGTGTATTTCAACCGCTACGGCGAGAGCGAGATCCTCGACATTCTCGGAGAGCGCGCCAAGCGGGGCTTTCACGAGAACGTCGTTACGACGGACGTGCTCGAACGCGTCGCCGAGCTTACGGCCAACAGCGGCGATCTGCGCGTGGGCATCGATCTGCTCCGGCGCGCGGGACTGAACGCCGAGATGCGCGCCAGCCGGACGATCAACGTTCAGGACGCCGAGGACGCCTACGAGAAGTCCAAATACGTCCATCTCTCGCGAAACCTCGGGAACCTGACCGAGAACGAGCAGACGCTCGTCGAGGTCGTCGCGGAGAACGACGGCGAGCAGGCTGGCGACGTGTACGATGCGTTCCACGACCGAACCGATCTGGGCTACACGCGCTACTCCGAAATCGTCAACAAACTCGAAAAACTGGGCATCGTCGAGACCGAGTACGCCGAGATAGAAGGGCGCGGCCGCTCGCGCGCGCTCTCGCTCGCCTACGATTCCGACGAGGTACTCGACCGCCTCGAATGACCGGGAGCGTTCACGACCTCGTCGACGACCTCTACGCGCACCTCGAAGCGACTGCCGAGCGCCCGGTCGACCGCGAAGCAAGCCGCTGGATCGGGGAGGCCGAAGCCGTCGCGGGCGATGTCGCCGGGAGCGACGTTTCGACCGACGTGATCGGAGACCGGATCGGCCACGTCGAGCGCCTGCTCTCGGAGATCGGCGGAGTCGACGACCCGGCGGCGGACGAGCACGTCACCGAGGCGAAACGACTGGCCGACGAGATCGAGAGACTGCTCGCCGACGACTGAGGTATCCACGCCGAGGGTTTATAAACGATAGCGCGGCGACGGCTGGCCATGTCCTGAACGAAGGCCCGACGGGGGCAGGAGCCAGTACGACACACCCCGTCGGGAGCGGTACGTGTCGTCAGTTCGCCATGGGCACCGGAAGAGACCGGCCGGATGTCCAACGTTTTTGCCGCCTGCCTGCACAGAGTCCGGTATGAAAACCACGGGCGGATCCACCGAGGCGAAACGTCGCGCCGGGGAGCACGCGGCGACAGCCGTCGAGGACGGGATGGTCGTCGGACTTGGCACCGGGAGCACCGCTGCCCATGCGATCCGGGCAATCGGGGCGGCCGTCGACGACGGACTCGATGTCGTAGGCGTACCCACCTCGTTCCAGTCCAGACAGCTAGCCATCGAAGAGGAGTTCCCGTCGTCGACCTCGACGAGGTGGGGGCGTCGATCTCGCGATCGACGGCGCGGACCAGATCGCGGACGGACAGTTGATCAAAGGCGGCGGGGCCGCTCATGCCCGCGAGAAAATTGTCGATGCGGCGGCCGACCGCTTTCTCGTAGTCGCCGATCCGAGCAAGCAAGTGGAGTCGCTTGATCACGCGGTCCCCGTCGAAGTGTTGCCGGCAGCACGACCGGTCGTCGAACGCCGACTGCGGGAGCAGGTGGCGAGTCGTCGCTCCGAACGGCGGAACGAAAGGACGGCCCGGTCGTCACTGACAACGGGAACGTCGTGCTCGACTGCGAGTTCGGGACGATAGACGCGCCCGGGACGCTCGCGGAGCGACTGGCGACGATACCCGGCATCGTCGAGCACGGACTGTTCGTCGACCTCGCCGACGAGGTACACGTGGGGACGGCAGAGGACGTGACGGTCGAGCGACTGTAGGGCGCTGGCGCTGGAAGAGCGATCATAAAAAATCGAAGAGTAAGAAACCGGCTTACAGGTCGCGGGGCTGGACCGTCTTCCGGTCGTTGGCTTCGGCACGTGCTGCGGCGTCTTCGAGAAGTTCGTCGACTTCCTCGTCGAGTGCTTCGTAGAAGTCCGATGCAACGTTCTTGTCGTCGAGCGCTTCCTTCACGGCCGCTTTGACAATTAGATCTGCCATACGAAGTCAGATTGAAAATCCCGCTTTATAAGCGTTCTCAAATCGTCCGGTGAGCGGGGCTCTCACGGGCGTCCAGCACCAGGTCGCATTATTAATCCACAACGATTATCCGGAGAAAAAGGCGTTGCGGGAGAAATCAATCGTTCCGAGCCGAGTTGGCCCTGACCCGCAGTGGCGTTGACGGGGTGAACGGGCGTCGGATGAGACGCTCCGGAGCGTCCCAGAGCGGTTCTTACGCCGCCCGCATGCCGCAGGGTGCGCGAAAGGACGACGTCGGCGACGGACTCTCGCTCGCCCGCCAATCCGCCCGGGTTTTACAACTCTGAAAACAAACTTTCCGTTTACAAAAGAGAACGGTGGTGGTTTAGAAAGATATTTACCACGAGAGTCCGTATCGTTTAATGCCGGTACTATCCGTGCCGGTTGTGCCCAATGCCCACGTGTGACCACTGTAACGCGCACGTCTCCGAGCGTTTCGAGCGCGTCTTCGCTGACGAATACGGACGGATCTTTGCGTGTCCGAGCTGTTCGGCAAATGCTGGGATTGCAGAGGCAGCGCGCCTCCGCGCTCAGCAGGCGTAAGTTCCGTTCCGGGAAGTCCAGCGCGGTGATCACCACGCGGAGCCTTTAGCGTTGTAGAGATTGACTGATGACTGATGAGTACCCACTACGTCTACGTGCTCGAATGTGCCGACGAGACGCTCTACACGGGATACACCACGGACGTCGAGCGGCGCGTAAACGAACACGACAGCGGCGCTGGCGCGAAGTATACCAGGGGTCGAACACCCGTCGAGCTGGTGCATACCGAGGAGTACGAGACGAAGGCCGCGGCGATGTCCCGGGAGTACGAGATCAAGCAACTGAGCCGTAGCGAGAAGGAGCAACTGATCGAGGACTAATCGTCGGCACCGACCTGCGGTTCGGGCGGACGCTCCGCCCCTCAACGCTCAGACGGCCGCGCTGTCGCCGGGACTGACAGGCTGGCGAGTATCGAAGGTCGATTGACGGTCGCCCGTACCGTCACGCCGTGTCGAGGACGCCCCGGTAGCGGCCGTCCCCCCGGTCGGATCGATGGCGAACCCGAGCGATTCGTAGAACGGCAGGACCCGTTCGTCGAACTCGGCGGTGAGTCGACCGCGGTCGGTAGCCGCCCTGACGAGGGCACCCCGATCCCGTTTCCGCGTCGCCGTCGCTGGACTGCGATTCCGGCGATGTGTGTCGCGTCCGCAGCGGGATCGAGGACGATGACGCCGACGATGCGGCCGTCAGCACTGGCCGTCAGGACGTCGCCACTCTCGATCCGGCTCTCGATCCCCTCGACGTCGAGGAGGGCCGCATCGAGGAGAGACCGAACCGCGAGTACGTCGTCTGTATCGGCGCTGCCGAGTTCGAACTCCACGCGGAACCGTTCGGCAAGCGACGATATGGAGGTTACGACCGTCATGGCCCCACGCCACGGCGTGCCGGAGAAAGCTTTTACAGGTCGAACTACTACCGCTACCCATGCAACACGTGAAGATTCCGCAGGACAGGATCGGTGCGCTGATCGGCGAAGGGGTGAGACGCTACGCGAGATCGAACGGCGGGCTGAAGTTCGACTCGATGTCGACTCCGAGAACGGCTCTGTCGGCATCGAAAAGACGGGAGATCCGGTGACCGCGCTCAAAGGGCCGGACATCGTTCGCGCGATCGGCCGCGGCTTTGCGCCCGACGACGCGATGGCACTGCTCAACGACGAGATGATGATGCTCGATATCATCGACATCGGTGCCGCTACGCGTAACAAGAACGATCTCAAACGACAGAAGGGCCGACTGATCGGCGAAAACGGCCGGACCCGGGAACTGATGGAAGAGTTGACCGGTGCGGCAGTCGTCATCTACGGTTCGACGCTCGCGACCATCGGCACGCCACACGAAGTGGAGGCCGTCCGCGAGGCCGCCGAGATGATCATCGAGGGTGCACCGCACGGCTCCGTCTACTCGTTCCTCGAACGCAAGCACAACGAACTCAAGCGCCAGGGGATGGACTACCACCAGTACACCGGTTGACATCCTCCAGCAGTTTTTGCCGATCCGGGATTCTGAAGTCGTCCAGACGCATCCACAGGCGTTAACCCCACCCGGCGGCTAGCAGGAGCGAATGGTCGACAACTTCGAGGCGGGCCGACGACGGTTTCTACAGGGAGCGGGTATCGGCGGGACAGCGCTACTTGCAGGCTGTACCGAGCAGTTGGGACTCGACGATGACGGGGATGGAAGCGACGAGGTGGACGGTGTCGGCATCGTTGCCAGCATCGATCAAGAGGAACTCCAGACGCTTCAGGTAGAGATCCAGCAGGAGGTACAACAAGCAGTTCAGCAGGAAGTCGAGGACGGCGAACTCGCAGAAGACGAGGCACAACAGGAGGTCCAGCGACGACTCCAGGAGCGTCAGGGCGAGATCATAACGTTCATCGAAGAACAGATCGCGGCGATGAAGACGGAGGTACAGGCCGAATCGTCGATCGAGATCCTCGAGGAGTACCCACGAGCAGGGGCAGTCCGTGCGGACGGCGACGCCGAGGAGCTGATCGCCGCTCTGAATCTCGACACCGTACAGCAACTCGTCTCGGCGAGCGGTCTTCAGGCACCCGAGCAGCAAAACAGCGAGTAAACGACGAAACCGTCGGCCCGTTTCGAGCCACTGCCCGGCACCACGGGTGGTTTCTAATATATAAATAGCATTCATTGACAACTACTAACACATACCGGGGCGCTACTGTCGGACGATCTCTATCATAGTAGCAAAAGGTTTATATAGAATGGCAATCAACTCTTTGTTGTTATGGCGCAGCAGATGGGCAACCAGCCAATGATTGTACTTTCCGAGGAGAGCCAGCGCACCTCAGGAAAGGACGCACAGTCGATGAACATCACAGCCGGCAAGGCCGTCGCCGAGTCCGTCCGGACGACGCTCGGCCCGAAAGGCATGGACAAGATGCTCGTCGACTCCACGGGGAACGTCGTCGTGACGAACGACGGCGTTACGATCCTCAAGGAGATGGACATCGAACACCCGGCGGCAAACATGATTGTCGAAGTCGCCGAGACGCAGGAAGACGAAGTCGGCGACGGTACGACCTCCGCGGTCGTCGTCGCCGGTGAACTCCTCAAGCAGGCCGAGGACCTCCTCGACCAGGACATTCACGCGACCACCCTCGCCCAGGGGTACCGACAGGCCGCGGAAGAGGCAAAGTCGATCCTCGAGAACATCGCCATCGAGGTCGACGCCGACGACACCGAGAGCCTCCGAGCGATTGCCGCGACCGCGATGACCGGCAAGGGCGCAGAGAACGCGAAAGATCACCTCGCCAATCTCGTCGTGCGCGCAGTCAGCAACGTTGCCGAGGACGACGGCACCGTCGACACCGACAACATCAAAGTCGAGAAGATCGTCGGTAGCGCAGTCGAGGAGTCCGAACTCGTCGAAGGCGTCCTGATCGACAAGGACCGCGTTCACGAGAACATGCCGTACCTCGTCGAGGACGCCAACGTGGCCGTCATCGACGACGCGCTGGAAGTCAAAGAGACCGAAATCGACGCCGAAGTCAACGTCACCGACCCCGACCAGCTTCAGGAGTTCCTCGATCAGGAGGAAGCCCAGCTCCGCGAAATGGTCGACGACCTCGTCGACGCTGGCGTCGACGTCGCCTTCGTCGAGGACGGTATCGACGACATGGCACAGCACTATCTCGCCCAGGAGGGCATCCTCGCGGCCCGCCGTGTCAAATCCTCCGACGCAGAGAAGATCGCACGCTCGACCGGCGCACGCACGGTCGGCAACGTCTCCGACATCGAGGAAGACGACCTCGGCTTCGCCGGCAGCGTCTCGCAGCAGGACGTCGGCGGCAGCCAGCAGATCCTCGTCGAGGACGTCGAAGAAGCAAAGTCCGTCTCCCTCCTGCTCCGTGGTGGCACCGAGCACGTGGTTGACGAAGTCGAGCGCGCAATCGAGGACAGCCTCGGCGTCGTGGGCGTCACCCTGGAGGACGGTCAGGTCCTGCCCGGCGGCGGTGCTCCCGAGACCGAACTCGCTCTCGAACTGCGCCAGTTCGCAGACTCCGTCGGGGGCGCGAACAGCTCGCAGTCGAAGCCTTCGCCGACGCGCTGGAAGTCGGCCCACGCACGCTCGCCGAGAACGCAGGCCTCGACCCCATCGACTCCCTCGTCCAGCTCCGTAGCGAGCACGACAAGGGCAACAGCACGGCCGGCCTCGACGCCTACACCGGAGACGTCATCGACATGGAAGCGGAAGGCGTCGTCGAGCCGCTCCGCGTCAAGACCCAGGCCATCGAGTCCGCAACCGAAGCGGCTGTGATGATCCTGCGAATCGACGACGTGATCGCAGCAGGCGACCTCAAGGGCGGCGGCACGGATCAGGGCGACGACGAGCCCGCAGGCGGCCCCGGCGGCGCACCCGGCGGCATGGGTGGCATGGGCGGCATGGGTGGCATGGGCGGCGCGATGTAAGCGAGGCGACCACGTCGCCTCGAACAGTCGAGCGGCACCGCCGCGAGACGACTGCCGGATAAATATCGAATCGACCACGTTTTCTCTTTGTTTCAGTTCGAGAGCGCCGCGGCCGCCAACCGGAACCAGATATTAAGTCCCGCCCGCGAAACTATCCGGACATGGAGACGTTACTGCTGAACGGCGATGACGTCGAAGCGAACGCGCAGTTAGCAGCCGTAGTAGACGCCGTCGAACAGGCCTTTGCCGCCTACGCCCGCGGCGACGTGCAGATGCCCGCCAAATCCTACATCGATCTCCCGCAGTACAACGGCGACTTCCGCTCGATGCCCGCCTACATGGATGCGGGCGAGTGGGACGCCGCCGCGATCAAGTGGGTGAACGTCCACCCCGACAATCCTGAGGATCACGACCTGCCGACCGTGCTCGGAACGCTCGTCTACTCCAATCCCGAGACGGCCTATCCCCTCTCTATCATGGATGGGACGGTGCTCACCGAGAAACGCACCGGCGCGGCAGCAGCCGTCGCGACCGACCATCTCGCCGTCGAGGACGCCACGAGCCTCGGACTGGTCGGCGCTGGCGTCCAGTCGTACACGCAGTTAGAAGCCATCTCACGGATCCGACCGATCGAGGAGGTCGTCGTCAGCGACGTCGACGAGGAGCGCGTCGAGCGGTTCGTCGATACCTTCTCCGAGCGCTTCGACGTGCGTGCCGGGTCGATCAGCGAGGCGGGGCACTGTGACGTGCTCTCGACGGTGACACCGGTCGAGGAACCGGTCGTCGGCCCCGACGACCTCGCGACCCACACCCACGTCAACGCCATCGGGGCCGATGCGGCCGGCAAGCACGAAATCGAGGACGACGTGCTCCTGGCCGCCAAACTGGTCATCGACGACTACGAGCAGTGCACCCACTCGGGCGAGATCAACGTTCCCTGGAGCGCGGGCGTGCTGGGCGACGAGGACCTCCACGGCGAACTCGGCGACATCGTGATCGGCGAGCGGGACGCCCGGCTGGCCGACGACGGCGTGACGGTCTTCGACTCGACCGGACTGGCGATCCAGGACGTCGCCGCCGCTCACGTCACCTACGAGCAGGCCCGCGAGAACGGCGACGGCTACGGCTTCGAGCTGGTGTAAGACTCACTCCCCTGGCCCGCGCCACGAAGTCGAAGACCTTCGTGAGCAACCAGACGATGATGATGAAGGGGAGCAACGGCACCAGCAGGATGAGCATCCCGACCAGAATCCCCCAGCCGAGGGCGTCCATCTCGATGTTTCGCTTCCCGGTCACGCCGGGCGTGACGGTGCGCAGTACTTTCTCCGGGACGGACGGCTCGTCGTCGGCATCCTCAGCACTCATAGGATAGCATCAGCACGAGCCGAAATAAGGACGGGTGCTCGACGCCGACGTTACTCTTCGATGTTGATCGCCGGCCGTCCGGGTTCGGCTTTCGAGACGAGATCCTCCGGCGCTTCCGCGGCGCTGAGCACCGCAACGTTGGCGTCGAACTCGCGGTCGAGCAGCCACGTCGCACGCCGGAGCGCCTCGCGTTCGCGCTCGGGCAGGAGTTGCTCGTCGAGCGACTGGGCGCTTGCGGCCAGATCCTTCGCGAAGTCGGCGGCGTCCTCGCCCTGCTGGCGCAGTTCCTCGTCACGCATGATCGTCCCGACGACGTCGTCGTCGGCGTCCATCGCGATGTCGAGGGCGCGGTGTTTCCAGTCGGGGGCGACGGCGATTTCGATCAGTTCGGGATCCTCGATGCCGGCGACCTCGACGATGTCGCGGACGTCCTCGCGGGTGTTCTCGATCAGCCGACGCTCGACCTCGTAGTCGGCGGGTGCGTCGGCGCTCGGCCAGTCGGCCTCGGCGATGAGGCTCTCGTTGCCGAGGCGCTCCCAACACTCCTCGGCGACGTGGGGAGCGACCGGCGCGAGCAGTTTCGCCACCGTGACCAGTCCACGCTCGTAGGTATCTGAGTCGGGGTCGGTCTGCTCGGCGTACCGGCGCAAGAGGGAGACGAGTTCGCGAACCGCCTGAAGCGCGTGGTTAAACCGCATGTTGTCGAACTCCTCGGTAGCAGTCGCCGCGGTCGCGGCGATTTCTCGGTCGACGTAGTCGGCGACTCGGTCGGCCTCACCATCGGGAACTCCACCCTCGGCGTAGGCGTCGGTCAGGTCGTAGACGTTCTGGAGGAAGTCGTTCGCGGACTTGACGCCCTCAGGGCTCCAGGCGAACTCCTTCTCAGGCTGGGCGGCCTCCATGATGAACAGCCGTGCCGTGTCGGCCCCGTACTCCTCGATGATGCGCTGTGGCGAGACGCCGTTGCCACGGCTCTTGGACATCTTGTAGCCGTCCTCGCCGAGCACCATCCCCTGGTTCATCAGGTTGGTGAACGGCTCGCGGACGCCCTCGACGAGGTCGATATCGTCGAGGACCTTCGTGAAGAAGCGCGCGTACAGCAGGTGCATGACCGCGTGTTCGATGCCGCCGACGTACTGGTCGACCGGCATCCAGTCGCTGGCCCGTGCGGTGTCGAACGGCGCGTCCTCCAGCTCCGGCGAGGTGTACCGCAGGAAGTACCACGAGGAGTCGACGAAAGTGTCCATCGTGTCCGTTTCGCGGACTGCGTCGCCGCCACACTCGGGACAGTCGACGTGTTTCCACTCCTCGGCGGCGTCGAGCGGATTGCCCGTCGTGTGGACGAACTCCGGCAGTTCGACCGGCAGATCCTCGTCGGGGACGGGGACGTTCCCACACTCGCGACAGTGGATCATCGGGATCGGCGTCCCCCAGTAGCGCTGTCGGGAGATACCCCAGTCACGCAGGCGGTAGTCGGTGCGGTCTTCGCCGTCGAAGGCCTCGACGAAGCGGTCCCGCGCGGTGGCGCTGTCGAGGCCGTCGAACTCGCCGCTGTTGACGAGCAGGCCGTCCTCGGTGTAGGCTTCCTCCTGCACGTCGACGTCTTCGGGGTCGACATCCGCGTCCTCGGTCGGTTCGACGACCTGCACGATCGGGATGTCGTGTTTCTCGGCGAAGGCGTGGTCCCGGTCGTCGTGCGCGGGGACGGCGTACAGCGCGCCGGTCCCGACGTCGTCGAGGACGTAATCGGCGACGTAGACGGGAATCTCCTCCCCGGTCGCGGGGTTGATCGCGTGCTCGCCGGTGAACACGCCGGAGGTCTCCTCGACCTCGTCGCTCTGTTCGACGCGGTCGATGTACTCGGCGACCGCGTCGTTCTCCTCGGCGATCTCCGCCGCGACGGGGTGGCCGGGCGATAGCGAGAAGAACGTCGCCCCGTAGACCGTGTCCAGCCGCGTCGTGAATATCTCGACGTCGCCGTAGTTGGGGAGTTCGAACTCGACCGATGCGCCCTCCTGGCGGCCGATCCAGTTGCGCTGCATCTCCCGGACGTTGTTCGGCCAGCCGTCCAGGTCGTCGAGCGACTCCAGCAGTTCGTCGGCGTAGTCGGTGATCGTGAAGAACCACTGGTCCATCTCGCGTTGCTCGATCGGCGTGCCACACCGCCAGCAGAGTTCCTCGTCGCCTTCGACCTGCTCGTCGGCCAGCACCGTCTCGCAGTCGGGACACCAGTTCAGTTCGGCACCCTGACGCTCGACGAGTCCTTCCTCGCGGAAGCGTTTGAACAGCCACTGGTTCCACTGGTAGTACTCCGGCTCGCAGGTGGTGATCTCGCGCTCCCAGTCGTAGCTAAAGCCCATCCGGGTAAGCTGTTCTTTCATCGAGTCGATACACTGCATCGTCCACTCGCGGGGGTTCGTATCCCGCTCCTCGGCGGCGTTCTCGGCGGGCAGGCCGAAGGAGTCCCAGCCGATCGGGTGGAGTACGTTCTCGCCCTGCATCCGCTCGAACCGGGCGAAGGCGTCCGTGATCGTGTAGTTCCGGACGTGGCCCATGTGGAGGTTCCCGGAAGTGTAGGGAAACATCGCGAGGACGTACTCCGGATCCGCGGCGTCGTCGTCGATCCGGAACACGCCCGACTCGTCCCAGGTGCGTTGCCACTTCGGTTCGATCTCCTGATGATCGAACCGACGCTCCCGCTGTTCGCTGGTCATACGGGGGAATCGGACAGCGACGATGCTATACCTTTCGTCTCGACGACCCGACCAATCGCCGCGGAACCCGCGTCGCTTTTCCCGGTGGGGTGCTATCACACGCGTAATGAGTATGAAACTCGACGCGCCGGCGGCCGACGCGCCGCCGGAGGCCGAGGACGGCGTCTGGCTGTCCTGCATCAACTGCGATCACACCCTCGCGCCGTTCGATGACGTCCTGTTCACCTGTCCGGAATGTGACGGGCTACTGGAAGTCCGTTACGCCGATCTCCCGACCTTCGAGGATTTCGAGGGCACCGGCGTCTGGCGGTACGACGACGCCTTACCCGTCGATATGGGCGTGACGATTCAGGAGGGCAACACCCCGCTATACCAGGTGCCCGATCTGGAAGCCGAGACCGGCGTCGAGCATCTCCACGTGAAACACGAGGGGATGAACCCGACGGGCAGTTTCAAGGACCGCGGGATGACCGTCGGCGTACAGGTTGCCAGTCGCCTCGGCGTCGACCGACTCGCGTGTGCTTCGACGGGGAACACCAGCGCCGCGCTGTCGGCCTACGGCGCACGCTCGGCTATGGAGACGCTCGTCCTGCTCCCCGCCGGCAAAGTCGCCGCGGGGAAGGTCGCCCAGGCCAGCCTCCACGGGGCGCGCATCCTCGAAGTCGACGGCAACTTCGACACCTGCCTCGACATCGTGCAGGACCTCGCGACGAGCGGGCACGTCTACCTGCTGAACTCGCTGAACCCCTTCCGACTGGAGGGTCAGAAGACGATCGGTCTGGAGATACTCGAACAGTGCCAGGACCGGACCGGCGACTACCCTGACCGGATCGTCCTCCCGGTCGGCAACGCCGGCAACACCAGCGCGCTCTACAAGGCGTTTCGCGAACTCGTCCAGTCGGGCGCGCTCGACGAGAGCGAGGTACCCAAACTCACCGGCGTCCAGGCCGAGGGGGCCGCACCGATGGTCGAAGCGGTCGAGGAGGGCAACGACGAGATCCGCCGTTGGGAGACCGTCGAGACGCGCGCCACCGCGATCCGGATCGGCAACCCAGTCAACGCGCCGAAGGCCCTGCCTGCGATCAGCGAGACCGGCGGCACCGCAGTCGCCGTCTCCGACGACGAGATTACCGACGCTCAGCGCTCGCTCGCCGAGGAGGGCGTCGGCGTCGAACCCGCGAGCGCGGCGTCGATTGCCGGACTCCGCAAACTCCGCGAGCAGGACGTGGTCGGCAGCGATGAGAACGTCGTCTGTCTGACGACCGGCCACCTGCTGAAAGACCCCGAAGCGGCCGCCGCGGCCGGAGGCACTCCCGAACCGGTGCCGGGGGATACTGAGGGCGTTCTCGATCATCTGGAGTGATCGAGAGCTCGTAGAACCGTGTTTTACCGCATCCTCGATCATCCGGAATGATGAGGGCTCGTGGAACTGTGTTCCACGGCGTTCTCCAGCATCTCGAATAAGTACGAACCGCTACTCCGCCCGGATCTCGAACCGAGCGCCGCCCGACTCGCTATCGACGAGGTCGATCGTCCAGTCGTGAGCGTCGGCCATCACATCGACGATGCGAAGCCCGAGGCCGGTGCCGTCCTCGGCGGTCGTAAACCCGCGATCGAAGACGGCCGATTTCACCTCGTCCGGGATCCCCTGCCCATCGTCGGCGACGTAGAAGCCGTCGTCGAGCGGTCCCACCCGGACGCGGATCCGCTCGTCTCCGGACGTGGCGTGTTCCACGGCGTCCTGCTGAGTGTGCGAAGCAGGGCTTGTGGAGCCATGTTCCACAGCGTTCGAAAAGAGGTTCTCAAGCAGTTCGACGAGTCGATCGCGGTCGGCATCGATCGTTCCGACAGCCTGGGAGACCGCAAGCGTCGCTTCGTCCGTCTCGATCGAGTCCCAGGCGTCGGCGGCGGCGTCCGCAATACGCTCCGATTCGACCTCGCCGACGATCTCGCCGTCGCGCGCCAGCGTCAGCAGATCGTCGCTCATGCATTCGATCCGTTCGAGCGCGGCATCGATCTCGCCGACGATTTCGGGGTTGCCCTCGATCAGTTCGAGGTAGCCCTGCGCGATCGACAGCGGGTTCCGGAGATCGTGCGAGACGATTCCGGCGAACTCCTCCAGGCGCTCGTTCTGGCTCGCGAGCCGTTCTTTCCGGGCGGCGCTGTCGAGTGCGGTCCGGAAGTTCGCCGCAAACACCTCCGCAGTTCGAGGGCCGAGTCGGTGAGGAGATCATCCATATCGACAACGCCGAGCGCTCCGTGGTCGCCGAGCGGAAAGGCGACACAGGTCGGGGTACTGTCCTCCGAGACGGCATCGTACCGTCGGCGGTCGCCATCTTCGAGTACCGCAATCGGGACCTCCGTCTCGTAGCTAGTCTCCAGCGTCGGTTCGCACTGGCCGTAACAGTCACAGTCCAGCTCGCAGGCAGCCTCGAACGTGAGTCCCTCGTCCTCTGCGACCGCGACCACTACGGTCGGCATATCGGGGACGTCCTCGGCAATGTTTGTTGCAACGTCGACGATCTCGGTGCTGCTTTCGGCGGCGACGAGATCCCTACTAGCAGTGTGCAGCGCATTGAGCATCTCCTCGTGCCGGCGCTGTGCGGTCACGTCCCGGGTCGAGCCGACGATCCCGACGACATCGCCCGTCTCGTCGCGGCGGGGCGCTTTCGTCGTGCTTACCCATCGGTTTCGGCCGTCGTCGTCGACGTAGCCATCGACCTCGTTCACGACTGGCTCGCCGGTCTCCATGATCTCGACTTCCTGCTCGCGGAGTTCAGCGCCCATCTCCGGGTTGAGTTCGAAGTCGGAGAGTCCGACCACATCCTCGCGGGTGAGGCCGTAATGGTTCGCCTTCGCGCCGCTGACCGCCGCGAACCGGCCGTACTCGTTCTTGATAAACACCCGATGGGGAATGTTGTCGAGGAGGTCGTCCAGCAAAGCCGCGTCGTCGGCGAACGGATCGGTCCTATCGGCGGCGTGGCGGATCCGTTCGGCGACGGCGCCCGGGAACAGTTCGTCCGCAGACTCATCGGACGGGATACAGATCACGTCGTCCGCACCCGCGGCTTTCGCGTCGCGAGCGAACCCGTCGCTTGCGTCGATGGCGACGACGACGACCGCGGCCGAGTCGACCCGCTCGCGAACGGCCCGAACGTGCTCCAGACCGTCGACTTCGGAACTGTCGGGGATGACAATGCAGTCGGTCTCTGTCGGCCGCGAGATTGCTCCAGACGCGTCGACGTGTCGCGTGGCTACGCCGTCCACTGCCTGTCGTAGCGCCCGCTCGACCTGTTCCAGCACCCCCAGAATCGACCAATGTGACAGTTAGTCGATGCATATGCTGACCCATTTCAGGTAGTTAATGACTATGGATTGTCACTGCCTGATAAAAAACTGCCGACTCGCGGGACGGATCAGCCGACAGTCGGTGCGTTCGGCCGTCTACACCTCGCAGTGTCGATTTCGAAGCGTGCGCCCGCCTCGCGCTCGGTGTCGACGACCGATACCGACCAGCCGTGTGCCTCCACAAGCGTCTGTACAATATAAAGCCCGAAGCCGGTACCGTCCGTATCCGTCGTGAACCCCTGGTCGAACACGCGAGCTTTCTCCTCGGCCGGGATTCCGGGACCGTCGTCCTCGACGTACCAACCAGTCTCGGTCGTGCCGACCGTGACGGTGACCGACGGCTCGCCGGTCGCTGACTGATTGCTCGTGGAGCCGTGCTCGACAGGGTCGTCGGTCTGCGACCGACTGTTCGTGGAGCCATGCTCCACGCTATCCTGACGAGCCTGTGAGTCAGGGCTTGTCGAGCCGTGCTCGACAGCGTTCCGAAACAGGTTCTCCAGCAGTTCGACGAGCCGTTCGCGGTCGGCGTCGACGATGTCGTCGGTTACATCGATCTCCAGTGTGGCATCGTCAGTCGAGACGCTCTGCCAAGCGGTCTGGGCCGCGCTCTCGAGCGAGACGGGAGCCGTCTCGCCGACGATCTGGCCCTTTCGGGCGAGGGTCAGTAGCTCCTCGGTGAGATGGCTCATCCGGTCGAGCGAGCGGCTGATCTCCGTCCTGATCTCCTCGTCGACATCTGTCTGTGGGAGGTAACCTTTCGCGACCGCGAGCGGGTTTCGGATGTCGTGCGAGACGATCCCGGCGAACTCTTCGAGGCGTTCGTTCTGCCGGGCGAGTTCGCGCTCGCGGGCGCGCAGCGCCTCCTCGTGTGTCATCCGGGACAGTGTCGTCTCGACGTTCGCGGCCAGCACGTCCGCGAGGTCGACTCCGAACTCGTTCAACGGTTCGCCGGTCGCGCCGAAACCGAGCACGCCGTGGTCCCCGAGTGGGATCGTAACGATATGGGGGCCGAACTCCTCGATATCGTCTAGCTCGGACTCGGTCCTGACTGCCGGCGACGAGCCGTCCGCTGGAGCGTGAATGAACTGGGAGCGACCCGCCTCGAAGGCCCGCTCGAACCACTCCTCCTGGTCCTCGAAGACTGACGGCTGGTCCGTTCTCGTCTGCGAACAGACCGGCTCTACGCTGTCCTCCTCGGCGAGAGAGACCTGAACAACGGGCAGGTCTGAGATGTCGTCGGCGATATCGACGACGATCTCGGCGATCTCCTCGCGGGACTCGGCGCTTACCAGATCGCGACTCGCGGCGTGGAGCGCGTTGACCATCTTCTCTTGTCGCATCCGTTCGGTGACGTCGACGGACGTGCCGATGAGGCCGACGACCTCGTCGTCGCTGTCGTATCTGGGCGCTTTGGTGATGTTGATCCATTGGTCACGTCCCGTCGCGTCCGAGTAATGTTCTGTTCGGTTGATCACCGGTTCCTCGGTCTCCATGATCTCCAGCTCCTCCTGCCAGAGTTCGTGTGCGTACTCGGGCGTGAACAGTTCGTGATCGGTCAGGCCGATCATCTGCTCGCGGGTGAGTCCGTACTCCTCGGCCGCGGCAGCACTGGCCTCGGCGATCCGGCCACGGTCGTCCTTGATAAACACCTGATGGGGGAGATACTCCAGCAGCGAGTCGAGTTGCTCGCTGTGACTGGCGAACTCACCGCCGGTGTCAGTGGCGGACCGGATCCGCCGCGTAACCGCAACCGAGACATCGTCGTCGGTGGTCGCCGTCGGCGGCAGCGAGATGACGTCCGCCGCCCCGTTGTCGAACGCCTCCGAGACGAACGTCTGGGAGGGATCGTCAGCGACGACGATCACCGGAGTATCCGGCAGTCGAAGGCGGACCAGCGCGGTCTGGGTCCGCCCGTCGACGTCACCAGCGGGGTCGTGAGAGACGACCACAGCATCGGGAGCGTGATCACCGATCGCATCCGGAGTTGCGACCGACGAGATGGTGATGTCGTCGTCGACGGCAGCAAGCGCCCGTTCGGCCTGTCCGAGGCTCTCGGCGGGGTCGACTAACAGAACCTCGATCGGTTCGAGCGAATCAGTCATCGGGGTACCACCCCTGTGAACTCGAAGCGAGCACCGCTCGGAGCGTGTTCCGCATCGGTGCCCGTCACCGACCACTCGTGGGCCTCGGCGAGCGTCTCGACGATGTACAGTCCGAACCCGGTGCCGTCCTCGCCGGAGTATCCCTGATCGAAGACCAGTGGCTTCCGGTCATCCGGAATGCCGGGACCGTCGTCCTCGACGTAGAAGCCGTCGGCGACCGTCCCGGCGGTGATCCGCACCGCGTCGGCGGTACTCGTCGAGACATGCTCGACGCTGTCGTCGGTCTGCGACCGACTGTTCGTGGAGCCATGCTCCACGCTGTTTTTGAGCAGGTTCTCGAACAGCTCCGCGGTCCGGCCAGGGTCGGCCTCGAAAGCCAGATCGGCTCGGACGTCGAGCATCGCGTCGCCGGTATCGACGCTCTGCCAGGCGCGCTCGATCAGCGAGCGCAGTGAGACCGTTTCGGTGTTACCGACGATCTGCCCCTGGCGGGCGAGCGCCAGGAGTTCGTCGGTGAGCCGTTCCATCCGGTCGAGCGCCCACTGGACCTGGTGGCCGCTCTCGTCGCCCTCGTCGAACATCTCAGCGTAGCCCTGTGCGACCGAGAGCGGATTCCGAAGGTCGTGCGAGACGATGCTCGCGAACTCCTCTAAGCGCTCGTTCTGTCGTTCGAGTTCGCGCTCGCGTTCGCGGATGGCGTCCTCCCGCGCTACCCGATCGAGCGCCGCCTCGACGTTCGCTGCGAGCACCTTCATTAGCTCGATGCTGAACTCGTCGAGCGGGTCGCTCGTGGACTCGAACCCGAGCACACCGTGCTCGCCGAGCGGGAGTACAACGGCGATGGGGTCGGTTTTATCGGCCCGCTCCGACTCGGTGTAGCCGACGACGGCCGAGCGGTCGGCCACGGATAGCTGGACGATGAACTGCAAGCTCTCCGTCTCGTAAGCGCGGTCGAACCACTGTGTGTACCGGTCGTAAATCGAGGGGCGACCCCCGTCACGGCTGGTCGCGACGGGCCGCAACGATCCGCCGGAGGCGTCGGAGAGCAGGACGTCGAGCATGGGCAGACCGGGTATTTCCTCGGCGATTTCGACCGCCGTTTCGACGATCCGCTCCATACTCTTGGCCGAGACGAGTTTCCGGCTCGCGGCGTGCAGACCGTTCATCATCTTCTCGTTTCGCTTCTGGTCGGTGATGTCTCTGGCCGTCCCGATGATGCCGGCCACCTCGTCGCCCTCGCTGTCGTATCGCGGGGCTTTGGTCGTGTTCACCCATCGATCCCGCCCGTCTTCGTCGGTGAAGTGCTCGACGTTGTTGATCATCGGCTCTCCGGCCGCCATGATCTCCTCTTCCTGGGCGCGGAGGTCAGCCGCCGTCTGTGGCTCGAACAGGTCGTAATCGGTCATCCCGATCAACTGCTCGCGGGAGGCCCTGTGCTCCCGCACAGAGACGTCGCTAATGGCTGCGATCCGACCGACATCGTCTTTGATAAATACCTGGTGGGGCAGGTATTTCATCACGGAATGGAGCAGTTCACCGTCGGTCTGGAACGACTCACCCATTCCCGCCGCGTGTCTGATCCGCCGGACTGTCGGCACAGGGCGGTCGATCCCGGCCGCGATGTCCGAGTCGACACAGATGACGTCGGCAGCACCCGCGGAAAGGACGCCTGGAGCGTAGTAGGCCCGCGGATCGACCGCGAGAACCACGATCGGTACGTCACGCAGATGCTCGCGGGCGGCGTGCATCTGCTCGGCACCGTCGATACCCTCCTCTTCGTGTTCCAGAACGACGAGACAGTCCGGCTCGACCGACGTCGAGGCGAGTTCCGCTGTCGATGAGACGGTCTCGAGGGTCATCGTGTCGTCCGTTTCGTGGAGCGTCCGCGAAAACGGCCCGAGCTCGCCGACCGGGTCGACGAGTAGTACGGTCATCGGCGCAGGAGAACGGGCCATGTAACCAGGTCTCTTCTCGATTCATACTGTACCAGTAAAACAGTGGCGGCTCCTACCAAATAGAAATACATCCGATCGTAAACGGAGACGGCGCGGTTAGTCGTCGCGGCCGTCGAGCGTGATCTGGCGGATCTCGATGATCCGGTCGTCGTCTTCGAGATCCTGCCGGACCTCGTCCGGGATGCCCTGATCGAGATTGTAGACCGACAGCGCCTCGCCGCCGATCGCCTCGCGAGCGTTGAACATCCCGGCGATGTTGACGTCGTGTTCGCCGAGCACGCTACCGATGTAGCCGATCACGCCCGGCGTGTCGTCGTTCCGGGCGACAAGCATGTGGCCGAACGGAATAGCGTCGACCCGGTAGCCGTCGATGCGGACGATTCGTGGGTCCTCACCAGCAAAGAGCGTCCCCTCGACGGTAATCTCGTCGTCACCATCGCGGACGGTGACCCCGACGAGACTCTGGAAGTCCTCGGACTGGCGGGTCTTCGACTCGGTGACGTCGATGCCGCGCTCCTCGGCAATGCTGGGGGCGTTGACAGCGTTGACGCGCCATTCGAGCGGTGCGAAGACGCCTTTCAGCGCGCTGGCGGTGACCAGATCGACATCTTCGTTGGCGATTTCGCCCTCGTAGCTCACCTCGATCTCGGAGATCCGATCGCCGAGTAGCTGTGCTGCGACCTTGCCGGCGGTGTCGGCCAGGTCGAGATACGGCTCGACGCGGGGGAACGCGCTCTCGTCGATCGAGGGGGCGTTCAGCGCGTTGATAACCGGCTCACCGCGGAAGGCGGCCATGACCTGATCGGCCGTCGAGACCGCGACGTTCTCCTGTGCGGCCTCGGTGCTGGCACCGAGATGGGGCGTGACGATGACGTCCTCGACGCCGAGCAGCGGGTTGTCCGGCTGGACCGGTTCGTCGGCGAAGACGTCGACCGCCGCGCCGGCCATGACGCCGTCGTCCACGGCGCGGGCGAGTGCGGCCTCGTCGACGACGCCACCGCGGGCGCAGTTGATGAGGTACCCGTCTTCGAGTTTCGCGAGTTCGTCGTCGCTCAGCAGGTTCGCCGTCTCGTCGGTCAGGGGAACGTGAACGGTTAGCAGGTCCGCACGGTCGAGACACTCGTCGAGGTCGACGAGTTCGGCGCCGATCTGTTCGGCGCGCTCCTGGCCGATATATGGATCGTATGCGACGAGATCCATTCCGAGCGAGGAGAGCTTTTTCGCGACTTCCTGGCCGACACGACCCAGACCGACAACGCCGAGAGTCTTGCCGTTGACCTCGGTGCCGAGATAGTCGCTTTTTGCCCACTCGCCGTTCTTGAGGCGCTGGTGTGCCTGCGGGATCGAGCGAGCGGTCGCAAACGCCATCGCGACGGAGTGTTCCGACGCCGCGCGGACGTTGCCCTGCGGGGCGTTGGCGACGATGACACCGTGGTCGGTGGCCGCGTCGATGTCGATGTTGTCGACGCCGATACCGGCCCGACCGACGATGACGAGTTCTTCGGCCGCGTCGAAGACCTCCTCGGTCACCTCGGTCCCCGAGCGGACGATCAGCCCATGGGCGTCAGCGATCGCTGCGAGCAGTTCGTCGCCCTCGACGTCATAGGCCGTTTCGACCTCGTGGCCTGCCTCACGGATCCGGTCGAGACCGGCGTCCGCGATCGGATCGGTTACGAGTACCTTCATGCACGAGGGATTGCTCGGGGCAGTCATAACCCTTTCTTCATGGAGCCGAGCGTGGCGAGCGAAATCGGGCCCTTTTCAACCCCACTACCCCAACGAGCGGGCAATGACAGTACTCGCGTTCGACTTCGACGGCACGCTATCGGACTCCGAGATGACGGTGCTGCTCGGGGATCAGTACGGTGTCGCAGACGAGATGGACGAGATCACGAACCGGGCGATGAACAACGAGATCGAGTACGCCGAGAGCCTGCGACGCCGGGCCGCCCTCCTCGAAGACCTCCCCGACGAGAAGGCCAGCGCTGCCTTCGACGAAGTCTACCTCCGCGAGGGGGCCGCCGAGACGATCCGCCGACTCAACGAGGCGGGCGTCTACACCGCCATCCTCACCGGCGGGTTCGAGCGAGGCGTCGAACGGGCGCTCGAACGCGAGGGCGTCGGGGTCGACGAAATAGTCGCCAACCGACTCCCCGTCGAGGATGGCGTCCTCACCGGCACGGTCGAAGGGCCGCTGATCGAGGGGACCAAAGACGACGCCCTCGCGGATCTGGCCGAGCGCGAAGACGTCGACATGGCCGAGACCGTCGCGGTCGGCGACGGCGCGAACGACCTGCCGATGCTCGAAGTCGCCGGGCAGGCAATCGGCTTCGAGCCGAAATCAGCCGTCGCGCCGTCCTGCGATGTCGTCGTCGAGACGATGGCTGAACTGCAGGACGTGCTGGAAGGGGAAGAGATCCTGTCGAGCCGGTAGGCGAGACAGGGCTCGATGAGGTTTGCTCATCGGCCGTCATGTCGAGCCGGCAGGCGAGACCGATCCACCAGCACTCGTCGCGCCGCAATGCGGTCTTCCGCCAGACCGCCGTGACCCGCAGGCTTAATACCTTTCACCAGTTTTCGACATGTATGGATTATGCGCTCGCAGTCGACGGGGCGCCGGAGACAATCCCCGGCGGAACCGGCGTACTGTTGCTCCACCCGAGCACCGGCGAGACCGATCGGATCGACACCGATTTTCTGAAAACTGATACGGATCACTTCCTCGTCATCTCGACCCGGACGACCGCCCGAGAGGTCAAGCAGAAACTCGACTACTACGACGTCGACGAAGACAGCGCCGAGATTCTCGACACGCTGAGCGTCGAGCGGGGCTACTCCCGGCGGACCGGCGAGTCGGTCCACTACGTCGGTGCGCCGGACGACCTGGACGGAATCGTCGAGCAGGCCGAGCGGTTCCTCGAATCACACGACGGCAAACTCCGGATCACGCTCGACTCGATCACCGAACTGGCCTACTACGCCGGCGAGGACCCGGCGAAAGAGGCGGTCGGTCGACTGCTGGATCTGCTGGAAGACCACGATGCGGTCGGACTATTCCATCTCTCGAAGGAGGTGCATCCCGAGGAGGTGCTCGGAGACTACCGCGAGCAGTTCGAGGGCGTCATCGATCTGAACGAGGACGGCGAAACGACCGTCGAGTTCTGAGAACGCTGTACTCTAGCGGTTTCGAACGTCTTCTCGGCCCACGTGACTGCGTAGTCCGGGCCCCGGTCCCGATACATCTCCGTGTCCAGGGCAGTGAACGGCGCGGGTAGCTCCAGGGCGTGTTTGAGAGAGCTACAGGCGAGTTCGGTCGCATCGGCGAAATCGGTCTCACCGCGAGCCATTGCGCCGGGCACGTCGGCAAGCCGTCCTTCGATACGCTCGCCGGCGTCCTGCCACGCCTCGCCAAGCCGTGGCCGGGTGTCGAGCCAGTCGGCGAAGACGTCTCGCGTGTGCAGACCGAGCCATGCGTCGTACAGTGCGGCGGCGATCTGATAGGTGCTGTTGGGGTCGAGTTCGACTGCCGCGTCGAGGTCGCGGTACTGGTCCTCGAAGAAGCCGATGAACTGTTCGGGGACGTCAAGGCCGACCTCGACGAGCGCCTCGGCGATCAGGAAGTCGACGAAGTCGTCGGGCGAACCTTCGACGCGCGGCTTGATGATCACGACTGGTGGGTCAGTCTGGCGCGTCCACGCGACGCTGCGTCGCCGGGCATCCCGATCGTAAAGTCGCTGCTGGCGTACCGACTGAGGAGCGCCGGGGCGTCCTCCGGCAGCCATTCCGAGGGATAGGTGTGGGGATCGAGCGTGTCGACGAGCAACCCCAGATCCTCGGCCTGTGCCGGCGGAAGCATCTCGAAATCCGATGCGGCGTCGAGCACGATCGCATCCGGGGCGTGCTCCTCGCGGATCGCTTCCAGATCAGCAGGGAGTTCGCGGGCCTGAAACATCAGGCGAGCAGTGTCTGCAGGATCAGTACGATAGTAAGTACGCCCGTGATGCCGATCGTTCCGACGACGATTTTGGTGGCCTGACTCATACTCGAATCGAAGGCGCCCGGTCTCTTTAAACCTTCCAGACGTTCGTACCAGTGGGCGCGGATCGGTCGAGTAGGCGAAGGCAGTAGCAGGATCGAACAGTGCCGGCGGTGGTAGGACCGACAAACTAATTCCGTTTGCCGAAATTGGTATCAATAACGGTACAGATGATCCCCGCGATATCTCACGAGACGAAACCGACCTACCTCCATAGACAGCGAGGGTCGGTTCCATGACTTTGCTTACCGTCGTCGCCGTCACTGGCCTGGGCGTCGGTATCGCCCTGCTGACGACGTGTGTACTGTGTACCAGCATCGACCAACTCGAACGAGCCAGCGGCGACCTGCGCCGCAGGGCAACCGAAATCGCGCCGTACGTAGCGGTCGCCGCGGTCTTTTTCCTGCTCAAGATGGTGACCAACGACCTCAGTTTGATGCTCTCGGAAACCATCGACTGGAACATCACGGACACGCTCTATGCCGTCGAAGGGCTGTTCGTTGCCCATCTCCAGAACCTTGTCCCGGACGCCACCTACGGGTTCTTCTCCGTGATGTACATGTTCGGCTTTCCGTACCTGTTGCTCGTCCCGATCGTGCTCTACTTCCTGTTGCCGTCACAGAACCACCTCAAGAAGCTGTTTATCGCCTACGTGCTCAACTACGCCATCGGCGCAATCAGCTACTCGGTGTTCATCGCGTACGGGCCACGCAACTGGATCAGCGAGCACGTCGACGGAACGATGTATCAGTTGTACCCGGAGACGCAGGAGCTTACGGCCGCAGTCTCCGACGGTTCCGACGTGTTCCCCTCGCTACACACCTCGATGGCGATCATCGTGTTGCTGTTCGCCTGGCAGACGCGTCGCGCGTATCCCCGGTGGTTCAAAATCGCCGTGTTCGTCTCGACGAGCGTCGTGCTCTCGACGATGGTGCTTGGCATCCACTGGGTCTCGGACGTCGTCGCGGGCGTGGCGCTCGGAACCTGGTGTGTCGTCACCGCCTCCTGGATCGTCGAGCGCGTCGATAGGGACTCCGGTACGAACCGCTCTCTCGACGAGACCAGTCTGCCCTCGGAGGTCGATGATTGAGATGGACTCACGCGGTCGACCGAGCGCCCAGTATCGCCGTGGCGCTCCCGCCGATCACGATCGGCGACCAGTAGACCGCCCCGCGGAAGACGAGAACGGCAGCAGTGATCGTAGCGACGGGAACGCCGGTAGTCGGGAAAAGCAGGGCGACGTAGGCGGCCTCGATGCTGCCGAGGCCGCCCGGGAACGGTGCCATTCCGGCGAGGTTCGCCAGCGGAATCGCGAAACACGCCACCGCGACCGGGATGGTGTGGCCCACCGCGGCAAAGGCCGCGAGAAGCGCGACGACCTGGAGGAGCCAGCCCAGAAGCGACAGTCCGAAGACGACGGCAAGCCGGCGTCGGTCGCCCGCGATCAGACGAAGGTTCTCGACGAACACCTCGAGGCGTTCGGTCAGCGCCGCAGCGAGCACGTTACCGTCGACGCGTCCCGCGGTCAGACGCGATGCGAGCGCACCGATGGTCCGCGGCACCCGGTCGACGACCGCCTCTCGGGCGCGCCAGACGAGCGGCGCGGTGAGGACGATACCGACGACGACGGCGAGCGCCGACGCAGTCGCGACTTCGACCTCGTCGACGATCGTCGCAGTCGTTCCGTAGTAGCCGACGCCGACCAGCGCCAGCAAGACGGACGGGAACACGTTGCAGACGTCGATCGTGGCGATACCGGCGAGACCGGTCTCGTAGCGCGCGTCAGTCGTTTTCGAGACGAGCAGGGCGGCAATCGGCTCGCCACCCGCCTGTCCGAACGGCGTGACGTTGTTCGCGAAGACGGATCCGGCGTAGAGCAGAAAGGAGCTCCCAGCGGAGAGGTCGACATCGAGCGTCCCCATAACCGTCCGGAGCATCAGACTCCAGGCGGCCAGCCAGCAGAAGCCGAGCGCGAACGTTGCAAGAACGTAGGGAAGGTCAGCCGTGGACAGTGCGTCGACGACGTCACCGAGACCAACGACGAGAAACAGGCCGACGAACACCACGAGGGCACCGCTGAAACCCAGGACGAGCGCACGTCGGCGTTGAACGGCCATGGACGCACTATCGGGACGGAACGCTTGAAACCCATGGTATACGCGAGCCGTCGAACCGATCCTCGGATCAAAAAGTGTATCATAGTGGATGAAAGGAGAGTTAGCTAATGAAGGATCAGCAGTTTCTGGAGTCGGACTGGGATTACTGCATCGTGCTCGACGCGTGTCGGTTCGACGTGTTCAGCAAGGTGTACGACGAGTATCTCGATGGGACACTGGAGAAGCGCCGGAGCAAGGGTTCTTCGACACCAGAGTGGGCCTACCAGACGTTTACGGACACACACGACATCGCGTACTTTTCGTCCAACCCGTTCATCAACGATCTGGGCATCCCGCTGAACGAACTCAAGTGGGGTGCGTCCTGCGACTACGAGTGGACGGCGAACGAACATATCACGAACGTGTTCGACGTCTGGAAGGACGGCTGGGACGACGACCTCGGGACGGTGCCGCCGGACAGTCTGGCAGACGCCTTCCGGGAGCACCGTGACGTCGCCGAGGCGGCCGACCGGACGGTGCTACACTACATGCAGCCACATGCGCCCTATCTCTCTCGCGGCAAAGGACAGAAACTCAAACAGATCCGGAAGGGAATCAACCGACAGGACGAGGAAGACGACGACGAGGATGGTGGAGCGCTCTCGTCGATGGCCGATTCGCTCCGGCCCAGAGTCGAGGAGCGTCTCGAAGGCAGCGAGTTGGCCCAGAAAGCTGGCCTCTGGCTCGAACTCGACCCGGTCGACCTGGTCCGTGACGGCACCCGCACGACTGCGATGGCCCTGCACGAAGAGAACCTGCGGATCGCGCTCGAATCGGTCGCCGACCTGATCGACGAACTAGACGGGCGCGTGGTCGTCGTCTCCGACCACGGGGAAGCGTTCGGCGAAGAGGGCGTCTGGGAGCACCACATCGAGACTCATATACCACCGTTGATGGAGACACCGTGGCTCGTCGTCGAATGAAGATCAGCCACTACTTCGAGTTCGGAGACGCCGTTACCGGCGGGATTAGCGAGTCAGTCAAGAACCAGCGGAAAATGCTGGATCGGATCGGCCTGGAGTATACGACCGAACCGACGCTCGACGCGGACGTGTTCCACTGCAACCTCATGGGCCCGCGGTCGGTCTGGTACGCCAGACGCGCACGCTCTCAGGGCGTTCCGGTAGTCGCGCATACCCACGTCACCGCGGAGGACTTCGGCGATAGCTTTCGGTTCACGAACGCGCTCGCAAAGCCACTGCGCCCGTATCTGGAACGAGCCTACGGGCTTGCAGACGCTCTCGTCTGCCCCTCGGAGTACAACCGGGGGTTGATCGAGACGTACGCCGATGTCCCCACGACTGTCATCTCGAACGGCGTCGACCGCGAGAAACTGGACGGCTACGAGTCCCTGTCCGAGCGGTACCGGGAGCGGTACGATCTGGAGTCACCGGTCGTCTTCCTGGTCGGGCACGTCATCAAGCGGAAGGGACTAGAAACGTTCGTCGAGACGGCGCGTCGGCTCCCCGACATTGACTTCGTCTGGTTCGGGCCGATCGATCGGTCCCTGAAGGGTCGCTCGACGACGTCGCTGATCGACGGCGCGCCACCGAACTGCACGTTCACGGGCTACGTCGACGATATCCGCGGAGCCTACGCAGCGGGCGATATCTTCTTTTTCCCGACGCACGAAGAGAACGAGGGGATCGCACTACTGGAGGCGATGACGGCCAGCAAACCGGTCGTCGTCCGGGATATCGAGACGTTCTCGTGGCTCGACGACGGCGAGAACAGTATAAAAGTCGGCGAAGAGGAGGGGTTCGTCGACGCGCTCGAACGACTTCGCGCGCCGGAACGGCGCGAGCGCCTGGGTGCGAACGCTGCCGAGCGGAGCGAGGCGTTCTCGCTGTCGGCAGTAGCGGGACGGTACGAACAGCTATACGAGGAGGTGTGCTAAATGAAAATCGGATTTTTCACCGACAGTTACTTTCCCGAAATCGACGGTGTGACGTATACGATCGACCTCTGGCGGGAGGAACTGGAGGCGGCCGGTCACGAGGTGTACGTGATCTATCCCGACGGGGACTACGACCCCGACGAGCGGGAGGTTCCGGTCAGGTCGATGCCGAACCCGTTTTATTCGGGCTATCGCATCCCACTGCTGAGACGGCCATCGACGTTACCGGAACTGGATATCGTCCACTGTCACGGCCCGGCGACCGTGGGGCTGCTCGGCCGGTATTACGCCTGGAAACAGGATCTCCCGGCCATCTACACCCACCACACCCCAATCGAGGAGTACTTCCAGCAGAGCATCAAACTCGCCTCGGTGGCGAGCCTGCTCGGATCGATCTACGTGCCCTGGGAGAACACACTGCTGGAGAGTTTCGACATCGTGACGACCTCGACCGGGCAGATCGAACGGACGGTCGAGCACGTCCAGTTGCCCGTCGGGATCGACATGGATTTCTTCGCGCCGACAGAGGAGGACTGGTATCCGGACCCGGACCGGACGGTAATCGGGTACAGTGGCCGGCTTAGCATGGAGAAGAACGTGAGCGAGATCGTGCGCGTCGCCGAGGACTGCCCGGAGTACGAGTTCGTCATCGTCGGCGAGGGGCCACGCCGTGAGCCGCTCGAAGCGACCGCGCCCGACAACGTCGAGTTCCGTGATTTCCTGCCGAGAGAGGAGCTACCGACGTTTTACTCCTCGATCGATGCGTTCGTAACGGCCTCGACCGCCGACACGCTCGGCCTCTCGACGCTCGAAGCGAACGCCTGCGGGACGCCCGTCGTCGCCGCCGACGTTCCGCCGTTCGACCGAACGATCGGCTCCGACAACGGAGCGCGGTTCCCGTACGGCGACTGCGACGAGATGGCGACAGCAATCGAGAGCGCGCTCACGTCGGCCTGGGAGACCAGGTCTGCCATCGAGCGGTACGACATACAGAAGACGATCGTACAGCTGAACAGCTATACCACAACGCCCCCCAGTCGCAGGACGCGTCACCGGTCACGGACGGGACTCCGTGGCAGCCGTCCACGGATGAGTAGCGTCGCGACGCGGCCAGCGATCCAGTAATTGTTTTACGCCGTAGCGGCGAACCGGCCAGTATGCAGAATGCTCGTGTGCTCGTGACCGGCGGAGCGGGATTTATCGGTTCTGAACCTGGCGAACTCGCTCGCCGAGCACAACGACGTGATCGCACTGGATAACGGCTTCCTCGGGACAGAAGCGAACCTCGACGACGATGTCGAGTACGTCGAGCTGACGTGCTGGACGAGGACCTGCCGACCGACGTCGACGTCGTCTTCCACCTGGCGGCGTTGTCGAGTCGCCAGCAACTCGAAGAAAACCCGAGGCACGGAGCCCGAGTCAACGTCGAGGGGTTCGTCAACGTCGTCGAGCAGGCGTACGACGACGGCTGTCGGACGTTCGTCTACGCGTCGACGTCGTCGATCTACGGGAGCCGAACTGAACCCACGCCCGAGGACATCTCCATCGAAGCCGCGACTGGCTACGACGCCTCGATGCTGGGCCGGGAGCGCTACGCCGAGTACTACGGGAACTTCTACGACGACGTAACACTGGCTGGCCTGCGGTTTTTCTCGGTGTACGAGGGCTACGGCGGAGCCGAAGCGCACAAAGGCGAGTACGCGAACACGGTCTCGCAGTTCACCGAGAAGGTCGCGGACGGCACCCCGC
Source organism: Natronoarchaeum sp. GCM10025703 (assembly GCF_042661985.1). Taxonomy (NCBI): domain Archaea; kingdom Methanobacteriati; phylum Methanobacteriota; class Halobacteria; order Halobacteriales; family Natronoarchaeaceae; genus Natronoarchaeum; species Natronoarchaeum sp. GCM10025703. Next base: position 304,090 of record NZ_JBHSZF010000001.1, read on the forward strand.
CCGTGCTGTGGGGCGACGGGAGTCAGACGCGCGATTTTACCCACGTCGAGGACGTCGTTCGGGGCATCGAACTCGCCGCAGACAACGAGTTAGCGGGCGTCTACAACCTCGGGACCGGCGAGACCTACTCCTTCAACGAGATGGTCGACCTCATCAACGAGACGCTGGGGACCGACGTCGACCCGGAGTACGAACCGATTCCCATCGAGAACTACGTTCACGACACCTGTGCCGATGCGTCGAAGATCCGCGACGCGACGGGCTGGCACCCCCGGATCGGCTTCGAGGAGGGCGTCGAACGCGTCTGTGAACCCTACCTCGACGGGGACGCTGTCGACGCCGAGTAACGGCTCCAAGAGGTGCGGCGACGACGCGACGAACGATGGGATTTTGCGGTGGCCGATCCAATCGTAGATATGGACCTGACAGACCGCCCCCGCCGGCTTCGGCGAGACGGGGTTCGCGAACTCGTCCGTGAGACCGAACTCCGGGCGAGCGACCTGATCGCGCCGGTGTTCGTGGACGCGACGACCGACGAGCGGGTGCCGATCGACACCATGCCGGGCCACGAGCGCGTCCCGGTCGACGACGCCGTCGACCGGGTCGAGGAGGTGCTCGAAACGGGCGTCGAGGCCGTCATCCTCTTCGGGATTCCCGAGTCGAAAGACGCTCGTGGGACACGGGCATGGGCCGAGGACGGCGTGATCCAGGAGGCAACGCGACGCATTACGGCCGAAACCGATGCCTACGTGATTACGGATCTCTGTCTCTGTGAGTACACCGACCACGGCCACTGTGGCGTGCTCGAAGACGACGCCGCCGAGAACCCCCGACTCACGGTCGACAACGACGAGACACTGGACCTGCTCGACCGCATCGCCGTCTCGCAGGCCGAGGCCGGCGCGGACATGATCGCCCCAAGCGGCATGATGGACGGGATGGTCGGAGCGATCCGGGAGGGCCTCGACGCCGCGGCGTTCGAGGACATGCCGATCATGAGCTATGCCGCGAAGTACGAGAGCAGTTTCTACGGGCCGTTCCGGGATGCCGCAGACGGCGCGCCCGCCTTCGGCGACCGCCGACACTACCAGATGGATCCCGCAAACGGCGAGGAGGCGCTCCGCGAGGTCTCACTCGACGTCGAGCAGGGTGCGGACGTCCTGATGGTCAAGCCCGCACTCCCGTATCTCGATATCGTCGGGAACGTCGACCGGGAGTTCGACCGGCCCGTCGCCGCCTACAACGTCAGCGGCGAGTACGCGATGTTGCACGCCGCCGCCGAGCAGGGCTGGCAGAGCTCGAAGCGACCGCGCTGGAGTCGCTCATCTCGATCAAACGGGCCGGCGCGGACCTGATTATCACCTACTTCGCCGAAGACGTCGCCGAGCGACTCTGGGCTGTTCCGCCCCACACTCCGTGCAGGTGAACTGGAACGTCCCGTCGACCATCGTCGTATCCTGCGTCGTCTCCTCCTCGCACTCCGGACAGTAGATCCGGGACTGCAGGGCGTCCCAGTCGTGGCTCGCACCGGGCGCGCCGATAGCCCACCCGACGACGGTCTCCGAGCCATCGTTGTACCCCTCCTGGAACTCTCCCGGCGGGAACCGGATGAGTTCGTCGGCCGCCACCTCGACCGACTCGCGCTCGATGCCCACGTCGAACGTCGCCGTCCCTTCCTCGACGTAGAACACCTCCTCCTGATCGTGATGAGTGTGCAGGCCACCCGAAAACGATTCGCCTGGCTCCAGTTCGAAGTAGTTCATCGCGAACTCCGTCGCTCCGAGCACGGCGGAGACCGGTTTTCGGACGCTGTGGACGCCAAGCGGGCTGAGTTCGTCCTCGACGTCGTCGATGCGGACTTTCTCCATGACGGGGCGTACGGAAGAGACCGGAAAAGAACTATCGGCGATCCGAACGAACGACGGCCCGACGAACTGCCTCCGAGAGCAGTGCGGATCTCCGTTTTGCACTGCCACCACTGGCACCTCCGATAAAAAAGGTGTGGAGCCGGTCGAACGAACCGAGAAGCGTGTTTTTACGTGTGAGTAGAGCGAACGCATTCGGAGAGATCGATGTTTGACAGTGATACCCGGACGGTGGGCGAACTCGAAGAGCAGATCGGTGCCTTCGAGGACCCGCCGGTGGAGACGGTAGACGACGACGAGCGAGCGCGACTGGTCGACGCGCTCGTCGCACTGGCTGATGCCTACGGGAGCCGCGGGGAGTTCGACGAGGAAGAGACGATGCTAGCGTCTCGACCGGCTTCATCAGGAACACCCGGACGCCGACGTCGACATCCACCTCGCTATTGCGCGAGCGAACGCGACGGCGGTCCACGACCGGGATGGCGTCTACGAGACGGGGATCGATCCGGGCCGGATCGAGAGCCACCGCGAGGAGATCGAAACGCTGTACGCGGAGCGGCCGGAGCCGACCATTGCCGCACCCCTGGCGCGGGCGACCGCGGGGACGATCCACGCCTACGGCAAGGCCGAGGAGCCCGAGCGGATCGAACCGTTGCTCGACCGACTCGAAGCCCTCTACGAGAACCACGAGGAGACAGACGTCGCGGCCGCAGTCATGCGCGGCTACGCCCACGCCGAGCGGTATCTCGGCGGCGACGACACTGATTTCCTCTCACGTGCCGAGACGCTGTACAGTTCGCATCCCGACGGCGATGTCGCAGTCGGGCTTGCGGGCGTGCTTGCCGGGCGAACCAACACCGACGCCGCACAGGAAGACGTCGAGTCGATCGAGCGTCGGATCGCACGGATCGAGACCCTCGCCCAGCAGTATCCCGCCGTCGAAGCGGAGATCGTCAGATGGCTCCCGATCGCGGCCGCAAACGTGACCCGGATCAGCTTCGAGCTGCCGATTACGGCCGCATCGAGCACTGGGCCGGGAAGACGAACGAGTATCACGAGCGTCTCGATACCCCCACGAGCGCAACCTGGGCGGCGGTCGCGACCTTCTACTCCGCCCGCGCCTCGTTGTACGACGCCGAGGTCGAGGCTGGCGAGGAGAAGCTAGAACGGCTCAGAGCACTGGAGGCCGAATACGACAACCCGATCTTCGAACACTGGCTCGGCCGGTGTCTGTTCGATGCGGTCAGAGCCAACGTCGAGACGGCCCGCGCCGAGCGCGCACAGGAGTTGGCTGACGAACTGGCCGAGTACGCGGTCGGGCATCAGGATCAAGAGCAGATCGAGGCGGGCCTCGACACGCTGCGATCACAGGCTCCGACGATCTTCGGCGACGAGGAACCGACTCTCGGTGACGACCTCGACGACCCCGTCAAGACGTCGGCGACCGGCGGGAGCGTCAGCGACCCGGCAACGAACGGCGGGAGCACCGGCGATGGGCCAGAGCTCTCACGCCTCGACGAGCGGGCGACTGTCGAAGGGAGCCAGGAACTCAGCGAGGCGATCGACCTGCTCGACGATGGCGGGCACGAGGGGGGTCCTGTAGCTCCGGCGGCTGTGAGAGCTGTAACTCCGAGCAGGACCTGGCCGAACCGGCGAGCGGCCCCGCTATCGTGGCGGGCGTCGTCGTCGCCGCGACGGTCTTCCTCTCGGTCGCATATGCCGGCTATCGACTGGTCAAACTCGGCGCGTCCGCGGTTCGCAACAGCTAACGACGACGTAACACCCCGGTTGCGGGACACCGATAGCCACCCTTTTTGTCGATTCGGACCGCGCTATCCAGCATGGTTTCGTGGAAACAGGGAGCGATAGCCGTCCTCGTGGTCCTCCTCGTCGTACTCGGCGGCGGTGTCGTCTATCTCTCGCTACCCTACGAGGGTTCCGAGTCGTCGATCCAGTCGGTAGAAGACGATCCGCGCGTCTCCATCGAGACGGAGGGCGACGTCGCCGTCCTCGCGCCGACTGACGCCGAGTCGGACGTCGGCGTCGTCTTCTATCCCGGCGCACGCGTCGCACCGAACGCCTACTACGAGTCGTTGTCCCCGCTCGTTACGGAGGCCAACGCGACGGTGTACATCCCCGAGATGCCGTTAAATATCGCCTTACTCGACAGTGATGCCGCGGGCGAGATTCGGGCCGGCAAAGAACAGATCGAGACATGGGTCGTCGGCGGACACTCGCTGGGCGGCGTCGCAGCCTGCGGGTATGCCGCGGACGAGGAAGTCGCGGGCCTGCTCATGTTCGCATCCTACTGCAACGAGGACGTGAGCGACCGGGAGATGGCGGTTCTGAGCGTCACTGGGAGCGCGGATACGGTGCTCGACCGGGAGGCGTACCGCGCCAGCAAGGACCGCCTCCCGCCAACCACGACCAGCGAGGAGATCCCGGGGATGAACCACACGCAGTTCGGCTCCTATCGCGGCCAGCGCGGGGATTCGGCCTCGCCGCTGAGCTACGAGGAGGCCCACGACCGACTCGCGGACGTCGTGGTGCCTTGGATCGAAGAGCAAAGAAGCGGGACACTCGATTACGCGGCGAGAACAGCGTCAGTACGGTAAGCACTTATACTACCCACGGGTAAGCCCGGGGTAGATGGTCGACGCCGCGACGCTGGCGACGCTGGGTATTGCGTGTCTGGCAAGCCTGTTTATGGCCTGGGCAATCGGTGCTGGATCGAGCGGCTCGACCCCGTTTGCACCCGCGGTTGGTGCGAACGCGGTATCGGTAATGCGAGCCGGATTCTTTGTAGGACTGCTCGGCTTCGGCGGTGCAGTCCTGCAGGGCGCGAACGTCTCCGAAGCGATCGGACGGGAACTGATCGCCGGCGACGTAACGCTGACGGCGACTGCCGCGACGCTCGCGCTGATCATCGCCGCGACGCTCGTGGCTATCGGCGTGTTTACGGGGTATCCCATAGCGACCGCGTTTACTGTCACCGGCGCCGTCGTCGGCGTCGGTCTGGCGATGGGGGCGACCCCGCGTGGGCGAAGTACGCCGAAATCACGACGCTGTGGGTGTTCACACCCTTCGTCGGCGGCGGTATCGCGTTCACCACGGCGAAGCTACTCCGCAGGGAGTCGCTGGCGGAGCGCTATACAGTCCCCCTGCTGGCAGGACTGGTCGGCCTGATTCTCGCGAACATCGAGTTCGTCGTGCTGGGCCCGTCCGGTGAGGGAGCGACGCTGGCGGCCGAGGTCGGGCGGTCGCTCACCGGGCCGGGACTGGTAGGACAGGCGATCGCTTCGCTCGGTCTGGCCGTCGTCGGCGCAGGACTGCTCTACCGCGAGATGGGCATCGATGCGGATCGCGGTCAGCGTCGGTTTCTGCTCGTGATGGGCGGCCTCGTCGCCTTCTCGGCCGGGGGCAGTCAGGTCGGTCTCGCGATCGGCCCGCTCTTGCCCCTGTTGGAGCCACAGGGTATCTCGATTACGGCGATCCTCGTCGGTGGGGGTATCGGCCTCCTGATCGGGTCGTGGACCGGCGCGCCGCGGATGATCAAGGCGATCGCACAGGACTACTCCTCGCTCGGTCCGCGCCGCTCGATTGCGGCGTTGATCCCCTCGTTTGCCATCGCACAGACAGCAGTTCTCTTTGGCATCCCCGTCTCGTTCAACGAGATCATCGTCAGTTCGATCATCGGGAGCGGCTACGCCGCAGGAGACGGCGGCGTCAGCGGGTCCAAGATGGGCTACACCGTGCTTGCCTGGGTGGCGTCGCTCGTCGGTGCAGTTATCGTCGGCTTCGGCGCCTTCTCGACTGTCGATTTCTTCCTGTAGACGGGGCGCCTAGAGGTCCTCGACGTCGGCGACGCCTTCCTGTTCTTCCTCCTCACCGCGTTCGACCTGTTTCAGCAGTGCCTTTTTGATGCGGGTGTTCTCGACCTCCTCGACAGTGATCCGGATCCCGTCGTACTCGATCTGCTCGCCCTCCTCGACGAGTCGCCCGGCACGGTTGAACACGAAGCCTGCAACGGTCTCGAACTCCTCGCCCTCGGGGAGGTCGATCTCCAGAGCCTCGTTGACCTCGTGGATATTGACCTCTCCCTGGACGACAGCGCCGTCCTCGAGGTAGTCGATCGGCATTTCTTCGCCGCCTTCGAGGATTTCGCCGACGATCTCCTCGACCATGTCCTCCATGGTAATCAGGCCCTCCGTAGTACCGAACTCGTCGATCACGATCACCATATGCATCCGCTCTTCGCGCATCTCGGTCAGCAGTTCGTCGACGTTTTTCGATTCGGGGACGTGTAGCGTCGGGCTGATGAGATCGTCGAGTTCGAGTTCCGACGCCTCCGTCTCCCCGTAGTTGACGTCCCGAACCAGATTACGGATGTGGACGACGCCGATCACGTTGTCGAGGCTCCCCTCGTAGACAGGGACGCGAGCGTGGCCGCTCTGGACACAGGTCTGGATCGCCTCGTCGATACTGGCGTCGACCGGCACCGCAGTCATGTCAAGCCGCGGCGTCATCACCTCCTTGGCGATGGATTTGTTGAACCGGAAGATCCGCTGAAGCATCTCGCGTTCTTCCTCCTCGATGACGCCTTCGCGCTCGCCGGTCTCGATCATGTCCTGGATCTCCGAGCGGGTCACGTACCCCGACTCGATTGCCGCCTGCCCGCCGGTGAGTCGATTTACTTGCCGGGTGAGGAAATCGAACGTCACCACCAGCGGCAGGAGTACGTAGCCCGATAGTTTCAGCGGGCGAGCGATCCGGAGCGCCCACGATTCGGTGTGCTCGACCGCGTAGGATTTTGGCGCACTCTCACCGAACAGCAGGACGACAGCGGTGATGCCAAAGGTTGCACCCGCAACCGCCACCCCCTGGCTGAAATAGATCGCCAGCAGGCCGGTTGCGATCGAGGACATCGCGATGTTGACCAGATTGTTCCCGACCAGAATCGTCACCAGTAGCCGGTGAGGATTGGTTTTGAGCTGTTTGAGTGTCGACGCCCCCGGCCGCCCCTCGTCAGCCAGAGCATCGGTCCGATAATCCGGGAGCGAGAACATGGCTATCTCCGAGGAGGAGAAAAACGCTGACAGCCCCATCAGAAAAACCAGCACGGCGGCTCCTGCGATAGTGACTGTCGAATCCGTCAGTTCAGAAGCCGAACAGTGTAAACCCGAGTGTAGACGCCTGCAAAATCGATGAGAGGGGTATCGTCATCTAGGGGTAGTTGTCTGGCGGATGAATTAACTCTTGTGAGGCTGAGAGGGGTGCCTGGAGCAACCGGACGCGGTTATTCCCTGATTATCAGGTGGTGGTGAACCGTCGGTCGATCCGATCAGAGGTGAGATCGATCGCCGCGAAGCCAACGTTTTCAGCCGTCCAGACCCACTGGTCGATTATGAGCGAGACACCGATCACCTTCTACCGCCTCCAGGCCTGCCCCTTCTGTGAGCGCGTCACACGGATGCTGGACGAACTGGAGCTGGACTACCAATCCCGGTTCGTCGAACCGATGCATTCCGACCGAGACGTCGTCAAGCGAATAAGCGGGAAACGGACGGTTCCCGCAATCGTCGACGAGTCGACCGGCGTCACGATGACGGAGAGTGCGAACATCGTCGACTATCTCGAACGGACGTACGGGGGAGCGCCTAATGGTCGAACTCGACTTCGACGTCGTCGACCTGCCGGAGCGAGACCACGTCGAGGAAGGCGACGTTGCACCCGACTTTACCCGGCCGCTCGTCAACGAGGAGTTCTGGGAGGACCGGTCGCTATCGGACCTGACCGAGGATGGGCCGGTGCTCCTCGTCTTCTACACGATGGACGGTGCGTTTCCGGCGACCTACATCTGGAACGAAATTCGCGGCCGAGAGTGGGAGACCGAGTTCGACGTCCGGATCGTCGGACTGTCGATATCGGATCCGTACTCCCACAAGCGGCTGATCGAGGAGCGTGGGATCGACTACGACCTGTTCAGCGATCCGAACAACACCGTCGCCGTCGAGTACGGCATTCCCAACGACCTCGACGGGATGACCGGCGTGTCGGAGCCACGCCCGGCGGTGTACTTGCTCGACGATGAGCGAGTCGTCGAGTACGCCTGGGTCGCCCAGGAGTGGCCGCAGTTCCCGGACTACGACGAGATCGAGGCGGCGCTGTCGGAGCTGTAGGGTTGCCAGCAGAGAGAGCGAACAGGCGGCACGAAGACGTCACGACGCGGCGTGCCACGCACCCGCGCAGACCGGCGTCGTGGTAAAGAGTCAGCGCACGCGGTGGCTGGCCGCCCGATCGTTTATAAATTCTCGTGAAAACTCAGAGCTGATCTGCAAGCGCGTCGGCGACTACTGGCGCGGCGCTGACGGCACTGCAGGGGCGTTCGAGCGTATCAGTACCGTAGACAGTATCGACGCCAGCCCGCGAGAGTTTCGTGACCGCGTTGCCGGCGAGCAACGGGTGGATGCAAGTGACGAAAACCCGGTTTGCACCGCGCTCCTGGAGAATGGTGAGGGCCTCGCTCATCGTGGATCCGGTAGCGATGATGTCGTCGACAACGACGATGTCACGGCCGTCGACGCTCGTGTCGCTCGGCGATATTTCGACATCGGAGCCGGAGTGTCGTGTCTTCTCGAAGTAATCGACCGTCCCGGTACCGGCGGCCTCCCGGACCGTCTCGGCAAGATCGATCGCACCGGCGTCCGGGGAGAGAAAGAGCGGATCGATCAGGTCCTCAGGCAGCGGTTCGGCGAGCCGAGCGGCCGCGCTGATCGGCGTCGCAGGTGGGTCGAAGAAGTCACAGACGTCCTCCTCGTGGGGGTCGATCGTCAGCACCCGATCAGCGCCCGTGCTGATCGCCCGGGCCACTGCACGGACCGAAACCGGCTCGCCCTGCTCGAACGCCTGGTCCTGTCGCGCGTAGCCCAGATATGGGACGACGGTGATGACCTCCCCGTAGCCGGCTTCGTGGGCGGCGTCCTGAAGCTGGAGCAGTTCGATGTGTGCGTCGCTGCTCGGCGTCGAGGCGACGACGATAGCCCGCTCGCCGTCCGCCGGTGTCACGTCGCCGATGCTGCCATCAACTCGCCGTCGGGAAACCGGTCGAATGCGACGGGCGCGAGCGGTTCGTCAAGCCGCTCCGCCAGTTCGGCCGCGATCGACTGGGAGTGGCGTCCGCTGAGGATCATACCCGATGGAACTCCGGCGTCGGTTAAACGCGTTTTCGTTCGCACCGACGCCCGCGGACGCGTTCAGGTTCGTTCTCTGACATCTTCGACGATATCGTCGAGGTCGTCGTCCGAGAGGTCCGGGCGGTCGCCCGCAATGGCGTGGACCGGCGCGCCGCCGTCGCCCTCGAACCGGGGGATGATGTGGCCGTGGACGTGAGGGACTTCCTGGCCAGCCACCTCGCCGTTGTTGAACGCGACGTTGCAGGCGTCGGCACTGACCGCGTCCTCGACGGCCGGGACGAGGGAGTGGAGGGTATCGAACACTTTCGGGGCGAGATCCTCGGGGAGGGCGTTCAGCGTCTCGTGATGTGCTTTCGGGATCACGAGCGTGTGGCCGGGGGCGAGCGGGTTGGCGTCGAGGAACGCGAGCGTTTCGTCGTCCTCGTAGACGGTGTGGCTCGGAATCTCTCCGTCGACGATCGCACAGAAGATGCAGTCCTCGCTCATACTCGAATGCCTCGGCGGCCGATAGCAAAAACGTTGCCCACGCCCTCACTCCATGAGCGCGTCGAGTCGCTCGGCGAACGTAGCGACGTACTCCTCGACGTCGTAGCCGAGGCGAGCGATCCAGACGTCCCGATAGGACGGGTGCAGGACGGGGAGAACGGCCGGATCGATTCCCGCCAGGTCGACAGGGTCGAGAACGCAGTCCAGAAAGCCGTCGAGCGAGCGCTCGGCGAGCGAGAAGACCGATCGGGTGGCGTGTTTGCCAGCGGGGACGAGCACGTCCGGGTCGATTCCTTCGAGTTCGGTTTCGAGGTGGCCCCTGCAGGTCCGCCGTTCCTCGTCCGTCGGTTCGGGGTTCGACCCGTCTTCGCCCTCGGGAAAGCACTTGACGGCGTTCGTGAAGTACGCGTCCTCGCCGTAGCCTGCGTCGGCGAGTAGCCTGCGGATCCGCCGCCCGGAGTGGCGCGTGGTGAACGCTTTGCCAGTCCAGTTGCCGCCGCGCCAGCGCTCGTCGGACGCGTCGTCCGGCGGTAGCCCTGCGCCGGGAGCCTCGCCAACGACCACGACGCTCGCGTCGAGCGGACCGGTGCCCCACGAGATGCACTCCCGGGATTCAGTGAGCGCCGAGCAGCGCGAACAGTCAGGTTCGAGGACGTTGCGAGAGGCGGGGAACTGCGTCATACTCTGCTTACTCCGTCAGCGGAAGGATGACGCCGAAGACGACGACAGAGAGGAACGCGACGACGACGCCGATCGCTTCCATATCGAAAAACAGCGTGTGTGTCCAGCCCGGTACATCAGAGAGCAAGACGCCTGCGAACAGTAACTCCCCGACGACACCGCCGATGAACAGTCCGACTCCGAGCAGAAACCCGTACTTCGTCAGCGTGGGATAGTTGAGGTCGCCATAGCGACCCGACGTATGTGCCATATGCCCCTTCGTCCGTCGATCAGTTATAAACTTCTTGGTAGTGAGTGGAGAGATGAGAGCGAACAAAAGAGTAATATCAGCCGATATCGTTCTTGTGGACATGCAACTCGAAGTGCTGGTCGAACTGCTTGCGTATTTCGCCCTTACCGTAGTGGTAACGGGAGTCGGTCTCGTCGCCGAATTGAACAGTTACCTGTATCTGTCCGGCGGTGAGACCACGGTCGCGCTCTGGCTCGCCGGCATGGGAATTCTGTGTCTGTACGCAGGCGTGTATATGCTCGGCTACGGAAAACTGATCCCGGCCACCCTCAGCGTCGTTCAAGACTAACTGACACGTCACTGACTGTTTTCGAGGAGCTATCGACTCCCGCCGAGAGACAGCCGAGGCCAATCAAGCGGACGACGAGCGGGCCTTGTTTTGAGAGAGTATCCAACCGCGGGACTGCGATCACGAGGCAGTGATTCGGAGCGGTCCGCCTTGAGTACACCATTGACAAATGTTGTAATTTATCACCAAGCATTTATATCTTGAAGATTTATCTGTAATCAATACAATGCGCGAAGGTAACACACCTGTACATCGCCGTGACGTCCTCAAGGGCGTCGGGGGAGCGACGATGGGATCGGCAGTCGCCGGTGGGGCGGGCGCAAGCGCCGCTGCCGTCAGCACCGCCACCGAAACGGCGATGCTGCAGTACTTTCACACCGACTGGACGGAGGTGGAAGCCAGCATGGCCCAGGTCGCCGACGCCGGGTTCGGCGCGATTCACGTCCCCCCGCCACAGGAGAGCGTCCTGACCAGAGCGGATCAGGGCAAGGAACATCCCGATTACGGCGCGGAGTACCCCCATCACCCGCCGCTCGGCTATCAGCCCTACGACCGCACATCCCTCGATAGCGAGTTCGGCACCGAGGCCGAGTTCCGCTCGATGATCGACGAGGCCCACGCCCAAGGCGTCGACGTGATCGTCGACGTCGTGCTCAATCACAACGGGGCCGGGATTGCTCTCGACGACTTCCCGAATCTCGACTCCGAACAGTTCTATCAGGAGGGCGGTATCGAGGGCTGGATGTACTCGTTCGATTCGAGCGACGACCGCTGTTATAACGGCAGCGAACCGAAAGATCCCAACCAGTGGGAGTGTGACCCGGAGGCGATAGAGGACCACGACCTCGTGGGGCTTCCATCGCTCGACTGGACGACCCAACACGTTCAGGACCTCGCCTACGACTACCTCCAACTGCTCGCGGATTGCGGTGCCGACGGCGTACGCTGGGATGCCGCCAAGCACATCCACAACTGGGTCTTCGAGGAGTACCTCAACCCCTGGGCCGACGAACTGGGGTTCTACACCGTCGGCGAGGTGTTGTTCGATCCGATCGGCTACGTCGACGAGTACGCCCGGACGGGAATGGACATCACCGACTACCCGCTGTTCTACACGATGAAGTACGAGGCGTTCACCAGCGGCGGCGACTTCCGTGCGCTGGACCGTAGCGACGCGGGCTACGTCGCGCAGAACCCCACCCAGTCGCTCACTCTGATCGCCAACCACGACAGCGCGCCGCCCGAACTCGAAGCGCTCGCTCGGGCGTTCGTTCTCACGTACGAGGGGTATCCGCGACTCTACAACTACCTGCTCGAGTTCGACGATCCGGGGCTCCGCAATCTGCTCTGGATCCGCACCAATCTGCTCGGCGGCCGCGCGATTACCCACCACGCTGACGCGGACGTCATCGTCTACGAGCGCAAGGACAACGCCGTCGTCGCGCTCAACAAGAGCGGCAGCGAGCGAAGCGAGCGGATCGACGTCCCCTGGGCCGACGAACCGCTACAGGAGTACACCGGCAACGCCAGCGATACGGTCGCCGACGGCGACGGGCGGGCGGAGATCACTGTACCGGCCGGCGGGTGGGCGGTCTACGCCCCCGACGACGCCGCCAGCGACCCGTCCGAGGAGAACGACTCTATCGACGACGGGGATGGAAGTAACGGAGGCAGCGGGGACGCCGAACTCACCATCCGGATCGAGGCACCGACCGCGGACGGCGAGTCGGTCTACGTCACCGGTAGTAGCGGCTCACTTACCGACTGGGGCACCGGTATCGAGGGCAACCACGCGGGCGGAGACGTGTGGGAAGTCACCATCGACGATCCGGGCGCGTTCGACTGGAAGACGCGACGCGGCCCCGAAGGTGCCTCGGGCGACATCTGGGAGACGGGCGACAATCACACCGATGCCGACCTCGCGCCGGCACATCAGGGCTGGGAGGACGGCTTCGACGGGACAGCGGACGAGGAATCGCGCGACGATGGCGGGTCGGACGACACCACTGACTCCACCAACGACGGAACCGACGACACCACTGACTCCACCAACGACGGAACTGACGACACCACCGATTCCACCAACGACGGAACCGACGACACCACTGACTCCACCAACGACGGAACTGACGACACCACCGATTCCACCAACGACGGAACCGACGACGGAACCAACGACACCACTGATTCCACCAACGACGGAACCAACGACACCACTGAGACTGCCAACAGTGGATCCGACGATACCACTGACTCTGATGACAGTGGAACCGGTGACTCGACGGATTCCAGCGACAGTGGGACAGACGAGGGGGACGAGACAACCGAAAGCGAGAGCACCGATGATGGCGCGACCGACGACAGCACTGCTGTCGACGCTGACGAAGGGAGCACCGACGACGCCGCTGAGGATGAGGGATCCGAGGCGCCTGAAACCGGCGACAGCGGGGCCGAACCGGACGCGGACGGCACTGACGACAGTACGAACGATACCGACGACGACCTCCCCGGGTTCGGGATCGGTGCAAGCATCTCCGGGATCGGCGGGGCACTGCTGGCAGGCAAGCGACTGGCCAGGACTGACGAAGACGCCGAGTGATCACGGCAAGCCGTTGTTGCTCCGGGGCGTGATCCACAGCGGGGTACCGATTGCCCTTTGTTTTAGGAGTGAGATAGGGCGTGTATGGACCGATTTCGGGAAGTCGACGACCAGTACGATCCGGACGCGGTCGAGGACCGCGCGTTCGAGTACTGGGACGACGTCGACGCCTACGAGAAAGCGAAAGCCGAACGCGAGGGTAACGAGGAGTTCTTCTTCGTCGACGGGCCGCCGTACACCTCCGGCGCGGCGCACATGGGAACGACGTGGAACAAGACGCTCAAGGACGCCTACATCCGCTATCTCCGGATGTCCGGCTACGACGTCACGGACCGGCCAGGCTACGACATGCACGGCCTGCCCATCGAGACGAAAGTCGAGGAGCGCCTCGGCTTCGAGAACAAAAAGGACATCCAGGAGTTCGGCGAGGAAGCCTTCATCGAGGAGTGCAAGCAGTTCGCCGACGAACAGCTAGAGGACTCGAATCGGACTTCAAGTCCTTCGGCGTCTGGATGGACTGGGACGACCCCTACAAGACGGTCGACCCGGAGTACATGGAAGCGGCCTGGTGGGGGTTCAATCAGGCCAATGAAAAGGGCCTCGTCGAGCAGGGCCAGCGCTCGATTTCGCAGTGTCCCCGCTGTGAGACTGCCATCGCGAACAACGAGGTCGAGTACGAGGACGTCACCGACCCGTCGGTCTACGTGAAGTTCGATCTGGTCGATCGCGAGGGCCAACTCGTCATCTGGACGACGACCCCGTGGACGATTCCGGCGAACACGTTCGTTGCCGCCGATCCCGATCTGACCTATCAGGGCGTGCGGGCCACCAAGGACGGCGAGGAGGAGGTCGTCTACGTCGCCGAGGAGTGCGTCGAGGACGTCCTGCGGGAGGGCCATTACGACGACTACGAGGTCATAGAGGAGGTCACCGGCGAGGAGATGGTCGGCTGGGAGTACGACCATCCGCTCGCCGATGCTGTCGATCACCCCGGCGGCGACGGCGCGTTCGAGGTGTACACTGCCGAGTACGTCGAAGCGGACCGAACGGGACTCGTCCACTCCGCACCCGGCCACGGTGAGGAGGACTTCGAGCGCGGTCGCGAACTCGGTCTGGACATCTTCTGTCCGGTCGGCGGGGACGGCGTCTACACCGACGAAGCGGGCAAATACGCCGGCGAGTTCGTCAAAGACGCCGACGGGGCGATCATCGCTGACCTCGAAGCGAAGGGGGCGATGCTCCACTCCGGCGAGACCCATCACAGCTACGGACACTGCTGGCGGTGTGACACCGGGATCATCCAGATCGTCACCGACCAGTGGTTCATCACGATCACCGATATCAAAGACCAACTCCTGGAGAACATCGAGGACAGCGAGTGGTACCCGCAGTGGGCGCGCGACAACCGCTTCCGCGACTTCGTCGAGGATGCACCGGACTGGAACGTCTCACGCCAACGCTACTGGGGTATTCCGGTTCCCATCTGGCTCCCGGGCAACTGGGATGGCTCGATGGACGACGCCATCGTGATCGGCAACCGCGAGGAACTCGCCGAGCGCGCCGACCAGAAGATCGATCCCGCAGACGTCGACCTGCACAAGGGCACCGTCGACGAGCTAACGATCACCGAGGACGGCCGGACGTACAGCCGCGTCGCCGACGTCTTCGACGTCTGGCTCGACTCCTCGGTTGCCACATGGGGTACCATCGGCTACCCCAGCAACGAGGAGGACTTCGACCGCCTCTGGCCCGCCGACCTCATCATCGAGGCCCACGACCAGACGCGTGGCTGGTTCTGGTCCCAACTCGGAATGGGCACCGCGGCGATGGGCGAGGTACCCTACGACAACGTCGTGATGCACGGCTACGCCAACATGCCCGACGGCCGCGGGATGTCCAAGTCGAAAGGCATCACCGTCGAGCCTGACGAAGTGATCGAGGAGTACGGCGCGGACCCGATGCGCCTGTTCCTCCTCTCGGTCAACCCACAGGGCGAGGACATGCGCTTCTCGTGGGACGAGACAGAGAGCATGCAGCGCAATCTCAACATCCTCTGGAACGTGTTCCGGTTCCCGCTGGAGTACATGCGACTCGACGGCTTTGAGCCGGGCGTTGCGACGGAGTCGCAACGAGGTGAAGGCGGTGAAACCGCCGGAACGACGACGCTCGATGATGTCGATTCCGATCTCGAACTCGTCGACGAGTGGGTGCTTGCACGGCTCCAGACCGTCATCTCGGAGATGACCGAGGCCTGGGACGAGTACCGCCAGGACCGCGCGCTCGACTCGCTGCTGGAGTTCGTCGTCGAGGACGTCTCGCGGTTTTATATCCAGGTAGTCCGCGAGCGGATGTGGGACGACGAAGGCTCGGCTAGCAAACAGGCCGCCTACGCCACGTTCTATCACGTCCTGAGCACGGTCGTCAAACTGCTCGCACCCTTCGCGCCGCTGGTCAGCGAGGAGATCAATCGGACGCTCACCGGCGACAACGGAAAGGATACTGTCCACGCGCTGGACTGGCCCGAGGCCGAGGAGTACTGGGCCGACGAGCAACTGGAGACCGATGTTGCCCTCCTGCGGGCCGTCGAGGAGGCCGGGTCGAACGCCCGGCAGAAGGCCGAACGGAAACTGCGCTGGCCCGTCACGCGGGCCGTCGTTGCGGCCAACGACGAGCGAAGCGTCGAGGCCGTCGAGCGTCACCGCGACCTGCTGGCTGACCGCCTGAACGCCCGTGAGATCCAACTCGTCGGGACAGGCGACGATTGGGGCGAACTCCAGTATAGCGCCGAGGCCGACATGAGCGAACTCGGCCCGGCCTTCGGCGGCCGCGCCAGCGAGGTCATGAACGCGCTCAACGAGGCCCGCGTCGACGAGCAGTCCCTCGACGCGCTCGAAGCCGAAGTCGAGGACGTGCTGGAAGACGACGACGAACTCACCGACTCGATGGTCGAGTTCGTCACCGAGACGCCGGAGGGCGTCACCGGAACCGGCTTCAGCCGAAACGGCGACGACCTCGGCGTCGTCTACGTCGATACTGCGCTCACCGAGGACATCGAGAGCGAGGGCTACGCCCGCGAGGTGATCCGGCGGGTCCAGGAGATGCGAAAGGAACTGGATCTGGATATCGAGGAGCCGATCCGCCTCGATGTCGACATCGACGACGACCGCGTCGCCGATCTGGTGGCGGACCACGAGGACCTGATCGCAGAGGAGGTTCGTGCCGACGAAGTCGGTACCGTCGACGACGGCCACCGCAAGACGTGGGACGTCGAGGACGTCGATATGGAGATCGCTATTGCGTCGATTGCGGCACCGGAAGCCTCCGAGTAGGAGCGCTCCGGCTATCGGGTGTCGGCCGTTTTTTTGCGAGGAGAGTCGAACGCTCCCGGAGAGCGATGCGGCTATCGACGGACAGTGTTCGATAAAAATAACGCGCGCAGAGAACCGCAGAATGGGCCGACAGTGAGGTTACTCCTCGTCGTCCTCGCTGTCCTCGGAGAGGCGCTTGGCGGCGAGTGCGCCGGCACTGACGCCGGCCGCACCCGCGGCGATGCCGAAGCCGGGCAGGCCGTCGTCTTCGTCCTCGGTGTTCTCGTCGCCGTTCTCCTCACCGTTTTCCTCACCGTTCTCGTCGCCGTTTGCCGGTTCGGGCGCAGCGTCGCCCAGCGGGACGAGCGGAATTGCGGGCGTGGTGTCCGCGTCGTACGCGAGCACGTCGGCGCGAGTCTCGCCCTCCGGTAGGAGGAGATCCATCGCAGCTGGGTCGTCAGCGCCCTCGATTCCGCCGCCGATGGCGTACTCCGCAGGCTCGGGGTTGATCGCCCGGATGCCGCCCTCGCCGTACCCGTCGAACGGCGTCATGATCGCCGCGAAGGCGACGTTGTCCGTCCAGTCGACCGCGCTCTTCGGGAAGTCGACCGCGACCTTGTCCGAGTCGGTCTGGTAGTACTCGACATCACCGGAGACCGGTTCGCCCTCGGCGTCTTCGACGTCTGCCGTCCCTTCGCCGTGTGCGAGCACGCGGGTGTGATGCGGGCTTGCAGTGTTGAAGTTCGTCCCCGTTCGGCCCTCGGTCCCCGTCGGACCGCTGCCTCGGGAGAGTTGATGTAGATCTGGACGAACTGGTGGGAGACCGGATCGAGGCCGAAGTTGTTCTGGATGTCGGCCGCCATCGTGAACTCGAAGCGCACTCGAGCAGGCGACTCGTAGACAGTCACCGTCTCGACGTCCCAGGTGCCCTCGTAGAAGTCGCCACCGGTCGGGTAGGTGTACTGGTCGGGACCGTACGGCGCGCCGCCCGTACCGGTCTCGAAGGTTTCGACCTCCTCGAACTCGGCGACGAGCGAGGAGTACGGAATCTCCGCGAGCGTGCCGTCGGCGTATGCCAGCGCGTCCGCAGTCGGGGTGTCCCCGGCCGTGTCGATGACGTTCGGCGCACTATCGTTTTCGGCACCACCGAAGACCTCTGCACCGACCTCAGTTTCGACCGGGCGAACGTTGCCGGCCGCCGAGTTGTCGTAGCCCAGTAGCAGGGGTGCGACCTCCATCTGATCGAGACTGCCCTCGATGGAGTCTTTGGGGAACTCGACCAGCATCGCCTCGTTGGCGTTGTTAATCGTCAGTTCGCCCGTTGCGAGTTCGGTACCGTCGGCATCTTCGATGCGAACGCCGTGTTCGCCGTCGGCGACGAGGCGGTACTGATAGGGTGCCGCGAAGGTCGCATTGACACCCTCGCGCGCATCAGTCGACCCGCCGCTCGCGTCGGGATCACGGATATACGCCTGCAGATGTTGGTGGGAGAGGCCGTGATCGTAGTCCCACGGGTTCGTCAGGTCGCCGTCGATTTCGACGACGAACTGGAAGTCGTTTTTCGACTGGTGGACGTCGAACCGCGTCAGATCGAAGACGCCGTCGTCGAAGTCGTTGCCGGTCGGATACTCGTAGGTGCCGGGACCGGCGTCGGTCCCACGCTCGGCACTGAGTTCGATGAGCATGTCGCCGACCGAGAACAGCGAGGGCGTCTCCAGCACGGCGAACGTGTCGATCTCGACGGTCACGCCGGTGTCGCTCTCCCTGGTCGCGATGTTCTCGCCGGTAACCTGATCGACCGGATCGACCTCCGGTCGCAGGATCGGCGAGATAGGATTCTCCTCGAAGTTCGCGATGACGATCACGCTTTCCGGACCGTCGACGTCGTCGAGTTCGGAGGCGTCACGACCGAAGACGATCATGTTCGGGTTGTCCTGCGTGAACGCGTACGCGTTCCGGAGCTCTGCGGCGGGTTTGAGCGCGTCAGGTCGTGGTACGTCTCGATGACGTCCTTGTAGAACTGGAGGTGCTCCTCGTCGTACTCGTCCCAGTTCATGAACGCGCGCTGTTTGCCGCCCTCACGGACGTCTGCACCGGTGTTGATGTTGCCAGCGTCGTTACGACCACGGTTGTCCTCCTCGAACGCGTCGAGCGAACTCGCCGGCCAGCGGCTCTCGCCCCAGCGGCTGATCTGGCGCTCCTGGCCGTAGTAGACCGACGGGACGCCGGGGAGGCCAACGCCGGCCGCCCAGGCGGCGCGCTGTCGTTTCGCACCGGTCTCCCACTCCTCGTCCGGGATCTCCGAGGGATCCTCCGGCGGGTCGTTCGCGTTGACGACCGTACTGTTGAGCAGGCGTTCCTCGTCGTGGTTCTCGATGAGGTTGAGGATCAGCGAGGAGTTCGGGAACCCCTGGTTCTCGCGTTCCTGAACGTCGCTGACGAGCGACTGGGCACCGGTGTCGCCGGCCGCGACCGAGTGGGACGTGCCGGTGAAGCCCTCGGTGTCGAAGTGCATGTCGAAGGCGTTCTCGGACATCGTCGGATCCTTCGGAATCGTCTCGTCGAGCATCAGGTACTCGCTGTTGTTCTCGCGGACGACCTCGCGGATCTCCTTCCACATGCTGTTGGGGACGCCCCACGCGATGTCACAGCGGAAGCCGTCGACACCGACTTCGCCCGACCAGAAGTCCGCGATTGCAAGCATGTGCTCGCGGACGGCCACGTTGTCGTAGTTCCAGTTCGGCATCACGCGCAGGCCGAAAAAGCCGGTGTTGGTCGGGATGGGATCGGCGATCTCGGCCGTCGGGTTCTGCTGGAGTCCCTGAACGGTCCCGGCCGCTTCGACGCGGTCCCACCAGTCGAAGTACTTCGAGTCCTCGTTCCACTCGTTGATCGCCGGATACTCGAAGTTGGCGTCGAGCAGTGCCTGCGTTCGCTCCTCGTCCTGACTGGCAATCGTGTCCTGGAAGAACGGATGGCCACGGCCAGCGTGGTTGATGACGATGTCGAAGATGACGTTGATGTCGCGTTCGTGACACGCATCGACGAACTCCTTGTAGGACTCGACCGGATCCTTCCCCTCCGGAACGAGGTCCTCGGCGATGCCGAAGTAGTCGTTCGAGTCGTAGCCGTGGGGACCGCCGCCCGGTGGCTGGTCCTCGGTAAAGTTCGAGAGGTTGTTGTTAAGGAACAGTTTGTCGACGCTCTCGGCCGGGACGATCGGCGTCAGCCACACCGCGTCGACGCCGAGTTCGTCGAGATAGTCGAGGCCGCGAGCGCCCGTGCCAGCATCGCCGTTGATGATCGTATCGAACGTCGTCTGGCCGCGTTCACCGGCCCACGATCGGGGGAAGATCTGATACATGACGCCGTCTTCCATCCACTCCGGTGCACGGTTCGGATAGTGGATCGAGCCGTCCGGATCGAGTTCGACGGTATCGATCATGCTCCGCGCGTGTCCGTCGTGTGCGGCGACGTGGACGCGGGCCGTCTCGCCGTCGAGGGCGCTCGTCGGGACGTGTGCCTCGTCGCCGTCGCTCTCGATATCGGCCGTTTCGAGCGCGTCTCGGTCGTCGGCGAGGAAGACGACTTCGAGGTCGTCCGTCGACGCCCGGCTTGCCGGTGCGAGTTCAGGGTTCGACTGAAGGACGAACTGGTCGCCGTCGTTTTCACCCTCGAATTCGACTTTCGGACGAGCACCGTCACCCTCCGGGAACGCGTGGATCGTCATCCGGTGTGTCCCGTCGGGCGCGTCGAGTTGGACGACGTACGTTCCGGGGACATCGGCCTCGAATTCGCTGACGTTCTCGTCACCGGTAGAGTAGCGAGTGACCGAGGCGGAGTCGTGTGTCCGCTCGAACGTCAGTTCCGCGTCGCTGTCGGACGGTTTCTCCGCGAGCGACCACTCGAAATCGCCGGCGTCGTAGTTCTCCGGGTCGCGCCCGAAGTCGGGGATCCGTGGCGCGAGATTGTCGCGGGCATCGTACGACCAGCCGCCGACGTCTGCAGGGTTCGAGAGCGTCTCGCCCACTTCGACGAACCGTGGATGGCCCGGATGGTGGGAGTCCGCCCCGTCGGCGTGCGTTTCGGCGTGCTGGTCCATCAGTTCTGCTGTCGACGGCATCGAGGTGAGCGAGAGAGCGCCGAGCCCTGCCACACCGCCGAGAACGGTTCTGCGGTCTACGTCGGGATTGAGATTGCTGTCGTTATTACTCATAATGTCGTTTGGGGAGCTGCATGTGTCTGCGAGACAGGGACGCGGCTCCATGGTCCCTGGAACAAGGCCACCCGTCCGCGGCGTGCCGCCCACGGATGGAGGTCACGGACAACCGTCGACCGGCTAGTCGACGAATACGAACGAAAAGTGCGCGTCCGACCCTCAGGTCGGACCGCTCTGAATGTCCGCGACTGATTTGGCTGCGACTCATCGACACAAGGTGATGTAATTGTTCATCATGTATAATACCATATCTATGACTAGTATTTGCCTCTAGTCTACTGCTGTGTAATCAAGTATATAATATATATTACTACTACAAAATGTAGTGAAAAATTCGTAAGTAGAAGTTCAGGCCGGTCGACAGTTCCGGCCGTTTCCTATCAGAAGGAGCATCTATATCCTCAATCGAGGTCGACGTGCAACTCGCACCGGTCGTCGCCCTCTCGAAGGCAGGTCGACTCGTCGATCATGGTCGTAGCGTCGTACTCCGCCGCAACCCCGGCGGCGATCCCTCGTAACACCGTACAGAGTTCGCGTTCCGACCGATAGGTTAGCACGACCGCCTCGCCCTCCGCTCGGGTCGAGACCGTCGTAGACGCGCTCTCACCGTTGTCCTCTTCGAGTTGCTCGTAGATCGTATCCAGCGCCAGCAGCACTTCCCGTGCGTCCCACTCGTCACGGACGTGGGCTTTGAACGTGTCAAGAAGTTGTGGTGCCAGCGACTGGCCGAACGCGCGCTGGATCGAGTTCTCGGTCCGGCCGCTCAGTTCCGAGAGCGCGGTGACGGCGCGCGTAATCTCGTTGTCGGGGTAGTGAGTCACGGGCAAGTACAGCTTCGGGTCGAGGCCTGCCCTCTCAGTCACCGAGTCCCAGTCGACCCCGTCGCTATCCTCTTCTACGTACTCTTTGAGCGCTTTGTGAACGATCCCGTGCATAGCGTTACCGTCCTCGCAATCTGACCTGTGTAGACATGTATCGGAGTACAGACCTACAACTGGTAAATATTCCGACGATAGGTCGACACAAACCTTACTTTTCTAACTCGTCGACAAGTTCGGTGTCGTCGATTTCCTCACGCGAGTCGCGCCCGACCTCGCTGGAGGGTTCGCCCGACGCGGCCTCGCCGAACTCGCTGATGAGTTCCTCGATGTCGTTGAGGCCAAGCATTTCGGCGGTGTCGTCGTCGAAGTCGAGACTCTCCAGCGAGCCATCGGCCTGCTGGACGTCGCTACCCGAGAGATGTTTGCCGTAGCGACCGATCATCGAGGTGAGTTCCTGTGGCATGACAAAGGTCGTCGACTCGCCCTTGCCGATCTCTTCGAGCGTCTCCATTCCCTGATCGATGATGGCGCGCTCGCCCATCGATTCGGCGGATTTCGCGCGAAGCACGGTCGAAATCGAGTCACCCTGTGCTTCCAGGATCTGGCTCTGTTTCTCACCCTGTGCGCGGATGATGTTGGACTGTTTGTCACCTTCGGCCTTCTCGACGGCACTGCGGCGTTCACCCTGCGCCTCCAGGATCATAGCACGGCGACGACGCTCGGCGCTGGTCTGCTGTTCCATCGCCTGCTGGACGTCCTTGGAGGGGTTTACCTCGCGGACCTCGACCGCTTCGACGCGGATCCCCCACCGGTCGGTCGCCTCGTCGATCTCGCCGTGGATCCGGGTGTTGATCTTCTCGCGTTTGTTCAGCGTCTCGTCGAGTTCCATGTCGCCGATAACGGCCCGGAGCGTCGTCTGGGCGAGGTTCGAGACCGCGTTCTTGTAGTCGTCGACCTCGAGGAACGCCTTCTTGGCGTCCATCACACGAATGTAGATTACCGCGTCGGCCCGAACCGGAGAGTTGTCCCGCGTGATCGCTTCCTGCTGTGGGACGTCGATCGTCTGTGTTCGCATGTCGAACACGTAGGTCTTCGAGACGAACGGCGGAACGAAGTTGATCCCCGGCTGGAGGAGCTGTCGATACTCGCCGAAGACAGTCAACGCGCGTTTCTCGTAGGCGTTGACTATTTCGACGGCGCTGGCAACTGTCACGACCGCCAGCGTCAGCAACAGCGCACCGACAATCGAGAGCGGCGTCAGATCGATGAAGTTCGTCAGTAACAGCGCACTCGCTCCCAGCGCAAGCGCGCCGATCATGATGGTCTGCGGTCGGAGACCGTGCGTTCTGTGGACGCTTTGAATCCTGTCGCCCCCGGACTGAGACATATCCGCAGGTTAGGACCGACGAGGGTTAACGGTTGTCACTACATCTCATGCGAGCATCCGCCATCGCGGCCTCAGAGCCGATCACGGAGCTCGTCCGCAGTCTTCTCCCCGATCCCGTCGACGGAAAGTAGCTCTGTCCGCGACGCCTCGCGCACTCCCTCGACGCTCCCGAACCGACCGAGCAGGCGCTTGCGGGTCTCCGGGCCGATGCCGCCGATTCCGTCAAGTGCTGTCGAGACCTCGTCACGTAACGTCTGATGATACTGCAGAGCGAAGCGATGCGCCTCGTCCCGGACTCGCTGGAGGAGATGCAGCTGTGGTGCGTCTCCGGGCCAGTCGTAGCTTCGATCCGGTGTGATCACCAGTTCCTCGTCTTTCGCCAGAGCGATCGCCGGAACCGACCAGCCCACATCGGCGAGCGCCTCGCGGGCCGCCGAAAGCTGACCGTCACCGCCGTCGATCACCAGTAGCTCCGGGTCGGGGCGGTCGTCGCGGCCGTCGACGGCGCGGCGGGCCCGCCACTCAACGAGCGCACGCATGTTCGCGTAATCGTCGTTCCCGTGATCGAGGCGTTTGCGGCGGTAATCACCGCTCTCGCGGCTGCCATCGACGAAGGTGACGTTGCTCCCGACGGCGTCGCTCCCCTGGGCGTGACTGACGTCGAACCCCTCGATCCGAGTCGGCCGCTCGATATCCAGGGCGGCCGCGAGCGCGCCGGTCTCGTCCCGCCCGTCGGTGCCACGCCGGGCGTTTTTGAGCGCCAGATCGACGAGCGTCGCCTCCCGTCCGGCACCCGGAACGCGAACCGCGACACCTTCGGCATCCAGCCACGCTTCCAGTTCACCGTCGTCGAGATGTTCGGGGAGGACAAGCGCGTCCGGAAGCTCCCGCTCGGCGTAGTACTGTGGAATGAACGCCGACAGGACGCGAGCGATCTGGTCCGGGCCGCTGTCGGGGGCGGCGAGGCTGTGTCGTTCCCGGTCGACTAGCTGGCCGCCGTCGCTGTGCAGTCGAGCGACCGTCGCCTCCTCGCCCTCGATTGCGACGCCGAGCACGTCCAGCAGGCGTTCCGCACCGTCCTCGCTGCGCGCAACTGCATCCCCGCTGTCGCCGTGAAACGCCTCCACGGTCTCGAGGCGATCACGTAGGTTGGCCGCCCGCTCGAACTCCTGCTCTTCGGACGCTTGCTCCATCGACCGGCGGAGCGGCATGGCAAGCACACCGAGTTCACCCTCGAAGAACCGCTCCGCTGCGGTAACGTCCTCGGCGTACGCCGTCTCGGAGATTTCGCCGGTACACGGTGCCGTACAGATGCCCACCTCGTAGTCGAGACAGGGGCGATCCCGGTTGGCGTACTTGTGCTCCGAACAGCCCCGCAACCCGTAGATTTCGCGGAGCGCCTTGACGACCGTTTCGAGGCGCGCCCGACTCGTGTACGGGCCGTACACCGTTGCCCCCTCGTCGGGATCGCGGGTGATCTCGATCCGCGGGACGGCGTGGTCGGTTAGCTGGACCAGTGGGTAGGACTTGTCGTCTTTCAGTCGGACGTTGTACCGGGGCTGGTGGCGCTTGATCATGTTCGCCTCCAGCAACAGCGCCTGGGTTTCCGTGTCCGTCACCGCGACGTCGATGGCCTCGGCGCGGTCGACCATCCGTGCGATCCGCTGGCTCCGCGGGTCGGCGTAAGAGCGCACCCGGTCGCGGATGTCGATCGCCTTCCCCACGTAGAGCACTTGCCCGTCGGCGAGGAACTGGTACACGCCAGGCTCGGTGGGAAGGTCGTTCGCCCGGTCACGGACCGTCGGCGCGTCCATCGACCCGGCCAGGCGAGCGGCGAGTTTCAAGCCTGCGGCTCGTACCGTAGCGAGCAGGCGACGGGAACAGCCACGACGCGGCGTGTCGCACACCGGCCTCGGCCAGCGTCGTGACAGGGGGTCAGCGCACGGGGGTCGTGGCCGCTCGATCGTATATAAACCCAGGGCGGCGTCGGTCTGCTTGCGAGCGCGCTCACCCAGCGCTGTACGGTGAACAAACTCCTTGGAATCGACACCTGTCCGAACGAGTAACAGGGTCTGGTCCGCGTCGTCAGGAAAGTTGCTCGGCGACGATTCCGTCGGCGAGTTCGACGAACTCTGCTTCGGTACCTGCAGGAATCGTCGCACCGGCGGCGACGTCGTGACCGCCGCCGTCGCCACCGACCGCACGCGACGCCTCGCCCATCACGGCAGAGAGGTCGAGTCCCTCACGGACTAGCGAGTGGGTCCCGCGCGAGGAGACTTTCACCTCCTCGTCGTTCTTGTTGGCGAAGGCGATGATCGGCGTTCCGCGGTCGACGCCATCGGCCCCGACCGCCATTCCGGCGACGATGCCGACGATAGTCTCGCGGATGCGGTCCTCGGCGTGGAACCACTGGATGTTCCCTTCGCGGGTGACGCCCTCGGAGGTGACCCACTCGATCCCCTCGGAGAGGTTTCGGCGGTGATCCCGCAGAAGCTGTCTGGCACGGTCGAGCGCGTCGTCGCGGCTTCCGAGACAGACCGCGAGGCCGACGTCGGCGCGCTCGTAGCGAGCCGTCGCGTTCAGCAGCGTCGAGAACTCGCTGGCGTCCCGAAGCTCTGTCCCGACTGGCTCGGCGGTGAGCGAGTAGGTCGTCCCGATAAGGCCGTCTATCTTGCTGGCCGGGACGCCGCGCGAGACGGCGCGCTGGACGAGCGCGCTGGCGACGGTCTGGCGCTCGTCGTCGGTCAGATCGACCCACCGTCGCCAGTCACCGTCGGCCTGCAGGTCGAGGTCCAGGTCGTCGAGGAAGTTCATCGCGCCGCGCTCGTCGTTGCTGATGCCGGGAATGTACACGTCGGTCGAGTACTCCAGTAGCTTGGGGAGCGGGCGGGTCTGCTTGCCGTACAGCGAGAGGTCCGTCCCCTCGTCGAGGACGCCCGCGGCGACGCCGTCTTCGACGATCCGTTCGTTCGCGCCGACGAGTTCGCCGCCGCTTGCCTGCATGTCACCGACTGCACCGACGACGGCGAGACCGGCGAGGTCGCGGTTGTCGCCGCCGTCGGGTTCGAGCGCTCTCGCGAGTGCGTAGCTTGCGCCTGCGCCCGAGAGTTCGGACGCGCCGTTGATCCCGAACAGCAACGGGTTCAGGTGGTACTCGGTCTCCGCGTCGGCGGGCTGGTGGTGGTCGGCGATGACGGGTGTGAAATCGCCCGCCGCCTCGTGTTTGCTGATGATATCGAGTTGGCCGCTGCCGAAGTCAGTGAAGAGCACGACCTCCCGGTCCAACTCCGCGATCCCGGCAATCTCCGCCTCGTCTAGCTGTTTACTGAACACCGTCTCGAACGGGATGCCGGCGCGTTCGAGCGCGCTGGCCGCGATTGCGGCGCTTGTCAGGCCGTCCGCGTCGATATGCGACGCGAGGACGACCCCGTCCGCCTCGTGCAGTCGCTCGGCACACTCGGCTGCTCGGTCGGCGAGGTCGGGGATCGGAGCGTCCATCTACCGGGAGTTGTGCGGAATCGGGGTTAAACCTGCGGGTCCCGGACTGCTCGTCGAGCGCCTCTGTCCGGCCGACCGTAGAGTCGCCGGTAGCTATATTCCGGCTGAAATATCAGTTGCAAACATGTACGATCGTGGCCGGGGATCGGTCCCTATTTCGGACGTGACCGAGCGACTCACGTTGCTCGCCCTGATCTGGCTTGCCCATCAGGGCGAGACGTCCGCTCACGCTGAGGACGTGTGTACGGCCTGTGAAACGCAGTTCGGAGAGGCATCATCGGGCCCATCGGAGGAGGAGGTCGTCCAGCGGCTGAAACGCCTCGCTGGCAGCGGGTTCGTCGAACAGACACGCGTCGGCGAGCGGTCACCTGTCGGCAAAGGAAATCCGGCCTACGACCTCTCGGTCGACATCGAGACGGCGCTCGAACCGTTCGAAGCCGAGCGGCAGATCGCTTCGCTGCTGGAATCGATTGAGGCGTCGTAGCTACTCGTGATAGGTCGGTGCAACCTCCTCGACGACGTCGCAGGCGAGTTCCTCGAAATCGGCCCGATCTGGAATCACGTCGACGTCGATCCCGTAGTCGGCCGCGGTCTCGGCCGTCGGCGGGCCGATAACACCGACGACGCCGTCGTTCAGCCCCTCGATGGCCTGCTCGCGGAGTCCCCCTCCGCTGCGGCCTCCACGAAATGAGCGACGGTGAGCGACGACGTGAACGCGGCGGCAGCGAGGTCGCCCTCGGCGGCGAGTTCGGCAGAGGCCCCGGAGCCGTCGGGCCGAACGAGGCGATACAGGATCGTCTCGTGGACGTACGCGCCCGCCTCGTCGAGACCGTCGGTCAGCACGTCGCTACCATGATCGCTGCGGGCGACTTCGACGCGTTTCCCGGCCACGTCCTCGGCCAGGGCGTCGACAAGGCCCGCGGAGGTGTACTCCTCGGGGACGACGTCGACCGCGTAGTCGGCCTCGCGGAGCGCTTCAGCAGTGCTCTCACCGATGGCTGCGACGGTAGCGTCGCCGGGGTCCCAGCCCGCTTTTGCGGCGAGTTCCACGCCCGTCTTGCTCGTCAGGACGACGAGGTCGGCGTCGGTCCGGGGCGTCGCGTCGGTCGGTTCGACCGCCAGCATCGCGTCGGCCACCGGCGTTGCGCCCAGCGATTCGATCAGTTCGGCGGCCTCGTCGAGGCGCTCGTCGTCCGGTCGGAAGACGGCGACGGTCGTCTCACGCGGCATCGTCCCGCTCCTCGTGTGTGGCGTCAGGATCGTTTTCGAGGAAGTCGACCACGCGGTCGCGGGTCGCCGAAACCTCGCCGATGACCGTGATTGCGGGTGGTTCGATCCCCGCCTCGTCGCGGACGTCGACGATGGTCGAGAGCGTCCCCGTCGCGACGCGCTGGTCGGGCCACGTCGCGCGCTCGATCAGTGCAACGGGCGTGTCAGGCCCCATCCCGGCGTCGAGCAGTGCGGCCGTGTAATCGGAGAGTTTGCCGACGCCCATCAGGACGACGAGCGTACCGCCAGTGTTCGCCAGCGCCGCCCAGTCGACTGCTGACTCCTCTTTGGTCGGGTCCTCGTGACCGGTAACGAGCGAGACGCTGGAAGTGTACTCGCGGTGCGTGGCGGGGATACCGGCGACCGCGCCGCCCGCGAGCGCCGACGTAATGCCGGGGACGACCTCGAAGGGAACGCCGTGTTCGGCGAGGTGCTCCATCTCCTCGCCGCCGCGGCCGAAGACGAAGGGGTCGCCACCTTTCAGGCGAACCACGGTCTCGCCCTCGCTCGCGAGCTCGACGAGTCGCCGGTTGGTGTACTCCTGGGGCGTCCAGTCGCCGCCAGCCCGCTTGCCGACGTCCTCGCGCTTGGCCTCGGGTATCGAGTCGATGATGTCCGGGCCCGGCAGTTTGTCGTGAAGTACCACGTCGGCCTCGTCCAGCAGCCGACTGGCTTTCACCGTGAGCAGGTCGGGGTCGCCGGGGCCGCTTCCGACGAGGTAGACCTTGCCGACATCATCGGATTCCGACCCTCCGTCGCTCATTCCTCCTCGCCCCGCTTCGCTTCGCCCTCCCCTCCTCGCGGCGCGCTTCCTCGATCAGTTCTGCCGCGCCCTGATCGGCCAGATCCTCTGCGAACGCCCGGGCGTCACGGGCGTAGCGCTCGACAGCCAGATCCCGACTCGTCGCGACCGTCTCGCCGCCGTCGCGGCTATACACCTGCACGGTCGCGTTGACGTATTCGCCCTGCACGACGGCGTAGATACCGATCGGCGCGACACAGCCACCGCCGAGTTCGGCGAGAATCGTGCGTTCGACGCTCGTCTCGACGCGGGTCCGGGGGCTATCGAGGACGGTATGAAGCGTCTCGCCGACCTCGTTGTCCAGACTCGTCACCGCGATTGCGCCCTGGCCCGGCGACGGGACGAACTCGGTCATCGGAAGCCGCTCGTACTCGATGTGGTGGAGCAGACCGCTCCGGTCGAGCCCCGCCTCGGCGAGAACGATGGCGTCGTACTCGGTTTCTATCTCTCGCTCCATCGCGCGCCGTTCGATCTCCGCGAGGTCGGAGAACCATTCCTCGACGTCGCGGTCGTAAGGATGCTCGTACTCGTCGTTCTCGGTCTCGCCTTTCTTCTCTTTCTCGGCGTCCGTGCGCGCCTCGTGTTCGGCCTGCATGCCGGGGGCGAGCAGTTTCTCGATCCGGGTGTCGACGTTCCCGCGGAGCGGTTCGACCGTCAGCTCCGGGCGCGCGTCGAGCAGTTGTGCCTGCCGGCGCAGGCAGAGGTGCCCACCGTCGCATCGTCCGGGAGGTCTTCGAGGCTGGTGCCGTCCGGCGTCACCAGCACGTCGCCTGGCGACCCCCGGTCGGGGATGCCCGAGACGATCAGTTCGTCCGGCTGGTCGGTCGGCATATCCTTCATCGAGTGGACCGCGGCGTCGACATCCCCGTCGAGGACTTTCTCGTCGAGGCTACGGACGAACGCGCCGGTTTTGCCGAGGCGATGGATCAATTCGTCGCGAATCCGATCACCCTTCGTCTCCACCTCCACCAGTTCGACGTCCTGTCGACGGTCTTCGAGGGCCTCTTTCACCGTCGCCGCCTGGCGGAGGGCGAGATCCGAACTCCGTGTCGCCAGACGGATCGTATCGCGTGTGCTCATACCCTGGTGTCTATCTGCCACGGTGAAAAGCACGTTCTTTGTCCGACGGCGGGCCGCCGAGCGGTCGTGTCAGACGCCAGCACTGGGATCGGAGTCGCCCGTCCCGTCGACGGCATCCTCGAGGGTTTCGACTGCGTCGGCATCCCCTACCTCACGGAGCGCGGAGAGTGTCGCGACCGCCTCCTCCGTCAGCCGGTAGGTGTCGTGGTAGTCGTCGGGATCACGCCCACGGCGGGAGAGCGCGCCGACCACGCTCGCGATCCGGTCGTAGTTCTCGCGCACGAGCGAGCCGACGATGCTGGGCGTCCCTGCCCGGTCGGCTAGCTCCTGGGCCGCGGACCGCCCCGCGTACACCCGGCCCTCGTCGGGGTCGACCAGCACCATCGCGAAGGGGCGCTCGCCGAACTGGGCGTCGAGAAACTCCTTGACGGGATCGGCGTACCACGAGACAGCGACGATATCGTCGAGCCGTTTCAGCGCGACCGCCGCAACCGAGCAGTACGGACACTCGCCATCGAAGATCAGGACGGAGCCACTCATTAGGCGTACCAGGGGTTACACAGGCATAAACGCCACCCCGGGACCGGAAGAGGGGGCGCTCACTCGGCGAAGTAGCTCGTGAAAAAGCCCGAGAGAAAGGCCGTAATCGCGACCGACAGTGCGACCTCCGAGAGGCCCCACGGTCCGTCGTCGTCGTCCGCGAGTGCGACCGTGATGCCGACGCTGATGACTACCGAGATGATGCCGTTGACGAGGTGTTTGAACAGGCCCATACTCGGTAGACGACCGGATCGGAGAAATAGGCTACGCCGATTCGGTACTCGTCCGTCCCCCTACAGCGCCTCGTCGTACGCCTCCAGCAGCGTCTCGATGTCCGCCTCGGTGTGGGCGTAGCTGACGAACTGGGACTCGTACTGGTTGGGGGTCAGGAAGATCCCCTGTTCCTTCATCGCGGGCCAGAACAGGCGTTCCCAGCGCTCGTCCTCGCAGTCGGCCACGTCCGCGCCGTTTTTCGGGCAGTGCTCGTAGCGCGGGCAGTCGGCGCGCTGGCGACACCCTGACTCGCACTGGTCGCCGGTCGACGAGGGGCCATCGCGGGTAAAGAGTACTTTGAACATGCTATCAGACCCCGCAACGGTGTAGCTTGGCGCTCGGTCTGCGACGATCTCGGTCAGCCCTTCGCGCAGTTTCTCGCCCAGTCCGTTGACGTGCTCGTAGACGTCGTTTTCCGCGGCGTAGCTGAGCGACTCGTAGCCCGCCGCCATCGTTACGGGATGGCCGGAGAAGGTGCCGGCCTGGAACACGTCGCCAGCAGGCGTGAACTGTTCGATGATCTCGGCTTTGCCGCCGATAGCGCCGACCGGGAAGCCGCCACCGACGATCTTGCCGAACGTCGTCACGTCCGGCGTGACGCCGAACTTGCCCTGGGCACACTGGAGTCCGCCCACGCGGAAGCCCGTGATGACCTCGTCGAAGATCAACAGCGAGTCGTGATCCTTGGTCAGATCCCGCAGCGTTTCGAGGTAGCCGTCGACGGGGTGGACGATTCCCATATTTCCGAGGATCGGTTCGGTGAGCACGGCGGCGATCTCGTCGCCGTGGGCCTCGAATACCTCGGTGATCGCCTCGCTATCGTTGAACGGGACCGGAATCGTGTGCTGTGCGAACGCCTCGGGAATACCGTTGGTACTCGGCGTCGGATGCTCGGGGTCGCCCTCGACGAGCGTCGACTCCTGTGCGCCGTGATAGCCGCCCTGCATGACGACGATCTTGTCGCGGCCGGTGTAGCCCCGGGCGAGTCTGACCGCGGAGACGGTCGCCTCGGTGCCGCTATTGACAAAGCGGGTCATCTCGACGCTCGGGACGTGCCGGGCGACGAACTCCGCGAGGTCGACCTCGATCTCGGTGGGTGCGCCGTACATCGGCCCTTCGCTAACCGCCGACTGGACGGCGCTCTGGACCGGTTGCGGCAGGTCGTGGCCGTACAGCAGCGGCCCGTAGCCGTTGACGAAGTCGAGATAACGGTTGCCGTCGGCGTCGATCACGTGGCCGCCGTCGCCGCGCTCTACGAAGAACGGATACGGTCGGATCGCGCGCACGGAGGAGTTGACGCCGCCCGGAATCGACGACAGCGCCCGGTCGTACAGATCGCGAGAACGCTCGTGGTTCATGCGGTTGGGTTGGGGCGCGCCGGTAAAGTTAGTACCGGCATCTGCCGGACAGTCGGGACCACCCCCTCCTGCTGGGCCGCCTGTCGAGCGGAACCGATTTGATGGATAGCAGACAACATCCGATGATGCTCTTCGAGATAGCCCTCCTGACCGGCGCCGCTCTCGTCGCAGGCTACTTCCTGTTCGACGGCGGCCGCAGACTGCGTACGGTGTATCACATCCTGCAGAACGATCCGATCGACGTCCGGTCGGTCAACGGCCACACCGGCCCCGTCGAGGTCGAGGGGACGGCGGTCCCCGACGACGACCACGGAACCATCACGGCACCCTTTAGCGGCGCGGAGTGTCTCGCCTGCTCGTACGAGGTCCAGGAGCTACGCTCCTCGGGGAAACATTCGAGTTGGCAGACCCTCGACGAGGGGCAGGGCGGCGTCGACTTCGTCGTCGACGACGGCACGGGCCGGGTCCGCGTCGATCCACAGGGATCCGATATCCGTCTCGAGGGCGACACGCTCACCGTCTCGCCCGGCACCGAACTCCCGGATCGATTGGCCAACTACGTCGAGTCGACCGAGGAGGTCGACAGGCAGGACGGCACCATGAACCTGCTCGTGACGGAAGTGAACACGGGGAACAAACAGCGATTCATCGAGCGTCGCCTCGACGTCGGCGAGACGGTCTACATCTACGGACAGGCAAGGCGAGGCCCCTCGGCGGGTTGGGGGAGCGACCTCGTCGACGCCCTGATCAGTGACGGGAAGGCCATCCCCGTTTTCGTCGTTTCGGATACCGAC
Organism: Natronoarchaeum sp. GCM10025703; assembly: GCF_042661985.1. Classification (NCBI taxonomy): domain Archaea; kingdom Methanobacteriati; phylum Methanobacteriota; class Halobacteria; order Halobacteriales; family Natronoarchaeaceae; genus Natronoarchaeum; species Natronoarchaeum sp. GCM10025703. Next base: position 336,841 of record NZ_JBHSZF010000001.1, read on the forward strand.
GAGCGCGGGACGGCGTGGCGCTTCGCCCAGGGCGGCATCTGGCGGGCCGCCCTCGGCGTCGTGATCCTCGTCATCGCCACCGCAGTCGTGCTACCAGCACTGCTGGGCGGGCTGTAACCGGCAGGATGACGCGGGAGGACTGGTGAACGGTTCAGCAGTCACTGATCGGATTGCGTCTGTAAAAAATGAAGAGGGACCCGCCGCAGGAGCCACCTGCCAGCGCGTCCCGGAGGAGTGGACGTGGAACCGTCCGAGAGGACCAACGGACCGTTGCGCCAACCAGTCGCATACGGCCCAGAAGTTTGCACTGCGTCAGCGCCGTGAGTTAGTTCCCCCAGACCGCATCGGGTCCGGTTTTACCAGTTCGTACTTGCGTCGCGTCGTTGACAGGCATCACGAAGATCTTGCCGTCACCGGGTTCGCCGGTGTTGGCACCCTCACGGATCGCCTCGACGACTTCGTCGACGGGCACGTCCGCGACGACCGTCTCGATCTTCACTTTCTGGTGCAGATCGACCGTGTACTCTTCGCCGCGCCACTGGCCCTTCTTGGCGGGCTGACTGCCGCGGCCGGAGACGTTCGTCACCGTCAGCGACGGTGCGCCGACTTCCGCTAGCTGTTGTTTGACGTTGCTGAGTCGGTCCGGACGAACGATCGCGGTGATCATCTTGATCGGCGTCTCGTCTTCGACCTCACCACCGTCAGTGCGAAGCTCTGACGAGGATCCGTCTTCGACTTCACCACCGTCAGTACGGATCTCCTCCACGCCACCGTCCGCGGCGACGTCGGGCGAACCGAACTCGGGGTAGGTGTCGACGCCGTGCTCTGAGACGTCCAGTCCGTCACGCTCGTGTTCGGGGGAGACGCGGGCCTGTCCCGCAGCCTTGAACGCCCCGAACACCGCGGCCGTAGCGACGACCGTCCAGATCGTGATGACGCCGACGCCGACGACCTGACTAACCATCGTAACACCGGAGCCGGAGACTGCCATGCCGGGCAGAGCGATCATGATCAGACCGATCATGCCGGCCGTCCCGTGGACCGGGAACACCGCACAGACGTCGTCGATCTTCAGGTTCTGCTCGACGAACTTGAAGACGAACGGAAGCTGAAGACCGGAGACGAGCGCGATGATCATTGCGCCGTACCAGGTGACGATGTCTGCGATACCGGTGACACCGACCAGTCCAGCCAGCAGACCGTTCGCAACGTAGAGCGTGTCGACCTTGCTCGTCAGGTACAACGAAGCGATGCTGGCACCGATCGCACCCAGCGCCATGCCGAGCGTCGTTGCGAGAGCGACACGACCGACGTATGCGAATCCTTCAAGTGCGATTCCGCTGTCGGTGACTGCGAACACGTTGACCGCCGTGCCGACGTTGAAACCGTACCAGCCGAAGGCGAGGATCAGCGTCCCCAGAACCGCGAAGGTCATCGAGTGGCCGGGAATGACGTTGACGCTCCCGTCATCGTTGTACCGACCCATGCGTGGGCCGAGTACCCAGGCCGCGGTGAGCCCCGCAACGCCGCCGAGACCGTGCACGATCATGCCACCGGCGAAGTCGTGGAAGCCGAACGATTCGAGCCAGCCACCCCAGCCGAGACCGCTAACGAAGGGGTAGATCACTGCCGCGAGCACCAGCGTGTAGCCGACGTACGCGCGGAGTTTCGCACGCCCGGCGACGGCACCGGAGACGATCGTCGCCGCGGTCATGGCGAACACCGCCCCGAAGAGCCAGTTGACCCAGGCGCCTGATTCGCCGTTGATCGTCGAGGCGTACAGTTCAGTCGCCGAGCCACCAGTCGTGAGCGCGGCGGTCGCGCCAGAGACTGCTGCGCCGACGAAGAAGAACGCGAAGACACCGAGTGCCCAGGTCAGCAGGTTCTTGGTCAGCTGGTTCGCCACGTTCTTCGAGCGAACCTGGCCCGATTCGAGCATGGCGAAGCCAGCGTGCATGAAGAAGATCAGGAAACTGACTACCAGGATCCACAGAAGGTTGACACCCTCTGCGAGGACAGCGATATCGGCTTCTACCATACGACCACCTCTGACACTGCCGAAGGCTCACGGAGCGTTATTGACTGATCGTCCAGCAATTCCACCTTATTTCGCACGTTCATGACTACCATTGCGATTGAGGGTAATGAAACAACCCAATATAAGGGTTAGCGTTTACATCCTGGCACATTCTCTGTCCCTAATTGGAATAGGTCCAGAATAAGGTTTGATTATATTAGTATAAGGTTGTAAATCTCCCTGTAAAGGCGTCACAGTGACCGAAATTTGGACAAACAGTAAAACTCGCGCTCCCGGGTGCGAGCGACCGTAGAACGTCGGTTGCTCGGTCGCGGATAGGGCTTTACGCAGAGTTTTCACTACTAAACGCCGTCTAAGACGCTCTCGCGTATGTTTAGAGAAAAGTTGTCGGAGCCCGGCATCACTCGCATTTCTCGCGCGCGCTCAGTTCGTCGTCGACTTCGAGCGGCCGTCCGCGTCGTCCTCGGGTGGCTCGACGCCCTCGACGGCCTCGGCAACCTCGGTGTCTTTTTCGGTGTCGATATGCCACCGATCGATCGTGTCCTCGTACTCGGCGAGTCGTTCGGAGACGTCCTCTTTCAGATCGTCGTCGTTGACGTTGACCTCGAAGATGAACTCCTCCTCGTCCCCGTTGGTCGACTGCTGGAGGTTCGCACTGATCAGTTGGTTGTCGAAGTAGTACGGCGCAAGTTGGGTCATCACCCGCTGGTAGACCGTGTCCTCGACCTTGCGCAGCGCTTTCCGGCCAGCCGAGTCGGCCGCCCGGGCGACGTAATCGATGGACTCGCCCCACTTGCCGACCGCACCTTCGGTGTCGTCCTCGTCGAGTTTCTCGTAGGACTCGCTGAGTTTCTCACCCGCCGTCTTGATGTCCTCGTCGGGTTCTTTGCCCGCTTGCTCACCCTTCCCTTCCTCGACGCTGGCCTGTTCGGCCGTCTTCTCGCTGACGTCCTCCTCGATGCGCTCGTGGGTTTTCGGTCGCCACTCGTCCCACTCGGCAAACGCGTCCGCGTACTGACCACCCTCATTAACATCGACGTCCCTGAGAGCGCGCGAAATGCGTTCACCATGCTCGACGACATCTCCCCACGTTCCTCGGATCTTGAATCCCGAGATGCTCTCTTCCATGGCCGTAGTTCCCCGCTAAAACAGGCGTCTATATACGCTTTATCCCTGCGCCCCGGTACTGCGACACACTCTGTCGCACGACCGACGGGGTCGGATTACTCCTCGTCGTCGTCGTCTCGCATCTGGTCGAGTCGGCCGACCAGATCCTCGGTCGACTCGTCGGTATCGAAACTGACAGCCCCATCGTGGTCGTTTTCGCGGACGGTGACGGCCTCGTCATCGTCGGTTTCGACGTTCTGATCCTGTTGTTCGGACTCATCGTAGCTACCAAAACCCATACTAAGTTACACGGAGGGCAACGACAAAGGTAGTTCGGTTCGTAAGCGGGCTGGTAAGCGACCGCGAATAACCGGATGAGCGTCCGGAAGACCGCTCAGAACGCTCGCTCGTACTGCGGCGGGACGTCGATCCGGTCCAGGGCGTCGAGTTCACGTGCCGCGCGGAGGGCGAACTGCGGATCACGGAGGAACTCCCGCCCCACGATTGCGAGGTCAGCCCGGTCGTTACGGATCAGGGCGTCCGCCTGCTCCGGCGTCGTGATGCCGCCGACCGCGCCGATACTCACGTCCTCGCGTGCGTTCTCACGGACGCCCTCGGCGAGGGGCACCTGATAGTTCGGGCCCGCAGACGGTAGCTGTTGATCGGGGTGGATGCCGCCGCTGGAGACATCGATCAGGTCCACGCCGACAGTGGCAAGCCGATCCGCGAGTCGGCCCGACTGCTCGACTGTCCAGGAGTCCCGATCCGGGAGCCAGTCGGTGCCCGAGATGCGGACGAACAGCGGGTGGTCGGCGGGCCAGACTGTCCGTACCGCCTCGCAGACCTCCACGACGAACCGACACCGGTTCTCGAAGCTTCCGCCGTACTCGTCGTCGCGCTCGTTGGTGACCGGCGAGAGGAACTCGTGAAGCAGGTAGCCGTGTGCGGCGTGGATCTCGGCGACTTCGAAGCCGGCGTCGAGGGCGTGCTCTGCGGCCTGCGCGAAGGTGTCGACCAGTTCTGCGACCTCCTCGCGGGAGAGCGCGGCGACGTCGACCGGCGACTCGTGACCGGGATACGGAATCGCGCTCGGCGCGACGGCCTCCCAGCCACCCTCGTCGGGCGGAAGCGGTCCGCGCCCATCCCACGGTCGTGCAGTGCTTGCCTTCCGACCCGCGTGGGCGAGTTGGATTCCGGGGACGCTCCCCTGCGAGCGGATGAACTCGGTGATCGGCGCGAGCGCGTCGGCGTGCTCGGCGCTCCAGATGCCCAGATCCTCGGGCGAGATCCGGCCGCACGGCTCGACGGCGGTCGCCTCGGTCATCACGACGCCGGCACCACCGACCGCACGTGCGCCGAGGTGGGTCCGATGCCAGTCCGTCGCGAGGCCGTCACGGTCCTCACAGGAGTACTGACACATCGGCGAAACCATCACGCGATTGGAAATCTCCGTCCCACGCAGTGTGAACGGGGAGAACAGATCGTCTGTCATCGTTGTAGATACTCACCGCGGGCACAAAGACACGGTGATCGCCGACGGAAAGCAAACGAGTGAAACCCTCAGTGGGACGACAACGCCGGACACGGGCGGACGCAGACCGATAGCTTATACTCGCCGGCCGATGGAATGCCGATATGACCATCGAAGACCGAGACGAGGCACACGTCGTCACACACGCGCTCGCGAAAGACACGCTCTCGAAGATCCGGGACGTCGAGACCGAGCAGGTCGCGTTCCGCAAGGGACTCGTCAAACTCGGCCGGATCTGTGGCTACGAGATCATCGACGGCCGGATGGAGACGGAGTACGTCTCGATCGAGACGCCGCTCGAAGAGACGATGGGCGAGCGCGTGAAAGGGCTGGAAGACGTCGTCATCATCAACGTTCTGCGCGCGGCGACACCGTTCGTCGAGGGACTGCTCAAGGCGTTCCCGCGGGCCCGCCAGGGCGTCATCAGCGCCAGTCGAAACGAGCATGCCCGCAAGGACGACGGCTCCTTCCCGATCACCGTGGACTACGTGAAACTGCCCGAGATCACCGAGGACGATACCGTCATCGTGGCCGACCCGATGCTTGCGACCGGTTCGACGATGTGTACGGTGCTCGATCACGTGCTGGAGAACTCACCCGAGCCAGAGCGCTTCATCGTCCTCTCGGCCGTGAGCGCGCCCGACGGCCTGATGCGCGTGGGCGACTCGTTCGACGAGGTCGACCTGCTGACGGTCGCAATCGACGACCATCTCGACGACGACGGCTTCATCGTCCCCGGCCTCGGCGACGCCGGTGACCGCGCGTTCCGGACGCAGTGAGTCGGTCGCGGGAGCGGACCGCTGCTCCCGGACCACTAGAGCTTTGTGCGAGAGGGACACACGTCGGGGTGAATGTCGAACTCGTGTGACAGTTGTGGCGAGCCAGTCTCCGATCCGCTCGCACGGACGGTCCGGCTGACAGTCGATCGCTCACAGGTCGACACCCAGCGGCTCTGTCCGCCCTGTTTTGCCGACTGGATCGGCCGCTACCGTGCGGAGATGGAGTCGGCCGACGAGCCGCTCAACGACGACGAGATCATTGTCGACTGACCGACATAATCGTGATCAGTGAGCGGGATCGCGAGGGAGATCGAACCCCATTGCTTCGGGTTGAAAACAGGTAGCAGAGAGTCGAATCGGCCGGGAGAAAGTTCCGTACGAAACGGGCCATTGTGGAGGGGTCTCTCCCGTCGACTCACTCGATATCGGCCCGGCCGCTCGTTGCGCTCCGGAGTCGGTCGCGTACCGTCGGGGCGTCCTCGACAGGCACCCGAACTTCGAAGACCACGTGTTCGTCGTACGACGCGTCGAACTCGACGCCGACGCTTTCGAGGATGCCACGCACCGTCCCGGAGTCGTCGTAGTCGACGGTGATCGAGAGGCGTTCGTGGGGGCGCTCCTCCACGACGCCCGCGGCGTCGAGCGCGTCCTTGACGGCCCGCGAGTACGCCCGCGCTGCCCGCCGACGCCGAGGTTCGTCCCGCCGTAGTACCGCGTGACGACGACGGCGACGTTCTCGATTTCTTCTTGCTGAAGGACGTTGAGCGCCGGCTTGCCCGCAGAGCCGGCTGGCTCGCCGTCGTCGCTCGACCACTCGCGGAACGGATCGGCGCGAACCCGGTACGCGGGGACGTTGTGCGTCGCGTCGTCGAACTCCGTTTCGATAGCGTCGACGAACGCCTCCGCACGTTCCGTGCTTTCGACGGGGGCGATGTGACCGATGAACTCCGAGCCTGTCACCTCGAACGAGGCCCTGGCGCGCTCGGCGACGGTCAGGTAGGTGTTATCGGCCATCGACTCACTCCTCGGATCCATCGGGAGAGTCGGCGGTCAGCCTGCTCTGTGACGGATCGGTCCCCGAAGTGTACTCCTCGTACAGCAGGGCCACGAGGATCAGCAACAACAACGTCTCCGCCGTTTTCGAGACGCCGTCGATCGGCGAGCCGACGAGGTGTTCAGCCAGCAGGAAAAGCGGATTCGTGTCGTGGCTCGGTTCGGGCGTCCGCTGAATCCAGGGGACGACCACAGTGTGCCCGGCGAGATGCCAGTACGCCCAGCTAAGAATATAGGTCAGCATCAGGCCGATACCGAGTACGTACGCCCGGACGCGAGAGAGCACGCGCTGGCGAACCAGCAGGACCGCGGCGAGAATCCCGACCGCCGAGGCGACGAACAGGAGCGGGCGGGGATCCCAGTAGATCGGCTGATCGATCCGGGCGGCCGTCACCAGCCGTGGGATGCCCCAGTAGAGATGGAGGCCGGCGACGACCGCCGCCAGTTGTACCGCAGTGAACTCGAGTGCCCCCGTGCGCTGTCGTCCATACTCGCGTTCGGTTCCTGAAGATCAATAGCCCGTCGGTCCTCACTTGAGTTCGAGCGATCGGACGAACGGCAGGTCCGTGAGTTCGTTGATCAGATCGCCCGGGAGTGGCTGGTCAGTAACGATGTACAGCCGTGGCTCGTCGGTGAATTCGGGATCCTCGCTGATCGTCTGCCGGATCGAGACGCCCTCCTCCGCGAGCAGTGTCGTCACCGTCGCGACGATGCCTTCCTGTTCCGCGTCGGTGACCTGGATCGAGAGGACGGTGAGATCGAGGACCGGAGCCAGATCCATCAGGCTCGGCACCTGTGAGATGTTCTGGAAGATCCGACGTAGCTCCTCGTCGTCGAGTATCGCGTCGGTCGTCGAATCGACCACCCGACGGTCGACATCGATCTCGCGGGCGATACCGGTGTTGGGAATCTCGATCCCACCCGAGACGACGCGCCCCTCGTCGTTGACCGAGAAGCCACGCTCCAGCAACAGGCGAATAACTGCCTGCTGGGAGGGGCTTCCTCGAACTTCTCCATGATCTCGTCGAACATTCGTGTCCGTCCGAACGTCCGGGGCGCACTTATAAACAGGGTCACGGATCGACGCTCGACCGGGGAATGTGAACCACTCACATGTATTGATGGAGTTTATAAGTCGACCGCACTTGTGTGTAGATCAGTTCATGCGTCCCACGATGGACGTGGTCTACGCTGGCGAGGCGGCAACCGATCGTGACGCCCGATCGGTCCGGTCCTCAGGGCGAGACGGCGTGACCATACGAACGACCACAACGGTTGACGAAACCCTCGACGCGCTCAAAACGCGACTGCCGGACGTCCTCATCGTCGAGCACGAGTTAGCAGCCGATGGAACGACCTGAACGTGGTCATCGGCCACGCCGAACACCTGGCCAGAAACACCGACGACGAGGAGAGTGCCGCGCAGGCGAGGACGCTGATCGAGCAGGCCCAGTCGCTGGTTGACCTCGGCGACAAGGCGAGACAGACCGAACGAGTGCTGATCCCGATACCAAAGTGTACGCGGAGCGCGCACAGTCGCTCCTGACCGGCCTCGTCGAGGAGGACGAGAGCCAGCACGACGGCGTCTCGATGGTCACCGAGTTCGCCCACGACGAACCGTTCGAGATCGATCAGCGGGTCCGGATCGCCGTCGATAACCTCCTCGAGAACGCCATCGAGCACAATGAACGACCGGTGACGGTGACGCTCAGGACCGAACGGGACGGCGATGGCCGCCTCCGTATCAGCGTCGAGGATGACGGCTCCGGCATCCCCAAGACCGAGCAGTCCGTTCTCATGGGCGAACAGGAGATCACGCCACTCAGTCACGGCAGCGGTCTGGGGCTCTGGCTGGTCGTGTGGGTCGCACAGACCGTCGGCGGCGAGGTCGAGTTCGACGAGAGCGAAACGGGCGGAAGTGTAATAACGCTAATTATTCCTCACCGCCAGACGGATCTCGACGAGAGCGACGGGACGACCTCGGACGTTTAGAGTTCTCCTTTGGTGCTCGGCGTATCGCTGCGCCGCTCGTCGATCCGGGTCGCGTCGTCGAGCGCGCGGGCGGTCGCCTTGAACAGCGCCTCGATCTCGTGGTGGGCGTTCTCGCCAGTGACCTCCGCGTGCAGGGTGAGTCCGGCATTCATCGCCAGCGAGCGCAGGAAGTGTTTCGCCATGTGGCTGGTCATCCCGCCGACGGCACTCTGTGAGAACTCGCCGTCGAACTCGAACAGCGGGCGACCGGAGACGTCGACGACGATGCCGGCGACGGCCTCGTCGAGCGGTACTTTCCGGTCTGCGTAGCGGACGATACCGCGCTTGTCGCCGAGCGCCTCCGCGAAGGCCTCGCCGAGGACGATAGCCACGTCCTCTATCGTGTGGTGGTCGTCGATCTCCAGGTCGCCGTCGCAGTCGACGGTCAGATCGAACAGGCCGTGCTTGGCGAACGATTCGAGCATGTGATCGAAAAAGCCGATCCCGGTGTCGACGGCGGCGTCGCCGTCGCCATCGATTTCGACGGTGACGTCGATCTCGGTTTCGGCCGTCTCGCGGGTGGCTGCCGCGGCGCGGTCGGTCATACCGGCGTCAACGCACCCGAGCACTATGGTTCCTGCGTCTCTCGATGTCGACACGAGGGGCCGAAGGCTCAGTCCAGCGCCGCCCGCGCTTCGTCGAGGGTGAACTCGCCCTCGTACAGCGCGCTCCCCACCACGACCGCGCTCGCACCGGCCTCGCGCAGGTCGCGGATGTCCTCGATGGAGGCGACGCCGCCGCTGGCGATGACGGGGATGTCGACCGCCTCGACGACAGCGTTCACCGGTTCGGTCTGAACACCGTCCAGTCGCCCCTCGACGTCGACGTCAGTAAAGAGAATAGCGCCAGCACCGAGGTTCTCGTACCGGGCGGCGGCCTCGGCGGGGTCGATTCCCGTCCCCTCGGTCCAGCCCTCGACGACGACCTCGCCGTCTTTCGCATCGAGGCTCACGACGACGCTGCCGGGATAGGCCTCGCTGATCTCGGCAACGAGGTCGGGGTCGTTCACCGCGGCGGTGCCCATGATGACGCGGTCGAGACCGCGGTCGAGCAGGTCCGTGGCGTCCTCTGCGGTGCGGATGCCGCCGCCGAGTTGGAGGTCGACGCTGGTCGCCTGGAGGATTCGCTCGACGGCCTCGGCGTTCGCTCGCTCGCCCTCGAACGCCCCGTCCAGATCGACGAGATGGAGCGTCTCCGCGCCTTGGTCGATCCATCGCTCGGCGGCGTCGACGGGGTCGCCGTAGCGTTTCTCGGTGCCGCGCTCGCCCTGCACCAACTGGACGACCTCGCCGTCCTGTAAGTCCACCGCCGGAACGACCTCGAACTCGGGGAATGCACTCATGTGGGTCCGCAGGCGGGGCGGCGGCCTAAACCCTCCGAAGCAGTGGCGTCGGCTCTCCGACAAAAGCTACCGTTCACCACGACCGTCACTGTCAGGCGGTGTGGTTGGCGTATCGGGCAGATTAAGTTCTGGGTGGTACTCTATATGTTTATGATCGCACCTCTATTACTTATTGGCCTCGTCGTTGCGGTTTTTGTCGGCTACAATATCGGTGGTTCGACGACCGGACCGGCGTTCGGACCGGCAGTCGGGGCCGACGTAATCACCAAGACGGCAGCGGCGGCGTTCATGTCCCTCTTCTTTTTCATCGGCGCGTTCACCATCGGGCGACAGGTCGTCACGACGCTGAGCGAAGGGCTAGTCGAACCGGGCGTGTTCACACTCGAAACGAGCATCACCGTACTGTTTTTCATCGGCTTCGCACTGTTCATCGGGAACCTCTTCGGCGTCCCGGCATCGACGTCGATGACGACGGTCGGGGCAATCGGCGCGCTGGGCTACGTCAGCGGGACGCTGGACTGGGCGGAACTCGGAGAGATCGTTACCTGGTGGCTCGTCGCACCGCTGATCGGCTTCTGGGTCTGCGGAGTGATCGGACGGTATTTTTACCCCGGATCAACGCGTGGATCAACATCCAGCGCACTGACAACGAGTTATTTATCATCGACACGTCGAAGATGATTCCCCGGGTCGGCGTGAGCAGTGAGGCGACCAATCGCGAACTGTTCGGCGCAGGTACCGTCATCGCAATCGGCTGTCTGATGGCGTTCAGTTCGGGGACGAGCAACATCGCAAACGCCATTGCACCGCTGGTCGGGAGCGGTGATCTCGAAATGAACGCCGGGATCATCCTCGGCAGCATCGCCGTCGGCGTCGGCGCGTTCACGATCGGTCGCCGGACGATGGAGACGCTGGGCAACGATATCACCCATCTGCCGCTGACGGCGGCGATCGTCATCGCGACCGTTAGTTCCTTCATCGTCGTCTCGCTGTCGGCGCTGGGCATCCCCGCGAGTTTCGTCGTCATCGCGACGATGGGGATCGTTGGCCTCGGTTGGGGGCGGGCGACCCGAACCACGAGCGTCCGCGAGGGAGTGCGAGGAGAGAAATCGACGACCGTCTCCGTTGGCGCGCTGTCGGCCGACGAGGAGGGTGAAGAACTACCGGAGATCGGTGAAGAGGACCCCGAGGACATCCCGAGCGCGGGGGACCTGTTCAACCCGAGTACGACCGGTCGCGTGATTTTGCTTCAGAACCTCGTTCCCGGGATATCGACGGTCGGAGCGTATCTCGTCTTCGAGTTCGTGCCGGTGTTCGGGTTTTAAACCCTGCTAGAACAAATATAGGGCGTTACTAACTCGTACCGGGGGAAATCCGGACGTTCGGGAGGCCGTGCAAAACAATAACTTCTAACCGTTAGGACTTCTGAATGTCAGCCTGATGCCCACTGTAGAATACCTCAATTACGAAGTGCTGGACGACCAGGGCTGGGAGATGGACGACGACGACCTCTTCGATCAAGCCGCAGACGCTGGCCTCGACGCCGAGGACTACGGCTCTCTCGAAGTTAACGAAGGCGAGTATATCCTCGAAGCCGCCGAAGCGCAGGGCTACGATTGGCCGTTCTCGTGCCGTGCTGGCGCATGTGCGAACTGCGCAGCAATCGTCTACGAGGGCGAGATCGACATGGATATGCAGCAGATCCTCAGCGACGAGGAAGTCGAAGAGAAGAACGTTCGACTCACCTGCATCGGTAGCCCCGACGCCGAGGAAGTGCGGATCGTCTACAACGCGAAACACCTCGACTACCTGCAGAACCGCGTCATATAACGACAGTTCGGCCCGTTCTGGCCGACCATCATCTTTTATGCGGTAGCGGGCGCGAGCGGCTCGATAGCCGCTGCGCTCCTCGGATCGCAATCGGGGGCGCTTCCCGACTGCCGTGCGATCAGTCTGACGTACGATCGAGATATGCCCGGATCCGATCGTCGTCGATGTGGTCGAGTAGCCGCTCGTAGCCGCGCTGGCGTCGCTCCTCGATCTCTGCGTCCGACTGGCGGGTCCGGAACGCTCGGTCGATATACGCTTCACGCAGTTCGTCCAGGTCCTCGCGCTCGTCGTCGATCTGGTTATCGAACCACTCCCGCCAGCGGTCCCGATCAGCCCACTCGCCGGTGAACTCTGACGCAGGTCGGAGCCAGTCGTAGTGCGTCGCGACCGCATCGGGAAAACCCACCTCGGCGCGCACGTCCTTGATCAGGGACCGGGCAACGTGGGCTCCCTGGCCCGCCGAGACGATGGCCTGTGCGTTCCGGGTCCCGTTTGGCGACGCGACGTAGAGTCCGTCGATAGGCGTCCGTCCGTCCGCGTCGGGATACTCGGGGTCGAAGCGCTCCTCGCGCTCACCGTGGTGCTCATGCAGTTCGAACATCGCCTCGTCGTCGAGCGGTCGGAGATAGTCGCCGTCGTACCACGTCGCCGTGACGACATGGTCGGCCAGAACGGAGCTTCCGTCCTCGGTATCGACTGCGAACCGCCGGCCTGCGTCGCTTCGTTCGACGGAGTCGACCAGTTCCGGGACGATATCGGAGCCAGCCGCTTCGGCATGTGCATGCATCAGATCGTAGAACGTGTCGACCTCGATGCCGCCCGGAAAGCCGAGATAGTTCGTCAGATACGCACACCGACGTAGCGCCGAGTTCCCGCGGTCGAAGACGACGGTATCGAGTCCGTAGCGGGCGGTGAAGACGGCGGCCGAACAGCCTGCCGGTCCGCCACCAACGACCGCAACGTCGCACTCGCTCGGCACACGTCCGCCGGCGTCGCTGTCGGAAGCCATCAGATGTTCCCGTTGACGATGTCGCTGACTCGCTGGCGGTCGAAGAGCTGTTCGTCGCCGAACTCATCGGGGTAGACGTCCTGTGCGGCCTGTTCGAGCTGAAAGAGATTGATAATCGGTCCCTGATAGATCCGCCCGCCGTCGATTACGCGGCCGTTCTGCACCGCAGAGAGTTTGCTCGCGACGGGGTGGTCTTCCATGTGTTCGACGATGTCGCTCTGGAAGTCGGCGTCGTGAACGCCGTCGTCCTGCCGAATCGCGATGATGTCGGGGTCGACCTCCAGTAGCGTCTCGTAGTCGATGGTCCCGCGCGAGGCGGCGAAGTCGTCGACATCGCTCTCGGCCAGTGCGCGGCCCACGTTCAGGTCGTTCCACTGTTTGGATTGTGTCCCGGAGCCGATCGTGTACGGGTAGAACGCTTCCGGTGGGAGCGATTCGGGGAACAACACCGCCACGTCGGGACTCTGCTCGGGACGGCGGGACTGCACGTCCGACAGAACCTCGTCGTGGAGGTCTGTGAACGCCTCGTAGCGGTCCCGTTCCTGAAACACGTCTGCGACTTTCTCGAAGGCCTCGTACAGGCTGTAGCGGGTATAATCGTGCCAGTCGTACCCCCTGAGAAGATAGTGTTCCCCATGAACGGCGCGATATCGGTTTCGATATCGTCGATGTACTCCTCGTTCCAGTCGAGGCGGTTGATCATGAAGTTGGGGTCGATCAGATGGAGATCAGCGTTCAGGGAGTAGAATACCTCTCTGTCCGTGCTTCCCTGCCAGAGCTCCGTCAGATCCTCTTTCTCTACCGAGACGTCCGGTAGCTCGTCGTAGAAGTGGGTGGCGTATCGGTTCCGGATGCCGATCGCCGAAAGCCCGTCGCCATGACCCAGCGCGACGCCCATGTCCGCGTAGTCGGCAGTGTACGAGAACCACGTCTCGGGGACCGAGTCGAACTCGACGGTACCGACCGGCTCCATCGAGACCGAGTAGCTGCCGCTTTCCTCGGTCCCGTTCTCGTCGCTGTTTTCGGTCCCGTCCTCGTCGCCGTTTTCAGTCCCGTTCTCGTCGCCGTTTTCGGTCCCGTTCTCGTCGCCGTTGCCGGACCCGTCGTCCCCGTTGGGTTCGTCGAGCGTGGTACAGCCCGCGAAGACGCCGAACCCGGCCGCCCCCGCAGTCGTTCGAAGTACGTTTCGTCGCGTTCGGTCTGCTCTGTCGACCATCAATTTTTAGGTCAGCCTAAAAATTTAAAACTCTTCCGAAACGCCGGGCGGTCACTCCGATTCGTTCGACAGCGCTGCTTTCGGCTGGATACGCACGTCAGGGTCGTGTCGGACCGCCGCCTCGACGTCGAAGACATCCGCGAGCAACTCCTCGGTGACGACGTTTTCGGGCGGTCCCCAGTCGTATAGCTCTCCGTCGTCTAGCGCGATCAGGTAATCCGCGAACCGGGCGGCCTGGGAGATGTCGTGAAGGACGACCGCAACGGTGACGTCTTTTTCCTCGTTCAGTTGGCGGATCGTTTCCAGCACGCGAAGCTGATGGTACAGATCCAGAAACGTCGTGGGTTCGTCGAGCAGGAGGACATCGGTGTCCTGGGCCAGCACCATCGCGATCCAGGCGAGTTGCTTTTGCCCGCCGCTAAGCTGGCCGAGTTCCGCATCTCGGAGGTCGTCGACGCCTGCGAGTTCGAGGGCCCGGTCGACGGCATCCCGGTCGTCCGCGGTGACGCTATCGAAGAACCCGCGGTGCGGATAGCGCCCGTGGTAGGCCAGGTCCTCGACAGTGATGCTGTTTAGCGAATCGTTCTCCTGTGAGAGGTGACCGAGTTCACGGGCAGCTCTTTCTGGCTCATCGACTGGATCGACTCGCCGTGCAGATAGACCGCCCCGTCGTCCGGCGTGAGATGATTCGAGAGCGCTTTCAACAGCGTGCTCTTCCCGCTTCCGTTGGGGCCGACCAGTGCGGTTACCGCCCCTTCGGGGATGTCGAGTCTGCTACAATCGACGACGGCCTCGTCGCTCGTCGGATAACTCAGTGCGAGGTCCTCGGCGACGAGCGCGCTGTCGATAGCGACGCGGTCGGTTCCCGTTGGCTCCGTACTACCTTCGACATCCGCGTCAAGACCCTGTCGTGCCATTATAGTTCACCCATCGACTGCTGTTTGCGCATCAGATAGAGGAAATACGGCCCACCGAGGAGTCCGGTGACGACGCCGACCGGCATCTGTGCGCCCCCCAGCGCGAGTCGCGCACCGACGTCGGCGGTCACCATCAGCGCGGGCCCGGCGAAGAGACAGCCGAGCATCAACTGTCGGTAGTCACTGCCCACGATGTTGCGGACGATATGAGGGACGACGAGGCCGAAGAAGCCGACGATTCCGGCCACCGAGATGGCGGCGCTCGCAGCGAGGATCGCCACCGCCGACAGCAGGAATCGGACGCGTTCGACGCGCATCCCGAGCGAGCGGGCCGTCTGCTCGCCGAGCAACAGGACGTTCAGTTGTCGTGCGCCTGCGAGCGCGAAGACGATTGCCACGATTGCCGGAAGGATCGCGATCCGCACTTCCGACCAGCCGGTTCCCGTGAGCGACCCCGTCGTCCACGCGATAGCCGTCTGGACGACCCCGAGGTCCTCGGCGAAGAAGAACAGTCCCTGCTGAAGCGACTGAAACACCATATTGACGATGACGCCCGCCAGAACCAGCCGAACCGGACTCGTCCCCCCTTCCACGCGATGAAGTAGACGAGCAGAAACGCCAGCGTCCCGCCCATTGCGGCGATGAGCGGCAGGAACGGGGCAAACCCACTGAAGACGACGAGCGTCGCCAGCACGGCGAATCCAGCCCCCGAACTCACGCCGAGGACGAACGGGCTGGCGAGTTCGTTACGGGTCACCGCCTGAAAGATCGCACCCGATATCGCGAGCGTCGCGCCGGCGATGATTCCGACGACGACCCGTGGCACCCGAAGGTTCCAGACGACGGTACGCCGGGTGCTCATCTCGGGGAGTTCACCGTCGAGCAGAAACGCGTTCCAGACGTCGAGGTTGAACAGTACGGCCGGATCGATTACCGTGTCCCACGCCTGCGCGATGGTCATCGAGTACGTCCCGAAGCTAACCTGCACGATGCCTGCAACAACCGTAAGAACTGCACTCACCAGACAGAACCCGACGAGGGTGCTCGTCAGCCAGCCACGCGACGACCCACGAGCGTGAACTGCCGACGACTGCTGTTCGTTCATCGTTTTAGGTATACCTAAAACAGGATAAAACCGTTACGATGTAGGGACACACGGGGAGAATCATCGACGTCGGCCGGAATCCCTCGGCCTCAGTGGCGCTGGGCAACAGCCACGGAGCTATCTGCCGCGAAGCGCAGGTCCGCGTCTCACTCCGCCTCGGACGGTCCGGCGTGGTAGGACGTCTCGGCCGAGCGTTCGAGCAGGTCGTCGACAAGCCGTGTGAACCGGTCGACAAGTCGATCCGGGATCCGTGGAGTGACCTCCGGGAGCACTCTCGCAGTTCGCTCCCTGTTCTGCAAGGCGAGCGTCACCCGATTCCGCTCGTCGTAGCGTTTCTCGACGATGCCGCGTTCGACGAGGTGATCGAGATGGTGTTCGAGCGTGCTACGGGCGATACCGAGCGAGTCGGCGACGGCATCCGGCGTGGCCGGTTCGTGCTCGATCAGGTGGACGACGATCGACCGGGCAGTCTCGCGACGGAACAGCGCAAGCGCACCGCGCTCCCACTCGTCGTACGACGGCGGGTAGTAATGCGTCTGCCCGTAGAACTCGTCGCGGACCAGTTCGCCCGCGTCGATCAGTCGGCGGACGTGATACTGGATCTGTCCCGGCGCGTACTCCGACTCGCGGACGAGTTCGTTGAAGTGGATCCCGGCGTCGTCGTAGATCTGTGCGCGGATCTGTGGTCGTGTGTCGGTCATCTGTTCTCGACCGCAATAAGGAAAGCTACGAGTTCCATGATACAGGGTGTTTCGTTCCTTCCCAGCGGGCGAGAACGCTGACCGAAGAACATAGTACTGCACCGCTCTAGTCACCAACGAATGGCTCCAGTGAGTTGGATGGCACTTGTAAACCAGGTGCCAGCCGTGAGCACGCCCGGAAGCGCGTGGCTGACCCACAGCTGCCCCGGTGCTCGTTGCCGTCATCGTACTCGCCGTCGCCGGGACGACACTGCTGTTTCTGGCCGGTCTCGTCGCCTACTCGCGGCGGCAAACGCGACGGTATCTACTGATTACGGTCGTGCTGGGCCTGCTCGTCGGCCGCTCGGTCGTGGGACTGGGGACCGTCCTCGGTGCCGTTCCGATGACGGCCCACCACCTCGTCGAGCACGGCTTCGACTTCCTGATCGCCGTGCTCATCCTGTACGCTGTCTACCGGAGCGGGCCGGAGCAGACCACGCAAAGCGTCGGTACGACCGACGATTGATCCCCGAAGTCGGTACGTATAAATCGGTACCGGACAGCGTTGGGAACGTGATAGAGTTCGGACCGGTGTTTGCCGCGACGAGCGATCTACTGCGACTGCTTGCCGTCCCCGTCTTTGCGTGGGCCGCGTGGCGGGACATCCAGACCCGGCGCGTTCCCAACGTGATCTGGCCCCCACTGGCCCTGCTGGGGCTTCTGTTGCTCGTCTGGGACGGCTGGCGGGCGTTCGGCATCGGCGGCTACGACTGGCAGTTCTTTCTCGTTACGACGTCGATCAGTGTCGGTCTCGTGGTCCCACTGGCCTACGCCTTCTGGCGGATGGGCGGCTTCGGCGGCGCGGACGCGAAGGCGCTGATGACCATCGCCGTCCTGTTTCCCGCGTTTCCGTCCTACTACATCGGGACGAGCGTGTATCCGCCGATACAGACCGATGTCGGCGTCTTCTCGTTTACCATCCTCACGAACGCCGTCCTGGTCGCACTCGCGTTCCCGGTAGCGCTAACGCTCTACAACGCCCTACAGGGCCAGTTCGCGTCGGCGATGGTGGTCGGCCGCGTGCGACACTGGTCCGACCTCTCGACCGTCCACGGCCGGATGATGGAGGAGCCGGATGGCCTCACCCGCGACGGACTGGATCTCGACGCACTCCGGATGTATCTGCGCTGGCGCGGGCTAACGCTCGCCGAACTGCGAGAAACCCCGGAGCGCTACCGGGATCCCGAGACGCTATCCGACGAGCCGAATCCGCCGACTGACGGCGCTGTAACCGCCGGTGAGGCGCTCGTTCCGGACGGCGGCGAACCTACAGGGAGCGAGAGAGAGGAGCCAGCCTACGAGGACCCCTGGGGGGCGGCCGCGTTTCTCGACGATATCGAGGGGACGGCCTACGGGACGACGCCCGAAACGCTCCGGGACGCCCTCGACACGCTCGTCGAGCGAGATGAGGTGTGGGTCTCCCCAGGAATCCCGTTTATCGTCCCCATCTTTCTCGGGTTCGTCGTTGCACTCGTCTACGGCGACCTGCTCTTTCGGATTCTCGGGCTGCTGGGACTCGTATAGCGGCTCTCGCTCGTTCTGTCGACCAAAAAGCCTACCTCTCGGAGGGGCGTTCACTCGGCCATGAGCGAGACACGTGCCGACGTCGAGTTGGATTTCGGCGACGATGGGCTGGTCCCCGCGGTGGCACAGGATGCCGAAACCGGCGAGATCCTGATGCTCGCCTACGCCACCCGCGAGGCCCTCGAACGGAGCCGAGAGACCGGCCGGGCCCACTACTACTCCCGGAGCCGCGAGGAGCTATGGGACAAGGGCGCGTCTAGCGGTCACGTCCAGCATATCGAGGACATACTCGTCGACTGTGACGGCGACGCCATCGTCTACCAGGTCGACCAGGAGGGTGGCGCATGCCACACCGGCTACAACTCCTGTTTCTATCGGACCATCGACGGCGACGTCGTCGGCGAGAAAGTGTTCGACCCCGAAAGCGTCTACGAGTAACGTCGAGAGATGAGTGAGCACACTGCCAGGGAGTTCGACTCGGTCACGACACTCGATAGCGCCTATGATGAGCTACAGGAACTCCGCGAGGAGCTAGAGCGGATCGGCGAGAGCGAAGTCGAAGCGGCCGTCGACGCCTATCGTGACGCCCACCGAATCCTCGACCGGTACGCCGACGAGGCTACCGGAACTGGCGATTTTAGGTCCTACGTCGAGTTCCGGGGGCAGTACTCGACCTTCGTCGAGGACCTCCCCGAGTGGCTGCCACGGCGGGAGGTGTTCGAGAAGTCGCTCGAAGCGGTCGACAAACGACGGCTCAACGAGGGTGATTTCGCCCGCGCTCGCGAGACGCTCGACGGCGTCGACGACCTCGTCGCGATGATCGAAGACAGGGACGACGCCCGGGAGCGCTACCGCGAGGCCCGCCTCGACGCCGCCGACCGACTAGACGCCATCGACGAGGAGGTCGGCGATCTCGAACACGTCCTCGAACTCGGTGAGGCGGATCTGGATGCCCCGGTCGAGCGGCTCCGCGCCCCTATCGAGCAGTACAACGAGAGCGTTCGCAAGGCGTTCCGGGAGTACCGACACGAGGCGAGCGCCCGCGAGTTCCTGTCCTTCGTCGACCGGACGCAGTACTTCCCGCTGGTGGCCATGCCACGGCCGCCCGAGGAGCTTCTGGCGTTCGTGCGCGAGAGCCCCGACGGGACCGAGACGGTTCCGACACTGCTGGAGTACGCCGAGTACTCCCGCTCGAAGTTGGTTCATTACGCCGACGACGCCGATGCGCTCAAACGGAAGATAGCGACCCAGCAGACCTATCTCGACCGACTCGACGCCGATCCGCTGACGCTCGCATGGCCGCCAGCGGAGGCCTCCCTCCTGCGCTGGCGGGCCGACGAACTCCGCCGGGTGATCAGCCGGTTCGCCCCGGAGTCCGTGATCGCGAACCTCCGCAAGGTGCGGCGACTGACGACCGAGGAAGCGGAGTTCGAGCGGCTCCGGAGGGCCGCGATAGCGCTCGACGAACTCGACGAAGAGACTCGCCAGCGGCTCGAAGCGGGAGCGGTCGAGACGGATCTCGAACGGCTACGAGCCGAGAAACGTACGCTCCAGGAGCGCCTCGACGAGTTACCGGAGCCCTGAGCCGTTTTTTATACTGGTCAGCGAGGCGAATACCCCGACCCACCGTGGTCGGGGATGAAGCCGACAATCGCTGACACAAACCATTAAGTCAACACATTTCTAATCAGGAGATCGCGATGGAACACAGTCACCGCTACCACGCCTACCCGACAGAAGAGGTAGCGGAAGGGCTGGAACACCATCTCGACGTTCATCGCCAACTCTACAACCACGTCCGCTGGGACTACGAACAAGCCCCAAAAGACGACAAACCGAGCGAGTACGACCAGAACAACAAACTCCCCGAGTGGAAACGCAAGTGGTCGGTGTTCAGCGACCTGCACTCGAAAGCCGCCCAAGCCACCGTCGCACGCTTCCACCGAAATCTCTCGAACCTCCGCAAGCAGAAAGAGAAGGGATACAACGTCGGTCGGCTCAAACGACAATCACCCACCGAATACCGGAGCGTGACGTACAGTCAGTCTGGTTTCGACCTCGATGAAAAGAGGGGCCACGACAAGTACGCATACGTCCGCTTCAGCAAAATCGACTGGCTCAAAATCCGTTACTCGCGTCCGTTTCCCGACCACGCCACCATCAAAGAAGTCACGTTCAAGAAGGAGACGACCGGCGAGTGGTTCGTCTCCTTTGGCCTCGAAACCGACGACGCTGACCTACCCGAGAAACCCGACGTTGGCTCGTTGGATGCGGGCAATAGCGTCGGTGTTGACCTCGGTATTCTCAACTACATTCACACCAGCGACGGGAAGACTGTTGAATGGCTCGACCTCGAAGGCGAATACGAACGACTTCGCCGCGAACAACGGAAGTTGTCGCGGAAACAGAAGGGGTCGAACAACTACGAGAAGCAACGCCGAGAAGTGGCGAAGGTCAAGCGTCACATCAAGCGGAAGGTGCTGGACTACCAGCATAAGATAACGACGTGGCTCGTCAAAGAGTACGACGCCGTGTTCGTGGAAGACCTGAACGTCCAGAGTATGCTTCAGGGCGATGGAAACGCTCGCAACAAGCAGGATGCGGCGTGGCGACAATTCATCACCCTGCTCGAATACAAAGCCGACCTGCACGGAACGCACGTCGTGCAGGTCGAATCACGAGGGACGACCAAGGAGTGCGCGGCGTGTGGCGTGGAGACGGCGAAACCCATCTGGGTCAGGGAACACTCCTGCCCGAGTTGTGGATTCGAGACAGATAGAGACGCGAACGCGGTTGTCAGACTACGTCTGACGGGCAGCAAAATCGCGTGCGATTTTGCGACGGCGATGAACGTCCTGAAGCGTGGTTTTTCTGAATTAGGGCTGGGATGGCCCGAAGATACGCCTGTGGAGACTGTGACCGCTACGGACACGACTGATTTTCAATCAGTGTCTGCAAGTCACGTCGTAGAAACAGGAAGCCTACCCTCGTGAGAGCAGGATTCGCCGCGCCACCGTGCGCGGGGTAACATTCAATCGCTCCTGCGACCGCGTTCGAGCGCCTCGCGAGCCTCGGCGAGGAGTTCTTTGACACGCTCCTCGTCGTGGGCCTCCGCGTAGAGGCGGATCAGCGGCTCGGTGCCGCTGGCCCGCGTTAGTACCCACGCGTCGCCGAAGTCGAGCCGGACGCCGTCCATCGTCGAGCGCTCCGCATCGACGGTTTCGGCCCACTCGGCGGCGGCGTCGAGCATCGCGTCGCGCTCGGTGCGATCCGCGTACTCGACGTTGACACGAACGTTGTGATAGCCCGAGTACGGCGCGACGATGTCGCTCGCTCGACGGCTGGCGACCAGTTCGAGAAAGCGGGCGGCCGTGAACGCGCCGTCGCGGGCCAGCCGATAACGGGGGAAAAAGAGGCCGCCGTTGCCTTCGCCCGCGACCGGGATCGAGACGCCCTCTGCCTGGAGTTCGCGGATCCGGCTGACGATGTAGGTGCTGCCGATCGGCGTGAGTTCGAGTTCGCCGTCGGCTGCCGACACCGCGTCGACGAGCCGCTGTGAGACGTTGACCGCCGAGACCGTCGTCTCGCCGGGATCGAGTTCGGCTGCGACCAGCGCGGCCAGCGTCGCGTCGCCCTCGATGTACTCGCCCGTCTCGTCGAAGAAGATTGCGCGGTCACCGTCGCCGTCGTGGGCGATACCCAGATCAGCGTCCGTGGCGCGGACGAGGCGGCCGAGATCATCGAGGTTCTCCGGGATCGGCTCCGGATTCCGTCCCGGGAAGTGGCCGTCAGGCTGGGCGTTGACCGTGACGACCTCACAGCCAAGCGCGCGGAAGAACTCCGGACTCGTCAGTGAGCCAGCACCGTGACCCGGATCCAGCGCCACGGTCAGATCCGCCTCGGCGATCCGTTCGCGGTCGATGGCATCGAATAGCTCTGCCACGTAGTCGTCGTTCGCAGTCTCGATGCGTCTGGACATGCCGACCTCGTTCCACGGCGACGTGTCCGAACCGCCTTCGAGATACGTCTCCTCGATGCGTTCGAGTTCGGGAACGGCGAGGCCGATGCCATCCGCGCCGACGAGTTTGATGCCGTTGAACTCCGGCGGGTTATGTGATGCGGTGACGATCACCACGGGAACGCCGGCCCGCTCCGCGTAGGCCTGTGCCGCAGGCGTCGGCGTGACGCCGAGGCGGTCGACATCGGTGCCGATGCTCGCCAGTCCGCTGGCGACCGCGTCGGCCAGCATCTTGCCGGTGACTCGCGTATCGCGGGCGACGCCGACCCGCTCCTCGTCCCAGACCGTCCCCGCAGCCTGTGCGACCTGCATCGCGAACGTCGGCGTCAGCGACTCGTTGACGACCCCCGCGTTCCACTCGACCCGAAAACCTCCATATATTGGGATGTGTGTGGGCGATCTTCAAAGCCGTTCCGACACCGTCTGCGGGGGACAGACCCGCTCGGTCGAGACGAAAGCCGAATAGTTCATGGGGGCGGGTTACCTACCCAGCAGGTATGAGAGAGCAGCGTTCTCGTCGGCGGTTTCTGGCTATCGCGGCGACCGGCATCACCGGCGCAGTAGCCGGCTGTCTGGGTGGCGGATCGCCGGATACGGACGGAGAAACGGTGGACGAGCTACCGACACCGGTACAGGGCGATCCCGATGCCGACGTGACCGTCGCAGCCTACGAGGACTTCAGCTGTCCCCACTGTCAGACGTATCAGTTGAACGTCTACCCGTCGGTCAAAGAGGAGTTCGTCGATACCGAGCGCATCAGATACGAGCACCACGATTTCCCGGTCGTCAACGAGGACTGGTCGTACCAGATCCCGAGCGCGGCCCGGGCGGTACAGGATACCGAGGGTGACGACGCCTTCTTCGAGTTCGCGCAGGAGATTTTCACGTATCAGGGCGAGTACTCGTTCGACGTCGTCGAGCAGGTCGGAAACGAGGTCGGGGCCGACGGCGGAGTCGTCAGCGATGCTGCCGAGAACCTCACCTACTTGCCGGTGATCGAGGCCGATAGCGAGGCGGGACAGGATCTTGGTGTCAGTTCGACGCCGACGCTGACCGTCAATGGAGAACTCGTCACGCCCCAGCAGGGCGAGGACTTCTACCAGCAGATCGCAAGCGCCATCGAAGCGGCCGAGTAGCGGCGACTGAGACGGTACGCTTTTTTGTACGAGCGGCCCAGTATCGGTCGATGAGCGATCTCGACCGTGCGGCAGCCGCGATCCGCGATGGCGACCTCGTGGTCTACCCGACGGAGACGGTGTACGGCCTCGGAGCGGACGCTCTCGATCCGGCCGCCGTCGAACGCGTGTACGAGACGAAAGTACGGGATCGGTCGAACCCGATCTCGCTTGCAGTGCCGGACGTCGACGCGGCAACGTCCTACGTCCGGCCGACCGAGCGCGAACGGGCGTTCATGGAGCGGTTTCTCCCGGGGCCCGTCACCGTGCTCTGCGGGCGTCGTGAGGTAGTCCCGGACGTGCTGACCGCCGGTAGCGACCGGGTCGGCGTGCGCGTGCCCGATCACGACCTCGCGCTGACGTTGCTCGAACGCGTCGAACCGATCACTGCGACGAGCGCGAACGTCAGCGGCCGCCCGAGCGCGCGCCGCGTCGAGGATGTCGACGAGGAGGTCAAGGACGCAGCGAGTGCCGTCCTCGACGGCGGCAAGACGGGGGCGTCGAGAGCACTGTCGTCGACGTCGCATCGGGGGAGCTTCACCGCCTGGGCGCGCTTGGCGACGAGATCGAGACGTGGCTGGCCGACCACTGAGAAGCAGCACAGTCCTGGGTTCTGTTTGCTACCCGAACCCCAGTAGCGACCGCAACGTCCGCGTCTCGACGCCACACTGGTCGCTGTACTCGCAGGCCGAACACTTCGAGTCGTCCTGCAAGCGGGGTGGGGGTGAGCCCAGCGACTCGATGGTGCGGATCGTCTCTCTGTACCGGGCTTTTCGGCGGCCATCGATCGGAACCGAGCGGACGACGCCGTGTGTCGGGTACTCGACGTAGGCCCGCTCGACCGGTCGTTCTCGCTCCCAGGCGAGGGCTTTCGCCGCCGCGACGGCGTGGACCGACTGTGGCTGCCAGACGCCCTGTTCGGGCGGCGCGCCGGTCGAGACGAGCGACGGGACCGGCGGGTCGGCGAGACACTTGTGGACGACGCCGCGACACTCCCGCCCGGTGAGGAGGACGTCCCGCCGAGGGGGTCCACGAGGTCTTGCCAGTCCTCGACTCGGGAGCGAGCGCGCTGGAGGGTACGGCGAAACGTCGACGGGTCGACGGCAAGCGGGAGCGTTTCGAGCGTCGCATCGGATGCGTCTATCAGTTCGTCGTAGCGATAGGCCAGCGCTCGGCGGCGCTCGACATCCGGCGGCGGTGCGCGGTCGTCGTCACGGCGCGCATAGTAGAGCTGTCGCGGGCAAAACGCCGCGCGGCGGAGGTCGCTGAACGCGTGGGTAGCCATACCGGGGCTGGCTCGGGATCGGATAAAAGGGTCAGGCACAAACCGGCGGGAACTGGAGGTCAGGCGGCGATACGAGAAGACCGACCGAGGGTCAGAAGGAGACGTCTGTCTCCATACCCTCCGTGGCATCGTCGAGGCCGTCCTCCTGGACATCTTCGGTCAGATGCGCCGAGAGGTCGGCCTCGCCGATGATGCTGTCGAGTTCGTCACGATACCGGTCGTTGGCCTGTCGGGACTCGTTCTGTGTGGCGACGACCCGCCGATACCGCCGGATCGTCGACTCGCTGACGTCGAACTCCTCGGCGAGTTCGCTAGTCGAGGGGTCGTCGTTGACCCGACGGCGGAACTCGTCGAGGTCGAACGGCGCATCCGTGTCACGGTCCCGGATCAGGTGGATATCCAGACGGGCGCGGACGATAGTAGTACGCGACTCGTCGAGTTCGCGAGCGATTTCGGCGTCGGAATCCCCCGCGTAGAAGCCGTCGACCAGTTCGCAGAACTGTTCGTTCGAGAGATCGGTCTCGAACTCATAGCGGTCGCGCATGCTCTCGACAACGCTCTCGACACGTTCGCGGATCTCCTCGTTGTCGGTGTCTGTGATCGATCCACGGGTATCCTCCTGCGATTCCGTTACGGACTCTTCATCCGTCACGTCGATGAAGATGTCCCGGAGTTCTTCGGTCTTCTCGTCCATCGGTAAGAGGTGTATCAACCGGTGGCTGTATAAAAGCTTGTTGACGAAGGGGGCTTCGTAAACCGAAGTATTAACATTGGTTTACCAACATCGAACGGGTATGAACGAGACAGAAAGTGGCGTAGACCTCGTCGATGCCGAGAACGTCGTTGGGATCGCCGGTGCCGCGCTGATGGCTGCACTAACTGGTGTACTGGCGTATCTCGCGGTACCGTACCCGTACTCGCCGGCACCGATCACCCTCCAGATCCTCGGCGTGTTTCTCGTCGGACTGTTCCTGGGCGCGAAGTGGGGCGGCGTGTCGATGGTGCTGTACCTCGTCGCCGGTGCAGTCGGCGCACCAGTGTTCTCCCTGGGTGCCGCGGGAATCGGCCACCTGTTCGGAAATTCCGGCGGCTACCTGTTCTCGTTTCCGATCGCCGTGGTCGTGATCGGGTACGTGATCTACGGTGATAGCGGGATGCACTCGCCGGCCGACGTTGGGGTAGCGCGACTGATCGCCGGCCTCGTCGCCGGCGCGGCAGTCGTCTACGCGCTGGGGATCGTGGGACTGATGATCGTGCTGGAGGACTGGACCTCTCCGAAGCGATCATCGGGGGTGCGGTCGTGTTCTTCCCCGGCGAAGCCGCCAAGATGGTAGCGGCGATTGCCATCGCACAGGGCGGACACGTCGTCGGCTGGCCGCCACGGAGCATCACCGGGTGATCCAGTGACCGCCGAGCGAGGGGACGACCGATGATCGGGACCCGCAACCTCGTCTTCGAGTACGGCGACGTCCGCGTCCTTGACGAGGTCTCGCTACGGATCGACGACGGCGAATTCGTGGTCCTCGCGGGCGCAAACGGATCCGGGAAGACCACTCTCGTCCGCCAGTTCAACGGGCTATTGACACCTGACGAGGGGACCGTCACAGTCGACGGGACGGATGTCACCGAGGATCTGCTCTCCGCGCGCCAGCGCGTGGGAATGGTGTTCCAGTCACCCCGCGACCAGTTCGTCGCCACCACCGTGGGGACCGACGTCGCCTTCGGCCCGGAGAACCTCGGCCTCGAACGGACCGAGATCGACCGCCGCGTGGGAGAGGCGCTTTCGGCCGTCGGGATGGATGGGCGGGGTGACGAACGGATCGACCAGCTATCGGGCGGCGAGCAAGAGCGGGTCGCCATCGCGGGCGCGCTGGCGATGGAGCCGGACCACCTCGTGCTCGACGAACCGTTCACCGGCCTCGACGAGCCAGCGCGACAGTCGGTGTTACAAAAGCTGCGGCCCTCCGCGAGCGCGGGACCGGCATCGTCGTCGTCACACACGACCTGCGTGACGTGCTCGAACTGTCCGACCGCGTCGTCGCGCTCGTCGACGGGCAGGTAGCGGTCGATGCCACGCCGGACGCCGTCGGGACGGCCCTCGACGGGATCGGTATTCGGGTGCCGGCAGGCCGATGACGGGAGAACGCCAATGTTGAGCTACGAACCGGGCGAAACGCTCGCCCACCGGTTCGACGCGCGGGCGAAACTGGGCTTTCAGATCGCCTTCGCTATCGGGGCGTTCGGTCACTCGACGCCCGAGGCGATGGCGGTTCTCTCCGTGCTGGCGCTGGTCGTTCTCGCGTCGGCCCGCGTCTCGCCCCTCCGAGCGGTCTGGTCCATCAGGTTCCCGCTGATACTGCTGGCGTTCGCACCGCTTCTCGCCGCGGCGACGCTCGGCCCACCGTGGCTCGACGTCGAAGACGGTCTGGTGACGGCGCTCGCAAGCTATCGCGTCGTCCTGCTCCTCCTCGTCAGCACCGCGTACGTCGTCACGACCGCACCGCGGGCCTCGCGCGCCGCGATCCAGTGGGCGGTGCCCGGCCGCCCCGGCGTCGTTCTGGGAATCGGCGTCTCGCTCGTCTTCAGGTTCCTGCCGGTCCTGCAGGCGGATCTCCGGCGGATCCGCGACGCCATTGCGGCGCGAGGTGGCGAGACGGCCAGCTATCGACGGCGCGTGCAGTTGATCGGCGTGCTCGGCGTCGCGCGGACGTTCCGACGCGCGAACCGCCTCGCGCTCGCCTTACAGGCCCGGTGTTTCTCGTGGAACCCGACCCTGCCCGCGCTCTCGGCCGCTCGACTCGACGTTCCCGTGGTCGTGATGAGCGCCGTACTCTTGCTGTCGCCGCTTCTCTGAGTCGGTGATCACGGATTCACTCGGATCGCACGGCGAGGCGGGTGAGGTTTTTATAAACAGAGAACTTGTTTCAGATTCGCGCACGACGTGAACGGGTCAGTCATAATCCGTGGGAAGATTTATTTATCAGCTACTCCCGTGATAATACATGACATTTATCGCGCAAAGCGGTGGCGAGATAACTCGGCCGACGTTTTACGGGATCAGCCACGTCGGCGAGGTGATCTTCTACTACCTCGCAGTCGTCGCGATCCTGATACTGCTGTACGGCGCGTACGAGCGCGTGACCAGATACGCACAGGGCGCGGAGGACTCGAAGGATCGCCTCGACAACATCGTCGGTCGGATCGTTTCCGCGGTGAAGATCGTCGGCTCGAACGAGAAACAGTTCAACCGGGATTTCTACGCCGGCGTGATGCACACGTTCATCATGTGGGGCTTTCTGACGCTCCTGATGGGGACGACGATTCTCGCCATCGACATCGACTTCTACCGGCCGCTGACGGGCAGTTCGTTCTGGGTCGGCGACTTCTATCTCTCCTACGAGTTCGTGATGGACGCGATGGGCCTGTTGTTCGTCGTCGGTATCGGGATGGCGATGTACAGCCGATACTGGGTGCGGAAGGTTCGCCTGTGGGGGAAACACACGAGTCTGGAGGACGACCTGTTCATCTGGACGCTGTTCGTGCTCGGCGTCGGCGGATTCCTCCTCGAAGGGCTCGGTATCCTGGGCCGCGGGTTCCCCGGACACGAGACCGTGAGTTTCGTCGGCTACTTCATCGCGTCAACGCTCGACAGCGTCGGGCTGTCGGCAGGCGGTGCACAGAGCGTCTACACCGTCGTCTGGTGGGTCCACGCGATTCACGCGCTGGCTTTCGTCGCCGCGATTCCCTACGCCAAACCGTTCCATATGCTCTCCTCGTTTGCGAACGTCGTCACCCGCGACGAGAAGGCGGGCGCACGACTGCCCGGTGTCCCTGCCGACCTCGACGCGACCAACGCCGAATCGATTGACGACTTCACGTGGAAGGAGATCCTCGATCAGGACGCCTGCACGAAATGTGGGCGCTGTTCGTCGGTCTGTCCCGCGAAGGCCTCGGGCCGCCCGCTGGATCCGCGCGACGTGATCCTCGACCTGAAAGCCTACCGCGAGTCGCTGGAGGGCGACGGGGACGGCGGACCGAAGCCGATCATCGCCGACGGTGGAACGTCGGTGATCGACAGTTCGACCATGGAGTCCTGTGTCTCCTGTATGGCCTGCATGGACGCCTGTCCCGTCGAGATCGAGCATCTCGATTCCTTCACCCGGATGAACCGACAACTCGTCGACGAGGGCGCCGTCGACTCGAACATGCAGGACGTCTTCCAGGATGTCATGCAGAAGGGCAACACGTTCGGAGAGGCCCAGCGCAACCGGGCCGACTGGGCCGACGAACTGGAGTTCGAACCCACCGACGCCCGCGAGCAGGAAGTCGAGTATCTCTGGTACGTCGGCGATTACCCCAGTTTCGATGACCGGAACATGAAGGTGGCCCGCTCGCTGGCACGCCTGTTCGAGGAAGCCGACGTCGAGTGGGGGATCCTCTTCGACGACGAGAAACACGACGGCAACGACATCCGCCGGATCGGCGAGGAGTTCCTCTACCTCGAACTCGCCGGCCATCACGTCGAGACGTTCGAGGACTGCGAGTTCGAGACCATCGTCTGCACCGACCCGCATAGCTACAATACGATGAAAAACGAGTATCCGGAGGTCGACTTCGCCGAGTTCGCCGACGACCCCATGATGCCCTTCGAGTACGACGAGCAGTGGAACGCCGACGGCGACATCGACGTGAAACACTGGACACAGGTCGTCGAAGAGCTCGTCGAGGCGGGACGACTCGGCCTCTCCGGCGACGAACTCGACTACACCGTGACCTACCACGACCCCTGCCACCTCGGGCGGTACAACGACGAGTACGAGGCACCCCGCGAACTCGTGCGAGCAACGGGGGCCGACCTCTACGAGATGCCGCGTAGCCGCGAGAACTCCTTCTGTTGTGGCGGCGGTGGCGGCGGCCTCTGGATCGAGGTCGAAGAGGAGACAAAACCGAGCGAGGAACGACTGCGGGAAGCGCTGGAGGATACGGACGCCGGTGCCGAAATCGAGAAGTTCGTCGTCGCCTGCCCCATGTGCACGACGATGTTCGAGGACGGGCGGAAGACGGGTGGCTTCGA
Source organism: Natronoarchaeum sp. GCM10025703 (assembly GCF_042661985.1). NCBI lineage: Archaea > Methanobacteriati > Methanobacteriota > Halobacteria > Halobacteriales > Natronoarchaeaceae > Natronoarchaeum > Natronoarchaeum sp. GCM10025703. The sequence goes on from NZ_JBHSZF010000001.1 coordinate 366,615, forward strand.
AGAAGAGATAGAGATCGTCGACGTCGCCGAATTGCTGATCGAAGCGGTCGAAGCGCAGGCGGCCGAGTAGAATCGCCGCGCTACCGATCGTCGTCGCCGCGCCAGGCGTCCGGTACTTCGATGGCGTAGCGGCCGTCCTCCATCAGCGAGACGATATACTCCTCGCGGTCGTACAGTTCCATCAGGTTGAGTTCGTACTCGCCGGGACGAACGATCTTGATGCTCTCGAACTGGTCGTTGAGTTCGGCGCGCAGTGCTTCAGGTCCGGACTATCGTCGTCGTCCGGAGTGCTCGCGATGCGGCCACCCGACGCGTCGGGGCGTGTCTGTCCGCCGGCGGACGGGGAATCGCGATGACTGTTGCCCTCGTCGGTCGGTCGCGTGGGTGGGCCCTCGGGGAGTTCGTCCGGCGAGACGACGTCGGATCGTGCACTCGCTTGCGCCGTGTCTTCGGACGTGTCGATGCTGGCTGCGTCCGCCTCGCTGGCGGGGTCGGCGGGAGGGGTGGAACCCTCGGACGGCTCTTCTTGCTCCGGTCGCTGTCCGACGTCCGGCCACTCTTTCGGATCCGATTCCGTCGGTTCCGGTCGATCCCGGTACGGGTCCTCGAAGCCATGATCCGGCCACTCGGTCGTTTCACTGGCGTCGTCCGGGGTAGGCGAATCGGGGTGCGATTCTGCGGAGTCGCTGGCTCCGGTGGATTCGTCGGGACCGGTCACGGCGGGATTTGACGACTGGGTCGACGCATCGGCCGTCCGGGTTGATGCATCGCCCGTCTGACTCCGTGTAGTTCCACTCGAAGCGGAGCCCTCCTGTGACGTAGAATCGACCGGATGCTCCTGCTGTGGCTGTCCACTGTCGTCGCCACTCACCCAGTCACGAACCGTCCGGGTTGCCTGGGTGACCGTGTTCGCCACGCCGGAGCGGTCCGGTGGTTCGGAACGGCCCGGACTGGGGTCGTCGGCCGGACGATCACCCGGGTTGAACTGGAACTTGTTCCCGCCACAGTCCGGACAGCCCGACAGCATCTCCTTGGAGCCGTCGGGGAACGTTCGACCACAGTTCGTACACTGGTGGGGCATTATTTCCGGGAGACCAAGGCGCTAATGAGCGTCTCGTCCTTGTGGAGTGTCTCGATCTGGTTTGCCGGGCCGATCACGGTCAGTTTCGAGGATTCGTTTTTCCCCATCAGACGCGAGAACAGCCCCGCGTCCGTTTCGCCGCGCGGGTACGTCTCGATCTCGATCCCGTTGAAGTCCTCGGGATCGGCGGGAGTGATTTCGGTCATGGTCACCTCGATGAGTTTCGACTCCTCGTCGGGCGTCAGCCCCTGTTCGAGGATGACGATGTTGCCCTCGCGAACCCCATCGAGAATCATCCTGATCTTCTCCATTCCGGTCATTCCCTCCATCCGCTCACCGCTGATCAGGTCGATCTGAACGCCGTCGGACGGGTCTTTTACTTCCGGCATTATCCGAAGTACTCCGCTATCTTGTCGTACACTTCGTCCATATTGTCGCCTTCGAGCGCAGACAGCTCGACCGTTTCGTGCTGCGGGAAGGCGTTGGCGATCTGTTGGACGTTCGATCCATTGAGGTCGATCTTATTGGCAAAGATCAGAACTGGTAGATCCTGGCTCTCGATGATCCCCACGAGCATCGTGTTCACCTGGGTGAACGGATCCTCCGTCGAGTCGAGCACGTAGATGACGCCATCGACGTCTTCGCGGAGCCAGTGCATCGCCTCGGCGACGCCCTCGGTGGCCTCCCGGGAGCGCCGGACGGCGTCTTCCTCCTCGATGTCGTACTCGAGGAACTCCTCGTAGTCCACTTTCGTCGTCACGCCGGGCGTGTCGACGATGTCGATCGAGACGGAGTTGCCGTTGCGCTCGATATCGACGTTTTCCTTGCGTCGAGCACGCCTCGTTTCGTGTGGAACGTGGCTTTCCGGGCCGACGGCGTCGCCGGTCCAGTCACGAGCGATGCGGTTGGCCAACGTCGTGTTGTGAACGACGAGGCCATCACGTGTCGTGAACGTATGGTGCTCGTCGACGGTGAGGTCGTAAATATACCCGTCGTGTTCGATCGGTTCGATTGAGACGACCTCGTCCCAGTACACGTCGCTCCCTGCGATGTCGTGGATCAGTCGAGTCTCCTCAGTCTCGGGAAGCTGCTCTGCCATCGATTCGAGTCGGTCGATGCTGATACTGTTCTGTCGCCGCATCCGTGCGACGTGCTTATTGTCGCCGTAAAACTCGGTCTGGGTCGCATCGAGCGTTTCCCGGATCCGTTCGAGTGTATCCATCAACGGAAGGGTATCCACTGTGGGATCTGAATCCGCGTTACAGAGCCTGTCGAGACGGGTTGCTTTCGCCTCATCGTCGAAGCCAACGTGTTCGCGGAACGCACGGTGTTGATCGCTCCGTCCGATTCTGAACTCGTAGTACGTTTCCCCGTCGTGGGTTTTCTCACGTAGCTTTCCGACAATTCCGAACCGGAGCAGGAGTATCTGGACGCCTACGAGTAGCTCTCTGCTGGCACTTGAGATGGTGACGTACCGCCCTCTGTCAGCGCTCCCTGCGCCCTGAACGCTCCCCTCGCAATCAAACATCGCCCGTAGGAACGGTCGAACAGTCCCGTCGGACGCGGTCAGAATCGCTTCCGGGATGTACTTCTCTAGATGCGCCCGGCGGACAATCGAGTCGGCGGAGATGCTCGACGAGTGATTTGCTATTGATACGGACGATGGGCGTCTTGCCATCGTACTCGTAGGTCGTCGCTTCCAGACCGAACTGTTTTGCGAGCCGTTCGTACTCGTCTCGCAGTTCCGGGTCCTTGTTGGCGAAGGCGACGAAGCGTTCGTCGTGCTGTGCTTCCGCAATGGTCAGCGCCAAAAACCTCGCCACCTCGGGATCGATTGAGAGGGGTTTGACCGATTTGGGATCGTGGAAGGTCGAGTCTATACTGACGGTTCCACCATCAGTACAGAGCGTGTCTGAGGGATCGAGTTGCCACCGTGTACCTCCTGCAGTCGAAAACGAGGACAGCAGTGCAATCGGAAGTCCCTGGTCGACGTTTCGTGCTGGGACCTGTTCGACACCTGCGTCGGTGACGCCAATAAACGGGTGGTTCGGACTGACAGTGATCTCCCTGCCCATTCGGTTCGAACGCGATACAGCTCGCCCTCATACCGCTGTCTGAAAACGTGTGTGACGTTTCCGACGGTCGATCGGAGGTCGTCGGTCAACGCCGGTACTGAGAGGTCGTTGTCCGAGCATTCCAGCCATGTCTCGTCCGGACTATCGCTGACATCCGTTGTCTCCACATCCGAGCGTGCTACCGACTCGAACACGTCCCGAATCGGTTTGTAACTGCCGTCGGACAGCAACACCTCTTCGTCCGGCGCAAGACATTTTCCCGCGTTCGGCGGCCCATAGATACCTATTCGTTTCTGTTCGTCCTCGGAGAAGAGTCGATTTGTGACGCGGGATACGCTATCCCTGAGTTCTGTAAATAGTCCCATCCTTTTTCACCGTGTTTCACCCCGCACCCGCGTGTGGGCAGGTGCTATGGCGCTACAACGACACCCGACCTACTTAAGCCTTGGTCAGACGGATATCAACTAATCAATATATTATCCGAAAGCGACAGTTTCTCCCGGCGTCGAGACGGGACGAGACACTTCCCAACAGCCAGATCGAGACAGTTCACGACGAAAGACAGTCGAGTTCGAGTAGCGCCCAAGACAGTCGAATTCGGGGAAGAGTTGGTCGGAGAAGAGTCGATTAGCGGGACGTCTCATCGGTTCCGATTGCCGTGGTAGATAATTCAGTCTCCGGTGGCGGATTCTGCTGGTCGGAGTCGGTCGGTCGTTCCTTGTTAGCATTACTGCTGTTCTTTGCCCGGAGCTTACCGGGCGACCCCCCACCCCTTCGTTTCGGGTGGAACACGAGTAGAGACCCATCCCCCCACCCCTGTGTTCGTCGACGAGCCGGGCAGAGACGTGTGGGTAGCTATCACGATTGCGGCGGGAACGACCGTAACTGTAGGCTGTACTAGAAATACAACAGACACTAACCCCCTGAAACACGGTTTTGTCTGTGTTGCGGATACTGTTTCTATGCAACCATAATAAAGCTTTGTGCCGCACTAGATGTTGCATCATCTCCGACCCCCTGGCCCCTCTTAATCCCGTCTCCACCCGAAACGAAGGGGTGGGGGTTGGCAGATATCCTCCGCAACCCCCCATTTCGTCTGGAACTCTCTCACACACCTGTCATCGACTCGCTGGGACCTCACCAGATGAGGTCCGATATCCCCCGACCGAGTTATGTATTCGAAGTGACTCGACAAACTGCTTGAACACAGCGAAAGAGTCGCCTTTCAATGCGAGAGGGGGCGTATTGAGGCACTGGGAACCCACACCAACCCCTCCGTTTCATCTGGAACTTCTCTGTATACGGCCCTCTAGCTACCGTTCACGTGTCCACGCCCGATCGCATGCGTTTCGACCGTGCATAGCTCCCATCGAGCGCGGATCCGTCGGCAGATCAACGGTCAGCAACTATACTCGTGCCAGACTGTCCCAACAATCGTCCAGGAAAACCATCTGTCGGACCGGTACGACTGACCGGATTGAACTGCTGATGGAAAATGAGAAGAATTTAAGACCCTGCTTCACCTTTGGTTCGTCTGCATCAACTGGACGATCTGGCACAGTTCGGACCCGATATACACGTCGTACACACTATCTGACGGCGACTCTGGAGATTTGGGCTGTTGTGTCCACGTGAAACGGAGGGGTCAAACGACACCAGACTGCCGGAGCAGATTGACAGATGGCTGACAACGAACGAGGATCCGACGGCGACAGTGAGAAGGGCGATAGCGCACAGTCTATCGACCTCGATCTCGACGAAGTCGTGCTCGACGACGAGGTCGAAGGGGATAACCAGGGCCTGTTCGACGACCTGCTCGACAGCGAACCGATCTTCGAGAACAAGGAAGTGCTCAGGCCGTCTTACACACCACACGAACTCCCCCATCGAAAAGAACAGATCAACAAGATGGCGACGATTCTCGTCGCCGCGCTTCGCGGTGAAACGCCCTCGAATATCCTCATTTACGGGAAGACCGGAACCGGAAAGACTGCGAGCGCGAAGTTCGTCAGCCAGGAGCTAGAGAGCACGTCACAGAAGTACAGTGTCCCGTGTGACGTCGAGTATATCAACTGCGAGGTCACCGACACGCAGTATCGGGTCCTCGCCCAGCTACCAACAAGTTCATCGACAAGAACGAGGAGTTGATCGACGAACGTCTGGAGAAGTTCGAGTCGCTCCGGGCGGACGTGACCGCAAACGAGACATCCGAGGACACGGGTGCGTCCGCCGATTTCGAGAGAAAGGATTCGACGGCCACTCCAGCAGTTCTCGACGATACGGAGTTCGACTCCGTCGAGGGGCTCGACGACCGCATCGAGGAACTGAAGGCGGATCGCGAGGAGATGGAACAGGTCCCGATGACTGGGTGGCCGACGGACCGTGTGTATAGCGTCTTCTTCGATGCCGTCGACTACCGCGAACGCGTCGTCGTGATCATGCTCGACGAGATCGACAAACTCGTCGAGAAGAGCGGCGACGACACCCTCTACAACCTCTCGCGGATGAACTCCGAACTCAGCAACTCCCGCGTCTCGATCATGGGGATCAGTAACGACCTGAAGTTCACCGACTTTCTGGACCCTCGCGTCAAGTCGAGTCTCGGCGAGGAAGAGATCGTTTTCCCGCCCTACGACGCCAATCAACTCCGCGACATCCTCCAGCACCGCGCGGACGTCGCGTTCAAACCCGACGCGCTGACCGACGACGTGATTCCGCTGTGTGCGGCCTTCGCCGCGCAGGAACACGGCGACGCACGACGCGCGCTCGACCTCCTCCGTACCGCGGGGGAACTCGCCGAGCGCGACCAGTCCGAGCGCGTCCTTGAAGAACACGTCCGGCAGGCACAGGACAAGATCGAACTCGACCGAGTCGTGGAGGTCGTCCGCACCCTCCCGACCCAGTCGAAACTCGTCCTCTTCTCGACGATCCTGCTCGAAAAGAACGGCGTCCACAACATCAACACCGGCGAGGTGTACAACATCTACAAGAGTCTGTGTGAGGAGATCGATGCGGACGTCCTCACGCAGCGACGAGTCACCGATCTGATCAGCGAACTCGACATGCTCGGTATCGTCAATGCCGTCGTCGTCTCCAAGGGGCGTTACGGCCGGACGAAAGAGATCAGCCTCTCGGTCCCGATCGAGGAGACCGAAGCGGTGCTCATGTCCGATTCCCGGATCGGCGACATCGAGGACGTCCAACCGTTCGTGCAGGCACGGTTCGACAACTGAACCGTCGGAGCCGTCCTGAGTTACGTATTACGAGCGAGTCAGCGACGCGCTAGAGCCGACAGGACTCCGTCTCGGAGAACTCCAGGCGGATACAGCCGAGATACGGGACGCGTACCTCCGCCGTTCCTTCGACCCACTCGGGTTTGACGATCTGATACCGGTCCACCTGGTCGTAGTGTCGGTTCGTGTTCGGGTTGTCGCCTTTCGTCACGAAGCCGTCGTGTGGGGCCGGACAGTTGCTCAGTTCGGCGCAGTTGTCCGCGCGCATGTAGTCGCTGTTGGCCCTGTCGTACCAGTTCTCGTTCTCTTCGACATACAGGTGCGCGCGGTGTATTATCGGCGTCTGTTGCTGCCCGTTCGGTCTAAAGATGATCACGTCGCCGTGGTCACCGAACTTGGTGTAGCCGGACTGTTCACCGGCTTCGTGGGTTACGACGCCCGCCGCCACCGCGTCGCTCGATGCGAGCCGGTCGTTCTCCGTCAGGAAGACCAAATCGCCTTTCTCCATGTGTGGCTCCATGCTCCCGCTTTCGATGGCGACAAGTGGTGGCCAGACGCCGCTGATCGAGAACAGCACGAGTCCGATGATCGCGACGATTGCGATACTGCTGGCGATGTCTTTGAACAGTAGCACCGAACTGTTTCGCGTGTTCAGAAACCAGCCGACCGGGTCTTCCCCGGGGGCCGGCACGTCCTCGCCGCTACCGTTTCCGGCGGCAGTCGCTTCCCGTTCGGTACTGGGCTCGGGGCCCAGCATTTCGTGTCGGCCCTGGCGTGACGTTTCGTCGAGGCCTGCCTCGTCCGGCACAGTCTCGTCGGTGTCGGCCTCCTCGCCGTGACTCCCGTCGTCGCCGGAGTGCGTTCGGTCTCGGTGGCCGACGTTCTCGTCACCATCGTCATCCGACGGCGATGGAGGGTCCGTCTCGTCGCCGTCCCGCCTGTCGTTCATTGCTCTTGCTTATTCGGCCACCGAAAATCAACCTTCTGCTCGCTACCGGAACGGTCCGGCACGTTTTTGACTGCCTGACGGTATCCTATGTGTAGTGCCGCTGGAAGCTCCCGCCAGAATCGTTCGCGAACTGACCAGACATGGCTACAACGCGGACCGCGAAGCCGTGACGCTGATCGCGTCCGCCGAGAACCCCGCGCGAACGTTACAGGCAGTGGTCGAGTCGACCCCGGACGACGCGCTGACTGTCACTAAAGAGCGAGTCCGGCGCGTGACGGAGGCAGGAGCGACCGAATCAGGGGACGGAACGGTCTCTACCCCACCCGACGACCCCCGGTTTCAACTGGAGATGGAGAGCCGGAACAGGCAGATGGAGTCCGGGATGCTCCACCTGAAACGAAGGGGGTGACAGGCGATCCCACGGACGATACCGAGACGACTGTCAGGGCGACGGACTCGTCGACCGCGTTCGAGGGGGCCGACGGCGCGAACCGTGGCGATGCTGCCCACCGATCGATCGAGATAGCGAACGATATGACGGGCCAGAGCACGGGGACGGGCGAGTACGACGATTTCGTCGACGTGTTTCGCGACCGCTTCGAGCGACTGAGCGGGCAGTTGCGCGGCCGAGTCAACCACCGGCCGACGGATACGCTCGAATCGATGGGCGGCAACACCGACGCCGCCATCGTCGGCATGGTCAACGATATCCGGTCGACAGCGAGCGGTCACTGGCTGGTCGAACTCGAAGACACCGCCGGAACGTTCCCCTGTCTCGTCATGAAAGACCGCGAGTTCGCGGACCTGGTCGACGAACTGCTCCTCGACGAAGTGATCGCCGTGGAGGGAACGCTCGCCGACGACGGCGGGATCCTCTTCGTGGACTCGCTGTACTTTCCGGACGTGCCGCGAACGTTCGAGCCGTCGACCGCTGACCGGCACGTCCAGGCCGCGCTGATCAGCGATATCCACGTCGGCAGCCAGGAGTTCATGACCGAGGCCTGGAACCGGTTTGCGAACTGGCTTCACACCGAAGCGGCCGAAGCGATCGAGTATCTCCTGATCGCCGGCGACATGGTCGAGGGGGTCGGCGTCTACCCCGATCAGGACGAGGAACTCGATATCGTCGATATCTACGAACAGTACGAGCAGTTCTCGGAACATCTCAAGGCCGTTCCCGGCGACATCGAGATCGTGATGATCCCGGGCAACCACGACGCCGTCCGTCTGGCAGAGCCCCAGCCAGGGTTCACCGAGGAACTGCGCGACATCATGACCGCCCACGACGCACGGATCACGAGCAACCCCTCGACCGTTACCATCGAGGGTGTCTCCGTGCTGATGTACCACGGTGTCTCGCTCGACGAGATTATCGCGGAATTCCCGGACGAGAAAGCGACCTACGAGGAGCCCGAAAAGCCGATGTATCACCTGCTGAAGAAACGTCACGTCGCGCCGCAGTACGGCGGGCATATGCGACTGGCTCCCGAGGAAAAAGATTACCTCGTCATCGACGAGGTGCCGGACATCTTTCACACGGGCCACGTCCATAAACTCGGCTACGGCAAGTACCGGAACGTTCTCGCGATCAACTCCGGCTGTTGGCAGGCCCAGACTGACTTCCAGAAGAGCGTCAACATCGACCCCGACGCCGGCTATGCGCCGATCGTCGACCTCGACACGCTCGACACCACGATACGAAAGTTTTACTGATCAGAACTGTTGGTGTTGGCGATAACAAGCGAATTAACATCTGAATCTGTTACTCAGCGCTGACTGTTTGGACAAAATTTATATTCTCTCGGTGTGTGTACGACTATCATGCCTACCTGCGAAACCTGCGGCGACGACGTCCCGCACCGGTTCGAGCACCGTCTCAGAGATGCCGTAATGACCCATACGCGGATACGGATGGTCTGTGCCGAATGTCACCCGAACCTCGCCGCCGACCTGAAGTACGAATCCCCTGTCGGCGCTACCGGGGGCACCGCCGACTGACGTCTTCCGTATCGCTCCCCTCGCGGCTCCACCGACGCGTTACAGGTCGAGCCGATACCGAACTGTCGAGGTGCCGGAGAACTTCGGCCCCTTTCCCGCCGCGACGAAGCCGAGCTCCTCGGCCGCAGTCGCTACCGCAGGTTCGGAGGTCGGAGCGAGCAGTTCGACGTCCATCCCCTCCTGTCTGGCGAACCGGATCGGTTCGGCGAGGAGTGCCTGACATGCTTCCGTGGTCCCGTCCAGTTGCGTGACGTGGACCGTATTCGTCTTCGCGTCGAAGCTAACGAACCCGAGCAACTCGCGCTCCGAGCGGTCCGTATCCGTGTTCGGATCCGTCGCCGTCCCCTCGGGTTCGGCGACACGAACCGTCCGGTCGTGGACGAGGTTGCGCATCACGTCCGTCGGTGAGTCCGCGATGGCTGCGAGGTCGTCGGCGTCCGCTTCGACTGCGTCCCGTATCTCCATGCTATGTGCTATTGATCCACGTAGATAAACCGTTTGTGACGCTCCCGGCCGCGTTTCGACGGTTTGCTTCTGAAACTGACCTCTCTGTGGGGGATCGCTGAGAGTATCACGAACGACAATCCCGGTCGGAGCGCAATGGACACAGTTATCCGCTCCCCTTGGTTACTGACCCGCATGAGCCACAGTCACACGAGCGGCCGGGTGGTAGTATGCGAGTAGTCGTGAAGTTCGGTGGGACGAGTCTCGGCAGCGGCGACCGGATCGACCGTGCCGCAGACTCTATCGCCAAGGCCGTCGAACAGGGCCACGAGATCGCCATCGTAGCCAGCGCGATGGGAAGTACGACCGACGATCTGCTTTCTGAGATCTCTTTTGAGGCCGATCCCGCGGACCGCGCCGAGATCGTCAGCATGGGCGAACGGACCAGCGTCCGGATGCTCAAGGCAGCGCTCGGCGCGCGCGGCGTCGACGCCGATTTCCTCGAACCGGGCAGCGACGAGTGGCCGGTGCTGACCGACGTGGACGGCGAGGTCAACGTGGAGGAGACCCACAAACGGGCCCAGGACGTCGCCGGACGGCTTGGCGATGTCGTACCGGTCATTACCGGCTTTCTCGCACAGGCTCCGGACGGATCGCTGACCACGCTCGGGCGCGGTGGCAGTGATACGACCGCCGTCATGCTCGGCAAGTACATGGACGCGGACGAGGTCGTCATCGTCACTGACGTCGAGGGCGTCATGACGGGCGACCCCCGTGTCGTCGAAGGAGCACGCAACGTCGGCGAGATCACCGTCGACGAACTCCGAAACCTCTCGTTCCGCGGCGCCGAGGTCGTCGCGCCCAGCGCACTGGCATACAAAGAGGGGAACATGGGCGTTCGGGTGGTCCACTACCAGCACGGCGACCTGCTCACTGGCGGGACGCAGGTCGAGGGCCAGTTCCGCAGTCTCGTCGACATGCGGGACGAACCGCTCGCCTGCATGACCGTCGCCGGTCGTGCGATCCGCAACAGTCCGGGCGTCCTGCAGGAACTCACCACGGCGCTCGGCCAGGGCGACATCAACGTCGACGCCGTCGCCTCGGGAATGGACTCGATCACCTTCTACGTCGACGAGCGACAGGCCGAAGACGCCGAGACCGTCCTGCATCGCGAGGTCGTCGATCAGGAACCGCTGTCGAGCATCACCGTCGACGATGGCATCGCCGTCATTCGCGTCACCGGCGGCCAGCTCCCGAACCAGCCGGGCGTACTCTCGGATATCATCGACCCCCTCAGTGAGGACGGTATCAACATCCTCGACGTCATCACGAGTGCGACCAGTATCGCCGTGTTCGTCGACTGGACGGACCGCGAGGCCGCCCTCGAGATCATGCAAACGCGGTTCTAGATCACTGCCCCTTTTTCAATCGTTGGCCGATCCGATCGGGTAGCTCCGTCCCTCTGACGGCCTCTATCACGGCGTCGATATCGTACTCGACACGGTGAAGATCGACGTCCATCCCATCGAGGTCGACGACGGCGTAGGCTGCCCGCGGATCGCCGTCGCGTGGCTGGCCCACACTGCCGGGGTTGAGTACGATCCCCTCGCCGAATCGCTCGCAGTGCTGAATGTGGGTGTGGCCCATCACCAGCACGTCCTCCTCGTCGAGCATCCGGGCGCTGAACTCGTCGGGGTAGGTGTACCGGTCCGGGTCATCGGGATGGCCGTGGACGAGTTTCATCCGCCCGCCGAAATCGATCCGTTCGTCCGGCAGCGCGTCTGCCACGCCAGTTGCTCGTCGTCGAGTTCCTTGCGGGCGTGTTCGACCCCCGCCGCGGCCATGTTGTTGAACCGGAACGACGTCCCGCTCGCCACTGCCCGGTCGTGATTGCCCATCACCGTCGGCACCCTCCGCTCGCGTAGTTCGTCGACACACTCGGCGGGCCACGGGTTGTAGCCGACGACGTCGCCGGCACACACCAGCGCGTCCACCGGTGGCATGTCCGCGAGGACGGTATCGAGCGCGACCCTGTTTCCGTGCACGTCCGAGATGACGCCGATGTCCATGGGCATCGCTACACGCTCTATCTCCTTCAGAATTCGCCCGCAGTCGCTTACTCGCCGTTCTCGATAGCCAGCGAGACGCCCTCGTCGGTTCGCTCGATACCCGCCGCACAGACCGCGTGTTCGAGGTCGAGGTCGTACGCCTGGCCTGCGGCCGCCGCCGCGCTATCGGCGTCGAACGCGAACGCCTCCGGCGAGTCCTTCTCGTAGGTCGCGACCAGCGTCGGCTCCTCGACCTGCTCGACGAGCAACGCGTCCTTCCGAACGATTCCGATGTAGGCATCCTCGCCGATCACGCCGGCGACGCGCGGCGTGTCGTAGTCGTCCTTCTCGTAATCCATCGCGAGCAGGCTCTCGGCGAGCGCGTCACGAGCGGGATAGCCCAGTTCGAGTTTTTCCGTGATCGGATCGACGTGCGAACCGTTGCCGAGGACGGCCGCGTCGCCCGCCGTCCGCACACAGTTGTAGGAGACGTACGGGTTGTCGGTCTCCTCGGCCTCGGCGGTCGGGACGACGGTCAGCGCGCCGTCGCGCTCGACGACCTTTCGGTTCGGAAACGACCGTGACGATACTCGATACGCGCCCACTGAGGGGCCGACGACGACGAAGCGTCCAACGTACATATACAGGGATCCGAGATCGAGTACAAAGTCGGTGTCGGTCACACATGATCAGGTACGGAAGTCGCTATCGGCTCGCTTGGCCTAACTGCATACTCATACCTGACTTCTCGTTTGGTCCCTCTTTTAGCGATACGTTCGCGCGTTCTCACAGACTCGCTCGTTTTTCATAATCGGCTCTATTGGCCGGTAGTGGCTGTCTCATGGGACCACGAATCGAACTAGGTCGGAAAGAACAATCGATCGACGTCGAGATCGACACTGTTGCCCGGAGATGGGTAGCTCTCTCCGAGTATATCGTCTGCATCGCTCGATACTGAGCCAATCGTCTCTTGCTCGTTGGGACAGGCTCACCCGTGTGGGGCCTCGCTCGTTCGGTCAAACCGGCAGACGGGAACCAATTATGAACAATTCTACTCTCACGTGGTGAGCCCGCAATCGCGTAGATTACACTCTCTGGAGGCTCTTCCGGTAAAAAACGGCCGTCTCCTCACTGCTCGGGCAGAGCGCTCATCCAGTCTCTGGCACCTAGACGTCCGTCTACTCGTTTACTGTCGAGTGCTTTTCGGACGAGGCCACCGAGTATGACCCGATTCTGACTCGTCCCATGCTCCGAACGCCACTATGTACACGTCTTAACGTCTCTAATCGATTATGAACTGATCTACGCATCCTACTGGGCGTACGTTCCCCGCTCGTTTTGTCACGCGCCCCAACGGGTGGGGCGCGAGTATTCATCCGAGATGACGCGCCAGGATTTGTATGATCACACAAGAGACTTGCTTCAAATCACTCCGCGAAGCTGCACAGCGACTGGGTGAATCGCCGACGAAAGCACAGTACGAACAACTGGGATTGACGCCCTCGGCGTCGACCATCCTACGAGTCACGGACGGCTGGAACGCAGCGAAAGAGCAAGCCGAGCTCGAAACCGCGTACTCGCGCGGCTCTCGACTTGATGCCCAACCAGACGACGTCACCATCCCCGACGAACTGGAGTGGAGCGACCTCACAGCCGACCAGCGCTGGCATTACCGACATCGCGAGACGAACAATGAACGCACCAAAACCCGCCGTGCTGCCAACCGAGCATGGGTATACGCGTACAAACGCGACGTCGCCGTCTGCACTCGGTGTGGCGAGGCCGACCCGGCCTGTCTCGACTTCCACCACCTCGACAGTGCAGACAAAAAGATGGCAATCGGCCAGATGGTCACGTATGGCTACTCACGAGAGAAGATCCGTGCCGAGATGGAAAAATGCAGCATCCTCTGTTCGAACTGCCATCGGAAAGAACACTACACCGTTCCAGAGGGCGCCGACGCGTTCGACTCAGCCTCGGATGACTGATCTCTATCCGATCAGGTAGGCGCTTTCGGGGACTCTTCCGACTCACACCGGAAGAGTTCGAAACCCTCAAATAGCAAAGGGCAGTACAAACTGATGAAGCGCTCGCGTAAGTGAGCGGTTAGAGACATGTCAGTCCATTGGGGTAGGGGCCAATCCTGAAGCCTTCTGGGGGCTTCGACCCTGGTTCAGAATCCAGGATGGACTATTCTTCTGGCGAACGTACCTCTGAGCGACAGAATCATCGACGAGTGGATCCGAATTCCGAGAGACGAGCGGTAGCGAGTCTGCAGTCGGTTCAGAATCGAGACTAGACTATTTTTAGTTCTTGACCGAACACGCACCTGTACGTTTTGAAATCACGGCGATTGGAACACATACGTCGACCGTATATATGAATTATTGTCTGGAAACACCCTTTTCAGCGTCCAGCACCTGTGTTTCTCTGTATGACACGGAATAGCTACGAGATCATCGAAACGATCGGTGGCTTGAAGAAGGGGAGATTCTCGACGTAACCGCGCGGTTTGGCGACTGGCACACCTACGATCTGAAACTCGAATCGCGACCCACGGAGGGTCGCTCGAAGACGGTCGTCGTCACCGAGAGCGATGTTGGCTTTAGCGAGGCGGAGATACTCGACGAGACCGCCCGGATCGGCGACTGGCACGAGTACGCGCTCTCGTTCGATCCGGTCTCCGGATCGGCCGATCCCGACGGCCAGATCGAGATCACCGTCGACGAACTACACGAGATCGCCGAACCGGTCGAAAGCTAATCGGCGACTCCGCGGCCATCCTTTTCGTTGCTCGTTGGCCGACTTAACAGCAGTCGCCAGCGTCACAGGCTTCGCCGTACTTGATGCCGGTCTCTTCAGTGATTGCCTCGTTGCACTCCACGAGTAACGACTCGAACTGGCGTTCAGAAGCGTCCGTCTCTGACGCGGCGAGTTCCTCGCCGAGGGCCTCGGCTGCCGCCAGCACGTCCTCGTCGGTGGAGCTCAACAGCACCCACCTCCGAGTGACTGCGCGAACTCGCGACCGATCTGCTCGCTGATGGCGTCGTTGGTCTCCTGTAGCAGGCCGACGAACGCCTCTTGAGCCTCGCGGTGGGCCTGAATCGTCTCGTTGTCGTTTAGCTCCTCCTGAAGCTCTCGCAGTTCACTCATTACGGACTCGTCGAACTCGCCCGTCTGTAGCTGGCGCTGTGTCTGCTGGTACTCCTGGAGTAGCGCCATCGCGTCGGAGTCCTGCTCGAGGCGCTCGTTGGCTGCCATGAACGCCTCGTAGGTCTCGGAGTCTTTGATAGTCTCGACGAACGTCTGTAGCGTCTCCTCGACTGCTTGCTCGTTGGATACTTCCTGGCTCATTGAATAGTCACCTCTTCCCGTCTGCTGATGTCTGACAGTCCGGTGATCTCCTCGCCGAACGCGCCCAGTTCGTCGAGGCCGATCGGCTCGTCCTGTCGGAGCGGCGCGAGCATCATCGGCACCTCGAAGCGGTCGCTGATCTCGCCGAGGTACTGTTGTTGCTGGGCGCGGCGGTTCGCGAAGAAGGCGTTGTCGCCGTACTCCTCGGGGAGCAGGTAGTTCGCGACGACGAAGGCCGTCTCGATGCCGACCTGCTCGTTGAGGTCCTCGGCTGCCCGGTAGGCCTCCATCATCGGCGTGTACTCCGGATACATGACGAAGGCGAACGAGCTCTTCTGGGGGTTCTGCATCGTCTCGATGACCTCGTCGTACTTGTCGCCTTTCGCCGGGGCCGCCCCTTTCGTCAGCGACCCGAGATCCATGAAGCCCTTCCAGTCGGAGGGCAGTTCGAGCAGGCGCAGGGTGTGTCCGGTCGGGGCGGTGTCGAAGACGACGATGTCGTAGCCGTCCTCGTCGAAGTAGCTGACGAACTTCTCCAGGGCCGCCATCTCCTCGGCACATGGCGACTCCAACTCCTCTTCGACGTTGGCGATTGCGGCCTCGACGTCGATCTGTGTGTCTTCTTTCTCGCCGTACATCTCGCGGACGTGGCTGAGGACGTCCTCGCGGTACTCCTCGAGCGCTTTCTCCTGGTCGATGCGGGCCGCGTCGAGGTTCTCCTTCCCGACCGAGGTCGGCGCGTGGCTGACCGGTTCGCCGAAGATGTCCTCCAGGTGGGCGGCCGGATCGGTCGTGACGACGAGCGTCTCGTAGCCGCTATCGGCGAGTTTCGTCGCCGCCGTCGACGCGATGGTGCTCTTGCCAACGCCGCCTTTCCCGGTAAAGAAGAGGTAGCGCGTCCCGTCGACAGGCCGTAGCTGGTCGGCGACGGCGTCGGGATCGGCCAGCGCGTTGAAGTCGACCCCCTCGTCGACCTCGACGTTGTCCGCGGTGCCGACGTCGACCGTCGCCTCGTCGCCGTCATAGAGCACGCCGCCGACGTCGTCGAGCAGGTCCAGACCCGCAATCTCGCCGGGCTGGAGTGGGTAGGTCGCCATTGCGTCGGCGTCGAACTCGGTGTTCGCTCGGGCGATAACGTCCTGCTCGTCCTCACGTTTCCCCTCGAAGAAGGGGTCCTCACAGACCGTCTCGGGCAGGTAGCCGTTGACGATCAGTAGCTGGGACTCGATGCCGAGTTCGCCGAGGTCGCTCGCGCTCCGTTCGATCTCGTCGATCGAGGAGTCCTCGGGTTTTCCGACGAACGCGAACGAGGTTCGGTCGGGATCCTGGAGCGTGTCGATTGCGCGCTCGTAATCCTTCTTTCTCTCCTCCATCGAGGCGGCCGGACCGATACATGTCGAGCCGCCCTTCTCCAGTTCGGCGTTCCAGTCGGAGGGGAGCTCCATCAGCCGGATCGTGTGTCCGGTCGGCGCGGTGTCGAAGACAACCACGTCGTAGTCGGGGCTGTCCATGAAGTCGACGAAGTTGTCGAAGGCGGCAATCTCCTCGACACAGGGGCTGTTGAGCTGTTCCTCGACGGCCTGGATCTCGTCCTCGCCGAGCAGTTCGCGCATCGGCTCGATCGTTTCCTGGCGGTACTCCTCGGCCGCGGCGTCGGGATCGATCTCGATAGCCGAGAGGTTCTCGATGCCGTCGATAGCGGTGACCGCGTGGCCGATCTCCTGCTCGAAGATGTCCGAGAGGTTCGGTGCGGGATCGGTGGTGACCAGCAGGGTATCGTAGTCGTTGTCGGCGAGCCAGGTGGCGGTCGCACAGCTGACCGTGCTCTTGCCGACGCCGCCTTTGCCGCTGAAGAAGACGAACTCGGTGTCCTCGCTGCTCGGTTCGACGATCTCTCGGGCCTCGTGTGTGGTTTCGGGCATGTATTAGGCCTCCTGGGGCTGGGCGTGGCTCTCGAGGCTGGCTTCGAGTTCGTCGTAGGAGAGGTATTCTTCCTTGGCGACGATCTCGTCGTCGACGACCGTGATCGGCAGGACGGACGGGCCGTGGTCCTGTACGAGGTCGTAGATCCGCTGGGTCTCGAGGAACTGCTCGATGTTGTGTTGCATGTTCACACGGCTGATCTCGACGGTCTCGAACTCGTCGTCGAGTTGGTCCAGCGCCGCGCTTACTTCGACGAGTTCGTCGTCTGGATCGGGGCCACAGACGCCCGTGGAGCAACACATCGCTTCTTCATAGAGGGTTAGTTCGGTCATTCGTTGAATCGTAGTATTCGTTCAATCGTTCGGGCAGTGTATGTCCGGCGACTACTCGTCTAGCAATCGGCTTGTTGCCGAATTCATTTGAACACTTGCTCAAACATACTGTTAAACGCTTCGATACCGATGAGGGGATAGTTAGCCGACGAACCCTTCGGTCGACCAGAAGTCCTCCTCGCCCTCGCAGGTCGCGGCGACGCAGCGTGATGCCGGCGCACTGACAAGCACGAAGGCGCTCTCCATGTCGCTGTTTCTGATCTGGCGCGTCGAACTCGGGGGATCCAGACTGCGTCGCCGCTTTCCATCTCGACGTGCTCGTCGTCGATTACGACTGTCGCCTGGCCCTCGAGCAGGAGGTAGATCTCCTCGTGACCGTTCTCGGCGTGGCCGTGCGGTTTGTTTCTCCAGCCAGGATCACAGCGGACGACTGAGACGCCGACCTGCCTGCTGTCGAGCGAGTCACTCAACATGCGCATCGCGCCCGAGACCGGTTCGAGGTCCTGGTAGTTGACCTGCTTGTGGGTAGCCATCAGTCCGGACACCCCGCTCGACGGCGTTTCGACGTTCCGCAGCGATCCGTGCGGATCGGCCTCCAGTCACTCGTCCAGTTTCGCCGTTCGATTATTTCGGCCATGAGCTAGAGTCATATCAGTGAATACTAAATTGTTTGGACTAGTGATCTACTGGGATTTCGAGAGACACTCCAAAACCCTTAATTCAGTATCCGTTCAAATCCGGGTATGTCGTCCAACGAACGCCTCCAGCGGTACCTCGCCGACGACCGGGACGCGTGTGCCGACGAGGAGGTGACCAAGCGACTGGCCGAACTCGAATCGCTCGACGCCGTAGCGGGTGGCTCCGACCTCGATACCGACGTTGAACTACTCTCTGCACTGGCGAACGAGACCCGTTACAAGATCGTTCGAATGCTCCACGCCGCGGACGACGAACTCTGCGTCTGTGAGTTCGCGCCGCTGCTCGACGTCAGCGATAGCGCGATCAGCCACGCACTCTCGAAGCTAACCGACGCTGGTCTCGTCACGCGTCGCAAAGACGGCAAGTGGCGCAAGTACCGTGCAACCCCGCGTGCAAACGCCGTTCTCGTCGCGCTTGATGGTTCGCGACAGCTATAGCCGCCCCGTAGTTTAAATACGATCTCGCCCCAGTACCCGGTAGATGGATGTCCGGGACCTGTCGCTCGCGTCGGAGTTCGTAGCGCACTTCGAGGAGCGGGGGATCGAATCGCTGTACCCGCCGCAGGTGGCCGCGGTCGAGGCCGGAATCACGCGCGGCGAGCGCGTCGTGGCGGCGATGCCGACCGCCAGCGGGAAGACGCTTGTCGCGCAGTTAGCTATGCTGTCGACCGGTGGCTCCTCGCTGTACGTCGTCCCGCTCCGGGCGCTTGCTACGGAAAAGTACGAAACGTTCTCGAAGCTTCCGGACGTAAGCGTCGGCGTCGCGACGGGCGATTACGACACCGACGACGAGACGCTCGGCAAGCACGACATCGTCGTCGCCACGAGCGAGAAGGTCGACTCGGCGATCCGGAACGGTGCCGGCTGGGTCGAAGCGATAGAGTGCGTCGTCGTCGACGAGGTCCACCTGCTGACGCCCAGGGCCGGGGCCCGACGCTCGAAGTCACGCTCGCGAAACTCCAGCGACTCGTTCCGGACCAGCAGATCGTCGCGCTGTCGGCCACCGTCGGGAACGCGGGAGAGATCGCCGACTGGCTGGAGGCCGAACTCGTCCACTCGACCTGGCGACCGATCGATCTCCGGACCGGCGTCTACGACGACGGAAGCGTTGCGTTCGACGACGGCGACCGCCTACGTATCGAACTGGGAGACGAACCGCCGACGACGGCCCTGGTCGCCGACGCGATCGAGGACGGCGGCCAGTCGCTCGTGTTCGTCAACTCCCGTCGCGAGGCGGAGACGCTCGCCCGGACGCTGGCCGCCAAAGAGTTCCGGCAGGCTCCGGCGGTAGCGAGCGATATCGGCGAGACTGCGACGACCAGCACCGGGCGGTCGCTCTCGGAGGCCACGGAGGGCGGCGTCGCGTTTCACCACGCGGGACTGCGCGCCGAGCATCGCTCGGTCGTCGAGCAGGCGTTCAGAGACCGTGATCTCGCCGTACTCTGTGCGACGCCGACGCTCGCCGCTGGCGTCAACGTCCCCGCGCGACGGGTGATCGTCCGGGATCACGAGCGCTTCACGGGCGACGGCTACGAACCCCTGCCCATCCTGGAGGTCCACCAGATGTTCGGGCGGGCCGGCCGGCCGGGTCTGGACCCCTACGGCGAGGCGATGCTGGTCGCGACCGGGGTCGACGCCGCTGATCTCCGTGAGCGCTACATCGGCGCGGATCCCGAGCGTGTCGAGTCGAAACTCGCCTCCAGAGAGGCGCTTCGCACGCACGCTCTCGCGACGCTCGCTGCGGCTTCGCGGACGACCGCGAGGGGCTTCGGGACGTGCTCGCCTCGACGTTTTTCGCTCACCAGCGCGACGCCGAGGAACTGGTCGACCTCACGGACGAAGTGCTCTCGTATCTCGACGCGACGGGGATGCTCCGCCGTGACAATGGACTGGTTGCGACCGATCTCGGCCGCCTCGTCTCGCGGGTCTACGTCGACCCGCTCACGGGTGCGGAGGTCGTAGAGGCGCTCGGGACGGCGGCGACGATGGACCGCGTCACGACGCTGACGGTGCTCGAACTGGTCTGTGATACGGAAGACATGAGCACTCAGCACGTCCGCAGCGAGGAGGCGGGCCGCCTCAGCGAGTTCGCCATGCGCAACGAAGCCCAGTTCACCAAGTCCGTCCGCGATTTCGATGGCAACTTCCAGTCCTGGCTCGCGACGGTCAAGACTGCACGCATCCTCGACGACTGGATCGCAGGCGTCGATCCCGGGCAGCTAGACGACCGCTACGGGGTCGCACCGGGCGATGTCAGACGGCTGGCCGATCGGGCCGAATGGCTCCTCTCGGCGACGGAGGTGATCGCCGAACAGCTATCGGATGGTGTGATCGAACGGCTGTCCTCCGACACCGAGTCGGAACTGGCCTACGACGCCGTGCTCGACCGGCTTCGGGAGACCCGCTCGGCACTGCTCGACGCCGTCGAGGAGTAACTGTCACTACCCATCTCTCGTTGAACCATTCCCGACCTCGCACACCCAATCACTCCCGATCCAGATACTCCTGCTGGACCGCGACGACGTCGCTCGAATCCTCGCAGTTGGCGTAGCGCCGCAGGGGTTCCTCGTTCATCTCCAGAAAGGTCTCGCCCCACGTGAACTTCGCCAGGATTCGCTCGGCGTGGTCGCGCTCGCCCAAAATACACAGCGCGGCGGCCAGCGCTTCCACGGTCGTCAACTGGAACGGCTTCCCGAAGTTGATCGGGTTTGCCGCGACGAGGAAGGGTAACGCCCGGTGTTCGCCGTCGACGGTAAACTGCGCCTCGCGGGCGCTCTCCCACGAGCAGTCGAGCGCGACCAGCCGATCGCTCACCGTCGTATCGGCGGGCGAGAGCGCCTGTTCGGCGTGTGGGTTCAACACGACGCCATAGGGCGTCGCCCGGTCGCTCTTGTGCAGGGTCGCCAGATCGAACCGCTCGAGCTTTTTCGCAGTACACTTATCCGGGTCGTCGTCGCCCTCGTACCGGACGTGGAGGTTCACTACCGCCCGGTACGGCGTCGTTCGGCAAAAGCGCCGCGGCTTCGGTGCTCTATTACGACCTCTTGTCAGGACGAACCTTTGTGCGTCTCCGCACCGTAGGCCGTCCATGCGCGCCGAAGACGACGGACAGTACGACGCCGCTATTGCTGCGCTCTCCGACCGCGAGTATCCACTGGCTGGCGACGCCTACACCCGCGCCGGGCGCCGGGTCCTCTCGGGTCCCCGCGAAGACGTCGGCCCGTTCGACGACGACGAACGCGGCTGGGTCGGCATCGGCCTCGGCTACCTCTGTACCGCCGCGATCTGTTACCGCGTTGCCGGTCGTGACGTCCGTGCCACTCGCCGAGCAGTCGAGGGCATCGCCGTTGCCCGCGACCTCGCCCACGTCACGGAGCGACCGGTACAGGCCGCCTGCTTCGAGGAGTTCGTCGCTGACCTCCACGTCGCTGGAGACCTGAGCGGCACAGAGGACGCCTACGAGGATGCGAGTACGGCCTACGAGGACGCGAGCGACGGCATTGACGATCCACAGCGCTGGGGGACGACACCGCTGTTCGAGGCCGCCGCAACGCCGATTAAACAGGTCGCTCGAAGCCTCGCTGACGGCGAAATCGCCATCAAGTGGGAGCAGTTACACGGCTCAGACCCCGCCGCTCCTGGCAACTTTCTCGCCCACCGCGCCCGGTACAAACGCCGCCGGTTTCCGTCCCTGCTCGAACGAGTCGTCGAGACGGGCTATCTCGCCGCTCCCCGGGGATCGACGGAGTACGATACGGACCACCACTACTGCCCGAACTGTGACTCGACGAGCGTTAACTGGGTCGGCGAGGACGTGCTCTGCATGCGGTGTTCGAGCGTCGCACGCCCCCAGTGAGCACTCCCTGCCGATCAGGTGTCGAACGAGCCGAGTCCGGTGAACTCTCCGTAATCGCGGGCCACACAGGATGTCGGCCGGGAGTTTGCTGAGTGGAGCGAAGCAAACGTTGATCGACGGCGTCGATCAGAAGTGAGCAAACGCTGTTTGTTTGCGAACATCGGGCGGCAAACGACCGAAGGGAGTTTGCTGAGCAAAGCGAAGCAAACGTCGACTGACTGTGTCAGTCGGAAGTGCGCCGGCCGGGAATCGAACCGGAGGAAGACGGTCGCCATCGCGTTGCTCGGCGCTGCGACTTCCAGGGTTCGATTCAGTAGCGATTTCACTGCTTACTGATGTTCGCAGTAGAAATGCGCCGGCCGGGAGTGAGCAAACGCTGTTTGTTTGCGAACATCGGGCGGCAAACGACCGAAGGGAGTTTGCTGAGCAAAGCGAAGCAAACGTCGGCTGACTGTGTCAGTCGGAAGTGCGCCGGCCGGGAATCGAACCCGGGCTATTAGCTTGGGAAGCTAATGTCCTACCACTGGACCACCGGCGCTCACTTCGTTCGCGCCGCAGTTCGCGAGTTCGTCGAACTCGCTTACCACCGGCGCGCTCGTACCTCGCGCGCCGAGGCTCGCAAACTCAGGGGGTTTGCTTACCACCGGCGCTCACTTCGAGGTCCGTTACATATCGGAGTTGACTACCCCGATACTTGAACGTAGCGCTTCCGTCGGGTGATCGACGAGGCGACGATACCGGCTGCTCGCAGGGCGGGGCGATGGTGCAGTCTTTTCCGTCGAAACGGCTACTTTCACCCCACGAATCCCGATAAGGTTTGCATCAAACGAACATGATTTACACGTCTGGGCACGTAGTGTGGTATAATGGTTGAGCTTCGACTATCGGACGACGAACTCGGGGAGCGACGTGACCACATCACGACGTTCATTGCGGAGACGGTCGACGATGCAGGAGCAGATGGGGCAGTGCTGGGTCTCTCCGGCGGTATCGACAGCACGACGGTTGCACACCTTGCCGTCGAGGCACTGGGTGCTGACAAACTCAAGGGGCTGGTGATGCCCGGCACCGTAAGCCGTGAGGACAACATGAGCGACGCCGAACGCGTCGCCGAGATGCTCGGCATCGAGTACGAGGTCATCGAAATCGCGCCGATCATCGAGCAGTTCGTCGCGGCCTATCCCGATGCGAAGGGGGACGACATCGCAGTGGGGAACGCCCGGGCACGGAGCCGTGCCGTGCTGAACTATCTGGTGGGCAACCACGAGAACCGCGTCGTGCTCGGGACGGGGAACCGGAGCGAGGCGCAGGTAGGCTACTACACCAAGTACGGCGACGGCGCGGTCGACTGTCACCCGATCGGTAACCTCTACAAGGTGCAGGTGCGCCAGTTGGCGCGTGACCTCGATGTCCCAGAGGATCTGGTCGAGAAGACGCCGACGGCCGGGCTCTGGAGCGGCCAGACCGACGAAGAGGAGATGGGCATCGGCTACGACACGCTCGATCCGATTCTCGCGCTACATATTGACGGGCCGCTCTCGGCCAGCGCGACCGCCGAGACGCTCGGTATCGACCTCGCGCCCATCGAGACGGTTCGCGAGATGTACGAACGGAGCGCGCACAAGCGCGCGATGCCGCCCGCGCCGCCAGAGCACGACTGACCCGTTTCAGTCGCCGGTTTCGTTCGTTCGTTTGCGCTCCATCACCAGCTCCGCGAACGCGGCCGCCTCGCGACGCTCCTGTTCGGCCCTGGACGACGTATCATGCAGTCGCTTTTTGAGCACGGCGAGCGCCGCCGGGTCGTTCTCTGCGATCTCGCGGGCAACGGCATCCGGCCGCTCGACGAGCCGTGAGACCAGTCCGATCCGCCGGGCCTCTTCGGCGTCGAGTTCGCGGCCAGTCACCGAGAACTCCATCGCGTCACCGAGACCGACGACCTCCGGCAGGCGGACTGTCCCGCCCCAGGCCCCGAACAGGCCGAAGCTAACTCCCGGTTCGCCGAACGTCGCGTCTGAGGTCGCGATGCGGACGTCACAGGCCAGCGCGAGTTCGACGCCGCCGCCACGGGCCGGGCCGTCGATCCCGGCAACGACGATCGGCTCTGCGGTCTCGATCGCTCTCGCGACCTGCTGGCCGCGGGCGGCGAACTCGGCGGCGGCACCGGAATCGTCGAGGGCGTCGACGACGTCGAGATCCGCGCCTGCACAGAACGCCGAGCCTGCACCGTGGAGATAGACGACCGGCTCCTCAGCCCCCGTAATCGCATCCTCTAGCTCGTCCAATCCCTCCGAAGTCAGTGCGTTCCGACGCTCCGGTCGTGCTGCGTTACCGTCCGGACATCGCCGGCGGCGCTCTCGTCGATCATACGCTGACTGCGGTCCCGCCCATCCTGTAAGTTACGTCGATGGGGGTGGTCCAGTGGCTGCCTCTCCTGTCGGATTGCCTAGACTGGCGGTCTCTCACTCGTTTCCAGCGAGTGTCAGGTCTCCCGAATGGACCCGGCGCTGGCATGCGGTTGGGATGACTGTGGGACAGGCAGACTTTCCAAAGGTCTTTGCCCCTCCTCTCCCTGCCCGGACTGATGGATGAGGCCGTGCGGACTCGGCAGGCAGCACACGACGCAGTCACCGATATCGAGCCGGACGCCCTACGTGAGCTTCTCGAAGACCGACTCCACGAGGGCTCGATGGCTCCCGGGGCGCTCACCCTGTCGAGTGCACGAGCGATCGACGGGTCGGCAACCGCCGGCTCCGTCGCGGAACGTGGTGCAGGCGTCCAGCTCATCTACGAGGGGCTCCGCCTGACCCGTACGCTGGCTCACGAGCAGCCGTGGGCCCAGCGCGATCCGAACGATCACACCGAGCCGAACCTCGAAATACTCGCCGCCGACGTCCTCGTTTCCCGCGGCTTCTACCTGCTCGCGCGGACCGAAGCCGCCGACAAGGCCGTCGAGACGGTCCAGGCCTTCGGCCGCGACCAGACGCTCCGCCGGAGCGCCGAGAGCACCGAAGCTGCCGCCTCGCTCGACCGGTCGCTCGAACGGAACGTCTTCGAGCAGCAGTCATCGCTGGCGCGACCGCAGGCGACAGTCCGTGGCCGACGGCGGACGCCGGCCTGGTCCCGCCGCAACTACTCGACCTCGCCACGGAACTCGGAGGCGCCGATGCTCCGCTCCCACCGGCCGACGAACTACTTCCCAACGACCTCGATACCACGCTCGGTTCGCGCTCTGCGACGGCGCCGACGACCACGTCCAGCAGTCGGCGACCGATCACTGACTCTCAAGCCGGGATCACGGTACTGCATGCCGCGCCGTCCCCGAATCGAAACGCATAAAGTCAATTCCCGACAATCGGAGTATACCTGGCGCCTGGGTAGCTTAGCGGTAAAGCGCGTCCTTGGTAAGGACGAGAGCCCGGGTTCAAATCCCGGCCTGGCTTACACGGTATTACAGGCTCTCTCGGCTGATTTCGCCCTTCTCAGGAGAGCCAAACGATGTCCAATAACGTACGAAAACGCTACAACCCGACAGCTACGCCGTCTTGCGATTCAAGAAAGTGTCATGGCACACAAACAACCGGAGGTGCGCGCGGGTGACCAACCAGCCCGATCCGCTGGACAACCTCCCCGCCGGTGATGGCACCCCCAAGGACGGCCTTCCATCGGCTCCGGAACCAGTGGAACTCGATTTCCCGCTCATTAGTGAACGATCACGCGAAGACCTCGAAGCATACGGGCTCAACATGGTCGACGATTACCGCGACTTCAAACAGGAGGTACTCTCGTGGCTCGGCTCGTACGGGAAACACCCAGAGAAAGGCCAGGGCCTCGCACAGAGTACGCTTCAGTCGACACACTACAAGCTCGAAATTGTCTTCCGGTGGCTCTGGGAGGACGAAGACGCCTACACGACAGAGTTTACTCCCGACCACGCGGATCGGTTTATCCGACTCCTCAACCGCTCAGACGGGATGGCCGATTCAAGCGTACTCCACTACGGGAAGGCTGTCCAGCGGCTATTCAAGTATCAAAACCATATCCACGGAACCGATTACGACTGGGAACCGAAGCCGGAATTGAGTCAAGCAACTGGCGACGAGCGCGATTATCTTCGCCGGACGGCTTTCAAGCCGCTCTATCAGGCGGCGCTGGAGTACAACTCAATCAAGAGCTACCATAGCGACATGTCCTCCGAGGAGCGTGATCGGCTGAAGACATTCGTCTCCCAGCGACTCGGTGTGCCCAAGTCCGAGGTCGGCCCCGAGCACTTCAAACAGGCCAACTCTTGGAAAGAACCGTCGATCATCGCTGTGACGTTGGACACTGGGCTCCGTCCCATTGAGGTGGGCCGAGCTACTACGGAGTGGGTCAATCTTGAGAACAACGAGCTCAACATTCCCAAGGACGAGTCCACGAAGAACGAAGCTCACTGGAATTGTTCGATCAAGGGACGCACAGCAAGAGTGCTTGAACGGTGGTTAAAGGAGCGAGCAACGTACGATAAGTACAGTGGTCGGGATGAGCTCTGGCTCACGAAGCAAGGGACTACGTACAGTTCAGAAGTCATGTAACTACCTACTGAGTCGGCTCGTCGACGACGGTGATCTTCCTATCCCAGATCACAAAGACATAACGTGGTACGCGATTCGTCACGGGGTTGCGACATACTGGGCGAATCACATTGGGCCACACCACGCCAAGGAGCAACTTCGGCACAAGAGCGTCACGACGACGATGAAGTATCTTCACTCAGACGCGGAAACGCGGAACGACGCCGCTGAACAAATCTGGTGACGCTCACTTCAGAAAGGGTGAGTAACGGGCTACCACAGCCCGGCCGGAGCCTCTGATCTCTCCCTCAAACGGCCGGTCCTGACCATCGGGATAGACAGCCCGACTCCACCAGTCCGTTTCTGGCTCCCCTGATGTGGGGCGGCAACCCACCAAAGAGGTCGACATACCCATCCAGACGCCCAGCCAAACCACCCCGACCGTTGCTTTGGGCCGTCGTCGCCCACGCCGTCAGTTACCGCCCGTCGCCCGTGAAGACCTCATGTCCGGTCTTAACGAGATTCACAAACTCGTTTGCCACTTCCTCCAAGAACGCATCATCGCTCAGTACGTCCGTAGACTCCACTTCCCAGTTTCTCCGGACAATTCGATCCCGTGTACGGTCCTGACTGATTTGGAAGCCTCGCTCCTCGAATAGTTCCGCATTACGGCGAAGCGTATCCAGCGTCTCGTCTTCCTCGCCCCAATAATCCATGCCAACTATCACAAGTCCCCACTCGACAGGACGGAGGTACAGCGTGTACACCAGATCATCTGGGTGGTTGGGATGCTTCGACCGTAGGTGAGGTCTGTGGCTTTCTATGTCTTGAAACGCCGTCTCGGCGCTGTCTACTCCGATGACGGACTGGAGTTCCGGGAACACTCTTTCGACAAGGTCTCGAACTACATCAGGGTATATCGGGTTCAGTTTCCGGTCTGGACGCACACGCGAGAGGTGATGATCCACAACTGTGTTGGTCGCAAGAACAGTGTGGTCGGTTATCTCGGAATTAAACCGCTGAATTTCGATACACTGGATGTTGAGGCCTTGGTCCAGAAGATACCGTGCATTACTCTGGGTCCGTGGCGTGATTTGTTCAGCGACGATGACCATCCGCTGGTCGGGGTTGAACTCGTCTGGCTCCAGTGACTCTCCGAATACGTCTTTGAAGGCTGACTGAAGATCATCAGTGGGCACAGCGGCGTCACTGACCGCCCACCGCCCACTCTGGATGTCTTCCCGGTAATCTTGGTAGATGTCGTCCAAGCGGTCGTACGTGTACGATTCGAGTGACTGAGCGTAGTTCTGTGGCTGGCTCAAAATGGTCTCCTCGCTTGCACTCCCGGAACCACTTTGCCCGACTTTCAGTTCGATAATGAGGAGATTCCCGTATTGATCGAGGGCGAGAAGATCGAGGATTCCGGTGTCGACCGCTGGTTGTCGCCCGAAAATAAACACCGGCTCATCCAGGATAGTTTGAGGATTCGCGTGTAGGAGCGATTCAAGCACGGACTCGTTTCGAATGTCAGACCTCGCCAACTCGTCAGCGGCAAACTCCGAGTTGCTCTGAGCGAGGTCAAAGGTTCGCATGCAACTTCTGTCTCTTACCACCAAGATATTTCTAATGCATCTGATTTTCTAACCGGTCAGGATTTCTTTTATATACCTTACCGAAAACCGGACAGGATTTTCTTGGAGATGAGTCTGATAGGCAAGACGAAGCACAATATTCTTCGAGAACTCAAGAACGGCCCCGCTCACGGCTATGCAATCGCTGAGGAGATCGGAGTTTCATCGGGTGGAATCTACACACATCTGAATGAACTGGAGGAAGAAGGGATGATCGCTGTCACCGAACAACGCGAGGAGGGTCGGCAACAGAAGTACTACAAGCTAACCGAGAATGGTGAGCTACTTCTGAAGGCTTTAGGGGAAAATTGAGAGACGACGTCGACAAGAAGTTGCTTACACATCTGGGTGTAGTGTTCTCTTTATTAGATGCCAAGTTCCTCACGAATGTCCGCGGCGGAAAGGATACCACTCTCAGCGAAGAAGTCCTGAATCCCTGGACCGCTGGCATCACCCGGACCAAGGCTAAACATCGGATCACGCAAGCGATTCTCAAGTAGAGCCAGAAGTGCATCGGCTTCGACAAGCCGGACTTCCTGAATATCAGTTGTAATCTTGAGAGTACGAACCGCCTCTTGGCTCTCATCGGAGATGGTTCCCGAGATGACCGCGAAATAGATGTTCCGGAAGCCCTGGTTTCGGAGCGTTGGTACCTCTCTATTGATATAGTCCTGAAACTGTCTCTCGTCTCCTGTGTTTATGCTGTACCCGTTGCGACGTACTTTCGCATCGTAGATAATCGCGTAATTGTGCATCCGGTCTTTGGCAACACCATCGGGGTTGCGGCCCATCCCCTGGCCGAGCTCCTCAACCTCGAACCCGATCATTCGGAGGCACTTCGCCAGACGGTTCTCGAACAGTGTTTCAACAGCGTTGCCAGTCTCCTCGGCAAGTTCCTCCATCTCCTCGGTGTTGTCAGCAAGGTCAGGGAGAATAGACACAATAGGTGGTGTGTAGCTATCCGGGAGTGTTTGGTGTGTTGTCTCCACCGAATCATCGTCGTCATCTTCATCGAACTCATCGCGCTGTTGCCAGTACCAGAAGACATGCTCAACGGTCCACAGATGCATATCTCGCCCAGTATAGTCGGCCAACGATTCCCGCATCTCCTCGTTTAACTCCCAGAACTCAGCATAGCTGTCAGCCAGGTCGTCTTTCGGCTCCCAGATTGCAAGGTCAGAGAGCGCATTCACCATCGACGTGTAATAGATGGGGTATCGGTTAGGGTCGTGTACTTGCCAAAAGTACGAGAGAAAGTACGGGATTGAGCCTGGACGAGGTGCTTTTCTGAGGTCATCCACCTCATTGCGAAGCCGTTCGACGAACCCTTCCAGAGTCCGAATTTTCTCTTTGGCCGCACTCTCGTCTTCTGGTGGTTGGATAAGGTTCCGGAGAAGATCAGCAAGTTCGTCCCGCCGACCTTCGCCAGCGGAACTGTAGAGCATATTGAAAAACATCATCCCGTTCATACCTTTGAATCCCCAGTACGGGAATCGCTTGTTTTGCCCATCAATCTCTGACTTGAACTCACCCAGCGCCATGTCCTCATCGAGGAAAGCGTCTATGAGGTCACAGAGACGGGGGAGTCTATCACGTCGGCGCTCATCGGCCGTCTCCATATCGACAATATCACCCTGGCTATCTTCCATCCGATATTCATTTTCCTCGAATGCATCCCAGACGCGAGTTAGTTGTTGGTTATCAGCAAGCGGCATCTTATCTGGTTTTCAGACCACGTGCTCAAGGTAGTTGCCCCTCCCTAAACTGGAAACACTCAGTCGATTGTATCAGATAGTAAAGATTTATTATACTATACTTCTTATTTTTATCCGGGAAACACCGTGAGTGACAACAGTGACCAGCTTCGCTTCGGCGAGGATGGAGAGTTAGAAGAAGGCGAGGAAGACGAACAGGCAACTAAGAATGTAGGAGACGATGGAGAGCCCACTGGAAGATTCCAGACAGATGCCCGATACAACATCTTCGACGTGAGCTCGTTGCTACAGAAGTCGGTGAGGCGATCCGACGAGGAGGTCGCGGCGTGGGCCGCTTGGGAACTCGTTAGGTCGGGATACGACAATATGTACTGGAAGCGCATTGTAACAATAGCGACTGAGGATACCAGTGTCGAGAGCGATGTGACTTCACAGGTCCGATCTCTCTACCAACTTGGAACCGGACAGGTAGATGTCGTCGAGGGTTGGTCCGCTGAGACCGAGCGGGGACGTGTCTGTGCCCTCAGAGCGGCCGTGGTATGTGCCCAGGCACAGTCCAGTCGGTTATGCGACTATCTCAACAATACCTTCTCCCGGATTGCTGAGGAGCGCGTGAACGCCGCTGAAGAAGGCCGTGAGCCACGATACGATTTCCCGGCCGGCGACCTCGATCCCGGCGGCGAGCACGACGTGGTATTCGATACTCATACGTCCCAAGGATCGGGAATGAACCGGGGTTACCGCCACTTCCTCGTCCACAGCTCCCGGACAGACTCGATGGCCGATATGGAGGCGCGGTTCAAGCGAATCAATATGGAGCTGGTCGCCGACGCCGACGACACCACCGCGGAGTTCACCGGTACTGAGTTCGATCACGCGCTGAGCACAGTCGACCCGGACGACCCGTGGGAGGAGCCGAACCTCGAACAAGAGACACTCGACCCCGAGTGAACCAACCCCAAATTTCGACGCCCCCTAAACACCCCGATGAAGGTCTCTGGCACCCCCACGGCCAATTTTTACAGACGGTCCTGATATTATACAAGGATGGCGGATGAGTGAGCACGATATGTAGAGGCTTGCAATCTACACCCCCTGATTTCCTAAGTCTCCCGAGTACTCAACACCCCCTGATTTCCTTAGTCTTTGATACCGGGTTGGATACTCTCGTGTTACTCGCCACCGCAATTGATGGCATGTCAGCATCGGATTAGTCTATCTAACTATCTAAATTTCGAGAAGAAGATGTGATTCTATAGTGGCAAAGCGAGGCTTCTTCGTAGGGCCGGTGTCAGCTCACCGTATATGATGAAATTAAATATCCAGTCTGGCGGAGTCTGGTGGTTTAGTTGTTCTACGGAAGGAAGAATCACTAATCTTGTGAATACAGAGCCACGCCGCGAGCTTGGGAAAACTTGTATATATACATCACTGTCTTGACTATGATAGGTGAGTGAGAGAAAATGAATATCACCACACTCGGTCCGATCACTAAGACACGGCGCGACGAAGTGAAGGACCTACGTGATAGCCTGGAACACGAAAACTACAATGAGACAATTGGCTATCTCTTAGAAAATCTAAACGAAAGTGCCAGCGCCACTGACGATTAATTGAATCTGAATTGAAAGCCGTCCAGACGGGTTGGGTCGTCCGGACAGCGTCGAACTGAATGTGGGAGCCAATTCGACCAGAAGTGGAGCTTCCGTGTTATCGTACGTCACGGAACTGTATGTCAGTTTTGGTCGGATAGGTTCATTCGGTTAGCCGCTACCGTAGAAGATCAAAACATGACCAATCAGAACCCGGACGCCAACTCAGCAAGTAAGTCACACTTGACAAAAAGAGAAGTATTGACAATTCAGAGAGACAAGTGCAACAGTAATCGAACAACTTTGGGTGGTTCTGAATAGATGTCCCCCGTTAGTGATGTGCCAGACGACCTCCTCAGCTACGACGAGGTCGTTGCGGTTCTCGAAGAAAACGGTGGGAGCCCGCAAGCGCTCCTCAAGCATCGCGGTGCTGGTCCGACCATCGCCGCCTGGAAAGACGACCCCTTCGAGCATGACTTCCAGTACGAGGACCTGATGGAAGAAATCGAGTTCAACCGAGTCGATATGCCGATCGCTGACTGGCGGGAGTACGTCGAGAAGACGGTCGACCGATTCCAGAATGGCGACAGCGATGAGTTGGCTGAGAACGACGAACCACCCCTCGGCGAACTCTCGGCTACCCAGTTCCATAACGAGTTCAACTGGAATCAAATGCAAGACCGAGCGATGGCGAACAAGTGCCACCAGTGGGTCAAAGAGAACGAAGACATAATCTTCACCAACGACCGAGTTCTTGTCTACGACGACGGTATCTGGGGAGAAGACGAGGGGAAGATCGCCCGTATCCTCCAGAATCTCCTGAACGAGCACTACGGTGACAACGTCAAAAAGGAGTTCCTCAACGGGTACATCCGCGCCCACGAGGAATACCGCGTCGAGTGGGAGGAGATGGGCATCCGTGGCACCCAGGTCGCCGTCGAGAATGGCCTCCTGGACCTGATGGAAGGCGAGATTGTCCGCGAGCTTGAGCCCGACGACTACGCCATCATGCGGCTCCCCGTCGCCTGGAAAGGCCCGGACGCTGAAGCACCGATGTGGGACGACTTCATCAGCAAGAGTGTCGAACCTGAGAGTCAGATGATGGTTCAGGAGTACGCTGGGTCGTGTCTCCACACCAACGAATACCCCTTCAAGAAGGCTCTGATGCTCCTCGGTGGCGGTGACAACGGGAAGGGCGTCTTCGAGAACGTCCTCACCGCGATGCTCGGTCACGACAACGTGAGCCACGACGACCTGACCGACATGGCCGGCGCACAGTTCGGACTCCAGCGGCTTCGTCACAAGACGGCGAATATGAACTCCGACATCCGAGGCGGGACGATCGAGGAGACGTCGATGTTCAAGAAGCTCACGGGCGGCGACCGTGTCCGTGTCGAGCCGAAGTACCAGACCGCGTTCGAGATGGAGAACCCAGCCAAGATGATATTCGCGGCGAACAGTGTCCCAAAGGTCAAGAACGCCGAGCGAGCGTTCTACCGCCGCTGGCTGTTTGTGGAGTTCCCGAACCGGTTCACCTTCGACGAAGACGACCAGTACATGGACGCCATCCGTGGACTCGACGACAAGATCGTCGAGCAAGAACTCCCTGGTGTGCTTGCGTGGGCGGTCGAAGGCTATCAGCGTCTCCAGGAGAACCAGAAGTTCACGGGCGAGAAGAACGCCGACGAGATTCGTGAGAACTGGCATAACTACCAGGACACCACCGCGACGTTCGTCCGGAACTTCATCACCAGCGGTGACCCCCAGGTCGACGACGAGCTTGACCACCCGATGCGCGTCGACACGCTCTACCGGTACTACAAGAAGTACATCCGGTCGACGCCCACGGCGGCCCAGAGCAAGCACAAACTGAACAACTACATTACGGCCGAGCATCAGTACCCGGACGCTGAGACGAAATCGAACCGGGCGGCGGCGACCGACGACGACACCTCCGACGTGGTCCGGGTCTGGGACGGCGTCTATATCCCGAAGGACGCTCGGGAGAAGATCAGCGAACGGTACAAGGACGCACTCACGGCCGATGAATAGCCGTTTTCCCTGAACGTAACAGCGTAGTTTGTTCAATTCTCGACTTTCAACCCTGTACGACAGGTAGAGGACCTGAGATACCGTGTAACAACCACCGAAAAAGACTGTTACACGAACTACACACCCTCTGGACGCCGAAATTAGGCAATATCGCACTCCCTTCGTCACCACTACTCTACAAATACTTTGTGTGGAACTGAAAGGGGGTATGGGGTAGAAAATGGATATACACCCCTTGGTAGAGTACAGAGAAGGTTTTCAGATTTTTCGGCTCTGGCCAGCACCCTAATACGCCTGTTATCTGGTCGTTCACATACCTAAAATCCGCGTAACAGCCTTTTCGGAAGGTTGTTACATAGAGTTTCAGAGTCTCTACAGGCGATTAGAGTGCAAATCAACGAAGCCCTGGAGAACCGTCTGTTACGCTCAGCGTGATTCGGAGTCTGATTGCTACACGACTGGCGCTGACATGCCATCAATCAAGAAGGTACGAGAAAAACAGACCACAGTATTGCGCTCTATAAAGATAAGTAAGTAAACACTTATTACCTTTCCACTCTAATCCTTAATTAAGGGAAATCCCAGAGCTACAGCTCCAAACAACTGGTTTCGGAAAACCCGGTGTCAGAGCACCGGATTCTGTGGGTATCCCGTGGAGACGAGAATCCCAATGTCAGATAGCGACAGCTACGAAATAAACGCATCGGCACCAAACCATCCTGACGCGAAACACGTCGACGCTCACCTCGTGATTGACCGCCGCGAGTGGGTGCCTGGAAAGCACCCTGACCCCCACCGCCGGCACGAAGGCCAGACGGAATATCTGGAGCGATACTTCAAGTGTCTCCGCTGTGGAACCGAGGTTCTGAACGAGCGCGACCTTCCCGTTGAGTGCGACGGTGATCGGCGATGAACATTCTCGACGCCCAGGTCGACTGGCGTGAAGATGTCGGGAATGACCCTCGACTGGAGGTTCTCGTCGACGAAACTCCAGACCGGTCCGAGCTTCGGTTCGAACACGAAGACGGGCTTTGGACAGCCATCGACAACGGGTACGTCGAATACTTCGCCTGGAGCGGTGACGGCAATGATGGCGGCTTCTCCGGTCGGTCGTTTGAGGTGACGACTGTCGACGGCGAACAGATCACGCTCAAAGGGCCGTGGAGTTCTCGCGCCGGATGCGTGAACAAGCGACGGTTCGGGCCGGTCGTCGACGTGCGACTTGCGACTGACCCCAGCGTACTCGAAAAAGGCTACACGTTCCGAACGGGCACCCTGACGTTGGCGGCGGCAAAGCAAGCTATCGATCTCACCGACGACAGGGCACACCTGGAGCGTGTCGTCAAATTCGACTCAGACGAGCCCTACTGGATTCCGGTGCGAGAGAACGTGGGTGACGCCTAATGTCCTCGGAATCAGTCCAGCCAGACATCGGCCCACGGACTCTCAGGGCCGCCACGGAACACATGACTGTCATCGAGGAGGCACAATCGCTGTTCTCTGTCACAACTCAGAGTGGCTCTGAGTATACTGTCGATCTCCGGGAACCCGCGTGTACGTGCCCGGACTTCGAGTACCGTGAGTCCGTGTCCGAGTGCAAGCACATCCGACGCGTGCGGATAGAAGTCGGTCAGGTCGACGTCGAGACGCTTGAGACAGAACTCATCGAGACGGCGGACAATCTCGAATCGAATGCCGCCGATCTCGAAGCCCAGGCACAAGAGCTCACGAACACCGCTTGCGAGCTTCGGGATGCACTAAATCGGTTAGAGGAGGTTTCGGGGCGATGAGCCAAGAGGATGTTCGACCCGAAACCCAGGGGTTGAGCCGACAAGATGCCCCTCAACGGGCCTCAACAGTCTACCAGGGTCTCCGGGATTCAACAGCACCGGTTGGCCAGGAGTGTACAGTCAGAGTCGACGGTGAACCTCTGGATACGCGCTACGACCTACTCAGCGCGAGTCCGTCGGGGTTCGAGTGGGGATACGGAGGAAGTGGCCCCGCACAACTTTCCATTGCCTTACTCGCTCACGCCTACGACGAGGAGTTCGCTGTTGATCACTATCAGTCGTTCAAGCGAGAAATCGTGTCGGAACTCCCTGAGAACGGCTGGACACTCAATTTCACAGACCTCGATGCATGGCGACGGGAGGCGGTCAACAGTGCTTAGACTGTTTGCTCGACTTATGATTTGGTGGATCAAGAAGTGGTACCCTGTGTTTCGGTTCGCTGGACGGGCAACTGGTAACGAGACATACATCGAGACGGCTATTGAGGTCACCGAGGAGAACATCGGACGCATCGTGGCGGCTATCGAGGAGGACAAGTCATGAACGCCGCAAAAGACATCCTTCAACAATTGGGTGTTGACTCGGTTGCCGAAATGGGAGTCAACGAGAACTACACTGTCGAGGTCGATGGCTACGAGAACCTGACTATCGAGAAGATCGGGGAGGATAGGGTTAGTGTCGGTCAATATTACATATCTCGGGGCGATTTGATGTCTGACCCCGAAGTAGTGTTCGTCGTCGACAGCGGCGACTGGCGGCCGGTTCGGTTCACGCAACACCCGCTGGCCCACGACCACGATGAATCCGGTCTGGACCTGGATGAGTTCCTTTCTACTTGGAACAAGAATCTTCAGAAATCAGGGTTTCATTGATGCCGCGACACAGCGGATGAGTAGCGAATAGCTCATTCCTGTATCACTGTCGAACCTATCAAGCAACCCTGTAGGTGCGTCAACACAGCGGTGACAATACGTACACCAGAATACAGGGATAGAGCGGCACTCATCAACGCCGTTAACATTGCCTCCTCGAACCTATGAATAGTGACGACCTGTAACGATCTTCATCATAACCAGCCGGTACCGGGGTCGTTGGAGGTCCGTATTTATCGAATAGATACCGATCCAGCACCTCCGCGCGAGGTAGAACTCTACGCTACAGATACGGAACAAAACGATCTAAAAGTCGTCATCTGGGAGAAACATAGTATCTCAGGCGACTGGCACCCTGGCGGTGATTACAAAATCACTGGAGGACGTGTCCAGCGATATGATGACGTGTCTGGGCCTGAAGTACGCATCCACAGCAATGACAAATTCACCATCGAACGTCTTGATAGCATTTCGACCCCGACACGATTGCTCGTCGTCGGTGACACGCATATTGGGTACCGACACCGGGATCGATCAGAGAAGCCGACTTGGGCGCGTTCCGTCGATGCTCGCAAAGGCTTCAATCAAGCTCTCGATATTGCGCGAGAGCACTCAGTCGATGCCATTCTCCATGCGGGAGACGTCTTCGACCACAAAGCAACAGACTCCGACTGTGTAACCGTTACAGAAGACCTCGTCGACCCGTTGAAAGACAACATTCCGCTCTACTATATCCGAGGAAACCATGACACGGAGTACGGTATCGAAAGCCTCCAGATGTTCGCGGACGGGGCCGAAATGCGGCTTCGACTGGGCACCGACCCAATTACGCTGGATAATCCGACTACCAATCTATTCGGGATTGACTACACCGCTGGAAACTTGCCAGATGTCGATCTGGACTCTTTCGTATTAGCATCCACTGACCAGAATATCCTCGTTCTCCACGAAAAGCCGTACCCCCTCGTCGATGAACAAGGCTCGCTCATTTACGATGACGGGGCCAACGTATCTGATCTTCTTGCCTCGGTATCAGCCAATATCGATCTCATCGTGACCGGACATATGCACGTCGGCACACGGGGTCGCATCCCTGGACACGATATTCCCGTTATTGTCACAGGTCCAACCGCGAGGATTAGCCAGTACAAGAAGGACAATCGCCCATCAGTCTGGCTGGTGACGGTCTCTGAGCACGATCTCTCGATTGACCGGATCAAACTCGGCTCCTAAACCGACCGGGAGACTATACTCTAACTGACCCGGATGCCATCAAAAGTGGATGTTTGCGCCGAGTAAATCCGCCCGTCAAACCAGCCAATCCGCTCGCCGGGATTGACTTTTACCACCAAGATATATCAGCTATCCCCACAACCGGTGTAAGTATGCCTTTAGGTTTCCTCCAATCTCGTAGCGGCCGTCCGTGGACGTACGACAGGACGGACGCCGAATTTGAGTTTTATCAAGGAGAAGGATCCAGCGCGTTAGAGATTGTCGTCGTCGATCACGGCGAACGCCCAAATAAGGATTTCCTCCAGCGAACCTACACCGACCGGCGAGGCGGTCGGGTCAACCCGATTCTCGTGGTCGCGCTCTACGATGACAAGGTCGGCCTGTGTGGGCCAAGCGGCGAAGACCCGCCCGTGTTTCGTGACGTCGACCGCGGCCAAGCCGAGCGCGTCTGTGACGCCGCTCTGAAAAAGCCAGATCGACACGTCGCTCAGTCGTTCCTTCTGAATACACTCCCACAGCTTGACGAGGAGCTTGCGGGCCTACGGAACCAGGGCCTCCTATCGACGCACGAACTCAGGGTTGGGGTACCGGACCGCGATGATTGGGAGGAAGCTACTGAACGCGCTCAACAGGCCCTCACGGACGACCCGCGAGAATTGGTGAAGGGACTGAATTACGAGATAGACCGGCTTACTGACCAGAGCTACGTCCTCAAGGACACCAGTGACGGCCACGAACGGGCCGTGGCTATGTTCCTCCAGGAGGACGAGTCGTTCGACCGCAAACAGGATCGCTTTGTCAACAAGTCGCCGGTAGCGTACGCGCTCAACGAAGCCGATAAGCGAAATCTGGACTACGTCATCGGGAGTAGCGGCGACACGCTTCGGCTGTACACGACGAACCCAGAAGCTGGCTTCGGCTCACGCGGTCGCACCGACACGTACGTCGAGGTGAACACGAACCTCCTGGCCGACGAGAAGGCGGCGTACCTCTGGCTGTTGTTCTCGGCAAATGCCCTCCGCGACGACGGTGCCCTTCATCAGATTATGGAGGACTCGAAGGAGTACGCCGCCGACCTCGGTGGGCGTCTCCGGAACCGCATCTACGACGACGTCATTCCCGACCTCGCGGAAGCTATCGCGGAGGCACGGGACATCGACGACCCGACGAAGGAAGAACTCGACCAGACCTACGAGATGGCGCTCTTTCTCCTCTACCGCCTCCTGTTCATCGCCTACGCCGAGGACGAGGAGTTCCTCCCGCGCCGGCGGAACGGTCGCTACGATAAGCACTCGCTGAAACAGAAGGCCCACGATCTTCACGAACTCGTCCAGGAGGGCGGTGAGTTTGACGACTCTTTCTACGACCACTGGGACGACGTGATGCGGCTCTCGCGTGCTATCCACCACGGTCACGAAGAAATGGGACTCCCCGCCTACGAGGGGCGGATTCTGTCCGAAGATGCGGACGTTTCCGAAGCGGGTGCGCGGCTTTCGGACATCCGGCTGAACAACGCCGAGTTCGGACCAGTACTGTTCCGGTTGCTCGTCGACGAGACCGAAGACGGGTATCAAGGCCCGGTCGACTTCCGAAACATCGGCGTCCGCGAGTTCGGAGTTATATATGAAGGGCTACTCGAATCAGAACTCTCCGTGGCTGAACAACCGCTGACTACAGACAAAGATGGGCACTATGAACCCGTCGAGAGTGGTGGCCAGCAAACACTCGGGGATGATGACGAGGACATTGTGGTTGAGGAGGGGAAGTCTACCTCCACGGCCAGTCCGGTGAGCGAAAGGCCACTGGTACTTACTACACCAAGACGCGATTCGTAGAGCACCTATTGGAACATTCGCTTGAGCCCGCGCTTGACGATCATATCAATCGTATCGATAGACTTCGGGAGGAGGAAGGCGAGAATGCCGCCGCCGAGGCTTTCTTCGACATCCGTGTTTCGGACATCGCCATGGGGTCTGGTCACTTTCTTGTCGGGGCGGTAGACCGGATTGAAACACGGCTCCGTGCATATCTCACTGAAAACCAACTCACGCCCGTTGAGGAGGAGCTGGATAATCTCAGAGATGCCGCTGAGGATGCATTTGAGAATGAAGAATACACACCAAATATTGAACAGGGACAACTCCTCCGTCGTCAGGTTGCTCGACGTTGTGTCTACGGAGTAGATATGAACCCACTCGCCACTGAATTGGCCCGCCTATCCATCTGGGTTCACACGTTTGTCCCAGGTCTTCCGCTCACGTTCCTTGATTATAATCTCGTAACGGGCGATTCACTTGCGGGTATTGGGACGCTTGGTGAGGTGACTGACATCCTCGATGTAGAACAGTCGTCCCTGGGTATGTTTGCTGGTGGACAGAGTGTGATGGGTGAAATTCGAGACGACATCTCACGTCTGGGAAACTTTGCTGATGCCAGTGCTGAACAAGTTCAGGAGGCACGAGAAACGCGAGCGGAGATTGAAGAAAAATTAGAGGAAGTTCGAGCACGTTTTGATGTGCTTTCCGCTTCGAGGATTGATGATGATATTGATACAGACCCTATTTCAGATACGGGTATCGATATAACGGAAGAAGAATGCTACGAGAAAGCACAAAACGTATTGGAGACGATTGATCCCCTCCATTTCCCAGCTTCGTTCCCCGAGGTGTTTGATGGCGACAAATCCGGGTTTGATGTAATCGTAGGGAATCCCCCTTGGGAGAAGACACAAATAGAGCGGCATGAGTTCTGGGGGAGGTACCATCCTGGTCTTCGTGGCGTCTCACAACGCGAACGCGAAGATATTATGGACGAGCTTGAGGAGGATCGCCCAGACCTGGCGGCCGAGTTTGAGCGACTGAAACGTGAGGAGGAACAGCGCGGAAAAATTCTCACAAATGGGCCGTATCCAGGTATTGGAAAGTCTCATCCTGATCTCTACAAAGCATTCTCTTGGCGATTTTGGAGCTTGATTTCGGATCAAGGCTCCGTCGGGGTTGTGCTCCCGCGTAGCGGATTTGTGGGACCGGGGATGGAACAGTTCAGAAAGGAGGTACTGGATGACGGAATAGTCAGAGACCTAACCTTTGTGAAAAACAAATCGGGATGGGTATTCGAGGGCGTAGAGCACCGATATACGATTGCCCTATTCTCGTTTGCCAAGGACAAAAGTGGGGAGAACAAACGTATCCCACTCCGTGGCCCATATCCTGACGCACAAAGTTTTGAAGAAGGTGTTAGTTCTGATCCACCGACATTCCCCGTGGAAAAAGCAAAAGGTTGGGCTGGTTCAGCAACAATTCCATTACTACCGGCCAGGCCTGTAGCGGTTGATGTGTTCAATCAATTGGAATCACACCCTCGGTTGGACTTGGATGAGGAGGGCGAGTGGCGTACAGTTCCCCTCCAAGAGTTCAACGCGACGACAGACAAAGAGATGGACGATGGAACGCAAGTTATGCACTTTGTCAAGGATCCTCCGGACAACTACTGGCCGGTTTACAAGGGGGAATCCTTTGAGATATGGAATCCTGAAACAGGGACTTACTATGCATGGGTCGATCCCGATGTGACCATCACATATGCTCAAGAAAAGAGAGAGAGCTCGTATCACTATGCCGGAAGTCGGTCTCCTTACTCAGACATGTCTGAGGATTGGGTATATAATGAGGACACCCTCCCTTGCTTTGGACCAAGAATAGCTTTCCGCGATGTAGCACGGAGTACAGACACGCGGACGATGATTGCCTCGCTCGTCCCACCTAAGCTGTTTCTGACGCACAAAGCGCCGACACTCATCTGGCCACGAGGTGATGAGCGGGACGAAGCTTACCTACTGGGAGTCCTCTCATCAATCCCACTTGATTGGTATGCGAGGCGGTTTGTTGAGTTGACAATGAGCTTCGGAATTTTCAACTCATTCCCTATTCCGCGCCCTAATGATACGGATCCTCTCCGTCAACGTGTTATCGAGCTTTCCGGCCGTTTGGCCGCTGTCGATGACCGTTATAGTGATTGGGCGGAAGCGGTTGGCGTCGAATACGGCCCACTTGACGAGGAAACGAAACAGGAGAAAATCTACGAACTGGATGCGGTTGTTGCTCACCTCTACGGCTTGACCCGCGAGCACGTTGAGGGGCCGTGTTGAATCGCTGTAAGGCGTTGGAATTCATTGTTTGACGAAGCGCTTTATGTTATAGACAACACACATCAAGGCAATCTCGCGGAACTCACGGAACCAAGACCGCGCTCGCACGGCGAAGCCGAGCGAGCGCTTCACAGCCGAGTTCACGGTTTCGGTCATAGAGCGCTGATTGTAGCGGTTTTCGTCGATTCTGGCGTTGTGTGCGTGGTCGTACGGCGCGAAGATACGATGCTTGATCAGTGGTCTGATGTCGAGATCACGTAGTGCTTCACGGAGTGACTGCTTGTCATAACCTTTATCGGCGGCAAGAGACCGCAGATCGCCCGCATTCCGGCGGGCGATCTGCTCGGCAAGGTCTGCGTCGCTTCCTTCCCGGTTCGTCGAGCAGTGTACGTCAAGGACGGCTTGAGACTCTGTATCGACGAGTTTCGTGACTTTGAGTTTCTGGACGCGGTAGCTGATTCGCTGGCAGTAGTGGCGGCTCGCAGCTGATCGTTCGTAGAATGTTGCGTCAATAGCTCCGTGTTTCGAGGGATCGTGCAGCTGCGCCGACTGGCGCAGCAGCACTCGGCAGACGCTCATACTGATTCGGTCGAACGCTTTACACAACGTGGATGGAGAGGGAGATCGGCCGCGCTGAGGCCGATCTCCCCGGTTATTTGTGGCATTTCCTTGAGCAGGTCAATCGTCATCCGGTAGGACGCATCGAGGTAAATCCGTAGACAATGTAGGGAAACAAGAGCATAGTCGGCGAATCCGCCGCCACCTTCCGGGGCGGCGGATTCGCTTCCATCGCCAGTAACGTTTTGAGCAATCGGCACAACTTCCCCAGTGAAGCGGGAGATTTGCGTCATAGACACTCGCATCCTCCCGCTTCAACTCCTTTGATTTACTGACTCGTTCCGCCGCTATCTAGTGATTCAACGCAGCCCGTTGAGGTGATCTTCGAGACCTTCCATAACGGATGGGACTACGAAGAACGGTTAGAGCACGTTCTCGACTACTACGCAAGCTGGGCGGACCGACTGGACCTCGACCACACCAACCGCGAGGCGGAACAAGCGGCTGGCACCAGAAACGATGACTGAACGGCCACAGGTCGTCGACAACCGGGACGGCAACACGCTTGCCACCGCTATCAACGCCTATCTCTCGGATCTGGATGAGCGGCTGGCAAACGACCCCGATCTCGACATTGTCACCGGCTACTTCAACCCGAGAGGGTACTTTTCGGTCGCTGAAGGACTGGAACACGTTGACCAAGTTCGCCTTCTAATCGGTGCCCAGCCCGACCAAGAGGGCAAGGAACGCTGGCGACAACCAGAGGAACCACGAGGGGAAGCGTACGAACGCAAGCGCATCGAGGAGGCACTCCAGACGCTGGATCAGAATCTCGAACGCGACCGGGACTTGCTTGGCTTCTCGCGTGATGTTGATCAAGGGCTTCAGGAACTCGTGGATTTCCTCCGGAGCGACCGTGTGGAGGTGCGCCGCCACGAGGATAGCTTTGTCCACGGGAAGGCATATTTGTTCTCGGACAGTCAGGGGGCGATTGCTGGATCATCGAATTTCACCGGCGCGGGACTGAACTCGAATCTGGAGCTAAACCTCGGTACCTACGATCCCCACGTAACCGGGCGCGTCAACGATTGGTTCTGAAGACCTCTGGGAAGAAAGCGAACCGTTCGACCTCGCCAGTCTCTACGAGGAACGATTCGAGCCCTACGATCCTCACCTCATCTACCTCCGGGTGCTCTACGAACGGTACGGGGATGAACTGGAGGAGGAGCGAGAGGACGACGGAGGTGCCATCAACCTGACCAACTTCCAGCAAGACAGTGTCAGGCGGGCTAACCGGTTCCTCGACAAACACAACGGCGTCATCATTGCTGACGAGGTCGGGCTCGGGAAGACGTACATCGGTGGTAAGCTCCTCGAACAGTACGTCCAGGAGAACCGACAGCGTGCTCTCGTCGTTGCACCAGCGTACCTCCGTGATGGAATGTGGGAACAGAAGCCGGCTGAGTGGGGCGTACAATTCGAGACGGTATCCTACGCTGAACTCCGGAACGACAGCCAACTCGGCGGCGACGCCAACAACCTCAGTCTTCCTGTCGACGAGTACCAGTTGGTTGTCATCGACGAGGCCCATGCGTTCCGCAATCCCGGAACCCAGCAATCCCACGCACTCCGGACGCTCCTCCGGGGTGATCCCCCTAAGGACGTGGTTATGCTCACGGCCACGCCGGTCAACAACTCGCTCTGGGACCTGTACTACCTCCTGAATTACTTCATCAGGAACGATGCGGCCTTTGCCAACGAAGGTATCCGGTCGCTTCGAGACCAGTTCAAGGAGGCTCAGGCGGAGGACCCGTCGGACCTCAGTCCCGATATGCTGTTCGACGTCCTTGACCAGACGACCGTGCGTCGGACCCGACGGTTCATCAAGAACCACTATGAGAACGCGACGATGCCCGATGGTGACGGTGGAGAAGTTCGGATTAACTTCCCTGACCCGAAGCCTCAGCGTGTCGATTACACTTTCACAGAGACGTTCGGCGACGAATATTTCCACGATGTCGCGGAAGGGCTGGCGGCTGGCGACCGTGACGAAGCCGAGCTCACGCTGGCTCGATACCGTCCATCGTACTACCTTGAAGGTGAGGAAGACGCTTCGGAACTCTCACTGGTCGGGCTGTTGCGGACGGGCCTCCTCAAGCGGTTCGAGTCGTCGAGCTACGCTTTCAAGAACACCCTCGACGGGATGATCTCGCAATACCGGATTGCACTCCAACTCATAGAGGAGGGCTATTTCCCTGAGACAAATGCGATTGACGAGTGGGTTGAAACGGATAGTGACGAAGGGATGGAGGAAGTCTTCGACGAGGCAAGCGACGGGAATATCTCGCTGGCGGCGGCGGATGCTGATCCCGCCGAGCTTCGGGCTGACCTGGAACACGACATCGAGATGCTGGAGCGGTGGCGTGATGGAGCACAGGCGGTCAGCCGAGACGATGACGAGAAGCTTCACGCCCTCCGCGATACGCTTGAAGACATCGTTGAGACGGCAAGAGAGGACGCTGAGGCTCGACAAATCTCTGACGAGGACATCGAGTCGGCCTTCCGTCAGAACCGTAAGGTGCTGTTGTTCTCCTACTACGAGGACACCGTCGATTGGATTTACGAGTACTTGGAGTCCATCGTCAGCGAGGACGAAGACTTGTCGTGTTATGAGGGTCGCATCGCCGCTGTGTCCGGCGACGGCTCGAAGTACGGTGTCACACGCGAGGAAGCCGTCCACGGGTTCGCACCGAACTCAGGCGATGCCCCACCGGACGCCACTGACGAGTTTGATATTCTGATTGCGACGGATGTCCTGGGTCAGGGGGTCAACCTCCAAGAGGCGCGAAACGTCA
This sequence comes from Natronoarchaeum sp. GCM10025703, assembly GCF_042661985.1. NCBI lineage: Archaea > Methanobacteriati > Methanobacteriota > Halobacteria > Halobacteriales > Natronoarchaeaceae > Natronoarchaeum > Natronoarchaeum sp. GCM10025703. Next base: position 411,601 of record NZ_JBHSZF010000001.1, read on the forward strand.
TCAACTACGACCTCCCGTGGAACCCGATGCGCGTGGTTCAGCGGAACGGGCGTATCGACCGCGTTAATTCCCCGCACTCGGAAATCTACCCATTCTCGTTCTTCCCCGAGGATCGACTGGATGATCTTCTTGAGCTCGAACACCGGGTTCGAGAGAAACTCACCCAGGCGGCACGCTCGATTGGGGTGAGTGGGGGTGTTATCCCAGATATGGAGACCCTCAACCAGAACTTCGCTGAGAAGGTCGAAGAAATAGATTCGATTCAGCGAGAGGAATCAGACTTCTACGAACAAGGCGGAGCTGAGGCGGCGGCCTATTCCGGCGAGGAATATCGCCAGGAACTCCGTGAGGGATTGGAGGACCGTGAGGACCAGATTACGTCGCTTCCGTGGGCCGCTGGGTCTGGGTTCCGTGGCGAAGACCCGGGCTATTTTTTCTGTGCTCGGGTCGGTGACGAGGTGTTCATGCGGTTCGTCCCACACGAGATGGATGGGGACGACGAACTGGTTCAGGACACTCTGACCTGTTTGAAGCGTATCGAATGCTCTCGTGATACTGAACGGGCTCTCCCAGATGGAATGCGAGAGCAAATCTACGGTGCGTGGGAGACGGCACAGGAGGACATCTATCGCCAATGGCAAGAACAGACAGACCCGTTGAATGTTCAGCCTGACATTCGCCGACTGTTCCGTGAGGTCGGCCAGCATCTTCGTGACCACTGGCCGGATGATATGACCCAGGACGAGCTTCAAGAGACTGTGGAGGCTGTAGAGGCTCCGTGGGGTCGCAAGTACGAACGTGAGCTTCGAGAAATCTACGAGGACGAGTCTCTCGGCCCTATCGAAAAGTCACGGGAGCTGGTCGACAAGGTAGAGGAATTGGGGCTACAGCCATTCGAGGCTCCTGATCCACTCCCACCGATTGAGGAAGACGAGGTGAAGTTGGTCTGTTGGATGATTGTGGCTCCTGAGGAAGATCAGGATGATCAGGAAGACCGACCTGGACTGGTGTCACAAGTTACGTTTGACACTTCATAGTCTGGACAGCAATTCCCCCGAATTTAATTGTCTACCAAGGAAACACGTTGTGATACATGATTGAATCGTCACCTCTCACGGTTAATTTGGTGCGTGCGGACGTCTCTGAGGAGGAGTATGAAAGCCTAATATCTGGTTTGAAAGATATGGAATATACCCGCGACCGTTCGTATGGGTTTTCGCTCGAATCTGTTGAGGAAAGTCTACTTTCAGGGCATTTAGTCATCACTACACCTACGAATATTCAAGAGTTTGATGAAGAAAGCAAGACAGTAGTCAAGAAACAAATTGATCGAACAGAGCTCATACCATTTCGGATAGATTTGGCGAATGATTTTCTGGAAGTGTTTTCCAATCAAGACGATGTTTCCAAGATCAAGACACGATTGGGTGAGGCCTCCAATTGGGATATTGGGCTAACAGAATACCCTCTTGATCTATCAGCTCTGTATGAAGGTCTCATTGTACAAGATAACGAACTAAGTATTAAATCTATGAAGATAAACAATTTCTCGCCCAGTAGTGACGTGACCGGTAGCTACCATCTGAAAATGTTTGAGGGAAACAAAGCCAAAGAGCTCCTCTCTGAATATGGAAATAACGTTTCTTACCTCGGTGCGGAATTTGATAATGGCACTGAGCGGATTACAGTGGGCTTCTTCCGGAGCGGTTCAATACGACTGTACACTAATTCTGAGAAGGATGATCAGTTACTAACGACGATTAAAACCGCAATCAATGAAACGGAGGTGATGCCAAGTGCCTGAAAGACAGAACCGAATGGGAGATATTGCGAATGATCGACTGATTGCTCTCTTGGAAGCATTGGGTTGGAACCAGCAAGGAGACTCGGATGTAGACATCCCTTGTGAGCTTTCGGCACATCATGAGCGTGATACTGATCACGGCGTTGATGGATATATGGCATACGACGACCCGTACCGGACGAGAGAGCGAGGTGTTGTCATTGAGTCAAAGGCAAAATCGTGGGATAATACGAATGATACCTCAGTTCAGGATGGTGCTACCCAAGCTCTCGAAACACTCGAATGTATTCCGGAATCAGACGAATTTGATGAATACCTGAATAACGGGGAAGACAGGAACGTCGATCTCGCTATCTTAGGTGTATGGGTCCATGATGGCGAGTATGACGATTCTATGTTCGATGGGTATGTGAATGATCTAACTATTAAGAACAAGCGAAGGAAGCCCTTCCAGGTTCTTGTCCTTGGGAACCGTGACTTACACCGATTAGCCAGTCTTCACAATCAGTTCTCTGGATTGAAAGAAACGGAGTTTGATGGTCAGTATGAATCTCTTGATTTCTACTACCCATCGTTACCGGATACTGTCTCAGAGAGAGGAGAACTGGTCGCTCTTGAATATATGATTTCTGATTATGTATTCGCAAAAGGCCAAAAAGTAGTGGGTGAGGGTCCAGACTCCGACTCAAAGGACGTGAACCTCGTGTTCTATTTTGACGACATCCAGCGTGAGTCTCTTGATTTCATGTTCAAGGCTCTACTCGAATATCAGATGACTGACGCCGATGAAATCTGGGTATATTTGGATACGCGAGATCAGACAGAAGATTTCCAGATTGGTAGTCTAATCGAGAGTTTCCGTCAAAATGTCCTTCCAGAAGACGCCCCGGAGTTCCGTTTTGAAAGACTAACACAGGTAAATTATGATACCTACGTTGACGGAATGAGAGGTGAGTCGCTATGACTATGGAAGAATATCCCTCAGACACAGATTTCCGAGTGTTTGTCGAAGAAAAGTTCGGTCGAGATCAGACACAGGATTTCCTCCGATCTAACAAGAATTTCCTCGTTCACGCTAATACCACTGAAGATATTGCAAATATCACTCGGAGAATCCTATTCGGATACGATGAGGCGGAGCATTTGAAAAAGGATTGCTCGAACAGGAGCAAGAAGAAAAAGCAACGGCATTCACCTTCAAAACAGAAGACGGGTTGGAGGACTTAGAACACGAATTAAGCCGTGCCAGCTCTAACGAGAATGTATTTAATGACAATAAGAACATAAAAATATCAGATGTTTCTCAAACGGACGGTGGATTTGAAGTCGACCTCGAATATGTCTACTGGCGACAGGCTCGGCGGAATCTTATGGATTCTCAAGACAAGAAGACCTCTATTTCTGTGGAAGAAACCGGCGAAGAAGATGTCGTGAAGGTGACTCAGGACTACAGAAAATACGATGAACTTGGAGCTGTTCAGGATTTCTTCGATGGTTGGAACCGGTATCGAATGGAAAACGGGGATGATCCTCTGGAAAAGGGAGAAATAGTCTTAGAGCGGCTTCTGAATTGAGGATCGTGTTGACTTCTTCGATGATATTCTCAGTGAAAACCCAGGTAACTGGCGTTTTGATCAAGCGATAAAACTGGGTTTGCGCCAAGGAGATGCACCTGACGAGATGTTCGAGGAAACCGATGATGATGTCGAGGAGCGACTTGACGAGGAACTCCGTGGGATTACAGACGCGGTACTAACGGGTGAAGGTCTCCGAGGAAATGACTTTGTACAGCAATGTATCAGTAACGGCTATTACTTCAAATCCGGGATACTGAGGTTTGTGAATACAGATGTCGCTGAACAAGTCGAGATTGCCATCGAGTTCAAACAAGAACCGAGGAGTTCATTTGACATTTCTATCGAACAAGAGTACGAAACAGTCGACGAAGGTGAAAGAGAGCCAACCACGTTTGAAGAAGCCCGGCGGAAAGAAATCAGAAATACGTTCCGTGATCTGATTATTGAGCTGTATGGGGAAAAAGTGGACTTGCCCGACCTCATCGAAGAACGGAATACTCCACAGGAGCTGACTGAGCTTCCAGGAATCGGCGATACGGTTGCCGAGAATCTTCGAGAGGCGGGCTATGATTCAGTTGAGGAGGTATTTAATGCTGAGATGAACCAACTCATGGAGGTTCCACGGATTGGTGAATCAAAAGCTGAAGAACTGACCCAATAGGTCGCATAACAATTTCGTGTACGTACATAGGGGCTTGTGTATATGTACATACAGAAAACCGGGTCACAGTAGATATTTAGCGGGTGAGTGGGTAGCGGAACTCCTGAATGTCTACGTCTGTAGAAATACCGCCTCGGCTGGTCAGAACGGTGTATCGGAAGGCCAGTGAGCGGAACCAGTCATTTGAGGAACGAGAGGACTGGGACAACAGTGTCAGAACGTGGGGTGTAGACCCGGAAGACCGGCATGCAATTGGACTCTTGGGTGAGATGGCGTTCGCTATTTACGCTGATCTGGAAATCGATACGGAACTTGTACCATGGTCAGATGGAGGCGTTGATTTCGAGGTTTCTATCGATGGCATTGAGCGGACGGTTGACGTGAAAACCAGTCGAAAAGAGCCGTATGCCTTACCGGTGAAGGAGTGGCGTGTTGATTCGGAGTATTATGTTCTCGCCCACTTGGAGGGTGCGTTGGAAGCTCCGTTAGAAGATGTCACGGTAAATCTCGTAGGGACGGCAACGAAAGAGATGGTACTTGATGCGGATCGGAAGAAGTCGAACTTTGACCACTACAATCACGAAGTACCGGTTTCATCGTTGAATCCGATCCCGGACAGCCAATCTATTGTTGGTGAGTAGTGGCGTGTTATCTTTCTCAACGCGTTGTACTATGGAACTCAAATTTTCGCACGACCCGGAAATCACTAAATAGATAGAATTGAGACAAAGACCCCCAACGCGATCCAGACGACTCCACTGTAGGTATATGCCCTATGGAGACCATCATCAAACAGTCGGGCCATTACCAGCTTTTTAACAGCTCCACTTCGAGTATTCGGGGTCCCGACCTTCCCATTGTTTTTGATCTCAATCTGGTATCCTGTACTCGTGGAGGACACTCTTTCTAATTCACCATCGATCTCTCCGTAAGCTAATTCATGACAGTATCGAAAACCCTCCAAGACAGCGCTATCGCGGGTAACTGACCCTCCATCAAACCATTCTCGCGCACTATCTATTTGTTGAGCTTCTGGCACAAGGCGCTGTAGATAATCACGAGGGAAACCTTTCGGCATATTCGGGGTCACTAAGAGCATAGCCCCGATACCGTTCATAATCGCCCCGGCTATTGTGAGAAGGGATGAGATGTCTGTGTTCGTGACCGAGCTAATGATGAAAGCGATAAAGCTGAACAATGCTATCAAGATAGGAATGAGAACAGTCCGTGTTGGGACTGATAAATTCACATCGCGGGATGGTGCTGTTCCTCCCATTATTGCTCAAATTTCAGCCATTCATTATAAGTACGTGTGTTAGAAGTAGGACGAACAGTTCCCGTTGACACAATTCGGATTTTCGCACCGCCCTAAGAAATGATCAAGAGAGCGGTCCGGTGCCATCAATCCCAGTGGCCAGGGGTGGTTCTGTAGATTGTCTTCCGGAACGTGCTCCTGTGGCTCCCGAGAATGTATCATCGCTTATTTATAGGCTCGTGTAGTGATTTCGGGATGAGAAGGACCGGAAACGGTCGAGAACCAGCAATAGTAGCCTTGAAGCGTCCGATTTGGTCCGGTATCGGCCAGGACCTTGGTAAGGACGAGAGCCCGGGTTCAAATCCCGGCCTAGGCTTTCTGTGATGACCGTAGCTACGTAGCGAAGGCTGTATCCGAAATCCGAATCACGCGAGTCCCCCCAACTCGCAATCCGGTTCAGATCCCGCCCCGACTTTTCGACGACGTCGCCGTCCACCCCTGAGTCCCCCCGAAGCAATCTGTCGATCCAGCGGTCTTGCGCGAGACGCGAAAGTCACACTCCCGGCCCGAGAGTGTGAGAGCGCAGAACCCAGTGAGCAGGTCTGACACTGTCTAGATCCCCCTCGAATCGTTCAGAGACCGGTTTCGGGGTGCCAAATGACGGTAATTGCATCGTTCTCAATATATCGTATTGGTATCCGTTCATATATAGTATATTTTCCTCCCCGATTGCGTCGAACATATTTCTGCTGGTGTACGATTCGTTACTGGACATTGAACAGGCGAGTACGGCCCCGTAACTTATAACACCATCAATACTGTTCCCCCGTTACAGTATGGTGAATCCAGACAAATATACTGACCTGCTGCTGGAGGGCGCGGAGTACGAACTCATCCGCGCGAAACACGGCCTCTTTGCGCACTGGTCGATCGCACAGAAGATCCGTGGCTGTGGCTATCTGCTGTTCGCCGCGTCGGCGACGCTGCCGCTGATGATGTCTCTCCCGGAGTCGGTGACGACTGTCTACTTCGGGTCGGGCCCACTGCTCTCTGAGGTTGCTTTCTCGGCACTCCTGTTGTTCAGCGTGGCCTGTCTCGTCGTCGCAGCGGGTGGACTTGGGGTGATCTCGGCGTACCGCTCCTCACTCGACGATATCTCCGAGAGTCAGGCGTGGTCGCTCGTGGGGTTCGAGGACATCTTCTCCGGCGTCGCATTCATTACTGGACTGCTCGGCGTCTCTGCGACGCTCGCCCTCGCGGCAATCGGCCACGGTGGCATCGAAACGATCGATAGCCTCGCGGCCTCCGGCGTCTACCCGTATCACGACCGGTTCTTTCTCAGCGTAAAAATGCTCACTGCCGGCGGGTTCGCCTTCTGCAGCGGCGCCAACATCTTCGTCGTCGGGAACTTCCTCGAACGACTGGAGTAAGTGCTCGAGGCGCTCGCCGAAGGCGAAAGCGGTATATCGGTTCGGTCGAGCGTACACGCATACGATGACCCGACCACCGCCCTGGAACGCCCGCAGGTTCCCGGGACTCACCAGTTTCGGTCGGTCCGTCTCACGACACTTATGACACGAACGTACTCACAGGAGCGGTATCTGGGCGCGAAACGGACAGTCGACGATCGCTCGCTCGACCGGCACGTCCTCGACGAACTCGAACCCGTACTCGCCGGGTCGACCGAAATCGTGGAGATCGGGGCCGGGATCGGAACGATGCTCCAGCGATTGCTTGACTGGAATCTTCTGCCGGACCGGGTGACCTACACGCTGGTCGACGTCGATGCCGACTCGATCGACGCCGCACGCGAGCGCATCCCCTCCTGGGCGTCGGCGGAGGAATACACTGTCACCGAGGACGATGCGATCACGCTGGCCCGCGGTGAGCAAGAGGTCACAGTCGAGACGGCCGTGACCGACGCCAGGACGTATCTCGCCACCGCGACGCCCGATCTGGTCATCGGCGCCGCCTTCCTCGATCTGCTGGAGTCGGCGGAGATAGACGAACTGTTCGAGCGGCTTCCCGATGGCTGTCACTGTTACTTCCCGATCACGTTCGACGGCGGGACGACGTTTCAGCCGCCGGTCTTTCCGGCGTTCGACGAGCACGTCGTCGAGCGCTACCACGAGGACATGCGCCGACGGGAGAACCCGGGCGACCCACACGCTGGCCGACATCTGCTCTCCCGGGTGACGACGGATCACCGACTGCTCGCGGCGGGCGCGTCGGACTGGGTCGTCGCCCCCGAGGACGGCGACTACACGGCCGATGAAGGCTACTTCTTACATCATATCGTCGACACGGTGGCGTCGGCGCTCGCAGACGATTCGGCCGTCGACGGCGACCGTCTGGAGCGCTGGACTGACCGCCGACACGAGCAGATCGCACGCGGCGACCTCGTCTACGTTGCCCACCAACTCGACGTGCTACTGACCGTCTGAGAGCGACTGGAGGAACGCCCGTATCTCGGCCATCGTCTCGTCCCACGTTGGATGCTGTTCCGCCGTGAGGAGAGCGCCTTCGCCGAGGCGTGCTGCCGCTCGCGGTCGTCGTCGAGGGCGGTGAGAATCGCGGCGATTCCCGCGTCGTGGCCCGGATCGACGACGAAGCCGTTGTGCTCGTGCTCGACGAACTCGCTCGCTCCGCCGACACTGCTGGCAATCGGGACCACGCCGTACTCCATCGCCTCCAGATACACCATCCCGAACGCCTCGTAGCGCGAGGGGACACAACAGACGTGACTCCGTTCGAGAACGCCTTCGAGTGCGTCCGTATCGACTTCGCCGGTGAACTCGACGCAATCCTCGACCCCTCGTTGCTCGGCCGCCCTCACGACGGAGTCGGCGTAGTCGGGGGTCGACTCGTGGCTTCCGACGACGGTTAGCTCCCAGTCTCTCTCCGGTCGTCCCCGTGCCACCGCCGCTACCAGCGTCTCCGGATCCTTCCGCGGCACGACGTTTCCGACGTAGACGATGCGAAGTGGCTCCGCTTTTGCCCGGTCGGTGACCTGCGTCGGCGAGAGCGCGCGCCCGTCCGTCCGGCCGCCCGGGCGAGCGACGAGACTCGGCTTACCGGCGAGTGACGGGGCAGCTCGCTGGCGTGAGTCCGGATGAACGCGCTCGTGCTGATCGCCGCATCGACCGAACCGAGAAACCGCCGCTCGAACGGTCGGTACAGCGATGCGAACTGCCCAGTGGGGTCGTCGGACTGAAGATGGTGGACGAGCGCGACGGTCGATCCCGGTTCCGAGAGATGGCGGTTCTGCCGCCACAGCGAGGGGTGACAGAGACCGTCCTGAACGAGGACGTCGACGGGGCGGTCCAGTTTCGAGCGGATCGACGGGGCAATACCGTCGAGGACCCCCGGTGATAGGAGCGCCAGGGGAGCGATATCACGTCGACGGTGTCGCCCTGTTCCCGGAGATACGAGACGAGTTGGCGGTCGTAGCGGAACCCACCGGAGGTCGCGTCCAGGTCGCCGTAGATGACGAGACCGACGTGCATCGGTGCGGACTGCGTGCTGGCTCCCGCCACTCAGAGCGTCCGTTCGTGGGTGACGGTCGCGACGTCGTCCTCCTGCAGTGCCACCGTGAGTCGCGTTGCTGTCTCTGGCTGCAGTCGTTCGAGTAGTCGGTCTCCGAAGATCCGTGCGAAACGCTCCGCGCTGGGGTTCTGTCCCTCGAACGCTGGCAGGTCGTTGAGCGTCTCGTCGCGGAACTCCGCGACCGTCGCCTCCAGGCTGTCGATGACTGCATCGATGTCGACGAGATAACCGTACTTGCCGAGTTCCGGTCCCTCGAAACTGACCTCGACGGTGAAATGATGGGAGTGTAGCGTGCCCTCGGGGCCTGGATCGGGGACTGTCAGCCAGTGCTGTGCGACGAACGAGTGCGAGACCGAAACGGCGTACATACCCTCACTTTGACCGCGAAGGCTTAAACCCGGCCCCGATGGTCAGTCCGATCCCGGAAGTCGCCCCGAGACGACCAGCCAGTCCCGCGTGAAGTTGAACAGGAACGGTGCCAGTACGAGCCATGCAAGCAGTCTGGAGATGGACCCTCCGGGCGTCGGTAGCAACGCCAGCCAGATGGTCAGCATTGCAGCACCGCCAAGCCCGCGTCGGAGATTGCTCTGATCGAGGTCGTATACCTCGCGTCCGCGCTGTTGTCGATAGTGAATCCCCCGACGAACGCGTAGCGAGCGATGCCGACCACCGCGAACACTACCGGTACCACGTCGTACCGAACCGCGAGTACCGACCCGACGAGGACCGTGAGCGCGTCGATTTCGACGTCGAGGCGCTCCCCACGTTTGGATTCACAGTCGAGTCGTCGGGCGATTGCCCCGTCGAGGGCATCCACCGCGGCGGCGACTGCGAACAGGAGGCCAGGTAGCCACACCGCCCTGCCGTCCGGCGATGGGGCAGCAGAAACCCCGCAAGCATGACCAGTGCGCCACCCCGCCCGACCGTCACCCACGTCGCGAGCGTGATCGGTTCCGGCCCGACTTCGCGCCGGGCAAGCCGAAACGCCCGCCGCGTCGTCGCCAGCACGACGACTGCCCTCCGACTACCCCGACGACATACGATCCGGTCGGGCCCGCCTCCCAGAGGAGATGGAGGCTACCAAGTCCGGCCAGCACGAGCACGGCGGTGACGACTCCGGTGACCGACCAGTGGTGCCGACGCCTGTCTACGCCCTCCCGGAGATCAGCCCTCACGTCGGATCTCTCCGGTCGATGTCGCCGAGGTCCGGATGCTCGCGGTGTACCTCGTCGACGGCGTCCCGTGCCTGCTCTCGCACTCGATCACGGACCTCCTGGCACCGCCGGTGCCGACGATGGATCAGTACGGGCACCGATTCGACGTCGACGACTGCGAACGGGTTCGCGTCGGTGTAGCCATCCGGTCTGACGCGTCGCCGAAGTCGGTGGGCACGACGCAGTATCGAGACGGGAATCCGCCGTGCCAGCGGCTTCGTGATGCGGTTTCGGAACCCTACCACCAGTTGCCCGCGGAGTCGCGTTCGACGGGTGATCGGCTCCTGACTCACGACTCACGCTGATAGAGAATCACGAGTGCGACGATCAGAACGACCTGTGCAACCTTATCGACGATGTCTGCTGACCCGAGGTCCGCCAGACTACCGGGCTGATTGACCTGATACCAGGCGATGATCTGAACCAGCGTATACGGGATCCCGACGATATAGAGCAGACTTCGCCGGTAATCGACCAGCACCAGCACGACCGCTCCGACGAACCCGCCCGTCGCGAGCAAGAAGAGGACGCCCATGTAATGGGGAAAGAACTCTACCCCGAGCACGAGGTGAACGAGTGCACTCACGATTGCCATCCCGATGGCGATCCAGTGTAGCGGGGTCAGCGAGTCGAGCGCGAAGGTGCGGTCCGTGGTACTCATAACAAAGTGTTTGGCTGATACGACAAATCCCTTTGCATAGGGGCACTGATTCGTCCGCGCTCGGCGGGCCATCGCGCCGATTCCAACGGCAGGTCGGATCGTCCCGACATCTTACTCGATCGACACGTCGTCGAGTAGCTTCCGGAGCCGTCGTTTTCCCTCGGCCGGATCGTAGCCTTCCTGTCTGATGTGGGCGAGCGGGGCGACGTCGGGATTGCGCTCCCAGTGACACCAGACGTCGGTCCGACCGTCAGACGTGGGAAACAGCCTGACGTGTAGTTGGTAGTCGCCAGTGGCGCCCTCCGGTTTGTACGAACAGCTGCCACCTCGTACCGAGTTCTCCCGGCGCGCTCGTAGGCGTGGAGATACGCCCGGAAGGTCTGTTCGAACCCGTACTCCTCGACCAGTAGTTCGCGTGCCGACTCGGGCGAACGGTCCCAGACGCCGACGTACTCGCTTTCGGGTGGCGGCAGCACCCGGAGCGGCCTCGGCACGAGCGAGTCGGGGAACTGGTTTGATAGCCGGGCCCCGTGGCGGCGGACCTGCCAGACGGAAACCGATTTGAACAGTCGCCAGGCCAGGACGCTACCGAGTAGCGCCAGCACCGATCTCATCAGCACGTTCCGTGCCGTCGTCTTCGAAGCCATCTCAGTAGGTAAATACCACCTGCAGCGCCGATTCGGCTCGATCGTCGAGCAGTTCGTAGGCGGCCTCGGCGTCCTCGAACGGGATACGGTGACTGATGAGGACCTCCGTATTCATCCGTTCGAGCCAGTTCAGTGCGGTATCGAATCGTCGCTCGGTGTCCCATCGCCCGCGGAGTTCCGGATCGATAGTGCTCACCTGGCTGGAGACGAGTTCGATCCGGTTGCGGTGGAACCGTCCGCCGAGGTCGATCGGGGCCCGCTTGGTGCCGTACCACGACCCGACGACGATCCGCCCGTCGTACCCGACCGTCTCGATGGCGTCGTCGAGGACGTCCGGCTGACCCGATAGCTCGACGACGAGGTCCGCCCCGCTAACGCGGTCCGGGATCGCTTCCGGTGGACATACCATGTCGGCCCCGAACTCCGCTGCCAGCGCTCGCCGGTTCTCGATCGGATCGACCACGACGAGTTCGGCGAGCGGGAACTCGGCCAGCAGTCGCGTCGTACAGAGCCCGACGGCTCCGGCACCGAACACCACGACTCGCTCCCCGAGGCGTGGGGCACTGTCCAGGGTGAGATTGGTTGCGGTCTCCACGGTGGGCAACAGCGTGGCGTGCTCCGTCGAGATGTCTGGTGGTATCTCGATAACGACGTCGGGACGTGTCGTAAACTGTGTCTGGTGAGGATTGAACGAGAACACGTGTTTCCCGATCCAGTCGTCGTCGACGTCGCGCCCGGCGTCAATCACCTCGCCGACCGCGGCGTAGCCGTACTGGACCGGATAGGAAAAATCCCCGTCGAGGCTCTCGATACTCTCATCGACTGCCGTCTCGCGGGGCGTTTCGTCCCGGTAGACGAGCAGTTCGCTCCCCGCACTGACCGCCGAGAACCGCGTCTGGATCAGCAGTTCGTCCTCGTCCGGGCCATCGATTTCGATGGGTCGCGTCTCCACGGTCTGCTCGTCGGTGAAGTACAGGGCTGCTTCGCTCATTGATCGATAGTCGCTCGGGGACCGAACCGACGGAGCCGGGTCCCCGTCTCCCGACACTCTTCGAGCGCCAGTTTCGCGCGGTAGCCCGCCTCGTGGGCGGTCTCTCCCTCACCGATCCCGACCTGAAGATCGATGCCGGTCGTCGACTGGACGTGCTCCCGTGCGCTCTCGAAGGCATCGGAATCGAGCGACGGACAGAGCGCGATGATGTTGTCTCCTCCGACGAATCGGGCGATCCCGCCGTGTTCCTCGCGGAGGTACGACGCGAGGGAGACGGTGGCGCGCTGGATCGCAAGCGAGGTCTCGCCCGCGGCTTTCTGATCCGTGAACTCGCCCGTCACGTCGACGACATCGAAGTGTGCGACGGTTAACTCCCCTGAGAGCTATTCGTCCCGCCTTCCGTCGCCAGCCGTTCGGTCCGGTCCGCGTCCTGTGCGCTCCCTTCCTCCTGCAGGGCTTGCGAGGCGGCGCCGAGCGCCTCGGTCGGCGTCCCCCGACGCCGATTCCGACGCTGACAGTCACCGGATACTGGTTTCCCACCTGCTCCTGAAACCGTTCGTGATCCCCCTCGGTCATCCCGTTCGTGACGGCGATCATGTTGTCGAACCGGTCGAAGAAGGCGTAGCCATCGAACTTCCCAACGAAATCAGCAAGATCGGCGTACAGCCGTGCCTGCAACGCCTGCAGGTCCGTCTCCCGACGTGGCGACGGCGTCACCGTCCACGGCCCGTAGTTATCCAGTTGGAAAAGTGAGATCTGGATTGCCTCTCGTACTCTAGTCACAGGTGCACGTAGGTTCGGCCTCTAATAACCGGTAGTTTTGCGGCAAAGTAATCTTCGCGGTAGAGGTCCTGAGGGCCGCTATTCTGGCCGTACAAACGGAAATTTGTGATCGAACGACAAGACGGATGTATGCTCGGTCAAAGGCCTCCCCAATGAGTGGTGACGGTGGTGACGAGTCCCGGCTTCGATCGCTGGTCTCGGTTGCCAGGGGAGCCTCGATATACACCGTCGGCAAAATCGTCTCCGATGCTGGAGAGTTCCTCGTTCACCTGCTCGTCTCCCGCTGGCTCGGTGCCGGCCTCTACGGCCTGTTCGCGTACGGCAAGACGCTCGCGTTCACTGCTCTGCTGTTGACGAACCTCGGCTCCGATACGTCGATCCTCAAGTATCTCCCACAGTACGAGGGAGCCCCCGCGAAACGCCGGTTCCTGCTCGGCATCGCGTGGGCAACGTCGTTTGCGGGTGCGCTCGTCGTCTCGACTGCGCTGTTCGTCTTCGCGCCGACGGTCGCCGCGGTCACGCTGGCCGATCCGCAGTTCGTCGCCGTGCTGCGGCTGTTCGCCGGCATCCTGTTTCTTGATACGCTTGCAAACCTGGTCTACGCGACGTTCCGGGCAGTCGAGTTGGTCGAGTACGAGGTGCTCAGCAAACGCCTGCTCAAGCCGCTGCTCCGCGTGCTCGCCGTAGCCTCGGCACTGGCCGCCGGGGCGTCCGTCTACGGCGTCGTCGCGGCGATGGTCGTCGCAAGCCTGCTGACGCTCGCAGTCGCCGGCTATCTCTTCGTCAGTCGACTCGACGTCTGGCCGACCCTGGGAGGTCCGCACGCGAACCGCAAGACGGTCAGAGAGTACTACAACTACTCCCTGCCCCTGACCGCCAAGGAAGCAGGCACGGTCATGCAGAGTCGCATCGACGTGTTGATGGTCGGCTTCTTCCTCTCGTCGACGGCCGTCGGCATCTACAACGTCTCGGTGCTGGTCTCCGGCCTGCTGTACGTCCCGCTGCTCGCGTTCAATCAGCTGTTTCCCCCGGTCGCGGCGCGGCTACACGCCAACGACGACCGCAAGGATCTGGCGGCCGTCTACGGTGCGATCACTCGCTGGATCTTCACCGCTAGCCTGTTGCTCGGCGTCACCGCCATCGTCTTTCGCGTCGAGATTCTCGGGCTGTTCGGCCCGGAGTTCACCGCGGGAGGCCTCGTGCTGACGCTGTTCGTCGTCAGCCAACTGTTCAACTGTGCGACCGGGCCCAGCGGCTACCTGCTGATGATGACCGATCACCAGTACGTCGTGATGGTGAACGAGTGGACGTTCGGTGTCGCAAACGTGGCTCTCAACGTCGTGCTCATCCAGCAGTTCGGCTTCGCCGGTGCGGCGGCGGCGTCCGCGAGCGTGCTCGCCGTACTGAACCTGACGAAGGTGGCCGAAGTGTGGTACTTCGAGGGGCTCCATCCGTACTCTCTGTCCTTTCTCAAGCCGCTCCTTGCGGGTGCGGTCGCGGCGCTCGGGATGCTGGCCGTCCGAGCGGCGCTTCCACCGATCCCCGCTATCGCCGCGGGGCTTCTGGTCGGTATTGCGCTGTACGGCGGTGCACTCTCACTGCTCGGGATCGAAACGGTCGACCGGCGGACTTACGCGCTGGTCGCTGGGCCAGCGGACGAGAACGCCTGACGGGAGTTTCCTGGTGCAGACGCCTTGATGCTATCGGCTTTCAGTGGGGTGGGCACGGTCGACGAGCGCCCGCGCCGCGTAGACGCTCACCACAGCCAGCACGCCGCCCGCGAGGACGTCGACGAACCAGTGGATCCCCAGATACATCGTCGCGAAGATGATGCTCACGCAGAGGCCCGACGCGATCGTCGTCCAGCGCGGGAAGTCGTCGTGGGTCGTCATCGCCACGAGCAGGACGGTCACCGACAGAGCGGTGTGCAAAGAGGGGAAGACGTTCGTGTGCGTGTTGACCTGGGAGGTCAACACCGTGATGTCCGGGAAGAGGTCGAGCATCGGTTCGCCGACCGAGGCCGCCTCGGCCGTATCCGCGCTGTGGTTTCGCGGGCCGTAGGCGACGATGGTCGCGTAAAACACCACGGCGATGGCGTAGTTGATGGTGTACGCCGTGATGAGGGTCCGTAGCGGTGCGAGCGAATCGGCAAAGAGGTACGCGACCAGCGGAAAGACGAGCAGGACGACGTAGCCGAAGATGTAGATCGGCGAGAAGAAAAACACCGCAGCGTCGGGGAACAGCCCCTGAAGCGAGGAGACGAAGTCCCCCTCGATAGCGTAAAACAGCGCGGTCGCATCGACGCCGTAGGTGTGCGAGAACGATTCGATATACCCCTGTAGTCCCTTGTTGATCAGGAGGATGAAGGCCAGAACACCAGCGTACGGAGCGATCCCGCGCAGACGGCCAACGAGCCACTCCCGCTGGTCGACGGCCATCCGAAGCCGTTCGGCGTCGACACACACGTAAAGTAGGGCGGTAAGGGCGGCCCCGGTAACGGCGACGACGACCGCCAGGAGCGCGGCGAGCAGCATCATTCGTTCGGACCTATTTCTGCGGAGATATGAATCGCTCGCTTCCAGAGGTTGGTGTGTCCGACATCCCCAGCAGTGGGCAGTCCCGTGCTGATGATGGCACACACACGGACCTGTTCACAACCGATCTGGGATGCGTCCGACTCGTGTTCTCAGGACTGCCCGCCGGCCGATGGGATCGGTGCCGTCCGATTCGCATTATACTTCAGAAGTAGTTACTCACTTTGGAAGCCACTGCCGCTTCCTGTCCGAGGCGTCCTCGACAAACTCGGGGTCCCGTGCCGGGTCGGGGTCCCGATACACCAGCCCTGCATCCCTCAGAAGTCGCCGACAACTGCCCAGCGAGTACGTCACGTCGTGGGCCTCCTCGACGTGCTGTTGCACCAGTTCGGGTGTCCAGGTGGGCCGTTCGTAGCCCGATTCCCGTGGCGGTTCCTGTAGCCGATCCAGTAGGGTCGTCAGCGCGTTGCCGGTCAGTTTTGCGGGCCGGCCGGATCTGTCGTCGTCCCGCGCGGCCGCAACCGGGTCGTCCGGCGATTCCCTGAACCGGGTGAGCCAGTTGTAGATGGTCTTTCGTTCCACGCCGAGCCAGTCAGCGAGTTCGGTCTGGCTCACGCCGTTCTGATGCGCAATCGCCACGAGTACCCGTACTGCCGCTGCCTTCGTCTCGACGGAGTCGAGTGCATCTCTGAGGCTCGCTTCGTCGAGGCTGTCCATAGCTATTCAATGAACTAATTGAGTAAATACTTTTATTAATAATCTCCGCACAGGCTCTTCAGCGGCATGTCGACTCGCTTCGGTTTGCTGTCCGCTGTTCAGATATCTTCCATTTATACGGACAAAAACGATCAGAATCAGTCACGCGCTCGCTCGAATCATGGTCCCACCTGTGTGCGCCAGTATCGTCACTGATTCCCGGATCGGACCTGTTACTGACTGTCAGTGGTCGTGGTACTCCGAAAAACCTGTCGTCGTTGAAACCACTCAGCTTCGACTCTGTCATTACAGCCATACGAATGTAATCTATCGGTTCTCCGGCTTCCACTTCTTATTGGTTTCACTATTTTATATTCATAAATAAACACTCGGGCAGAGTTCCTGTGCAGGTCCGTTCAATGGCGGGGTCGCGACACCTGCACCCAACCACAGTACACAACGACTTTATCGGTTGCCGACAAACAGGTCGGAGTATGGATCCAGAGGTCCGAACAGAGACGGTAGCGTCGATCACCGAGTGCCGTGAGTCGTTACCGTCCGAACTCGCGTCCGACGCCGTCGTATTCGGCTTCGACGGCTTCGTCGACCGGGTTCGGCGGATGGTCGCGGAACGACAGGACGAGGATAACTACGACGCGCTGACCACGCTGGAAGAACTCGGCGACCGGATCAGCAGGTCGGCCGCGGCCGATAGCTCACTGTCTATCGAGTGGCTGGAGACGGCGACCCGGACGGGCGGTCACGTTGCGCATCTCTCGCGTGCGTACGGGTATCTCGGCTACGACCCGGTCATGCTGGGGACGTTCGGCGATCCGATCGAAGAGCCGTTCGTCGAGGAGTTCGAGGGGAACGAGATGGTCACGTTCGGCGATCCGGGCTACACGGACGCCGTCGAGTTCTCCGACGGGAAGTTGATGCTGATGGATATCAACAAGACGCGCCAGTTGGACTGGGACGAGATCGTCGATACCGTCGATCCCGAGACCCTGGCGGCTCGGATCGACGGGACTACCCTGTTCGGGATGGGCTACTTCGCCGACATGCCGAGCTTCCCCGACATCGTCGATGGCCTGCTCGACGACGTCTGGCCGTTGCTGAGAGGCGCCGCCGGAGAACGTTATCGTCGATCCCGGGGACGTCCGGAAGCTCAGCGAAACCGAACTCCGTGACGGGATGGATGTCATCACGCGTCTGGACGACGTCGCGACGCTGACCGTCACCGCCAACAGGTTCGAGAGCTCGGTTCTCGCCGAAACCCTGGCGGACACCGAGTCAGACTCGTTTATCGAGACGGCCCGGGCGGCCTTCGAGGCGCTCGGCGTAACGCGATTCGTCGGCCACGGTGCCCACGAGTCGGTCGTGGTGACCGAGGCGGGGACGAGTCGCGTCGCAGTCCCCCGCGTCGAAGACCCCGAGATCACGACAAGCGCGGGCGATCACTTCAACGTCGGCCTCTCGCTCGGCCTCGTCAACGAAGTGCCTGACCGTGCGGCGGTCGCACTTGGGAACGCGGTCGCTTCGTACTTCGTCCGGAGCGGCGACCAGCCCTCCTACGAGGAGCTACGATCGTATCTCGACGAGTACGAGGCGTATCTGGACTGACGGGATCGGTCGTGTGCCCGGTAATTTATCACACCTGCACACGAACGGTCTCCTACTCCCAACTGAACCCCCACCATGTTACCACGACAACGCCGGCGAACGATCGTCGAGTTGGTCTCCGAACGCGACGGCTGTTCGGTGACCGAGCTAGCCGAGGAACTCGAGTTCTCGGAGGCGACGATCCGGCGAGACCTGCAGACGCTCGAAGAGGAGCAGTTGATCGAGCGCTCTCACGGCGGTGCACTCCCCGTCACCAGCGTCGGCAACGAAGAGGCGTACGACCAGAAAAAGTACAGAACCTGGAGGTCAAGCGCACGCTTGCCGATCATGCGATCGAGGAACTGCGGGACGGAGAGATCGTCTTCTTCGATACGGGGACGACCACCATGCAGATCGCCAAACTTGCCCCGCACGACGGCTCGATCGTCCCTGTGACGAACTCGCCACTGCTCGCTCTCGAACTCGGCCAGGGTAAAAACGAGGTCAAGATCACCGGCGGAACGCTCCGCCGCAGCACCAAAGCGCTCGTCGGGCCATCGGCCGAATCGTTCATGAAACGGATGCACTTCGATCTCCTCTATCTGGGAACGAACGCGATCGACGTTGACGCCGGTCTTACGACGCCGAACGAGGACGAGGCGCAGGCCAAACGGATCATGATCGAGAACTCGACGCGCGTCGTTCTCGTCGCCGACGAGACCAAGTTCGACGAGCGCAGTTTCGTGCAGTTCGCATCGTTCGACGAGATCGACCTCGTCATCACCGACAGTCGGCTCTCCGAAGCGTACCGCACCGCCTTCGATGACACCAACACCAACTACATCGACGACATATGATCCTTACAGTCACGCTCAACCCCGCGATCGATCACACGCTATCGCTCTCTGAACCACTGGTCGACGGCGACGTCGCCCGCACGAACGAGTACCAACTCCAATCGGGCGGGAAAGGCATCAACGTCTCGCAGTATCTCCGCCATCTCGACATCGAGACGACGACCACCGGCCTGCTCGGCGGCACCACCGGCCAGTTCATCCGCAACGAACTGGCCGATCAGGGCTCGCCCACGACTTCGTCGACATCGAGGAACGGACGCGGTTGAACACGACCGTCCTCGCGCCGGACGCGGAGTACAAGGTCAACCACGAGGGGCCAACGGTCGACGACTCGGCCATCGACGAACTGGTCGAGCGCCTTCGCGAACACGACCCCGAGGTCGTTGTGGTCGGTGGCTCGCTCCCGCCGGGTCTCGACGTCGACGCCATCGACCGGATCGCGGAGGGCGGCCCCTGGGAGACCGTCGTCGACGTCGGCGGCGAATCGCTCGCCGATCTGGACGCCCACTACAGCCTCTGTA
Source organism: Natronoarchaeum sp. GCM10025703 (assembly GCF_042661985.1). Lineage (NCBI taxonomy): Archaea > Methanobacteriati > Methanobacteriota > Halobacteria > Halobacteriales > Natronoarchaeaceae > Natronoarchaeum > Natronoarchaeum sp. GCM10025703. The sequence goes on from NZ_JBHSZF010000001.1 coordinate 430,950, forward strand.
AACCCAACCGCGTCGAACTCGAAGCCGCGACCGGAATGCCCGTCGAGAGCCTCGCCGACTGTCGTGCGGCGGCCCAGGCGCTCCGCGAACAGGGCTTCGACCGCGTCGTCGCCTCCCTCGGCGCCGACGGGGCGCTGTACGTCGGGGAAGACGCAGTGCTGTACGCCGAACCGCTCGAAGTGGATGTCGTCGACACCGTCGGGGCCGGCGACGCCATGCTCTCCGGCGTCCTCGCCGCCTGGCACGCCGGCGCGTCCCCGGAACGTACCCTCAGCTACGGGATTGCGGTCTCGTCCAGACTCGTCGGCGTCGTTGGCACCGCAATCGAGGATCTGGACGACGTCCCGACGCTCGCTGATCGCGTCACTGTCGTCGAGGATCCCGACTGACTGGCTCTCACTTCTCGCCTTCCTGTTCTCCACGGCTCTACTCACTCCTCGCGCGGTCTGGCTGCGACATGCAGCGCTACGAGTCGGTGGCGCGCAAAAAAGACGGTGTCGGCGATCCGCTCAGTCGAACTTGCTCTGGCCGGCACTGCCCGAAACCTCGGTCAGGTCGGCGTGGACGTCCTCGATGCGGTCGCGGATCTCTCGACCGGTGACGCGGGGGTCGAAGTGGTCCTTGTTCGGCGACCAGTCGGTGTCATTGAAGAACGTATCACGCGAATCCGGCACGCCTTCCGGCGGGAAGATGGCGTGGCGGTGCTCGTCGTAGTAGTCGAAGGCGGTCCGGGTGTACTCGTACTGGTAGCGAGTGTCCTTGTTGACCTTACAGATACCGTGCTGGAGCATCTCTCTTAGCTGGTCGGGCTGGACGCCCGAGGAGCCGTGCAGGACGAGCGGCGTGTCCAGACCGTGATCCCGAAGCGCCTGTCGGATGTCGCCCGCGAGGTCGGGGCGAAGTTCCAGGTCTTTCCCTTTCGCGACGCCGTGTTGGGTGCCGACCGAAATCGCCAGCAGGTCACAGCCCGTCCGGTCGACGAACTCGACGGCCTGCTCTGGATCGGTGTAGAAGGCGTCCTCTACGTCGACTTCGTCCTCGACGCCCTTGATCTGGCCCAGTTCAGCCTCGATGAGCGTGTCGGCGTCGTACTCGTCGACCATCTCGACGACCTCCTTGCTCTTTGCGATGTTCTCCTCGAACGGTTCGTGGGAGGCGTCGATCATGACCGAGGAGGGGATGTCGGTCTCCATCTGGTACTCGATGAACTCCATGTCAGTCTGGTGGTCCATATTGAGGAAGACGCCGATGTCGAACTGCTCGGCGAGGGCGTCGATGTAGCCGCCGAGTGCTTCCAGGCCTGCCTCGGCGTCGCCGTTGCCGGCGAAGCGGCAGGCGCCGGCAGAGGCCTGCAACAGCAGGTCCGAGTCCTTGCGCGCTGCCCCTTCCATCAGGCCGATCATCGTGTTCGGCTCTGCGATATTGGAGGCGATCAGGCCGAAGCCTTCGTCTAGCGCGTCGTCGTACACGGTCGAGAGTTTACTGCCGTCGTAAAATGACATGGTAGTAATCTACCTACGTTGTCTTTCAGAGGCTTGGGTAATAATGTATTCGAAAGCCTGCCCTCCGGGCTGGATGGGTCCCGAGTCCCTTCGACCAAGCTATTTTTACCCACCACGCTGAACCATTGCACATGGAATTTGGCATCCTCAGCACGGCGCACATCGCTCAGGACTCGGTAATCCCGGCGATCCAGGCGAGCGACGCCCGGGTCAGCGCTATTGCCTCTCGCGACCCCGACCGGGCCGCGTCGGTCGCGGACGACCTCTCGATCCCACGGCGCTACGACTCCTACGATGCGCTGCTCGACGACGCCGATATTGACGCCGTCTACATTCCCCTGCCCAATGGTCTGCACGCCGAGTGGACGAAGCGGGCGGCCGACGCCGGACTCGACGTCCTCTGTGAGAAACCGCTCACGGTCGACGCGAGCGAGGCCCGCGAGGTCGGCGAGTACTGCGAGCGCCAGGACGTCACGCTCATGGAGGCGTTCATGTACCGGTTTCATCCGCGGACCGAGCGCGTCCTCGAACTGGCCGACGAACGACTGGGTGACGTCCGGTCGGTCTCCGCGACGTTCAAGTTCCCGCTGTTCGGCGACCCCAACGATATTCGGCTCGACCCCGACCTCGCGGGCGGGAGTCTGATGGACGTCGGCGCCTACGCCGTCTCGGCGGCCCGCCAGTTCCTCGGGGAACCACACCGGGTGTACGCCCATACGGACGACTCGCGTGGGGCGGGCGTCGACACCGAACTCGCCGGGATCCTGGAGTACGACGACGGTGCCTCTGCGCGTGTCGCGTCGGGCTTTGACACCGAGACGGTCCAGCGATACCGCGTCGAGGCACGCAACGGCTGGATCGAGGCCGAGAACGCGTTCGACGTTCCGGACGACGAACCCGCCGAACTGGAGTACCTGATCGACGGGGAACACGGGGTCGAGACGTTTGCGCCGGTCGACCAGTACCGCCTGCAGGTCGAGCACTTCGTCGAGTGCGTCGAGGCGGGCCGCCGTCCCCGAACGGACACGGACGAGGCCATCGCGAACATGGCCGTCATCGACGCGCTGTACGAGAGCGCCGAGCGTGGCGCACCCGTTCGGCCGACTGAGACTGATGACTCTTCCCGGTAGCTCGGCACCGGGATTTTTATCGCCCCGTCGCAACACCTCAGTATGGTAACCGACGGGAACTATCGGCAGCAACCATGGCTCGAAGACGAAATCGGGCGCATCCTCGGATTCTACTATCCCGACTGTCTCGACGATACGCACGGCGGGTACGTCGCTCAGTTCGACGAAGCGACCGGCGGGATCTACGACCGGGAGTCGAAACACCTGGTCGCCACGGCACGCTTCGCCACGAACTTCGCCCTGGCGGATCGGCTCGGCGGGCCGGAGTGGTGCCGACCCGCTGCCCAGCGCGGGATCGACTTCCTCCTCGACACGCATCGGGACGCCGACCGGGGCGGGTTCCACTGGCTGCTCGACGGCACAGATCCGGTCGATTCGCGTCGGATCTGTTACGGTCATGCCTTCGTCCTGCTGGCACTCGCTCGCGGGGCCGAGGCCGGGATCGATCGTGCGACCGAGGAACTCGATGCCGTCTACGACCTCATCGACGAGCGGTTCTGGGAGCCCGATCACGGCCTCTGCAAGAGCGCCTATGACCCGGACTGGACGAGCGCGGAGGAGTACCGCGGCCAGAACGCCAACATGCACACCTGCGAGGCGATGATCGCTGCCTACGAGGCTACCGGCGAGGAGACGTTTCTCGCCCGTGCGATGACGATTGCAGAGTCGCTCACGGTAGCGCTCACCGACGATACCGACGGACTCGTCTGGGAGCATTACACCGCCGACTGGGAGCACGACTTCGAGTACAATCGCGACGACCCGACGCATACGTTCCGGCCGTGGGGCTACCAGCCCGGACATCAGATCGAGTGGGCGAAACTGCTCGCCGTGCTCTCACGCTACCACGACGCCTCGTGGCTTGTCCCCCGGGCAGTGGAGCTCTTCGACGCCGCTATCGAGCACGGCTGGGACGACGACCGGGGCGGGTTCTACTACTCGTTCGACCTCGACCGCGATCCGCTCGTCACCGAGAAGTACTCCTGGGAAGTCGCAGAGGCCATCGGAGCCGCTGCCGCCCTCGCCGACCGGACCGGCGAACAGCGGTATCTCGACTGGTACGACCGCTTCTGGGCCTACGCCGACGAACACCTGATCGCGCCGGACGCCCGCAACTGGTACACGAAAGTCACCGAGGAGAACGAGCCAGTACCGACGACGGACGGTGTCGCCGTTGAACCGGGATACCATCCGATCGGTGCGTGTTTCGAGGGGATCCGCTCGCTGGAGTAACGAGTGTAGGATAGCTGCTGCCTGCGAAATATTTATAAATTAATACTTCTAACTTACGATACGATATCTAATACTTTGGCTCGATACGACACCGATGAAGAGATTTCGACGGAGAAGCCTGTATATTAGCTCTATCCGATTTTGAGTTGGTAATAGAGTGTCGTTGTCTACTCGACCGACTGCTCGATAGATCGAACCGAGAGATGGCTGTTTCACGGAATACTGAGATGTTGACGGCTTTCAAGCGCTCATACGCTATACCGACGTAGATACTATCGGAGAAAATTAATAAGATATACTGGTATACTTCCCATCTGTTTGTTCTCCACTGCCGCGGCTGAAACCGTACTCACGTGTCCTGTCCAAGTTGACCACTTTCACTCACCTTTGCCAAGGTTCATAGGCGATGACGCGCTACAATTCTGCAATGGCGACAGCGGAGAATACTGAACTCGTAGACGCCTTCGAGCAGTTCTACCGCAACTACTACCGCGACGAGATCGGCGAACTCGCACAGAAGTACCCGAACGAGAAGCGCTCGCTGTATATCGATTGGGACGATCTCTACCGGTACGACCCCGACCTTGCGGACGATTACCTCTCACAGCCCGAACAGCTACAGGAGTACGCCGAAGAAGCACTCCGGATCTACGACCTCCCCGTCGACGTCAGCCTCGGCCGGGCACACGTCCGGATGTACAACCTCCCCGAGACGACGGATATCCGGCTGATCCGCTCCCGGCACGTCGGCCAACTGCTGTCCGTCTCCGGGATCATCCGCAAGGCGACCGACGTCCGGCCGAAAATCGAGGAGGCCGCTTTCGAGTGCCAGCGCTGTGGCACGCTGAACTACATCCCCCAGTCGTCGGGCGACTTTCAGGAACCCCACGAGTGTCAGGGCTGTGAGCGACAGGGCCCATTCAACGTTAACTTCGATCAGTCCGAGTTCGTGGACGCACAGAAACTCCGCGTCCAGGAGAGCCCCGAAGGACTGCGCGGCGGCGAGACGCCACAGGCCGTCGACGTCACTATCGAGGACGACATCACCGGCGAGGTGACGCCGGGCGATCACGTCACCGTCACCGGAATCCTCCACCTCCAGCAGCAGGGCAACCAGCAGGAGAAATCGCCGATCTTCGACGTCTACATGGACGGCGTTACCGTCGAAATCGAGGACGAGCAGTTCGAGGATATGGACATCAGCGAGGAGGACAAAGCCGAAATCATCGAACTCTCGCAGTCGCCGGACATCTATGAGAAGATGATCGATTCGATGGCCCCCTCGATCTACGGCTACGAGCAGGAGAAACTCTCGATCATCCTGCAACTGTTCTCCGGCGTCACCAAGCACCTCCCCGACGGTTCGCGGATCCGCGGCGACCTGCACATGCTACTGATCGGGGATCCCGGGACGGGTAAGTGTGTTCGCGGCGACACGACCGTGACGCTGGCCGACGGCCGCGAACGACCGATCAAAGAGATCGTAGAAGCCAACCTCACGGATCCATCCCCCGTCGACGACGGAGTGTACGACTCTCTCGATCGGGACGTGGTTTCTCTGGGTGCTGATGGAAGGTCCGAGGTCCGCAATGCGATGAGAGTGTGGAAACGGGAGGCTCCCGATCGGATGTACCGGATCAGGACCGCAAGCGGGTACGAACTCGAAGTAACTCCGTCGCATCCGTTGTTCGTCAGCCACTTCGGCGGGTGGGAAGCCCGTATCGCCGACGAACTACAGGAGGGCGATTCCGTTGCCATCTCGCCCGACAGTCCCGACCAACTGCTGGCTACGGACGGTGGGGCAATCTCGGAGACGAGTTCTGGCTCTGTGCCGTCTGTCGAGGGTCAGTCCGTAGAGCGGGATCAAATCGAATCCATCGAAGCCGTCAAACCGGAGTACGACTGGGTGTACGACCTGGAGGTCGAAGGGACGCATAGCTACCTTTCGGAACAACGTCTTTTCACATAATTCCCAACTCTTGCAGTATGTTCGAGAAATTTCTCCTCGATCTGTGTATACATCCGGAAAAGGATCGAGCGCTGCCGGGCTCACTGCAGCAGCGGTACGCGATGATTTCGGCGACGGCCAGCAATGGACCCTGGAGGCCGGTGCAATGGTGCTTGCGGACAAAGGCGTCGCAGCGATCGACGAACTGGACAAGATGGATTCCGGCGACCGGTCGGCGATGCACGAGGGGCAGAACAGCAGTCCTACCACCCCGACACCGAGGTGTTGCTCGCCGACGGTCGACGCGTCGAGATCGGCGAGTTCGTCGACGCGAAGATCGACGGTGACGAAACCGAAGTGATCGACGGCGTGGACTGCGAAATCGCTCCGGTCGACGACGTCGGTGTCCACTCGACAGATCTCGACTCCAACGAGACGACCAAGACGCCCGTCGATCGGGTGAGTCGACACGAGGCCCCCGACGAGTTCGTCCGCGTGACGTTCTCGAACGGTCGTGACGTCCTCGTGACGCCGGAGCATCCGATGTTCGTCGATGACGACGGCGAAATCGACACTGTCGAGGCCAGCAGTATCGAGGCGGGTCAGTACGTTCCCGCCCCGAGAAAACTACCCAACTCGTCGGCGACGGTACCGCTCGAGGACGAGCAACATATCGGGAAAGAGAAAGACGTCACGCTGCCCGACGGGCTTACGCCGGATCTGGCGGAAATCTTGGGCTTCCTGACCGCCGAGGGCCACAGCTATGCGGGCTCGTCCCACGAAATCGGCTTCTCGAATCAGGACGAGCGGCTGCTCGACAGGATGGGGGCGCTGATGCGGAGCGTGTTCGGGATGAAGAGTACGGATACCGTCTCCACGGACGGGACGACAACGATGCGGTGGGTCTCGACGAAGCTCTATCGCTGGTTCGAGCGGAACGTCCCCGAAATCATGGCGACGGCACGACACAAGCGAATACCCAGCGCTGTGCTGGGTGCGTCCGAGGAGGAAATCCGTCGATTCCTCGTCGGTGCGTTTGCTGGTGATGGTGGCGTCGAGACCGAGGCAATGGCGCTCTCGACGGCCTCGTCGGGTCTCGCCGAAGATTACGCCGATGCGCTGTCGAAGATCGGTGTTGCCAGCCGAATCCACCACAGCGTGACTGAGGACTCCTGGAAGACGTACGTGATGGGTGACTCGACGGAGTCGTTCGTCGACCAGGTCGTCAAACAGGCTGATGATCGATACGCGGATGCCCGGGAATTTGCCGAGCGGAGCACTGACACGCGTCGCCATCACGACGTCTTACCACCCAGTGCCGCGGAAGAGATCCGGTCACTACGAACACTGCTTGGGCTCGGTTTGACCGGACAGTTTTATCCGAACGTCGACGACGGGTTCGGCGTCCAGATCGAAACCGTCGAAGCCGAGATGGCAACGCTTCGGGAGCGAATCGACGAGACGCGAGAATCACTCGACGACTGCGAGACGCTGTCGGAGATCCGAGCGACGATCGGCTGGTCCGGCCGGCAACTTGCCGAACGGATCGACGACGAAACCACGAGCGCCATCTCCTATGCCGAGGACGGTGGCTACGGTCCCGAACGCCGCTCTCGTCTCGCCGAGAGTGCGGCCGGTGCCGTTCGAGACGCGCTTGTCGAGGCCGAACGCAGGCTCGATTCGCTCTCGGAACAGACCGAACTTCGATACTACACAGTTACGGACGTCGAAACGGTCCCGAACGCGGGCGATCACCAGTGTGAATGGGTGTACGACGTCACTGTCGAACCGACCAATACCTTCGTCAGTCAGGGTATCGTCCTGCATAACTCGATCAGTATAAGCAAGGCTGGCATCAACGCCACGCTCAAATCCCGCTGTTCGCTGCTCGGTGCGGCGAACCCCAAGTACGGCCGGTTCGATCAGTACGAGTCAATCGGCGAGCAGATCGACCTCGAACCGGCGCTGATCTCCCGATTCGACCTGATCTTCACCGTCACAGACCAGCCCGACGAGGAAGAGGACTCTCGGCTGGCCGAACACATCCTCCAGACGAACTTCGCGGGGGAGCTAAACACCCAGCGAGAGGAGTTGAGCGCCCCTACCGTCACGCGCGAACAGGTCGACAAGCAGACCGAGGAGGTCGAACCGGTGATCGACGCCGAGTTGCTCCGGAAGTACGTCGCTCACGCGAAGTCGAACATCTACCCGACGATGAGCGACGAGGCGCGGGAGGCGATCCGTGACTTCTACGTCGATCTGCGCTCGAAAGGGACCGACGAGGACGCTCCGGTCCCGGTGACGGCCCGGAAACTGGAGGCGCTGGTCCGGCTTGCGGAGGCGAGCGCGCGGGTGCGGCTCTCGGACACCGTCGAGATCGACGACGCCGAACGCGTCATCGAAATCGTCCGGTCGTGTCTGCAGGATATCGGGGTCGACCCCGAGACGGGCCAGTACGACGCCGATGTGGTCGAGACCGGGCAGAGCAAGTCCCAGCGGGACCGGATCAAGAACATCAAACAGCTGATCGCGGACGTCGAGGAGGATTACGAGGACGGTGCGCCGATCGACGTGGTGCTCGACCGGGCCGACGAGATTGGGATGGACCAGACGAAAGCGGAACGCGAGATCGAGAAACTCAAACAGAAAGGCGAGGTGTACGAACCGAACCTCGACCATCTGCGGACCGCATGATGGATCGGATCTCGGCGGTTCGGAACGTCGAGGACGCGCTGGCGGCGTTCGAGGAGGGCGAGATCGACCTGAAACCGCCGAACAGCGGGTCGTGGCGGCCGTCCGGACGTTCGCGACGGAGTACGAGAGCGGCGATAGCGCCGCCTACCGCGTCGAGCCAGTAGATCGGGAACCGGTCGTCGTCGTCGCCTCATCGCCCGACGATGCCGTCGAGCAGGTCGAATCGATCCTCGACGAGGCGGTCGTTACCGAGGCAGTCGATCGAATATCAGCGCGATAAACTCAGTTAATTTTATACGGTAGACTCTGCAAACTCGGGCTGTGATACTGGTCGTTACCTACTCGACCGATGCCCGACAGACGCTCCGGAACGTCTGTACCGCCCACGAGGGCGCGGTCGCACGCCGTCTCGGCCGAGCGGCACTGTTCGAGGAGACCGGTCTGGGTGCGTTTCTGGCGCTTCGTCTCCGAGAGAAACACACCTCCGACGTCCAGATAGAGCGCACCCGGCCCTTCAACGAGTTCGTAGCGGTCCCCGAAGCCATCAGGGATGCGGCACAGGCCTACGAGGAGCGCTCCAGTGCCAGCACTCCCTACGAGAAGTTCCAGTCCGGAACCACACATCCTGCTCCCCGAGCGCTTCGCGGCCAATCGCTAGACGACGATGGACACTGATGCTGATCTGGGCCGTGGGCGTCCCGGCCGAACTGTCGCGACTGCACCACTTCCCGGCCAGCCGACGCGGATTCGGGTCCGAGTCGCAGACAGCGTACTCGACGGCGTCGCGGTCGACCTGCGTCTCTGGCCGATCACCGCCGACGAGGCCGCCGCAGCGATCCGTGGTTGCGGCGAGGAGTGTACCATCGACTGTCCCACCCCTGGACCGCTGTTCGATGCGCTCGGCGTCGTCGATGCGTCGCTCTCGCTCCCGCTCCAGCGAGTGCTCGCCACCGTCGCACGTCGCCAGGGGCACCGGGAAGCCACCGGCGAACTGGCGTCCGTCCGGAAAGAGCTTGCAACCCTCACACCCGCCTCCTGTAATCTCGCCGAGAAACGTCGACAGGTCGCCGACGCTGGTGCCGACGAGAGTGCCCTGGCCGAGCGCGTCGCGACGCTCCGTGGCGAACTGCTCGCGCGGAAGGAAGCGAACGAGGACGTCTCGGAGACTGAAGCGGCACTGGCCGACGCAGTTGCCGAACTGACGACGGTCCGGACCGAGCGCCTCGCGGCTGAACAGGCGCTCGAACGCGCGCAAGCGGACGCCCGAACGATCCGGGATCAGCGGGAGCGGCGACTCCGGCTTCAGGATCGTGAGCGCAACCTTACGCGCGCTCTCTGCCGGGACCTCGCCGATAACGTCTATGAGGCCTTTGCGGACGCGGTTCGTACAGTTCCCGGCACAGCGACGCCGGGCAACTCGGCTACCGACTACGACGGAGACGACGTGACGGCCGCTCTCGCCGTTCTCAGGATGCTTCGGACGGCGACTCCCGCTGTCCTCGCCGTCGACCGGTTCCGCTCGCCCGAGCACGCCGCCGACGTTCTCGGCGTCCCGGTGGTCCGGATCTGAGCGGGGGCGTGGGTTCAAATACGGTCGGGCGACCAGTGGCCCCATGCCAACGATTTCGTGGACACAGCGGCGGGAGAACGGCGTAACGCTCGTCGAGGCGGTGATCCAGAGCACGACTCCGACCGGCCCGACGACGGTTGCCCTCGAAAGTCGACTGTCGGGACCGGTCTGGCCGCCCCGTTCGGAGGGCGTACCGGTCGCTGGCTGGGACGGACCTCGATACGAGACGACAGTAGAGGGCGAGAGCCGGGTTGCCGTCGGCTTCGCCTCCCCGGCCGAGCCCTGCGAGCCGCCCGTCGAACTCGTCGAGAGTGCACCCGCTACGGCCATAGAGGAGTCCACCGATGCCGATGCGGCCGACGTATTGCGTGCCCTCGGCGATCCCACGCCACCCCGGGGGCCGTGCCGACCTCGCTTCCCGAGGAATCGCTCCCGACGGCGACAGTGGAAGCCGAGCATACGGACGACGATCAATGATCCTGGCGGTCACCGGTGGAAAGGGTGGCGTCGGGAAGTCGACGGTCGCCCTGAACGTCGCCGCCGAACTGGACGCCGTCGTCGTAGACGCCGACCTGGGGATGGCGGATCTACCCGAGGGACGGGGGCCCGATCTCCACGACGTCCTCGCCGGACGCGCCGATCCGGTCGAGGCGGTCGACGAGAGCGGTGCCGTCGATATCCTTCCCTGTGGCCGGACCCTTGTCGGAGCGAAAGCCGCGGAGCCGACCGCGCTCGTCGGGGCTGTCGAGGCCGTCGAACGACAGTACGGGCGTGTGGTCGTGGACTGTCCGGCCGGGATGTCCGCGGATGCCGGACTCCCGCTGCTCGTCGCGAACCGCTGCCTTCTGGTCACCCGTGCGGACGAGTTCGCGCTACCGGACGCGATCCGGGCCCGGGCGCTCGCCAGAGTGCTGGATGCCGGGATCGAACGGCTGGTACTCAACATGGCGGGGGAGTCACCCCCAGTCGAGCGGGTTCGGTCGGTGTTCGACACGCCCGTCGTCACTGTGCCGCGTTCGGACGCTATTACGCGGGCACAGCGGAGTGGCCGCCCGGTTTCGGCGGTCGAGGCGGACGGCCGTGCGTCGGCGCAGTTCGAGCATCTCGGGGTAGTGGTACTGCCTGACTGACCGCGGTGGCTACCGCATCTCACAGAGCGCCTGAAACACCGATCGGAGCGTGACCGGCGAGACGTCGGCGACCGCCGCGGCCTCTTTCTGTGTCAACTCCCGATCTAGCTCACAGGCCGCCGTGTAGAGACACCCTGCGGCGACGCCGCTCGGGTCGCGGCTACCGAAGACGTTCGCCTCCCGGCCGTCGGTAGCCAGTTCGCGTGCACGGCGCTCGACTGTGGGGCCGAGTTCGAGTTTGCTCGCGAACCGCGGCAGATACTCGCGCGGATCGATCGGGCCGATAGGGAGGCCTAGCTCCTGTTCAGGGCACTGTAAGCGGCTTTAAACTCGTCGCGATCCGCGCGGGCGGCGTCCCCGATCTCGTCGATCGTCCGCGAGACGTCGTTGACGCGACAGGCGGCGTAGGTCGTCGCCGCGGCAAAGCCCTCCAGCGATCGCCCGCGTAGCAGATCCTCGTTCTGTGCGGACCGGAACAGCGAGCACGCGCCGTCCCGCACCGTCTGGGACAGCGACAGCGACGACACCAATCGTCGGATCTCGGTGAAGGCGTACACCTGGTTGCGCTCTACCTTCGTGGAGATCTGCGAGCGGTTGTGCTCCCGGCGCATCCGCGCGACCTGTCGGCGCTTGCGGCCGGTGAGACGCGAGCCGGAGCCGTAGCCGATCTCGGTCGATAGCCCTCTGTCGTGTCGCGAGCGGGTCAGCGGCGCGCCCGTCCGTTTGCGGTTTCCGTCATCGTCGTCGAACGACCGCCACTCGGGCCCGCGGTCGATGCGATCCGCCCCGACGACCAGCCCACACTCCGAACAGAGGGTCTCGTCGCCGCTCGCGGTCAGTCGTCCACCACACTCCGGACACGAATCCGTCGTTGCGCTCTCGCTCATCACAGTTGAACGTTGGTCCCGATCGGGTATTTAAAGATGGGAGAATCGTGGAAGAAACACCCGAATCGACCGACGGGAACGTACCGGTAACCGGTACGTTCGAGTTCGTTACGGAAAGATATTTGTTGTATCAACTCGACCTCTAAACGATGCTTTCGGATATCGCCGACGGTATCGAGCTAACCGAGCGCCAGCACGACCCCGGCGTTGCCGCCGTCGACCGGACGGGCGAGACGCTCACCGAAGGGCTCGCCGGATTTGCCGACGAGTTGCCCTGCTCGGCCGCGACGGCGGCGACGGTTGTCCATTCCTACACGGCCGGCCGTAGCGTCGGCGACGTCGCTCGGGAAGCGGGTGTAGCGCCGATCACCGCGGCAAAAGCGCTGCACCTGCTCGGCGTCGAGGGGCTCTCGCCGCTCGCCCCGCGGGCCAGAGAGATCGTCCGGGACTGGCAACGCGGTGAACTGCCGCGTGCGGAGGCGGAGACGCTCGTCGGCGCGAGCGAGACGGCGTTCGCCCTGGCGGCTTACATCGAGGCACACGAACCGATCGACGGCGTCACCGAGGTCGTCGAAGCCGCGCTCGGTGCGGACGGCGACGCGGCCGTCGATAAGCGTGATCGGCTGGCCGAGACGATGAGCGATGTCGGCGATCTGGTCTGATCAGGGACGGAGCCGGTCTGCCAGGCCTTCCTCGCCGAACTCGAACTCCAGTGAGCGGTCGAAGAGGCGCTCTACCACCCCGGCAACTGCGGGAGCGAACTCATCGTCCAGCGCGGTCACCGCTGGGGCCTCCGCAACCGCGCATCGTTCGCTTTCGGGAATCGCCACGTCGATCGATCCGTCCGGCACCGTCTTGATCCTGTTTGCGACAGCCAGATCGTCAGTGGTCCCCACGTCGGTCAGTCGTGCGCGAGTCCGTTGCAGCGCGTCGACGCCGCGCGTCGATCCCGGCGCGACCAGTGCAACGCGGTCGGCGGCGGTCACTGCGGCGACTGCGGGGTTGGTCGCGACAGGAGGCGTATCCACGAGCACGTGATCGAACGCCTCGTCGAACCGGTCGACGATGCTCTCGAAGGTCGTCGCCGCGCCGGCCGTTTTCGCGCGTGCGAGCGCTCCGAACGACGCCCGTGACGGGAGCGCGACGAGTCGGCCATCGGTGTCGACCGGACATTCCACCGCGGCGCTCGTCGGGTCCGGATCGTCCTCGGTAACGAGCGAGACGACGTCCTCGTCGATCCGGCCCGAGACGTAGTCCGATAACCCCTGGGTCCCGAACGCGACGTCGGTCAGCGCGACGTCCGCGCCGTCCATGGCGAGTGCTGTCCCCGCTTCGACTGTTAGCCGCGTCGCCCCGGCACCGCCGGTTACGCCGGTGATCGCCGCCGTGGTAGGTGACGTTTCCATGCAATACTATTCTCTACTCCTATACTAAAAATGTAGTCAAAAACGTCTGTATATTACTGGCCTGTTGCCACTGCACAGCCGACGACCCCTCTCACGCCGAGGCGCTGGTGCCGCCAGCCGTCCGCTGCCTCGACGAGAACCGTCCCCGACGCCGTCACGACGTACGTTCGCTCGCCGTACGCGACGTCGACGGGCGTCTCGTCGACCGGTAGTTCGACCGGTGCCCAGCGGTCGCCGTCGGGGCTGGCAGTGTAGAGTTGGCCGTCGACGACGGCGTGTCTGCGGGTTCCGCTGTCGCTCGCGACGGCCGTCGCGTCGCCGTCGATCAGTTCCATCCAGCCGTTGCCCAGTCGGTAGAGCCCTTCGCCCGTGGCGGCGAGTGGCGTTCCGTTCGTGTCCACGTCGCGGACGTCGTCGAGTCCGGCCGCGTCGAGTCCTCGGTCGCCCAGTCGATACAGGCCGACCTCCGTCCCGACGAGCGCGCCGTCGCTTGCGGTGACTGCACCCCGGCGGTGCCGACTTCCTCTCTACCGGCCGAATCGATCCGGGCGATCCGGCCCTCACTGTCGCCGGCGACGATCCCCTCACCGTCAAAGCCGACCGCCGTCGCCGGGCCGAAGCCGAGATGGGCTACCTCCTCGCCGAGCAACGTGGCGTCCTCGTCGGTCGCGACCGCGATCCGTCCGGGTGCACCCGCGATATCGCGAACGGTGGTGCGGTACTCAAGGCCGAACTCGCCGACCCGTGAGCCCGAAATCGAGGCGACGACGACGCCCATCTCCGATCCGACGAACAGCCGGGTCCGGCCGTCCTTGCCGCCGAAGATCCGCTTTTCTCTGATGTCGTCCATGGTCGAAGGCACGCCGCCGGGTTCCGAAAGGATTCCGACCGCTTGACGTCCCCCAGAACTCCGGATCGGATTCGACCGGCACGCCCTCGTCGTCGCCGCCGAGGTCGAACTCCTGGCGTAGCTCCCGGATCCGGTCGCGGATGTCCGCCGCGAGCTCGAACTCCAGGTTCTCGGCCGCCTCGCTCATCCGCCGTTCGAGTTCATCGATCTGCCGGGCGGCATCGTCCTCGTCGCTGGGCCCCTCCCCGGAGACGTCGCTCGTGTCAGTCTTGCTGCCGGGGAGGTTCGTCTCGCCGATTTCCTTCTGGATCGTCGTCGGTTGGAAGCCCTGTTCGGCGTTGTACTCCTCCTGGATCTCGCGGCGACGCTGAGTTTCGTCGATCGCCGACGCCATCGAGTCGGTCACCTCGTCGGCGTAGAGGATGACCTCGCCGTCGACGTTCCGGGCCGCGCGGCCCATCGTCTGGACGAGCGTCGTCTCCGAGCGCAGGAAGCCCTCTTGATCGGCGTCGAGGATGGCGACCAGTGAGACCTCCGGGATGTCCAGCCCCTCCCGGAGCAGGTTGATCCCGACGAGGACGTCGATCTCTCCCAGTCGCAGGGAGCGAATTAGCTCGTGGCGTTCGAGCGTGTCCGTCTCGTCGTGCATGTAGGCGACGTCGACGCCGGCCTCTTCGAGATACTCGGTGAGGTCCTCGGCCATCCGCTTCGTGAGTGTAGTCACCAGCGTCCGGTCGCCCGCCTCGACCTGCTCGTCGATGCGCTCCATGAGGTCCTCGACCTGTCCGGTCGCGCTCTCGACCTCGATAGCGGGATCCACGAGGTGGGTCGGGCGAACGATCTGTTCGGCGATCTGATCCGAATGTTCGCGCTCGTAGTCGCTTGGCGTGGCGCTGACGTACAGTGTCCGATCGGTCTTCTCCTGGAACTCCTCGAAGGTGAGCGGGCGGTTGTCGAAGGCGGTGGGCAGTCGGAAGCCGTTCTCGACGAGCGACTCCTTGCGCGATTTGTCGCCCGCGAACTGCCCCTTGATCTGCGGAATCGTCTGGTGGGACTCGTCGATCACCGTCAGGAAATCGTCGGGGAAGTAATCTATCAGCGTATTGGGGGCGTCGCCGGACTCGCGGTCGGAGAGGTAGACCGAGTAGTTCTCGATCCCCGAGCAGTAGCCCGCCTCGCGCATCATCTCCAGATCGAAGGTGGTGCGCTCCTCGATACGCTGGGCCGCCAGCATGTCGCCCTTGCGCTCGAAGTAATCGATCCGGTCGTGCATGTCCGACTCGATCCGCGCGATGGCCTCCTCCATCGTCTCGTCGTCGACGGAGTAGTGCTCGGCCGGGTGAAAGAGCACTGCTGGCTCGTCGCTCTCTACTGTGCCCTCCAGCGGATCGACCTTGATCATCCGGTCGATCTCGTCACCCCAAAGTTCGACGCGGACGGCGTACCGGCCGTACATCGGGTAGATCTCGATGGTGTCGCCCCGCACCCGGAAGGTGCCCTGCGTGAAGTCGACGTCGTTGCGCTCGTAGTTCAGATCGACGAGTTGTTTCAGAAGCTCTTCGCGGCTGATCTCCTGGCCCACTTCCAGTCGCAGGGACATCCCCTCGTAGTTGGTCGGATCGCCCAGGCCGTAGATCGCCGAGACCGAGGCGACGACGATCACGTCGTCGCGAGTGAGCAGCGAGCGCGTCGCGGAGTGGCGAAGCTTGTCGATCTCGTCGTTGATCGAGGCGTCCTTGTCGATGTAGGTGTCCGTCTGCTCGACGTAGGCTTCGGGCTGGTAGTAGTCGTAGTACGAGACAAAGTACTCGACGGCGTTGTTCGGGAAGAGGCTCCGGAACTCCTCGTACAGTTGTGCCGCCAGCGTCTTGTTGTGTGCGATCACCAGCGTCGGTTTCTGGATCTCTTCGACGACCCACGAGACGGTGTTGGTCTTTCCCGACCCCGTCACGCCGAGCAGGGTCTGTTCGTCCATCCCGGAGCGATACCCCTCTGCGAGTTGTTTGATCGCCTCGGGCTGGTCGCCCGCGGGGTCGAACGGTGCGTCCACCTCGAAGGGTCGTTCCTGCTCCGGCCGGTCGGGCGAGAGCGGCCCGGAGTTCGTGTCACTCATTGACGGAGACAGGTGCGCGAGCCACTTGAGACGCTCGGGTCGGTCAGCGGCCGTAGTAGCCGTACGAGAACAGTACGAACGTCAGAGCGCCACCGACCAGTCCCGCGACGATACCGAACGGCAGTTCGAGAGCCACGAAGAGCCCCCATCCCGCACCGAACCCAGCGAGCACGAGCACGACGATCAGCAGCCCGACTTTCCACTGGTTCGATGTATCGCCAGCCCCCGAGGTTCCCATGTCGGGGGACAACACAGTCGGGCCGGAAGTAGCTATGTATCGGGAGATATATAATATACGTCTGTCAGAACGCATTTATCGGCGTCTCACGAACAATCACATATGGCCGACGAACTCTCCGACGCCAGCGACACGCTTCGAGAAGCAAGCGAACTCGCGGACCAGCATCGCGACCGGCAGAGGAGCGCTCGGATGCGCTCGCGGAGCTAGCCACAGGCGATGCGCAGGTCGACCACGGGCGACTCGCCCGCGAGACGAACAAGCTTCACGACATCGAGGGGGACCTCGACGGCGACGCCGCCGGCCTCGTCACCGAGGCCCGCGATCTGATCGCCACGTATCGGGAGGATCTCGAAGGCGTCTAATCCGGGAGCCGATCTGCCAACTGCTCGTAGGTCCCGGTCGGCATTGCGATTCCCGGTGGACCCGACGCCCCCTCGCTGAACTGTAGCCGGAGGTACGTCACCGAGCCAAGCGGCACCGGCTGGATCGACTCGACCGTCGCCAGATCCACGGTGCGGCCCTCGAACGTGATCCGATCAGCCTCGGGGTCGTACTTTCCAGCCCCTCGAGCAGGGCCCGTGCCGGGAAGACGACCGCTGCTGTGACGAACAGGACGCCGGCCACCGCGCCGTTGATCGTCAGCGTCATCGCGCCGAGAACGTACGCCAGCAGTAGCTGTAGAGCGACCACGTCCGCGACGAGCAGGCCGTCCCGCCGCCCCCAGTCGCGTCCGTCCGAACTGCTGGCCGTGTCCGCACCGCGGCGGCTCCGGGCGACGATTGGCAACAGGACGTAGAGAGCAAGCGCGACACCGACCAGCGCAACGACGCCGTAGAGCACGGCAGAGAGCGGATCGGCAAAGGGCGTCGCCACGAAGGGATAGACGAACACGACCGCGAGCAAGGAGCCGCCGATGTAGGCGACGGTACCGGCGCTAAACCACCGCAACAGCGGCGTCTCTCGAAGGACTGACCACTCGACTGGCTCGCCGTCGTCTCCCATCGGCTCATCGTTGCCGACGGGCCGAGGAAAAGGTGACTATCGGCTTCGGACCGTCTCAGCAGACGGGCTTGGGGTTCACGCCCATCGCTTCGAGTCGGTCGGTGTACTCCTCGTAGGCCGTCTGGATCACGTCGCTGGCGGCGTCTTCGGCCGTCTCCCAGTCGTCCTCGCAGATGTCCGCCAGCAGGTCGAGGAGACGCTTCTCGCGCTCGTCGAGGACGTCGCCATAGCCGCGGAACGTCGACGCCGTCATCGGATCCGCCTCGCCGACGAAGAAGCCGGTGCGTTGTTCGGTGAGTTTGCCCGCCACGAGCGCCGCACCGAACAGGCCGCCCAGTCGTTCGACCGTGCTGTCGGCGTCTCGAAGCTGTGTCTGAACCGGCGGCACGTCCTCGGCGTCGTGCTCGCCAAGCTTGTCGAGCAGTTCCTCGTAGTGGTCGGCTTCTTCGCTCGCGACCTCGTCGTAGGCCGCGGCGGCGTCACCGTGGCTTTCCTGGGGGACCCACGACGCTACCGTCTCGCTGGCGGCGTGAATCCGGTCGGCCGCAGTCTGTAGCACCGCTTCCTCCGTCATCTCGCCGTCGGTAATCGCGTATAGCGACTTGGACGAGCCAAGCCGTGAAAGGGCTGTTTCGTTGTCCGCGCGGACGCTGTCGTCGAACTCGCTCGCAGTCATATACGCGAGTACGACGTTCGGGTGTTTGTAACCTCCGGACTGGCGCCCCCGTCCGACCGTGTTGACGGCTCACCTGCTCCGCTCGCTGCCGTCCTCACTGCGTACACCGACGAACTGCACTCGCGGCTCGATCCCGTACCAGCCACAGGAAAGCGCCGCGCCGGCGGCGTTGGCGACCATGTCGGCGACTTCGAACTGTCGGTACGGAACGAACGACTGGGCGACCTCGATACCGACGCCAAAGAGCGTCGCGATGCCGAAGACGAGCGCGATTTTGATGGCGATGGCGAGGTCGCTTCCGACCAGTGCGTAGGCGACCAGGAGCCCGAACGCCAGATACGTCGCGGCGTGCCAGAGTTTATCGAAGCCGACCGCGCCGGTGTCCGGCGTCTCTGGCGGGACCACGAACAGCGAGACGGCGATGATCGCTGCGGCGGCGACGGCGACGCCGCTCCAGCGGAGCGCGGGAGAGAGGAGGAAGCCGAGCCATCGACTACTCGATGGCAGTACTACGATAAAAGCGTGAAGATACGCGGTTTACTCTCCGCGAGTCGTTGCTCCCCGCTCCACTACGAGGCCGACTCAATCGCTACGCTCAGTCGTCGCCCGCGCCTTTCTCGATCGGTGCGCCGACGAGGTTGCCCCATTCCGTCCAGGAGCCGTCGTAGTTGATCGTGTCGTCGTAGCCGAGCAGTTCGTGGAGCGCGAACCAGGCGACCGAGGAGCGCTCGCCGATACGGCAGTACGCGACCGTCGTCGAGTCGCCCTCGATGTCGTAGTCTGCGTAGAGCTCCTGCAGTTCGTCGAAGTCCTTGAACGTACCGTCGTCGTTGGTGACGGCCGCCCAGGAGATGTTCTCCGCGCCGGGGATGTGGCCGCCGCGCTGGGCGGTCTCCTGCAGTCCTGGGGGTGCGAGGATCTCGCCGGAGTACTCCTCGGGCGAGCGAACGTCGACCAGCGGCAGGCCGCGGTCGATGGCGTTCTCGACGTCGTCGCGGTACGCGCGGATGCTCTCGCGCGGGCCGGACGCGTCGTACTCGACGGCAGAGAAGTCCGGCACTTCGTCGGTCGTCGGATAGTCGTTGTCGAGCCAGTGCTCGCGGCCACCGTCGAGGAGGCGCACGTCGTCGTGACCGTAGTACTTGAACTGCCAATAGGTGTAGGCGGCGAACCAGTTGGAGTTGTCACCGTAGAGGACGACCGTCGAGTCCTCGGTGATGCCGTGACTGCCGAGGAGGTCCTCGAAGTCTTCCTTGGTCAGGATGTCACGGGTCGTCTGATCCTGCAGTTGGGTCTCCCAGTTGAAGCCGATAGCGCCGGGGGCGTGGGCCTCGTCGTAGGCTTCGGTGTCGACGTCGACCTCGACCAGTCGGTGGGCCGGGTCATCACTCTCGAACTCTGCAAGGTTGTCCTCGACCCAGTCGGCCGAGACAAGTACATCGTTTGCGTACTCGGTGTCTGTCATACACAACTCCGTACGATAGCCATCATTAAAGGCTCTGTACCCCCGGCAGCAACCGCCTCTCATGCCACTTCTGGGAAATTATTGCTGGTACTCTCCCCGGCATGGATCGGGTTTCAGGGCGTTTGGAGTTCCAACCCCGACACTGCTCTCACTACCCACCCGAATACCGGCAAATTTAACATGTTTCAGGGAGCGACGGTTACGGCTGGCAGTTTCCCGCTTTTATTAGGATTGGCCGTCGTACTGACCTATATGATCAAATTCGTCCCGCCGGCGTGGCTTGCTGACCGACTCGACGAGGTACAGGTCGTCGACGTCCGCGACGACTGGGAGTATTCGGGGATCGGACACCTCCCCGGCGCGGTCTCGATACCTTTCGACCGGTTCCGCTCCGAGGAGGGCGACAGCGGCATGCTGCCGGGTGCCGACGTCTTCGCCTCGCTGCTCTCCGAGGCGGGAATCGAACCCGGCGATCCGATCGTCGCCTACGACGACACCCACGGCGTCTTCGCGGCACGCTTTCTCGTCACGGCGCTCTGTTACGGTCACGAACCGCTCTACCTGCTCGACGGCGACTACAGCGCGTGGAACCGCGAACACGAGACGACGACGGACGTACCCGACATCGAGGCGACCGACTACGAGGTGACCCTGCCCGAGACGACGCCGCTGGTCGAGTACGACGCCGTCGAGGCCGCAATCGACGACTCCGACGCCGTGCTGGTCGACACTCGCGACGAGAGCGAGTACGACGAGGGTCACATTCCCGGGGCCGTCCTGTTGAACTGGAAAGACCTCGTCGACGACGAGAGCCGGGGCCTCCGGCCGGAGCCGGAGCTCCGCGACGTTCTCGAAGCCCACGGGATCACACCGCACCGAAGAGTTGTGCTCTACTGCAACACGGCCCGGCGGATCAGCCACACCTATGCCGTCCTCAGCCATCTCGGATACGAGGACGTGGACTTCTACGAGGGCAGCCTCACCGAGTGGACTGCGGCGGACGGGCCGCTCTCGACGACGGACTGATAGAACCGGACGACAGAGACGACCAATCCTGACGCTGTCTGCGTGATCTCCAGTTGAAATGAAGGGGTATGCCAACGGCTATCGGGTAACTGCGGATCTGCTAGTAGTTAGAGCACTTATATAATTGCTTTGGTTTCCTCGGAGTGGCACTGGCTCGTGGTTCGTCAGTGCTGTCCCCAGAATCGTTCTAGTCCCAACTCCAGCATGTCCGGACTCACCGGCTGGAACTCGTCGTGTGGCAGGTACTCGCGGACGCTGTTCCAGCTATCCCGGGCGTATCTGGCGTCGGCCAGCACGCGGACGCCCACCTCCTCGGGGCTCCGGATCACCCGGCCGATTGCCTGTCTGGCCTTCCGAACTGCCGGTACGGTCAGGGCGTACTCGAAGCCCTCGCCGAACGCGTCGTCGTACGCGGTCCGCACCGCGCGGGTTCTGGGTGACGTCGTGTCGACGATGGGAACGCCACAGATCATCGCCGCCGAGAGCCGGTCACCTCGGTAGTCGACGCCCTCGGTCAACGTTCCGCGAAGGCTCGTCACGAGCACTTTCCCCGCGCCGTCGAAGAACTCCGCTTTCAGTCGTTCAGTAGCGTCGTCGCCGCTACTCTCGTCGATCAGGACGGGCTTGTCGATGCGCTCTCGCAACCGTTCGGCGGCCCACTCCGCCTCGGTGTAGCTTGGCATCCCGACGAGCACGTTGCCCGGACTCGTCGCGACGGCCTCGATGGCGTCGGCGTAGGCGCGTCTGGTCGCGTTCTCTTCGGCTGGTCCCCCCGGTTGTCGTAGGTAAACTTCGGGAGGTCGACGGCGAAGCTCTCGCGGTTCTCCGCCGGAAAGGAGAGCGGGTAGGTCCGTTCGATGACCGGCCGCTCCTCCTCGCTTCGGAGGTGTTCTAACCCGGTCACCTCGGCGAAGATATCGACCGGTTCGAGCGTCGCACTCATCAGGACGCCGCCGCCGAAGTCCGCCAGTCGCTCGCCGATGACGTCGCCTGGCACGCAGTTGTGGATGGTCAGCCCGGCGTTGTACGCCCGCCGCCACGAGCCAGTCGGCTCCAGGTCGTCCCACGTCCGGTCGAGTTCGACCTCGCGGAAGTGGCGTTCATGATCCGCGCGGTACCACCGGCCGAGCACGCGCCCGACGCTCGGCGCGGCGCGCTGTTTGGTCTCCTCCTCGGCCTCGTCGAGGATGCGCTTTACCACCGCGCCGACCGTCTCGGCACGGCTCCATACCCGGTCGCCGTAGCCCGCCTGCTCGGCCCACTCGCTGATCTCGTCGATCTGTGGCGTCTCCGGATCCCGCAGGGGAATCTCGTCGTCCGGAAGATCGTTCAGCCGACTCTTCCAGCCGCGGTGTTCGCGCTCCAGATGCGCGGTCACCTGTCGGTCCAGTTCCTCGCGGAGATCCTGTACGAACGAGCGGGTCGTCTTCACCTCGTCGATGCTGACCTCCGCGTCCTCCAGTTCCGCCCGCACCAGATCGGCGTCCGCGCTCGTCTCGGCCTCGCGGTCGTCGAACTCGACGGCCTGAAGCACCCTGGTGAGTTCGCTTTCGGCGTCTCGCAGGGTGCGGTCGCCGACGGAGTCGCTGACCAGATCCCGCACCCGTGGTTCCAGCATATGCGCTTCGTCACAGACGACGAACGTCGAGTCATCGAGCAGCGCGCCGGTAAACGAGCCAGTCGTCGCCGGATCGAACGCGTGATAGTAGTTGCCGACCACGACCTCGGCGTGACCGAGTATCGCCCCCATCATCGAGTGCGGGCAGGTGCCCGCGGCGGCCGATTCGGCGACGAGGTCGTCTGGGCTCATCAGCCCGGCATCGGTGAAGTCGAAGGGGACGGCCTCGGCCGGATCCCCGTCGGCGTCGTCCGGTCTGTCCGCCAGATACCGTGCGTAGAACGGGCAGTACTGGGCTCCTTCGTGTTCGGGCATTCCTGCAGGGTACGGCGAGGCCTCACCCGCGGTTTCGAGGAACTCCGCGCCGCCATCGCGTCCCGAATCCGCCAGGCCGACCTGCTGGCTTCTGGCGTCGCTGGCCAGTGCCGCCGCAGTCGTCGGCCCGTCACCGGTCAGCCCCCGCGTCGTCTCCCGGAGGTCCTCACAGCGGTCGTAGACGTTCGAGTCGTCGATTCCCGCCGCCCGCTCGCGGCTGTACGGACAGACGTCCGCCTTCCCTACGAGCGTCAGCCCCGAGATGTCCCGCCAGTCATCGGGTAGATTGCTGTTGATCCGCTCTAGATCCTCCTCGAACTGGCGGAGTTGTTGCTTGACGCTCGTCAGCACCAGCACGCGCTCGAAGGCCGAGTCGGGGTCGCGCACGAGGTGGATGCCTGCGGCCAGCGCCAGCATCGTCTTGCCAGTCCCGCAGGCACCCTCCAGCGCGAGGAAGCCGCCATCGCGGGCGGCCTCTATCGCCGTCTCGACGCCATCGACCTGCTCGTCGTACGGCTCTGCATGGCCGAACACCGTCCGCCAGTCGTCGTTCTCTGTCACTCGGTACTCACTCGGCGGCCGTTCGGTTAAAAGACTGTGGACCGGACGCCAGCCAACGCCCCTTTGGTCGTCGGCCGGGTACGCAGAGTATGAGCAACACCGAGTTCGACGTCGACGTCTGGAAGCAGGAACTCCGCGCCCAGCGCGACGAGAAAGACCGTTTCCTCGCCGAGCACCGCCAGTCACCCATCCCGCCCGAAGAGCGCGACGAGTTCGACGGGCAGTATTTCGACCCGGACCCCGAGTACCGTGTCGACGCCGCAGTGACCGTCCACGAGGACCCCGCACCCATCACCATGGAGACCAGCGCGGACACCGAGGTCCGCTACCTCCGCGTGCTGACGCTCGCGTTCATCGTCAACGGCACCGAACAGACCCTCCACGCCTACCAGCAGGAGGGCGACGATGGCTACTTCGTCCCGTTCCGCGACAAGACGACCGGCCAGCAGACCTACTCCGGCGGCCGGTACATCGAGTTCGAGACCGACCGCGACCTCGAACGAGGTGACGAGATCACGCTCGATCTCAACCTCGCGTACTCGCCGTTCTGTGCCTACAGCGACACTTTTGCCTGCCCGCTTCCGCCCAAGGAGAACTGGCTCGACGTCGTGATTCCTGCCGGCGAGAAGTCGCTCTGAGGATCGATAGTTCGTCTGCGACCCGATCGGAACGTCTCCTTGTATACAAACAGCCCTCAGTCGCTACGGCGCGACGCCCACCGTCAGGAGCGTCCCGAACTCCCGGTATCGCTCGACCATCGCGTCTCGCGTCTGCCACTCCTCGGTCGGGAACTCGCTCGTCGCCGGGATCTCGGTCTCTCGATCCGGAACGTTGTCCTGCCCGGCGACGTGCAGTCCGGCCTCGCGAAACGCCGCGCGGTACTCGTCGCGATCCCAGCGGGTCATCTCGATCTCGATGAACTCCTGCCACTCGTGGGAGTGGACGTTCTCCTCGTAGTAGTTCACCGCACAGTAGAAGGTGCCGCCGGGCCGGAGGATCCGCTTGATCTCGCGGAGCGTCTCGACCGGATCGGTGGCGTAGTAAAACGCTTCCATCGAGAAGACGTGGTCGACGCTGTCGTCGGCGAAGGGGAGGTCGCCGAAGTCGCCGATGAGAAAGCCGACGCTGTCGTCGTCGGTGTACTCTCGCGCGTTGGTGACCATCTCGGGCGAGCCATCGAGTCCGTAGGCTCGGTCCGCCCCGCCGGCCTCACGGAGCGCGCGGGCGGCGTAGCCGCTCCCACAGCCCAGATCGAGTACCGTATCGCCCTCCTCGACCGGCATTCGCGAGAGGACGTGCCGTGCCGTGTGCCAGTGGCGTTGCTCCATCCCGCGGTCCCGTCCCTCGGTCGCCCAGTCGTCGAACTCCTCGCGTACGCTCATACAGGGGGCATGCAGGCCGCGGGCAAAATAGGTTCAGAAGCCGTAGCGCTCAGTCCGAAAAGAGGCTGGTGTGGACCGGCGCGAACTCGCTGTCCTCGGACGGACCGTCGTCGTCGGTGTCAGTCACCGCCTTGCCGTCGACGCCCGCTTCGAGGAAGTCCGCGACCGGCGGGCCGACGCTGTTCGGTTCGACGAGGAAGGCGTCGTGGCCGTGGTCGGACTCGACGACGTGATGGGCGACCTCGACGTCGGCCTCTCGGAAGGCGTCGGCCAGGGCTTCGGACTGCTCGCTCGTGAAATGCCAGTCGCCGGTGAAACTCATCACGAGCGCCTCGCCGGTGTAGGCCGCGAGCGCGTTCGCGTCGTCCTCGTAGCCGGCGGCGAGGTCGTAGTTGTCCATCGCCCGCGTCAGGTAGAGATAGCTGTTGGCGTCGAACCGGTCGACGAACTTGTCTGCCTGATAGTCGAGATACGACTCGACATCACGGTAGGGGAAAAACGCCGCCGCGGCGTCAGTCGGGAACGGCTCGCCGCCAGCGTCGCGGCCCGCCGCCCGTCGGCCGAACTTCTGGCTCATCGACGACTTCGAGAGATACATGACGTGGCCGATCTGTCGGGCGAGCGCGAGGCCGTCCGACGGTGGCTCGCCGTCGTAGTAGTGCCCCCGTTCCAGTTCGGATCGGCGCGGATCGCTCGCCGCGCGATGGAATCGAGCGCGAGACACTGGGGATCGACGCGACCCGCGGCCGCGATGGGGATTAGCCGTCGCACGTCGTCTGGGTACTGCTTCCCCCAGTCGAGCACGTTCATGCCGCCGACGCTCCCGCCGACGACGGCGTGAAGCCGACCGACGCCGAGCGCGTCGAGCGCCTGCCGCTGTGCGTGTGTCCAGTCGCCGACGGTCACCGGCGGGAACTTCGTGCCGTAGGGCTCGCCCGTATCGGGGTTCGTGCTCGCCGGGCCGGTCGTCCCGTAACAGGAGCCGGGAACGTTCACGGCGACGACGTAGTACTCCTTCGTGTCGATAGCTTTCCCGGGACCGACGATGTCGGACCACCAGGCGTGGGCCTGCCCGCCCGTGGGCTGGGCGTCCGACGGTTCGTCGTCCAGTCGCCGGTGGGCGACGTGGGCGCTCCCGGTGAGGGCGTGACAGACGAGCACCGCGTTGTCGCCGGTGAACTCGCCGTAGGCCTCGTAGGCGACTTCCAGTTGGGGAATCGATTCGCCGCACTCGAACTCGAACTCTCCGAGGCTGAGTACCCCGGCGTCGGCGTTCATCGACGCCCCTCCGTCGCAGGGGCGTCAGTCCGTGTCGGCACTGTCCGATATGTCCTCGTCATTTCGCTGTCGCCTCCTGGATGGCGTGTTCGACGTCCGCGAGGATGTCCGCCGGGTCCTCGATGCCGACCGACAGGCGCACCAGATCCGGCGTCACGCCGGCCTCTTTCTGTTCTTCGGGCGTCAACTGCCCGTGGGTCGTGCTCGCCGGGTGGATCACCAGCGTCTTCGCGTCGCCGATGTTCGCCAGGAAACTCGCCAGTTCGGTCTCCTCGCAAAAGCGCTTGCCGGCGGTGTAGCCGTCTTCGAGTCCAAACGCGACCATGCCACCGTATCCTCCCTGCAAGTACTTGTTTGCGTTCCCATGCGTCTCGTGGCTCTCCAGTCCGGGGTAGGAGACCCACGCGACGTCGTCGTGGTCGTCGAGATACTCCGCGACGATTGCGGCGTTCTCACAGTGTTTCTCCATCCGGATCGGCAGCGTTTCGAGTCCCTGCAGGGTCTCCCAGGCGTCGAACGGTTTCTGCTGGTTGCCCAGACTGCGCAGCGAGCGGTATCTGACCGCGGCCGAAAACGGGGCGTCGGGGAAATCGCGCGTGAAGTCCGTGTCGTGGTAGGCCTCGTTCTGGCCCGCAATCTCCTCGTAGCCGCCGGCCGCCCAGTCGAACTCCCCGTCCTCGACGAGCACCCCCCAATCGTCGTTCCCGACCCGTGGATCCACTTGGTTGTCGACTCCCAGACCAGGTCGGCACCGTGTTCGAGCGGGCGACAGAGCGCGGGCGTCGCGAAGGTGTTGTCGACGAACAGCGGCGTATCGTGCTCGTGTGCGACTTCGGCGATCGCCTCAGATCCGGCGTCACCAGCGAGGGGTTCCCGACCGTCTCGACGTGGACGTAGGCGGTGTCCTCGTCGATCGCTTCCTCGTAGGCGTCGACGTCGAGCGTCGGAACGAACTCGACGTCGATGCCGCGCCGTCGCGCCGTATGCGAGAGATAGGCCGCCGTCCCGCCGTAGGTATCCGTCGAGCAGACGACGTTATCGCCCACCGACGCCAGCACGAGCGTCGCGGCGTCGAGCGCGGCCATCCCGCTACCCGTCGCCACCGCCCCGGCCCCCCTTCCAGATCAGCCAGCCGATCTTCCAGCATCGAGACAGTCGGGTTGCTGATCCGGGAGTAGATGTCCTCCTCGCGGTCGAGTGCGTACAGCTCCGCGGCGTGGTCGGCGTCGTCGAAGACGTATGAGGTCGTCTGGTAGAGCGGCGGAGCACGTGAGCGCGTCGCCGAATCCGGCGACTGCCCCGCGTGGAGGCTCCGCGTCCGAAACTTCGGGAGGTCCGGGTCGGTCATGTGTAGTATGCATATATCTCTACACTCCTATAACTCAGAGTTACGGCAATATTCGCAAATATTGTCGCTTGTTTGCATGCCACACTCTCGTCGTCGAACGAATCGAGTCGTCGTGTACCCTCGCTCCCTACTGGCGCTGAACTGTCGATAGGGGAGCGGAGACGGGCAGAAACGCAACAGGTAACCGGATCGCACCCCAATACTCCGGCGTGTCTTCGACTCGACGCGAACGGGTCCTGCTCGCGGCGGTCATCTACGTCGTCCTGCTCGCGCAGGTGCTTCTCTACCCTGGTCTCGGCAGACTCGTCGCGACGCTCGGCGCGACGACCGACCTCCAGCCACGGATGTGGTTTCTCGGCGCCGAGTTCGCCGCGTTCATCCTCTTTGTCGGGATCTGGGGGCGGTGAGCGATGCGACGGGACGCCGGGTGCCGTGGATCGTCGTCGGTGCGCTCGGCGGTGCGCTCGGGTACGGCGTACTCGCCCTCCTGCCGCGTCTCTCGCTTGCCTCGTTCGAGACCGTCCTCATTCTGCGCGTCGTCCAGGGCGCGGCGACTATCGGTGCGTTCTCGCTCGCGATTACGATGCTGATGGATCTCGATGGCGGCCACGGCCGGAACATGGGCGCGGCAGGGATCGCTATCGGCCTCGGAACCGCTATGGGCGCGCCGATCGGCGGCCAGTTGACCGAACTTTCACCGGTCGCGCCGCTGTACGCCGCCACCGTCCTGCTGGCCGCCGTCGGCCTGCTCGTCACGCTCGTCGAGGACCGGGCGCCGCAGGGACGGCGGAGTACCCGCGAAGCCCTGGCGACGATCCGGCGGACGCCGACGCTGTCGATTCCCTACGCCTTCGGCATGATCGACCGCATGACTGCCGGCTTCTTCGCGCTCGTCGGCGTTGCTTACTTCGAGTCGGCGTTCGACCTTTCGCCCGGCGAGAGCGGGATTATGCTCGCGCTGTTTTTCGCCCCCTTCGCCCTGCTACAGTATCCGATGGGTGCGCTCTCGGACCGGATCGGGCGGACGATACCCATCGTCGTTGGCTCCTCGCTGTACGGCCTGGGGATCGCAGCCATCGGCCTGGTCGAGCGGGTCGAGTTCGCGGGCGCTGGAATGGTCGTCATCGGCGTCCTCGGGGCGTTGCTGCGCCCGCGACGATGGCGCTCGTCACCGACGTCGCGAGCGATATCGACCGCGGGACGGCGATGGCCGGGTTCAATCTCTTCGGTAGCGTCGGCTTTTTCGCCGGATTCCTGCTGGGTGGTACCATCGCCGGCGCGTACGGCTATCCGCTGGCCTTTTTCGTCGTCGGTGGGCTGGAAGTCCTGATCGCCATCGTCACGCTGCCTGCGTTCCTCAGACTCGGTCTCGGCGATGTGCCGACGGTCACCGCTGGTTCGTCGGACTGACTGAGTTTTCGTATAGCGGTATATGATTTACCACCTCTGACAGCCGTCACTCCCAACACAGGTCCGATCGGTCGAAAATAGCCCGTATCGCCGTCAGGCGCCGTTTCTGGATCCCGGTGTGACCGATATCGACTGCTCGGCGCCATCGCGGATCACCGTCATCGAGATGGTCTCCCCGGGGCTCGCTTCGAGCGCCAGATACGACGAAAACGAGTTCCCGTCCTGGATCTCTTCTCCGTCGACTGCGACGACTACGTCGCCCTCCATGTTCGCTGGTCCGGTGCCCGTCTGGAGTTTGCCGTCGGCCGGTCCGCCGGGTTCGACGCCCGCGATCAGTACGCCCTGCGCTTCGTCGAGGTTGTTCGCCTCGGCGATTGCCGGGGTTACCGGCAAGAACCGTATCCCGAGATACGGATGCTCGTACTCGCCCGTCTCGACGAGCGCCGGGACGACACGCCGGGCCAGCGCCGCAGAGATGGCAAACCCGATGTTATCTCCGCCTCCGGCGAAAATCACGCCCTCGACGCCGCCGTCGAGATTGACCATCGGCCCCCCGCTGTTACCGGGGTTTACCGCGGCGTCGGTCTGGATGGCGTCCGGGATGTTGAAGTTTGTCGGACTCGGGAGCGAGCGGTTGACGCCGCTTACGATACCCCGTGAAACGGAGGCGTCGAGTCCAAGCGGGTTGCCGATTGCGACCACTTCCTGTCCGACGACTGCGTCGGATTCCGATAGCGAGAGCGACGTCGCCGATTCCGGTGGATCGTCGACCTCGAGCACCGCAAGATCGCTGTACTGGTCGGTCCCAACCACCGAGGCGGGACGCCACTCGCCGCCGTTGAACTGGACGTTGATCTCCTCGGCACCGGCCGCGACGTGGTTGTTCGTTATCAGATAGCCGTCCTCGTAGACGAAGCCCGTTCCCTCGCCCTGACCGAACTCCGACCCCGTGACCTGTACAAGGACGACGGAGTCGATCACCGCCTCGTAGACCTGTGTATACGGGCTGTCGACGTCGGATTCATCCGAGTGGTTCAGTGACGATTCTCCCCCGTTCTGCTCCTCGTCCGAGTCCGACGTGTCCATACATCCCGCACTCGCAGTGACAAGAGCCACGCCCGTCGCCGACAGGAACCACCGTCTGGTCGCCTGCTTCTCTCCCATACGCCATTTCTAGGCCGCCGGGCGGATATATCGCTCGCACAGGATACCACCTGCCTCGTTTCCGGCCTACTTTTGTGTACAAGCCTCCTTACCCCGGATATGACTGAGTTCGACCCCGAAAAGTTCGAGGACAAGTATGCCAACTACTTCCCCGAACTCCAGCGAGCCTACAAGAACGCCTTCGAGACGATGAACGACGCCTACGACTCGGAGCTAATCCACGCCATCGATCAGCAGGTGCTCAACGAGAGCGAACCGTTCTACGAGGACGGCGGTTTCCGCATCGAACTCCCCGAGAACCCGACAGAGCGTGTGAGTGCCATCGTCGTCGACGACGAGAAGCTGAAAAGACCCTCGAGATCTACCTCGACGAGATCGAGGCCGAACTACAGCGCGTGTTCGGCCTGCAGAGCGAGTAAACCGTTCCGAGACGGCCGTTCGGCCGATCCGGGGCAACCGGAGACCAAAGGTCTAAGGACGGTCGCGCCCAACTGGTCTCTATGAGTACCGAGACAGCCGAGGGGGACGACCTTGAAGAGCGTATTGCGAACTTCCTGCGACGGAACTTCCCACAGATACAGATGCACGGCGGCAGCGCAGCGATTCAGAACATCGACCGAGAGACCGGCGAAGTCGATATCCAGCTTGGCGGCGCGTGCAGTGGCTGTGGTATCTCTCCGATGACGATTCAGGCGATCAAAAGCCGCATGGTCAAGGAGATTCCGGAAGTCGAGAAGGTCCACGCCGGAACAGGCGAATCTGCCGGTCACGGCGGCGAAGGCGGTATGAGCCCGTCGTTCCCCGGTGAATCCAGCGACGACGACGCTGACGAAGGCCCACAGGCCCCGTTCTGATACTTACCGGCCCCCGTTTTCTCGCTCCCACGACCGAACGAGCGTCGCGAGCGTTACGTTGACCGGCACGTTGACCCCGTGTTCGTCCGCACGGTCGACCACTGCGCCGTTGATCGCATCGATCTCCGTCCGTCGACCCGCGACGACGTCCTGATACATCGAAGAGCGGTTGTTCGCGGTCCCGTCGATCACTTTCTCGATAGCGCCGACTGCGCGTTCGTCTGCGAGTTCGACCGCTTCCGCTCTGGCGACCCGGGCCGTTTCGGTGGCGGCGCGGCGGGCGAGCCGATTCGTCGACCCCTCGCCGAGTACCCCGTTTTGCACCCGTGAGAGCGCCGTAATCGGGTTGATACCGGCGTTGACCGCGAGTTTCTGCCAGAGCCGTCTGGGCATATCCGCCACCGCTGTGGCATCGATATCGGCGGCGTCGAACGCGGCGGCGACGTCGTCCGCGAGTGGGGAGACGCCGCCTGCGGCCGCGCCGACTGTTACGGTGCCTGTTCCTGTACACGCCACGTGTCCCGGGGCTTCGAGTCGTGCACCGTACGTCGCCGTGCCGGCGAGGACCGGGCAATCCAGATATTCTTCGAGCACAGCCTCGTTTCCGATGCCGTTCTGTACCGATAGTACGGCGTCGAACGTCCCGGATGAGAGCGTTCCCGCGGCCTGCTCGGTATCGAAGCTTTTGACGGCGACGACGACGAGATCCGCAGTCAGATCTCGTCCGTCAGTCGTCGCGTCCGGGTGCACTCTGTGGTCAAACTCCCCGTCGATGTACAGTCCGTCGTCGCGTACTGTCGAAACGTGTGGATCCCGCCCCACCAGAGTGACTTGATGTTCGGTTGCGAGTAGGCCTCCCAGTAACGTTCCCAGGCTCCCTGCCCCGAAGACGACGATCTCCATACCCGAACGGGGTGTCCCACAGCGAAAAAGCTAGTCCTCGGTCCAGTAGTACAGTTCCTCCTTCCCTGCCTCACAGGAGGGGCATTCCTCGGGCATCGAATCGATGCTACCGATCTCACCACACTGCCAGCAGCGCCACATCAGGTTCATCTCGCCGTAGCTCTGCCCCGAGCGAAGCCGTTCGACGGCGTCGACATCGGCATCGGGATTCAGTCTGACGTAAAACCCGCTCTCGTCGAACCCCGGACAGTCCCCAGTTTCGTCCCATCGTCGTTGTAGATGGCTGCCCCCAGTGACACGTCCGATTCGGTTTGCTGACTCATACGGTAGCATACGACATGATCCATTATAAACGAATACCGCTGCTCAGAATCGGCTTCCACCTGCTGATCTGCTCCCTACCTCTGTCGGCGCTTGCTGCACGCTCTATTCGTATATTGTATGCCGCTATATCAAACCATGTCGGCCGCGGGGTTTGCGCTGTATCGTTCCGGCAAGTCGCTATCGAGAACGGTGAGCGCCGCACCGTCGACTGGGCGGAGACGCATCCGAAGTGGGCGCTAGCCGGAAACGTAGGTTTCGTCGCCGGTCACCGAACTACTTGACAACGACCGGCCCTCGATAGTTGTCGACCCCCAGCGCGAGCACCGTGCGTTCCACTACGATAGGGACCTCAGTTGGACGCCGACCGAGGAACCGGCCCGGAGCGGTCCGGAACCGGCGACAAGCCCGACCGTCGCGGACGACTGACCGTCGTTACGGCGGCCGCAGGAGGAAGCCAGCGACGCCCGCGGCCAGCGCAGCCCCCACCGAGCAGGAACGCGGCCTCCCAGCCGATGACTCCGATCAGCCAGCCGACGACGCCGCCGCCGAAGATCCCGCCCCAGATCTTCCCCGAGTACACCAGCGAGTTGTTCGTCGAGGAGTGTTTCGTACCGTAGTAATCGCCGACGATACTGGGGAACAGCGAGAACTGAGAGCTCCAGAAGAAGACGGCGATGGCGACCGTGAGGACGTAGCCGACGCCGCTTTCGATCCCGGCGAGCAGGACGACGCCGATCGTTCCGACGCCACAGAGGAGAAAGGAGATGGCCGTCACGCGCTCGCGGTCGAACCGATCCGAAAGCCCGCCGACGACGAGGCGTCCCGCCCCGGACGCGACAGGGAGGACGGTCGCCGCGGCGGTCGCGACGCCCGCGGAGAGTCCCGCCTGCTCCGCGTAGAGGATGCTCCGAGCCGTGATCATCAGGCCCGCCGCGCTCACCGCCACGAACATGAAGTACATCACCCAGAACTGCCAGGTCCGGATCATCTCTGTCCACGAGTACTGATACTGGCCGCCGTCCGGTGCTCGTTCGGCCGCGTCACCGGGGTCGGCAGCAGACGTGCCCTCTTGCTCCTCCTCGTCGGCGGCCGCCGCGCCGTCATCAGCGGCGTGCCAACCCACCGGCGGGTCCTTGAGGATGACGGTGCCGACCACGACGCCGACGGCGATGAGAACGCCCATGCTCCAGAGCGCAGTCGTCAGGCGTCCCTCCCCGATCATGTACCGGAGGAACGGGACGAACGCCGCGCTACCGGCGGCGAAGGCCATCGTGCCGACGCCGGTCGTCAGTCCGCGCTTGTCGGGGAACCACTTGAGCGCGGTGTTGACCGCCACCGTGTAGACCATGCCGACACCGACTGCACCCACGCCGTAGGCGATGTACACCTGCCAGAGTTCCGTGGCGAACGCCAGCGCGACGTAGCCCGCCCCGGCGAGAACACCGGCAGTGAGCGTCACCGTTCGCGGGCCGTAGCGGTCCCGCCACCACCCCGCGGGAAACTGGACGAGCGACATCACGACGACGAACAGGGTAAACACGAACCCCAGCGCTGACAGGGAAGCGTTGAGTTCGGCCGCAAGCGGCCCCTCGAGCGAGGACCAGACGTACTGGTAGGGGCTCACGAGCGCCATCATCACTGCGGCGGCGGCGATTTGCCACCAGCGTGAGTAGCCAAGCAGCGACTTGGCTCTGGCACCGAGTTCGTCGGCCGTACTCATCGCCACGACGCGGTCGCTGCGGGGGCGAATCGCTTCCCGACTGTCCCGATAGCTTCCGACACCCCTTCACCATCCGAAGTGGTCCCGCCGCCGGACTCGACCGAGTCGGTTCCCGGACTCTGCCCGCCAACGGCCGCGCGGACCGATACCTGTCCGTGGGATTCGTCCCTGATCACACCACAACGAGGAACGGTGCGGTAAAAAACGTGCCGCAGGGTGCTCGTAGACGACTGACTCGCCGACCCGGTCAGCTATCGCTCCGCGGCAGGCCCCGATCAGGCCGGTTCATCCTGGCCCCGCACCCAGTGGTCGATCAGCACGGCGACGATGATCACCAGCGGCACGAGTCCCAGCGTGTACAGTCCGGCGACGAACAGCGCCGCGAACAGGGCGACGGTCGTTCCCACCTGCATCTCGATCGACTGCTCGCCGAACCAGTCCAGAAAGCCCCCGAGTAACGACATTGTCCATGGCTTGGACGGCCAGAATAAAATACCAGTGCCTGACCGGGCGACCCGTGGCTGGACTCCGAGCGGTTCACATGAAGTCCGCAATACCGCTCTGCTTGTTGTTGTCGTTCTCGAAGATGCTCTCAGCTTCGTCTCCAGCACCTCCAGTCGCTGTTTCGTGTAATCGCGCGTGCCGAACTCGTCGGCGACCGTGATCGCGGTCTGCATGTACTTGTTCACGGAGCCCTCGTGGACGGTGAGGTTCACCCGGCCGCCACACTCCCGACACTCGCGGGACAGGGGCATCCGGCGGTACTTCTCGCCGCAGTCCAGACAGCGCGTTTCCTGGCGGGAGAAGGCCCGGAGGTTCCCGATCAGATCCGGCAGGAAGTGGTACTCGATCACCCGCTCTGCGACGTCGGTTTCGTCGACGGCCCGGATCTTTCTCGATAGCTCTAGCTGGGCGTTCATCTTGTCCATCATCGAGTCGAGCGTTTTGTACGCCGACAGATCCGGCCCGAGCGCGATGTCCGTGGTGTCGTGCGTGTGGCCGAAGCCGGCGTATTCGAGATCCGTGCCGAGCGTATCCTCGGCGATTTCGACGTCGACCGACTCCGGATCGGCCATCTCCCGGGTCGCCTCGTAGAAGTCGAGTGAGTACCGCTCGACGACGTCCATGTTGTGCGCCTCGTCGTCGATTTCGGTAGGGTCGATCCTCGAAGACATGACCAGCGGGGCGTCCATCCGCCCCCGCGCTTGTCTGGCAAATATGTTATACTAAAGTTCAAAAGTCCATCAAGGAGAAGCATTACACAATCTTCATCTCCGTCACAGTTCCGCCGCTTCGCCGCGTGGAAGAACGGATGCGCATAGCCGACTGCCGCGCTGGTAAAGCCGATGACGCGTCCGACCGTCGCCGCGCTGGTGTGGGGGCCATCCCGAACACGAGTTCGCCGACCAGTTCCTGGCGTTCCTCGACCTCGTAGTAGGGGTCGAGCCCGTAGTAGCTCTCCAGCAGGTCGTCGACGAAGTCCGCGGTCTTGAGCATGTGCTCGGCCGCGCCGTCCGAAAGCACGACGTCCTGGACTTTCAGCTCGACGAGCTGGTCGTCGTGCTGGAGCAGGTCGCCGTGGATATCCTCGTGGTAGCCGAGGCCGCGAAGCTGATCGACGGTGATGTCGAGTTCGCTCGCGCGAACCGACGTGACCGGCAGGTCCGTCATGTCGTAGCGGACGGTGCCGTCCTTGAACGAGGAGACGCCGTGTTTCGCGCGGAAGACGCCTTTCTCCATCGGCTCCGGCGTCTTGTTGTGCGAGGCGAGCCCTTTGACCCCTTTGAGCATCTCGAAGGCGTTCTCGCGCTCGCCGACGGATTCGAGAGCCTCGCGGTACTCCGCGTGAATGTCGACGATGCGCGTTTCGACGGAGGTCCCGTCGATCTCACAGTGATCGCAGTGGACCCGTCCGGACTCGTCGGGGTAGAGTCGGGTCTCGCAGTCGGGACACTCGTAGTGTGGCTCGGTGCGGGCGTCGCAGTCGGGACAGCGCGTCTTGAAGCTGTGCGTGCCGCACGCGGCACACTCCCGGCGGCCGACCTGGACTTCGACCTCGCCGGGCGTGTCGGTCATCGAGTCGGCGTGTTTGGCCGCGGCGGAGACGTCACGCTGGGCGCCGCCGGCCTCGCCGATGGGAAAGAGGGTGTGGACGGCGGGGCTCAGTTCGCGCGACTCGGACTTTTCCGGGCGGCCCATCCGGTTGCCGACGCGGGTCGGCGAGCGCTCCCGGATCTCGAAGGGGGCGACCTCGTTGACCGCGTCGACGGCGTTGGGCCACGTCCGGGCGTCCTCGGAGAGTGTCTCCCAGGTTCGGGTAAGCCGGTCGCCGTCGACTGCGAAGCCGAGCGAGCGGACGAACGGCCGCCAGACGGGAACTCGCAGCGTCGTATCGGTCTGAGTGTGTTCCAGCAGGAGCGCCTCGACGGCCTCCAGCACCGTCTCCGAGCGCGGCAGGACGAGCACGTCGGTGTGGGTCGGTTCGACGCTATTGTGTTCGACCTCCGGGATGTCGGCGTCGACCGTTCCGTTCTCGACGGCCTCGACGACGGCCTCGAACGTCTCGACGTCGATGTCGTGCCAGAGACAGGTGTGGTCGGGGTGGAGCGGTGCATCGTGCTCGGTCGCCCACTCGATGGCCTCGTCCGGACCGGGAGACTGCAGGTCGATGCCCGGCGAGTCCTCCATCGCCTGAACATCCACCCCGGTCTCGGCGAACTCCTGAATCCACCACTCAAAGGTGTAGCCTGCGGGCGCGAGCGAGTGGTTGTTCTCGACGAACTCGCCGTAGTTGACCAGATACTCGCCGACGTCGATGATCTTCTCGACGCCGTTTCTGATTTCGAGGGCCTCCGCCGGATCGTCGATCTGGCGGACCTCGCCGTTGGCGAGGCGCACTGTCGGCCCCTCGATGCTGTCGACGGGGACGACACCCGCCGCCTTTCCGGGGAGTTCGGTCTTGATCTGCGTGCCGGTCGCGAGGAAGTCGTCGACCAGATGCATCGTCGCGGGATGGACGCCCGCCGTCGCGAAGCCGTGGTTGCGCGACCGACCGTAGTGGAGGCGAAAGCCGCCGGTCTCGCTGGGATGCGAGAAGACGGGTCGCCCGGCGATCAGGTCCCGCAGGAACTTCTTGCTGGAGTCGACCCGCGGCGGCCCCTCTCGCTCTGCGGGTTCGTCGCCGGCCTCGTCTCCCTCGTCATCGGTGTGCTCGCCGCTTTCGCTCTCGTCCCCGGCGTCGTCTTCCTCGTCAGAATCGCCGATCGTTCCGTCGATGAGGTCGTCGAGCCAGGGCCAGTCGACCTCCTCCAGGTTCCGCGTGTAGCGCTTGATCTTCGGCGCTTTGAGCGCGATTCCTCCGCGAGGACGAGACACATCCCGCCGCGGGGGCTGTTGGTCTCGATCCGTTCGAGATCCCGAAAGCCCGAGACTTCCTCCTCGCCGGTCGCCTCGCCGTCGAGCATGATCGGGCAGTTCCGCGTGATGAACTTCGTCTCCTTGTCCTTCGGCGAGTACTGCAGGCCGGTCTCCTTGTCGTAGAGGCCGACCTCCTCGGCGTAGCGCTCGACCTCCTGGTCTCTGGCTCTGAACTCGTCGACGTCAAGCAGCGCCCGGGCGTAGTCAGCGACGAGCACGGAGAGCGCCTGTGCGGTCCCGCCGGCCGAGCGGATCGGCCCGGCGTAGTAGACCGCGACGAACTCGGTGCCGTCGTCGTTCTCGTTGAGTTCGACCCGGTCGATCCCCTCGATCGGTGCCGCGACGACGCCCTCGGTCAGCAGGGCGACTGCCGTCCGGACCGCGCCTTCGATCTTCCCCTCCCGAGACTCGTAGTCGCCGACCCGCCCCTCGACGAAGTCGGTTACCAGTTCTGCGCGGCCTCCTCGCGGCTCATCTCGCCTTCGAGGTCGCGGACGCGCTCGGCGACGCCGTCGATTCCGAGGATGTTCTCGACCCGGTCGGCCATGTCCTTGGCGATCGGAATCTCGACTTCCGGTTTGGGGTCGCCACCGCGCGCTTTGGCCTCGCTCGCGACGTCCATCGCCACGTCGAGTTCGTCTTCAAGCCGGCCGAAGTAGCGCTCGTCTTCCTCCCGCATCTATAACCAGAGATCCAGATCGGTCTCGTCGTCGTGTTCCCGCACCAGCGGTTCCTCGAACACCCGCAGATACACCTCGCCCGCCCAGACGGTCCCGCCGTCCAGATGGCCGGCGAGCGCCTGCCCGCTCGGGCGAGAAAGGACGGCGTGCGTGTGGGCGAACCGCTCCTCGTCCAGCAGGGAGACGTTCCCGACGCAGCTAGCGACCTCCAGCGGTTCGTCGAACTGCACCGGGTAGTACTCGGTCTCGGCCTGATCGTAGAACCACAGTTCGGCGTCCTGAACCGCACCCAGCGCCGTAAACCACGCCGCGTCGGCGTCGACCGACTCGGCGAGGGCTTCGATCTCCTCGCGCCAGTCCGCGCCGTGTTCCAGACTCGCGAGGTACTCCCCGTCGTCTCGACCTCCCGATAGTTCATAGCCAGTCAAGCGTGTCCCACGGACAAAAATCTGCGTGTTCCGCTCACCCGGACAGCCACTGCCGGAGCCGTGCGTCGAGCCGCTGTATCCGGACCGTTGCCCACCCGAACGCATCTCGTATCGGATCCTGTACCGACGCGGGTAGCCAGTGTGCCCACCGGATGAACGTCGCCACCGACCCGACCGGATATCGCGCTCTGGGCGACGGATCGCTTGCGGCATCGACGACCGTCGCTGCGACAGTCGCCGGGGAGATAGCGAGCGGGCCGCCGTCCAGCGCCCACCCCTCTTCGAGGGCTGCGTAGCTCTCGGCGTACGCCCCGGTACGGTCGAGGTCGGCGAGTCGCTCGCGGGCCTGCTCGTCGAAGTCGGTATCCACCCACGGCGGTTCGACGAGCGCGACGTCGACGCCTGTCCCGCGTAGCTCCAGTCGGAGGGAGTCGGTCAGCGCCTCCAGCGCGGCCTTGCCCGCGGCGTAGCCTCCCAGCCCCTGATAGGCCGACAGTCCGAGGACGCTGGAGACGTTGATGATCCGTCCCTCGCCGCGCTCGCGCATGCCGGGTAGGACCAGCCTGACCAGCCGGTGGACGCCGTGGACGAGCACGTCGAACTCGTCTCGTACCTCCTCGACGGGGACGTCCTCGACCGGACCCGATACGGCGTAGCCGGCGTTGTTCACCAGCGCGTCGATGCGTCCGGTCTCGGCGGTGATCGCTTCGACGACCGTCTGGCACTGCTCGGCGTCGGCCACGTCCAGTTGGCGGGTGCGACAGCGGTCGGCCACCGGCGCGGGCAGCGGCGTCTCGACGTCCGTCGCGTACACCGTCCAGCCCCGGTCGGCGAAGGCGATGGCCGTCGCTGCGCCGATGCCCGAGCCAGCACCCGTGATCAGGACGACTCGCGGATCGGTTCTCGTCGCGCCGTCGGCCGTCGATTCCCGGGCGGTCACAACTGTTCGGCGCTTCGAGGTGTCGGCTTGTGATACTTGTGATGCGAGCAGGATCCGGGCTGTGAAGGGCATCCGACACGTACGGCGGGGTATGACTGCTCCCGAGGAGATCGACGACACGCCGACGCTCGCCTGTTCACGCTGTGGTCGCGAGTGGGACCTCGCCTTCGAACTCGACGAACTGGGCGTCGGCAATCAGGCCGTCGAACAGTTCGCGCTCGATCATATGCGGCATACCGGGCATTTCCCCGATGGCGTCGCGACCTGGCGCGCGGACTGCCGGCAGTGTCCCGCCGGCGAGGAGCGTCTCTCCGAGCACGGTGTTCGGCGCTGGGCGGAGACCCACGCACGACACACGCGTCACGAGATAGAGATCCGGAGCGACAGCGACGCGGTCAGCCTCGTCGAACCGGACGAGTAAGAGAGCGCTCCCCGGCCCGAGTGTCATCTTTGAAACTATATCCGTTATTATCGGTGGCGTCGTAGTTCGGTATGCAATGGCATCCCAAGAGATCCACGAGGAGTTACATGTCGATCAGTACACGCTCGGACTGGTCGGCCCAGAGCAGGAGTGGGCCGGCACGGTCGCCGACGGCGGAACGATTACGACCCACACGCCGCCGGCGTGCTGGGGCCCGATGATCACGCCCGGGTTCCGCGGCGGCCACGAGGTCACTCGGCCAATACGGGTCGAGAACGCAGAGGTGGGCGACGCCATCGCGCTCCGGATCAGGGATATCGACGTGACCAGCGTTGCGACGAGCACCGGATCGATGCGCGAGCGCGAGGAGGCGTTCGGGAGCGACCCGTTCGTCGACCACCGCTGTCCCGAGTGTGGCACCGAGTGGCCCGACAGCGTCGTCGAGGGCACTGGCGAGGACGCGATCCGGTGTGCGGAGTGTGGCGCGAACGCCTCCGCATTCGGTTTCGAGTTCGGCTACACCGTCGCGTTCGACGAGGACCGGACCGTCGGGATCACCGTCGACGAGTCGGGCGCACACGACCTCGCCAAGCGGGCCGAGGAGGCGATGGACCTCCCCGAGAACTCCCGTCAGCACCCGATCCTGCTCTACGAACCCTCGGAGATTCCGGGGACGCTCGGTCGGCTTCGACCGTTTATCGGGAACGTCGGGACGACGCCGCCGGTCGAACTGCCGGACTCGCACAACGCCGGCGACTTCGGCCAGTTCCTGATCGGGGCCGACCACGACTGGGGCCTCGACGACGAGAGCGACCTCGACGCCCGGACCGACGGCCACATGGACGTCCCAGAGGTCCGCGCCGGGGCGACGCTGATCTGTCCGGTCAAGATCGAGGGCGGCGGCATCTACGTCGGCGACCTCCACGCAAACCAGGGTGATGGCGAACTCTCCCTGCACACGACCGACGTGAGCGGGCGCACCGAGATCGATGTCGAGGTGATCAAGGATGCGGGCATCGACGGGCCGGTGCTGTTGCCGAACCGCGAGGATCTACCCTTCATTAGCCAGCCCTACACCGAGGCGGAACTCGACGCGGGCCGGGACCTCGCCGCCGAGTACGAGACCGACCTCGACGAGGAGATGGGGCCGATCCAGGTGATCGGGAGCGGCGCGACGATCAACGACGCCACCGAGAACGCCTTCGACCGCGCCGGGACCCTCCTCGACATGAGCGAGGGCGAGGTCCGCTCCCGGTGTACGTTCACCGGCGGCGTCCAGATCGGTCGGCTTCCCGGCGTCGTCCAGTTGGATATGCTCGCGCCGCTCGACCGCCTCGAAGCGCGCGGCCTCGACTCGCTCGTCCGCGAGCAGTACGATCTGGCGTAAAATCGCGTCCAGCGCTCCGCTGGACGTGCCGGTTGCCCTCCAACCTATTAAAAAAGAGCTCTCGCGCTGTCGCGTTACTCCTCCTCGGTGTCGCCGCCCAGTCGCTTGCTGGCCAGCGCACCGCCGGCCGCGCCAGCGATAGCCGCACCGATGCCGAATCCTGGCGAACCGTCGTCGTCTTCGGTGTCGCTCTCTTCGCCGTTCTCCGCCCCGTTCTCCATTCCGTTTTCGTCGCCGTTTTCGTCGCCGTTCTCCGTCCCGTCTCCGTCACCGTTCTCGTCGCCGTTCTCCGATCCGTTCTCGTCGCCGTTCTCCGATCCGTTCTCGTCGCCGTTGACGTTTTCGTCGTCGGTCGAATCCGGTTCCTCGTCGCCGAGAGTCACGAGCGGTATCTGGGGTGTCGTCTCGGGCGTGTTCGCCAGCACGTCCGCCCGGGTCGCGCCCTCGGGTAACAACAGATCCATGGCGGCCGGGTTGTTGGCTCCCGCGGTTCCACCCCCGATAACGTACTCGGCGGCTTCGGGCTCGATTGCGCGAATGCTTCCGTCTCCGTACCCGTCGAACGGCGTCATGATCGCGGAGAAGGCGACCTGGTCGTTCCAGTCGACTGCCTCCTGTGGGAAGTCGACAGCGACCGCGTTCGACGCGGTCTGTGTGTACTCGACGTCTCCCGAGACCTCCTCGCCGTCCGCGCTCTCGACCGCTGCCAGTCCCTCCCCGTGTGCGACGACCCGAGTGTGATACGGAGACTCGAACGCGAAGTGCGTGCCCGTCCGTCCGTTGGGGTCTTCGGGCCCGTCGGCCTCAGGTGAGTTGATATACACCTGGACGAACTGGTGAGAGACCGGATCGAGGTCGAAGTTGTTCTGGATGTCGGCCGCCATCGTGAACTCGATGCGGACCCGCTCGTCCGACTCGTACAGCGTCACCGTCTCGACGTCCCAGACGCCCTCGTAAAAATCCCCGCCGGTCGGCAGCGTGTACTGATCAGGGCCGTAGGGCGCTCCGCCGGTACCGGTCTCGAAGGCCTCGACTTCGGTAAAGTCGCCCTCCTGGGCGGCTACCGATGGCACGCCGACGACTGTC
This sequence comes from Natronoarchaeum sp. GCM10025703, assembly GCF_042661985.1. NCBI lineage: Archaea > Methanobacteriati > Methanobacteriota > Halobacteria > Halobacteriales > Natronoarchaeaceae > Natronoarchaeum > Natronoarchaeum sp. GCM10025703. Next base: position 473,059 of record NZ_JBHSZF010000001.1, read on the forward strand.
GCTGCAGTGGCTGCGCCGATTCCTGCAAGGTATTCTCTTCGTTGCATAGCTGAGTAATTATATTATAGATATAAAAACATTATGAACAATTGCATCATAATTAGATATAGCTCGCTCCACGGAGCACGTCAGATACATACCGGTACACCCGCTACGCCCGGCCATGAGTGAGGATTCGGTTCAGTGTTGGCTCGTCGAACGCTCCTACGGCGACGAGAACCTCGTCTCGTTCGTCTACGCGACGCCGGACGGGGGCCGGTACCACCAGCGGGACCTCTCTGCGAACATGCTCTTTCGCCTCGACGTGACGGCCGCCCGGTCGGTGCCCGAAGCGGACCTTCAGCCAGTCGATGACGAAGCGCTTCAGGAACGCTACGCCACCGAAGCCGAGCGAATGGCGAGCGACCACGACCCCGACGACGTGATCTGAGGGGATACTTTCGCGCTCCGTTGCACAAAGAAAATATACACTCGGCTCGTGGCCTTCCGATATGGCCGCCATCGAACTCGACGGGGTCACGAAACGGTACGACTCGGTGACCGCGATCCGTGACCTGTCCCTCCAGGTCGAGGACGGTGAGATCTACGGCTTTCTGGGACCGAACGGCTCCGGGAAGTCGACGACGATCAACATCCTCCTCGATTTCGTCCGACCGACCGACGGCACTGCGAAAGTGTTCGGTATCGACTGTCAGGAAGACCCGCTCGCCGTCCGACAACGGATCGGCGTCCTCCCCGAAGGATTCAGCGTCTACGACCGGCTTACCGGCCGCCAGCACGTCCAGTTCGCCTGCGAGTCCAAAGGCGTCGACGCTGACCCCGAGGCGTTGCTCGACCGCGTCGGACTCGTCGACTCGGCGAGCAGGCGAGCCAGCGACTACTCGAAAGGCATGAAACAGCGGCTGATACTGGCGATGGCGCTCGCTGGCGACCCTGACTTGCTGATACTCGACGAGCCGACGACCGGCCTCGACCCCAACGGTGCACGCCGGATGCGCGAACTGATCGAGGCCGAACGGGACCGCGGTGCGACGGTCTTCTTTTCGAGTCACATTCTCGCTCAGGTCGACGCCGTCTGTGATCGGGTCGGCATCCTCACGAACGGCGAACTCACCGCTCAGGACAGCATCGACGCCCTCCGCGAGTCGACCGACTCGACGGACACGCTTCGCATCACTGTCGCCCGACCGGACGGGCGTGCGCTCGACGCCGTCCGCTCGCTCGCGGGCGTTTCTGAACGTCTCTACGGACGGGAACACGATGCTGGTCGACTGCGCGGACGCCTCCAAAACCGCCGTCATCTCGGCTATCGAGGAGGCTGGTGTCGAAGTCACGGACTTCTCGACCGAGGAGGCGTCGCTGGAGGAACTGTTCGAGCAGTTCACGACGGAGGCACGCCGATGAGTTGGCAGGTCATCGCGCGCAAGGAACTGAAGGACTCGATCAGGTCCCGGTCGCTCATCGTGCTCTCGGTGCTGTTCGTGTTGCTCTCGCTGTTTATTACCGGGCTGTACGCCGCAGTCCCGTTCCTGGGTGCGACGGGCAGCGAGGAGCTAACGGTTCAGAGCCTGATCTCGTTTTTCGGTACAGCGGTGATGTTCGTCCCGATCATCGCCGTCCTACTTGGCTACAAGGCCATCGTCGGCGAGCGCCAGTCGGGCAGTCTCGCACTCACGCTCTCGCTCCCGCACACGCGTGACGACGTGGTCCTCGGGAAGTTCCTCGGGCGGTCGGTCGTCCTCGCCATCCCGATACTGCTCGCCTTCCTCGCCGGACTCGTCGTCGTCATCGCGCTGTTCGACGCGTACTCGGTGATCGACTATCTGGTGTTCGTCTTTGCCGTCCTGCTCATCGGGGTCGCGTACCTGAGTCTCGCGATCGGCTTTTCGGGCTCGACGACCTCCTCGGTGCTGTCAGGCGTCGGCGTCTTCGTCCTTTACGTGCTCTTTCGGTTTCTGTGGGGACCCGGCCTGTTCGTCACACAGAGCGCCGTCAACCGAGTCCAGACCGGTGAGTGGTCGATACTCTTCGAGTTCGACTGGTGGATGTACCCCATCGCGATGATCAACCCGCACTACGCCTACCAGATGGTGCTGTACGGCTTCGTCTACGGTGACGCCGCACAGCCGCGATATATGGGCGCGTGGTACGTCAACGGCTGGACCGGACTGGCCGTCCTCGCCGCCTGGACCGTGGTTCCGCTCGCGGTTGGCGGGTGGCTGTTCCGCCGGAGCGACCTCAGACGTTCGCCGTTTCGACGCCCTGCTCTTCAGCAACGCCTCGAACTCCGCCTCGCTGAGTCGTTCGACAGCCTCCGCTTCGGCGTCGTCGACCTTCGTCGCACCGGGATTCTCGCCGGTGACGAGATAGTCGGTGTTGCCCGAGACGCTGCTCGTCGCCGACCCCCGTGGGCCTCGACCAGTTCCTGGGCCTCGCTTCGCGTGTACTCGTCGAGGCTGCCGGTAAAGACGACTGTCAGACCGTCAGCTCGTCGCCGCCGGACGTCTCGGCGGACTGTGGCTCGACGCCCTCTTTGCGGAGTGCGGCGATCACTGCGCGGTTCGCCTCGGAAGCGAAAAAGTCGTGGATCTCCCTGGCGACGACCTCGCCGACCTCGTCGACCGACCGGAGCGCGTCGACGTCCGCGTCCATTAGGGTATCTAGATCGCCGAACTCGCGGGCCAGTTCGCGGGCCGTCGCCGGTCCGACGTGGGGGACGCCGAGCGCAGAGAGGAACTCCGCGAGCGGGGGTTCGGTCGTCGCCTCGATGGCGTCGACCAGGTTCTGTGTGCTCTGCTCGCCCCAGCCCTCTAACTCGGCGAGTTCGTCGGGTGAGATCCGGTAGAGGTCGGGAAGCCCGTCGATCAGCCCGGCGTCGAGCAGCTGGCGAACCGTCCGCTCGCCCAGCCCCTCGATGTCGAGGCCGTCGTCGCTTCCGTAGTAGACGATCGACTCGCGCAGTTGGGCATCGCAGGCGATCCCTCCGGTGCAGTGGGCCATCGGACCGTCGCGCTCGACGGCGCTGTCACAGACCGGACAGGTCTCGGGAAACTCGAAGTGGCCGTCGTCCCCGTCTTCGAGCACCTCCGCGACCTGCGGGATCACGTCGCCCGCACGCTCGATGCGGACCCTGTCGCCGACGTCGACGCCCAGTCTGGCGATCTCGTCGGGGTTGTGGAGGCTGGCGCGGGCGACTGTGACGCCCCCACGTCCACCGGATCGAGCAGTGCGACCGGCGTCAGGCGGCCGGTGCGCCCGACCTGTACTGCGATCTCGCGAACCGTCGTCTCTTCGGTGCGTGCGGGGAACTTGTAGGCCATCGCCCAGCGGTAGTGTCGGGACGTCGCGCCGAGTGTCTCGCGCTGGTCCCGGTCGTTTACCTTGATCACGACGCCGTCGATCTCGTAGTTGAGGTCGTCGCGACGCTCCAGCATCCCGTCGCGGTACTCGATGGCTTCGTCGATCCCCTCGACGCGGGTCGTGTGTTCGTTGACACGCAGGCCGTACTCTGGGAGGGTCTCGTCCTCGGCGTAGCGGGTCTCCCACTCGCGACTCGCGTCGAGCACCTCGAAGAAGAAACAGTCCAGTGGGCGCTCCGCGACGACTGTCGGGTCGTGCTGACGGATCGTCCCCGCCGTCGCGTTCCGGGGATTCGCGAAGGGGTCCTCGCCGCGCTCGACGAGTTCGCGGTTGTACGCCTGAAAGGCGTCCCTGGGCATGTAGATCTCGCCGCGGACGGCCAGGAACTCGGGATAGTCGCCCGACAGTTGGAGTGGGATCGACCGGATCGTCCGGACGTTCGCGGTCACGTCGTCGCCCTCCTGACCGTCGCCGCGGGTGACAGCGCGCTCTAACTGGCCATCGTTGTAGACGACTTCGATCGAGATGCCGTCGAACTTCGGTTCGCAGACGTAGCTCACGTCGGCGAACTCGCTCTCGACGCGCTCGGCGAAGGCGCGGATCTCCTTGACGTCCTCGCTCCCCTCGATCGAGAGCATCGGCGCGACGTGCTCGACGGTGTCGAACGCCTCGACTGGCTCGCCGCCGACGCGCTGGGTCGGGCTCCCCTCTCGGTCGAGGTCGAACGTCTCTTCGAGCGTTTGTAGCCGCTCGAACAGGGCGTCGTAGGCCCTGTCTGCGATCACCGGGTCGGCCTCGAGGTAGTACTGTCGGTCGTGATATCGGATCGCCTCACGGAGCTGTTCGGCCTGCTCGCGTGCAGCCTCTCTGGAGAGCGACTCCACGGCCTCGAACTCCGTCTCTGGCTCCTCGATATACGGGTTGTCCTCGAGTGCTGGCGGCATCGCTCGGGAGTTTGGCCCCGTCGCTAAAAAAATCGATCATCCGGAGAGTCCGCTCGGCTTACTGCCAGTCGGATAGCTCCGCCGCGTCGGCTACGTCCATCGAAATCCACGCGCCGTCTCGGGTAATATCTGCGATCACGTACTCGCCGCCGTGACCGTCATCGTCGACCGTTCCCACGATCTCACGTGTGTCCGTCGACATCTCGCTGTAGCCTGACGTGGACATATCTGTAACTATCTTTCATACATCTATAAAGCCATCGGATTGATTTTGAATCTATCCCCTGCTCGAACCGGTTCGAGCCCGCTCTGAGCGTCCCGTCTCGGTCGGCGCTGGAAGCACGGAGTTTATGGCGGTTTTGCACGTACGCCGGTGTATGAATGTTTCCGACGCGATGACACCCCGTTCGGAGCTCGTCACGGTATCGCTTCCGGGCAGCCGCGACGACGCCCTGAGTACCTGCAGGATCGCGAGTTCTCTTCGCTTCCGGTCGTCAAAGAGTCCGACGGTGGCGAGGAGTACCGTGGCCTGGTCTCCCGCGAGAGCCTGATCGAACAGCCAGACGAGGACCAGCTTGCCCTGCTGATGGAGGAGGTCCCGACTATCGAACACGACGCGACCATCGAGCAACTCGCCGAACTGATGGCCACCGAAGGTGCCCGGCGTATTCCCGTCGTCGATGGTGAACTCGAAGGCATCGTCACGATCACCGACGTGATCCGCGCACTCGCGACCGGCGACATCGACACCGAGACCAGCGTCGAGCAGTTGGCGACGCGGGACATCAACACGACCTATCAGGATGCACCGCTTGCCGTCGGGATGCGAGAACTGTTCTACGCGAACGTTCCCTACGCCGTCGTGCTCGACGAGGCTGGCGACCCCACCGGCATGCTGACCGAGGTCGACATCCTGGATGTGGCCCGTGTCGTCGAGGAGGAAGAGCGGACGGGCAACAGTTTCGCGGATCAGGACAACGACTGGATGTGGGAGGGAATCAAGGGCGTCGGGAGCCGCTCGATGACGGTCCGGAACGTCGAACTTCCCGACGACAGCGTCGCCGACCTGATGACTGCGGACCTCGTGACTGTCTCGAAGAGCAAGAGTGTCAAGGAGGCCGCCCAGCGGATGATCACGCACGATATCGAGCAGATCCCGCTGGTCATCGGCGACCAACTCGTTGGCGTCGTCCGAGACATGGACTTGCTGGAGGCGCTGTATGACTGATACGGGCGAGAAACTCGTCGAACTCGCGAAACGACGGGGTTACTTCCTGCAGGCGTCGGGCGCCTACGGCGGCGTCTCCGGCTTCTACACGTTCGGTCCCCAGGGCGCGGCGCTCAAGGGGAACGTCGAGGAGGCCTGGCGTGACCGCTTCGCGGTCAGGGAGGGCAACCAGGAGATAGACGCACCGACGATCATGCCCGAACCCGTCTTCGAGGCGTCGGGCCATCTCGACACGTTCGACGACATGCTCGTCGAGTGTCGCGAGTGTGGCGAGAGCCACCGGGCCGACCACCTGATCGAGGACAACACCGACCTCGAGGACGCGGAAGCCATTCCGATTTCGGAAGTCGAGGACCTGATCGCCGAGCACGACCTGACCTGTCCGAACTGCGGGACCGGACTCGCGGGCCAGTCCGTCGAGAGCTTCAACCTCATGTTCGGCACGAACATCGGTCCTGGCGACGCCTCGCCGGGCTATCTGCGCCCGGAGACCGCCCAGGGTATCTTCGTCGAGTTCCCACAACTCAAAGAGTACGCCCGCAATCAGTTACCCTTCGGCGTCACGCAGATCGGCAAGGCCTACCGCAACGAGATCAGCCCGCGCAAGTCCGTTATCCGAACGCGGGAGTTCACGCAGGCCGAACTGGAACTGTTCATCGACCCCGACGAGGACGAACCCGACCTCGCCACGGTCGAGGACGTCGAGGTGACGCTCTACCCCGTCGCCGAGCAACAGGACGACGAGGGCGAACCGATCACGACGACGGTCGGCGAGGCCGTCGCGGACGGCACCATCGCCAGCGCGTGGATCGGTTACTATCTCGGTATTTCCCAACAGTGGTACGACCGCGTCGGCATCGATATGGACCGGTTCCGCTTCCGCCAGCACCTGCCCGGCGAACTCGCCCACTACTCGGCGGACTGCTGGGACGCCGAATCCGAACTCGATGGCGACTGGGTGGAACTCACCGGCTTCGCCTATCGGAGCGACTACGACCTGAGCAAACACGGCGAACACTCCGACGAGGAGTTCACGATCTTCAAGCAGTACGACGAACCGAAGACCGTCGAACGAGCGACGGTCGATCCCGATATGAGCTACCTCGGGCCCGAGTTCGGCGGCGCGGCCGGCGAGATTGCCGACGCGCTGGCGACACTCGCCGAGGAGGATCGCTCGGCGTTTGACGGCGAGACCGTCACGGTCTCCGCCGATGGCGAGGAGTACGCCATCCCGGTCGAGAAAACCGAGTTCACCGTCGAGGAGGTCACCGAGGCGGGCGAGCAGATCACGCCCCACGTCGTCGAGCCGTCGTTCGGTATCGACCGCGTGCTCTACACGATTCTCGCCCACAGTTACCGCGAGGACGAGGTCGACGGCGAGGAGCGCACCTACCTCGCGCTCGACCCCGAGGTCGCACCGACGTTCGTCGGCGTCTTCCCGCTCATGGACAAGGAAGGGCTGGGCGAACTCGCCGGCGATGTTGCCACCGACCTCCGCGAGGCGGGCCTCTCGGTCGCCTACGACGACTCCGGTGCGATCGGTCGCCGCTACCGCCGCCAGGACGAGGTCGGCACGCCCTTCTGCGTCACTGTGGACTACGAGGCGCTCGAAGAGGGTACCGTCACCGTTCGCGAGCGCGATTCGACCGAGCAGGTGAGGGTCTCTCTCGACGATCTGACCGAGACCCTTGCGGCGCTTCGCTCCGGCGACCTGTCCTTCGACGTACTCGCGGAGCGGTAGATGGCCGACGAACTCAAGCGCCGACTGTTCCACGCGAGCACCTCGATCATCCCGGTGTTGTACCTGCTTGACGTCCTGACGTGGGCGCAACTGGGCACCCTGATGCTCGTGGCGAGCGGTGGCACGATCCTGATCGAGGCAGTGCGCCTGTTCACGCCGCTCGATCTCTGGATCTTCGAGAAACTCACCCGCGAGTACGAGCAGGACGCGCTTGCCGGCTACGCGCTGGGGGTCTTCAGCATCACCGTTGTCGTGCTGGCGTTCGGGCCGCCGATCGGCGTCCCGGCGATACTGATGCTCACCATCGGCGACCCAGTGAGCGGGCTGCTCGGCTCCGACACACTCCGGACGGTCAAACATCCCCGCTCGCTGGCGGCGATGTTCGTCATCAGCCTCATCATCGCGTGGCCGTTTCTGCCCCCGTCGCGGCGGCCGTCGCCGCACTTGGCGCGATGGTCGCCGACGGCGTCAAGCCCCGGATCAGTGGGTTCGTCATCGACGACAACCTCACGATTCCCATCGTCGCCGGGTTCGCGGCGTACATCGGCGTCGAGTTCATGCCGACTGTCGTTTGAGTGGTTACCGCTCTTCCAGCGCTCTCCGTACGATTATCACCTCGCTCGCCGCCGAGCGCCCGACGCCCTCTGCAATGGAGCCAACGAGTTTCCGTCGGAGGAACGGGGCCCGTGTCGCTCCGAGGATCGTGAGGTCGTGTTTCGCGGTCTCGTCGGTGATCGCTCCCCCAACGTGGTCGTTCCGGAGGATCGCCGTATCGACGTCGACGTCTTCGGGGAGGATGGTGGCGCTCTCCCGGAGCAACTGTTCTGCTGTTTCGGTTGCCGAGTCGCCAACGTCGGACTGGAGAACGTGTACTGCCGGACGTCGGCATTGCGCTCTGGCGCGATTGTCCCGGCCAGTTCCACGGCGAGTTCGGCGTGTGGCCCCTCCGTGACGGGGACGAGTATCGAGTCGACGTCCCACTGGGGTCGTCGGATCCGCTTGACGAACACGTCACAGCGCGCTTCACCGAGGACGCGATCGATGAAACTCCCCAGCACGATGTCCCGGCGTCGCGGCCGTCCGCGCCATCCCAGCAGGAGCGCGTCGGCGTCGTGCTTATCAACCCCCCGACAATCCCCGTCGCGATGTCCCGCGCAAACCGGATCTGGGACTCGGCGGGGACGTCAGCGTCCTCGATCCGATTTCTCGCGTCGTCGAGCAACTGCTCTTCCTCGCCGTTCTCGAGGAGGCGATGGCCCTGAGTGAGTGGGACCTGTTCCGGTACTTCGACCACGTGTAGAACGAGGATATGCAGCGACTGACCGTTCGCGATATCGATCGCGGTATCTATTAGCCGGTCGACCGTCTCCGGGTTCCCGACGGGGAACAGAAGCGTGCCGGTGGCGCTCTCGGCTACCATACTATGATATCGTCACGCGACGGCATAAACCTCATAACCCCTAATCGAGCGGTCGTCAGTCGACGCGTTCGACGCCGCTGATCTCGAAACGTAGGCCGCCCGCCGTGCTCTCTGTCACCGACATCTCCCAGCCGTGTGCGGAAACGATCTGTTCGACGATTGCGAGCCCAAAGCCCGTCCCGTCCTCCGTCGAGGAGTAGCCCGGCTCGAAGATCCTGTCCTGGTCGGCTTCGGAGAGCCCATAGCCGGTATCTTCGACGTAGAACCCATCCCTGTCGGGGAGTTCGCCGACAGTGACCTGGAGTGGTTTGGTGTCGCCCTGTGGCCGACTGTTCGTGGAGCCATGCTCCACGCTGTCCTGACGAACCTGTGAGTCAGGGCCTGTCGAGCCGTGCTCGACAGCGTCGTCGGTCTGCGACCGACTGTTCGTGGTGCCATGCTCCACGCTATTCCGAAACAGGTTCTCCAACAACTGCGCGAGACGACTCCGATCGGCACGGATTGCCATCGATATTTCGCAGCAAGCGTCGCCTCGCTGTTCGCTACAACGGTCCAACACTGGGTAACGATGTCGTCTAGTACGACCCGATCGGTCTCGCCGACGGCCTCTCCCTGGCGCGCGAGCGTCAGGACGTCGTCGATCAGGCTATCCATCCGGTCGAGCGCCCACCGAATCTCCTCGGTATGGTGGCTCTCGGACTCGGCTTCGAGCAGGTCCAGTCGGGCGTTGGCCACGCTTAGCGGGTTCCTGAGGTCGTGGGAGACGACGCTCGCGAACTCGTCGAGGCGCTGGTTCTGTCGCCGTAGCTGTTGTTCTTTCTCCTTTCGGTCAGTCGCCTCACGGATGGTCACCAGCACGCCGTCGATCGGCTCGGTTCCGAGCAGGTTCTCCGTACGGGTCTCGAACCACCGCCACGTGCCATCGGCGTCCTCGGCCCGGAACTCGGTCGTCACGACCTCGTCCGGGGACGCTATCGCCTGCTGGAACCCCTTGATCGCTTTTTCCTGATCGTCCGGGTGGACGTGCTGGATCGGATCGTTCTTCGTCACAACCTGTGGCTCGTAGTCGACTGCTGGGGAGATCGGGCTCTGATACTGGACGGTCAAGTCCTCTCCGAGAACGAGTATCAAGTCGGGCGTGTGCTCGACGAAGAACTTGAACTGTTCGAGTTCGGCCTCCCGCTCTTTCCGCTCAGTTATGTCCGAGAAGAGCGTGATGAACCGTCCCGGCTTCGGCGAGAACACGGCGATCTCGTAGTGTCTGTCGAGAGGTTCGGAGTACTGCTCGAACCGCATCGGCTCCCCTCCGAGGGCGACCTCGCCGAAGGTCTCGATGAACCCCGTCTCTTCGATCCCGTCTATCGCGTCCGTCGCGCGCTGGCCGACGACCTCGTCAGCGTCGAGACCGGTCAACTGCCCGAACCGGTCGTTGACCCGTCTGTACACGTAATCGACCGGCGTACCCGCCTCGTCGGTGATGATATCTCTCACGCCGATCCCGTCCAGTGACTGCTCGAAGAGTCCTGTGAGCAGTTGCTCGGTCTCCCGAGCGTCAGTGACGTCGGTATACATCCACAGGTTCGCCTTCCCTTTCGGCAGTTCGTAGGGGACGTAGTCGCGTTCGATGATGCGGCCGTCCGTGAGGGCGAACTCCTCACCCCTGACTGGTTCGCGCGCCTCGAGGTGCTCGTCGATCGTCGTTACGAACTCCTCGCTCCGGCGAAATACGCCCTTGAGTTCGTCCGCCAGTCGTTCGCAGTCCGCCCCGACGAACTCCTCGGGAGACCTGTTCCCGCCGAACATCTCGGTGAGGCTTGCGTTGGCGGCGAGTATTTCTCGGGACTCGTCCTCGACGAGGATCCCCGCAGGCAGGTTCTCGATCAGGGTTTCCAGAACCGACCGGTGCTGTTCGAGTTCGCTCTCGGCCCGGTACTGTGTGACGGCGTTCTCGATCCGGTTGTGCAGTAACTCGAACTGCTCTGTCCCCGTCTCCTTTTGCAGATAGTCCGTCACCCCGGCCGAAATCGCCTCACCGGCGACCTGCTCGCTACCTTTGCCGGTGAACAACACGAAGGGGAGATCCGGATGGGTCTCGCGAACCGTCTGGAGGAACTCGATCCCGTTCCGGCCCGGCATGTCGTAGTCCGAGACGACGCAGTCGAACGTCTCCTCTTCTAGCGCCGATAGTCCTTCGTCGGCGCTAGCGGCCGTCTCGACGACGTAGCGCTCGTCGGCCCGCTCCAGATGAGTCGCTGTCAGCCCCGCGAAACGGGCTTCGTCGTCCACGTGTAATATCCGGACCGGTTCACCCATAGCGGCCTATTAGCTCACTCCAAATGATAACGCTTGTGGGTAATCCATATCCCTGTAGTCCGATCCGGATTCGATACTGGCGTCAACACCTTGCGAATTCGGTCGTTCGCGTACTGAAAATATATAACTTTACTTACATAAATCCACATCTCTTTAACTCATCGGTGACTGACACGGTGCAATGGCTTCGGCACAGATTGCGGAGGTGCTCGTCGGCATCTATCTCGGGCTGCTTGCCGGTATCTTCCCCGGGTTTATCGCCTTCTCGATCGGGTTTGGCTTCAAATATTTCACGAACGTCACCGTCCCCGGACTCGGTGTCGTCGTTCTGGGCGGCGCGCTGCCGGCATCTCCGGTGGTCTCATGGGGTTAGTGGATCCACAGTTGGCCGATAGCTGGACCGGGATCACCGCCGTACTGGTCATCCTGATGGCCTGCCTGTGGGCCCACGGGCAGGGTGACGCACTCGCGGCGGCGACCCCGCGCAGGCTTACACTCAGGTCGCTCCGGGAGAGTCGACTGTCGACCGATCTGATCGAGCGCGTTGATTCCTACGGACAGATCCGTATCCGTCCGGTCGGGGAGGTGCTCGACGTCGAGGGCTATCCGGCGCTGTCCGACAGCGTCCGGGAGGCGCTCCACGAGGACTCCTGGAAGTTCCCCGCGAGCCTCTCGTTGCCGGAACTCGAAAGCCGACTCGAAGAGCGGCTTACGACCGAGTACGAACTGGCCGCCGTCGCGGTGACGATAGACGAGCAGGGCCGGGCACAGATCGCCGCGGCACCGAGCGCGGCGGGCCTCTCCCGTCGCGTGCCCGCCGGGAAACGCGCCGTCTCGATCCGGACGCTCCTGCCGAGCGGGGTCGCGAGGGGCGATTCCGTGACGCTCCGGCTTCCCGACGGAGACGTCACCGGCCCGGTCGTGAGCGCCCGGACGAGCGGCGGGGAGCCCCGGACCACGGAGCAGAAACCGAACGTGGCGGGAGATGGGACGGCTGAGCCGGCCACTGCGGACGAGACCAATCCCCCCGTACCGTCGGCGCCGACGACTACCGGTGGCGAGGGGCAGGTCACCGTTGCGCTCCCTGCCGACGATGCCCGGCAAGTAATCCGGGCCGAGTTCGCGCCAACCGTCTTCCACTCGCGGGGCAAGCAACGGGAGTACGAGGCGATCGGCGTCCTCAAAGAGCACGGGAACCGGTTCCGGAAGGTGGTGCTCGCGGAGGGGAGTAGCCTCGTCGGGCAGACCATCGGGACGGCGCGGGTCCGCGATACGTACGGCGTCGCCATTCTGGGGATCCGCCGGTCGATGGAGCGTATCGTTGCCCCCGATGGCGGCACCGAGTTGCAGGCTGGCGACTCGCTGATCGTCGTCGGTCGACCGAATCAGCTACGCGAGTTCGAGGCGATGGGCCAATGAACTTCCTCACGATGCTCGTTTCGCATCCGCTCGTCGCGGCGGCGATCCGGATCGCCGGACTGGCGCTCCTCGCCGGCGCGGTGACGACGCTCGCGACCTACATGTATCGAGTCAGAGCCCGCACCGAACTACCCGAAGGCGCGACGCTCATCATTGGCCTCGGCGTGGTCGCGATCTACCTCAACACGCGCCTCGTCTTCGTCCAGTTCGTCGGTGGGACGGGTGATCCGTTCAGCGTCAGCGAGGCGCTCGTCAACGTCGGCGTGTTCGTCGTCGCCGGCATCGCGTCCTACGGCGGCCGGCGTCTCGGCGACTGGGCGGGTACGTCCGAGCGGATCTCCTGGGGGCGGTTGCAGCCGGATTTCAGTCCGATCGTGCGTGCGGCGGGTCGGTTCATCACCGTTACGCTTCCCGACGAAATCGACGACATCGAGGGGTACGATCCCGTCGAGGAGGAAACCAGACAGGCGCTCGCGGGGCGCAAACTCGATTTCCCGCGCGGACTCACGGTGACCGAACTGGAGTCAGGGTTGACGGCCCGACTCAAGGAGGGCCACGATATCGGCTACGTCGATGTCGACCTCGCGCTCGACGGCACCGTCGAGTATTTCGCGGTCGGCCGCCGGGTCGCGGGCATCGGTCCGACGCTCCCGCCGAAGACCGCCGCGGTCGCGGTTCGCGCCGATCCGCCGTTTAGCGCGACACCGGGCGACACCGTCCAGATCTGGGATGTGGCCGATGGACGGGACGAACGGATCGGGACGGCCGAACTGCGCGCGAGCGTCGACTCCGTCGCGACGCTGGCGACCGACGAGACGGTGGCCGCGCGGATCGACCCGACCACCGAGTACCGACTGATGACGCTCTCAGCCGATCCCCACCCCGACCGCGAGTTTGCGGCGATGCTCCGCCGGGGGAGGAGACGATGGGCGTCGTCGAAATCGGGGCGGACAGCCCGCTCGTCGGGAAACCGATCGGTGCCCTCGACGCGACGATCATCGCCGTCCGGAGCCACGGCGGTGCGGTCGAGACCATCCCGGAGCGCGAGCGTTCCATCGAGATCGGTGACGCTCTGTTCGCTATCGGTCGGCCCGACGAACTTCGAAACTGGAGGCCGCGAACGGGGTACAGATGGTCGATACCGACGACGAACTGGGGGTGCTGACGCGACTACCGATCCCCTGGGCTTCGATGCGACGTCCGCCGAAGCCCGCCAGCGAAAAGACGATTAAACAGTGTCGCGCACGTCGGGACGCCGGGAACCGTCCCGCCGGTGCTCAGTCCGCAGTTCCGGCCGCCGCTTCCTCGTCGACGAGAAACGGCTCCGCAAGCGTCCATAGCCAGTCCGCGTACTGCATCGCCAGCGTCCCGAGCACGCTCATTACCAGCACGTAGCCGACGGCTATCGAGGGGATCGTCTGCGTGATAGCGTCGCCCCATAACTCGGCGCTCGCGGCGGCCGCAACCGAGGCGATAATCAGCGAGAACTCGCCGCGAGTCGTCATCCCGCAGGCGACCCGGAACGAGCGGCGTTCGTCGAGGTCGTAGACACGTCCGGCGAGGTAGCCGGTGACGAACTTCGTCGGCCCCGAGAGCGCGACGGTCGCGAGTATCAGCCCCGTGACGGTCGCGTCGAGGAAGACGAACGGATCGGTGAGGAGTCCGATCCAGAAGAAAAACACCGCGGCGAAGACATCTCGGAGCGGGCGCAGTAGCTCCTCGATCTGGTGGACGTGATCCGTGCTCGAAAAACCCATTCCGATGAAGAAGGCCGCAACGGCCTCGCTGACGCCCAGCGCGAGTGCGACGCCGGCGGCGAGTACCGTGATCGCGACCGTTCGGAGTAGGGTGAGTTCGACCGAGTCGACCGCCAGGAACTGCTGGAAGTATTCTGTGCCGAAATAGACGACGACCACGAGGACGAACAGGACCGCAATCGCGAGCAGGATATCCGTGATCGCACCCGCGAGTCCGCCGGCACCCAGCACGATAGCGGTGACAACGGCGAGATACAGCGCGATGATCAGGTCCTCGTAGACGAGCGTGCCGAGCATCGCGCCGCTCTCGTCGTTGGCGATCCAGCCCAGATCGATCAGCGACTTGGTGATGATCGCGGACGAGGAGATGTAGACGATCCCGCCCAGCAGGATCGCTTCGACGAACCCGCCGAAGACGACGTAGCCGATCACCAGGCCGGGGAGGAAGTTCAACAGGTCGATCGTCCCGGCCCTGCCGATCCGCTCTCCGCTTTCGATGAGACGGTTCATACTGAACTCCAGACCGAGAAAAAGAGCAAAAAGACGATTCCGAGCTCCGCACCGAGGTGGATGAACTCGGACTCGGGATCGAGCCAGAGGTCGCCGCCCGAGATCGCCATCCCGACGGCGTCGATCGATAGCGTTCCGACGCTGCCCAGTACTGCCTCTCCCATCACGATCCCGGCGACCAGATAGAACGGGATCACCGACTGGCCGATCCTGTTCGCGAGCCCGCCCGCCACGGCGATGACCGCGAACATCACGCCGACGTGAATCAGCTCTAGCTCGGCCATCTATTGGCCGTCGTCCAGTTCGTCTTCGTCGAGCTCCTTGCCGCCGGCGAACTGTTCGAGTTTCCCGTGGCTCGCCCTGTCACCCAGCGCGACGAGCGTATCGTCGGCCTCGATGACGGTGTCTCCGGCGGGGCTCTCGATGGTCTCCTCGCCGCGCTGGATCGCGATAACCGACGCGCCAGTTCTGTTTCGCACCTGTGCTGCTTCTAGTGTCTTGCCGGCGAGTTCGGCGTCCTCGGTGACCTTCGCCCACTCGATCAGTGTATCCTCGCCGAGCGCCGTGCTGATATCAGTATCTCTGATCGGCTGAAAGTACGCCCCTTCCATGATCGTTCCCACCTGTCGGGCAAGCTTGTCCGATAGTTCGAACAGTTTCTCCGAGTCCGCATTCGGCGTCTCTCGAATGAACAACTCGCGCTTGCCGGTGTTGTGAATGACGATGACGAGCGTCTCTTCTCCCTGCAGATCGACCTCGAACTTCTTGCCGACGCCGGGGAGGTCGCTCTCGTGGACTACCATGCTGTGGTGATTGGACCCACCGGTCCTAAAGTCAGGGGGAACGGCTTCGGGGCCGGCGTGCGCTCGCGTCGGTCACTCGTCGTCGTCCGGCGTCGGATCGAACTCCTTGACGGCGTCTCGATCCGTCCCGGCCGCTTCCTCGCTGTCGTCGCCGTAGGTAATCGTCCGCTGTGGGTACGGGATCTCGATCCCCTCCTCGCGGAGTCGCCTGTGGATGCGCTTGTTGACGGCGTGGCGCGCTCTGGGCTCCCGGGTGGAATGGGGGATGTAGCCGCGGACCTCGAACAGGAGCGCCGAGTCGCCGAACTCGATGAACCTGACCTCGCTCGGCGGCGACGACATGATATCGTCTTCGGCTTCGAGTTCCTCCAGGAGGACCTCCTCGACGTACTCCGGATCGGCTCCGTACTCGATGCCGACTGGGACGTTCATCCGCTTGTAGCGATGGGGCGAGGACTCGTTTATGACCTGTGTCGAGTTCAACACGGCGTTCGGGACCGTCACCATCACGCGATCCGGAGTGAGGATCGTCGTGCTCCGGAGTCCGATGTCGATGACGGTCCCCTTGTCGCCGGATTCGAGGACGACGAAGTCCCCCGGCTTGTACGTGCCATCGACGAACAGCGCGATTCCGCCGACGAAGTTGGCGATGGCGTCCCGAGCGGCGAAGCCGAGGACGATGCCAAACAGTCCAGCGGAGGCCAGAAGCGGCGTCAGATCGATCCGCCAGACCGAGAGTAACACGCCGACCGTGACGGCGACGACCGTCGCAGCCCAGAGGTTTTTCAGAACGGGTGCGATGTCGTAGACCGGATTGGTCTCGTCCAGTCGGGTGAGCCACTCCGCACCAAGCCGCTGACTACCCAGCGCCCACAGGACCACCAGTAGCGACTGCGTCGTCGCTGTGAGAAAGAACGTAACCCCCGGCGGTTGCAGCAACTGGACCACCGTGTACACGCCCGCCAGGATCACCGAGAGATACACCGGTACGTGGAGGACGTCGAAGACGACCGTCGAAATGTCGTCCGCCGGCCGTCGCTTGAGCCACGACCGGGCGACGATTTCGATGGCCGTCGCCAGCGCCGCCGAAATGAGGATAACGACTGCCACCTGTCGCCAGACCGAGAGTTCCTGGACGGCATCGACAACACCAGTAACGAACGCCTGCATACTCGTTTCGACTGCGGCGACGGTGTTAACTCTTGCTCGCTGTCCCGCCAACTACTTTCACCGCGGTACGGGAACGCTTAACCTCGCCGACGCCGAACGACCGGCAAATGGCTTCCACGGACGGAGACCAACAGTACGTGGACCACCCGATGCTCTCGCCCTCGTTCATCGAGCGACGGCTCTACCAACTCCAGCTAGCCGGGACAGCAGCAGAGGGCCATACGCTCGTCTGCCTGCCGACCGGACTCGGCAAGACGACGGTGAGCCTGCTCGTCACCGCCAGACGGCTCGACGAGGTCGGTGGCAAGGTGCTCTTTCTCGCCCCGACCAAGCCGCTGGTCCAGCAACACGCCGACTTCTACCGGGAGGCGCTCTCGATGCCGGAAGAAGACATCGTCGTCTTTACCGGCGACGTCAGCCCGGACGACCGCGCCGCACTCTGGGAGGAGTCGACCATCGTCATCGCGACGCCACAGGTCATCGAGAACGACCTCGTGGGCGGTCGGATCAGCCTCCGCGACGTCACCCACCTCACCTTCGACGAGTGTCACCGCGCGACCGGCGACTACGCCTACAACTACATCGCCGAGCGCTATCACGCCGACGCGAGCAACCCGCTCGTCACCGGGATGAGCGCCTCGCCCGGCGGCGACGAGGAGGAGATCCTCGAAGTCTGTGAGAACCTCGGCATCGGCGACGTCGAGGTGATGACCGAGGAGGACGCCGACGTGGACGAGTACACCCACGAGACGGAGGTCGAGTGGGAGCGCATCGAACTGCCCGACGAGATAACCGACATCCGGGACGCGCTAAACGAGGTCATCGAGGACCGACTGGAGAAACTGCGCGAACTCGGCGTCACCGGCAAACGCAGTGCAAGCCTCTCGGAGAACGACCTCCAGTCGATGCGCGCCGAGTTGCAGAAACTGATGAACAACGACCAGTCGGAGGGGTACAAGGGGATGTCGCTACACGCGGAGATCCGCAAAGTCAAGACCGCCGTCACCTACGTCGAGACCCAGAGCGTCGAGGCCTTAGAGCGGTATTTCGACCGCCTGCGCAACGCCGCCCGGTCGTCGGGCGCGTCCAAGGCCGACCAGCGACTGGTCTCCGACCCGCGCATTCGGCAGGCGATGAAAGACGTCGAGGCCTACGACGAAATCCACCCCAAGTTCTCGCGAATGCACGTCTTGCTCGCCGAGACGCTGGGCATCGAGCAGGGCGAGCGCGTCATCGTCTTCACCGAGTCGCGTGACACCGCCGAGATTCTCACCGAGTTTTTGAACGAGAACTTCGACGCCCGCCGGTTCGTCGGCCAGGGCGACCGCGAGGGGAGCGACGGAATGACCCAGAACGAACAACAGGAGACCCTCGACGCCTTCCGCAACGCGGAGTTCGAGGTGCTCGTCTCGACGTCGGTCGCCGAGGAGGGCCTCGACGTCCCCGAGGTCGATCTCGTGCTCTTTTACGAACCCGTCCCGACGGCGATCCGCTCGATCCAGCGCAAGGGCCGAACCGGACGACAGGACGAGGGCCGCGTCGTCGTCCTGCTGGCCGAAGACACCCGCGACGAGGCGTACTTCTGGATCTCGCGGCGGCGCGAACAACAGATGGAGGACGAACTCCGCGAACTCAAGGGAGCGACCGACGAAATCGTCGAGGAACTCGACGACAGCCAGCAGCAACTCGGCGATTTCGGCAGTGCGGCCGAAACGGCGTCGGCCGACGGCGGCGCTGTCGCGGCGAGCGACTCCGGGGATCAGCCCGGTTTACAGGAGTTCGCGGACGAAGACGACGAAGACGCCGATACGGAGAGTGACGAGGACGTCGACGACGCGGTCGTCGCAACCGCCAGTCGCGACGACGAGAAAATCGAGATCGTCGCCGACCAGCGCGAACTCGACGCCACCATCGCCCGCGAACTCTCGAAGCGCGACGACGTCCAGACGAGACTAGAGACGCTGGCTGTCGGCGACTATATCCTGTCCGATCGCGTCGCCGTCGAGCGAAAGACCGTCGACGACTTCCTCGATACGCTCACCGGCGGCGACCGCTCGATGTTTGAGCAGGTCGGCGACGCCGCCCGGCACTACTCTCGGCCCGTCGTGATCATCGAGGGCTCCGATCTCTACGGGAAACGGGACGTCCACCCGAACGCGATCCGCGGTGCGCTGTCGAGTCTCGCAGTCGACTTCGGTGCGAGCATCCTGCAGACCGAGGACGAGGCGGAGACCCGCGAACTACTGGCGGTGATCGCCGGGCGCGAACAGCAAAAGGACGACCGCGAGGTCTCGGTCCACGGCGAGAAACAGTCGAAGACGCTGGCCGAACAGCAGGAGTACGTGGTGGCCGCTATCGCCGATATCGGCCCCGTTACCGCCCGATCCTTGCTCTCGGAGTTCGGCACCGTCGAGGCGGTGATGACCGCCCGCGAGGAGGACCTGCTGGAGGCCGAGGGCGTCGGCCAGGTCACCGCGGAGCGGCTCCGGGAGGTCATCGGTAGCGAGTATACTGGGCTGTAACCATCGACGGCAGTTCCCCCAAAGATCCTTCGGGTGGGACGCTCCATGTCAATGTAGCGATGACGACAGATGACCCATCCGAGACGCCTCCCCGGGCGTTCAGGTCGATCCCCGGCCCCGAGGGTGACCCGCTACTGGGTAACACCGCCGAGTTCGCCGCCGATCCGCTCGCCTTCTACACGCGGGTCGCCCGCACGCACGGCCCGGTCGCCCGGTACAAGATCGGCCGGTTCGAGTTCGTTCAGTTGAGCGATCCGGCGTTCGTCAGACACGTCCTCGTCGACAACAACGCGGCCTACGACAAGGGCGAGCGGTTCCAGAGCACGCTCCGGCCGGCGCTGGGCAACGGCCTGCTGACCAGCGAGGGATCGTTCTGGCGCTCCCAACGACACACGATCGAACCGGCGTTCCACCCCGATGCCCTCCAGGGGTACGCCGACGTGATGGTCGACGCGACCGAGCGACTCTGTGCGGAGTGGCGGGCGGGCCACCAGCGCGACATCCACGACGACATGATGTCGCTGACCGTCCAGATCGCGGCCGAGGCGCTGTTCGACATCGACCTCGGCGAGCAGGAAGAAGCGATCGCGGACGCCCTGGAGACGGTGATGGACCGCGCGAGTACCCGCATCCAGCGGCCGATCGACATCCCCGACTGGGCGCCGACGCCGGGGAACCGGCGGTTCGACCGGGCGATGGAGGACCTCTCTGCCGTCGCCGATCGGATCATCGACCAGCAGACCGGTAGCGACGGCGACGACGTCGTCTCACTGTTGCAGGCCCAGGACGACCCGCCGTCCCGCGAGCAGATCCGCGACGAGGTGATCACGATACTGCTGGCGGGTCACGAGACGACCGCGCTCGCGCTGACGTACACGCTCCAACTGCTCTCGAAGAACCCCGACCAGCGCGCGATCCTGCAGGCCGAACTCGACGACGTGCTCGGCGGCGACCGGCCGACGGTGAGAGACCTGCCCGAACTCAGCTACACCGAGCAGGTCGTCCGGGAGGGGATGCGCATCTACCCGCCGGTGTACGATCTGATCCGCGAGGCCGCAGAGCCGGATACGGTGGGTGGCTACCGGATCCCCGAGGGCACCACGGTGTCGTTCCAGCAGTGGGTGCTCCACCGCGATCCGGAGTACTACGACAACCCGCTCGCGTTCCGCCCGGAGCGCTGGACCGACGACTTCGAACAGGAGTTGCCGGCGTTCGCGTACTTCCCCTTCGGCGGCGGGCCGCGGCGCTGTATCGGCGACCGCTTCGCAATGATGGAGGCCCGGCTCGTGCTGGCGACGATGCTCCAGGAGTGGACCGTCGAGTCGACCGTCGACGAACTCTCGTTTGCCCCCTCGATCACGCTGCGGCCGGACGGTCCGGTCGAGATGATCCCTCGCCGGCGGTAGCGTGGTGTGTCGTCCGGGATGGCTTCGGCCACCGCACAATACTTTCCGCTCTGGCCCGTACTGACCCTCGATGACAGACGATTCACTCGCCCACGCCACGCTCGGCGGTGGCTGTTTCTGGTGTACCGAAGCGGCGTTCAAGGAACTCGACGGTGTCGAATCGGTCACCTCCGGCTACGCGGGCGGCCACGACGACGACCCCAGTTACAAAGCGGTCTGTCGCGGGACGACCGGTCACGCCGAGGTCGTACAGATCGCATACGATCCCGACGCGATCAGCTACGTCGACCTGCTGGAAGTCTTCTTCAAGATTCACGACCCCACGACCGAGGACCGGGAGGGGCCGGACATCGGGTCGCAGTACCGTTCGATCGTGCTCTATCACGACGACGAACAGCGCGAAATCGTCGAAGACTTCGTCTACGAACTCGACGCGTCGGGCCTCTACGACGACTCCATCGTCACCGATATCGAACCCCTGGAGATGTTCTACGAGGCCGAAAAACACCATCAGGACTACTTCGAGAAGAACCCGCAGGACGCCTACTGTCGGATGCACGCCGCGCCGAAAGTCGAGAAAGTGCGCGAACAGTTCGGCAAGAGCGCCTGATCGGCCGTACTGTCGCCCCTCATAGCCACGCATTTCTCCCGCCAGTACGGCGACTGACGCAGCTATTTATGTCGTGTCGTTGATCGTAGACGTGTCAGTATGCAACGGGAGAGCTCAGCGGCTTCGACGACACTCTCGGACCACGCCATACGCGTCAGTGGGGACGACGCGCGGAGCCAGAATATTCAGGCGGGGAGAGCGCTCGCAGAGACGGTCCGATCGACGCTCGGGCCGAACGGCCGAGACAAGATGATCGTCGGATCGGACGGCGCGGTAGTGGTGACGAACGACGGCACGTCGATTCTCGATCGGCTGGAGATCGACCATCCGGCAGCCGAGGCGATCATCGACGTCGCGGCCAGTCAGAACGAGACGATCGGTGATGGAACGACGTCCGCGGTCCTCCTGACCGGCGCATTGCTCGACGAGGCCGAAGGACTGCTCGACGAAGGGGTCCATCCTGCTTCGATCACCGCCGGCTATCGGCGGGCGAGCGACCGAGCCCTGCAGTATCTGGAGGACGCCGCCCACGACATCGATACGGGGGACCGCTCGCTCCTCGAATCGGTTGCGACGACGGCGATCACGGGCCGATGGGACGAGGACTCGACGGCGTTTATGGCCGGTCTCGCCGTCGACGGTGTTCGTGCCGTCACTACCGATGGACGCGTCGATCGGTCGGACCTGTTACTTCGGCCCGTTCTCGGCGGGTCGTTGCGTGAATCGACCGCCCTCGACGGCGTCGTCATCGATATGGCCCAGTCGTCGACGACGGTTTCGACGCGCGACCTCGACGCGCCGCGAAAGCTGACGGATGCCGGAATCGCGATCGTCGACGCGCCGCTGACGATCGAAACGGCGGCGGCCGTCTCGAACGTGACGGTGACCGATCCCGACGAGCTGGAACGGCTCCGCGATCACGAGGCCGCGGTCTACCGCGAACAGGTCGATCGGATCGTCGAGAGCGGTGCCGACGTCGTGTTCGCACAGAAGTCAATCGACGACGCCGTCCGGACGTTGCTCGCCAGCAAGGGCGTACTCGCGGTCGAACGCACCCGACGAGACGAACTGCACGCACTGGAGCGTGCGACCGGCGCGAGGGCGGTCGCAGACACCGAGGAGCTGACGCCCGCACACGTCGGGGCCGCCGGCAGTGTCGAGCGGCGCTCGGTCGCGGGAACCGAGTTGACGATACTCACTGACTGCGTCGACGCGGATCCCGTCTCGATACTGCTTCGCGGCGGGACAGACCACGTTCTCGACGAAACGAAGCGGATCGTCGAGGACTGTCTCGACGTTACCGAACTCGTCCTCGAAACCGGGCGGGTCCTCCCGGGGGCGGTGCGGCCGAGATCGGGGTGGCCCGGGCGCTTCGATCGGACGCCGCCGGGGTATCGGGGAGAGAACAACTGGCTGTCCGCCGGTTCGCCGACGCGCTCGAAGCGATTCCGCGGACGCTCGCAACGGGGGCCGGTGCCGATCCGATCGACGCGATCACTGCGTTACGGCAGGCCCACCACGAGGGCCGTGATGACGCCGGCTTCGATGTCCACGACAGGCGGGTCGCGAACATGGTCGACGGAGGCGTGCTGGAACCCGCCGATCTGACGTGCCGGGCGATCGAGGGTGCCAGCGAGGCAGCGGTCCTGCTCCTGCGGGTCGACGACCTTATCGCTGCCCGGCGTCGGGAGAGCGACGACGCCGGCCACGATCACGACCACGGAGCCGGCGGTCTCCGGAGCGCTGGCGGGGGTATCCCTGGACGATCGGTCACTGATACCCGTCCGCCCGCTCTCGACGCCGCGGTTTGGACCGGGCCGAACTAAACATACGTCACTGGTAACATCGGTTTTTGTGGTGGTCGTTGACACGATGCATGGGCTTCACGGCCTTATGATAGCAATGCCAGAAGTACACTTCGAGGTGGATACGGACGAACCACCGGACGAACAGCCGGATTACAAGCCGTTCAATCGTTGGCATCCGGAGATCGAATCGGTTGTAACCGCAGAGCAAGGCGACCGAGTTCGGCTCGAATGTCTGGACTGGACGGGTGGGCAGATCACTGACAGCGACAACGCGAACGAGGTCCGCGACGTCGACCTGAATCAGGTTCACTACC
Organism: Natronoarchaeum sp. GCM10025703; assembly: GCF_042661985.1. Lineage (NCBI taxonomy): Archaea > Methanobacteriati > Methanobacteriota > Halobacteria > Halobacteriales > Natronoarchaeaceae > Natronoarchaeum > Natronoarchaeum sp. GCM10025703. The sequence continues at coordinate 496,384 of NZ_JBHSZF010000001.1, forward strand.
TGAGCGGGCCCGTCGAGGTCGAGGGGGCCGAACCGGGGGACCTGCTGAAAGTGACCCTGCTCGACATCGGCCCACTGAACGACCGGTCCGAGTTCGGGTTTACAGGGATCTTTTCCCAGCAGAACGGGGGCGGCTTCCTGACCGATCACTTCCCGCATGCCGCCAAGGCAGTCTGGGATCTCGACGGGACATTCGTCTCGTCGCGGCACGTCCCGGACGTGCGATACGAGGGGATGATTCATCCCGGCCTGATGGGCACTGCGCCCTCCCAGGAGCTACTCGACGAGTGGAACGAGCGCGAGAACGAACTCATCGAGCGCCACGCGGAGGATCCGGAGTCGATCAACAACCACCCGACTGGCGAGTCGGAGCCGCCGGTGGCGAGTCCACCGACGGCTGACGGCGCACAGCCCGGTGAGGCGACCGGTGACGCCGCCGACCGGATCGCCGAGGAGGGTGCACGGACCGTCCCGCCGCGCGAACACGGCGGCAACTGCGACATCAAGGATCTCTCGCTTGGCTCGACGATCTACTTCCCGGTGTACGTCGAGGGTGGGAAGTTCGGCATCGGCGACATCCACGCCTCCCAGGGAGACGGCGAGATCACGTTCTGTGGTGCGATCGAGATGGCCGGCTACGTCGATCTGGAGTTCGACGTCGTGAAGAACGGCATGGACGAGTTCGGTATCGACCATCCGATCTTCGAACCCGGCCACCGCGGTCCGGACTTCTCCGATTACGTCGTTTTCGAGGGCTATTCGGTCACCGAAGATGGGGAGCAGAAGTATATGGACCCCCACGTCGCGTACCGGCGTGCAGCGCTGGACGCGATCGAATATCTGACGAAGTTCGGCTACACCCGAGAGCAGGCGTACATGATCCTCGGAACGGTGCCGATCGAGGGGCGACAGAGCGGTATCGTCGACATTCCCAACGCCTGTTCGACGATCGCCGTCCCGAAGGGCGTGTTCGATTTCGATATCAGCCCGGATTCGCTCGCGGACAGCGCCGACGACCGCGGCCAGATCGAGATCACGGACGACCCGCTCGGCTAACGTCGCCGGTCGAACGACGGCGTCGGTATCGACCCCCGCCGAATTTTTTATGCTTCCTCGATCCCCTCGGAGATATCCGCGTCCTCGACGACCGTTCGGACTACGCCTGCGAGTGGGAGCAGGTCATCCTCTGTCTGGCCCGCGCTCCCAGCCCCGTCCGTCGAGTCCGCTCCGCCGACCTCCTCCGCCGCAAGCGCGTGATACCGCGTCGCCGCGAGCAGTGCGATCTGGAGCACGTCGTTGGTCGTCGCGACCTGCTCTCCAGTAGTCTCGTTCAGTTCGTCACGGATCGCACTCAGTAGCTCTCGGGACTGCATCGACATCGTCAGCGAGACCTGAAACCGGTGTGGGACGTCCTCGTGGAACCGTGAGAGCGCCGCGGTAACTTCGGAGTCGTTCGTTTCCATCGTGTGATAAGATATCACATGTGGGCAAAAATAAGGGTGGGGGAGACGCCCGTCTCGGGTGGCGCTTACCGCGGGAGCGCACCGAGCGCTTCGGCCGCCTCACGGGCCGCGGCGAGTTGCTCTTTGGCCTGGCGCGGATCCGATTCCTGCGCTGCCTGCCGTGCTAACTGGGTCACCGCATCCGCTGCGCCGCCTCGGCCTCCGGCAGGGAACCGGTTGACCGCGCGGTTCCGTGCTGATTCGTGGCCGAACTGTTGGCTTGCTGGCGCGCTTCCGACGGTTCGCCCGGGGTCTCGTTCGGCTGTCCAGCACCCGCTGGTGGCTGGGACTGAGCGCCTGCGGCGGCCGTGGCGTCGGTTCGCTCCGCTCTCTGGTCGTGTGCGTTGGACCTCGTGGCACCCGCCTGAGTCTGTCCCTCGGCAGTCTCCTCTTCGACCTGGGCCGTCCTGTTGGCGACGTCCTGATCGGCGGCCTGCTGGCAGGTCGGGCAGAACTCCTGGTCGTTCTGCCGGAAGAGCGGGTCCCCACAGTTGTTGCAGTGTTTGTTCGTCATCGTCGCACCCTGCAGGAGCAGTTCGCTCATGTGCTCTGTCGATTGCCTGTCCTCGGCGTCCTCTTCGTACTTCTGCCGGAGCTTTTCGCGCTCGGCTTCCTTGTCGAACTCGCTCATGTGCGTATGCAGGTGGCGCACGGACTAAAAACCAGCAAGTTCGGTCTGGCCGTTATTCGCCAGCGACCAGCGTGTAGCCGATAGCGACCGGGGCGGCGAAGACGACGTGTCCGAGCGTGCTCATCAGCGTGCCGGGGAAGCCGACGTTCGGGAACGGCGGTGCGCCGCCGAAGCCGACCGCGCCCAGCCAGAGCGGCATGACGAGTACGGCAAGCACCAGGGTCGTCAGGACGCCGTAGAGGGCCCCAAGCGGGATCGCATCGGGGAGCGTCGAGGCTCGTGCTCGCAGTCCGGTGTTGCTGACCAGCAGGACGTACGCGACGCCGAGGGCGACGCCGTGGAACTGGTGGAGCGCCCAGCCTGCGGCGAGGGCCGGCCCTTCGATACCGTACATTGCGGGAATCGCCATCTTTAGCATCGGGGCCGGGATCACGAACTGCATGAGCAGTCCGAACAACACGCTACCGACGAAGCCGGCCACGGCTCCGGCGGCGAGTTCAGTCGTCGCAACGGTCGAAGTCGGACGGTGATCGGTCGTCGTTGCCATCTGTATCTTCACGATGACTGCTGTCCTACGTGAACGCTTTTCAGTTGGGTGTTCGGTACACACTTTCGGATCAGGTATAAATATACCCGCCAAACGACAGGTCAAAACCGCCCCATGACGGGCCGAACCGCCGGTTCCAAAGTTTTAATCATCATGGATGGGTCAGTTCTGGTGGTATGACCAAAGTAAGCGTAGTCGGTGCGGCCGGGACAGTCGGCGCTGCTGCAGGGTATAATATCGCGCTGCGCGACGTCTGTGACGAACTGGTGTTCGTCGATATTCCCGACAAGGAAGACGACACGGTCGGACAGGCGGCGGACGTCAATCACGGAACCGCCTACGACTCGAACACGACGATTCGGCAGGGCACGTACGCGGATACGGCCGGGTCGGACGTAGTGGTCATCACAGCCGGTATCCCGCGACAACCGGGTCAGACACGGATCGACCTCGCCGGCGACAACGCGCCGATCATGGAGGATATCGGCTCGTCGCTGGCCGAACACAACGACGACTTCGTGACGATTACGACCTCGAACCCAGTCGACCTGCTCAATCGGCATCTCTACGAGACAGGCGACCGGGCCCGCGAGAAGGTAATCGGCTTCGGCGGCCGACTCGACTCCGCGCGCTTTCGCTACGTCCTCGCCGAGCGCTTCGACGCGCCGGTCGAGAACGTCGAGGCGAGCATCCTCGGCGAACACGGCGACGCACAGGTCCCGGTGTTCTCGAAAGTCCGCGTCGACGGCCGTGATCCGGAGTTTACCGACGACGAGAAAAGCGAGATTCTGGCAGAACTCAAAGAGAGCGCGATGAACGTCATCGAGAAGAAAGGTGCAACCGAGTGGGGCCCAGCCACCGGCGTCGGGCACATGGTCGAGGCCGTCCTACGCGACACCGGCGAGGTACTGCCCGGTTCGATCCCGCTCGCTGGCGAGTACGGTCACGAGGACGTTGCACTCGGTGTCCCCATCCGATTCGGCGAGAACGGCGTCGAGGAGGTCGTCGAGTGGGAACTCGATAGCTTCGAGCGCGAACAGCTCGGCGAAGCGGCGGACAAGCTATCCGAGCAGTATGCGAAGATAGAGTAACCCGCTCGACCGGTCGGTATCGAGCGCGCGCCGGTCAGTTTCCGGCACGCGGATCGGGAGCGTCGCCGCGCTCTCCGGCCCGCACCGACTCCGGAACCTCCGCATCGACGAACTCTGCCCACTCTATGAGGTGGTCCTGTTCCCCTGTCATAGCTACGTGAGTATCTCACATGATCTATCATAACTTTTTCGCCGATTGCAAGCCGCTGAAGATCTGTTCGACAGGACGCAGGTCGCCGTTACAGAGATTCGAGGAGAAAGCCCACGACTTCAGTCGTGGGAGTAGTCACGGGATCAGTTGTTCCCCGTCGTCGTCGTATACGACGATGGCGTCGACTGGACAGGCCCGGGCCGCGAACTTCGCGTCTAGTTCGGCTCCCTCCGGAACATCGCGGACGAAGCGGTCCTCTTCGACCTCCTCGCCGTCGGCCAGCACTGCTTTCCCGGCGTCTTCGTCCTTCTCGAAGGCGTCCCACTCTGCGACACACTGGAACATTCCGATGCAGGTGTCCCGATCGAATTCGATTTGCATAGCGGACAGTTCGTCCGACACTACTAAAATCATGGCGGAGAGGGGCGGTCGTGCGTTTCTCTCGGACTCACCCGCCACCGGTACGCAAGTTTAAACCCCAAGAGGGGCCAACGGACGGGTAATGGATATCGCGGAGCTATCGGGCGTCCCTCCCGGCTTTACCGAGTACCTGGAGGCGGAGGGAATCGAGGAGCTATACCCGCCTCAGGCCGCGGCCGTCGAGGCCGGGATCCTGGAGGGCGAGAACGTTGTCGCCAGCGTGCCGACCGCCAGCGGGAAAACGCTGATCGCACAGCTGGCAATGCTTTCCGCCATCGAGCGCGGGGGTCGGGCAGCGCATCGAGCGGCCGAGCACTCTACATCGTGCCGCTACGGGCGCTCGCCAGCGAGAAAAAGGCCGAGTTCGAGGCGTTCGAGGCCTTCGACGTCTCTGTCGGCGTCTCGACGGGCAACTACGAGTCGGACGGGGAGTGGCTCGCCGACAAGGACATCATCGTCGCCACCAGCGAGAAAGTCGATTCGCTGGTGCGAAACGGCGCGCGCTGGATCGACGACGTCGACTGCGTCGTCGCCGACGAGGTCCACCTGATCGACGACTCGAATCGCGGGCCGACGCTGGAAGTGACGATGGCGAAACTGCGCCAGCTCAACCCCGACCTCCAGACGATTGCACTCTCGGCGACAGTTGGCAACGCCGACGAGATGGCCGAGTGGCTCGATGCCGAACTCGTCGACACGACGTGGCGACCGATCGATCTGAAGAAGGGCGTCCACTTCGGCAACGCCCTGCATCTCGATGACGGGACACAGCACGAGCTACCGGTCCGCAACAGCGAGAAACAGACTGCCGCAATCGTCCGGGATACGCTCGACGACGGCGGTTCCTCGCTCGTCTTCGTCAACTCCCGGCGCAATGCCGAGGCCGCGGCGCGACGGCTGGCGGACGTGGTCGACCCCTCGCTCTCGCCCGAGGCGCGCGAGGAACTCGACGAGATTGCCGAGGAGATCCGCGACGTCTCCGATACCGAGACGAGCGACGACCTGGCCGAATGCGTGATACGCGGCGGAGCCTTTCACCACGCCGGACTCGCGCCCGAGCACCGCTCGCTCGTCGAGGACGCCTTCCGGGACCGACTGCTGAAAGTCGTCTCTGCGACGCCGACGCTCGCGGCCGGCGTGAACACGCCGAGTAGACGCGTCATCGTGCGCGACTGGCGGCGCTACGACGGCACTGCGGGCGGAATGCAGCCCCTCGACGTGCTCGAAGTCCACCAGATGATGGGGCGGGCGGGCCGTCCCGGACGGGACCCCTACGGCGAGGCGGTCCTGCTGGCGAGCAGCCACGACGAACTCGACGAACTGTTCGACCGGTACGTCTACGCCGAGCCCGAACCGGTGCGCTCGAAACTCGCGGCCGAGCCAGCCCTTCGCACACACGTCCTCGCGACCATCGCCAGCGGGTTCGCCCGCACCCGAGAGGAGTTGCTTGGCTTCCTCGAAGAGACGCTGCACGCCAGCCAGGCGAACGACCCCGAGCGACTGGAGCAGGTGACCGACACGGTGATCGAGTATCTGGAGCGCAACGACTTCATCGAGAGCGCGAAGTCACGCTCCGCGGAAACTACGAGTGGTGGAGCCGCAAGTAATGACGGCGACGAACTCGATGCGACCGGGCTGGGCCACACCGTCTCGCGGCTCTACCTCGACCCGATGACCGCGGCCGAAATCGTCGACGGACTCGAAGCGAGCGATGGCGCTCCGACCCCACTCGGTCTCTATCACCTCGTCTCCCGCACCCCGGATATGTACGAACTCTACCTCAAGTCGGGCGACCGCGAGGAGTACACTGAACTCGCCTACGAGCGCGAGGGGAGTTCCTCGGCCCGATGCCCAGCGAGTTCGAGGACGTCCGCTTCGAGGACTGGCTGTCGGCGCTCAAGACCGCCCTGATGCTCGAAGACTGGGCGCGCGAAGTCGACGAGGACCGGATCACCGAACGGTATGGCGTCGGGCCGGGCGATATCCGCGGCAAGGTCGACACCGCCGAGTGGCTGCTCAACGGGGCCGAACAGCTCGCGGCCGACCTCGACCTCGACGTCACGCCGGCGATCCGCGAGGCCAGAAAACGGGTCCAGTACGGCGTGAGCGACGAACTGCTCGAACTCGCAGGCGTGCGCTCGGTCGGCCGCAAGCGCGCCCGACGGCTCTTCGACGCGGGCATCGAGAGTCGGGCACAGCTACGCGAGGCGGACAAATCGGTCGTCCTCGGCGCGCTTCGCGGTCGCGAGAAGACCGCCGAGACGGTGCTGGAAAACGCCGGCCGCCAGAACTACTCGATGGAGGGCGTGAGCGCGGACGACAGCGCCCGCCCGTCCGACGGATCGAGTGGGGAGAGAGCGGGGAGGACGCCGAGGACAGTTCCGACACCGACGACACCGGACAGGCCAGCCTGGGTGATTTCTGAATGGAGTTCGTGGAGGGCGAAATCGTCGTCGACGACATCGACGGCTTCGTCGAGACGCTCTCGGCCATCGGCGAGAAACACGACTGTACGATCCAGGCGTTCGACGCCCGCTACGTCGCCGGACGCGAGCATCTCGAACGCGCCGTTTCCCTCGCCGACCGAGCCATCGAGCGCGAGGAGAACGTGGCCCGGGACCGGGCCGTCGAGATACTGCTGTACGCCGCCGGTCGGCGACAGATCAACAGGGCGCTCCGGATGGGGCTCGATTCGGGCGAGAACCGTGCAGTCGTGCTCGTCGACGCGAAGCGGGAATCTGCGGACGAGGCGGGCGCGGTGACGGCGCTCCGGGAACGCCTCGACCTGACGCCCGAACCGACACTCGGCGTCGAGCACGCCGAGGAGGAACTGCTTCGGGAGTTCTTCGATATCGGTGTCGCCGAACTGGCGGCGACCGACGCCGGTCTCCCGGATCTGGTGCTGGAGCGGGTCGCCCTCCTGGACGTCGAGAAGTGAGGTAGCGCTGGACTACGGTGCTGGCAGGCTCTTGCGCGGGCAAAGAATTATTTTCGATGCGATAGATCTGTCAGTAGGGCTGACTGATGACCTCTACACATCGTCCCTGATCTGGTCGTCACGTCCCCGCCGTCCGCACGTGACGGGACGATCACGCTCGTCGCACCGGTAGTCGACAGATCAGAAGAATCCGTGATAATGACACGAGCGACGTTCATCGAATGCGATCGACTTGATCTCGCACCGCCCGAAGAAGACGACATCGGGTTCCTCCAGCAGGGAGTGAACCATCCTGACGTCCGCCGGTATATCGGCGTCTTCAGGACGCCCTACACCGAAGATCGGTATCGTGAGGAACTGTGGCCCATCGAAAACGGCGAGGGGAGCGTGTCGTTGCTCGCCGTGCCGAAAACGGGCGAGTTCGCGGGGGACCCCGTCGGATCGGTACAACTGCATCCGATCCAAACCGACGACGGCTACGCCAACTTCGGCGTCTGGTTCCACCCGAAGGCCTGGGGCAATGGCTACGCTCTCGAGGCCAGCGCGTATCTCATCGAATACGGCTTTTCGACGCTCAGGCTACACCGCATCTCCGCGACCGCGGCAGTCACAAACGAGGCGTCGATCCGGCTCTGTGAACGGCTTGGCTTCGACCACGAAGGCACCGCCCGCGAGAGCCAGTTCGCAGACGGCGAGTTCGTCGACGTGGAGCGATACGGACTGTTGGTCGACGAGTGGGCTGGCCCCGAGGCAGTGCTCGACGGCGAGCCCTGACCGTCGAGATGGGTCACCTTATCCCGCCGTTTGTGCGGCCTCATCGAGCCAGTCGGGCTCTTCGACGGTGACGTCGTCGTACTCGAACTCGAAACTGGCCTCGACGTCCGCGCCGTCGGGGACGGTGTAAGAGACGCTGAAGGAGTGGATCGCCCCCTCCTCGTCGACGACGACCTCCGTCTCGACGTCCTCGACGTCGCCGAAGGAGGTCTCTTCGTCGAGAACGCCGCTTCCGCTGTAGGTCAGGCGTCGTGGCTCGTCCTCGGAGACGGTGTCGAGCGACAGATTGGCGACTGCGAGCGCCTCGCCGAAGGTGCGGGGCGAGAGTGCGTCGGGCGTCTGGACTTCGTCGGCGGTGTACTGGACGTTCTCGCCGTCGTCGATTCGGGTGTAGACGACCCCATCGCCGCTCCGGTACGTCTCGGCGACGCTCTCGGTGAGTTCGATGCGTGCGTACTCCGTCCCGGTGCCGTCGGTCTGGGTCTCCATGCTGAGTTGCTGGACGGTCTCCTCACCGTCGTTCTCGCCCGGTATCGTCAGCCGAATCGTGGTCTGCGCCTGCGTCGGTCGATCCGCGATTGCGGCGTCATGGGTTGCGAGTACCTCGCTGGCATTGGCGACGCCGCTCTCGTCGTAGCCAGCGGGGTAGGTCAGTTCGTCGGTCGGTGCATCGCCTTCCGTATCGTTTGGCGGCGCGTCGGCCCCGTCGTCGCCCATCGGCAGGCCACTACAGCCTGCGAGTACGACGAGGAACACCACTCCGAGCACGGCAAAGTGACGGCGCATGGATAGAAGGCGATTCGCATCGATCATAGCGCTTCTGGCCGTTAGGGCGTCGGCGCCGAACCGTCGTAGGCGTCGTGGTCAGTGTAGAAGTTGAGCATGGCGAACTTCAGTTTCTCGGGGTCGACGTCGATCATTTCGTCGCGCTCCTCGGCCGGGAACGTGTCCTTGACGCTGTACTTGCCCAGTTCGCGCTCCTGTTCTTCGGTGTAGCGCGCGTCGAGCAGGATCCGGACCCCGACTTCCTCGGGGAGCGAAGCACCCGCCCGAGCGCCTGTCTGGTCTTCCGGACCGTCGGAATCTCGACGGCGTAGCGCCAGCCGGCGTCGTCGACGCCCGCCCGGTCGCTAAAGGCCGTCTCGTAGGCGTCCTGTACGGCCTCGGAGCGGTCGTCCAGATGCGGATACGGGACGCCGACGACCGCAACCGTGTGTGCGTCGTCGCCGTCGAAACTCACGCCCTCCGAGAGCGTCCCCCACAGCGAGGTTAGCAGGACGCCGTCGTCGTCGTCGACGAACGACTGCCGGAGGTCTTCGGCGCTCGTCGCCGGTCGATCCAGATAGAGTCGGTCGGACGGGATGCTCTCTCGCAGGTGGCTGTGATACCGTTCGGCCTCGCTATAACTGGGGAAGAACGCGAGCAGGTTCCCCGGCGTGAACTCGGCGGCATCCACGAGGGCGTCGGAGACGGCGGCCTGTACCTCGGGGTCCTCCCGGTCGCTGGCGAACAGCGGCGGCGTCCCGACGGCGTAGGTCCGGCGGTTCTCCGGTGGGAACTGCAGGCCGTAGGCCAGCGTGACCGGACTCTCCAGTCCGAGCACGTCCTCGAACACGTCGAACGGGCGCAGCGTCGCGCTCATCAGCACACAGGAGTACACTTCCTCGAACAGTTCGCCGGTCACCTCCCGCGGAATGCAGGTGTATAGCTCCGCCCGGCCGTACACCTCGCCGGTCCCCTCGTTTCGACGGACGGAGACGACGGGATACTGGCCGAGTTTGGTGCCGTCGGACATCCACGAGTCCAGAAAGGCGGCCGCAGCGAGCGTCTGACACTCCTGTCGGGTGCTCGATTTGCCGCTCTTGTAGGCCTCCTCGTACTCCTCGTCGAGTTCGCGACCGAGCTTTCTGGCGGACTCGATATCGTCGTCGATTCCCCGACCGGTGTAGCCCTGCAGAAACGCTCGCGTGAGGTCGTCCCGGCCTTCCTCATTGGCGATAGGGACGTCCTCCCAGTTCTCGTCGACCTGCTCGCGGCCGCCGAAGCCAAAGGAGTCCTCGTAGGTCTCGACCAGCGCGTCGCGGAACGTGCGGATCACGTTCTCGGCCTGGTCGGCCCGCAGGTCGTCGGTCTCCTTCAGTTCGTCCAGCGCGGCGTCGAGCGTGTTCTCGGTCAGCGTCTTCGTCGCGTGTTCGCGCGCCGCCCCTCGACGTTGTGGGCCTCGTCGAAGACCGTAATCACGTCCTCGGGGTCGCGGCCCAGCCATCGGAAGAACTGCTCGCGGATGTTTGGGTCCAGCAGGTGGTGGTAGTTACAGACGACCAGGTCAACGCCCTCCATGCCTTCCTTGAGTAGTTCGTAGCCACAGAACCCCTGCTCGTGGGCGTGTTCGTAGATCTCGTCGGGCGTTCGGACGTCCTCGTAGAGCCAACTGTAGAACGCATCGGTGTCCGCGGTGAGATTCTGGTAGTAGTAATCACAGGTGTTCTGTTCTTCCAGCGTCTCGACCTGCTCTTCGAGGGCGTCGAGTTCGTCCATCACCGCGCTCCGGGCTTCCGTCGCCTGCTCGTCGCCCTCCTGGCTGGCCTCCAGTAGCTCCCCTTCGCGGCGTTCGAGCTGGTTCCTGTCGCGTTCGGTGTCGACCAGGTCGTAGGTGTTGTCCCGGAGCACCTGACACTCCTCGTAGTCGACGTCGATGTGACACATCGAGGATTTTCCGCGGAAGACGATGGTACGGATCGCCTCGCGTTTCGTGATCTGACGGGCCTCGTGGACGAACTGGCGCATCTGCTGGTGGACGTTGGTCGTGATGACGACCGTCTTGTCCTCCTCGCGGGCGTACTCCAGCGCGGGTACGAGCGCCGAGAGTGTCTTCCCGGTCCCGCAGGCCCCCTCGAAGAGGACGTCCTGCCCGCGAGAAAGCCCGTTGTAGATGCGGTCCATCGCCGCGCGCTGGTTCTCGTAGGGCGCGTCGTACGGGAAAAAGCGCATATACCCGTTGGTCTCTGGCACATCTCTGGGATGGTGCGTAACCGACTAAAAGGGTTCGCCCGACCCAAACGGATACCCGCCTCCCACCCCTCTAGACAGCCATGAGCCACACCACCTCCGACAGCACGGGCCTCCCTGGAGACCTCGGGGGCCGCGACCTGCTCACGCTGGTCGGCTTCGTCGTCGCAGTCAACGTCGTGGGGGCGCTCCCGGCCGTCTTCGCCGGAACGGACACGTCGTGGATCGAACAGCCGTGGTTCTATCCGCCGGCGGTCGCCTTCCCGGTCGTCTGGACGCTCCTCTTCACCCTGATGGGCGTCGCGCTCTTTACCCTCTGGCGGCGGGGGATCGAGCGCCGCGACGTCAAGATCGCCGTCGGCGTCTTCGCCGCCCAGATGGCGGTCAACGTGACGTGGACGCCGGTCTTTTTCGGCCAGCAGGAACCGGGCCTCGGGCTGGCGATCATCGTCGCACTCTGGGCGCTGATCGTCGCGACGATCTACGCCTTCGACCGGGTGGACCGGCGGGCCGCCGCGCTGCTGGTGCCGTATCTCGCGTGGGTCACGTTCGCCGCGGTGTTGAACTACGAGATCTGGCGACTGAGCGGGTAACCACTGCCTACTCTCCGTCTCTGTTGTTTTCGCAATCAAAAGCGGAAAGTATTGAAACGTTCACGTGCAAGATCACCCCAAGACCGTGAACGTCAGACAGGCCGACTACGTCGCACTCGCAATCGTCGGGGCCGTGCTCGTCATCGGACTCGCGATCACCTGGCAGAACTACCAGCAGTGGGTCGCGCTGGGCGACATGAGCGGGCGGATGGGGATGGACACGACGTCGATGCACGGCACACACCCGGTGTGGTACCTTCTCGGGACGCTCGTCACCGCAGCGGCCGTCGGCGGCGGCTACCTGGCCTTGCGCGAGCAGTTCGTCGGGACGGAGGAGCGCACGGCGTCCGCAGATTCCTCCCGGACGGCTGCTACCGGCGTCGGGAGTTCGTTTGAGCCGGACACAGCGGAAAGCTCCGCTGGACAGGGCGCCGTCGAGGGCTCTTCTGGACAGGAATTTGCTGAGGGATCTCCCGCAGACACACCCGAAGAGCCGTCGACTGGGGCCGAAGAGTCCGGACAACGGCCGAATGAGACGACCGACGCTGCCGATACGGACGCCGACTCCGGAGCCGGTCCCGAAGACTCGGCCCACCCAACGCGTCCGCTGCTCGACGTCCTGCCGGAGGACGAACGCCGCATCCTCCAGCCAGTCGTCGACTCGCCGGGACTGACCCAGATCGAACTTCGGGACCGGGCTGACTTCTCGAAGAGCAAGGTGAGCCAGACCGTAAGCGACCTCGAAAAGCGCGGGTTGCTGTATCGCGAACCGCAGGGCCGGACGTATCGAATCTACCCGTCCGACGATCTCGACGAGTCGTAGCTCCCAGAGCCCGAAACCCGGCCGGACGAACGGTCTCTTCGAAACGAACGGTGTAGAAGACGTTAAAAACGTTCTAAAACGTTCTCGTGGGTGAGTTCACGCCCGTGGTCATAACCACTCCACTCCCTTTGTTACGAATGAGGAGAACCACCATGAGATCTACACTGACCACAATCGTCGTCGCGATCGCACTCGTCGTCGCGCTGATCGGAGCCGTCGGCTTCGTCAGCGCCGACGTGACCAGCCAGCAGGATACCAACGCCCACGCGAACGGTCCGGTCGGCACGATGGCCGACTACGCGCCCGGCCAGTTCGGCGAGATGATGCACGGCTTCGCGGCCGATCACGTGCCCGGTGTGCATCAGGCCGATGACGACCGCGGCGCGCATCATCAGGGTGGGCATCACGCGACCTCCGCGGGTGAGTACCACGCTGACCACGCCGAGTACGAGGACGGCGAGCATGCCGAGTACCACGACGAACAAGACCACAGTGAGTACGAAGAGCACGACCACGCCGGCGAGTACCAGGATGACTACGACCACGCGGAGTACTCGGAGGAGCGGACCGAGAGCGACCGTCACGCCGACTCCGCGCCTGAGGACCGCCAGCGCGGGTATGGCGGGCACGGTGGGCACTGCTAACCACTGATCCAGCAGTAGACAACGATTCGACTTTTCTGAACCGCTCTTCGATCACTCGTCCGTTTCGAGCGCCAGCGAGGCTAGCATCGCTTCTAACTGCACTTGCTCGTTTGCACCCTGCGTGATCCGGTAGTCGGCTTCGCCCACCCGGTCCATCAGGCGGACCGCGGCTTCCTCTTCGATTTCCAGGTCCCAGACGGAGCGGTGCAGTTGGTCGATGATGTCGCCGCCGGCGATTCCCTTGTCGACGATCAGGTCCCGTAGCTGACTTCGCGCGGCGATGAAGTCGCCGTCGATAGCCGTCTGGACCATCTCCTGGACTTCTTCGGGACGCGCCGTCGCGGTGATCTTGAAAACGGTCTCCTCGTCGACGGTCTCGCCCATCACTGCGGCGGCCTGCAGGGCGTTGATCGCCTTTCGCATGTCGCCGTCCGCGGCGTAGACGAGCGCGTCGACGCCGTCCTGCGTGAGCGTGATCCCTTCGGCGTCGGCGATCTTTCGGATCTGGGCCTCGACGGCATCGTCGCCCAGCGGCGCGTAGCGAAAGACCGCACACCGGGACTGGATCGGGTCGATGATCTTGCTGGAGTAGTTACACGAGAGGATGAATCGGGTGTTGTTCGAGAACTGCTCCATCGTCCGGCGCAGCGCGGACTGGGCATCGCTGGTCAGCGCGTCGGCCTCATCGAGGAAGATGATGCTGGGTTTCGAGCCTGCGCGGCCGCTCCAGTCGGTGCTCGCGAAGTTCTTGATCTTCTCGCGGACGACGTCGATCCCACGCTCGTCGGAGGCGTTCAGTTCGAGGAAGTTCTCCTCCCAGTCGTCGCCGTAGAGCTCTTTGACGATGGCGACGGCACTGGCGGTCTTGCCGACGCCTGCCGGCCCGGCGAAGAGTAGATGCGGCAGGTCGTCGCGCTCGATATAGCTCTCCAGGCGGTCGGTGATGTTGTCGTGGCCAACCACGTCTTCGAGCGTGTGCGGCCGGTACTTCTCCGTCCAGACGTCCTGACGGCCCCCCACAGAGTCCTGCTCGGCTTCGGCGTCGCTCATAGTTCCAGTCAAGTCCCTCCGCGTCATAAAACGTCCGAGAGCGATCCCGACGATCCGGACGACAGTCTCAAGCCACTGTCAGCGCAACCGTGGGATATGCAGGTCACCGTCGAGGTGAAAGGCGAGCGGACGGTCGAACTCGATGTCGAGGACGCGACCTACGCTGAGCTACTGGACCGCATCGACATCAGCCCGCACGAGGCGTCGGTGCTGGTCGATGGCCGCCCGGTCCCCGAGGATCAACCGGTCGAGGCAGAGCACGTCACCGTTCTCAGACTGATCAAGGGCGGATAGCCCGGCGGGTCCCGACTGTTCGTTTCCAGACAGCCGCCACCACACGATTTAGGATGATTCGCTCCAATGGTGGGGTATGTCATCTGATGGCAAGTTCGGAGAGTTCGGCGGACGACACGTGCCGGAACCGCTCGAAGAACCGCTCGAAGAGCTGCAGCGGCGTTCGATCGGTTCGTCGACGACGAGGAGTTTCAGTCGGAGCTATCCTACTACCTGAAACATTTCGCGGGCCGCCCGACACCGGTGTTCTATGCCGAATCCCTTAGCGAGCGCTACGACGCTGAGATCTACTTCAAGCACGAGGATCTCCTCCACGGTGGGGCGCACAAACTCAACAACACGCTGGGACAGGCCCTCCTCGCGAAACGCGCCGGAAAGGAACGGCTGATCGCCGAAACGGGGGCCGGCCAGCACGGCACTGCGACGGCGATGGTCGGCGCGCTCCTGGACATCGATACGACAATCTACATGGGTCGCAAGGATATCCAGCGTCAGGAGATGAACGTCTTCCGGATGCGCCTGATGGGCGCCGAGGTCCGGGAGGTCACTCGTGGCAACGAGGGGCAGCCGAGGCCGTCGACGCCGCGCTGGAGGATCTGGTCGAGAACACTGAGGAGACCCACTATCTGGTCGGGAGCGTGGTCGGCCCCGACCCGTTCCCGCGGATGGTTCGTGAGTTCCAGTCGGTGATCGGCGAGGAGGCCCGCGAACAGATCCAGGAACAACACGGCGAACTGCCGGATGCCTGTGTTGCCTGTGTCGGCGGCGGATCGAACTCTCTCGGTCTCTGGCACGCGTTCAAGGACGACGACGTCGCCTTCTACGGCGCAGAGCCCGGGGGATCGACGACGAACACCACTCCGCGCCGCTCTCGAAGACGCGAAAGGAAGAGCCACAGATCTTCCAGGGCATGAAGACGCAGATGATCGACGACGACACCGAGAACCACTCTATCTCGGCGGGCCTCGACTACCCCGCCGTCGGCCCCGAACACGCCGCCCTGCAGGCACTCGGACGTGCCGAGTACCACGCCGTCTCCGACGAGGAGGCGCTGGCGGCCTTTCGCGAACTCAGCGAGACCGAAGGGATCATCCCCGCGCTGGAGCCGAGTCACGCTATCGCGCTCGCGATCAAACTCGCCGAAGAAGACCGTCACGACACGATTCTCGTCAACCTCTGTGGCCGGGGCGACAAGGACATGCAGACCGCCGCCGAGCGGTTCGATCTGAGCTAGGACTCGATCCGTTTTCGAAGTGGACGAGGTCGTACTCGCCCATCGTCGACTCGCCGACCTGCGCGTAGCCGGCGCTGGGATAGAACGCGACGGCCTTGCGCTGTCGTCGCGCCGTCGTCGCCAGTATCGGATCGTATCCTGCCGCCACGATACGTGATTCGAGGTCGGCCAGTAGCTTGCGCGCGAACCCCTGTCGTTGAGCGGCGGGATGGACGCGCATCCGGTGGAGTTCCGCCCCGCCCGCCACGCTCCGCTCGTCGGCGTAGCCCGTCTCGCTGGGGAGGTAGCCGCCGATTGCGACCACATAGCCGTCGTGGGTTCCGACGTCCTCGAACGAGCGGTCGTCCGCACCGGGGAGCATCTCCCTGTCCTCGACGACGCCGACGACGAACTCGCCGCCAGCGTCGGGATACGACGCCTGTACGTCCGCGAGGTCGTCGTTATCGGGAATGTCGTCCGGGTTGGTCTCGGTCTCGGCCAGGGACAGTTCGTCGACGCGGCGGATCGCGCTCGCGTCCCGTGGGTCGTACGACCGACAGACGAGGCCGCTCATACGTCGGCGTTCTCGTGAACCCAGTCCAGCAGTTCGTCGCCGCTCACTTCCATCCCCTGCCGGCGGAAAAACGAGGCGACGTTCTCGCAGTCCCGTTCGAGGAACTCTTCAGCGTTCTGATGGTGGATCGTCACCGCCTGCCCGACATCGATGACGACCAGTTCGCCGTCGTAAAAGAGCACGTTGTACTCGCTGAGGTCGCCGTGAACGAGTCCGGCGGAGTATAGTCGGCGGATGTACTCGCGGACGACCTCGTAGGCCGTCTCGGGGTTCTCGATCTGGACTTCCGCAAGCCGCTTCGAGCGACTGTCCTCGGTGCCGATGTACTCCATGATGAGGACGTTTCGCTCCGTGGTGATCGGCCGCGGGACGCGAACCCCGGCTTTCCGGGCGCGTTCCAGGTTCGAGAGTTCCTTGCGCGTCCAGGCCATCACGATCTTTCTCTTGTCGCCGAGTTCCTCGAAGCGCGGGTCGCCGATGAGGTACTCGCGCATGTCCTGGAAGTTGGTCGCGCGGGTGCGGTACACCTTCATCGCGACCTCCTCTTCGCCCTCTCGTAGCATCTCCAGCGATCGGTCGCCGGCGAGCGCGTTGTAGACGTTCGCCTCCTTGCCGGTCGAGAGCGGCCCGCCGATGGCGTCGACGTAGCCGTCCTGAACGAGTTTGTACAGCGCGGCGAATGTGGCATCGTCGAAGGCTCCGTCGTCGACTTTGAACCCGTCGGAGTCCTTGATCCGTTCGCGGAACTGGCTGAACTTCCGATCCCGCTTGCGGGCGATCCGATCGGCCTCGGTATCGCTGACGTCGATCTGCTCGAATTCGTCGTCGGGGGTGTCCGACTCGTTGGGTTCGAGCAAGCCGTACTCGCCTGTCATCTACCATTCCTGGCGATCCAGCGGTAAAAGGATGCGTTCTGGGTCCGGCGCGGACCGCGCTATCTAATGTGGCCTTCCTCGCGCAACTGGTCCGCTTCTTGCTTCTCGTAGCGCCACGTGATGTCGGCTTTCTCGTCCTGCCAGTCCCACGGTTCGACGAGAACGATGTCGTCCTCGCGGATCCAGATGCGTTTTTGCATCTTGCCGGGAATCCGTGCCGTCCGCTCCTCGCCGTCTGCACAACGCACTTTCACGCGGTTCGCTCCGAGCATGTTCGTGACCTCGGCAAAGACCTCGTCCTCGTCGGGCATCCTGAGGTCGTTTCGTCCGTTGTCGTCGCTCATACTGGAATATTGGTCAGGTGAGGTTTTAAATTCGGTGGAGTCGCTTCCGGCCCGAAACCATCGGATTATTGTACGCGCCCCGACCACCGACGGTATGATCAAACGACTCGGTGCGGCCGGCATCGTCGGCCTGCTGGCACTGCTCGGCGGAATCGTGCTTATCGCCACTCAGAACCTCCTTATCGCGGGCGGCCTGGCGCTGATCGTCGCCGGTCTCGGCCTCGTGGTGCGCTCGCTGATCCAGAGCGTGATGGGTTCGATGGGAATGGGCGGGATGCTCTGAGGCAGAGCGCTCGTCGTCGGCCCGATGCTCGGTGATGAGTTGATCGACCATCTCCGTTTTCCGTTCTTTGCGGCGCTCCTCGGCCCGGTCCTCCCAGTCGTCGATGACGCTCTCGATGTCTGCTCCCCGAGCGACCGCGAGTTCGTCCACTTCCTGCATCCGGACGTCCGACACCGGTCCGACCGGGATTCCGTGCTCGAAGAGGATCTCGTCGGCGATGTCCGAGAGGTTTCCGCCGTTTTTCAGGACGACCTGTGGCTCGACGTCGACCAGCCGTTCGGCCGTACTGCGGCCCGCACCGCTGGCGTCCCGGAGATAGATCACGTCGTCCTCGGCGAGTCCGTACTGCTCGTGGGCCGCTTCGAGCGCGTTCGTCGTGAATTTCTCGACGGGCTTGACCGGAACGAGGTCTTTCTTCTTCGCCGAGACGTCCGCGAAGTTCGAGTGATCGAGTTTCCAGAGCTCTTTGAGTCGGTCGAGTTTCGCTTCGATGTCCTCGGCCCGCTCTTCGGCGTCTTCGACCTGGCGTTCGAGCCGTTCGTTCTTCCGTTGCAAGCGCGTGACGTCGCGGCGTTCACGCGCCTCGCGGCGCTCCTCGCGTCGCGCGTCGGAGAGTTCGCTTTCGAGTTCCTCGATCCGGTCGTCCTTCTCGGTGATGGTGCCTTCGAGGCTCTCGACGTGCTCTTCGAGGCGCTCGACCTGGCGCTCCAGGTCGCGGATCCGTTTTTCGTCGTCGGTTAGTTCGCGCGGCGTGTGCTCTGACTCCGCAATCTCTTCTTCCTCGTCCTCGCGCAGGCGCTGGATCACCGTTTCGACGGACTCGTCGTTGCGCACCACCTCGGCGGTCACCTCGCCGCGCTCGAACGCGCTCGGCACCTTGCGGGCGATGCGCCGGAACTGGTCCTCGTGGTCGTCGAAGGCAAACAGCGCGGCGGCCATCGCGTCCCGTTCATGATCGTTGTTGTAACTGTGATCGCGGGTGCGGTGTTGTTTGGTGTCGATCGGCAGATCAGTGTCGGGCGTCCACGGTGCGGCGTCGAAGCTTCGCCGGATCTTCTCGACGGTCTCGGGCATCGGCGTGACGTCTGCGGCAAGCACGACCGGCCGCCCGCGTTCGATGATCCACTCGATCACCGCCGCGGTGTCCGCCGTACGGGTACTCAGCACGTCCAGCAGGTCGCCGTCGAGCGAGACGACTGCGACCGCGGTCGTCGTGCCGGGATCGATCCCGACGATGACGTGATCCCGGCGCTTGGCGAGGGGATGGAACTCGATGCCGTCGCGGCGTTCGCGCTCGATTTCGATCCGCGTGTCCCCCGAGCGTTCGCGCGAGAGCGGGATGTCCTGTGGCCGCGCCGATACCTCGAAGACGGCGTTGCTGTAGCCGCCGTACTTC
Organism: Natronoarchaeum sp. GCM10025703; assembly: GCF_042661985.1. Taxonomy (NCBI): domain Archaea; kingdom Methanobacteriati; phylum Methanobacteriota; class Halobacteria; order Halobacteriales; family Natronoarchaeaceae; genus Natronoarchaeum; species Natronoarchaeum sp. GCM10025703. The sequence continues at coordinate 515,535 of NZ_JBHSZF010000001.1, forward strand.
TCGGTGACGTCCATCTCGTACTCCAGATTCGCGTCGTCGAGTACGCTCTCGACGTCGCGGGCGCGACGCTTGACCGAGCCGTGGATCCGGCGCGTGTAGCGGTCCTGGCTGAAGCCGCCCTTGCCGGTCGAGCGGCCGCGAGAGACCTTGACTTCCGTCGTATCTGTAAAGGCCGACACCTCGTGGCCGACGTTCTGGGCGGCGAGTCGCGCGGCCGCCTCGGCCTCTTTCATCGGCTCTTTGCCGTAGGGGACGCCGTGGCGCTTGGCGACCCGCGAGAGTGGTTCGGGCTGTTCGTCGCCGGTTACCTGCACGAGGCGGGTTCCGTCGGGGAGGCTCCCCAGAAACCCGACGAGGGCATCCTTGTTCTCGGCGAGTTCGTACATGTTGTCGGTGGCGAGCATCGCCGGTTCGCGATCCTCGATCAGCCGACGGAGCTTTCGATAGGTGACGACGTCGCGTTCGAGCGACTCGCCGTCGTGGATACACAGCGCGTAGGAAGGTGTCGATCCCCGAACATCCCCACTCTGGATGTCGACGCCGAAGACGACGGCGTCGAGCGCACTCGTTCGATGGCTCACGTACCGTGGTAAGCGGTGACGGTAAGTGAATCTTGTCCCCGTTACCCCTTCGTCTGACCCCAGACTGCGCCCCCGGCGAACAGCACTGTCAGGCCGAGAACGATCCCTACCTCCGGCGAAATCAGGAACGCAATCAGGACGAGGGGGAGTGTGATTCCCGCCGCGACGAGGAGCTGAATTTTCGTGATAGTGGCGTCGAGTCGTGTTTCCAGGTCGTCGATCCGTTGTTCGAGCTCTTCGGTGGAGGGCTCGCTCGCCATATTCGGATATCGTGACGACTAGCTGATAAAATCTCCCGTTTTTCAGCGCTAAGTATCGGCGCTGCCCCGGTCTGAGGCGCTCAGGAGTCCGGAAACGGCACGTCGACGGTATCGCCGTCGTCGGGGACGAACACCTCGCCGTCGAACGCTTCGCTGGCCTCCAGGCGGTGGTCGCTCACGTCGCCGGTATACCGCGAGGAGATGTGGACGAGTGCGAGGCGTTTCGCGTCCGCGCGCTGGGCGACCCCGGCGGCCTCGCTTGCCGTCGAGTGGCCAGTCTTCAGAGCGCGGTCGAGTCGGTCCTCGGCGAAGGTGGCGTCGTGGACGAGCAGGTCGGCGTTCTCGGCGATATCGACTGTCTCGTCGCTGGGTCGAGTGTCGCCGGTGTAGACGAACGTCCGGCCGGGCCGTGGCTCACCGACGACCTGCTCGGGGTCGACGACCGCCCCGTCGTCGAGTTCTACTGGCTCGCCCTCGTGGAGTTGCGAGAACTTCGGCCCGACGGGAACGCCGAGTTCCTCGGCGTGCTCGCGGTCGAAGCGGCCCTTCCGGTCGTCCTCGATCAGGGCGTAGCCGACTGCGGTCGTCCGATGGTCGACGGGGAAGGTGCGGACCACGTACTCGTCGGTCCGGAGCACCACGTCGTCGTAGCCGACCTCGTTGATCCGGAGCGGAAAGGAGGGTCGCCCGCCTGCGGACTCGATGAAGGCCTTGATACTGCCCTTTTCGCCCGGCGGGACGTGAATCGTCATCCCCGTCTCGCGGTCGTTGAAATCCATCGTGTCCAGCAGGCCGGGCAGCCCGTAGGTGTGATCGCCGTGGGTATGGGTAATAAAGAGATGCGAGACGTCGAAGCCGGTGCCAAAGCGCATCATCTGGCGCTGGGTGCCCTCGGCGCAGTCGAACAGGAGGTGGTCGCCTTCGCGGGCGACCGAAATCGCGCTGGGGTTGCGTCTGGTTGTCGGTACGGCCCCGCTGGTCCCCAGAAACGTCACGCGAAGCGTCATTACCTCTCACTGGTCGCCCGCCCGGTAAACCGGCTTCGGATCCCGACCGACCGATTCTTACCCCCGCGAGCGCTACGACCGGGTAATGGACTCGCCGCTGTGGACCGACGTGCACGCCCCCGATCTGGACGAGCTGCCCCAGGACGACGTCCGCGAGTATCTCCAGCGCGGCGTCGACGACCCGCTGAACCTGGTGCTTCACGGCCCGCCGGGGAGCGGCAAGACCGCCGCCGTCCGCGCGCTCGCTGCCGAAGCCCACGAGGACCCGGACAACGATCTGATCGAGATCAACGTCGCGGATTTCTTCGACCGGACGAAGACGGAGATCAAGAACGACCCGCGCTTCGCCTCGTTTCTCGAGGGGCGCAGTTCGATGGCGAAACGCGACATGATCAATCACGTCCTCAAGGAATCGGCCAGCTACGCGCCGGTCTCCGGCTCCTACAAGACGATCGTGCTGGACAACGCCGAGGCGATCCGCGAGGACTTCCAGCAGGCGCTGCGGCGCGTGATGGAGCGGCATCACCAGACCACGCAGTTCGTCATCACGACGCGTCAGCCGACCAAGCTCATCCCGCCGATCCGCTCGCGATGTTTCCCGGTACCGGTCCGCGCACCGACCCACGAGGAGATAGCGACCGTGCTCGAACGGATCGCCGTCGCCGAGGACGCCGAGTTCGACCAGAACGGCATCAAGTTCATTGCGGGCTACGCCGATGGCGACCTCCGCAAGGCGATTCTGGGTGTGCAGACGACCTACGAGCAGGAGGGTGAGATCACCCGCAACGCCGCCTACGAGGCGCTCGGCGAGGTCGGTACCGACGATCAGGTCAAGGAGATGCTGACGCCGCCGAGGCGGGCGAGTTCACCGACGCCCGCTCGACGCTCGATGACCTGCTCGTCGACGAGGGACTCTCGGGCGAGGAAGTCGTTCAGGATATCCTGCGGATCGCACAGTCCCGATACGACGGCGACCGGCAGACGAAGCTCTATCGCCTGGCGGGCGAGATCGATCTGGATCTCACCGAGGGAACGAATGACCGCCTGCACGTCTCGCATCTGCTCTCGCGACTGCCGGAGTTGACCTGGTCGGCCGAAGCCTAACTGCGAATTTTGTAGTCATACACTTCGGGAACCGCAGCTCTACACTTCAATAGACGTAGTATTGGCCGAGAAACGGGTTACTCGCTACTTAGTACGAGGACATAGCGCGTTAGCGAGCGGTGGACGCGTCGCTCGAATCGCGCGTCGACCGTCCAGTCGGCCGCTCTCGCTTCCTGTTCCCACGAGCGGTCCGCGACGACGACCGCGCGGTCCGCGATGCGGCGCGCTTCGGCAAGCGCGCCCGCGACCAGATCCGAGAGATCCAGATTGGCGATTTTCGACTGGCGACCGTAGGGAGCGTCGAAGACCACGGCGTCGGCGGCGCCGTCTGGCAGCGGGAGGTGGGTCGCGTCGCCGCGCAGGGTGCCGAGGACGTGCTCCTCGTCGACGGCGTCGGCGAGGTTCCGGGCCGCTCCGCGGACCATCTTGTCCTGGGCGTCGACGCCGAGCACCGACGCGCCGACCAGTCCTCCCTCGATCAGGACGCCGCCGGTGCCACACATCGGATCGACGAGCGTTCGACCGGGCTCCGCACCGGCGATGTTCACCAGTGCGCGCGCCAGCAGCGGATCCATGCTTCCAGGCTGGAAGAAGGGGCGGTCGGTCGGCGCGCGCGACCCGTACTCCCGGACGCTCTCGACCGCAAGCCAGCCCAGAGCGCAGAGTCTCTTGGGGTCGTCTTCGATCGGAACGGGGGTGGCGGTGCCGGCCGTGACGGCCTCGCGTGGGTCGATATCGCCGTCGCGCTCCCACGCCACTTCCCCGGAAAATACCGCCTGCAGGACGTGGTCTGGGTCGTCGAGGTCCACCGAGAACCCCCGGTCGACGAGCACGTCGCCGAGCGCGCGCTCGACGCGCTGGGTATCGATACCGGTGCTCGCCCGGACGTCGACGGCGCGCACCGCGACAGAGCCGGAGCGGTCGAGCGGTGCCGCGGAGAGCAACGCCTCGGCGCTCCGGACGTCCGCGTCTGCTGTCCCGACGAGTTCGCTCGCTCGGCGCGTGTACGCGAGTTTCGAGACCTTCTCGCGGTCGATTGCGGGTGCCCGTACGACGCCCGGCGCGATCAACTCGGCACCGCTGGCGGCGCTCGCCGCCTCACAGGCCCCGAACCGGTCGTCTTCGCCGCCGAGTTCCAGCAGGTACACACGTGATGATGGGTCGCCGTCGCTCAAGAATCGGCCGGTTTCGGCTGTCATTTCGGATCGTTGACCTGCAAGGAACCCAACGTATGGTTCCGTGGCATCAACCTTTATAAAGCTTAAATACAACCTTTAAACGTACTATGAGCGACCCCAAGGAAACTATCAATATCGAAAACGTCGTCGCTTCGACGGGGATCGGACAGGAGCTCGATCTCCAGAGCGTCGCAATGGACCTCGAAGGCGCGGATTACGATCCCGAGCAGTTCCCCGGTCTCGTCTACCGCACCCAGGAGCCCAAGTCGGCCGCGCTCATCTTCCGCTCCGGTAAGATCGTCTGTACTGGCGCGAAGTCGACCGACGACGTCCACGAGAGTCTGCGGATCGTCTTCGACAAACTCCGTGACCTGGAGATCAACGTCAACGAGGATCCCGAAATCGTCGTCCAGAACATCGTTACGTCTGCGGATCTGGGTCACAACCTCAATCTGAACGCCATCGCGATCGGTCTCGGTCTCGAAAACATCGAGTACGAACCCGAGCAGTTCCCCGGCCTCGTCTACCGTCTCGACGATCCGGAAGTCGTTGCGCTGCTGTTCGGTAGCGGCAAACTCGTCATCACCGGCGGCAAAAGCCCGTCGACGCCGAGCACGCCGTCGACAAGATCGTCTCCCGCCTCGAAGACCTCGGCCTGCTGGAGTAACGACTCTTCGATACCGATTCTTCGAGCACAGTAGATCAGCATTTACAAGTTCACCCACTGGAACACCGACATATGATAGCTCTCTCTGTCGTTCCCGAGACGATTCCGGCCGTGCTCGGGACGCTTCTCATCGTGACCGTCTTTTACGGCATTACCGCGCATCTGGCCGCCCGGTTCGTGCTCGGCGACGTCCGCATCGAGCACGGACTGATGGTCGGTGCTGTCCCCGCCGTCCTCATCGTCGTCGGGGTCCAGTTGCTGGGTGGGGGTCCCGAAGTACTCCTCGTCATTATCGCGGCACTCGTCGCCGATTACTTCGCTATCAAGCGGTTGTACGACACCGACCGACGCTTCGCTGGCGCGATTACGATCTCTCACTTCGCGATCAGCATTCTGCTCGGGTCCGTGCTCACTTCGCTGCTTATCTGACGCCGCAGAAACGGCTGCACGAACGGTCTCGTCACTAAAACGGTGTTAAATATGCTTAGAAACGCCATGGGCTGTTTTCACAGATGAGTTTTCACCCCCACCGCTAACTGAGAAGCCGTCGTACGTACTAGCGTGACTCGTATGATTCACCACGCCCTCGCAGACGCTATCGACAGTTCGGTGACCGGCACTCACGTCGGGATGACACACCGGAACGCGACAGCAGCGGCGGCGGTGGTAGCATGAGCAACGACAGCGGTGTGCTGCGCGCGGTGTTGCTCGTCGTCGGTCTCCTCGTCCTCCTGCCGATGCTGTGGATGGGATCGATGATCCTGTTCGGTGGCTTCGGCGGCGTCGGCGGCGTCGGCGGCGTCGGCGGCCACATGGCACCCGGTGGCGGCGGCTGGTTCGGCCTGTTCGGCATCGTGCCGCTGCTGTTGTTCATCGCGCTGGTGTATCTGCTGTACGTCGGCCTCCGCGACGGTGGACAGGAGCAAGAAGACGCTGCGCTCGAAGAACTCCGCACCGCGTACGCTCGGGGGGACCTCTCCGACGAGGAGTTCGAGCGCCGGCGCGAACGGCTTCGTGAGGAGCGCTGAGGCGTTACTCGACGAGTCGTTCGATCTCTGTTACGAGGATATCGCTTGCCCCCTCGGATTTTACCTCGGTGATCGTCTCGAAGACGTCCCGCTCGTCGACGACCGCGTGGACCGCGACCATCCCGTCCGTGCCGTTCTCGCTGGCGATGTCCATGACTGTGGGGCCGCCCATACCGGGGATCACGTCACGGACCGCGTCGAGGCGGCTCTCGGGGACGTTCATCATCAGATAGCGTTTGCCGTCCGCGCTCAGCACCGACGAGAGCGCGGTCTCGATCTGGCCGACCTTGTCGTCGTCGAGCACGTCGTCGCGGGCGAACAGCCGTACTGAACTGTCGAGCACCTCGTCGATGATCCCGAGCCGATTGACTTTGAGCGTCGTCCCCGTGCTCGTGATGTCGATAATGGCGTCGGCCATCTCGACGTGCGGGGTGAGCTCTGTCGCACCGGTAACCTCGACGATGTCGGGGTCGACACCCTGCTCGTCGAAGTAGTTCCGAGCAATCGTCGGGAACTCGGTGGCGACCTGCTTCCCATCTAGTTGCTCGACGCTCTTGATGTCTCCCTCTTCGGGTGATGCGAGGACGAGTCGGCACTGCCCGAAGCCGAGATCCAGCAGTTCGGTGACGTTTTCGGGGGCGGCCTCCGCGAGCTGGTCGTGGCCGGTGATGCCCACGTCGGCCGCGCCGTCGCTGACGTACTTTGGGATGTCAGCCGCGCGGGCGAACAGTAGCGTGACATCCGGATCGACCGTCTCGGCGTACAGTTTCCGATCCGCGCCATCGACGACGTGCAGGCCCGAGCGCTCCAACAGATCGAGTGCTGGCTCGTGTAGACGACCTTTGTTGGGGACAGCGATTCGCATTGCCAGTGGCTTCGCGGCCCCGGGTCAACTGTGTTTCGGCCTGCACCGGTTCGGTTAACTGGCTCCCCTCCGAACTCCGCGCCATGACGACATTGCGAATCGCGGGCGGGAAGGTTCTCCGTCCCGATATGTCCGTGATAGACGCCGACGTGCTGGTCGATCAGGACGCCGGCGAGATCCTGGAGATCGGCCCCGATATCGAGGGCGAGGACGAGTATCTCGACGCGGAGGACTCGCTGGTGATTCCCGGCCTCGTCAACGCCCACTGTCACGTCGCGATGACGCTACTGCGTGGCTACGCCGACGACAAGCCGCTCGACCGCTGGCTACAGGAGGATATCTGGCCGACCGAGGCCGAGTTGACGCCCGAGGACGTCTACGCCGGGACGAAACTCGGCGTGCTGGAGATGATCAAGTCCGGGACGACCGCCTTCGGCGACATGTACTTCATGGTGCCCAACATCGTCGAGGCGATCGAGGAAAGCGGTCTGCGCGCCCGTGTCGGTCACGCCACCGTCACCGTCGCGAAAGACGACGAGGCGGCCGCCGAAGACGTCCAGACGAGCGTCGAAATCGCCGGCAAGTACGACGACATCGAGGACGACAGGATCACTACTGCCGTGATGCCCCATAGCCTGACGACCGTCGCCACCGAGTACTTCTCCGACTTCGTCGAAGGGGCGCGGGGCCTCGACGTCCCGCTGCATTACCACGCCAACGAGACGCCGGGCGAGGTCGCCCCTATCGTCGACGAGCAGAGCCTCAGGCCCATCGAGTTCGCCGACGAACACGGGATGCTCGGTGCCGACGACTATCTCGCTCACTGCGTTCACGTCGACGACCGGGAGATCGAACTGCTCGCAGACTCGGGCGCGGCAGCGATCCACTGTCCGGCCTCGAACATGAAACTCGCCAGTGGGATGGCTCCAGTTCAGGACCTGCTCGACGCGGGCGTCACAGTCGGTCTCGGCACCGACGGCGCGGCCTCGAACAACGACCTCGACATGTTCGACGAGATCCGCGACGCCGCCATGATCGGCAAACTCGCGGCCGACGACGCCAGCGCGGTCGACGCCGAAACCGCCTTCTCGCTCGCGACGACCGGTAGCGCCGACGCGCTCGGTTTCGACAGCGGCCGCATCGAACCCGGTGCCAACGCCGACCTCGCGGTCATCGACCTCGACGCCCCGCGACTGTCCCCGCCCCACGACCTCGTGAGCCACCTGTCCTACGCCGTTTCGGGCAGTGACGTCCGGCATACGGTGGTCGACGGCGAGGTTCTGATGCGCAATCGCGAGGTTCTGTCCCTCGACGAGGAGGCCGTAATCGAATCCGCGACCGACCACGCCGCATCGCTGGTCGCCCGTGCGGAAGCGGACGACTGACTCTGCATATCGAAGTTAAACGTTTAGAAGAGGTATTAAACTCTGTAACGGCTTTTGATAGGTTGCAATTTACTTGCCAGATCGTCTGAACCGACTGAACGAGACTCTCCCTTTATCATACTGACCTGTCTGGTATCAGTACAGATGACACGCAACCGTACTCAACTGTTCGCAATCCTCGGTGCCGTGCTGATGATTGCGTCGCTCGTGGCACCGGCGGCCGCGGGAGCGGCTGTGGCAGAAGATGATACAGAGGACCTGACGATCACCGTCTCCGATGACAACGTCGTCACGGTCAACGACACCGACGGGCCCGTCGAGGGCGCGAACGTGACTCTCGAAATCGTCGACGACGATGTCGAGGATGAAGAAGAGACTGAAGAGGAAGAAGAGACCGAAGAAGAGACTGAGGACGACGAATCGGACGACGAAGAGTCCGATGAAACGTCTACAGAGGAAGAAGAGACTGAGGACGACGGATCGGACGAAGACGAGGAAGAATCCGAAGACGACGAAGAGTCTGAGGAAGACGAAGCGGAAGAAGAGGACGAGGCTGAAGAGGAAGAAGAGGACTACACCTACGACGGTACTGAGGAGTACACGACCGACGAGAACGGCACGGTCGAACTCCCCACGCCCGAGGATGCGGTCGAAGTCACGTTGACGGCGACCGACGGCGAGCGAACCGGTGAGACGACCGTCACGCTATCGCCTGATGACGCAGCGACGAACTTCGGACAGGAAGTGTCCTCGTTCGTCGCGACCCTGCAGGACGAAGACGTTAGTGGGCCGATGGGTCTGCAGGTCGCCCAGTTTGTGACTGACAACAACCCGGCAGCTGACAAGATTCCGGACCACGCGGGTCCGCCAGAGCACGCAGGTCCTGACGGTGAGGACGACGACAAGCAGGGACCGCCGGCCAACGCAGGACCGAGCGATGACGACGCCGACGAAGACGACGAGGAAGACAAACGCGGTCCGCCGGCCAACGCTGGACCGGGCGGTGACGACGTGGACGAGGACGAAACGGAAGAGGACGACACTGACGCGGACGACACCGAAGAGCAGACTGACGGCGACGACGCCGACGTCTGATCGGTTCCGTAGCGTTTCTTTTTGTAGCTCACTCCTCGCTGCGCCGTCTATACTCCCACGTTCGCGCATCAGTCTGGTGCCACGGTTGAGCCAGTCCCGCTGGTAGTAGACGCTCCCGAGGAATAGGTCGCGCCAGACGTAGTCGGCGACGATGGCGACGTAGGCGGCGAGGACGCCGTACTCCAGGTGGACGCCGCCGACGTAGGTGACGCCGAGCAGGAAGACGAACGTCCCGGTCACTTTGGCGACGAAGGGCGGGCGCGTCTCGCTACCGCCCCGGAGCGCACCGGCGAGGATGGCGTACGGGCCGATGAGCACGGTAGCGACGGCGTAGGCCCGAGCGAAGTTGACGGCATAGCCGATCGTCACCGGATCACGCGTGAAGATGCGGACGAACTCGTCGGCGACGAAAAAGAGCACACCGCCGAGGCCGCCCACGGTGAGCGCCCCCAGTGCAGCCGTCGCCAGCCCGTCGTAGTAGGCGCTCTCCGGTTCGCCGCGGCCGAGCGCCTGCCCGACGAGGACGTTCGCCGCGACGCCGTAGCCCCGCGAGAGCGGTGCGGCGACCTGCTGGTAGAGCCGCATCCCGATGTGGTAGGCGGCGTTGACCTCCGTCCCGAACGTGAGCAGGATGGCGTTGAAGGGGAACTGTGCGACGACTTCCGAGAGCCCTTCCGCGATCCGCGGCGCGCTGATGACCACGAGTTGTTTAGCGATGACGTGATCGGAGGGGCGGATGAGACTGATCTCGCTTGCCTCGCTTCCGAGGACCAGCAGGAAGACGACCGCCGCAAAGACGTCCGCGACCGCCGTCGCGATTGCGATACCGACCACGCCGTACTCGGGTATCCCGGCGACGCCGAACGCCAACCCGACCGTCAGTCCGATGTTGAGGACGTTGCTGGCGAGATTGACGTACATCGGCGTCCGCGTGTCGCCAGTGCCCTGGATCGACTTGGCGGCGATCAGGGTCGTATGCCGCGCCGGCGAGGAAAAGAGGATGACGGCGAGATAGCTCGCGCCGATCACCACGACGTCCTGTTCGGCTCCGAGTACGCCGATGGCGGCCTGTTCGAACAGCAACCCGAAGACGACGAAGGGGATCCCGGCGAGCAGGCCCAGCGTGAGCGCCGTGCTCACCGCTTCGTCGCGGTTGGCGCTCGCGCCACTGCCGGTGTCCTGACTCGATAGTGCAATCGCGCCGTCGCCGACGCCCAACCCGAACCAGAGCGGTAGCCGGGCGTAGATATCCGCTGCCCGACGGCGGTGATGGCCGCTGGCGAAAAGAACCCAGCGACGATCACGTCGGTCGTCCGCATCAGCGTTCGCAACACCTGCTCGGTCATCACCGGCCACGAGAGAGCGAACACCGACTGCCAGACCGATCTGAGGCGGGCCCATCCGGTCGAATCGGTGCTCGAATCGCTCACTAACTCCGCTTGGTGGAGGTGATAGTTGAACGTTGAGGAAGGGGAACTACCGGTCGACCGGAGTTTGTTGCCCGTGGGGATCGTGATCGGCCTTCGAACGCGACGCCGGATGCCCGGGCGCGCGTCGCTCCGGCCGTCGCACGATCTTCGTGCTACGCAAGGCCTTTACCTTAAAATACCCTACCATGGGTAAGGTTAGCCGGTCGATCGGCCGGTGACCGTACTCAAATGCAAAATCAATCCCAACAGCAGGCCTACGACCGCGGGACGACGATATTCTCGCCCGACGGTCGCCTCTATCAGGTCGAGTACGCCCGCGAAGCAGTCAAGCGCGGTACCGCGAGCGTCGGCGTCCGGACGCCCGACGGCGTCGTGATCGCCGCGAACCGAAGCGTTCGCTCGCCGCTCATGGAGCGCTCCAGCGTCGAGAAGATCCACCGAGCCGACGATCATGTCGGTATCGCCAGCGCCGGCCACGTCGCCGACGCGCGCAAACTCGTCGACGTCGCGCGCCAGCGCGCTCAGACGGAACAGCTCCGCTACGGCGAGACGATCGGTGTCGAGACGCTGACCCGCGCAGTAACCGACCACATCCAGGAGTACACCCAGACCGGCGGCGCGCGCCCGTTCGGCGTCGCCCTGCTCGTCGCGGGTGTCGAAGACGGTACGCCGCGCCTGTTCGAGACTGACCCCTCGGGTACCGACTACGAGTGGCAGGCAGTCGCCATCGGCGGCGGCCGCGAGGACAGCCAGGCGTTCCTGGACGACCACTACGACGACAATCTCGATCTCGACGGCGGGATCGACCTCGCACTCGGCGCGCTCGAGGAGACCGTCGAGGATGACCTCACTGCAGACGACGTGGAGGTCGCCACCGTGCCGGTCGACGACGAAACCTACCGGACCGTGGCCCACGACGACCTCGAAGCGATCTTTGCGGAGATGAGCTTCGATGAGTAACTGGAACACCGGTCGGTCGCCGATGGACCCCAAACTCGGCCCGCCAAACGGTCACGAATCCCGAAACGACGACGATGTGGTCACGTCGACCGGAACGACGACGGTGGGCATCGCCACCGAGGACGGCGTCGTAATCGGTACCGACATGCGCGCCAGTCTCGGCGGCCGCTTCGTCTCGAACAAGGACGTCCAGAAGGTTGAGCCGATTCACCCGACGGCGGCGATGACGCTCGTCGGTTCCGTCGGCGGTGCACAGTCGTTCATCCGCTCGCTTCGGTCGGAGGCGGCGCTGTACGAGACCCGCCGTGGCGAATCGATGAGCATCCCCGCGCTGGCGACGATGGCCGGCAACTACGCCCGCGGCGGCCCGTTCCGCGCGATCAACCCGATCCTCGGCGGCGTCGACGCAGAGGGCAGTCACGTCTACAGCATCGACCCCGCAGGCGGCGTCGTTTCCGACGACTACACGGTCACGGGGAGCGGGATGCAGGTCGCCTACGGCGTCCTCGAAAACGATTACGAGGAGGGCCTCTCGCTGGAGGAGACCCGCACACTCGTCGCTCGCGCCGTCCACAGCGCGACCGAGCGCGACACCGCTAGCGGCAACGGCGTCTTCCTCGCCGACATCACGGGCGACGGCGTCGAGATCGAGGGCCACAAGGACTTCGACGACGTGCTGTAGCGTCGGGTTTTTCCATTGGGCCGTCTACTGGCTGTCGAACGGGTTTTCGGCGCTCGATAGCCGGATACAACTATCGAGGGCGTCGAAGTCATCGTCCCAGGTATACAGATACTCTAACTCCGTCCGTTCCATGTATGCCGCGATCGTCGCATCTCCGAAGGCGAGGCCCTCGTAGGTTTGGAACAGTTCTACTGCTCGGTGAAAGTCGGCTTGTGCCGAGTGAACGATCTCGAAGCCTGCTGATTCGGACAGGCGTTGACGGAGGTCGATAGCAATATCGTGACGTTGACGCTCGTGAATCCAGTTCAACGTCTCTAGCAGGACACTATCTGTTACCACACCGGTCGGTAGTTCTCCGCTGTCGATGCCCCGAACGATATCGACTGCTCGTCGGTGGCGATCGTCTGCTCTCGTGTTCTTGTAATCAATGAGGACGTTCGTATCGACGACAGCTCTTCCCATCAGTTATCCTCTTCAAACGTTGGATCGGATTCGTATCCTGCAACATCGTGTCCCTCGAGGCCATCGCTCCCGAGATCGGCCTGTAGATCGTCGTCGTCGAATGCCCCGTATCGCTGGCGAACGATCTCTACGGACAGATTTCCTTCTTTGTCGACGTCCCAGCGGAGCCTGTCGCCAGGTTCGATGTCCAGCCGTCGGCGGAGCGAAGCGGGGACAGTGACCATCCCACGGTCACTAACTTTCGTTTCTTCGGGTGTTCCGTCGGTTGCCATATCACGAAATACTGCGTCTCTTCATATACATGTTGCCCTACATGTGATATGCACTCGTTAATAACGAATCACTTCGTACCGAGATCCGAGACAGGTCCGGTAGCGTAAAGGAGATGCTGGCCCTCCGTTCGAGCATGAGTGATTACCAGCCGATCTCCGAGCACCTCGACGACGTCGAGGGCGCTCGCGAGGACGGCCACCGAAAGATGGACTGGGCACGCCAGCACATGCCGATTCTGAACGCGCTTCGCGACGACTTCGTCGCCGACCAGCCCCTGGAGGGCCAGCGCATCGGGATGGCGATGCACGTCGAAGCGAAGACGGCGTGTCTGGTCGAACTGCTCGCGGAAGGCGGTGCTGACGTGGCGATCACCGGCTGTAACCCCTCTCCACCCACGACGACGTCAGCGCGGCGCTGGACGAGCACGACCACATCAGTAGCTACGCGAAACGCGGCGTCGACGACGAGGAGTACTACGCCGCCATCGACGCCGTTATCGACCACGAACCGACGATTACGGTCGACGACGGCGCGGACCTGATCTTCCGCATCCACGAGGAGTACCCCGAACTGATCGACTCCATCGTCGGTGGCTGTGAGGAGACCACTACCGGCGTCCACCGCCTGCGCGCGATGGACGAGGACGACGCGCTCGACTACCCGGTCTTTGCCGTCAACGACACGCCGATGAAGCGGTTGTTCGACAACGTTCACGGCACCGGTGAGTCCTCGCTGGCGAACATCGCCATGACGACGAACCTCTCGTGGGCCGGCAAGACCCTCGTCGTCGCCGGCTACGGCGACTGTGGCCGCGGCGTCGCGAAGAAGGCCTCGGGCCAGAACGCGGACGTCATCGTCACCGAAGTCGAACCACGCCGCGCGCTCGAAGCCCACATGGAAGGCTACGAGGTCAAGCCGATGGCCGAAGCCGCGAAAGAGGGCGACGTCTTCATCACCACGACCGGGAACCGCGACGTCATCACCGATGAACACTTCGAGGCCATGCAGGACGGCGTTCTGCTCGCCAACGCGGGCCACTTCGACGTCGAGGTCAACCTCGATCAGCTATCGGACCTCGCAGTCGACACCTACGAGGCCCGAGACGGCGTCCAGACGTACGAACTCGACGACGGCCGCCGCCTCAACGTCCTCGCCGAGGGTCGTCTGGTCAACCTCGCCAGCCCCATCGCGCTGGGCCACCCCGTCGAAGTGATGGACCAGAGCTTCGGGATTCAGGCCGTCGCCGCCCGCGAAATCGCCCAGAACGGTGACGAGTACGCGGCCGGCGCCCACGACGTCCCGGACGACCTGGACCGGGAGATCGCCGAGATCAAACTCCACGCCGAGGGTGTGGAGTTCGACTCGCTCTCCGACGAGCAGGCCGAGTACATGAGTAGCTGGGACCACGGGACGTAAGCGCTCAAACCCGCTTCTTTGCGGCTATTCTGCGGTTTCGACGGCTGTGGTAGCGTCTGCTGATTCCTCGCTCTCGTCGCTGTCGATCACGCCCTGATCCCAGTTCCCGACGACGAACCAGACAGCAACGACGCCGGCGGCGGCGACGTGCGAGAAGGCGATGCCCCACCAGACGCCCATCGCGCCCATCGAGAGCGCCGTGATGAACACCAGCGTCGGCGGGATCCGCAGGCCCCACTGGGCGAGCGCGGAAAAGAGAAACGCCGTGCGAGTGCTACCAGCGCCGCGAAAGCCGGCGTTGATGACCTGAAACAGGCCCATGAACACGTAGGTCGGGCCGATGATCTTGAAGTAGTCCGTCCCCATCCGGACGACGGCCTCGGCCCCCTCGCCCTCGATGAAGACCGAGACGATAGCCTCGGCGAAGACGAACGCGAGCAGGCTGAAGACGGCGAGGACGCCGAAGATAATCCCCGAACTGAGCAGGACGGCCTTGCGCGCTCGGCCCTGTTTGCCTGCGCCGAGGCTCTGTCCGACTGCGGTTTCGGTGCCCTGTGCCAGGCCGACAGCGGGGAGATAGACCAGCGTGTTGATCCGGTTTCCGATCCCGTAGGCGGCGACGGCGTCGGCGCTCACCAGCCCCACCAGCGCCGTCATACCGGTGTACGCCAGCGAGTCCGCACCGCGTTCGAGGCCGGAGGGCCCGCCGACGTCGATGATCTTCCGGACCACGTCGAGTTCGGGTTTGAGATCCGCGAGCGAGAGGTCGATGCCGACCCGGCCGGTAAACAGCAACCAGAAGCCGATGGCTGCGCCGACGCCCCGCGAGAAGACGGTGGCGACGGCAGCACCCTGCACGCCGTAGCCGGTAAAGCCCGTCGCGGCGAGCAGGTCAGCCTGGAGGTCGACCAGACCGACCCACGCGAACAACGGGTTGCCCTCGAAGCCGAGGATCAAGAACGGATCTAGCAGGACGTTGATGCTCACGCTGAGCACCATCAGATACAGCGGTGTCCGCGTGTCGCCCCACCCACGGAGGATGGCCTGGAAGATGAAGAAGCCGAACATGAAGACGACGCCGATGAAGATAGTCCGGGTGTACTCGACGGCCATCTGATGGGTCGCTGTGCCGGGATCGGTGCCGATGTACGGCAGCAGGATGGGCGCGAGCAGGTAGCCCATCGCGGCCAGTAGTACGGAGGTAATAGAGACGAACGTGATCGTCTGGCCGGCGACGCGGGCGACTCTCTCCTCGTTGCCCGCACCCTTGTGCTGGGCGACCAGCACCGTTCCGGCGACGGTCAGCCCGCTCCCGACGCTGATCATCAGGAAGGCAAAGGGAAGCGCAAAGCCGAGCGCGGCGACGGCGTCCGCACCGAGGCGTCCGACGAAGTACGTGTCGATCAGGTTGTAGGTGACCTGCAGGAGCTGTGAGGCGACTATGGGACCCGCAAGAACGAGCAATGGAACCAGTAGTCGCCCCTCGGTGAGGTCGACCGACCGGTCGTCACTCATCGTTCACCTCGCTCCGGATCTTTGAACAAGTCGTCGTTCACAGTTAGGATAGTCGAGGCTCTCCGTCACTGAGTTAAACATCTCACGGTCCTGGCACGGAAGAGGGCGGTCCCGGCGGGAGAATGTGGGTAGAACTGTCGTCGGCGTTACTCGGTGAAGTCCTCGATTGTCGGCCGGTCGTGGTCGCCGGGGAACTCGTCGACCGGTGCCTGCACCTGGTCGCCGCTTTCCATGTCCTTGATCGTCACTTCGTCGTTTTCGAGGTCGCGCTCGCCGACGATGACGACCGTGTCGGCGTTGATCGAATCGGCGTAGTTCATCTGTGCGCCGAAGCTACGGTCGGCGACGTCGCTCTCGACGACGTTGCCAGCGCCCCGGAGTTCGCGGGCGATCCGTGCGGCGACGGGCCGCGTATCCCCGACCTGGAGGACGTAGTAGTCCGTCGAGAGGCTTTCCTCGGGCCAGACACCGGCGCGCTGGAGGAGCAGCGAGAGCGTCGCGTCGCCGGGCGCGAAGCCGACTGCGGGTGTCGGCTGGCCGCCGAAGCTCTCGATCAGGTCGTCGTAGCGCCCGCCGCCGAAGACGGCGCGGGAGACCTCGCCAGTCGAGTCGAAACACTCGAAGACGACGCCGGTGTAGTAATCGAGTCCCCGCGCGGTCTCGAGAGAGGTCGCAGTACTCGCGGACGCCGAAGTCGGCGGCGGCGTCGAGGACGTTCTGGAGATTGGTGACCGCCGCCTCGATGCGGTCAGTTCCCGCGAACTCGATCAGGTCGTCGAGTTCGTCCTCGTCGACGTCGAGCAGGTCGTCGAACTCGCGGGCCTGCTCGTAGGAAAGCCCCGCGTCGACGAGCAGTTCGTGATACTCGGCCTCTTCGATCTTTGCGCTCTTGTCGACGGCACGGATCGCGGCCTGTGTGGCGATTTCGCCCTCGAAGCTCTCCAGCAGGCCGCCGAGGATATCCCGGTGAGAGACGCGGAACTCGAAGTCGTCGGCGTCGAGGCCGAGGTTCGTCAGCATGTCGGCCGCGACGGCCAGCACTTCGGCGTCGGCGGTCGGCTCGCTGGAGCCGAAGATGTCGACGTTGGTCTGATAGAACTCGCGAAAGCGTCCCTGCTGGGGCTCCTCGTAGCGCCAGAACGCCCGTGTCGAGAACCACTTGATCGGCTTCGAGAGCTCCTGCTGTTTGGCGACGACCATCCGTGCGACCGTCGGCGTCAGTTCGGGCGTCAGCGCGATGTGTCGGCCACCCTTGTCCTCGAAACTGTATAGCTCCTCGACGATTTCCTCGCCGCTCTTGTCGATATAGAGCTGTGCGTCCTCCATCGCGGGCGTACCGATCTCACGGAAGCCGTAGCTTCGTACCGTGGACTCGACCGCGTCGAACATCTGCCGACGGGCCTGCATCTCCTCCGGATAGAAATCCCGGAACCCCTTGATACGTTCGTACATGTCCTCCGGTTGGCCGAGCGGACGCTTGAAACCTGCCTTTCCTAGATGGCGATCATCGTTACACCGGCCACGGCAAGCACCGCAGCGACGATCCGGATCCGGAAGTGTTCTTCCCCGAGCACGACGCCGCCGAGGATCACCGCGACGATGGCCTGTGTGTTCACGATCGGCGAGGCGATGCTCGCCGGAATCAGCGAGAACGCCAGAGTCGTCGTGTGCTCGCCCAGCGCGACGATCACACCCGCCCCGGCGAGTTTGGGCAGGTCGGCGCGCAGGGTATCGGGGACGTTCTGTACCGCCGAGGGGAGAAAGACGAGGAGGACGCCGGCGAGCAACAGCGGCACCCACAGTGCGGTCGGCACCGCGAGTTCCTGGAGAACGACCCGCCTGCCGACGTCGGTGACCGCAAACAGCATCGCCGAGAGCAACGCCAACTGTGCCGGACGGGAGTGGGCGGCGCGCCGGATCGGTTCGAGCAGGCTCCCGGCCCGGTAGTTCGCCACGTAGACTGCGAGCGTCGCGACGACCACGCCAGTGACCTGCAACAGCGTGAGGAACTGGCCCAGCAGGAGCACCTCGATTGGGAGCACGAAGACGGGAACGATCTTGTTGATCGGCGCGACGTAGGAGACCTCGCCGGTCTGGATCGCGTACAGAAAGAGGATGAACGCGCCCGCGGTGCTCAGGATCGTCAGTGCGATCACGATGACGTGTTCGAGGCCAGCCCCGGACAGCGAGGCGGCGTCGCCGTTGGCGAGCCCTCTCGCCGTTATCGGCGCGTAAAACAGGATCGCGAAGGCGTTCACACAGACCGCGAGCGTCGTCGCCGGGAACTCGTCGAAGTAGCGCTTGAGGACGAACAGGTAGCTCCCCCAGACGAACGCGGCGAGAATCGAGTAGACAATGCCGATTTCCATCGAGTTACCACCCCAAGCCGCTCGAATCGACTGTCGGCTTCGCCAGGAAAATCATACCAGGAAATTGCCTGTGATCTCTGAAACATCCGTCGAAACCCCGTTTGGATGCCTTGCAGTGTAGCGGTCCCATCGCAAGCGTTTACTTGGCCGGTACAGTAGCTCTCGCCATGGCTCACTGTCCACTGGCGGATGACTGCCCGAGTTTCTCCGAACGCATCGAAGGGATGGGATGTAGCCACTACGGCGACCGTGGTGGCAAGGAGTGGTGTAACCACTACGGTCAGCCGATCTCCGAACTGAAGACGCAGCCCGTCAAACCAAACGAAGAAGTCGTCGTCGACGTGACCGACATCCACGAGAGCGGTGCCGGCGTCGGCCGGACCGAAGACGGATTCATCATCCTCGTCGATGGAATCCTTCCCGAAGCCCGCGCACGCGTCAAGATCACTAACGTCCACTCCAACCACGCCCAGGGCGAGGAGGTAGAGCGACTCCCGATGGACGAGGAGGAGGAAGACGAAGAGACCGAGGACGCCGATGCCGACGACGAGGAGACGTCGGACCGCGAGCGAACTGATCCGACCGACCGCAGCCCACAACTCGGAAGTCGCGAAGACTTCTGGGGCTCGTAAGCGGCAAACGTCCCGACCCGCCAGCTCTGGACAGCCACCGGCCCGCGATTCTATCGGCGACATACCCACTTGCGTTCTTCCCGTTGCATCCGCCTTATTAACGCTTGTTTGGCGAATACTGCTCACATACGTTACTTTTTTTATGCCTCATTAAAACGATAGCTGTATGGCATCTGACAGAGGAGTACCAAAATACAGCCGCCAGGACCTGCGGAAGGCAACGCGCTTTACCGATGGGGACTACCGGGGTATCAATCCCCGTGAGTTCTACCGGCGACTGAAACGACGGCTCGAAGAGATCCAGACGAAAAACGACTTCAAGTACGAGACGGTCGGGACACAGGACTCTGATCTGGACATCATCAGCGAGGAAGTCGGCCAGAAGACCGGGCGCCTCGACGGCCGGCTCATGGCGGAATCGGACTGGGGCATGCTCGGCACCGGCAAGATCGAATACAAACCGTACGGCCCCCACGGGGCACTTATGATCGTGATCGGCCTGCTCGTGGCCGTTGCCACCGGACTCGCCGAGGAACTCGTGTACGCGGCCCTCGGTGGGGTACTCGTCGTCGCGGGGATCTACCTGTATTTCAAGACCGAGACTGGGGAGTTCCCCGTCGCTGAAAGGACATCATCCGGATTCTGATGACTGGCGAGGTTAGCGAACGAACCATCGAGGACACCGACGAGGAACGGACCGACATCTTCGCGAATATGAGTGTCATCTACGCCGGTGACACGTTTGTCAACGTCTACACCGGCCGGATGAGCTCGAACATCGACGCCGACTCCTTCGAGGAACTCGACTGGACGCTCGGCCGCCAGCTATCGAAAACCGTCCAGGAGTGGCACGACGACATCGTCTCAAGCGAGCACGCGCTCAACCCTAGCTCCGGATTCATCGACCATCTCGGCGCGTGGTCGAACCGCGACACCTCGAACCGCCGATACAAGAATACGATCGATCAGGTCCAGTCACGTATCAACGGCTCGTTCGACGTCCGACTCGCGTACACCGAAACGCTTCTCGACGAAGTCGAGGCCGACGTGCGCGACGATGTCGCTGACCAGCAGGAAGCGATCAACGCGGAACTCGAAGAGCTTTCACAGGAGATGGAGGTCTACGTCGAGCGAGAAGGGCTCAAACACACGCAGTAATCGCAGTTCCGCCGTATCCGTCAATTATATTATTTCCGATTACAGTGTTAGTCTATGTCACATATCAAGGGAACTATCCACGGACTCGCTTCGATGGGTGCGATCATCCTCGCCGGCCTGACCAACAATCTGCTCACGGAACACGTCGGCGTCGTCGAGCGCCTCTCGGAACTCTCCGTGCGGCTACTGGTCGAGACCGCACGGCTCCCGGTCGACGAGGGCGTGGCCCGGATCGTCATCCCGGCGGGCCTCGTCGTGGGCCTGTGGGTGTTTCTCTTCGAACTCAAACAGGTGACAAACGAGGGTTAGCTCTCGCCAAGCCCCGCGAGTGCGCCGCCGATCCCCCTGCAATGATCGGATACCCGAGTCCGCGCAGGACCGCATCGGACATCGCTGGACCGACGCTGACGAGTCCGTCGGCGCTCTCGACGGTTGCAAAGGCCAGACTGAGACAGAACAGTCCGCCGTAGCCGATCACGACGAACGCACCGCCCATCGCTCCCTCGACGGGGTTGCTCACGCCGGCGCGCCGAGCCAGAATCAGCCCACACAGGCCCAGGGCGACCGCCGGTACGGCGAGATACATCGTCTCGGTGGCGCTCGGAATCGTCGCCCAGTACTCCAGAAACTGTATCGACTCCGTCCGATCGCCCAGATCGAACTGGATCGGGACACCGTGGCCTGCATAGAACACCCAGAGCACCGCTTCGACCATCGGCTCCGACCCGAACTGTGCGCTCGACAGTGCGTTATCGACCAGTTGTATCTGTGCTTCTAGCTGCTGATCTACGTACTGTTCCGGGTTGTTCGGTGCCGTCGAGGCGTGATAGGCGCCCAGTCCAGCCCAGGCGGCGAGGGTCAGGATCAGCCCGACGACCCCCAGATCAGCCCGCCCAAGAGTCCGGGTAGCCCGCCATCCTGGTGTGAGGTGCCAGTTGTTTCAACAGTTGACATGTGAGTGTATAGAGGTATATCGGGAAAGTAAATATTACGGCTCCAACAAGTAACCCGGAAACCGCCACGGCGACTCGATTCGCGGGCAATCCACTTTTGAGCACTGATGCGTTATTCTCTGTCATGACACTCGATGCCGATTCTACCGCACTGGTCGTCGTCGACATGCAGAACGGCTTCGCCCATCCCGACGGCACGCTGTACGCGCCGGGGAGCGAGGAGGTGATCGAACCGATCACTGGGTTGGTCGAGCGGGCCCGCGATGCGGGCGTCCAGGTCGTCTACACGCGCGACGTTCATCCGCCCCAGCAGTTCGACGGTAACCACTACTACGACGAGTTCGAGCAGTGGGGTGAGCACGTCCTCGAAGGCTCGTGGGAGGCCGAACTCGTCGAAGAGCTAATGATCTACCCCGAGGATCACGTCGTCGAGAAACACACCTACGACGCGTTCCATGAGACCGAACTCGACGGCTGGCTGAGCGCACGCGGGATCGACACTCTGGTCTTCTGTGGGACGCTTGCGAACGTCTGCGTGCTCCACACCGCCGGGAGCGCGGGCCTGCGGGACTACCGACCGGTTCTCGTCGAGGACGCTATCGGTGCCATCGAGGAGGACCACCGCGAGTACGCCCTCGAACACGCCGACTGGCTGTTCAGCGAAGTCAGCACCCGCGAGGACGTCGCTTTCGAGTGAGTCAGAGGAGATATACTGCGGGCGGGCGTATCCGCCGGAACGATGAGCGATGAGTCCATCGAACGCGACCTCTCGGACCGGCTATCGACGGCTATCGGCGCCGACGTGACCGATATCACCGAGCAGAGGGCGGCCTGGTCGGCCGCGTGTTTCGCGTCAGCCTCGCCGGTCGGGAGCCAGTCGCGGTGAAAGTCGACGACGTCCCGCTGGAGAACGAAGCGCGGATGCTCGCGTATCTCGCCGACGAGACGGCGCTTCCCGTCCCCGCGGTCCACCACGTCGAATCGGGGCTGCTGGTGATGGAGTACGTCGACGGCGACGGTATCTTCGACGAGCGGGCCGAGCGCGCGCTCGCCGATCATCTCGCCGCGCTCCACGACATCTCGGCCGACGCCTACGGCTTCCCGTTCGACACGCTTTCGGGGCCGTTCCTCCAGTCGAACCCGTGGGCCGACTCGTGGATCGACTTCTTCAGAGACCAGCGCCTGCTCCCGTTCGCGCGAGCGGCCAGCGACGACGGGTCGCTCTCCAGTGACGGGTTCGAGCGCGTCCAGGCGCTTGCCGAGCGCCTCGACGACCTGCTCGTCGAACCGGCCGAGCCAGCACTGCTCCACGGCGACCTCCATCCCGGCAACGTCGTCGTCGGCGACGGGGCGGTACAGGCGGTGATCGATCCGGCTATCTACTTCGGCCACGACGAACTCGGCCTGGCGTACGCGGAACGTTCGCCAGAACTCGGCGAGAGCTTTCTCGACCAGTACCGACGCCATCGGCCGATCCCGACGGGCTATTTCGAGGAGCGCCGCGACGTCTACACCGCGTTTCACGTGCTCGAAAACGTCCGGTACTTCGGCACGGAGATCCGCCCGCGACTCGACGAAGCGCTCGCGGCGGTCGGGGTCTGATTCGGTCGTAGATCGGGCAGATTCCTGACAGCGGCGCCCCCGGATAGAACGCCTTATGGGGCCGATGACGAACAGGGAACCATGGACGTTCAACACACCGCAGTCGCTGTCTCGGATCTCGATGCGACGAAAGCCTTCTACGAGGACGGACTCGGACTGACTCACGATCAGGACTTCTACGCCGGCGAGACGCACCACTACTACGTCACTGGCGACGAACTGGATACCGCGATCCAGTTCGTCCACGAGGAGGGGCAGTCGGTCTCCCCTCGGGCATCGTCCACCTCGCGGTCCGTGTCGAAGACGTCGAGGCGACCGTCGAGGCGCTCGTCGCGGCCACCGACTGCCCGGTGACCAACGGACCACTCACCATCGAAGCGGCCGGTGCTCGCGCCGCCTTCGTCGAGGACCCCGACGGCTACGAGGTCGAGATTTTCTCGCCGCTCGAATAGATCGGCTTACTCGATCCTGACGCGCACGTCCTCGCCCACCGGGAACGTCGTGTCCGGACAGATCAGTTTCGCACCGAAGGTCTCCCGGTCGGCGAACAGCGCGATGCCGGTGATGGGTTCGTCGTTCGCCAGCACGCTCACGTCGTCCCACGCGACGTCACGGCCCGTCGCGACGCCGACGCGGCGTCCTGCCAAGTCGACCTCGGCGTCGTCCGTACTCGCGCCGAGCAGTCCGCCACAGTCGTAGTGTGGGAAGCCGCCGTCCAGCACCGCTCGCCCGCCGAGTGTCCCCATCCCGACGAACTGCTCGCCCGGTGCGGGATGGGCGGGTGTGTCCAGAATCGCATAGGTGTCGCCGCGCTCTGTGACGCGACCCGTCCCGTCCCACGAGAGCGGTTCGACGTCGACCGCTGGCTCGATCCGGATCGATCCCGACGCCCTGAGCGGGTCGGCATCGCGCGGCCGGAAGCCGACGTGGAGGTGGTTGTCGACCCAGGGTGCGAAAAAGCCCGCGCGGATCGGCCGCCCCAGCGAATCCCCGACCGCGACCTGCGTGCCCGGTTCGACGCCCGGATCGACGTGCATGACGCGAGCCAGGTGACTCCCGGTGTCGATTACGATCAGGTGATCCTCGTCGGCGGCGTAGGACTTCGGCGGCGCCTGGACGCTCCGAACGAGTTCGACCGTGCCCGCAACGGGGCTTGGCGCAGCCGTGGCGTCGGCGTCGGGATACAGATCGACCGCCGATCCGGTGTCGTGTGCGGTGTAGGGAGAGTTGTACAGCGAGAACCGGCGATACCGGTCGAGGACTCGCCCGGGCAGAGTCACCATCGAACCGATTTTAGCATGGGGCTCCCTAACACGTGTCGATGCGTCTCGTTCGCGGCCGCGCGGCGACACCGACCACCGACCGAGAAGCCACGGCGGCGATGCTTGATCGGACGGCAACGGACCGACAGCCCTCGGTTCGCGTCTGGACGCCCCATCGCCAGGTCGCGTTCGGGCGTCGTGACGCCGCTTGCGAGGGCTACGACGCCGCCCGCGCCGCGGCGACCGAACACGGGTTCGTGCCAACCGAGCGGAGCGTCGGCGGTCGTGCCGTCGCCTACACCGGCACCACGATAGCGTTCGCCCACGCCCGCCCGATCGATGACCTCCGGCGCGGCCTCGGCGAGCGGTACGACGCCGCGACGGCCACTGTCCGGCAGGCGCTGTCGAGTCTCGGCGTCACCGTCTCGGCGGGGGAACCCGCGGAGTCGTTCTGCCCCGGTTCGCACTCGCTCCAGGCGGCCGGCAAACTCGCCGGTGTCGCCCAGCGAGTCCGGGCCGATGCCGCACTCGTCTCCGGTGTAGTCATCGTCACCGATCGCAAGGAGATAGCCGACGTTCTCTCGCCCGTTTACGACGCGCTCGGCGCCCCGTTCGACCCGAAATCGGTGGGTGGCGTGGCCCACGCCGGCGGTCCGGACGATCCGGATCTCGTGGTGCGAGCGCTCGAAGATGCGTTCGTCGACGGCGACCCGCGACCGATTCTCTCGGTCGACCGATTTCTCGACGACTAGAACAGTCCGGCCAGCGTTACGAGGCTCTCGATTCCGATGGCGAGTGCAACCAGCGCGCCGCCGTAGACGGCCGACCCAGCCATCGACCACGCTGAGAACCGATAGCACGGGGTGTCCGACATCGCGGTCGGGACGATCAGCGATCCTCGCACGACCGGGAGGACGTTCGTCACGGCGACGGCGGCGGGTCCCCAGCGGTCGAGCAACCCCGTTGCCCGATTCATGCGATCGGCGTCGATCGGTACGTGTTCCATCTCGGCGAGGTCGATGCCGTACCGTCTGACGAGCAAGAACAGGACCGACTGGCCGACGGTCGCTCCGAGGACGGCGGCGGCGAGCACTGGCACGAAATCGAGCAGGTTCGTCCCGGCCGCCACGACGACTGCCACGAACAGCGTCCGCGTCGGGATCACCTTCCCGACGAGCGCACCCTCCAGTACGAAGACCAGAAAGAGCACTGCGATGCCGTAGTGATCGATGATGTCGATCACCGGGCCCGCTACCGCATCTATCATTTCAATGCTGAAATAGGTCTCTGCGTATATAGCTCTTCTATTCCGGCCGAGCGCGGGCATTCGGGACGTTTAGGAACCCCGACGACCCAGTGTTGGTATGCTCATCACGAACGCCCTCCTGCCGGACGACCGCGAGGTCGACGTCCGGACCGAGAACGGGCGCATCGCCGCCCTCGAACCATCGCTCGACGGGTCGGCCGATATCGACGCGGACGGCAAACGGCTCTTCCCGGGCGCAATCGACGTCCACGTCCACTTCCGACAGCCGGGGTACTCCCACAAGGAGACCTGGGAGACCGGTTCGAAAGCGCCGCGGCCGGCGGCGTGACGACTGTCGTCGACCAGCCAAACACCGACCCGCCGACGATAGATGGCGAAGGATTCGACCGGAAGGCCGAACTCGCCGCCGCCTCCTACGTCGATTACGGCATCAACGGCGGCGTCACCGCCGACTGGACTCCCGAGGAGTTGTTCGACCGGCCGCTCTTTGCGCTCGGCGAGGTGTTTCTCGCTGACTCGACCGGCGACATGGGTATCGATGCCGACCTGTTCGCCGAAGCGGTCGAGCAGGCCGGCGAACGCGACACGACCGTGACCGTCCACGCCGAGGACGCGACGCTGTTCGACGAGTCGGTCCAGGAGATGCCAGCCAACGGTACCGGCCCGGACGCCAACGCCGACCTGTGGAGCGCGTTCCGCACCGCGGAGGCCGAGGAAGCCGCAGTCGAGCGCGCTATCGAGGTTGCAGGCGACACGGGGACGGACGTCCACATTGCCCACACCAGCACGCCGGAGGGTATCGAGGCCGCCGTCGACGGCGGCGCGACCTGTGAGGTCACGACCCACCACCTGTTCCTCTCGCGGGAGGATCTGGACGACCTCGGTACTCATGGCCGGATGAACCCGCCGCTCCGTGACGAAGAGCGCCGCCGGGACGTCTACGAGGCGGTCGCCGACGGCACCGTGGACATGATCGCCACCGACCACGCACCCCACACTCGCGACGAGAAAGACGCCGGCATCTGGGATGCGCCGAGTGGCGTCCCGGGCGTCGAGACGATGCTACCACTGCTCCTGGAGGAAGCGCGCCAGGATCGGTTCTCCTACGAACGCGTCCGTGACCTGATCGCCGCCACCCCCGCGGAGACGTTCGGCCTCTCCCGGAAAGGTCGTATCGAGGAGGGCTACGACGCCGACCTCGTGCTCGTCGACACCTCCGAGGCGACCGAGATCGACGGCGAGATGCTCCACTCGAAATGTACGTGGACGCCGTTCGAGGGGCGTCCGGGCGTCTTCCCCGAACTGACGATGGTCCGGGGCGAGGTCGTCTACCGCGATGGCGACTTCGGCGACGCCGCCGGCGAGAACGTCCGCGAACTCGACGGGCAGTAGCTACTCGGCGCTCGCGTGCAGGTCGCCGCCACAGTGTGGACAGTCGTCGGCGTCCTGGCGCAGTTGCTCGCTCGACGATCTGACCTCCCGCATCACCGCCGAGATCCGGTCCTCGGTGTCGAGTTCGTCCTCGACGTCCAGGTCGACACCCTCTACCTCCAGCAGGAACTTCGCGACCTCGGTGACCTCGTACATCATGTCGTCGAGTTCCTCGGCAGTGAAGAAATCCGACATTGCGCCGTAGAGAAACGTCGCACCCGCAGTTCGGACCTTCTCCTCGAACGAGGAGCGGGCCTGATTGACTGCCTGTGGGCTGTAGGTGTCGGTCATGAAGGGGACGAGTTCGGGCAGGTTCTCGCCGACCTTTGTCATCTCGACGCCCGTCTCGGTTCGGAAGTCCGCACAGAGTCGCGCGATTGCCCACTCGCGTGCCGTGATGTAGGTCCGGTCGCGCAGAAACTCGTTGACCCGGTCGTACTGCGCGCCGTCCATCTTGGTGAACTTCTCGTACTTTCGGACGTCGTCGGGGACCTGCGAATCAGTCTCCGGAACGGAGGGCTGTGGCGAACTCGACGATTCGGTGTCGTCCGGTTCGGTCTCCTCGTCCACCTCGTGGTCCTCCTCCGATCGCTCGTCGTTCGGGCCTACTCGCTCTGTCATGTCCTGCCCTTGCCGAGGCGTCGGCAAAAGAATTGCCGTCGTGACGGGGCGTGGAGCGGGACAGCGCTCGAAGGAAACGCATTTGCGTCCCCGACCCACGCTATCTGATGATGGAACTCGCCGAGGTCCTCGCCGATTTCGAGCTTGCAGATTTCGCCGACGCGTTCGCGTTCGAGTCGTTCAACGAGATGCAACGCGAGGCCCTGCCCGGACTCCTCGGGACGGACGGGAACGTCGTCGCCAGCGCACCCACCGCGAGCGGCAAGACCGCGCTTGCCGAACTCGCGATCTGCAAGACGCTCGCCGAGGGCGGCACTGCCCTCTTCGTCGCCCCGCTTCGTGCCCTGACAAACGAGAAGGAAGCGGACTGGGAGCGCTTCGAGGATCTGGGCTACTCGGTGTACGTCGTCACCGGCGAACGGGATCTGAACCCCGGCGGGCGCGCCGGGCCGACATCTTGGTGATGACCCCCGAGAAGACCGACTCGGCGACTCGCAAACACGATAGCCGCCGCTACGACTTCATCACCGACGTGGACGTCTGTGTCATCGACGAGGTGCACTTGCTCGACTCGGATCGGCGCGGCAGCGTCCTCGAAGTAACGATTTCACGGCTTCGACGGCTCTGTGATCCTCGCGTCGTCGCGCTCTCGGCCACGATGCCCAACATCGACGACGTGGCGGCGTGGCTCGACGCCCCCGCCGAGACCACCTTCGAGTTCGACGACGAGTACCGGCCGGTCGACCTGCATGCGGACGTGCGAACGTACACGCACGGAGAGAACTCGTTTGCCGACAAGTACCGGCGGCTCTACCGGGCGATGGACCTCGCCGAACCCCACATCGACGACGGCGGGCAGGCCCTCGTCTTCGTCTCCTCGCGCCAGGACACCGTCCAGGCGGCCAAGAAGGCACGCGACGAAATCGCCGAACGCGACCTCGATATGGGTGCCCGTGGCGATTACGACTACCACAACGAGACCCAGCAACTGGAGAACGATACCCTGCGCAAGTCGGCGCTCGACGGCGTCGGCTTCCACCACGCCGGACTCTCGAAAAACGACAAGGACCTGGTCGAGGAGTGGTTCCGACAGGGACAGATTCAGCTCCTCTTCTCGACGTCGACGCTCGCGTGGGGTGTCAACCTCCCCGCACGCTGTGTCGTGATCCGGGACACGAAGTATCACGACCCGCTGGAGGGCGAAGTCGATATGAGCCCCCTGGACGTCCTCCAGATGCTCGGGCGGGCGGGCCGACCGGGCTACGACGACGTGGGGTATGGCTGGATCGTCTGTGACCGTTCGGACGCCGACATGTATCGCAAGCTTCTGCGGGACGGCAAAGAGATCGAGTCCCAGCTGCCGATGACCTCGACTCCCACCTCAACGCCGAGATAGCGATGGGTACGATCAACGACCTCGACGACGTGATGGGCTGGCTGGAGACGACGTTTTACTACCAGCGCGCACAGAGCGCGCCGGTACAGTACGACTTCGAGAGCCTGCGCGAGCGCGTCCGCGAGACGCTTTCGGAACTGGTCGAGGCTGGCTTCGTCGAGACCGACGAACTGGGCGTCGATCCGACGCCGCTGGGCACGCTCGCCTCGAAGTACTACCTGCGGCTGGATACCGCCGGACGGTTCCACACGGTGGCGACGGCGGCCGAGCAAGATGTCGACGCGGTGCTCGAAGCGGTCGCGACCGCCGAGGAGTTCGACAGCGTCACCGCCCGGCAGGCCGAGCGAGACGCCATCTCCGCAGTCCTGTCCGGCAAGAGCTATTCCGACGACATCGAAGCGGGCCAGCGGAAAGTACTCGCCATCCTGCACTCCTCGATGACTGGCTCGACGCCCGCCGATCTGACGAGCGACGCGTGGGTGATCCGCCAGAACGCCGTCCGCCTGATCTCCGCGCTCGGGGCCTTCTGTGAGCGCTTTGCCGGGCCACAGGCCGCCAACCTCGTCCAGCGCGTCGAAGCGCGCCTCGAAAACGGCGTCAGCGAGGGGGCGGTCGGACTCACCGCCATCGACGGGATCGGTTCGGGGCGAGCGAGCAAACTCGCCTCCGAGGAGATCACGACGCCGGGCGAGGTTATCGCCGCCGGCGTCGACGGACTCGTCGCCGCCGGACTCTCGGAGGGCGTTGCCGAGCGCGTCATCGAGTCGGCAGGCGAACTGCCGACCATCGAAATCGAGTGGGGAGAGTTTCCCGAATCGATCGCACGCGGCGAAAACGAGATGTGTGAAGTCACGATCCGAACTGTTGCCGGTAACGCCGCGGTCGGCGTCCGTGTCACGGTTAACGGCGTCGAGATGACCGCCGACGAGACCTACCTGAGCGACGAACTCGCCGTCCCGGTCGGCGTCTTTGGGGGCGACGAATCGCCGCTGGAGTACGCCATTGAGGTCTGTTTCCCGGAGTTGCCCCTGTTGCCGGTGCGGGACTCCCGGACCGTCGACGTCGAGTAGGCTCTGCTACTGCACCGTTCCGCCGTTGACGACTGCCAGCACGGTCTCTCGCAGGTCTTCGGGGCCTTCGGCTACGACGTCCGCCCCGGAAAAGTCCATGCCGGGGTTGATATCGGTCCGGTAGGCGATACTCGTCATTCCTGCGCGGTTTGCCGACTCGATCCCGTTTTCGGAGTCCTCAACGGCGACACAGTCCGCCGGATCGACGTCGAGCGCGGCGGCCCCTTCCTCGTAGACAAGCGGTTCGGGTTTGCTGCGGCCGTCGACGGCGTTGCCGCTGACGACGCCATCGAAGTGGTCCCGGATGCCGAACCGGTCGAGCACGATGTCGATCCAGTCGTGTGGCGAGGAGGAGACGACGGCGAGGTCGACCTCTCGCTTCTGGAGTTCTTCTGCGAGTTCCTCGAACCCGGAAAGTAGGGCGACCCGCTCGCCGTATAGCTCCTCGGCGGCGGCCTCGTAGTGGGATTCGAGGGTCTCACGGTCGACCTGTAGCTGGTCAGCGTAGTTCTCTTCCAGATAATCGTAGATCTCCCGGTAGTTCATGCCCGTTATCTCCTCGTCCTCGACGACGCCCTCGCCGACCGCCTCGGGGAGCACCCGTTCCTCCTCGAGTTCGACCCAGTACTCCTCGGAGTCGACCAGTACGCCGTCCATATCGAACAACACGGCCTTCATGTACGGTGCATAGACGACTCGCCCGGATATAGCTCCCGTCATCGTACTGTGGGTTGCACCGGTACCGTCCACAGGTTCAAGTACGAATCCGGGCCCAGAGCGGTCCATGTCCGACACAGCCGATCCAGTCCTGCACGAGACCGACCACTCGATCCGCGTCTTCGCCGGCGAGTGTACCGCCATCTACGACAGCGAGGGCCGCGAGGAACACCGCGGTCACGTCACCGTCGTCGTCAAACCCGACAACACCGTCCTCGTTCACGACGCCGACGGCTACCAGCCAGTCGCGTGGCTCACCCGCGCCGATTCGGTGACCTGCGCCCGCGACCGCGGCTTCTCGGTGACGGCCCAGTCCGGCGACGAGACGCTCCGCGTCGTCGGCCACCGCGAGGACGGCTACGCCAGCTATCCGGCGACCGAAGCGGGCGTACCGGTCGGCACCTGCCCCGACTGCGGGCGCTCGCTCGTCCGCGCGAGCGGGGCCGTCTCCTGTCTTGGCTGTGGCGAGCGCTACGGTCTGCCGGCCGGCGCGTCGATCCGGTCGGAGCAGTGTGAGTGCGGTCTCCCCCGGCTTCGCGTCGAGCGCGGGGTCCCCTTCGACCTCTGTATGGACCGCGAGTGCGAGTCCCTCGACAGCGCGGTCCGCGAGGAGTTCGACCGCGCCTGGGACTGTCCGGAGTGTGGGGACGACCTTCGCGTCCTCCGCCGCGGCGGGCTTATCGCTGGCTGTAACTCCTACCCCGACTGCGAGACGGGCTTTTCCATTCCCGCGGGGACCGTGATCGGCTCCTGTGAGTGTGGGTTACCGCTGTTCGAGACCGCGACCGGGCGGCGGTGTCTGGACGCGACCTGCGAGCGCGTCGCGCAGGCAGACACGTAACCGTCGACGAGGGCGTGCGGCTGAGGACCGACCGTAGCACCTTTGCCCGCCCACGGGCGAACGTTTACCAATGGAAGGCACACTCCGCGACGGCGTCGTCCACCTTTCGGGCAACGCACGACAGCAGTTCTACGACGCTCGCGGCTACGGCTATCCGACCGGCGGGAACGATATCGCGGTCGCCCCCGTCGAGGCCGCGCATCTCCTCTTCCGGGGCGATCTGGATGCGGTCGTCGACGGCGACCGACGCCTCGGCTTCCGCGAGTTCCTCACCGGCACCGGCAGCGATCAGTTCGGCCTGCGATTCCTCGTCTACGCCGACCTGCGCGCACGCGGATTCTATCTCTCTCCGGCCCGCGAGCGGTGGACGCCGAACTCGGCCGACATCGAAACCGTTGATTTCGTCGTCTACCCGCGGGGCAAGGGCCCGGAAGACGGCCGGGTCGCCTACCGGATCCGCGTCGTCGGCGAGCGCCAGCGCCAGCCCGCCGCGTCGCTCGGTGACTGCACGCTCGCCATCGTCGACGAGGAGAGCGAGATTACCTACTTCGAGACGGGACGACCCGATCTCACTGGCTCGACGACGGTCGACCTCCCCGACGGGGTGCCGGCGGTCCTCTTCGCTGACCGGGCTATCTGCTGGGAGCCGCCCGAACAACTCCACGATAGTGGCTTTTATGGCCAGCCTCTCGCCGAGCGAAACGCCGACGGGATCCACGGACTCCAGTTGTCCCTCGTCGAGGCGGCACAGCTCGCCGACGCGGCTGCAATCGACGTTCCCGGCGGCTACGAGGCTGTCGTCGAACGCGGCCGTGCCGTGGAGGGCGAGCGGTTCGACCGGCGGCTCACTGCCTACTCCGCGCTCCGGGAGCAGGGAATCGTTCCCAAGACCGGCTTCAAGTTCGGCGCGGATTTCCGGACCTACGCCGACGTGGAATCGGTCGAAGAGCTCAGTCACTCCGAACGTCTCGTCCGGGTACTGCCGTCGAACCACGAGTTCGCGCCGCGAGACCTCTCGCAGATATTCGGCTGGCCCACGGCGTCCGCAAGGAGATGTTGTTCGCGCTGCCCGACGGCGAGGGCATCGACTGGCTCGCAGTCGGGCGCATCACGCCCTGACGGGGTCCCGAAACGAACGGTTTATGCGCCCGCCCGTACCAACCTCGGATAGTCGCACGGATGACCCGAGATACAGACTCCCGTGACGCCAGCGCATCGCCGTCCGAACGACACGCCTCGGACGGGGAGGACTGGCACTCGTCGGTCCGAACCGACGGTTCAGGCGCTACCGACAGCGCCGCGGGGGCCGACGAGGTCGCACTCGACCCCTGGGGCTCCTCGTCGGTCGCGGACTACCGCAAACTGTTCGAGGAGTTCGGCATCGCCGAGTTCGAGGAGCTACTGGACTCGGTGCCGAACCCCCACTACCTGATGCGCCGCGGCGTCATCTTCGGCCATCGGGACTACGAACCCGTCGCGGAAGCGATGCGAGAGGACGATGCGTTCGCCGTCCTCTCCGGGTTCATGCCGACGGGTGATCCCCACATCGGTCACAAACTCGTCTTCGACGAGATCATCTGGCATCAACAGCAGGGCGGCGATGCCTACGGGCTGATCGCCGACCTCGAAGCCCACAGCGCACGCGGCCTCTCCTGGGACGAGATCGACGAGCACTCGCGGGACTACATCCTCTCGCTGCTCGCGCTCGGCTTCGACCCCGAGGCAGGAACGCTCTACCGGCAGTCCGACAACCGTGAGGTGCAGGATCTGGCCTTCGAACTGGGTATCGAGGCGAACTACTCCGAACTCGGTTCGATCTACGGCTTCGACGGCGAAACCGACGTCTCGCACATGCAAAGCGTCGTCACGCAGATGGCCGACATCCTCTACCCGCAGGTCGCCGACCAGCCCAAGCCGACGGTGATCCCGGTCGGCCCCGATCAGGACCCACACATGCGTCTGGCCCGGGATCTGGCCGCTCGAACCCGCTTTTTCGGCGTCACGGAGGCGTACGCCAGTTTCGAGGCGAACGAGACCGAGCGTCGTCTGATCGCAGCGGCATACGAGGCCCTGACGGCGCGGCGGCCCGCACGGACGGAGAGCGCGACACCGTCCGCTGTGAGGACGTCGCCGACTGGCTGCGCGAGCACGAACCCGCGCCCGAAGAGGCCCGCCAGTCCGTCGTCGAAAAGCTCGACGCCGCGGGCAAGGAGCCGGTTCGACCCCGCGTCCGGCTACTCGACCGGAACGCCACCGAGGACGCCTTCGAGGCACTGATCGAGCGGATCGAGGGCGAGAAGCGCGTCTACGAGAACCACATCGACACCTTCGAGCTCTCCCGCGAGGCTGCCGACGAACTCGCTCGGCAGGCCGAACTCGATCACGGCGGCTACGGCTTCCGCCCGCCGTCCTCGATCTACCACCGGTTCATGACGGGGTTGACCGGCGGAAAGATGTCCTCGTCGATTCCCGCGTCGCACATCTCGCTGCTCGACGACCCCGAGGACGGCTACGACAAGGTCAAATCGGCAACTACGGGCGGCCGCGAAACGGCAGAGAAACAGCGCGAACTCGGCGGGAAAGCCGACGAATGTCCCGTCTACGAACTGTACGCCTACCTGCTCGCGGACGAGGACGACGAGTTCGCAAAGGACGTCTACGACGAGTGTGTCGGCGGCGAACGGCTCTGTGGTGGCTGCAAGGAGCAGGCCGCCGAACTCATGTCGGAGTTCCTCGAAGAGCACCAGGAGAAACGCGACGAGTGGGAAGCGAAACTCGACGACCTCGATATCGACCTCGATAGCGACCGGAAACGACAGTAGACCCTCGCGAATCCTTTTTGCCTGACCGCCGTGAAATTTTTTACCTGGCTCGAAGAAGCCGTAGCTATGTCCACTCGCGTCGACACGCTCAAACAGTCCGAGTACACCGGCGAAAACCGGTGTACGCCCTGTACAGTCGTCAACGTCTGTATCGCGGCCGTGCTTTCGGTCGCGGTCGGTTGGCTCGTCCCGCTTCTGGGTGTCGCCGTCTTCGGCCTCTCCCTCCTCGCGATATATTTCCGGGGCTATCTCGTCCCCGGGACGCCCGCGCTGACGAAGCGGTATCTTCCGGATCGCGTGCTGGCGCTGTTCGACAAAGCGCCCGAATCCGACTCGACTGGAGGCTTCGTCCCGGCATCCGAGGACGGGGCGACTACCGGAGCCACCGCGTCGGACGACGACGGGGACAGTACTACCGATGCCCCAGCTAGCGAGACGGGCGCGACCGATCCGGACTTCGTCCCCGAGCAACTGCTCGCAGATCTCGGCGTGGTCGAACCCTGCGAAGCGGTCGATGATCTCTGTCTGACCGAGGAGTTCGAGCGCTCGTGGCTCGACGCGACTGCACAGCATCGCGACGAGATCACCGACCCGGCGTTCCTCGCGCCGCTGTTCGACGCCGACGCCGAGGGTATCGAGAGCAACGAGGGCGAGGACTCCGTGGCGATCCAGGCAGCGGGTATCGGCCGCCAGCGCTGGATCTCGACGGGGGCGCTGCTCGCGGACGCCGCTGCGAACGAACTGCTCCTCGCAGAGCACGGGCGGTGGACGGCCCTCGACCCGCACCAGCGCCTCCCGATTCTGAAAGCGCTCCGGTCGTTCCTGCCCGTCTGTCCGCTCTGCGATGGCGAGATCCGGATGGGTAACGAGACGGTCGAGTCCTGTTGTCGGTCCTGGGAGGTGGTCGCGGTCGCCTGTACCGACTGTGAGACGCGCTATCTGGAAGTCGACGCACGGAGGATAGAGGGCGCAGCGGAATAATCGTCAGTTCGTCCTGTTCCGACGGCGACGCGGCGTCAGGCGTCCTCTTCGAGCCACCCGGCCGGTCCGCTATCGTCGTCTCTGTGCTCGCCGACGGTTCGACGGTTGCTCTCTCCAACCCGGTCAGCGATGGTTTCAACCAGTTCGGAGAGTGGCTCGGCCACCTCGCTGTCCTCGTCGGTCACTGCCGGTCGCCCCGTTCCTTCCGCGCCGAGTTCCGGGTGGACCGGAAGCCGACCCAAGAGTTCGACGCCGTAGTCCTCGACGATGCCGTCCGCGCCGTCCTGGCCGAACACCTCGTGGACGTCCCCGCAGTTCGGGCACTGGAACCCGCTCATGTTCTCGACGATGCCGAGCACCTCGGCGTCGTGTTGCTCGAACAGTTCCAGTCCCTTGCGGGCGTCGTCGACGGCCATCTGTTGGGGCGTCGTGACGATCACCGCGCCAGCCACCGGGACGCTCTGGAGCAGGTTCAGCGAGGCGTCACCGGTCCCCGGCGGGAGGTCGACGACGAGATAATCGAGCAGTCCCCACTCGACGTCCTCGATGAACTGCACCAGTATGTTGTTGACCATCGGTCCCCGGAGGACTGCGGGGTCGTCCTCGTTCTCGGTGAGAAAGCGCATGCTCATGACGCTGATCCCGTCCGAAGTCGGCGGGACGAGACGCTGATCGTCGGTCAGCGCCGGTTCGTCCTCGACGTTGAGGATGCGCGGGACGTTCGGCCCGTGGATATCCGCGTCGAGGATGCCGACGTTCGCGCCGAGGTCGCTCAACCCGGCGGCGAGGTTCGTCGCGACAGTCGTCTTGCCCACGCCGCCCTTGCCGCTCGCGACGGCGATGACGTTCTTGACGTTGGGGTACACCTCGGTGTCGAAGCCCAGTTCCTCGTCTACGCCGGCGTGTAGCTCCGGCTCCAAGCCGAGGTCCGAGACGGCCGTTCGGATTCGATCACCGAGTTCCATCTCGCCCGGTGCGTAGGGTGTGTTCAGCGCGAGCGAGACGTGACCCGTCCCGTCTTCGACAGCGACGTCGTTTACCAGCCCGAGCGAGACGACATCGTCGTCCAACTGTGGGTCGGTCACTGTGCTGAGTTGATCGAGGAGTTCGCGTTCGGATGTCATGGATGGTTCGTCGTAGTTGTTCCCGCTGGAAGCCGGGCCGCATTTGCTCTGCTCATAGCCGATTGCTGTTTCGGGCTCGGTACCGTTCGTATTCGCCCTGTTCGATCGTAGCTTGGTGGTGTAACTGTATATGCTCCCAGTCGGTTTTCATTTCACGAGAACGATCTATCCCGTGTTGGTTTCTATCATGACCGTGACTCGCAAGGTTTTTTCTGACTCCTCACTATGGGTTCGTATGGCACCCGAACCCGCTACTCGTGCCAGTGGTGCGGCGATCCGACCACCAGCCAGTCAGGGTCTCGGGTTTTTCTTTTCGGTCTGATCGATCGGTGGACTCACGCAGACGGCTTCTCGCCCGACGCGTCGACGAAACCGACCGCTAAACCGGAACCGGTAACTGACGACCACGCAGTGTGACATACATGAATCCATGAAACTCCCAGCATCACAGGTCGCGGTCCTCGAAGCCGCGAGCGCGGACGAGGCACAGACGATCGACCAGATAGCGACGCTGACAGAGGAAAAGCCCGAGACCGTCACCGGCGCGGCGTTCAATCTCGAATCCGATGGGCTCGTCTCGATCGAGGAGACGGTCGAGGAGAGCGTCGAACTCACCGACGAAGGGCGGCAGTATCTCGAGGAGGGGCTTCCCGAGGTCCGCCTCTACGAGGCGGCCACAGAGCTCGGTGCGGACGAGGATGCCGTCTCCATGGGCCAGGGTATCGGTGCGTCCGGCCTCGACGGAGCGGCCGTCGATATCGCGCTCTCGAACTACGCCCGGAAAGGCTACGGCACCATCGACAGCGGCGAGATCACGGCCGATCCCGACGCCGATCCCGATACCGATGCGGAGGCGGCGGCGCTCGAGGCGCTGGCGTCCGGCGATCCGGCCCCGGCCGACGAGGAGACGCTCGACCAGCTGCTCACCGTGGGCTCGTCGATCGCTCGGAGCGGACGGTCCGGTCGGTGCGACTCACCGACGACGGCATCACCGCGCTGATGGAGGGCGTCGAGGTGGCCGAAACCGTCGACCAGCTCACCCCCGAGATGCTCACCAGCGGCGAGTGGAGCGAGGTCGAGTTCACGGAATACAACGTCGAAGCGGACGCCCCCGAGTACGGCGGCGGGAAAGAGCACATCCTTCGCCAGACGGCCAATCGCGTCAAGGACGTCCTCGTCGGCATGGGCTTTCAGGAGATGGAGGGCCCCCACGTCGACGCGGATTTCTGGATCAACGACTGTCTGTTCATGCCCCAGGACCACCCGGCGAGAACCCACTGGGACCGCTTTGCAATGGACAACCCCCAGGAGATCGACGACCTTCCGGCCGACCTCGTCGAGCGCGTCGAGCGCGCCCACCGCGAAGGCGTCGGCGAGCACGGCGACGGCTACCACTCACCGTGGGACGAGGACTTCGCGCGTGCGCTCGCGCTGCGCGGGCACACCACGTCACTCTCGACTCGGTATCTCTCCGGCGAGCAGGTCGGCGAACTCGAACCGCCCCAGCGGTACTTCAGCGTCGAGAAGGTCTACCGTAACGACACGCTCGATCCGACGCATCTGCTGGAGTTCTTCCAGATCGAGGGCTGGGTGATGGCCGAGGACCTCTCGGTGCGTGACCTCATGGGCACCTTCGAGGAGTTCTACGCCCAGTTCGGGATCACCGATATCGAGTTCAAACCGCACTACAACCCCTACACCGAACCGAGTTTCGAGCTCTTCGGGACCCACCCCGAGACGGGCGAACTGATCGAGATCGGCAACAGCGGCATCTTCCGCGAGGAGATGCTCGAACCGCTGGGCGTCGACTGCGACGTGATGGCGTGGGGGCTCGCCCTCGAACGCCTGCTCATGCTGATCTACGGCTTCGAGGACATCCGTGATGTCCACGGGACGCTGTGTGATCTCGAACTGCTACGCGATACCGAGGTGATGTACTGATGCCAACAGTCGACGTCGACCCGGACGAACTGCGCGAACTGACCGACCACGAGGAGAAATCCGACGAGGAACTCAAAGACGACCTGTTCTCGCTCGGCCTCGAGTACGAGGGCTCGACCGAGAACGGCGACTTCGAACTGGAGTTCGCGCCGGACCGACTGGATCGGCTCTCCGTCGAGGGGATCGCCCGGTCGCTCCGCTACCAGTACGGCGACGACCGTGGCGTTCACGTCCCTAACACGAACGACGCTGACTGGGTCATCGAGGTCGAAGACGCCCCGGAGGACCGCCCCTACGTCACCGGTGCGGTGATCCGCGGCGTCTCGCTGGACGAGGCTGCGCTGGATTCGCTTATCCAGTTGCAGGAAAAGCTCCACGCTACGATGGGCCGCAAGCGTGCGAAGGGTGCCATCGGCATCCACGATCTTACGATGCTGAAAGGCACGTCGCTCGACCCGACCGCCGGGGACGAGCGTACGACCAACAGCATCCGCTACACGAGCGTCGAACCGGATGGCGACCGGTTCGTCCCGCTCGACTCCGACCGGGAACTCACTCCCGGAGAAGTGCTCGAAGAACACTCGACGGGGGAGACGTACGCCGACCTCGTTAGCGAGTACGACCGCTATCCGGCGATCTACGACGACATCGGCCTGTTCTCGTTCCCGCCAGTGATCAACGGTCGCCGTACCGAGGTGACGACCGACTCGCGCAATCTGTTCGTCGAACTGACGGGCACCGACCAGTGGACGATTGACCGAATGTGTGCGATCATCTGCTACGCGCTCGACGCCCGCGCCGCGACCATCGAGGACGTCATGGTGGAGTACTCCGACCGCGAACTCTCCACCCATCAGACCGCGGCTGACGAGCACGAGGCGCAACGAAGTCTCGTGCGCCCCGACTTCGAGCTATCGGAGAAGGCTGTCTCACACGAGCGGATCGAGACGCTGCTCGGCGTCGACTTCGACCCCGACGAAGTGATCGACCTCTTCGAGCGATCCGGCCTCGATGCCGTGACGGCTGAGGACGACGAGGGCAACCTGATCTACGAGGCGACGATTCCGCCGTATCGCGTCGATATCCTCCATCCCCTGGATCTCGTCGACGACCTCGGCCGGGCGTATGGATTCAACGACCTCGAACCGCGGTACCCCGACGTGAGCACTGTCGGTGGGCGACACGAACGCTCCCGACTGGAAGATGCCGTCCGAACCCAACTCGTCGGACTCGGCTTCGAGGACATGCTGAACTTCTACATGATCAACGAGGCCGAGAACTTCGATCGGATGAGCCTCTCGCCGGATGCCGATGCCGTCGGCGCGGGGACGCCGACCACGATCAAGAACCCCTACAGCGAGGACTACACCATGCTTCGGACGTGGGTGCTCCCCTCGCTGATGATGGTGCTCGAAGGGAACACACACCGGCGGTATCCACAGGACCTCGTCGAGATCGGTCTCGCCGCGCAGGTGGACCAATCGGAGAACACGAACGTTGCCGAACACCGTGCGGTCGCTGGCGTACTCGCCCGACACGATGCCACCTACGAGGACGCCAAGGGCCGTCTCCAGGCGCAGCACGGAACTTCGGCGTCGAACTGGAGACGCCGGCGACGACGCACCCGAGCTTTATCGACGGCCGGACTGCCGAGGTCGTCATCGACGGTGAACCGGTCGGTATCGTCGGCGAAGTCCATCCCGGGGTGCTGGTCGAACACGAACTCGAACTGCCGGTTTCGGCGTTCGAGTTCCGACTGGACGCGCTACAGTAGCGAACAGGCACCGCTTTCGCCCGTGGCGTGTCGCGGTGCACAGTTCGAACCACGCCACGGCATCGGCCAGTACACGCGTCGCTCTGGGCTCGGTCTGGTAGAAAAACCTGTAGCCGATGCGCTATAGATCCACGCCGACGGCGTCCTCGACCGAATCGAAGCCGTCCCGATCGAGCAGGTCCAGCAGCCCCTCGTTGATTTTGCGTGCGATCCCGGGGCCCTCGTAGACTAGCCCGGTGTACAGTTGGACGACGCTCGCTCCGGCCCGGATCTTCTCGTAGGCTCCTTCCGCACTGGAGATGCCGCCCACGCCGATCACCGGTACGTCGGTCCGTTCGGCGACGAACTGTACCGTCCGTGTTCCTCGCTGCTCGATCGGCTTCCCGGAGAGACCGCCTTCTTCGGCGGCGTTCGGATTCGTTAGCGTCTCCGCTCGCTCTGTCGTCGTGTTGATGGCGATGATGCCGTCGAGATCGAGGTCGTCGACGACGGCGAGCGCGTCTTCGATCGAACTCTCGGGCAGATCCGGCGAGAGTTTGACGAGTAGCGGATACGCACCCTGTTCTTTGAGTCGCCCGAGGATCCGTTCCAGATGCTCCCGGTTCTGTAGCTCTCTGAGGCCGGGCGTGTTCGGGCTGGAGACGTTGACCACGAAGTAGTCGCCGTGTTCGGCCACGCGCTCGTACGTGTACGCGTAGTCGTCTGCGGCCTCCTCGAGCGGCGTGGACTTCGACTTGCCGATGTTCACACCGATTGGCACGTCGGGGAGTTCGAGTCGGCGCATCTGCTCGCCGATCTCGTCTGCGCCGTCGTTATTAAAGCCCATCCGGTTGATGAGCGCTTCGTCCTCCGGGAGACGGAACATCCGCGGACGCGGGTTCCCGGGCTGTTTCTCGGCGGTGACACCTCCGATCTCCACGTGACCAAACCCGAGCGCGCTCAGCATCGACGGGACTTCCGCGTTCTTGTCGAAGCCAGCAGCCACACCGACCGGTGTCGGGAACTCGAGATCCCACAGGTCGACTGTGAGACGGTCGCTTTCGACTGCATATCTGTTTGCAACCGCTCGTTCGACTGGCGTGTTCTGTGCGATCTTGAGGCCAGTGTGGACGAGATTGTGAGCGGTTTCCGGTGGGAGTTTGAAAAATATCGGCTTTGCGAGACTGTAAACGTCCATCGTGTGTCACCCTGGGCCGTTTGGCTATAAAGTTCCCGAAGACACGATATCGACGGTACGGGGGTTAGAAGTCGTGCTCTACTTCGTCCTGGTCCGCTTTCTGAATGATGATCTTGCCCTCCCGAACACGTACAAAGACGTCGTCGCCGATCTCCATCCCAGCCACCGCCAGCTCGTCTTCGTGTAGGTTGATGTGGACGTTGTGGTATTCTCCGTCTTCGCCCTTCGCACCACTGGGACTGAGCTTCTTTTTCCGTACCATCGAGGTATTCTATGACGAAGTTCGCCACACGACATACTTAAGTGTTTTCTACGGACGCAACTATTTCGGGGACGGTAGCCGTGCGCGTGACATCCTTTCGGGGCTACATATCGACTGTACCACCCTTTCGTCGTACGTTTTCACACTCTCATGCGAGAACAAATGGGTTAGAATTATATACTAAGCACTGAATCGGCGTCCCCTCGGGGATATATTTATATTGAGTCATGTGCTCGGTTCTCATGGAGGCAACAAACCATGGTACGTGAAGACGGTAAGCGAAACTTTGCACTGCGCGAACAGGAAGGCGAGGAACCGAGCGTGTTTTCGGGTAACACTCCCCGACAGGCTGCCCTGAAAGCCGCCCGGCGTCTCGAACCAGCACCGTCGGAAGACGAGGCCGAGATGACGGAACTCCGACTTCGGGAGAAAGGTACCGACAAGGTCCATATCTATGAAGGCTGGGCCTGGCACGAGAAGGCGCCGGACGACAAGCCGGACTGGATGCCCGAAGAGATCACCGAGGCGAACGTCTCGAAACAGGGCATCGAGCACCTCGACGAATAAATCGTCCGCCAGGAATGGCTTTTTTGTCGTGCTCGGCCAGTTCGGTAGCCGAGCACCTTCGACGCTCTCTGTAACCACCTTTCACTTCTGTTACCGTATCGCATCTGTGCGGCCACCTTACGACCTGAACACAGCTCGTACCGTGACCTGCTGTACCGAGTCATCCCGTTGCCATGGTACGCTCTTCCGATGGCGGATTCGTTCGACGGCCTTAAGTTTACCACCGGCTTCCGACAGTATGCAAGCGACGTGACGCAGTCGACTCCCACCGAGTCGCTCGGTGTCCCTCTGGTCACGACCTGACTCGGAGGCAGGTACGCTCCACCGCTCACACGCTCGTGGCAAAACGATGCCCTTAAGTGTGAAAGTGGACTACTGTCGTATTGCGCACGGCGGTTCCGTCGACATCCTCGACGGAGTCGGAATCCGACGCCCTTAAGTGTATAAGGGTACTCGGATTGAATGCGAACGACACGATGCGACCGACGGCCCGTTCAACTCGGGCCTCAGTCGCCTGGACCGAAAGACGCGCTTCAGAAGGCCTTAAGGGCTTTCTCGAGGTAATATTTGGTCCGAAAGAGATGAGGATTCCACCCCTGCGGTCCGCCGTACACGATGGAATCTGATGTTAGCTTTGGTAGTTCGGCGACATCCGGGCGCTCGTGCCTGGTCGTCGCCGGATTACGGACTCATGCAATGTTACAAACGCGATCATGTTCCCTGACGGGGAACATAAGGTGACGCCATCCCTCTGGGATGGCATCCCGCCTAACCGCCCCCACCAGGGGGCACATTCCGGTTGATCCTGCCGGAGGCCATTGCTATGGGGATCCGATTTAGCCATGCTAGTCGCACGAGTTCAGACTCGTGGCGGAAAGCTCAGTAACACGTGGCCAAACTACCCTCTGGACAGGAATACTCTCGGGAAACTGAGGCTAATGCCTGATACCGTTCCGCTGCTGGAACTGCACGGAACTGGAAACGCTCCGGCGCCAGAGGCTGTGGCTGCGGCCGATTAGGTTGACGGTGGGGTAACGGCCCACCGTGCCAGTAATCGGTACGGGTTGTGAGAGCAAGAGCCCGGAGACGGTATCTGAGACAAGATACCGGGCCCTACGGGGCGCAGCAGGCGCGAAACCTTTACACTGCACGCCAGTGCGATAAGGGGATCCCCAGTGCGAGGGCATATAGTCCTCGCTTTTCACCACCGTAGGGAGGTGGTGGAACAAGAGCTGGGCAAGACCGGTGCCAGCCGCCGCGGTAATACCGGCAGCTC
Organism: Natronoarchaeum sp. GCM10025703; assembly: GCF_042661985.1. Lineage (NCBI taxonomy): Archaea > Methanobacteriati > Methanobacteriota > Halobacteria > Halobacteriales > Natronoarchaeaceae > Natronoarchaeum > Natronoarchaeum sp. GCM10025703. Next base: position 558,686 of record NZ_JBHSZF010000001.1, read on the forward strand.
AAGTGATGGCCGCTGTTATTGGGCCTAAAGCGTCCGTAGCCTGCCAGGTAAGTTCGTCGGGAAATCTACGTGCCCAACACGTAGGCGGCCGGCGAAACCTGCCTGGCTTGGGACTGGATGGCTCGAGGGGTACGACCGGGGTAGGAGTGAAATCCTATAATCCTGGTCGGACCACCGGTGGCGAAAGCGCCTCGAGAAGACAGATCCGACGGTGAGGGACGAAAGCCAAGGTCACGAACCGGATTAGATACCCGGGTAGTCTTGGCCGTAAACGATGTCCGTTAGGTGTGGCACAGGCTACGAGCCTGTGCTGTGCCGCAGTGAAGACGATAAACGGACCGCCTGGGAAGTACGTCCGCAAGGATGAAACTTAAAGGAATTGGCGGGGGAGCACTACAACCGGAGGAGCCTGCGGTTTAATTGGACTCAACGCCGGACATCTCACCAGCATCGACAACAGGAGTGACGATCAGTGTGATGAGCTTATCAGACCTGTTGAGAGGAGGTGCATGGCCGCCGTCAGCTCGTACCGTGAGGCGTCCTGTTAAGTCAGGCAACGAGCGAGACCCGCATCCTTAATTGCCAGCACTGGCTCGCGCCAGGTGGGTACATTAGGGAGACTGCCGTGGCTAACACGGAGGAAGGAACGGGCAACGGTAGGTCAGTATGCCCCGAATGTGCTGGGCGACACGCGGGCTACAATGGCCGAGACAGTGGGATGCAACCCCGAGAGGGGGCGCTAATCTCCGAAACTCGGTCGTAGTTCGGATTGAGGGCTGAAACTCGCCCTCATGAAGCTGGATTCGGTAGTAATCGCCACTCAGAAGGTGGCGGTGAATACGTCCCTGCTCCTTGCACACACCGCCCGTCAAAGCACCCGAGTGGGGTCCGGATGAGGCCGAGTTCCTCGGTCGAATCTGGGCTCCGCAAGGGGGCTTAAGTCGTAACAAGGTAGCCGTAGGGGAATCTGCGGCTGGATCACCTCCACTGACCGGGATCGGGGCGACGCCCCGACCCACCTATATACTCATGCACTGTCCGCACGCCGGCCGACGCCACCACGACGCGTCCGGGCGCTAACGAACTATCAAAGCTAACACTATACACGCCTCTCCGGGCTCTGCCCGGAGTGGGCCCATAGCTCAGCGGTAGAGTGCCTCCTTTGCAAGGAGGATGCCCAGGGTTCAGAATCCCTGTGGGTCCATGACTCGTGCTCGAATCGCGAACCGTTGCCCTTAAGTGGGAAACGGCGCTCGGTTGGAGTACGAAGCGAAACTGATGCACCATCCCGTGTAAGCGCGGATGGGAAGGGTTGAACACTCGGCTAGACCACCCCGGGTGTGACGAGACCATGTGTACGTGCGATCCAGACGTCCACTGGACCAGTTCGGCAGACTTGCGAGTCTGCTCAACCGCAGTGGTCCAACACAGACGACACACGATTTAGACGATTAGACGACAGACGTGGCTACGACGCTGGCTGGTGAATAGCTCGGCTCGAGAGCCGACGACGGACGTGCCAAGCTGCGAAAAGCCCGAGGGAGCCGCACGGAGGCGAAGAACTCGGGATCTCCAAATAGGAATCCTCACCGCAATTGCTTTGCGCAATGGGGAACGCCGAGAACTGAAACATCTCAGTATCGGCAGGAATAGAAAGCAATCCGCGATATCGTTAGTAACCGCGAGTGAACGCGACACAGTCCAAACCGAAGCCTTCACGGGCAATGTGGTGTTCGGGCTGACTTGCAGCACTTGAACCTCGATCAGAAGTCTCCTGGAACGGAGCGTGAAACAGGGTGACAACCCCGTACGATCGAGCAGTAGAGTGTGCGTCAGTTCCAGAGTAGCGGGGGTTGGATATCCCTCGTGAATATCTCAGGCATCGACTGAGAAGACTAAACACTCCTCGAGACCGATAGCGAACAAGTAGCGTGAGCGAACGCTGAAAAGCACCCCACAACGGGAGGTGCAATAGGGCTTGAACTCAGTCAGCCACTGAGCGACGGGGCATACAAGGTCCATTGGAAAACGACCTGGGGGCGACCCCACAGTAGGACCCAATGGAAGCCGATGTCGCGTCGTGCGTTTTGAAAAACGAGCCAGAGAGTGTGTCTGAATGACGAGTCTAACCGGTGCATCCGGGAAGGCATAGGGAAACCGACATGGCCGCAGGGCTTTGCCCCAGGGCCGCCGTATTCAAGTGCGGGGAGTCATTCGGACACGACCCGAATCCGGACGATCTATGCGTGAGCAAGGTGAAGCATGGCGAAAGCCATGTGGAGGCCTGTTAGAGTTGGTGTCCTACAATACCCTCTCGTGACTCACGTATAGGGGTGAAAGGCCCATCGAGTCCGGCAACAGCTGGTTCCAACCGAAACATGTCGAAGCATGACCTACGCCGAGGTCGTTCGTGAGGTAGAGCTACCGATTGATGACCCCGCCTCCGAGAGGAGTCGGCTCATCTGTCAAACTCCGAACTTACGAACGCTGTTGACGCGTGGATTCCGGTGCGCGGGGTAAGCCTGCGTACCGTAAGGGAGACAACCCAGCGCCGGGTTAAGGTCCCAAAATGTGGATTAAGTGCAACCGAAGGTGGTCCCGAGCCCCAGACAGCCGGGAGGTGAGCTTAGAAGCAGCTACCCTCTAAGAAAAGCGTAATAGCTTACCGGCCGAGGTTCGGGGCGCCCAAAATGATCGGGGCTCAAATCCACTACCGAGACCTGGCCGCACTCTTCACAGAGTGATCGAGTAGGTTGGCGCTCCAGTTGGGTGGAAGCACGGGTGAGAACTCGTGTGGACCGACTGGTGACGACAATTCTGGCCATAGTAGCAGCGATAGTCGGGTTAGACCCCCGACGGCCAAATGGATAAGGGTTCCTCGGCAATGCTGATCAGCCGAGGGTTAGCCGGTCCTAAGATCTCTCGCAATTCGAGGAGATCGAAACAGGGTAGCAGATTAATATTTCTGCGCCACCGTACATTCAAAGGAGACGTTTCGGGGTCGCCCAGGCTGGGCTCGCGCCCAGTGTAACCGTCCAACTCCGTGGAAGCCGTAATGGCACGAAGCGGACGAACGGCGAGATACCGCAAGCTGGGTCAACCTGGAACCCGTGAAAATCTGAGTACGGTGTCCGTACCGAGAACCGACACAGGTATCCATGGCGGCGAAAGCCAAGGCCTGTCGGGAGCAACCGACGTTAGGGAATTCGGCAAGTTAGTCCCGTACGTTCGCAAGAAGGGATGCCTGCTCTTTATGGAGCAGGTCGCAGTATCTCGGACGCTCCGACTGTCTAGTAACAACACAGGTGACTGCAAATCCGCAAGGACTCGTACAGTCACTGAATCCTGCCCAGTGCGGGTATCTGAACACCCAGTACAATGGGACGAAGGACCCGTTAACGGCGGGGGTAACTATGACCCTCTTAAGGTAGCGTAGTACCTTGCCGCTTCAGTAGCGGCTTGCACGAATGGATGAACGAGAGCGTCACTGTCCCAACGTTGGGCCCGGTGAACTGTACATTCCAGTGCGGAGTCTGGAGCCCCCAAGGGGAAGCGAAGACCCTATGGAGCTTTACTGCAGGCTGTCGCTGAGACACGGTCGCTAGTGTGCAGAATAGGTAGGAGCCGCTACACAGGTACCCGCGCTGCGGGCCACCGAGGCAATCTTGAAATACTACCCACTAGTGACTGTGACTCTCACTCCTGGCGGAGGACACCGGTAGCCGGGCAGTTTGACTGGGGCGGTACGCGCTTGAGAGAAGATCGAGCGCGCCCCATGATTATCTCAGCCGGGTCAGAAATCCGGCGCAGAGTGCAAGAGCACAAGATAGTCTGACAGTGTCCTGCCTAACGAAGGACGCTGACGCGAAAGCGGGGTCAGCGAACCAATCATGGCCCTCAATGGGCCAGATTGATGACAGAAAAGCTACCCAGGGATAACAGAGTCGTCACCCGCAAGAGCACATATCGACCGGGTGGCTTGCTACCTCGATGTCGGTTCCCTCCATCCTGCCCGTGCAGAAGCGGGCAAGGGTGAGGTTGTTCGCCTATTAAAGGAGGTCGTGAGCTGGGTTTAGACCGTCGTGAGACAGGTCGGCTGCTATCTATTGGGGGTGTTTGAGTACTTGACAGGAACAAGCGTATAGTACGAGAGGAACTGCGCTTGGGTGCCACTGGTGTACCGGTTGTCCGCAAGGGCACGTGCCGGGCAGCTACGCACCACGGGGTAAGAGCTGAACGCATCTAAGCTCGAAACCCACCTGGATACGAAGTACTCTTGAGGCAACTCGTAGAAGACGAGTTCGATAGACTTGGGGTGTCCGCGTCGAGGCAACGAGACGTTGAGCCCGCGAGCACTAACATGCCAAGCCATTCACTCATATCCGAGTGTATCATCTGCACTGGTCCACAACGTAGAGCGACTCGCTCTGCTGACCTGGTCCAGGCGTAAACTGGATCGCACGTACACGAATATGGTGGTCAACTGACCAACGGACAGGTGTCCATTATTGTGGTTCGAGTCCACGAGTTGGCGTTAAGGCGGCCAGAGCGGCAGGGCAACTCCCGTACCCATCCCGAACACGGAAGATAAGCCTGCCAGCGTTCCGGCAAGTACTGGAGTGGGAGACCCTCTGGAAACACCGGATCGCCGCCTGCTATTCATAGACCCTCCGCGCCCATTCGGGCGCGGGGGTTATTTCATTCAGAAGGAGAGCGGCAGTGCCGGTCAGCGCGGACGCGTGGCCGATGCCGACCCGACTCCCACTGTCGAAACGCAGGGCTTAAGCGGGAGTCCCGTCTACGTTTTCTTGCGCCAAGGTGGCAGAGTTCGGCCTAACGCAGCGGCCTGCAGAGCCGCCCATCGCCGGTTCAAATCCGGCCCTTGGCTTTCTTTTGTTGCGAGCAACGTTGCGAGCGGCAAGATCAAATGACGATTCGACCTCTGGGACGACCGACCGCCAATCGGTTCGAGCACTGCGACGCTGAACGGTGCGGTCACCGAACTCGACGCCGCCGGTAACGAGACGAGCGAAACCCAGACGGTGTAGACGACTGAAGCGTTCCCACGGATGTCACTGGACCCGACTCTGGACGTGACTGTCGACGAGGACATCACGATTCGGTTTGCCGTGACCAACAGGGGCACTGAGGCTGTCGAGTTGACGTTCCGAACTGGACAGCACGCCGACGTTACCGTCCACGATACCGACACTGACGTGGCCGTCTGGCGGTGGAGCGACGACAAGATGTTCACTCAGGCGCTCGAGCGCGTGACCTTGTCTCCCGGTGAGACTCTCGAACACGAATACACCTGGTCCGATCCCCAATCGGGGGACTACGTCGCAGTCGCGACCCTTGAAGCCGACAGAGATGCCGAGACACGAGTCGAGATGACGATATGACACTTTGTCGGCATCTCCCGGGGGTTTTCCGGACGAATCGTCGTTCCCCTGGGTGACTGACAAACTACTCGCGTTTCGGGCCGACGGATAGAAAACAGACCGCACGAGATATCTCTCGGACATCTCGGTGGGTCGCTGACAACGTGTGCGAGAGTCACATCAAAATACTGAACTGCCCATGCTCCCTTTTCAAAGATAGTGACTGATCAGCCCCGCGACTCGGACCGCCCTCCAGCGGACCCGAACGATACGACGGCCGAACAGGACGATTCCGGCGACGAGCCGAAAGAATCGATCACCGAGGAAGCCTGATCCGGCCGCTCTTTCATCTCGCGTGGCCGATAGTTGTCATCCAACTGTTGCAGGTGACCTACAACGTCGCTGACACGCTCTATCTCGGCCGACTCTCTGCGGATGCTGTCGGTGCGATCAGCCTCGCGTTTCCGCTGATCTTTCTGCTGATCGCCGTCGCGGGCGGCTTTACGACCGCGGGTGCGATCCTTGTCGCCCAGTATATCGGTGCGAAGGGTGACCGGTCGGCAGGGCTAGTCACGGGCCAGACCGTCTCGTTCGTCAGTCTGCTCTCGGTCGTTATCGGTATCGTCGGCTACTTTTACACGCGCCCGGCGCTCGAACTCCTACCGAGTGATCCGGATACCGCGGCAAACGTCATTCCGCTGGCCGCGGATTACATGGAGGTCTTCTTCCTCGGGATGCCGCTGCTGTTCGGGTTTTTCGTCTTTTCGGCGCTCATGCGCGGGTATGGCGACACGCGAACGCCGATGCTGGTGATGGTGGTCTCGGTGGTCGCGAACGTCCTCCTCGATCCGTTCCTGATCTTCGGCTTTCAGAACAACCCGCTCATGCTGTGGACCGGACTGCAGGGGGTCGAAGCGTCGCTGCTCGCTAGCACTGGGTTCACTGGTTGGGGTATCGAGGGCGCAGCGGCCGCGACGATTATCGCCCGCGGGGCGGGGACGGGGCTGGGACTCGGTATCCTCTTCGGTACGTCGGTCGGACCCGCCGTTCGCCTGAGCCATCTCCGCCCGGACCTCGATATTATCGAAGATATCGTTCGGCTGGGTACGCCCAGCATGATCGAGCAGAGCACGAGCGCGCTCGCGATGATCAGTCTGACCGCGATGGTCGTCACGTTCGCGCCGACAGTGGTCGCCGCGTACGGACTCGGGAACCGACTGATCTCGCTGGTCTTCCTTCCCGCGATGGGGCTGGGTCGAGCGATAGACACGATGGTCGGGCAGAACCTCGGTGCGGACCGGGCGGATCGAGCGGCGCGGTCGGCGTGGCTCGCTGCCACGACCGGTGCGGGCGTCATGCTCGTCGTCGCGGTAATCGCGGTCACGTTCACCGAACCGATCGTGAGTATCTTCCTCGGTGACGTCCCCGACGCACCGGAGACCATCGCGCTCGGCGTCGACTACGTTCAGATCCGCTCGGTCGAGTTCGCCTTCATCGGCGTCTCGCAGGTGATGCTCGGCGCGTTCCGTGGGGCCGGGAACACGAAGGTGGCGATGGTCATCTCGATCATCACGCTGTGGGTCGGCCGCGTGGGGACGGTCTATCTGCTCGTGTTCGCCTTCGATATGGGCGAGACGGGTATCTGGATCGGGATGGCGGTCGGGAACGTGCTCGGGGCGATAGTCGCGGTAGGATGGTTCCTGCGTGGGACCTGGAAGGAAAAGTATATCGACGAACCGGCGGTCGAGGCGTCGGACACGACTGCGCCTGCCGATCAGGACGACTAGGTCGGTTCCCCGACGTATTTGTAGCCGCCGCCGTTTTCGGGAGATATGGACGATCGGATCAAACGACACGCCGAGGTACTGGTCGACTGGAGCGCGCGGATCGAGGCGGGCGACGACGTCGTCCTCGCAGTCAGTCCGGGTGCCCACGAACTCGCAGTGGCGACGGCGGAGTTACTCGGTGAACGGGGGCGAACCTCGTCACGACGCGGTCGTCCGGCGAAATCGCCAGAGCGTATCTCAGCGCCCACGACGACGAGTTCGACGCGGACCCGGCTCACGAACTCGCGCTCTACGAGAACGCGGACGCCTATCTCTCGCTGGGGGTGGCCACAACACGTCGGCAACGGCGGACGTCCCCGCGGAGCGCCGGCAGGCCCACGCGAAAGCGAGGGAGGGAGTGCGCGAGGCCCGGATGGATACCGACTGGGTCTCGACCGTCCACCCTACCCGATCGCTTGCCCAGCAGGCAGGCATGGCCTACGAGGAGTACCAGGAGTTCGTCTACGACGCCGTTCTGCGGGACTGGGACTCCCTCGCCGACGAGATGGATCGGATGAAGGACCTGCTCGACGAGGGAAGCGAGGTCCGACTTGTCTCCGCGAACACCGACCTGACGATGTCGATAGACGAGCGAACGGCGGTCAATAGCTGTGCCACAGTCGCCTACGACTCGCACAACCTCCCGAGCGGCGAGGTCTTCACCGCCCCCTACGGCACGACCGGCCACGTCGAGTTCGACGTCCCGATGACCATCCACGGCAAGCGGGTCCGGGACGTCTCGCTGACGTTCGAGGACGGCGAGGTTATCGAGTACGACGCCGGCCAGAACGCCGACGTGATCGGTGATGTCCTCGATACCGACGCGGGCGCGCGCCGCCTGGGCGAACTGGGGATCGGCATGAACCGCGGGATCGATCGCTTCACCGACAACATCCTGTTCGACGAGAAGATGGGCGACACCGTCCACCTCGCGCTCGGTCGGGCCTACGACGCCAACATGCCCGACGGCGTGGCTGGAAACGACAGCGCCGTTCACGTCGACCTGATCACGGACGTCAGCGAGGATTCCCGGCTGGAAATCGATGGGGAAACAGTCCAGCGAAACGGCCGGTTCCGGTGGGAAGAGGGCTTCGAGTAGCGAGACCGGACCTACTCAAACACTAAGCGAATCCCGCCCGTGCATACTGTCATGGGGAGAGAGATCCTCGTTCCGGTCGACGGTTCGGACACCGCCTGGAAGGCTCTGGAGCACGCGCTCGAACACCACGAAGGGGATTCGATTACGGTGCTGTACGTGATCCATCCGCTGGAGGGCGATTACGTGACAGAGAATGGGGAACAGATCAAGCAAAGCGAGCAGATTGCCCGAGAGGCCCGCGACCGGTTCGACCGGGTGGACCCCGAAGCGACGGAGTTCGACGTCCAGTTCCGGGAGGGTCGGCCGGCACACGTGATCCTCTCGTACACTCGGGAACACGACATCGACCAGGCCGTGATGGGGAGCAAAGGCCTGTCCGGCGTGAAGCGGTTGCTACTCGGAAGCGTCGCCGAGACCGTCGTCCGCCGCTCGGACGTGCCAGTCAACGTCGTTCGATAGCTAAAACGTGCTTACTGTGCGGTAGAAAACAGCGGCTCAGTCGTCTTCGGTCGACGTCCGGTCGAGATCCTTCTCTCCAGTATGAATCTTGTATCCGTCCTGTGCAACCTTCTCGGCGAGGACGGCACACTTGATTCGCATCGGACTGATGTCGACGCCAAGCATGTCGACGATATCGTCTCGATCCATCTCCATCAAGTCCTCGATAGATTTGCCGGGTAGCTTCGTCGAGAGCATGCTTGCGCTCGCCTGGCTGATCGCACAACCGTCACCCTGGAAGGCGACGCCCTCGATCGTCTCGTCGTCCTCGGCCAGTTTGACGTCGACCCGGATCTCGTCGCCACACATCGGGTTCTCGCCGACGTGCGTGTAGGTCGGCTCCTCGATCTCCCCGTAGTTTCTCGGGTTCTTGTAATGATCGAGGATCTGCTGGCGATACATATCTGATCCCATTCCCATTGTTGAAAATAGATAGGTGCGTCTGCGGCAAAAGGATTCCGACGCCGCCACCGGATCGCTAGCGGTCGATTGCGATAGATCGCCGTTTCAGAGTCGTTCGAGGAGTTTCCCGCTTGCCGAGGTGCCCTTCCGATTGAACGAGAGCACGCGCACGCGGAGCATCTCCGCCGGTTGGACCTCCTTGGGAACGTCCTTGACGAAGATCACGAACCCCTCGACCTTGACGACGGCATCGGTCTCCCCGCTATGGTGTTCGGTCAGCTCTTCGACCCCAGCCTCGATAATCTCGCCTTTCTCGACCGGCGCGTCACGGCTCTGTGCCTTCTGGTGGGCGCGCTTCGAGGCCGAACTGTCGGATGCACGTCGCGAGCGCCACCAGAGCACGACTGCGACTCCGATGACGGCGACGACGAGCACTGTTCCGAACAGTGGCGTCATCTCCGGTGGAACGTTCATCGTCACCCTGTGGTCGCTCATCCCTGAAAAACCCCCGTTACTGACCAGTCGGTCGTGCCAGAGCAGGGGTCCAGAACAAAGGAACTGCCAGAACGAGGCCGCTTCAGGCGACGAGTTCCCGCGCATCCGAAGCGCGCGCTTCGAGGTCTGACTCGGTCCCCTCGTCAGACCGTCCCGAGGGTACAGTAATCCTTCAGGCGAAGAGTTCCCGCGCGTCATCTATCGCATCGATCAGGATATCGATCTCTGCGGGCGTGTTGTAGATGTAAAAGGACGCGCGGGCGGAGGCGGCGACGCCGAGTTTGTCGTGCAGTGGCTGGGTGCAGTGGTCGCCGGCGCGGATTGCGACCGCCGAGTCGTTCATGATCGACGCGAGGTCGTGGGCGTGGACCGACCCGAGGTTGAACGCGACGAGACCGCCGCGGTCGGGGCCGGGTTCGGGGCCGTAGATCTCGATGTCGTCGAACTCCGAAAGCCGGTCGTAGGCGTAGTTGGCCAGGAACTCCTCGTGTTTCTGGATGTTCGCCATCCCGATGTCGTCGAGGTAGTCCGCGGCCTCGGCCATCGCGACCCCTTCGGCGATCAGGGGCGTGCCCGCCTCGTACTTCCAGGGCAGATCGTTCCAGGTCGCGTCGTCGAAGGTGACCTTCTTGATCATGTCGCCGCCGTAGAGGAACGGCTCCATCCCTTCGAGGATCTCTTTTTTGCCGTAGAGACCGCCGATCCCTGTCGGCCCAGCCATCTTGTGGCCGGAGAAGGCGTAGAAATCGGCATCCATCGCTTCGACGTCGACCGGTCGGGTCGGGACGGCCTGCGCACCGTCGACGAAGATGTACGAGTCGTTCTCGTGAGCGATGTCGGCCAACTCGGCGACGGGGTTGATCGTTCCCAGCGTGTTCGAGACGTGGACGACGCTGACCATCTGGGTGTCCTCGCCGATCAGTTCGCGGGCGTGGTCCATGTCGAGGCGGCCGGTCTCGTCGACGCGGATGTACCGGACGTCCGCGCCGGTTCGCTTGGCGATCTGTTGCCACGTCACCAGCGCGGCGTGGTGTTCCATCTCCGTGAGGACGACCTCATCGCCGGGTTCGAGTTCGTGTAGTCCCCAGGCGTAGGCGACGAGGTTCATGCTCTCGGTGGTGTTCTTCGTAAAGATCATCTCCTCGCGGCCGCCGCTCGCGCCGATAAACTCGGCGAGGCGGTCGTGGGCCTCCTCGTAGGCGATGGAGGCCTCCTGGCTGAGGTGGTGGATCCCGCGGTGGACGTTGGCGTTGTACCCACGGTAGTAGTCGCCGAAGACGTCGATGACCTGGTTCGGGGTCTGGCTCGTCGCCGCGTTGTCGAGATAGACGACCTGTTGGCCGTCGTTAACTTGCCGCTGCAGGATCGGGAAGTCCTCGCGGATTCGCTCGACATCGAGGGGTGCGGTCTCGTGGCTTCTCATTACTGAAGCGGAAGGACTCCAGGCAAAACACTCCTTCGGTCGCGTACCATCTGCCGCCTGTCGGACGGGTCTGGACGCCGTTTTACTGCCGCGCGAGACGCCGCTACGGTGCCATCTGAGACGCCGTCAGGACGCGCGAAGTTCGGTGAGGATCGACGGTCGCGTAAAGCGCAACATTAGTTCGGTGTAGCGTGCGAACAGCCACGCCAGCCCGTTGGTCACGTGCAGGACGAGGATGCCGACGACTACGCCAATAGCGCTGAACGCGAGGGCGCTCCACGCCGAGTCGGCGTACGTCGAGATTACTTCGCCGGTTTCGAGCGTCGCGCTGTAGGGAAGTGCCAGACTGACCTCCCAGCCGCCACGGTCGAAGACGAACTCCGGCAGGGTGAACTCGATGGAGCTACCCATCACGATGCCGACGTTCGGATTGCCGTAATGTAGCGGCGCGAGCAACAGCGTGACGACGACCGATCCCAGCACGGTGACGACGATGAACGCGAACAGGCCGAGGAAGAACTTGCTGAACAGATAGGCGGTGCTTTTCCACGTGGCGACGTCGAGGAGCAGGGCTTTCAGACGTCCGAGCGCACCCGTGTCGGCAGCGGGGTCGGCCGCCGGGATGTCGACGTCGAGTAACACCTCCGCGAGCGTTCGCTCGACTGCGGCTAACTGGGTGGCGAAATAGATAGTCAGCACCAGCAGGGGAGCCCGAAGACGAGGATGATCAGTGCGAGGCCAACGGAAAAGCCAGTGACGAGGAAGACGAAGTATGCCAGTCCGAGCGGGAAGGCCAGCAGCAGGTAGAGCAGATTGAAGTAGGTCTGGCGGCGGAGGGGGCCCCGAGGAACCAGCGAAGCCCGTCCGTTGCAACGCTGTAGGTGTCGGTTCCCGTGCTCATCGCTTTCCCTCTGTCGTTTCGAACGGTACGATCCGTTTCGGTATTATCTTTTGTGTCAGTAGTCATCTCACGGTCTCCGTAACGAGTGTGCGATTGCGAGCAGGCCGGCGAGGTTACAGCCCGTAATCACGAGCAGTATCTGGGCATCGGTCGCGTCCGTCAGGCCGTCGACGCTGTACGACAGCACGAAAGGGACGACAGTCAGGAACCCGACGCCGACCGCGAGGTAGAGCATGGGTTCGCTCTGGTTGCGTCTGTACCCTCGATAGGCGAGTCCGGCCACGACGCCGCCGAGTGCCGCGCTGGTCAGCGTGACGAGGAAGATGGTCGCGCTACTGCCGAGTTCGGCCTCGATGGCCGAGAGGACGGTCTCTGCGATCATCGGGACCACCACCCGCGGGCAGTGTCGCGGTCGGTCGGTGTGTAGCGTGTCCGTCTCATGGGTTTCCGAATATCGAGTACAGTATCGCCAGCAGGCCTGCGATTTCGCCGCTCGTCGCAACGACCTGTATGGTTACTGAGGGGAGATCGGTTAGCGTCGGGAGCAGGAACCGCGTCACGGTCGGTGCGGCACTGAGCAGCGCGACGCCGATAGCCAGCCACAGCAGTGCGGGCGCGCTGGCGCGCTGGTAGCCCCGGTAGGCGCGTAGCACGATCCAGCATGCCAGCAGGAACGCCAGCGTCTGGCCGACGAACACCAGCACGCCGACGAACGGGCTGCCACCGGTCGTCGTCAGCAGTGGCGTGATAGTCATCGGATCAGAGCTCCTCGTACAGTCTGGTGAATCGGTCGGAAGGGTCCTCTTCCGTCCGGTACACGTCGATATCCATCTCACCGTCCTCGATTTCGACCGCGACGCGTTCGAGTCGGGCGGCGTAGGTCTTGTAGTGGTGACCGTCCGGATCGAGTTGCTGTTGGGCCTCCAGCAGGTCGTGCTCGTCGAGTCGATCGATCCGTCGGTAGATCGTCGGGGGCGAGGCATCACAGCGCTCGGCAAGCCGCTCTGCATCCATCGGCTCCTTGCTCGTCTCGATGAGGATAGAGCGTGCATACTCGTCGTCGAGTATCGCGAGCAGCTCGGTTTCCTCATCGTCGGTCATTCATTTGTTCGTTATCACACATCATATAAAAACGTCCACAGTTTCTCGGTCGGAAACTATGACGGCGGTATTAATGTATGCCGGGCCGATGCTGGAAACGACATGCCCGCTATCGAAACCGACTCGCTGAGCAAACGCTTCGGCGACGTCGTTGCGGTCGACGACGTGTCCCTCCAGATCGACGACGGAGAAGTGTTCGGCTTTCTCGGCCCGAACGGTGCCGGAAAATCGACGACGATCAACATGCTGCTCGATTTCGCCCGCCCGACGAGCGGATCGGCTACCGTACTCGGCTACGATATCCGAGACGAGTCACAGGAGATCCGCAAGCGTGTCGGCGTACTGCCCGAGGGGTTCGATCTCTACGAGCGCCTCTCCGGTCGCAAACATATCGAGTTCGTACAGCGCGCGAAAGGTGCGAACGGCGACCCCGAGGAGTATCTCGCCCGCGTCGGCCTCGACGGCGACGCCGCCGACCGCAACGCCGGTGACTACTCGAAGGGGATGAAACAGCGCCTCGCCTTCGGCATGGCACTGGTCGGCGACCCCGATCTGCTGATCATGGACGAACCCTCGAGCGGCCTCGATCCGACCGGCATCCAGGAGATGCAAGAGATAGTCCGCTCGGAGGCCGAGCGCGGAACGACTGTCTTCTTTTCGAGCCACATCCTCGATCACGTCGAGGAGGTCTGTGATCGTATCGGTGTGATGAACGAGGGCGAACTCGTCGCCGTCGGAACCCTCGACGAACTCTACGCACAGATCGGCGGGGACGCTCACCTCCAACTGTCGGTTGACGACGTCTCCGACCGGACGGTCGAGACGCTTTCGGACATCGACGGCGTCTCCGGCGCGACAGCACGCAACGGCAACCTCGATATCACTTGTAGCCGGTCGGCGGCGAAAGCGAAAGCGATCAACCATGTCGAGGCCGCCGGAACGACCGTGCGCGACATTCAGGTCGAGGATCAGGACATCGACGACCTGTTCGCGGAACTCACCGGGAACGGGACAAAAGAGGACGCGGAGAAGACGGCCAAGGAGGTGCCAGCATGAGTATCGCGACCGTCGCCCGAAAGGACTTCGAGGACGCCGTCCGATCCAAGATGCTCTGGTCGCTGGCGGGCCTCCTCGTCGGCCTGATCGTTCTCGTCTACGGCGCGATCTGGTATTTCGAGGGTGACCTACCGTCCGGCGACCTTGCGGCGATACTCGCGTTGCCCCTCCAAATCATTATCCCGCTTGCGGCGCTGATCGTGGGTTACATGTCAATCGTCGGGGAGCGACGCTCCGGCAGCATCAAGATCCTGCTCAGCCTCCCGCCGACGCGTGAGGACGTCGTCGCCGGAAAGCTTCTGGGTCGTTCGGGCGTCGTCGGGGTCGCGATACTCGCGGCGTTCGTCGTCGCGATCCTCCTGACCGGTCTGCTGTTCGGCGAGGTGCCGGTCGGCGGTCTGGCCGGGCAGCGGCCGCCCACCTGTTGCTCGGCTTCGCGTTCGTCGGCATCGCGGTCGGCTTCTCCGCGGCGGTCGCCTCCCGCGGTCGCGCGATGGCGGGCGTCGTCAGCACCTATCTGGTCTTTCTGGGCTTCTGGGACGTGCTCGTCGGCGGCATCTACCGGATCGTAACCGGTTCGTTCCCGGCTGCCCCATCAGCCCCGAGTCGCCTATCGAGCCGTGGGCGCTGGCGCTCAAGCGACTCAATCCGATGGAAGCGTACAGTGTGGTCGCCTCGGGGCTAATCGACCAGCAGGTTCCCACGCTGACGCTCCAGTTCCCTATCGGTGTCAACGTCTTCGGCGATGCACCGCTCGAAGACTTTGTCGTCGGGGAGGTTCCGTTCTACCTCTCGGAGTGGTTCTCGGCCGTCGTGTTGCTCGCCTGGATCATCGTCCCAGTCTTCCTCGGCTATCTGCGGTTCCGCACTGCCGATCTCGGCTGACCCGACCCGTTAAGTCGCTCCACCCCTGCGCTCCTGTATGGTGACCAAACGGGCGCTCGGCGCCAGTCTCCTACTGCTCGGACTCGCGTTTGTCGGCCTCTTCCACACCGTTGCGGCCTTTGCCTTCGACAGCGGGCAGAGTGGATCGGACTCACGCTCGCGGGACTGTCGCTACTCGGTCTCGTGCTGGTGAATACGGGTGCTGACGAGTCCGCAGAAGAAACGTGAGGTTACGCCAACCGTAGCATCTGCGCGTGTACCGTCGAACCGACTTCGAGAACGTTCGACTCCTCGACGAAGCCGTGTTCGATAGCCAGCGCCACCGAGTCCGCCCCGACGATGTTTGCAATCGTCGCCCGGGAGAGTGCCTCGACGACGTCCGCCTCGTCGAGTTCCTCGCCGCCGTAGAACTCTTCGGTCACGGTCAGGGAGATGTCGTCGCTCTCGTAGCTCTCTCCGAGCGTGTCGGGATCACAGACCGAAACGAGCAGTCCCTTCTCGGTCGTCCGCTCGTTGACGATCACTCTCCGATCTCCTCGTCGACCATCTCCCGCTCGGCCTCCCGGCGCATGTCTTCGGCCTCCTCGGCGATCTCTTCGGCCTCCTCGTGCTTGCCCAGTTCTTCGAGCGCGCGGGCCTTCTCTTCGAGGGTGACCTGATTACGCATACCCAGCCTGATGGCGTTGTCGAAGGCGTTCAGGGCGTCCTCGGCCAGACCGCGTTCCAGCATCAGGAATCCGCGGTTGTACCAGGCTTCGGCGAAGCGCTGGTCGATCTCGACGGCGCGTTCGGCGTGTTCGAGTGCCTGCTCGCTTCGGCCGGACTCCCAGAGCGCGAACGCGAGGTTCGTCTCCGCCGTCGCGGCGTGCTCGCTGGAGCCATCCATCGAGATGGCCTCCTTGTACGCGCCGATCGCCGCGTCCCATTCTTCGAGTTCCGCGTGGGCGACGCCCTTGTTCACCCAGGCCTCCTGCTCGACCAGTTCGTCCTCGGCAAACCGGGCGGTCCGCTCGAACGTCTCGGTCGCCTGCTCGTACCGGTTGATCGCCATGTAGTTCAGGCCGACGTCGAGCAGGGCGTTCCCGTCGATCTCGTCGTTCGAGGTTGTCTCGTCGTCGAGCAGGTCCGGGATCACGCGGGAGTCGACCGGGTCGACTCTGTCCGGGTCGACTTCGAGTTCGGGCGGGTCGAGATCGAACTCGTCGTAGTCGCCGGAGAAGCCCTCTCCCTCGGAGAACTCGTGGTCGTCCTTGGGATTGTCTGCTGAATCTGTCATACGGATAAATTCGTCTGGGACGATGTTAAGACCTGCGTTAGCGCCTTCCTGCTCTCGGAGGCCCGCGCGGTGGCCCGCGCGCTGTCGACGGTTTTCCCCTCCCGGAGCACGGCGTCGACGAACAGTTCGCCCGCTTTGTACGACGAGCGCACCATCGGTCCCGAGGCGCAGTACAGGAACTCCAGTTCCTCCTCGGCGACGCGTTGCCAGGTATCGAACTTGTCCGGGTGGACGTACTCGCCGACGGGCAGGTGGTCCGCGGAGGGGCGGAGATACTGGCCGAAGGTGACGACGTCGACGTCTGCCTCGCGCAGGTCCGCGAGCGTCTGGTAGACCTCGTGGTCGTGCTCGCCGTGGCCCAGCATGATCGACGTCTTGGTGTAGACGTCGGACTCCCGCTCGACCTGTTCGAGGACGCGCAGGCTCTGCTCGTAGCCCGCGCGGGGGTCCCGGACCTTGCCCTGTAAGCGCTGGACGGTCTCGATGTTGTGGGCGATCACGTCCGGTTCGGCGTCGATGATCTTCCGGATTAGCTCGGGTTCGCCCTGGAAGTCGGGGATCAGCACCTCGACGAGGGTCTCGGGGTCGCGACGCTTGATCTCGCGGATCGTTTCGGCGAAGTGACTCGCACCCTGATCGGGCAGGTCGTCGCGGTCGACCGAAGTCAGGACGACGTAGTCGAGGCCGATTTCGGCAACTGCCCCGGCGACCTCGGACGGTTCGTCGGGATCGAGCGGTTCGCCGCCACCGGTTTCGACGTCGCAGAAGCCACACGAGCGGGTACACTTGTGGCCCATTAGCATGAACGTCGCCGTTCCGGGGCCGTCGTTTCCGCTCCAGCACTCGCCCATGTTCGGGCAGTTGGCCTCTTCACACACCGTATGCAGGTCTCGGTCCCGCAACGTCTGTTTGATCCCGGTAAACTCCTCGCCGGTGGGGAGCGGGCTGAGGAGCCAATCGGGCTTCCGCGAGCGACTCATACCCTCGGCTAACGACGCGAAGGTCTATAACGTTGCCCGTCGCGGCGACGTTATCGCTTTTGAGTCACGCGCGCTTACTCTCTCATATGAGCAGACGACTGTTCGTGAGCGTCGACCTGCCCGACGAACTCGCCGACGAGGTTGCGGCCGTCCAGGACGAGTTTCGCGACGCGGGCGGGCTCAGTTTCACCGATCCCGAGCAGGCCCACGTTACCGTGAAGTTCCTCGGCGACGTGGCGTCCGGGCGCGTAGAGACGGTTGAGACTGCGCTCGCCGCCGCCGTCGAGGACGCCGGCGTCGACCCGTTCACCGCCCGCGTCGAAGGGCTCGGCGTCTTCCCTTCGATGGAGTACATCAGCGTCCTCTGGGCGGGCTTTTCGGCGGGGCCCGAGGAACTCACCGCGCTCCACGAGGCCATCGAGGCGCGGATGGTCGACCTCGGCTTCGACGCCGAAGACCACGAGTTCACCCCACGTCACGCTGGCGCGGATGGACCACGCCGGCGGCAAGGAACTGGTCCAGGCTGGCGTCCGCGAGCTCGATCCGGTCATCGGCGAGTGGACCGTCGAGGACGTCCGACTGACCGAGAGCGAACTGACCTCCGAGGGTCCCGAGTACTCGACTGTCTCGCGAGTCAGCCTGTGAGCGACGACACAGCGGTCGCACTCGCTTGGTGCACTGTCGGGTGCGGATTCACCAGCGCTGGTGCTCTCGCTGGACGGCTAATGCAAACTGTTCGATTGGTACGCCGAGATGCGAGAGGGCATCCCGGTCCGATACGACGCCGAACGTGACTCGTGGGACGTCTTCCGATAGCTCCATGAGCGTTAATCGGTTCCGGCCCTGATACAATACCACATCGGATTCACAGAACAATGCTCACTCCAGAACTCCTTAGCGAGTACGACGCGAACGCCCCCACAGAGACGTCGACGGCGACGTTTGGACTCGGCTGTTTCTGGGGGCCTGACGCCGCGGCCGGCGCGATGGATGGTGTGGTTCGGACACGGGTCGGCTACGCAGGCGGGACGAAGCCCGATCCATCCTACGAGGTGATCGGTGACCATACCGAGGTCGTGCAGGTGGAGTACGATTCGACGACACTCTCGTTCAGTGACCTCCTCGACTGGGCGTTCTCCGAACACTCTCCCCGTCGCCAGTCGAGCAAACGACAGTATCAGAACATCGTCTTCACCGAGACGGCCGCCCAGCGCGAGCAGCTTCGAGCCTTTCTGGACGACAGTGACTTGCGCCGACAGCAAGTCGAAACCCGGCTCGAACCACCCGACGAGTTCTACCTTGCGGAGAGCTATCACCAGAAGTTCCAGCTACGGAGCCAGCGCTGGATCACCGACGTCTTCGACGAACTACAGTACGACGCCGAGGCTATCAGGGAGTCGCCTGCGGCAGCGAGACTGAACGCTCACGCTGCGGGACAGGACGTGGCTGCTCCGTTCCTTCCGGAGTCGTACGATCCGACGTCGCGACGAGACGGCTAGTCCGGACCGCTGGCTCGGTCGGTATGCACAGAGGAAAGAACGTTTTAGCCTCGACGGCTAGTCGTTCTACAATGAGTGAATCGGACGGCGCAAAACAGGTCAGCGATCCCGACTACCACAGCGAGAACCACACCGCCGCCCAGACCTGTGGCTGGACGGCCAACGCCCTTCGCGGCGAGGGCAAGTGCTACAAGTACGCCTTCTACGGCATCGAGTCCCACCGCTGCATCCAGATGACGCCGGTCGTCAAGTGCAACGAGCGCTGTGTCTTCTGCTGGCGCGACCATGCGGGCCACGCCTACGAACTCGATGACGTGGAGTGGGACGACCCCGAGGCGGTCGTCGACGCCTCGATCCGCCTCCAGAAGAAACTGCTCTC
Source organism: Natronoarchaeum sp. GCM10025703 (assembly GCF_042661985.1). NCBI lineage: Archaea > Methanobacteriati > Methanobacteriota > Halobacteria > Halobacteriales > Natronoarchaeaceae > Natronoarchaeum > Natronoarchaeum sp. GCM10025703. The sequence goes on from NZ_JBHSZF010000001.1 coordinate 577,887, forward strand.
GGGCTTTGGCGGCAACGAGAAGGTTCCCCGCGAGGTGTTCGAGGAGTCGATGGAGCCACGCCACGTCGCCATCTCGCTGGATGGCGAACCGTCGCTGTACCCCTATCTCCCGGAACTGATCGAGGAGTTCCACGCGCGAGACATGACGACCTTTCTCGTGAGCAACGGCACCAACCCCGAGATGCTGGAGCGGTGTGATCCCACCCAGCTCTACATCAGCGTCGACGCGCCGGATCGATGGACGTTCGACGAGGTCGTAAAACCGGTCGAGGACGAGGCCTGGGAGCGACTGATCGACACGATGGACGTCCTCGCAGAGAAAGACGACACCCGCACTGTGCTCCGAACGACGCTCGTCGACGGCGAGAACATGCGTGATCCGGACTGGTATGCGGCCTTTTACGACCGTGCCGACCCCGACTTCGTGGAGCTCAAAGCGTATATGCACGTTGGCCACTCGCGCGGGCGTCTCGACCGGAGTTCGATGCCCGACCACGAGGACGTCGTCGAGTTCGCCGAGTCGATCCGGGAGCACATGCCCGAGCACGACGCGATCAAGGACGTCCCGGACTCCCGGGTCGCACTGCTGTCCAGAGACGCCGATACGTGGGTGCCGAAACTGGAAAAGGGCAGCGAGTTCTGGAGCGAATAATAAAACGCCGCCGTTTGACCCATATCGCTTATCTCTATGGGACCACTAACTCCCTGTAACACGGTCAACCTGGTTCAAGTTTTTGAGATGCATCCCATATTCGATATGCTTATGAGTCGGTAGTTCAGAAGGTTCTCATATGTCGAACGCACCGACGCTGGCCGTCGGACACGACGAGCTTGCCGTGTTAAAACTACTGGCACTCGACGGGGGGACCACGGGAGAGATGAAAGCCTCCTGCTCCGGGCTCTCCGAGGACCTCGATGTCTCGACACAGACGGCATCGCGTCGTCTCCAGCGGCTCGAAGATGCGGGCTATCTCACGCGCGAGACGGTGACCGACGGGCAGTGGCTCTCGATCACGGACGAGGGCGAACAGGCCCTTCGGGCGGAGTACGAGGACTATCGTCGAATCTTCGAGGGCGAGACGACGGTGGAACTCGAGGGCACCATCACCGGCGGGATGGGCGAGGGGAAACACTACATCTCCCTGCCGGGCTACATGAAGCAGTTCCGCGAGCGGCTCGAGTACGAACCGTTCGAGGGGACACTCAACGTCGAACTCACCGAGTCGAGCATCAGGCGGCGCTCCGCGATGGAGGCTCTCGACCCGGTCCACATCGACGGCTGGGAAGACGAGGACCGGACCTACGGTCCCGCCGTCTGCTACCCCGCGACCATCGAGACCGCCGACGGGGAGCGCTATGAGGGCACACACGTCATCGCCCCCGAACGGACCCATCACGACGAGGATCAACTCGAACTGATCGCGTCCGATCGACTCCGAGACGAACTCGGACTGACGGACGACGAACTGGTCACCGTCTACATCGAGGACAAGTGAGATGGCGGGCAACACCAGCAACGCCGATATCGCAGACGTGTCGACGACCGACCCGGTCGAACGTGCGGTCGCGGCGTTTCGCGACGGCAACCCCGTCTGCGTCCACGACTTCGACGACCGGGAGGGTGAGACTGACCTCATTTACCCCGCCGGCGCGGTTGACCTGACGCCGTTGCGCAACTGCGAAACGACGCGGGCGGGCTGATCTGCGTCGGCCTCTCCGGGTCGGTCGCCGACGCCGCCTCGCTTCCGTTCCTCTCCGACGCCATCGACCATCCCGCCAGCGAGACGGCCCACCTCGCGTACGGCGACCGCTCGTCGTTCTCGCTGACGGTCAATCATCGCGACACGTTCACCGGGATCACCGACGAGGATCGCTCGCTGACGATCACCGAAATCGCCGGCTTCGCGGCGGCAGTCGAGGACGGCCAACCGCTCGACGCCGAGGACTTCGCAAGCGAGTTCCGCGCCCCGGGGCACGTCCACCTGCTCCGGGCCGCGGATGGCCTCCTCGACGAGCGCCAGGGCCACACCGAACTCGGCATCGCGCTGGCTGACGCCGCCAGCCAACCCCTGCGGCGGTCGTCTGCGAGATGCTCGACGACGACACCGGCCGGGCGCTGACCACCACGGCCGCTCGCGAGTATGCGACTGCAAACGGGATTCCCTTCGTCGACGGCGAGCAACTGCTCGAACGGCTGGGCAGAAGAACTGCTTCAGGTCGTCGCGTTTCTGTTCTTCGAGATGATGGCGTGCCGCGTCCTTGAGCGTCTGAATCGACCCTTTTTTCGCGGTGATCGGCGCGATGGTCTCTTGCCACTGCTTCCACGGCGGGTAGATCCCAAGCCGATCACAGAGGTCGTTCAGTCGCTCGTCTCGGTCGTCGACCTTGTCCATCTTGTTGACCGCGACGACCGTCGGGATATCCAGTTCCTGCAGGAAGTGGAACATCTCCACGTCGTGCGGAATCTCGCCCTCGCCCGAGTGACGGTCGATGATGTCGATGACGCTTTTGCCGTCGACGACCAGCACCGCGACCATGATGTCGTCGGCATGGCGTTCGACGTACTGGACGACCTCGGTTTTGATCTCCTCGCGGACGTCCTCGGGGACGCCCGACATGAAGCCGAAGCCGGGAAGATCGGAGAGCATGAAGTCTTGGCTCGCCCAGTCGTAGTGATTCGGCGAGCGCGTCACACCGGGTTTGCCGCCCGTCTCGAAACTGTGGCCCGTCAGCTCTCGCATAATCGTCGATTTCCCCACGTTCGACCGACCGACGAAGACGACCTCGTCGGAGCGGTTCGGTCGGTTCTCGAACATACATATCGTTGGCGAGCAGCGGGGAAAAGGCTCACGTCACGAGTGCCGCGTTCTCAGAGGGTCCCGACGTCGTAGCTCTGATCGCGGGCAACGACGGTTTCGGGCTCGAAGCGGATGAACTGCCACCGGTCGCTCCAGGGGCTTTTGAATCGCTCGTCCCACGTTTCGGGGTCGGGGCCGAGATACCGCCGGAGCAGGCGGTCTGCCCGCTCCTCGTCGAAGGGTTCGACCGTCGCCATCCCGCGAAAGCCGACGTGTCGGACGACGCCGGAACCGGGCAGGAAATCGACCATCGCCAGCGCGGCATGGGGCGTCTTCCGCACCCGGTCAAGGTAGGTCTTCCCGTCGTCGGCGATGATCCAGACCGTCCCGTCCTCCCAGAGATACCACAGCGGCGAGATCCGGGGCAACCCCTCGTCGGTCGTCGCGAAGAAACAGAAGAGGGGCCGTTCGAGCACCGCCTCCAGTGGGACGTCCATCGAGTTCTCGACGATCTCCATGCCGCCCCGTACGCGGGGTCGTACCATCAATTTCGGGGCCGAACACTCATATACGATGCCGGGACCAGTCGCACCGTGTCCTGACGAAGCCGCCACGGCGCGGCCAGCGGGTGTGCACCGGACCGCGTCGTGACTCTCGTGTGGTGCCTGTTCGCCAGAAAAGCGGCGCTGGGGTCTGAGTACGGTGGTCCTACCGCTCGAACGGCAGTTCCGGCTCGTAGCCGATGGCGTCGACGGCCGCCGCGAGGACGCCCTCGACGTTCTCGTCCTCGGTCACGCTCATGTAGTGGTCGGCCTCGACGTCCCGGGAGAGATCGATCTTGTTACATACCGTCAGCACCGGCACGTCGTCGAACTGCGATTCGATTGCATCCCGTAGCTCTAGCTGGACGCCGATCGGGTAGCCACAGTCCATGCTGGCGTCGAGGATCACGATCACGCAGTCGGCGAGGTGTTCGAGCGCGCTGACCGCCTGCGATTCGATGTCGTTTCGCTCCTCCGGCGGCCGGTCGAGCAGTCCCGGCGTATCGACGATCTGGTAGCGCACGTGCTCGTCCATCGACGAGCCCTCGCCATCTCGGAGTTCGCTCGGTACGTCGGAGCCGTGGAAGTGCCCGACGCCGATGCCGCGGGTCGTAAAGGGGTACTCCGCGGTTTCGTGGCGGGCCCGCGTGACGTCGTTGACAAAGGAGGACTTGCCGACGTTCGGGTAGCCCGCGACCACGATTGCTGGCTTGTCGGGGTTGATCTCCGGCAGCGTCTTGAGAGCGTCCCGGGCCTCCCCGATCAGTCGCAGGTTCGTATCGACCTGCTCGACGACGTCCGCCATCCGCGCGAACGCCTGCTTGCGGTGTTTCCGCGCCAGTTCGACGTCGGATTTTCGCATCTTCCCCATGGCCTCGTCGCCGATCTGCTTGGTCTGGCGGCTCGCCCAGCTTACCTCCGAGAGGCTCTGTCTGAGCGCGTCGACGCCGTCGGCCTCGGTGTCGTACTCGTGCGTCTCGACGATTGCCTCGGCCAGTTCGCGGTAGAACGGATCGATCTCGTCGAAGTCGGGCCACGCCGTGACGACGTTCTCCAGGTTATCCGAAAGGATGTTCGACGATGTCTGTACCATTGACTCCTGGGCCTCCCGGCCCTGCTTCGCCCGGCCGGATCGCGACGCGCGCGAGAACGCCTTGTCGATGAGTTCCTCCGACCATGGCGTCGTCGGAAGATCCTCGAAAATCATAGCCGATCGTACGATAGCTGGCTATAAAAGGCCGTTCTTCGGGCCGCGTGCGTGTTGATGTGCTTATACGCCTCGACTGTCTACGGTCGTTCATGACGAACTGGCGTGCGGTCGTGATCGGATTTATTACTCTCACAGTGCTGAGCGTGTTCGGCGTCGTCCTCCCCGGGCTTGGTCAGTTGACGGCCGGGTTGCTTGGCGGACTGGTCGCCGGCTACCTCGCAGGGGGCGGGCTGGCGAGCGGCGCGTGGCATGGCCTGTTGGCAGGGAGCCTCGGCGGCATCGTTGCGGGAGTGTTCCTCTGGGTGGGACTGACAATCGTCGGCTCGGTGGGCGGGCCGGTCGGCGGCGCAATCGGAGCGACCGGCGGGTTCGTCCTCGCACTCCTGATCGTGTTCTTTTCGCTGGTCGTCGCCGCGGAGTCCGCGCTTGCCGGCGCGTTCGGGGGCGTGCTTGGCGAATAGAAGGACTACTCCAGCGAAATGTACGTCTTGGTGTCCTTGACGCCGGGTAGGGCCTGGATCCCGCTCGATGCGGCTTCGAGGACCTGGTAGACTTCGTCGACGGCTACTTCTCCGATGATGTCGTACTCGCCCGCCACGATGTGGGCCTCTACGACGTGGTTTTCTTCGCGGACATCCGCGAGCAAGCTTTCCGACTTCCCGGCCGCCGTCTTCACCATGACGAACGCGTGAACCATGCTGTGTGGTACTCCGTGGCACGTCAAAAACCTTTCTTCGAGTCCAACCCGGCGACGGAATCGCCTCTCTGCTCGCCGATGGGGTAACATTATTCAAGGGGGCAGCGTAAGCAGTGATATGCGGTTTGTTATCATAGGGGCGGGTCGTGTCGGGTCACGGACCGGTCGCGTCCTCAATGAAGAAGGACACGAAGTGACGCTGGTAGAGCGCGATGCGGCGGTCGCGGAACGGGCCCGTGATCAGGGGTTCGACGTCGTCGGCGGTGACGGCTCTCGCGAGGAGATTCTCTTACGAGCGGGGATCGACGACGCCGACGCGCTGGGCGCGCTTTCCGGCGATCTCAACACGAATTTCGCAGCCTGTCTCATCGGGAAACATCACGGCTGTCGGACCATTCTGCGGATCGACGAGGACTACCGCGAGAATATCTACCGGAAGTACGCCGAAGAGGTCGACGAGATCATCTACCCCGAGCGTCTGGGTGCGATTGGTGCCAAGAACGCGCTACTCGGCGGCGATATCCGTGCGATCGCCGACATCGCTCAGAACCTCCAGGTCGTCGAACTGACGGTGACGCCGGAATCGCCGACGCGTGGCTACACCATCAGCGAACTGCAACTTCCCGCAAACGCGACGGTACTCGCGTTCGGAAAGGAGGGCGAACCACTCGATATCCCCAACCCCGACGAGTCGCTCGCCGAGGGTGATCGACTGGTCGTGCTCGCGGACTTCGACGTGCTCGGTGACGTGCGACAGATCCTGGTCGGAGACAACAGTCGGGCCACGGCACAGACCGGCCCGGGAGGCACCTGACGATGGTTACTGCTTACGTCATGATCAAAGCGAATACGGGCGAGGCGGATCGACTGCGTGACGATATCTCGGCGCTCGACGGCGTCGAGAGCGCACACATCGTCGCCGGCGACGTCGACATCATCGCGAAGGTGATCGTCGACACGCCGGGCGAAGTGAAAAACATCGCGGCGACGGTGATTCAGGAGGTTGAGGGCGTCGAGGACACCCATACGTATATCGCGATGGATTAGAGCGGCGTTCCGCCGCGGGCGGCGTCGTCGGAATCCGCGTTCTGCTGTGCTCGATCGAGTAGCCCCGCGACCGGTTCGCCGTACTCGTAGCCGGGGATCACGCCCTGGACGTAGGTGCCCTCGACGTAGTCGATCACTGCCTTCGCGGCGTCGACGCCGTTGCTTGCGTTCCAGGCTCGCAGGCCGAACGTCGCGGTAATCGTCTCGTCGCCGCGCTCGACGACCGGGTCGTCGGTATCGCTCGGACCGGCCGCGTGGTAGGCGTCGTCTAGTCTCCGTTCGAGGGTGTCGAACCAGCCGTTCGCGACGGCCGGACCGACGGTCTCGCTCTCGACGACAGCCGAGAGCGCCGGGAGGTGGAGTTCGATCTCGAACTCGGCGTCGCGTTCACCCGCTGCTGGACTCGCTCGGACGGCGGCTTCAAAGGGCGTCGTCGTACATTCGTATCCGTTCTCGGTCGACTCGAACGCCCCGTGACGGTCGAGCGCGCGGCGGGCCGGTTCGGGAATCTTGTCGGCTGTCATTACGTCTCTCTGGGAGTTCGTCGGACATGGGCGTTGCGCTCTCGGAGCCGGACAACGAAGCGGCGACCGCTAGATGTCGTCCCGAAGCACCTTTCGCACCGACTGGGCGACGTTGTTGAAATCGCCCATCGTGAGGCTATCGGTCGTGACGAACACGCCCTCTCGGTTGTCGGTGACTCGCATCAGATAGCCGTTTTCTGAATACCCGGATCGTGTACTGATAGTCGCCCAGTTCCGTCCCCTCGTAGGCCGCCTGTGCGGTTTTGAACCCGCGCCACTCGATGCCAATGAAACTGGTGAGGTCGGCGTCGCGACTCAGGTCGTCCCGGAGGTAGAGCTGTTCGTAGTCATCGCGTGTGAAGTACGTCACCGACCGGAGACTGTCGCCGAGCGAGGTCCGACTCGTCCGCACGATGTTGTCGGCCGCCTCGTCAGCGAGTAACTGGCTCGCCATATCACCTCGTCGTTCGCCGTGTACCCATAAGTAACTGACCCCGTCTGCGCTCTGGACCGGACTCCGTCCCAGACTTCGAAAACTATATCGTATGGCTTCAGAGCGTGAAGTTAGCCGTTCCAGAGCGCCATTCGTGTCTGATCCGACCGTTCACGGCCGTGGACCACCAACTTTAAACGAGCAAGCGGCCAACGAGGCCGTATGGCTTCATTCGAAAAAGCAGAGGATCGAATCCTCTCCAAGATGATCTGTATGCGATGTAACGCGCGCAACGCCGAAGGAGCGGACCGCTGCCGCAAGTGTGGCTACGGGAACCTGCGTCCCAAAGCCAAGGAAGCGCGAAGCGCCTAATCCTCCGGATACTTCGGTTCTCGTTTCTCTGCACGGGTTAGCGCCGTCTCTATCACGTCTTCGACGTCGCCGTGGAACTCGTCGCCATGGCCTGCGTACATATGCTCGACGCCGTCGGGTAGCCGGTCGAGAATGCGCTCGATACTCTCGATCAGGGCCTCGCGTGACTGGTTCGGCCGATCGGTCCGCCCGAAGCTACCGTAGTCGAACGCACCGTCGTCGTGAACCACGACATCACCGCTAAAGATCGTGGACTCGCTGATCAGCGAGACGTGATCGTCGGCGTGGCCCGGCGTGCGGACGACCTCGAACGCCTCGCCGCCGATAGAGATCTCGTCGCCGTCGACGATGCCATGGCTCCGGTGTGGGTGGCTGTCGTAGGCGAAACAGTCCGCGTCGAACCGATCCAGTACGGCATCGAGTTGCTGGACGTGGTCGCCGTGCTGGTGGGTCAACACGACGGCCTCCAGGTCGTCGGTGTGCTCGGCGATGACGTCCTCGACGCCCGGCATCGCTCCGGCATCGATCAGGGTCGTACGCTCTCCCAACGCGAGGTAGGCGTTGCAGGTGAACGACTCGGCGTCGGCGGTCACGTTGATCACGTCCATACACGGTCAATGGTCCGGGATGAGGAAAACGGTGGGGGTCCGGTGATGGAAGGTCGTTGTCTGGTGCCGCCCCGCCCCGAAAAGAACAAGATTTTAAACGATGGTCGGGTAGGACTCACCACTATGGGTAAGAAATCGAAGTCGAAGAAAAAGCGCCTCGCCAAGCTGGAGCGACAGAACAGTCGTGTCCCGGCGTGGGTGATGGTCAAGACCGATCGTGACGTGACACGCAACCCGAAGCGACGCAACTGGCGGCGACAGGGCACTGACGAATAATGAGCGCAAGTGATTTCGAGGAACGCGTCATGACCGTTCCCCTACGAGACGCCAAGGCAGAGCCCAAACACAAGCGCGCCGACCGCGCAATGAAGCTCGTTCGCCAGCACCTCACCCAGCACTTCTCCGTCGACGAGGAGAACGTCCGTCTGGACCCCTCGATCAACGAGGCAGTCTGGTCTCGCGGCCGCAAGAAGCCGCCGAGTAAGCTTCGCGTACGCGCCGCCCGCTTCGAGGAAGAGGGCGAAAGCATCGTCGAAGCAGAGCACGCAGAGTAGCTTTGCTCCGCGCCGCGTTCACCGGATCCGCATACGTCGGTGTCTTTGCCGCTGCCACTGACGATTACCTGCTGATCCGCCCCGATACCGACGACGAACTCGCCGACGAGATGGCCGACGAACTCGGAGTCCCCGTCGTCCCGACGACGGTTGCCGGCTCCGGCACCGTCGGCGCTCTCGCGACCGGCAACGAGAACGGTCTGCTGGTCACGAGTCGCATCTCCGACGACGAGCGCGACCGACTCGAAGGCGAGACCGGCAGCGACGTCTACGAACTCCCCGGCCGGATCAACGCCGCCGGCAACGTCGTCCTCGCGAACGACTACGGCGCATACGTCCACCCCGAACTGCCCGAGGAAGCCGTCGAGACAGTCGAAACAGCCCTCGACGTCCCCGTCGAACAGGGCGAAATCGCTGGCGTCCGCACCGTCGGCACCGCCGCGGTTGCGAACGCCGACGGCGTCCTCTGTCACCCGAAAACCACCGACGCCGAACTCGACTACCTCGAAGAGCTACTCGACGTTCGCGCCGACGTGGGAACGATCAACTACGGCGGCCCGCTGGTCGGCTCCGGCCTGGTGGTCAACGAGAACGGCTACGTGGTCGGTCGCGACACGACTGGCCCCGAACTCGGTCGGATCGAAGACGCGCTCGGCTACATCGACTGACTCGACGTGCGGGCTCACGCCCGGGTCAACGTTTTTGCTTTCTCGTCGGCTATCTGCTGGTATGAGCACTGTCAGCGAGACGACGCACGTCCCGGCGCCGCCAGAAGACGTCTTCGCGTTTCTCGACGACCCCGAGAACCACATGGCGGTGACGCCGAGCATTGCCCAAATCGACAACGTCGAGCGACTGGAAAACGGCGGGAAACGGCTCGATCACACGTTCCGAATGGCCGGTGTCGCACTGGAGGGCGAACTGGTCGAGACCGTCCACGAGCCAAACGAGCAGATGGTTTTCGAGATGCGCGGCACTCTGGAGGGTGAACTCGAACTGGTTTTCGAGCCCGAAAGCGGCGGCACGCGACTGACGTATTCGGCGACATATGACATTCCTGGACGGGTCATTTCGACGGTTGCCGAGCCGTTCGCACGCCGGTACAACGAGCGAGAGCTACGGACGACGCTACAGAACGTCCAGACGCATTTCGAGGTTGCGAGCAGTATGGAGTCCGGCGGCGTCCCCGAGTAGCAAGGTTCTTCCGACTTCGGGGCGGACTGAATGGTATGAGCCAATTTACGGTTAACGGGAAGTTTCAGGCTCGCGGCGGCTGGCAGGATTTCAGAATCCACAGTCGACGCGGAGAACGAAGACGTTGCTGAAGAACGAACCTACGCTAACCTCGGGAGCCAACACGGCCTCAAGCGCCCCCAGATCCAGATCGAGGGTGTCGAACAATGATGGGCGGTGGCGGCGGTGGTGGCCAGCAGCAACTGCAGGAGCTCAGCCAGCAGCTACAGGAGATCCAGGAGCAGATCGAACTCCTCGAGGGTCAGGTCGACGAACTCGAAACCGAGTCCGAGGAGATCGACGAGGCCATCGAGGCCATCGAGACGCTCGAGTCCGATTCGACCGTGCAGGTTCCGCTCGGCGGCGGTGCCTACCTGCGCGCTGACGTTCAGGACATCGACGAAGTGATCGTCGGCCTCGGCGGCGGCTACGCGGCCGAGCAAGCACAGGGCGACGCTATCGAGACGCTTGAAGCCAAACAGGACGACGTCGCAGAGCAGATCGAGGGCGTCGAAGAAGACATCGCAGAGCTCGAGTCCGAGAGCAGCCAGATCGAAGAGAAGGCTCAGCAGCTCCAGCAACAGCAGATGCAGCAGCAGATGCAGCAGATGCAAGAGCAGGAAGGCGACGAGCAGTAAGCAGGGATGTTCGATAGCCTCAAGGAGAAACTCGGGAGCTTCCGCGAGGACGTAGAGGAGTCCGCCGCGGAGAAAGCCGACGCGGAGGCCGCCGAAGCTGAAGGCGAAGCGGAAGCGGCCGAAGCGGAAGCGGCCGAGGCAACCGCCGGCGAGGCGGAGGCCGACACTGCCGCTGACACGGAGACCGCCGACGGGCCAGCGACGGCCCAGGAGGCTGCTCCCGAAACCGCACCCGCCGAGACGGAGCCCGCAGAGGAGTCGAACGGTCCCGGGTTCGCCAAACGGGCGAAGTCGGCGGCGACCGGGCAGACGATCATCGAGGAGGAAGACCTCGAAGCGCCGCTCGACGAACTCGAGATGGCGCTGCTCCAGAGCGACGTGGAACTCACGGTCGTCGACGAGATCCTGGAGAAGATCCGCGAGGAGACGATCGGCGAGACTCACCGCTTTACGAAGAGTACCACTGGCGTTGTCCAGCGCGCGCTCCGTACCGCGCTGATCGACGTCATCAGCGTCGGGCAGTTCGACTTCGACGAGCGCGTCGCCGAGGCCGACAAGCCGCTCGTGATGATCTTCACGGGCGTCAACGGCGTGGGGAAGACGACTTCGATCGCGAAGATGGCCCAGTATCTCGAGGAACAGGGCTATTCGTCGGTGCTGGCAAACGGCGATACCTACCGTGCCGGGGCAAACGAACAGATCGAGGAGCACGCCGAAAGGCTCGACAAGAAACTGATCACGCACCAGCAGGGCGGGGACCCTGCCGCCGTGATCTACGACGGCGTCGAGTACGCCGAGGCCAACGACGTCGACGTCGTGCTCGGCGATACGGCCGGTCGGCTCCACACGAGCAACGATCTGATGGAGCAACTCGAGAAGATCGAGCGCGTCGTCGATCCGGACATGACGTTGTTCGTCGACGAGGCGGTTGCCGGACAGGACGCAGTCCAGCGCGCCCGGCAGTTCAACACTGCTGCCGAGATCGACGGGACGGTCCTCACGAAGGCCGACGCGGACTCGCAGGGTGGCGCGGCGATATCGATCGCTCACGTCACCGGGAAGCCGATCCTCTTTCTCGGGGTCGGGCAGGGCTACGACGACCTGCAGAAGTTCGAACCCGAGGTACTGGTCGATCGACTGCTCGGGATCGACGGCTGAGGCCGCTTCGACCTACTTTTTACGCCTGTAGCTGTTCTGCCGCGCGTAGCGCCCGGCGTGCCAACCGGTCACGATAGCGGCGATACCACCGACGACGAGCGCGAGCGCGAAGCCGACCGCGTACACTTCGACGGGCGTCAGCAGTAACTCCTCGATGCCGACGGTCGACGCCGCGACGCGGTTTAGCCCGGTGACGAGGGGTGGCGTTGCCGCGAGTCCGACGACGCCACCGAGCATGCCGACGAAGAGCCCCTGTACACCGATCGTTCCGGCGAGCAGCCGTCGGGAGAGCCCGATAGCCCGGAGCGCGGCGAGTTCGTCGCGTTGCTGGTAGGCGACGAGGACGAACAGGTTGACGAGTAACACCGTGCTGCCGACGATTGCGAGGCCGACCAGCGTCACGCCGCTTGCGATCACGGCCGGCCTGTCCGTGAGCACCGTCTCGACCTGTTGTTTGCTGGTCTGGATGTCGTACTGGGGATACTCGCGCCGGAGGCTGTCGCGAACGGCGACGCTGTCGGCGTCCTCGGCCGTATCGGCCATGATGAACGTGGCCCGGTCGGTACCGCTCGTCCCGGCGAGATACTGGAGGTCGGCCAGCGGAACCGTCGCCGCGGGTGATCCAAGCAGCGTCGAGTGGTGGGAGGACGTACCGACGACTGTAAACTCGTGCTCGGCCGTCTGCTTGCTCGATCCGATCCGGATCGAATCGCCGACCGAGATGTCGAGCGCTCGGGCGGTGCGCGGATCGAGCACGATCTCGTTGCTCACAGGTGCTGAGCGCGGTGCGGTCCGGTAATCCGCAGGCTCCAGTTCGAAGCCGCCGCCCTGCTGGAAGTCGTACCCGCCGTGGGTCTCGTGGACGCCGACGGCCGAGACGCGGCGTAACTCCCCTCTTCACTCCCGAGATACACCTCGTGGAGGGCGATCGGCGAGGCGGTTCTGACGTCCTCACGCCCTTTGAGCGCCGCGGCGACCTCGCTTGCGTCGCTGATGGCGTTCTCGGTTGCCGCGTCCTCGTTCGTGAGCCAGAGGTCGCGGTCGGCGTCGGCAAGGCTCTCCTCGCCCACCTCCACAACGCCGACACCGAGACTCGCCAGTAGGGTCACCGCGAGCACCGCCGCTGCGACTGCGAGGACGGTCATGGCTGTCCGTCCGGGCGAGCGACGGAGCTGTGCCGCCGCGACGCCCACCGCAGCGCTCACCTGCACGACCCCGCGCCGGATGCTCACCGTCCCACCTCCTCGAGGACGGTCGTTCGTGCGGCGACGACCAGCGGGTACGGGACGGCGAGCAGGCCTGCGATGAGCGCAACGCCGATGGCGTAGGGAACGAACAGCGGATGCACTGCAGCGACGGCCGCCCCGGCGAGGTAGTTCGCGGCGTAGATCCCTGCCCACCCCAGCGCGATGCCGACCAGGGCCCCGACCAGCGTGGTGACGAGCGTCGAGACGGCCACGATGGCGAGTCGGCTGTATGCCGGAAACCCGACGGCTTCGAGCACTGCGAGTACGCGTCGGTCTTCGTCGACGGTCATCCCCATCGTCGTCGTTATGAACGACGCACAGATGCCGATGCCAACCACGAGTGCGAGCAGACTCGTCACGAAGGCGAGTTCGTCGTCGAACAGGGATGCCGGACTCGCCGCCCCCGTTCGTTCGACTGCGGCGTCCGGGTAGGCGTCCGCTCCGGCGGCGGCCGCCGCGTCGCGGTCACCCCACACCAGCATTCGATCCGCAAGGTCGTCATCTGCTGCTCCTGACAACGCCTGCAGGTCGTCGAGATGAACCAGCGCGACGGAGGCATCTTCGACCGTCGACGGTTCCGTTGCCGTGACAGTGAACGCCGTATCGCTGTCGCTGCGATAGCTGGCACGTACCAGTTGCTCGGCGTCGCCATCGAACCGGTCTGCGGCCGTCTCGGAGAGGACTATCTGTCGTCTATCGCTCGTCTCGAGTGCCGCAGTCGATAGCCCGGCCACCGTTCGTGGCTCCTCGTCCGGGACGACACCGACGAGCACCAGAACGGCAGACTCGCCGCCGTCGGCGGGTTCGAGGGTCGTCGGCTCGACGAGGACTGGCGAGGCGTGCTCGACGCCCTCCTTTGATCGGATGCTCTCGGCTTGCTCGCTCACCGCCCCGAGGCGCGTCCCTTCGACGCCGTCGATGGACGATACGACCGTCTCGCCGTCGGATGTGATCCGGACGTCCGCGTCGTCTGCCGTCGCGACGCCGCCGCCAGCGAGCGCGATTGCGACGCCGGTGACGAGCAACAGCATGGCGACGGTCAGCGCGACGCCGGCGAGGGTGGCAACGAGTCGGCCCGAGGTCGTTTGCGTCGCCTGTTTCCAGAGCCGTGTCAGCGTCAGTCCGATGACTCCTCTGATGCGGCGTCGTCGCGGCCCCCGCCGTCATCGCTCACGACCGACCACCTGCCCGTCGTGCAAACTGAAGACGTGATCAGCGACGGCCAGGGTCGCGGCATCGTGTGAGGCAAGCAGAACCGCTCGGTCCCGCCCGAGCGCCGTCAGCAGTTCCAGTACGGCCGCTCCCGTTTCGGTGTCGAGTTCGCCGGTCGGTTCGTCGGCGACGATCACGTCCGGATCGGTCGAGAGCGCCCGTGCGATAGCGACGCGCTGGCGCTCGCCGCCGCTTAGTTCGCCCGGAAGGTGGGTGGTCCGGTCACCGAGTCCGACAGCCTCGAGTAACTCGGTCGCCCGCTCGCGTCGCTTCGTGCGCCCGACGCCTGCGCCGACGAGCGGGAGGGCGACGTTCGCCCGGGCCGACAGCGAGGGCAGCAGGTGAAAGCCCTGAAAGACGATTCCGACGTGTCGCCGCCGGACCCGTGTGCGTCTGCGACTGCTCAGTTCGGTGAGGTCGATCCCCAGCAGGGAAACCTCGCCGGTGGTCGGCACGAGGAGGCCCGAGACGGCGTGCAAGAGAGTGGATTTCCCGCTGCCACTGGGGCCTTTCAGGCCGAGGATCGTTCCGGACTGAACCTCTAACGAGACGTCCCGAAGCGCCAGCAGCGAGCGGTCGGGCCCGGAACGAAACCGGCCGCTCCCGAGCCTGTACTCGTGGCTCACCTCGTCGAGACGAACCGCAGCCCCCCGACTCGTTTCGGCGTTCCCCTCGGCGTCTGACGGGCGTGATGCCCGCGGCGAGCGATCAGTGAATCCCACGCAGTCGGTGAGACAGGCTGTCTACCCATTGTTTCTCTGGGCTTACTTCCGGTGGGCCGTAGATAATCCCTCTTTTCGGACCACTGACGCGATGGTCCACGCAGCGGGTTTATGATCTCCCTCGCTTGCTTCGATGCCGGGGTAGCTATCGGTCGACTACTGCTCAACATCGGCTGACACCGCCCGTAGCGGTCGTTCTCTCGGATATCAGTCCGTGGTTGATCATGAGTAACGACCCTGTTCCGGTCGCTCTTTCGGCCGTTCGTCAGTCCAGTCGATCGGGAGTCGACGCTCGGCGCGCTCGCTATCCGTGTCTCTCGTCGAGATACGAAGCGCTGTCGGCGCGTCAGGGGGCTTTCGAGGGTGTCGATAGCGCTACGAGCGGTCCCAGCCGCTGACGAACAGCGCGAGCACCGGCACGATCTCCAGACGCCCGACCCACATCAGGAAGATCATCAGCAGTTTCGAGGCGTTCGAGAACCGGAGATAGCTACCGAACGGCCCGAGCGAGCCAAAGCCCGGGCCGATGTTGCCGATCGTCGCCAGCGAGGCGCTGAACGCTTCGAGGACGGTTAGCTGGTAGCCGATCCGTGCCGAGTCCAGCGAGAGGAACACCGCCGAGACGGCAAACAGCATGAGATAGAGCAGCGTGAACGCGACGATGCCGCGGACCGCGTCCTCGCTGACGACGTTTCCGGCCAGTCGGACCGGCCGGACGGCGTCGGGGTGGGCCGTAAGGAACAGTTCGCGACGAACCGTCTTGATCACGACGAGCCACCTGATTACCTTGATCCCCCGCCGGTCGATCCGGCGGAGCCGCCGATGAACATCGCAAACAGGAGCACCATCTGTCCGTGTGCGTCCCACTGTGCGAAGTCACTCGTCGCGAAGCCAGTCGAGTTCATCAGCGAGCCGACCTGGAAGGCGGCCTGCCGAAGCGTGTTCTCCGTGAACCCCTCGGTTGCGCCGCCGAGTTCGAGGACCGGTGCTGCACCGCGGGCAGCACGAACGCCAGGACCGCGATCAGGACAGCGATCGCACCGGTGTACGTTCGGAACTCGGGGTTTTTCGTCAGTTCGCTAGCCTCTCCACGGAGCACGTGCCAGAACAGCGCGAAGTTCACCCCGGCGATCACCATGAACGGGATGATCACCCACTGGACGGCTGCCGAGAACGCCGCGATACTATCAGCCTGTGGAGAGAACCCGCCGGTCGGCATCGTCGAGAAGCCGTGTGCGACGGCGTTGTAGAAATCCATATTCGGTGCCATCCCCGTCAGACTGAGTCCGTACAGCAGGACGACGAGCAGGACGGTAAAGCCGAAGTAGACCAACCAGAGCGCTCGTGCAGTCTCCGCGATTTTCGGCGTCAGTTTCTGCAGGGTCGGGCCGGGCGCTTCCGACTGCATCAGTTGTGCGCCGTTGACCGCTACTTCGGGCAGGATGGCGATCATCAGGACGATGATCCCCATCCCGCCCAGCCACTGTGTTAGCTGTCGCCACATCAGGAGTGCGTGAGAATGCTGATCGAGGCTGATCTCACCCATCACCGTTGCACCGGTCGTCGTGAAGCCGCTCGTCGACTCGAACAGCGCGTGGATCGGATGCGCAAGCGTCGATCCCGTTCCGTAGCCCGCAAGCAGGTAGGGTATCGTCCCGATCAGTGCCGCCGCCCCCCACGAGACCGCGACGAGCAACAATGCCTCCTCCGGTCCGATATCGGGATCCGGATCGAGGCGTTCGAGCGCCCAGCCGACGCTCACAGCGATGGCAATCGAGGCCAGGAACACCCAGACGTCCTCCCAGTAGACGACGGCGACGGTTAGCGGGACAAGCATCGTCAACGCGAGATACTGCACGACCGTTCCGACGAGCGAGAGGCCTGCCCGCCAGTCGATCTGCCACTTCATCTGTTGTCCCCCGATACGTGCATGCTCGGTTGCACCCTCTCGTAGCACAATAAATCATCGGAACGAATACGCACTGCTCCGTAAGGCACATATCACCGCCTGCTCAACTCCCGTAGCATGAACGGGGCTGAGTACTCGTGCGCGTGATAATCGTCGGTGCCGGGGAGGTCGGCCAGTCGATCGCCCAGAACCTCTCCGAGACTCACGATGTCGTCGTTATCGAACGCGACGAGGGACTCGTCGACGACCTTACCTACGAGATCGACGCGCTGGTGATCCAGGGTGACGGGACTGATCTCTCGACGCTCCAGGAGGCCGGGATCGAGGACGCCGACCTGCTGATCGCTTCGACGGACAACGACGAGGCGAACATCGTCGCCTGCGGTGTCGCAAAGACGACGGGCGACGTGTTCACGATCGCCCGCGTCAAGCGCAACAACCTCCTGAAGACGTGGCAGGGGACCGAGAGCGCGTTCGGCGTCGACTTCATGGCGAGCTCGAACCTGCTCACCGCCGAGGCCATCTTCCGTCTGTCGGGCTTTCCCGGTGCACACGACGTCGACTCCTTTATCGGTGGCCTCGTCAGGATGGCCGAGTTCGAGGTCGGGGCCGAAAGCCCCGTCGCCAACCAGACGGTTCAGGAGGCCGACCGCTACGACTCGCTCACCTTTGCAGCCCTCTTCCGTGACGACGAACTGATCCTGCCCCGCGGTGACACCGTCATCGGGCCGGGCGATCGGGTGGTCGTCATCGGGAGTGCCGACTCCGTGTCGGACTTCGCTACGGATACCATCCGGTCCGGCGGCGACGACATTGAGGAAGTCGTGATCGTCGGCGGCAGCGAGATCGGCTTTCAGACGGCTCGGCTGTTCGAGGAGCACGGCTATCGCCCTCAGCTGATCGAACAGGATCACGACCGTGCCCGAGAGATCGCAGAACAGCTCCCGAACACGTCGGTCTGGGAGCACGACGCAACCGATATTGACTTCCTCGAACGCGAGCACGTCGACGAGGCCGACATGATCGTCGCGGCGCTGAAACACGACGACCGGAACCTGCTTGTGTCGATGCTCGCCAAGAAGATCGGCGTCGACCGGACGATCTCGGTGATCGAGAACACCGAGTACGCCGAACTGTTCGAGACCGTCGGTATCGATGTCGCAATCAGCCCACGCGAGGAGATCGCCGAAGAGATCGTTCGGTTCACCCGCGACGAACAGATGGAGAAGATCGCGATGCTTGAACACGATCGGGCCGAGGTGCTCGAACTCGAGATCAGTCAGGAGAGCCCGATCGTAGGCCAGCGCATTGTGGATGCGACCGACTTACTCCCGGATTGCGTCGTGATCGGCGCGATTTCGCGTCAGGGAACACTGGTGATCCCCCGCGGCGATACGGTGATCGAGGCCGGTGATCACGTTGTCCTGTTCACTGAAACGGAGATGATCGACGACATCACGAGTGCGATCTGATTCCGGCCGGGCCGCCGATTAGCAGTTTTACCTACTCTGCTGAACTCCTCTCCATCTGATAGACACTACGTCCTGAATACAGAGCATACGCTCAGCACGATGATTTCGTTTGTTTTACTTCTGAAACGCGTGAACCATTCGCTCAATTGACCGTCAAATATAATTGATGACAAGTCCCCAGGTCTCTGGTAATGTTATACCGAGGAGGGTGCCTCCGATTCCCAACGCGATGAGACTCAGCATAACCGATGGGGCCGACTCGTCTTTGATTCCGACGAACAAATGGTATAAGAGCAATGACCCGGCGCCTTGAACGGAGAAAATTCCAACAATTGTGCTGGTGATTAGGAATACGGGATCCGCTTCGAGTGAAAATGTCGGATACGGAGCCCCCATTTTCATAATTGTTGTCATGATAACTCCTGTAATAACGTATAGAACGAGAACTCCGCCGAACAGAATCGCTCCTTCGGCCCCGATCTCTGCTGATAGTTGCAGAACCTCCGCTATTAGAGTGGTACTCTCGTCTGTTCTCAGTTGGATGGGGAACATGTGAATATCAACACACGGTTGTGATGCCTGGTGGGTCTACCATATCGTCCAGTGTATAGAAGAAATACTCAGGGCAGAGGTATATATCACACGGTGTAGTGGATGATAATATACTAAAATATACTTTCACTATTGGGTGAAACGGAAAATCATTACCATCAAATTAATCTATACGGAGTAATAACCTCTTCCAAGGCCAGAATAAGCAATGAGTGATGGGGAACTGAAACGAGATCTAGGACTCTATTCAGCAGTGACGCTGAGTATGGGTGCAATGATCGGTGGCGGCATCTTTGTTCTCCCTGCAGTTGGATACAAGAAGGCAGGACCAGCAATCATCGTTGCCTACCTGCTAGCGGGGTTAATCGTCCTCCCGAACGCGCTTTCAAAGGCGGAAATGGCGACAGCAATGTCGGAAGATGGTGGCACCTATATTTACATTGACCGGGCGATGGGTCCGCTGTTTGGCACGATTGCAGGTATCGGTGTCTGGTTTTCACTTGTATTCAAAAGTGCGTTTGCGCTCGTCGGCCTCGGTGCATACTTATTATTGCTCGTGAGTATTCCGGCTAGCCTCGTGAAAGTTGTCGCACTTGGGCTCGGGGCCGTTGTCATCCTACTCAATATCGTCGGGACTGAAAAAAGCGGCCAGGTACAGGGTGTTCTGGTAACGTTCGTCGTACTCGTGCTTGGCGCCTACGTCGTCGGTGGGGTCGAACCCTTAGAGTCAGTATCATACACGCCGTTTGTCACCCACGGAATCGGTGGGATTGCCACCGCCACTGCGTTCGTCTTCGTTTCGTATGCTGGGATCGGAGAAGTAGCCTCTGTTGCCGAGGAGATCACTGAACCAGGCCGTAACATTCCACGTGCAATGCTTATCTCTATTGGAGTGATGATGGTGATTTATACTGCTGTCGTGGGCGTCATCGTCGGTGTTGTGCCGGCTGAGACCCTCATCCACGGCGGCCCGGATGGTGGCACCTCGCTCACTCCGATGGCCGATAGTGCCGAGAGGGTGTTCGGTGGTGTGGGTGTCACGGTGGTCGCTATTACCGCTGTGCTTGCACTTACTAGCATGGCAAATGCGGGTGTTCTCGGAACCTCACGGTTCCTCCTTGCAATGAGTCGTGACTCGCTCTTGCCTGATCAGGTTGGCCGGATCAACAGCCGGTTTTTGACGCCGGTAAACGCTGTTCTCGTGACTGGTGGGGTGTTGCTTGCGCTCATCGCGTTCGTTCCAGTTGTCAATCTTGCAAAGTTGGCCAGTGCCTTTCTCATTCTTGTTTTCTCCTTGGAAAACGTCTCTGTGATCGTCTTTCGGGAGGCCGGCGTCGATTTCTATAACCCGGAATTTCGGTCTCCCGGATACCCCGTACTGCAGATTCTCGGCGTGGTCGGTGGTGTTATATTGATCATTCAGATGGGACTACTCTCGATCATTGGTGCCATTGGAATCGTTGTCGGAAGTGTCGTCTGGTACCTTGCCTATGCACGCTCACGTACTGACCGTACCGGGGCACTAGCAACGTACTTCGATCGTGAGCCGGATTTGTCGGACCCACTGGATGAGGTTACCACCAGTTCAAAACAAGACGAGGACTGAGAACCTCCAACGAGCGGGCTGTTCTGTACTCTCGTGTTCAGAAGTCTCGTCAGACCGTGATCCTCTGTCTCTCGCACGGCGTTCTTGATAGGTGACGGATTATGCAACGGAACCACTGGTACGTGAGTTCCCTGTACTGAACAATTACTGATCGGCGTCAACCACGCTCTGGATCGTGTGACATGCGGGCGCTGTATTCAGGCACGGTCGCCGAGAACTGTCTCTGATACAACTACGACAAGGCCTCTTACCCGTACTGTTCGATAAAGTAGTTCGTTCCTTGGTCCGTCCCGGCAACCACGATTTCGTCGTCGGGGATGAACTCGGTATCCGCGTCGAGATCGGTCAGCACCTCGCCGTCGCGCTCGATGGCGACGACCGTACAGCCGGTTCGTTCCCGAACGTCGGCGCTTTGCAACGACTTTCCGGATAGCTTCGGCGCCGTCGTCCGTACCAGTTCGACGCTCGAACCGACGTTGAGCACCTCTTCGTCGTCGACGACTCGCGTGGCGATCGAGCGCCCGCTGACGGTCGCCAGCGAGAGGACGTGATCTGCCCCAGCACGGTAGGTCTTCTGTACTGCCCGTTGCTGTTGGGCGCGGGCGACGATTTCGATCGAATCGTTCAGATCTCGGATCACCAGCGTCGTGAACTCGGTCGTCGTATCGTCCGGCAGGGCAAGCACGACCGAATTCGCCCGCTCGATCCCTGCTTCCCGCAGTATCTCGGGGTCCGTCGCGTCGCCAACGATGTCGACGCCATCCTTTTCCGTCTCGTCGACGGTGACGTATGGCACTCCCGCCTCCTCCAGAGCGGTGGCAACGGTCTGGCCCACTTCACCGTAGCCGATGATGATCGTCTCGCCCCGACGGAGACCGCGAACGGTGCCCACCGTCTCCCGGCGGAGCCGATCTAGCTGGGATTCGGTTCCAGTTACGAGCAGTGTCGTCCCCCGCTCCATCGGCGTGTCGAGCGACGGCGGTGTCTCGAAGTCGCCTCTGAGCCACGTCCCGATGACGTTGACGCCGTATCGCTCCCTGAGGCCGCTCTCACCGAGCGTCTGTCCAGCCAGATCGCTTCCCTCGTGTACCGGCAGTTCGGCGATCTCTATATCCTCCCCGAGTCGTAATGAGTCGCCGAGATCAGTGCTGACCGTCGTTGTCAGTTTTCTGGCAAGCCCCTCCCCGAGCGCTGCCCGGGGTGTGAGGACGTCACCTGCCCCAGCCAGCCGGTGGTATTTCGCCAGGGTCGAGTCTTCGACGACGCTGATCGTCTCTACGTCCGGGTTAGCCTCCTTCGCCGCGAGGACGATACTCGCGTCGATCCGGTCGGCCCCGTCCGCGACGAGTGCCCGGGCATCAGCGATGTCGACCGCCTGGAGGTCCTCGATCGACTCCGGGTCGCCCTGGATCGCCGTGTGGCCGTTCTCCCGGTACTCGACCGCACGCTCGCGGTTCGGCTCCACGACGACGTACTCGATCCCTTTCGACTCCAGTTCCTCGATCAGCGACTCCGCCCGGGTGGTGTCCGAGCAGATAATCACGTGATCGTGCATTGCCTCTTCGAGTTCCGTTGGTGCGGACGGCGAGAGCGCGTCCTGGAACAGCGGGACGAACACAGCCGGTAGCGCCAGAAAGAACAGCGCCACACCGGTGAGGTCGAGTACCATGATCAGCAGGTTCAGTTCGGCGCTCTGCCAGGGCGAGTCAGAGCCGTACCCGGTGGCAGTGAACGTCTCGACGACCACCTGCATCGAATGAAGGAGCGAAAGATCGGTACCGGCCGGCGGGTATGGCCCTGGCTCGAAGGTTTTCATTGCCACATCGTAGGCGACCGAGAAGACGATGATAAGACTCGCAATAGAGAGGAGATAGTACGCTGCACGACGTCTGACGCGACTCATACAAAGCCTCGCGCTTAACCCATCAAAAGAGTGTCGCTCACGGCGTCGGTGCGGTGATCGTCCGACGCGGCCCGCAGGTTATCGGGCCGTCGAGGACCCTATCGCCGCCCGAACAGCCGCTGGCGTAGCGACCGGTCGGTCGGTCGTTCGGCCAGGATCACGGACGCGTCGACCTCGTCGACGACATCCAGCGCCAGCGAGCGGTTCACCAGCCGCGAGAGCAGCCCGCGCTCGGTCGCACCGAGTAGCACGAGTGTGTGATCCTCCGCGGCCTCGGCGATCGCTCCTCGACGTCGCCGGAGTCATCGACCCTGAGCACTGCGTCGCCGAAGCCGTGCTCGGCCGCCCAGTCCGCGAGGAACTGCTCGCCCGCCTCGCGCTCGTCTTCACTGTCGACGACGTGGAGCAGGCTGATCTCCGACTCGACCGCCGACCGGAGCGTCCGCGCCAACTCTGCGCTCAGGTCTGAGTCCGGGCCGCCCGCAGTCGGGATGAGGATCTTCGATGGGTCGAAATCGCGATCTTTCAGGACCAGGAAGTCACAGGGCAGGTCGTGGGTTAGCTCGTCGATCGGCCGCTCGGCTCGGCCCGCAGTCCACGGCCGGCCACCGCCCCAGCCCATGATGACTTTGTCGGCCTTGAACTGCCGCGCCGCGTCGAAGATCTCCTCGAACGAGCGATGAGACAGGATCGTCGACGTCTCGATCTCGACGTCTCTGTCGGCGGCCTGCTCGCGGGCACGTTTGAGCTGTTTCTCCGATTCATCGTCGATCCGGTCGAGCTGTTCTGCGCCCCGATTGAGCGACGTCTGATCGGGGACCTGCACGATGTGGACGGCGTGGACGATGCCGTTCTCCCGTTCCTTGGCGATCGTACCGGCAAGATCCAGGAGCGGTCCCTCAGTGCGTGGGTTCGAGAGCGGCACCATCACCCGGTAGGGCCGGGTCTCGTCGGGACTGGCGGCTTCGGCGGCCGACACCGCGGCGTCGGGCATCTCCTCGGAGCGTTCGAGGATTTGCTGGCCGAGAACGCCGTCCTCGGTGGCCTCTCCGCGTGCGTAGAACAGATACCACAGTAGCGCCGCCACAACGAAGGCCATGCTGAGAGCGATCACTTCCAGATCCATGAAGTATACGAGGCCAAACGACAGCATGACACCGAGAATCGGCGTTATCGGGTAGAACGGCACCCGGAAGTCAGGATCGTAGCCAGGAACGTCCGATTCCCGGAACGTGATCAGTGCGACGTTCATCAGCCCATAAACGATCAGGTGGAGGACGCTCGCCGCGCTGAGAGGATCTTCAGATCCTGGCCAAGCGCGATAATAAAGACGAGTATCATCCCACCGGTGAGCGCAATCGAGCGGTACGGCGTCGCGTAGGTCGGATGGATCTTGTTGAGCCAGTCGGTGACGATCCTGTCACGGCCCATCGCGAAGTTGATCCGGGCCGACGAGAGGATCGAGGCGTTGGCCGACGACGCCGTTGCCAGCAGCGCAGCGACGGTGATCCCCGTCACGCCGACCGCGCTCAGTGACAGCGACAGCGGCCCGGAACCGAGTGTCGGTAGCGCTCCGAAGGTGATCTCCGACACCTGCGAGACGGGGACCTCTTCGGAAAGCTGATCGTAGGGGATGATCCCGACCATCAGACCGACGATGATCGCGTAGATCACGGTCACGATGCCGACGCTCCCGATGATCGCGATCGGAAGGTTCCGGCCGGGGTTTTTCAGCTCTTCCGCGACGGTCGCGATCTTGGCGTAGCCGAGGAAGGAGACGAACACGAGCGCAGTGCCGGGGAGGATCTCGGTCGTACCCAGCGGTGCGACGCTGCCGTCGGTAATCACGGTGCCCCAGTCGAAATAAAACAGCCCCGAGAAGGAAAACACCGCGAGGATCAACAGCAGCGAGGAGACGATAATCGTCTGGATCCCGCCGGTCTCTTTTGCGCCGATGTAGTTGACCCCGATGAAGATCGACCCGGCGATCAGCCCGCCGATCTGGATGTCCTGCAGCATGAACAGGCCGAAATCGAGCGTCGGGAGCGCAAGCACCGTCCCGTCGAGTAGCCCGGTCAGGTAGCCGCCAAACCCGATACAGTAAAACGCCGAGG
The DNA here is from genome assembly GCF_042661985.1 of Natronoarchaeum sp. GCM10025703. NCBI lineage: Archaea > Methanobacteriati > Methanobacteriota > Halobacteria > Halobacteriales > Natronoarchaeaceae > Natronoarchaeum > Natronoarchaeum sp. GCM10025703. The sequence goes on from NZ_JBHSZF010000001.1 coordinate 602,438, forward strand.
CGAAGGCCAGTCCCATCCAGTCGCCCATTCCGGAGACCGAGCCGAACATCGGACCGAGCGCCCTGTTGATGTAGTAGTAACCGCCACCGGCTTTCGGCATCGCCGTTCCGAGTTCGCTCACCGCCAGGGCGTTGATCATCGCGATCATCCCCCCGATTACAAAGGAGAGGACGACGATCGGACCGGCCTCACGGGCGGCGATCCCCGGCAAGACGAAGATCCCTGCCCCGACCATCGTCCCGATGCCGATCATCATTGCGGAGACCAGGCCGAGGTCTTTCGCGAGCTCCTCGTCGGCCATCCGTCAGTCCTCCTGTGGCAGCACGATGACGGGCCGATCGGTCCCGACTAGGATCTTTTCCGCGACGCTCCCCGTGAGCAGTTTCACCCACCGGCTTGCGCCACGGGGCGTGAAGACGATCGCCGAGGCGTCGATCGACCGGGCGTGATCCAGCACCGTCTCCGCGATGCTGGTACCGTAGAGTATCTCCGTTTCGAGCGATGTCGTCGTTTCCCCGAGGACGGACTGGGAGTGCTCGAAGATCCGCTCTGCCCGTTCCTCGCGCTGACTGACGCCCGCCTTGTCGGGGGCACCGCCCGCCTTCTCGATCACGTGGACGATGTGGACGACAGCGCCGTTTTCAGGTAGATACTCCTGCAGAGCCTTACAGGTCGACTCGGCATCCGCCTCGCTTGCGATCGGCACAAGGACCCGCTCGAAGGTGTCCTTATCCATTTTGATCACCGCTTAGCTCGAACCGGCGTTCATCGGCTGGTCCCTCGTTCGTCGGGACAGCGACACGCGACTTCCTCTCGGTACGGGAAGGCGGTCCGATCCACGGTGCGCGTGATGGGTCGATCATTACTCTGTCCGTTCCAGCGGTGCCGTTATAAGATCTGTGATACTGTCTATGAATTGGTCACATCGGGGCGGTATTGTTTCCATATCTACACTCTTCTCTCTTTTTTCTCCTCTTTTGCGATCCGGGCACTGTATAGGGTGCCGAGATAGAACCCGTACGAACTGGCGACTCGGCGAGACCGACCGACGGATCGTCTATGCGCTGATGAACGGTGTACAGAACGTATCCACGCGGCGATCTGGAGGACGTGAAGGCCCCACCAGAGACGATCCGACTGGACGACGTCGTCACCGCCGTCTCGCAAATCGGCCTCGACCGGGAGACGATTACACCGTACCGAGCGACGGCGTAAGCTACTTCGACAGCCCGGTCAACCGCTCGCGCAGTGTCCGCTTGCGCTGTTTCTCGGTCAGCAGCACCGAGCAGTCCACGTCGTCGAGGACACTCATCACGAGCGCCTCGTTGAGGAGTCGCGAGAGCAGGCCGCGTTCTGTCGCCCCGATGACCAGCAGGGTCGCGTCCTCCGCTGCGGCCGCAATCGACGTGTCGACGCTACGGGCGTCGACGATCCGCTCGGCGTCTTCGAGTTCGTTCTCTGCCGCCCACTCCTTGAGGAACGCCTCGGCCTCGGCCTCGGTTTCGTCCTCGCCGACGGCGTGCAGCAGGGTTACTTCGGAGTCGAACTCGGACTGGAGCAGTCGAACCACGTCCGCTCCGAGCACGGAGTCCGGGCCGCCCGCGGTCGGCAGCAGGATCCGCGAGGGATCGAAGCCGCGGTCTTTCAGGACGAGGAAGTCACAGGGCAGGTTGTGAGTTAGCTCGTCGACGCGGGATTCGACGCGACCGTGGGCGTGTGGTCCCCACCCCATCACGACCTGATCGGCCTCGAAGGTTCGGGCGGCGTCGAAGATCTCCTCGAACGAGCGGTGCGAGAGGATCGTATGTGTTTCCAGCGGTGCTCCGAACGTCTCGGCGTTCTCTCGTGCACGGGCCAGCAGTTTCTCGGACTCGGCGTCGATCCGGTCGACCTGCGTAGCCCCGCGATCCAGCGGCGTCTGATCGGGGACCTGCACGATGTGGACCGCGTGGACCGTGCCACCCCGCTGTTTGGCGATTGCACCCGCCAGCGTTAGCAGTTCGTCTTCGGTCCGGGGTTCGCCAGCGGCACCATCACGCGGAAGTCGTCGCCGGTTACGTCGGGACCGGCGGTCTTGACGCCGGTCGGGTTCGCGTGGTCCGGTTCGACGGAGTCGACGGCGTCGACCGCCGCATCGGGTAGTTCGTCGGCACGACCCTGGACGTACTGCCCGAGAATCCCCTGTTTCGTGACGTGCTTTCGCGCGTACAGCAGATACCACAGCGCGGCACCGACGACGAAGCCGATCGACAGCGCGATGACGGTGCCGGACATGAACCGGATCAGTGCGATCGATGCGATCGCACCGACGATCGGCGTGACGGGGTATAGCGGCACCCGGAAAGCGGGCTGGTACTCCGGCGGGTTCGCCTCGCGCATCACGATCAGGCCCGCGTTGATGAGTGCGAAGATGATCAGGTGGAGGACGCTCCCGGCGGTCGCCAGCATCTCGACGTCGCCGTAGGCGATGAAGCCGAGGATCAGCGCGCCGGTGAGCGCGATCGAGCGATACGGCGTCGAGAACCGCTCGTGGATCGCGTTGAGCTCCTCGGTGACGATCCGATCCCGGCCCATCGCGAAGTTGATCCGCGAGGACGCGAGGATCGAGGCGTTCGCCGACGATGCGGTCGCAAGTAGCGCGCCGACCAGAACGATAGCGCCGCCGATCGACGCGAGGCCGAACGGCTCCATCATCACCTTCATCGCGTCGACGGCGGCGGTCTCGTTGCCCGCAACCAGGCTGACGTCGACGGCGGCGAGCATCACGACCATCAGCAGGCCGTACAGGATCGTCACGAAGACGACGCTGCCGACGATGGCAAGGGGAAGATTCCGGCCCGGGTTTTTGATCTCCTCGCCGACGGAGGCGATCTGACCGAAGCCGAGATAGGAGACGAAGACGATCGCCGTCACTGGCAGTAGTTCGTTGTACCACTCGGCGTTGACCGGCGTCAGCGACGAGAGGTCGGCGTTCCAGATGCCGACGACGGTAAACAGCGTCAGGATGCCCAGCAACGAGAGGACGATGATGTTCTGGAGTCGTCCGGTCTCCTTCGCGCCGACGTAGTTGACCGTGACGAACAGCGCCGCGCCGAGCAGGCCCCACACCTGCGCCGACTCGAACGTGATCACGATCAGATCGATCGCCGGAAGCGGGAAGAACTCGCTGACGTACGCTCCGAAGCCGATCATGTAGAACGCCGACGCAAAGGCGAGGCCCAGCCAGTTTCCCCAGCCAGCGATCGATCCGAACAGCGGCCCGAGCGAGTGGTTGATGTAGTAGTACATCCCGCCGGACTTGGGCATGGCCGTCCCGAGTTCGGCGACGGCGAACGCGGTTAGGACGGCGACCAGCCCACCGATGACGAACGCTGCGCCGACCAGCGACCCGGCGCGCTCGACGGCGGGGCCGGGCAACACGAAGATCCCCGCACCGATCATCGTCCCGATTCCGATCGTCAGTGCGGCGAGCGGGCCGAGATCCTTGGCGAGTTCCTCGTCACTCATCGTCGTCTCCGTCCGGATCCGGCAGGACGATTACGGGTAGGTCGGTGTCTGTAACCATCGATACCGTCGTCTGTCCGGTGAGAAGCCGCGTCAGGATCCCGGCTTCGCGCGGCAGGAAGGCAATTGCAGTCGCATCGAACGAATGCGCGTGGTCGACGACAGTTTCGACGACGTCGGTGCCGTACAGGATCTCGGTCTCGACTGCTACCGGGTGCTCCGCGAAGTAGTCCTCGACGAGCGAGAGCGCCGCTTCGGCGTACTCCTCGCGCTGTTCGACGCCCGCCTTGTCGGGCGCGCCGCCCGCTTTTTCGACGACGTGAACGACTGATAGCACCGTTTCGTCGGTCAGATAGGGTTCGACTGCTCGTGCGGTCGCTTCGGCGTCGTCGTCGCTCGCGACGGGGAGCACCAGCCGCTGAAGGAGGTCCCCGGTCATCAGTTCCACCGACCCCGCGAGTGCTGGTCGGCGAAACGATTCCGGCAGCCAGATGTACCGCTGCTGTCGGACAGTTGTATCATTGTCGAACGGATGTCGGGGAACGTTGATAAGTCATTCGCACTTGCTGAGCATGGGCTGAATACGTACGAATGCGTTCGTTCGTGAGCCATCAGACGACATGGATGACTGGACTTAATTACCGAGAGGGCACAAGCAGTATCGTGTCCCGACGACCATGAGAATCCGGGTCGACTGGCGGGAGAGCCTGAACCTCACGGGAACCGTCCTCAAGTATCTGGCACTCCCGCTTTGTTTTCCGCTTGCGCTAGCAGTCTACTACCGGGAGCCGCTCGTGCCGTTTCTCGTGACGATCGCGCTCACGCTCCTCGTCGGCGTGCTCTTCGAGCAGTTCGAGAGTGACGACGACCTCGGCCCGCGGGAGGCGTTTCTCATGGTCGCACTTGCCTGGCTGCTGGTCGCCCTCGTCGGCGCGGTCCCGTTCGTTCTCGCCGGTCGAGGGACGATCGCTCATCCGGTCAACGCCGCCTTTGAGTCGATGAGCGGCATCACGACGACCGGCGCAACCGTCCTCCGGGGCTTCGACATCCACGCCCGGTCGATCATGATGTGGCGACAGCTGATCCAGTGGCTCGGCGGTCTCGGAATTCTCATCCTCGTGACGGCTGTCCTCTCGCGACTGTCGGTCGGTGGGGCACAGTTGATGGAGACCGAGACGCAGTACGAGAACGTCGACAAGCTCACCCCCGAATCAGGGACACGGCGCGCCTGATTCTGAAACTATACGCCGGGCTCACCGTTGCGGCGATCGTCGTCCTCTACGCGCTCGGTCTTTCGGGGCTCGCCCCGAATATGGACCTGTACAACGCCGTCGCCCACGCCTTTACGAGCGTCTCGACTGCCGGGTTCTCTCCGGAACCGCTCAGCGTCGAGGCGTTCGCGCCGATCGTCCAGTGGGCGCTGATCCCGTTCATGTTCCTCGGGTCGACCAGTTTCGTCCTCATGTACTTCGTCCTGCGAGGTGACGTCGACCGACTCCGCGAGAGCGAGGAGTTCCACTTCTACTTGGGAACCGTCCTCGTCTTCTCGGGGCTCGTGTTCACGATCCTGACGCTCAAGGAGAACCCGACAGGCGACGGCCTCCACGATACGGTCCGTCAGTCCCTGTTCAACGTCGTCTCGATCATCACGACGACGGGCTACGCGAACGCGGACTTCAATCAGTGGTCGCCCTTTGCCAAACACCTCCTGTTGATGTGTATGTTCCTCGGTGGGATGGCGGGGTCGACGACCTGTTCGATCAAGTCGCTGCGCTGGCTGGTCATTTTCAAGGCGTTTCGCCGGGATCTCTTCACGTCGGTCCACCCGGGCGCGGTCCGTCCGCTCCGCCTGAGCGACACCCCAATCGACGAGGAGACGATCCGCGACATCTACTCGTACACGCTCGTCGCTATCGTCGGCGTCTTCCTGGTGACGGTCGTGATCGTCGTCGATGGCGCGCGCTCCGGGCTATACGATATCGGCGGGTTCGACGAGTTCGATGCGCTCGGAGCCGCCGCTTCGACCTTCCTCAACATCGGCCCCGCGTTCGGACCGGCCGGTCCCTACGGCACCTACGACGTGTTCTCGATGACGACAAAGACCGGAATGGTGCTGTGGATGTGGATCGGCCGCATCGAGATCATCCCCGTGCTCGTGTTGCTCACACCGTCGTTCTGGCGGTCGTGACCTCTCACGTCCCCTCGCGATCGGCTCCTGGTGACCCGAGCGAGAAAGGCTTTACCGACTGGCTCGCCTACCGAGTAGTAAATGGTACTCGACGATCTCGGAACGTCCCTTCGCGGGACGCTCGACAAACTACAGGGACAGACTCGTATCACGGAAGACGATGTCGAGGACGTCGTCCGCGAGATCCAGCGCTCGCTGATCCAGGCCGATGTCGACATCGAACTCGTTCAGGGTCTCTCCGACAGCATCGAAGAACGCGCACTTGAAGAGGAGCCGCCGGCAGGGACGTCGGCCCGCGATCACGTCCTCAAGATCGTCTACGAGGAGATGGTCGCGCTGGTCGGCGAGAGCACCGAGCTCCCGCTCGAAGAACAGACGATCATGCTCGCCGGGCTTCAGGGGTCGGGAAAGACGACCTCCGCCGCCAAGATGGCGTGGTGGTTCTCGAAGAAGGGGCTTCGTCCCGCAGTCATCCAGACTGACACCTTCCGCCCGGGCGCGTACGACCAGGCCAAGGAGATGGCCGACCGGGCCGAGGTGGAGTTCTACGGCGATCCCGACGCCGAGGATCCGGTCCAGATCGCTCGCGAGGGCCTCGAAGCCACCGAGGATGCCGACGTCCACATCGTGGACACGGCGGGTCGGCACGCGCTCGAAGACGACCTGATCGACGAGATCGAGCAGATCGAAGACGTCGTCGATCCCGACCGCAACCTGCTCGTGCTCGACGCGGCGATCGGACAGGGCGCGAAAGAGCAGGCCCAGCAGTTCGACGAGTCGATCGGCATCGACGGCGTGATGATCACCAAACTGGACGGGACGGCGAAAGGTGGGGGCGCGCTGACCGCTGTCGACCAGACCGACTCCTCGATTGCCTTCCTCGGCACCGGCGAGGAGGTCGGCGACGTCGAACGGTTCGAGCCCAGCGGCTTCATCTCCCGACTGCTCGGCATGGGCGACCTCAAACAGCTCGCCGAGCGCGTCGAGCGCGCGATGGACGAGACGGGGATGGAGGAGGACGACTGGGACCCCGAAGACATGCTCCAGGGATCGTTCACTCTCAAGGACATGCAAAAACAGATGGAGGCGATGAACAACATGGGGCCGCTCGATCAGGTGATGGACATGATCCCCGGCATGGGCGGCGGGATGATGGACCAGCTACCGGACGACGCGATGGACGTCACACAGGAGCGAATGCTCGATTTCGACGTCGTGATGGATTCGATGACCGAGGACGAACTCGAATACCCGCGTGCGATCGGTGCCAGCCAGATCGAACGTATCGCGCGCGGAAGCGGCAAGCCCGAAGAGCGCGTCCGCGAACTGCTCCAGCAGCACAAGATGATGGAACAGACCATCAAGCAGTTCCAGGGGATGGGCGACGGCGACATGCAGCGGATGATGAAGAAGATGCAACAGCAGGGCGGCGGCGGTGGCGGGATGGGCGGTCTCGGTGGCGGCGGCGACGGCCCGTTCTGAGCGGACCCTCCTGCCGAACCGGCTGGGACTCCAGCCTCTCAGTTTACCTTTCGGTACGATCTACTTTGGGTTTTGAACTACTCCGATAGCTCATCCAGTGGAATCGTCCGACGTGAGTGAAGTACCCGGCGGAGTCGGCCGCCAGCCACCGGTAAGGTCTTCTTACCGTTCGGCGATAACCGTTAAGTTCGTCCGACGGCTGAACAGCGGTATGGAACGACGACGATTTCTCGCTGCCGCCGCGGTCGGTGGAACTGCCGGACTGACCGGCTGTACCTCCATCCTCGGCGATGATGACGGCGCTGTGCCCGAACGGAACCCCGCCAACGAAGTCACAAACAACGTCACCACCGCCGTCGGACTGGCGAACACGGCCGCCCTATCGCTGGATGCCGTCGATACCCAGTTCGACGACCCGACGACGATAGAGTTCGACGAAACGGAGCCACGCGACCGGCTTGAAGAGGCCCGCACCGCGCTCGATGATGCTGAGGCCGCCGACGACGGGAGCAAGGCCGACGACATCGCCGCGGTTCGCAAGTACGTCGGTCTCGTCGAGTCGATGATCGATATGTTCGTCGCGCTACTCGGCGGCGCGGAGCAACTCGCTGACTCCGACGAGACGTTCGATCCGGAACAGATCGACCGACTCAAATCGAGCGTCAGTGCGGCCCGCGAGACCGTCGAGCGCGCTGTCACTGCACGGGACGCCGGCGTCGAGAGCCGCGACACCGTCGACAGTGACCGTCTGGCCGCGCTCGACGCGGAGTTCGAGACTGTCGCCGAGGGCTTTGCCAAACTCGTCGCCTTCACCGATGGGTTCGATGCGCTGACTGCGGGCTACGGGACGCTACTCGACGGTGTCGACCACATCGACACGGCCCAGAGCCAGTTCGAGGCCGAAACCTACAGCGACGCGCGAGCGGCCTTCGCCGACGCGACCACGGCGTTCGAGTCGGCCGGTTCGACGTTTGCTGGCGGCCGCTCGGACGCCCACGAGGAACTCGACGCGGAGTTCCAGCGTGCTATCGGTCGAAGCGACTCCCTGACCCGACTTTCGTCGAGCCACGAGTCGATGCTTGAGGGGCGCGAGCGGTTGATCGAGGGCCGCGACCAGTTCGAGGACGGGAACTTCGATGCCGCAAGCGATGCCTTCGCGGCGGCCGAGGACTCGTTCGCGGCGGCGTCCGAGGAGGTGGCCGACGACTCACGACCTGCAGGAGAGTTCGAGACGCAGTTCGAGCAGGCCCGCTGCCGTGCAGAGAACCTTCAGACGTCCGCAGAAGAGTTCGATGCCGCGGCCACCGCCGCGGACGACGGAAAACTTCGCGAGGCGGAGACCCGCTCCGATGCAGGCCAGGCGGCGCTCGATGCTGTTGTGAACTGCTGATCGTCGCTCGTCCGAGACGCTCTTTCCGTTATAGATCCTGCCAGACGTCCTCGTCCCAGTTTCCGGGCCCGTCGTCGCTGTCCTCCGACTCTTCAGGCTCTTCGTCTCGTGGTGACCCCCTGGCGGATCCATCGTCCCCCGCCGACGTTGACCGACTCATCGGGTTCGGGCAGGTCCATGCTCGGCCACGCGCCCTCGTCCCAGTTGCCGATCTTGCTGTAGTAGTAGACGACGTTACCGGTGATGACCGCGAAGAGGTCCCGTCGCCGGTCGTGGACGACCCGTTCTTTGGTGTCGATAGCGACGTCGACGACGTCTTCGAGCGTATCGAGTTCGATATAGTTGTTTCCGACCCACATCGGGATCGATCCGGTCGAGATCCAGTCCGCGTAGCGACGCCGGTGGATCTCCTGTTTGATCGCGTCGATATCCATGCTCTCGGGATCCGCCGCTCGAACCGTCCCGGCACCGGTCAACAGCAACAGGCCCACGAGGCCGGATAGCGATACTGCGAGCCAGTTCGGCGACTCGGTCCGTTCGACGGTCACCGTCGTGTCGGGGGACGCCGAGTCGGAGAGGTCGGACTCGAACCAGTACGCCCGGTCGGTCACGATCAGATTGCTCGACGTGCTCAAATCGCCCTGGTATCGTCCGGTATCGTACTCGGTTTGTAGGTGTACGCTGGTCTGTACGCTCCCGACGCCGGCGAGGCGTTGCTGGAGGTCGGCGAGGTCCTGCTGGAGGTCCACCACGTCGATCGATACCGACGACGTTGCCTCGCCGTCTTCGACGGTTACCGCCTCTTTTGCGAGTACTTTCTCCTCGTACCAGAACACGTCGCCGTCACGGGAGCCTTCGATCTGTACGGTCGCCCTGTGAGTTACCTCTGTCCCGTCCGGCGCGGTCGTCCGCGGTTCGATATCGACGACTGGCGAGGCATCTATCAGATACGTCGACCCGTCGTCCGAGATTCCGTCCCACTCCTCTTCGTCGACGACGTCGGCGCTGACCGCTCCTGTCGTCTCTATGGTTTGTCTGTCAGTCTGTTCGGTCGCCATCGTCGTGGGGGGCGTTAATGCGATTCCCGCCGCGACGATCAGCGCGAGCAGACCCGCGACTGCCAGTGCGATCATGACTCTCCGACCGTGGTTCGCGATCAGCAGTTTCGCGCGGGGATCATCGATCAGTGGCATCTTTGGGAAGTGAGTTGGTGTCGAGTCGTCGGCAGGTTCGATGAAGCCACGACGAGGTCATTGCCTCGCTCTCCGTCGGAACCCGGACTCGTACCGGTGGATTCTCTACGGTAAGCTATTCCTATACAGGAACTCCACTGATATAATTTTGTTGGAAAGACCGTTTGCGGAACAGTTTCACCCGTCCTGCCGTCAGAACCGTCATCAGAGCCACTTTCAGAAGCTTGCGGCGGAGCCGATACATCAGTGGAACGTCCTTGCCCGACCGGAGTCGGATGTCACCCGTTCCGAACAGGACGACGATCGCGAGCAGGCCGCCCACTGCGATGACGACGTTGATCGTCAACAATGCAACAAGCGGGTGGATCGAGTGCAACGCCGCGATTACGGTTGGCGGGAGTACCACGATATAGCGGTGTTCTGTGACGTACCGTGTGTACCGTCCCTCCGCTTCGGGAACCGAAAGCGTCACGCTGGTCTCCGCAGTCGAATCCCTGCTCACCCACGTCCGATCGGGCGAGGTGGAGACGTCCTCCCCGGGATCGAAGAACACGACAACCGGGACGAACCCGTCGTTGCGGACTGAATGCTCGACCGTCGAACTCCCGCCGGCTTCGATCACCAGCGGGTCCTCGCCCGGGGATTCGGCACTCGCGACGCCATATTCCTGGATTCCGGCGGGGACGACCATCGCCGCAGTCGCGGCGACGACGAGGACGACGATAACCGCGCCACCCACTACCCAGATTCCGACGACATCGGGGCGCGAACTCGACCGGCGGATCTCGCGGGCGCCTCTCGACCCCGTCAGCGCGGCAACCCCGATGAAAAAGACGCCGAGCGCGACGAACGCGCCGCCCATCTGTGTCCGCTCCAGTCCCCCCCGCCGCCGGCCGCGGAGACGACCGACTGCTGGAGGCCGTCGGCCGCCGATTGGACCCCCATGATCCCCGTCCCGAGATGGGGAATCGTCACGGCGGTATCCCCAACCTGGAGCGCGTGCGCGACGATCTGTCCCTCGGACACCGGTGGTTCACCCCCGTCCTGATCGGTAAACGGGTTGGCATCACCTTTGGTCACGTATCCCTCGTCGGTCTCGCCGACGACGCGATGGGTCGTCAGCCCACCGCCCTGTAGCTCCTCGGCATCGAAGACGACGATGTCGCCTTCGCTGACGTCGCCCGCGAGCAGGGCCGGGACCGCAACGAACCCGTCGCCGGCGTCTACCGCCGGCTCCATGCTTCCCGTAGAGACGAAGCCGAGCAAGATTGGCTGGCCGAGCAACTGCCCAAGCAAGAGTGCGAGGACGAGCACGACCAGTGCCGTGCCGAGCGCCGCTTCCGCGTACGATCTGAGCGTCATGGCGTCCCCCGCGTGCCGCCCGGAGGAAGCCGACCCGATAGTATCCGGGAAGCATCGTGCATACACCTACGTTGGTGCTCACCGGGTGATATATTTACTCCCCGCCGGTCAGACGTAGCGGCGGACCAGTTCCCAGATGCTACTGCGGCCGATCGCCAGGAGTCCGAACAGGGCCGCGACGCCGACCGTCGCGGTGGCAGGGTTGGCCAGATACCGCTGTGCGGTTTCCTGGACGGTTCCGCCCGACGACCCCACGGTCACCGTGCCGGCGTCGGCCCCGCTCACGCTCACCGACAGCGTTCCACCGCGGGTGAACTGCCGCGTGAACGTGACCGTCGCTTCCTCGCCTGCCGCGACGGTGACGGGTTTGCTCTGGTAGACGATACCGTCGACCGCCAACTCGGCCGTGAACGTCCCATCCTGATCGCCGACGTTCGCCACTGTCGCCGTGACGTCGACGGCGTCGCCGGGATCGATGTTGGTCGCCGACAGCGAGGCCTCAGTTACCTCAAAGGCGGGGCCGTCGGGTGGCTCCCTGACGACCATCCTCCCCGCACTGGTCGTGTAGATCGTCACGCCCCGGACCGTGCTGACGCTGACGTCGAACGCCCCGACCTGCTCGAAGGTCCGCTCGAACGTGACCACCTGCCTCTCGCCTGCCGACAGCCGGACATCCCGCTGGGCGACCACCGTCTCGTCGACTTCGAGGCGCACCGTCTGGATGCCGCGCGCGTCGCCGCTGTTCTCGACGGTCGCGGACACCGTCGCCGTCTCGCCCGCAACGATTTCCTCCGGTTCGACGGTCACGTCGGTGATTCCGATCGACGCCGATTCGTCGTCCTCGCTCTCGATGCGGATCGTGAAGTACTCGCCGTCCAGATCCTGCGTGCTGTCGACGGTCAGCCCTACCCCGACGGACTCGCCGGGATCCAGCCTCACTCGCTCGACTGCCTCGCCGGTATCGCTCCGGTGGAACTCGACGCCGTCGACATCGCTACTGACCCAGACCCGTTGTTCGTCGTCGCCGGTCGATCTGATCCGGAACGCCTCGTCGACGCTCGACTTCGAGTACGGCACCACGTCGACGGAAATCTTGATCTCCCCGTCCTCGACCGTCGCCACGCTGTCGTCGGTGGGTTCGATGACGATGTCTCCTCCGGGAGAGTCCTCCTGTGCGGCCACAGCCGGCACTGCGAACAGCAAAAGCAGGCAGACCGCGGCGGTGAGTAGGACTCTGGTTGGTGGCATATCGACGATGCATTAGATCGGGATGGTAATGCCCGGTCTCGGATTTCTGGGCGTTGACTACGGGTTATTCTTCGTGATTGTGATCGTGAGGGTCCCGGTGCTGTCGGAGCTACCACCCGTTTCAAGAACAGTTTCGCCAACTGTTGTTGTGCTTCCAGATCCGACATTTGTCGGGTTCATGCTGGGACTGTTGAACGAGAGATTATAATTTCCGCCATCGAGACCGAACGTCACGTCGAAGTCATCAGTAGTGGTAGCACTGTCGTTGACGATGTGGAACAGATCGTTGTAGGTCACTGTTGAGTTCGCTGGGAGGTCCTGTCCGCCACTCAGAGCGCCTGTGCCGAACACGACCGTCACATCTTGATCCATGACGCTGACCGCATTCCCGTCGAAGTCATTATTCGTCGCAGGGTCCTGATTATAGTCAGTGTCAGGAGCCGTGGGGAATTCATTCCCTGGCGTCGTGATTTCCGAGCCGCCTTCGTCAAGGAGCGCGATACTATCGTAGCTATTCGAGTCGATAACGATGTCGACGAACTCTTCTGCCAGGTCGCTTCCTGTGACGACGTTGACTTCGAGACTACGCTGTGCTTGCGTCTGGCTGAACGCACCCGATCCGAAAACTGCGCCGCCGCCTACTGTTAGTGCGCCCAATCCGACTATCATGTTACGTCTACTCGTTGGCATTGGTAATTTCTCCGTACAGTCTGCGTCGGAATCCGTAGGATCGGATTACCGACCGACTTTCTAACTACTACTCAGGACCCTATCTACTTTGTATTGAGTAGCTTGAACTTACTACGCCCGCGCCTGCCGAACCGCAGGGTGGGCTTGAAGCAGCGTTTCGACGGATTCGATCGGCGGCTCGCGGTGGTCGTCACGCGCGGTTGACGTCGGATCAACCGCATTGAGACTGCATATCGCGGGGTTTTGCGGCAATATCTACTTCTTCCGTGATGCTGCTAGCCATGGCTATCGAGACATCGATTTTGCCGAATCGCGGTATGCGAGTGGGTTCAAGCCCGGCTTGAAGACAGTATCGGCTAGGCAGTGACACTTCAAGCCCCCTAATACAATGTGGGTGTAGTTACTACATATGGGTAAGCGCATACTAAGCGCAAAGACTCAACAATGAAATCAAATCGACGAAGCGTTCTGGTCGGACTCGGTGCACTGACAGTCGGCGGTGGCGCAGTATTCGGTACGGGCGCGTTCAGTAGTGTGGAAGCTGACCGGCAGGTTACAGTCAATACAGCGGGCGATTCGGCAGGATTGCTCCAACCAGTTGTCAACGAGAGCAATTATACCGGCCTCACTGATAGCGCGCCAACAGGAACGAACAGTGAGAGTATAATCGGCATCCAACTTGACCAGATCAACGACAATGCTACTACCACGTTCGATGCGGCATTGACCATCACAAACGCTGGCTCTAACCCGGTTACTCTGACTATCGACGATAGCAGTCTTACTGGCGTTACGGTTACTCCGGCCAGTACTTCACTTGATGCATCGGGAGGCGCCAGTCCTTCAACAGATCTTACAATATCAGTCGATACCAATAGTAGCGTTTCTGGTGGCACAATGACAATAACGGCTACTGACAGCAGCTGATATTGCCAGTAAAAGGCTATTTAATATCACAGTCTATATCTATTCTTTCCCCCGTTATATTATTAAGATATGAAATCTTTTGATATGGACATATTCTTCAGCGCCTCCATCCGCGGCGGACGCTCCGACGTTGACCTCTACGCTGACCTCATCGACGTTCTCGAACAGCACGGCGACGTCCTCACCGAACACATCGGCGAGGAGAACGTCGAACAGAAGGAACAGGACGCCGGCCTCACAGATACGGACATCTACGAGCAAGACGTCGAATGGCTTCGGCAGGCCGACGCCGTCGTCGCGGAGGTCACCACTCCCAGTCTGGGCGTCGGCTACGAACTCGGGCGGGCCGTCGCGTGGGAGATCCCGGTGCTCTGTCTGTACCGTCCCGACTCCGAACACGAACTGTCGGCGATGGTGCGCGGGAACGCCGACGCACGCGTCGTCGAGTACGAAACGCTCGCGGACGTCGAACCGGCGATCGAGGAGTTCCTAACCGAGCACGTCTGAGACACGGAAGGACCACCCACAATTTTCCGCTGCCCGTCTTCCCCACGACAGCACTCGCCCACTCAGGAACGTGGGCGGGACTGAAAGGGGCTGGCCGGAGCGGGCAGGGGCTTTCGGGGTTCTCTTGACGTCGAGACCAGCAACACTCAGCTTAACTACTTCTCTTGTAACCCGAAACAACTAACAGCTATCCTTACATCCCCTGCAATAACTACTCTCTATGTCGACTACCGACGAGATGCCCGACCAGGGCGAGATCTTCGATCTCCTGAGCAATCATCGCCGTCGGTACACGATCCACTTCTGCAAGCAGCAGGGCGAGACAGTGACCGTCTCGGACCTCGCCGAGCAGGTCGCGGCCTGGGAACTCGACAAGGAGATCGTGGAACTCGACTCCGCCGAGCGCAAGCGCGTCTACACCTCCTTGCAGCAGACCCACCTGCCGACGCTCGACGAAGCGGGGATGGTCGAGTACGAGAACGGCGAGGTGACGCTGACCGAGCAGGCCGAGCAGATGGAGGTCTACATGGATATCGTCCCCGGCGACTCGATCCCGTGGGGCGAGTACTATCTCGGGCTGTCGATCATCGGCGGGATGGTGCTCACGGGGGTCTGGTTCGAGGTTCTCCCTACTGAGGCTGTGCCGGAGCTCGGGTGGGCGTTTGCGGTGCTGGTGCTGTTTGCTGGTTCGGCAGGCTATCACGTCTATCAGGGTCGACAGAACCGGCTCGGAGAGATGGAACGGCCACCGTAAGATCGGTGGTGAGGTCGACGTCGACGGCGTCTCCGGGTTTCCAAGCTTTTACTGTTTAGTTACTAGATAAACACGTTCACAGCAGTTATAATGCTTGAGAACGTATAATTTAGTAATGAAACGGCGGGCGTTCCTGGGGCTGGGGCCTCCTCAATCGGCGTCGGTACGCTGTACGGTACTGGCGCGTTTAGCTCTGTGTCCGCCGGTCGGGGGATTTCGGTGAACGCCGCCGACGATCCGAACGCTTTGCTCGGGGTCGAGGGAACTGCGGCGGATACGACCCCCTCATTCACGAACAACACAGCCAACCTTACAATGGATGTCACACTCGACAGTAACGATGACATCGAGTTCGACGTGAACGGGGATGACACCTACCAGTCACCACCAGTCAGTTTTACGATCGGTGCTGGAACTTCACAAGACGTGGCGCTTGCTGGGGGCGATCAAGAGGCTACTGTGACTATTTCGGCGGAACTCCTCGACTCGGCCGGCGATGCAGTTGGAAATATAAATCTGGATCGGGTGTTCGATATCCCTCAAGTTGCAGCTATCAGAGAAGTCACCGGTACAGTCTCAGCTGCTGGCAACAGTGGGAAGTACGAATTTAAACTTACTAACGAGAGCAGCAAGGAGGTGACGCTCAATGGATTTGGCGTCGACCGGACGAACCCGTTAGCTGAGAAAGTTGGAGGGAAAAACAGCGACACGATTTTGGAGCGGAACGGGACGCAGATAATTGATGAAGTAATTACGGTCGGTGGTGCTATCGTTGATGTCATCGGTGGTCAGGAAGTGACCTTGGCTCCCTCCGATCAGGCAAGTTTCGAGTTTCTTCGCTTCCGAGACGCTTCTGACAAAAACTTCGGGGTTGATGACGTTGATCTAACCGTGAGAGCCGAAGACGGTTCGAGCGCTATTGTAGAACTACGCCCCTAGTTTAGACCCACGATTTTTGTGTAGCCTACCATCTCTTCGCATTCAAATCAGTAGGATGATCTATATATATAGGATCAATACCGCTGTTCTCCTCGGTGGGTGATAGCGACTTCTCGAATTATTATAAATTTTCTTTTATTTTTCAAGCAGTAGATCTGTTTGCCGGGTTAATTCATGTTGTGTGATCGGCTGCGAACCATCTTTCTGTATCGTAGATGATTCTCTGGTCTCCGGACGCCGATCGCTAACCATTTTTTTGTGCGATCCAACACACGACCGTGACAACCCTCCCCTCCCTCCTCCTCTCTGACGTCCTCCCGCGCGTCCTCGGCATCGCCCTCGCAATCGGCGTCGGCGTCACGCTCGCCAACCTTGCCGTGGAGTTCGGAGCCGTCGAGTACGTCGCCGTCCTCTCCAGACCGCTCACCGGGCCCGCGAACCTCCCTGACGAGGTGGGAACGGCTATCCTCACCACCGCAACCTCTACCACCGCGGGCTATGGGATGCTCGCGGAGTTCCGCGAGTCCGGCCTGCTCGACGACCGGGCGACCCTCGTCGCAGTGACGATTAACACCTTCTTCGGCTTCGTCCAGCACATCTTCACGTTCTACATTCCCGTGTTGATCCCCATCCTCGGCCTGCAGGTCGGCGTCCTCTACGTCGGCGCGCGGGCCGGTATCGCGCAGCGATCACGCTCACCGGCATCCTCGGCGGCGCGCTCCTCCTCTCCGAGCGCAACGTCGATCCCGCGGCAGCGCCGTCGGTCGACGCGCCGGACGATGAAGAACCGACCCGGCGCGAGAAGGTGCTGAGCGCACTCCGGAGTACCTGGACACTCCTCCGGCGGATCGTCCCGCGCCTGGCAATCATCTACACGGTCGTGGTCGTCCTGGTCGAGACCTATGACGTCGCGGAAGCGCTCGACTTCGCCGCGCCGCTGTCGGGACTGCTTGGACTCCCCCGAGTCGATCCCCGTGATCGCCGTGTACGCGGTCGATACGACGGCAGGCGCGGTCGCCATCGCACCACAACTGGGCGATCCGTTTACGACTACCCAGGCGGTGGTCGCCATGCTCGTCGGCGGCGTCGTCTCCTTCGCCTTTTCGACGTTCAAGCGGTCGATCCCGTTCCAGTACGGCATCTGGGGGCCGAGTTCGGGACGAAGGTGATCATCGTCAACACGGTGTTGAAAATAGCGTTTATCAGCCTGACAGTCGCGTTGCTCCTGCTTCTGCCGTGACAGTCAGTTCTCCTCGCCCGTGACCGGCTGTCCCTCTTCGGTACGTGGCGCGATCTGATCGACGAACTCCTCGACGCTTGGCTTGTCGACGTAGACGCGGACGTGGATATCGCCCAGTTCGTCCGGGTTGCCGACCGCGAAGTTAATCACGCCCTCGAAGGCGGGCTGTTTCTTCAGTTCGAAAGTGAAGACGTCGCGGTTGCGGTTCTCGAAGAACGCGCCGCGTGCCGTATCGAGGATCGCCTGTCTGTGTAGCTGTTCGGAGAAGTGATCCATCGAGTGGGCTTCTGCCTGAATCTCGCCGTGTGTTTCCGTCAGTTCTGCTTCCGGGAAGAGATTGGTCACCGCGTCGCGTACGCGGTCAGTAACCTCGGTATCCCGTACCGGTGCCGTAATCTCGACGTCGATGCTGTATATCATTGTACGTGCTCGTGGGTTCCCTCGATGACGCGCTCGAACTGCTGCCGGAACGCCTCAAGGGAGTCGGTGTTCGCTATCGTCAGGTCCGCCCGCTCCATCGCCTCGTCCATCCCGAAGCCGAGTTCGCGCTCGTCGCGCTCGCGCAGCGCCTCGCCGCCGTCTTTGGCCTCCGTGTCCCGGCCGCGCTCACTGATGCGTTCGGCCCGCGTCTCGAACGGTGCCTCGATGCTGACGAGATAGAACGCGTCGCCGAAGGCCTCCTCGAAGACGTCGACCTCGACGCCGCTCCGGATCCCGTCGACGAGAACGGTATCGTGTTCTTCGAGCGCATCACGAAGCAGCGGGAGTGACTGCTCTGCGATGGCTGCCGGGCCGTTCTCCTCGCGGAGCGCCTGTGCCACCGTGCCGTGGTGTGTCGCGGGATCGAGCCCGCGGTCGCGACACTCCTCACGGATCACGTCTCCCATCGTCACGACCGGCACGCCCCGCTCCTCGGCGACGGCCGCGGCTTCGCCTTTCCCGCTTCCGGCGAGGCCGACGGTTCCGATAACTCTCATTAGCGAGAGGTAGCGCCGACGCGCGCTTAAGCGCTGTGAATCAGCGACCTTCCATCTCGGCGCTGAGCTGGTTCAGCTGTTCGATGCGCTTCTCGGTCGGCGGGTGCGTGCTAAAGAGCTTCGCGATCGCGCCCTTCGATACCGGGATGATGAAGAAGGCGTTCATCTCCGCCTCGTCACGCATGTCGTCGCTCGGAATCTTCTCCATCTCACCCGAGATAGTCATCAGCGCGGAGGCGAGCGCCGCCGGCTTGCCCGTGATCGAGGCGGCCCCACGGTCGGCCGCGTACTCGCGGTAGCGCGAGAGCGCGCGGATCAGGATGTAGCTGAATACCCAGACGACCAGCGAGATCAGGATGGCAACGATGATCCCGCCGCCCTGTCGGTTCCGCCCCCGCCGAAGAACGCGCCCCAGCGGACGATCATGAACGCGAGCGTCGACAGGAACGACGCGATGGTCATCACCATGACGTCCCGGTTCTTGATGTGGGCGAGTTCGTGGGCGAGTACGCCCTCCACCTCGTCGTCGTTCAGTTGCTGCAACAGTCCGGTCGTCACGCAGACCGCGGCGTTACGCTGGTTCCGGCCGGTCGCAAAGGCGTTCGGCACCTTGTCGTCGGCGACAGCGACGTTCGGCTTCGGCAGGTCGGCCTGCTGTGAGAGTCGCCCGATCTGTGCGTGCAACTGCGGATACTCCTCCTCGCTCACCATCTTCGCGCCCATACTTCTGAGCGCCAGTTTGTCGCTGTAAAAGTACTGTACGAACGAGAAGCCGCCGATCAACAGTCCTGCGACCAGTATACTCCCGCCGGTGTAAACCCAGATACCCGCGAAGAAGACGATGTAGAGTGCAAACAGCAGGAACATCGTCACTCCCATCCGAGCGCGGAGTCCCCAGTCGGCTTTCCACTGCATGGATACAGGTATGTGCTCAACGGCATTAAGACGTACTAACTTGTTCGATAATTGGAAGACGTCCTCCCAGCCCATACCGGGTAACAACGACGCCCTATTCGCCCTTCGGACGGGCATCCTTTCGAACAGTGGGGCCTACTTCCCTGTCTCTCCAATCACGACGACTACAGCGAGGTACAGGTCGACGACTACGGACCGGCCGCGAATGCGAGACCTGCAACGGTCGTCGGAACGCCGGTCTTAAACGCCACAGGGGCGTACAGACGTTCAATGAGTGAATCCCGTGCGTTCTGCCCGCGCTGTGGTGACTCCATCGAGACGCCACTGGAGGTCCGCGAGGCCCGCCGCGGCGACGCCGCCATCTGCGATAGCTGTTACTTCGACGAGTTCGAGCTGATCGATGCGCCCGACCGCGTGCAGGTGCTGGCCTGTGCGACCTGCGGCGCGGTCCACCGTGGCAATCGCTGGGTCGATATCGGCGCGGAGGACTACACCGACGTCGCAATCGACGAAGTGACCGAGGCGCTGGCCGTCCACATCGATACCGACGAGTTCTCCTGGCAGGTCGAACCCGAGCAGGTCGACGAGACGACGATCCGGATGCACTGTTACTTCACCGGCCTCGTCGGCGACGAACCGGTCGAGGAGCAGGTGACCGTGCCAGTGAAAATCTCGCGACAGACCTGCCAGCGCTGTGGCCGCATCTCCGGCGATTACTACGCCAGCATCGTCCAGTTGCGGGGCGTCGACCGGACGCCAACCTCGGACGAGATCGAGCGCACGAAAGAGATCGCAAACGAGGTCGTCGCCGAGATGGAGGCCACGGGCGACCGGGACGCCTTCGTCACGGAGATGACGGAGAACGACGACGGACTGAACATCCGCCTCTCGACGAACAAGATCGGGATGAAAGTCTCCCAGCGCGTCGTCAACGAGTTCGGTGGGAACTTCACCGACGCCGAGACGCTCGTCACCGAGGATTCGGACGGCAACGAGGTGTATCGGGTGACCTACGCGATCCGCCTGCCGCCGTACCGGCCGGGCCACGTCATCGACCCGAAAGACGACGACGAAGGACCGGTCCTCGTGACCAGCGCCCGCGGAAACCTGAAAGGCACCTATCTGACGACCGGCGAGCGCTACGAGGCGTCCTACGAGGACGGCGACTCGCCCGATGCGCGCCGACTGGGCACCATCGACGACGGTGAGGAGACCACGCTCGTCACCGTCGAGGACGAGCATGCCGTCCAGGTGCTCGATCCTGAAACATACAGAGCGAAGACGATTTCGCGTCCGGAGTACCTCGATCCGGATGCCGAGACGGTCCCGGTGCTGAAAAGCCGTGCCGGGCTACACGTCCTGCCCGAGGACGACCGGTCGCAGCGAAACGACGATGAGTGACCGGCTACGCGACCAGCGAGGTCGGGTGCGATGAGCGGCGACAGCGATGAACTTGCCCTCGCCGCGCTCGTCGAGAAACCCCGAACAGAGGTGGCAATCGAGGCGCTCCGATCGGAGGGTGTCTACGACGACGGCCGGATGGTTACGGAACACGACGACGGCACCGTAGCGCTCCCGGTCACCGACCCGCCGCAGGCGACGAGCGTGCTCGACGTCGTGCGCCAGACGGATCCCGAACTCCGCGCCCCCGACCTCGCCGACCTGCTCGCAGAGCGGGGTGGACCGACGAGGAGGTGGCGCGTGCGCCAGCCTCGTGGGCGGTGATCGGAAGTGTCGTTCTGGTCACGCTTGAGGACTGTCCCCGTGAAGAGGAAGTCGGCGAGGCACTGCTCGACCTCCACGGCGAGGCCGAGACCGTCCTCGCCGACGGCGGCGTCTCCGGCGTTCGCCGAGAGCCGAGCGGTCGAGTCATCGCCGGCGTCGACGACACCGAGACGATCCACACCGAACACGGCACCCGGTACGCGCTGGATCTTCGTGAGGTGATGTTCTCGCCGGGCAACAAGGCCGAACGCGTCCGAATGGCCGACGTCGTCGCTGGCGAGGACCCCCGCAACGGCGACCGACCACGACGGCCCCGAGCGCGTCTTCGACATGTTCGCGGGAATCGGCTACTTCACGCTCCCGATGGCCCGGGCCGGCGCACAGGTCACCGCGGCGGAGATCAATCCGAGCGCCTACCGCTATCTCATCGAGAACGCCGTGCTCAACGACGTGACTGACAACGTCGAGGCCTATCGTGCGGACTGTCGCGACGTCGACGTCTCGGACGCGGACCGCGTCGTGATGGGCTACTACGGCGTCAGCGACGAGGCCGGACAGGAACGCGACGATGGGGCGCGCTCGATGGAGGCCCACGAGTTTCTCGATACGGCGTTCGACGCCGTCGCTTCGGGTGGAATCGTCCACGTCCACGCGGCGACGCCAGAGTCGCGACTGTGGGACCGTCCCATTGCGCGGATCGAGGACACCGCCGACCGGGCCGGGCGTGGCGTCGAGTTCGTCGGCCGACGGCGCGTCAAGAGCCACGCCGAGGGCGTCTGGCACGTCGTCTGTGACGTCCGCGTCGAGTGAGTCACTCCTCCCAGTAGTCGACATCGTCGTCGATGTTGTAGTAGCCATGGAGCGACCGTTCCTCGCGTCCGCCCGGCGGCGATCCGACGAAAACGCCGAACTTCTCCATCTCGGGGTAGAGCGTGACGTCCGGTTCGTTCATCGTCGAGAACATCAGATAGCGGAGCGTCTCCTCGCCGTCGTTGAGGATCCGGTGACCGCCACGCTCGTTCGGCGGGAACGTCGCGAAGTCGCCGGGACGGAGCGGTTCGAGTCCCGTCTCGCGTTGCAACTGTCCGGTGCCGGCGAGCACGTAGAGCGCCTCCTCGTTGGCGGTGTGGTAGTGATACGGCCACGACCGGTCTCCTGGCGCTAACTCGTAGAGACTACAGCCGAGTTCGTCGGCGTCGGCCGCGCTGGAGAGTTCTTTGCGACGGAAGCGCGTTTCCTCCCTATCGTACTCGTCCCAGTCGAGGTCATCGACGTTGATTTTCATGATTTTATCAGCCTCTTGGTAGAGACTTTTTCAGGGTGCAGTATAGCTATTCGGCCGCCCCCGGTAGCGACCGGGTCCCGTGGTCGTCCCGCTGTCTTCAGAGCCGATATCGGTCCCAGAGCATCGAAGCGTTCGCTGAGGGCGTCGAGCCCCATCACGTCCCAACCGAGTACGCTCACGAGTGCTTCGGCGTCGAGTTCACGACGCTCGAAGGCTCGCTCCGGGAGCACGGCTGGGAGGACAAAGACGGCATGGCGTCTGTCTGCCGTGTCACCGCGCTCTGACCGGCGTAGCGCCGGAGAACGGTCCGTAGCTCCCGAGAGCCCGTTCCGTCCGCTTGCCGCATGATTAATGACGGTCCAACGTGTACCGTCGTATATGGATCGACAGCAGATTTTCGCGCTGTTCCTGACGTTCCTGATGGTCTCGTCCCTCGTGGCGATGACCGCGTCAGTGCTCTAGAACCCCCGAAGAACCGCTCGACAAGCCCGCGGCGCTTTCGCGCTCCAGCGTCGCTCCACCGCTTCTCTCGTACCTGTCCCGGTAGCTTCAGGTACTCGCCGTCGTCCATCGCGGCCGACTCGTGAGTGAGAATCAGGGAGACGAGATTCCCGAGCGCTTCCTGCTCGACGCGTCCGATCCCCGTACAGCCAGTCTGGGCGTCCTCCGCGACCCACATCTCGCGCTCGATGCCGAACACCGGTGGCTCGTACTGTTCGACCGTGGCTCGTTCCGTGATCGCTCGCTCCTCCGATCGCATACTGGCAGTACGTCTCCGGCGTACTAATCGTTTCGTGGGGGTCGACCGCTCAGTAAGAAAAGGTCCCGAGAGTCCGCTCTCTTCGGGTGATCGTCGCCGTCATTCGGTAGTGTCGATGCCGACTGTGTCGTTGATGGGGCACTTCTGCGTCGTTCCTGTTACGAGCAGGACCAGGCCGATAACCAGTGCAATAGCGCCCGCGACCGCTCCGGCCGCCCAGTAGCCGGCGAGCGCCGCTACCCCGGCGATGGCTAACACGATACCGATGACGAGGCGTCCGGTACGATCGATGCCGCCGACGTTTTGTTCCATGGTTACTCCTCCAAGTGGTAGTACGCTTGCTCTGACAATAGTTCCCGGTGGCGGTCGCCAGTCCCCACTCGGTACTCGCTCGGATTTCACAGCACCCTCACTCAGTATCCCAGACATCCGCTATCGGGCTGTTCGAGGACGAGCGGCCTGCCGACCCCGAGCCTGACGTCCGGGTAGTGTTGCTACCGGAATCGTTCTTCCCCGACCGCCCACCCGACGTTCCGGAGCCACGGGTCGACCGGCCGGCCCCGCCCCGGCCGCCCGCTTTATCGGGGTCGAACTCGGGGAGGTCAGGGCGGTCCATCAGCCGGATCTGCTCGTCGAACCACTCGGGGACGTCGTGACGCGCTCGGTCGAACAGATCCAGCAGGCTCGAATCCGCCAGATACGTCGCGCCGTAGTCGTCGGGCGACCGGACGATCCGGCCACACGCTTGGATCACAGTCCGGAGCGCGGTCCGGTAGTACCAGTCCCACTGGCCGTCTTCCAGTCGGTGGGCGACTCGGGAGTCGCGGGTGTTCGGGTACGGAGCCTTGCAGAGCACCTGCCAGCGGGCCAGCTCACCCTCCAGATCCAGCGCTTCCTCCATCTTCACCGAGAGGAAGACGCTGTCGTCGTCGCTGGCCTTCCAGGCGTCCAGATCCGCGTTCCGGTGCTCGCGGTCGTGGGTTCTGATCCGGTCGCCGACGCCGAACTCGCGGAGTCGCTCGGCAAGCCGGGACTGGATGTCGTAGGAGTGACAGTGGATCAGCCCCTTCTCGTCGTCGTGTTTCCGCATGATTCGGACGATAGACCGGGCCACCTTCGGCAGGGTCTCCGAGCGCTGCTCGTAGGTCATCTTGCTCTCAGTCACGTCGTACAGCGGCCGGTGCTCGACCGGGAAGGTGTGGCCAACGTCGACCAGCGCGACGTCATCGGGGTCGAGACCAACCCCGCGACAGAACGCCTCCTTGTTGAGGATGGTCGCCGACAGCAGTGCGAACTTGTTGCCCCGCTCCCAGACGGTGTGCTGGAGATATCGTTCGGGATCCATCGGCTTGATCGTCACCGGCCCACCGGCAGATCTTTGATCTGCCGAGGATCGCCTCGGGTCGCTCGACTCACCCCCTCGCCGTCGGAGTCCCCGTCGTCCTCGCTCTGGTCGACGAGCCACGTCGTCGCACTGTGTGGGTCGCGGTAGTCCTCGACGAACCAGTTCAGTTCGGAGATCAACTCCTGCAGGCGGTCGCGCTCGCCCGCCTCCTCGGCGGTGAGATCGCCCTTCCTGAGCAGGTCGTCCTTGCGCGTGGTGCACTGATCGACGAGCGCGTCGGCGTAGTCGACGGCGTCGTCGGTGCCGTCGAGGCTGGGGACCCGAAGGTCCTCCCAGAACGGCACGGTCCGGGGGCCGAGATGAGTCGTCGCGTACATCTCCGCCCACTCTGCGAGGCCGTGAGCCTCGTCGATAACGCAGACGTCCCGTTTGCGGAAGACGTCCGATCCCGCGGTCTGCATGAAGTACGCCAGCGTCATCGCGGCGATTCGGCGGTTCGAGGCGATGGCTCGATCCGAGAAGTAGGGACAGCGGTGTTTGACCGAGCAGTCGTAGCCTCGCTCGCGGGCGCAGGGGGCCTGGTCGACCTGCGTCTCCGTCTCGTCCGGCAGGATGCAGTTGTAGTTGCTCTTTCCTCGGATGATACTCAGATCCTCGAGCAGGTCGTCCTCGGCGACGTCGTCTAGCTGTGAGACCTGCGGCGTCGTGTAATACGCTTTCGTCGCCTGGCTGGGTGTCGCCTCGGTGCCGCGACGCGCAGAGCCAGCGATCGCACGCGCAAGCAGGGATTTGCCGCTCCCTGTCGGCGCACGGACGAGCACGACGTCGTTCCCGTCCTCGAAGGCGGACTGGATGTCGCCCAGGGCCGCCTGCTGGTTCCCACGGTATGCGGGTGCAGGGAACTCCTCGAAGATACGCTCGGGATCCACTGTCTCTTCCTTCTTCCCCTTCGTTCTTAACGTTGCGGAACCGAAAAATCGCCACGTCGATGCTCGCAAGGCGAGGGAAACGGCCTATTGTTTTACGGAGATACGCGCGATTTCGCTCGACCCACAGGTCGGACAGCCGTCTTTCTCCTGCGTGACGGTCGTGCCACACCGTCGACATTCGTGGTGTAACTGTGGCCCGCCGTACGCTCCGTATGCTCGTTTGAATCGTTGTTTGATCTCATCGAGTAGGGCCATCGGTGCTTCCCGCTGGCCGGAGCGCTTGCAAATACTTTGTGTTCGAGAGACTAGCTAAAGTCCGAAAAAGACATGTATACCGGTTGATACGGCGTTTCCCCGACCATCTCTCGGGGCGTCTCACTCTCCCGTATACTGCTCGATGGCGTCGACATCTGCGGCGTCCGGATAATCCGGCAGTTCGTCGACGCAGTCCATACACAGGAAATGCTCGGTGTTGTCCTCGAACTCCAGGGTCATTCCGCCTGTCGGCGTCGGCTTCGACGTCCAGAAGTCGCTGATGCCGCCGCCGATCCGTACGTTTCGGCTGCAGCCATCACACGGTTGACTTCCCATCGCGGGTCAGTAGGGCGTGCCCGCGTGAAAACTTTCTGCTGGGGCCGTTCGGGTACTGATCGCTATTCGCCCGGAGGCTTGCCACATCACCCGGAGTTTAGTCGACTCGTTCGCAGTTCCTCACATGGAGGTGAACTGTGAGGGCTGTGCGGGTTGCTGTATCGACTGGCGTCCCCTGATCGACGACGACGTCGATCACGAACGCGAGGGCCCGTACACGCCTCTCGATGACACCTATAACCTCACGCCGCTGACGCGGACGGAGATCCGGACGTTTCTCGCCGATGGGACGGCCGCGGCGTTGACGCCCCGCTTCTGGTCGGCCGACGACGGCGTCACCATCGACGGGCACGAACTCGCCGCCGTCGGAGGTGAACCCGTCTTCTTCGTCGGTCTGCGAAAGGTGACCAAACCCGTCGGTCCCTTCGAGCAATCCCCTCACTGGCTTCGTAGCTGTGTCTTCCTCGACTCGACCACGCTCCAGTGTCGGATCCACGACGATGACCGATATCCCGACCAGTGTGCGAGCTATCCCGGCCACAACCTTGCCCTCGACCAGGAGACCATGTGCGAACGCGTCGAAGCATCGTTCGGCGGCGAGCGTCTCCTTGACGACGACCCGCCCGACGAACTCGACGGCCTCCTGCTGGGTCCGCAGGCCCTCGGCGAAAAACTGTTCGTCCACCCCGACCCCGAGCGGCTAGACGGGCTGATCGACCGACTCATCGACGGCGAACTTCGGCCCGAGGACCGGGCGGAGTGTATCGCGGTCGCCGCGGCCTCTGCCCCGCCACGACGGCTATCGACGAGCAACACTACGAGCAGTACCGCGAGCAGGCGCTCGCCAGAACGTCCTGGATCGACGACGCGATAACGGAGTGGACAGACCGCTCGGGCGTGCTCGCCAGCCCCGCGCCGAAGCCAGACGTCGCCGCCGAAGTCGAGGACGACTGTGGCGCGCCCGGAACGCCGGGCTGGGAGTGAGCGCACTTCTGACTGGCCTGGGGGCGGGCGGAGCGTCGTCGGACAAGGTGAATTAATACATCTCGGGTCCGTTCCGGTCGTATGAACGTTCTAGTCACCGGCGCGACGGGTTTCGTGGGGCACCGACTCGTTCCCGCGCTCCTCGAGGCCGGCCACGAGGTGAGCGTACTCGTCAGGGACCGCTCCAGCTACGACCCGCCCGCCGACGACGTCCACGTCTTCGAGGGCGACCTGCTGGACCAGGGAAGCTTCGAGTCGGCGCTTGCGGACGTCGATGCGGCGTACTATCTGGTCCACTCGATGGGGGCGAGCGGCGATTTCGAGGAGCGTGATCGTCGGGCGGCGAAGAACTTCTCCACGGCCGCGAGCGCCGCCGACATCGACCGCCTGATCTATCTCGGCGGGCTCGGCCCCGGCGACGAGGCAGACGGCGTCTCGGCGCATCTCCGATCCCGCCAGGAGGTCGGCCGGATACTCGGCGAGGGCACCTACGATCTGACGACGCTCCGGGCCGCCGTCATCGTCGGCGAGGAAGCGCGAGCTTCGAACTCATCGACCAGCTAACCCACCGCCTCCCGGTGATGATCGCTCCCAGATGGGTCCGGACCCGCTGTCAGCCCATCGCTGTCGACGACGTCATCGTCTACCTGGTGGGCGTGCTCGACGCCGCGGAGACCGCCGGCGAGAGCTTCGAAATCGGCGGTCCCGACGTGTTGACCTATCAGGAGATGCTTCGACAGACGGCCGAGATTGCGGGCCGAACCGTCTACATCGTCCCGATACCGGTACTCTCTCCGACGCTTTCCTCACACTGGGTGACGTTCGTCACTGACGTGCCCAAGTCCGTCGCCAAGCCGCTGATTGCGGGGCTCAAGACGCCGGTTATCGTCAGGGAAAACCGTATCGAGGAGTTCGTCGATGTCGAACATACGTCGTTCGAGACTGCCGTCCGCCGCGCCTTTGGGAGCGACCCGGAGGCCGCTCGATGAGTGTCGAGTACGGTGACGCATGGGTCTACGAGAGCATCGTCGGAGCGATTCCCGGTCTTGACCTCTCCGACCGGGCGGCGGTCACGCTCCAGTTGATCGGCTTCGAGGTGGCGGTGTTGCTCGGCGCGCTCTACTACGATCTGTGGTACGCGGCCGCCTTTGGCTCTGTCGCGGTCGGTGTCGCGGCGGTCGGCAGCGCCGTCATGCTGCATTTCAGCCAGCGACTCCGATCGCTCGACCCGCCGGACGCCTACCGGAGCGCGCTCTTTGGCTCCAGTTTCGAGGTCGTCCTCGGTCTGGTCGCGTTCCTCGTGCTCGTGACGTATCTGTTCGTTCACGACCCGCAGACGACGTCGCTGCCGCTCCTCGAACGGCTGTTCGGGGCCGAACCGCCGCTGCTCGTCGTCTTCCTCGCATTGCTGATCGCGTGGGACGTTGCCTACCGGATCGGCACGAGTTGGTGGGCGAGCGTCGTCGGGGTCTGGCGCTCCTACCGCTACGAGTTCGACGCCGATTCCGCACGGGCGTACCGTCGACTCGACCTCCTCAACGTCGGCTTCGCGGCGATCCAGCTGCGTTGCTCCCGTTCGTCTGGGATCGGCCAGTGCTGGTAGTGGCCCTGGTCGGTCACGTCCTCGCGACCGGCGGTGCGGTCGCTATCTCGACGGCGCTGCTGAGATAAGTCGGGGAGAGGCCCCAAAACACGTCGGCTAGTCGGACTTGATCTGCTCGAACGTATCGAGTAGCTCCTCGGTCGACTCGCCCGAGTCGTACTCGATCGTACCGTTGTACTCGTCTCTGGCGTCGTCGAAATCCGCATCGACCGTGCTCGCTTTCTCCTCTCGACGTTCGTGTTCGTCCTCGTCGTAGGATCCAAGTGACATGGTAAGTATTCACATACTTAGTTATGATTGGATATTAATGTAACGGTCGTTTGAACGGGTACTCGATCGATGACGAAGCGATCCCGTCGAGGACAACTGGTTTAGCCCTCCGATACCAGCTCTCTTCGTGGCGAGCCCGCTTCGATTCCGCAGATCAGACCAACGCTGGACGGCATCCCGCGCAGAACGAGATATCTTCGACCCGCTAGATGCCAACCTCGGCGCGCAACGAACGACGCCTCGATTCGAGCCGACCGGCAACTGGAATATCCGCCGGTACGACGTCGACAACGGTGACCTTGCGCTGTTCGCCTGGGGCGACGATCACGGCTACTGGCTTGGCAACACCGAGACGCCGGAGTCGCTTTGGCGAACCGAAAAGTACGGCTGGCGTGGCGTACCGCACCAGATCGCCCGCTGGGCACAGCGGGAGCTTCTGGCCGAACTCCTCGACGAGGACCCGTGGCTGGAACCGTACGATCACCTCTCGTGGTATTTCCTCCCCGTATTCATGTCCAAAGACGGCCGCGAGACGACGCGGGCGTTCTTTCACGATCACGCCAGCGGTTTTCCCGACGCCGACAGCGACGACGCGCTGGCGTTTTACAACGACTTCCTTTCGACGGGGCGTCTCGACGAGTACCGCGAAACGATGGCGGGCAAACTCGGGACGAGCGAAGTGTTCGATAGAGTGCGCATGACTGCGGCGATGGGCGAGTTCAACGCCGCGAAGCTACTGGTTGACGCCGGCTACGAGATCACGCCCGAGATCGAGGTCGGGACGGGCCACTCGCTCGATTTCCGGGCCCGGGAGGAGGAGCCAGTGATACGATGGAAGCGGACGGCGGTTCGGGGACGCTGGTCGAAGTGACGCGACCACAGCCACCGACGCGCCGCAACGCGAACACACCGAGGGCTGCAGTCCGAGAGACTGCCGGGACGAAGGCGACGGGCCAACTCCAGCACAACGGTGATGCGGTGCTGTTCGTGGACTGTTCGAGTTTTCGTGAGGACGAGTGGGCGTCGATCAAAGGCGAACGCCCCGACCTCCCCATCGACCGGCGGTCGTCTATCGCGTGCGACCGTCGGGGTCGGTAGACGGGTACGCCACGGGGACGCCCCCGCTCGACGTCGACGCTATTCTCGATAAATAGCTAGAAAGAGCGCTGGTCCGGACCGTACGGACTCCCCAGCGGCGTCGGATCACGGTCGCTGTACCCCTTCCGGCCGATTGCCTTCTCGCTAACGCCCGAGTAGATGGCGAACTCGGCGTCCTCTTTGTGTTCGTAATTCTCCGACCCGGTCCGTTCGAGGACCTCCCGCACCGTCTCGTTCGAGAGCTCTAGCTCTTCGTCGCCGTAGCGTTCGAGCAACTGTTCGGACGTCATCGGAAAATCGTTGTCGGTAAGCATTTCGGTAGCGTTGGTCGTCATCAACTGTTCTTCGGTGAAAGATCATTATAAAACTTTTCTATAATGATGACCGGTGGGATTGCAGACCCTGATATTCCTTGTATGTCCTCTAGTGTCGAATGGTAACACGCCACACGTTTCTCATCAGAACGCACAGAAGTCGTGTACAGCCCCGATCCAGTGAGCCGGTTCCATCCGTGAGCAATCTGGCCGTGGCAATACGTTAGGCCAGCGCCTCGGCGACGCGCTCGATCGGGTGGGGTGGCTTGCCGTGTTGCTCTTCATAATCCGATAGCTGTGTCCGACAGGACGCACCGGGCGCGACGACCTGCTCTGTCGGCGAATCGTCGACCTGCCCAAACAGGGTGTCGGCGATCGCCTGACTCATGGAGTAGTGTTCCGACTCGTAGCCAAAGCTTCCGGCCATGCCACAGCACGACGAGTCCAGCGGGTCGACCTCGTAGCCGGCCCGCCGGAGGACGCCGACTGCGTGGTGGTCCTTTCGCGTCGCCTTCTGCTGGCAGTGGCCGTGGTACGTCAGCGACTCCTCGCCGGCGTCGAACTCCATGCCCCGGTCGAGTTCGAACCGATCGATATACTCACAGACGCCGTAGGTGTTTGCCGCGACTGCGTCGACGTCCTCGCCCGAGAGCAACGACTGGTAGTCCGACTGGTACATCACGGCGTCGGAGGGTTCGACCGACACCACGTCCCAGCCATCCTCGACCAGCGGTGCCAGTACGTCGACGTTCGACCGCGCCGTCTCTTTTGCGTAATCGAGCATACTCTTCGAGAACGCCGGGCGGCCGCTGTCGGTGACGTCGTCGGGGACGCGGACGTGTACGCCTGCGGCCTCCAGCGCCTCGACGGCGGCTTTCCCGACGTGAGGATGCGTGTAGTCGGTGTAGGGATCGGCGATCAGCAGGGCCTTGTGGTCGGCCTCCGATTCGGCGACCGTCGAGCCACCGCGCGAGCGCATCCACTTGCGGAACGTCTTCCGGTGGAACACGGGGAGGTCCCGCTCGCTCGCGATGCCGACCGTCTTCTCCATCACCCAGTCCGTGCCGGGAACGCTCATTGCCGCGTTCGAGAGCGGCGCGAACGTACTGCCGAGTTTGAACAGCGTCTCGACGTTGGCGAACAGCCGATCACGGAACGCGATTCCCTCGCGCTGGTGGTACTCGTGGGTCACTTCGGCCTTGAGTTTCGCCATGTCGACGCCGCTCGGGCAGTCGTTCTTGCAGCCCTTGCAGGCGATACAGAGGTCGAGTACCTCGTTGACGAACTCGTCGGAGAACAGTTCGTCGGGGAGTTCTCCGTTCATCGCGTTCCGGAGCATGTTCGCCCGGCCACGGGTCGAGGTGATCTCCTCGTCGGTCGCTCGGTAGGTCGGACACATCGTCCCGCCGGTCGTCTCCTGGTGGCCGGTACAGCCCGCACAGCCGTGACAGAGCTCCGTCATCCCCTGGAAGCCGTTGTCGTTCTCCCAGTTGAGTTCTGGCTCGAAGCCGGCGTCGAAACTGTACTCGGGGTCGAAGCGGAGGTTCTCCGTCGGGTCGTGCTCGCCACAGACGTTGCCCGGATTGAGCAGACCGTCGGGGTCGAACGTCGACTTCATCTCGCGGAAGACACCCCATAGCTCCTCGCCGTAGAGTTTCTTGTTCCACCTGGTGCGGGCCCGTCCGTCGCCGTGTTCGCCCGAGATGGAGCCGTCGTACTCGACGACCAGGTCGGTGATCGCTTCGGAGATTTCCGCCATCGTCTTGATGCCGTCCTCGGATTTGATGTTCAGAAGCGGCCGGATGTGTAACACGCCAGGACCGGCGTGTGCGTAGTAGGAGGCGAAGGTGTCGTGTTCCTCGAAGACGTCCTGGATGTCGGCGACGTACTCGGGGAGGTTCTCGGCAGGCACGGCGGTGTCCTCGACGAACGGCCAGTGTTTGTCGTCGCCGGTCCGCGAGAGCAGGATCGGGAGGCCGGATTTGCGCATCTTCCAGAACTTCGCCTGGCGGTCCGGATCGTACGCCTCCAGCGCGTCGACGGCGTTGATCGGCGCGTCGGTAGTCGTCGGGTCCTCGGGGTCGATTTCGGCGTCGTGGTCGGGTAGGCGGTCGGCCAGCAGGTTCGCGACTTTCTGTTTGCCTGCTTCCGTCGAGTCGGCGTAGAACTCAACCAGTAGCGTCGAAGCTGTTCCGTCCGGAAGTGTGGCGACGAGATCGGAAAACTGGCTCGTGTCCCGCGCCAGATCCAGCAGGACGTCGTCCATCACTTCGACCGCCGCTGGATCGTGTTCGAGGATCGGCGCGACGTCACGCATCGCCGACAGGACGTCGTCGTAGGTCAGCAGGACGACAGACGTCTCGTCCGGAATCGGTTCCAGGGAGACTTCTGCCTCGGTGACGATTGCCAGCGTGCCCTCGCTGCCTGCCAGCAGTCGTCCGACGTTGATCTGTCCCCGGTCGTCGACGTCCTTGACGAGTCTGTCGAGGTTGTAGCCCGAGACGTTGCGCTTGAGGTCGGGGTAGCGAGCCTCGATTTCGTCCGTGTGCTCGTCGAGAATCGTCGCGACCTGGGCGTAAATCCGGCTTTCGAGGTCGTCGGTTCCAGCGAGGTCGTCGAGGTCGTCCACGTCGACCCAGCCAAACTCCGTCACCGTTCCGTC
The DNA here is from genome assembly GCF_042661985.1 of Natronoarchaeum sp. GCM10025703. NCBI lineage: Archaea > Methanobacteriati > Methanobacteriota > Halobacteria > Halobacteriales > Natronoarchaeaceae > Natronoarchaeum > Natronoarchaeum sp. GCM10025703. The sequence continues at coordinate 635,320 of NZ_JBHSZF010000001.1, forward strand.
GGCGAGTACAGTCTCGATGGACTCGATGTAGCCGTCCGCCTTGTGGTATTTCAGCGAGTGTGCGCCGGTCGTGTTGTTGCCGATACAGCCACCGAGCACGCTCTTGTCGCCCCACGCAGGGTCGGGGGCGTATTTCAGTCCGTGCTCTTCGAGATGGTCGTTGAGTCGTGCGAGGGTGATCCCCGCCTGTGCGCGGGCCCGCCCCGCGTCCGGGTCCATCGAGAGCATCCCGTCCATGTGGCGCTTGAAGTCCAGTACGACCGCCTCGTTGACAGCCTGTCCGGCGAGGCTGGTCCCGCCACCACGCGGTAGCACTGGGATCTGGTTGTCGGCACAGTACTCCATCACTGCCTGTACGTCGTCGGTCGATCTCGGCGAGACAACTCCGATCGGTAGCTGCTGGTATGCGCTCGCATCAGTCGCATATAACTGCCGACTGTAGGAGTCAAATCGCACATCGCCGTCGACCAGCGCTTCGAGATCGTCGACGAGATCCGGACGTTCGACCTCGTCGCTCTGATAGTCGTAGTCGGCCCGAGGATCGTCCGCCACGTCGATATCTCGTGCCGAATCTGGCTGATAGGTGTCGCTCATCTTGCCTTCCAATCGTCATGTACATTGTTTTTCGTACACTTTAACCTGCGTAAAGGCACCAGTAAGCGGGGGTATCGTAGCGAGGACTATCACACAAACAAAAACGAGTCGCTCCGCCTGTACTGCTCCTCGATTGCTAGCCGATTACTCGGGGACGAGCCCTTCGTCTTCGACGCGCATGATCGCTTCGCCGTCGGCGAGGTTTGGTGCGTCGACGAGCTTGAAGATCCGTTTCGAGCCTTTCGATTTGCGCAGGTAGACGCGGAACGTCGAGGTGTGGCCGAGAATGTTCCCACCGATCGGCTGGGTCGGATCGCCGAAGAACGAATCGGGGTTCGCAGAGACCTGGTTGGTGACGAGGACGGCAGTGTTGTTGAGGTCACCGACGCGCATCAGATCGTGCAGGTGCTTGTTCAGTTTCTGCTGGCGTTCGGCGAGTTGCCCCCGTCCGACGTACTCCGCACGGAAGTGGGCCGTCAGCGAGTCGACACAGAGCAGGCGGGTCGGGAACTCGTCGTCCTGACTCTCGCCCGCCAGTTCTTTTGCCTTCTCGGCGAGCAGGATCTGGTGATTGCTGTTGAACGCCTTTGCGACGTGGATGTTGTCGAGGAAGCTCTCCAGCAGTGCCTCCATCGCTTCGTCGTCGCCCGGTTCGCCCTCGATACCGCGGTCTTCCATCGTCGCGGCGATGAGCTCGTCGTCGAGTCCGCGGATCATGTCGTCGATCCGCTCGGGGCGGAACGTATCCTCGCTGTCGATGAAGATCGCGCTGCCGTGGAGGCCGCCGTGCTCTTTGGGAAGCTGGACGTTGACCGAAAGCTGGTGTGTGACCTGGGACTTCCCGGAGCCGAACTCGCCGTACACCTCGGTGATCGACTGGGTTTCGACGCCGCCGGCCAGCAGCTCGTCGACCTCGTCGATATTAAACGAGAGTTTGCCGATCTCCTCGCGCCGTTCGAGTACCTGCGCACCGCTCTCGAAGCCACCGATGTCGGCCTCCTCGCGGGCGGCCTGAATGATATCGGAGGCCGTGCTTTCCCCCACGTCGGCGGTATTGCTGAGTTCGCCGGGGCTGGCGACTGCCAGTCCCTGATACGAGTCGAAACCGTTCTCCTGAAGCTTCTCTGCGGTTGCCGGACCGACGCCGGGGAGTTCCTCTAGATCCTCGTTTGCTGCCATACACTCCCGTTGCGCCCGACCCTACATAAACCTCCGTTAACACCTTAGTGAAAGTGAAACTGACAGCGGAGCAGCGATTTCGCCGGCCGACACTTTTGCTATAGCTAGTATATTTGTTAAAATAAAGCATATAGTATCCTTAACAAACTGAAAGGAAATAATATATATACGTGGACTTATCAGGCAACCTGTGAACGTTTGGCAAACATTCAACGACAAAACGGTTCATTGTCAGCCAGACGTCGGGACTAGCCGTTCGAGTCCCTCTGCGATGCCGACTGCGACTTTCGACTTTCATGGCCGACACTACCACGTTTCGAGCCATACCGGCTCCCCTCCCCTGCAGAACACTTCCCTATGAGTAAAAACGAAGACAGCTCCGAGCACGGATCGGACACTCGCACAGGCCGCGGCGAAACCGACCGGAACGATTGCCCGACGGTCGATTCGTTCGAGCACTACACCGCCACCGGGGCGGAATCGTTCCATCCCGGCCAGCCACGCGTCGTAACGGTCGGCTCAGAGATCATCAATCCGGCATTCGTCGGCGCGATTTACGGGAGCGACACCGGCGACTTCAGGAACAGGGATCACTTCAGTCCGCGACTCCCTGTCCTTCGCCACGACCCTACCGAGTACGACGACGACGATTTCGAGTGGTCGATTGCAGACCGGCCAACGGGTAGTTCCGCCGAACTCAGTTTCTCGACGGCGACGAACGAGGAACAACCCCGCTACAATCACGGCCGGGGACACGCCACCGAGTTCGTCCCCGACGAACCGGGCCGGTACACCCTGGAACTGGCCGCCCCCGAGAGCGAGCGAACCAACGGTTTGCGGTCCTCGTCGGAAGCGCGGTCTGACGGTGTGTACGAACAGACAGTGCACGCGTTCCCCGAACCGAGCAACAAGAACGCGGGCCAGCCACGTGTCGAACTCGACGCGACGCATGAAGACGACGAGTTCGTCGTTGAGGCGACACCCCAACTCGCGCCCAGCCGTGACGGGCCGACGCTGGCACTCGATGTGACGTTCCTCGTCGACGACCGCGATAGCCTCTCCGAGGCAGAGATGACAGTCGACGATACCACCGCTCGCGTCCCAGTGGAGGCACTCGACGGCGACAGCGCCCGTATCCACGCCGTGGCATACGACGGCAACCTGCCGAGCGTCGTCGATACCGTCGAGCTATCGCCGGATGGCACCGTGGAACTGCCCAACCGCCCGCCTACGTGGCTCGACGAGAGTGTCGTCTACGAGATATTCACTCGCTCGTTCCACGGCGAACGCGGCGAGACCGACTTCGGCGTCCTCACCGACAGGGTGTCCTATCTCGACGACCTCGGCGTCGACGTCGTCTGGCTGACGCCGGTCGTCCCCTCGGTCAGTGGGAGCGAAGACCTGTCAGGCGGCGGCCCCCACGGCTACGACACGCTCGATTACTTCGACGTGGCTCCTGACCTGGCACCCGCCGGCGAGACGCCGATCGAGGCCTACGAGACGTTCGTCGAGGCCTGTCACGACCACGATATCAAGGTGCTGTTTGACCTCGTCGCGAACCATTGCGGCCGGGACCACGACTTCTTCCAGGCCTCGATCGACGGCATCACCGACCGCGACGGCGAGTGGCCGCTTATCGACGCCTGGGACGAGGACTCGAAATACTACGACTGGTTCCACCGCGTCCACCAGTCCCGCCACGACCGCACCGGCGATCAGGTCGAACCCGAACCGCGGGTGACCGGCTTCTACGATCACCTGCACATGCCGAACTGGAACTACGATAACCTGGCCGTCCGCGAGCACATGCTCGCGGCCGCCGACTTCTGGTCGGGCGAAATCGGCGTCGACGGCTTCCGCTGTGACATCGCCTGGGGCGTCCCCCACGACTTCTGGAAGGACGTCCGCGAGATCGTTCGCGGGAACAACAGCGAGTTCCTCATGCTCGACGAGACGATTCCGCACGACTCCGAGTTCGCCGAAAACGAGTTCGACGCCCACTTCGACACCGCCTCCTACACCGAAACGGCCCACGCCGTTGCCCGTGGCGAGGCCGACGCCTTCGAACTGCTCGACGCCGTCGAAGCACGCGCGGACAAAGGCTTCCCTGACTACACCCGGCTACTCAACGCCACGGAGAACCACGACGAGAAGCGCCTCCTCAACGAGGCGCTCTCCGCCGGCGCGTACGAGAACCCCGAACACGTCCAGCGGGCCTGCTGGGCCGCCAGCGTTGCCCTTCCCGGCGTTCCGTTCGTTTACTACGGGCAAGAGCGTGCGATCAGCCGACACGGCGAGGGGCGGCATCTGGGTGCGGGCGACCCTCGTGAGAACGATGTCCGCGCGGGCGGCAAACAGCGCGCGTTCATGAACTGGGACCAGTACGACGAGGAGCACCTCCAGTTCTACGAGACGGTTATCGACCGGTATCACGACCTCGACGCGCTCAAGCCCGCTGCCGACCTCGACGACGTCTGGTTCCGCACGGAGGACCACGTCCTCGTCTTCGGCCGGGACGCGAGCGATATGGACGACGTGTCGGGTCCCGAGCGTGCAGTCGTCGTCGTCAACTTCGAGGACGGCGACCCGGCCACCGTCGAACTCCCCGCCGCGGTCGACACGACCGATCTCCTCACTGGCGAGGATGTCGCCGTCGAACGCACCGGAACGACGGTGCCCGTCGAAGTCGAGACGATCGCCGTGCTCGAAACGCCGACGTTCGATCCGCTCGGCGATCCGATCGTCCAGTGGCGTAACGACAGCAAGTACCGCCGCCGGAACGCGTACGCCATGCCGACTCACGAGACGTTCTCCGAGGCGTGTTTTGACCTCCGGCGCTTCGAGGTCCGCGAGTTCGCCGATAGCTACCAGTTCGTCTTCGAGTTCGACGCGATCGAGAACGTCTGGAACCGCAAGCGGGGCTTTTCGCTCCAGTTCCCGCAGGTGTACGTCCGCGACCCCGACACCGGGTACGGAGCGCTCAACGCCGCCGCCGGAGTCAACGCCACGTTCGAGTCGGTGTACCAGCGTCGGGTACTCGCACGACCCGAGGGGCTCGTCAGCGTCGAGACGGGCCACGGTTCGCTGGTCGGCACTGGCGGCGCGGAGGTGCTCACCGACCGTGACGCCGTGCTGGTCTGGGTCAGCAAGGACGACTTGCCCGACCTCCGGGAGGTCGAACTCGTCCCGCTGGTCGCGGGCTACGATGGCAAGAACAAGTACGACGTTCGTCAGACCACCACGGAGGCGACCGACTGGACGTTTGGCAGCGGTCAGATCAACGGGACGCCCCCGAACGTCGTCGACCTGATCACGCCTGCGGGCGTGGACCGCGACGACGCCCTGCGCCCCTTCGTCGACGGTGTGGCGCGGCTCCCGTTCCGATCGATCGACTGACCCCCGCTACTCCCACGGATGTCGCCCGTCACTCGGCCAGAGCGGGTACCAGTACTCCTTGTCCGACTCCACATCTAGCTCGCCGTCGAGGACGCTCTGGAGTTTGAGTTCGATCTGGTTGTCCCGCTCGTGGGAGGCGTTCGGCTTCGGCGCGAACGGATAGAAGCTCCCCGCCGGAACGAGTAGATCCAGTCGCCCGGCTGCCCGTCGCGCTCGAACGCGAAGACGGCCGCGAGCAGGCGCGATCCGTACCCCTCCTCGATGAAGGTGTCCGCCGCGAAGTAGACGTTCGTCACCAGATCCTCGAAGTCACCGTCGTCCTCGAAGACGACCCAGCGGTAGCCGTGGTCGTCGTCGACGAAACGCGAGACGGTGCCCGTTTCGGCCTCACTGGTCGCCAGAATGTTTCGGACGTCGCTGACGGTGCCCGCGAACTCGTGGCTGTTGACGTCGCCGAAACACAGCGCCGCGTGGCCCGTCGGCTCGAACCCGAGATTCGCCTCCATCGTCACGTAGGCGGTACTCATCCCGAACAGGTCGTCCGGGTCGGCGTCGCTCGTCGCGTCCCGCTCGGCGCGGATTCCCAGCACGCTCCGGATGCTGTCGAACAGTCCCATCGTTCGGTGGTTCGTCGCCGTGGGCATAATGCTGACCGTTCTCGTCGGGAAACCCAATCGCTTTTGAAAGCCGCCCGGTTACGAGTGGGTGAGGGCACGTAGCTCAGTCCGGATAGAGCGTCGGACTTCTAATCCGACGGTCGTGGGTTCAGAATCCCATCGTGCCCGTACTTTTGCGACGAGCGAACGCGAGGAACAAAGTACGAACAGAGATGGATTCGAGCCCTGCGAGACGAGCGAAGCGAGTCTCGCTCCGGTTCTGAATCCCATCGTGCCCGCTCATTCCCTGCGGTCATTCGCGGGCACGATGATGTTCGCAAACCTCCGGTTTGCTCACTCCCAGCGTGCCCGCTTCTACGAGGAGCGAACGCGACGAGTGAAGCGGCTCAGGGAATCGAACTAGACCGAGGTTCTGCGCGGAGCGCAGGTTCTCGGGCGTGGTTCGAATCCCATCGTGCCCGTACTTCTGCGACGAGCGGACGCGACAAGTGAAGCGGCTCAGTGATTCGAGCCCTGCGAGACGAGCGAAGCGAGTCTCGCTCCGGTTCTGAATCCCATCGTGCCCGTTCACTCCTTTCAGTCGTTCACGGGCACGATGTAGATCGCAAACCCTCCGGGTTTGCTCACTCCCGGCTGACTACGTCAGCCGATGTTCGTGAACGCGTGGCGTTCACTCACTCCCATCGTGCCCTCGACCACTATCTTCCACCTCACTCCTCGCTCAACTGTCGCGGAAACACCTGTCCCCAGACGTGCTTGTCCAGTAGTCTGACCCGCATCGGCTCCTCGACGTCGATACAGCAGGAGAGGCGGGGATAGCCGAAGCGGACCGCAGCAGCGTCGTGCCAGTGCGTCGGCTCCGGCGCTGGGTCGACCTCGACAGTACAGGTCGAACAGAGCCCCCGACCGCCGCAGTTGGCGTACTGCGAAACCGTCCCGTAGACCGGAAAATCGCGCTCCAGCAGTGCATCGCGCAGATTTGCGCCGGGTTCGACCTGGATGGTCGTCTCCTCCGCTCCGGAAACGACCGTTACCGGAATCGTCTTCTCCATGAGTTCGAGTTGGGACTCGTCCAACCTGAGGCTATCGGGCTACTCACCGGTGCGTGAGACGCCACCGACGAGTCCGTCGTTCCCTCAGAGCCCGACTTCGCTGGACGTGCCCGCCTCGTCAGCTCCCGATACAGGTAGTACGAGTACGCGACAGTGCCGAAAGCGGTCAGGAGCGACGGGACCAGCACGGCGTACAGCGCGTACTCGCCCTGTCCACTCGCGTAGCCGACCACGAGTCCGATCAGCGTCACGAGCGCGGTGAGTTTGAACAGCGTGGCTCCGAGCGCGTTCGTCCGGTTCCAGACCTCGTCGTCGCTCAGCGTCCAGGGCGTCCGGATGCCGATGAACCAGTTGCGCTTGGCCTGTTCGAGGACGACACCGACGTAGTAGAACAGCGGGACCGTCCCGGCGAGTATGACCAGCGTGAAGTCGAACTCGTAGCCGAGGTTGAACGCGAGAATTCCGGCGTGGACTAGCGTCATGTACGCACTAAACACCACGACGAACCAGTCGTAGTACGCCCGGAAGGCCGCGATGTTCTCCCGGAGCGGGTCGATCCGCGGCACGAGGGCGAACAGCACGAGGAGTCCGGCCGTTATCCCGGGAATGAGCCACAGTCCCGTCGTCGTCGACATCGTTCCGTTGGGCTCGCCCGCGGCGTCCCAGTTGGTGATGAGCTGGTCGGGGAGCTCCGGTGCGGCGAGGAGGCTCGCAATCGCCGCGACGAGGACCAGTCCGGCAGCTATGGCGAAGCGGTGGACCGTATTCATGAGCAACAGTAGTCCACCGGCCAACATAAAACGGGTTGCTGGACGGAGGGTGTGCAGCTCGCTCCGGAAGTGTCGGACATCAAGATCTGGCTCCGGCTTCCGCCGCCTGGTCTTTAGTCTCCGCCAGATGGGTGTGGATGGTCGAACCGGGTATTTGTAAGATCAGCCATCAAAAGCACGCACGATCAGCGATGGACGGTGCCGTTCGGCGTCGCCTCCTCGACACCCACGGAGAGACGATTGAGGCCGTGATCGACAGCGGGCAGACCGTCGCGCGTGCGCTACCGCAGGAGGACGTCTCCGAGTCAGCCGCCGTCTCCCGCCCACTCAACGCACTGATCGGCAAACGGAAACTGCGAGGGGAGTTGCTGGCGATGCTCCACACCGGGGCGGCGGCAATCGACGAGTCGGTGGCCGGGACACCGGTTCCGGCACCGCCGTATCTGGTGGTGACCAGTGTCGGCCCGGTCTGCCGTGCGACGCTCTCGGACGGTCGCCGGCTAGTCGTTACGGTTCGCCTGTTCGACGTCGATAGGCGTCCGGTTCGGTATCGCTTCGCCGACCCGGACGCGGAGACGTGTCTCGACGTCCGAATCCGGTAAGGAACTGATGGAGGAATCGCGGCGTCGCTAGTCGTCTTTCGCGCCGGGGTTCGTCACCGCGCCGTTGGCCGCCGAGCCGAATAGCTGGCCGTATTTGGCCATAACGCCGTTGGTGTAGTTGGGTTCGGGTTCCTCGCGTTCGTCGAGGCGGCGGTCGATCTCTTCCTCGGAGACGTCGAAGGCGAGGGTTCGCTCCTCGACGTCGATGGTGACGATGTCGCCGTCTTCGAGAGCGGCGATCGGGCCGTCGACCGCCGCCTCGGGGGCGACGTGACCGATCGAGAAGCCGCGCGTCGCGCCGGAGAAGCGCCCGTCAGTAAAGAGCGCGACGTCCTCGGCGTGGCCCTGACCGGCGACCGCGCTCGTGACGCCGAGCATCTCGCGCATGCCGGGGCCGCCCTGTGGCCCCTCGTTTCGGATGCAGATGGCGTCGCCGGACTCGACGTGGCCCTCCTGGACGTACTTCATGGCCTCTTCCTCGTTCTCGAAGACGCGGGCGGGGCCCTCGTGGCGGAGGTCCTCCTCGCCCGTGACTTTGAGCACCGCGCCGTCGGGCGCGAGATTGCCGGTGAGGATGCGGATCGCACCCTGTTCGTTTTTCGGTTCGTCGACGGAGTAGAGATAGTCGACGTCGAGTTCCTCCATCGAGGGGAGATCCATCGCGTCGAGTTCCTCGCCGATGGTGTTGCCGGTGACCGTCAGCGCGTCGCTGTGTAGCAAACCAGCCTCGTGGAGCGCGTTGAGGACGACCGGGACGCCGCCGACCTCGTGGAGGTCGTTCATGACCTTTTCGCCGCCCGGCTGGAGGTCTGCGATCTTCGGCGTCTTGCGGCTAATCTCGTCGAACTCCTCGATATCGAGGTCGATACCCGCCTCCGCGGCCAGTGCGAGCAGATGGAGCACGGCGTTGGTCGAGCCACCGACCGCGACCTGCAGTGCAATGGCGTTCTTGAAGGAGTCCTTGGTGAGGTAGTCCGACGGTTTGCGTTGTTCCTCGACGACTTCGACGGCGAGTTCGCCGGTCTCGCGGGCGATATCGTAGCGGCTATCGGCCTCGGCGGGGGCGCTTGCGCTCCCCAGCGGCGCGAAGCCGAGCGCCTCGCTGATCGAGGCCATCGTGTTCGCGGTGAACATTCCGCCACAGGAGCCAGCACCGGGGCAGGCGTTGCGCTCCATCTCGTCGAGTTCGTCCTCGCTCATCTCGCCCTGGGCGACCGCGCCGACGCCCTCGAAGACGTTCTGGATCGTCACCTCGCGGCCATCGTGATGGCCTGGCATGATCGAACCGCCGTAGAGGAAGACAGAGGGGAGATCGGTGCGGATCATCGCCATCATCATCCCGGGCATGTTCTTGTCGCAACCACCGATGGTCACGAGGCCGTCCATCCGCTCGCCAAAGGCGACCAGTTCGGCCGAGTCGGCGATGACCTCGCGGGAGGTCAGGGAGGCCTTCATTCCCTCGGTACCCATCGAAATCGCGTCGCTGATCGTGATCGTGCCGAACTCGATCGGCATCCCGTCGGCCTCGTCGATGGCGTCGTACGCGCTCTCGGCCACGTCGTCGAGGTGGACGTTACACGGCGTGATATCCGCCGCCGGGTTCGCCACGCCGACCATCGGTGCCGACAGATCGTCGTCGTCGTAGCCCATCGCACGGAACATCGCGCGGTGGGGCGCTCGCTCGACCCCTTCCGTCACTTCACTGCTCGGAAGGTCGGGGTCCTTTTCGCCGCCCGTGGTTTCCTTGCTCATACCCAGTAGGTTCGTCCCGGGGGCCTTAAGTCACTATATCCGAACGTCTTCGGCCGCCCGCTTGCCTGCCGCCTGTCCGGTGTCGAAACGCCCATCCCAGCGCGGTGTATACCCCGACGCATGACGACGGTACGGACGGCGGCGCGGCTACATTTCGGCTTCGGGAACCTCTCGCTCGTGCACGCCCGACTCTACGGCGGTATCGGCGCGACGCTCGATTTTCCCCGACTCGTCGTGGAAGGTGATCCCGCTGTCGGCGTCACCGTCACGGACGAAACGGGCTCCGAGACGTCGTTCCGGCGGACTGTCGAGTCATACGCCGAGCGCGCGACCACGCTGCTCGACGTCGACGGCGTGGCGATCACTGTCCGCGAGCGACTGCCGCGCCACGTCGGTCTGGGCAGCGGAACGCAACTCGCCCTCGCCGTCTACGCCGCGACGGCGGCCGCCCACGAGCGGTCGGTCGATGTCCGGGAGGCGGCGCCGGCGCTGGGTCGGGGCGGGCGAAGCGGTATCGGCGTTGCGGGCTTCGAGTCCGGCGGCTTCCTGGTCGACGGCGGCCACCCGACCAGCCAGTTCACGACGGATCGGCCGGCCGACGGCGAGTGGACCGTGCCGCCAGTGACTGCCCGCCACGAACTCCCCGAGGACTGGCGGTTCGTCCTCGTCCTCCCCGACGCCGAACCGGGCCGGAACGGCGACGACGAGGAGGCCAGCATGCGCTCGGTGGTCGAGTCGGCGGATCCGTCGCTGGCAGACGAGATCAGCGCCGTACTGACGCGCCGCCTGTTGCCGGCGGCCGCGATGGGGCGTCGCCGCGAGTTCGGTGCTGCTGTCGCGGAAATCGGGCGACTTAACGGCGCGTGGTACACCGACGCGCAGGGTGGGGTCTTCCGGCCGCCGGTCGGGCGCATCGTCGAGGCACTCCGGACACATCCGGTGCTGGACGGCGTCGGACAGTCCTCGTGGGGCCCGACCGTCTACGGTCTCACCGACGTCGACGCCGTCGAGAGCGCACGGGCGGCCGGTCGAGACGCACTCGACGTGGCCGACGTCGACGGCGAGGTGCTGATTGCCGCGCCGCGGAACCGGGGGCGACGATCGACGGCCAGTTGGCGTAATGCCTAACACAGCGGAGGGAGAGATGCAGGTATGTCGCGCATCCCGTTCGGTATCTCGCGGTTCGACAGGACGATCGGCGGCGGCGCACCCTCGGGAAGCGTCGTGTTGTTGGCCGGCGAGGTCGGGGCTGGCGCCCGGGAGTTCATCTACACCAGCGCTGTCATGAACGGGCTTGCTCGCTCCGACGAGGATCTGTTCGATCTGTACTACGGGGACCTCGACGACCAGGCCGAACTGCCCGACGAGATCCGCTATCTCTCTTTACGACTGCGGAGTCGCCGCTCGTCGAGGAGATGGGCTATACGCTCGAATCCGAACTGGTCGAGAGCGGAACGGAGCCGATCGACTTTCAGGACTTCTCGACGGAGTACTTCCAGTTGAGTCCGGTGCCACCGGAGTGGTACTCCGAGCGGACCCGGAGCATCACCTCGCTCGGGCAGGATACCGACACCGACGACGTGCTCGACGCGATGGGTGATTATCTGAACGAACACGCCGAGGGGAGCCTTGTCGTGATCGACTCGGTGACCGACCTGATCAGCGCGTCGGGGACGGTGATGGACTGGACGGACATCACCCTCCTGCTGAAGGGACTGAAGAAGGCGGCAAACCAGTGGGACGGCCTGATCCTCCTGCTCGTCACGCTCGATACCCTCTCGGACACCGAACTCGGCCGACTGATGGCCGCGACGGATGGGACCTTCATGTTCGAGTGGGAGAGCGGCGGGAGCGAGCGCGACCGAACGATGGTCGTCAAGCAGTTCCGGGGCGTGCTCTCCCGCCTCGAAGACGAGAACATCGTCCGGTTCGAGACCGATATCGGCGACAGTGGGTTCGACATCAGCGACGTGCGGAAGATCCGATAATCCCGAAACGACATATCGCTGAACTATTCGTATCGCGCCACCGAACTATTAAGACGCTGCTTTAACAAGTGGAGGTGAATGGCGAGCGAGGATTCGAGAGGCGAGAAGGCGACGATCGACCTCTCCGGGGACGTGTACGACTGGCTAGAGGAGGTAGCAGCCGGGACCGACGACGACGCCGACACCGTCGCCCGACGACTCCTCGCCGCACACCGACAGCTCTCGGCAGGCGACACCCCAGTCGACCCGGCGGATGCGTCGGGTGAGGGGCGAGCAGTCACCGAGGGTGAACTGGATACGCGACTCGACACGCTCGACGACACGGTCCGCGACCTGATCGAGGACGTTCGCAAGCGTGTGATCCAACTCAAACGCGAAACCGACGCGAAGGCAGCCGATGATCACGACCACGGGGAGCTTCTGAGTCGGCTCGACGAAGCCGAACAGCGCGTCGTGGCGGCCGAGCGCCGGGCCCAGTCGGCTGGCGAGCGCATCGACGAGGTCGAGAACTCGCTTTCGACCGGCTTCGAGAACTACGAGGAGATTCTCACCTATCTTACCGAGGAGACCGAGACCGCCGAGCGCCGTCTCGACGTGCTCGCGCGGGCAGTGATCGAACTCCGCTCCGAGGTCGAGGCGGTCGCGGCCGAGCGAGCAAGACGCGACGGTGTCGACGAACTGAAACGCGCCGCCAACCAGCAGGGGATCCGGACGGCCGACTGTGCGGCCTGCTCGGCGTCGGTCGATCTCGGCCTGCTGACGCGACCGAACTGTCCGCAGTGTATGGAGCGGTTCGTCGACGTCTCACCGGGCAAGCGGTTTTTCAACGCGAACACCCTCGAAACCGGCGATCCTCCCGCACTCACCGAAGCCGTCGGCGTCTCGGACGAACTCGCCGAGGAGATAGACGACGCCTTCGAGACCGAGAGCGAGCGGGCCGCCCCGGAGTGGGAACCGCCAGGTGACGCCGATGCGTGACTCGACTGAGAGCGACGAGGAGTCGGAGGAATCCAACGAGGACCTGCCGCCCGAGTCCAGAGACGACCTGCCGCCCGAACCCCACGACGACCTGCCCGTAACTCGGCCGGACAGCGAGGAGGGGACCGATCACAGTACTGGCGACACCGACAGTGAGGCACCACTCGGGGAACTCGCCGCGAAGGTCGGGCGACGAAGCGACGACCACGACGAGGGCGAGTACGACGACCTGTTCGTCTCCGAGAACGTCGGCGACCTCGACAGTGACCTCGTCTGGGAGGAGTTAGAAACCGGCGGGATCTCGATCGAGCGTGATCTCGAAACCGTAGAGCACGTCGTCGCGACGTCGACGTACTGCGAACGCTGTGAGTACTTCTCCGAACCACCGGAGGTGGCCTGCGCCCACGAGGGCACCGACATCGTCGACATGGTCGACGTCGAGCAGTTCACGGTCCGGAACTGCCCGAAAGTCGCCGAAGACATCGCAGTCGGCGAGTTCGATCCCGAAGGCGAGTAGCTTTTCCGGGCGCTCGCCGTAGTCTCTGGTATGCAGTTCTGTGACGAGTGCGGTTCGATGATGCGCTCTACGGGCGACCGGATGGTCTGCTCGAACGACGACTGCGGCGCGACCGACGAGCAGGACGCGGAACTGGCGGCGGAGTTCGTCTCGACGACCGAGCAGAGCGGCGACGAACTGATCGAGACCGAGGAGGGTGCGGAGTTCGAGGGAAAACCGACCCGGTCTGACGTCCACTGTGACGAGTGCGGCCACAACGTGGCCTGGTACACGATCAAACAGACCGGCTCCGCGGACGAACCGCCGACGCGCTTTTTCAAGTGCAAGGAATGCGGCCATCGCTGGCGTGAGTACAACTGAGTGCCCTCACAACCCCCATTCTCATTTTGAAGTAAAATTACCACATCTTATAAGGGCGGACGACGAATTTGTGTAATTGTATGACCGAATACTTCCCGGAGGTCCCGGATATCGAGTATCAGGGCCCCGACTCCGACGAGGAGCTTGCGTTCGATTACTACGACCCCGACAAACATGTCGGCGACAAGACGATGAAGGAACACCTGCGATTTGCAGTCTCCTTCTGGCACGCGTTTACCGGCGACGGCTCGGACCCGTTCGGTGCGCCGACCATGCAGCGGCCCTGGGATGATATCGAAGATCCGATGGAGAAGTCCCGTGCACGGATCGAGGCCAACTTCGAGCTTCTCGACAAGCTCGGCATCGAGTACTTCTGTTACCACGACCGGGACCTCGCCCCGCGCGGTGACAGCATCGAGGAGTCCAACGAGTACCTCGACGAGATCGTCCCGCTGATCAAAGAGAAGATCGACGAGACGGGCATCGGCGTCCTCTTCGGCTCCGCAGAGCTGTTCGCCGAACCCAAGTACGCAGTCGGTGCGGCGAGTTCGCCGAGCGCGGACGTCTTCGCCCACGCCGGCGCACAGGTCAAGAAGGCGCTGAAGTCACCAACGAGCTGGGTGGCGAAGGGTTCTGCCTCTGGGGCGGCCGTGAAGGCTACAAGACGCTCCTGAACACCGATATGGGCCTCGAACAGGACAACGTCGCTCGCTTCCTGACGATGGTCGCGGACCACGCCGACGACATCGGCTTCGAGGGTCAGCTGATGCTCGAACCCAAGCCCAAAGAGCCGATGAAGTTCCAGTACGACCACGACGCGGCGACGATCCACGCGTTCCTCCAGAAGTACGATCTGGACGATCGGTTCACGCTCAACATCGAGACCAACCACGCGACGCTCGCCGACCGACCGTTCGCCCACGAACTGCGCTACGCGCGAACCAACGACATCCTCGGCAGCATCGACGCCAATCAGGGCGACAAACTGGTCGGCTGGGACACCGACGAGTTCCCATTCAGCCTCCGCGATCACACGCTCGCGATGTACGAGCTCCTGCAGGACGGCGGCATCTCGCCGGGCGGAATCAACTTCGATGCGAAGCTACGACGTGAGTCCTTCGAGCCTGTCGACCTCGTCCACGGCCACATCACCGGCATGGACACCTACGCTCGTGCGCTCGAAGCGGCCCACGCACTCAAAGAGAGCGGAGAACTCGAAGAGTTCGTCGAGGACCGCTACAGCAGCTACGACGAAGGCATCGGCCAGCGGATCGTCGACGGCGACGTCGACCTCGCCGACCTCGAGGAGTACACCCTCGACAACGACGTTCCCCATCCCGAGTCCGGCCGCGAGGAGAAACTCAACGCTCTGCTGAACCGCTACATCCTCGAAGCCTGACTGCGTCTCACGACTAGTATCTTTTTTTGTTGCTTATTCGGCAACCAGTTGCATATCCATCAAATCGTTGGTGAGTTCCGGAGCGTTTTAATCAGCGGGGGGATATGCGTGAGATATGCGATTGCACGACAGGGACGTCCGACAGGACGTGCGGGAACTCGGTGCACTGCTCGGCGACGTTCTGGAGAACCAGACGTCCCGGGAAGCCTTCGAGACTGTAGAGACGCTCCGTACGTCCGCTATCGATTACCGAGATGGTGAGTTAGACTCGCGCGAAACGCTTCACGAGGAGCTCAACGGGTTGACCCCCGAACGCGAGAGCATCGTCGCCCGAGCCTTCACGACCTACTTCGAGCTGATCAACCTCGCCGAGGAGCGGGAACGCGTCCGGGCGATCCGTACCGGCTCTCACGAGGAGGACCTCGAAGACAGCCTGGAAACGGCCGCCGAGGAGCTGACGAGCTGACGACGAGATGATGCAACAGGTCCTCGACGACGTGCTCATCGAGCCGACGTTCACCGCTCACCCGACCGAGGCCCGGCGAAAGACCGTCAAATCGAAGCTTCGATCGGTCTCGAACCACCTCGAAACGCTCGACGAGCGCCGACTCACCAACAAGGAGAAAGGCCAGGTCGAACGCGACATCGACGCCGAGGTGACCAGCCTCTGGCAGACGCCGCAGGTCCGCGACCGGCGGCCCGAACCCGAGGACGAGGCTCGCAACGTCCAGTGGTATCTCGAGAACACCTTGTTCGACATCGTCGGCGAAGTGTACGACGAACTCGAAGACGCCTTCGAGGCCGAACTCGGTGAGGAGATAGACGTCCCGAAACTCGTGGAGTTCCGCTCGTGGGCCGGGAGCGACCGCGACGGCAACCCCTTCGTGACGCCCGAGGTCACGACGAACACCCTAGAGCGCCAGCGCCGGGTCGTACTGGGCCGGTACCGCGACCAGCTAAAGAGTCTCTCGCGCGTGCTCAGCCAGGACGGCACCCGGATCGCCGTCGGCGAACGCTTCGAGAAGTCCCTCGCGGTCGACCGCGAACGTCTCCCCGGCATCACCGAAGAGGTCGAGGAGCGCTATCCGAACGAGCCGTACCGCCAGAAGCTAAAGCTCATGCGCGAGCGACTCAACCGTGTCGGCGACGTCCGACCCGGCGGCTACGATGACGTCTCCGAACTCGAAGAGGACCTGGCAGTCATCGCCGAGAGCCTGCGCGCGAACGGTGCCAACTCCGTCGCCGAAGCCTACATCGACCCGCTGGCGCGACAGGTCGATACGTTCGGCTTCACGCTGGCCAGCCTGGATCTGCGAGACCACCAGCAACAGCACACCGAGACCGTCACCGAGGCGCTCGCCCGCGAAGGTATCGACTACGAGTCGATGGACGAAGGCGAGCGCCTCGAGGTGCTCACCGAGTCCGTCCTGCAGGACGAACGCGTCGTCGACGTGTCGAACCAGGAGGGCGTCTCGGACACTGCGGCGCGCGTCCTCGAACGGTTCGACTGTCTGGCTGACTGGCAGGAGGAGTTCGGGATCCAGGCAATCGACACCTACGCCATCTCGATGACCGAGGAGCCGAGCCACGTGCTCGAAGTGCTGTTCCTCGCCGATCAGGCCGATGTCATCGAACTGCCCGGTCACTGTGGACTCGATATCGTCCCGCTGCTCGAAACCGAGAGCGCGCTTTCGGGCGCTCGGGACATAATGGGGACGTTGTTCGAGAACGAGGCCTACACGCAGGTGCTGGAGGCTCGGAACCACACCCAGGAGATCATGCTGGCCTACTCCGACTCGAACAAGGAGAACGGCTTCCTCGCCGCGAACTGGTTGCTGTACGAGAACCAGATCCACCTCGGCGAGATCTGTGACGACTTCGATGTTACGATGCGGCTGTTCCACGGCCGCGGCGGTTCGATCTCCCGTGGTGGCGGACCGATGAACGACGCGTTGCTCGCGCTACCAAACAGTACCGTGACGGGGCAGGTCAAGTTCACCGAGCAGGGCGAAGCGATCGCCGAGAAGTACTCCAACCCGCGCATCGCCGAGCGGAACATCGAGCAGATGCTCAACGCGCAACTGCGTGCCCGCAAGCGATCCCTCCAGCAGCCCCGAGAGGACGTCGAAGAGGAGTGGATCGAGGCGATGGGGCTGATGGCCAACGCTGCCCGTGAGGAGTATCGCGACCTCCTCGATACCGACGGCTTCGTCGAGTACTTCGGACAGGCGACCCCCATCGGCGTCATCGAGAACCTGAACCTCGGCTCTCGCCCGGCCTCCCGTTCGGGCGAGCGCAAGGTCGAGGACCTGCGGGCGATCCCGTGGGTGTTCTCGTGGACGCAGGCCCGCTGTATCCTGCCGGGATGGTACTCGCTTGCGACCGCGATCGACGCCTACCTCGAAGATGGCGGCGACATCGAGACGCTTCAGGAGATGTACGACGAGTGGCCGTTCTTCCAGACGATGCTCGACAACGCTGCGATGGCGGTCGGCCGGACCGACATGAACATCGCCGCCGAGTACGCCGACCTCGCGGATCCCGAACTCAAAGAGCAGTTCTTCCCCCGCATCACCGAGGAGTACGAGCGTGTTTCCGACCTCGTGCTGGAGATCGCCGGCCGCAGTCACACGATCGATCGCGACTGGCTCCGCAAGAGTCTGGACCGGCGTAACCCCTACGTCGATCCGCTCAACCTGCTCCAGACGCACCTGCTCTCCCAGACCCACCGCACGGATCTGGAGGAACGAACCCTGCGCCTGACGGTCAAGGGGATCGCGGCAGGGATGAAAAACACCGGATAGCGCTCCGACGCAGTCGCTGATTTTTGTTCTTGCTTGATCGGAACGTACCTGTGAAAAGACGGTGATGCACCGACCGCTCGAAGGGGTTCTCTCGGCTACAGCGCCGTACAGCACCCGTCGTCAGTGTCGACGAGCCCTTTCGATTCGAGCGTCCGAAGCGTCTCGAACAGGACGAGTTTTTGCATGCCGAGTCGCTCGCTCAGTTCGTCGACGGTGTAGGGAACGTCGCCGTCGAGCGTCATATAGACGAGTTTGGCCGTTGGAGTCTCGAGCTCCGCCGGGAGTGGCTCGGCTTCGGGCGTCTGGTTTCTCGCCGCTGGGCGCTGGAGACTCATCCGCTCCACTCGCCTCCCATATCGCCGGCGATATTCGAGCGCCACATTTCTGAACTCGGTCTGGCACTCGGGGCTGGTGTGGATGTGGTCGATGAATCCCGCTCCGGGGTCGGCCAAATCCGAATCGCAGAACGGACAGCACGAGGGGTCAGTCCACGTTGTGGTGGCGGTCTGGCTCATGTCTATCTACTGCTGACGGGAAACTCGAATATAAACTTAGGTCTGAATGTATAATATGAATAGGTTGACCTAGTACGTGTATAATTACCAGTGTAATTCTTTACGTATGGGGAGTACTGGCTGGATACAGACAGGGGTCACAACAGGGAAAGGCTCTCATACCACCCGAGGCGTCGCGCTTTTACACGCGCCGCCCGAACGCTGTGTCAGTGTCGACCGACCAAGCGGGCGAGCGTGTCGAAGTATATCCCGACCGAGAGGTGATCGTCGAGTTCGACCCCGACCTCACCTTCGAGTGCGTCGACGAGTGTACCTGGTGCTGTCAGCACGGCGTCCTCCTGTACGACAAGGACTTCCTCGAACTCGCCGAGCGCGAGAGTCTCAACGAGTCGACGACCCAGTTTCAGGGCCACGACTTCGTCCGGCGCGAGGAGAAAGACCGTGACGAGCACGTCGCCGACGACGGCGCGGCCTGTTACTTCCTGCGCGAGGACGGTCTCTGTGCGCTCCACGACGAACACGACTGGAAGCCGGCGCGCTGTTCGGTGTTCCCCCTCTCCGTCACGCTCGAAGACGGCGACCTCTACGTGGATATCCGCGACTCCGCTCACGAACACTGTGAGGGCCTGAACGTCAGCGAGCGCCGTGTGATCGAGGAACTCGACGCGTTCCTGCCGGAGTATCTCTGGGAACTCGATAACCCCGACAGCGAGCGAGAGCTGTAGTTGATCGGTGCCGATTGCTCACTGGTGATGTAACTGCTTACTGGGGGTGCCTGATTGCTCGCCGGTGGGCCGCTTTCGCCGGGTGGAACACTCTCCATCCGACGCGTTCGTTTTGTTGGTCTGAACTACGGTCACCACACTCTTGGCCCGTCGCCGAACCGGCTCACCGGGTCGCCATTTTCCACTCGCGGAGACCGAGGACCGCACCGTTCAGTTCCTCCGGATCGGCGTCGGTCGCCGCCCACAGAAACATCGGCGCGACGTCTTCCGGGTCGCGGCCGCCGGGCCCCGACAGATCGGTTGCGACCTGTCCCGGATCGACACAGCCGACGGTCTGCTCGATATCGACCGAAAACGCCCGGGCGATGGCTTCCGCCGTCGCCTTCGATACGGCGTACGAACCGATGCCCTCCGTCGCCTCGCGGGCAACCGATCCCGTGGGGACGATCATCCGGGCATCGTCGGTCAGGTGCGGGAGTGCTTCCGTAATCGTTGCAAAGACGCCGCGGGCGTTCGTCCGGAGATGGTCGTCGTAGGTCGAGTAGGCCTCCTCGTCGATCGGTGTCTCACCGGGTTCTCCGTGGAAGACTCCGGCGATCGGAAAGACGTAGTCGACGCCGTCCTCTCCGACTCGCGCGGCCGTCTCAGCAATCGCTCGACGTCGAACTCATCGCGGACGTCGGCCCGGACGCCAGTCGCCGTACCGCCTGTGGCCTCGATTTCGCCGACGACCTCGGCGACATCGTCGCCGTCGCGAGCGCACGCCACGACGTAGGCCCCGTTCTCGCCACAGGCAGTGGCGACTGCGTTACCGATTCCGCTCGTCGCTCCGGTCACTACTACGGTGGATTCGTCCATATCTGCCGTTAGGAGTGAGAACTCCTAAACGTGGCCCCTACGGCAGTTCACAGGCGGTACGAGGCGGATGCCACGGGGTCGTCCGGAAATCGAAGATTTCCGTGATCACGAGAATCGGAGATTCTCGAACGACTTGACCCCGAGGCGGTTGACACCGCTCACTCGTGGAGGTGCTTTTTTGCGACTGCGGGTCGAAGCACGGACGATGGCGCCGTACAGCGGTCCACCCGCAACCAACGGACGCGGTAGAGGAGGCGAGCCAGTGCGATGAGCGAGCGCGAGCAACTGCTCGATAGCATCGGGTTCGACGAGGACACGAGCGTACTCACGCGCCGGCAGGCAGAGGTGCTCGCGCTCCGCGAGCGGGGCCTCTCACAGTCCGAGATCGCTGACCGACTGGGTACCTCGCGGGCGAACGTCTCCAGTATCGAGTCGAGCGGCCGCGAGAACATCAGCAAGGCCCGTGAAACCATCGCGTTCGCCGAGGCGCTCCGCGCACCGGTGCGAGTACAGATCGACGCCGGGACGGATCTGTACGACGTGCCAGACCGCGTTTACGAGGCCTGTGACGAGGCTGGCGTCAAAGTCACCGACTCCGCACCGGACCTGATGAAGGCGGTCAGCGACGCCGCAGGGGAGGCGGTGACGGGGCGACAGGTCGCCGCAGACTTGGTTGTTAGCGTCACTACGAGTGGTGAGATCCGCGTCCGGTCTCCGGAGATGGTGCGCGAAGAGTCGGATTAGCGTACGTCGCTCGTCGGTTGCTCGGCGGGTTCGGAGTGCGTCGCCACCTCCTCGGTTACGACGGGCGGGTCCGGAAGTTCCGGGTTCGGTTCTCTGCTCCAGGTGAGTAATCGCTCGGTGAAGGTGAGTTCTTCCTTCGTCGGATCGGGCTTTTCGATCTCCTCGTACTCGACGGTGACCCCTTCCTCAGTGGCCTCGATCTCGACGACACAGAGCTGATAGCTCGGTGCGAAGACGGGTGGGAGGATCCCCGCGACGACGTCACGGCGATGGAGGCGCTTGAGCCAGGTACCGGTGTTGACGAGCAGGCGTCCGTCCACCTCGTTGGCCTTCGGGCGGTGGGTGTGCCCGTAACAGTAGACGGCTGTCTCCGGCTTTTCCTCGAAAACCTCCCGTGCGGCGCTTTTGTACGGCTTCTCGGGATCGACGGTAAGCGGCGTCTCGAAGACGCCGAAGCGATCGACTGTCTGTCTGGCGTCCCGGACGAAGATATACAGCGGGATACCGACCAGCAACAGGAGTCCGGCGACCACTGCATTCACCCAGAGCAGGAGGTAGACTGCGGTCCCGGCCTGCCCGAACTGGCCGAGCATCGCCTGGCTCCAGTCGACGGGGAACGACCAGATACCGGCCAGATCGAGTCCCGCAAGCACCGCGAGGATCGCACTGATGTTGAACAGCAACAGGAATGGGATGACGGCGTACCGCAGGAAGGGGTTCATCTCGCGATAGAAGTACTTCGAGACGAGCCAGTTGGGCATCCGTTCGGTCGGCGTCACCGCCTGGACGTCCTTGAGCCAGTTGAACCGGCCGCGGTTCGAAAGCTTGCCGGCCCGGCTTGTGACGTGGGTGTTGTAGAAGTACCCGAGCGGCGTAGCGTGTGGGTTGCCGAAGTCCTCGATCCGGTTGTTCGGGTCCTGCTGGTGGCCGTGCTCGAAGTAGATGGTGCGGTCGCCCACCGGCCGCGTCGTCGAGAGCGTCTGTTCGAGCGTGACGTTGTACTCGGCCAACCGGTCGACGTACTCCTCGTGGGCGGCGAGTTCGTGATCGTGGTTCCCCGGAAGCAGCGTGATCGGCATCGTCTCGCCGGTCGCTCGCAACTGCTCGAACAGGTCGGGGTAGTTCGTTTCGAGCACGTCGAACTTCTCGATGCCGTCGACGCCCGTGATCTCCCAGAGCCCGAACGCGTCGCCGTTGATTATCAGTTCGGCGTCCTCGTCGGCCTGCTCTAGTCGCTTCAAAAACGCGAGTAGCTCGTCGAGATAATCGACCTCCTCAGCTGCTCGTCGCCGCCGATGTGGAGGTCACTGATGACGTAGTATTTCCGGTCATCAGAATCGTCAGTCATCGGGGGAAGTTCGGTTCCTGTATACAAATGGGTTGTTCTTGACCATCGAGTGGCGACAGTTACGTCGATCCGGTGTGCTGAGCCCTGCGATCCGAGGATATCCAGAGATGCTGCCCGGAGCATTCGGATCGCCCACCCGATTCGATCAAAAACGCACTGGGTCGGTCTACGCCAGGAAGACGTGGCGTGGCCGGTCGACCAGCACGTCACGGCCCCAGTCGACGGTGTCGCTGAAGGCGTCGCTCCGGAAGAACTCCATGCAGTCGTCTTTCGAGTCCCACCTGCTGCGATGAACATGTCACAGTCGTCCTCGACGTTCGCATAGAGGTCCGTCTGGCGGTGGCCCTCCATCTCTGCGAGCAGGTCGCCGACGGTATCGAACTTCTCGACGAAGTCCTCTTTGTAGTCCGGCTTTACGGTGTAGAACATCCCCATCGTCCCGAACGTCTCGGCATCGTCGCCAGCCTGCCGGACGATTTCGGGGAGGTCGGAAAGGTAGTCGCTCGCGGTATCGGCCGCGTCTTCGGTCTCCCAGATGCTGACGACCGCCGGGTTCACGCCCTCGCTGGTGTAGACTGCCGTCTTGATGTGCGTGTCGTAGCGGTCGAAGCCGTCGCTCAGGCTCTGGACTTCCTCGCGGAGTTCATCGACGCCGGCCGCGGAGTAAAGCACCAGCGCATAGACGTCCTCGCCGTGGGGCTGTCCGGCGTAGATGCCGTGGTCATCGAGTTCGTCGCGGATGCCGGCGGCGTTCTCGTCGTCAGCCTCCCCGGTCTCGCCGTGGTCGTCTCCCTCACTGGCCTCGCCGATCTGGTGGAACTCGTTTTCGCTCCCGTCGAGAGTACCCTGCAGATAGCCGGTGGCGTCCGGTAGCTCTTCGAGGAAGCCGCTGGCGATGCCGGCGGCCCGATCGGTCTCCCAGCCGCTGACGACGGCCGTCTCCTCGCCATCATCCACGACCTCGGTGCCGAGATGCGAGTCGTAATGCTCGAAGTTACTGCGAAGGCCGTCGACCTCCGACTGGATCTCGTCGGTCGGTGCGTCCGAGTAGACGACCAGTACGGTACCCTCCGATTCGTCGAAGGTGACGCCGAGTCGGTCGAGTTCGGCGGGCAGGTGGTCGTCAGTCGACCCGTTGGCATGGTCCGTCTCGGCATCCTCGGGGGTCGCGGCCCGGTCGTCGCTCACTGCAGTCTCGCCGTCGTCGTCCACGCTTACGGGCTCTCCGGCCAGTACGGCGTCGAGGTCGGCCGGGCTGAACCGCCGCCCAGAGTAGAACTGGCCGAACTCGGCGTACCGCGAGGTGGAGGGGTCGAAACGCATCTCGTAGAGCAGGTCCTTGACGTCCGTCGGATCGTCGGCAAACAGCGTGACGCCCCACTCGAAGTCGTCGAGGCCGACGCTGCCGGAGATGATCTGGCTCACTTTGCCCGCGTAACTGCGGCCGATGTCGCCGTGGCCGGACATCAGCTCCGAACGGTCCTCGAAGGACAGATCGTACCAGTTGTACTCCGGATCGCGGCGTTTGTCCATCGGATAGAAACTGACGAACTCGGCGTCCGGCAGGTCCGGGTGCAGACGCGACTGAATGTAGTTTTTGATGCCCGGATCGGCCTCCTGGTCGGGGTCGAAGTACGCCTCCGCGCCGGTGTAGCCGGAGGCCTCCGTGACGGAGAGATACGAGCCAGTGTGCTCGGTAAAGCGGGCGAATGCCGTCGACTCGAACGTGCGCTCCAGAGTGTCGAGGTCGGCCAGTGTCGGGCGCAGATGGAGCAGCATGAGGTCGGCCTCGTGGCCGAGAATAGTGAACACTGCCGAGGCTCCCTCGTCGGCGTCGTCGACGGCTTCTGCCGCTTCCAGATACTCGATGCCCGCTTCGAGTGCGCGGTCGCGCTCGCCCGGCGCGGCCTCGTTCCAGGCGTCCCAGTCGATCGTCCGCAGATCGTGCAGTACGTACCAGCCCTCGTCGGTCTGTGGCGGTTCTCGCGTGTCCATATGCGGGCGTTAGGACGGCGTCGTTAAGGGGTTTGCCAACCGTCGCCGTTTGGCGGTTGGCCCTCTGCATCGCTCCTCGCCGTCCGAGTCGGCGTCGACTTCGCCGGGCGATCTGCCCGTGGGTTGAAGCCCTCCGCGCCGATAGTACGGCTCATGTCGCGGCTCGAGGATCCACTACAAATCGGCGACCTCACCGTCCCGAACCGGCTGTACCGAGCGCCCTTGCTCGAATGTGCGGGCAACGGTCCCGATGCCGTCGAAACGCTGATCGCGGATCTCGAACCCGGCGCGGCCTCGGGTCTCGGCCTGCTCTGTCAGGGAGCGACTATCGTCCGGCCGGAGGGGGTGTGCCGCGCCGGGGATGACCCGGGTCCACGACCCGGCGTTCGTCGACGACCTCTCCGCGCTCACCGAGCGGATCCACGACCACGGCGCGACCATCGCCATCCAGCTAGAGTACGGCGGTCTGCGGAGCATGGAGACCTGGCACGCGGGCTACCGGGCCGCCAACCCGGACCTCACCCAACTGGCCGTCTCGCGGCCGCCCTGGCAACTCCGCGCGCTCGACCGGCTGGGCGTGGTCGCTTACGACCCCGATCTGATGACGACCGAGCAGGTCTACGACCTCGCGGCGGACTTCGGCCGTTCGGCCGGCTACGCGGTCGATGCCGGCTACGATGCGATCCATCTCGCCGGTGCGAACATGGGGATCATCCAGCAATTCCTCTCGCCGTTTTACAACCGGCGGGACGACGAGTTCGGTGGCTCGCTCGCCGCGCGGACGCGCTTTCTCGAACTCGTCTACGACGAGATCCGCGAGCGCGCCGGAGACGTGCCGATTCTCACCAAAGTCCCGGCCGAGACCGCCGCGCCCCGCGCGGTCCGCCGCCATCTCTCGCTCGACGACGGCGTCGATATCGCGGCCCGCCTCGACGCCATCGGCTTCGACGCGTTCGTCCCCGTCGTCACGTCGACGTTCTGGGACATGAGCATCGTCCGCGGGGAGTATCCCGACCGCGCGTGGGGGATGGAGGGGTTCCAGGACGGCTACGCCGAGGCGTTCGGAAGCCGGTATCGGGCCCGCGCCGTCGCCGCGCTCAATCGCTTGCAGGCCCGCCGCTTCGAGTTCGAACCGGCCTGGAACGAGACGTTCTGCCGGCGCGTCCGCGAGCGTGTCGACAGCCCCGTCCTCGCCGAGGGGGTATCCGCGAGCGCGGACAGATGGATCGGTTGCTCGGCGCGAACGGGGGCCAACCAGCCTGTGACGCCGTCGGGATGGCCCGCCCGTTTTACGCCGAACCGCGACTCGCTGCGCGTCTGCTCGACGCCGATGCGTCCTCGCGCGTACTCTGTGAGAGCTGTAACAACTGCACCGTTCCGCAGGCCACCGGCGCGCCCGGCGTCTGCCGGACGCCCGAGATACTGCGGCGACACGGCGAGTTACAGCAGCAAGGGGCCTACGAGCGCGAGGAGTCGTAGCGTTCGACTCCGGGAGAGAAGGTTTCCGTCTCCGCCGGAAAGCGACAGCTATGCGAGTCAGCGTCATCGGCGGCGGGACGGTCGAAGATGCGGAGTACGAGACGGCCAGACGGCTCGGGAGAGTCATCGCCAAGCGGGGACACACGGTCGTCTGTGGCGGCCTGGGTGGCGTCATGGAGGCGGCCTGTCGCGGCGCACACGACGAGGGCGGCGAGACCATCGGGATCCTGCCGGGCGAGGACCGCGGGGAAGCCAACCAGTACGTCACGACGCCGATTGCGACGGGGCTGGGGAACGCCCGAAACGTCCTGGTCGTCCTGAACGGTGACGCCGCGGTCGCGGTCGACGGGAGCACGGGGACGCTCTCGGAGATCGCCCACGCGCTGGATACGGGGCGGCCAGTCGCGGGACTCGACACGCACGACGTCGACGGCGTCGAGGCAGTCGAGACGCCCGCGGAAGCGGTCGATCACGTCGAGTTGGCGGGTCGGTAATCCCAGCGCGTAAATCCCGGCCACGCCAACGGTCACTCCATGCGAGCCTACCGGATCGCCTACGATGGCCGGCCCTACTACGGCTTTCAACGCCAGCCTGACGTGCCGACCGTCGAGGACGACCTCTTCGACGCCCTGCGCACGCTCGACGCCTTCTCGGGCGAGAAACCGCCGGGATACGCCGCGGCCGGGCGCACCGACGCGGGCGTCTCTGCGCTCGCCCAGACCATCGCGTTCGAGGCTCCCGGTTGGCTCTCCCCGAGAGCGTTCAACAGCGAACTCCCGGCCGAGGTCCGGGCGTGGGCGAGTGCGTCGACCCCCGAGGGGTTTCACGCCACTCATCACGCGACAGAGCGCCGCTACACCTACCATCTGCACGCGCCCGAGTCCGACGTCGAGATGGCACGGGACGCTCTCGACGCCCTCTCGGGCCGGCACGACTTCCACAACCTGACGCCCGACGCGGACGGCACGGTCCGCGACCTCGACACCGAACTCACCGTCGACGGCCCCTTCGTCGTCCTCACGCTCACTGCAAGCGGCTTCTGCCGACAACTCGTCCGCCGGGTCGTCTCGCTCGTCGCGTCCGTGGCGGCCGGCGAGCGCCCGCTTTCGGACGTCGAACGCGTGCTCGACGAGGAGCCGCTCGATGGCCCTGACGGCGTCGCGCCCGCACCGGCCCAGGCGCTGGTGCTCACAGACGTCTCGTACGCGGGGAGCGAGGCGGTCCCGGACGGCCTCTCTCTCGACGTCGACGCCGATGCGGTCGAGAGCGCCCGGACGGTGTTCGAGGCGACCCGCATCGAACAGGCCACCGGAGCGCGCGTCGCCGGCCACCTCGCAAGCGGGGTCGGGTCGGCGCCCGACGGTGGCGAGAGTCGAGGCGGGCCACAGTAACGCCGGAGGGGAACGTCTTAGTGACCCCGCGCCCTCGGCCGGGGCATGGACCGCTCTCCCGAGGAGTTCGGCCGGTACTGGCGCGGGTCGCTCCGGATCACGGCGGGCGTGCTGGCCGCAATGGGCGGCTATCGGCTGGCCCAGCCACTCTTTCTCGATCCGGGCCTCGGGACGACGCTGTTCGGCTGGCTGCTGTTCTCGCTCGTGCTCGCCGTCGCGACGTATCTCGCCGTTCTCGGGCTGGCGCGAGTTATCGAGACGGCGGCGGGGACGAGGCGCTGAACCGATCTGAAAGCCCCGATTCGGCAACAGGATTTTGCCCTCCCACACCGAACTACGGGCCAGAATGAGTTCCGTACCGGAGCGCTCGGAGATCGATGCAGAGTACAAGTGGGATCTGGAGAGCATCTATACGACCGACGAGGACTGGGAGGAAGCCTACGAGGAAGTCGAAGAGCGCGTCGACGAACTGGCGAGCTACGAGGGTGAGGCCACCGAGGACGGGGAGACGTTACTCGAGTTTCTGGAACTGTACGAGTCGGTGATGCGGGCGGTTCAGCAGATCGCCGCGTACGCCCGAATGCGCCGCGACGAGGACACCCGGGATCAGGAGTATCAGGCGATGACGACTCGCTCGCAGTCCCTTGCGGCCGACGCGTCGAGCGCGTCGAGCTTTCTCGAACCCGAACTCCAGTCGCTCGACGACGACGAACTCGATGCCCTGCTGGAGTCCGAACCCGATCTGGAGGTCTACGAGCACTACGTCGACGACGTGGTGCGGATGCGCGAGCACACCCGCTCGGCCGAGATCGAGGGACTGCTCGCCGATCTCTCCGAGGTCACCGGCGCGTCCGGCGAGATCTACAACATCCTCACGAACGCCGATGTGGAGTTCCCGACCGTCGAAGATCCCGAGGGGAGGCCGTCGAAATCTCGCTGGCGAACTTCACGAACCTGCAGAAAGACCCCGACCGCGCGTTCCGTCGGGAGGTCTACGAGCAGTTCTACGACGAGTGGGAGGGGATCCGCAATACGGTGGCGACGTCCTACCGCAACAGCGTGAAAGCCGACGTGAAACTGGCTCGCGCACGCAACTACGAGACTGCCCGCGAGGCGGCGATGAACGGCCCGAACGTTCCGGTCGACGTGTACGACAACCTCGTCGACACCGTCCGCGAGAACCTCGACAAACTCCACCGCCACGCCGACCTCAAACGTCGCGCGCTGGACGTCGACGAACTCCAGATGTGGGATCTGTACATGCCGATGACGGAAACAGAGAGCCCAACGCTGGAGTACGAAGACGCCCGCGAGCACGTCGTCGAGGCACTCGGCGCGCTGGGCGAGGAGTACCAGTCCCGCGTCGCGGAGGGGCTCGACTCGCGCTGGGTCGACGTCTACGAGAACCGCGGGAAACAGAGCGGTGCCTACTCGGGCGGCACCTACGACACCCAGCCGTTCATCCTGATGAACTATCAGGACGACGTCTCCTCGATGTTCACGCTGGCCCACGAACTCGGCCACTCGATGCACTCGCAGTTTACCAGCGAGAACCAGCCCTACGTCTACAGTAGCTACGAGATCTTTACTGCGGAAGTGGCGAGCACGGTCAACGAGTCACTGCTCACCCGCCACCTGCTCGATACGGTCGAGGACCCGCAGTTCCGTCGACATATCCTCAACGAGTATCTCGAACGGTTCCGCTCGACGCTGTACCGACAGACCATGTTCGCCGACTTCGAGCATCAGGCCCACGAGATCGTCGAGGACGGCGGCGCGCTCACCCCCGACCGACTCGACAGCCTGTACGGCGACCTCAAAGCGGAGTTCTACGAGCCAGCGGCGATCGACGATCGGATCGGCCGCGAGTGGATGCGGATCCCCCACTTCTACCGGGCGTACTACGTCTACCAGTACAGTACGGGCATCAGCGCGGCCGTCGCGCTCGCCAACGACATCCTCGAGGAGGGTCAGCCAGCGGTCGACCGGTATCACGGGTTCCTCGAACGTGGCTCCCGGGAGTACCCGCTCGAACTGCTCGCCGATGCTGGCGTCGACATGTCCTCATCCGAACCGATCGAGGCGGCGCTCTCGACCTACGACGAGCATCTCGACGAGTTCGAGGCGCTGCTCTAGGACTCCACCGAGAGGCGAACCGTTTCGGCCTCGAAGTCCTCGATGAACGCCCCGCTACCGCCCACGGAGACGGGTTCGCCGTCGGCGTCGACGGTGAACGCGCTCTCGACCGGGAAGGAGTTTGTCGCCGGTTTGACCAGTCCCTGGCGCACCGAGACCACCTCCCCTCCAGCGTTTCGAGTCCGTCCTCCGAACTCACCGTCCGGCCTTTGACCGTTGCCGTGAGTTCTTCGCCCTGATTCATCCGGAGTGCGGCCTGCAGAACGGCGTGGCGGAAGCTCGTGAACGTCCGCGGGAGTTCGGTCTCTTGGCCCACGTAGAGCTCCTTGGCGATCGGCCAGTAGTTGCCGAGGAAGGAGCCGACGATGACCGGCACCAACTGGCGCTGGACGAGCGAGATGGCGTTGGCGTCGCTGTTCGACGCCGTCAGCATCTCGTTGGGCGCGATCAGCCCGAACTGCGCGTCGACGGTGATGATCGCGGGTGCACGCGCCTGCCAGGACCGCACCGCGCTGGCAACGCCGTCGAGCTCTTCGACCGGCGTCTCCTCGGCTTCGGGACCGCTCAGCAGGAGCAACACCATCACGTTGCGGTCGACCGTCTCGACGAGTTTGGATCGGAGTGCCGAGAGCAGCGACGGCGGGAGGATCAGCGTCACCTCCTCCTCAGCGCGTTCGAGTAGCGTCTCGATCCGTTTCAGCACGGTCGAGCGCGATTTGATCACCTCGAACTGCTTGATGTCCTCTTCAGTGCTCGTGAACCGCTGTTCGAGTTCGGGCTCCATCGTCTCCAGCGTCCCCGAGAGCTTCTCGATAACGTCCTCTGGCGGGACTGCTCGTATCTTCGTCGGTACTTCGTGGTCTTTCACTTCGACGAACCCGCGTTCGTCGAGCTCTTCGCTGATACTGTAGACGTATCGCTTCGAGACGTCCGCTTCGGCAGCGATCTCGCTCGCCTTCGCCTCACCGCGTTCGAGGATCGCGAGATACGTATCTATCTCCTTTTCGGACAGACCGAACTGTTCCAACAGATCTCCGAGGCCCCTCTCATCCATATTAACTGTGAAGTGTTTGCTCATCAATCAACTTAAAGATGTGAGCCTCGCTCGAACGGCCGAACACTCCCGCTCTGCCCGGCAGTCTGGCCAGCGTTTAGTCAGTTCGTCGACAGACGACGGCGTCTTCGACCCGGACCCGTGTACCGGTCTCGGACGCCGAGACCGCCTCGTGGGGCACGGCGACGTCCTCGTCGGTGAGTAGATCGGTCGACTCGACGCCCGGGAGTTCCACGATAGCCGGCTTCGTTCCGAAGTTGAGGACGACGGTGAGGGCGTCAGTGTCTGTTTCGGGACTGCCAGCGTCCACGCCTGCCTCGCGGCCGAAAGCCACCACTCGGTCGGTCGGCCCCTCGACGACATCCCACGACACCCGCGTCAGGTCGCCCTCACGAAGTGCGCGTTCGTCGTTTCGTGTTCGGAGTAGCGACCGGTGGAACGCAGTCAGCGCGTCGTCGCCGTCGACCCACGCCATCGGATCACGCCGCCCCGCCATCCCGCGCTCCTGGCCGTAGTAGAGCATCGGGACGCCCGGGAACGTCAGGGTCGCGGCCGCGGCCGCACGAAGCCCAGCCTCCCCACACTGGGCGATGTAGCGGTCCTCGTCGTGGTTCTCGACGTAGCGCATCTGGAGGGCGTGATCGGGAAAGCCGATATCCGCGATCCGATCCGGGACGTCGAGCAGTGACCCCGCGGGCGCGTCGCCGCGGCCCACGTCGAGCAACTGCTGGTACAGCGTCGTGTCGTAATGCAGGTCGAACTCCTGCTCGTGGTACTCGGGTTCGTGGGGAATCTTCTCGTCGAGCAGGAGGAACTCGGAGTCTTCTTCTTTCACTCGCTCGCGGACCTCCCGCCAGAAGCCGTGGGGAACGCCCCAGGCCACGTCCGTCCGGAAGCCGTCGACGAGCGGGGCCCACTCGTCGACCACGTCGAGCAGGTGGCGACGAACGGCCAGCGACTCGAAGTTGAGGTTCGGGATCGACGACCAGTTGAAGTAATGAGCCGCCTCGCCGTCCTCCCAGTCGTACCACTCGCGGTACTCGTCGACGCCCGCGGCGCTCAGCTGGAAGTGCGGGTGATCGGCCCCGGTGTGGTTGATGACGAGGTCGAAGACGACGCGGATCCCGCGCTCGTGACAGGCATCGACCAGCGCCGCGAACTCCTCGCGGCGTCCCAGGTCGCTCGCGGTATCGAAGTAATCGGTGATATGGTAGCCGTGGTGGGTTGGGCCTTCCAACACCGGCGTCAACCAGAGGCAGTCGACGCCAAGCCAGTCGAGGTACGGGAGTCTGTCCTCGATCTGCTCGAAGGTAGTGTCGAGTCGTCCACCGGCGAACTCCCGGACGAAAATCTCGTAGATCGTCGACGACCGGGCCCACTCCGGCGGATCGTTCGGCCGCGCCACGCTCCTCGTCCGTATCGATCCGCACGCAGTCGGCGACGCCGTGGCGCTCTGCGACCGGAATCGCGTGAACCCGTAGCTCCCCATCGATGGCCGACCGTGGGATGCGTGCCTCGTGGCCCTCGACCGAGAGCGACTCGCGGTCGACATCGTCCCGGTCGTCCAGGTAGAACTCGACTGTCACGTCACCGTCGCCGTAGTCGTCGGACGGCGGCGCGCGCGCCGTCGCGGTGATGACTGCCTCGTTGCCGTCGAGTTCGGCGTCGAGACGCACCTGCGGACGGCCCGGCCCCGGCACGGTAAGTTTGTCCCGGACCGCCCGGACATCGCCCTCGAGTTCGCCAAAGAAGTGCATATGATCGCCCGGCGGAAGTTCGGTCTCGTAGACGTAGCTGTCACCGTCGAGCCGAGGGCGGTCGGGGCCGACCATGTGGTCGTTGAACGGCCCGTGGATCACGAGGTCCGCATCGTCATCGGGGGAAACGGGCGCCTCCTCGATCGGAAGCTCGAACCTGGCGGGCCGTCTGTCGTCCTCGAAGACGCGGACCGTCTGTGTCCGCGTGCCGGGAGTTGCCAACGAGAGTTCGTAGACGCCGGCGACGTCCGGTTCGAACGCCACGACCGGCGTCTCACCGACGGTCGCGATGCTCCCGTCCGGCGCGCGCTCGATAGTCCACCCATACTGCTCGTCCGGCTGGGGATCCCGTGGCGCGAGTTGAATCGCCGTTCCGACCGTGGTCGTTCGTGGCGGTCCGCTGGTCATGTGCTGGCGGTATCACTCGACCTACCTAAATTGATCGTGATGGGGACGATGCGCCGGAGTAGGGCCATTAAAACTGTTAAAACCTCGTGTACGGGCCGTTTAGGAGCTGCATATGTGAATTACTTTTTCAACAATGTTTATATTTGTGGGTGGCTTTTGATCCAGCAATGAAACTCCGGACTGCGCTTCGGGATTACAAACAGACACTCGGCAGCGAGACAGAGTTTCCGGGTGAACGCCGATCGACGACGGGAATGTTTTCGGGTATCGACGGACGACTGGTACACGTCGATCCTGACGGCTCACTTCGTGACTTCTCCTATCCACTGACCGGACTCGCGGGGATCGAATCCCTCCAGTTCGGGCTCTATGCCGACGACGAAATCACCTGGTTCGACGAGTTCGAGACGCGTCGACAGGAGTACGCGGCGGATACCGCAGTCGTCGAAACCGAGCATACCGACGGAACCGTGACGATCGTTCAGCGGGATCTGACGCTCGATAGCGCGCACGTTACCAACGTCGAGGCACAGGGAGTCGAGGATGGCGAACTCTGTATCTCGGTGACGTTTGCGCCCGAGACGGCCGCCTCCCGGGTCGGCCAACTCGCTCATCAGGACGCCCTCGAAGTCTATCACCGCCGCGAGCATGACTACCTCGCGGCCTCGACCGACTTCGGAACGTTGCTCGGACAGGTCCCCGAGGGGATCGAAGAGGTGCTCGACAGCGCAGGGCCAGTCGAGTTCCCCGAGCAGTCGACGGCGGCCGGTACGAGCAGAATAAACTCGGCGGGACTGCCTTCGCCACCGTGCCGTTCGACGACTCCGGATCGGTCACCGTCGTCTCGCTACTGACCGAGATAGCCGAGACGAGCCAGCACGCCGCTCTCGACGAAGTGACCGCCCTCGCCGAGCAGTATGCGGCGGCCGACTCCGTGCTCGAGGCGGGCGAGGCACAGATGCCCGACTGGACGTCCGGACTCGATGACGAGACCGGATCGACCGACGACCTACGAGTGCTCTCTCTGCTCTCGGCGAACACCGGCGCACGCATCGCAGGGCCGGATTTCGATCCGACCTACACCTACTCGGGCGGCTACGGCTACACCTGGTTCCGCGACGACGCCGAAATCTCCCGCTTCCTGCTGGAGACCGACCAGCGGACCGACCTGGATCTCTCCGCCTGGCACGAGGCCAGCGCGCAGTTCTACGCTGACACCCAGCGTCCGGACGGGACGTGGCCCCACCGCGTCTGGCCGTCCGACGGTTCGCTCGCGCCAGGCTGGGCCCACGGACGGATCGAGGCTGGCGAGAACCGCGACAGCACCGCGGCCACCGCCGACCGCGGGGAGGGCACCGACTATCAGGCCGACCAGACCGGTAGCGTCGCTGCCTTCCTCGGGACGTATCTCCGCATCGGCGACCCGGAGGATCCCGAGGCAATCGAGTCGGTGCTCGCGGACGCAGTCGAGGGGCTCGACGACACCCTCGAAGGGACCGGCCTCCCCCAGACCGCACAGAACGCGTGGGAGAACATGACCGGCCAGTTCGCTCACACCGCGGCGACGTTTCTCCACGCCTACGCCGCCGTTGCTCGCTCGCCCGTCAAAGACGAACTGGCGGATCACGCGGCCGAGCAGGCCGACGCGGTGTACGACGGAATCGACGACCTCTGGATGCCCGACCGCGGGGCCTACGCGATCCGTCTCGAAGACGGCGAACTCGACGAGCGACTGGACTCTAGCGCCCTGGCCCTCGCCGGGGCCCACCACGATTACGCGGCGGTCGGGCAGGTCGACGATCAACGCCTCGACCGCCTCGTCTCGCATCTCTCGACGACGATTGAAGGGCTCTATCGGGACCCCGAAGGGAGCGATGTCCGCGGCCTCATCCGGTTCGAGGGCGACGAATGGCGGATGCGCGAGCAGTCCCACGAGAAGATCTGGACGGTCTCGACCGCCTGGGGCGCGAACTCTGCGACCAAGCTCGCGCGACTGCTGGACGAGCACGACCGCGCGGCAGCCTCCGAGATGGCCGACTGTGCGCTGGATCTCATGACGACGATCCGCCCGGGTGGCTCGCTCTGTCTCGACTCCACGTATCTCCCCGAGCAGGTGTTCGACGACGGGACGCCCGACAGTGCAACGCCGCTCGGGTGGCCTCACGCGCTTCGACTCGCGACCGAGACCGAACTCGCCGCCATGGAACTGAACGAGGCTCAGCAGACAATGGCCGCGGACGACTGACTCGGCCCCCGTCGTGCGTGGCGCAGTCGTGCACATTCTCGAACTGCCTGCAGATCAAAAGCCGATCTTACGTTCGTACTGTGGTTGTGACTCGGGATTTATACTGGCAAACCGATAGCAAGTACTGTGTGTGCGAGCCGTTCACCTGGCAAAAAACGGCAGAAAACAGTGGGTTAGATCCCCGATCAGTCGAGTGCTGACTTAGGCCGCAGTAGCCTTCTCCTTCTGTTCGTCGGTGGCGAGGACGTCGAGACCATTGTCGGGTGAGAACAGATGGATGTGATCCTCTTTGAACGTAATCTCGATCTGATCGCCCATCTCCGGTTCGAAGTCGGCCTCGACGCGTGCGATGAAGTCATCGCCGATATCGAGATGGAGATAGTTGTCCGAGCCGATCGGTTCGACGACTTCGACGGTAGTGGTAACTGACTGATCGCCTGCTGACTGGGTCGGTTTGACGCTCTCCGGGCGGATGCCGAGCCTGAACCGCTGTCCGCTGAGGCTGCTGTTGAGGTCGCCGGCGTACTCGCCCGAGAGTTTGTACTGGAACGGGCCATTGATCTCGGAGAGCTGGATGCCGTCGCCCACTGCGGTGGCCTCGACATCGATGAAGTTCATGGATGGCGAGCCGATAAAGCCACCAACGAACTCGTTGATCGGGTTCTGGTAGACCTCCTTGGGCTGGCCGACCTGCTGGAGTTCGCCTTCGTTGAGAATGACGATTCGGTCACCCATGGTCATCGCTTCCTCCTGGTCGTGGGTGACGTAGACGGAGGTGACGCCGAGTTCGTCCTGGAGCCGCTGGATCTCGGTACGCATGGAGGTGCGGAGTTTGGCGTCGAGGTTGCTGAGCGGCTCGTCGAACAGGAACACTCCCGGTTCCCGCACGATACAGCGGCCAAGCGCGACGCGCTGTTTCTGGCCACCGGAGAGCTGGTCGGGCTTGTCGCCGAGCATGCTCTCGATACCCATCATCTCCGCGGCGTTACGGACGCGGTCGCGACGCTCTTCGGGTGAGAGGTCGGTACTCATCCGGAGACCGAACTCCATGTTCTCGAAGACGGTCTTGTGCGGATACAGTGCGTAGTTCTGGAACACCATTGCGACGTCCCGGTTCTTCGCGTGGAGATCGGTAACGTCATCGTCGCCGATATGGATCGTTCCGTCCGTGGCGGGCTCCAGCCCCGCGATCATGCGCAGGGTGGTGGTTTTACCACAGCCCGATGGTCCGACGACGGTGATGAACTCCCCGTCTTTGATGTTCAGGTCGAGGCCTTCTACGGCAACGACGGTCCCTTTATCGTACTCCTTCCGAAGGTTCCTCACTGTAATACTTGCCATTATTATTTGTGCCGGTGTGTGAACGTATAACTCTTACTCAAACGTCGTAAGATGTGACGAAATAGGTCATCCATGTTGGAAACGGATTTTTCGCCACGCTCATAACCCGCTATCCCTCGATACGGATTGCTGGCTGCCGTTTTAATCTTTTGATATCTTATTATGATTAGTAATATCTCCCCAATGCTTGTCTGTTCTTGGAACCTCCTCGTCCGGTCGTGATGGTTAACTGATCTTTACTGGAGAGCCGAATCCCAACTATTAAATAAAGGAAGTTATAATTCATCATTGATTCATCCATGGATATGGACCGACGAACGGTACTCAAAGGAGCGAGCGGAATCGTTGCGACAAGTGCACTCGCGGGCTGTCTCGGCGGTGACGAGGGATCTGCGGACGACATGAGTATGTGGTACGATCTCTCCGAGGGAGAGGAGCAGTCGCTGGACCAGTGGATCAGCACTTTCGAGGAGGAAAACGATAAGGTAATCTCCACCGAGGCTCAGGGCTCACTTCAGGATCGTATCGAGACGGCCGTCGCGTCGGGCGACGGACCCGAAATGTGGCCCTGGGCACACGACTGGGTAGGCTCCCACTGGAACCGTGGCTTCCTGACGGACGTCTCGGACGACCTCAGCATTAACGTCGAGGAGACGTTCTCGGATCCGGCCGTGGAAGCGATCCACCCGCCGGGAGAGGACGCCGTCGTCGGTCTGCCGGGTTCAGGCGAGACCATGACGATGTTCTACAACCCGGATCTCATCGACGAGCCGCCGGAGACCTACTCCGAGATGGTCTCCATTGCCGAGGAGCATCACAACCCACAGAACGGCCAGTACGGGTTCACGCAGGATATCAACGTATACACGTTCAGCTACGCGCTTCAGGCATTCGGGTCCCGCGTTCTCGAAGTCGACGAGAACGGCGAGGCCAATCTCGGCCTCGAAGAGGACGGTATGATCCGGGGAATGGAACTCGCCCGCGAGCTGTATCAGTACATGCCGGCCGATACCACGTACGAATCACAGATCCCGCCGTTCGTGAACGGCAACGCGCCGCTTCACTTCAACGGTCCCTGGGCTGTCGGTGACTTCAACAACCAGGGAGCTAGCTTCGAGATTGCAGAGCTTCCGTCCGTCGAGGGCGGCGAGTTCACCCCGTTCAACGGGATCGACGTCTGGTTCTTCTCGGATATTGTGTCCGAGAACGAGGATCGAAAGGCCACGGCGATCGAGTTCGCCGAATGGTTCACCACGAACGAGGAGGTCGTCAAGCACTACGCCGAGGAACACTCCTACATTCCTGTGCTTGACTCCATCGATCAGGACGCCCTTCCGGCGCAAGTCGCCACGTTCAAGAGCGCCTTCGACCAGGGTATCCCGATGCCGATCGACGCCCGCATGAACCAGGTCTGGGGCCCGCTTGAGGACGCAATGACGGAAGTCCTCACTGCGGATGGAGACATCGAGACCGAGTTCTCGGAGGCGGCCGACGCGATCCGAGACAGCTGGTCCGAATCCGAAGAGTAACCCTCAACACCACATTTCTTTATGAGTTTTTCCAGTGAAAACGCCGACCGGTCCTGGTTAGCACAGCGTCTGCCCTCGAAAGAGGATCAGGCGGGGCTGTTGGTCCTTCCAGGCTTGCTTGCCTACGGGATCTTCATGCTCTACCCGATCATGTACCTGGTCTTCCTCTCGTTCACCAACGCAGGCGGTGCGGAGGATCTGATCCGGGGCACGTACGACTTCATCGCGCTCAGTAACTACTCGCAACTCGTGCAGGACGGCCAGTTCTGGACATCGATGGGTGTCACCTGGCTGTTCGTCTTCGTCAGCGTCGTGCTGAAGATCATCTTCAGTGTCTCGCTGGCGCTTGTGTTCACACACGACCGTGTCCGCGGCAAGCGCTACATGCGAGCGCTGGCGATTATCCCACTGGGTCTACCGCCAGTCTTCACCATCACTGTCTGGCGACAGATGTTCAGTCCGGCCCGCTACGGTATCGCCAACGAGGTGTACATCAGCGTCGCCGGGTTCCTCGGCCGGAACCCCGAACCGATCGGCTTCTTCTTCGATCGGTGGCTGGCGTTCATGTCCTACGTCGTCACCGAACTGTGGCTGGCGTACGCGTTCATGCTGATCATCATCGTGAGCGCGCTGCAGGACGTCTCGGGCGAACTTCACGACGCGGCGAAAGTCGACGGCGCAGGCTATCTGCAGCGGTTCGTCCACGTGACACTGCCGGCGATCAAACGGCCGGTCTGGTTCGCGTCGATCCTGACGGGTGCGACCTCGTTCCAGCAGTTCCTCGTGCCCTTCATCTTCAACAACGGTGGCCCCTCGCGTACTAACGAGTTCATTCTGCTCTACGGCTACCGGGAAGCGTTCCAGTCGCCCCCACGAATGGGGATCGGTGCGGCGATCATGGTGATCGCCCTGATCTTCATCGGGGTCTTCATGTGGATCAACGTTAGAAAAGGTCAACTCGCGGAGGGACTCTCGGAACAATGAGCATGAGTAAAAACATCCTTGGTGATATCAAGGATGACGTGGTTCACGGCGCAAAGGCACCGATTAGGGCGGCGCGCGAACTCGTCGATACGGTGCGGGCGCTCCGCGACGGCCGGGCGTCCTATCGCGAAGTCGGACTGACCGCGGGCGCGACCCTCGGTGCAGTCTTGCTGCTGGTCGTGTTGCTGTTCCCGCTGTACTACATGATCAACGTAGCGCTGGCGGCTGGCACGGGCGCGGCGAGCCTGTACCAGGAGGGCTTTTTCGCCTCGCCGTCCGAGTGGAACCTCGGCGCGTTCGAGTGGCTGGTCCAGGAGTCCGGGTTCTTCTTTGACCCGTACCCCGGTTCCGCACCAACGGTCGGCTGGTGGGAAGGCTTCATGAGTTCGTATCTGGCCAACAGTATCCAGTTGGTCGTCCCGACAGTCGTGTTCTCGATGCTTCTGATCATCCCTGCCGCATACGCGTTCTCGCGGCGGGAGTTCATGGGACGGAAGCCGCTACTGTACGGCTACGTGCTGTTGACACAGGTTGGCGGCGGGATCTCGATTGCGGCGCTGATCGCGATCTACGTTGTGTTCAACCAGCTTGGGCTTCTGAATAGCTACCTCGCGGTTGCCGCGCTGTACGCGGCGGGAGCGATCCCGTTCAACACGTGGCTGCTGAAGACGTTCATGGACAACATCCCCGAATCCTACGAGGAGGCGGCGATCATGGACGGCGCCTCGCGGTGGCGCGTTGTCTGGGAGATCATCCTCCCGCTAGCGAAGCCAGGCCTCGCAGTCGTGTTCATCTTCGTCTTCCTGGCGGGCTGGAACGAGTTCATCCTGGCACAGATCCTGCTGAGCGCGGACAAACACCCGCTCTCGGTGGGGCTGTACTCCCTGGTCGACGAGTTCAGCACGCCATGGGGGCAGTTCTCGGCGTTCGCACTGATCTATGCGCTCCCGGTGGCGACGATCTACTTCTTCAGCCAGCGGTACGTCGAGAGCGGACTGTCCTTCGGCGGTATGGAAGGATAGACGGCTCGCTCTCTCGGTCCATTCCTTTTGCTGTCCGCGTACGGTTGTCGCAATCTCCGTGAAGGCGACGGCTCCAGCCCTTCGGTTCTGGACAGTGCTACCGGACCCAAAAGGCACTTTTAACGTGGGCGACAAACGTTCATACTAATGGCGCACAGCCCCTCTCTTCCGGATCGCCCCCGGCTCGATTTAGACCCCGACATGTCCGATTCCGAGCGTCTCGAGGCGTTACGGGAGCATTTCGTCGAAATACTGCAGGTGAACGATGAGCTGACGGAACAGCTCGACTCGGCCGACGAACGGCGCGAGGAACTCCGCACGGAAGCGGACCACCTCGAACGTGAGAACGAGGCGCTCAAGACGTCGTCGCTGTACATCGCGACGGTCGAAGAGCTCTCGGACGGCGAAGCGATCGTCAAACAGCACGGCAATAACCAGGAGGTTCTCACCGAACTCCCCCGAGTATGGAGGACGACCTGGCCGCCGGCGACCGCGTCGCGGTCAACGACTCCTTCGGGATCCAGACGATCCTCGACGGCGAGACCGACGCGCGTGCACAGGCGATGGAGGTCGACGAGTCTCCCGACGTGACCTACGGCGACATCGGCGGCATCGACGAGCAGATCCGAGAGGTGCGCGAGGCCGTCGAGGAGCCGCTCATCAACCCCGAGAAGTTCCGCGAAGCCGGGATCGAGCCGCCGAGCGGCGTCCTGCTCTACGGTCCGCCGGGGACCGGCAAGACGATGCTCGCCAAAGCGGTGGCCAACGAGACCGACGCCACCTTCATCAAGATGGCTGGCTCCGAACTCGTCCGGAAGTTCATCGGCGAGGGCTCGCGACTGGTCCGTGATCTCTTCGAGCTGGCGACCGAGCGCGAACCCGCCATCATCTTTATCGACGAGATAGACTCCATCGCGGCCAAACGCACCGAATCGAAGACCTCCGGCGACGCCGAGGTCCAGCGGACGATGATGCAGCTCCTGAGCGAGATGGACGGCTTCGAGGCCCGCGGCGAGGTCCGGATTATCGCCGCGACGAACCGCTTCGACATGCTCGACCGGGCGATTCTGCGCCCCGGCCGGTTCGACCGCCTCATCGAGGTGCCCGAACCGGACTTCGAGGGCCGCGAGCAGATCCTGCAGATCCACACCCGTGGGATGAACCTTGCAGATGACGTCGACTTCACCGAACTGGCGGGCGACACCGAAGGCCACAGCGGTGCCGAGATGGCCAGCCTCGCGACGGAGGCGGGCATGTTCGCCATCCGCGAGGACCGTACGGAGGTCCGAATGGCGGACTTCGAGGCCGCTATCGACAAGCTTGCGGACGACGACGGCGCGGGCGAGGCTATCACGTCGCCGGGCTACGTCGACTACGCGTACTGACGCCCCCGCGTCGGGTCATCTCCCCTGTTTCTGACTGCCTGATCGGCAACTGTCTGTTGCCCGTCTGGGACGCACGGGGAGGTACTCTACTCACATACGAACCTCTACGGAAGGCGAATCCGGACTATTTCATAACTACCGTTATACCGGCTTCGGTCGAATTTTACACCCCGTGGGGACTATCCGATGAAAGATGTAACTGAACCACTATCAGTCACAGTCTACGTTCGTCCCGCACAGCTACTGGATCCGATAGATGCAAAGATCGATACCGTCCAGCAGCTCGAATCGGCCGGGAAGGTCGATTCACTTTCGATACATGCGTGGCCCGACAAGATAACGCTCTCCGAAAAGACGCCGTACGCAGAGGCAATCGAGGAGTTCCGAAAGATGGAGGCCTGGGCCGACGAGCAAGACGTGAGCATTCGCCCGCCCTTCGACGTTCGCACCACCACGTCCTCGTTCACGAACGAGACGAAAACGATCCTTCGGACGCCGATCATGTGTCTCGCAGTGTACGCCGACAACCGGCTTGCAAACGTCTTCCCGCACTCGCGCAGTGAGGAACAGTACAGCGTCACTGACGCAATTGCGGCCCTCAGAACTGGCGATATCGATCTGTTCTCGTTCGATGCCGACCGCGCCACACAGGTACCGGAACGGTGTTCGGAGTGTGGCGCGCTGCTCACGAACGTTCAGGGGCTTGGGGTCTGTCACGACTGCGACCGGATCGAACTCGGTGGCCCCGCCGACGAGGAGGCAGCACGCCCTCAGCTCCTCTCCCAGGACTGAATCGTCGATAGCTCAAACGCGCGTTTCATTTATCAACGGCTTTAGAAGTAGTCGGCGTCTTGTCTCGGGTATGCAACGACGGAGACTGCTGTCAGTGGTCGGCTGTGCGCTGGCGACGACCGCTGGCTGTATCGAGGACCGTACCCCCGTCGGCGACGAAAACGGCGACCCCGAACCGGAGAACGGATCCGATGGCGATGAAGACGCTGTCGCGGGGGCACTCGCCGACTGGGATCTGGCAGTCGGCGTGGACAGTTCCGCCGAACCGGACGAGTATCCCAGTGTCGAGTTCGGCGAGGACGCCGTTACCGTCACCGGGCGGATGCTGATCGGCTCCAGTAGCTGTAAGACGATTGCCGCGACGACGGTCGACTACGACGCCGACGCGGCGCGTCTCGACGTGGTCCTCGAGGACGCCGAGGCCGAGGACGACTCGCCGGAGGACGAACCTCGCAACTGCACGGACGACATCTCGAGCGAGTCGTACGAACTCACCGCCCGGTTCGACGAGAGCGTCCCCGAGACCGTCCGGGCGGTCGAAGACCTCCGGGATGCGCGCCGCGAGATCATTGTCGGTCGTGACGGCGTTCGGGACCGATCCAGGGATGGACCCACCACCGTCGAGTCGCCGCCGGAGGGAATCGACGATACCTCCCTCGAGGTCGACCGTGGAAGCCTGGCGGCGGTCGGCGAGTCGCCCGAGATCAGCATCGAGGACGCGGTCACCATCGAAGGGACGCTCGTCGTCGGCTCAAGCAGTTGCAAGACGACTGGCGTCACTGACCTCTCCTACGACGCCGACGCTTCGGAACTCGATCTCACCGTGGAAGACGTCGAGGTCGATGACGCCGACGGGGCGTGTACTGCCGACGAGTCGGTCGACGACTACCGGCTGACGATCGAATTCGCCGGGAGCACTCCCACGACGGTCTCGATGACCGAGCGCGGCCGGGAGGGGACTCGCAGCGTCAGCGTCGCACAGAACAGTGTGAGCGAGGACGACGCCGGGCAGGGATCGTAACGCCTTATCGGCCCGGTCACCTCGTTCCGGTATGGACACGATTCGGATCGTCTGGGGCGTCGGTGACGGCCCCACCGAGATGGCGTCGTACGACGCCGCGCTGGCCGATGCCGGCGTTCACAACTACAATCTCGTCACCGTCTCCTCGATGATTCCCGCCGAGGCCGAAATCGAAGTCGCAGATACTGCGCCCTACCTCGGTCCGCCGGGCAACCGCCTGACGGTCGTCCAGGGTCGGGCGACCGCAACCGCGGGCGAGTCGATCAGCGCCGGCCTCGGCTGGGTGCGATCAGCCGAGGGACCGGGCCTGTTCTACGAGGCCGCGG
This sequence comes from Natronoarchaeum sp. GCM10025703, assembly GCF_042661985.1. Classification (NCBI taxonomy): domain Archaea; kingdom Methanobacteriati; phylum Methanobacteriota; class Halobacteria; order Halobacteriales; family Natronoarchaeaceae; genus Natronoarchaeum; species Natronoarchaeum sp. GCM10025703. The sequence goes on from NZ_JBHSZF010000001.1 coordinate 678,383, forward strand.
ACCGCGTCCCCGCCGAGATGACGAGCAAGCGCGTTCTCGACGGACTCGATGCGGGCCAGACGCTCCGCGACTGGACGTTCGGCGAGCCCGAAACGCGGGTCGTCGAGGCCGAGGCCGCCCACGAGGAGTATACGACCGTGCTCGTGCTGGCGACCTACGGCCACAGCGAGTCGATGCTGGAGTAACCCGTCAGCATCCGTCACGTCGAGACGACAGCTAAATACCGGTCGAATCACACGTTTTCCACAGATGTCTCTCCCCGCTCCGTCCAGACGAGTCCGGCTTACAGTCGCTCTCGGTGGGCAGGGCTGGTTCTGCTGGCCCTGGTCGACGTCGTCGCTGCCTCGAACGTCGTCGCGGGACTGGAGGGCCAGCGCGGCGACGTCGCAGTGCCGACGTGGCTGTTCTTGCTCACGGGCGGGGCGGTGATTGCCGCCTCCGCGATGCTCTCGATGCTGATGACCGACCGGCAGTTCGTCGGCTCCTATCACACGTGGTCGAAACGCCCCATAGTTCCGTACAGTGACACGGTGCTCGCGGCTGTCGGCGCTGCCGGCGCGGTCCTCTCGGCGCTCGCGCTCGTCCTCGTCGTCTACACCGGCTTCACCGGGCCACCGTTCGGAAGCGCGAGTTTCGCCGTCCTGTTCGTCTTCGTCGGCATCCGGTCGGGGCTGACGATGGTCGCGTATCTCGTCGGCAACCCCTGGCCGACGATCAACCCCTGGCGGCGCGTCGCCGAACGATTGCCCAACGGGTTTGTCGAGTATCCCGACGTGGGCCAGTGGCCCGCGGTCGCTGCGTTGCTCGCCCTGATCTGGGTCGAGGTGATCGCCCCGGTCACCGAAGCGCCCGCGGTACTGGCGTGGGGTGTCCTCGGCTACAGCCTGTACACGCTGGCCGGTGCAGTGCTGTTCTCGCCCGAGACCTGGTTCCGGCATGCCGATCCGCTCTCGCTGTGGTTCCGCTTTTACGGTGCTGTCGGGCCGCTCCAGCGCGGCGAGGAGGGCTGGTCGCTGCGCCTGCCGGGCGCTCGGTTGGGCGAGTCGGAACTGCTCGCCGACCGCTCCGGCGTCGCCTTCGTCGTCCTGCTCGTCTGGGAACTGACGTTCAGCGGGCTGGTCGTCACTTCCCCGGGCGTCTCGACGGTCGAGTCGCTCGTCGAAGCGGGGGTACCACCGCTTGCGGCCTACCTACTCCTGCTCGTGGCAGGGTATGGACTCTTTCTCGGCCTGTACAGACTCGCGTCCCGCCTCGCGCGTCGCCGCGCGGAGACGTACCTGTCCGTCCGGACGCTCGGCCTTCGGTTCGCGCCGCCGCTGCTCGCCATCGCGGCGGGCTACCATCTCGCTCACTACTTCAATTTCTTTATCGCGCTGAGTCCGTCGCTGTGGACCGCGGTCACGAACCCCTCTCACCGCCTGCCCCGCCCGCGTTCACTCAGGTCGTGCTTCCGGCGTGGGTCGACCTGCTCGAAGTCGCCTTCGTCCTCGCGGGGCACGTCCTCGCTGTCTGGGTCGCTCACGCGACGTCGTTCGACCTGTTCCCCGGCCGTCTCCAGGCGATCCGAAGCCAGATCCCCTTCGTCGCCGTGATGGTGCTGTACACGATGATTTCGCTCTGGCTGCTCTCGATGCCGACCGTCGAACTACCGTACGTTCAGGCGTGAGACCCGCCCTGACTGCTTAACGACGGCGTATTCCGGAGACGGGCCCGGGACGAGATGAGAAAACTTATTCGGGGGCCACGCAGAGACACGGGCATATGAGACAGTTCGATGTACCGGAGATCGATTATGACCGGTACACGAATCGCCAACTGGCGGCCGTTCCGTTGGCCGTGTTGGCGGTCGCGCTTGCAGTCGTTATCGGTTGGTGGGTGTTTACCGGCGCACCCGCCACGTTAGGTATTGATTTCGCTGGTGGAACGGAACTTACAATCGAGACGACTGACGACCGGAGTACTATCGAGGGGGCGTTCAACGAAGAGGTAGAGAACATTAGAACGACGGGGACCTCCAATCAGTATATCCTGGAGTTCAGGTCCGACGATGCGGAGGGGATCGAACAACAGGCCGAAGCAGACCTGACCCCGGCTAACGGGAACGATGATGTCGTCCAGGAGGCGAGCACGTTCTCGGCTGCTTCGGGGGCGACAATCAGCGGACAGCGCTGTACGGTATCGTCATCGCCTTCGTCGGGATGGGTACGCTGGCGTTCGCCCTGTTCCGGACGTTCGTTCCGAGCATCGCCATCGTCATCTCCGCCTTTTCGGACATCGTGATCCCGGTCGCAGTCATGAACGTGCTCGGGATACCGCTGTCGCTGGGAACCGTCGCTGGCCTGCTGATGCTGATCGGGTACAGCGTCGACTCGGACATCCTGTTGAACAACCACGTCCTGCGCCGGAGCGGCGACTTCTACGAGAGCACCTACCGCGCCATGCAGACCGGCGTGACGATGACCGTGACGTCGATGTCCGCGATGGCGGTCCTCACCGTCGTCGCCTACATCTTCGGGATCGGAATCCTGTGGCAGATTGGCCTCGTGCTCGTGGTCGGACTGCTGGCTGATCTGATGAACACGTACATGCTCAATCTGAGTCTACTTCGCTGGTACAAGTTCGAGGGGATCAACCGATGAGCGTGCGCGACAAGATCCGCAACAACTGGCGGGTCCTGATGCTCGCCTCGCTGATCGGGATATCGTGTTTCTTCCTGTTCGTCCCCGGGGCGGGTTTCGGCGACTCGCTCGGGGAGAGCGAACAGGGCGAGACGACCGCTAGCTGGTCGAACATCCAGTACGGTATCGAACTCTCCGGCGGTGCACGCGTTCGTGCGCCGGTGATCGGGATGACCGCCGAAGGCATTAGTATCGACGCCGGTGGGGGACAGACGACTTCGGAACTCAACGGCGAGGTCGAATCGGCGGTGCACGAGGAACTCGTCGCCAATAACGAGAGTCTAGACCTCGCACAGCGAGAAGTCTCTGCGAGCGTCAGCGGCGACAGCGTTCAGGACCGGACCGTCGAGGTGTTCCACCCGGACGTCAGCGAGGATGATCTGGTACTCGCAGTCGAGAACGCCGGCTATGCTGGCGAGGACACGGAAGTTAGAAACGGCGTAACGGCCGAAACGCGCCAGTCGATGATCGATATCCTCGACAGTCGGATGGGCGAGTCCGGCTTCGACGGTGGGACTGTTCGCCAGGACAACGCTGGCGGCCAGAACTACATCGTCGTGCAGTCGCCCGGGACGTCGACCGCCGAACTGCGCGAACTGATCCGCGATCAGAACCTCGTCGAAATCGTCGCTCACTACCCCGCCGACAACGAGGCGGGCTACGAGGAACAGGTCGTGCTCACACCCGAGGACATCAGGTCGGTGTCGACCATCGAAGAGGAACAGGCCGGTGGCCGGACCCAGTTTCGGGTTCCGGTCGTCGTGACGGACGACGCCGCGCCGGAGTACATGAATACGCTGGTCGAGACCGGGATCACGTCCGATCAGGGCGTCCAGGCAGGCTGTGCTCCGGTCGACCAGACCGACCCGCCGTACGGCTACTGTCAGTTGATCGACCTCGACGGGGAGACGATCAGCGGTCTCGGGATGCAGCCGGGTCTCGCCCAGCAGTTCAACGACGGGACGTGGGTGAACAACCCGACGTTCGTCGCGACGTCGCCGGACCGCCAGACTGCCGAGGACATCAAGGTCAGCCTGGAAGCCGGGAGCCTGCCGACGACGCTGGATCTCGACGAGGGGACCAGTCAGACCATCACCTCGGACCGGGCCAGTCAGTTCAAAAGCTACGCCCTGCTTGCCGGCGTGCTCGCCGTGCTGACGGTGGTGCTGATGGTGTTCCTCCGCTACGGTGATCCGCGTGTCGCCGCACCGATGTCGCTCACCGCGCTCTCTGAGGTGCTCCTCCTCCTCGGGTTCGCAGCAGCGATCCAGTTACCGCTCGACCTCTCTCACGTCGCCGGGTTTATCGCCGTCGTGGGGACCGGGGTGGACGACCTGATCATCATCGCCGACGAAGTGATGGCCGAGGGCGATGTCTCCTCCCAGCGCGTGTTCGATACCCGGTTCCGGAAAGCGTTCTGGGTCATCGGCGCGGCCGCCGCGACGACCATCATCGCGATGAGTCCGCTCGCGTTCCTCTCGCTTGGGGACCTGCGCGGCTTCGCGATCATCACCATCATCGGTGTGCTGATCGGGGTGTTCGTCACCCGCCCGGCCTACGGGAGCATCCTCCGACGGGTCAAGACGGAGCGGTAGCCGCCGCAGTCTACCTTCGGTTCTGATCCACACACCCATCTCTCCTTATTCTACTAGTTGTTCAAGCGTTGGGTCTAAATATCTCTAGATTGTTGGCTTCTCTTGAGAACAGGTGACCATACATCCATGTTAGTTGGCGACGACACCACGTTCGAGCGGTATCTGGGGGATAGCGACGGGCCGATGTTTCTGTCGGACAGTGACGGGCTTGAAGCGGCGCGCAGCGAGGTCGTCGAGTTCGTCCGCCGGACCGTCGTCGACGCGAACACGGAGGAGTCGTCGTCGCGATGAGCGGCGGGATCGACTCCACGCTGACCGCGACGCTCGCCGTCGAGGCACTGGGAAGTGACCGGGTACTCGGCCTCGGACTGCCGGCCAGCAAGACCGATAGCGTCCACGCCACCGAGGCCAGGACGGTTGCGGACGGCCTCGGGATCGAGTTTCAGGAGATACAGCTGAGACCCCTGCTCAAGGCGTTCGAGGAGACTGTCGGAGCCGATTTCGAGGCCGACGCCGATCGTGTGGCGACCGGCAACGTCCTCGCCAGACTACGGATGCTCTCCGCGTACTACGCGGCGAACACCCGATCCTTGCTGGTGTTGGGCACGTCGAACCGCTCGGAGCTACTGCTGGGCTACTACACCAAGTACGGCGACGGTGCGGCCGATCTGTTCCCGCTCGGGGATCTGTACAAGACGGAGGTCCGCTCGCTGGCCGCGCACGTCGGCGTGCCGCGGCGGATTATCAGCAAGCCGCCGACTGGCGGCCTCTGGTCGGGCCAGACCGACGAATCGGAGATCGGCGCGGGCTACGGGACGCTGGATCGCCTGCTCAGACTGCTGATCGACCGCGAGTGCGACGTCGAGACGGCTGCCGACAGGGTCGACGTTCCCGTCGAGACCGCCCAGGACGTCGCGGAGATGTATCTCGACTCCGCGCACAAGCGCACTCTCCCGCCAATGCCGGGGATCGGCGAGCACAGTGGTGATCGGTCGCGACAGCCGTTTTACCGGTAGCTCAGAACCCGTCCAGTCCGGTCTGCTCGGCCTCGGCGAGCAGATCCGCACACGTCTGCCAGCTTTCCCGCGCACACTCCGGGAGGGTTCCGTGCTCGGCGACGTGGGCGTCGAGGAACTCGCGAGTGGTCGGATCGCTCGGGTAGCCGCTCCCGACCGGGCCGTATCGCTCCGCGAGCGCGTCGACGTGCCGGTCGCGGGCGACCTTGGCGACGATGCTCGCCGCGGCGACGATGGCGTACTCGTCGTCGGCGCCGTGTTCGGCCAGCACGTCCGCGCGGAACGGGAGCGCGTCCTCGATGCGTCCCTGGAACCGCGTTTCGGAAGTGTCACAGGCGTCGACGATGCCGCTGTCACCCGCTCGCGCGACTTCCTGAATCGCCTCGACCTGTGCCTCGACGGTCAGCGTGTTCATGTCCGTCCCGGGGTCGTCGATCCGTTCGGTCGGGACCTCCGCGGCGGCAGTCCGGACGCGGTCGTCTGCCGCCATCCGCTCGAACAGTTCTTCGCGGCGCTCCCGCGTGAGCCGTTTGGAGTCGGCGACGCCCGCCGACAGGTCGTCCGGCTCGTCGACTGCGACGGCACCGGCGAACATCGATCCCAGCACCGGTCCGCGTCCGGCTTCGTCGGCCCCGAATCGGCTACTCATCGACTGTGCGCTCCCGCTCTCGGGACAAAACGGTTTCGCTCGGAGCTACCGCATTGCCGGGTGACGCCGTCGAATCTGGTAACAGTTATCCGGCTGGGTTCGTTAGAAGGGAGCAAATGGCCAAAGACGTCAAGCCCACTCGGAAGAACCTGATGGCGATCGAGGATCGCATCGAGCTCTCCGAACGGGGCCACGACACGCTCGAAAAGAAGCGTGACGGGCTCATTATGGAGTTCATGGACATCCTCGACCAGGCCCAGGACGTCCGAGAGGATATGGAAGCGGACTACGAGGCGGCCCAGAAGACGATCAACATGGCTCGCGCGATGGAAGGCGACGTGGCCGTTCGCGGCGCTGCAGCCGCGCTCCAGGAACACCCCGAGATCACCACGGAGTCGAAAAACATCATGGGCGTCGTCGTCCCGCAGATCGAGTCGACGCGCGTCAAAAAGAGCCTCGACCAGCGTGGCTACGGCGTTCTCGGCACGTCTTCGCGCATCGACGAGGTCGCGGAGTCCTACGAGGAACTGCTCGAATCGATCATCCTCGCGGCGGAGGTCGAGACGGCGATGAAGAAGATGCTCGACGAAATCGAGACGACGAAACGCCGCGTCAACGCCCTGGAGTTCAAGCTCCTGCCCGACCTGTACACCAATCAGGAGTATATCGAGCAGAAACTCGAAGAGCAGGAGCGCGAAGAGATCTTCCGCATGAAGAAGATCAAGGAGAAAAAGGAAGAGGCAGAAGCCGAAGAGAAGGCGGAAGCCGAAGCCGAGGCCGCGGCGCTCGAAGAAGCACAGGCAAGCGACTGATATGGCCTGTTCGGCGTGTGGCGAATCGACGGTCGTCGTTGCCGTCCCCCAGACCGTCCGTCAGCATGCCCCCGACGATGCGGACCGGATCGCGATCTGTTCTACCTGTCTCTCGATCGCCCCAACAGACGCATACGCGACCGACAGTCCCGACTTCACCTCGATCAGCGGTGCGTTCCCTGCCGACGCCGAGAGCGCGGTCGGCGTCGCCGTGCTCGTTCACCTGCTCGACTCGCTGGTGCACAACCGCGACTCGATCCAGTCGCTCGTCGACTGGCTCGAAACGCAGGGGACGGACGTCTTCTTGGTGATCGACCGCCTCGCTACTGATCCCTCGCTGGAGCCAGCAGTCGACCTCGAACGGCGGCGAACGCAGCTGCGCAGTTCGTCGAGTGAGTGTCTGGTTATTCTCCTTCAGTGTCTGCGGCCGACACCACCGCCGAGCGCTGGCGCTGTAGCTCGGCCGGAAGCCGCTCGTAGACGGAGTCAAATATCTCGTCTGGCTCCGAGTCTGGCATCGCCTCGACGCGCTCGATGGCGTCGTCGACAGCCGCTTCGGCGTCCGCACGGATCTCCTCGTCCGTCTCGTCGTCGAGAAGCCCCTGCTCGCGGAGATACGTCTCGTAGCGCTCCAGCGGATCCGTCGTGCGCCACTCGGGGAGATCCCCTTCGTCGTCGCGATATCGCGACGGGTCGTCGCTGGTCGTGTGCGCGCCGAGGCGGTAGGTCAGGCTCTCGATCAGAACGGGGCCGGTGTCGTGCGCCGTCGCCAGCGCGTCCGCGACGGTCTCGGCGACTGCGATAGGATCTATCCCGTCGACGCGGACGCCCTCGAAGCCGTAGGCGGTCGCCTTCTGTGCGATGGTCTCGCTTGCCGTCTGGCGCTCGCGGGGCAACGAGATGGCCCAGCCGTTGTTCTCACAGCAGAAGACGACCGGCGCGTCGAAGACGCCCGCGACGTTCATCGCCTCGTGGAAATCGCCCTCGCTCGTCGCGCCGTCGCCGAAGAGCGTCAGGATGGCGTGGTCGTCGTCGCGGTACTGGGTGGCCATCCCGAGGCCCACGGCGTGGGGTAACTGGGTCGCGATGGGGACGGCCTGCGGGAAGACCGGAACCTCATGCCCGGACTGGAACTCCGCGTAGCCCTTTCGGAACGCGAACAGGTCGCTCATCGGGACGCCGCGAGCTATCTGGGTAGCGTTCGAGCGGTACGTCGGGACGAGCCAGTCCGTCGCTTCCATGGCGTGGGCGACGCCCACCTGTGTCGCTTCCTGCCCACGGAACGGTGGATAGCCGCTCATCCAGCCACGGCGCTGGAGCGCGAGCGCCCGGTCGTCGAACTGGCGCGCGCGAACCATCTCTCGGTAGAGGTCGACCGCCTCGGCTTCGGTCACCGCTGTCTCCGCGACGTCCCGCTCGCCGATAGCCCGGTGCATACCTCACAGTTGCTCGCTCCCGGCAAAACCGTTACCCCGGTCCCGGGATCGCTCGCCGGTATCCGACAGGACAAAGACCGAGCAGCGACTACCCCGGGTATGGTCGCAGTGAGCACGGTGATCGGCTACGGCATTCTCCTGACCGTCCACACGGCGATTGCGGCGATAGCCACGCGCTTTTTCCGCATCCGGTTGACGACTCGGTGGGGGGCAGCGCTGTACGCGGCGCTTCTCATCCCGTTACTGCTGGTCGTGTCGACGATGCTGCTGAGCGGCCCGTTCGGTATCGGTACCGCGGCGGGCGATCGGACGACCGCTCTGGTCGTCGTTATCGGCATCCCGCTCACGCTCGGTATCGCGATTGATCTGCTCTGGATGCCACATCCCGACGAAGTCGAACTGCCGGACACGACCGGATGAGGGCGCGACTACCGGATACGTCGAACTACTGTATCACAACCCTTTTACTGGATCCCGCAGTAGCACAGGATACAGATGGCAGGTGGCTGCTTTACAGGCCGGGCGCTCGCCCGTAACTAACTACAACTCCCGCCTGCCGATTCTCTCGCTGGTCACCACCGACCAGCCGGAGGTGCACCAATGTCTCAGGATGTAGATTCAGCGGACGAAATATCGGTAGTACTGCCCGACGGTTCCGAACTTAGCGTCGAGCGTGGCGCGACCGTCGAGGACGTCGCCTACGAGATCGGGCCCGGCCTCGGCCGCGACACTGTCGCCGGTCGGATCGACGGGGAACTCGTCTCCAAGCACGAGCCGATCCACGACGACGGCGTCGAGATCGAGATCGTCACCGAGGACTCCGACGAGGCGCTGCGCGTGATGCGCCACTCGGCCTCGCACTGCCTCGCACAGGCCGTCGAACGGCTCTACGACGACGTCCAGCTAGCGATCGGTCCGCCAACCGACGAGGGCTTCTATTACGACTTCGACGATATCGACCTCGACGAGGAGGACCTGGACGAGATCAAAGCCGAGATGGAGGAGATCATCGAGGCCGACTACGACATCGAGCGAGAGGAAGTCTCGATCGAGGAGGCTCGCGAGCGACTCGCGGACCAGCGCTACAAACTCGAACTCCTCGAGGAGTTCGCCGACGAGAACGACACGGTCACGTTCTACAGCCAGGGCGAGTGGGAAGACCTCTGTGCCGGCCCGCACGTCGAGTCGACCGGCGAGATCGGGGCGGTCGACCTGCTGGAGATCGCCGCCGCCTACTGGCGGGGCGACGAGGAGAACCCCATGCAGACTCGCGTCTACGGCACCGCCTTCGAGAGCGAAGCGGAACTGGAGGAGTACCACGAGCGCCAGCGCGAGGCCGAACGCCGTGACCACCGCAAGATCGGTGCGGAGATGGACCTGTTCTCGATCCAGGAGGTCACCGGCCCCGGCCTGCCGCTCTATCACCCACCGGGGAAGACGATCCTGCGCGAACTGGAGTCCTTCGTCGCCGATCTGAACCTCGACGCCGGCTACGAGTACGTCGAGACGCCACACCTGTTCAAGACCGACCTCTGGGAGAAGAGCGGCCACTACGAGAACTATCAGGACGACATGTTCGTCTTTGACGTCGGCGAGGACGAGTACGGTCTCAAGCCGATGAACTGCCCGGGCCACGCCGCAATCTACGACGATAGCTCGTGGTCCTACCGGGACATGCCGATCAAGTACGCCGAGAACGGCAAAGTGTATCGGAAAGAACAGCGTGGCGAACTCTCCGGCCTCTCACGAGTCTGGGCGTTCACCATCGACGACGGTCACCTGTTCGTCCGGCCCGACGACATCCGTCAGGAGGTCGAACAGATCATGGACATGATCGACGACGTGCTCACCACCTTCGATCTGGAGTACGACGTGGCGCTCGCGACCCGGCCCGAGAAGAGCGTCGGAAGCGACGAGATCTGGGACCGCGCCGAGTCACAACTCGAGAGCGTCCTCGAAAGCCGATCGATCGAGTACGACGTCGAAGAGGGCGACGGCGCGTTCTACGGCCCGAAGATCGACTTCGGGTTTGAGGATGCGATCGGTCGCCGCTGGGACGGCCCGACCGTCCAACTCGACTTCAACATGCCCGAGCGCTTCGACCTGTCCTACGTCGGCGAGGACAACGAGGACCACAAGCCGGTGATGATCCACCGCGCGCTCTACGGTAGCTACGAGCGCTTTTTCATGGTGCTCATCGAGCACTTCGCGGGCAACTTCCCGCTGTGGCTCGCCCCCGAGCAGGTCCGCGTCCTGCCGATCAGCGACGCGAACCTCGGCTACGCCCACCGCGTCAAAAACGAGTTCGACGAGTTCCGCGCCGAGGTCGACGACCGCGACAGCACCATCGAGCGCAAGATCCGCGCGGCCCACGACGACCGCGTGCCCTACATGATCATCGTCGGCGACAACGAGGAGGAAGACGGCAACATCTCGGTTCGTGACCGCTTCGAGGACCAGGAGTACGACGTCGAAATCGAGACGTTCCGCGATCACCTGCGCTCCGAACGCGACGAAAAGCGGATCGAACCGGACTTCCTCGCGGACTGACGCTTTTCGGCGAGCCTTTCTCGCGGTCAGTTTACAGGTATGCACGCTGAGAGATCCACGTTCGTGGACATCAGCCCCCCGTCAGTATCGTAACCACCATACTTGTGGAACCGTGCATAGGTCGTATGAACAGAGCAGAGAAGGCGGCCCTCCAGTTGCGCGCGGTTTCGGTTCTCCGTATGCTCAAGGAGACGCGCACGTACGACGAACTCGCCGAACTCACCGGACTCCCGGCCGGCGATCTCAACCGGTACGTCAACGGTCACGTCCTGCCGAGCGACGACCGTGCCCGAGAGGTCGTCTCCGGCGTCGGCCGCGACGCGCTGGCGGCGGAACTCGAAGACCGCGTTAAAACGGACGAGGAGGGCTACGTCGACAACTCCTCTATCGTCTTCGATCAGTCTTTTCTGGATCTCGCGGCCCCGGTCGCGGCCGAGTCCTTCGAGTTCGACCGGCCGGACGTCGTGCTCACGGCGGCCACCGACGGCATCACGCTTGCGGCCGCCATCGCGAGTTACTACGGCGGGCGCTCGGCCTACGCGAAACAGTCCAAAGAGACCGCGGTCGAGGACTTCATCGAGTCCCGCCAGCGGCTTCAGTCCGGGATCGAACTGACCTACTACCTGCCGGCATGCTCGATCAACGAGGGCGACACCGTGCTGGTCGTCGACGACCTCATCCGCTCGGGCGAGACCCAGGAACTCCTGCTCGATATCGCCGAACGCGCCGGCGCTGAGATCGGCGGCGTCTTCACCCTGATCGCGGTCGGCGACGACGGTATCGAGCGCGCTCGGGAGCGGACCGACGCACCAGTGAGTGCGCTCATCGAGTTCTGATCGCTCTCTCGTAGCGATCTGTCCGCAGTTCTCTCGTACAAATGAAAATACGGAAATGAGGGAGCTGGGATTTGAACCCAGGAACTCCTACGAGACGGGTTCTTAAGACCCGCGCCGTTGGCCTGCTTGGCTACTCCTCGCTGCGCTCGTAGCTAACTGGCCCGGCGGTTTACAGTCTTGCGGTTGGTCACCGCTCCAGGCTGAGGGTGCCGTCGCCGTGGGGATCGGGTGCGACCTCTTCGCTGGTGCGCCGGTCGATGACGTAGATACAGCCATCGCCCTTGTTCGCCGGGCAGGCCTCCGCCGCGCTGACGTTCTCGTCGAGGTCGTCCTCGCCGATGTAGTAGGATCGGGGGCTTGCCATTCCGCTTTTGATGTCCATCTCCCAGTTACTCGCTACCTCGGCGCATTTGCCCGCGCCGAAACACGCGCTGGCGTCGAAGATGATCTTGTAGGGCTTCTCCTCCGTCGGGGGTGCGTTGCTGTCACCGAACGACGTCGGATCCTGCAGTTCGGCATCCAGATCGCTCATTACTCACTCGAACGAACTGGATCGTCTTTCGGCTTACGGTCCGCGCGGCCCCGTAGCCCGCGCCCGATCCCTAATGAATACCCCAAAACGTTTAATCGCTGACAGTATACTTCCCGTAGTATGTCGATGACCCTGCTGACGGTCGGTGCGGCCCTCCTCCTCGCCGGTAGCGCCTTCGCGTGGGTATCCGAGATACCCATGGCGGGGGTCGTGAGTGCGATCAGCGGTGTGAGCTTTATTCTTGGCGTCGTGCTCGGCGACGCCTACGACTGGGCACCGAAAACGGTTGCCGCCGGCGTGTTCACATTTACGGGCGTCTCGATGGTAGTGCTCGGCTGTGCGCTCGGCTTCGGCGACCGGTTCCGGTTGCTCGACGGACTCGGGACTGAGCGACGTGAGAACGCGGCGGAGTCAGGGCGATTCCTCGGCGCGTGGTCGACGGCCCTCGGTGGCTTCGTCGCACTGGTCGGCGTGGCGACCTACCAGACGGTGACGCCCCCGCCGATCTGGTGGGGCTTTGCTATCGCCTGCGTCGTCTTCTCGTGGTGGGCGATGCTCGGAATCCGCCGATCAGTGTCGTAGTGTGCGGTGCTACTCTTCGATCGTGACGGATTCCATGACGGCTTCGCCCTGTGGCTTGTCGTTGCGGTCGGTCGGCAGGTCGGCGATCTCCTCGACGACGTCCATCCCGTCGACGACGCGGCCGAAGACGGAGTGTTTCCCGTCGAGGTGTGGCTGGGCATCCAGCGTAATGAAGAACTGTGAGCCGTTGGTGTCGGGGCCACGGTTCGCCATGGAGAGCACGCCCGCACCGTCGTGCGAGAGGTCGTCGTCGAACTCGTCGTCGAAGGTGTAGCCGGGGCCGCCTCGGCCTGTCCCGGTCGGGTCGCCGGTCTGGACCATGAAGTCGTCGATGACGCGGTGGAACTCCACGTCGTCGTACAGCGGTTCGTCCTCGACCGTCTCGCCGCTTTCGGGGTCTTCCCACTCCTTCTCGCCGGTGGCGAGGCCAACGAAGTTCTCGACCGTGTTCGGTTTTTCTCGTCGTACAGTTCGACTTCGATGTCGCCGCGGTTCGTGTGGATCGTCGCAGTCAGATCGCTCATACCTCTTTGGAGGGGCGTCGGCGTCAAAAAGGCTTGTAGTCGCCCCCGAGAACGGGTCGGGTATGCCGAGGTTAGTCCACCTGCACCGGTTCCGCCTCGAACCGCTCCGCCGTGGCTCGCCACCGCCAGGAGCCCACGAACGGCCCGCCGTCCATGGCGACGATAACGTACGATTTTCCCGGCCAGGCAGCGTGTTTCCGATCCGTCTCGCTCGGAGCCGTCGGGCCCCTCGGATGCGAGTGGTAGAACCCGACGATGGACTTGCCGGCCGCTTCGATCCGCTCGAACAGCGCCAACTGTTGTTCGGGATCGATCAAATACTCGGCTCGTGGCTGCTCCGCGACGTTTTCGGTCGGATGCCGGGACGTCACCCGAGCACGGTCCTCGTCGACGTGTCCGCCGAGGATGCCGCAGGCCTCGTTCGGTGCAGCCGCTCGCGCGTGGTCGATCAGTCCGTCGTAGACCGACCGTTCGAGTTCGATCACGGCTCTCTTGGGGTGGCGTCGTGGAGCCGTTCGAAAGACGAGACGACGTCGTCCGAGGGCATATCGACGATGTCCGGGTGAAGCACGCCCGCGAGGGCTTCGAGCGTGTCGACGAGACGCGGGCCCGGCCTGTTGACGTAGTTGTGGCCGTCCATCGCGTGGACGCGACCCTGCCTCACTGCACGGAGGTCCTCCCAGCCGGGCCGCTCTGTCAGGTCGGTTCGGTTCTCGGCTGTCTGGTCGAGTTCAGAGCCACAGGGGGCCGCGATCAGGACGTCCGGATCGTACTCGCGGATCTGTCGCCACTCGCGCGGCGTCGACCGGTCGCCCGGATCGGCGAGGCCGTACTCGCCGCCGGCCCACTCGATTATTTCGGGTACCCAGTGGCCCGCAACCATCACCGGGTCGAGCCAGTCGAGGATGGCGACTTCGGGGCGCTCCTCGACCTCGGCCGTTGCGGTCCGGACGCGCTCGATTCGGGCCTCCAGATCGGCGACCAGTTCGGCGGCCCGCTCGCCGCGTCCAGTCGCCTCGCCAACCGTCTCGATGTCGTCGAGCACGTCGCCGACGCTGTGGGGGTCGGTCGTCAGTATCTCGGAGTTGGCGTCGATATCCGCCACCGCGTCCTCGACGAGCACCTCGTCGACCGCACAGACGTCACAGATCCCCTGCGTGACGATGAGGTCCGGGTCGGCCTGCTCCAGCGCCTCGACGTCGATGCCGTAGACGCCGCCGTGTTCGCGCTCGGCTTCGAGTACCTGCGCGTCTATCTCTCCGCTGCTCGCCTCCGGATCGACGTGTGCGTAGTTGATCGATGGCTGCTCGGCCGCCTCGGGCGGCACGTCACACTCGTGGGAGACGCCGACTGGCTCGATACCGAGGGCGTAACAGATCTCCGTCGCGGAGGGAAGCAAGGAGACGACGTTCATCGAATCCACGTATGGGGTCGGACGGCTAAACGCTGACGCCGGACAGGTCCCCTGCTCAGACGTCGTATAGCTCGCCGAACTTCTCCTCGGCGTACTCGACGAAGTAATCGGCGGTGAACGCCTCGCCGGTCGCTTCCTCGATCAGGTCGTCGGTGGTGTACAGCGAGCCATGGCCGTGGACGTTCTCGTTGAGATACGTCATGATCTCGTCGAACTCGCCGTCACGAACCAGCGCGTCGACATCCAGTTCGTCGCGCATCGTCGCGTCTATCTGGGCGGCCAGCACGCTCCCCAGCGAGTAGGTCGGGAAATAGCCGAAACTGCCGTGGCTCCAGTGGATATCCTGCAGACAGCCCTCGGCGTCGGTTTCGGGCCGGATCCCGAGATACTCCTCGTACTTGTCGTTCCAGACCTCGGGGACGTCCTCCACTGCGAGGTCGCCGCTGATCAGCGCCTGCTCGACCTCGTAGCGGATGATGATGTGCATGTGGTAGGTCAGTTCGTCCGCTTCGACCCGGATCAGGTTGTCGTCGTACACCTGATTCGCGGCCTCGTAGGCGTCCTCCACAGTGACGTCCTCTAGCTGAGGGAACTGGGCCTTCATATCCGGAAGGATCAGCTCCCAGAACGCTTTCGTGCGGCCGACGTGGTTCTCCCAGAATCGAGACTGGGACTCGTGGACCGAGAGGTCACGCGACTGGCCCAGCGGCGTCCCGTAGTGCTCGTCAGGCAGTCCCTGCGTGTAGGTGGCGTGGCCGAACTCGTGGATCGTGCTCGTTAGTGCGCCGAGCGGGTCGGTCTCGTTGAAGCGCGTCGTGACGCGCGCGTCGAACTGCGTCCCCGAGGAAAACGGATGGGGCGCGGTGTCGAGGCGTCCGCGGTCCCAGTCGTAGCCCAGTTCGTCGAGCACGTCGCGGACGAACGACTCCTGTTCGTCTTCGGGGAACTCCCCGCAAACGCGTCCGTCGCCAGGTCGGCCTCGGAGTCGGCGATGTCGTCGATCAGGGGCACCAGCTCCTCTTTGAGACGCGTCAGGACGCGGTCGGCCGTGTCCAGGTCGAGATATGGCTCGTACTCCGCGAAGAGGACGGCGTAGGGGTCAGCGTCGGGGTCGACGTGTTCGGCGTACTCGCGCTTGAGTTCGACCAACGTTTCGAGCGTCGGCGCGAAGATAGAGAAGTCGTTTTCCTCCTTCGCTTGCTTCCACTTGGGATGGGCCTCGCTGGTCGTCCGGGATATCTCCTCGACCAGTTCGGTGGGGACGCTCGTCGCCCGGTCGTGCTCCCGGCGGACCTCGCGTATCACCGCGGCCTGCTCGTCGTCGAGTTCGGCGTCTTCGAGCGCATCCAGATGATCGGCGGTCTCCTCGTCGGTCAGTAGTTCGTGGCTGACCGCCGAAAGTGCGGATAGCTGTTGCGAGCGAGCGGGTGTCCCGCCTTCGGGCATCATGACCTCCTGATCCCACCCGAGGACGCCTGCGGCGTTCCCCACGTTGGTGTACCGTTGGACCCGTTCGAGAAACGCCTCGTACTCTGCCGGCTCAGTCTCGGAGGCTGCATCCGTTGCCATACCCGTTTATTCGTGTCATCGCCTATCAATCTCCTGCTACCGGCGGTTCGCTCTAACCGGTTTGTCTCTAAAACGTATTGATTACCCTCGGATCTCTGCTGGTAGGAGAGTTTTCCGTACCAATAGCTCAGGCTATACCCGCTCCCATCCATCGATCATCGTCTCCGCCCGTCGACTATGCCGAGGATTACTATGTGGCTCACTGGATTGGAACTTATTAATGGAGAGCGACGCCGTTACAGAGTACCAGATCCGTCAGTATCGTCCGGCCGACCGCGACGGCGTCCTTGCCCTCGACTCTCTGGTGTGGGACCGTGACCGTGGGGGCGAGTGGTTCGACTGGAAGTACCAGCAGAACCCGTACGTCGATCACACTCCCCTGTTTGTCGTCCGGAAAGACGGCGATGTCGTCGGCGCGCGCCCCTTCATGCCGTTCGAGATCCGGGTCGACGATCACACTGTACTGGCGCTACAGCCGACGGATACGATGGTCCATCCGGACCACCGTCGTCAGGGCCTGTTCACCCGGATGACCGAACGCGCCATCGAGTACTACGAGGACACCGATGTCGACCTGTACTTCAATTTCCCGAACGGGATCTCTCGTCCGGGATACGAGCGCCTCGGCTGGCGACGGATCGACCGGAAACGGACGCACTATCGCGTGCAACACCCCGAGTCGCTCGCAACCGAGTACATCGATAGCCCGCCGGCGAGGGCAGGTGCCGTGCTTGTCGGGCCGCTGCTCAGACGGTACTATGACCGCCGCAGTGGGGCCGACGACAGACTGGACGATATCACCGTCGAGTCGCGGCCCGGCCTCGACGTCGACAAACTCGTCCGACTGTACGAACGCCGGCAGCCAGCGGGATTTCACGCCTACCGGACGCGACGGTTCTACGAGTGGCGGTTTGCCAGTCCGGTCTGGGTTCGGTCGACGTACGTGGCGACCGTCGATGGGGAGCCAGTAGTTGCCCTCATCGCACGAACACGGCGGACGAACGATGCCGTAACGATCACGCAGATTGGCGAAGTGGTGCCGATGACCGGCGGGATGCGGTGGCGAAGCGGCCTCTCGGCGACGCTCGAAGCCGTACTGGCCGATCACCTGAGTTCGGACGTCGTCGCCATCTCGGGGACGGTGATCCCGTACGATCTGTTGCTCACCTACGGGTTTCTTCCGGACGACCGACTCCCGATCTCGCTGGTCTCTGGCCACCGCTGTACGCTGGTCGCGCGACCGGCCGACGGGGTCTCGTGGTCCATCGGCGACCGCCCCTCGACGAGGCAGCATACTGGCAACTGACGTACGCCGAGCGCGATACGACATGAGTTCTCCGGCATGCTCTCAGATTGCGAGGCAGTTATAGACCGATCACGGGTGCACATTCACGTCACAGACCTCTCTGCTTTTCTTTCATAAGCAAGTCTTTATTTACAATGGGACAGTAAGTGGTAAACATGAACCGGCGAGTGGGGGATTCGCGCTTGTAGCGGTGCTGGCGTTGCTTCCTTCAGTGGCTGCTGCGCAGGGTGTACCGACCGATTCGGTCGTCGAACTGACGCTGTTCGAGCGAGTCGCCATCCAGACGAGCGTCGTCACGTTCATGGGTGTCGCCGTCCTCGCCCTCTTGCCACACTGGTGTTCACCTGCCATCAGGACTGCCCGTTCGAGCGTGTTCGTCTCCTCGCTGTTCGGTATCGCTGTCGCGGTACTGCTGGCGCTGCTCGGGGCCTCGGCATGGGTCTTCTCGCAGATCATGCTGGGTTGGCTAGCCGCCTATCCGCTTGCACTGCTCGTCCTCGGCACGACCTTCATCGCCCAGGCAATCGGCTTTATTGCCTTCGGGAACGCCATCGTTGCCCGCTTTGGCGTCGACCACGACTGGGTCGGCCTGCTCGTGGGCGTGGCGCTGGCGGCGGTGCTGGCGTTGGTTCCCTACGCCGGCGCACCGGTCGTACTCTTGATCACAATCGTTGGACTGGGCGGGATGACCCGGACGGCGCTCGGCAGCGGCAAACGCACGGAGCGCGAACAGAGCATGCCGCCCGCCCACCGACTCTGAGCGATCCCGGCCGCTCCTTGAAACCCTTTTCACCACGGGGAGCAAAGCGACCCTATGAACGTTGTACCGGACACAAGCGTGGTCATCGACGGCCGCGTGTCCGACCACGTCGAAGACGGGAAGTTCGCCGGGGCGACGATTTCGATACCCGAAGCAGTCGTCGCGGAGCTGAAGCACAGGCTAACGACGGCGTCGAAAGCGGCTGGGACGGGCTTTCTGAGCTCCAGCGTCTCGCCGAGTTCGCCGACGAGGGCGAGATAACGCTCGAATACGTCGGCGAGCGGCCGGACGCGGTCGAGCGCGGTCACGCCACCGAGGGCGAAATCGACGCGCTGATCCGCGATCTGGCCGACGACATGGGTGCGACCTTCGTCACCAGCGATATCGTCCAGAGCGAAGTCGCCGAGGCGAAAGGGCTCGACGTCGAGTATATCGCCCCGCGCGTCGAGGACGTCGGCGAACTCACGATCGAGGAGTATTTCGACGATCTGACGATGAGCGTCCACCTCAAGACGGGCGTCGTGCCGATGGCCAAACGCGGTGAGATCGGCGAGATGCACTACGAGGAGATCCGCGACGAGGTTCTCTCCGAGGCGCGAATGAAAGAGTACGTCGACGAGATCGAAAACTCGGCCAAGGAGTCGCCCGAGGGCTTCATCGAACTCTCCGAACCGGGGATGACGATCGTCCAGTTCCGGGATTACCGGATCTCCCTTGCCCGGCCGCCGTTCTCGGACGGGATCGAGATTACCGCCGTGCGCCCCATCGTCCAGACCGATCTGGACGACTACGAGTACGACGACGAACTGCGTAACCGGCTACTCGAACAACAGCGCGGCGTCCTGATCTCCGGTTCGCCCGGCGCGGGGAAGTCCACCTTCGCGCAGGCGGTGGCCCGGTTCCTCTCGGGCAGCGACTACTCGGTCAAGACGATGGAGAAACCGCGGGACCTGCAGGTCGGCCCGGAGATCACCCAGTACACCGAACTCAACGACCAGATGTCGTTGACGGCCGACTCACTGCTGATGGTCCGCCCCGACTACACCATCTACGACGAGGTCCGCAAAACCGACGACTTCGAGGTGTTCGCGGACATGCGACTGGCCGGCGTCGGCATGATCGGCGTCGTCCACGCGACCCGCGCCATCGACGCGCTCCAGCGACTCGTCGGCCGGGTCGAACTCGGGATGATCCCGCAGGTCGTCGACACCGTCGTCTACATCGAGGCCGGCGAGGTCCACACCGTCTACGACGTGACGACCGAAGTCAAGGTCCCTCACGGCCTGATGGAGGAAGACCTCGCGCGGCCGGTCATCGTCATCAACGACTTCGAGACGGGCGAACCCGCCTACGAGATCTACACCTTCAATCGGCAGGTCGTCACGGTCCCGCTCAACGACGAGGAGGAAGAAGAGTCCACCGGCGTCGACCGGATCGCACGCCAGGAGATCGAACGGGAGATCCGCTCGATCGCACAGGGCCACGTCGACGTCGACCTCAAGAGCCCCAACACGGCGGTCGTCTACGTCGAGGATCAGGACATCTCCACGGTCATCGGCAAAGGTGGTGGCCGCATCCAGGACGTCGAGAACCGCCTGGGAATCGATATCGACGTGCGCACCCACGACGAGAAGCCAAACAGTAGCCCCAACGAAAGCGGCGACGCGGGCGGCACCACACCCGCCGCCTCGGACCGATCAGGACAGATCGTCAAGCCCGAGATCACCTCGCGCCACATCGTGATTCCGGTCGACGGCGAGGCCGGCGAGACGGTCGAAGTCGAAGCGGACGGCGAGTACCTCTTCACCGCGACGGTAGGCCGCGGCGGCGAAGTGCAGGTCTCGCGGGGAAGCGCCATTGCGGAGGAGCTGGAGTTGGCAATCGACCGCAAACAGCAGATCACGGTTACGCCGTCCTGAACGGTCGGCGCATGATCGTCGCGCGGTAGGGCAGTCCGAACAGGCTGATGATGCGGTCGCCCGTCTTCTCGAAGCCCATCGACCGGTAGAACCGTCTGGCGTCGTCGTTTTCGGCAAGCGCCTCGACGAGCACTGCGTCGGCATCGTCGCGAACGGTATCGAAGCCTGCCTCGACAAGCCGTGACCCCATCCCCCGCGCCAGTGATTGGGCGCAACGTACAGTGACTGTAACTGGACCTCGTCGTCTTCGGGCGAGACGAAGGCGTGCGTCTCGGAGCCGGTAGCGAACTGGCCCTCGCCGACTACCTCGCCGTCGACGAGCGCGACCAGAAAGTCCATATCGTCGCTTTCGAGTGCGTACTCCAGCGACTCGATCGGCTGGAACCGCTCCTCGTCGGCGATGAAGGCGAGCGCGTCCGGCGGAAGGAGGTCGCCGTAGGCGACGCGCCACGAGTCGCTGACGAGCCGCTGGACCGCACGCAGATCCTCCCGTCGCGCCGGTCTGACCTTGACTCCCATCGTCTCTCGATTGGGTGTGAAGCCGGAAATATCACCGGCCGCCGTCGTCTCATACAGTCACCTGTTGGGGTCGTAGAACTCCAGATTGCGTGCACTGAAGACGCCGAAGGCCGTCAGGTAGCCGATCCCACCCAGCACGACCAGTCGGCCGGTACTGCCGAGACCGACCAGGCCCACAGTCTGTGCGGTTAGCCCAGTTGCGAGCAGACAGACGGCGAAGATGATGGCTCCGTCTGCGAGCATCCCGCCGATCCCCTTTGTTTCCTGATACTCCCTGAACGGGAACCCGCCAGTTGCCAGCGCGCCGAAAAAGACGACCGGGACGACGATCAGCGAGAGTCCGATAGCGTCCGCTGTCGCGGGCGTGATTCCGTAAGGAAGACTCGCCGAGATGGCCGCGTACGACAGCGACGCAAGCACCATTGCGATGATGGTGACGACGAGCCCTCGCAGACGAAACCGGTTCATGGCCATGGCTGTTCGCCGGACGGTCTTAAAAACCGGCGTCTCGAATCCCAACCGGAAGGCGGCTTGCCGGCCGCTCAGCCGCTCCGCTAGCGGAGGCGCGTCTCGACGTCCTGGACGAGCACTGTCACCGCCTCCGCGCGCTTCGTCTCCGCCGCGGTCGAGTCGCGGGCGGCGGTCACCTCGTCGACGAGTTCGTCGTCCGGCACCCTCGTCGAGAGGTCGAGCACGCGATCACAGACTGCCCCGGTTAGCTTCGGCACCACGTCGCTCACACTCGCCCAGACGTCCTCGTTGGTCGGTGGGGTGGCCTGGTCCTCGGCGTTGGCTGCGATCTCGTCGACCAGCGCGTCGTATTCGGCTCTCGTCTCTAGCTCCATCTCAGGCGTCCTGGACCTGCTGGAGGATGTCCGGTGCACTGGCCAGCGCGTCGTCGAGGGCCTCCGTGTCGGGGCCGCCACCCTGTGCGAAGTCCGGTGGGCCGCCACCGCCGCCGCCGACCTCACTGGCAGCTGGCTGACGACTTCGCCCGCGTTGACTGCGACGTCGTCGGGGACGGCGACGACGAACTGTGCACCGTCCGCGCTACTGCCGATCACTGCGACTTTCCCCTCGTCGACGATGGCGTTGGCCGTCGCCCGGAGTTCGTCGACGCCGCCGTCGAGACGCTGAACGACCGCCGTCACGTCGTCGAACTCGAACTCGGAGGCGTCCGACCCACCGCTGGCGCGCACCTCGGCGAGTTCCTCCTGCAGCGCTTCGATGCGCTTGCCGCGCTCTTTCCACTCGGTGAAGAAGCGCTCCGCCGTCTCCGGCACCTCGGTCGGCGTCACGTCGAGGATTTCGGCGGCCTCGTAGAGCGCGTCTTCGGTCTCCTGTGTGGCCTCGATCGCTGCCCCGCCGGCCGAGAAGACGAGTCGCTCGACGCCGTCCTGCACGGGTTCTGCATTGCGGATCTTGATCGAACCGATCTCGCCGGTCCGGGAGACGTGAGTGCCTCCACAGGCCTGTACGTCGTCCTCGACGTGGATCAGCCGGATCTGCTCTCCCGGCGGGATCCCGCCCTGATAGAGGTCGAAACCGTACTCTTCCTGTGCGTCGTTGCGATGGGGCCACTCCTCGGTGACGGAGTGGTTTTCCATCACCAGTCGGTTGGCGACCCGTTCGATCTCTTTGACGTCCTCGCGGTCGATCCGATCGTAGTGGCGCAGGTCGATTCGCGAGGAGTCGACGCCTTTCTGTGCGCCGGCCTGCCGGATGTGCTCGCCGAGCACCTGTCGCGCGCTGTGGATGACGATGTGGGTCGCCGTGTGGTTACGCATTAGCTGTCGGCGGCGTGCCCCGTCGATCTGTCCTCGCACCATCGCGCCCCGGTTGAGCGGGTCGTCGGTCCGGTGGCGGATCACGCCGTTCTCGCTCTGGGTGTCGGTCACCGTCACCGTCGCGTCGTCGGTCGACAGCGTCCCGACATCGCCCGGCTGGCCACCGCCTTCAGGGTAGAACATCGTCTGATCGAGCACGATGTCGTAGCCCTCCTCGCGCTCGAAGACGTCGAGCACGACCGCCTCGAACTCGGTGCCCTGCTGGTCGTCGTAGTAGAGCTTCTCGGTCTCGGGGAGGTCCTCGAACCGGTCGTCGATACTCTCGGCGTCGAGATCGCCCGCGCTCTCGTCGTCGTGTCGCTCGGCGACGAGGCTGTAGAAGTCGTCGGGTACCTCGACAGTCGCACCCTTCTCGTCGGCGATCTCCTGGACCATGTCCGGCTGGATGCCGTGAGAGTCGTACAGTTCGATCAGCTCCTCGGTCGGGACTGGCTCGCCCTTCTCGCTGTACTCCTCGGCGAGCTGTTCGACGCGTCGGGAGCCCCGGTCGAGCGTCTCGCGGTACTTTTCGACCTCGGTCCGGACGATGTCCCGGATCGTATCGCGGTTCTCGTAGTCGAGTCGCTCGGCCTGCATGTCGACCAGTTCGTCCAGGGGGCGTCGACGCCCACGCTGTCGACCAGTCGTTTCGTTCGGCGAAGCACCATCCGTGCCAGATAGCCGGTGCCGACGTTCGAGGGGACGATTCCGTCACCCAGCATGTACGCCAGCGTCCGCGAGTGATCGGCGATAGCGTAGATGTCTTCGAGC
This sequence comes from Natronoarchaeum sp. GCM10025703, assembly GCF_042661985.1. NCBI lineage: Archaea > Methanobacteriati > Methanobacteriota > Halobacteria > Halobacteriales > Natronoarchaeaceae > Natronoarchaeum > Natronoarchaeum sp. GCM10025703. Next base: position 701,677 of record NZ_JBHSZF010000001.1, read on the forward strand.
GGTTCGAGCAAGGACTCCAGTTCCGCGACGTCGACGCCGACGGACTCGGCGATCTCGCCGCGCGCGGCCTCGACGTCCTCGGCCTCGTCGATGTCCATCTTGCCCGAGAGTTTCGAGGCTTCCTGTACGATCGATTCCTCTTTGTCGGTGTGGTCGATCCCCGCGTTCTCTTTGAGGAACTCGATCGTCTCGGGGTAGACCGCCTCGTAGACGGTCGGAGTCCCCTGACTGACCCACGTCCAGCGTTCCAGCCCGTAGCCGGTGTCGACGACGTAGGTGTCCATCTCCGAGTAGGTGTTACCGTCTTTCATCTCGTACTCGCCGTCGGGGTCCTGTTCGAGCGACATGAAGACGAGCGTCGCGAGTTCGACGCCGCGGTAGATGACCTCGATTGCCGGCCCGGCGTTACCGCCGCCGACCCACGGGTCCTCGATGTAGACGACCTCGTCCAGATCGACGCCGACCGCCTCGAAGAGGCCGTCGCAGTACTCGACGGTCTCGTCCTTCCAGTAGACCTCACCGTGATAGGCGTACTCGTCCTCGTCGACCTCCTCTTTCGTGTTGAACGCGTGATGGGCCATCATCTCGAAGGCCATCGTGTGCCGGCCCGTCTTGCCCACGTTGTCGATATCCTGCATTCGGATGCAGGGCTGGCTGATACAGAGCGGGTTCGCCGGCGGCGGCGTCTCACCGCTGGTTACCAGCGGCTGGAAGTCGTAAATCGACGCCTGCGTGAGCAAAACGTCGTCCCGCCAGCGGTTCGCTGCGACGGGGTACGGTTCGACCCGCTCGTGATCGTGCTCCTCGAAGTACGAGAGGAACGTCTCGCGCATCTCGGTCAGACTGAACTCCTCGTCGAAGCCAGTGTCCTCCATGAAAGAGTACTCGCCACACGGGGGTTCGCCACACGTCTCGCGGTCGTGATCGCGCGTCCAGAAGTGAACGCCACACTCCGGACACTGCTTGCGGACGAAGTCTTCCTCCTCGAAATACTCGAGGCGGTACGCCTCCTCCAGTTGACTCATTACTCGCACGTCGCTCCGCGGAGAGTAAAACAGTTCCGCAACCGCCGTTCGGGAGAGCCCGTTCCCTGTTCAGCACGCAGTCGGCCCGATTTGAAACCACGACTATGTGTCTCTAACCCGTCTTTTGCAAGCGTTTACTATACTGTGTGGTATACGATAACACGTTATGCCTCGTTGTACCGCGTGTGGCGGGCACCTCCGACGTACAGAGTCGGCCAAATGCGTCTGTGGCGACCGTCTCCACTCGTCCTGCCGGGAGTATCACGTCGATTTCGACTGTGAAGCGAGCCAGGAGCGCTGGATCGGTGCAGTAGAGTTCTAGGTGTCGACGCGCCACTCCCCGTCGTCGGATTCGACGTCCGGGAGTTCGGCAAGTCGCGGAGCGACGCAGTCCCACCACGCCTCGCCGGTAGCGTAGCCCGCCGGCTGAGTCGGGTAGACCTCCTCGACGAAGTCCGCATCAGTGGCCGAGTGACGATCGTGCAGATACTCGTAGGCGGCCCGCACGGCGTCTCGCCGCCACTCGCGCATCAGGTCGCTCGCGCCCGGGAACGACAGTTCGTCGAGTGCGGCTTCGACCGCCTCCTCGTCCTCCATGGTAACGACGACGGTGCCGCCGGCGACCCGGTCGGCGGGCAGATACCACAGGTCGACGGCGAGGTCCGAAAGCTCCTCGCTCGTAAGCCGTCGCTCGGCATCGTCGTTCCCGTGGACCGCTTTGTGTGACAGCGCGTCGCGCTCGACCAGCGCCGAGAGCGTCGCCCGCACCGTCTCGACATCTGCCCGGTCTCTTCGGCGACTGTCTCGGCAGTCTTCGGCGTCGCGTCGCCGAAGGTAGCGAGCACCTCGTCGGCATGGTCGAGCGGACTGCCCTCGCCCTCGGTCGGCATACGCGCCCGTTTTTGGCCGGGGGTGATGGACCTTCTCATTCTCGTCGCGCCGAGTCGAAAGACAGGTTTCGGTCCCGTCCGTCTACCGGGGTATGCTCACTATCTGTTCGGATACACACAGCCACGACGGGCACGCGTTGACTGGCCGCACGCTGGAGGCGGTTCGGGAGGCCGACCGCGTGATTCACGCGGGCGATTTCACGTCGCCGAGCGCGCTCGAGGCGTTTCAGGAGGAGGCACGACGTCTAGACGCAGTCCACGGGAACGCCGACAGCATGGCAGTGCGGGACCGGCTTCCGACGGCCCGCACCGTCGAGTATCAGGGGTTCGCTTTGCAGTGACCCATCGCCGCGACGGCGGCCCGACCGCGCTCTCGCTGTTCGGCCGCCAGCGCGAGGCCGACGTGGTCGTCTCGGGGCACTCACACCAGCCGTCGGTCGTCGACGCCGATGGACTGACACTGCTCAACCCCGGGAGTCACGCCGACCCTCGCGGTAATCGGCCGGGCCATGCGGAGCTGAACCGGCAGGCGGCGGACTGGCTGGTCGACTCTGCCAGCCGGACGGAACCGTCTTCGAGGAGTTCAGGATCGAGCCGTAGAAGCGCCAGCGGGGACGGACCACAGATGCATGACCGCGACGGCCTCGCGAACATCGCGCCGAGAGAGGGTCGCGGCACAGGGCGCGAGCCGCAAAGTGGAGGGCTGCGGGCGGCGGGGCAGACGGGCGGCCGCGGGCGGTCCATCGATGGCAGGGGCAGACCGATCGGACCGACCGCATTGCGGTTCGGTTGGCAGGCATCTACGTCCTCTGGAACGGACGCACTTACGGCTACGAGTACCGGGGAAAAATAGCCATCGTAGAGTCAAACAACGGCTTTAGTTATCGTAATCGCGTCCAAATCCCCACCGCTTTCGGCCGGATATGGCCTACACCCGGTGAATTCGGACGTACCAGATCACGAACCACGCGAGCATCACCGTCGCGCCGCCGGCGAAAAGAGCGCGCCCGGCGGAAGTCCTGCTCCATCGAGGAGCCCGAAATCGTCCTCGATCAGGGGGATATCCAGACTGTCGCCGTCGGCGGCCGTCGGATCGGCGTCGGCCGCGCCCGAATCCTCTTCGCTCGCGGTACCGATCTGTCCGGAGTCTTCGGTCGCTTCTCCATCAGTTCCTGACTGCTGGCCGTCGTTGGCCGCCGAGTCGAACAGCCCACTGCCAGCAATCGCCTGGATGAGCAGGCTTGCACCCGCGACGGCAGCAATGCCGCCGATCAGTCGCTTGAGCGCCGCGCGGAGTCCGGTCTCTTTCGACTCGTCGCCGGCGAAGACGACGAGCGGTTGGTCGGTCGGCCCGTAGACGTTCATCTCGCGGCCCTTCTCGGAGTAGGCTGTATCGATCACTCGGACGACGTTCGCGTCCTCCAGATTGCCGAGGTGGTACTGGGCGTTCTGTAGGGAGGTATCGATCCGGTCGGCCAGATCGGAGGGGGTGCCGGGGTCGTCGTGGAGCGCCGTCAGAAGTTGTCGGGCCGTGTTCGAGGAGAGCGCAGCGAGAACATCGTCGGCCTCCTCGCTGTCGATCCCAACCACTCTGGGTTCGCCGTCATCGACGGACGAGGTGTCGGGGATGGAGGGTAGTAGATCAGCCATACTACCGTGTCAACAGTCGAACGGAAAGAACTTTGTGCAGTACGGGCCGAAACGCATTTGTCCGCGCCTCCTGAATCCGATAGTATGTACACAGATCCGTTTTTCCTCGGCCTCGTCGGGGTCTTCGTCGGCCTCTTCCTGTTCTTTTTCCTGCTTTTCCGTAAGACTGTGATGTCGTTCAAAGACGGCATCGACGATTCGCGTCGTTGAATCGCTGCTCTCTCAGGTCGCCGTGGTGACGTCCTCTACGACGCCGACGGCCGTCTCGATAGCTTCGCGGTCGATATCCAGATGCGTACAGAACCGGACAGTCGTCTCGCCGAACTCGCTCGCCCGGACGCCACGCTCTTCGAGTGCCGAACAGAACGCCGCGGCGCTCAGTCCGAGCGCGCCCGTCCCGACCAGGACGATGTTGGTCTCGGGCATTTGAACGTCGAGGCCCTCGATTCCCGCCAGTTCCTCGGCGAGCAGGCGGGCGTTCTCGTGATCCTCGTGGAGTCGCTCCCGGTTCGCCAGTGCCTCGAGTCCCGGGGCGGCGATGATCCCGGCCTGTCGCATGCCGCCGCCGAACAACTTTCGCACCCTGCGTGCCTCGGCGATGAACGACTCGCTTCCGGCGAGCATCGAACCGATCGGTGCGCCAAGCCCTTTCGAGAGACAGAACATCACCGAATCGACGTTCCGGGTGATCCGTTCGGCCGGGACATCGTGGTGGGTCGCGGCATTGAACAGTCGCGCGCCGTCGAGGTGGACCGGGACACCGAGTTCTTCTGCGGTTTCGGCGGCGGCGTCGATGGCCTCGGGCGCGATGGCAATGCCGCCTCTGCTGTTGTGGGAGTTTTCAGCGTCAGCAGTCCGGTGCCGGGCCGGTGGAGGTCCTTCTCGACGTAGCCGGCGCGGATCGCATCGGGCGAGGGAATCCCCGCTCGCCGCCGTCTATCGTCCGCGTCTGGACCTGCGAGTGCTGGGCCAGTCCACCCAGTTCCCACTTGTAGACGTGGCTCTGTCCCTCGATGAGCACCTCCTGGCCGCGTTCGGTGTGGACGCGCACAGCAATCTGGTTCCCCATTGTCCCGCTCGGCACGAACAGCGCGGCCTCGAACCCAGTGATATCGGCGGCCCGGGACTCCAGTTCGGCGACGGTCGGATCCTCCTCGTAGACGTCGTCGCCGACCTCGGCATCTGCGGCGGCCGCTCGCATCGAGTCGTCCGGTGTCGTCACCGTATCGCTGCGGAGATCGATCATACTCGAAGTCCATCGCCGAAAACGTAAACGGTTTTTCACCTCGCCCGCGAGTTCGTTGTATGGATCCGCGAATCCGTGAACACGCAGAGGTCATCGCACACCACTCGGTCGACCTGCAGGAAGGCGACGACGTCGTCATCGTCGCCCCGCCGGTCGCCTCGGACCTGGTCGTCGCCCTCCACGAAGTGATCGGCGACATCGGTGCGAACCCGATCAGCCTCTCCAGCAACGACCGCGCCCAGCGCGCATACCTCCGTGCGAGCGAGGTAGACGACTTCGAGACGCCGGGCCACACCGAGGCCCTGATCGACGAGACCGACGTCTACATCTCGATCCGGGCGAACGAGAACGCCACCGAGACCAGCGACGTCGACGCCGAAACCAACGCCGCCTACCGGCGCGCACAGAAGCCGATCACCGCCGAGCGACTGTCCAAGCGCTGGTGTCTCACCCAGTACCCCGCCCCCTCGAACGCCCAACTCGCGGAACTCTCCACCGAGGGCTACGAGAACTTCGTCTGGGACGCTGTCAACAAGGACTGGGACGAACAGCGGGAGTTCCAGGCCAACATGGTCGACCTGCTCGAACCGGCCGACGAGGTCCGGATCGTCAGCGGTGACACCACCGACGTCACGATGTCTATCGCCGGCAACCCCGTCCTCAACGACTACGCCGAAAAGAACCTCCCCGGCGGCGAGGTCTTCACCGCGCCGGTCGCCGACAGCGTCGAGGGCGAAGTGCTGTTCGACAAACCGCTCTACCATCAGGGCCGCGAGGTCGAGGGCGTCTATCTGGAGTTCGAGGACGGCGAAGTCGTCGACCACGCCGCCGAAAAGAACGAGGAGGTCCTGACGGAGGTCCTCGAAACCGACGAGGGCGCACGCTATCTCGGCGAACTCGGCATCGGCATGAACCGCGACATCGACCGATTCACCGACAACATGCTGTTCGACGAGAAGATGGGCGACACCGTCCACATGGCGGTCGGACGCGCCTACGAGGACACTGTCGGCGAGGACAACGAGCAGAACGACAGCGCGGTCCACGTCGATATGATCGTCGACATGAGCGAGGATTCGCGGATCGAAGTCGACGGCGAAACGGTGCAAGAGGACGGGCGGTTCGTCTTCGAGGAGTAGCACCGCGGCGAGCGGTGGGCGACGAACGGTGTGAGTCGTCCCGAGGGAGTCGCGGCTTTTTTGCCGAGATTTTTTCGTGAGTGGTTTGCCACGACTACGCGGCCTGTGAGTAACCTGCAACTATCCGGTACCAACAAACTACCCTCAAGCAACAAATATCAAAACAGCAGTAATCAGATGCAAGATGAACGCAGGTTCGGAGACACGGTAGTCGTGCCTGAGGGGGTGCAAGCTCGGTTGCCTGTCTCCGCGCGCTCGGCAAGCGGGGAATCCGTACCATCGCGATCTCCGAGTCAGAAACCGCACCCGCGCTCGCTTCACAGTACGCCACGGAACGCCGGATCGTGCCCGATCCGATGGAAGATCGTGCGGGGTATCGCGATGCCCTCCTTGCGCTCGCGGAGCGAGCAGACGTCAGGGCTGTCGCGCCGATGCGGGAAGTCGACGTGTTCACGCTCGCACGGAACGAATCGGCGTTCGAGGCGCAGATGCTGCCCACCTTCCCCTCTTTCGAGATGCTGCGGACCGTCCACGACCGGTCCCGGTTGGTGGAGACAGCCGCCGACGCAGGTGTGGCTGTGCCGGAGACGCGACTGCTCGGCGAGGTCGACGACTGGGAGCGACACCAGATCGTCAAGCCGCGGTTGGTGTTACTGGCCGACGAGTACGAGGGAACGACGAGTCCGGATCGGCTCGAAAGTACCGGATCGGCGACGCTGCTCCAGCCAGGCGTCGAGCCGGATCGGGAGAGCATCCGCAAACGGATGGGCCACGAGCCCATCGTCCAGGAGTACGTTCCAGGATCGGAGTATGCGCTCTGGGCGCTTTACGACGACGGCGAGCCAGTCGCGACCTGCGGGAAACATCAGCTCCGGGCCTACAAGTACAGCGGCGGCACCAGCGTCTGCCGCGAGACGGTCTCGATCCCGGACCTGGAGACTGCTGGCACGGCGGTCCTCGACGCGCTCGACTGGAACGGCCCAGCATCCGTGCAGTTCGTCAAGGACGAGCGCACCGGGGAGTTCACGCTGCTCGAGGTCAACCCTCGGTTCTGGTTGTCGCTCGCCTGTCCGATCGCTGCCGGACTGGACTTTCCCCATCTGTTCTGGCAGATCGCGGGTGGTGAATCAGTAAACGGGTCGACATCGTACGAGGACGGCGTCGCGACACACCTGCTCCGCGGGGAACTCGTCCATCTTCACAGTGTCCTCCGGGACGAGTTTCCGCTCGTCGACCCGCCGCGGTTTCGGCAGGCCGCCCGTGATGTCGCACAGTCGGTGTACGACCAGCCCAACTTCGACTACCTCTGTCTCGACGATCCGGGACCGTTCCTCAGAGACCTCAGGAACGTGTTTCCCTGGGGCTCCGGCTAGTCCTCCGGGCGTCAACTGGACACCGACTTCAGGAAATCGAGCCACTGCTTGTGATCGTTCACGTTCACCGACCGGGAGCGCTGGCCGTACCGACGGCCGCGCAGGCTGTTGAGCGCGTTCAGCGCACGGTCGATGCCGACGATGGTGTCCGCTATCTCCTTGCCGTGCTCGTAGGACATCTCCTCGGTCTCCAGTCGGTCGACGAGTTCCATTCGCTCTGCTTTCAGCGCGCGCTTCGTGTCGAGAACCAGTTCTTTCGCTTCGTCCGGGACCCCCTCGACGCGGCGCGTCTCCATCATGAACTCCTGGAGGTCGAGTTCCTCGCCGTTTACCGTGATCGTGTCCGGCGTCTTCGCGCCGATGGTCGCGCTCTGTCTGTTGATTTGCTTGAGCAACTGCTCACGTTCCGATTCGTCCATACCTGACGGTGGCTTCGGGTGGGGAAAAACATTCGGCGACTCCTCGATTCCTGGGAACGACTGCCGCTCAGACCAGCCCAGCGACACCTGCGTTGGTATCGTGCTCCGGCAGGGTGAACCACTCGTCGGAAGCCTCGCGCAGTCCATGAAGTCGGACCTGTCGTTCCCCGCCACGCTTTCTGACCTCGATCATCCTCTCGGAGAGATGCTTGAGTTTGCTGACGTCGCGCTCGCCCGTGACGTTCGTGCAGACCGGGAATAGCTGAAGTCCGGATCTGGAGCCTCCTCGAGCATCACCTGATGGGCGTACCGAAGCACAGTCATCGAATCTGCGGAGAGTAGTGGAGTGGTTAGACTGTCGAACAGCAGATGGATCGTATCGTGTTCCAGCGCGAGCGACTCGTAGCCGCGCCGCAGACCGAGCATTGCGCCGCCGAAGTCGACCGGAGAGCTCGTCTTCCAGACGTTCTCGTCCGGTTCAGCGTGTCGCCGGTCTTTCGGCGTGGCGTCGACGACTGCAAGCTTCGACGTCGAGGCGAACTCGCTTGCCCGCTCGAACTGTCGGTGGACGTGCTCTGCGGCGTCTTTCGTGGTGATGACGACAGCGCCCTGGTCATCTCCGACAGCACTGGAGAGGAGTTCCCGGGGGAGCGACCCGATGGTTTCGGGACACGCGCCAGTAATCAGTATACTGGCGTCTTCGGGGAACGCCGCGCGAATCTCGTCGACCGTTTTTACTCGTGACACACGCTCACACCTGGTTCGTTTCAATACTCTTTGCCAGTTGTTATAAACATTGTGAGCGGTTCCCGTGACGAGGTACTCCGGGTGGCGATCAGACCATCGCGTCGTCGCCGAGTTCTGGATGCGTCTTCACGAACGCGACGAGGTGGTCGACGTACGACTCGAACGGGGGCGCTTCGATCCCGGTCCCCGCCAGTGCCCGCCGAGTGTTGGGACAGCTATACCGGGTCGGATGGTCGAGATATTCGAGGGTCGCGGGCTCTATCGAGATCCCCCGCGAGTCGAGCCACCGCGCGGCTGACCGTGCGACCGGCTTGATCGTGGGAACCGTGACGGTACGGTGGCCGGCAGCCGCCGAGAGCGCATCGACGAACTCGGTAACGGGGAGCGGCGCGGGATCACAGAGATGGTAGACCTCGCCGATAGCGCCGTCTTGCGTCCCGATGGTGGCGATGGCGTCGACGACAAAGTCCCGCGGGACGACGTTCAACTCGGCGTCGGCCGACCCCGGCACTGCGAACGATAGCGATAGCCACTCCGGTTGAGCGAGTAGCAAAGAGAGCAGGTAGTAGGGGCCGTCGTACTTTTCGGTCTCACCAGTCTCGCTGTCTCCGACCACGATTGCGGGCCGGTAGACCGTCGCCGGGAGGCCCGCCGCCATTCGCTCCTGGACGGCGACCTCCGCCCGGTACTTCGTCTCTTCGTAGTGGTTGTTGAACGACTGGCCCTCCTGCAGGTGCGCCTCGGTAAACACGCCGTCGTAGCGCCCGCTGACGTAGCAGGTGCTCACGTAGTGGAACCGTTCGAGGTCGAGCATCTCGGCGACGTCGAGGACGTTCTCGGTCCCCTGAACGTTCACGCGCTCGGCGAGGTCGGCATCGACGGCGAGGTCGTAGACCGCCGCGAGGTGATACAGTTCCTCGACGCTCTCGAACGTCTCAGCGGGGTCTTCCAGACCTATCTCCTGCTCCGTGATGTCACCCTCGTAGAGCCGGATCGGCTCGTCCTCGTCGCTTCTCTCGGCGAGGTTTGCGGCCCGTCGCTCCGCAGTCTCGCGGTATTTTGACTGGATGAGGCAGGCGACCGGGCCGTCACCGCGCTCCAGCAGGCGCTCGACGAGTGCCGAGCCCAGAAAGCCCGGAAAGCCGGTGAGCAGAACGCGTGGATCGCTCACGGCAACCACCGCCCGATTCGGGTCCGCAGGCGCATCGCGCTGGCGGTCAGTCGGACGAACCAGCGCTTCGGGAGTCGCGCGGGCGGTTCGAGCGGGCCGACGCCGGAGGTCGCTATCGTCCGCGACTCGACGTACCGCCGGAGCCCCGGGAGGCCGTGTCGCCGCCCCAATCCCGAGTCACCGAACCCGCCCATGGGCGAGTCCATCGACGCCCAGCCGACGGTGTAGGGATCGTTGACGCAGACGGTCCCGGAGTCGATCCGGCGGGCGACATCCCGGCCGCGGTCAGTATCCGCCGAGTAGACGCTCGCGTTCAGACCGTACTCGGTGTCGTTGGCGGCCGAGACCGCCTCGTCGACGCCGGAGACGGGATGGACCGAGACGACCGGCCCGAACGTTTCCTCGCAGGCCACCTGCGAGTCCGGAGCTACGCCTTCGAGGATCGTCGGTTCGTAACAGAACGGCCCGACGTCGGGCCGGTGGCGGCCGCCGGTGAGCTCCGACGCGCCGTCTTCGACGGCCCCCTCGACGTGTTGCTGGACTCGCTCTGCTGTCGGCCGTCGATCAGCGACCCGACGTCACCGTCGTAGCCGACCTCGACGCCGAGCGAGAGTTTCCGCGTCTCGCCGACGAAGGCGTCGAGGAACTCGTCGTAGACCGACTGGTCGACGTAGATCCGCTCGGGCGCGAGACAGAGTTGGCCGGCGTTCGTGAACGCGCCGTTCGCTGCGCCCCGTGCCGCGTCGTCGATATCGGCGTCGTCGAGAACGAGCATCGGGTTCTTTCCCCAGCTCCAGCGAGCAGTCGATCAGGTTCCGCCCGGCCTGCTCGGCGACCGTCCGGCCCGTCTCGGTCCCGCCGGTGAACGCGACGTAGTCCACGCGGTCGATCAGCGCCGGGCCGACGACGCTCCCCTCGCCGGTCACCACCGAAAGCACGTCTCCGGGGAGTCCAGCCTCCTCGAGGAGTTCGGCCAGCATGAGCGTCGCATAGGGCGTCCGTTCGTCGGGTTTGCAGACGACGGCGTTGCCAGCGACCAGAGCGGGCAACACGTCAGTCGTCGAGAGCGTGATCGGGTAGTTCCACGGGCTGATCACGCCGACCACGCCGAGCGGCTCGAAGGTCTCTATCGCGCTCGTAAGCCCTGGTGCGGGACCGGAGCGATCCTGATCCTCGAGCATTTCCGGTCCCTCCTTCCCGTAGTACGCGCAGGTGTTGACGACGTCTAACACCTCCTCGAAGGCGTCCTCGCGTGCTTTTGCCGTCTCTATCTGAATCGCATCGAGCAGTTCCTCGCGGTGGTCGAGCACGAGGTCCGCAAACCGATAGAGCACTGCCGCTCGCTCCTCGGCGGACTGCTCCGCCCAGGCGGTCTGGGCCTCCCGTGCCCGTTCGACCGTGGCGGCGACATCCGCCGCCTCGCAGGCCGGGACTGTGCCCACCACCTCGTCGGTTGCGGGCGTTCTGACGTCGAGCGAGGATCGGTCGCCGACCGTTCGGACTTGGCCGGCAAGCGCGTCGAGCCGAGAACGTGAGAAGGCTGTCCGTTCCAGCACTGCCGACTGCGAGAGAGCTGACATATATAGAGCGTTGGACTGCAGGACCTACTGCTTTGCCCGACTACCAGTTGCCTGAGTGGGCCGTCGACGCTACTCCACGATCCGCCCCGTCTCACTCCCCGTACGTATGGAAATCGACGGCCTGTTCGAGCAGTTCGTCGGGGATGCCCGGCACTTCCTCGGAGCGCACCGGTCCCTGCTCCTCGATGGTTTCCGGGTCCCGCGGGAAATCCCGGAGCTGAAAGTGGATGTCGATACCGGCTTTCGCACCCTGGCCGAGCGCTACCGGGATCTGGTTGTGTCCGGGCGTGCAGTCGCCGACGGCGTAGACGTCTTCGACTGAGGTCTGGCCGTGATCGCCGACCTCGATCGTTCCGTCCTCGTTGATCTCACAGCCGAGTTCCCGGGCGAGACCGTTGTTGTACTCTGCCCCGTACATCGCGAATCCGCCCCTGTACTCCCGGACGGTTCCGTCGTCGGACTCCGTCCGGCTGCTCGTGGGACGTGGTCCCACGGTGTCCTCGAACTCTATGGCTTTCAGCCAGCCGTCCTCGCCGTTCTGGATGCCGGTAACGTCCTCGTGGACGATGTCGATCGGGTGGCCCTCCAGCATTTCGGCTGTCTCCTCGCTCCACTCGGGATCGTTCCCGCGGGTAAGCAGGTCGACTTCGTCGGTGAAGTTCAGCATGAGCGCGGCGACGTGAGCGGCGCTTTCGCCGTGTCCCATCACGTACACCGACCTGTCGACGAACATGTGTGCGTCACAGTGGAGACAGTAATGAAGACCGCGGCCGGTGCGCGGAAGCGGCGGTTCGGGACGGACGTCGTTGAATCCGGTCGCCAGTACGACCTGCTCTGCGGCGTACGTCCCAGTGTTTCCCGAAAGATAGATTCGGTCCTCCTCGGTCCGTGAACAGGTGGTCACCATGTCACGGTGGATATCACAGCCGTAGCCTTCGAGTTGCTCCTGGCCGATGCCGAGGAACTCCGCCCCGCTGGTCTCTTCGGTCACGCCCAGCAGATTATGGACCTCCTGCATCATCGCTGCGCGACCGCCGCCGCGGCTGACGACGGCAGTGTCGTGTCCGAGTCGTGTGCTGTACAGCGCCGCCGTCATCCCGGCAGGCCCCCCGCCGACGACGATAACCTCGTAGCTCTCTGTTGTCTCCCCCATGTTTCGGATCGATGACTGCGGATGGCAAATAGCTGTGGCCGATGTGCCTCTCGGATGCAACTTCGACGGGCCCCCTGCGGCCGAGTTGGTACTCGTATCGCACACTCACGGTTCGTTTATATGCTGGCTCTGCGATATGTTCTCCGTGTCAACGTTCGTTGTCGTCGGCGGGGACGCCGCCGGCATGTCAGCAGCCAGTAAAGCGAAACGCGACGACCCGGAGATAGATGTCGTCGTCTTCGAGAAGGGCCAGTGGGTCTCGTACGGCGCCTGTGGGCTCCCATACTACATCAAGGGCGAAATTCAGTCGCTCGACGACCTCGTCTCGGTCACCCCCGAAGAGTTCTGTGAGGAGCGGGATATCGATCTTCGCATCGGTCACGAGGTCGTCGATATCGATCGGGACGAGCGCGTCGTCACGGCACGTAGCGAGGGCGGAGACGTGGTCCAGCCCTTCGACCACCTCCTCGTCGCGACCGGTTCCGAAGCGGTCACACCGCCGATCGACGGGCTTGAGTCCCCCGGCGTCTTCACGCTGGGTTCGATGTCCGACGGGACGGAACTCAGGGAGTACGTCGGCCGGGCACGCGCTGAGGGGGACCTCCAACAGCCGGATAGCGGCCCGGCCTGTCAGTTCCTGGAGACCTGTAGCGGGCCGGTCGGTATCGTCGGCGGCGGATACATCGGCGTCGAGATGGCCGAAGCGCTCGCCGCAAACGAGTTCGAGGTCCACCTCTTCCAGCGCGGCGACCGGATCCTCAAACAGTTCAGCGAAGCGACGAGCGAGGCCGTACTCGACCATCTCGTCGAGCAGGACGTCGCGGTCTATCTCGGAGCGGAAGTCGAGACGCTTGCCGGCGACGACAGGGTCGAGGCAGTCGTCACCGACGACGAGCGGGTTCCGGTCGACATGGTGCTCGTCGGGACGGGCGTCAGACCGCGCACTGACCTCGCCGAGGCCGCCGGTATCCAACTCGGCGAGACGGGAGCCATCGAAACAGATGCCTACCGCGAGACGAACCTCGACGACGTCTACGCCGCGGGCGACTGTGCGGAAGCCGAGCACGTTATCACCGGCGACCCGGTGTACGTTCCGCTGGCGCTCACTGCCAACCGACACGGTCGAGCAATCGGGAAGACGGTCGCAGGAGATCCGACCGAGGGCGGCGGCGTCGCAGGCACGGCAGCGGTCAAAGCGTTCGAGATGGAGGCGGCACGGACGGGTATCCTCGACCACGACCGGGCCCGTGCGGCCGGCTTCGATCCGATGACCGAGACGATCAAAGCGAAATCCCGGGCCGGCTACTACCCCGACGGTGGGACGGTCCGCGTGACGCTCACCATCGACCGGCCGTCCGGACGCGTGCTGGGCGGCAGCCTCGCCTCCGAGTACGGCGAGGGTGCGGTCCACCGAAGCCACGCGCTCGTCGGGGCAGTGACCGAGGGACTCTCCGTCGACGACCTCGCCGACTACGACCTTGCCTACGCGCCGCCGTTCAACACCACGTGGGACCCCGTCCTGACGGCCGCGAAAGTGATTGGCGGCCGACGCTGAGCCGTCCCGTTTGGTCGCCGTCTCGGTCCGGTCAGACCGCGCTGCTCGCGGGGCATAGCCCCGCTCGCTACAACGAGGTCTTCGCTACGCTCAGACCTTGCTTCTCGCGGGTCGTTCCTCCCCGCTCGCCGTAACGAGATCCTCGCTCCGCCCGGATCTCGCTCTAATCGTCGGCCGGTGCCGGACTCGAATCGAGACTGTCGTCTTCTGCGTACGGGTACCAGGTCCGTTTCGTGTTGTGCATGTACGGATCCTCGTAACTCGTCTCCTCGGGTTCGACGATGTCGTCGAGGGCGTCCTCGTCCAGTCGCGCGATGAAGTCGCGGAACGTCTCGCCGCCCTCGCGCTGGGACTCGAACGTATCGAGCAGGTTCTCGATAGCGCCCGGAACCTCGTCGGCCGGGATGCGCTCGGCGACCCACTGTGCGAACTGCGGGTTCTCGCCGAGGCCGCCGCCGAGGCCGATGTCGAGTGCTTCGACCGGTTCGCCGTCCTTGCGCGTCTTCATGCCGCGCAGGGAGATGTCGGCGATCTGGGGCTGGGCGCACGACGCCGTACAGCCCGAGAGGTGGATGTGGAAATCCTCGACGCCCTCGGGCAGTTCGACGTTTTGCTTCAGCCAGCGGGCGAACCGCACCTGGCGGTTCTTCGTCTCGACGATCGAGAGCGAACAGAACTCGGTGCCCGTACAGGCGACCGAACCGCGCATGAACGGATGGGGGTCCGGCGAGTAACGTTCGAGCAGGTCCTCTTCGAGGAGCGCGTCGAGGTCTTCCTCGGCGACGTCCGGAATGATGACGTTCTGTCGCTGGGAGACCCGCACCTCGCCCGAACCGTACTCTTCGGCGACACGGGCCAACTCAGCGGTGTCGTCGGCACCCATCCGCCCGACGAGGACGTTGAGTCCAACGTAGTAGTTATCGTCGCGCTGTTCGTGGACACCGATCAGGTCACCGTGCTCGTCGCCGCCGGCGTTGTAGGTGTACTGCTCGCGGAGGTCCGTTCCTGCGGTCTCTAGCTCGAAGTCGACGAACTCGTCCTGGAGCACGTTGCGGAACTTCTCCGGGCCCCACTCGTCCATGAGGAACTTGACGCGAGCGTTGTAGCGGTTCTCTCGGTCGCCGTGCTCGCGGAAGAGCGACGAGATGCCGCCGGCGACGTCCGCAGCGTTCTCCGGTCGCGTGAACACGTCGAGTTCGCGGGCCAGGCGCGGTTCGTTTCGCGAGAGGCCGCCACCGACGCGGATGTTGAACCCGCGGACCTCATCGCCGTCGACCTCTTTGAACGCCGGTTCGAGTGCGAGGTCGTTGATGTCACCCTGTCCGGAGCCGTCCGGTGCGCCGGTGACCGACACCTTCCACTTGCGCGGCAGATTCGAGTGGTCCTCGTTGCCCTTGAACCGCTCGTTGAGCTCCATGATGACCGGCAGCGCGTCGACGAACTCGGGGGCCTTGCCGGCCATCGGGTTACCGACGATGTTCCGCCAGGAGTCACCACAGGCCTGCTGGGTCGAGAGCCCGACAGATTCGAGTTTCTCGAATATCTCCGGGACGTCCTCGAGTTTGATCCAGTGGAGCTGGATCGACTGGCGCGTCGTCCAGTCGACGTAGGCGTTGCCGAACTCGGGATTCGATGCCGGGCCGGTCGCGTACTCGTTTGCGATCTCGGCGACGACTTCCGTCTGGCCGGGTTCGAGTACGCCGTTCGGCGTCCCGATTCGCATCATGAAGAAGCTTTCCTGCCCGGACCGCTGGTGATACAGGCCCCACCATTTGAACCGCTCGAACCACGCGTCGTGTTCCTCGTCGGGGATCGACTCCCACCCGTCTTCCGCGAACTGCTCCAGATGTTCCCTGATCTCGTTTCCATAGACCTCGCTTTTCCATTTTTCGACGTCAGTTGGCATATGGGCTCAGTAAGACCCCTCTTCATATACGCCACTGCCTCGCGTCAGTTCTCCCCCATCTACAGTGTACCAGAAAGGATTGCCTGTTGTGGCGTCACGTGTCACGGCCTGGGGTCCCGATCCGTGCTAGAATCGCCCCGAGAGGCGATGCTCGTCCTCGGTGACTCCCTCGACTGGTTCGAGCAGTGACTGCACCTGTCCGGGTTCGTACGCGGAGAACTCGCCCTCGACGACCCGGCCGACCGGTAACGTATCGATCGACCCTTCGGTTCCACAGTCGATACACTGGCCGACGACGCCCGCGACGATGCGACGGCCGTCGACCCCGACATCGTAGAACGCTTCCAGAAGCAGGTGTGCGGTCTCGCACCCACAGAAATCGTGGCGGGCGATCGGCCAGATCTGGCTCACACCGACGGCTCGCGAATCGTTGATGCTGATCCAGGCACCGTCGTCGAGCGTCCGCACGGAGACTACCATAGGTGCCTACAGATCACCCGTCTACCTTAGGCCCTCGCCGACAACAATGCTTACCGGAGCTGTGACGATACAAATACCGAAAAACCGACAGCAGGGGCCGCATTTGACCCGGATCGCTTCGTCCGTGATACCGGAAAGGATTTCTGCTAATCGGGAGTTCGGGTAGGGTTTGTTGCTGAGCGCTCTTTTAAGGAGATACCGTTACAAAGCATAGACGATGACAGACGACTCGTGCGTTGATCGAGTATCGAACCAACAGCATACGTCAGCAGACGTTGCGCCGGAACTCTACGAACGAGACTCGGTGGTCTCCCAATGAGCGAACTCAAAGCGCAAGATGGAGACGATACTGAGGAAGAATCGGACGACGATCACCTCGCGGACGTCGAGGAAGGGGCTGGCTGTACGGAGATCTGGGAGCACCTCTCCGAGCAGCGTGAGGAGTAGCGTCTCCCTCTAGTCTGACACCTGTCGGGTTGCCCGAGTAGGAGGGTTTTTTGCGGTGCCGACGTTACAGTGTTACAATGACTGCTGACTGGTCGGAAGACCAGCGAAACGAACGTTATCGCTCCGAGAGCGGTCCCCACGCGCCACCGGCAGACCGCGAGGAGCCAGTTGGTAACCCTGTGGTTCGGGGCGATGCGAAAGTCACTGGAGAGCACGCGGACGAGGCGGTCCATTTCGATCCCGACGATCCCGAGAGCCTCGACCGTGCGGCCGAGACTGTCGCCGCGTTCGCCGGAAACACGGCCGGCGCGGCCGACAACGTCTACATGCTCCGCGGTGCAGCGGCGTGTGCGGCACTCGTCAGAGGCGAAGGCTCTTACAAGATCGCCGCCGAACGCGCCGGCGGCGAGGCGACGGTCGCGTTTATTCGCAAGTGGGCACGCGTCCACGACCTCCCACAGTCGATCCGGCGACACGTCGCGATGGGTCATATCGCGCCGACAGCCGCGAAACACATTGCACGGGTGAGCGGCACCGCCCGCTTCGACCTCGCGTGGGCGGCGCTCGACAACGACCTCACAGTCCGTGAGATCCGCACGCTCGCCAGCGACGTCAATGACGGCCAGAGCGTGAAGGAAGCACTTGACGGGCACGGAATCCAGCTCGGCGAAGTCTCGCTGTTACTGCCGCCGCACGTCTACCGCGAACTTCGACGGCGTGCCGCAAACGAGGGGATCTCACCCGATCACCTCGCCCATCGTGCCCTCGACCGCGAATTCAGGGAACGCTGATCCCCGCCGTGCATCATAAGGGTTTAATTGCCCCTCCCCCAACCGGTTTGTGTAGGGCCGGTAGCTCAGTTAGGGAGAGCGTCTGGCTTTTAACCAGACGGTCGAGGGTTCAACTCCCTCCCGGCCCGTGCAACGAACCGCCGAGTGACAACAAGGGGTGAGTGAACCGGCAGGAAGCAGTTGAACCACATCGGACCGTACGGTGTGAGATCTGGTACCGGATTCAATATCTCCTATCCTCTCTCGTTCCCCGACCGCCGTTCATTCCAATGCCCGGTCAAGTGTATACTCGACCAATAGTTGCATTTGGAGACTGTGCGTACTGGATCGTCGACGGTTGCGCAAGAAGCTACTGCACCGACATGCCGGTCCCGGACTCCGGAAGATAAAAACGATTTCGACGCTCTACGCGGTTACTCCTTGCGCGGCAGGTACGCCATCGCGACGAGCAGGAGGGCGGCGAGTCCGGAGATGATCGTCGCGACGGTCATTCCGTTCGTCCGCTCCTCGAAGTAGGCGACTCTGTCGGCCTCTTCGTTGTACAACTCTTTGTTCGACGTTAGCTGTAGTCGGTCCTCGGCGGTGAAGTGGGCCATGTACGTCTGGTTCTCCGAAACCTGGACGACCTCTGCCCCTCCCGGACAGTGAGATCCTCGGTGACCTGCTCGCTCCACTCTATCACTACTTCCTCCTCTGCCACTTCGCCGACGGTAGCGTTGAACTCCTGATACTCGATACCGTCGCCTTCGGCGAACGTCTGGCGGTCGAGTGGTTCGTACTCGTCGATGGGAATCAGTTGTTCTTCCCCGTCCTCCTGGACGCGGATGATGCGGTCGTCACCCTCACCGGTCACTTCGACATCGTCACCGGGTACCTCACGGAGCGTGAACTCGGAGGCATCGGTCTCGTTCGAGACGAGCACCTCGTAATCCCCTCCCTGATACTCTATCTCATCTCCATCGGCCCAGGTTTCGCTCTGGTCCTCGGTGATGTTCCACTCCAGCGTCCCAACGGGGGCACCTTCTTCAATCGTTACTTCGGCAAGCGTGTACGTCTGGCCTTCGGCCTCGAACTGGTCGCCCACTGTCGCGTCATATTCTGGGTCTTCAAGCGATATCTCGGGACTCTCGGCTGTCGCGGCGAGTCCATACGCTCCGACCGCGATGACGAGAAAGAGGGCAACATAGCCGGCCGCTGCTCGTCGTTGCATACTCGGGAGGTGGAACGCATACCGTATAACGATTACTTTTTGCCGAACACGAGTGCTCCCAATTTGGGGATCGTCGCTTCGCTTGTGACCGTGAGTCTGTTCTACTGGTGCGCTCGCGACCGGATCCAGCAACGGTTCTTTACGATTTACTGACGTACCGTGTCAGTGGTTGCTTGCTTGTCAGATCTAACGTGTATCCTCGCGTTCGGCAGTACTGTGGGCATCGGGCACGCCACCTCTCGCGGGCGGGCACGTCCTGCCGCCCCGTTTGATCGGTCAGTAGCAACTGGTCTGCTGGATCGTCAGGAGTTCGTCCGGGGCTACCGGAGTTCGAGTTCCGATTCAGGCAGGAGAGGTGTCGCGTGAACTAACGGCCAGTTGCACGTATCGCCGACCGACGAGTGTCGTGATGACCACCAGCAGCATGATTCCGAGCGCCAGCGGGAGTGGCTGGCTCCCGACTAGCCAGTCGCCAGCAGGCGTTTGATAGAGGACCGTTGCCGGGGCAGCACCGCCGAGTGCAACTGCCGCTATCCCAGCCAGACTCTGGACGATATACTGCTCCGGTTCGACGTACAGATACACGCCACCGAGGACTGGCAGCGTCCCGAGCACCAGACCCAGCAGTTCCCCAGTCAACGGATTGACGTACAAAACCCAGTACAGCGCGATGAAGGCCCCAGCGGCAATGGTCAGATCGAACTTTTGATCGTCAGTCAGGTTCGACAACATGTCTATCGGTACTGTTGCTTGATACTTAATATCCCCCTTGGCTCAAAAACTGATTGTAGTATATCGACTGGAAGAGGAACGATCTAACCGGTCTGGCAGCGCTCACAGTCTGAACTCAATCCGATCGAGATGACCGATTTGCTCACCGAAGCGGGAAGCCGCTCCGAACCGTTGCTCACGCTGTTCGCAATGACGTCGCAAAAACATGGGCCCGCTCGGGTCCTATAGTCCTCAGAATCGCCGTACTCCGTGGGGGAACTATGTGCTATCATGGTTGTTAGTTCGTCGAAAGGTGGTTTCGGCGCTGTTCCATCTTCTCGCGCTCAGTCCGGCGGTCGTAGTGGCGGTCGAGCACGTCGCGGCTCACGTCACACCGCTCGCTCACGATCTCCACCGGAATGTCCTCCAGCAGGTGCGCTGTAATCGCACCGCTTCGGACATCGTGTGGCGACCTCGACGCCGAACATCAACCGCGTCCTCGGCGAGTATAGCTGTAGCTTGCGGATTTTGAGAGAGTAGAGAGCGCTATCGTTTTTCGACTTCGTACTCGAACAGCGTTGCCGACGAGTTGGTGTCGGCGCTGTTCCAGATCACCGAGATTTCGGTGCCCGCGGTGAGGGCTTCGGGACTACCGCTGATCGACGCTCTGTCGTCAGTCAGGTAGCTCCCACTGCCGTCGGCGGCGATGTATAGCGAACTCTGTGAGCGCAAGCCGTCGGCTGAGTCCGACCAGTCCGCGCCGCTGTCGCTTACCGTCTCGCCGTCGACGACGACCGAGAGCGTCTCGACATCCTCGACCGTGTTCCCAGTCATATGGTACAGGCGGACCTGCTGGTCGCCATCGCCGTACTGCTCGACGTCGAAGCGCACATTCGGCGTCTCTTCGACGTCTCCAGCGCTCTGGTACAGATCGATGGCGAAGATGCCGAGGACTGAGGCGAGGATGACGACTATCGCGACGAGCAGGATGGTGCCGATTGCGCTCGACTGGGCGTCGGCGTCTGAAAAAAGTGAGTCATTTGCGTGTGAACGGACTGTGGTGGGTCCGGTTAGCTGACGGTGTAGTCCTGAAGGACGGACGAGTCTGCCCCGTCGTCAGATTCCCAAACAATTCGGATGGTATCTCCTGATGAGAGCCCTTCCTCATTGTACGTGTCTGTCCCGTCGGTTACTTGATTAATTTGGTCAGGTCCGTCTTCGTAGTCGACAGCGAACGTATCATCCAAGTCTTCTCCGGATGCAAAGACTACCTGTACACTATTTCCAGCACTGATATCTCCACTACTGGACCAGACTTCTTTGACATCATCATCAGAAGGACCTGTCTGAGGCGTAATACCGTATGCTGTATCACCATTCACCGTGACGTCGATGTTACTTTCGTCAATTGTAGTACCAGTTTGATGTGAAATATCAACAACAGTTAAATTCGAGGAGTGCGGTGCTGCGTCAGTGAAATTTTCCGTACTTTGATCGAAGTCCCAGCTGGCTTGCGGAACTTGTTGTTGATCGTCACCAATACCAATCACGAATGCACCAATAACAGCGGCAAGAATTACAGTGATAGCGACCATTAGTATAACTCCTATCACAGGAGATACTGCTCGGTCCTCATCAGAATATTGCATATTTTTCATATCCATATTTATAGATCCCAGGAAGTCAGCACTGAGGAATCTCCACCCGAATCAGACTCCCAAGAGAGCGTTAGTGTTTCATTCTCAGCATCAGTGGCGTAGTCATTGGTGAAGCTAAAGTTGAGTTCAACAGAAGACCCAGCACTCACATCACTATTACCAAACGGTCCTGTGTCGATGTCGCCGCTATTGTCGAATACGTCAGTTGCAGTACCGGAGAACTGGAGCTCAAGATTGCTGTTAGATATTGTATCACCGGTCTGATGTGATAGCGTTACTGAATCGGAGCCTGTCTCGCCGGTCTGATCCCAATCCCAACTAGCCTGTGGGACTTCTTGCTGATCATCACCGATACCAATCACGAACGCACCGATAACGGCCGCGAGAATTACTGTGATTGCAACCATTAGAATCACGCCGATAACCGGCGAGACCGCGCGTTCGTCGTCGTCCGTTTCGAGTAGTTTCTTGAAATCCATTGTGTGTACTTTGTAGGTTGTTTGCGCCGATTTCCGCCAAAGGATTCATATCAGACACGTCCGTGTGATATGATGAGGCAAGGGGTTCATGGGATCTGACACCCCTCCTCGCCTGTCCTTTCGCGTGCTGTCGGCGTTACACAAGAGAATACATTCATCCGTAATAAAACTTAAGCCAGATATGAAATATTACATCACAGTTGTAACCCAGACAGCATGTAAATTATAAGTAAATAATAACAACTAAATTAACGCCGAAATCGCTTGCGCGGACCTATAACGTGCAGAAACGGGCGGAGCCCTGGGACGCCGTCGAAGACTATCAGGTGTATCTCGACGTCGCCGCCCGGCATCCCGACAGCGGATCGAGCGCGCTCGCGTCGAATGGGAGATGCCGCGCGGTCGAATCCGCGCGTGGCAGAACGGCGCAAAGCCCGATCCCGCCCGCGCCGTCGAAGTCGCCGAGCAGCGCGGGTGGTTCGAGGGCGTCGACTCCGAGGAGTTCGCGGCGCTGAACCAGCTCGTCGCGTGGATTTTCTCGGGCGGCTCGATCTCCAGAGAGACCTTCGTCCCGCATTTCGCCGTCGACGACGCGACCGAACCGCGCGTGACCGACGCGCTGGACACGCTCGATATCGACTGGCGACGCGAGCGAGCGGACGAATCCGACAGAGCAACCGAGATCGTGCCCACGGACCACGCCAGCGTCCTCGGGCGAGCACTCGTCGTACTCGGTGCGCCACAGGGCGAAAAGAGCGACCAATCGGCGTTTTCGCTGCCGGAGTATCTCGACGACGTCTCGGACGAACTCCGGTACGAGTTCGTCGACGTCTACATTCGGAACCGCCAGACACCCCAAGGCGAGCGTTTCGTGATGGGCTTTCGTGAGGAACGATCCGAGGCATACCTCCAGGAGTTAGCAAACCTGATCGAAGACGTCGCAGGCGAGTCGGTCACCGCCAGCGAGAAGAATATCTACCTCTCCAGTGAGGCCGCCGACGCGCTGTACGGAAAGTTCCGGTCGTTGTGAGGTGTCCGGAAAGAGAGGGAAAGTCGAGAATTTGGCTTCGGTACGTACAGACGACCGACTGAACGGACAGCGTAGTAATCCACGCTCTTGACGAAACGCTACTTTGGACTTCGTCCTCACGTGTGTCCGGACTATCCCGTAACGGCTTCCCCTATGAGGGAACCCGGTATAATTCGATCTGTAGGCGTGCTTCGCCTGCGCTTGAGTCTGGGAATTCGATTGACCCGTGCGCGTTCTCGACGACCCATTTGATTAGCCAGAGGCCAAGCCCGCTCGAATGTTCTAGTGGGGTCTCTTCACCCTTCTCCAACGAATACCGTTCCACGTCCGGAATTGCCCCTTCATTCTGAATCTCGATTTGGGCCGTGTCTTCGCTTGGTGTCGAGACAGAGACAACAACAGTTTGGGAGTCCGTGTCCTGATGGACAATCCCATTCTCGATGGCTTCACGCAACGCGATGTCGAGATTCTCATCAGCAAGCACAGTCACTTCATTCGCTCCGGAAAACTGGACGTCGGCAGCCGAATATTCGGCTGTCGCTTCTTCGATGGCTGTCTTGATGTGGGGGCCAAGCTGCTGTGGCTCGACCGTCGTATCGCCTGTTGTTTGTTGAATGTAGCGGGCTTTCTCCGCCATCTCGACGACCGACTCAGCATGCTCGATGGCAGTTGCAAGTTGCTGGTGACTCTCGCCGGACAACGACTCCTCCTCGTCTATCAGTTTGAGCGTCCCCCTTACGAGGTTCAGATCGTTGCGGATGTTATGCCGGAGGACGCGGTTGACGATACCTAACCGTTGTTCGCGTTCGTTGATGTCGCGGCGTGCGCTCGTCAGCGAGTACGCTTGCTCCAGCATTAGTTGCGCATTCAACTCCGGGCTACCGGTTGAGCGATAGTCCTCGGGTGGGATGTAGAAGGGGTTCTTACAGAGCTGGTTGCGGTAGATGATTTGTTCGTGCGTTCGGAGAGCTTTTGCGGCCGATGTCTCATTGAACCGTTTGAGGTCGTACTGGCAGAGTGCGGTGACCGGGAGATTCGGGCAGGCGGCATCGAAGTCCGCTTCAAAATCGAGGACATGGTCGAATGACTGCTCGGTGTGGAAACACCACGAGTTCTCGCCGGCGAGCCACAACCCGTCGTAGCCGTCTTCGACGCTGACGTTGGCTTCGGTTTCGAGGGTCTTGATCATCTTTGTAGGGTCGAAGCCGGATTCGAGGTAGACTTCCTCGGCATCTCGAATGACGAGATCGCCAGCGTCGATGCGTTGCTCGACATCGATATTGGCTCTCCGGAGTGCAGATTTGATGTCGGCAGCGGTATTGACATCAAGCAGGTAGATGCAGCGGTGGCCAGACTGGAGGCCCTCGACGAGGAAGGCTGTGGTAGCAGCCAACTGGGCTTCGTTTGACCGATAGAAGAGCGCGAGGTGGCGTGTGAGATTATGAGACCCGAGTTCAGTACGGAGATCTGCGGTAGTCGCTTGGCGCGTCGTGTCTGCGGCAAACTGCGCCTCGGGTCGTTCTACCATTATCGGTCTTTTGGGATGAGAGCATAAAAGTGTCTACTATATAAAAGACGATAAGAGACCGAGGATCTTCTTGATGGCTTCGCAAACCTACTTACCGCGTATTTCAGTCTAAACGACCCGAAAATAGCGTCCGGAAACGTTCTGAAAGTCGGACGTATTCGGCCCCGATCACCCTTCCCACCCCCACCGAAAACCCCTTTACCTCCCGTGTGGCCGTCCGGGTTACAGGCTACTCGGACATGAACCTGAAAGCCCACGCTCACAGAGACGACATGAAGGTCTGGCTCAGTCAGACCGAAGTTGATCAACTAATCGCTCAGGCGGACGGCACCCAGCAGCGGATCGCCTTTTGGCTCGGCGCTCGCTGCGGGCTCCGATCCCATGAGGTCCTCGACGTGGCTCCCGAGGATGTCGTCGACACCGACGCCGGGACCGTGCTCCGGGTCTGGCACGGGAAAGGCGACCAGTACCGCGAAACGCCGGTTCCGCGGGATCTTGCGACGACCATCCGCACGATCGACGACGTTCGCGACGCCAGCGCCAACTCGTCGCTGCTCGACGTGACCAGCACTCGGTCACTTCGGCGCTGGATCCAGAACGCCGCCGATCGCCTCCAGGACGAAACCGGCGACGAAGGGTGGGACCACCTCGGCTTTCACGATCTCCGGCGCACCTGGGCGACCGCGCTCGCCAGCGCCGACGTCGACGCACTGCTCGTCTGCGACTGGGGCGGCTGGAACGATCTGGAGACGTTTCTGGAGCACTACCGCGGGACGTACTCGCCGGAAGCCCAGCAGCGAGAAAGAGGGAAGGTAGACTGGCTCTAATTTACCGAATTTTTAACTAATCGCTATGTCTTGCGCTTAGTAATGCCTGTAGAGTGTGCGATTTGTTCAACTGAGGTGGACATGCCATTCCAATGTAAATACTGTAAAGACCCATTCTGTATAGATCATCGCCTGCCCGAAAAACACGAGTGTATCGGGTTGGAAAACGGATGGGAGCCAATTCAAGAAGAACAGGAAACTCAGTCTAAGAACGACGGCCAAATCCAGACAGAGAGAGATGAGGCCCCATTTGAACGCATCTCCACACGCGAACGGATTCGAGAAGAGTTTGAAACGGTTGATGCACAGGTGATGGGAACAACCCCGGAGAGTGAAGAAATCATTGATGACCGGTCTCCAGATGTCGCATCAGACGGATCACTTATCCAGTCCCAATCCAAGGAAACTGAAGAACGGGCGGAGGAAAGTAATACATCGAAAACGCCTGCGCATCAACAGTCTTTCTTTAGTCTTTCAACAGTTGGTTTATTACTTCTCGTGAGTTTCGCCTGTACAGTTCCGTATGCAATGTGGGTAGGAACCCCAGCAACTCAAGAAGGATTTGTAGAGGCTATCTTTCCGATTCTCGCCGCTGGTTTTCTTATTGTCATTCCAGTTCGGTGGTATCAGCGGCGTCGTTCACGAAAGAGACTATTAGACTGAATTGAGCGTGTCATAGAAAGCGTCACGTACGAAGCAGCAGGGTGCGCGAAGTGTGTCCAACACAAGCGCAACCCTGCAAGATGTAGCTTCGGTAGACGACTTCTTGAATGTCGCGGCTATCGAGACAGTGCCGCTGTTTGAACATCTTGAGTTCGAGTTTCTGCTGGAGTACGACGTGTTCGCCCCCGCTTCGAGGGGGCGAACACGAGTTTACCAGCCACCAGATCTCTTTCGCGGCTT
Organism: Natronoarchaeum sp. GCM10025703; assembly: GCF_042661985.1. Lineage (NCBI taxonomy): Archaea > Methanobacteriati > Methanobacteriota > Halobacteria > Halobacteriales > Natronoarchaeaceae > Natronoarchaeum > Natronoarchaeum sp. GCM10025703. Next base: position 727,595 of record NZ_JBHSZF010000001.1, read on the forward strand.
TCTGCACTGCTACTACGAGGATGTGTACGGTACACGCCCGGTTACACGAGAACTTCAGAACGGCCTTGTCTGGTACTACTGCGGACTCGACAAACCGCCATCCAGAGACACCATTGACCGCTTTCTCACTGACCTCGAACAAGTTATCGACGATGTCTTCGACAGACTCGTCGAGCAGGCCGCCGCCCGCGGCCTGCTCGACTCCACGTACTCCATCGATTCGACACACGTTGAAGCGATTCAATACAACGACGCGGCGTCATGGAACTACGATCCAACGGCTGAGGAGTACTACTACGGCTTCGGCTGTACGATCATCTCGACCGGCGCAAAGATCCCGATAGCAGCGGAGTTCACACAGGCCAAACAAGCAGATAAAGAGACGGCGATGCGCGTCACGTGTGACGCGCTCGCCGTCGATATACCGGTCTGGATGCTTGGAGACAGCGCCTACGACATCCTCGACTGGCACGACCACCTGCTGGCCGCAGGGGTCGTGCCAGTCGCCCCATACAACCCGCGAAACACTGACGACCCGAAAGACATCAAGTACAGGGTCGAAGACCGAATCGAGGAACATAGCGAGGACGTGCAGCTGAAACAATCTATCTTGGACGAGACGTACAACAACCGGACAGGCGTCGAACGAACCAACGACGCGGTCAAGGATTGCGGCCTCGGGCATATCCGCGCCCGAGGCCGCGTCCACGCACGAACAGAAGTGTTCCTCGCGCTGTGTCTTCGGATTGTTGTCGCAATCACCAACTACGAGCGAGGAAACGAACCGGGCTGTGAGAAGCTATGAGATGGATTCTATGACACGCTCTGAATTAGCTACAGATACTGGTCAGTCCCTTCCCACCGTCACCTGCCGAAAACTACTATCCTACAAATCCTCAACTACTTCGACGGTCCACTTCCCCGGCCCCTCACGCTGAATATGCGCGTGCTGCTCGCCGTCAACCTCGCCATCCTCGTTGATCAGCCCGTCGAGTCGGAGGTCGTCTTTCGGGATCGTGATGCCCGCACTATTCGAGTCGAGTTGTCGGAGTTTGTTGACTGCCATACTCAGAGCGGGCCACACGCCATCTAATAAAACTGGTGCAACCAGCAGCTATCAGGCGGCGAAACCAAGGTAATCCGAAGTTTTTCCGCGGCGCGTGTGGCCGCCTTGATCGCAATGTCCTATGCAAACTGGATCCCTGAAGGGGTTCGCCGAGAAGACGGAATCGACCTGATTGATGCAGTGCTGGCACCGCTGTTCGCGCTGGCGACGTTTTCGACCGCGGCGGTCGGGACGGTCCAGCTGTTCGACCCGATCAACTGGGGGTTTCAAGATATCCTCTGGGCGGCTGGCGGGACCGAGATCACCCTCGGCTTCGTGATCACGATGGTGACGATCTTCACCGCCTGGGTGACGAACGGCCAGACAACCATCGACGACTTCACCGATATGGAGACGATCGTCTTCCTGCTTGCGCTGGTCCTCAATATCAGTATGGCACTGATCCCGGTGGTCTCGTCGACGATCACCGCCCAGTGGTTCCTCGGCTGGTTCCTGGTGATGCTCAACGGCGCCGCGTTCTACCTGATCGCCTACAAGTGAGGTCCTCGAACATGGCAACAGCAACCTCTACCGATACGACCGAGCAGGACAGTGCGACGACCGAAGCTACTGATGACCTGGCCGATCGCCTCGACGACACCGTCACCTGGACGCTCGCGTTCGGGGCGCTCTCGGGCGCGGCGGTTGCACTGGCTGGCGGCGGCGGCCTGCTGATCGGGGGCCTGATCTAGATGTCGGCTGACGCATCCGGCCCAAAGCCCAGAAAGACATCCCAGGTCCGGTTCCAAACAGGTCGCTCGATCGGCGGATGTTCCTGAGAGGGACCGCGGCGGCTGGGGCGACGGCGGTAGGTCTCGGCAGTGGTCACATGACCGGCGAGAGTGAGGCTATCGGCATCTCGCTAGCAGTCGGTGGCGCGGCGCTCTTTGCGGCTGGAGCGGCGGCAGGCGTTGGTATCCAGTCGTGGCGCGTCGACGGCGATACGGAACTCGACCCGGACGACGTTCTACAAAATCAGATCTATCAAGCGGCGTCGGCAGTGTCTCAGGGTCGGGAGGAGTTCGTGAATCAGCTACAACAGGAATATCTCAACCACAGAACGATTCGGTTGGAAGTGGGCCCGCTCGGATTTGAACCAAGGACGAAGCGGTTATGAGCCGCTCTCTCTAACCAGACTGAGATACGGGCCCTCGCGTGGTCGTTGATGGACCTGAAACTAAGACCTGTCGCATCTGGGTGGCAGTCGAGGCAGTCGTCACGTCGAGCAAAACTGCCGCTATCGGATCGTGTACAGCAAAAAGACGCCACCGCCAGGGCTCGAACCTGGGACAACCTGGGTAACAACCAGGTGCTCTACCAACTGAGCTACGGCGGCCCGCAGGCAACTCTGAGTAGTCGACGTCTTTTGAAATGGCTTTCGTTTTTCTTCCGGTCGTACACCGGTATCCTTTCACTCGCCTAGCGAGAACGAGCGAGTGATGAGGGACGCCGAGGAGTTCGAGAGCGTCGTTGCCGCCGTCCGCGAGTCAGTCGACCCAGCACCGGACGAGCAAGAACGCATGGAACAGGTCGTGACGGCGCTCATCGAACGAGCGGAAGCGGTGATCGAGGAGCTCCCCGTCGAGGCCGACGTGGTCCGCGTGGGCTCTACAGCACGGGATACGTGGATTAGCGGCGACCGCGATATCGATCTCTTCGTCCGATTTCCACCTTCGATCGACCGCGCCGAGCTAGAGGAGTATGGCCTCGAAGTCGGCCACGAAGTCCTCCCGGACGGGAACGAGGAGTACGCGGAGCATCCATACGTCAAAAGCACCGTCGACAGTTTCGACATCGACCTCGTGCCCTGTTACGACGTCGACGATCCGGGCGACATCAAGTCCGCAGTCGACCGGACGCCGTTCCACGCCCAGTACATCAACGAGCGTCTCGACGCCGAACTGGCCCGTGACGTCCGTCTCACAAAACAGTTCTTCTCCGGCATCGGCGTCTACGGGAGCGACCTCAGAACGAGGGGGTTCAGCGGCTATCTGACCGAGCTACTGGTGCTAGAGTACGGTGGGTTCAGAGCCCTGATCGAGGCTGCTGCGGAGTGGCATCCCCCGGTCGAACTCGATCCCGAGGAACACGGCGAGGAGACGTTCGACGATCCGCTGACCGTCATCGATCCGACCGATCCGAATCGGAACGTGGCGGCAGTCCTCTCGGCCGAGAACGTCGCACGGCTTCAACACTACGCCCGAAAGCTACTCGACGATCCGAGTACCGATCTGTTCACGCCGATCGAACCCGATCCGCTCGACGAGGCTGCTCTGGTCGTTCACCTCCAGAATCGCCGGACGACCCCGGTCGCGATCAGGTTCGACGTCCCCGATATCGTCGACGATCAACTGTATCCACAGCTCCGCCGCTCGGAGTCCGGCATCGTCGAAGAACTCGATCGACGCGGTTTCGATATCTGCCGATCGAGGGCCTTCGCCCACGAGACCGCGGTGCTGTTCGTCGAACTTGCCGTGACCAGGCGGCCGGCCATCGAGCGCCACATCGGGCCGCCGGTACACGTTCGATCCCACGCCGAGGGGTTCTTCGAGAAGTACGACGGCACCGACGCGTACGGGCCGTTCCTCGACGGTGATCGATACGTCGTCGAGCGGGCGCGAGAGTACACGACTGCGGCGGCGTTTCTCAACAGCGAGGACATATTCACCGTCGCGCTGGGAACCCACATCGAACAGGCGCTCGAAGACGGCTACGACGTGCTCGTCGGTGAGGATATCACGGCACTCGTCGACGAGTTCGGCGTCGAACTGGCCCGATACTTCGAGCCGACGCCCTGGTTCGGCGGCGTGACGCCGCGGTGGCGCGTCTGGATGTCGCTGATCAGCGCTTCGACTTCGTCGTCGACATCGTCGTCCGGTGTCGATGGCGAGAGCCCATCGAACACTTCGTGGACCATCACTACACCGTCGGCGAGGACGTCCAGCCCGTACCCACCTTCGAGGACGAACGCGAGCGCGCCGTCGATCCGGTCGGTGAGATCGCGGACGTGCTGGGTGAGCACGCCGTAGCCATCGGTCGTGAGCCGCATCCGAGAGATGGGGTCGTGCCGATGCGCGTCGAAGCCGGCGCTGACGAGCAGGAGGTCGGGATCGAACCCTTCGATTGCTGGCTCGACCAGTTCCTCGAACACTGCCACGTATTCCGGGTCGCCGCCGCCTGCCGGAAGCGGAACGTTAAGCGTCGACCACTCGCCGTCGTCTGCTCCTGTTTCCCCGGTTCGTCCAGTGCCGGGATAGATTCCGTCCTCGTGGACGGAGACGACGAAGACGTCCTCGCGGTCGTAGAATATCTCCTGTGTGCCGTTTCCGTGGTGGACGTCCCAGTCGAGAATCGCGACCGACTCGGCATCCGTTTCGTCGAGGGCGTACTGGGCCGCAACGGCGACGTTGTTGACGAAGCAAAATCCCATCGCGTTGTCGGTGACGGCGTGGTGTCCGGGCGGTCGTCCGATCGAGAACGGTGTATCCCGGCCATGATCGCCTGCGAGTGCTCGTTCCGCCGCCCACGCCGCTGCCCGGCGCTGTTCAGAATCGCGTCCCAGGACTTCTCGACCGCCACCGTATCCGGATCCCAGCTTCCGCCGCCGTCGTCGCAGAACTCTCGTAGTTCTTCGATGTAGTCCTCGTCGTGGATGGCGGTTATCTCGTCGACCGTTGCGGGCGTTGCGTCGACGTACTCGACCCCGTGTTTTCGTTTGAGCCCCTCACGGACGGCTAGCAGGCGGTCGGCTGCCTCCGGATGCCGATCGCCAGTATCGTGGTCGAGGCACGTCTCGCTGTAGCCGAAGTTCATTTCATTCGAACAGCTCGAAATACGTTTGGATGTCCTCTGACTTTACTGTTCGCCGATCCGCGTGTCTCGCAAGCTTCGCCGCGGCGGTCGCAACGTTGTCCGCGTAGTCCTCAAGAATGTCCGCGAGCGCGATCCGTGCGTCCATCGAGACGCGATACGAGTCGTCGATGTTGAGCCGCGCGATCCGGTCGATGGGCGCAACGGGTAGTTCGAGTGCGTCCTTGTCGATGACTTGCTCGACGCCGAAGTCCTCTGCCATCAGCGTCTTTCGACCGTCCTTGGTCGCCTCGACGGCGGCGTCCTCTGCGAGATCTGCCCCGTGCATCTGGATCCGGCGCGCGAGCTCTTTCGCCGCCTCGGCACTCACACGCAACTGGCCAGCGTTCCGTCGAATAATAGTGTCCACGGGAGCAAACGGTAACTCAACGCTCATACCCAATTTCGGGCAAGTCGGCACCTTAACCTTTTCCGTCGCGGCGTTCTGGTCCCAACTCGACTACACTACGTCCTCGGCGTCGATGGTCCCGTCGCGCAACAACCCGCGAGCGGTGACCTCTTGGCCGAGATGGACGTCGGCGTCAGTCTCGACGCTTACGGTCTCCTCGCCGTCGTCGAGGACGACGGGATTCCCCGCCTGGACGACCGTCCCGGTGAACTCGGTCTGCTCCCCGTCAGCCATCGCGCTCGCGGCGCTGCCCTCGCCCGCGGCAGTTCCACCGGTGTCGTCGTCGTCGGCTGCCGTTGCCGTCCCACCAGCGTCGCTCGACGACGCATCGCCCGAGTCGTCGTCGAACGACCCCAGCGTTGCATCACCGTCGGCCGTCGGGGTGTCTTCCGTCGGTGTCGTCGTATCGCCCAGCACGGTTACCGACGACTGCCAGCCTGCCGAGGCTTCGAGGTCGTCCTGCCAGCCGTCCTGGATCTCGACGTCGGCGAGCGCGAGTTCGTCGCCCGGCGCGATCTCCTTGTCCGCCTTGTCGCCCCAGAGAGCGACCCGGATGTCGCCCGTATCGTCCTGCACGCGGACGTTCCGGACCTGCCCTTCGCTGCCGTCGTCCCGGTCGAAGGTCCGCTTCGGGTCCGCCGAGCGGACGACGCCGGCGATGTCGACGGTCTCGCCCATCTCCAGCGTCTCGATCGGCGTTCGTTCCGGTTCGTACTCGATCTCCTCGTCGATCTCTTCGATGGCACCGCGGTCGCCGACGTGCAGTTCGATACTGCCGTCGCGCTCGCGGACGTACCCGTCGACGACCTCGACGCTCGTCCCCGACTCGATTTCTGTCGCGCGGTCTGCCTTCTCGTCCCACAGCGTGATCCGGATGCGGCCGGTCGGATCGCCAAGGACCAGATTCGAGACCTTCCCCTCGCTGCCATCATCGCGGTCGAAGGTCCGGACCGGTTCGGTGTCCAGCACGAGTCCGGCGAGGTCGACGTCGGAAAGACCCAGCGAGAGGTCCTCGACCTGGTAGGTGTCGGTCACCGAGATGTCTATCTCGACCTCGTCCTCTGGCTGTGCGTCCTCGACGCTTACCTCCAGGCCGTTGTAGCCGTCCTTCGGCCGGCCTTTCACGCGGAGCACGTCGCCGACCTGCAGTTGCTCGGTCGCGGCTTCGGCCTGGCCGTCCCAGAAAGCCGCGCGCAAACTGCCGGTCTCGTCGGCTAACTCGACGTTGACGACCTGGCCTTCCGGCTGTTCCTCGTCGTCACGCTCGAACGTTCGCACCTCGCCGATACCGAGCACCTTCGCGATGAACTTCACTTCCTCCATCCCCGGTTCGATATCCGCGATTCCGTTCACCTCGTTGTCCGCAATCTCGTGTGCCACGAGCATCGCGGCGGTCTCCTCGTCGGCCAGCCCACCCATCTGTTCCACCTTGGCCTCGACGGCCTCGCGGAACTTCTCTTGGGGGACGTCTGCCTCGAGATCCTCGTATACGTCCTCGATAGCACCCATTCTAGTACGGTGTGGTAGTTTGGCCCCCGGTTAAGCGTTGTCCTTGCCGCAGGGAGCGACGCTGTCTGGGGGATTCCGACAGCATAGTGCGGGCCCTTGGCGGGTCTCGATGCGGTCGCGGACGTCCTTTCTGGCGTAGCATGGAGTGCTGTAGCCTCGCTTTCCGATATAAATTTGTGCGCTGGGCCGACGCCTCTCCGTGACGTATTGCCAGAGACGATTCGGATCGTAACCGCTTTACGTAGGTCGGCGGTACGTAGAGATGAGTCCGGGTAGGGTAGTGGACTATCCTCTTGGCTTGCGGAGCCAGGGACCGGAGTTCAAATCTCCGTCCGGACGTTCTTTGTGGCGTAATAACGACGAGCGTAGCGAGGAGTCTGCGCCGCGAAGCACGGCAACGGAGATTTGGGCACGGAAGTCACAGCCCGGAACAGCGCGAAGCGCCGCATGCCCGGACTGTCTTCCAGAGTTCAAATCTCCGTGCGACCTCTGGTCGCACGTGCATCGCGTTCGCTACGCTCACACGATACTCCGTCCGGACGCTCACTGCGTTCGCGACCGGACGTGCCTCACGCTCGCTTTGCTCGCGTGAGACACCATCTGATCGGCGATCAGATGTACCCCGGAGTCGGAGACTTCGAGACTCCGTCCGGACGTTCTTTGTAGCACAACCCGGCGAGCGAAGCAAACCGTCTGCGCTGAGGAAACTCCAACAAGGGGATTTGAGCAGATCAGACGCGCGCAGCAGCGCGAGCACAACTGACCGAGTTCAGATCTCTCTGCTGGAGTTCTGGAAACGCGTAGAAGACGTGCGGAGGACCGACAGCGCCAGCGGGACGATGCTCGCTATTCGTCACTGCCGTCGTCGTAGTGGACTTCGATGCCCTCGGGAACCGGCCGGAGGATGTACCGGTTGGTCTGTCCCTGTTTGACGGGAGCGAAGTCCGCGGTGAAGGAGGTCTGGGTGTCCTCGCGGATCTCGAACGGTTCGTTGAACGTCAGCGGGGCCTCGCCGGGCGTGTCCATCTCCGCAGAGTCGCCGCCGTCCAGCGTTCCCTCGATGCCGGAGACCTCAGCTGGAGGAACTCGTACTGGGCGGCGTCGAGCTCGCGGTCGTCGATCAGCGCGGTCGAGTCGTCCTGGAGTTCGACGAGGTCGGCATCTCGGGGGTCATCGAGTTCGTAGTACTCGCGGCTCGACGCCGCTTCGTCTTCTCCGTCTTGCTCTTCCTCGGTACCGTCGTCGGCACCTTCGGAGCCCTCCTCTGCGCCCTCGGGGCCGAGCCAGATGCCGGTGATCGTTACGACGCAGGACTCGAAGTCGCCGATGTCCGCAGGCTGGTCGGTAACGCTGGTCGCGAGCGTCCCCGTGGCGTCGCCGCCGAGACAGCCGGCGAGTCCGGTCGTGGCGATGGCCGCCGCACCGCCTGCCATCTCGAGATACGAGCGTCTGTCGGTCGTGTATGTGTCGTCAGTCATTGGTTTGGATCGCTTGAAACGTAGGTCGCGTTACTGTGCCTGTTCGACTGCATCGGGGGCCTCATCGTTCACGCTATCCACAACGTCACCGGCGCCGTCTGCGATGTCGCTCACTGCGTCGCCGAGGTTGTCGACGCCGCCGTCGAGGAACGCGTCGATCGTATCGTGGATCTCGGTGACGTGATCTGGCACCTGCTCGGGCAGCCCGTCAGGGGCGCCGATACCATCAGCGTTCACCGCGCCCGGTTCGTCAGCCGCGTAGTCATCGGCCTCTTCGGGAGTCGTCTCGGTTGCGTTCGATGCGTCCGCGGGGGCGGCGGCACCGACTGCCGCCGCGCCACCGATCAGGACGACCGCGGCGACCGCGATCGTGAGTAGTGTTCGAGTGTTCATTGCATCCGGATCGGGGAGTGGTAGACATTTAAGCCCCTGAAACGCTCAACCCCGTTTTGTGGCAGTTTCGGGCCGTTATTCGACGATTAAACCGAATTAAATAGAGTTATTTCCCGTGGCTGGCGTGCGGTGGGCACTCCGGCGTACCTCCGGCGTGTTCCAGGGCGATCGCGACTCGCGCGCAACGGAGTCAGCTACCGAACCGGTTCAGCAGGTTCGGACGGTCCGCGGGCAGAAGTCGCTCGACCAGGGGTCTGACGAGGACGAGAGCCGCGAGCGGAATCGCGCCGAGTCCGACGAAGAGGTGGCCGAAGAAGACGCCGCCTCCCTCACCGAAGACCAACGTATCGACGCTCAGTGCGACCATCACCAGCGTGATGACGGCGAGTGCGGTCACGACGACCGACGCGATGCTCGGCCAGTCGAGGACCGCGCCGACGAGCGTCACGATGGCGAGCAGGGTGGGAAAGACGAACACCGTCCCCGACCCCAGAGCATTACTGCCCGGGAGGACCTGGAGAATCGCTTCAGCGTGTCGATTCCGGGGACGAGTTTGACAGTCATCACGGCGACGATCAGGACGGTCAGCGCAAGGACGGCCTCGACGATACGCAGCCGTGATCTGTTGGAGGACATACAGGAACTGTCTGCGGACGCCCAAAAGTAAGTTCCGGAGGTCGAACGCCGACAGCGGCCGCTGTCGCGGTACTTTTGAGTATCGAAGGGAAAGAGTGGGTATGACCGAGGCACGCGCGGAGTTTCTGGCTGGCGAGCGACTCGAGGATGTCGCCTTCTTCCTCGCTGATCGGGCGGTAGACGAACCGGAGAAACTGGACGGGTTCGGCGAACGCGTCGACGGCGGCCACCTGCTGGTCGTCGATGGCGATGCCGGCCGCGGCGCGTTCCAGTCCGCGACGGGGACCGACGCGATGGGCTTTGCCAAGGACGCGATGGGTACGGAGGGCGAAATCGACCGATCGCTGACCGGCGGGACCTGTCCGGACGGCGAAGACCACGACGTGCGCTTCGTCTTTGCCTTCGCCGAGGAACAGAACGAGGAAGTCGGCGGCCTCTACGCCGAGGGTGACGTGATCCACGCCTACGCACAGTGCACCTGCGGGACTGCGTACTCGCACAAGTGGGTCGTCGGGGAACGTACGGACCAGCTTCGCCTATTCGTCGGCGGCATCGTCCTCCCAGTTCAGGTTCCGGAACGCGTCGAGGATCACCTGCTTTGTCGTCGCGCCGCGACTCGTCCAGTGGTGGGCGTAGTCGAGCATGTCGTCGTAGATGTCGGGCTTGCAGCCGGCCGCCTTGGGGTGGCCGCCGCCGTTGACCTGCCCGGCGACCTCGTGACAGCGCTCGAAACCGTCGGTGCCGCGGATCGACGCACTGCCCGCGGGCTTGACGATCACCGAGGCGTCGGCGTCGGCCTCGCGCATCGCCTCGGCGACCTCGTTCTGCGAACAGCGACCGTAGGTGACGCCGACGGTCCACGGTCCGATCTCGACGAACTCGGCGCGGCTCACCGCCCGCTCGATCAGGTCGTTCTTCTCGACGCGTTGCTCTTCGAGAAAGTCGAGGACCTCCTCCGAGAGGTCCGGGCCGTGTTCGAGCACGGTCTCGACGTACTCGTCGGGCTCCGACCAGTAGGAGTAGTCGGCCAGGTCGTCGCTGCGGGCGTCCTCTCGGATCCAGAGATCGTGATCGCGCGTGACGAGGGCCAGTTCGCGGAGGTGTTCGGGGAACTCGTAGTCGAGCGAGCGGAGCGCGACATCGGCAGTACACTCCTCGTCTGAGTCGCCGACGACGAGATCGGCGCCAGCCTCGCGGACGGCGGCGGCGACCTCGTCGTCCCACTGATGGTGGTCGAACCATCGGACCTCGTTCGCGCGGTCGAGCAGGGCGTCGAGTTCCTCCTCGACGTACTCGAACCTGTCCGGACAGAGATCACAGACGAACGCTCGGATACCCTCCTCGCCGTACTCGGCGACGTACTCCATCCCTTCTTCGAGGTCGTGCGGGCTGGCCGGGATCAGCGCCACGTCGCCGTACATCTCCTCTAACAGCGCAACGCAGGCGAGCCCGTCCGCGTCCGGATCGGCGACGACGGCGACCTCGACACCGGTTAGCTCCTCGGCCGCTTCCTGCTCTTCGAGATCCTCCTCGAAGGAATCGGGGACAAAAAAGCCCTCGCCGGGCAGTACGGATCGTCGCGGCGGGGCGAGTTCGCTATCATCGATGAGTGAATCGTCCATACTGTGGCCTGTGGCCCCGGCTCAAAGAACCCGCCGATCCGACTTTCGACGGTGTCACAATGGGTCCACGAGCAACACGAGCTCTCGGCGATCTGCACCGTGTTACGCGAGCTGTCGAACCGTCAGAACGGGGACGGAACTGGACCGGACGACACGCTCGGCGACGCTGCCGAGGAGAAAACGGTGTTCGCCGTGGCGACCGCGGGTACCGGTCGCGATCACGTCGGCGTCTATCTCCCGGGCGTACTCACAGACCTCCTTCGCCGGATGGCCCTCCCGTACCGCGGTGTGTACCTCCCGGTCCGCGTTCTCCCTGACGGCATCGAACGCGTCCTCGGCCTTGCGTTCGAGCGCGCTGTGCAGGTCGTCGCGAAGCTGGTCGGGCGACGCGTCGACCTCGCTTTCGTCGACGACGTACAGTGCGTGGACGCTCGCGTCGAAGCGCTCTGCGAGGTCAAGCGCCACGTTGACCGCCCGCTGGACGCTCTCGGACCCGTCCGTCGCGACGACGACAGTGTCGATCATATCTACCTGTTTTCTCGCAGGTCGCATAAATCTCCGGTCCTCCGGTGAGCGGTCACGTCTCCCTGCTGGGAGTCGTCAGGGGTGGATTTTTGATGGCGGACCGCGTTCGTCCGTGTATGTCACCAGTCACGAACGGGTCCCGATCGAGTTTCGGGGACGATGAGTCCGTCGACGATCCCGATCGGGTGCCGACCGTGGAGACAGTGCTCGTTCCAGTCGACGGTAGCGAGGACTCGACACGCGCCGTCGAGTACGCGGTCGCCATCGCCGACCGGTACGATGCCTCCCTGGAGGCGCTCTACATCCTCGGCGAGGACGTCGTCCGCGCCATCGAAGAGGAGCAACTCGAAGATACGTCTATTGCAGCGGACAACAGGGCCTATCTGGAGACGGTCGAAGCGAAGGCCGCCGAACATGACGTGCCCGTTAGCACGATGATCGCGTACGGCTTTTCCACGCAGCGAAAGACACAGCATCCCGGTAGCGTCGTCCTCGACGTCGCCGAGGAGACCAACGCCGACTTCCTGGTGATCCCGCGCGAATCGCAGACTGACGAGCCTGACGTCCTGGAAAAAGCCGCTGAATACACGCTCCTGTACGCCAGCCAGCCGGTACTGTCAGTCTGAGTCGCAGAGCCGTAGCGCCATCTCTGCTCGAAACTTTCGCTGCCAGTCTGCTCGAAGCCGACTTTCTCGTACAGCGAGACCGCGGCGGTGTTCCAGCGCTCGACGGTGAGCCAGACGCACTCGACGCCCTGTTCCTTTCCGTAGCCGAGCAGATTGCGGATCAGCCGACCGCCGATCCCGGCGCGCTGGTACTCCTGCGTGACGAAGATGGCTAACTCGTAGGTCCCGGCGTCGGAATCCCTGACCAGTGCCGCGTGGCCGGCGACGTCACCGTCGTGAGTGGCGATGACGCTGTGCCCCTCGTCGAGAATGACGTCGAGCCAACTCCGGACGCGCTGCTCCGAGGACGGCGGGATCCCCTGTGCACGATCCGCCGGATCGAAGTCGACGTACATCTCTGTCAGCGCCTCCTTGTCCGCTTCCTCGTACTGCTTGATCAGGATCTCGCGGCCCTCGCGGTCCTCGAACCTGTCCGGTGGTGAGGGGAACGGCCCCGAGGCCTTCTCCGGGTAGTGTCGCTCGTCACTCATCGTATCAGCTTCACCGTTACCTGTGCATTAACGAGTATGAACTCGGTGATGGGACCAAGTTTGATTTTCCCCATCGGGCTTGCGTGCCCCCCACCGATCACGATCTGGTCGAATCCCTCCTCCTCGGCGATCCGGAGCAGTTCGCTTTCCGGGTTCTCCTCTATGTGTCGGATCGTTGCGTCGAGTCCCGACTCGTCGAGTTCCGCGCGCACGTCAGCCTCGATAGCCTCGCGGCCGGCGTCTCGCTCTCCCGTCTCGAAGACTGCGACCGTCAACTCGTCGCCGGCCTCCATGGCTCGCTCGACCGTCTCCGTGAGCGCGCGCCGGGACTCTTCGCTTCCGCCGACCCCGAGCAAGACTTTCATAAACACCAGTTTTACCGGCCCCTTCAAAACAGTTGTGTCGCGGAACGGACCGATGCCGCGATCCGCAGGGTCGGATCTGTTCGAGACATCGACGATCGGAGACACGGAGACGTACTATATTCGCCACAGTTGTACTGCAAACGTACAGTATTAACGCATTAGCGGGTATTTCCGTCCGTTCCTACGTCAAACACGGGCTGATTCCACGAAAACCCTATAACCCGAGCGATTGATAATTATGATATGCAACGGAGGTTATTCCGGTGAGCACGGTACAGCGTGATCCCGACGACCGGGTACAGATACTGGACGAGGACGGTCACGTCCGGGATGGTGCCACGGTCCCCGAGCTCTCGGACGACCGACTCGTGGAGATGTATCGTGATATGCGGCTCGCCCGTCACCTCGACGAGCGCGCCGTTAGCCTCCAGCGCCAGGGCCGGATGGGGACGTATCCCCCGATGTCGGGGCAGGAGGGCGCCCAGATAGGGAGCGCCTACGCCCTCGGCACCGAGGACTGGATCTTCCCGAGCTATCGGGAACACGCCGCGGTTACCGTCCACGGGATGCCGCTCGACCGGACGATGCTGTACTGGATGGGTAGCGAGAAGGGCGGTCGGATTCCCGACGACGTCAACGTCTTCACCGTCGCGGTCCCGATTGCGACGCAGATCCCCCACGCGACCGGGATGGCATGGGCGTCGAAGCTCAAAGGCGAGGAGCGGGCCTTTCTCTGTTACTTCGGTGACGGCGCGACGAGCGAGGGCGATTTCCACGAGGGGCTCAACTTCGCGGGCGTGTTCGACGTGCCCGCCGTCTTCTTCTGTAACAACAACCAGTGGGCGATCTCGATGCCCAGAGAGCGCCAGACGGCCAGCCAGACGCTTGCACAGAAGGCGACCGCGTACGGGTTCGAGGGCGTGCAGGTCGATGGAATGGACCCCCTCGCGGTGTACAAAGTGACGAAAGACGCCGTCGAAAAGGCCAAGGATCCGGGGACCGGCGAGCTACGGCCGACGCTGATCGAGGCGGTGCAGTACCGCTTTGGCGCGCACACGACCGCGGACGACCCGTCGGTCTACCGCGACGAGGCGGAAGTCGAGCGCTGGAAGCAGAAAGATCCCCTGCCGCGGATGGAGACGTTCCTGCGGTCGACCGGCCGACTCGACGACGAGACGGTCGACGCCATCGAGGCCGAGGTCGAGGACCGCGTCGCCGAGACCCTCGAGTCGGTCGAAGCGATGCGGCGGCCGGAACCGGCGGAGATGTTCGAGCACGTCTATCGCGAGATGCCCGACCGTCTCGACGAACAGCTACGATACTTCCAGCGTATCAGGGAGACACGCGGCGACGACGCCCTCACGGAGGAATAACGATGGCAAGCAAACAGCAACCGACGACCGCACCGGACCCGACGGAGGTAACGAGCGAGTCACTGACGCTCGTCCAGGCGGTTCGTGACGGACTGGCGACCGAGATGGACCTCGACGACGACGTCATCGTGATGGGCGAGGACGTCGGGAAGAACGGCGGCGTCTTCCGCGCCACGGAGGGGCTCTACGAGGAGTACGGCGAGCACCGCGTGATCGACACGCCGCTGGCCGAATCGGGTATCGTCGGCACCGCGATCGGTATGGGCGCGTACGGTCTCCGCCCGGTCGCCGAGATCCAGTTCATGGGCTTTATTTACCCCGCGTTCGACCAGATAGTCTCCCACGCGGCGCGCCTGCGAACCCGCTCGCGCGGTCGGTTCAACTGCCCGATGGTGATCCGCGCACCCTACGGCGGCGGGATCCGCGCACCGGAACACCACTCCGAGTCGACGGAGGCGTTTTTCGCTCACCAGCCAGGGCTCAAGGTCGCCGTGCCGTCGACGCCGTACGACGCGAAAGGACTGCTGACGAGCGCGATTCGGGATCCCGACCCCGTGCTCTTTCTCGAACCGAAACTGATCTACCGGGCGTTCCGCGGCGACGTCCCGGACGAATCCTACGAAATCCCGCTTGGCGAGGCCGCGGTCCGGCGCGAGGGCGAAGACGTCACCGCCTACTGCTGGGGCGCAATGGCCCACCGGACCGTCGAGGCCGCCGAGAACCTTGCGGGCGATATCGACGTCGAAGTCGTCGACCTGCGGACGCTCTCGCCGCTGGATCGGGAGACCATCGTCGACTCCTTCGAGAAGACCGGCCGAGCCGTCGTCGTCCACGAGGCACCCAAAACCGGTGGCCTCGCCGGCGAGATCACGGCAACCTTACAGGAGGAGTCACTGCTGTATCAGGAGGCACCGATCGGACGCGTCACCGGCTTTGACACGCCGTTCCCGCTGTACGCGCTGGAGGACTACTACCTGCCCGAACCCGCCCGCATCGAGGAAGGGATCCGGGAGACGGTGGAGTTCTATGGTCCGCGAGTTCGAGTTACCCGACGTGGGCGAGGGCGTTGCAGAAGGCGAACTCGTCCGCTGGCTCGTCGACCCCGGCGACGCCGTCTCGGAGGACCAGCCGATCGCTGAGGTCGAGACTGACAAGGCGATGGTGGATCTACCCTCGCCGGTCGACGGACATATCCGCGAACTCCACGCCGAGGAAGGCGAGATGGTTCCCGTCGGCGACGTTGTCGTGACGTTCGACGTGGAGGGCGAGGATAGCGCGGCGGAGCCGACGGCGGACGCTGACGCCGAGACCGACGACTCCGCCGCCACGGCCGACACTGAGGCCGACACGTCCGACGCCGAGGTCGCTACCTCCGAAGGACGCGTCTTCGCGTCGCCCTCGGTCCGTCGCCGTGCCCGAGCGGCGGGCATCGACCTCGATTCGGTCGAGGGAAGCGGCCCTGGCGGTCGGATCACGGCGGCCGACGTTCAGGCGGCCGCGAGTGGGGGAGACACCGCAACCGTGAGTGCCGAGGAGGAACCAGCGGCCGAGGATGCTGATATCGCAGAGGCGTCACGCACGGCCGACCGCGATACGGCCGAGGCGTCCACCCCGACCGGTCGGGACACGGCCGGGACCACTGCCGCCAGTTCGGCCCGCATCGAGACCGATTCCGCCGACCGCGACAGAACCCTCGCCGCCCCGGCCACCCGCCGCGTGGCCCGCGAGGAGGACGTCGACCTGGACGCGGTCCCGGCCGTCGAGGAACGCGATGGCGAGGCCTTCGTCACCGCCGAGGCGGTCCGGGAGTACGCCGAGGCCCAGCGGGCCGCACAGGAGGCCGACGCGCAGGCAGTGCGGGCGGATTCGACAGGCGACACTCGCGAACCCTACCGCGGGGTCCGCCGCACCATCGGCGAGGCGATGGCGAACGCGAAGTTCACCGCGCCACACGTCACCCATCACGACACCGCCGACGTGACTGCGCTGGTCGAGACTCGCGAGCGACTGGCGAGCGAAGCCGACGAGCGCGGCATCAAACTGACCTACACGCCGTTCGTCATGAAAGCCGTCGCCGCCGCGTTACAGGACCATCCCGTCCTCAACGCGCAACTGGACGAGGAGAACGAGGAAATAGTCAAGCGGGGCGAGTACAACCTCGGTGTCGCGACCGACACGGATGCCGGACTGATGGTGCCCGTCGTCGACGATGCCGACCGAAAGGGCCTGCTCGAACTCGCCTCGGAGACGAACGAACTCGCCCAGAAGGCCCGGGAACGCTCGATCGAACCCTCGGAGATGCAGGGCGGTACGTTCACGATCACGAACGTCGGCGTCATCGGCGGCGAGTACGCCACGCCGATCATCAACCATCCCGAGGTAGCGATCCTCGCGCTCGGCGCGATAGAGCCACGGCCCCGGGTTCACGAGGGGGAGGTCGTCCCCAGAGAGACACTGCCGCTGTCGCTGTCGATCGACCACCGGGTCGTCGACGGCGCGGACGCGGCGCGGTTCACCAATCGGGTCATCGAGTACCTCGAAGCGCCGGAGCTCCTGTTGCTGGAGTGAGACAATAGCACCGTCTCGAACAAGCTACTGGACGTCTGGCGCGTGCTCGTCAGTCCGCCCCGGTAGTTCTAGCTCTATCTCCAGTTCTGGCTCCCCGACGCCCTCGTAGTCGATTTCGAGCGAGACCGGTTCGCCGAACGCGAACGGCAGTTCCCACTCGTCGTCGACGACTGTCAGTTCGTCGTCGTCGCGGAGTTGCTCGCCGATTGCGATGAGGAACTCGCCCGCTTCGCTCGCGTCGAGGCGGTACTCCTGCTCGAAGTCGCGGCCAGTTCGGATCGTCGTCCGTTCGTCGTCGGTGTGTTCGTTCTCGGACTCTTCTGCCATGACGACTGTTTAGGTCAGCCTAAACTAAAAGGGAACGGTTCAGGCCGGGAGAGGCGGTAGATACGCGGGCCATCGCGTTACAAAGGTTCGGTCATTCTTCGAGGCTCGGATGCGTCTCCTGCTCGTCGGGATGGCGTTCCGTAAAGCGCTCTCGCATCACCTCGTTCGACTCGTCTTCGCGCTCACGCGCGGTTGCCGCATCGATTTCCTCACAGCCGGGGGTAGCTCCCGGTCGCGGTCGGTGAAGTAGCCGTCCGGAGCGACCCAGTCGTGGTAGAACGGTCTATCGTCGTCCTCCAGGAGGGTGACCGCGACCTCCGCGCCGTGGCCTGCACAGACGATTGCCTGGTGTGGCTTCTCGGCAAGCCGCCCGGCGGCGTACAGACCGTCGACGCCGGTGCGGCCTCGCTCATCGACGTCGACGAACACCTTCCCCCGGTCGATGCGGCCGACGCCGTCGATATCATCGAGATAGCTCACCTCGTTTTTCGTCGCGGCGATGACGTACTGGGCGTGGTAGCGCTCGTCGCCGTCGGTAGCGACGGTGAATCCCTCTTCTGTCTCCTTGACGCGCGTGACCCTTGCTTCGACGAACTCGGCCCCTGCACCCGCTGCTTGCTCGCTCGTCAGGTCGAGCAGTCGACGGGGTTGACGCCGGCCGGGAAGCCCGGGAAGTTCTCAAGGTGGGCGTTCCGCCGAAGGATCGACGCGCCTGCATCGATGACGAGCGTGTTCAGGCCGTGTCGGGCGGTAAACGTCGCCGCCGTGCGCCCGGCGATGCCGCCGCCGACTATCACGACATCCCGTGTGCCGGCCGACATCGGTCAGCGAACACCCCCGGTGGACTCGACGTTCTTCTCGGGTGTCGGCCGGTCAGTGCTTCCCTCGCAGGGACAGCCGACGGGCAGTTCGGGGGCAACGGCTCTCTCACCCGGTCGCTGGCTCGATCCGCCCGCAGATATGATATCGATCACGTTCATGCGTTTTGCCCCGCGTACGACGACAAAACGTCTTCGGTTAGTGTCAGTCCCCGAATGGCTCGAACCCGCTCAAGCCCGCCTGACGCATCCACATCGACGACTCTCGGATGGGACCTACCAATCCGGCACCGCCGGTGTCGGACCGATACCTTGCGTTCTTTGTACCGACCTCTCCAATAGCCCTGCATGGTTGTTGGTGACGTCACTACTGGTACGGATGTACTGATAATCGGTGCAGGACCGGGCGGCTACGTCGCCGCGATCCGGGCCGGACAACTGGATCTCGACGTCACGCTCGTCGAGAAAGAGGCCTACGGCGGCGTCTGTCTGAACCACGGCTGTATCCCCTCGAAGGCGCTGATTACGGCGACGGGCGTCGCCCACGACGCTGGCAACGCCGAGGAGATGGGGATCCATGCCGCCCCCGAGATCGACATCGGGCAGATGCAAGAGTGGAAAGGCGGCGTCGTCGACCAGCTAACCAGCGGCGTCGAGAAGCTCTGCAAGGCCAATCAGGTCAACCTCATCGAGGGCCGCGCGGAGTTCGTCGACGAAAACGAAGCCCGTGTCGTCCACAGTGGCGAGGGACAGGGCGCGGAGACGATCGAGTTCGAGCATGCCATCCTGGCAACTGGCTCGCGACCGATCGAGATTCCGAACTTCTCGTATGCCGACGACCCGGTACTCGACTCCAAACAGGCGCTGCGCTCGAAGACGCGCCCGACGCGATGGTTATCGTTGGCGCAGGCTACATCGGCATGGAGCTTGCGGGCGTCTTCGCCAAACTTGGCACCGACGTTACGGTCGTCGAGATGCTCGACTCCGTCCTGCCGGGCTACGAGTCCGACCTCGCGCGGCCAGTGAAGAAACACGCCGAATCGCTGGGTGTCGACTTCCACTTCGGCCAGACCGCCGCCGGCTGGGAGGAGATGGATGGCGGCATCGTCGTTCGGACGGATGCGGCGGGCGACGACGACGGGCTCGAACTCGACGCCGACAAGGTCCTCGTCGCGGTCGGCCGCCAGCCGGTCACCGACACCGTCGACCTCGGTGCGGTCGGTGTCGAGACGGACGACCGCGGGTTCGTGCCGACAGACGACCGGGCGCGGACGAACAAAGAGCACGTCTTCGCGGTCGGCGACGTGGCTGGCGAGCCGATGCTCGCTCACAAGGGGAGCAAGGAGGGCCAGGTCGCCGCCGAAGTCATCGCGGGCGAACCGGCCGCACTGGACTACCAGGCGATCCCTGCGGCGGTTTTCACCGAACCGGAGATCGGTACTGTGGGCATGACCGAGACAGAGGCCGAAGAGGCTGGCTTCGAGCCAGTCGTCGGCCAGTTTCCGTTCCGCGCGAGCGGCCGGGCGCTCACGACCGGCGAGAGCGACGGGTTCGTCCGGCTGGTCGCCGACGCCGAAGATGGGTTCGTCCTCGGCGGGCAGGTCGTCGGCCCCGAGGCCTCCGAACTGATCGCCGAGATCGGACTGGCTGTCGAACTGGGCGCGACCCTCGAAGACGTCGCATCGACGATTCACACTCATCCCACGCTCTCGGAGTCGGTGATGGAAGCCGCCGAGAACGGTCTCGGTCACGCGATCCACACGCTAAACCGGTAACCTCCCCCGGATGGCGTAGCCGTTTGCCGACGGTTGCGCTCGATTTCCGAGTGCGCCGGAGAGCAGTTCGCGTCTGTACCTACCGGTACCCGATCAGGAGCTCGTCGCGAGCAATAGCTGTCGCTCGTGGGTGTTAGAGAGACGGTTTAGGTCAGTCAGCCATGACACCGTGGAAACCACGCGTGCCGAAAGGTAGCTGCCTGACCGTGCCGCCTACCGGAGTCTCTCTTTCCTCGCTACAAAACACCTCCGGTACAGTATTGGATGGTCCCGCCCGATCACTCCACCACGACCGATCCTTTCATGCCCGACGCCTGGTGTGGTGTACAGAGGAAGTTGTAGGTTCCCGGCTCGTCGAACGTGTACTCGAAAGTGTGACCGGTTCGGTTGACCAGATCGCTCTCGAAGAGGCCATCGCTCCCGGCGTGGACGACGTTGTGGCTACCGCCGTTGCCCGTCCACTCCCAGACGACCGTCGTTCCGGCGTCGACCCGAATCGCAGTGGGATCGAAGGCGAGTCCGTCCCCGGCGCCGACGGCCACCGTGACCTCGTCGGTACCTGTGTACTCTTCGACCCCGTCGAACTCGTCGACGTCCGAGAGCCATACGCCGGGGTCGGCGTCCCCGTCCTCGTAGTCGCCGCCGCCCGTACAACCGGCGAGGCTGACCGCCGCCGCACCGGCCACGGCGCCGAGAACGCAACGTCGAGTCGGCATCAGGCGACCACCTCGGACGGGAGGGAGCACTCGCTCGCGACACGACGACCGTCGGTCGTAGGGAGAGACATCACGTCCAGACTCAGTACTCGCCTCTCATAAGCACACTGAGATCCGTCCGTCGACAACCCGTCTACTCCGACGGCGACGGTCTTTTAGTCGCCCTCGGAGTATGAGCAGTCGATGAAAGCAGTTACCCTCGGTCCCGAAGGGACCTACTCGCATCGCGCCGCGCGGTCGGTCGCGGCCACAGTCGAGTTCCGCGAGTCCGTCACCGCCATCGTTGAGGCGGTCGCCGACGGCCAGTACGACCGCGGCGTCGTACCGATCGAGAACAGCATCGAGGGAAGCGTCACCGAGAGCCTCGACGCGCTCGCCGATTACGAACTCGCTATCGTCGAGGAGGTCGTGACGCCGATCCGACACGCGCTACTGGCTCAGGACGAGGAGTTCGAGACTGTAGCCAGCCACTCGCAGGCGCTGGCACAGTGTCGGGAGTATCTCAGCGAGCACTATCCCGACGCCGACCTCGAAGCGGTCGCCAGCACGGCCCGCGGCGTTCAGGTCGCCCGCGAAGATCCGACTGTCGCGGGAATTGGCCACCCCGATAACGGGGGCGACGGCCTCGAAGTGCTGGCCGAAGATATCCAGGACCGCAACTCGAACGCGACCCGCTTTTTCGTGATCGCCCCGACCGAAGACCGCTCGCGAGCGGGCGGGAAGTCCACGTTCATCGTCTACCCGAACGACGACTATCCCGGACTGCTACTCGACCTGCTGGAACCCTTCGCCGACCGCGATATCAACCTTACCCGCGTCGAATCCCGCCCCAGCGGCGAACGCCTCGGCGACTACGTCTTCCACGTCGATATCGCAGCAGGGCTGTACGAGGACCGTACCCAGCAGGCGCTGGCCGACATCGACGGACTCGCCGAAAACGGCTGGATCCGACGGCTTGGCTCTTACGACACCTCCCACGTCGTCTAAGCCACGGTTCTCGACTCTGTTCTCTGTGAGGGGTCGGAGGTTATAGGCCCCGATACCGTAGCTACAAACGGGCAGATCGCCCTGATCAACTATGCGAGGAAACCCGTTCGAAGAATTCGAATCGCTGTTAGAGCGGATGGAACAGGAGTTTGAAACGGGCATGGATCTCCAGCCACAGACCGATTCGACGGCGGTCGACCTTGCCGAGCGTGACGAGGAGTTCGTCGTTACCGTCGACCTGCCGGGCTACGAGACCGACGACATCGAGTTGACGATTGCCGACGACACGCTCCGCATCGAGGCTGATCGGGAGGTCGAATCGGAGGAGGAAGGAGACCAGTATATCCGTCAGGAGCGCCGGATGGAGTCGGTTTCGCGGTCGATCGCGTTTCCCGAACCTGTCGACGCGGAGTCGGTGACGGCCTCGCACACCAACGGCGTGCTGACCGTCACGGTACCCAAGGAGTTCGGGGCTGAGGAAGGCCACTCTATCGATATCGAGTAAACTGTCGTAACTGATCCGCGGAGTGGTGCTGCGGGCGCGCTTCGGACGGTCTCATTCAGAATATTTGTCGTTCAGACCGATCAGAGACTCGGTTAGCGCTGGTGGTCGGACAGGATCGAACCACGGCTTGCGTTCGTTTCGGAACTGGAGCCCTGGATCCGGCGTTTTCACGCCAGTATTACATAATCGTGTATACACCAGGGAACTGAGAAGAAAATATTTAAGTTGTCTGTTCGCCGACTGCACAATCATCCAATGGCAGTGGACCAGATCGCGGAGTTCTTCGAGTTCGAGGATCACGGCACCGACTTACGAACGGAGATGCTCGCGGGGGTCACGACCTTTTTGGCGATGTCGTATATCATCGTCGTCAACCCGTTCATTCTCTCCGAAGCGATCGTAATCGACGGATACGATCAGGGACAGGTGATCCAGATGATCGCGATTGCGACCATTCTGGCGTCGGCCCTGGCGACGCTCGTGATGGCACTCTACGCAAACCGACCGTTCGGCCTCGCGCCGGGGATGGGCCTCAACGCGTTTTTCGCGTTCACGGTCGTCATAGCTCTGGAAATCCCGTGGGAGACGGCGCTCGCTGCCGTCTTCGTCGAAGGGATTCTGTTTATCATCCTTACTGCGGTCGGTGCGCGTAAATTCGTCATCAACCTGTTCCCGGAGCCAGTCAAGTACGCGGTCGGAGCCGGGATCGGTGTGTTCTTGCTCTTTATCGGCCTGCAGGAGATGCAGGTGATCGTTGCCGAACCGACGACGCTCGTCCAACTGGGCGACATCGCATCGAACCCGTTCGCGATTCTCGGCGTTCTTGGTGTCGCGTTCACGCTGGTCCTCTGGGCACGTGACGTTACTGGATCGATCGTTATCGGTATTCTGACGACGACGCTCGCCGGCTGGCTGGTCGCCGCGGCAAACCTCACCGAACCGGCAACCGTCGTCGACGGCAGTCTCTACAGTTCTTTCGAGCAGGACGGCATTCTCTCTGCGATGTGGACCCTGATCACTGGCGTCCAGTACGACATCACCCCGCTCGCCGGTGCGTTCGTCGGCGGCCTGCAGGACATCGATCCGCTAACCTTCCTGTTCGTGATGTTGACGTTCTTTTTCGTCGATTTCTTCGACACCGCGGGGACGCTGATCGGCGTCGCGCAGTTCGGTAGCTTCCTCGACGATGAGGGCGAACTCCCGGAGATGGAAAAACCCCTGATGGCCGACGCAGTCGGCACCACCTTCGGCGCGATGGTCGGCACCTCGACGGTGACGACGTACATCGAATCCTCGACGGGTATCGAGGAGGGCGGTCGAACCGGGTTCACTGCACTGGTCGTCGCGGCCTGTTTCCTGCTTGCCCTGCCGCTCGTCTCTCTTGTCTCGATCATCCCTGACTACGCTTCGTTCCTGGCGCTGGTCGTCGTCGGCGTCATCATGTTCCAGGGCGTTACCGATATCGACTGGACGCATCCGGCCTGGGCCATCTCGGGTGCGCTCACGATCACGGTCATGCCGCTCGCATACTCGATCGCTGACGGTCTCGCGGCGGGGATCATCTCCTATCCGATCGTCAAGGCGGCGATGGGCGAGGGGGCCGAAGTCCGCCTCGGTCAGTGGGTGCTTGCGCTCGCGCTGATCGCGTACTACGTCCTCCAGACCGGCGGCTTCATTCTCTAGATCGGGTTCGCGTCGGCCGCGCACGGCACCAACGCTTTCTTGCTTCTCACCCCCAACTACTGATGAATGTCCGATCTGATACTGTACGAACTTTCGGGCTGTCCGTTCTGTGCGAAAGTCACTACGAAACTGGATGAACTCGACCTAGAGTACGAAGCGCGAGAAGTACCGCGGAGCCATTCCGAGCGAACCGAAGTGAAAGAGGTCAGTGGGCAGACCGGCGTGCCGGTGCTGATGGACGAGGCAAACGACGTCCACGGCATGCCCGAGAGCGACGATATCGTTGCCTACCTCGAAGAGCAGTACGTCTGATCGAGCGGTTTGTGGGCAGTCGGTCACCCGTCGGAACGTAGTGCGGTTCTCAGGGGAGTAGATCGAGACCTCTAAGTCGCCGGTGTCCCGGTCAGTCCCGTCGGCCGTCTCGACGCAGCACCTGCCCTTCCCCGCCGAGCGCGGCCCGCTGGGCACGCGCTCGCGGCCCTGTAGCTGTGTTGCGGGTTCGAGAGATGCGGCTACCGCCGAAGCAATGGGTGACAGAAATGGCGGCAGACGAGTCCAGTGTGGCCGATCTATAAAAGATAGCAGCGCGAGTACCCCGACCCACCGTGGTCGGGGGTGAAGCGCGTCTAATCCATACTTTTTTCAATTACTAAACCGTACTAAAATACAGTGCAGTCGTCCAAACTCACCCAAACCTTGCCATTCGGACTAGACATTACCACGGGGAGTGGCGACGACTTGCAAACCGGGTGTCTCGAAGCCCGACGCATCCGCAACGAAACCAACCGCCTCGACCAAGCTGGTTGGGAATGGGGCAATATCAAACCAACTGTGGTTGACAACGCCGATCACGTCAACAACACCACCCAACTCATCGTTGATAAGGCACTCGGTGAAATCGAAACATATCACGACAACAAAAATGACGGGTGGGGGCGTCCCTACCCGTACATCGATGAGTCGTACCCGATGGTGATGAACCACGGCGAAGGATACCGCCTGTTCCCCGAAGGGGACAGGACGATTCGCTTCCGTATCACTGCCACAAGAGGCACGCACGTCAAAGGTGAACTCCGTGGCAGCCCAGCCCACTTCGACAGACTGCAAACCGCGTTCAACGACGATGAATGGCGGGTTGGAACCGCTGAAGTCGTTCACAAACACGGTGAGTGGCGACTTCACGTCACCATTACACACGAGACCCATCACGTCGCCAGCAAGCACGACGCGGACACAATTGTTGGTGTGGATGTGAACGAGGACTGTATTGCACTCTCTGCGATGAGTCGAAGTGGTTCGGTGGAAGACTCCGTGGTGTTCGAGTATCCGTCGGTGAAAGAACAGCGTCACGAGTTTTTCACCAAGCGCAAGCGGATGCAGAAAGCCAAGCAGACTGCATTCGAGACGGTCGTACAGACCGAAGAACGCGACTACGTTCATGATTGCCTGCACAAAGTATCGCGGGAAGTAGTTGAATGGGTATCGCAATTCAACGACCCGGTTATCGTCTTTGAAGACCTCAAAGACATGCGAGAGTCCATCGACTACGGAACGCGAATGAATCGCCGCCTGCACTCGCTACCGTTCGCTGCACTCCAAGACATGGTGTCGTACAAGGCTGCGTGGCTTGGGATTCCTTCGGATGAAGTTGACCCTGAGTATACGAGTCAGCGATGCCCAAGAACTGAATGTCAGCACACGGAACGGGCGAATCGCCGCAAAAAGCGGTTCAAGTGCAAACGGTGTGAGTTTCAAGATCACGCGGATAGGAAGGCGTCGGTGTGTGTTGTGCAGGAGTGGTTAGAGCGAGAAACTGGAAATGTGCCGTCTCTCGAAACCCTTCCTCGCGTGTGGAAGGTGAGACGGGCGGCATCGGGGGCTGGTGGAGGCCCCGACTCTCACGGACACGATTTGTGTTCGGGTGTTCACGGACACGGAACGTCGGCGCAAGACTCTCAGAGTCAAGCGCGAGAGGAATTAAAGACCGTTGCGTCAGCGATGCAGGACTAAACACGGACGCCCCGCGCCACCGTGCGCGGGGTACTTCACGCTGGCTCTTCGTCGTAGTCGGCGCGCTCGCGGATCAGATCGCGGAACTCTTTCGGATCGTCGATCTCTGCGGCCTCCTCGCGCTCGATCAGCGCGGTCCCTTCGATGGAGGTCGGTTTCGCGCTGTCGACGAAGTAGACCGAGCGCGTTCCGACGACGCGGCCGACGGATCCCATGATCCGTGCGCGCTTTTCCGCAGTCCGTGTGAACTCGGAGTGCCCGGTCAGCACCGTCCCATCCAGTAGGTCCCCCTCGTCTTCTTCCTCGCTAACGGCCTTGAACGGTGCGCGCAGGGTCGGGTGGACCTCGTAGCCAACGCGGGTCATGACGGTGACTATCTCCTCGTCGTCGGGGTCCGCATCCGGAGCGTCCGGCGTCGGATCGGCGTCCCGGACGTCTTCGGCCCCCTCCAGCACGTCGACCTGACTGGTCAGACCGGAGCCAAACAGCTCTTCGAGTTGCATCGCGACCTCGATGCTGGCGTTCATCCCGTCCTCGTACTTCGAGACGGTCCGGCGGGAGACGCCCAGTTCGCTGGCTAACTGGCCGAGACTCCAGCCTTCCTCCTGACGTTTGTCTTCGAGGATGTCGCCGTCGATGCTGACGTACAGACCGCCCGGTGCGGCGTAGATCAGCGGCGGGACGCCCTCGACGAACAGATCCAGCGCGGTGTCGGGGCTAAATACGGGAACCCCGTGCCGGAAGTAGACGACCTCCGGCTTCAGGTCCTCGTCTCTGGTTCGCAGGCCGATAACCAGCGGCGTCGCGTCCAGATACGCGCCGATCCGGCGCATCTCCGCGCCAGTCTCGGCGTCGAACGCGTCGACGTTTCGCAGCACCTTCAGGAGGACGAGTTCGTCGCCGCGGCGGGCGGCGACGTCGAAACTCCGTGGGCGCGTCGCACAGCGGTCACTCACTGCAAAGCCTGCGTCTTCGAGCATCGCCGTAATGTTGCCGACGAGCGCAGACCGTGACATATTCGAAGGTAAGCCACTCACGATATATAGGCATTGTGGCGTCTATATCGGCGTTTCTTCGGGCGATTAGGGGGTGACGTGTCAACTCATCGGTGGTGGCGAGGTCCGCTCAGCTCGGTTCGCGATGCTGTGGTACTGGGCGAAAAAACGGATCGAGATGCCGGCTGTGGCGACGCGCATGCCAGCCGGAATCCTGTGCTCGGTTTAGCTACTGAAATCGTTACACACCGGGATGCCGACGGTGTCGAACTCGGTCATCGCTTCGAGTTCGTCCGGCACCTGATGGATATCGATCTTATCTTCGACCAGCGCGGTCGGATCGAGTTTCCCGGTTTCGATCATATCGAGCATCTCCGAGTACCGGGATGGCTGCAGCCCGAGCGAACCGACGAAGTCGATCTCTTTGGCGACGATATCGTCGGTTGGAAGCGACACCTCGCCTTTCTCCTCGCTGGTGGTGAGTCCGATCTGGACGTGGCGTCCGCCCTTTTTGAGCGAATCGACGGCGTTTCGACAGGTCGTCGCGATTCCCAGGGCGTCGACGGAGACGTCAGCGCCGCCATTGGTGATGTCGTGGACTTCCTGGGCCGGGTCGTCGACCTCGCTTGCGTTGACTGTTGTTACAGCCCCGAGTTCTTCGGCGCGGTCGAGTTTATCGTCCATTAGATCGACACCGATGACGTTTGCCCCCAGCGCGTTTGCGATATGTACTGCCGAGAGTCCGACCCCTCCACAGCGGTGAATGACGACGTCCTCACCGTTGCCGACATCCCCTCGGTGGGCCATTCCATGAAACGAGGTCATGAACCGACAGCCACAGCCAGCGGCAGTTTCGGCGTCGATACTGTCCGGAAGCGGGACGGCGTTGACATCGCCGTTCGGGATATGAACTTCTTCGGCAAACGCGCCGGGTGCCTCGTTCATAAAGCCGAGTCCGATGTGATTTTCACAGATGTTCTCGCGTCCGTTCCGACAAAGTGAACATTTCCCACAGGCGAAGTTGAAGGGAATCGCGATTTCGTCTCCTTCGTCGACGGTTTCGACGTTCTCGCCGACGTCGACGACGGTTCCTGTCGGTTCGTGGCCGAGGACGTGTGGCGGATCAGGCCGGTAGCCGAACCAGTCCCAATCCCCCTGCCAGCAGTGCCAATCGCTCCGACAGACACCACAGCCCTCTACCTTCGCTACCACTCCATCGGGCTCCGGATCCGGGCGTTCGATCTCCTGTACTTCCAGTGGCTCCTGAAACTCTTCGAGGACGACTGCTTGCATCGACATAGCATGTTACCACGCAACAGATGTGATGATAACTGGAGGGGGAATTTTTGAACATTGAAAATTATAATAAACATTCATTATAGTGTATCGCTGTCATTTTTATAGTTTATAATCATCCCTACCCGATCGGGTGTAATATATGCTTAACAGCTGAAACGAGACGGTACGTCTCTCCTCTGGCGAGCGCCGACCGAAAACGGTCGCGAGCGAGGAGGGAAACAGCGTCAACTCTCCGGGACGTCCCGATGAAGAACTTGCTGCCGAAAACCAAGCGCGACCCGTTCAGCCGGGAAGCCGCCCCGTTCGGTCTACGGCGAACAACACTACGACCGTCACGCCGAGGAGGAGCGCACTGGCCGCGAACACCCCGTCGTAGGTGTAGCCGCCCTCCACGAACAGGCCGAGTGCGTACGAGCCCAGCGACTGGCTGAGCATCCAGACGGAGCTAAACGCGGCGTAGGCGCTCCCGCGAGTCGCATCAGGGAGGGTGCCGAGGACGTACGTATCGATCGCCGGGAACAGCGCGTGGATGACGAAGCCGATGACGGCAGTGACCGTGATCAGCGCGGGAAGACTCTCGACAGTCGTCAGCACGAACAGGCTCACGGCGAACGTCCCGACGATGCCCAGCAGGTAGGGGATCTTGGGAAGCCGGTCCGCCAGGTCGCCGCCGACGAAGAATGCGGGGATCCCCGCGGCGAAGACGAGCGTGAGCATCGTGCTCGACAGACTATCTGAAAGGCCCTTCGACTGCATATAGAGCTCGTAGAAATTGAACACGCCCTGCCAGATGAACACCGTAATCCCGGCGATGGCGAGTGCAGTGCCGATGAGCCGCCACTCCGAGAGCGCGCCAGCGATCAACTCGCGGTCGTCCTGCCCGGCGTCGGGCAGTTCGGTCTGGCGTGCTGTCAGGTAGATGTAGACGGTTATGAGCGCTGCTCCCACGGCGATAGCCCACAGCGAGAGCCGCCAGTCGACGAAGAGCGTGAGCGCGACGAAGGGGGCGGCGATCACCGCGGCGATCTGACTGGCTGCCCCGTGGATCCCCATGGCGCGGCCGACCCGGCCGGGGAACAGTTCGCTCACCAGCGGGTTCGCCGAGACGAAGTAGACGCCCGAGGCGATTCCCATGAGGAAGGTGCCGAGCATGAGGTGTGGCACCGTCCTCGCGGTCGCGGCGACGGCGGACGAGCCTGCAAGGATCGACCCTGACGCGAGCACGAGGTGGTGTCTGGGGACCTTCGTGAGAAGCCAGCCAGTCGGCAGGCGAAGCGACGCGCTGCCGACCCACACCAGCGTGACGATCAGTCCAGCGGTCGCCTCGCCGATGCCGAACTCGGCGATGAAGACGTTCAACAGCGGCGCGAAGATGATTCGCGCGAGGTTGACCAGGAAGACGAGCCCACAGAGCGAGGCGAAAAGGCGGTTGCGGCCCACGCGGTTACGCGTCGGCGTCCGCCAGCAGTTCTTCGGCGGTGACGAGCGATTCGAGTTCGACGTCGATCTCGGCGAGGTTCTCGCGTCCGCCCTCGTTCCGGTCGACGACGACTATCGCGCGGTTCACGGTCGCACCGGCCTCGCGCAGCGCTTCGACGGCGTCGACTGCGCTCTGGCCGGTCGTTGCGATGTCTTCGAGGACGACGACCTCCTCGCCCTCCTCGAGGCGGCCCTCGATCAGGTTTGCCGTGCCGTACTCCTTCTTTTGTTTCCGTGCGATGACGTAGGGCTGGCCCGTCTCGACGCTGGTCACCGCGACCAGCGGGACGGCACCGAGCGCGACGCCCGCGAGTGTCTCGTCGCCGACACGCTCGGCGAAGGCTTCGCCGATCAGTTCCAGACAGTGCGGGTCGGTCTCGAAGAGGTACTTGTCGACGTAGTACTCGCTCGTCCCGCCGTGGGAGAGCTCGAACTCGCCGTACTGGACCGCATCGGCGTCCCGGAGCGCCGTAATGAGTTCGTCGTTTACCATACTACTCACTCGTCACGGGGGCGGTATAAGCGCCGTGAAACGTCGTAGCGTCATGGCCGTCACGCGCCCAAAATCCCGCCGCCCTCACTGCGCCGCGGCGGCGTCGACGACCCGTCCGACGAACAGGAGCGTCTCGGTCGGCCGATCCCGGATACAGAAGAGGAACGGCCGGTCGACGGTCATCTCGAACGGGTCTTGCGGTGCCGATTCGTTCATCCCCACCGCAGTCGCCGCGGCGGCCTCCGTCCCCTCCTCGTCGACCGAGACGAACGCATCGTGCCAGACGTCGTCGATGGCGATTCCGCCGCCCTCGACGATACCGCTGAAGTCCGCGCGACCGAGGTCGAAGGCGACCTCCATCCCGAGGGTGGAGAGAACCTCTTGCAGCGCGAACGAGGACTCGTACTCGAAGCGGGGCAGTTCGATGGTCCCCTCTTTCGGGTCGAGTTCGTCGAGCAGGCCGCCGAGTGTCTCCTCGTCGAACCCTTCCTCGAAAGCCTCGAACTCGCCCTCGGCGGGGAGTATCACCGTCATGCTCACTTCCTCACCGACGTAGGGAAGGTCGATGATCTGGTGCCCCTCGACCTCCGCGTAGGGGAACCGCCGTCCCTGCGACATCATCGGTACCTCGCCGGTCGAGCCATTGAGGGCGGTAAAGTCGGCGGGTTGGGTCGACTCCTCGGAGAACTGGTGGAGCCAACTCGCGTAGAAGTAGATGGCATTGGTTAGCACCATGACTGTCGTGGCCGAGATAGCTCCTTTCGGCAGCAGGTTTTCAATACGGCCTTCGGTCTGATCGGCGATGTAGCCGTTAATCTCTTCGCGGGCCGCCCCGGGGTCGGACTCGAAGGGAACCGTTCGCAGGTCCGCGTCGTAGTGCTCTTCGAGGGTTGCGAGGTACTCCTCACGATAGGGGTACTCCTCGCGCCCCCAGACGTCGTTGACCGCGCGAAGCGTGAACGGATCGCCGTCGTTGTCTTCGGCCGCTTCGGAGCGGGCGTCGAGTTCGGCCGACATATCGCCGAATGCGGCGTGTTGTTCCTCTCCATCGAGTGCGAAGGCGAGCGCGTCGGCCATCGCCGTCTCCGTCTCGCCGCGTGCCCCCGCCCAGGTCATCGCCAGCGCGGCGCGGATGCTGTACGGCGAGTAAAACAGGTTCTCGTCCGGGCGCTCCCCGACCAACTCCGCCAGGACGTCGAGCGCGAACTCGTCGTTGCCCTCGAGGAGTTGCTCCAGGTCGCCGGTCGGGCCGTCGCCGTCGCCGTTCCCGGTCTGTGGCTCCTCGCCGTCCGTTGCCGGATCATCGGCGAGACAGCCAGCCAGCAACGCACCTTGCACTGCGCCGGCAATTGCCAGCACTTCCCGTCGGCCACGGGTCGATGTGAGACTGTCCTGTGCCATGGTAAGATCATCGACGACTGATACAAAAGAACTTCTGCAAACTCAAAGAGTCGCTGTCGTCACGATTCGGCCTTGTAAATCGTTTTAAACACGGGCTTCAATTGAGTTCATATGGGATTTGACGAGATGGACGTCGACACCATCTGGATGGACGGCGAGTTCGTGGACTGGGAGGACGCCCAGATCCACGTCCTCACACACGGGCTCCACTACGGGACCGGCATCTTCGAGGGCGTCCGGTGTTACGACACCGAGAACGGCCCGGCGCTGTTCCGCTGGGACGCCCACCTGGACCGGTTCTACCAGTCCGGTGAGCCCTACGAGCTAGAGATCGGTCACGACCGCGAGGAGCTAACCGAGGCGACGATGGAACTGATCCGACGGCAGGAGCTCGAATCCTGTTACGTCCGGCCGATCGCTTTCTACGGCTACAACAGCCTCGGCGTGAGTCCGACGGACTGCCCGACCCGGACCGCAATCGCGTGCTGGCCGTGGGGCACCTATCTCGGCGAGGACGCCCTGGAGAAAGGCGTCGAAGTGATGGTCTCCTCCTGGCGGAAACACTCCTCCCAGATCCCGACCAACGCAAAGACGACCGGGCTGTACGTCAACAGCATGCTGGCGGGCGAGGAAGCGCGCCGGAACGGCTACACCGAAGCCATCGTGCTCGACAAGGAGGGATACGTCGCGGAAGGCCCCGGCGAGAACATCTTCCTTGTGCGCGACGGCGAACTGTTCACGCCGGCGCTCTCCCAGTCGATCCTCGACGGCATCACGCGCCAGAGCGTCATCGAGGTCGCCCGGGATCTGGGCTACACCGTCCACGATCAGGCGACGATCAGCCGCGGCGAACTGAACACTGCCGACGAACTGTTCTTTACCGGCACGGCCGCGGAGGTCACGCCGATCAAACAGGTCGATAACGTCGAAATCGGTTCCGGGACGCGCGGCCCGGTGACCGAGGAGATCCAGCAGACGTTCTTCGACATGCTCGAATCGCCCCCGGAGAAGTACGACGACTGGTTCACCTACGTCTAGTCGACTACTCGTCGGACTCTATCGGGACGTCGCCGGCGGCGTCTTCGCTCTCTTGTTCGCTTTCGGTTGCCCGCCGCGGATCGAGCCGTCCGTACTCGCTTTCGGACGCTTCCTGAACGTCGATAGGGATACCCCCGAGTCGCGAAGAGCCGGGACCGTTGCCGTTGGAGTCACCGAAGCCAGCGCTCAGCAAGCGGGTCAGCGCTTCCTCGACACGTTCGTCCACTTCTTCGATGTCTTCGGGTTTGACCTCGACGACGAACCCGGTAGTGATGTTCGGTGCGGTCGGCATGAACAGGATCTCATGGCCGTCGGGCGTCTGCTTGCCGGTCTTGAACGCAGTCAGTCGCATGTCTTCCCAGGGCTCGACTTTGACCGGCGTCTGGAGGGCCTCGGTGCCGCCAAGTGCGGTTTCGGCGGCCATTTTGGAGGCGTTGTAGACGACCCGTAGCCCCGGCAGGCGGTTCACCAGGTCGTCAAGCGTGTTCTCGGCGAACCCGCCGAGTGCGGTCCGCATGAGATAGCCGACTGCGAAAACCAACACGATGAACACGAGAATCGTCACGACGACGCGGACCACGTCTGTCGGTAGTCGGCCGAGTCCTAACATCGCGAGGAGTTCGGCGTCAATTGCGGCGACGAACGGGAGATCAGCGATAAATCCGGCGAGCCAGATGATCACCCAGAGCGTAACGATGATCGGGACGAGAACGACGAGGCCGCTCCCGAAGTCCCGTTTCCACGTTGTCATTATCCACCGTTTGGGATCCATCCTAATCAGCGCTGTTATCCTTACTGCCCTCGTCGGGGGAAACTGCTCAAGATCGGCTCAAGACCGCCCGCACAGCGAATAGTACGTTCTCCTTGCGCTCCATGACGCGCCGATAGAAGTAAGAGATCCACTTGTCGCCGTAGGGCGCGTACTGCCACACCTCGCAGTCGTCGGCCAACTCGAACTGGGCCGACTCGCGCACGCCCATCAGCATCTGCACCTCGAATCCGGTCCCGTGGCGGTCGTGGAGTTCTTTCGCGTGCTCGATCATTGCAGGGTCGTGGCTGCCGACGGCGACGCCGGAGTCGCGGTGCTCGAACGCGTATCGGAGCAGTTCGCGGTACTCCTCGTTGACGCGCTCCTTTCGGCTGTAAGATAGCTCGTCCGGTTCGTCGTACGCCCCCTTCACCAGCCGGAGTTTTCCGGGGACGTCGATCAGTCGCTCCAGGTCCTCTCGGGTCCGTTTCAGATTCGCCTGCAGACAGAGGCCGACCGAGCCGTACTCCCGTGCCAGAGGCTCGAAGGTATCGATGGTGTCGTCGGTCGTCGTGTGATCCTCCATGTCGACCCAAACGAAGACACCCTGCTCGTCGGCGTGTTCGACGATATCCGTAAGGTTCGACCGAAACGTCTCGGCACCGATGTCCAGGCCGATCTGGGAGGGTTTGATCGAGACACATGCACGCAGTTCTTCGTCCGCGATGTCGCCGATGAGTTGGCGATATGCGTCCCGATCCGCGGCGGCCGCCGCAGGATCATCGTAGTGTTCGCCAAGCAGATTGAGAATGACGCCGACGCCGCGGTCGTTACATTCACGGGCGTGAACGAGAGCTTCCGCGGGCGTTTCACCGGCAACGAAGTTGGATGCGATAGGCGGGAGCATACCAGATGATTGTCATTGGAGGTTTGTATACTGTTCCCCGACGAGTCGGAACCGTGGCCGTTTATACAGATCCGCGGACAGGTCCGAATATGAACGTACTCGATATCGTCGTCCTCGCTTTCTGGTTGATGTTGCCAGCGTACGTGCCGAACAATGCGGCCGTACTGACCGGCGGTGGCCCCCGATCGACGGCGGTCGGACGTGGGGCGGCAAGCGTCTGCTGGGCGACGGCAAGACCTGGCGAGGGACCGCGGGCGGTATTCTCGCCGGCGTCGGACTGGGACTCGTGTTGAACGCCATCGTGAGCGACGTGAGCGGGGCCATCGGCGTTTCCCTCCCCGAGTTTCCGATCGCTGCGCTACTCGCGCTGGCGGCCGGTGCAATGCTCGGTGACATCCTTGCCTCCTTCCTGAAACGGCGGACTGGCCGGGAGCGCGGCGCGGCGTTCCCCGGCATCGACCAGTTGGACTTCGTTGCGGTCTCGCTCGTGCTGACCGCGCTCGTCGCAACCGACTGGTTCGTCGAGTGGTTCACCGTGCCGGTCATCGTCGCTATCCTGGTCCTGACGCCGGTCCTGCATCTGGGGACCAACGCCGCCGCGTTCAAACTCGGCCTCAAGGACGAACCGTGGTAGAGGTTCGGTTTCATCCGGCTAACCGTCAAATAGCGGCCGAGGATTCTTTCGGCTTGATCGCCGTTATTCGGTATGACCAGATCCGCCACGCCGCCACGAAGCGTAGGGGAGACCGGACATGACTACCGTCGGCTACTTGATCGCGGGGGCGTGCTCCTACTGCTGTTCCCGCTGCTCCCGTTCGTCGCTATCGCGTGGCTACTCAGCAGGCTACTGGGATCCGAACCGCGAGCAGAAAAGAACCGTCGGCGTCTAGAACGGCCAGAGGAGTAACGCTACGTCCGCGTCGGAGGTAAGCACGAAATACAGACCGGCAAACTGAATCGCATTGAACGCGCCGTGGACGACGATCGGTACGAACAGGTTCTCCGTGTACTCGTACAACCCGCCCAGCACGAGGCTGATGAAGAAGAGTCCCACGATGGTCGGGAGACTGTCGAGGCCACCGTACGCCGGGATGTGGACGACGGCGAAGAGCAGACTCGCAAGGACGATCCCCAGGGGGACGCCGCTACGATTGACGAACCTGCTCTGGATGATCCCGCGAAAGAGGAGTTCTTCGCCCGGACCGATCAAGAGGAACGAAAGCGGGATCAGGGCCAGCAGGATCTCGGGAGAACCAGTCGCAGTCTGGACGATTTCGTGTTCTCCTCCATCGTAGCCCAGCAGAGTCAGGGCGCTCTGCACCCCTATTGACGCCGCGAACGTGCCGAAAACACCGACGACTACCAGCCCGATGTGTCGAAGCGTGGGCATCCGTAGCCGGAGGAACTCGAGTCCGTAGCCGCGGCGGGAGAGATACCATAGCGAGATGCCCAGCATTCCGACTCCCTGCAGGGTGGCCGTCGAGATGACAGTCAGCATGAGGTCGTTTTCGAGGATAGCTACCCCCAGCGCCTGGATGGCCACGATCAGCACGATTGCAGAGGCGGTGCCGATTGCAAATGCACCGATCACAGCCCGATTGCTCCAGCAGTAATTCCGAGGAGGGCCCGCGGGTCGGGGGTGTCGGGCGACGGGCCGCCGACGTCAGGTTCGTCACCACCGGCTGTGACCGGCTCTCCGTCGGCGGGGTCGTCCCACCCGTCGGAGTCCCAGTTGTCGTCGTCGCGTTCTTCGTTCCAGTCAGACATCTGTTACTCCTAGATCTATGGGCTGCACAGACTAAAATCTGCCAATTCTCCGGGGCCGTCTCACAGGCTTTCCCGTTCGTTCGGTATGGTCGTCGACGAGGACTGTCGGGCGACGCTCGGCAGTTGCTGTACGCAGTTCCGACAGTATCTGTAGCCCACCTCGTTTTCGGTCTCGCAGTGTCGGCAGCGCACGACCGAGGCGTCCTCAGGGAGTTCGCCGGATGCGGGCGTCTCTTCGATCCGGTCGAGGCCTCCCTCGGTCATCATCCCCGCTCGGACGTCGCCTTCTGCCCCAACTCCCGGGTGCGGCGATAGAAGTAGTAGCCGACGACGAGGTGTAACACGACGAATGCGACGGCGTACCCGATAGCCCACGCCGGAACCGTATCGAGACCCGTCATCAGGCCAAACTACGGCGTCTCGGAACTAAAACGTTGTCCGGCGGGCATGGATGATTCGATATCGTGTGCTACTAACCCCTCCCGCGTCGAGGGTGACGTATGCCAACAGCAACTCGTGAGGGTGTCTCGCTGTACTACGATACCTGGGGGAGCGGCGAGACGGTCGTGTTCATCGAAGATGTCGGCTTCGGTGCGTGGCTCTGGGGCTGGCAGAACGACGCCCTTGCCGGACCGTTCGAGACGCTCGTCTGGGACCTGCGGGGGACCGGTCGCTCCGACGCACCCGAGGGGCCGTATACGGTCTCCCAGCTAACAGCCGACCTGGAGGCGGTGCTCGCCGACCACGGCGTAGACACCGCCCATCTGGTCGGCTGTGGCCTCGGCGGGATGGTCGCGCTGGACTACGCACAGCGGCACAGTCGCGCCGAGACGCTGACACTGATCGGCGCGAGTCCGGGCGGCGAGGACGCCGACCTCCGAACTGATCGACTCGAAGACGCCTTCGCGCCGCGTGACGACGAGGCCGCGCTGGCGGCGTCGCTGGAAGCGGTGGTATCCTCCGGCTTTCGGGAGGACCATCCCGAGGCTATCGAACGGATCGCGGCGTGGCGGGCCGAGGACGACGCCGACCGCGCGGCGTGGCAGGCCCAGGCGGCCGCCTTCGAGAACTACGAACACCGCGATCCGCTGTACGAGACGACATTACCAACCATGGTGATCCACGGTGAGGACGACGAAATCGTCCCGTTCTCGAACGCCGAACTACTGGATCGAGAGCTCCCATCCAGCGAACTCGAGCCTGCACCCGAGGCTGGTCACCTCGTCGGCGTCGAGCGTGCGACCGGCGTCAACGACCTGTTGACCGGGGTTATCGAGGATCACGCGGACTTCGACGAGTAATCGTTTCTGTCGGACACGGTGAGACCCAGGGGTATAAAAACCAGCAGGGGTCCTGTCATGTGGTGTCACTCCTCGATGGTCGTCTTAGCCCGCTTACCTGCCGATCCGGCGTCACAGGAGTCGGCACGTTTCCCGGAGGACGGAACCCCTTTTACCACGCGGCCGCTTCGTTCGGATACAGATGAGTCGACCGCGCATCGCCGTGCTCAACGCAGCCCACGACCCCGGGCACAACCGTCGGAACTTCCGCCGGGAACTCGACGCCGACCTCGTGGAGTTCGACGTCACCGACGTCGAGCTCCCGCCGCTGGCGGAGTCGTTCGACGGGGTCGTCGTTACGGGGTCACGCGTCTCCGTGTACTGGGACGAAGACTGGATCGAACCCACTCGTCAGTGGGTTCGAGAAGCTATCGAGGCAGGGCTGCCGTGTCTGGGCGTCTGTTGGGGCCACCAACTCCTCGCAGACGTCCTTGGCGGCGAGGTCGCGGGTATGCACGAGTACGAAATCGGCTACCGCGGGATCGAACAGAGCAGTGAGTCGCTGCTGTTCGAGGGCATCGACGAGGAGTTCACCGCCTTCACGACCCACTCCGACGAGGTCGTCACGGTCCCGCCGGGCGCCGAGGTGCTGGCCGAGAACGACTACTCGATCCACGCGTTCCGCAAGGACCGCGTCTTCGGCGTCCAGTTCCACCCCGAGTACGACATGGAAACCGCCCGGGAGGTGACGCTCGGCAAGGATCTCTCGGACGAGCGCATCCAGCGCGTCCTCGACGGCATCACCGAGGAGAACTACGCGAAGGCCTGCGAAGCGAAGGCCGTCTTCGAGAACTGGCTCCAGTTCGTCCAGAACGTCCGGCGCGACGACGTCGCCGGTGACGCCGCGGACCCGGCGGGCGCGGACTGAGAGCGCCGCCGACTGGTTTTCCTGAACGTACCGCGTCTGGTCTCCCCTGGATAGACAGCCGTCCGAGAAACCGCCAAGTCGGGGTATACCGATCTTCAGCGGCTGATACTCCATAACTTCGGTAACTATAGTTTATAGATTCACATAGTATAGTCACGGGCGGTTCTATTTTGCCCCCGTGGACTCTATCTCCGCTATGCTCGATTACGTCGACCTGGAGGCCGACCTCGCTGAGGAAGAACGGCTGATCCGTGATACGGCCCGCGAGTTCGTCGCTGATCGCGTGAAGCCATCGATCGGGGACTGGTTCGAGGCCGGCGAGTTCCCCGAGCACCTGATCGAGGAGATGGGAGAGCTGGGCTTTTA
Source organism: Natronoarchaeum sp. GCM10025703 (assembly GCF_042661985.1). NCBI lineage: Archaea > Methanobacteriati > Methanobacteriota > Halobacteria > Halobacteriales > Natronoarchaeaceae > Natronoarchaeum > Natronoarchaeum sp. GCM10025703. The sequence goes on from NZ_JBHSZF010000001.1 coordinate 766,105, forward strand.
CGCGCCGAACCTGGCGGGCTATGGCTCCGCAAACGTCAGTGAGACGGCCTACGGGCTGCTGATGCAGGAACTGGAGGCAGGCGACTCGGGGATCCGCTCGATGGCGAGCGTGCAGGGCGCATTAGTCATGTATCCGATCCACGCGTTCGGTTCGGAAGCCCAGAAGGAGCGCTGGCTTCCCGCGCTCGGCCGGGGCGAAGCAGTTGGCTGTTTCGGCCTCACCGAACCCGAACACGGCTCCGACCCGGCGAGTATGGAGACCCGTGCCGAAGCGGACGGCGATGGCTACCGCCTGACGGGCACGAAGACGTGGATCACGAACGCCCCCATCGCCGACGTGGCCGTCGTCTGGGCGCGCGACGTCTCTGCGGAGGACCGCCCGGTCCGGGGCTTCCTCGTCGAGACCGATCGGGCCGACGGTGTGAGGACCAACGAAATCGACGGCAAGCTATCCATGCGCGCGTCGGTCACCGGTGAGATATCACTCGACGGTGCCTACGTACCCAGCGAGAACGTCCTCGACGTTTCGGGGATGAAAGAACCGCTCTCCTGTCTCACGCAGGCCCGGTACGGCATCGCGTGGGGTGCGGTCGGCGCGGCACGGGACTGCTTCGAGGCGGCCCGCGAGTACGCGACCGACCGCGAGCAGTTCGACCAGCCCATCGGCGGCTTCCAGCTACAACAGGAGAAACTGACCGAGATGGCGACGGAGATCACGACCGCACAGCTACTCGCGCATCGACTCGCCGACCTGAAAGAGCAGGGCACCCTGCGCCCACAGCAGGTTTCGATGGCCAAACGGAACAACGTCCGGATGGCTCGCGACCAGTCACGCGTCGCCCGCGAGATGCTCGGCGGCAACGGCATCATGACCGATTACCCGCCCATGCGCCATCTCGCCAACATGGAGACGGTCTACACCTACGAGGGCACTCACGATATTCATTCGTTGATCGTGGGGGAAGATCTCACTGGGATTGCGGCCTTCGAGTGAGCGAGAGCGAACGAGAAACGGCGCAACGCAGTGAGAAACAGGGATTGCGGCCTTCGAGTGAGACGTCTGCTCGTCGTTCGGCTGTTTATTAGTCCGATGCCCGGTACGACGCCTGTTTGTCACGGTCGCGCAGTATCGGCACCCGATCAGCCCGATTGACGACGTATTCGCCGATGTAGACGCTGAGAGCGCCGAGTGCGATACCGGCGACGACGTCAGTCAGCCAGTGGATACCCAGATACATCGTCGAGATGACGACGCTGGTACCGATCACGAGCGCGATGGGTGTCCACCGTGGGAACGACCGCCGCGTCATCAGCGCGAGGATCATCGTGGTGACGGCCAGAGAGGTGTGCAGGGAGGGGAACACGTTCACGTTCGTGTTGATCGCCGAAGTCAGCAACATCACCTCGGGGAACGTCTCGTACATCGGCTGGCTAACCACGCTCGGCATCACGTTTCGCGGGCCGTACGCGATAAAGAGCGTGTAGAAGAAGACGCCAAGACCGTAGTTCGCCGCGTATGCGATCAGCGTCACCTTCAGGGTGTGGAGCGAGTCGCGGAACAGATACGCGATCATCGGGAACACCAGCAGGACGATGTAGCCAAACACGTAGATGAACGCGAAGTACAGCGCCGCCTCTTTGGGGAACAGCTCCTGGAGGGAGGCGACGAACTCGCCTTCGAGGGCGTAGAATTCGCCAGTAACGTTCCGCCCGATCTCCCACGAGAGGGCGACGCTGAACTTGTGGAGGCCTTTGTTGATTACGAGTACGATAGCGAGGGCGCCGACGAACGGAGCGACACTGTGGAGCCGACGCTTGAAGGCGTCGGGATCGCGGAGGGGGCAGAGAGTAGCGAGGGACCGACACACACCAGTAGGAGTGTGCCGAGGAGGCCACCAGTTACGGCGGCAACTACTCCCAGGATCATCAGCAGGGACATTGTACGTATCACTATATTGTTCTCACTAATGAAACTACTGCCTCCTAACTCGCTATATTCCGGCCCCTCAGGGACTCTTACCTGATGTTTGGTGACTAGTCACATCCTTCGTCGGCGGACTCTCCGTCTCCGTGAAACCGATAGTCGTGTGCCGCCCGGGCCGACAGACGGGCGACGCGAAGCGGCTCCGGCCGGCCGCCACTCGCCGTAAAGTGCCGGAGCACCGCCTTCTCGTCGACGTTGCCGACCGACCGAACGTACAGTCGCTCGTCGCCGACCGACACCGGCGTTCGAGGCGGAAGCGCGCGATAGGTGCTGAGCCGTCTCCGGAGCGCCTCGCCGTCGAACTCTCGCTTCAGGGCGTCTTCCAGTCCGTCGCTCTCCTCGTAGCTTACGGAGAGAACTGGCCGGTCGACCCGCTCGTGGACGGCACCGATATCACAGACGTTGTACCATGAGAGTGCGATCCCAGATAAAAGAACGAAGCGGACATCGTCTCTCTGTACGAGACGGCAGACGGCGTCGGTCGCGTCGGTCCCGCCGACAGTCGTCCGGTCGAAGGTCAGTCCGTCGACCACTCTGTCCGCCCGGACCACCGCTCCCGCGAGCGTCGAGAACTCCGAGTCAACCGATCCGTCGTAGGATTCGGCGATTCCGAGCGCCCGCGTACCGGGCTTCATTACGACTATTCGTCCTTGATCTCCTGAAGCCGATCGAGTAGTTCGGTGTTCGATGCCCCGATTTCGAACTCTATCTCGCCTTCGTGTTCGCTGTCGCCAGCACCGACGTTGTTATCGTCGATTTCCGTGTCAAAATCCTGATTTTCCTGTTCGGATTCGTCGTAGCTCCCGAATCCCATACAGTAAGTAATAACAACCCCTCCCACTAAAATCGTACGCCGATTTGCCCCTCGATCGACCGATTTCGACCGAGAGTAGACGTGCTGGCGTCGAGTTCGTCGGGTCCCCGGTGCTCCCAGAAGCATTAAATAGGGACTATTTAGTATGCCAACTTGTGGCACGCGAAGTTCGGCCGACGACGGCGGTCACTGTGCTGTTCGTCGTGATCGCTGCGATTACCGGTGCGTCGGTAGTGTCGGCTGAGTTCTTCGATTCGGGCGGGGCCGCCGATCCAGAGACCGTGACACTGGAGGACGGCTCCGAGCTATGGCCGTACACCAGCAAGGGGCCGAACTATCGGGAGCGGACGCTCTCGATCAATCTCGTGGTGTACGGTGATACGGACGCGACCGAACGCGCCCTGCGTGAAATCTCTCTTGCGGACTGGGAACCGGTCGAAGAGGACCAACAGGACATCGCACCCGCCGAGGAGTTCGAGGTCGACGGTAACCGGACGACCGTCGCGTGGGGCGGGGCGAGCGGGGCGACCCGCTACGTCTACGTCGATACGGTCGACGACAGAGCGCTCTGGCTGGTGGAATCCTACCAGTTACACGATGGGGACTATCTGGGCGAGCGCCAGCATCTCCGGGGCTACGAGGATCCGGCCGAGGACGAATGGACTGCGATCCAGGCCCACGACGAGCACTGGGACTGGTTCCACCTGCGGCATACGGTCCACAGTATCGAAGAGTCACAACTCGCCATCGAAGAGGACTTCTTCGGCCGCTGGTACGTCGATAGTGTCACTCGTGATCGGTTCGCCAACGACGCCAGTTCGGACGCGGACGGGTGGGTGACGATCGTCGACCTCGACGAGCGGGCGACCCGACTGTTGATCGCCGGATTGCTTCTGGGCTCTATCGGCGTTGCGCGAACGCTCGAACGCGGCACGGAGCTATGGCAGGACGAGGACGTCCGGAGGACCCTGCGCTCGCTGGCGACAATCGGTCTGTTGGTTCTGCTATATCTCTCCATCCGGTTCGGAGCCGTCGGGATCGAACGGCTGTTCCCCGGGCTACGAACCAATGCCATCGTCATCGTATTCTACCCCTTCTCGTCCTCGGCTTGCCGGTCGTGGCCTATCTATCCACGCGACAACTCGATCGGGAACAGGCGTTTGCGGCGGCCTCGCTCGGCTTTACCGTCGCTATCTTCCTCGATTACACGCTGTTGGGCGTGACGAGGCTTCCGCTGGATACGTTTGTTCATCGCGGAGCGCTCGCGGTTGCCATCGGCCTGATCGCCGCTGGCGCGTCACAGACTGCCCGAGAGCCCGGTGTCGAACACGGCTACGTGCGAACCGGGGTGTTGCTCTGGGTTGTCGCGGTCACCATACCGCTGTTGCAGTTCGTCTGACACGGCCATTCAATCCGGACTCCGATACGGCCGCTCCCACGTCGGCGTGAACCTGGCATACGCGACGACTCCGGTGAACACGACGACGTAGAGGAGCCAGTTCGGAAGGTCGAGCCAGCCAAACACCGCCGAAGTCGCCAGCACCCACGCCGTCAGCAGCGCGACATCGACGAGTATCCGCGTCCGGTTGTGGCTGAGATACGCGACCAGTCGTCGCGAGCGCGACCGGATCGTGGGCCGGTCCTCTCCCATTACCGCTCGGCCTGCGGGAGGTCGATCACCTCTCCGTCGACACTGACGGTCGGGTCCCGCAGGATGCCGTCGAGGTGGAGCGGTGCGTCGGTATCGCCGCCGATCCCGGCGTCGTCCCCGATGGCAATGTGGACAGTCCCCGCGGCTTTCTCGTCGAGCAGTACCGAACCGACGAGGTCGGTCACGGCGAGGTTCGTTCCGATACCCAACTCGGCCAGGTTGTACGCGTCCTGCCCGACTTCCTCGGCACCGGTCTCGATCTGATCGCGGATCTCGTCGTCACTGATCGACGTCACGTAGCCGTCCTCGACCTCGAACGTGAGTTGTTGGCCCTCCGCGAGCAGTCCGTGTGGGCGCATCGTCCCGTCGACGACGTAGGTGCCGTCAGCCGACGTCGGACTGATGAACACTTCTCCGGCGGGCAGGTTCGAGAACTCGCCGGGTTCGTGCACCATCCCGGTGTCGTCCTGCCACTCGCGCCCGCCGACCGCGAAGGTGATGTCGGTTCCTGCGGGCGTCGTGACACGGATCTCGTCGGTATCTCTGACCGTCTCCAGCATGTCGGCCGAGACCTCGGCGATGGACTCGTAGTCGGCGTCGAGGCCGGTCGTAAACACTTCCTCGGTGATCCCCGGCAGTGTCGCGCCGCGCGCGCCCGCTTCGCACGCTGACCCCCGCGCTCGCGTGTGACTCAGGCTCTTCGTCGTCGGCGCCAAGAAGACGTCGGCCTCGGCCATCGCGGCGGCGACCGGAGCGGGTGGCTCTTCGCCGTGCTGGTCGCCGGGCTGATAGCGCATGACTGTTGCCTCCTCGGTGACGCCCGTGGCGGCGTCGTACAGCGCCTCGCCGATCCGTTCGCGCTTGTCGTCGGTGACGACCAGACAGGACTCGTCGGCGTCGAGCGCAAGGCATTGGTGCACTGCGGTTTCTGCGGCCTCGTGTATATCGCTCATACCGACACCTCGTCTGGAAGCGAGTTAGGTCTTGTTCTCCCGATGCCGAAAAACAGTCGACGGCGAACTGTTACTGCTCGAGGGCTTCGACCGCCGCGAGTGGCTCACCGGTGAGCGCCTTGAGATAGGCACCGCCAGCGATCGAGAGGTGATCGAAGTTCTCGGTACCGATATCGTACATCTCTATCGAGCGGGAGGTGTCGCCGCCGCCGACGACCGAGAAGCAGTCCGTATCGGCGACTGCCTGCAGGACGCCGCGGGTCCCGTAGCTGAACTCCTCCATCTCGAAGACACCGAGTGCGCCCTTCACGAGGACGGCTTCTGACTCCTCGACGTGCGGTCGGTACTCGTCGATAGTTGCCTCGCCAATGTCCATATAGGCGTCAGGCGCGCCCTGGAGGTTCTCCATGCGGTCGGTGACGCGCTCGCCGTCCTCGCCCTCCCGGGCGACGTCGACGGGCAGGGAGATCCGGTCGCCGTACTCCTCGATGACCTCGTGGATCGTCTCCTCGTTTGCTTCCCAGTTGTCGTCGTACAGGCTGGGGCCGTCCGGCGTGTCCTTGCCGATGTCGTAGCCCTTCGCGCGCTGGAACAGGTGGCCGACGATACCGCCGAGCAGGAACTGATCGACCTTCTCGTCGAGATGCTCCATCGCGGCGATGACGTCTTCGGCCTTCGTGCCGCCCAGCACCATCGTGACTTTGCCGTCGAACTCGCGGCGCTCGACGCTGGTGTTGTACTCGTACTCGTCGGTCATCACGCGGCCGGCATAGCTGTCCATGACCTGCGGGAAGCCGACGATCGAGGTGTGTGCGCGGTGGGCGACCGAGTAGCCGTCGTTGACGTAGGCGTCGAACTCGGGCGCGAGCGTCCGGACGAACTCAGTTTCGCCGTGCTCTTCGGGCGTCAGGTCGGCGAGTTCCTCGTCGGTCATCCGGACGTTCTCCAGGAGGATCACGTCGCCCGATTCGAGGTCGTCAATGGCGTCGAGCGCCTCCTCGCCGTACGTCGAGGGGACGTATTCCACGGGTTCGCCGACGTGCTCTGCGAGGATGTCGGCGTGCTGTTCGAGCGTGACGAACGTGTCACGGCCCGGCCGGCCCTGGTGGGCCATCAGCGCGATGGCGTGGTCGTCCGCGAGCAGTTCCGAGATGGTCTCGGCGTGGCGAGCGAACCGGCGGTTGTCCTGTACCTCCCCGTCCTCGACGGGGGCGTTCACGTCGATACGCATCAGGAGTCGTTGCTGGTCGTCAAGGTCGTCGATGGTTTCGAACATAGTTTGGGTATGGGGCGCGATGAATAAAAAGCCGGTCGGTCGCTTAGGCTTCGTCGAGGATGTAGTGCGCAACGTCGATCATCCGGTGGGAGAAGCCGACCTCGTTGTCGTACCATGCGAGCACCTTCACGAGGCCGTCTTCGACTTTCATCGTCGAGTTAGCGTCGACGAGAGAGGAGTACGGCTGGCCGATGACGTCACGGGAGACGAGTTCGTCCTCCGTGTAACCGAGCACGCCCTCGAGTTCGCCGTTGGCGGCCTCCTCGAACGCGGCGTTGATCTCCTCGGCCGAGACCTCTTCGGCGAGGTCGACGGTGAGGTCCGTGATCGAACCGTCCGGGACGGGAACACGCATCGCCATCCCGTCGAGTTTGCCCTCGAGCTGGGGGAGGACCTCGGTGGTCGCCTGTGCGGCACCCGTCGAGGTCGGGACGATGTTCTCGGCGGCGGCGCGGCCGCGTCGGGTCTTCGGGAGCGGGCCGTCGACGAGGTTCTGCGTGCCCGTGTAGGCGTGAGTCGTCGTCAGGACGCCGGACTCGATGCCGAACTCGTCGTCGAGCACCTTCGCGATCGGCGTGACGGAGTTCGTCGTACAGGAGGCGTTCGAGACGACGTCCTCGCCGTCGTACTCGTCCTGGTTGACGCCGTAGACGACCGTCTGGACCTCTTTCTCTCCTTTTGCAGGGGCGGAGATAACCGTCTTTTCTGCGCCCGCTTCGACGTGTTTGTACGCGTCGTCGTAGTTCCGGAACAGGCCGGTACACTCGAAGGCGACGTCGGTGTCGTACTCGTCCCACGGGAGGTCGGCGGGGTCACGCTCGGAGAAGACGTCGAACGTCTTGTCGCCGACGATGATCGAATCGCCCTCGACAGAGACGTCTTCGGTACGGCCGTGGACGCTGTCGTACTTGAGAAGATACGCCATGTCGTCGATGTCCATGACGTCGTTGATACCGACGATTTCGACGGTCTCGTCGTCGAGCGCAGCACGGAACACGTTCCGTCCGATTCGGCCGAAGCCGTTCAGTCCTACTCGAACAGGGTCGTCTGCAGTTTCACTCATACCTGAACACGTTTGATGTCGTGCGTAAAGTATTTATCTAAACACGCTTCGGACAGTTCATTTATCATGTAAAAAATAATTATAGTGTCTCCTATTTAACCGTGTCCAGGACGGAAATGTACGTTTCGCAAATAGGCAGAAACAATCACGATACTATCTGCTGTTGTCGATAGAGTAGGCCCTCCCCCGGATCAACCTGTATAGCCCGCCAATTTACTACTCGATTACGTGTACCAATCTATAATTTATCCGGAAAGATTATGAGGGTTGGGGATGCAGTCGTACATATGCTCTCCGTGGGTGTCAACGGCTACGGGACGATTGGGAAGCGAGTCGCCGACGCGGTCCGGTCTCAACCTGACATGACTGTTCAGGGTGTCGCCAAGAGATCGCCGGATTTCGTCGCCGACCACGCTACTGCGACGGGATACTCGCTGTACGCCGCCTCCGAAGGGGATATGACCCGGTTCGAGGAAACCAGCAACGATCTCGCGGGGACCACCGAGGACCTGGTCGCTGACAGCGACGTGATCGTCGACGCCACGCCAGGGGGTGTCGGCGAACAGAACCGTACACTGTACGAGCGACTGGAGACGCCAGCCGTGTTCCAGGGTGCGGAAGCACCCACGGTCGCAGACACCAGTTTCAACGCGCGGGCGAACTACGACGCGGCTCGCGACGCGGAGTACGTCCGGGTCGTCTCCTGTAACACCACGGGCCTTTCCCGATTGCTCGCCCCGCTCGCCGACGCCTACGGCATCGAGAAGGTGCGCGCGACGTTGATCCGGCGCGGCGGCGACCCCGACCAGTCCTCGCGCGGACCGATCAACGACATTCTTCCCGATCCGATCGCCGTGCCCTCCCACCACGGCCCCGACGTCCAGACAATCTTTCCCGACCTCTCCATCGAAACGATGGGTGTGACCGTCCCCGCCACGCTGATGCATCTCCACGGCGTCAACGTCACGCTCGACGCGACGCCCGACGTCGACGCCGTCCGCGAGCGTCTGGCGCGCGAGTCCCGCCTCTTCGTCGTCCCCGAACGGCTCCGTATCGATGGCTGTGGCGAACTCCGTGAGTGCGCTCGCGACGCCGGCCGCCCGCGCGGCGATATCTGGGAGAACTGCGTCTGGGGCGAGTCGATCGCGGTCGAGGGATCGGACTTTTACTGTTTCCAGGCGATCCACCAGGAGGCCGACGTCGTCCCCGAGAACATCGACGCGCTCCGGGCGATGTTCGGGCTTGCCGACGCCAGAGAGAGCATCGCGCGAACCAACGATAGCCTGGGCCTGTCGTTCCGCGAAACGCCGGACGGGCCACCGCCGATCCTTTCGACGCGCGCGAGTGGCGACTGAGGACGCTCGGACCCAGACGGACAGAAGGCTTTTCCTCGACTGGTCACTACGTTCCCCCATGAGACGTGACGACCGCGACGACCCGTTCGACGACCTGTTCCGCGAGATCGAGCGGATGATGAACGACATGATGGACGATGGCGACGTCGGCTTCGAGTCCAACGCTGGCTTCGGCGCTGACACGCACGTCGACATCCACGAGACCGACGACGAGATCCGCGTGATCGCCGACATCCCCGGCGTCGACCAAGATGCGATCGATCTCACCTGCGACGGCGAAGTGCTGACGATCACCGCCGAAAGCGAGCGCCGCCAGTACGACGACAAGATCTCACTGCCCGGAGCAGTCGACGAACACTCCGCGAACGCGACCTACAACAATGGCGTGCTAGAGATCACGTTCGACCGCGCTGACGACTCCGCGAACATCGACCTCGACTAACGCAGTCGGCGTCGCGGTCTCCCGTAGCAACAGCACGCTCGATTTTTATCGTCGCTTCGATCCTGCGGTCCGTTCTATCGCGTCCGCCAGCCGATCGTAAAAGCCGTTCTCGTACTTCGTCGCGTCGTCGACCGTTGGACGCGCATTCGTCTCGCTCACCACCGTCCGATCCTCACTGACGAGCAGGTCGACGCCTAGCAGCGAGATGTCTAACTCCGCGGCCACCCGTTCCGCTAGCCGGCGCAGGTCGTCGGACAGGTCGACAGCCGTGGCTTTTGCGCCGCGGTGGACGTTGTGTTTCCATTGCCCGGACTCGAGCGCCGCGTCGGGAAGCCGCCGTTCGACCGCGCCGACGTATTCGCCGTCCAGTACCATCGCCCGGTAGTCGGTCGCGCCCGTAACGTACTCCTGTACGAGAAAGGACTTGTCGCCGGTGGCGCGGTAGTCGTGGACGAGGTCCAGATAGTCGACGACGCCGAGAAACGAATCCAGGTCGTGGACCTTCGCCACGCCGACCCCCGCGTCGCGGAGTTGGGCTTGACGACGACCGGCGGATCGAACCGCTCGAAGACGTCGACGAGGTCGCCCTGATCGACGGGGTTCGAGACCATCTCGGTCCGGGGGACGGGGACCGCTGCGGCGTCGAGGTGAGCGATCACGCCGCCCTTGTTTCGGGAGGTGACGACCGCTTCGCGACCGTTGAGCCAGGGGACATCGAGCAAGGCGTCGGCGACGCCGCCCTCCATAAATCGGCTGGGTAGACGAAGCCGACGTCGAACTCGTCGGTGCGCTCGGCGTCGTCGCCGGTCAGTGTGAGCGTCCGCTCGGTGGCCGGGACGTGGTGGAGTCGGATGCCGCGCTCGGCCAGCGGATCGTGGATCCGCTCGAACGTCTCCGCACGGTTCACGGCGACGAGGTCGATCATAGCCGTCACTCTGCAGAGGAGAAAGAAAAGAATGCCGCTCAGCTACCCCGATCAGGAGACGAGTTGCTCTTCGCCGCGCTCGACGACGATGCGGCATGGCGGCGAGAGTTTGTTGTAGGACCGGCGGAAGGCTTCTTTGACGGTGGTGGCCTGGTCGACGGTACACCAGGTGGTGAAGATGCGGTCGCCCTCGGGGATGCGTGCGGCGGTGCCGACGATCTTGCCGAAGGACTGGCGCATTCCGTCGGAGACACGGTCGGCGCCTGCACCGGTTGCCTGCTTGTTCTCGCGGAGAACCTGGTGAGGGAACTTGCGCAGGGTCATTCTGTAGTTGTTCTCGCCGAGTTCCTTGATGAGGTGGCGGTTGGCCGACAGGCGAGCGCTTTCGAGCGCGCCGTGACGGAGTTGGACGGCCTCCTCGGTGACGAGGCTGATCTGGACGGGGTACTCGTCGGGATCGGTCTGGAGATCGCCCATCTCGTGCTGGGCGATCTTGGAACCGGGGATCCCTCCCATATACTCGCGGCGAGTGTAGGACGGCTTGTCGATCTGCCGGTACATAGAGGCGGGTTTCTCGGACATGGTTGTTACGGTGAGAAACGGTCAGTGTTCGGATAAGGGCTTCGATAACCGGAGCATGGGCCTGGACAGGCCCTCTGTCCCCTTCCCCGGTCTCAGAGCGAGGCCGCCGCGTCGAGCGAAATCGTGATCGCTCGCTCGACGTTGTTGTTCGCCTTGTCGGGCAGTTCGTCGTCGTCGGTCTCGCCTTTCTGGGTGCCCTCGACGAGGTTGCCGTCGACGGTACAGATTGCGCCAGCGGCGAGGCCTTTCCGGCGGGCAGCGTGAAGATAGCGGCGGCCTCCATCTCGACGGCGAGGATGCCCGCCGCTTCCCACGAGTCGACGTACTCCTCGGTCTCGGCGTAGAACGCGTCGTCCGTAGCGACCGCTCCGACGTGGACGTCTTCATCGTTCGTCTCGGCCCCATCGACGAGCGCCGAAAGCACCTCGTACTCCGGCACTGCGGGAACGGCGTCCGACTCGTAGCGGCCGGTCGTCCCCTCGTCCTTGGCCGCACCGGTCGCGACGACCATGTCGCCGATCTCGATGCCGGACTGGAGCGCGCCGGTCGTCCCGACGCGGATGAACGTCTCGACGCCGACCGCGGCGAGTTCCTCGACGGCGATTGCGGCCGACGGCGAGCCGATCCCGGTCGAGCAGATGGTCACCGGCGTCCCCTCGTACTCCGCGTTGACGAGTTTGTACTCGCGGTTCTCGGCGACCGTCTCGGCGTTCGTACACTGGCCAGCGATCCGATCGACGCGGCCCGGATCGCCCGGCAGTAGCGCGATATCGTTCAGGTCGCCCGGTTCGACGAGCAGGTGGGGCTGTTTTGCCATACCTCTTCGTTCGTCGAAGGCCGTCAAAAAACGCGCGCTCCGGCCCGAGTAGTCGACCGGCCGCTCAGGCACTGAGCGCGAGGGTAGGGACGAGCACCATCAGGACCAGACCGTACAGAAACGCCGTGGCCAGTAACTGTAGCTTCAGCAGTCGTGTGCGGTCCGTGTCGAGGTCGACGTCGGGGAGCACGAGTCGAGTGAACAGGAAATACATCACCGAAGTCACCGTCGCCGCGGCGGCGACCGGGGGATGAGCCAATCGATCGGGAGCGCCGCGACGCCGAGGTAGGCGACGCCGAAGACGATGCCGAGCAGGCCCGCGGCGAGTGCGTACGCCGACGCCATCCGCCCTGCGAGACCTCGTCGATCGACCATCCATGGCGTCTCGCCGCCAGCACGTAGGCGGGCGTCAGCCCCTCACGCATGAAATAGAGGAGCGGAAACAACAGCGTCGCAGCGAGCAGTGCGCCAGCCAGCGAGAGCCAGAGTGTCAGAAACGGTGCGCCGAGTCCGAGCATGTCCCGAGCAACGGGGGGCAGTATTAAACTTGCCCGAAGACTCGCTATCGGTCGGTCTCCGGGGAACTCTCGCCGTCGAGGAGCGCATCGATAGCCGCCTGCGTCGGCGCCGTTCTGGCACCCGGCTGTTCCGCCGCGAGCGCGCCACAGGCGTTGCCAACGGCCAGACATCGCTCGAGAGCGCCGCCGTCGAGCCAGACCGTCAGAAAGCCGGCGGCGAAGGCGTCACCGGCCCCGCTCGTGTCGACCGGATCGACGCCAAAGCCCTCGTGATGGACCGTCCCATCTGGCGTGAGCGCGCTTGCTCCCTCGCTTCCACGCTTGACGACGGCCGTACAGTCCTCTCGCAGATCCGCTTCAGCTCGGCGACGACGCTGGCCTCGCGGTCGTTACAGAAGACGAGATCGGCGAGTCCGAGTGCGGCCGAAAAATCTCGGTTGGGAAGCCGCCTTCCGGGATCGAAGCTTACCGTTGCGTCCCCTGCTCTGGCGAGTTCGGCGAGTCGTCGCGCCGTCTCGGGCCGCTGGCTCGTCAGGTGCAGGTGTTCGACGCCGTCGAGTCGGTCCGCGTCGACGTCCTCCGGGGCGACCGCTTCGTTGCAGCCGTCGTTTCCGAGTACCGCGACGGAGCCGTCCGCGGCGATCAGGAGGTACTTCACTGTCGTCGTCCTGCCCTCGACCACTCGCAGGCCCGTCAGATTCACGCCCTGCTCGTCCAGTTCGTGGCGGACGAGTGGCCCGTTTTCGTCGTCGCCGACGCTACCGATGACGCCGACGCCGACGCCGAGACTCGACAGCGCGACGGCCGTGTTCGCCGCGCTTCCGCCGCCCCCGCTGGACTGCGAGCGGATGCGTGCCTCGCCGTCGGGCTCTGGCAGTTCGTCGAGCCGGAGCGTCACGTCCCAGTTGACGTGGCCGGCACTCAGTACTCGTACCATAGGGAATCGCCGCGGGAGCGGGTTCGAACTCGGATGTGCGGCCACGGCCCGCGGTGTAACCTGTACGAACGCCCGGAGAGTATAAAAAGTGTGCCGCCGGTTCAGACGCCGACCGTGAACAGCAGGAGGTTGTTGAACGCGGGACCGAGTCCGACGGCGGCGACGACCGCCAGCATGAGTCGAGCGAACACTGGGTCGTCCTTGACGAACTCGCGGAACAGGACGACGATAGCCGCTGCGAGACTGACCTTGACGAGGATGAACAGCCAGCCAGCACCGACCAGATCGGCCGTCGGAAGCAACTCGCCAGCCTCCAGGACGTACCGCGAGAGCGGCGTTCGCTCGTGCGCGCCGAGGACGTCGTAGCCGACCGCCGTCGTAACGCCGTCGAAGGCGTGGCTGGCGACCAGAATGGCGCCTGCCGGGCCAGTGACCGCGGCGGACTCGGTGAAGCGGAGGGTCAGCACGATCCACGCTACGGCCGCGACGACGACGGAGGCGACGATCGCGATCACCGGCCAGAACGGCTCGAAGGTGCCGATCTCGGCACCCCGATACAGTCCCAGAGCCACGACGATGACCGCGACGGCAGCGCCGATGACGCCGAGCCGTCGGTCCGCGGAGCCGTGTGGCCGGATCTCCGAAGCGATCTCGGCGAACGCCCACGCCAGTCCGGTGACGATGGCCATCGTTGCGTAGGCACCGGGAGCCTCGAACAGCGGCGTGATCGCTGGCGGATACGCCCCGATCTGTTCCAGTCCGTGGAGCACTCCTCCAGTCGCCATCCACGGTCCGAACGCGACGACCGTCCAGTTCGTGACCGCCGGCTGGAGCAAATAGATGAGTCCGGCGACTCCGACCGTCCCGACGATCAGTCCGAACAGGTACGGTAACGGGGGTATCGTGAGACCTTCCGGAACTACCATACACGCCACACGCGTCCGGAACCGCTGAAAAGCTTGCGGTTACTTCCTCTTCGAAACAATCTCTGAGGGAGCGTCCCACGGTCGCTCGACGGTCTCACCGAACAGTTCGCGCATCAGGGTGACGATGCTCTCGGGCGGGAACTGTCCTCGCTCGGTCACGATGGCGTCGACGTAGCGCGGCGGCGTCACGTCGAACGCGGGGTTGTCGACCTCGATCAGTGGCGCGCCGTCCGCTGTAGCCTCCCGCTCCTCGATCACCGCCCGCTCGTCCGGGGGCAGCACCTCCGTTTCGTCCCGCTGTTCGATTTCGACGGTCGTGCCCGTTAGCGTGTCCGGATGCAGTTTGATCGTCGCGGCGGCGACCATGATCTGTGCGCCCTGCTCGCGGGCGAGAACCGCCAGTCCACTCGTACCGATCTTGTTGATGACGGAACCGTCCGCGGCGATACTGTCCGCGCCCACGACGACGTGGTCGACCTCGGACAGGTGCCGCCGTGCCGCGCCATCGACGATCAGCGTCACCGGCACCCCCATCTCCCGGAGTTCGCGGGCAGTGATGTGGCCCTGCTTGCGCGGTCGCGTCTCCTTGACGATGGCGCTGATCGACTTTCCGTCCTCGACGGCGGCCTCGATGCAGGCCAGCGCGTCGGTCGAGTGACAGTGCGTCATCACCGTGTCCCCGTCCTGCAGTCGATTGGCCCCGATCTCGCCGAGGCGTGACTGGGCCGCTTCGACCTCCTCGCGGAACGCCGCGGCTCGTTCGAGGACGGTCCGTTCGAGCGTGTCGACCGACTCGTCGTCGAGGTCGCGAAGCACGTACCGGAGCGCGTTCGCCAGACTCACTGCCGTCGGCCGGGTATCATATAGCTCCTGGCCCGCGGCGGCCAGTTCATCACGAAACGCGGCGGGGCTCTCGGCGTCGCTTTCGGCGGCCTGTGTCGCAAGGGCGTCGGCCGCGGCCGTCGCTATCGCTACCGCACCCCTGGTCTCCATCTCCGCGATCTCCGCTGCCGTCGCGCTGACGTCGTCGACGATTCGGCTCTCGTCGTCGGCCATGAGTTCGTGCTACGCTCTCACGTGACAAAAGCGATCCGGCCGGATCGACGGACCGATTTTTGACCCCTCGCCCCCGACTTGTCGTATGGAGTACCCCGAGTTTCCTGCGCGTATCGACCACACCGTACTCGGCCCGGAAACGACCGTCTCGGACGTCTACCGCGTCCTCGACGAGGCCGAGGAGTTCGGGATGAACGCCTGTATCCCACACTGCTACGTCACGGAGGCGACCGAGTACGCGCCATCGGTCAGGCTCGTCACCGTCGTCGGCTTCCCGCACGGCCAGACCTCGACAGAGAGCAAGGTCCAGGCGGCGACTACTGCGGCCAGACGCGGTGCCGACGAGATCGATGTCGTCGCGAACATCGGTCGACTGAAAGCCGGCGAGGACGACGCCGTCCGTCAGGAAATCAGCGAGATCGTTGCCGGCGTTACGGTACCGGTGAAGGTGATCGTCGAGGCGGCGCTTCTGAGCGATGCCGAGCGCGACCGGCTTTCGGAACTCGTGGTCGAGGCGGACGCCGACTATCTGAAGACCTCGACTGGCTTTGCCCCGGTCGACGGTGAAACGGGGGCGACGATCCCGGACGTCGAGGCGATGAGCGAGTATCTCCCGGTCAAAGCAAGCGGCGGGATCGGCAGCTACGAGGAAGCGCTGGCGTTCGTCGAGGCCGGCGCTGAACGGATCGGTGCGAGTAGCGGAAAAAGATCGCGACCGAATATCGGCGCTCGGCCGATCAGTAGCGATCAGTTGCGGTAGCGGGCGAACAGGGCAACAGCGAGCAGCGAGAGGACGGCGGCGAGCGGCCCGAAGCCGGGCAGCGAGTCGTCGCCTTCCTCGGCGTCTTCTTCCTCATCCATGCCCGAGTCGGACTGTGCACCGAGGAACTCCTCGGCGGCCTCGGTGTCCATCTCGTTGAAGTCGCGGTCCCAGTCACCGTTCATGAAGACCTCCGTCTCGTCGTCGGCGACGGAGAGTGCGCGAACGTCGCTCTTCTCGGCGTCCGCACCGACGAGACCGTCGACGCGGACGTGGACACCCATCGTGTCATCGTCTTCGAGAGCGCCCGCGATCTGGGTCACTTCGTTGCCGCCGAAGGCGGCGTCGATCTCGTCGGTCAGCGCTTCCATGTTGTTGAACTTCGCGCCGGCCTCGATCTCGACGGTTTCGCCGTCGACGTTGGCTTCCATGGCGGCAATCTCGAACTCGGAGTCTTCGAGATCAGTGAGGAACTGGTTCATCTCCGGGCCGGTGCTCGGATCCTGCATGGCCGACTCCATCATGGAATCGACCGCCTGCTGGACGAGTTCTTCCTGCTCGATTTCGAGGGCCATGTCGGCGACGAGCGCGTCGTTGTCGTCGATCTCGGCGTTGAGATCGACCGTCACGTCGCCCACCGTCCCGTTCATATCGCGGTCCTCGAGTTCGTCGACGTAGTCGCTCCAGTTTTCAGTGTCGGCGCTGAGCGAGAGCGCGACTCGATCGTAGTCGGTATCCTGGGATTCGTAGGTCGCCGACCACTGGTAGTTCTGGCCCAGATCAGCGGCCTGCTGGGCGTCGACCGTGTCCTGGAACTGCTGGATCTGCTCTTCGAGCTCCTCGTCCTCGATGGTGTCGAGTAGCGTCATCGACTCGTCGACTGCGCCTTCGAGGTTGCTCAGTTCGATGTTCCAGTCGGCGGTCAGCGTCGAACCGGACTGCTCGGCGGCGAACTCCATCGTATCGACTTCGACGTCGACGAGGCTCTGTGCGAGCGCGTCGGCTTCGCTCTGGTCGAGGTCGAGTTCGGGGTCCTCCGCGAGGGCGGTTGCAATCTGGTCAACGAGGCCCTCCTCGATGTTCTCATACTCGACGGTGTAGCTGATGTCGAGGTCGCCCTCACCGTCGGCGGTCTCGGTGTAGTCGTAGCTGTTGATCGTGATCTCGCTGGAGCCGCCGAACTGCTCACCGATCATGCCGTACTGTTGTTCGAGCGTTTCCTGCGCGGCGGCTTCGGTCTCCCAACTGCCGGTCTGGAACTGGCTGACGATCTCGTCCTGAGTCACGTCGACCGTGTAGCCGCTGTCGGTGTCAGAGACGCTCACGTCGTAGCTGAACTCGCCGGGCTGGACCGTGTTCCACTCGGCCGTGACGTTACCGGTCGTCGAGAACGTATCCGGCGTCACGCTGGCATCACCGGTCGTCTCGAAGCTCTGGAAGTCCTGTGTCTCCTCTCCGGATTCGACAACCGCTTCGAGGTTTGCATCGAACTCGCTGTTCTCCGACGTCTGCTCGCCGTAGACGTCGAGACTCAGGTCTTCGACTTCTTCAGGGCTTTTCGTCTGGAGGTTCCCCTCGCCGAAGAATCGGTCCTCTTCGAGAACGAGCGACAGGCCGCCGGTGGCGTTCTCGTCGAGTTCTTCCTGACCGGGTTCGGCGACGATCAGCGTGTGTGCAAGGCCCTCGCTGACGTGCATCCCGAGGTCGAGTGTAGTTATATTGTTGTTACCTCCGTCGTCCTGGTAGACGAGCACGGCGTTGCCGTCCTCGTCGACGTAAATCTCGTCCGCTGGCTCGACGTCCTCATCGAGTTCTTGACTGTCGATACTGGCGTCGGCTGCCGCCGCAGGGGCGGCGGCAGCAACCGTCCCGCAAAGCATCACTGCGACGAGTAACACGGCGGTTACCGCGTTACCCTGGAGGGTCAACGATTTTCTGCTCATGCATCCTGAGTGTCTCTTTGGCCGGTATTTATATTTTCGGCTCTTATATTGATTATAAATACTTGTTACTCACGATACTGAGACGGGGCAGTGAGACGGTTGCTTTCGTCGTGCTTTTGCCGTCGGAGACGCTATCAGTGGTACTGAGATGGCCCGCTACCACATCGAGACGTACGGTTGTACGTCGAACAGGGGTGAGCCGAGCGATCGAGCAGAAACTGCGGGACGCGGGTCACCGCCCGGTCGACGGTCCCGAAGCCGCGGACGTCGCGATCATGAACAGCTGCACGGTCGTCGAGAAAACCGAGCGCAACATGATCCGCCGGGCCGAAGAGCTGAGGCAGAGACCGCCGACCTGATCATCACTGGCTGTATGGCCCTCGCCCAGGGAGAGGAGTTCGAGAGCGAAGGGATCGACGCGCGCGTCCTCCACTGGGACGACGTGCCGACCGCGGTCGGCAACGGCGAGTGTCCGACGACGACCGTCGGCACCGAACCGGTGCTCGACGGCGTTATCGGCATCCTACCGATCGCTAGAGGCTGTATGAGCGACTGCTCGTACTGCATCACGAAACACGCGACCGGCAAGATCGATTCGCCGCCGGTCGAGGAGAACGTCGAAAAGGCGCGGGCGCTCGTCCACGCGGGCGCGAAAGAGATCCGCGTCACCGGCCAGGATACCGGCGTTTACGGCTGGGACGAGGGCGAGCGGAAACTGCACGTCCTGCTGGAACGGATCTGCACCGAGATCGACGGCGAGTTCCGGGTCCGGGTCGGGATGGCCAACCCGAAGGGGCTTCACGGTATCCGCGAGGAACTGGGAACCGTCTTCGCCGAGCACGACGAACTGTACAACTTCATCCACGCGCCGGTCCAGAGCGGGTCGAACGACGTGCTGGGCGATATGCGCCGCCAGCACCAGGTTAGCGAGTTCGTCGAGACCGTCGAGACCTTCGACGAGTATCTCGACGAGTGGACGCTTTCGACGGACTTCATCGTCGGCTTCCCGACCGAGACGGACGAGGACTACGAGCAGACGATGGAACTGTTCCGGGAGATCCGCCCGGAGAAAGTAAACGTCACCCGCTTTTCCAAGCGACCGAATACCGACGCCGCGGAGATGGACGGTCTCGGCGGCACGCTCAAAAAGGAACGCTCGAAGGAGATGTCGGAGCTAAAATACGAGATCGTGGGCGAGGCCTACGACTCGATGGTCGGCGAGCGTCGGGACGTGCTCGTCGTCGAAGAGGGAACCAACGACTCGGTGAAGTGCCGGGACGGCGCGTACCGCCAGATCATCGTCCAGAACGCGAGCGAGCACGGTCTCACTGTCGGCGAGTTCACCACCGTCGAGATAACCGGGCACAACACCGTCTACGCGCTGGCCCATCCGGTTCACCCGGTACCGGCGAGCGGGGGTCCGGGCGAGGACCGCCGTAGCCGAGGGGCTTAGGGGGATCGAGGGCCTAACACGCCTGTGAACCGCCAGACGATCGGGTACGCGCTCGTCTTCGTGTTCGGGCTAATGGCAGCCCTCCAGACGGCTCTCGCGATCCGCTACAATCTCTTTTTCTTGCTCATTGCTGGCCTGTTCGCCCTATCGGCGTATCTGATCTGGTATCACGTCTCCGGTCTGATGGAGCGCCGCGTTCGGCAAGGTGCGGCCACCGGGGGCAAACCGGACCCCGGGGTGGGTTCGGCGCTGGACCACGCGAACAACGGTTTCGCGAGGCCCGCCGGGGTCCGTCAGGAAACGCCGGCGGAACCGATTGGACCCGTCGAGCACCGACCAGTACCGAGGGCCCGACCCCTCGGGAGGCCTATCAGATCCTCGACCTCGGCACCGACGCCGACGACGCGGAGATCCGGAAGGCCTACCGTGAGAAAGTAAAATCCGTCCACCCGGACACGGCGGACGGTGACGAAGAGGAGTTCAAACGCGTGACGAACGCCTACGAGCGACTGACCGAGCAGTAATCCGGCCCGCATCGTCCCCATCCGAGAGCAAGGAATATGTGCCCGGAGAGACACCCTCCGGAAGATGGACGAGGACGCCTCGACACCTGAAACGGATGGAGACCCGTCGACTCGCCACCTGTCGCCGTCCGAGCGGATCGAAGAGGTCGCAAGCGTCGTCAGCCACGACCTCCAGAACCCGCTCACGATCGCGGGCGGCTATCTCGCCCGCGCTCGGAGTGACGGCGACGACGAGTCCTTCGAGCACGTCGAGGACGCGCTCGACGAGATCCGCGCGATCAGTGACGATGTCGTCGACCTCGCACGACTCGGCCAGCCAGTTCAGGAGACTCGACCGACCGATTTCGGCGCAGTCGTCGACTCGTGCTGGCGCGAGTGCTCCCCAGGGGCCGGTGAACTCGTCATCGACGAAGCCGACCCGATCGAATCTGACCGGAACCGGGTCCGTAGCTTGCTCGAACGATTGTTCGACAACGCGGTCCGCCACGGCCCCGCGGACGCCACAGTCTCCGCCGGCACTACCGAGGAGGGCTTTTTTGTCGCCGACGACGGCCCCGGCGTTCCCGATGGCGAGTACGACGCAGTTATCGAGGCGGGCTACTCGACGGTCCAGCAGCGGCCCGGACTGGGACTCACGATTGCCCGCGCCATCGCTGAGGCTCACGGCTGGTCGCTTTCGCTGTCCGAAAGTGCGGGGGAGGACTTCGGGTCGATATCACCGGCGTCGACCATGTCAGCCAGCAGACACTGCGCGATGATGTGCGGACATAGATCGGTGGGCGCGTAGAGGTGCGAGACGCTCTCTCCCCGCTCGTGTATCGGGTGTTCTCCCCGAATCGTGCCATGGCATGGCACAGCGAAGGCTTTTATTCGCTGTCACCTAACGAGGCGGTATGAGCCCGGACCGGGCCGTGCTCGAACGGGCAATAGAGCGCGGCGAGCGGGAAGGCGGCAGCGTCGAATTCAAAGAGCGGTTGAACCGCGAACTCCATCTGGTCGACGGCCGGCGAGAGAGTCTGGCCGCACAACTTCGACACCGCGTCCTGTCGGGAGACGGCGAGGCGACCTACGTCGTCGGCGTCACCGACGACGGCGGACTCGCGGGAATCTCGCCCGACGAGTTCTCCGAGACGATGGATGTGCTCTCACTGCTGGCTGAGGAGGCCAGCGCACACATCGACGAGGTCCAGACGTGGGGTATCGAGCCAAGCGGCGACGCCGACACCGGTCTCGTCGGCGTCGCGACGATCAGCGAGGGGGCCATCCTCGACACCGACGACAGCCATATCGTCGTCGGGACGGCGGGCCACGTCGACCACGGCAAAAGCACGCTCGTCGGATCGCTCGTGACGGGGCAGGCCGACGACGGCGAGGGGGAACGCGAAGCTATCTCGACGTTCAGCCCCACGAGGTCGAGCGGGGTCTCTCGGCGGACCTCTCCTACGGCGTCTACGGCTTCGACGAGGAGGGGCCGGTGCGGATGGACAACCCCAACCGGAAGACAGACCGGGCGCGGATCGTCGAGGAGTCCGAGCGGCTGGTCTCCTTCGTCGACACGGTGGGCCACGAGCCATGGCTCCGAACGACGATTCGCGGGCTCGTCGGCCAGAAACTCGATTACGGCCTGCTTACCGTCGCGGCCGACGACGGCCCGACGAAGACGACACGCGAGCATCTCGGCGTCCTGCTGGCGACCGAACTGCCGACCATGGTCGCCATCACGAAGGCCGATATCGTCTCCGACGAGCGCCTGGCCGAGGTCGAACGCGAGGTCGAGCGGATGCTCCGGGACGTCGACCGGAGCCCGCTCAGGGTCGAGCGCCACGGCATCGACGCCGCCATCACCGAGATCAGCGAGACTGTCGTTCCGGTCGTCACGACGAGCGCGGTGACCAAACACGGCATCGACACGCTCGACGAACTGTTCGAGCGGCTTCCGAAGACCGCCGGCGAGGACGGCGATTTCCGGATGTATATCGACCGCACCTACAGCGTCACCGGCGTCGGCGCGGTCGCCTCCGGGACGATCATGTCCGGCACCGTCGAGGCTGGCGACGAACTCCTGCTCGGCCCGATGGGTGACGGAAGTTTTCGCGAGGTGGAGGTCCGCTCTATCGAGATGCACTACCATCGCGTCGACGAGGCCAAAGCGGGCCGGATCGTCGGCATCGCGCTCAAGGGCGTCGAGGAACGCGAGATCGAGCGCGGGATGGCCCTGTTGCCACGGGAGAGCAATCCCGACCCGATCCGGGAGTTCTCCGCCGAGGTGATGGTGCTCAATCACCCAACGAGCATCGACGACGGCTACGAACCGGTCGTCCACGTCGAGACGATCAGCGAGGCCGCCGTGTTCCACCCCGACGGCGGCACGCTTCTGCCAGGCGATACCGGCACCGCACGCATCCGGTTCAAGTTCCGGCCGTACCTGATCGAAGAGGGCCAGCGCTTCGTGTTCCGTGAGGGACGAAGCAAAGGTGTCGGCACCGTGACGGACGTCAAGCCGGAACAATAGAACGCTCCCATCGCGGGCGAGAACGCGACAAGAGCAGCGCGAATCTGGAGTCAGGCCGCGGCGAGCGACCCGAACTTGTCCGCGGCGGTTCGGGTTCCCTTCGCGATCAGTACGTCACCTGCCTCCAGGGTCTCTTCTGCATCCGCGACGAGCAGCCACCCCTCGTCCGGCCGTCTGATCGCGATGACGCTCATCGTCACGTCGGTATCCGGGACGCCCTCGGTGATCTGCGTCCCCGCGAGCGCGCTCCCCGGTTCGACCGTGACCCGGGCGAGAATCTCGTCGCTCTCCTGCATCGCCGCCTCGACGACCGGATGGACGTCGATATCGCGGCGGACGCCCTCACTGATCTCCAGCGCGGCGTCGCTGATCACCTCGGTACTGATACCCAGTCGGATCAGTCCGCGAAGCGATACCGGGTCCTCGGCGTCTTTCGCGGCCCGGAGCGTCCACGCCTCGAAGCGGGACTGCAAGGCGTCGACCTCGATCTCCAGATTGTGGACCTCCTCGGCCAGTTCGGCGTTGTCGAACAGGATACTGCCGTAGGCCAGATCGACCGCCAGTTCGCTCAGGTTCTTCATGTGGATGATCGATCCGACGGCGCGTTCGAGGTCGTCGACCTCCGGTTCTTCGAGTGCTGGCTGGCTGTACGTCTCGCCGGTCGCGATCTCGTAGACGTCCTCGATCGACTGTGCGGGTCCGCGCATGATCACCACGTCGCCGGCCTCGATAGTCGTCGTCGGGCCGGGGCTCATGTTCCAGTCATCTCCGCGGCGGATCGCGATCACACGAACGCCGGTCCTGGACTCCAGATCGATCCCGTTGAGCGTCCGATCGACGTACTCGGAGTCGGCATCGACGGTCCCGCGCACGAGCGTCTCGACGGCCTCGGGCAGCGCTGCACGCATCGCTTCCGGGAGCCCCATCTCTTCGAGGACGATCTTTGCGATGTCGCCCGTCGCATTGCTGATCTTCTCGGCACCGCTGACCACGCCCATCACCGGCGCGAGCATCTCCGTGTCCCTCGGGTTGCGCGCGGCCATCATCAGGCTCATCCGCGCACGCATCTTGAGCACGTCCATCTTCTCTTCGAGTTTCAAAACCTCGGCGGCGATGTCCTGGCTCTGGTGGAGCACGGCGGAGTACGAGAGGTCGATGAGCAGTTCCGACGTGTCTTTCATCTCGACGAGCACGTCCTTGACGCTCACCGGTTCGTACTTGATCGATTGCGACGAGACGTCGCCCTCGTTCGGTCCCATAGATTGCGCTACTCGGCCTGCCAGTAAAGAGTTTGTTACGCTTGCGTGGTACTCGTCGCTATACAGTTTTATGAAGGTACGGCCAGCGTCAGGAACAATGCCGGGCCAGGAAACGGCGGTCGATGTATACAAACAATCACTGCCCGTAATCCTCGTCAGTCTCGTCGCCGGACTCTTTGCGGGGACGATTCTCGGGACGGATGCGATGCGCGAGGGAATCGCGAGCGTGCCCGGACTGTTGTTACTGCTCCCAGCCTTTCTGGCCACCCGCGGCGGCGTGTACGGCTCGCTCGGCGCGCGCCTCTCCAGTGGGCTTCATCAGGGGCTCATCGAGCCGTATTTCACGCGCGACAAACGTGTCACGAACGCGATTGTGGCCTCCTTCGTCAACGGAATGACCGTTTCGCTGTTCATCGCCGTCATCGCCTTCCTCGTCCTCATGATGCTGGGGCGATCCGGGAGCCTCATCGAACTCGTCGGGATCATGCTGATCGCCGGCTTTCTCAGCGCGGTCACGATGCTTGGCGTACTCCTGACAGTCATCTTCGTCGGCTATCGGCGCGGACTCGACCCCGACAACGTGATCGGTCCCGTGGTGACGACGGTTGGTGACGTCTTCGGCGTCCTCTTCTTGCTGGTCGGCGTCTATCTAATGAGGCTGATACTGTGAGTTCGCCCGACACGGAGTCCGCAGACCGCTCCGAACCAGTGTTGCCCGAGGGGTGGATGATCGGACACATCATCCGGACGATGCTGCCGTTGCTTGCCATCCTGTCGATCCTCCAGATGGTGTCGGGGACGGTTCTCGAGACGTTCGAGGAACAGTTACTCACGACGCCCTCCCTGCTGATCCTGGTCCCGGTCACCATCGGGACGGCGGGCAATCTCGGCTCGATCATGTGCTCGCGGCTCTCGACGGAGCTTCATCTGGGGACGTTGGAGTTCACGCCCGACAACCCTGCGATCCGGTCGAACGTGGGTGCAGTGATGGGACTTGCCGCGACAGTGTTCGTCGTCCTCGGCCTGAGCGCCTGGGCTATCGGGCAGTTGCTCGGCGGCACGCTGGCGCTCTGGAAGGTGATGTTCATCTCGGTGACGAGCGGGATGTTGCTCGCCGTCTTCGTGGTCGTCGTCAGTATCGCTGCGGTGTATAGCTCGTTCAGACTCGGCTACGACCCCGACGACACTACGATTCCGGTCGTCACGAACGTCTCCGACATTACCGGCGTGCTGATCCTGTTTAGCGTCGTCTCGCTCGTTCTGTGATCCCCCTCGTCACCGGGCGTACGCTCCGTCGACGCGCTCGACCAGTTCGAACAGTCGCGCCCATTCGAGGAGCCGTTCGGTCCGGTTGCGCCAGACTGCCCGCCAGTCCTCGTGACGCCGTCGCTCCCACGCCGGGACCGTCCCCTGCACGCGCTCGAAGACGGTATCGACGGAGAGGGGTTCGTCGGCGGCCTCCACGGCGGCGAGCACGTCGTCCGCGCCGACGACACGCTCGCGGAACCGGCGCCCGAGTTCGTTCGTGCTGACGTCCTCGCGGGTTCGCCGGTAGCCCCGGTCGCTCCGGTCGACGAGCGAAAGCGCTCGTAAGAAGACGAGCCAGGTCCGCCCGGCATTGCGGTCTGCGAGGCCGAGACCACGGCGGAGTCGGGCACAGCAGTCGTCGCTATCGCTCGGGACGAGCGGGACCGCGCTTCGCGCCTCGGAGAGGCGGTCGAGCGATGCTGGGGTCGGTGGGACCGGCTTGAACCGGGCGTCCCCAGACATGGCTACAGCCCGAAGCTCTCGGCCAGCAGTTCCTCGTTAGTCTCGCCGTAGACCGTCGTCGAACCGCCAGCACGTCCACAGTCACCTGTGCGGGTGCGAAGACGCCGTCCTCGACCTCGTAGAAGTCCCAGTCGACCTCCTCGAAGATCTGGGCGAACGGCTTGTCGTACTCGTCAGTTGCCGTCGAGGCGATATCGCCGAAGCGGTCGAACTCCTCGCGGACGGTAAGATGGACCTGCCCGCCGTAGGCCAGCGCGTCGTTGGTGCGCGCCATCGCGGCCTGTTCGTCCTCCGCGATGGGGGCGACCGGTGCGCTCGCGCTGACCGAGACGATATCCAGCGGATCGTAGCCGAGTTCCGAGAGCCGGAACGCGGCGAGTTCGGCGGCCCGGGCGGCCATCGTCACGCTGCCCGCGATGCTGGCGCTCGGGAACACCGGCAGGAAGACGCCGCTTGGCTCGACGTCGGCCATGTCGGCCACCTGCTCGGCGACGCTCTCGTCCGGTAGCTGATCGCTTTCGAGCGCCAGCACCGTCAGATCGAAGGCGTCGTGATAGCCGACGCGGCTGAACTCCTCTTCCTCGCCGACGAGCGCACGGGCCGGGCCGCTCCCGAGTCCCTCGAAGCTCTCCGTCGTCACTTCCCAGCCTGCCTTCTGCGAGCACAGGAGGGCAAGAGCGGGATGGTCGGTCGCCAGTTCTACGTGGGGGATCGGTGCGCCGCCGACCTCGTCCATGCGGGTCTGGACGGTTGCCAGCCCGGCCGTCTGGATCTCCGCAAGCAAGAGGCCGGACTCGATGCCGCCGTCGAAATCGACGCCGAAATCGAGGACGGTGGCCTCGTTCTCCAGTTCGTGGGCACCGATATCGAGTTCCTCGGCGAAGTCGAGGGCCTCGTCGACCAACTCGATCGCCATTCTGTTGAGACTCTCCATGCCGCCTCGTTGTTCGTCCTCGGTTTTACCTGTTGGTATCGCCCGTGGGGGCTTCCATGGCAACCGCGGTGGGGCCTCGTTGGTCTCGTTACGAAACGACTTCGTAGCCCGCGCTCTCGATGGCGGCCGTCAGGTCGTCGTCGGCGACGTCCCCGCCGAGCGTGACCGTTACGATGTTCCCCTCGTGATCCGCGGCGACGCTCTCGACGCCGTCGAGATCCGTCAGCGCGTCGGATACGTTCTCTTCACAGCCACCACATGACATTCCCTCGACGTCGAACTCTCGTCGTGACATGGCCGGGGGTAGGGGGCGGGGTGTTGAATCGTTTTCCATCTCTCACTCCCCGCCTTTCGCCTCCCGGCCGAGTTCCGACTCGACGGCGTCGACCTTGTCGGCGGCGCTGGTCTCCGCGGTCCGCTTGTCGTCGATTTTGAGCACCGTGCTCACACGGTCGCCGTCGACCGCTTCGTGGGCGGCCTGTGCGGCGTCGAACAGTTCGCCGATATCTTCTGTTTCGATGACGGTCCCCATCGGATTCGTCTCGTAGGTGACGTCGAACTCGTCCAGCGCGTCGACGGCCTTCGCGACTTCACTCGCCATGCTCTCCTCGATTACCGGTGCTACCGACAGCAGTGCAACGACAGTCATGATCGAACTGTGGGCGGCGTCGAGTAAAACTCTCGTGTCTTGGGGGTCCGTGGTCCCGGATCGCTCTCACGATCCGCTCACTGGAACCGCGATATGTTTTCGTTGGTGACCACCTATTTGCCACGCGAGTCAGTATTTGTACACCATGCCCGTTTCGCCCACACAGATCGTCCTCCTGCTTGCGCTCGGGGCCGCGCTCGGTTTCGTCTGGTACTACGAGGGGCGTGGTCGCTGGCGGTCTCGGTTCGACGACCGGTTTCTCTACGGTATTCCGTGGGGGACTCTCGTCACGATTACTGTCGTCGTCTTGTTTTACCTGCTGGCACAGGGCGGCGTACGGAACTGGTCCGAACCAGTCACGCTCCCCTTCGTCACGTGGTCCTATTTCTACCCGACTGGCCTCTTGACCTCCGGGATCGCACACGGGTCGCCCCAGCATCTCGCCTCGAACATGGCCGGAACGCTCGCGTTCGCCCCCATCGTGGAGTACGCGTGGAGCCACTACCCGCCTGGCGACGCCGAGTCGACTGGGCAGGAGAGTCGCTCCGACAGTTCGGGTGGCCTGCTGGCCCGTCCCTGGATACGCGCCGTCGTCGTCTTTCCGCTGCTCCTGTTCGGCATCGCGTTCGTCACGGCGCTGTTCTCGTTCGGTCCGGGCCTCGGCTTCTCCGGGGCGGTGTTCGCGCTGCTCGGCTTCGCTGTCGTAACGTACCCACTTTCGACTGTGGTCGCGGTCGTCGTTGGTACCGTGTTCGGGACGCTGTACAACGCGCTGAGCGAGCCGGTCGTCCGAGAGGTCGTCGAGACGGGGACGCCAGCGCCGCCCGCGTGGGCGGGAATCGCGTTTCAGGCCCACCTGCTCGGATTTCTGCTCGGCGTGGCACTGGGGATCGGCCTGCTGTGGCGTCGCGGCTGGCGACCGACGACCCAGCGGGTGTTCTTCGCGACGCTTCTCGTGGGGATAGCCCAGTCGCTGTGGTTGCTCGCCTCGCCTGGCGGGGACGACGTCTTCTTCCTCTACCGGGGCGCTGGCGTCGTGTTCGTGTTGCTGTTGACGATACTGGTCACGGTCGCTGTCACTGGAAGCGACCGACCGCTTCCAAGCGTGCTCGGCCGGTTCGACCGCGTGCCGACCCGCCGGCAGTTGGCCGCCCTCTGGCTCGGACTGGTGGTGCTCGGCGGCGTGTTTATCGCGGGCGGGGCGGTCGTTACGGGGCAACCGCTCGCCATCTCCGTCGTGCCGATAGCGTTGCTCACGACGCTGCTGGCGCTACCTGCAATCCCGCCACTGGCTCCCGACCGCTGGGTGACCAGCCCGGTGTCGCGGCGTCGGACGGCGGTCGTCGGGCTACTGGTGCTGACACTGCTCGTTGCACTCCCCAGTCTGCCGATCAGCCTGGTTACCCTCGGCGACGACCCGGTTCCGGGGTCCGGTGGAGTCGAGGTCGGCGACTATACCGTCACCTACGAGGAGAACGCGACAAGCGCGCAGCGACCCGCGATCGATCTGGGCGGTGACGACCTGCTTGCCAGCCAGCAGACGGGGGTGATCGTCGTGAGCGAGACGCGCCAACTCTGGACGATCGGCGTCAGGGAGGAGGTCCTCGAGTTCGAGGGCAACAATACGGCGGTCGTCGGAGGGATCGGCTGGCGGGAGACCGTCCACGCCGAGCGAACCGGCTGGGATGTCGTGGGCAACGACACCGCCTATGTCGTCGATCTGGAACTGGATGGCGAGACGACACGGTCGTTCGTATCCGATCCGGTGCAGGCCGAGGCGCGGATCGACGGCCGAACGCTCGCGCTGGTCCCCACCGACGACGCGTTTCTGGTCCGCGTGAGCGAGGACGGTTCCCGGATCGGCGAGACTCCGGTTCCGTCGGTCGGTGAGACGGCCTCGGTCGGGGAGCTACAGTTCTCGACCGAGCGATCCAGCGACGGCGTTCGTGTGCTCGCCGAAACCGCCGATACCCGGCTTATGATCGCGGAGCACGAACAGTACTCCTAAGCCAGTCAGCCGTCAGTGAGATACCGACGGATGGTGCCCAGAAGCGTCGACTGTGCTGATTCCGCTTCTCTCTCTCGGTCTCGTGTCAGTTGTCGGTTCTTCTCGGACAGGCGGCGCTCGTACTGCTCGATGACGTGTTGCAAGCGGCGGTCCTTTCGTTGGAGTTCGGCTTCGAGTACCGTGATTTTGCGTGCGGTATCTCCCTGTCGATCAGTGCCTTGGTCCTCCGAGTGCTGGTTCGCGGTCGGTCGGTGACCCGAGCGCTCCGTCCGACGCTCTTCGGGCCCCTCGTCCTCGTGTAACCGGTTCCAGCGCCACTCGTTTGGGCCACTGATACTTTCCGCCGGACGATCATATGACATGACTTACCATACCATGGGAGTGGAAGATCATAAGCTCTCGTCAGACGAATGTCATGCCTCAAGTGGTGGTAGATACACGGTGTCGAGAGTGCGGATCGGTGGCCACTGGTGCCAAGCTTTAGAAGTCTTAGCCCCCTGAACCGATACGATGGGAGAGCTCGATAGCGACGCCGTCTCCGGGGTGTACGACGAGTTACAGGAGTCACACGAGCAGATGTGGGACCAGCAGGGCCACCGGAGCCTCCACTACGGCTACCACGACGACGACCACGACGAGCCCGCGACAGCGGTCGAGAACACGACCCGAATCCTCGCCACGCTGGCGGAGATCGGTCCCGACGACCGCATTTTAAATATCGGCTGCGGGGCCGGCGCGGAATCGATCTGGATCGCCGCCAACCGCGGGGCATCTGTGGTCGGGATCGACGTCAACGACGGGCTACTAGACGCCGCATGGGAGTACGCGCGCGAAAGCGGCGTCGCCGAGTCGGTGACGTTCCGGAACGATGACTTTCACGAGCTATCGACCGTCGATGACGACTCCATCGACGTGGTCTGGGGCCTCGAAGCGCTCTGTCACGCGCGAGACGACGCGGCCGTCCTCGATGCAGTGGCCCGGGTTCTCACGCCGGGGGGACGACTCGTCGTCGGCGACCTGTTCCAGCGTCCACGCGACCTCGACGAGGACGAAGCCAGCCGTCTGGCACGCGTCGACGACGGCTTTGGCGTCGAGGTGACCCGGATCGACGCGCTCGAAACCGGCCTTGACGGGGCGGGCTTCGAGAACGTCTCGGTTCGGGACGTCACCGACGCCGTCGTCCCGTCGGTTCGCAGACGAGGGATCACGGGGCTGGTAAACTATCCGATCCACCGGCTCCGCGGTCTCTTTGGCGGGTCGAACGACCGGCAGCAGGCGCTGTATCGGGCGTCATACGACGTCTACAGGCTTGTCGGGGGCGGCGCGCTGGGCTACTACATAATCACGGCTAAGGCCTGATTACCTGCCGATCGGCCGGGATTTCACCGATGGATTAGACGGAATCTAAACTTATTGAGTAGCAACACTTTTAGTTTAGCCCCATCTAATCCTGCTTGATGACGGAGACTCACGCGAAGAGGCTGTCGCGACGAAAGGCACTGGCCCTCGGTGGCAGTGCGCTTTCGCTCGGTCTTGCAGGCTGTGCGACCGATACGCGGGGGCCTCACACGACGGCCCTATCGCAGTCGCTTCGTTCTTTACCTTCTACGATTTTGCTCGCCAGGTCGCCGAGGGGACGCCGATCCTCGTCAAAAACCTGATTCCGACGGGGCTCCACGGCCACGGCTGGGAGCCCGACCCCTCGATTCAGGTCGACATCATTACTGCGGACGCGTTCATCAACGTGGGCCCCGGCTTCCAGCCGTGGGCCGACCGGGCGATCAAAACTGCCCGTGACGACCGGGCCGAGACCGAGTTCGTCAACGTCCGGAAGGGGATCGACCTCCTTGACCTCGCCGACTCCGTCGGAGAAGAAGAAGAGATCGGACGAGGGAAAGACCCGCACTTCTGGCTCGACCCCGAACGCGCCAAGGAATCGGTCGACAACATCCGGGACGGCCTCGAACGGATCGCACCGGACGAAGCAGCGGTGCTGGCAGAGAACGCCGAGGCGGTCAAGGCCGAACTCGATGTCCTCGACGACGAGTGGCGTTCGCTGGTCGATGCCGCCCAGCGCGACGTAACCTTCCTCGCGGCGCACAACGCCTTCGAGTACGTCGGGGACCGCTACGGGGTCACGCTCCAGCCGCTCGTTACGAACCTCGCCGCAAACAACGACGTGCGACCGGCTGACATGCAGCGAGCACAGGATACGATCGCAGATAACGACATCCGCCACATCGGCGCGGCGGTGTTCGAGCCCCGGCGGCCCGCCGAGCAGCTACTGGCCGAGACGTCGGTCGAGAGCTACTATCCGGTCACCCCATACGCCGGCATAACGGAGCGGTGGGCAGAGCGGGGCTGGGGCTACTTCGATATCGCCCGACAGATAAACATGCAGACGTTCGGCCGCCTCCTCGATGCGCAGGAGCCATCGGAGGCGTTCAGCGGAGTGGCGGAATTTTGAGTAACAGAGCTACCAATGACAGACATCTACGTCGATGACGTTTCCTTCGGATACACAGCCGCACCGGTCGTCGAGAACATTTCGTTCGGCGTCGACTCCGGCGAATACGTCGGTATCGTCGGCCCAAACGGCTCCGGAAAGAGCACGCTTTTGCAGCTGATTCTGGGCCTGCACGAGCCGGATGCCGGCAGTATCGAGCTACTCGATCACCCGGCAGAGGCCTTCGCCGACCGCGAGCGGATCGGCTACGTCGCACAGGACGTCACCGAGAACACCAAGGAGATGCCGATTACCGTCGCCGAGGTCGTTCTCATGGGGCGGTTCCCACACGCCGGCTTTGGACGCATCACCTCGGCCGACCGCGAGAGAGCCCAGGAGGCACTCCGGACGGTCGACATCGAACACCTCGCGGACCGACGCATCACGAAACTCTCCGGCGGCCAGCGCCAGCGCGCCTACATCGCCCGTGCGCTCGCCGGGGAGGCCGAGTTGCTCGTCCTCGACGAGCCGACTGTCGGCGTCGACGCCGAGTCCGTCGAGGAGTTCTTCGAGCTTCTGGGCGAACTCAACGACGAGGGCATGACGATTCTGCTCGTCGAACACGATATCGGGGCCGTCCTCGAGCACACGGAGCGCGTCCTCTGTCTCAACCGCGAACTCTACTTCGACGGCCCTCCCGTCGAGTTCGCCGAGAGCGACGCGCTGGACCGTGCCTACGGTACCAACATCCGTCGTGACAAGGAGGTGACGGTCGCGTGAGTGTCGCGTCCTCGCCGTCGGTCGGGGTCTTCGGAGTCCCATACGACGCCTTGCTCTGGGTCCTCGAACGCTGGAGCGACCTGCTGTCGGTTCTCGGAGAGCAGTTCGGCATCGAGATGCTCCGGTACGGCTTCATGCACCGCGCGTTTCTCGTCGGCATCCTCATCGCAGTGATGGCCCCCCTGATCGGGACCTTTCTCGTCCACCGCCAGCTTGCGCTGATCGGCGACGCGCTTGCCCACACCGCCTTCGCGGGCGTCGCTGTCGGGCTGTTCGTCAACTCAGTCTTCGGGACTGGGATCTCCCCTATCTCTCGGCGGTCGTCATCGCGATGCTCGCCGCGCTCGCCATCGAACTGATCTCCGAGGTGACCGACGCATACAACGATGTCTCGATGGCTATCGTCCTCTCGACCGGGTTCGCGCTGGGGGCGGTGCTGATCAGCCTCAACGCGGGCGGGCTTGCCGTCGGTATCAACCAGTATCTCTTCGGGAACCTCTCGACGGTGACGAACGAGAACGCCGTCCTCCTGCTGACTTTGTTTGCCGTCATCGCGCTCGTCGTCGGTGTCACCTACAAACAGCTCCTCTACGTCACTTTCGACGAGACGGCCGCCCGCGTCGCGGGCATCAACGTTCCCTGGTACAACCGTGTCATGTCGATGCTCACCGCGATGGTCGTCGTCGGCGCGATGCAGATCATGGGCGTCATCCTCGTCGCCGCGATGCTCGTCGTCCCGGTCGCCGGTGCGGCACAGATCGCCCGCAGCTTCCGCGAGGCGCTGCTCGCGTCGGTCATCCTGGCCGAACTCGCGGTCATCCTCGGAATCACGCTCTCGTTCCAGTACGCGACGACTGCCGGCGGGACTATCGTGCTCGTCGCCGTCGCTATCTACATCGCCGCCGTCCTGTTCGGGAAAGTCCAATCCAGCGAGGATCCCGTCACGGAAACGGGTGCAGTCGTCGACGAGCAGTCCGCAGACTGAGTCTCACGCCGAACCGTGATCGCCCGGAGCGGACACGAACCCGTGCGGATCCGCCGTTTTGCCGACTTTCAGCAATAGTTATACGTTAGAACTATCAAAATCAGGTAATATGGCCCCCTCCACCCCGTTCGTCGACCCGCAGACAAGCGAGCTAGATACGACGCAGATCATCACCGAATCGATACTGCTCGCCAAACTCATCGGGTTCTTCGTCGCGATTGCGCTCGTCCCGTTCCTGGTGGCGATACTGCAGGCGGTCAGGGTGGGATCGGACTGCTGTTCGTTCTGGCGAGTCAGTTCGTTCTCGCAATCGGCTCCGGTATCGTTCTGATGTACGTCATCTCCCGTGCGATTCGGTTCAGCACGGAGTGACGCCATACGCACAGGTCGCGACCACCAACTCCACGAAACGCTCGATCAGCAAAGGGATCTAGGCCCGAGAGGCCGGCGTCTGTTCGGCAAACGACGGATCGGCGTCTGGCCGCATGGCGTCTGATGGCCGCGGTGCGGTGACAGTCACGCGACGCCCCAGATGGCGTTGATTCCGAGGACGGTGACGACGGTCAACAGCAACTGGAGCGGGCCGCCCACGCGCATGAAGTCGGTAAAGCGATAGCCGCCGGGGCCGTACACCATCAGGTTCGTCTGGTAGCCAACCGGCGTCATGAACGCCGTCGATGCGGCGAACGTCACCGCAAGCGCGAACGCGAACGGATTCGCGCCGACTGCGACCGCGATGTCGACGGCGACGGGGATCATCAACACGACTGAGGCGTTGTTGCTGACGACGTTCGTGAGCACGGCGGTCAGGAGATACAGGACGCCGAGCAGGAGCAGTAGGTCGAGGCCGCCAGCGATCCCGACGACGTGGCCTGCGAGGAACGCGGCACCGCCGGTCGCTTCCATCGCGATCCCGAGCGGGATGAGCCCCGCCAGCAGGAAGATGACGTTCCAGTCGACGGCGTCGTACATTTCCGACGGGCGCAGACAGCCCGTCGCCACCATCGCTACGACGCCGCCAAGCGCCGAGACGGCGATTGGTGCCAGTCCCGCACCGGCGAGTCCGACGACGAGCGCGACGATCCCCAGCGCGATCGGTAGCTTCGATCTGCGGTACTCGGGAACGTAGAACTCCCCTGCGACCACGAAGTTGCGATCGTTGGCGAACTGCTGGAACGTGTCGGCGCTCGCCTGTACCAGCAGGGTGTCGCCGCCACGGAGGTGCCGCTCGTCCATCCGGGCGTGGATCATCTGCCCGCCACGTCGGATCGCGAGCACAGTGGCGTTGTACCGCTGTCGGAAGTTCAGCGTCTCGAAGGTTTCGCCGATCAGCGACGAATCGGGCGTGATCACTACCTCCGCGAGCTGCTGGGACTCGACCTCCTCTCGCTCCTCGCCCTCCACGGCGAGGGTCTCGTCGTCTACCGCGACGTCGGCATCCGGGGCAAGCCCCAGCCCCTGGGTCTCGATCAATGAGACGAGGCTCTCCCTGTCGGTCCGCAGAACGAGCACGTCGCCACTTCTGATCTCCTTGTGTGCCAGCGGCTCGGTAAACGCCTGCTTGTTGCGGATGAACTGGACGATATCGGCATCGACGTCGACCGCCCGTAGACACTCGTCGACGGTCTGACCGATAAACTGCGAGTCCTCCTCGACGACGACTTCGGTCAGGTACTCTGCCATCTCGAAGTCCTCGGTGAGTTCCTCGGAGACCAGCACGCGTTCGGGCGTCAGGCGCACCCCCACAGTTAACAGATAGACGCAACCGACGATCAGCACGATCACCCCCAGTGTCGTGAACTCGAACATCGAGAACGCCTCGTACTCCGCGCCCATGCTGTCGTAGATATCGCTCGCCAGCAAGTTCGTCGACGTTCCCACCAGCGTCAACATCCCACCCATCATCGCGGCAAAGGAGATCGGCATCAGCAGTTTCGAGGGCGAGACGCCAGTCCGGTCGGACAGTTCGGAGACCATCGGAATCATCACGGCCACGACCGGCGTGTTGTTGATGAACCCGGCCGTCCCGCCCGATAGTCCGAGGACTGCAACCAGCTGTTTGAACGAGCTGTTACCGTATCTATCGGCGATCTCTCTGCCGATGACGCTGATCAACCCGGTCCGGCGAATCCCCTCGCTGAGGACGAACATCCCGAGAACGGCGATCGTCGCGCTGCTGGAAAAGCCCGACAGCCCCTGCGCGAGGTCGACGCCGGTCCACGGTTCGAGGACGATCAGCGCGACCATCACCCCGATCGCCGTGACATCGATCGGAACCGGTTCCCAGACGAAGAGAACGAGCGCGAGTGCGATGATCCCGAAGACGACCAGCATGTCCACCGACAGTGGCGGTGGGGCCACCGCAGGGATAGCGACGCCACCGGAAACAGCTAGGACCGAGAGTGCGCTGACGCCCATATCGGGCATGTAGGTGGCGCACGCAAAAACATTCCCTCTCCTCTGCGGTTAGTCACCAGTATACTCCGCTAATTATGGGAGCGTATCCTCTCAACCGTTCGTCCCACCTGCTGTTCGTGGCTCCCGATACCGCACGCACTCGCGGGTATTGCTTCTGAAAGGAGTGCGTCGGCGGGGAGTTCACTGAGCGAAACGATCTGAACGTCGGTCGGCAGTAGCCGACCGGGATTTGAACTCGCTTCACTCCTCTCGTCTGCTCAAATCCCCGATTACGCATACACCGATTTTACGAATCGCGGCGCGATGAAACGCACCGCTTGTCAAGTAAAAATCGGAGAAGTGCGTCGGCGGGGATTTGAACCCCGGTTGTGACCATGGCAAGGTCACGTGATACCACTACACTACCGACGCGCCCTGTCTGCATTCACAGATAACGAGAGACTGTTGTATAAGAGTTGCGAAAGCGAGCGGCTTCGGGAACCAGAACCACGGTACGGAACCACGACCGACGCCGCATCCGGGCCCGAAACAAAAGAAACCGCGTTATTACCTCAGTACCGATACAGCGAGACGACGAAGGGCAGTTTGTTGTACATGATCACCGCGATAGGGATGCCGACTATCGTCAGCGTCAGCAGGTAGGCGATCCCGGTCCAGAGGGCGCTGGCCCACCAGCCGACGAAGACGAACCAGACGCCACGGACGAGCAGGTTGTACTGCTCTCTGTCCGATTCGACCAGGTTCCCCTCGGGATCGGTCACGAGATCTCGCTGGGGTGATTTCAGCGAGAGCACCTTCGGGACGACGTTGATCATCTTGATCCCCAGCGGGATTCCGATGATGGTGAGGTTCAGTAGCCAGGCGATAGAGAGCCAGAGGCCAGTGAGCCACCAGCCGACGAACACGAACCAGAGGGCACGGATCACGAGTGAGGGCTCGGACCCCGAAGTATTGGACGACATCGTGTAGATGGAAAGCAGGTGCCATCAAATAACTCTTTCAGGTGTGCGTATGCGAAGAGTCGTCGACGTGTCACCGACCCGTGACACTCATAGGCAAGGATTCCGCACTCAAAACCACGGTAACCCCTCACAATACGGATGTGAACGGCTCTCACTGCCGAATCCGATCCGGCACCCTTTTAGGGTCGGACAGGAAAACATCGGCACAGTCTAGTGGCGAGGCGTCGAAGCGTCACGGCATGACAGTCAGTATACTCGTGCCGTCGTCCCTCGTCCGGGAAGCCGAAGACAAACGCGAGGCAACGCGTAAGATCGGTTACGTTGCTCGCGCGGCAACGGTATTCCGGGCGGATCGCCTGGTCGTCTTCCCCGATGGGGAGGGCGAACGCAGGTGGGGCGGCGGGTTCGTCGAAACCGTGCTGCGGTACGCCGCGACACCGCCATACCTCCGAAAGGAGGCGTGGGGGACGCGGAGCGAACCAGAGTACGCGGGCGTCCTGCCGCCGCTCCGCGCACCGTCGCAGACCGGCTCCGAATCTGACGATTCGGGGTCGACAAGACAGGGAATCGTGACCGAGGTCGGACCTGACGGGCGCGTACGGGTCAATTGCGGCTTGCAACACCCGATCTCGCTTGTCGTCCCTCCGAAAATGGAGGTCGACGAGGGAGAGCGCGTAACAGTCAGGATCTCTTCGCGAGAGCCGGTCCGTGCGAAACTGGTCGACGAGCCCATTTCGGTGCTCTCGATCCATCGCATGGACCTTTCGGAAGCGCTCGGCCGTGAGGATGCCGGTGTCCGGGTTGCGACGTCGAGGTTCGGCGAGAACCTGACGACGTCTCGACTCGGCTCACTGGCCGGACGCATCGAACGGGACGGGATGACCGTCGCGTTCGGTGCGCCCGAGAGAGGGCTTCCGGCGATGCTCGACGGGGTCA
Organism: Natronoarchaeum sp. GCM10025703; assembly: GCF_042661985.1. Taxonomy (NCBI): domain Archaea; kingdom Methanobacteriati; phylum Methanobacteriota; class Halobacteria; order Halobacteriales; family Natronoarchaeaceae; genus Natronoarchaeum; species Natronoarchaeum sp. GCM10025703. The sequence goes on from NZ_JBHSZF010000001.1 coordinate 803,743, forward strand.
CCGTCGAGCGCGTTGCCCCAGCGGGGCAACGAGAGGACGGAGAAAGCGACGAGGGCGACTCGTCGCACATCAACGTCGAACCGGGCGCACCCAGCCGGTTCGACCTCTGGCTAAATACGGTTCCGAACCAGGGCAGCAAGGTGGTGCGAACTGAAGAAGCAATCGTCGCATCGCTTGCCTGCCTAACACTCCCAGAGTGAAACACAATGCCACAACCAAGCAGACCACGCAAAGGCTCGTTGGGATTCGGCCCACGGAAGCGTGCGACCAGCGAGGTCCCACGTTTCAACTCGTGGCCGAGTGACGACGGACAGCCGACGCTTCAGGGTTTTGCCGGCTACAAGGCTGGCATGACCCACGTGGTGATGATCAACGACGAAGCCGACTCGCCCACCGAGGGAATGGAGGAGACGGTTCCGGTCACCATCGTGGAGACGCCGCCCATGCGGGCGGTTGCCCTGCGAGCGTACGAGGACACGCCCTACGGTCAGAAACCGCTGACCGAAGTTTGGGCCACCGAGTTCCATGAGGAACTCGATCGCACACTTGACATCCCCCAGGACCACGACCCCGAAGGCGCAGAGGGTCAGATCCGTGATGCCGTTGCCGACGGTCGAATCGCCGACCTGCGGATGATCACGCACACGGTCCCGAGCGACGTCAAGAGCGTTCCGAAGAAGAAACCGGACGTCATGGAGACACGAATCGGCGGCGGTTCCGTCGAAGACCGTCTCGCATACGGACTGGATATTCTGGAAAACGGTGGCGAACACACCGCAGACCAGATCTTCCGACCCGGCGAGTACATGGACGTCGCCGGTGTGACGAAAGGAAAGGAACGCAGGGCCCCGTCAAGCGATGGGGCGTTCAGAAACGAAAAGGAAAGCACGCACGCCAGGGCTGGCGGCGCCGGATCGGTAATCTCGGCCCGTGGAACCCGTCCCGAGTTCGCTCGACGGTTCCACAGCAGGGTCAGACCGGCTACCACCAGCGGACGGAGCTGAACAAGCGCCTCCTCGATCTCGGCGACGACGACGTCACCCCCGCGGGTGGCTTCGTCAACTACGGCGAGATCGACGGCTCGTACGCGCTCGTCAAAGGGTCCCTTCCGGGTCCTCAGCAGCGCGTCCTTCGGTTCCGCCCGGCAGTGCGACCGAACGACCAACCGCGCCTCGATCCCGAGGTGCGCTACGTATCAACGGAATCGAATCAAGGATAATCTATGCAGGCTACAGTACGTGACCTCGACGGTGAGGACGCGGGCACGATCGACCTTCCGGACGTCTTCGAGACGCCGATCCGGACGGATCTGATCGAGCGCGCAGTGCTCGCCGCTCAGGCAAACCGGAAACAGGACTACGGCGCGGACGAGTTCGCCGGTCTCCGCACACCTGCGGAGTCCCAGGGTAGCGGTCGCGGTATGGCACACGTGCCACGCGAGAACGGTACTGCCCGACGCGTCCCCCAGGCCGTCAGCGGCCGCCGTGCACACCCCGAAGGCCGAGAAGGAGCAGGGCCTCGACATCAACGACAAGGAGCGAAAGCTCGCGACCCGCGCCGCGATCGCCGCAACGGCGGACGTGGACGCAGTCGCCGAGCGCGGTCACGAGTTCGACGAGGATCTCGAACTCCCGCTCGTCGTCGACGACGAGTTCGAGGACCTGGAGAAGACCCAGGAGGTCGTTGCCCTTCTCGAAGCCCTTGACGTGCACGAGGACGTCGAACGCGCCGACGAGAACCGATCGGTCCGCGCTGGTCGAGGAACGACCCGCGGACGGAAATACACGACACCGCGATCACTCCTCTTCGTCACGTCGAGCGAGGCTGGCCCGTCCCGAGCGGCCCGCAACATCGCCGGCGCGGACGTCGCAACGGCGACCGAGGTCAATACGGAAGACCTCGCGCCGGGCGCGAACGGAGGACGACTGACGGTGTTTACCGAGAGCGCCATCGAAGAGGTGGCTGACCGATGAGCCAGGACCGAGACGTCATCGTTCATCCCCTCGTTACCGAGAAGGCGATGAACGACATGGACTTCGAGAACAAGCTCCAGTTCATCGTCGACATCGATTCGGCGAAGCCGGATATCGCAGACGCGGTCTCCGAGCGCTTCGATGTCGAAGTCGTCAATGTGAACACACAGATCACCATGGACGGAACCAAGAAAGCGACCGTCGAGCTGGGTCCCGACGACGCAGCCGATGAAGTCGCATCGAGAATCGGGGTGTTCTGAACATGGGACGACGAATTCAGGGACAACGACGCGGTCGCGGTGGCTCCACGTTCCGAGCCCCATCGCACCGGTACAAGTCCGACAAACAGCACAAGACGCCGGAAGAGACCGATCTCGTCTCCGGCTCCGTCGTCGATATCGAACACGACCCGGCCCGCAGCGCGCCGGTCGCGGTCGTCGAGTTCGAGGACGGCGATCAGCGGATGATCCTCACCCCGGAGGGCGTCACAGTCGGTGACCGAATCCAGGTAGGTATCACCGCGGAGATCCAGCCGGGTAACACCCTTCCGCTCGCCGAGATTCCGGAGGGTGTCCCCGTCTGTAACGTCGAGTCCAGCCCCGGCGACGGTGGCAAGTTCGCCCGATCCTCGGGCGTCAGCGCCGACCTCATCACGCACGACCGCGATGCGGCTGTCGTGCAGCTGCCGAGCGGCGAGGTCAAGCGACTCGATCCCGAATGCCGCGCGACCATCGGGGTCGTCGCCGGTGGCGGACGAACGGAGAAGCCGTTCGTCAAGGCCGGCAACAAGTATCACAAGATGAAAGCCCGGGGCACGAAGTACCCCCGCGTCCGTGGCGTCGCCATGAACGCGGTCGACCACCCCTTCGGTGGCGGTGGCCGCCAGCACCCCGGCAAACCGAAGTCCGTCTCGCGGGACACCCCGCCGGGACGGAAGGTCGGTGACATCGCGTCCAGCCGAACCGGACGAGGTGGAAAAGAATAATGAGTGGATCAGAATACAGAACCGGCCGCGAAGGCGAGTTCACCTACCGTGGCCACACGCTCGACGAGTTGCAGGAGATGGACATGGACGAGGTCGCGGAACTGCTCCCCGCACGACAGCGGCGAACTATCACACGCGGTCTCGGCGTCCAGCACGAGAAACTGCTCGAACGAGCCCGCGAGACGAGCGAAGAGGAGTCCACGAACGATCCGATCCGGACGCACCTGCGCGACATGCCAGTGCTGCCCGAGTTCGTCGGTCTGACCTTCGCTGTCCACAACGGTCAGGGCTTCGAGCGCGTCGAGGTCGAACCCGAGATGATCGGGCACTACCTCGGCGAGTTCCAGTTGACCCGAACGTCGGTCGAACACGGACAGGCCGGGATCGGAGCAACCCGCTCGTCGAAGTTCGTACCGCTCAAATAACCCATGGGAATCAACTACAGCGTCGACGTCGATCCGGAGACCACCGCGAAAGCGATGCTTCGGGAGCGTCACATGAGCCACAAGCACAGCAGGGCGATTGCCCGAGAAATCAAGGGCAAGACGACCACCGAAGCGGTGGAGTACCTCGAAGCGGTTATCGACGAGGAACAGCCCGTTCCGTTCAGACAGCACAACAGCGGCGTTGGTCACCGCTCGGGAATCGACGGCTGGGACGCCGGACGATTCCCCGAGAAGGCCAGCAAAGCGTTCATCGATCTGCTGCAGAACGGCATGAACAACGCAGAACAACAGGGATTCGACGCCGAATCGATGCGCATCGAGCACGTCGCCGCCCACAAGGTCGGCGAAGTCCAGGGCCGCAAACCCCGCGCGATGGGTCGCGCGAGCGCCTGGAACACGATGGAAGTCGACGTCGAACTCGTCCTCGCCGAACCCGAGGAGGAAGGTGACGAATAATGGCTGACGAACACGAGTTCATCGAAGACGGCATGCAGATGTCCCAGATCGACGAGTTCTTCGCGGACGAACTCGGTCGAGCCGGCTACGGCGGCATGGACGTCGCCAAAACGCCGATGGGCACACAGATCGTCCTCAAAGCCGAAAAGCCCGGTATGGTTATCGGGAAGGGCGGAGAGAACATCCGGAAGATCACGACGGCCCTCGAAGAGCAGTTCAACCTCGAGGACCCCCAGATCGACGTTCAGGAGGTCGAAGAACCCGACCTGAACGCACGAATCGTGGCCGACCGACTCGCCAACGCACTCGAACGTGGCTGGTACTTCCGCAAAGCGGGCCACACCACGCTCGAACGCATCATGGACGCCGGCGCGCTGGGTGCCGAGATCGTCCTCTCCGGGAAGGTAACCGGCGCTCGGTCGCGCGTCGAGAAGTTCAACGACGGCTACATCAAGCACAACGGTGAGCCGGCAGAGACTATCGTCGATCACGGCCAGGGCGTCGCAGTGATGAAGCTCGGCACGATCGGCGTTGACGTCAAGATCATCCCGCCGGGAGCCGAGCTTCCGGACGACTTCCGTATCGAGGAAGACGCCGACGTCTCCGAACTCGCCGCCGAGGTCGAGACCGACGAGGGCGTCGAAGAACTGCTCGAAGAGCCTGAAGACGAAGAGCTCGACGAGCTCGAAGACGAGGCCACCGAGGCCGAAGCCGACGACGAAGTCGTCGAGGAAGTCATCGAGACCGACGAACCCGACGAGGAGTTCGAGGAGGTCGACGTTCCCGAGGGCGACGAAGAGATCGCCGAGGAACTCGACGACCTCGAAGAGGAAGTCGAGGAGGAAGCGGACGAACTCGTCGACGAGATGGAAGAGGAGATCGACGACGAGGAGGGTGATGCCTGATGGCGATCCTTCACGTCGAAGAGATCCGCGACATGACGCCGGCCGAGCGTGAGGCCGAACTCGACGAACTCAAGACCGAACTGCTGAACGCGAAAGCAGTCCAGGCCGCTGGTGGCGCTCCGGACGATCCGGGCCGCATCAGCGAACTTCGCCGGACCATTGCCCGAATCAAGACGATTCAGGCAGAAGAAGGCGACTTCGAAGACGAAGAATAAACGATGCCACTGACACCCGAGACACTCCCACGACACGAACTCAACGGCCTGTACGTACGGGTCGTCGATGCCCCGAACCCCGATCTGATCGGGATAGCCGGGCGTATCGTGGTTGAGACTGCAAATACGCTGCACATAGAGAGCGTTGTTCCGCAGGAACAACTGAATGAAGGCGGCAACGCCGCCGACAGCGATATCGCAGCAGACGAGTCTCGGGTGCGGCAGGTGCCGAAGCAGGGATCGATATTCGAGTTCGTGCTCGAAGCAGACACAGATGAAGCCGCCGCACCCGAGAAGGGAGCGGGGATTGCGTCCAAACTGGAGGCCGAGTCGACGGCGACTCCGTCGGAAGACGGTCGGGAAACCGACGCCGACGGCCCCTCCGGCGAGGGCGTGACCTACGTTACGGTGGATGGCTCACGATTGCTCTCACGACCCGCAGAACGCACCGAAACACGAGGTACATCACCATGGCAATTGGATTAGACGTAGAACAACCACCAGAGCCGGACGACCCGGCCACATACGATTACGAGAAGTGTCCGTTCTATGGCGATCTCGCTGTTCGAGGGCAGGTCCTCGAAGGCGAAGTCGTCTCGACGGATATGGAGAAGACCGTGATCGTCGAACGAGAGTACGACGTGAACGTTCCGAAGTACGACCGACTGATGAAGCGACGCTCCCGCATCCCGGCACACGTGCCGGGCGTGCTGGAGGGACTCAATGTCGGCGACACGGTCAAGATCGCAGAGACACGACCGCTTCTGAAGACGAAAAGTCACGTCGTCGTCGAGCAGGTTGCCGTCGAGGCAGCCGCGACGACGGGGGCAGTAACGATGGAAGCGATGAAAGCTGACGTGACCCAGGGCCTGGAGAAAGGATCCCTGATCACGTGTGCCGACAACACTGGCGCGCGTGAACTCAGAGTCATCAGCGTTGCCGGCTACTCGGGGACGAAGAACCGTCACCCGAAAGCCGGCATCGGCGACAAGATCACCGTCTCGGTTACCAAGGGGACGCCCGAAATGCGTCGCCAGGTCATCGAAGCGGTAATCATCCGCCAGCGAAAGCCCATCCGCCGCCCCGACGGTACGCGCCTCAAGTTCGAGGACAACGCGGCCGTCGTCATCGACGAGAACGAAGAACCGCGCGGGACCGAGATCAAGGGTCCCATCGCGCGGGAAGTCGCAGAGCGGTTCGGAAGTATCGCAAGCACGGCTACGATGATTGTATAGCATGTCACGACAACCACGCAAACAACGAAAGGAAACGGAGAACGCCTCCCTGCACGAACAGCACAAGTTCGTGCATACGACGCTCTCTTCGGAGCTCCGCGAGGAGTACGACACCCGACGCGTCCGCGTCAACGCGGGCGACACCGTCGAGGTCATGCGAGGCGATTTCGCTGGCGAAGAAGGCGAAGTCGTTCACGTCGACCTCAAAGATTCCGTCGTACACGTCGAGGACGTCACGGTCGAAACCGCTGACGGCGAAGAGGTTCCGCGGCCGCTGGACGCCAGCAACCTGCGGGTCATCGACCTCGACCTCTCCGACGACCGTCGCGAGGAGCGTCTCCAGGGTGATACCCAATGACGAACCACCAGAAACGACTATCTGCACCGAACTCCTGGCCGGTCGAACGCAAGACGGAGAAGTTCACGGTCAAGGCCGACGACGGACCGCACGGCGACGCGGGCGTTCCGCTCGTCGTCCTGCTCCGCGACGTGCTCGGCTACGCCGACTCCAAGAAGGAGGTACGGTACGCGCTCGAATCAGGGAACGTCCGCATCAACGGCGACGAGATACGCGATTACCGCCGTCCCGTCGGGATGTTCGACATCCTCGAGTTCTCCGAGCGCGAAGAGTACTACCGCGTCTTCCCCGACGAGGAGGCCGCCTCGCACTCACCGGGATCGACGCCGACGCCGCGGGCAGCAAGCTCGGCAAGATCGTCGGCAAGCGCCAGGTCGCTGGCGGCGAGACGCAGATCAACCTCCACGACGGGCAGAACGTGCTCGTCGAGGACGCGAGCGACTACAGCGGGGACGACTCGCTGGTCGTCGACAACGAGACTGACGAGATCGTCGCACACTTCCCGTACGTGGAAGGTGCACTCGTGACCGCTGTCAGCGGACAGCACGCCGGCGACATCGGCGAGGTCGAATCGATCGAAGTGACGCCCGGCAGCGGCGACAACCGCGTCGTCGTCGAGGGCGTCGCCGGAAGCGACGCCTTCGAGACGATCGAAGAGTACGTCGTCGTCATCGACGAGAACTTCGTTGAGGGCGGACTGGAAGACGAATCGGCTGACGAAGAGGTGGACGACGATGAGTGAAGCCGAAGCCGACTTCCACGAGATGCGCGAGCCACAGGTCGAGAAGGTCGTCGTCCACATGGGCGTCGGGCAGGGTGGCCGCGAACTCGCCAACGCCGAGGAGATCCTCGAAACGGTCACCGGACACCAGAGCGTCCGGACGCAGGCCAAAGCGACCAAACCCGAGTTCGGGATCCGCCAGGGCGATCCGATCGGTACGAAGGTCACCCTTCGCGCCGACGATGCCCACGAGTTCCTGGAGACCGCGCTGCCGCTCGCCGATATCTCGGCGACGCAGTTCGACGATACCGGGAACTTCAGTTTCGGGATCGAAGAACACACCGACTTCCCGAGCCAGGAGTACGATCCGAGCATCGGGATCTTCGGACTTGACGTCACGGTCAATCTCGTGCGTCCCGGCTACCGCGTCGCCCAGCGAAAGAAGGCGACCCGGTCGATCCCCTCGAACCACCGACTCGACCCCGACGATGCAGTCGCGTTCGTCGGGTCGACCTTCGACGTGGAGGTAGAACAATGAGCGAAAGTGACAACGAGCAGACGGGCGAGCACGCCACGAAGCGCACCGGCCAGCTGAGGAGTGCCAGCGCTGTGGCCGCAAGCAAGGTCTCGTCGGGAAGTACAACATCTGGCTGTGCCGACAGTGCTTCCGAGAGATTGCCCGAGATATGGGATTCAGGAAGTACCGATAATATGACGGCAAACGATCCGCTCAGTAACGCCCTCTCGGGGATCAGTAACGCCGAGAGTGTGGGTCATCTTACCCACGAGGTATCGCCCGCCTCGAACGAGATCGGTCAGGTGCTCGAGGTCTTCTACGACCGCGGGTACGTCGACGGCTTCGAGTTCGTCGACGACGGCCGATCCGGACAGTTCGAGGTCGAATTAAAAGGTGCCATCAACGAGTGTGGCCCCGTCAAGCCCCGCTATGCGGCGGGCGCTGACGAGTTCGAGAAGTGGGAGAAGCGGTTCCTCCCCGCTCGGGACTACGGGACGCTCGTTGTTACGACCAGTCACGGCATCATGAGCCACTACGAGGCCCGCGATCAGGGCATCGGTGGTCAGGTCATCGCGTACGTGTACTAATGACGAGAGTAGCAATCGAACTACCGGACGAAGTCAGCGCAGAGGTCGACCACCTCGAACTGACAATCGAAGGACCGAACGGCAGCGTCACACGACGCCTCTGGTACCCCGACGTGACCGTCGAGGTAGCAGACGACGAAGTCGTCATCGAGACTGACGCCGAGGACGCGAACACGCTCTCGACGGTTGGCACGTTTGAAAGCCACGTCGAGAACATGGTTCACGGCGTGCAGGACGGCTGGGAGTACAACATGGAGGTCTTCTACTCTCACTTCCCGATGCAGGTTCGGGTCGAAGACGGCGACGTCGTCATCGAGAACTTCCTCGGCGAGAAAGCGCCCCGACGAACGTCGATTCACGGGGACACCGAGGTCGACGTCGACGAAGAACTCGTGACGATCAGCGGCCCCGACAAGGAGGCCGTGGGTCAGACAGCTGCCGATATCGAACAGCTAACCCGGGTTTCGGGGAAGGACGTTCGCGTCTTCCAGGACGGCGTCTACATCACCCAGAAGCCCAGCAAAGGAGGTGCCTGATAGATGGCAGACGAACTCGAAGAACTCGAAGACATCAGCGGTGTCGGCGCGAGTAAAGCCGAAGCGCTGCGCGAATTCGGTATCACGTCCATCGAGGACGTCAAAGGCGCCAGTCAGGACGACCTGTCGGAAGTCGACGGGATCGGTAACGCGCTCGCTGCGCGTATCAAAGCTGACGTTGGCGACCTCGAAGTCGACGAGGAGGCCGAAGCGGAGGCCGAAATCGAAGACGAAGAGGCCGAAGAAGAAGTCGAGGAGGACGTCGAGACGGAGCTCCAGCCCCGCGGGCTGGCCGACAAGACGCCCGACCTCAGCGACGAAGAAGCGCGCCTGATCGCCGAGCGACGGTCGGCGAGCAAGCCCGCGTTCAAGTCGCAGGACTACCACAAGAAAAAGCGGATTCCCGAATCCTGGCGCGAGCCACGCGGCGCACTCTCGAAGCAGCGCCGCGGCATCAAGGGCAAGGGCGCATCGGTCGAGGCGGGCTACCGCTCGCCGGAAGCCGTTCGCGGAAAGCATCCGAGCGGTTTCGAGGAAGTCCGCATCCACAACGCGGACGGCCTCGAAGGCGTCGACGGTGACCACGAGGCAGTCCGTATCGCCTCGACGGTCGGCGCTCGCAAGCGCGAGCGTATCGAAGACCTTGCAGAGGAACAGGGCGTTCGCGTCCTGAACCCCACCTACGTCGAAGTGGAGGTCGAGCAATGACGGACCTGAAAGCACAGAAACGGCTCGCAGCGGACGTCCTCGACGTCGGACAGAACCGCGTCTGGTTCGACCCCGAGGCCCAGGACGAACTCGTCGACGCGATTACGCGCGACGACATCCGCGAACTCGTCGAACAGGGCACCATCACGGCAAAAGAGAAGAAAGGCAACTCCCGCGGCCGCGCTCGCGAACGCGCGGACAAGCGCGCCTACGGCCACCAGAAGGGCCCGGGCAAGCGAAAAGGGAAAGCCGGTGCTCGAGAGAACCAGAAAGACGAGTGGGCGGCGAAGGTTCGAGCCCAGCGACAGCTGCTCCGCGATCTCCGCGACGACGGGACCATCGACCCCGGTCAGTACCGGGAGCTGTACAACAAGTCCCGCGGTGGCGAGTTCCGCGACGTAGCGCGACTGGTGAACTACATCGAAAACAACTACGGCGTCGACGTCGACGCCGAAGGTGATCAGTAATGGCAACTGGACCACGATACAAGGTGCCGATGCGGCGCCGCCGTGAAGTTCGGACCGATTACCATCAGAGGTTGCGCCTACTCAAATCCGGCAAACCACGTCTGGTCGCTCGAAAGAGCAACAAACACGTGACGGCGCAGCTGATCGTTCCGGGTACTGACGGCGACGAGACGATTGCGAGCGCACACTCCAGCGATCTGGCCGAGTACGGCTGGGAAGCCCCAACGGGCAACCTCCCTGCGGCGTACTTGACTGGACTGCTCGCTGGCCAACGCGCGCTTGCGAACGACACCGAGCAAGCGGTGCTCGACATCGGCCTTAATACGGCGACAGAAGAGAGTAAAGTATTCGCAGTGCAGGAAGGAGCGATCGACGCGGGCATCGAAATCCCGCACAACGACAGCGTCCTTCCGGACTGGGAGCGTGACCGCGGCGAGCATATCGCCGAGTACGCCGAACAGCTCGACGAGCCGCTGTACAGCGGCGAGTTCGACGCCACAGACCTACCCGAGCACTTCGATACGGTGCGAGAGGAGATCCTCGAACAATGAGCGGAAACAACTACAATGGCGGCTGGGAGCCGGTAACCCGGCTCGGTCGAAAGGTACAGGAGGGCGACATCGACACGATGGAAGACGCCCTCAACTCCGGACTCCCGCTGAAGGAGGCCGAAGTCGTCGACCAGCTCCTCCCGGGGCTGGAAGACGAAGTACTCGACATCAACATGGTGCAGCGGATGACTGACTCGGGTCGCCGAGTCAAGTTCCGCTGTGTCGTCGCAATCGGTAACCGCGACGGCTACGTCGGCTACGCCGAAGGGCGCGACGACCAGGTCGGTGCAGCGATCCAGAAGGCGATCGACATCGCCAAACTGAACATCATCGACGTGCCCCGCGGCAGCGGCTCCTGGGAGGACCGCGCCGGTGGGAACCACTCGCTCGCCCGCAAGGCAACTGGCAAGGCAGGCAGCGTGAAAGTCGAAGTCAAGCCCGCACCGAAAGGGCTCGGCCTCGCCGCAGCGGAGACGCCGCGGAAGGTCCTGGAGCTCGCCGGTGTGGAGGACGCCTGGACGAAGAGCCACGGCAACACCCGGACGACGGTGAACTTCGCGAAAGCGACCTACAACGCACTGCGTAACGCAGCCGAGTCGCGCGTGCCGGAGTACACCCGAGAACAGCGTGAGGTAGTCGAATGACGCAAGCGATCATCCAACTCCGCGGTGAGGTCAACATGAACGGCGACGTGCGAGACACCATGGAGATGCTGAATCTCCACGGCGTCAACCACTGTACGCTCGTTCCCGAGACCGACACCTACCGCGGCATGATCACGAAGGTCCACGACCACGTCGCACACGGCGAGCCGAGCCACGACGTCGTCGAGGAGCTAATCCGTCTCCGCGCCGAGCCCCTCGAAGGCAGCGCGGACATCGACGACGAGTGGGTGGCGGACAACACCGACTACGACGACGTGACGGCACTCACCGAGGCGCTACTGGACGAGGAGACGAAGCTGCGAGACGAGGGCCTCTCACCGGTCCTCCGTCTGCACCCCCACGCGGTGGTCACGAGGGCATCAAGCACCCGACCAAAGAGGGCGGCCAGCTCGGAAAACACGACAGCGAGGAGCTCGACGCACTCCTCACCGCAATGCGATAGAACAATGACTAGTAAGAAACGACGTCAGCGCGGCTCGCGTACCCACAGCGGCGGTTCTCACAAGAACCGACGCGGAGCCGGCCACCGCGGCGGCCGGGGCGCAGCCGGGCGTGACAAACACGAGTTCCACAACTACGAACCGCTCGGCAAGCACGGCTTCACACCGCCGGAATCGACGCAGGACGAGATCCTGACGATCGACGTCCAGAAGCTCGACGAGGACGCCACGCTGTTCGTGGCCGACGACGTCGCCGAGGAAGTCGACGGCGGCTACCGTATCGACGTCCGCGATATCGTCGAGGACGGCTACGAAGTCGACGCGGTCAAGGTACTGGGAGGCGGACAGGTTCGGAATCAGCTCGAAATCGTTGCTGACGCCTTCTCCGCGAGCGCTCGCGCGCTCATCGAGGAGGAGGGTGGCGACGCAGTCCTCTCGGAACGCGGAGAGGAAGACGAGGACGAACCACAAGACGTATCCCAGACTGACGAAGACGGGGAATAAGACATGGGATGGAAGGAGGCTGCTGAACCGGTCCTAACGCGGATGCCGACAGTCCGCAGACCGACTAGCCACGTGCCGTTCAAGCGAAAGCTACTGTGGTCCGGCGGAGTACTGATGCTGTACTTCTTCCTGACGAACATCGTGCTGTGGGGTCTTCCTCGGGGAGGAGAAGGAGCCGACGCGTTCGGCCAGTTCGGATCCATTCTCGCTGTCCAGCAGGGCACCCTGATGCAGGTCGGGATCGCCCCGATCGTCACTGCGAGTATCGTCTTGCAGCTACTCGGCGGCGCGAATCTGCTCGGACTGGATACGGACGACCCGCGGGATCAGGTGCTCTATCAGGGGCTCCAGAAACTGCTGGTCGTCGTGATGACGGTGCTGATGGCGATCCCGCTCGTCTGGGCAGGGTTCCTTCAGGCCAGTCCGGAAGTCGCTAACGCGATCGGGGTCCCGCTGGAAGGTGTGCGCGCACTGCTGTTCGCGCAGATCGTCCTCGGCGGCATCCTCATCCTATACATGGACGAGATCGTCTCCAAGTGGGGCGTCGGTAGCGGTGTTGGCCTGTTCATTATTGCAGGCGTCAGCCAGAAGCTCGTCGCCGGGTTCCTCAGCCCCGGTTCAGGCGGCTTCATTCCGACGTGGATCAACATCGCGCTCGGCCGTGAGGGGCCGACCGGTTCGCTGATCGGCGGCGACGGTCTCAACTTCCTGATCTTCGGTCAGGGACAGATCCTCGCGCTGCTCACGACACTGCTGATCTTTGGGATCGTCGTGTACGCAGAGAGCGTTCGGGTCGAGATCCCGCTGAGTCACAGTCGCGTCAAGGGCGCGCGTGGACGCTTCCCCGTGAAGCTCATCTACGCCAGCGTCCTGCCGATGATCCTCGTTCGGGCGCTGCAGGCGAACCTGCAGTTCGTCGGACGGATCATCGACCGGACGGCGAGTATGCCGGCGTGGCTCGGGGTCTACGACGCTAACGGACAGCCCGTACAGGGGTTCTTCTACTACGTCGCCCCCATCTACAGCCCGGAAGACTGGATGTGGTGGACGGAGGCCGTCGCACAGGCTCCCGCAAACATCATGATCCGCGTGGGCGTCGACCTGTTCGTGATGATCGTCGGCGGGGCGATCTTCGCGATCTTCTGGGTCGAAACCACGGACATGGGCCCGGAATCGACCGCGAAACAGATCCAGAACTCCGGGATGCAGATCCCCGGGTTCCGCCAGAACGTGGGCGTCGTCGAGAAGGTCATGGAGCGGTACATCCCGCAAGTGACCGTTATCGGCGGTGCACTCGTCGGAATCCTTGCGGTCGGCGCGAACATGCTCGGCACCATCGGTGAAGTCACCGGAACGGGGCTGCTGCTGACGGTCTCTATCACGTACAAACTGTACGAGGAGATCGCCGAGGAGCAACTCATGGAGATGCACCCGATGATGCGGAACATGTTCGGGAAGTAAGCGAGCAGTCCGCAACACCATTTCTTGCGCGGAATACCGCCGAGAGCCACGGACGATCAGCAGTGCGTACGCACGACGAACGGAGTCGGCCGGCAGCGAGTACCCCGTGCCGACACAAAGGACTAATAGATATCCTCCGGAAGCAAAACCCAATGGTCCCACAGAGCCTCGTCCCATACCTGAGGGTGGACTACCCGTGATCGACCGCGTGCGCCGGGCGACGAACCGCCTCCGCTCGGGACTCACACGAAACCGACTCCGGATCCTCTTTTCCGTCCTACTGGTGCTCTCTGTCGGGGTCGTCGCCGCCGCGGCGGTCTCGACTGACCTCTCGACGGGCTCGGAGACCGCCGTACCGACCGCACCGGAGACGGACGATTACACCGTTATCACCGAGTCGGGCCGGGCCGGAACGATCACCGTCTACGCACCCGACGGTGAGGTCGCGTACTACAACAACTCACGGACGAAGTATTTCGATGCCGACCCGGTCGAAGGCGACCCGATGACTGTCGAATACACGGCGACCGACACGATTCACAGCGAGGGGCCGACCTGTAGCGACCCGCCGTGTGCCCGGAACGTACTGGAGCGTGTCGACGTCGAGACCGGTGAGGTCGACGTGATCTACGAGCGCTACGATTACAAGGAGACCGCTGGCGAGTGGCACGATTCGGCACGGATCGACGACACCCGCGTCGTCATTGCCGACATCGTCGCGGATCAGGTCTTCATCGTGAACACCGAGACGGAGGTCGTCGAGTGGCTCTGGGATGCACAGAGCGAGTTCCCCGTCGAACGGGGCGGACCGTATCCGGAAGACTGGGCCCACATCAACGACGTCGAGTATATCGAGGAGGGTGAAAACGAGGGCCGAATCATGGCCAGCCTTCGGAATCAGGATCAGGTCGTCTTCCTCGACCCCGACGAGGGACTCGTCGAGGAGTGGACGCTCGGCGAGGAGGACAACTACGACATCCAGTACGAACAGCACAACCCCGATTACATTCCCGAGTCACAGGGCGGACCCGCAGTTCTCGTTGCCGACTCCGAGAACGGCCGGGTCCAGGAGTTCCAGCGCGAGGGAGACGAGTGGACGCGAACCTGGCAGTGGGCGGACGACCGGATCCAGTGGCCGCGTGATGCCGACCGGCTACCCAATGGACACACGTTGATCTCCGATTCGCACGGCAACCGCGTCTTCGAGGTCGACCAGTCGGGCGAGATCGTCTGGTCGGTCGGATCGACGCTTCCCTACGAGGCTGAGCGACTCGAAAGCGGCGCGGAAAGCGAGGGGGACAGAGCGCGGCCGAACTCGGACTCGAATCACGAACCGTCGACGCCGATGCCGCCGAAAGCGGCGGGGGTGTCGATCCGTTTGGATTTCTCGACAACATCGTTCAGGAACTCCTCCCACATCGGGTCTACAACGGTCTCCTGTTTGCGACACCGATCTGGGTCGGTTCGATGGAGTTCACCGCCATCGGCGTCGGCCTCCTTATCGGGATGACGTGGCTCGGTCTGGAGATCAGGTGGCGACTGCGCGATGCCGGCATCCGGTTTCGCCATCCCATCACTCGGCGTGACCGGTAGCCCGAACCTCTCGCCTGCCTCCCGGCGATCTCCATGCGCTCACATCACCATGTCGCTACCCAGCAGATAAAGTCCGGTGAGGATCGACTGATACGACAGCGTTCCGATCGCCGACAGGGTGACAAACGATCGCAGTTGCATATCCGACAGTCCGGCAGGAACTGTGAGCACCCCCGGACGAACAGCAGTGTATTGCTTCCCGCGACGGCGAGTGGCCCCCACCGATCGAACCAGCTGTCGAACCGATCGAGTCGAGCGCCAGTGAGCGGGAACCAGCGTTTTTGTAGGAGATACTCCCGTCCTGCATGGCGGATGAGGAAAAACAGGATCGTCTGTCCGATAGTCGTCCCGACGACGGTGATCGTTAGTATCACGGTGATATCGGCGATAGACGTGCCGACCAGCGCGAGTGCCGTCGGGGCAATGAGTTCGCTCGGCATGAACCGGAGCAACATCGTCCCTTCGAGGATGCAGATCCCTAACAACACGGCGAGCGCGAGATCAGACGTCAAGAGCGACTCTGCCACGTCGGAGCGTGACCCAGTTGCAATGGGATCATTGGCAGTTGGCAAACCGGTACTGACATACTCGTTTTCGGTTCCTCACGTGGATCGCTCCGTGCCGATGCACGACTACAACACCCCCGAGAGCTGGTAACTCGTCAGGGCAAGCGATGTGAGCAACAGTACAACACCGACGAACAAAACCGTTCGATTGACTCGCCTGTTCTTCGACTTGAACCAGTCGAGTGTAACGTGTCGCCGCGAGAGCGGTGCGAGCGGACGGAGTCCCATCGGCGTCACTACGTCACCAGCGAGGTGGGCGAGGATGCTGCTGGCCCCGATGGCGAAGCCCAGTACCGACGCGAGCGCTCCACCGACGAGAGCCGTCATCACGATACCGGTAAGGGCCCCGACGAGCAGAGCGAACCAGATCGTGTGAGTCCCTCCGCGATGCCGAAGCCGCGGAAGCGGCTGATCGAGGTCAGGGATGTTCGCCAGGCCGACCGTGAGTGCGGCCCCGAAAAGCGCCACTTCGAGCGACCAGTGTCGGCTCACCGTCGGCACGACGAGCGCGTACAGCGCCGCGTTGAGGCCGATGTGGCCTCCCCGATACATGATTCAATCGCGTATTCGGGCCTCCGTTTCGGACGCGCATGAACCGTTCGGTCAGTCCAGGTAGTAAGTTCATCTTACCCCGAACGTACGCATCGACACGCAACCGAGCGCTGCTCACCGGCACCCCTCATTTTTGAGTGATGCTGAGGTACTACTCGTAATGGACGCGGCCGCTCAGTCGAACGTCCTCCTCGTGATTCTCGACACGGTCCGAAAAGACGCTCTCGAACCGTATGGCTCCACCAGAGGGACGACACCACACCTGTCGGGATTCGCCGACGAGGCGACGGTCTTCGAGTCGGCCGTCGCCCCTGCACCGTGGACGCTACCGGTCCACGCGTCGCTGTTTACCGGCCTCTATCCGAGCGAACACGGGGCGGACCAGGAGAGTCCGTATCTCGACGAAACGACCAGTCTGGCGTCGACCCTCTCGGCGGCGGGCTACGACACGGCCTGTTACTCCTCGAACGCGTGGATCACTCCCTATACGGGCCTCACCGACGGCTTCGACGCGCAGGATTCCTTTTTCGAGGTCCTACCCGGCGACCTGCTCTCGGGGCCGCTGGCCACCGCGTGGCAATCGATCAATGACAGCGAGTATCTCCGGCGACTGGCGTCGGCAATCGTCAGAGTCGGCGCGATGATCCACGCCAAACTGGCCAGCGGAGAGCGCGCGGACTCGAAGACACCGACGGTGATCGATCGGACGAAACGGTTTATCGACGAGAGCGATGAGGGCTGGTTCGCGTTCATCAATCTGATGGATGCGCACCTGCCGTACTACCCCCGAGGAGTACCGCGAGGAGTTCGCACCCGATGTCGATCCCGGCGATGTCTGCCAGAACTCCAAAGAGTACAACGCCGGTGCCCGCGACATCGACGACGAGGAGTGGAACGCGATCCGGCGGCTCTACGACGCCACAATCGCGCATATGGACGCCGAACTCGGACGGCTATTCGACTGGCTCCGCGAGACTGGACGATGGGACGAGACGACAGTCGTCGTCGCGGCCGACCACGGCGAACTGCACGGCGAACACGACCTGTACGGCCACGAGTTCGCGCTCTACGAGCAGTTGATCAACGTTCCGCTGCTGGTGAAACATCCGGCGCTCGACGCCGACCGACGGGACGACCTCGTCGAGTTGCTCGACTGTTATCACTCGATCATGCACGCGCTGGGCGTCGACCCGGACGACGGAGACGTGGGCGAGGAGGCAAACCCGGTACCGCTCGACCGGACCCGCTCGCTCCTCTCGGAGCGATATCGCGACTTCGGGGCAAGCGACGATCCGGATCCCGGACAGCGCGCAGTCCGCAAGAGCGACGGCGACTACGGCTTCGTCGAGTACGCCCAGCCAGTAATCGAACTCCATCACCTCGAAGAGAAAGCCAGCGAGGCGGGTATCGACCTCCCAGAGTCTCATCGAGCCTATTCACGATTCCGTGCCGCACGGCGTCCCGACGCGAAATACGTTCGCGCGGATCGCATCCCCGACGAGGCCTATCGCCTCGACGAATATCCGAAAGAAGAGTTGCCGGTTTATCCGGCGGACGACGCGGTCGTCGCCGAAACTGAACGGGCACTAGCACGCTTCGAGGAGGCCGTCGGCGGGGCCTGGAACGAGGCGGCCGAATCTGACGCCACTGGGCGAGACGCGCTCGCCGAGGCCGACGAGGTGACCCGCGACCGATTGCGCGAACTCGGCTATCTCGAGTGACGACGGGCGTTACCCCTTATCGAGGACCGACCGATGGGGTGCCCCCGGCCAGTTTCTCGGGAGTCATAGCTGTGACGCCTTCCAAACCCGTGTAGGACAAGCCATATTACGTTCTGGTAGCTACGTTATGATATGATTTCACAGGGTGTTTTCGCCGACGATCAGCCCCACAGAAACACTGTGGCTCGGCGTTTCTCCGACCGACCGAGCGCGCTGTCTCGACGATGGCGAGTGGATCTCCGGCGGGCAGTTCGCCGTCTCTCGGTCTCCCAGCGACGTGATCTGTCATGACCCACCGACTCGACGAAATCGACCATCAGATACTCCACGCGCTGATGACGGACGCACGGAACACGTCCGCACCGATGATCGCGGAGGATCTGAACGTCTCCGCCGGAACGATCCGTAACCGGATCGAGCGCCTCGAAGAAGAGGACGTGATACGCGGCTACACGGCGATCATCGACTTCGAGCAGGCTGGCGGCCGACTCACGTCGGTCTTTATGTGTACGGTGCCGGCCGACGAACGGGAACGGCTGGCACTGGCCGCGCGGTCGATTCCGGGTGTCATCAATGTGCGAGTGCTGATGGCGGGCCGACGTGATCTTCAGGTAGTCGCCGTCGGCGAAAAGACGAGCGACCTGCGGAAGATAGCCCGTTCGCTCTCGGGACTCGACATCCAGATCGAGGACGAGGAGCTACTACAGACGGAACTTCACACGCCGTACACCGGGTTCTTGCCCGAAGGCGATCAAGAGTCGGCCGTCACCGATACGGTTACACTGGCCGACGGGATGTCCGTCGTCGAAGTGTGTGTCACCGAGGATGCACCGATCGTGGGACTGTCGCCGGTCGAAGCCCAGGAAGCGGGTGTGCTCTCTCCGGAGACGGTGGTGATCTCTGTCGAGCGCGAGGGGTCGGTTATTCATCCCCCCGACGAGACGACGCTCCAGCCAAACGACGTCGTGACCGTCCTGCCGACCGAGGAAGCCGACAGTAACGGGCCGCTGGCACCATTCCTCGCCGACGATACGACGAATCCGTCGCCATCATAAACCGTCCCGACGTCGTAAGCCCCTCGTTTTTCACGTTCGAGTCCGAAGTATCGCTATGGTTGATACGATTCTCGTACCGCTCGAACTTCCGGATCCGGAACCGCTGTCGCCCGTATTGATCGAGGACCTCTCGTCGCTGAACGTCGTGGTACTGGGCCACTACGGCCTCCCTGAACAGACGCCGGCCCGGTCGGCGAGCGAACAGTTCGGCGAGGAGGCACAGGAGACGCTCGACGAGATAGCCGAGCAGTTCGCCGAGGCGGGGGCATCCGTCCGGACGCGGTTGGTGTTCGGGAAAGACCGAGCGACGGCGATCGAACAGGTAGCCGAGGAGGAGGGCTGCGTCGCCGAACTCGATCCCGCTCCGACCGACGACATCCGTCGGATCCTCGTCCCGATCCCCGCCGCCGCCGAGGTTACCCGACTTCCCAAGTTCATCAGTCTCCTTAGCGAGGACTCGACACAGCAGATCACGCTGTTTCACGTCGTCGAGAGTGATGGGAGCCGTGAGGAGGCCGAGGAACTCGTCACAGAGATCCGCGACCAACTGATCGATGCCGGGTTCGATCCGAGCGAGGTCGACACGCGCGTCGTCGAGGGGCAAGAACACGACGACGAGATCCTTCGGGTGGCCGACGAGTACGACGCGGTCGTGATGTACGAGGCCGAATCGCGACTTGGCGACCGTCTATTCGGCTCGCTTCCGGATCGGATCGCCAACGAGACTCGCGATCCGGTGATCGTCGTTCGCCGCGACTACTGACTGAGTAGGACTCCTCTCGTGAAGTACCTCGGGGTCAAGCCCCGGGGCTTCGCCGTCTTGGACTGCCCTGCACCCGCAGGCGAATTTAATTCCCCTCGACCTTCCCCGTGAGGGGTCGGCTGGAAGTAACACCCGAACACGCCGATGTGTCCGTGAGGGTCTGTCGCTCCACCACGACACGACAACTCCCGTCTCACCGCCAGTAGCGGGTTTTGAGAGGAGTCGCATTTCCAGCAACCGAACGGCCAGCAAAGGAATTGAGGTCTTCAATTCCATACTTTGAGGGGTTGTTTCTGGCCGTTGTCTGTGTGTTATAGTTCGGAATAGTTATAATTATGGCATATCGTGACGGCATTCACCCTCGGGGGCAAGCCCCGAGGCACTCTGCCTGTTTTCTCTGTAGAAACTACTGAGCGGGAACCGTTCGGAAAACTGCCGACCTGTGTGAATACGACCGCCCTGCGAGTGTCGTCCTCGCTTTCTGAAGGCGATTACTCCGACTCGGGAACGACTGTCGCCCCTTCTTCGTCTCCGCGACGCCGCTGAATGATCGTTCCGATCGCTCCCGTCCTGTCAGTGCGGGATCGACCGTAGGCGAAGTAGATCACGACACCGGCGCTCGTGATCCCGACAGTACCGAGTATCGGGACCAGCCCCATCTGCGTGAGGAGGCCGAGTCCGGCCAGGATTCCGAAGATCTGCACGAACGGATAGCCCGGGGCGACGAACTCGGGGTCGTACGAGGGCAGGTCCGCTTCGCGGAACGCAATCAGTGCAAAGTTCGAAATCGAGAAGACGAGGATCTGGAACGCGCTCGCCAGTTTTGCCAGTTCGATCACCGGCACGAACGCGATCAGCAAGAACAGCACCGTCCCCGTGAGCAACACGGAGTTCCGCGGCGTCTTGAACCGCTCGTCGATCCGTTCTAGCTGTGGCGGAAGCAGTTTGTCACGACTCATAGCGAGCGGGAACCGTGAAGACGAAAGCACGCCGGCGTTGGCCATGCTGATGAGGGCCACCACTGCGATCACGGAGATGATGACAACGCCGAAGCCGCCGAACAATGCGTCCGCCCCCTCTGCCAGCGGTGTCAGCGATGCGCTTCCGCCGGGACCGCCGTGTTTCAGCACCTCGGGGTCGGCCAGTGCGATGATTGCGGCTACGACAAGTACGTAGATGACCGTCATTATCGCCATTGATCCCAGCATCGCTCGGGGCAGGTTCTTTCCAGGATCTTTCACTTCTTCAGCGACGGCAGCAATCTTGGTCACGCCTGCGAAGGAGACGAAGACGAACGCCGCTGCGGTGATGATGCCGCCGCCGCCATCGGGGAAGAACGGCGTGAAAGCGGACGTATCGCCGACCAGCCCGCCGTTGAGCGTATACGCTGTAAGACCGACAACGACGAGGCTGACGATGACCGCCTGCACCCGGCCGCTCAGTTTCGTCCCCGAAATGTTGAGGATGATGACCAGCGCGGCCAGAGCGAGCGCGATGAACTGAACCGCCCCTTGTGAGATCGGTGCGAACAACAGGAGATACGCGCCGAGTCCAACGAGCGCAAACGAACTCTTGAACGCTAGCGAGAACCAGGCACCGATTCCCGCGATAGTACCGAACAGCGGCCCGAGCGCTCGGTCGATGTAGAGATACGTCCCGCCTGACTCGGGCATCGCCGTTGCCATCTCCGATTTCGATAGTGCGGCTGGCAGTACGATGATTGCCGACAACACGTACGCAAGAATAACGGCTGGCCCGGCTTTCTTGTATCCAAGCGCCGGAAGGACGAAGATCCCACTCCCGATCATCGCCCCCATACTAATCATCATCGTCGAATAAAGTCCCAGACTCCGATCCAGATCGTGTCCCACCATGTGCTCACCCTCACTTAATATACCCGATCTTATATTTATTTCGGATTCCTGAATAACGGGGTATCCAAACTACTTATAACTCAGGGCAGTGTAGTTGGGAGTGACAGGTGACACGATGGCAACGACACACACACGAAACTACAGTCGAATCGGCCGATCGGTCCCCGCGGGGTTTATAGGGCTTATGGGAGCGCTCCTCGGTGCATTAGCGATCGGCTTTCTGCTAACCCATCGAGAATCGGCGGTCTGGTGGCAGGTCGAACTGATCGTCGTGGCAGCCGTGTCCTTCGCAATAGTGTTCGGCGCGTACCGACTGGCAGGGAGTTCCTACGACACGACCGATCTGTGGGTTATCCTCGCCTGGAGCGTGGCCGGCATCGTCGGTGCGGATCTGATCGGCGGTGGGCTCTACCTGCATCAGCTTACCGAACAGGTCAACCTCGCCGATCCGGCGTTCTTCTTCGAGTATCTGTCACTGCTCGGCCTAGCAATCGGACTCGCGTTCGGTATCAGCCGCCGCTCGCGGATCCGCCGCGAACTCGAGGGCGTCTTCGACGAGGAGCCTGCGGATCCCGACGCGATTCGCTCGCTCCTGGCACTGCTCGGCGGTGATGGTCGAACGCTCCGCCGGCGCTGGGATGTCGCTGCGGCTATCGCCGATACGACGACGCTTGCACTCCCGATTCCCGTGCTCGCTCACCGCCTTGCCGACAAGGAGACGGCCGCGTTCCCTGACGATGACGCGGAGGTCGAGACGCTCCTGTACGAGGAGATACTCCCGACGCTCACCGAGAACGGCGTCGTCGACGTCGACTACGAAACGGAAACGGTGGAGTACGTCGGCCCCACGGCAGCGGTCGAACACCTCGCGACACCGTGACTGAGGCGAACCATCCAGCACCGACCGATCGGTGCTGATCGGGCATCCGTCCGAGCGACGACCGGCCTGTCGTCCGCAGGTTTATTTTCTCTCCGGCCCCTCTCCGAGTCCAATGGCCGGCGATTCCTCGTTCGATCTCCTTTCGATTCCTGCCCACGCGGGACATCGTCTCTCTCGAACCGCCATCGAGGACGCGCTGGCGTACTTCGATTCCGACGCGGTCTGTCTGCCCGGCGAGTTCGATCCGGAACTGTACGGCGGCGTTCGCAAGGTCGCTACGGTTCCGGTGATCGCTCCGCGGGCCGGGACGGGCCACGTCGGACACCACAGACGCACCCCGGAGGGCGAAGTCGTCGATCAAGCGGCGGTCGACCCGACGACTGCGACCCACGAACTCGTTTCAGTCCGCGAGAGGAGCGTCCTCTCCGAGATCGACGAGATCCTGCCGAACGGCGAGGACGCCGCCGAGGACTTGCCGACGGTGCTCGTCGTCCCGGATCTCGCCGTCCAGCACGATCCGACGACGCTGACGGCGCGGTTGCCCCACCTCGATGCGCTGGCCGAGATCCGAAACGTCCTGTCGGGCCCGCTGATCGTGCTCGCAGGACGCCAGCCCGCGAACTACCACCATCCCTGGGACACTGGCGGCGGAGAGCCAGTGACGGTCCACGGAATGGGCGGCGGCGCGGACGGATCGCGACTCACGTTGCTCTCCTGTACGGCGAGCGGCGCGGTCGCCGGGGAGTCAGTCGACGCCGACAGTTTCGGCCTCCGGGCGATCCACGGCGTCGGCGCGAAGACGGAAGCCAGCCTGCACCAGCAGGGGATCACGACGCGCTCCGGACTCGCCGAGACGCCGGTCGCTACGCTCGCCGATCTGTCCGGCGTCGGCCGCGACTCCGCGGAACGGATGCACGCCCACGCCGAAGTCATCGAGACGGGCGATCCCCTGCGACTCACCAACGTGTCGCTCCCGGCCCTGCGGAACGGCCGGCAGCCGATCTGTCTCGACATCGAGACCGACGGCCTCTCGCCGACGGTCGTCTGGCAGTTCGGCATCTACGACCCGGAGACCGACGAGTACACTGCCTTCATCGAGGACGAAACGCCGAGCGAGCCGGGCCGGAACGTCCGGCAGTTCTGCGATCACCTGTTCGCCAGCCACGCCGAGCGGACGATACTGACGTGGAACGGCGACGGCTTCGATTACCCTGTGATCGAACAGTTCGTGCGCCAGCACGCCCCGGAGTACGTCGAGGCGTGGCAGGATCTCTGGAAACACGACCTGTACTCGTGGGGGTGCGGGACGGGAACGCGCTCCTCCCCGGCCGGACGAACAAACTCGACGACGTGGCGCGGGCCCTCGGCTACGCGGGCGGCGAGACGGGACTAACTGGCGCACAGACCGCCGCGGCCTACCAGCGGTTCATGCGCGCACCCGCCGACCCGGCCGCGGAACCCGACTGGACGCGTCACGAGCGCTACTGCGAGGACGACTGCCGGGCGCTCTGGCACGTCTGGCAGGCAATCGAGGACGCCAGACGCCGCGACCCGAGCGACAGTGCGACCGATTCGGGCGGCCAGCAGACCGGACTCACGGATTTCTGATATGACTCACCACTCCACTATCGACGTCGAGCGCCTGATTGCGACGTTCCCGCGCGAGGGCGTCTGGCTCGATTCCGACTCGATCACGTACCGGCCGCTTCCGGCACGCGAGGCCGACACCGTCCCGTCCGGCGAGGTGTTGCGCCCGACGCTCGCCGAGCGCTACCCCTTCGAGCCGTTTCGCCATCAGGCCGACGCGCTAAACGCGCTCGACAGGGACGAGAACGTCACCGTCGCCACGTCGACCTCCTCCGGCAAGACCGACGTGTACGCCCTCCAGATCGCCCGGAACCTCCTCGATGCGGGCGTGCTCGCGCCGGACGGCTCCCGGACCGGCGACGCCGACGCGACCGCGCTGTGTATCTATCCGACGAAGGCGCTCGCGGGCGATCAGCGCGAGAGTCTGGCCGACCGCTACGACGAGATGGGACTCGACGTCCGCGTCGCGCGCTACGACGGCGATACCCCCAGAGCGAGCGCCGGGAGATCAGAGAGCGCGCGGACGTGATCCTGACGAATCCGATGGGCGTGAGTACGTATCTCCACGATCACGACCGCTGGAGCCGCTTTTACTCGGGTCTGGACCTCGTGGTTCTCGACGAGTCCCACACCCACACCGGCGTCCAGGGAATGCACGTCGCGTGGATCCTCCGACGGCTCCGCCGGGTCGTGTCCCACTGGGGCGGCGATCCGCAGTACGTCCTGACGTCGGCGACCATCGGCAACCCCGAGGAGCATTCCGAGGAACTGCTCGACGAGCCAGTGACAGTCGTCGACGAGGACGGATCGCCACGCGGCCCTCGTGATCTGTTGCTGTGGAACCCACCGCCGTCGGGGAGCGAGCAGGAGCAAGGAACCTTCGCGGCGGACGACCCGCCGGCCGCACCGGGCGTCGACGGCGGCATCACCTCGCGGGTGCCCGCCTCGGTCGATGCGCCACGGCTCTGGAACCATCTCACCTACCATGGGATCGGCTCGCTACTCTTCTGTCCGAGCCGAAAGCTCACCGAAATCGCGGTCAGGCGCGCGGCGGAACACCGCTCCGAGCATCCGGGCTACTACCGGGCCACGAACGGGCCGCTTCCCTCGCTCGAAGCCTACAACGCGGGGATGGGCCGGATCACGCGTCAGGAGCGCGAATCCTCGTTCAAGAACGGGTCGCTCGCCGGGCTAGCGACGACCTCCGCGCTGGAACTCGGCATCGACATCGGTGACCTCGACGGCGTGGTCTTGCTGGGCTATCCCGGCCAGCGCCAGCAGTTCTGGCAGCGGATCGGCCGTGCAGGGCGGGGTGGCTCCCGGAGCGTGGGCGTCCTCGTCGCCGACCACCGCACGCTCGACCAGTACGTCGTCGACAACCCCGAGTATCTGCTCGATACCGACGTCGAGGACGCCGTCGTCGACACCGACAACGACGCCGTCTTCGCCCAGCACCTGCTCTGTGCGGCCGACGAAATCGCGCTCGACGAGGCGGATATCGGGCGCTTCGCCAGCGAGGAGCGACTCCGCTCGGGCGTCGAGATGTGGCGACGCGCTGGCCGCCTCA
This sequence comes from Natronoarchaeum sp. GCM10025703, assembly GCF_042661985.1. Taxonomy (NCBI): domain Archaea; kingdom Methanobacteriati; phylum Methanobacteriota; class Halobacteria; order Halobacteriales; family Natronoarchaeaceae; genus Natronoarchaeum; species Natronoarchaeum sp. GCM10025703. Next base: position 829,631 of record NZ_JBHSZF010000001.1, read on the forward strand.
CGGGCTATCTCGACGCTGTGGTCCACTACGCCGGCGCGCGCCGCCCTCAGACCGAGGTGAGCATCTACGGCACCGGCGGCGACGAGTACGAACTCCGACTGACTGACGACGTCGATGAGGCCGCAGTCGGCGACTTCGACGCCGAGAACGTCGCGCGAAACCGCGCCTTCCGCGACTACCACGAGGGGGCGGTACGGCTATTCGACGGCCAGCAGTTCGAGGTGACGGCGATCCACGACGACCGGCCCCAGCCAGTCGTCGAACTCGAACCGGTCGACCGGGAGTACTACACGCGGACGCTTTCCGACGTGAACGTCGTCGACGCCGAGTCGGAGCGCTCGCGCGAGGTCAACGGCTTCACGCTGCATTTCGGCACTGGAACCGTGCTCGTCCATCACCACTCCTACGATCAGGTGTACGTCGAGTCGAACGAGCCAAAAGAGCGGCTGCTTCCGACCGACCGCCCGCCGATCAGGATGGAGACCCAACTCTGCTGGGTCGAGGTGTCCGAGGACGTCGAGCGCGGCCTGCTCGAAACGTACCGGGAGTACGGGACAGAGACGGGTGTCGACGCCGAGCGCGCGGGTGCGCCCCAGATCGGCTACGTTGCTGGCCTCCACGCCGCCGAACACGCGATGATCAAGACCGCACCGCTGGAGCTACTCGTCGATCAGGGTGATCTGGGCGGCCTCTCGACGCTCGTCCTTGATAGCCACTACGCCAGCCCCGAGCACGACGAACTCGGTGCGACCGCGGAGCGTTCGCTTGACGCCGTCGAGGCCGTTATCGCGGATCGTGCCGAGGGCTCTACCGGCACCGCCTCGGGCTGGTTCATCTACGATGGCGTCGAGGGCGGGATCGGCTTTGCCCGCGCTATCTACGAGGAGTTCGAGACGCTCGCCGCGCACGCACGCGATCAACTCCGCAACTGCGAGTGCGGCCGTCCCGACGGCTGTCCGGCCTGCACGTACTCGGAGAACTGCGGGAACGACAACGCCCCACTGCTTCGTGAATCCGCCATCGACGTCTTCGAGCACCTCATCGGCGACCGGACGCGGGCCGACCTCCCTGATGGCGAGGAGTCCGAGCGGCGGCCGGCGCTGTTTTACGCGTGATCCCTACTGCTCCAGGATCTCGACGAGATTGTTCTCCGGGTCGCGCAGAAAGCAGATCCGCGTCCCGCTCTCTGTCGTCTGGGGCGGGCTGATCGTCTCGACGTCCTCGGGGAGGTCCTCGTAGAACGCATCGAGGTCCTCGACGTCCAGTCCCAGATGCGTCGCGCCGGGGCGGTTGAGCGCGGCGTCGTCGACGGCCGTCCCCTCCGGTTCGTACTCGACGAGTTCGATCCGGATCCCGTCGGCGTCCAGATGGGCGAACGACCCGGTCGCGCCCTCGACGCCGACGCCGGTCGCAAACGCCTCTCCGGAGACGGAAAACCGCGTGCGGAGGTCTAGCCCGAGCACGTCGCGGTAGAACGGGACGACGCGGTCGAGATCCGATACGGTGATACCGACGTGATGTGCGGTCGCGGGCATACACATAAAGGCGCTCGCGCGTCGCAAAAGCCCGTCGTCCGACCCCGGCAAGGAATCGCCGGCGACGACCGCCTGCCGGGCGACTCAGACTCCCGCGGCCCAGAGCAGGTACTCCTCGTCCTGTTCGTACACCTGCCGGAAGGCGTCCTCGACGAACTGGGCGATACGCTCGTCGTCGGTCCGGGCGAGTATGCGGGCGTTCGTCCCTTCGGCCTCTTCGGGCCGGACGAGTTCGTCGACTGTGAAGGAGGGGTACTCGTCGAGGAGGGATTTGAGCCGGTCGAGCTCAGTGTCCGTACAGTCGAGGTTCAGCGTGTCCTCTGCAAGCTGGATCCACGGCGCTACGGCGTCTTCGTCGGTCGTCTCCGCCGGTAGCTCCGCTTCGAGGGTCAGGAAGGCGCTGTCGCGCTCTCGATGGGCGGCGATGGCGTCCTCCGCGAGCGCGCGGCGGTCTTTGGGCGTCTCGGCATCGAATCTGGTCATACCCGTGCGTTCGAGATAGGCTCTCAAAGGCGGAACGGTTTCTTCAAAGCTTTACATCGGGAGGCTGTTCTTTCAGTATGGCCAGTCCAAACGTACTGCTACTCGGCGCACCCGGGGCAGGGAAAGGTACACAGAGCGCACGAATCACCGAGGAGTTCGACGTCGAACACGTCACGACGGGCGACGCACTGCGCGCGAACAAGGAGATGGATATCAGCCATCTCGATACGGAGTACGATACGCCGGGCGAGTATATGGACGCCGGGGAACTCGTCCCCGACGAGGTCGTCAACGAGATCGTCAAGACGGCGCTGCAGGAGGCCGACGGCTACGTGCTCGACGGCTACCCGCGCAACCTCGATCAGGCAGAGTATCTCTCGGACATCACCGACCTTGACGCCGTATTGCTACTCGACGTCGGTACCGAGGAACTCGTCCGCCGACTCACAGGCCGACGTATGGATCCCGAGACGGGCGACATCTACCACACCGAGTTCGATATGCCCGACGACGAGGAGATCCGCGAGCGTCTCGTCCAGCGCGAGGACGACACCGAAGAGACCGTCCGCGAGCGCCTGCGCGTCTTCGAGGAGAACACTCAGCCGGTGATCGACCATTACGAAGACGAGGGCGATCTCGTCCGTATCGACGGCGAAGGAACTCCCGACGAGGTCTGGGAAGCAGTCGAAGCGACAATCGAGGACGCGGTCTGACCACGCGCAGAGTGGTCCCCCTCGAGCACTTTCTCCTGTGGACCGCTCCCTACGATCACAACTGTTGAATACCCCTCCTCCTAGAAGATAGCAAATGGTTCGGACAGCGGAGAAAGTAGAGACTCTCGTCGAAGAAGACGAGAGTTTCGCCGATGCCCTCGCGGCGATCAAGCGGGCCGCCGACGAGAACGGCGGCGAGGTCAGGTGGACCGACGTCGAACGCGACGTTACCAGCGGCCAGTGGGGCCGCCTGATCGAGAAGGGTGTCCTCAGGAGTAGCGACGGCGGGTTCGAGTTCTCCGATCCCGACGGCGTCGAGGAAGTTATCGACGATAACGGTGATATCTCGCTCCCGGACGAGGAGACTCCCGAAGTCGAAGAAGAGAGCTCCTGGACCCAGTGGGACAAGATGGCCGGCGTTGCAACGGTCGCGATGATGGTTGGATACTACTTCAACCCGGTCCGGGACCTGATCGGCGGAACGATCAACATCTTCCTCGGCCCAATCGACGCCGTGCTCCCGTTCTACGCGGTGATCCTGATCGCCGCGATGCTGACCGGGATGTACTCGACGATCCTGCAGGCAAACCTGATGGACATGGACAAGATGTCGAAGTATCAGGATCAGATGCAGGAGCTACAGGATCGCCGCGAAGAGGCCAAAGAACGCGGCGACGACGAGGCTCTCGAACGCATCCAGGAGGAGCAGATGGACGCCATGGGCGACCAGATCGGGATGTTCAAAGAGCAGTTCCGTCCGATGGTCTGGATCATGGTGCTTACTATCCCCATCTTCCTCTGGATCTACTGGGCGGTCAATGCGGGCCAGCTGACGGCGGCCGAGCAGACGATGATCATGCCCATCGCCGGCGAAGTGACGCTCTCGTCGGGGCTCGTCGGTCCGATGCAGTCCTGGATCGTCTGGTACTTCCTGTGCTCGCTGGGCTTCACCCAGCTGATCCGGAAGTCGCTGAACATCAACACGACGCCGTCGTAGACCTCCCGACTCCCCTCGCCTCGTCATCGAAGTTCATAACCTCTTTTACCGGCAGTCGCTCAGATAGGATATGTTACTAACAGTCTCCGGTCCACCGGGGAGCGGGAAGAGTACCACCGCAGCGGCGCTCGCAGCGGAGTTCGGCATCGAGCACGTCAGTGGCGGCGATATCTTCCGTTCGCTGGCCGAGGAACGGGGCTACACCCTCGCAGAGTTCAACGAGCTGCCGAGGAGGACGACGAGATCGATCGCGACCTCGACCGGCGACTACAGCAGATCGCCCATGAACGCGACGACGTCCTGCTGGAATCCCGCCTTTCGGGCTGGCTCGCCGCCGACGAGGCCGACGTTCGGATCTGGCTCGACGCGCCGCTGTCGGTCCGTGCGGCCCGGATCGCCGACCGCGAGGGGAAACCCGTCGAGCAGGCCGAGACCGAGACCGAAGAACGCGAGGCCAGCGAGCACGAACGGTATCTCGACTACTACAATATCGATATCTCCGACCTGTCGATCTACGACCTGAGTATCAACACTGCACGCTGGGACGAGGATACGGTCTTTACCCTGCTCGTCGAAGGCGTCGAGGGGTACGACGAGGATAGCGACGAAGGCAAGCTACGGGTCGACGCAGATTACGAGTTCTGACTCATGCGTGGCCCCCCAGCAGAACGGACGCCCGCCGAGTTGCTTAGCTTCGGGGTCGTCAATCTCGACAAGCCACCGGGTCCCTCGGCCCATCAGGTGACTGGCTGGCTCCGGGATGCGGTCGGCGAGCACGTCCCGGAGGACGAGTACGCCGGCGAGTGGGGTGCCGCCCACGCGGGGACGCTCGACCCGAAAGTGACCGGTTGTTTGCCCGTCCTGCTCGGCGATGCGACCCGGCTTGCACAGGTGTTTCTCGAAGGGAGCAAGGAGTACATCGCAGTGCTCGAACTCCACGACGATGCCCCGAGCGATATCGAGGCCGTCGTCTCCGAGTTCGAGAACAGACTCTACCAGAAACCGCCGAAGAAAAGCGCCGTCTCCCGGCGGCTTCGAGTCCGCGAGGTCTACGACCTCGAACTGCTGGAAGTCGAACCCCGACAGGCGCTCTTGCGGATCCGCTGTGAGAGCGGTACGTACGTCCGCAAACTCTGCCACGACATCGGTCTGGCGCTGGGGACGGGCGCACACATGGGCCATCTCCGCCGCTCGGCGACCGATCCGTTCGACGACACCGACCTGCAGACGATGCACGACCTCGTCGACGCGCTTGCCGAACTCGACGAGGGCGACGACGGCCCGCTACGCGAGGTCGTCTCGCCCGCCGAGCGCGCACTTACCCACCTCCCCCGCGTGACTATCGCCGAGTCGGCGGCCCGCGAAGTCGCAGAGGGAGCACCGGTGTACGCGCCCGGCGTGCTCGGTGCCGAGGGCGTACGGGACCAGGAAGCGGAACCGCTGGTCACGTGTTATACGCCCGACGACGCGGCGGTCTGTCTCGGACGCCTGACCGGAGATGTCGAGGCGGAAGACGGCGTCGTCGTCGAACTCGAACGCGTTCTCGTCTAGACGACAGGTTTCAGAGGCCGGCGTCCTAACGCTCTCGTATGTCCGACAAACCGCGCGCCCTCTCGATGCGCTGGGAGGACGTGCTCTTTGCACACTGGCCCGTCGACCCCGCTATGGTCCGACCGACGCTTCCCGACGGCCTCGACGTCGACCTGTTCGAGGGTGACGCCTATCTGAGCGTCGTCGCGTTCGTCATGAGCGACATTAGCCCGAGCGGCGTCCCGTTCGGCCTTTCCTTCCCCGAGTTGAACCTGCGCACCTACGTCACCCACGAGGATGGGCCGCCGGGGATCTACTTCTACAATCTCGACGCCGACGACCGGATCGGCGTCCCCATCGCCCGCAAACTGTTCGGTCTGCCGTACTACCGCGCGGAGATGGATGTCTCTCGTACGTCCGAGAATGTCCGATTCAGAAGTCGACGCACTCACGACGGCGTCCCGCCCGCATCGTTCGACGCCGAGTATCGGGCAGTCGGGGAGCCACACCAACCCGAACCGGGTACGCTGGAAGCGTTTCTGACCGAGCGCTATCGGTTCTACGCGGTCGGCCAGGACAGGCTTCCGTCAGTCGATATCGGTGGCGATCAGCTCTATGCTGGCGATATCGCGCACGAACCGTGGACCCTGCGGGACGCCGAGGCGGAGTTCGACCGCAACGACCTGTTCGAGGCCGCCGGGTTCGAGATGCCCGAGGGGGAGCCGATCTGTCAGTACGGCCCCGGGATCGACGTCACGGCAGGCCGGGTCCAGCGGCTCTGAGTCGAGAGACATTTGATCCGGCCGAACGGACACCCTGACATGACCGCTCTCTGGACTATGAGCTACAACGTCCGGTACGACACGCCCGGGGACGGCGACGACGTCTGGGACGAGCGCCGGGATGCCGTCGCGGATATCGTCCGCTCTCGCCGTCCGGCTCTCGTCGGGTTTCAGGAACCGCTTCCCCACCAGCTAACCGATCTGCGCGAGCGGCTTCCGGCGTACGAAATCGTTGGCCGGGGGCGGAACGCCGATGGCGGCGGTGAGCGCTCACCGATCGGGTTCAGGCGGGACCGGTTCTCGGTGCTGGACCGGGAGACGCTCTGGCTCTCCGAGACGCCCGAGAATCCTGGTAGCGTCGGCTGGGACGCCGAACTCCCCGGATCGCGACCCGGCTTCGGCTTCGCGACGAACAAACTGGGCGGACGCTCACCCACTGTAACACGCATTTCGCACACAAGGGTGAGCGAGCACGGCGCGAAGCGGCGTCCCTGCTCGCTCGACGACTTGACGGCGACGATCCGACGATTCTGACCGGCGATTTCAACTGCGAGGCCGACTCCCCACCGTATCGACGACTCGTCGACGCCGGGGTTCGCGATGCTCGATCCGCGAGCGAACTGCCTCCGTTCGGTCCCCACACGACGCGGACGGATTTCGGTTCGCTCCATCCCGACTGGATCATCGATCACGTGTTCGTCGATGGCCCCCTATCAGTCCGGCAGTGTGGCACCTGTTCGGAGACGGACCGCCGGCACCGGTATCCGTCCGATCACCTGCCCGTACTGGCCGAACTGCGGTACGAAGACCGGTAGCTACCAGGTCTTGCAGGCCGCACAGACCATCCCCTCCTCTCCGGTCCACCGTTTCGTAACCGCCTCGCCACAGGCCGCACACTCTCCTCCCGCGTCGTCCCACGCGTAGGTGACGGTTGCCGGCGACGTCTCGTCGCGCGCTGGCTTGTCGGCGTCGCCCTCTTTCTCGCCCTCCGACTGGCCGTCCGTCTCGACAAACTCCGTCAGCGACGAATCTTCTGGCACGGCCGTCGCTACTCGGTAGTGCTACAAAACCGTTTCGCGCGGCGAGGCCGCCGCTCAGGGGTAGCAGCGACGCCGACGAGCGCGTCGGCGTCAAAAACCGTCAGAACTGCGGCAGCGACTTACAGTCGGGTGACTTCGGTCGCGCGCGGCCCTTTGGGTGCCTGTTCGATTTCGAATTCCAGTTCCTGTCCCTCTTCGAGGTCGGGGCCGCCGATATCTTCCATGTGGAAGAAGACGTCCTCGTCCGCGTCCTCAGTCTCGATGAAGCCGTAACCGCCTGTGTCGTTGAAGAAATCGACCGTACCTTCTGCCATAGCGACTACATCGAGACTACCGAGACTCATAATGGTTGCGGAGTTGCCTACTTACCCCGTCGAGACACTCCCTTCTATCAGAAACAACCGTGTAGATACTATACAGTTTCCCCGGAGCGACCCTCACTGGGGGCAGTCGTCGGCATCGACCGAGCGTTTCTCCGACCCCTGCTCGATCGGTCGTAGCTCCGCCGAGTCGAGATCTATCACGGCCGCTACTCCTCCGTACTCGTGCGTTTGATCGTGTCCACGGACGACGACGCAGTTCACGTCGTCCGGAATCTCGACCGTTTCGGATCTGGTAAACGGCTGTTGGGAGTGTGCGTGCGCGAGGTTCCGTCGGCCCAGACGCGTCCCGTCTACTCGCTCTACCTGCCACCAGTTCGCGTAGCCGTCTTCTCCCTCGTCGTCGTGATGGAGCATCACGTCGAACGTGTACGTCCCGCCTTCGCTCTCGAAGGCGACGTCGACGACGTTTGCCTCCCGGAGGTCTAACTCGTCCGTTTCGGGGTCGTCTCCGTCCTGATCGTTCTCGTCCGGATCATCTCCGTCCGCATCGCTCTCATCCGGATCATCTCCGCCCGCATCGCTCTCATCGGGATCATTCTCGCCCGAGTCGTCGAGACAGCCACCGAGACCAGCGACCGAGACGACGCCGCCAATGCTACCCAAGAGACGACGTCGCGAGCGAGACCGGACTGCATCCATATCTACTCCTTCGGGAGGAGATAGAAAAAGTCCCGCTCGTCCCGTCTGCTCACCGAAGCGAGGAGTCACTCACGCTATTTGGTAGTTCTCGCCGCGTCGGTGGCACCTCGCCTGCGAAGCTCTCGGGACTTCGAATGGACTGCGTTAGGCGTCCGTCTGCTCGCCGGCCGCCGTGAGCCAGTCGGGATCCTCGACGACTGTCGAGCCGACATCCGTGAGCGAGTAGCTGAACGTCATCGTCTGTTCGACGCCCTCTCCGTCGACACCCTCGCCGGTCCAGCTATCGTAGCGGACCAAACCGTCCTCGTCGACCAGCACCGCGTAGTCGAACGCTGTCCAGGTGAACTCGTCGTCGGTGCCCTGTGCGGCGATCCAGGCCGGCTGGTCGCTTCGCTCGTAGCGCGTGACGGTGACGCCGTCGTACGTCTCAGTTCCGACGACCGAGAACTCCGAGAGATCGCTCCCGCTCGTAATAGAGCTCTCGACCGAGAACAGGGTGTTCTCCGGGGTGAACTCTCCCGGGGCGGTCTGATACGTCGCCTCCTCGCCGTCGCCGTATCGCACGTACGACGTGCCGTCGGCGTAGAAACTCTCGTAATCGTTGGTCACTTCGTCCCGGTTCGTCATCAGCATCCCGAAACTGGATCGTTCGTTCACGTAATCGACGGCATGCGTGTATCTCGTTGTGCTTACACCGTCACGCTCGGTGGTGAACTCCATCTCCCAGACGGAGGTATAGCCCCCAGCATCCAACACTGCAGCCGTTCGGTTGTCGACGATCATCACTTCTCCGTCGGTGCCATCATCGGGTTCATCTGCTGGATCAGTAGAACCAGTTCCGCCGACACAGCCAGCAAGTAGCACGAGTGCAACGACAAAGATGGTCAGGCCGAATCTTTGTTTCATGTGTGTCTCACGCCGACCAGGTATAAATAGATAGATTCCAGCTATTTACTGCGGTCTGTTCTGCAGGAACGGGCAGGTAATTCATGGTACCGTTTGTGGGGGTGATATGGGGCCGGTCACTCGTACAATGACTGTCGCTCACGGGATTGTTCGCGACAGCAATATGGGGCCGCTCGGATTTGAACCGGATGCAGACGTGCTCACTACGTTGCGCGCGCCTGCCAGGGTTCAGATCCGAACGGCGTGTACGAGTCGCTCGTCACGTCCGTTCCTCGCAGAATCGATGGGGCCGCTCGGATTTGAACCGGATCAAGGATTCAAATCCTCACTCGTGCAATGACTGTCGCTCACGGAATTGTTCGCGACAGTAATATGGGGCCGCTCGGATTTGAACCGGATGCAGACGTGCTCACTACGTTGCGCGCGCCTGCCAGGGTTCAAATCTTCACTCGTGCAATGACTGTCGCTCACGGAATTGTTCGCGACAGTAATATGGGGCCGCTCGGATTTGAACCGAGGTGGCGAGCACCCAAGGCTCGAAGGATACCAAGCTACCCCACGGCCCCGTACCCTTCTCTTCGGTAGTCGCTATGTAAAGCGTTTCGTTCTCGATGTGTGGGGCAATAATGTTTATTAACCCTGACACGACAAAATGTGGTATGCCTACAAGGAACGATTCGGTTCTCACCGATTTTGATGCTATCGGTGCTCTCGACGCCGTACAGAGCCGGATCGGTGACGACCTTCTCGTCTGCGCTGAGTTCATCCCCGAAGACTTTCATATCATCTACGCCAGTGACACAGGGCTCGATGAGTACGAGAACGAGACCGATATCTGGGTCGTCGGCGACGTCATCCACGAGTACATGAACGTCGATTTCCTCGAACGAGAACTGTTCGAGGATCTCTATCCACAGGTGACCGAGACGAACGCCTTCGTCACGTACACCGACTACGCCGCGATCATTCGGGTCCTCAGCGGCGGCGAGGGACTGTATCTTTCCGTCGATCCGGATACCCCCGTCTCAGAGATCGTCAGCGAAGTCACGGACATACTCGGCTAACGATATCACTCGCCCGCGTCATCGTCTTCGAGTCGGTCGAGTCGATCCGCTATCTCGTCGTCAGTTGCCTCCGCATCCCCACTCTTCGTAGTCTCCGTACTGGTGGACAACTCGGCGTCCTCGATGTCGTCGTCCATTCGGGCCGCGATATCGCTGTCGGAGGCCTGTGACGACCCCGACGTGGCCGGGATGCCGTCACTCAGTGATGCCTCGGATGTCGTTTCCCTGTCCTCTAGCTTGGACTCGTCGATCAGTGCATCCGCATTTTCCGGATCGACGATCTCGCCGAATAGCGACGAGTAGGTCGCTATCAGTTGCTCGTCGTGTTCCTCTGGATCGATGTGGAAGTGGGTCACAACCTCCGTCTCGGCAAGGCGTCCAAGCAGGGTGTGCAGGAACTGAAACACTACCTCCGGGTCCGAGTGGACAAGCAGTCCGGAGATGGAGTCGAAACACAGCACGATCCGGTGGCCGTCGCTCGACCAGGTCTCACAGAACTCGCTCACTGACGCTCCGATATCGGTCAGCGCCGCGGGATCTTCCACGATATCCGTTGCGACCGGCGCGTCGAAATCCGGTTCCGTCGGATCCGCCGAGCGCAACACGTCTCCGACGATGATCTCCCCACGTTTCTCCGGTTGTCGTCCCGTGGTCCCCGTATCGAGTCGGGTTCGATCGGTGATATCCTGAGGAAACCTGACAGATAGCTCTGCCCGGTTCGTGGCTTCACCGACATCGAGTAGCGTGTCACAGCAGTGGTCGGCGTTCGTGCCGGACGCACCGAGTAGTAACACTGACGCCCCCTCGGAGACGTCGATCATTTCGTCACTCAAGCGTATTCTTCTGTTCTTTTACATGGATTAATAGTTTTGTATCGGTCTCACCGTTCCAGTCGTGTGAATTTTCATCGACGGCGGTCGGCCTACCGCCTGACGAGACGGCCCCTTCGTCCGGTAGTTTCTGCATACTAATATGGTGTGCTCCGGACGTGGAGGCATGGACACGGAGGAGGGCCAGGACGCGGTACTTATCCCGACCGGGTTCGATCCGGGGAGTTATTCCTGTGTACGGTCGCTCTCGCGACGGGGAATCCGGACGATCATCGCCTCTGAGCACGACGACGTTCCGGCGTCGAGATCCCGGTTCTGCGACGAAACCGTACGGATCCCGGCCCCAGACGAGGATCTGCTTGACTACCGAGACGCACTGCTACGGATCGCCTCGCGGCAGGACGTGAAGACGATTCTCCCGATCAGGCCACAGGACACGTATCTGTTCTCGCTGTACGAGTCGGAGTTCGAGGCGCACGTCTCGGTGGTAACGCCACTGATGGAGACGCTTCGAGTGGTCCACGATCGGATTCGGCTGACGGCGGCCGCCGAAGCCGCGGGCGTGCCAGTACCGGATACCCGTCTCCTTTCCGACGTCGAGGACACCGACCGCGAACTGATCGTCAAATCGCGCTACAATCTGCTGGCCAGCGAGTATCTCGATTCGTACTCGGAACGGGAGTCCGCGACCGCAAAATCCGTGAGCCACTATCGCGCAGGCGACGAACTCGATCGAGCGGAACTCACCGAATCGATGGGCCACGACCCGATCGTACAGGAGTATATCCCGTCGAGCGACGAGTACGTCTTCGGGGCACTCTACGACCACGGCGAGGCGCTCGCGACCTTCCAGCACCGGCAGATACGCGGGGACTCCTACACTGGCGGCGGTGGCGTCTACAGGGTCTCCGTCGATATCCCGGAGCTAGATCAGGTGGGACGGAGGCTTCTGGACAGCATTGATTACCATGGTCTCGCCTGTATCGAGTATATGCGCCACGAGGAGACCGACGAGTTCGTTCTCACGGAGATCAACCCACGGCTCTGGCAGTCGCTTCCCTGTGCCGTCCGGGCCGGGGCCGATTTCCCGTGGTACTACTGGCTTCTCGCGACCGGTCGGCCCGAAGCGATAGACCCGGAGTACGAGGTAGGAGTCGGGACCCATCTCCTGTACGGTGAACTCGGCCACCTCCAGAGCCTGTTCACCGACGACTCCGCAATCGTCGGCCGTCCGTCAGTCCCGGGAACGGCGTGGGAGATACTGCGGTCGTGCTACGAGGACCCGAACTTCGACAATCTCCGGGTCGACGACCCACGTCCGTTTGTCACGGGTCTCAGTCACGTTCTGAAGAACACGACGTAGCCCCCGGCTACTGTCGCGATTGCCCGCAGGGCGAGAGGTTTTTGCACGCTCCGTTGTAAGTGATGGGACGTGACTGAAGATTCACTTTCGTGGGAGACGTTCGGCTCCCGGACTGCGTACTCCTGTCCCGGCTTCGACGTCGTGACCGACGACGTGCGCCTGCCCGACGGGACCGAGACGACCTTCGATTATCTTACTGAACCACCGGCAGTCGTCGTGTTGCCGTTCACTGCCGACGGCGACGTCGTCGTCATCGAGGAGTGGCGACAGGCCGTGGACCGCATCAACCGCGGACTCCCGGTTGGGACTGTCGAACCGGACGACGAGTCGCTGGCCGCCGCCGCCCGGCGAGAACTCCGGGAAGAGACCGGCTACGAGGGACGGGAGTTCGAACACCTGACGACGGTCGAACCGATGAACGGTGCTACAAACAGCGTTCACAACGTCTTCGTCGCCCGGGGCTGTGCGCCGACCGCCGAGCAGGAACTCGACGACAACGAGAGCATCCGCGTCGAGACGACGACGTTCGACGACCTGCTCGCCGCAGTCGAAAACGACGAGATCCGCGACGGGCGGGCCCAGCTGGCAGTGCTCCGATACGTGCTGCTCGCCGACGAACGGAATCCTTAGGCCGTCACCTGCCCTCCACCCGACCATGCGCGACCATTTCGAGTTGCAGGACGCCGACGCTGGGGGCGGATCGGAGAGCTAACCGTCCCACGAGCAGGGGTCACCGTCGAAACGCCGGCACTGTTGCCGGTGATCAATCCGAACCTTCAGACGATATCACCCGCCCGCCTCCACGAGGAGTTCGGCGCGGAGATTCTCATCACGAACTCTTATATTATCCACAACAACGACGACCTCCGCGAGAGCGCCCGCGAGCAGGGGCTTCACGAACTGCTCGACTTCGACGGTGCGATCATGACCGACTCGGGGTCGTTTCAGCTCTCCGAGTACGGGGAGATCGACGTCACGACCGACGAGATCCTCAGATTTCAGCGCGAGATCGGCTCCGACATCGGTACGCCGGTCGACATCCCGACGCCGCCGGACGTCTCCCACGAGCGAGCAGAAGCGGAACTCGAGACGACCAAAGAGCGCATCGAGGCGGCAGAATCGATCGATACGGGCGAGATGCTCCTCACGGCTCCGGTCCAGGGGTCGACGCATCCCGACCTGCGCGAGCGGGCTGGGGCCCACGCCGACGGTACGGACCACGACGTGTTCCCGATCGGTGCAGTCGTCCCCCTGATGAACGAGTACCGGTACGGCGACATGGTCGATGTCGTCGCGGCCGCCAAACGCGGACTCGGCGTCGACGCGCCGGTCCACCTGTTCGGTGCCGGTCACCCGATGATGTTCGCGCTCGCTGTCGCGATGGGCTGTGACCTGTTCGATTCGGCTGCCTACGCCCTGTACGCCCGGGACGACCGCTATCTCACCGTCCGCGGGACCGAACAACTCGACGACCTCGATTACCTCCCCTGTTCCTGTACGGTCTGTACCGACTCCACTGGCGAGGATCTGCGTGCGCTCAACGCCAAAGCACGCGAGGAAGCGCTCGCGGCACACAACCTCCACGTCACCTTCACGGAGATCCGGCGGATCAAGCAGGCCATCCGGAGCGGCGACCTGCTCGAACTCGTCGAGGAGCGCGCACGGAGCCACCCTGCGATGCTCGACGGCTATCGGGCGCTCTGTGAACACTCTGAACAACTCGAACGCGAGGACCCCGTCTCGAAGAGCACCTTCTTTTACCTCTCCAGCGAGAGCGCGAACAGGCCGGAGGTCCATCGCCATCACCGCCGACTCGACCGACTCGATCCGGAGGGACAGGTCCTCCTGACCGAGGGCGATAGCTCGAACAACTACGACGAATCCTGGCGCATCGTCCCGCCGTTCGGGCCGTTCCCGAGAGCCCTTTCGGAGACCTACCCCCTCACGGCGGAGGTTCCCGACCGACTGGATGCGAGCGCCTACGAGGCCGCGGCCGACGGCGTCGCCCGTCTCGTCGAGTCGAACCCCGACACCGAGTTCACACTCGGCCACTGGGACTGGCCCGCGTCGGCGCTTGACCGGGTTCCCGAGCGCGTCGAATCGTTCTCTCTCGGCGACCCGTAGGACGCCCGTCCACACGTTTATATCGCAGCGAGCGGCCAGCGGCGTCCATGCACTGACCCCGCTCCGGAGCGGTTCGCGGCTGTGTGACACGCCGCTTCGGAGGTCGCCGATGTCGCCTGTTCGCCATGCGCCCTGACGCCACCGCGGAGCCCTGGCGATCCGGGACCGATAGTCTCTTTCACGCACCGCGACAGCGGTATAGTATGACCGATTACTTCGAGGTGCTGGAGCGGGACGGCGCGGCCCGGATCGCCCAGCTCCGCCTCTCCGACCCGGTAACCACGCCGGCGCTCGTCGACGACGTCGTCGAGGACGCCGGGAGCCTCTGGCCCGAGGAGCGCGAACTGCCAGCGGGCGACGAGAGCGCTCTCACCGTTCTTCCCCACCGCGGCTTTCCGGCCGGCACTGCAGACGAGGTCAAAGAGTCGTTTGCCGTCGACTACCCCGATGTCGAGTATCCGAGCGCCGTCGCCGTCACGCCCGACACTGCCGAGAACTTCGGAGCCGACGCCTACGTGCTTTCGGACGTCCAGGGATCGATCGGCCACGGTAGTGCGTTCCGTGATGCGATCATCGAGACGCGTGATTCGATCCCCGCCGACAGCGGACTTTATCTCTCCGGCGTCGCCACGCCGGTCAACGTCGCTACGCTCGTCTACGCGGGCGTCGATCTGGTCGACGAACATCGCGCGGTTGTGAAAGGACTACAGGGCAAGTACCTCACCAACGAGGGCGAACACTTCCTCGAGGATCTCAGCGAACTCCCCTGTGCCTGCCCGGCCTGCCGGCAGCCAGTCGGCGAGTTCGACCGTGAGGACTGTGCCGATCACAACGCTAACGCGCTTCGTGCGGAACTCGGTCGGGTTCGCGAACGGATCCGCGCCGGCCGACTTCGCGACTACATCGAGGGGCAGGCCCGCCACGAGCAGTGGTGTACCGCGGCCTTCCGCGAATTCGACCAGCAGTGGTCGTATCTCGAACAACGAACGCCGGTCCTCAGACGCTCCGAACTGGTCTCTGCGACCGAGGACACGATCCGCCGCGTCGAGATCCAGCGCTTTGCCGAGCGAGTAACCAACCGGTATCAGAACCGGTTTCGAACCCGCTCGTGCTCGTCCCCTGTTCGGCGACCAAACCCTACAGCGAGTCACAGAGCCACGGCCAGTTCCACGAGGCGATCGGCTTCCGCGGCCACGTCGTCTCGATGACGAGCCCTATCGGCGTCGTCCCACAGGAACTGGAGTGCACCTACCCTGCCCAGCACTACGACTCCGTCGTCACCGGTCGCTGGTCCGAGGACGAAAAGCGGTTTGTCGCGAACGTCCTGCAGGCCTACCTCGAACGCAACGAGTACCCGTCGGTGATCGCGCATATCCCCGACGAAGGCTATCGCGACATCTGCGAGCGCGTCGAGGACGCGCTCGATCTGGAGTTCACCTACACCGTCGAGGAGCACCCGACCGACGAGGAGTCGCTGGTCAACCTCGCGGGCGCGCTGGAGGGTGAACTCAAGTACTCGAAACGCGAACGCGAAAAAAACACTGTGCGGGCGATCGCAGACTACCAGTTCGGCGACGGTGCGGGGGACGCGCTTTTCGAGGACATCACGATGGAAAGCCGCTATCCGAAACTGCGCGTCCACGACCCCGAGGGCGAACAACTCGCCGCGATGGTTCCCCAGTACGGCGTCCTTTCGATGACTCTCGCGGGTGGGCGACAATGGGTCGAGAGCGACGCACCAACCAAACGCATCGAGATCGACGCGTTCGTTCCGCACGGCGACGTGCTCGCCCCCGGCGTCGTCGACGCCGACGACGAGATCCGGGTTGGCGACGAAGTGGTCGTCGAGGGACCGAAAGCGTTCGGCGTCGGCCGCGCCGAGATGAGCGGTCCGGAGATGGCTGAGAGCACTCGGGGCGTCGCGGCGTCGGTTCGCCACGTCGACGAGCAGTAACGTTCACTCGTCGATCACGAACACGCGGAGGTCGTTGACGTTCGTTCCCGTTGGCCCTGTTTTGATCAGCGCGTCGCTCTCGTCGAGGACCGGATAGACGTCGTTCCGGTCAAGTGCCTCGCGTGCGGTCGTCCGGTCGACAGTCTCGCACTCGACGATCGCACCGGCCGCATCGGTTGCGCCGTCGATGCCGTCCGTATCCACGCTTGTAACCACGATAGCGTCGGCGTCGAGTTCGAGGCCGGCGCTCAGCACGAACTCCTGGTTGGGGCCGCCAGCCCCGTGGTCATCGGCGAGGGTGACGGTCGTCTCGCCGCCCGACAGCAACACGGCAGGCGGGGCAACCGGGGTCGCCGTAGCGAGACACTCCTCCGCGATTGCGGCGTGAGTTTTGGCGGCCTCACTGGCCTCGCCACGGACGCGACTGGAGAGGACGAGCGGGGTGTAGTCCCGGTCCTCGGCAACCGCTGCGGCGGCGTCGATTGCGGTTCGGCCGTTCGCGACGACATGCCGGTCGACTCTCTCGAACGCGGGATCGTCGCATGTCGGCGTCTCGTCGAGTTCGCCCGCCTCGCCGCGACGCAGATGGGACCGAACGGTTGCTGCCTCGATCCCGTACCGGTCGAGCACCTCTCTCGCATCGGCATAGGTCGTCGGATCCGGCGAGAGTGGCCCGCTCGCGATCACGCTGAGATCGTCGCCGATCACGTCGCTGATGACCAGTGCGACGACGGTTGCCGGGGCCGCACGCCGTGCGAGACGCCCCCTTGATCCGCGAACAATGCTTGCGGACGGCGTTTATCTCTCCGATCGTCGCACCGCTCGCGAGGAGCGCCTCGGTCGTTTCCCGGAAATCATCGAGCGAGAGGTCGCCGGCCGGAGCCGGAAGCAGGGCGCTGCCGCCGCCGGTGAGCAGTCCGATCACGAGGTCGTCCTCGCCGGCCTGCTCAACGACGCGCTCGACGCGTCGGGCACTCTCGACGCCGCGCTCGCTCGGAACAGGATGATCGCCGGGCAAGACATCAACTGCCCGGGTCTCGACGGGGTCGTCGGTAACGACGGTACCGCCGGTGATCCGATCACCCAATACGTTCTCGACGGCCGTGGCAAGATGTGCCGCGGCGTTGCCGCCGCCAGCAAGTAGTATCGACTCGTGCTCGCTCAGGTCGTAGCCCCTGGACTCTTGTTCTACTACTCCGCTCACCTGCAACATCTCTCCATCCAGTTCGAGCGCGTCGTCGACGACTACCTCGGGGTGGGTGGCGTTGATACCGGCCTGGAGACAGTCGAGTGCGAGCGAGCGGGAGGGTGACTGTCGGAGTTCGTCTCGGTTATCGATAGTCTCACGTGGTGGCGTCATGTTTGCGGGGGATCTCCGTCGGTGTCAGTCGGTTGCACGGGTGTCGAAACGATCGACCTCCCGGACCGTAAGCAGTTCGACGGCACTGGGTTCTCTTGCCAGCACAGCCGATCGTCTGCGTGTGTCTCCGGGATGAATGATCTTGCACGATATCTCGTGGGCCGAACCGATACCGCTCAACGATATCCAATGCGGGCGGCGTACCAACCGGGAGGGGGCTGGTCAGCATCGGTTATATAGATGTTTACTACATATATTGTAAACTTCTTCGGCAACCACGCGCCGCCGTATCAGCCGGTGAGCGTATGCGAACGAACTCAGCGCGATAGACCGTAAAACCCGCATACTGGGAGTAGAGGCCCTGAAAGACGGTTCTGTGTCGCCACATCTATTACGCTCTGGCGTCTGAGTCCCAATAGATGAACGATCTTCCGGACTCCGTTGGGTTTCTACTGGCGGACGAGCCGTCACCCGAACAGCGTGCCGCGCTGAACTGGGCGACCAACGCCGGGATCGAGGCCGACCGAGTCAGTTTCGGCGACCTTGCAGAGGGGACGGTCTCGCTGTCACGCTACGACGTCCTGTGGTGGCACCGCAACGAGACCGTCGACACTGCCGAGCGGCTTGACGCCTGTATCGACCCCATCTCGGAGTGGGTCGAAGACGGGGGCGGCCTGTTGCTCTCACTCCGGGCAGTCGAAGCGGTCGCACCGCTGGGGATCGACCCCGTTGCCCCGGACGCGACTGGCGAGGTCGAACCGGAACACGAGATCGGACTCCTGTGCAAATCGATCTACGCCGACCGGCCCGTCTTCGGCGGGTTCGAAGACCTCCGTCTTCCGACCCGCTCGGCACACGGCACCCAGCAGTTCGCACGGTACGACGCGGTGTTGCCAGAGCACGGCGACGTGCTGGCGAGTACGATCCGTGCGAAAGAAGACGTTCCCCACCAGCCAGCGCTGATCGGCTGGCAGGTCGGCGACGGCGACGTCGCCGGACTCGGGACGGCAGTGACCTTCGCCGGCGAAACCACAGACCGTTGTGATTACAACCGGACGGCGCTCCTTTGCAATCTCCTGTCGGTACTGGATGGCGAGGAACGCCTGACCGAGGGTCGACCGAAAGACGTCGAACAGCTAACGACGATGCGCGAGACGCTGGCGACCGACCCCCACCGACCGCAGTACCACGTCACGTCGCCCGCGAACTGGCTCAACGACCCGAACGGACTCATCCACTGGAACGGCGAGTTTCACGTCTTCTACCAGTACAATCCCGGTGGGCCGTATCACGACACGATCCACTGGGGCCACGCTGTCAGCGAGGACCTGGTCCACTGGGAGGACCGGCCCGTCGCGCTGACGCCCTCGCTCGACGGCCCGGATCGGGACGGCTGCTGGTCCGGGTGTGCGTTCGAGGACGACGGCACCGTCCGGATCATGTACACCGGCGGGCGCGGTGACCTACAACTTCCGTGTCTGGCCACTGCGACCGACGAGCGACTCGATTCGTGGGAGAAAGACCCGGAAAACCCGGTGATAGACACCCTGCCGGTGGACCCGCCGCTCCGGTCGACCGACGACTGGGCAGTAGAGTTTCGCGATCACAACGTCTGGCAGGAGGACGATACCTGGTACCAGCTGATCGGTTCGGGCGTCGAGGACGGCGGTGGCACCGCCCTGCTGTACTCCTCGAGCGACGACGAACTCAGACAGTGGTACTACGAGGGGCCGATCCTCACGGGCGATCCGGAAACTGATGGCTCGATGTGGGAATGTCCCGAACTGCTCGACCTGGGCGAGAAACAGCTACTCCACATCTCGAACTACGACGAGGTCAGATATTACCTCGGGGAGTACGAGGACGGCGAGTTCGAGACGGAGCGCACGGGCCAACTCGACTACGGCGACTTCTACGCACCACAGTCGCTTCGGACAGACGACGGACGGGTTCTGACCTGGGGCTGGATCTGGGAGGCCAGAGACGCGAGCGCCCAGTGGGACGCGGGCTGGTCGGGCGCGCTCTCGCTCCCTCGGGAGATCGAACTGGCCGACGACGGCACCCTCCGCCAGCGCCCGGCAGCCGAACTCGAATCGCTGCGCGAGCGACACGTCCACGAGGGGGGCCGATCGCTTCGCGGCGAATGGGAGACGCTCGACACGAGCGGCATGGCGTACGAGCTATCGGCCGAGATCAAACTCGACGATGCCGAAGCCTTCGAGATCGTGATCGGCGAATCGCCGGACGGCGAGGAACAGACACCGATCAGATACACGCGCGACAGCCAACTCGTCGTGGACCGGAGCCACTCCAGCCTCGACGATCATACCTCTAAAATGCCCGATCAGATGCCGATCTCGCCGATCGACGAACCCCTCTCGCTCCGACTGTTCGTCGATGGCTCGGTCGTCGAGTTGTTCGCAAACGACCGGCACTGCCTGACGACGCGGATCTATCCCACGCGCGCCGACAGCGATATGCTCTCCATCCACGCGAAGGGCGGGACAGTAGAGCTACCGGAGTTCGACGTCTGGGAACTCGGCCGAGCGTGGGGCGAGGGCGGCCCCATGTCGAAAGAGGCTGTCGCCGCGCGCACCGATTAGACGTCCTTTCGGACGAACCAGACCGTGCTGGCACCGACGAGCACGAGGGTAATCCCGATCAGGACTGCCGCCCCGACCGGATCGTAGACGTTCTTCAGGAGGATCTCGTTCGGATCGAAATAGCGCATCGGCGCGATTGCGCCGGCCGCCTCGTACTCCGTCCCTTCGAGCAACGAATCCACGAGAAAGAGCGCAAACGTGCCGCCGAGGGCGACCCGCTGGGCGACTCCCGTCCGGTCAAACGCGACCGAACAGAGCAGGCCGATCCCCGCACAGGCGAACAGATAGGGGATCGCAAACAGATGGATCGCCGCCAGCGCGGCGAGTGCGATGGACTCGTCGATCAGCCAGACGCTCACGAGGATCACGGGCGGGACGAGCACGTTGACGAGAACGATCGGCACGGCCAGCGAGGCAAACTTCTCCGCGAGCAATCGCGGTCTCGACACCGGCATCGCCAGCAGCGTGTCCATCCGACCCCGATCGACCTCGTCGGCGATCACGCCAGCGGCGCTGTAGGCCATATACAGTCCGAGCAGGATGACCCAGCCGAAGACGTATAGCTCGAAGGAGAGAAAGCCCTCGATCGACGCCATGGTTTCGACGTCGAACAGTTGGATGAGTTGGGGCGGATACGCCTCCAGTAGCTCGTCACCGTCGAAAGAATCGCTAAACGACGGGTAGACCCAGATCACCATCGCCGCCAGCGCGGCCATCCCGGCGGAGAGATAGATACTGCCTCTGATCCGCTTGGTACCGTCGTACCGCAGGAACTCGAACATTAGCGCTCACCGTAGAACTGCAAGAAGACGTCTTCGAGCGGTGCCTCTTCGATCGACAGGTCGAGCAGTGTGTACTCGCCGAGGTGGGCCAACAGCGTGTTGATGTCGCCGGTGAACGTGAACGTACACTCGGTGAACGCATCGGCCGTGTCGACGTCTCGTCCTGCCGTTTCGAGGTCGTGGACGCCCGCTACGTCGAGGGCGTCGAGCGGGATCGACTCGTCGGCGTGAATCCTGACCGACTTGCCGGTCCGTTCCAGCAGCGCGTCGATCGGTTCGATCGCCGCCAGTCGACCCTCACGGATGATGCCGACGCGGTCGCAGAGTCGGCGCACTTCGCTCAAGACGTGTGAGGAAAAGAACACCGTCACGCCGTCGCGTTTCTCCTCGCGGAGGAACTCTGCGAAGCGCTGTTGCAGGAGTGGATCGAGCCCGCTGGTCGGCTCGTCCAGTACGACGAGATCCGGATCGTGCATGAACGTCGTAACGAGACCCAACTTCTGGACGTTCCCCCGAGAGTAATCACGAACCGGCCGATCGAGCGGTGGCTCGAACAACTCGATCAGTTCGTCCCGGCGCTCGTCGCCCTTGACGGCGGCGTGCAGGTCGAGAATCTTCGTGCCCGTCGCGTCTTCGTCGAACCCCGGCTCGTCGGACAGATAGCCGATCCGGCGTTTGGCCTCGATGAGGGCCGAACGGTCCGTGATGTCGTGGCCGAGCACTCGCGCGGAGCCGCTAGTCGGGGAGATAAAGCCCAGCAGAGTCCGTATCGTCGTCGTCTTGCCAGCCCCGTTCGGGCCGAGATAGCCGAAAATCTCGCCGGTCGCGACCTCGAAGGTGAGGTCGTCGTTGGCGAGGACTTCTCCGTAGTCCTTCGTCAGACCGTCGAGTTCGATAGCTCCCATACTGGAGGCTACTCTCTGACACCTTTTGATTATACGGGTAGGCTGATACGAAGTTGGGGTGGGGGACCAGGTGGGTCAGTACTCGCCGCCGTCGTCGGCCGAGAGCCGGTACTCGGTGAGAAGCCTCGGGAGCGCCTCGCGCTTCAGGGGAGGTGGCCGTGCTCCAGCGCGCCGAGGATTCGCGTCTCCGCCCCGTCGAGTTCGATCCGGAGCGTCGGGGCGAGCGTGCCACCGAAGCGACGCTGCTGTTCGACGGGCGGAAGCCCGGCGACGTCGTCGAGGGAGAGTCCGCGAAGGTCGTAGTAGTTGAAGAAACTGCTGACCAGTAGCTCCTCGCTGTGCGGATAGGCGAGCCACGAGTAGGTCTGGAACGGCGCGCTCGCGGGGTTGGTCGCGACCAGCCCGGAGCCGTTCAACGGCTCGAACTCGCCGCGAAGCGAGTCGGCGACGAACCCGTAGAGGGCGTCGTGTCCCTCCAGTCCGGGGGCGAACGTGTGCTTGTGACTGGAGACGAACAGGTAGTACGAGCCATCGCGGACGATCATGTGTGGGCGTTCGAGTTCCTGATTCGTCGCGACGCTTTCGAGCAACGGTTCCTGGAGTTCCCAGTCGGTCGGATCACCGGTCGTCGAGACGGCGAGGCCGACGCTCCCGTTGAACTCCTCGTGGACGGCATCGCAGTCGTAGGGGTTGTCGCTCTCGGAGACGGGCGTGTTCGCCTCGAAGAGAAGACACGTCTCGCCGGTCGCCGGATCCTCGAAGAACCACGGGTCGCGGAAGGTGTAGATCATGCCGCGGGACTGCTCTTCGCGCTCGTAGAACTCGCCGTCCGGTTCGAGCAGGATCTCGTGGGACCACGGTCCGTCGACGGAGAGGCCGTCGGCATCGGTGGTGACCGCTCCGCCCGCGCCGACCGCGATGCGCTGCTGGTAGCTCAGTTCCGCTTCGTCGCGGTAGCCCGCGGCCGTGTAGTAGACGTAAACGGTGCCATCGTCGTCGTAGAGCGCGGACCCGGCCCACTGCCGGGAGCCGAAGGCATCGCCGTCGAAGACAGGGCCACCGCAGGTCCACGTCTTCCCGTCCTCCGAGTAGAAGTACCGGATCGTCGCCACGTCGTGGCGCTTGCCGGGCAGTAGCTCTTTGGACGCGGACAGCGAGAAGATGACGCGATAGCCGTCGATTTCGGCGATCGAACCGTCACGATTGCGGAGTAGCCACGTATCCCAGATGTGGACGTCGTCGTCGGTCTCCTGCTCGGGTGGGTAGACGATCGGTGCGACCGTCGCGTCCGATCGCTTGATTCCTGCCGCCTGCTCTCGGGTCCAGCAGGGCGTCGACGTCTCCCTGGAACCGCCGATCGTCTCATCTCTCATACACTGATGTGCGCCCGGGGCGGAAAAAACAGTTCCGTTTTTTGACTGCTGGTAACAACGGCCGTTGTAACTTATCACTATTCCTGACAGGCCGTGCTGTCGGAGTCGAACGGTTCGTCGGTGCCCCCGTGACTCGCCAAGCCGAAGCCGATTTACCGCCTGCACCGCTACGATCCCTCAATGAGCAAGCCGAGCCCCGAAGTCTACGAGCAGGGGAAGGGCATGGACGCCCACAACAAGGTGATGCGGGAGATCCGCTCGGAGAAAGACGCGACCTACGACCCACACGAACCGACCCGGGTCTGGATCGACGAGGACAACACGCCCGACGGCGTCTACCAGAGCCTGACGATCATTCTCAACACTGGCGGCTGTCGGTGGGCGCGGGCCGGTGGCTGTACGATGTGTGGCTACGTCGCCGAGAGCGTCGAGGGGGCAGTGTGAGCCACGACGCGCTGATGGACCAGATCGACGTCTGCCTCGATCACGAGGCGAGCGAGGCCGAGGAGAAGTCGGGACTGATCAAGATCTACACGAGCGGATCGTTCCTCGACGAGCGCGAGGTCCCGGCGGAGACGCGCCAGGGCATCGCCGAGACCTTTGCGGATCGGGACCGGATCGTCGTCGAGAGCCTGCCCGACTTCGTCGAGCGCGAGAAGATCGAAGATTTCACCGAACAGGGTCTGAAGACGGATATCGCAGTCGGTCTCGAAACGGGAACCGACCGAGTGCGCCGGGACTGCGTGAACAAGTACTTCGAGTTCGAGCAGTTCATCGAGGCCAGCGAGATGGCCGAGGCGGCGGGCGCGGGCATCAAAGCATATCTGCTGATGAAGCCGCCGTTCCTCTCGGAGTCCGAAGCCATCGAGGACATGATCCGATCGGTCGAGAAGTGCGCCGAGTACGCCCACACCGTCTCGATGAACCCGTGTAACGTCCAGCGCTACACCATGGTCGACGAACTCCACTTCCGCGGCGGCTACCGGCCGCCGTGGCTCTGGAGCGTCGCACACGTCCTCGAAGAGACGGCCGACGCCGACGCAATCGTCGTCTCGGACCCGGTCGGCCACGGGAGCGACCGCGGCCCGCACAACTGCGGGGACTGCGACGACCGTGTCCAGCGCGCTATCAAGGACTTCGACCTCCGGCAGGACCCGAGCGTCTTCGAGCAGGTGACCTGTGACTGTGAGCGAACCTGGGACGCCGTCGTCGAGCGGGAGACGCTGTACAACGGTCCGCTCACGCGGTAGGGCATCGAGTATCCGGTGACTACGGCCACCCAAACGGTCACTGCTGGAGAGTACGCTCCTCGTTCGATCAGGTATGCGGCGTGTACTGAATACCCCCGATAATGGAGTGTGAAACGTGCTACGAGGGGGAGCGCAATGACCGAATCGGAGTCAGACCTGGAGAACGGCGAGCCAGAGATGGTGTATCACCCGGACGGCGAACTCGAACTCCGCGACGGCACCGAGACTGATCGCTGGATCACGACCGACTCGCCAGCAGAGGTCCGCCAGTAGCGACTGCTCGCGCCATCGCTACTGAACAGTACCAGTTTTCGGTACAGCTACTGGGCTTCGAGTTCCTCGTCCGCCAGCGCCCGCGGGACAGCGATGATCACGCGGGTGCCGTCGACGCCGTCCGTCTCGAACGAGAGGGTACCCCCGACTGCGTGACGACCCAGTTCACGAGCCACAGCCCAAGCCCGCTCGCATGGCGTAACTGCGTGATCTCTCTGTCATCATCGAGGAGTTCCCATTCCGCCCTCGGGATGCCGGGACCGTCGTCCTCGATAGTAACTGTCACGTACTGGTCGTCCGTCGAGACGTCCACAGAGACGCTTGCTACTCCCTCGTTGTGGACGATGGCGTTGTCGAGAACGTGACGGATCGCCGTCCGGAGCATGTCGTCCGCTCTCGCGTGCGCGCTGTCGGGTATCGATAGCGACAGCTCCACACTGTCGTGTTTCCCTTCGATAGAGCCGGCCGTTGTTTGCACCGTTTCGACGACGTCGACCGAACCCAGTTGTCCCTCGTCCCGTTCGAGCGTCTGTTCCACAGCACGGGTCTTTTCGGCGAGCGAGATCAGTTCGTCGGCGCGTCGCTGGATCGTCTTCGCGTACTCGTGGCCGTCGCCGTCGGCTGACTCCAGCATCTCGGCACAGCCTTTGACGATATTCATTCCGTTGCGCAGGTCGTGTCGGAGTACTCGATTCAGCACCTCGACACGCTGTCGCTGTCGTTTCTGATCGGTTATGTCCGTGTAGACGCCGTAGGTGATCGGACTGTCTTCGCCCAGATCGACGGGGACGACTGTCAGGCGGAACTTCCGCCGACCGCTCGCAGTCTGGCGTTCGACTTCGGTTTCGACGAGTTGGCCCTGCCGTCCGCGTTCGTTGAGTTCGGCCGCCCGCTCGACACTCTCTGGCGGGACGACGAACGCGTCGAGGGACTCCCCGCGAAGTTGGTCGATGTCGTAGCCGAACGTTCGCTCGAAGGCGGGGTTGGCTTTGAGAACGATGGGAACGTCGCCCTCGTATCGGACGCTCACGACCGGATCGGGAACGTTCTCGAAGAGGGCGGCGAAGCGGTCCCGCTCGTCCACGAGCCTCGCCTCGACGTCGATCCGCTCGACGGCATTGGCGACGTGCGCGAAGAGCAGTTCCGCTATCTCCGCGTCGTCGTATTTGAACGCGTCGGGGGTGGTCGTCCCTGCCTGAAACACGCCGCTGTCGCCGACCGGAACGCTGAGCAGGGATCGAATCGCGGTCTGCTGTGCCGGTCGGCGGCGCTCGTGGAGGTCGTCGACGATGAACGTCTTGTCCCCCGAACCGTTCGCTCGTGGATCTGCTCGTCCAGAGCGTCCGCGGGATACTCCTCACCGTCGATTGTAGCCGCTGGGGCGTGCCAGCGGGTCTCACTGTCGTCGGTGGTCTGCAGACAGCAGACGTCCACTTCTAGCACGTCGAGGACGGCGTCGAGCGCGATGTCGTCGATCGTCTCGGCGGTCCGGGTGTTCTCTAACTGCGTGGCGGCCCTGTGGACGCTTTCGACGTTTCGTTTCCGCTCGCGGAGTTCCTCCTCCATGCGCTTTTGTTCGCTGATGTCACGGACCGACCCGACAGTTCCGTTAAAGCGTTTTTCTCCGGGGAGCAGCGACATGATCACCTCGCAGGGGATCCGCTCGCCGTCGCTCTGGATCAGTTCGACCTCGTAGCTCTGCACGTCGGGGCCGTCCTCGTCGAGCATCTGCTGGATGAGCTTTCGTCCTCGCTCGATATCCTCGTCGGACATGAGCCGCGAGACGTGCGAGCCGAGCAGTTCCTCGCGGGAGTAACCCGTCATCGAGGCGATGGCCTCGTTCAACATCGTGTAGCAGCCGTCAGTGTCGAGCGAGTAGACCCCGTCGCCGACAGTCTCGACGATCAGGTCGCGCCGTTCGAGTTCCCGCTTCCGCTCGCCGGTGCCCAGTTCCGGTGCTGCGTCGACGGCGGCCCGGACACGCTCGACGAGTTCGGTGTCTATCTCTTCCGGACTCACGTAACCGTCGACGCCGGCGTTGAGTGCGGCGGCCAGGTCGATATCGTCGTCCGGGGCACAGAGCACGAAAGGGCGCGGACAACTCGCCTCGAATGGGGGCTGCCAGTTGCCACTGTCCGTGTCCGCCGTACTGACTATGCAGTCGATCCGTGTCGACGCGAGCAGCGAACGGAGATTCGACCCGTCGTCGGTGACGACCGCGAGTGCGGACGTCTCTAGAGCGTGTTCGATCCTGTCTCGGACGGCCTCCGGCCGTCCGACGACCATGGCCGTGGTTTTATCTGACATGTGACAGCTCTCGGTCTGGCTTGAGCAATGCCCGCCACTGTCTTTAATGTTTGACCGACCTGTCGGTGTCGCCTGCCAGTAAATGATTTTCGACTGACTGGTACGTACCTTATTTTATCTGCTGCTACCAATCTAACCAGCAAGTATATTTCTCAAATAATAGATTTCTGTTATAACTCACTACTACCTGATAATTAGCCATCTATTATCAATCTCGGATACAGAAATATGCCACACGGTATTGGTCGTCTCGACCGGCGTGCGTTTCTGAAATCCGGGGTAGCAGCAGGGACACTCCCGAGTGTCGCGGGCTGTCTGGCCGAGGACCCCGAGGAAGAGGTGGAGTTCGTTGTTACACTCTCGCAGTTCCCCGACACCATCGATCCGCTCGATCACATTACGGGGGACTACTTCGACGTGTACGACCACATCTACGAGCCGTTGTTCGACTTCGAGCTCGGCGAAGGGATCTTCGCACGGGTCGTCGAGGACTGGGAGGCCCAGGGAGACGGGACGACGTGGTGTTCTACAACGGCGACGACCTGACCGCCGACGACGTCGCCATCGAGTAAGCGGAGTTCCGGGCGGTGATGAACGTCCGCGAGCGGATCGAGGCCGAAGGGAGTGAAGCGAATCGCGAGCGACACCGTCAGGAGTTCTTCGACCGTCTCGCGGACCGACTGCTCGACGTCTCACTGTCCGAACCCCACCGCTCGCGCGTCGAGCAGGCGTTTACCCACCTCGCCGACGAGGAGTGGGACGCGGCCGAGACACTGCTCCGGGAGCACTACGAGAGCGTCTGCGAGACGACCACGCCACAGCTACAGGACGAGCACCATCCCGCAGCCTGTCACCTCTACGGGGGGCGACACCGGACAGCGATTAATATGCTGGCGGGAGAGTGTTTTAGGAATGTATGGATATAAGGACAGAACGCTTATACGGTATTGAACATATATCGTATATATGAGCGTACGGGAACACGATTCGGAACCGGAGACGAATATTCCAGAAGAAATCGGTAGCACTTCGGTAGAATTCCTGCACGATAACACAGTTGATCCGAACGAACTGACGCTTTTCAGCCCCGGTGCGGAACGCATCACAACCGAGTGGATCACGGCGGACGTGTGTACCGCGGTCGCCCTCGACGACGCACGGTGAACTGGCCCGCTCTGTTACGTACTCGAAAAGCCCTGTAGAACGCCCTGTCCGTCGGTCGCCCCGACGTCAGGCAGCGTCGCGCGCTCGGGATGGGGCATCAACACGGCGACGTGGTCGTCCTCGCCGAGGATGCCGGCGACGTTGTCTTTCGAACCGTTCGGGTTCGCCGCCGCGGTCACGTTGCCATCTTCGTCGCAGTACCGGAAGAGCACGCGGTCGGTCTCGCGCAGGTTGTCGAGGCGGTCGTCGGTGATCTCGAAGCGACCCTCGCCGTGGGCGATGGGAATCTCGATCACGTCACCCTCCTCGTAGGCCTCGGTCCACGGCGTGTCGGCGTTCTCGACGCGCAGATAGACGTGTTCGCACTGGAACCGCGCGCTCTCGTTGGTGGTGAACGCGCCGGCGGTGAGGCTCGACTCGGAGCCGATCTGTGCGCCGTTGCAGACGCCAAGGACGGGTGTGCCCTCGTCGGCGGCCGCCCGGACGTCGTCCATGATCGGCGAGCGAGCGGCCATCGCTCCCGCTCGCAGGTAGTCGCCGTACGAGAAGCCGCCGGGGAGAACGATGCCCTCCGTCTCCTCGGGCAGGCCGTCCTCGTGCCAGACGATTTCGGCGTCGACGTCGAGATGATCGAGCGCCCGGATGGCGTCCCGGTCGCAGTTCGAGCCGCCGAATCTGATCACTGAGACAGTCACAACGACCACCTTCGAGTGGGAGAGACGGGCTCGGTGATAGGGACTGAGACCGTCATCGTTCGTCGACGCCGACGTCGTAGTCGTGGATCGTCGGGTTGGCGAGCAGTCGCTCAGCCATCTCCTCGGCACGCTCCCGGGCCTCCTCCGAGGAGTCGGCATCGAGGTCGATCTCGAACCGGTCCGCCGAGCGGAGTTCGGCAGCTCGAAGCCGAGGCGTTCGAGCGCCTGTTTGGTCGTTTCCGCTTCTGGATCGAGCACGCCCTGCTTGAGCCGCACCGTGACCGTGGCGGTGTAGGCAGTCATCGGCTGTACGTGGACGTCCGTGCGCAAAAACACTTGTGACTTGCCGTGCGTATCCACGAACGTGGATACTTTCGGCCGATCGCTAGCTGGGAACGACGCCCCTGCGAACGCGTCTCTGGCACGGGAAATCGGCGAAAACAAGCCTTTTTACCGCCGCCGCTCAGGATTCGACTGATGGAAGCAACTGATCCCGCCCGGAGGTGGTCGCGTTGACGAACGATCTGACAGAGATCACGGTGATCGGAGACGACGCCACCGGACTCATCGCGCAGTTCACCACGCTGATGTTCGAGCGCGGGATCAACATCGAGGATCTGGATCAGGCCGTCCGCGACGGACTGTTCCGTATGACGATGACCGTCGACACCGAGGAGATGGTCTGTACGGAGCAAAAGCTCCGCCACGACCTGCAGGAACTCGCCGACGAACTGAGGTCGACGTCCAGGCACGGTTCCCCGCCGACCGGGAGACTCAACAGATCGCCGTCCTCGTCACCAAGGAATCGCACTGTCTCGAAGCGCTGTTCGAGGCCTGGGCCAACGATACGCTCGGCGCTGACATCTCCGTCGTCATCGGCAACCACGACGACCTTCAGCCGGTGGCCGAGCAGTATGGCGTCCCCTTTTTCGACATCGGCGACGAGAAAGGGACCCCCGACGAGGCGGAACTGCTCGACCTGCTCGGGGAGTACGACGCCGACCTGATCGTACTGGCGCGGTATATGC
Source organism: Natronoarchaeum sp. GCM10025703 (assembly GCF_042661985.1). Taxonomy (NCBI): domain Archaea; kingdom Methanobacteriati; phylum Methanobacteriota; class Halobacteria; order Halobacteriales; family Natronoarchaeaceae; genus Natronoarchaeum; species Natronoarchaeum sp. GCM10025703. The sequence continues at coordinate 859,714 of NZ_JBHSZF010000001.1, forward strand.
GCATTCTCAGTCCGAACGTCGTCTTCCGGTACGAGGATCGGATCATCAACATCCACCCGAGCCTGCTCCCCTCGTTCCCCGGCGCTCGTGCGTACGAACAGGCGATACAGGAGGGCGTCCGGATCGCCGGCGTCACCGGCCATTACGTCACGACGGATCTCGATCAGGGCCCGATCATCACCCAGCGAGCGTTCGACGTGCCCGACGACGCCATCCGCGAGGATCTGAGAGAGCGTGGTCAGCCTCTCGAAGCCGACGCCCTGCTCGAAGCGGTTCGGCTCCACCTGAACAACGACGTCTCGGTCCACCGCGGCCGGACGAGTCTGCGCGAAAAAGCGGAGGACTACCAACTCGGTCTCACCGAGGAAGCCCGCAAAGCCAACCCCGACCGGCCCGTCGATGGACTGGGCGAGGCCATCGCGGGGAAGTCGACCTCCGACGTCGAAAGCGAATCGGCGGACGACTAGCGATTATCTCCGGGACGGCTACCCGTTCTCTTCGAGCCGTTTTGCGATCGACGCCAGACTGTCGTCCGGCGATTCGCTCGCGTCGTAGAACACTCGGTCGCCGGGTTCCCGAATCCCGTATTTGAACTCCGGTTCGATCTCGTCGACCAGCACGGAGCCGCCGAGTTCCAGAGCCGCGGCGTCGATCCACTCCACGAGCCGGTTCGGTGCGGAGCCGGGGTCGCGGGCGAACGAGGGATCGTCGTAGATACCGGGGATCCGGAGGCCGCTTGCGGAGTCGGTGATCCGGGCGTGGCGCTCGTCACCGTTGAGGACGACGCGAACGACCTCGCCTTCGGGGTATTCGACGCCCGACTCGGCGGGCAGTTCGATCGCCGCCCGGGAGGTTCCACCCCGGCGCACCAGGGTCGCTCTGACGGTCGTGATCGAGTCGTGATCGGAGGGAAGACGGTCGGCCATCGGTGATCACTCGGTCGGCATCACTGATAAACTCCCTGTCGGTGACCGTCGGTTGAGCAATGAACTGCAGAGCGCGGCGGCTACGGGGTCGACAGGGCGTCGAGAGAGGAGAAGAGCCTACTCTTCGTCGGTGAGCAGTTCGTCGACGTCGCCGTCGCCGTGCTCGCTGATCTTGGCGTTGATCTGTGCGACCGCATCGCTGACCTCGCTACCGCGAACGGTGACGCGCCGTCGCTCGCCCTGGCGCGACGGTTCGTAGCCCGTGCCGCCCGTGAGGAGCACTTCGCGAAGGTTCGGACCGGAGACGTCCGCTCGCATCGGTCGGCCCGCGTCGTCGGAGCCACCGGTGAGTTCGAGTTCGAAGCCGTCGAGGCCGACTGCACCGCCGTCGACGGTTTCGCCGAGGGATTTGCCGAGGAACCGGTTGGCGTCCTGTTCGTCTACTTCACGCTGATACGTCGTACCCGTCTCGGGGTCGGCGACGACGACCTGAAAGTTTGCCATACCCGGAATCAATCGGCGGTGACTCAAAAGCGTATTGAAACGGTGTTCTGCCCGCGATGCCTTGCCGAGGGTGGTTCGCCGCATCCGGAGCGCTCTCCGGTACTGGCGGTGCCCACGCTTCGGTATGTCCCGGACGCTCTCGCCGCCCGACCACAAAGGCGAGGAAGTCTGCCCGTCAGTCGGCCGGTCGTGCCTCTCCCGACGCGGATACGCCCGGCAAACTCGGGAGTTCCAGATCGGTGCGACGGAGGAACTGGGCGTTGATCGCGACGATCACCGTCGAGAGCGACATCAGGAGCGCGCCGACCGCGGGTGAAAGCAAGATCCCGACGGGAGCCAGGACGCCCGCTGCGAGCGGGAGCGCGACCACGTTGTAGCCGGCCGCCCAGACGAGATTCTCCTGCATCTTCCGGTAGCTTGCGCGGGACAGTGTCACGAGGCGGGCGACGTCCATCGGGTTGTTCTGGACCAGAACGATGTCCGCCGACTGGACCGCGACGTCCGTCCCGGAGCCGATGGCAATCCCGACGTCCGCACGCGTCAGCGCGGGCGCATCGTTGACGCCGTCGCCGACCATCGCCACGAGAGTGTCTCCCTCCTGGAGTTCGGTAATCGTCTCGTCCTTGTCCTCCGGCAACACCTCGGCGAACACCGTGTCGATCCCCAGTTCCTCGGCGACGGCGTGGGCGACGTCCTCGGAGTCCCCGGTCAGCATCGCGACTTCGATACCGAGTTCGTGAAGCGCGTCGACGACCTGATAGCTCTCCTCACGGACGACGTCGGCGAGCGCGAATGCGGCGACTGGAGCCTCGTCCCGGAGGAGATAGACTACCGTCTGGGCCTTCGCTCCGGCCTGGTCCGCGAAGACAGTCAGTTCCTCGGGGACGTCGGTATCGAGATGCGACAGCAGGTTCGGCCCGCCGACGTGCACGGTCTCGCCGTCGACGCTCGCACGCACTCCGCGACCCTTGAGCGCCTCGAACTCCGTGGCGCTGGGGGTGTCAAGACTCCGATCGGTCGCGGCCTCGCGAATCGCCTGTGCGATCATGTGCTCCGAATCGCCTTCCACGGCCGCAGCGAGTGCCAGCGCCTCGTCCCGGTCGATGTCCGCAACAGTCGTCGCGTCGACGACGCCCTGCTCACCCTTCGTGAGCGTCCCGGTCTTGTCGAAGACGACCGTATCTAGCTCTCGTGCCCGCTCCATCGCGACCCGATCGCGAATCAACATGCCGTTTTCGGCGGCCAGCGACGTGTTGATCGCGACGACGAGCGGGATGGCAAGCCCGAGCGCGTGCGGACAGGCGATCACGAGGACTGTCACGACCCGTTCGACGACCGTGGCGCCGAACGAGACGGCGACGGTCCATGCGATGCCCGTCACGACTGCCACCGCCAGAGCGACGTAGAACAGCCAGCCTGCCGCGCGGTCGGCGAGTTGTTGTGTTCGGGACTCGCTCTCCTGGGCCTGCTCGACGAGGCGCATGATGCCGGCAAGCGTCGTGTCGTCGCCGGTAGCGTCGATCCGTACCCGGAGACTGCCGTCCCTGTTTATAGTACCGCCGATCACTTCCTCGCCTGGCTCCTTCGGTACGGGTTTGGATTCGCCGGTGATCATCGACTCGTTGACGGTCGAGTCGCCTTCCTCGACGACGCCGTCAGCGGGAACGTTCGCCCCCGGTCGGACGAGCACGAGGTCGCCTTCTTCCAGTTCGCTCACTGGGATCTCTTCGATATCCCTGTCATCGGTGACGCGCTCGGCGGTGTCGGGAAGCAGTTTCGCTAACTCGTCGAGGGCGCTAGACGCCCTGCGGATCGACCGCATCTCGATCCAGTGGCCCAGCAGCATGATATCGATCAGTGTCACGAGTTCCCAGAAGAACGTCGATGTCGTCGGGACGATCACGCTCGCGAGACTGTAAACGAACGCGACGGTGATGGCCATCGAGATGAGCGTCATCATCCCCGGTGCTCGGTCCCTGAGTTCCGGGGCCGCCATCCGGAGGAAGGGGACCCCACCGTACGCGAAGACGACGACCGAAAATACCGGCGTGATCCACTCGCTGCCGGGGAACGCGGGGACCGAGAAGCCGAGCCATTCCTGGAGCGTCTCGCTGTACAGGAGGACCGGAATCGAGAGCAGCGTCGAGACGAAAAAGCGTCGGCGGAACATCTGTTCGTGTCCTTCGTGCATACCGCCGCTACCGTGGCCAGTCCCCCGATCCGACGGTTCTCCGGACGCGTTTCTGTGCTCGTCCATGCGCTATCTCCGAGTGAGCCTACGATTTCCGAGAGGAAAATATCCGGCCCGTCGGGTGCCCCCGGATCGCCGAACGAGCGCACAGAGCGATTGGGGGTCGATAGCTCTCCCTCTACTGACCCGATCGACGGGGTCAAACGGCCAGAACGGTTAGCCGTCGACGATGGAAGTTCGATTTCTCGGCGGCGCGGGCGAAGTCGGCCGGAGCGCCCTGCTCGTCGACGACTCCCTGCTTCTCGATTTCGGCATGCTCACCGAGACCCCGCCGCAGTTTCCGGTCGAGACGCCGACGCCCGACGCGGTGGTCGTCTCCCACGGTCATCTCGATCACGTCGGGACGCTCCCGGCACTGCTGTCGGGCACTGAGCGCCCGCCGATCCACTGGACGCCGCCCACGCGGGAACTGGCGCTCACGCTCGCACGTGATACGCTGAAACTGCACGGCGGCACCCTCCAGTGCCCGTTCACCGAGACCGACGTCCAGCGCATGACGCAGGTGTCGGAAACCCACGGCTACCGGGACCCGTTCGAGGCCGCCGGCTACGAAATCACGTTCTACAACGCCGGACACATTCCGGGGAGTGCCCACGTCCTGATCGACGACGGGGACACCCGACTGCTGTACACGGGCGACTTTCACACCGGCAACAGCCAGGGTGCGGACGCCGCCTCGGGCCGCACGAACGGGGGCGTCTCCCCAGTGAACGGCCAGCGTCTGGTATCGGAGACTACCGCTCGGCCCGACGCCGACGCCGTAATCTGTGAAAGCACCTACTCCGACGCCGAGCACGAGAACCGATCCGTCGTCGAGGAGCGGTTCACCGAGAGCGTCGAGACGACTCTCTGGGAGGGCGGCACCGTCGTCGTCCCCGCGTTCGCCATCGGTCGCACTCAGGAGATGCTGCTGATCTGTGAGGCCCACGATATCCCCTGTTACGTCGACGGGATGGGCAAGGAGGTGACGCGAATGCTGTTGCGCCATCCCGAGTTCGTCCGGGATGCCGACGCGCTCCGACGGGCGAAATCCCACGCACGGTTCGTCACGGGTCGGGACGGCCAGCGAAAACGGATCACCGACCAGAAGGCGGCGATCATCACCACCAGCGGGATGCTCTCTGGCGGCCCTGCCATGACCTACATCCCCGAGATCCGGTCGAATCCGATGAACAAGATCACGATGACCGGCTATCAGGTCAAGGGGACGCCCGGCCGAGACCTGCTGGACACCGGCAGCGCCGAAATCGACGGCCGGATCATGCCGGTCAGTGCCCGGGTCGAGCAGTACGACTTCTCCGCACACGCCGACCGCGATGGCTTGCTCGGGTTCCTCGACGAGTACCGTGACGTACCGGTACTCATCAACCATGGCGACCGCTGTGACGCCTTCGCCGAGGAACTGCAGGGTGATGGAATCGAGGCGCATGCGCCGGACCTCGACGCGACGGTTGACCTCTGAGCGGCGGAATCGAGGCGCATGCGCCGGACCTCGACGCGACGGTTGACCTCTGAGCGGCGGAATCGAGGCGCACGCGCCGGACCTCGGCGAGACAGTCGAACTCTGAGCGCCGGACTTTTCTCCCGACCGGACCCAGAACCTCTATGGAAGCTGACGAGATCGACCCTGAGGTCCAGCGGATCCTCTCCCGGCGCGAGCGTATCGAGCCATTGCTCTTCCCGCGGCGCTCCGTGCGCTGGATGCGCCTCGTGATGCGCGGGCTGAACTGGCTTCAGAACAGGAACCCGCCGGCGGTCGGCGCGACGACCGACCGGACCATCGACGGCCCCGGCGGCGACCTGCCGATCCGAATCTACGAACCGGATGCCGAAGGGCCGTTTCCAACGCTGGTGTTCTTCCACGGCGGCGGCCACGTCATCGGGAATCTGGAGAGCCACGACGTGCTCTGTCGCCATCTGACCCGGGAGACTGGCTGTGTGGTTGTGGCGGTCGACTACCGCCTCGCACCCGAGCACCCGTTCCCGGCGAACGTCGAGGACGCCTACTGTGCGACGGAGTGGGCGGCCGACAACGAGGCGCTCCTGAACTCGAACGGCCAGTTGGGAGTTATTGGCGACAGCGCCGGTGGCGCGCTCGCGGCCGTCACGTCGCTGATGGCGGCCGAGCGCGATGGGCCCGAAATAGATTATCAGGTGCTCATCTATCCCGGCATCAACGTCCGGGACGAACAGGAGTCGGTCCAGGAGCATGCCGGAATCGTCCTCGAGAAAGCGGATCTGGAGTGGTTCTGGGAGTGTTACTTCGGCAGTGACATCAACTTTCGGAACCCCTACGCGAACCCGACCATGGCCTGTGACGTCTCGGACGTCCCGCCGGCGACGGTGATCACGGCCGGCTTCGACCCCCTGCGAGACGGCGCGAAGGTCTACGTCGAACAGCTCGTCGACGACGGCGTGTCGGTCCGGTATCGCAACTACGAGTCGATGGTTCACGGCTTCATCACGATGCTATCAGGGGCCGAAAAAGTCGATCGCGCCCACGAAGCGATTGCGGGGATCGCCGACGACCTGGACGACGCCTTCGGCGATTCGGCCTGAGTGCTCTGCCCGTCTCGAACAGTCCGCCGATACCAGCAGCCATACCTGCCGGGACGCCGAACCGCCTGTCATGGTCGACAATCAGAGCGACACGTTCGCGATCGGCGGCGAGGACACGGTGCATCGGCTCGGCTACGGTGCGATGCGGATCACTGGCGAGGATATAATCGGCGAACCCGACGACGTCGAGAACGCACACGAAGTGCTCCGCCACGCCGTCGATCTGGGTGTCGACTTTATCGACACTGCGGATTCGTACGGCCCCGGCGTCAGCGAACGCCTGATCCGCGAGGCGCTCCTCTCGGATCCGGAGTACCGTGACGAGGTGCTCGTCGCGACGAAGGGCGGCCTGCTCCGCCAGCCGGACGGGCAGTGGCTTCCGCGTGGCGATCCGGAGTACCTCCGGAACGCCCTCCTGTGTTCGATCGATCGGCTCGGCGTCGATCAGATCGACCTGTACCAGCACCACCGCCCGGATCCCGAGACGCCCTTCGAGGACTCGATTTCGACGCTCGCAGAGCTACAGGACGATGGTTACATCAACCACGTCGGCGTCAGCAACGTGACCGTCGAACAGCTAGATCAGGCCCGCGAACTCGTCGACGTCGCGACGGTCCAGAACCAGTACAACATCACCAACCGGGAGGACGAGGCCGTCCTGCAGGCGTGTGAGAACTACGACATCGGATTCATTCCGTGGTTCCCGCTCGCGGCCGGCGACCTCGGCGAGAAGGCCGACGTCATCGAGTCCGTCGCGGCCGAACAGGACGCCTCGCGCTATGGGATCGCGCTGGCGTGGCTGCTCGAACACTCCGACGTGACCCTGCCGATTCCGGGCACCTCCTCGATCGAGCATCTCGAAGCGAACGTCGCCGCCTCGGCGATCGAACTCACGACCGAGCAGTACGCCCGCCTGTCCGAGTAGCTCACGGTTGCATCCGGAGTGCGTAGAGGATCAACAGCAGGCCACCCAGCTGACTGCTCATCTGGACGACATACAGCGCCGGGGCGAGGCCCTCGGGCAGCAGGATGGCGAACGGATACAGCCCGAACGGGACGCCGAGCGAGAGACCGAAGCCCGCGGCGACGTACAGCATCGGTCGGCTGTCGTTGCGCCGAAAGCCGCGGTAGGCAACGTAGGCGATCAGCACGCCGATCAGGCCGCTCAGTAGGTTCGCCACCTGCCCGAAGGCGAGGAGCCAGTCGGGAATCTGTGGTTCCTGAATGACCTGGAGGGGGCTATCCACATCTCACATCCCCTCCACGAGTCTGGTAAACCGATCGGCCATGTCTTCCCGGCGGTCGATCTGCAGTCGGAGCGAGTCCTCCTCGACCTCGACGACGATCCGATCGAGATTCGTCGAGTAGACGGTGTGGTGATGCCCGGCCGAGGGATCGGGTCGTGTCGTCTCGACGAGCAGATCGCACTGCCTGAGATCGTCGAGCCGGCGATACACGGTCGGTTTCGACGCCTCACAGCGCTCGGAGAGATCTGATGCGGACATGGGTTGGCTGCTGGTTTCGGTGAGGATCCGTCTCGCCGTCTCGTCTTCGAGCAGGGCGGCGATGGCTTCGAGATCCGACTCCTCACTCACGATACGAACACTGACAGCCAGCGCTAATAAATCGGTTTCGGGTACTTCAGTTCGTGAAGTCGTGCTCGGGGTAGTATGATACTCCCGGTCCAAGCCGTTTGTATGTCAGTTCGCACCCACGAGGCAACGACGAACGACGAACAGCACCGACTGCTCGAACGATCGTCGACCCTGCTGTCGGTCGGCGTGCTGGCGGCGATGCTCGCCGCGAGCGCACTCGCATACGCGTCACTACCGGAGGCGATGACGATCCAGTGGCGGATGGGACTCGACGGCACCGTCACCACCCGAACGGTCGGTCGAACGCTTGGCGTGACGGCGCTGCCCGCAATCGCGGCGACGACCTGGCTGGCGATCCGGGCAGTGGGCCAGTACTTCCGCTCGCGAGACGACCTGATCGGCGTGCTCTGCTCGGTGTCCGCCGCCGCGACGGTCGTGCTCGTCGGATTCACCCACCTCCTCGTCCTCGGCCTCAACCTCGTTTGAGGCGCGCCGATATCATAAACGACTATCGGGCGGCGGCCTAATCAACCGCCATGACGGTTCACAACGAGAGCGACACGTTCGATATCGGTGGCGATCTGACTGTCCACCGTCTCGGCTTCGGCGCGATGCGGCTCACCGGCGAGCATATCACCGGCGAACCGGCCGACGTCGAGAACGCGCGTGACGTCCTCCGTCGGGCGGTCGACCTCGGCGTCGACTTCGTCGACACCGCCGACTCCTACGGCCCCTCGGTCAGCGAGCGACTTATCGGCGAGACGCTCATGTCCGATCCCGAGTACCGCGAGCAGGTCGTCGTCGCGACGAAAGGCGGGCTGATCCGGCAGGTCGACGAGGGGTTCGAGTGGGCGCGCCACGGCCACCCGGGCTATCTCCAGCACGCGGCATACACGAGTCGTGATCGGCTCCGTGTGGATCAGATCGACCTCTACCAGCTCCACCGGATCGACCCCGACGTGCCGATGGAAGACCAGATTCACGCGCTCGCCGAACTCAAGGACGACGGCGTCATCGGCCATATCGGCCTGAGCAACGTGAGCGTCGAACAGCAGAACAGGCCCGCGAACTCGTCGACGTCGTGACGGTCCAGAACCAGTACAACGTCGCCAACCGGGAGAACACGGACGTCCTGGACGCGTGCGAGAACTACGGCATCGGCTTCATGCCGTACTCGCCGATGGGCGGCGGTGATCTCGGCGAGTACGCCGACGTGCTCGACGATATCGCGGCGGCGCACGGGGCGTCGCGCTACCAGATTGCGCTCGCGTGGCTGCTCGAACGCTCGGACGTGTTGCTCCCGATTCCGGGCACCTCATCGGTCGAGCATCTGGAAGCGAACGTCGCCGCCTCGATGATCGACCTGCGCGATGAGGAGATGGCGCGACTGGCCGAGTAGCTACTCGCTGCCTGCCGCGTCGACCTTGTCTGCGTGTTTTTCCAGATCGCTCGCCAGTGCTCTCGCTTCCTCGGGCGACAGGTGGACTTCCTCCATGTGGGCCGGGAGGTGCTCTTCGGACATGTTGTCCAGTTCTGCTGGAGTTTCACCTCGTCGGGGTTCTTTCGCGGGGAGGTCGCGTTCAGGACGGCAAACGAGTCCGCCTCGAACTCGTGGCCTCGCACCGTCGCGTCGATCAGATCGAAGGTCGTGTACGCGTTGACTTTCATCAGCCGGTCCGGCATGTGCGACAGATAGCGACCGACACACTTAGCTTCGCGGTCCTGCGGATCGCCGCGTCACCCCTCGATCATTCCCTTCATGCTCGTGATGTTGATCCGGACGGTGTGGAACTCGATATCGTCGACCGGTCGCTTGAAGATTCGGACGTAGGGAATGTCGAGTTTCTCGTCGTGTTCTTCGAGCGCGGTATCGAGGTTGCTGTCCGTTGTCTCTTCGAGGGTGCCCTCGATTACGACGCTTTTCCAACCATCGTCAGTGTCCTCGTAGACGACCAGCGAGGCGTGATCGGTGGCGTCGCCATACCGTCGCTTCTGGCTCCCGGGCGCGTAGCCCAACCGGAGGTAAACGCACTGCTCGTCGTCGCTGAAAAAGTACGAGACCGGGATAGCGTATGCGTCCGAGTCCTTCGCGAGCGCGAGGACGCCGGTCTGTTGGTCTTGCAGGAACTCTTCGATTTCGATGGAGTCCATTGCTGTGCCGGTCTGTCCAGACATAGATTATTTTTAGTGATATATATACTTCAAACTGGGGGTGGGCCCCGTTGTGATTGACTGTCGCCGACGAACACGACGGTGACTCTGGGCTACTCTTCAGGCAGTCGACCGACGACCGCGTAAAACGGGTCGGTTCCCGGCTGGTCGACGATCCGCTCTGTCTCTGCAAATCCACCAGCAGCAAAATACTCCTCGACGAGCGCCGCCCGTTCATCCATCGACCGCGTCTGCCACGCACGAATCGCCTTTGTTGGGAACATCCGGTTGGTGAAACTCACTACAGCAGTCCCGTCCGCAGCCAGAATGCGTGCGAACTCGCTGAATATCTCACCAGGATACTGCAGATACTGCACCGATAACGCACAGCAGACGACGTCGAAGGAGTCGTCTTCGAGCGGGAGTGTCTGGTTCGAATTGAAATCCTGGCGGAAGTACTCGTCCAGTTGCTCGTTTGCTTCGAGTTCAGCCTCGTTGAGTCCATGCCCCACCACACGCTCCACCGGAACCTCCGGGAGGAACGATACCCAACTGCTCATCGCATCGAAGACACGGTCCCCCGGCGTTAGTACGGATTCGTACAACTCCGTCAGCCGTTCAGTGAAAGCATCATCAGCGTGGGTGACGAACCGGGAAGACTCGTAGAATCCGTCGTCATCGCTGCTATCGATTTTCTGGCGGTCATCGTCCGATAATACTCTCGACACAGTACTCCTGCTAGTGGCTGAGCGATAAAATACTCAGTGCCTGTTGTCCCGAGCGGTTCTGCTGAACGCCTCTGCGTTCGATACTTCTGCGAATGCAACGGCTGGCCAGTAAGAACAGGTACCGGCCCCAGAACGGGCAGCAGACCCGGCAGTGTTTTCGAGAGCCCTGTTGAATGGATGGCTCTTACTGCGCAGACGCCTCACCCCTCACTGGTGGTGCCCTCTCCGGGGATGAACTGTGCTGCCACCCAGCCGATTCCGGTGGCGATGCAGGCGGGGACCACAACGAAGACCAGCAGTACGACGAAGAGTCCGCCGCGTTCCCCGATACCGCCGTCGACACTCACGGCCGGACTGAGTGCGATCACTGGAACCAGCAACAGAACGATAGCAACGGCGTAGCCGGTTCTCGAAACCGCACCCTGGACCGTTCGGCGACGGACGAGATTGGCAGTAGCACCCAACCAGGCGACAAATCCAAAGAGAAGTGCCCACCCGCTGTTAGTTGCGATCAACAGGACGATGGTTCCCACAGCGCCGACGATAATTCCACCCACAATACCCACCAAGACGGTGAGGGTATTATCGAGAACTCCGTCCGGATCCAACCGCTGTTCGGATTCTTCAGTAGCGGTCCGCTCCTGTGAGTCCGCTGACGCGGCGTCGGAAGCGTCCCACGCCCCGTCTTCGTCCGCGTCGGCGGCATCGAGTTCCTCGGTGAGATCCGCCGAACAGTGCATACAGTAGGTGGCTGTCTGCCCGATTTTGCCCCCGCACTCGGGGCACTGCGGGTCGTCGGCGGCCCTGGTCATACATTGACCCCCGTTCTGAGCCAACATATAAGTGACTTATCAGCTGTTCAGTATGATGAATCGCTGTTCCTGCGGAATCGTCCGGGGCGGATGGATGGGGTATTGGTTGATCTACCGAATCAGGAGACAAAGGCCGAGACGGCACGAGCCGTGCTCTACGCGGTAGGCGTCAAGTCGGCCGTCTCTAACGGGTCGGTTGGGGCGGCCCAGACGCTGCTATTGAAGTCGATGCCGCCGTTCCATTTTGCGATGACCGTCGTGACCGCGAGGTCGCCGGTGATGTTGGTCATCGTCCACATCCGGTCGAGGACCGAGTCCACCCGCTACTCGACTGCGACTGGGACCGGTGGAACGATCTGCAGACGGTTCCCGACCACTATCGTGTAACGTATTCGCCGGGAACTCAGCAGCGGGAGCGCCGAAAAGTCGGGTAGTTCTGAACCAAAGCAACGGCTCTGTTGTAACCCTCAGAGACTAATGGAAATCGCCCGCTGAATACAGAGCCTCAGTTGATCACAGTGCCACTCATCATAGCTCACCGGCGGACCGTATACTGAACTCACTCACCTCGGAACGCCGAAATAACGGCATCTGAGGCGTCAGGATCGGCTGCGATAATGTATCGTTCGCCGGCCTCCAGTCGCGTTTCGGAGGTGGCGGATCGGTCTCCCCGGCTCCAGAAATCACGAGACTCCCCTCCGGAAGGTCAACATCCTTGAGAAGTTGGCCTGCTATTGGTGACTCGGAGGCGACGCGGATATCGAACACTTCCATCTCACCGGTGATATCCTCGAATGTTCGCACATCACTCCCGCTGAGTGCGTTCACTGCAGTTTTGATACTTGCACGCTCCGGGAACACGACCTCGTCGACGAGTTGTTCGTACTCGTCGCCGTCGGCATCGGTGATACGCGCCACCGTTCGGATATCCGGTTCGAACGTCCTCGCAGCGAGGCAGACCGCGAGATTAGCTGTAATTGAGGGCGCTAAGCCCCCTTCCTCAGCGAGCGGCGAAGCCGCGAGCAGGGAGGGATACAGCGCCCGCACGAGTTACTTGCCCTTTCCCCGCCACGCTTACTACCCCTGCGGTCGAACGAGGTAGTAAGATGCTCACCACGCTTCTGGCGTTGTTCAAACGCGACAAAAAGCGTGCAACGTCGGTTGTGGCCGAGTGTCGATTCGGTAGGAGTGGGACACTCCGAACCGCCCCTGAAGGGAAATCGTCTGCGGAGTCTGGAATCCCTGTGCCCACGTTGGGTATAAATTCCGACACAGAAACAGGAAGCCCTGCCCTCAACAAGCGAGGGGCGAGTAGCCCCGAGCGCGGTAGGGCAGGGTAGTTCACTGCTATCGCTGTCTGTTAGCGCGCCGATAACGGTCGTATCGTCCGTGAGAGCATTCGATAGGACGGACGGCTTTGTCGCGTCACCTACCACAACCTCGATGTCGTCCGAGTCCTGCTCGTTTGCACGGTCCGGGTCTCGCTCGATAATTGTCACTTGGTGTCCACGTTGTCTGAAGAACTGTGCTACTCGAAATCCGACCCGTCCGCCGCCAGCGACTAGGATATGACTATTGGTAACTATACACACCAACTTCGACGGCGTACACTAAAGCCCGTTGTTTGGGAGACTGTACTTCGACTGTCGTCGCGCTCGGTGTTTACACTCTGAGTTATGGATCAGCGCGTGCGCTCGCTTGAGTGCGCGCACTGGTGCGTCAACAATCCCCCTCGACGGCGACTCTCTCCGCTCTCTCGTCTCCTCGGCATCTTCGGTTTCGCTCGCTGTCCGGTCCGTGGTTCGCTGTCGTGCTCGGTCGGGGTGGCACATCACACCTCAAAATATGGATGAATAATAATACTGGGTTCTCCGGTGCCGGTTTCGAGGGGTTCAACCGAACTAACGATGCGGGATAACCACCGTTTCCAGTGGATCAACTGGAACACGGAGAACCCAGCGGCGCGTGGCACTTCTCTCCGCCAGTGCTCTCAGGCATACGCCCTAAGAGGTATGTCCTGCTTGGCAGGAACTCCCCTCCGGGGATCTCGCCTCGACCACCCGGATCACGACGTCGCCACTCCCCAGAACTAAAGTCAACTATATACAACTACGTGAAAACTGCAACTCCACTTGAACTGGAGGGGTTACACAATGGCTTGCCGCCCGGCTGTCGGCCCCTAGCGAGTGAGCCGCCGCATGGTGTCACAGCCCCGGCAGCGATGAACGACGTGGTCGTTGTCGCCGTAGACGCGCTTGAAGTCTGCCGAAACGTGGGCGCCACAGTTCTGGCAGGCGGGGGACTCGTCGCTCTCCGTGACGAGTTTCAACACGCCGACCACCCCCTCGTTCCGCGGCTGTTCGGGCGGTCTATAGCGCCATTTTTCGCGTCATCCGAGTACCGGCAAGTTTCTACACTTACCAGTAAAGTAATGATGGCGATTTCGAGCGTCTTACATACCTGAGAACGCCGACAATGACGTTCTTCAGAATAAGAAGTGGGACCGCCGAGAATTGAACTCGGGTCCTACGGACCCCATCCGCAGAGGATACCACTACCCCACGGTCCCAGTGCATTCGGATAGAGGAGAGTTCAAGTTTTAAGGGCTTCGTTTCGATTCGACCGCGGGACACAATGCCGATAGCGTGCGCCGCGACACTTACCAGCACAACACCCATAACGCCCCCTGAGAACGTCGGGGACGAATGACTATCGGACTCGATATCGGCGAGCGCTTCACCATCGTCGCGCACGACGACGCCGAATCATCGGCCGAGCGGACGAATTTCGTTGCACTGCCGGCCGAAGAGATGGTGCTCGATATGCTGTCGAGCGGGAGCGTCGAGTACGTCGAGCAGGGCGACTCGGTGTACGCGGTGGGCGACGCCGCCACCGACTTCGCGGGAATGTTCGACGCGCCGGTCCAGTCGCTACTGCGCGGCGGCGTCCTCACCGGCGAGCGCGATGCCGACGCCACGCTGGTCGAACTGCTAATCGCGCAGGTCGCCGGAGACGGCGCGGCGGATGAGCGGGCGACCTACGCCATCCCCGCAGAGCCAGTCGACGAGGACGTCGCGACGCTCTATCACCGGCGCACCATCGACGAGTGCCTCGCCGCGCTGGGCTACGATCCCGATCCAGTCACGCGGGGGCGTGCCGCCGGCTACGCCGGGTTCGGCACCGATGCGCCGTCAGGGCTGGTACTGGTGCTGGGGACCGGCACGAGCGAGGTCTGCTTGCTCGACGACGGGGAACCGCTCGCGGGCTTCGGCCTCAGTCGCGGCGGGAGCTGGATCGACCGGCAGGTCGCCGATGCGACCGATCAGGAACCGAGTGTGGTCGCCGACGAGCGCGAGGGGTACGACCTCACCGGCGGGGACGGCGACGTACTCGGAATGTACTACGAGAACTACCTCTCGTACGTCGTCGACCGCGCCGCCGAGCGTCTCACGACTGCCCTCGACGGTGCGTCGGTCCCGGTCGTCGTCGCCGGCCCGGCCGCCCGATCGGACGGCATCGACGCGACGCTCGAGTCCCTGCTCGCTGATGCCGCGATCCCGTTCGATATCGACACCGTTTGCGTCCTCGACAATCCGGTGACGGCGGTCGCCCGCGGTGCCGTACTCGCTCCCGACGCCGCGGCCGAGCAGTCGGTCGAATCGGCGGTAGCCGAGGCGGAGGCGGGAGCGGCCGCCGGCGCGAGGAAACCGACGGCCGATACCGACGGATCGTCGACTCCCGCGGCGACCGCTGACTCCGGGGCTACTGCCGGTGTGTCTGCTCAGGGGGACGATGTCACCACGTCGGACGATATCGCTCGAACTGTCGACCGATTGGACGATAGCCTCAACGAACTCCGCGACCGGATCGAGACACGGGCCGAGGCCGCGGCGACTGCGGACCTGCGCGAGTCAGTCGAGACGCTCGACGCCCGGTTCGACGAGATCCGGGACGAGCGGATCCCGGCGCTTTCGGCGGGCATCGACACGGTAGCGGACGATTTTGACGGCGTACGGAGCCGCCTCGCCGACCTGGACGAGCGACTGGACGCGGTCGATACCCGACTCGACGACACAGACAAGGAACTGGCGGCGGCCGTCACGAGTATCGAGGATGCGCTTGCGGCACTCCGCGATGACCTCGACGACGTCGAGACCGCCGCTGACTCGCCGGACGACGAACTACTCTCCCGCCTCGCGGCCGTCGAATCGACTGTCGACGAGCGCGCTGGACTGGAGTCGCAGGTCGACTCCCTCCGTGAGACGCTCGACACTGTGGACGCGGCGGCCGACAGTGCCCTCGAACGAGTCGACGAGGTCGAGCAGCGACTCGCCGACGCCGCGACGAAGATCGACCGGACCGCAGAGCGAACCGGGGAACTGGAGACGCGGTTCGAGGACGTTGTAGCAGATGCCGACACGGCCCTGGCCCGTACCGACGGGATCGAGGCGCGGTTCGACGGAGTCGAGGAACAGGCAGCGACTGCGGTAGACCGCACCGACCGACTCGAAGACCGGATCGAGGCGGTCGAGGGAACGGCCGAACGGACCGACAGCCTCGAAGCCAGGGTCGCCAAGGTCGATTCGGCGGTAACGGCCGTCGAACGGTCGCTCGCCGACCGTGCGGCCAATGTCGACGAGAGCCTCGACACGCTGGACGAACGGGTCGCAACGACAAGCGGCACGACGAATACCCTCGAATCGCGTGTCGACGACATCGATGCCAGTGTGGCGGCCACCGACGAGCGCATCGGGCGTATCGAATCCTCGACGGCGGAGACCGACGAGCGCGTCGATACCCTCGAAGGGACGGTTAGAGGACTTGAGGACCGGATCGTTGAGGTGGAGAACCAACTCGAACGGATCGACGAACTCGAAAGCGCCCTCGACCGGACCGACGACCGGATCGACGAACTCGCGGAACTGCGATCCGACGTCACTGCCCTCGAATCGCGCGTCGAAGCGCTCGCCGATGCCGACGACGGGCCGAGCGAGGCCGAACTCCGCGAGATTGCAGTCGACGCGGCGACCGAGCGCGTCCTCGCGCCGACCGCAGGCGTCGTCGGTCTGGTCGCCCTGCTCGCAGGGGGTGTGGTAGCCGCTCTGGGTACGACTGTCCCCGGCGTCGCGGTAGCACTGGTCGGCGTCGCCTGTCTGGCGGTCTACCTCCTCCTCGGGTAACGGTAGCATCCGGTGGCACGGGGTTTATCTCTCTGTTCGTGCTAGTCCCGATGATGACATCCGCACTGTTCGTCGTCAGTCAGGAAGGGTACTGGGGAGAGGAATGTGTCGACCCACTGCAGTTGCTCTCCGACCGTGGCGTCGATATTGAGGTGGCTACGCCGAGCGGCGATAAACCCGTTATCGACGAACGGTCGGTCAATCCCGAAAACGTCGGTGAGGAGACCGCGGAACGCGTAATGGAGTGTCACAACAACGATCCGCGTCTGGCGGATCCGGAACCGCTCGCGACAGTGTCGGCGGACGACTACGACGCAGTCGTCTTCCCCGGCGGCCACGGCACCGTCTGGGACGTCAATCAGGACCGTGACGCCCGCAGACTGCTCCGTAACGCCGTCGAGGGTGACGAGGGACGGGCGCTCGTCGTCTGTCACGCTGTCGCTATCCTCGCGTTCACCAGAGATAGCGACGGCGAGATGCTGGTCGAGGGGCGAAACGTGACCGGGTTCCCCAACGAGTGGGAGGAGGGTATCGTCGACGAGAACGACTGTATGCCGGACGGTAGAAAGCTTTCGTACTGGGTCGAGGACGAAGTTCTGGCGGCCGGTGCTCACTGGGACGCCGAACTCGACGCGGAGACGAGCGTTACCGTCGATGGCGACCTCATCACTGGGCGCGGGCCGGAATCGTCCAACGCGGCCGGTGAGCGACTCGCCGATACGCTCGGTGTCTGAGCAGGGTCAGAGTTTGTAGGTGGCACAGTCGCCCGAACCACACGTCGGACAGGCTCTCTCGGAGACGTCGAGCGAGGTACCACACCGTCTACATTCGTAGAGCACGTCCAATTCCTCCTCGGTGCGTATCACTCCGACTAACCGATTGAGTACCGACATGTAGTATCACGTGTTTAGTTCTCACACGCAACACCCGATTAGTAATGCTATTGATTACACGACAGTTATGGGCGTAAGGCTACGTTTACTGATAGAAATTCGCACAAAAACGGACTACAAGCCTCAGGAGACGAGTTGCTCTTCGCCGCGCTCGACGACGATGCGGCATGGCGGCGAGAGTTTGTTGTAGGACCGGCGGAAGGCTTCTTTGACGGTGGTGGCCTGGTCGACGGTACACCAGGTGGTGAAGATGCGGTCGCCCTCGGGGATGCGTGCGGCGGTGCCGACGATCTTGCCGAAAGACTGGCGCATTCCGTCGGAGACACGGTCGGCGCCTGCACCGGTTGCCTGCTTGTTCTCTCGCAGGACTTGGTGGGGGAACTTGCGCAGGGTCATTCTGTAGTTGTTCTCGCCGAGTTCCTTGATGAGGTGGCGGTTGGCCGACAGGCGGGCGCTTTCGAGCGCGCCGTGACGGAGTTGGACGGCCTCCTCGGTGACGAGGCTGATCTGGACGGGGTACTCGTCGGGATCGGTCTGGAGATCGCCCATCTCGTGCTGGGCGATCTTGGAACCGGGGATCCCTCCCATATACTCGCGGCGAGTGTAGGACGGCTTGTCGATCTGCCGATACATAGAGGCGGGTTTCTCGGACATGGTTGTTACGCGAACCGAGGCCGAGGCTGCCGATAAAGCCTTCGAAGGGAACGAGTCGCGGGCCGGGCCGACGCTCAGACGACGCCGACCTCGCGTGTCACGGCGACGTACAAGACGGCATATTGGAACGCGTTGAAACCACCGTGGATGACTGTGGGGACGAGCAGATTGTCGGTCTGGGCATAGGTGTAGGCGAGCACGAGCGACAGGACGAACGCGAGAGCAAGCCCGCCCAGCGCTGCTGGAAACGAGACGGTGGCGTAGGCCGGCAGATAGATCGCAGCGTAGAGGACGCTACTGAGGACGACCGCACTGGGCTGGGAAAAAGTGGCGTACAGGGACTTCTGGATCACGTTGCGAAAGAGCAGTTCCTCGGCCGGACCAACGAGCAGCATCGAGACGGGCAGGACGGCAAGGAAGATGTCGGGAGACCGCTCGATACCCTGCTCGACGACGCCCGACCGGGACGACGGGACGCCGAGTCCCGCGAGCAGTTCCGCGGCGAAGATCAGGGCGACCAACAGCCCGATGAACCCGCCGATACAGTAGAGCAACTCTCGAGTGTCCAGCCAGTCGAGATCCACGAACTCGAGGCCGTCATCGTGCCAGTAAAGGTAGACTGCGGCGACGACTGTCAGTCCAAGTCCGGCCGCTGTCGGGCTGCCAACGCGCTGGCGAGCATCTCGTTGCCCGAGAACAGGACGGTCGCGATGGGCCGTAATACGGCATCGAGCACTCCAGCGACGAGTAACGCGCCCACTGCAACGATACTCCTGGCGACGACCGCTTCCGACCGGTCGAGCACTTCGTCTATCCGGAGTTCGCTCCACTCGACCACGCCGGTGAGACCTGTTGCGGTGCCGAAGACGGCGGCGTGGTGGCCACAGGGAGACCGACGCTCCGGCGTCCGTCACGACCGCGAGGGCGGTCAGTGCGGAGCCGACCACTCCTACGCTCCCGGTGACAGTGAAGGCCACGCCGACCGGCCGGTCCAGCCAGTCGTATCGACGGGCGAGAAATCCGGCGAGCGTCAAAAGGAGAACGCGGTCGCAAGCGCCGCCGCCGAGACGGTCACATCAATCGGTTCGGCGACGATGATGACTGACGGCCAGGGCTGAAGCGTCGTCGCTGCGGCGACCGTGGCGAGGACGATTCCGAGTCCGGAGAAGCTACCCTTGTTCATAGGTCTCACGGCACCGCCCGCGAATCCGGTCTGTCGACCCTATTCGATCCGCAGCGTCGTCTTCTCGTCGACTGCGCGGGCTTCCTCGAACTCGCCGCCACCGAGCAGTCCTCGCGCCGCGCGCTTCCCCCACTCGACGGCAGGCTGGTGGAAGGTGTCGATGCCGTACAGTTCGCCCGCCAGTACGCAGGCGGCCTCCATCCCGTACAGCAGTTCCCCGAGGCCACGCTCGTCGACCCGGTCGAGTTCGACGCGGACGTTCGGGCGTCCGGCCGCGGCGAGACTCGCCTCGGTCGCCTCGAACTCGGCGTCGAGCAGGTCACCCAGCGAGCTATCGCCGAGATACGAGAGCCCCTCGATATCGGTGGCGGGGATCTCCAGATCCGTCCGTTCGGTCGGCCGCACGAGCGTAACCATCGTGTTTCGC
Organism: Natronoarchaeum sp. GCM10025703; assembly: GCF_042661985.1. Classification (NCBI taxonomy): domain Archaea; kingdom Methanobacteriati; phylum Methanobacteriota; class Halobacteria; order Halobacteriales; family Natronoarchaeaceae; genus Natronoarchaeum; species Natronoarchaeum sp. GCM10025703. The sequence goes on from NZ_JBHSZF010000001.1 coordinate 879,577, forward strand.
GGGCCTGCACGGTAGAGCTGTAACTGCGAGTGCTGGTCGGTCGCGCCAAGCGTCCGGACCGGCGTCTGTCCGAGGCCGTCCTTGCCGAGGCTCTCGGCCCATAGCTGTGCGAACCACTCCGCATAGGTCTCCAGCGATTCGGCGTACGGCATCATCGCGTTGACCGTCGCGCCGCGGGCATCGAGCGCGTACGCGGTCGCACCGTAGGCGTAGCCCGGACACTCGAACAACGAGCCAGTGAGACCGTCTGCGGCCTGGCGGGCCCCCGCAAGGATCGCCTCGACGTCGTGCCCGTCGAGCGCCGCCGCCGCGAGGCCGACCGTCGAGAGCACCGAGAACCGCCCCGGGACGCCGTCGGGTACCCGCAGACTCGGCAGGTCGTGGGTCCCAGCGAGGTCGCGAAGCGGCCCCTCGTCGCCGGTCGTGACGACCGTTCGATCGGTCCAGTCGACGCCCGCATCCTCCATCGCCGCCCGCACGACGAGGAAGTTCGACAGGGTCTCCGCGGTCGTCCCGGAGCGCGAGACGACGTTGACGACTGCCTCCGAGAGCGGGACGGACGCGAGCAGGTCGTCGATATGTGCCGGATCCACGTTGTCGAGGACGTGTATCGAGAGGTCCCCGTCGAGCGCGTCGGTGAGCGTCGCCGCGCCGAGCGCGCTCCCACCGATGCCGACGAGCAGGAGATGCTCGGCGTCGTCGAACGGGTCGACCGCCGCCTGAATCACGTCGGGGTCGGCGGTCTCGGGCAAGTTCAGCGCGGCGTAGCCGTGTTCGGCGTTCGCCCGCCCGCGTTCGATCCGCTCGTGTGCTGTCGCCACGTCCTCGTCGAGTCGGTCCAGCGCCGCCCGTGAAACTCCCGGTGAGACCTCCGAAGCGAGCGCGTTGCCGATGTCTACGTCCATACGAACCGATGCACGCGCCGGGGTCAAAAATCCGCCGTATGGGTCCAGCGAACCTGCAGCGCCCCTGTGCGCTCGCTGGCCACCTTCCAGTATCGCGCTCTTTAACCGCCCGCCGTTCTAACTGCGACGTATGACTGACGCGGCGACCGACGGCGCGGCAACTCCGGAACGCTCGGAGGAGAGCGGCTCTCGAAGCATCCTCCGCAAGTCCTACGGCCGGACGTTCCGGTCGAGCGACTCCATACTGCTCCGTTCGTACGCCGTGGTCAGCGCGCTCGTCGGCCTCTTTCTGATCGCGCTCGTCCTGCTGGCGATGCCCATCTGGATCGCCCAGACGGCAGGCCAGACGGCGCTGAACATGATCGGCCGGGCACTGTTGCCCCTGGTGGGTCTCGCCCTGCTCGCTCCGCTCGTCGGCCCCGTACTGTACGCCGAGAAAAACCGGGCGGCGGGTACTGCCGACCGACAGGGAGACGCCACACTCGCCGTTGCGGGCTACCTGTTCGTCGCCTCGATCTATCTGGCACTCGTGATCTCCGCGCCGGTGGAGGCCCGTACCGACCCCCGGGACTCATCGCCCCGGCCATCGAGTTCTTTTATTCGTTACCGCCGCTCGCCGCACTCGCCCCCCGGTGCTCGGAGCGATCCTGATCGTCGCCGTCCAGCAGTGGATCATGCGCTGATCGCCCCCGACGCGAAACCCCGAAGTGGCCCGGAGCGCCTACGGGAGGTATGAGCAAGAAAGCAGGCACTTTCGTGGTCACGAGCGCCGCCGACGACGCCGCCATCTTCCGCGACGTGACGGACGGACAGGTACACACGCTCTCTTCGAATCCGAACGTGGTCGAGCGTGAAGTCATCGACGCGACAATAGAACCCGAACCGCCGATGGACGTCGTCTGGTCGGTCGTCGAGATCGAGGGCCGACGGGACATCAAGATCCTCGATTCGGACCTCTCGCCGACGAAACAGGCCAGAGAGATCGCGGCCGAGCAGTCTGTCGGCGACGTCGAACGCATCGAGCGCGCCGGGACGGGTGAGATTCACGTCATCTCCGTGCCGCCGGCGGAAACCACGGCCGCCGCCGCGGACGTTGTCGAGGACCTCGCGACGCTGGAACGCGCGGCGCGACTGGACGCCGTCCGCGTCGAGGTCCGTTCGGACGCCGACAATGGCCTCCTCAACGTCAGATATCTGCCGGACTGAGACAGTCATTGCCGGGATTCGGAGCGTGAATCCGAGCGCGTGGCAGGCCCGACACCAGATCGATTAACTTGAACCGATGTCGTTCTCCGTGAATCGTCCTCACCCGAGCACGTCCGCCAGAAGGTCGACCTCTTCGACTGGGCACTCGACGACGCCGACCGTCGACGGCTGACGAACTCGACCGCGGCGAACCAGTCTACGACACGCCGGCCAAGGACTGGACTGGCGACGTGTACGGAATCTCGCAGTAGCATCAAAACGACTGCCGGATGCGCAGGGATCAGTCGGATCGCCGTTCCTCGATCAGGCGCATCGCGACGACGGCGAACCCGCTGATCACCAGCAGAAACCGCTCGCCGGTCCCTGCAATGGGGAAGAGGCGTTCGACGTTCTGGGGCGTCTCCTCGGGCGTCGGATTGACGCCGGTCGTGTAGTGGGTTTCCTCGACGGTCCCTTCCGCGGTCTCGCCGTCGATAAACGTCTGGACGACGCCGCGCTGATCGGAGAGCAGGAACTCGCCCGAGAGATCGTAAAACCGGTCGTGAAGCGGCCAGAATAGGTTCACGCCGTTGAAGAAGGCGTCTAACAGGACGTGTGCGAAGACCAGCGCGACCATGCTCACCCAGGTGACTCGGACGCCCCACTCCCCCACCGGCGTTTGATGTAGGACGTCTCGCGCCAGCGGACGTCCCACCAGAGCGCGAGCAGTACCGCGGCCGGAATGACGAGGTTGTGAAAGTACGCCCGGTGAGCACCGGGGATCCAGATGTCGATGACGGTGTCCAGATCGATCACGGCGGTGACAGCCATTACGAGGACGATGGATCTGGCATCGAAGCGCTGGGCCAGCAGTGCGGTCCCGATCAGTCCGGCCAGCGCGACGTGCACGACCGTAGAGGGCATACCCCTTCTCGGTTCTGTGGTATGTTAGCGTTTACGTACCACCTACTCCAGCCGATGGTACGTCAACTGTCGAACGTCAGTTTCGATATTCTTTTGGTTCGGCCACCCACAGCACATGCCATGACGACTCAGCAGGACCCGCGGCGGAACCTCGCCGAGAAAATCGCCGGCGAGATAACGTTGAGCGAGGATCCCGGCGCGACGCTCCGGAAATGGCGAACGGATTTCGACGCTTCCCAGACCGAACTCGCCGACCAACTCGATATCTCCTCGTCGGTCATCAGCGATTACGAGAGCGGTCGCCGCGCGAGCCCCGGCATTAGCGTCATCAGTCGGATCGTCGAAGGACTGCTCGCAATCGATGAACGCCGTGGCGGCGACCGGATCCGCCAGTACGCCCGCGTGCTCTCGGCCGGGTTCGAGAGCGACATCGTGCTGGATCTGCGCGAGTACTCGACCTCGATGCCGCTCGATCGGTTTTACGACGCCATCGACGCCACCGAAATCGTCGAGGGCGAGCAGGACTCGGTGACCGGCCACACCGTCATCGACAGCATCAGCGCGATCACGCGCCTCTCCAGTGAGGAGTTCTTCCGTCTCTACGGTCAGAGCACGAATCGGAGCCTCGTCTTCACAGGTGTCACTCGCGGCGAGTCGCCCCTGGTCGCGCTCCGCGTCGTCAATCCGACGCCCAACGCGGTCGTCCTGCACGGTCTCGATCCGGACGACCTCTGGGAGCACGCCCCCAAACTGGCGACCATCGACGGCTACTCGCTGGCCGTCTCGAATGCCGACGTCGACGACATGCTCGACGCCATCCGCGACCTTCCCTGATTACTCGACTGTTTCTGCGGTTTCGTCGTCAAGTATCACCACTTCTCCGTCTACCACGTCGACTTCGAGCAGGTGCTGGACGTCGATCGGCAGGTCGACTGGCTCTTCTCCGGTGCGGCGTCTGACAACGACTGCCGCTTCCACCAGTTCGCCGCCCGTCTCGTCGATGGCATCGCACATCGCCTTGATCGTCCCGCCAGTCGCGTAGACGTCGTCGACGAACAGCAGGCGTTCGCCCTCCTCGATGCAGTTGACGTAGAGTTCGTCCTCCGCATAGCCCGTCGTCTGATGGACCGCGACCTCGCTCTCGAAGCCGTAGTCGCGCTTGCGTGCGACCACGAACGGGATCCCGGTCTGCAGACTCAGCGCCGAGGCGTGGTGGATCCCCATCGCTTCGGCCGTGATGATCTTGTCGACCCGATCGAGATCGACGACCGCCTCGAATGCAGTTGCGATCTCCCGTAGCAGGTCCGGTTGAACCTCCGGCAAGCAGTCGGTTACCGGGTGGACGAAGTACTGGTACTCGCCCCGATCGACGATGGGTGCCTCGCGCAGCGTGCGCTTGAGCGTCTCCATACCGAGACATCCCTCGGCAGGAGGCAAAAAACGATCGGGAAGGCAGCACACATGACCCGTGCCAGCGACGTTTTAGGTGCGTAGACCCGCCGGTCCGTGTTTCGGGTCGATGCCAGCAGGACGACACAAAAATCATCCACTCTCAGTCGTCAGTTGCGATACCGATATCCGACCACCCCAACCTGTTCGTCGCCCGGTCGTGAGCGTCGCTACTCGACGTATCGGTACTTGCGCTCGCCCATCCGGCCCCAGCCATCGAAGACGAACTCGGATTCGGGCGTCGTGAGTTCCTCGGTTTCGGTGTCCATGTCGTGATTGTGCGCGTCGTGGACGTCCTCGTACTCGGCGAAGGTGAGGTCGTACCGTCGGTCGAGTTGTTCGTCGACGTTGAGCGCCTCGATCTCCTCGCGCCAGTTATCTTGGACGGTCTCGGTGTGGATCTCGGCCTGTGCGCCGCTACCGTACGAGCCGACCAGCAGGCGGTCGCCGGCAAGGTCGATATCGTTTTCGGCGGCGTGTCGCAGCGCGCTGATCCGGGCCAGATGGACCGATGCAGTGTACCAGTTCCCGACCTCGCGGGCGATGCCGAGCGTCGGTTCGATCGTTGCGCTGTACCAGTGCTGGTACCGCTCGGTCTCGGAGAGCGCGTCGGTGTAGTCGGTCAGTGCGTCGACGAAGGCGTCGTCGTCCGCGAACTCGTCACGGCGTGGCTGTTCGCCGATCTGTTCGCCGATGACGTCCTCGATGTCGGTATCCCTGATCAGGTTGCGGTACGCGAGCACGGCGGCCTTGCGCACCATCCCCGGGAACGGCGTGTGGAAGGGGCCGTACGCGAAGTCGTCGGGATGGATGTCGCCCGCGACCGACTTGTAGTCCTCCAGGGCCTCGCGCATCCGCGCGAGATACACCTGCACCGAGCGCTTGCCGTCGACGCTCGGGAACTGCTGGTTCGGCTTGAGAAAGTCAGTCTCGTCGGCCGAGCCATAGCCCTGTTCGAGGGACAGCGAGACCAAATCGGGCTCCTCGTCGATCAGCATCGCGACCGCACCAGCCCCTGCGTCGCCTCACCGGGGTCGTCGCGTGCGTACAGCGCCGTGTCCGTGGCGATCACAATCGCCGCCCGCCCGCGATTTCGCCCTGCGCGGATCCAGTTGTACGCGTCGTCGAGGCTCTGGGTGCCCGCGATGCAGGCGAACTTTCGCTCGCCCTTGTTGGCGTGGTGGAAGTCGCCCTCGAAGACCTGTTCGAGACAGCCTGCGACGTACGTCGAAACCGGTTTGGAGTTGTCGAACGCGCTCTCGGTTGCGACGTCGATCCGGCCGATATCTTCGGGTTCGAGCCCTTTGCGCTCCATCAGCCGATGTGCGGCGTTGGCCGCCATCGTTACGATGTCCTCGTAGCTATCCGGGAACGAACTGCCCGTCAGACCGAGCCCTTTCGTGTACTTCTCCGGATCTTCGCCTTTCTGTGGCGCGAACGTGTTCGGCAGATCGAGTCTGAGGTTCCCCGTCCTGATCTCGATGGCGTCGATACCGACTTCAGTCATGGGTAGACTTGTGTGAAGGTTCTATATGGGTTTGTCGATAGGGGTTTCGACGTATGTCGAATAGTTTTACAACCGGATATCTACGTTCTCGGTCGTCACAACATTCTGATCGGGTCTGAGAAGTTTATAATGACAGTCCGATCCGAATCGCTCGTTCCTGGTTTGACTCGATGTTCTATGTACCTTGCCGGTTGTCGTCGGCCCAATCAGCGCTGCGAAGAGGATCAAAACGTCGGTTTAGACGGTCCAAGTGCCATTTGACAGTATATACGGTTTGATCAATGGCTACGTCAGCTTCTGGTAGTAGATATCCGTCTCTGAGTTCTTATTTTGTGCGTCGTACTGGGCGTACACTGTCGTCTCACTGTCTACTTCTATCGTTCCGGTCGCCGTGACCCGTGTTTCGGTTTTGTCATCTAAATTGACCGTCTCAAGTACCTGCCCGGTTTCATTGGTGAACGTGACTGTCGCATCCTGCTTGGCGTTGTTACGGTACCCAATCTCGACGGTGTAAGTGCCACTTGACACGGTATCAGTCGCTGTCCCGACGGAGAAAGCGTTACCCCCGACCCACGGAGTCCCGCGAAGGTCTCATCTTCCGACTGCATATTGGTCGGGCTATTGATCGTCCCCGCGGGAACATCCGGTGGAATGTCGCCGTCACCACCTTCCTGATCTTTGAACCGATCGGGGAACAGTGCACCCGGAACAGTCCCGCCAACATCGACCGTGACCTGTAGTCGGTCGCCGTTTCCACCACTCGACGCGAACACCTCCGTCACACCGTTGTCGCCCACCGTGACGTCAACGTCGTCTTTGCCGTTCTGATCCGTTCCAGTCGAGCTACCGAAACTCACAACGGATCTGTTGCCCGAGGCGTACTCGACGGCCGCGCCGTCCACCGACGGCTGGGTGAATATATAGAATGTTTTCCCCGCGTCGTCAGTGATCGTACAACTCGACGCATCGCAGGTCACTCCACCGTTCTCGGCTTCGATCTTGTCGGTGTCCCAGACGACATCGTACGCGCCGTTGCTCCCCACCGCCCCCGCCGCTATTCGCCCGTGCGTCGATGGCGACTTCCTCCCAATCTTCGCCGCCGATCCGGATTCGGACCGTTTCGCCCTCCGAGACACCGTCCACCACTGCGAGACCGTTACGATCCGTGGTTCCCGACTGGGTCGGGCCGCCGTCGACCTCGTACTCGAACGTTGCCCCGGCGACGGGATTGTTGTACTCGTCACGGACCTCTGCGCTGACGGTCGGTGCCTCGTCGTCGGTCGCCGCCACGTAGGTCGCGCGCTCGTCGGGGCCACTGTCGACGCTGGTAACGTCGCCGACGCCGACCCTCGCCATCCGGAGGTCGAACGTCTCGCCGCTCCGAATCGTAATCTCGACAGTATCCCCGTTCTCGGCGACATCGATACCGTTCCGATCGGCGAGCTGGTCGACCCAGTAGCCGGGATATTCGGTCGGCAGTCTGATCGTGCCTTGCTTAATCGTCACGGTATTTGCCGAGCTGCTCAGTGCCCGGCGATTTACGGAAACAGTGGTACTCGACGCTTGCTGTACATCACCGCGAAGGGCGATCAGCATAATCTCGTTGCGGTCAACAACGCCATCGGGCACGAACTGTGTCGGTGTCCCCTGAGGGTTGTCATTGATCAGCGCACCGTATTCGTACACGGTCGTCGGCGCGGCGCGATACTCGCTGTAGTCCGGGACGTACTGGAGCCTGCTTGTCGTCACCGGCTCGGGGGCAGTCTCCCAGTAAGATGTAACCGTGGCGCTCTCGCTGTCGCTCACGACTATATTTTCGAACTCGATCTGCCCGCTTTCGACCGTCCGTAACTGCCCGCTTGGCGGTCCCGGGTTCACGAAGAACGTCCGCGAGGGATACGTCGTCCCGAGTCGGACGGCGTGAGAGCCACGCGTGCCGTCGCGGGCGGACGCGTCCAGCCCGGTGGTAAGATCGACCATCTGGCTCTGGACGTCCTGATTGTGGTTGAACTCCACGCCGGAGTTCTGACTGGGGACGACCGTGGCCTGGTAGGAGGCCATCGCGATCACGACGAAAGCAAAGAGGATCACAGCGCCGATCTGAATGGCTGCGCCACGATCGTCACCCCAGAAATTCATACTACAGAGATGATGGCATCCGGCAACAAAAAGGCTGTTGGGGTTAGCTATCCAGCAACCGTGGCTACGGGCCGGTCAGTAACGTCGTAAAAAGTCCCTGCCGTCGCCGTGTTCTCACTCCTCGTCTTCTTCTTCGACGACTTCCGGATCGCTCATCGCGCTCTGGAGGCTGTCGAGGCCGTTGACCCAGGTCGAGACGAGACCGTACTCCAGATCTTCCACGACCGAGAAGTCGAGTTCCTCGCCGTCGATGATCATGGTACCGGCCTGGACGAGATAGCCCAGCGCCGCGTCGATGTCCTCTTCGGCCTCCGCGTCGGCGGCCGCGCGGACGTACTGCTCGATGCCGGCGTCGTCGGGCGCGCCGTTCGAGACGTACTCCTCGGCGGCGTAGAAGACGCAGACGAGGCTGGTCTGGACGTCGTCGACGAGAAGTTCTTTCTCCTCGTCGTCGAACTCGACTTCACTGAGGACGATCTCGCGGATGTCCTCGATCTCCTCCATCGCAGTTTCGGTGTCGATATGGTCCTCGTCGTGAGCCGAGACGACCTTGGCGACCGCGATAGCGGCGTCGTCCTGCAGGTTCAGGAGCAGTCGTGCGGAGTCCTCGTCTTCGGGGTCGAGTTCTTCGTCGGTTATTCGGTCGAGCCAGTTCTGCCAGCGTTCCTCTGAGTAAAACTCGTTCGGCGGCGCGCTCATACCTTGACCGTACGCTGGCGGCTTGAAAACCCTTTCTCTCCGGGGGCTGGTGATCCCCTGGGGCGGAGATGCCGGTACCATCAGGTAGGGGCGCTCCTCCCCGGCACACCGATCCCAGCGTGGCGGTTGTTCGTCCGCGCGACTACTTATAAACTCCCGCGTGTATCGATCCCATACACGGTCCGGGGCGTCTCGACGTGTGCCGTCCTGACGGCTGCTTCGTGGCCCTCCTCGAGTAGCCAACGGACCCGCCGTGGGACGGTTTTCGGCCCGAGAACTGCCCCCGGCCGGTCCGGGTCGTCGACGAAGTCCGTCTCCATCAGAAACGGCTCGCCCGCGTCGGCCGCGACGCGGAGGCGCTCTTTCTCGCTCATCACGCTCGGGACCGGCCCCGCGAGCGTGCCGCCGGCGTAATGCTTGACGACGTTGTCGGCCGGGAGCCCTGCTGCCTCGGCCCATTCCGCGACCTCCGTCAGATCGTCAGTGCCCTCAGTGTGTAGCTGGACGGCACAATCCAGTTCCGCGGCGCGCGCGAACGCATGACGCATGACTTCGTTCGACGCCGTCCAGACCCCTCGCTCACCTCGTAGTGGGGACGCCCGGATTTGAGCGCGAGCGCGCGCCCCTCGTCGACGAACCCCCGGCGACGTCGAGGCCGGCCTGCATGAGTTCGCCCGCCGCCTCCGGGGAGAACCCCCGCTCGTCGACGAGTCGCGAGATCAGTCCCGGATGGACGCCCAGCACCGGCCATGCTCGCCCCTCGAGGACGTCGCTCGCTTCCTCGACGACCGCTATCGTGCGCTCGAACACCTCGCGGAAGTCCTCGCCGGTGTCCGGCTCGACGCCGAGATGCCAGGAGGGTTTGTTGACGACGAGCAGGTGTGTCCCGCCCAGATGTGCGAAGTCCTCGACGGCGTCGATCCCTCTGCCGTGGTCAGGATCGAGGTGTATGTGATTGTCGAGGACCGGCGTGTCGAGATCCATGCGCGGCACAAGGAGCGTCGGCGTGGAAAGCACTTCGTTTCGGCGTCGAATCGAGGGGGTAGCGCTCTCCTGTACTGTGACTACTGTGGCGACGTAGGTCGACAATTGACTCCGTCTCCCCGAAAACAGCGCCACTCCGCAATCGGCCGACGCTCACTCGCCGAGCAGGACGGCCTCGTTTGCGGCGTTTCTGAGCGCATCCGACCGGCCGTGGGTCCCCGGTGCGATGGCGACCGTTCGGATGCCGTTGCGCCCCGCGGTCTCCAGCACCGGCTTGAAATCCGTGTCACGAGAGGCGATCACCAGGACGTCGATTTCGTCGCGGACGGCGCTCTCGGCGGCGTCGATAGCGAGTTTGACGTCGACGTCACCGCTCGTGATGACGACCTCGTAGCCCCGCGCTTCGGCGGCCTGAATCAGTCCCGGCGTGGCGTGTTCGTCGAGATAGAGCCGCGTCACGCCGAGTTGGCCGAACTCCGCGGCGGCGTCGCGGACGTCGTCCAGATCGACGTCGAACTCGTCGCGGAGCACGTTCGGCCCGTCGACGAACAGTCCGACGCGCATGCGGTCGGCCTCGTTGACCGCCGATATTCGGTCCTGCAAGGCGCGTAACCGATCAACCATGCCCGTTCTTCCCCACCTCGGGACATAGGTGTGGCGAAACACGGAGCACGGTTGGAACGACGCACTGGGATGCCCGGTGGAGCCACATCGGACGGAAACCATTACTACCTGCCCGACAACGCTCAGATATGTCGCTACGTCTGTCGCCGCTCGCGGCCGTACACGAGGACCGGGCCGCCAAACTCACCGACTTCGGTGGCTGGGAGATGCCCGTCGAGTTCGACTCGATCACGACCGAACATCACGCCGTCCGCGAGTCGCTCGGGATCTTCGACGTCTCGCACATGAGCGAGATCGAGGTGGGCGGGCCCGACGCGACCCGCCTGATGCAGCGACTCACCTCGAACGACGTGACGGGACTCTCGCCCGGCGACTCCCAGTACTCGATGATCACCGACGAGGAGGGGCTGATCATCGACGATACAGTGGTCTACCGTCTGCCAGAGGGTAACCGGGCGGTGGCGACCTACGGCGAGGACGCGCGCTACCTGTTCGTCCCGAACGCCGGCCACGACGAGGACATACTGGCGCGCTGGACGGACCACCGCGACGAGTGGGGGCTAGACGCCGACGTCGAGAACCACACGGATTCCTATGCGATGTTCGCCCTGCAGGGGCCTGACGCCCCCGCCACCCTCGCCGACGTCTCCGAGGGCGACGTTCGCGACCTCTCGAAGTTCGAGGCCGAGTACATGACGGTCTCGGGCGTCCGCGCTCTCGTCTCGCGCACGGGCTACACCGGCGAGGACGGCTACGAGATCCTCGCGCCGTGGGACGCCGCCGAGACGGTCTGGTCGGCCTTCGACTGCCAGCCCTGCGGACTCGGCGCGCGCGACACGCTTCGCATCGAGGCTGGCTTTCTCCTCTCGGGACAGGACTTCGACTACGAGACCGATCCCCGCGACCCATACGAGGCCGGCGTCGGTTTCAGCATCAAACTCGATACGGAGTTCGTCGGGCGCGACGCGCTCGAACGGGTGTACGAGGAAGGTCCCGACCAGCGGTTCGTCGGGCTTCGCCTGATCGACCGGGGCGTCCCGCGGCACGGCTACGACGTCACCACCCCTGACGGCGAGCCGATCGGTACCGTCACCAGCGGGACGATGAGCCCCACGCTCTCGGAGCCGATCGGTCTCGGCTACGTCGATAGCGAGTACGCCGAGGTCGGTACGACCGTGCGGGTCGAGATCCGAGAACAGTCGAAAAAGGCAAGAGTCGAACCGTCGAACCTACTGGACGAACACAGATGAGCTTCGAAACCCCTGACGAACTCGGCTACCTGGAATCACACGAGTGGGCGCGACGCGACGACGGTACGGCCCGAGTCGGTATCACGGACTTCGCGCAGGACGAACTCGGCGACGTGGTTTTCGTCGAACTCCCCGACGTCGGCGAGGAACTCGAGGCACAGGCCGAGTTCGGCGTCGTCGAGAGTATCAAGGCCGTCTCGGACCTCTACGCGCCGGTCGGCGGCGAGGTCGTCGCGGTCAACGAAGAACTGTTTAACGCCCCGGAGCTCGTCAACGAGGACCCCTACGGGGAGGGCTGGATGCTGGAGATCGAATTCGACGACGAGAGCGACTTCGACGACCTGCTGGCGGCCGACGAGTACGTCGACCAGACGGAATAACGTCTCACTCGAATCCGATCGTCCCCGTTTGCGGATCGAGATGGACGCGCTCGCCGAGCGGTAGCGGTGCAATCGGTGTCGTGTGGCCCCAGTCGACGCCCAGCACTACGGGCGCGCCAGGGTTGTACCGAGCGACCTCTTCGGCGATAGTTTCGTAGAGCCGCTCCTGATAGGCCTCCCGCTCTTCACGCGGTGGCTCGGTCAGGTGGCTTCGCGTCGGCGCGCGCCCGACCAGGACGCCCGCGAACCGCTCCAGTAGCCCCCGTTCGCCGAGACACATGAGCGTCGCCTCTACCTCGTCAGGGTCGGGAATCGTCTCGGCTGTCTCCAGCGCGAGGATGCAGCCGTCGAGCGCTTCGGGCTCCGGCAGGTAACGGTCGGTCGCCAGTTGCCACTCGACGATGCTCCGGTTGCCACCCCAGAGCCGCCCCTCGACATCACCCTCGCCGCCCGCCCAGCACCAGCCCGGATTCGGCTCGTACGCCGGTGGCTCGCCCATCTGCGATGGATCGGTCCACCACGTCGAGGGCTCGTCGGTCCACTCTTCGCTGGGGGCGAGTTCCCCTATCGACTCCTCGAAGAAGGCGCGGCGACAGTAGCGCTCGGTGTAAGCCGGGAGCTCGCCCGGGACACCCAGCTCGTTCATCAGCTGTGCGCCGTTGTACGAGACGATGCCCTCGTTCCACAGGTAGAGCCCGAGGTTTGTGTTGTCGCTCATCCCGAAGAACCGGGTCGGGTTGGCGCGAAGCACCTCGCTATCGAGGTGTTTCAGGATCCGGAGCTGGTCGTACCCGCCGATGGTCGCGACGATGCCGGCTATCTCCGGATCGCGGACGGCGGCGTGGATATCCGCCGCACGGGCGCGGGGGTTGGCTGCGAGAAAATCGTTGCCCTGTCTGGCTGTGGGATAGACGACCGGTTCGAGGTCGAACAGCTCGCGCAACCGTTCGAGACCGAGTTCGAAGACGTGCGGCGCATCGCGCGCGCCGCCGCTCGACGGTGCGAGCACAGCGATACGGTCACCCGGCTCCATTGCTGGCGGCGTAACGAACTCTCGCATGAGCGAACGTGACGATTGGCTGGCACAAAACCGTTGTTCCGGCCCACAGTGAGTTTACCGCTGGAGGAAGACACGAAGCTCGGCGGACGCTGCGTCGTATTCGTCACGGAATACGTAATGTCCGGCGTTCGGGATATGTACAAGTCGGCCGTCACGCAACCGGTCAGCGGCGTCCAGATCGGTCGCTCTGTCTGCCACATCGGCGTCGCGGCGCAACACCAGCGTCGGACACGTGATTTCGTCGAACGCGTCTTTGACGGGGGTGTGTTCCTGTGCAGCTTTGCGATATGTGGGCTACACTCGTCGGTCGCTGCGGCTAACCGTCGGACGTGGTCCATACCGTGGACGGCGTCATCGTAGTCTTCGATCCGCTCTTCGATAGAACGCGCTTTCGCCTCGCGTAATCGTTCACGAGTCATCTCTCGTGCGTCTGCCATGCTGATATCGGGCGATTCGTGGAATCGAGCCGGGTCTGCGAGCACTACTCCGCGCGGACGATGGGAGTTCGCGGCCGTCCATGCAACCGTTGCTGCTCCCATCGAGTGGCCAAGGAGAACCGGGTCGGCGAGGTTCAACTCGTCGACGAGCCCGACGAGATCCGCAACGCGGGAACCCATATCGTATCCAGTATCCGGGGCGCCCGAGCGACCGTGCCCACGGGCGTCGTAGGTGATAACCTCGTAGTCGTCGGCAAGCGCCGAGCCAAGCGGGACCCAGCGACGGCCGTTATCGTACATTCCGTGGGCTATCACGATCGGCTCCCCACTGCCGGTTCGGTAGTACTGCAGTTCGATACCGTTCGTAGAGACAGTGCCGGTTGTCCACTGCTCTGGGAGATTCATATGCTCGATTCCAGCCCCATATGAAAAGTATTTTCCAAGTTTGGTATAGCGGTATTTGATATATGGGTTCTCTTCGATCGGTCCAGCGACGGTGCCCGAGACCGCTCACAGCAGCGAGTTGGGGCACCGGAACCGGGATTATGATATACGGCTAGTCGTAACTTCCACACGTGAAAGCTCTACACGGTAGCCGGACGGGGATCCAGCCGTGACCCGATCCGGTGGAAGCCCGTACGCGCCGCATACACCGTCGGAGACCGACGCGATGCTCGCCGCGATCGGTGTCGACGAGGAGGCCGACCTGTTCGACATCCCCGAGGGGGTTGGCTTCGACGGCGAGTTCGGGATCGACGCTCGTAGCGAACGCGAAGTACGCGAAGACGTCGAGAGGATGCTCGGACGCAACGATACGATGGTCGAGTTGCTCGGACGCGGCCACTACGACGGCTACATCCCGTCGCTGGTCGATCATCTCTCCCAGCGCTCCGAGTTCCTGACGTCCTACACCCAGTACCAGCCGGAGGTCTCGCAGGGGTTCTTGCAGGCCCTCTTCGAGTATCAGTCGATCTTCGCGGAGCTAACCGGACTGGGAATCGTGAACTGCTCGATGTACGACGCCGCGACGGCGCTTGGCGAGACCGCCACGCTGGCTGATCGCGTGCGCTCGACGGCCGGCGACCGCGTGCTCGTCCCCGAGCATATCCGAGACGAAAAGCGGGCGGTACTGGCCAACTACGTCGCCGGCACCGATCTTTCCGTCGAGACATACGAGATGGACGATGGCTGTGTCGACGTCGACGCGCTCGCCGACCGGGCCGACGACGACGCCGTACTCGTCTACGCCGAGACCCCGACGGTTCGGGGCGTCATCGAGGAACACCTGAATGCCGTCGCCGATATCGCCGACGATCACGGCGCTCTCTTCGCCCTCGGCTCCGATCCGATCGCACTGTCGGTGCTCGAAGAGCCTGAAACAGTGGGTGCAGACGTCGTAATCGGCGACGCCAGCGTGCTCGGTCTTCCGGCGAGTCACGGAATGGGACTGGGCATGTTCGCCACGCGAGAGGAGTACGTCCGGCAGGTGCCGGGACGACTCGTCGGCGCGAGCAAGGACGCCGCGGATCGGCGTGCCTACACGCTGACGCTCCAGACCCGAGAACAGCACATCCGCCAGGAGCGCGCGACGAGCAACATCTGTACGAACCAGGCGTGGGTTGCGCTGCGCGCCGCCATTCACGCTACCTGGCTCGGGCCAAGCGGACTCGTCGAGGCGGCGAAAGACAGTATCTCGCGGGCCGACCGGCTCGCCGACGCCGTCGACCAGCTTTCGGGGGTCGACGCGCCAGTCCACGACCGGCATCACTTCCGCGAGTTCGTCGCGAGCACCGAGCGACCGGCCGAGGAGATAGCCGCCCAGCCAGCGGATCTGGGCTACGCCGTCCACGCCCTCGACGACCACGAGATACAGCTCTGTGTGAACGATCTGGGCGAGGACGACCTCGATGGCTTCGTCGCGGCGCTCACGGAGGTGGTCGAGGGATGACGTTCGATCAGGCCCGCTGGCGACGCGACGACGAACCGGTCTACGAACCACTGCTTTCGGACAAGGACGAGACGACGGTGGCGCTCAGCGGGGCGAGCACTGCATCGGGCGATGACGCGGACAGTACTGCCGACGTCCCGCTGCCGGACGACCTGACTCGGGACGAACTCACGCTTCCGGAACTTTCCGAACCGGAGCAGCGCGGCATTACACGCGGCTCTCGCAGATGACCTACGCCATCGATACTGGCCCGTATCCGCTGGGTAGCTGTACGATGAAGTACAACCCCAAGTTCACCGAGGACGTCGCCGCGCTCGCCGACGCGTCGATCCATCCGGATCGGCCGGAGCGGCGCAAGCAGGGCACCCTCGAACTGCAGTACCGGCTACAGGACTACCTGGCACGGATCGGCGGGATGCACGCCGTCTCGCTTCAGCCACCGGCCGGAGCGGCCGGGGAGTTCACCGGAATTCTGGTCGCGCAGGCCTATCACGAATCGAACGGCGACGAGCACCGGAGCGAGGTAATCGTCCCCGAGAGCGCCCACGGGACCAACTTCGCCAGCGCGGCGCTGGGCGGCTACGATGTCGTCGAACTGCCAGGCGGCGAGGACGGCCGCATCGACCTCGATGCCCTCGACGCCGCGCTCTCGGAGGATACCGCCGCGCTCATGCTGACGAACCCGAACACGCTCGGCCTGTTCGAGCGCGATATCGAGGAGATTGCGGAGATGGTCCACGACGTCGGCGGCCTGCTCTACTACGACGGCGCGAACCTGAATGCCCTGCTCGGGCGCGCTCGCCCCGGCGACATGGGCTTCGACATCATGCACTACAACGTCCACAAGACGTTCGCAACGCCTCACGGTGGCGGCGGCCCCGGTGCAGGACCGGTCGGCGTCGTCGATGACCTCGCCGAGTTCCTCCCCACCCCCGAATCCGGCGCTCGGAGATGGGCTACGAGGAGTTCGACCCCGACAACTCGATCGGAAAGGTCCACGGCTTCTCGGGCAACTGGCTCGTCCTCGTGAAGGCCTACGCCTACATTGCGCGACTCGGCGACAAAGGGCTCACCGACGCCAGCGCGAAGGCCGTACTCAACGCGAACTACCTCGCCGAACAGATCGAGTACGAGGTTCCCTACGGCCCGTTCCATCACGAGTTCGTCGCCAGCGCGGGCGAACAGGACGCTGCGGACGTCGCAAAGCGGATGCTCGATTACGGCGTCCACCCACCGACGACCAAGTGGCCCGAAATCGTCGGCGAGGCGCTGATGACCGAGCCAACCGAGATAGAGAACCGTGACACGCTCGACAGTCTCGCGAGGGCGTTCAACGCCGTCGTCGACGAGGACGACGAGACGCTCGAAGCCGCGCCATCTCGGACTGCGGCGCGACTGATCGACCAGACATCGGCGGCGCGGAACCTGCGACTTTCCTGGCAGGCGCTCGAGGAGTAGCGCAGCGCCGACGTTTCTAGTAAGAGAGACGCGGATTAACCGCTCTGTTCAGTAATTCTTAATAACGAACCGCGACTCAGTTAATATATGACCGTCGTAAGCGTCTCGATGCCCGAGGAACTGCTCGAACGGATCGACGAGTTCTCCGACGACCACGGCTACACCGGCCGGAGCGAAGTCATCCGAGAGGCGTCACGGAACCTGCTGGGCGAGTTCGAGGACAAACAGCTCGAGGAGAAAGACCTGATGGGCGTGGTGACCGTCGTCTTCGACTACGAAACGACCAGCGTCGAAGAGCAGATGATGAATCTGCGCCACGAGCACGAGGACCTCGTCGCCTCGAACTTCCACAGCCACGTCGGCGAGAGCTACTGCATGGAACTGTTCGTCCTCGAGGGTGAACTCGAAGACATCTCGACGTTCGTCGGCAAGATTCGGGCGACCCAGGACACGCTCTCGGTCGATTATTCCGTCATCCCGGTCGACCAGTTCACACAGGGAATCTCGGAAGCGCTGTAGGCTGGCCGGGGAGCCGACGGCGATGGCAAGCTTCAAGTTTAGACTACATCTAAATCGCCCATGGACGACGCCGACCGGTCACGCTTTGCCCGCGCATCGTGGGTGAACGTGCTCGGGAACGCCGTGAAGATCATCGTCGAGGAGCCGCTGGCCTGACGTTCGGTAGTGTCGCCCTGTTGGCCGACGCGGCACACTCTATTGCGGACCTGGTTGCCAGCGTCGTCGTGCTGATCTGGGGACAGGCCCAGTTCAAGGACCCCGATTCGACTCATCCACACGGCCACTCCCGGATCGAACCGCTGACCGCGCTGTTCGTCGGGGTGGCTATCGCGCTGCTCGGTCTCAACCTCCTCTACGAGTCTATTCAGGGACTGCTCGCCGACGAGTTCATCGAGTTCAGCTATCTCCTGCTGGCAGCTATCGGCTTCGCAATCGTGGACATGTACGCCGTCTACTGGTACACCGAGCAGGTCAACGCCGACCTCGGCTCGACGGCGCTGTCCGCGCTCGCGAAGGACTGCCTCAACGACATCTACACCTCCATCGCCGTGATCGCCGGCGTGCTCGGAGTGCTCGTCGGCTACCCGATCCTCGACCCCCTCGCTGGCGGTCTGGTGAGCCTGCTCGTCGTCTATCAGGGGTTCTCGATCGGCCGGGAGAACATCACCTATCTCGTCGGGGGCACCCTCGGACGAACAGCGGGCGGCAGTTCGACAAACTCTTCTGTCCCATCCGGACGTCGAGGGGGTTCACGATCTGGTGGTCTTCTACGACGGCACAGTGCTCGAAGTCGAGGTACACGCCGAGGTCGAGGGCGAACTCTCGCTTCGGGACGCCCATGAAGTAGAGACGGAACTCGTGGACATGCTGCGGGCCGAAGAAGGGGTCGGCGACGCACACGTGCATCTCGATCCGTCGGGCGTGGGCGAGTGGAAGGAGGCGTCCGAACGGAGCGGTTAGGCCGTCGAACTCGTGTCGACGGCGTCACCGATCCGGACGACGCCGCGTTCACACTCGGAGCAGCGCCACTTCGTTTTCGTGCCGAGGTGGAGCTCCGTGCTCGCCGTGAGCCAGAAGGTCTGCTCTTCCTCGCAGTTGGGGCAGTAGGTCTCTCGTTCCATATCCCGACTTTCAGGCCGCTCCGCTTAATGCCACTGGTTTGGGTCAGTTTTCCGCGGTTCGAGGAGCCGAGACGCTATCTGAGTCCGATTACGGCAGTTCGGGACTGGTCCGGGCGAGTCAGGCAATAAATCGTATCGTGCTATATCGAATCGTCCTATCGCTCGCGAGGGATGGACCCGGCGGCTGGTCAGTGAGACGGGGAGTGCTGTCCGTCTCAGAGATCCGCCCGGGCGAACCGGTAGTAGCCGACGGCGAGGGGGAGGATCGCCCACAGTGCGAGCATGACGAGGCCGATCTCCGGTGCCGTGTAGAGCGAGCCTCCGCCGGTTGCCCCGACGTCGACGCCTGCACCCCCTGTCCGGGATCAGCACCGGTCGCCGCGGCGAGATCCGGCAGGAGTGCAACAAGTCCGGAGAAGTAGGCCGAGGAGGGTGATATCTGCGTGACGGCGAACACCCAGTCAGGTACCGCCGTCGGCATCGAAAAGCCCTCCACGACGTACAACACCGCTACCGGGACGGCGTCCCAGAATAGCTCGAAGACGACGAAAAAGCCGAGTGCGAGCGTCGTTGCCCGCGACGTCGACCCCGTCGTCGCCGAGAGACTCACGACGATGCCGGCGTAGACCCCAGCAAACGCGAGCGTCAGCAGGACGAACACGAGCAGTGCGAGGACGTCGACATCTCCGAGGAGCGCCGAACCGAAGCCCAGACCGACCGTCAGCCCGATACCCAGTCCGAACGCGAGCACGGCGGCCCGACCCACGACTTTGCCGGCGAACACGTTCAGCCGGTCAGTCGGCAGCGAGAGCAGGAGCTTGATACTTCCCAGTTCTCGCTCGCCGGCGACAGATTTGTAACAGACGACAATCGCCGCAAGCGGCACGAACAGCCCGATCAGTCCCACGGTGAAAAAGATCAGACCGGGGAACGTTGCACCCCGGGGGAACCGAACATCTCCGGTACTTGCACGTAGGCGTACGACGAGACCACCGACAGCAGGACGAACACGGTGACGAGCGCCCACAGCGCCCGCGACTGGACGGCATCGCGGAAATCCTTCTTTGCGACGGCGAGCGTCGTCATGCTTCGACCTCCTGTTTTTCGGTCGTATACTGGACGAACAGGTCTTCGAGCGAAGATTCGACGACCGAGAAGTCCTGTACTGGCCCGACCGTCCGATCTATCGATTCCAGCACGGCGAACTTCGAGACGCCGTCGACAGCCACGCGCAGGCGGCCATCGTGGACCGAGGCCTTCCCGACACCGTCGAGTCCGCCCACCGTGTCGACCGTCTCCTCGTCGAGGCTCGGCAGATAGACGTAGAGCGTCTCGCCCGAGCCAGTCGCGTCGCGCAGTCCGTCGATGGTGTCGACTGCGACGAGTTCGCCGCGGTCGAGGATCGCAACGCGGTCACAGACGGCTTCGACCTGCTCCATGACGTGACTCGAAAAGAAGACGGTCGTCCCGCGGTCGTTCTCCGCGCGGATGATCTCGCGCATCTCGCGGGCACCGTTCGGATCCAGTCCTGTCGACGGCTCGTCAAGCACGAGAAGGTCGGGGTCGCCGACCAGCGCCATCGCCAGGACGAGTCGCTGGCGCATTCCCTTCGAGTAGCCGCCGGCTTTTCGGTCGGCGGCGTCGGCGATCCGGACGCGCTCGAGGAGTGCCTCGGGATCCTCGTCGACGCCTTTCATTTCGAGGACGAACTCGACGTGCTGGCGACCGGTGAGCCGGTCGTACACGTGGTAGGCGTCCGGTAGCACGCCGGTGCGGCGTCTGACTTCGACGCCCTCCGACTGGGCGTCGTGGCCGAGCACCGTCACCGATCCCTCCGTCGGGCGGATGAAGTCGAGCAGGATGTCGATTGTCGTCGACTTTCCCGCACCGTTCGGGCCGAGAAAGCCGAAGATCTCGCCCTCCTCGATCGTGAGGTCGAGATCGTTGACGGCGACGACGTCGCCGAACCGCTTCGTGAGTCCGTCGATCTCTATTGCTGCCATGCTTTTCCTCCGGGGAGCAGGTCCCGCCGGCTTCGAGTCGGTGTTTTCGAATACATACTATAGATTCGACGTAATTCTGAATAAACCTTCCCTGACTCGTGTCACCTACTCGCCAGCAGAGAGGAACTAAGTTCGTCCGCCCCCTTGCCATCTCGTATGAAGATTTACACCGGCCGCGGCGACGAGGGAATGACCGACCTCCGTGACATGTCCCGCGTCGCGAAGACGAGCGCACGCATCGAGGCGTACGGTACCGTCGACGAGCTCAACGCTCTGATCGGGGCAGTCCGGCCGAGCGGCTACGACGACGCCGACGAGCAACTCGAACGGATCCAGAACCACTTACACATCGCGCAGGCGGATCTGGCCAACCCCTCGCCCGAGGAGGACGATCCGGTCGTCACCGACGCACACGCCGACGAACTGAGGGGTGGATCGACGCTCATGAGGAGGAGTTGCCCCCACTGGAGAACTTCATCCTGCCGGGCGGGAGCGAAAGCGGCGCAAGCCTCCATCACGCGAGAGCGGTCTGTCGCCGTGCGGAGCGACGCACCGTCGCGCTGGCCGCCGAGGAGAACATCAACGACGCCGTGATCCAGTACCTGAATCGGCTCTCGGACGCCCTGTTCGTACTCGCCCGGGTAGTGAACCAGCGCGACGACGTTCCAGAAGAAAATCCGACGTACTGAGGCGTTACTGCGCTCCGTTCTCGGGCGTGAGTCCGACCACCGATCGGTTGAGCACGTCGGCGTAGCCCGAGAACGTTAGCTTGAACGTCGGGACGCCGACGAACGGCAGCGAGACGACCGTCAGCAACGGCTGGTCGACGTCGACGCCAAGCGAGCGACAGCCGTTCTCGACTGCGTTCAGTAGCTGTGCCGTCTCCTCGACTTCGAGATCCGCCGCGGCACCGGCGATCCGGTAGGGCACCTCCGCGATGGGTTCTCCGTCCCGGACGACGGCCCAGCCACCACCCAGGTCCGCGACGTGCTCGACTGCAGTCGAGAGTGCCTCGTCGCTCGTCCCGACCGCCAGCACGCCCGTGGACTCCATTGTCATGCTTGTCGCGACTGCGCCCTCGTCGATCCCATAGCCTTCGAGAAAGCCCGTGAAGCCGGTGCCGTCACCGTCGGGATGTCGGTCGAGCAGCGCGACCTTGGCGACGTTCCGATCCGGCGCGGCGTGGAGGTCGCCGTCCTCGACTCTTGGTTCCACCGTCGTCGCCATCGAGAGCAGGCCCTCGCCGACCTCGATAGCTCTCACACGACCGTTCTCGTCGGCCGCCTCGGCCGGGACGGCGAAACTCTCGGGGCCGCTCTCGACGTCGATCGTATCGTAGACGAACGCCGGATACTCGTGGCTCCGCGGTGCGACGCGGATCTCCTCGTTGCGTACGACGACCTCGCCGCCGCTCAGGACGGTGGTCACGTTCATCGCTTCCAGATCGTCGACGATCACCACGTCGGCGACGTTGCCGGGGGCGAGCGACCCGCGCTCGTCGAGGCCGAAGTGTCTGGCGGGGTTGAGCGTCGCCATCCGGAGCGCGTCGACGGGGTCGACGCCCGCCTCGATCGTTCGCCGGACGACGGCATCCATCGCGCCCTCGTCGAGCAGATCACGGGGCCACATCCCGTCGGTCGACAGCGAGAGTTCGGACGGGCCGATGCGGCCGACGGCGTCGGCGAGCGCATCGATGTCGTTCCGCACCGTGCCGTACCGGCCGATGGTGTGGATGCCGCGCTCGACCCGGTCGACCAGCCCTTCGCCGCTGATCGCCTCGTGGTCGTTGTCGACCAGCGTCGCGAAGGCGGTTAGCTTCTCGCCGCGACAGCCTGCACCGTGGCCGCAGATGGGTTTTCCTCCTGTCGCGCTCGTTCGTACAGGCCGTCGAGTCCGCTCTCGCGACCGACGACGTGGACCCAGTCGGTCTCGCCGACGCCGACGACGCGGTCGTCCGCGAGCAGATCAACGAGGGCGTCTTCGTCGGCCTCGCTCGCGCGTCTGTCACCGAACGTGTCGACCAGCGGCATCGACGGGACGGTCATCCGCACTGTGATCGGGAGATACGCCGTCGCGGCGAGGAGCGCCTCGACACCGTCCGCGCCGAACAGGCTTCCGAGGGCGGACGACTCGGTGACGACCGTGGTCGTTCCCGAGGCAAGCAGGTGATGGTAGGCGTTCTCCAGCGACTGGACGGTGTCGACGTGGGTGTGGGCGTCGATCAAGCCCGGCATGACGACGCGCCCGTCCGCCGAGATGCGTGTCGTTTCCGGCCCAATTACGTCGCCCGCGTCCTCGGGCAGCGCCGCTATCTCGTTGTCTACGACGAGGACGTCGAGCGCGCGGAACTCTCTGGTTTCGGGCAGAAAGACGCGTCCACCGGTGATCGCGATGTCGGCGTCGGCCTCGCCGAGCGCGACCGCCTGTGTCGGATTCATTTTCGTGTGTATACCACTCGTCCGGCGTCTTCAGTTGCACGCACTTCGCCGCGCTCTTCGAGGACGTCCAGATGACCGATGGCCTCGCTCATCGCGGGGAAGTAGTCTATCACGGGCAGGTCGTCGAACAGACCGTCCATCACCTCCCGTGCGGACGTTGGCCCGTCGATCAGTTCCAGAACGTTTGCGGTCCGGTCCTCGTGGGCTGCGAGGATCTCGCCGATCCGCCCCTGTGGATCGTCGATGAGGCTCCCGTGGCCCGGCAATAACTGGTCGAAGGGGCGCTCCTGGAGCGTAGCGAGGGATGCGTTGTAGCACGGTAGCACCCGCGGTCGGTCGTCCTCCCGGTCCATCGGCGGCCGGAGGAGCGGGTTCGGCGTCACGTCGCCGAGGACGTGGTCGCCGACGGCCGCCCGATACTCGCCGGCCGTCTCGTAGGAGAACAGCAACTCGCCCGGCGCGTGGCCATCTACAGCCTCGACCGTCAGGTCAGTTCCGTTGATCGATATCTCGTCGCCATCGTCGACGGTTCGGTCGACAGAGCAGTTCGGTGCGTAGGGGAGATACGCCTCGGGAAGCGTCGTCACCGTCTCTGCGGTCGACTGGTCAAGTCCGTGACGGACGAAAAACGTCTCGAAGAACGCCTGCTCGTACTGTAGCCTGTCGTCGAACGATTCGATGATGGTGGCCGCGTCGGGGCTGGCGACGATCCGCACTCCCCGCTCGCGGAGTCGGTTCGCCATCCCGAAGTGGTCCGGATGGGGGTGTGTCACTACGACCCGTTCGAGGTCGTCTACCTGGCAGTCCTCGGCCGCTAGCTTCTCTGTCAGGGCGGACCACGACTCGTCGCTGTCGGGGCCGGGGTCGATCAGCGTTCGTCCGGCGAGATACCCGTTGACGGGGCCGACCTGAAACGGCGTCGGGATCGAGAGCCGACTGAACATCGTGCGTTGCTCGGCCGCCGAGCGGTAAAACCATTTGTGAACCGGTGACGCACTGCTGGTGGTTGACTCGGAGCGGTGGAACGGGCTTTCCCCACTCTTGTCGGTGAAGTTATGGATGGTAAATATGCCATGCACTGGACTCCACCCTGCTGGGTGCCGTTTGATGCATCTGTTGGAGAGATACGTCAGATGGATGAACACACAAGAGTTATATCTGTTCTCTGCGTAACAACGAATATGAACAGGCACTTCTGAAGATGCACGGTACTACCTGACCCGCGCCGGAAAGAAAGCGAAACAGGGCGTCGCCGAGGAACTCGAACCGGTCGAAGAGAAGTTCAAAGCGCTCACCGGCGACGACGAGGAGCCGGAACTGGGGCGACTCGACAACATCCGCGAGGAACTCGAAGAGATCGAAGAGCGCGCCGAAGGAGAGGCGAAAGAAGCCGTCACGAAGGCTCGTGAGCGTATCCGTTCGTACCGCGAGGGCGAGGACGCGACGCCTTCCGAAAGCAAGGCTTAAGTCCGGAGCAGCGGTACGACTTTTTGCGAGGGTTGGTGGTCTAGTCTGGTTATGACACCTCCTTCACACGGAGGAAGCCGGCAGTTCAAATCTGCCCCAACCCATTTCTGACGGAGCATACGACGAGCAAAGCGAGGGGTCCTCGTCGTCGAAAGCAGTCGGCAGTTTGAACTACGCAAGTCGCGCGCAGCGAAGCGAACACGTCTTGCAGCAGTTCACATCTGCCCAACCCATTTCTGACGGAGCATACGACGAGCAAAGCGAGTCCTTCGGGTCGTCAGAACTTGTCACGGAGAGAGTTCGACTCTCCGCATAAGGTCCCTTTAGACAGGATACAGGGCATTAGACCTCCCTCCCTGCCCCCATCGAAGACAAGGAAGTAAACGCGGAGTTCAGCGCTCTCATTCCTCTTTAATTCCCAATACTTTGTATGCCTTACTAGTAATGTGTTTGATTTATACTTAATAACTCCATAGAATTCTTCGCATGGTATTACCTGGCGAAATTGGCGGACTAGTGGAAGCGTCGCTGTGGGTCGGCACAGCTGGTATGATTATCGGGATGTTATACTTCATCGCGAAAGGATGGGGCGAGGAGAACGAGCGGATGCAGGAGTTCTACATCGTCACCATCTTCATCGCCGCAATCGCGTTCGTGAACTATCTGGCGATGGCGCTGGGATACGGTGTTACATCGGTCATGATCAACGGCGAAGAGACGGTGATTTACTGGGCCAGATATACTGACTGGTTCATCACAACGCCGCTGTTGTTACTTGACATCGGCCTGCTCGCGGGCGCGACCCGGAACGAGCTGGCTACCCTGATGGGACTCGACGTTGGGATGATTGGAACGGGCGTCATCGCGACGCTGACCGGTGACGGTGCCGGAGCCATCGGTGCCCTCGGGACTGAGGCACAGCGCCTCGTCTGGTGGGGCATTTCGACGGCCTTCATGATCGTGTTGCTGTACATGCTGTTTGGCAGCCTCACCGAGAAGGCCGAAGCGCTTGGCGGCCAGGCGACATCGACGTTCAAGACGCTCCGGAACCTGATCGTCGTCATCTGGGCTGTCTACCCCGTATGGTGGATAGTCGGGACCGAGGGGCTCGCCGTGCTACCGGGTCTCGGCATCGAAACCGCAGGGTTTGCAGTCCTCGACCTGACAGCAAAGATCGGATTCGGTATCATCCTGCTGTCCAGTCGTGATGCGCTGAGCCAGTCGACGGCGGCCGCGAGTGCCGGAGCAGCCGACTGACTGCCTCGATTGCGAGACGGTACAGATCCGCATTCCCGATTTCTCATTTTTGAGGTGTGTACCCGCTTGGTCAGTCGACTGTATCACGAGTACGCCTCGAACCGACAGACAGTCCGGGTGTTGTGACAGACTGGATGTCGATTGGGAACCGCACTGGCAACTGTGCCCGTCGAAGTGACCGCACTGTGCAACCACTCAGTCGCTCTCGTTAGGCACAGGACGTATATGACTAGAGATTACTCTCCTGAATCCGCGATTGCACCAGGTCGGTCAGCAGTCCCGAGGAGGTAGCCACCGAAGGCTATCAGCCAGATCATCACCGGGTAGATAATCATTCGTTCGGTCCCACCGTGGCCGATAGGGCCAAACGCCGCAGCGTTTCCGGCGTCGCCGACGGCCATGAGCACGACGAACACGAGTCCAAGGCCACCGGCGAGAACCGACAGTCCTCGCATTACACCGGAAAGTCGAGTCGCAGTCCCGAGGGCCTGCACGTTGAAGAACACGAACGCGAGCAGTGCGAACAGTGAGTGGAGTCCGCCGGTATCGAGTGCGAAGACGCCGGCACCAACAGCACCGATGCCGGCGAGTGCGAAAACGGTGAAGAGCCAGCGCCTGTCGTGGGTTCGGTAGAAGTAGAACCCACCGAGGAGGTTGAGCACGCCGGCGGCGATGAGGGAACTGTTGAACACCAGCGCAGTCTCGTCGATGACGCCGAGGTCGCTGATTGCGGCCGCACCGAAGTCGTAGTTCGGCGCCATCGCTGCTGTAAGCATGATGACCGTCAGAAACTGCGCGGATAGTGCGACAAAGAGCACCCCTGCTGGCTTCCGGCTGTCTACCGCTGTTCTGTGGACGTTTTCAGTAGTTTGGTTGTAGGTGGTACTCTGGGTCATGATGTGTTCACTAGCACAGTACGCGCTCGGAGGGCATATAGTAGCTCTACAGCAGTGTACAGAGAGTTACAGATACAACTGGGGGCTGATCGGAACCGTTGTCCTAAAACACGGGTCCCCGCTTCAGTGGACTGTGGGGTATCATCATCCACAGTCTTCAGATTGCTGCGCGGAATTTGCCGTGAGACCGTTCGTCTGTGGGTGTAGCTGACCTTCTCAGTGTTATCATCCTGATCTCTTCCCGCGGCTTATCGAAGCCGGGAGTCGTCTCCCGCAGGCGGATCGATCGCGTTCGCCGCCGCGAGCACGTCCTCGTGGACCTGCCCGTTCGACGCGACGAGTCCGCGGCAGTCGTGTCGCCAGGGATTGCCGTCGAGGTCGGTGACGGTCCCGCCGGCCTGCTCGACCAGATACGCTCCGGCGACGGTGTCCCACGGATGCGTTTCGACGTTCGTAATCACGCCCTCGACCGAGCCAGCAGCCACCAGCGCAAGCGATACCTGGACGGACTTCAGCCGGAGTAAATCGCCGAACCGGGTAACGATGGCCTCGGTTGCCCGGGCGTACTCGTCGCGACGGTCCGGGGACCACCAGATCGTTGGTGAGACGGTGAACCGATCCGTGTCGTCCGTCTCGCTCACTCCGATCGGACGGCCGTTGCGCGTGACACCGCCCGGACCGCCGACGTAGATGTCGCCCAGCGCCGGGAGCGCTGTCGCCGCCGCGACCGGCTTGCCGTCGCGGACTCCAGCGATGCTACTTGCCCACTGGCGCATCCCGCGCACGTAGTTGTTCGTCCCGTCGATCGGATCCGCGATCCAGGCCGGCCCTCTCTCGGGGACGGTCTCGCGAGCGCCCTTTTCCTCGCCGACGAACGGCTCTTCGGGGAACCGTTCGCCGATGACCGCGGCGATCCGATCCTGGGCGTCGCGATCGGCCCGCGTCACGACGTCCGTCTTTCCGCTCTTCGTCTCGACGTCGATATCGCGACGGAACGACGCCATTGCGACGTTTCCGCCGGCCCTGGCTGCCTCGCGGGCGACGGCGACCCGATCGGATCGGGGTATCGAACTCCCATGTCGCGTTCCAGGTGTGGCGTCTGCGTCGTCCCAGCCAGTCGAGGAGTCGGTCACAACCGATCACTTCCGGGGTCGTCGTAGTCGGATCGGTGGCGGAGACACCGGCTCGTCCGGCCCGTCTCGTCGACGTCGTGTTCGACCGGAGACTCGCGGTCACAGACGGAGCTGAACTCTTCGTTCAGAAGCGCAAGCGCCTCGGTGGGATCCGTATCCGCGGTTGCAGTCGCGCGGTCGATCACGTCGCTGGCTGCCGGGGATAGCTCGACGTCCGCAAACAGTTGGGTTACGATTACTTCGACGGAGCGTCCGCCCGCTCCGAGGCCGAGTTGTCGCTTGAGACGCTTCGATAGCCCCCTCCCCTCGAACGCGGTCTCTGAGTACGTCGCGGAACGTCTCGATCGCCTCGAAGGCGTCGCCGGAGAGGTCGGCGTAGGCGGCCGGCGGTATTTTCGCCGGACATCTGGTCGAGAACGGACAGCCACTGGGCGGGTGTCGGGGGTTTGGCGGCGTCCCCCGAAGCGTGATCCGATCGAGGTCGTCGGGTGCCGGACTCGACGACCCCGGGATAGCCGACAGTAGCGACTGTGTGTAGGGGTTCGCTGGCTCCTCGAAGACCCGCTCCGTTGGGCCGACCTCCAGGACGTTCCCGAGATACATGACCGCGACCCGGTCGGCGATGTGCCTGACCAGCGAGAGGTCGTGTGCGATAAAGAGGTACGTCAGACCGAGTTCGGCCTGGAGTTCCTCGAGCAGGTTGATGACGCGCGCCTGGACGGAGACATCGAGGGCGGAGACGGGTTCGTCGAGGATGACGAACTCGGGTTCGAGTGCGAGCGCACGTGCGATGCCCACTCGCTGGCGCTGGCCGCCCGAGAACTGGTGGGGGTATCGATAGAAGTGTTCCTCTCGCAGGCCGACCCGATCGAGCAACGTATTCACGCGCTCCTCGCGTTCGGCGGGTGTCTTCCACTCGTGTGCCTCCAGCGGTTCGCCGACGATCTCCCCGACCGTCTGGCGATCGTTGAGACTTTCCTGTGGATCCTGAAAGACCATTCCGACGCGGCGCTGCCACTCGCGGAGTTCGCTCCCGCTCAGTTCGGTGACATCGGTCCCGTCGACAGTGACGCTCCCGGATGTTGCGGACTCCAGTCCGACGAGCGTGCGGCCAAGCGTGGTCTTGCCACAGCCACTCTCGCCGACTAGGCCGAGCGTCTCGCCGCGGATGACGTCCAGCGAGATGTCGTCGACGGCTTTGACCGGGGGATCGCTGTTGACCAGCGAATCGTCCGTGTAGTACGTTTTGAGGCCGTCGATCTCGAGTAGTGGGTCCTGATCGTCACCCGATGCGGTCTGTGTCTGTGGTGTCGTGGCAGTCATCGGTTCTCATCTCCGTGGTCGCGGTTGTCGCCCGCAAAGATACAGGCAGCGGCGTGATCGACGGCGGCGTCGGTCTGAACCGTCTCGGGGACATCCCTCATGCACTCGTCGACGGCTATCGGACACCGGGGCGCGAATCGACAGGCATCGGCGGGGGCGTTCGGCGTCGGGACTTCTCCTCGATAGTCGGCAGGCGCTGGTCGGGCGGCGTCCGGCCGGGAATGCTCTTCAGGAGTGCGCTCGTGTAGGGATGCTCCGGCTCTGCGAACAGGGTCTCCGTGGGCGCACGTTCGACGACCTCGCCGGCGTAGATCACGTTCACTCTGTCGGCCGTTTCTTCGATGACGCCCATGTCGTGCGTGATGAAGAGTATCGCAAGCTCCTCCTCGCGCTGGAGTTCGGCAAGCAGTTCGAGGATCTGTGCCTGGATCGTCACGTCCAGCGCCGTCGTTGGCTCGTCGCAGACCAGCAGATCGGGATCACACGCGAGAGCGATGGCGATGACCGCTCGCTGTTGCATGCCGCCGGAAAACTGGTGGGGATACTCGCCGACCCGGCGCGGTGCGTCTGGAATCCCGACGGCTTCCAGGAGTTCGATCGCCCGCTCGGCCGCTGCGGCCCCGGTCAGACCCTGATGGATCTTCAGCGCCTCCCGGATCTGGTTTCCGACGGTGTAGACCGGATTGAGGGCGTTCGAGGGGTCCTGGAAGACGATCGAGAGGTCTCCGCGGTGTTCGTCCCAGCCGGTCTCGACGAGGTCGTCGCCTTTGAACCGGATCTGCCCCTCCTCGACGACGCCCGGTTCGTCGACGAGACCGAGGATCGAGCGGGCAGTTACGGACTTCCCGGACCCCGATTCGCCGACGAGGCCGACCGTCTCGCCGGGGTAGATATCGAAGGAGATCCCGTCGACGGCGTGGATCGTCTCCTTGTCAGTGTAAAACACGGTCCGGAGGTCGGTAACCGACAGCAGCGGCGTCTTGCCGCGAGACGCTTCCTGCGTGGCGGCCAGGTCAGGGGGATCGGCACGGCTCACGCGCCACCACCCCGGCCGGCCGCCGCGCCGGTCGCGCTGTCGGACTGTGGATCGATTGCGTCCCGGATGCCGTCACCGAGAGCGTTGAACCCCGTTACGACGAGCGTGATGAGGGCACCAGGGATCAGCGAGATGTGCCAGGAGCCTGTGGTGACGTAGTCCTGGCCGAGCTGGATCGCCCGCCCCCATTCGGGAGTCGGCGGGGCGACGCCAAGCCCGAGAAACGAGAGCCCGGCGATCGCAATGATTGCGCCGCCCAGCGTCATCGAGCCGTAGATCAACACGTATCCGGTGACGTAGGGGAGCATGTGCCGTCGCATGATCGTCCGCGGTCGCTGTCCGAAGCTACGGGCGGCGTCGATCCACGCCCGTTCGGACACCTGTAACGCAGGGCCACGAATCGACCGCCACATGTAGGTCCATCCAGTGAACGCGAAGATAAGCGCGAGCACGAACCCACCGCTGTAGATATCGCCGATCCACGAGTCGGCAAGGACGGTCGTGAGCATGATCAACAGGAGCAACTGCGGCATCGCCATCACCCCATCGGAGATCAGTACCGTGCCGAGGTCGACCTTGCCCTTGTAGTAGGCGGCAGTCAGCGCGAGCGAGACGGCGAGCAACGCGCTCAGGCCCACAGAGAGAAGGCCGATGACCAGCGAGATCCGGGAGCCGACCGCGATGAAGGTAAACAGGTCCCGGCCGTTCGGCATGGTCCCGAACGGGTGGAACCGGCCGTAGTTGTCGTAGCTCATCGGCATCACACGGGAGCTATCGCCGGTCGACTGGGAGTCGAGGTTGGCCTCACCGATCAGAATCGTCTCGACCGAGCTAGCCTGCTGGTCCCAGTAGTTCATCTCGTAGGAGTAGGAGTTGATCATGTTCTGTTCGACGGTTGTCGGGCCAAGCGTCGGTGCGAAGACGGCCAGCACCGCGAACATGAACACGACGGTCGCACCGAACAGACCCCATTTGTGGGACGAAAACCGATCGATTACGTCGTCGCGCGGCGTCCAGTCGGCGACTCTGATCTCCCGGCGGTAGTACCGGTAGCCGAACACCGCCCAGACGACCCACCCGAACGCGTAGGCGTACACGAGCACCGCCCGGATCGCCCAGGAGACGCCCGGTGACAGGTCGAGGAAGGTCCCGACCCACTGCTGGCCGTTCCAGTAGCCGGCGTTGGGGATGACGTCCCGGGAGAGCAGCGTCGGAATCGTCCGTGCATACTGCTGTGCGCCGTCGAACAGCCCGGTCGCGACTGCGAGGGGCGAACCGGCGGCGTCCGCCGTCGGGAGCGCCCCGAGCAGGGTAGCGATCACTCCAGTGAGGAACGTCGCGACCGCGCCGGCCTGGAAGACGAAGAGGACGACCCCGACCGTCACCCACGCCGCAAGCGTCGGGTCGAACCGACCAGTGAACGAGAGCCACTCGCGTTCGCGCGGCGTCGCGTCGGCCACGTCAGGTCCCCTCCAGTCCGACTCGGGGATCGATTATCGTGTACAGTACGTCCTGAACGAGGTTGATTCCGACAGTCATGAGTATAAATACGTACATGAGCGTCCCGACCAGCGGGAGGTCGCCCTGAATGGCCGCCTGATAGAACAGGTAGCCGATGCCGTTGATTCCGAAGACGGTCTCGACCAGTACCGAACCGCCGATCAGCAGGAACGCCTCGCTGGTGATGATCGGCACGAGCGGGACGAGAGCGTTGCGGAAAATGTGTTTCCAGACCAGCACGCGATCCGAGACCCCCTTCGCCTTCGCGAAGTCGATATACCTCGTTGCGCACTTCGAGCATCGCCGTCCGGCCGATCCGCATCTCGTTACCCATCGACGCCGACCCGAGCACCAGCGCCGCTGGTAGAACTTTCTTCGTCGCCGCGAGAAAGCCGTCGACCGTCCAGATCCGGGCCATCTCCGGGCTCCCCGAGATCGAGTTGATGGGGACGAACACCGACTCCCAGTTCAGAGAGACCCCGAAGATCGTCGGCGAGATGCTCAACACGGCGAGCAACATGATCGCGAGCCAGAAGTTCGGCATCGCCCGCCAGACGATCCCGCCGAACGACGCGATATAGTCCGCCAGCGTGTTCGAGTTCAATCCGGCGTAAAACCCAAGCGGAACCCCGATCAGGACGGCGATCAGGACCGACCAAAAGCCGAGCCAGAGCGTCCGCGGCAGGAAATCGAGGATGAGCGCGTTGACGTTCGATCCCTCGTATAGTAGCCACGTCTGCCCCAGATCGAACACGAGGACGCTCGACATCCAGTCGAAGTAGTGCTGGAGCGGCGGCTGGTTCAGCCCGAGTTGAGTCTGTGCTGCCTCGTAGGCGGCGGGATTGCGTGTCTGTCCCTCGCTAAGGAGTCTGCTTGCCGGATCGATCGGGCCCATGAAGATGATGAACCAGGTTATGCTCATCCCGATCCACACCACCGGAATCGCCATAGCGAATCGCTTGAGGAGATACCCCAGCCGACTCACTGGTGGTCACCTCGCCGGTGGCTCAGCAGACCGCTGAATCGTGAAGCCGATGCGGATAATGAATGCATAGATGTAACAGGCGTGTTCCTCGAAGTACCCTCGGTCACCGATTCAGCGTGGTATCGTCGAACGCCTGATTCTCCATGACGCCGTACATCTCGACGTCGACGTCGTCGTGCCAGAAGCGCTGGCTCATCGGATGGAGGAATGGAAGTTCCTGGACGGACGCCCAGTTCATCTCCTCGACGGTCTGGAAGGCCTCGTTGTGGTCCTCCCGGGTCGTTCCCTCGGCGGCGTAGTTGCTGTCCCAGGCCTCCCGGGCCGTCTGGCGGTACTCGTCGGTTGAGTAGCTTCCTTCGGCACCCCAGCGGGTGAACTGGTTCGAGGGATCCTGGCCGTGGAGGAATCGAAGGAAGTTCTGCGGGCCGGGATACTCCATCCCGTCGCCGAGGCCGAACACTTCCATCTCGCCGCTGATCGCCTTGCTGATGATCGTTCCGAACTCTGCTTCGATGATCTCCATGTCGATGTATGCCGCCCGAAGTTTCGACTGGAGCCGCGTGAACACCTGCTCGTACCCGCTGTCGCCGGCTATCGTCGTCACGGTGACCTCGTAGCGGTCGTTCTCGCCGTAGCCCGCCGCTTCCATCTCCGCGCGGGCATCGTCGAGTCGGGTCTCTCCGTAGCCGTACGGATAGCCGTTGGCGGCGAAATCGGTGTTGGACTGGTAGCCGGTCTCGGCGTGGCGGTCGTAGGATTCCTCGCCGGACATCCCGTCCTCGAAGGTGGGGTACGCCGCAGGCGGAACGATATGATATGCCGGCTTCCCGGTCCCTTTGTAGACGTTCTCGGCGATATCCGCCTGGTTCATCGCGTAGGCGAAGGCCCGCCTGACGGCGAGGGGCACTTCGAGCGCGTTGAAGACGATGTACTCGGTCGTGAGTGCCGGGATCTCGCCGTAGTTGACCTCCGTGCCGTCATCGAGAGCGTAGGTGCCAATCGATGCGTTGCCGTCCTCCTGCTCGATCGAGACATCGCCCGGGTTGAATGACGCAGTGGGGACGCTTTCGAGGATGTCGGCGTTCCCGTTCGAGAACCGCCGGAGACGCGTATTTCCGCTCCCGACGACCGTGTAGGTGATGCCGTCGAGTTCGGGTTCGCCGTCGTAGTAGTCCTCGAACGCTGTGAGCGAGATGTTACTGCCCTTTCGCCAGGAATCGACCTGAAACGGCCCTGCACCGGCGAATGTCGGACCGTCGCCCTGGGTGCTGAAGAACTCGTTGTACTCGTACTCGCCGTCGTAGCCCTCGATATCGCCGACCGCGTTCTCCGGGAGGATGGCGAACGCGCCGCCAGCGATCTGGAAGAGCGTGTACTCGAACGGCGAGGCCAGCGTCATCTCGACCGTGAAATCGTCGAGGGCTTCGACGGCCAGACTCCCCGGTACGACGTCGTCGAGGGTCTCCTCGTCGGTCGGTTCCGACAGCGTCTGATCCTTCTCGTGTTCGACCGTCAGCGTCTGGCCGACGATATCGTCCTTGTTCCGGGAGTTGGAGGACTCCGCGAGCCGTCGGTACGAGTAGACGACGTCATCGGCCGTGAACTCGCTGCCGTCGTGGAAGGTGACGTCCTCCCGGAGGTCGAACGTGTAGGTCAGGCCATCCTCGGAGACTTCGTATCCCTCGGCGAGCCCTGGTTCTGGTGGATACTCCCCATCGGGGAAGTACATGAGCTGTTGGTTGTACTGGTTGTAGCCCGCACCCGAGCCTTTGGCGCTGATCGGATCGAGCGTCTGGATCGACCCGGTTGCCATCATCTGGAGGGAATCGCCGCCGGAGTTCGATGTGGTACTACTATTACTGGGATCCGAGGAAGAGGGGTCGTCTGTCGGCGACGGTTCATCGCTCTCTGTACAGCCGGCGGCAGCAGCCAGCGCCCCCGCGCCAGCAGCGGTCAAAAAGCCGCGACGGGTTGTATCACGAGTCATCAGATACCGATTTCGACCGTTCGTATTTAATATCTTATAATATCTCTAAACTGTCGTATATTGGAGTATAATTTAAAAAATATACCTATATAGATGTTTATAGTTAAATTTTACCCGAAGATATTTGTGCAAATGACCAAAAATTGGGGTGATGGAAGCGTCAACAGAGAGCGACCGGACGGTGCGAGAACAGGTCCTCGAAGCGGCCGGCGGCCTGGCCGAGGAACTTCGAGAGGGTGGCTGGGAGGTTCGTGTCGTCAGTGCAGGACACGTCACACCTGTCCCACCGAGGGAGTCCAAAGACGACTACGGGTTGGTGTACATCGTCCCGGACAGCCTCGGAGACGAACTCTCTGCCCTCGTCGACCGCGGGTCGTTCGATCGATACGAATCGTTTCGACGCGTCACCGGCACGGATCTGTCGCTGGTAACACAGTTCACCGACCGGGCGAACGAACTCGCGGTGATACTGGTCGGCACTGTCGATCTCGACCGTGCCGGGCCGCTCGCTTCGGCGGCACGCGAGCGCGGCGAACTGTACTCACACGTCCGACTGCTGGATGGGACCCTGCTCGCGACGTTCCAACACGAGAATCCTGCACACTTCTTTCCGGAGGAGCTATGACCGACGACACGCCGGGACTCCTCCTGGCCCGCCTCGACACGCCAACCACATCGCAGTCGATTCGACTGGCCGCAGTTGCTGACCCACACGTCTCGACGCGGGCCGAGGGGACGTCGAAACTGTTCGAGCACACGCTCGATCACTTCGAGGCCGCAATCGACGATATCGCTAGTCGGCACGTCGACGCCGTCCTCTCGCCCGGTGATCTCACGAAAGACGGGGAGGAATGGAACGCGGCAGCGGTCGAAAACGCACTCGAATCGCTCGACGCCCCGTTCTACGCTGTCCCCGGGAACCACGACGTCCCCAAAGTCGGTGACGCGCACGACACGCTGGCGGTCGACGGGTTCGCCGACCGGTTCGGCGCAGGAGCATACCCCTTCCACGAGCAGGTCGGCGATCTCGACGTGCTCGGTCTGAACTCCTCCGGGAGTGGGAACCGGCTAACCGAGACTCACGACGGGCATATCGACCATGATCAGCGTAACTGGCTTGCCGCGAAACTCGACGGCGTGGACGACCCGCTCGTGCTGGTACATCACAATCTCGAACCGGTGACGGATCAGCTTCGGCGACATCGAGACCGGGTTTCCGAGGAGATGGCAATCCCGCCCACGATGCGCGATGTCGACACGTTCGTAGACGTCCTCGCCGATGGCGGGGCCTCTCTGGTTCTCACCGGCCATTTCCATCTACCGCTTACCGGCATGGATCGGGGCGTTCGTGAGATCGCAACGCCGACGACCTGTTCGTTCCCACAGTCGTATCTCCTCCTCGAGGTCGGGCCGTCCGGGACCGAGATCCGACTCGTTCCGATCGCCGATCAGGATGGACTCGGACTCGCTCACGACCGGCGTACTCGCGACTCGACGACGGCACGGGGACTTACCTCGATCGGTGCGGCCCGGCAGCATCGATGCCGCTGGTCGACGACGCGGAGTAATCGTCAGACCAGTACACCGTCAAATAGGCCACGTAGATAGGCATAACGACCACTTTTCATATTTGCGTACGGAGGTACCTTTATATTGAGACAATTGGTAACTTGTAACACATGACTCGCGAACTCAGTCGACGTGATATGCTGATCGGAACGGGAGCGACCGGCCTGGCAGCGCTGGCTGGCTGTACGACCGACGATAACGGTGAGAACGGCGGCGAAGACGATTCCGATGTGCCGGACGCGGTAATGATCGTCGGGTTCCCCCAGTCGGGGATCCAGTTGTTCCGTGATTTCTACTCGGAGTTCGAGAGCGAAGCCCCGGATCTGGACATCATCGTCCCCGACGGCCTCATCGACAGTGACCTACCGGGGGAGGTCGACAACGATATGAACAACGTCATCGGAACCGCTCCGTCTGCGGGCGGTCCCGGTGCGGAGTTCTTCACCGACGAGTACGAGGCCGCCTACGGCGAGGAACCGGGGGTGTTCACCCCACAGGCGTACGACTCGATGGCGGTGAACGTTCTCGCCACTGTCGCGGCGGGTGAGAACGACGGGACGGCCGTTCGGGACCGGATCCGAACGGTGTCGAACCCCGACGGCGAGGAGTTCGGCCCGGCGGATCTGGTGGAAGCGGTCGAAACGGTTGCGGCGGGCGATCCGATCCGTTACGTGGGTGCCTCGTCCAGCGTCGACTTCGACGTCAACGGCGATATCATAACGGCCGCATACGACATCGTCGACTTCCAGGGCGGCGAACTCGAGACCGTCGACACCGTCGAGTTCGGCACCGAACTCAGCGAAGAAGACATGGCGGCGACGGCGGAGGACCCCGTCGGCGTGGACGGGTTCGAGGCGCAAGTCGGCGTGTTGATGCCGGAAACCGGTGACCTCGCCCCGCTGGGCGGCCCGATTCGTGACGGAGCACTCCTTGCAGCGGAGCAGATCAACGACGCCGACATCAACGTCACCGTCGATACGCGCGTCGAGGACACCCAGACGAATCCACAGGCAGGGATTTCGGGTGCAAACGCGCTCGTCGATGCCGGCTATTCGTCCGTCGTCGGTCCCGCAGCGTCGAACGTCAACCTGCAGGTGGCTGATCAGGTGTTCATCCCGAACGGCGTCGTCGGCAACTCGCCGTCGTCGACGGATCCGGACGTGACGAATCTGGAGGACAACGACTACATCTTCCGGACCGCCCCCTCGGACCTCCTGCAGGGGCCCGCGCTGGCTGAACTCGCCAGTGGCGACCAGGTGGGTGCGGAAACCTCGGGGACGCTGTATCTCAACGACGCCTACGGACAGGCGCTCGAAGAGCAGTACGTGACTGCCTTCGAGGAACGCGACGGCGAGATCACCGAGCGGGTCTCCTTCGAACCGCAGCAATCTACCTACTCAAGCCAGTGGAGTAGCGTGTTGAACCTCTGAGCGGACCGCCTGTTCGCCTATCCGCCGAGGAAATCCTTGCGGACCTGTTCGTCCTGCAGTAACGCCTCGCCGCGGTCGGTGTACCGGTTGGTTCCGTCGACGAGTACATAGCCCCGGTCACACCGCCGGAGCGCCTCTTTTGCGTTCTGTTCGACCATCAGCACTGCCGTCCCGGCGTCGTTGATGCGGTCGATTCGGTCGAACATGTCCGCGACGAGGTCGGGCGCGAGACCGGCCGATGGCTCGTCGAGCAGGAGCAAGTCCGGGTCGAGCATCAGCGACCGGCCCATCGCGACCATCTGTCGTTGCCCGCCGGAGAGATTACCGGCCTTCTGGTCTTCGCGTTCGCGCAGGATCGGGAACCGGTTGTAGACCGTTTCTATCCGCTCTTCCGGGACCTCGTCGAGGATGTACGCCCCCATCTCCAGGTTCTCGCGGACGCTCAGTCCGGCGAACACGTTGTCGTTCTGTGGAACGTATCCGATGCCCTTGCGGATGATCTGTTCCGGCGGTTCGCCGTGGATCGGTTCCCCCACGAACTCGATGGTGCCCTCCATGTGCGTCGTCAGCCCGAACACCGTCTTCATCACCGTCGATTTGCCGGCCCCGTTCGGCCCGACAATCGTCACGTACTCGCCCTCGGCGACATCTAGTTCGACGTCCGACAGGATCTGGAGGTCGCCGTATCCGGCGTCGAGGCCGCGGATCCGAAGCATCGCTTCCCCGTCTATCACGTGGTCAGTGCTCGCTGTCGATCCGTCGACACTCATATGTCCTCACCCAGGTACGCCTCGATGACCTGCTCGTTGTTCTGGATATCCGTTCCCGTTCCCTCGGCGAGAACGCGACCCTGATGCATGACGATGATGCGTTCGCAGTTGTTCATAATGACGTCCATATCGTGCTCGACGAGGAGGAACGTGTAGTCGTCCTCCCTGAGTTGATGTATTCGATCGAGAAGCTTCTCCTCCAGCGTGGGGTTGACGCCCGCGAGGGGTTCGTCGAGCAACACCACCTCGGGGTCGGTCATCAGAGCCCGTGCCATCTCCAGTAGCTTTCGTTGACCGCCCGAGAGGTTCCCCGCGTACTCGGTCGCCAGGTGGTCGATCTCGAAGAACTCCAGCGTCTCCCACGCCCGCTCCCGGAGCTCACGCTCCTGTTCGACGACAGCGCCACGCAACCCTGGCAGCACCGACCGGACCGCCGACTCCCCGATCTGTTTCTGCGGGGCCAGCATGAGGTTCTCGAGCACAGTCATCTCTTCGAGTTCTCGTGCGATCTGGAACGTTCTGACGAGGCCACGCTGGGCGATCTGGTAGGGCCGGAGTCCGGTGATGTCCTCGCCGTTGAGATAGACGTTGCCCGCTGTCGGCTCGTGGACGCCAGTGATGCAGTTGAACGTCGTGGACTTGCCAGCCCCGTTCGGCCCGATCAGCCCGGTGAGAGAGCCTTCCTCGATCTGGAACGAGACGCCGTCGACGGCGGTGATGCCGCCGAAGCGCTTGACGAGTCCCTCGACCCGCAGGGGAGCCCCGGCGGCGTCTCCTGGCCGATGACCTCCTGTTGCGAGTCGGCCGCATCGGTCGCCGAGTCCGCTCTTTCGTCGCCCGCTTGCGAATCACTCATTGGGCTCACCCCTCGCTTGTCCGTGCGCCGTGACAGGTCGACGGCCGCGGCGGTCTCGATCCGGTCGCCGAGCATGCCCTCCGGTCGCCGGTGCATCATGAATATCAGGACGAATCCGAGCAGGACGAACTGGAGCGGCGCGATGTTCTCGGTCGCGTACGCCAGGAACTGTCCCGGACTGAGAGAGGCGACTGCGTCGGCGAACGTCGGCGGCGTTGGGGCGTCGATAGTGTCGCGCAGGACGCTACCGACTCGCCGTGGTCCCTCGAAGAGCGCCGTCGCGAAGACGATTCCGCCGAGAACGCTCCCGGTGTTCGACCCGGCACCGCCGATGATCACTGCTACGAAGATGTAGAACGTGAGCAGCGGCATGAACTGGGGCGTCGGCGAGACGTTCCCCTGGCTACCGAACCAGAGGATCCCTGCGAGGCCCATCAGCGCACAGCCGATCATGAACACCTTGATCTTGACGAGGTCGACGTTCTTGCCGAGCGAGTCGGCGACGAGTTCGTCCTCGCGGATGGCCTTGAGCGTCCGGCCGAAGGGCGACCGACCGAGGCGTTCGAGGAAGACGTAGAACGCGATCACGAACAGCGCGAGCACGAACACGTACGCCCACCGGATGAGGATGGTGTTCGCGATACCCAGTCCACCCTCACCGAGCGTGCCGAAGACCAGTTCACCGAGCGCGGTCGGATTATTGGCGGTACCACCGACGAGAAACAGCTCTCGGACGGGATTGCTCGGCATCCCCATGCCGCGACCGCCACCTGTCCCGACTGAGAGCGTCTCGCGGAGGAACGTATCGAAGGCGCTCGACTGGAGCGTCAGCCGGATGATCTCCGAGATGCCAAGCGTGACGATGGCGAAGTAATCGGCTCGGAGTCGGAGCGCGGGTAACGCGGCCAGGAGGCCGACCAGTGCCGCCATCGCCATGCCGGCGACGATGCCGACCGGAAGCGGTAGGCCGAACCCCGGCGGTCCGATCGCGGGATCCGGCGACCGGACGACGATGCCCATCGTGTAGACGCCGACGGCCATGAAGCCGGCGACACCGATGTTGAACAGCCCGGTGTATCCCCAGTGCAGATTTAGCGCGAGCGCCGACAGGGCGTACACCAGTCCGAGGAAGGTCAGCGTCCGGAGCAGTCCGACGACGCTGTTCAGTCCGTCGCTGAAGGTGAGCAGCGTCGCAACGATATAGACTAGCCCGAGCGTCAGCAGCACTGCTCGAGATCACTCCGCCTGGCGGCGTCAGCACCACCCGCAGGGCGCTGTCCGGATCGGTCGAGTCCTCGCTCATGCCGTCGAAACACCTCCGAAGATACCTTCAGGGCGAAGGAGCAGGACGGTGATCATCACCGCGAACGCCGCGGCCTCGTTGAAGTCGGAGGGGATCCAGATCGTCGACGTGGTGAAGACGATGCCAATGACGACTCCGCCCGCGATAGCGCCGTATATCGAGCCGATGCCGCCCAGGATGACTGCGGCGAAGATCAACAGCAAGAGGAGCCAGCCGAAGTCGAACCCGATGGTCTCGCGGAGGAGGACGTAGAGATAGCCCGACGCGCCGGCGAGTCCGCCGCCCAGGATCCACGTCGCCGCGACGACGCGTTCGGCCGGGATGCCGGTGATCAGCGCGAGGTCCTTGTTGTCCGACATCGCGCGCATCGCCGTCCCGAGTTTGGTCTCCTGAAGCACGTAGTGCATCGCCGCCATGAGCGTGAGCGCGGCGACGACGATTGTCAACTGGTGTGCGTCGACGGTGAGTCCAAACGGGAACGCGAAGGCCGATTCGTCGACGGTGCCGGTGACGCCACGGCTCTGTGCGCCGTAGACGAACTGGATGAGATAGCGCACGACCAGCGCGACACCGATCGACGCGATCAGTAGCGAGATGCCACTCCGGTCACGCATCGGCTTGTAGAAGGCCCGATCGAGTGCAAGCGCTATCAGCGCCGTGATGACGAACGCGGCGATCAGTCCGACACCGACCGCCACGGGCGTCGAGAGGATATGCGCGCCGATATCGCCCGGACTCACGTCACCTGCTCCCCGAACGGTCAGCAGCGCGCCCAGCGGCTCCCGGCCGGCGGCTGCGACCACGAACGCGACGCCCCAGCCGGTGAAGCCCCCGACGCTGATGAGGTCACCGTGTGAGAAGTTCGCGAAGTTCAGAATGCTGTACGTCATCGAGAGGCCGATGCCCGCGAGTCCGATCACTAGCCCGACTACCAGCCCGTTCCAGAGGTTCGAGGAAAGCCGATTTACGGAGAGTGCGCCGCCAAATGGACCGAGACTGAAACCTGCTGCTTCGCAAGTAGGTCCGCGAAGAGGAGTGTGGCGAAGAGAACGGCGATAGCTGGCCGGGTCGGTCTCTCACCGACGGAATCTTCTGTGTGGTAGTGGTGCCCATGTGTAACGTCTTTGCATGACGTGGGTGCCGAACGGTAAATAAACGTTTGTGCTTCCACCGGACTCGCAGGGAGTCGCCCCGGGAGAAAGCGTCGCGTAATCCGTGGTGGAGGTCGAGGCTCCGCGGCGGTATTCTACTCGGACGACTCGGCCCATCTGGTTGAGCCGTCGGGGACCGGTAATGACCGTCTACTTGCAGTTATACGCCGCATAGCTACGTGACTGGCTCACGATCATCCGATACGGACATGTCCAAATCATCTATTTTGAGCATCGTGGTGGTGGTGGTCTGTCTGACGCTCGTTTCCGCGGGCGTCGCAGGTCTGGTCAACGACACGGACTCGGGTACGCCGACGGTCGAGTCACCTGCTCTGAACAGTTCGGAGACGAGCGATGAGGGGCTGCTGTTAGACGAACATGAAGAGGAGGCGACCGACCAGCGCGAAGAGGAATACCGCCAGGAAGTCCCCAGTCCGGGCGACCCCTACTTCGAGGCGTCTGCGAGCGACGGTAGCTGGGTCAGCTACGTCAATCCGCGCGACGAGTACCGGGAGCCGTATCTCGGTGACGGCTCCGGGAAGATCTGTGTCTCGGTGTACAACGCTGATGGTCAGGTCGCGGTCGGTGAGACGGTGCCGAACACGACCGTCAGTATCCCGACGGGCGAGTCGACGTCCTGGCACTCCTCGGCGGATCCGTTCGTGGTCGACCTCCCGCTGACTGACAACTACGAGCGGCCGCTCGACGCCGATCAGTTCGGCACCGACTCCGACCTGCCCCAGGGCGATGGCTATCTGGACTCTCACTGTATCGAGCTCCACGGGCTTCCGACCGACGAGTCGGTCTCGTACGGCGAGGCCACGGTCGAGGGCGAGTTCGCCGACCGGGTCGAAGTAGTCGGCTACATCCAGCAGGCCGGGCAATCGTGGGACTCGGACATCGACCCGCTCGCTGAGGCCCGCTCCTACGAGCAAGCGGGCGGCGGATGGACCTACGAACCCGGTGCCTCGCACGGCCAGGTCACCGTCGTTCTCCAGATAGATCACCCCCAGACGTCCGATGACTCGGGTGACGATAACGACACGGACGATTCGGGCGACGGTAACGACACGGACGATTCGGGCGACGGTAACGACACGGACGATTCGGGAGACGACGATACTGACGACTCGGGAGACGACGACACGGACGACTCGGGAGACGATGAAACGAATGAGGAAGGAACAGAAGAGGAGGAATCCACCTCGAACACCGACGACGACCCCACACAAAGCGATGACGACACGGTCTCTGGGTTCGGGATTGCGGTAGCCGTCATCTCTCTGCTCGCCGTTCTGGTGCTCACGAAGCGCCGGTGACGACTAGTCGAGTTGTGCGAGTGCCCAGGTGGCGTGTTCGCGGACGTTTTCGTTCGGATCGTCGGCTTCGAGCCGTTCGAGTCGGTCCCGCACTCCGTCGAGTTCGAGGCCGGCAACGGCTTTGCAGGCGTTGCTTCTGAACGATCGGCGCGGGGTCGTCGAGGCGCTCTCTGAGGCCGTCCCGTGCCTCCCGGATGGCGTCGGGACGTTCGAGACCGACGTGGAGGACGGCCGAGACGGCGTTGCCGCGCACGTACTCGTCCTCGTCGTCGAGTCGTTCGATCATGACGTCGACCGCCTCAGTCATGCTGTCCGGGTGCTCCTGTGCGACGTCCGCGAGCAGGCCGACGGCGTTCCCGCGGACGCCCGCCTGTTCGGACG
This sequence comes from Natronoarchaeum sp. GCM10025703, assembly GCF_042661985.1. Taxonomy (NCBI): domain Archaea; kingdom Methanobacteriati; phylum Methanobacteriota; class Halobacteria; order Halobacteriales; family Natronoarchaeaceae; genus Natronoarchaeum; species Natronoarchaeum sp. GCM10025703. Next base: position 922,970 of record NZ_JBHSZF010000001.1, read on the forward strand.
CGGCGAGGGCCGTCAGTTCCTCGACGGCGTCGAGTGCGGCCGCGGGGTACGCCGACGCTATTGCGCCGAGCGCCGACAGCGCGTTGGTCTGGTAAGCGGTTTCGCGGTCCGAGATCCCGTCCAGTAGCTGCGGGACGACCGGCCGCACCTCCTCCGGATAGCCCAGCGCTAGCTGTGAGAGAATATACAGCGCGTTCGTCCGTGTCGGATCGTCGGCGTCGAGGAGCGCGCTGAGTGTCGGAACGATGTCGATGAATGCGCCGGGATCCGTGGCGACGAGTTCGACACAACACCCCGTCGCTGCCTGTGTCGTCTCGTCGTCCTCGACCGTCACGCGGTCGACGATGGCGTCCCGGTGTTCGAGCACCGCCGTCGGGGATTCGGTCGCGAGCGCCCGGAGACACCGCAGCAAGAGCGGATCCGCATCGAGTGCGGGCCGACCGAGCAGTGGGGCAACCAGTTCGGCGAACTCCCCGCCGACCGACTGCTCGCTTCGAGCGACATCGAGCAGGGCGGTCACTGCGTCTTCGTGGACGGAGGCCGGCATCGTCGGATCGGCCAGTAGTGACCGGATCTCGTCGACGTCGACCGCCGTCGGTGATTCGAGGGCACGCTCGCGAAGCGCTCGCGCTCGGTCGGCCGGATCAGTGTGTTCGCCGTCCATCGACTGAACACACGCACGTGCCGGGCAAAAACCTCTCGCCCCTCAAATGAAACGGCTTTTTTGTTCGGATGGCTCCAGCTATTCGTATGGGGACGACAGCCCACTTCACCGCGCTCGCTTCTGACCACCACCCGGTTACCGGTACGTGGTGCTGTCGTCTAGCAGTTCGCCCCGCCCCCGACGACGATCCGGACGCGCTGGCTCGGACACCGGAGACACCCTCGACCCCGAGCCATGTTTGAGGGAATACGCGAGGATATCCAAACGGCGCTGGAGACGGATCCCGCGGCGCGGAGTCGCCGCGAGGTATTCACCACCTACCCAGGCCTTCACGCCGTCTGGTTCCACCGGATCGCCCACGCGCTCTGGAGCCGTGGGTTCCACTGGCCCGCCCGCCTCCTGTCACACGTCTCGCGCTCTCTCACGAACGTCGAGATCCATCCGGCGGCCGAGATCGGTCGGCGTTGCTTCATCGACCACGGGACCGGCGTCGTGATCGGCGAGACGGCCGAAATCGGTGACGACGTCCACCTGCATCACGGCTGTACGCTGGGCGGGAACTCGCCGCGGCCCGAGAAGCGCCACCCGACGCTCGAAGACGGCGTGACCCTCGGCGCGAACGCGACGCTGATCGGCGATATCACGATCGCCGAGGACGCGACAGTCGGTGCCGGCGCGGTCGTCGTCGACGACGTCGAACCGGAGACCACCGTCACCGGTGTACCGGCACGACCGGTCGAGACCACAGGCTCGACGCCGGCGAACAGCGCCGATGCGAGAGCGCCAGACGTGACCGTCGAGGCGACCCACGAGGACGGCGAGAACTGCGGCACGCGCGAGGCGAGTTCCGAACCGTGCGACGAGGTGGAGCTATCTGCCTGCACCGAATCGAGTCCCGGCGCACTGGTACTGGAGTGCGACGAGCCAGATCCCGAGGAACTACTCGCAGACATCGACGGCGCGCTCGCGGCCCTCGACCGGCGAGAGGCCGAACTCGAAGACCTCCGCGAGGACGTCGAACGCCTGCGCAGGTCTCGCCGAGCAGGTGCCGGGCGATGATCGTCTTTTGAATCTCGCTCGTACCCTCGTAGATGGTTGTCACCCGGGCGTCCCGGTAGAGGCGCTCGACGTCGAACTCGGAGACGTAGCCGTAGCCGCCGTGGATCTGGACCGCCTCGTTGGTGACGTCCATCGCCGTCTCGCTGGCGACGTACTTCGCGACGCTCGCACGTAGTGCGGAGTCGTCGTTCCGGTCGTCCGCGCGGGCGGCGTCGAGCGTGAGCGCACGAGCGCCCTGAATCCCGGCGTACATGTCGGCGATCTTGTGGCGGATCGTCTGTATGTCGGCGATCGGGCCGTCGAACTGCTCGCGCTCGGTGGCGTACTCGCGCGCCCTGTCAAACGCGGATTGGGCGAGGCCGACCGACTGGGCGGCGATCCCGATCCGGCCGCCAGTGAGGATGGAAAGCGCGGCGCTCAGGCCCTTTCCGTCCGGTGTGAGCCGGTTCTCTGCAGGGATCCGCACGCCATCGAAGGTGAGCGAAGTCGTGTCGCTGGCGCGCAGGCCGAGTTTCTCCTCGGGATCGCCGATGGAGAGGCCGTCGACGTCGCCCGGCACGACGAACTGCGTGATCGAGGCAGGATCATCGCGGTCCGTCTTCGCAAAGAGGATGTAGACGCCGGCGCGCTCGCCGTTTGTGATCCACTGCTTCTCGCCGTCGATCACGTACTCGGTCGGTTCGTCGTCTCCGCCCACCGGCCGCGCCTCGGTCGTCATCTGTGCGGGGTTCGACCCGGCCCCTGGCTCCGACAGTGCGAACGCACCGACAGGCCGCCCGTCGACCATCTCGGGGAGCCAGCGCTTCTTCTGTGACTCGGAGCCGAACTGGGCGATACACGAGGTCGCGAGACAGTGGACCGATAGCGCGGTCGCCACCGCCAGCGCGCCGTAGGCCACCTCCTCGTTGACCAGCGCGTAGGTCACTCGGTCGGCGTCATAGCCGCCGTACTCCACCGGTGTCGTCAGGCCAGTCAGATCCAGTTCCGCCAGTCCGTCCCAGACGTCCTCCGGGAACGCCTCCTGTTCGTCGGCCTCCTGAGCGATCGGCTGGATCTCTTCGACCGCGAACTCCCGGACCACCTCCCGGACGGCCCGTTGCTCCTCGGTAAACTCCATGCCGGTAGTTCCGGCGCTCGCGCGAAAAAACTACGGGCGGCCCGTGGTCTCCGACCGCCCATCGACGGGTACAGCAGTCCCCTGCTACTCCCGCAGATACTCCACGACGCGCTCGCCCGGAACGCCGATCCCGCCGCCCTGGGCGACCGTGGGCGACCCGCCGCCGCCACCTCCGAACTCGCTCGTAACGTCGTCGACGACGCTCTCCGCGTCGACCTGTTCGCCCGCCCGCACCACGAGGAACGGTGACTCCCCGGCCCCGGCCAGGGCGATGACGTCGGCGCTCTCCTCCCTCTCACGGCCGCGGAGGTGATCCGCGACGGCGTTCGGCCCGGCGTGCTCGACCGTTCCGACGACCCACGTCTGCTCGCCGCGCCGGAGCGGTGTCGCGGCGAGTTGGTCGATCCGTGCGTCCAGGAGCGCGGTCGTGAGGTCGTCGACTTCGTCGCGTAGTTCGTCTCGCTCCTCGCGTAGGCGGACAATCCCGTCGGGCAGATCGGCCACGTTCGTTTCGAGTGCCGCGCTTCCCGCGAGGGCGGCGCGTTTCTCCGCGACGCGCCGGTCGATCCCGGCGGGCCCGACGGCGAACTCGACCCGTGTGAGCCCTTCGCCGGGGTTCGAGTGATCGAGAACGGTGACGGGACCGATCTCGCGGGTATTCCGGACGTGTGTGCCGCCACAGGCCGCGACGTCGACGTCCTCGATGGTGACCAGCCGAACCGTCTCCGATTCGCCGACGAGGCCCTCCTCGGTGGCGGCGTTGTACGCCACGTCCTCGCGGTCGAACGCGTCCTGCGTTGGCACCTGCTCCCAGGAGACGTCGTGGGCGTTCCAGACGACCTCGTTGACGCCCCGTTCCAGTTCGAGTAGCGTCCCATCGTCGATATCGGTGCTCGTCCGGAAGTCGATCCGGACCTTCTCGTCGCCGCCCGGGTCGCCGTCCGGGGCGGCGATGTCGAACCCGCCATAGCTCAACTCGTCGAGAAGTCCCCGTGCGACGCCGTACAGTGCGTGACTGGCGGTGTGGGCGCGCATGGTGTACATCCGGCGTTGCCAATCCACCGTACACAGTACCGAGTGGCCGACATCGAAGGATGGCTCCTCGGCGAGTCGGTGGACGGTCTCGCCGTCGACCTGCTGGACGTCCTCAACTGCCGCCGACTCGATGCGACCCGTATCGGCTGGCTGACCGCCGCTCTCGGCGTAGAAGTACGTCGTCTCCAGTCGGACGTCTCGGCCGTCGACTGCCGTCACGGTCGTCGTAAACTGGGTGGTGTAGGGCTCGGCCGCTGCTCGCTGTCCGCTCATTGAGGGGTGGCAACGTCGTCGTCCTACAAAAACTATCGGGCCGGGGGAGACTGCCGTCTCGGACGGGTAGTTGCGGTGGATGATCGTCGCCTTTCTACAGAGATTCCCTGTATTTGTGGTAGTCTGGCGGAGATATTGACATTTATTCGGAATATAAGGGACTGATACGTGTATGGACGGAAGTTCCTTGTATCAGTCCCTGCCGATCAGTTGTATGTGAATGTCACGCATAATCTCGCCCGTTCAGTACTGGCCGACCGGACTCGTCCACAGGACCTCCCGGGACTCCCGAACTCCGACGGCGGACCACAGCGGTCCGTGAGCCGTCGTGCAGGACCGATCACGCTCTACAATGTCTGACCCAACTGCCACCCGCTCCGCGTCGCATCGCTCCGGAACCACGTCGCCGATCCGCCGCAGCCTCGAGGTCGAGTACTGGGTAGTCGACGAGACGGGCCGACTGACAGCCCCGGACGGCCTCGTCGACGCGGCCCCCGGAGTCGAACGGGAGTTCGTCGAGCCGCTTCTGGAGATCAAGACCTCGCCGTGCGAGACGACCGAGGAACTTCGTAGCGAACTGTTCGAGCGCCTCGGTCGAGTCCTCGGACGTGCCGACGCGGTCGGGAAACGGCTCGTCCCGCTCGCGACACCGATCCATCGCGGCGATATCGAGGACCGCCCGAGCGAACGCACCCGCATCCAGGACCGCGTCGTCGGCGAGAACTTCGAGTGCGTGCGCCACTGCGCTGGCACCCATATCCACTTCGAGCAACAGCCAGGCTTCGAGATCGATCAGCTAAACGCCCTGATCGCGCTCGATCCAGCGCTGGCGCTCGTCAACTCCTCGCCGTACTACCGCAGTGAGCGCCTGGTTACGGGCGCGCGGTCGAAGCTTTACCGGCGGATGGCCTACGAGCGGCTTCCGCATCAGGGACAGCTCTGGCCGTACGCCGACGACCGCGAGGAGTGGGCGCGGCGACTCGAACGCCGCTACGGCGAGTTTCTCACGGAGGCAGTCCTCGCGGGCGTCGATCTGGAGACAGCCAGAGAGGAGTTCACCGTCGAGAGCGCGGTCTGGACGCCGGTGCAGTTGCGCGAGCGGTTCTCGACGGTCGAGTGGCGCTCGCCCGATACCGCGTTGCCGACCCAGATTCTTCGGTTGGCCGACGAGATTACGGCGGTGATCGAACGCGTCCGGGACGGCGAGTTGCGCATCGGCGGCGAAACCGGCCGGGTGATGGAGAGTTCGGTCGTCGTTCCGGAGTTCGGCGCGGTCCAGGAGTACGTCGAGGCGAGCATCTACGACGGTCTCGAATCGGAGGCGGTTCGCTCGTATCTCGACCGTATGGGCTTCGACGTTGGGGCCTACGAACCGCTCGCCGGGAGCGTCGACGCCGGTGCGGCGGTCTCCGAGGCGGCGGCCCGGGCGATCCGACTGGAGTATGCCGACCGCCTCGAAGCCGACATCGAGCAGGAGCGCTCGGTCCTTGCGGACTGATCGACAGCATCGAGTCACGAACGAATGGACGGTACACGACAACAGATGACAGATACGACACCAGCATGAATCGCCCCCGAATCGCCCTGCTGAACGCGGCGCACAAGGCCGCCGACACGCGAGAGAACTTCTGTCGCGAACTCGACGCCGAGCTGAGGCGTTTCACTGCCCGTCGGGTGAACTCCCCGACGACTTCAGATACGACGGCTTCGTGGTCACTGGCTCTAGCGCGTCGGTCTACTGGGACGAACCGTGGATCGGCGAACTCAAAGAGTGGGTCGGCGAGGCCGTTCGGGCCGGACTCCCCGCCCTCGGTGTCTGTTACGGCCATCAGCTACTCGCCGACGTGATGGGCGGTAGCGTACAGAGCATGGGCGAGTACGAAATCGGCTACCGGACGGTGTATCAGGACGGCGAGAACCGCCTGCTCGAGGGCGTCCCCGACGACTTCACCGTCTTTACGACGCACTCGGATCACGTCACCGAGGCACCGCCGGGCGCGACGGTGTTCGCAAAAAACGAGTACGGGATCCACGGCTTCCGCACGGGACACGTCTTCGCGGTCCAGTTCCACCCCGAGTACGACATGGAGACTGCGAGAACGGTCACGACCTCAAAGACCGATCAGCTCTCCGCCGACCGGATCAACGACGTGCTTGCAGGGATCGACGCGGAACAGTACGAGACCGCCTGCGAGGCAAAACACCTGTTCGATAACTTTCTGGAGTATGCCGTCGAGGTACAGCGAGAACGCGCCACTGCGGACTGATCGGGGGTCCGACCGCACTCGCCTCAGTCTTCGACGAGTTCGATCGACAGTTCGTCTTCGAGCGCTTCGATCAGTGACCCGCCGAGTCCGGCCTGCGTGGCCCGGCCCTGTTCGACGGCGAGGAGATCGGATTCGGGTACGTCGAGTTCCTCGGCGAGTTCGTCGCGCTGGAGTCCGGCGTCCTGGCGTGCGTCTTCGACTCGCTCGCCGTATGTCTGGACCAGATAGGGGAGCTGATCGTCGTCGTAATCGGTCCCGCTCTCCTCCCAGTGGCTCGTATCGCCATCCCACATACTGCTCTCGGAGGTGGTCGAGCCGGTGTTCGTCGACGTGGTGGAGGTGTTCATCGGCGAACTCGTCGAGGTGCTCGCTCCACTCCCGCTTTGCTGTCCCTGATTGCTCCGCTTTTTCTTGTCTTTGTGCGCGTTGTCGTCGTGCGGACGACAGTCGGGGCAGACGTCGAGTTCGGCACCTGCGACGTTTGCGGTGCGGAGCGACTCACTTGTCGCACCACACAGCTCGCACGCACCGCCATCGCCCGAGTCGGAGGAACCGCCCGTCGAATACTTGGCCATATGTTGTATAAGACGGTCCGTCATTTGAATTTCGCGGTCCGTTCGACGCGTTCAGGCGATTTCGAGGGTAGCGTGGTCCGCCCCCGCGAGTTCACACAGAGCGTCGGCTTCGAGCAGGTGGAGTTCGCCCGGGATCACCAGCAGGTGGAGGGGCTCGCCGAACTCCCGCTCTGCGAGGTCGGCCATGGGAGCGGCCTCGACGAGTGGCTCTGGGCTTCCCGCCCGGGCGACCACGACGCCTACGAGGTCCGGATACTGCTCGGCGAGCAGTTCCGCACCGACATCTGCGGTCATGAACTCATCGCGGTCGGCCTTGATGTCGAGGTAGACGACGGTGTGCAGGTCGGCCGCTTGGTTGTCCGCTATCGTCTCGGTGACGCTCGCGGGGAGGCCATCCGCGCCGTGGGCGTAGGGGAACGGGAGCGTCGTTGCCTTCCCGAAGCGGTAGTTCTGGAGGCCGGTGAGCGAACTCGTCGCCGTCTGGGCGGTGACGCCGTGGATCACGCGCGTCTCGATGCCGCGCTCGTGGGCCCTGAGTCGCAGATCGACGTGGGTCGTCGAGATCATCGTGTCGCCAGCGGTCAGAAAGACGGCGTCGCCCTCGGCCGCGGCGTCGAGGATCGGTTCGGGATCCTGTTCGACGCCCGCCCGATCACGCAGCTCTATCTCGACGCCGTGGTGGGATTCGAGCGTCTCGACGCTCGTCCCGATCAGTTTGCTGGTGTAGAACTCCGCGAACGCGTGGTCGGCGTCCCGGAGCGCTTGCTGGCCCTCGACCGTGATCGACCGCTCGTCGTAGAGTCCGAGTCCGACGAAAGTGAGCATGGGCGAACTCCGGGCGCGTCGGTGAAAAGCGCCGCGTGTTGGTCCGATGGCTACCGGGATCGCGACTCACGAGGGAATCCTTCAAGAACGCTGGGCCGTAAATTGTGAGTATGAGTCAGCAGGACGGCGGCGTACGGTTGACCGTCAAAGCCGCCCAGAAACGCGACGCTGGACGGGGCGTTGCACGCCTTCCAGAGTCGGCCCGGAGCGAACTCGGCGTCCTCAGTGGCGACACCGTCGTCGTCGAGGGAGAGCGTCGAACCGCGACGAAAGTGTGGCCGGCCAGTACGGACGTGCCGGACGGAACAGTCCTCATCGACGCCGACACGCGAGCGAACGCGGGCGTCAGCATCGGCGACACCGTCGTCGTCCGCCAGGGATCGCTCAGCGACGCCATCTCGGTGACGCTCGCCCCGCCGCCGTCGCTCGCGGACGTCGACCAGCGGGTGATCGAGCGCGCGGTCAACCGGGACCTCCACGACCGGCCGGTGAGCGAGGGCGAGCAGGTCGCGCTCGAACGGGTCGCCAGCCAGCCCTTTACCGTCACCGACACTTCGCCGGACGGTCCGGTTCGGATCACCGACAACACGGTCGTCGTCGTGACGCCGAACCCGAAACAGGTCGACGGGACGACAGGCAGTGAGTCGACGGACGAGACGGACGAGGCTCCGACGGCTACGACCACCGAACAGGAGTCCGGCGAGGCGCCGGCGCCCCCTCCCGGGTGAGTTACGAGGACATCGGCGGCCTGGACGAGGAACTGGAGCAGGTCCGGGAGATGATCGAACTGCCGCTGAGCAGGCCCGAACTGTTCCGCCGGCTTGGCGTCGATCCGCCGAAGGGCGTCCTCCTCTATGGCCCGCCGGGCACCGGAAAGACGCTGATCGCGCGTGCGGTCGCCCACGAGGTCGACGCGGAGTTCATCACCGTCTCCGGCCCGGAGATCATGTCGAAGTACAAGGGCGAGAGCGAAGAGCACGTCCGCGAGATATTCGAGGAAGCCAGCGAGGCCGCACCAGCGATTATCTTCTTCGACGAGATCGATTCGATCGCCGGCGAGCGCGAGGACGGCGGCGACGTCGAGAACCGCGTGGTTGCACAACTCCTCTCGCTGATGGATGGCCTCGACTCCCGTGGCGACGTGATCGTCATCGGCGCGACGAACCGCGTCGACGCCATCGACCCGGCGCTCAGACGTGGTGGCCGGTTCGACCGCGAAATCGAGATCGGCGTCCCCGACAAGGACGGCCGCAAGGAGATCTTCGAGGTCCACACCCGCGGGATGCCGCTCGCGGAGGACGTCTCCATCGAGAAGCTGCCGCCCAGACCCACGGCTTCGTCGGTGCGGATATCGACGCGCTCACGACAGAGGCGGCGATGCTGACGCTCCGGCGCGCTCGGAACGACCCCGATGGGCTCTCCGGGACCGATCTGGAGGTCTCGCGGAGCGACCTCGAAGACGCGCTGGCCGCCATCGAACCCTCCGCGATGCGCGAGTGGGTCGCCGAGACGCCCGAGGTTTCCTTCTCCGACGTCGGCGGACTGGAGGACGCCAAATCGACGCTCAGGGAGGCCGTCGAGTGGCCACTCGAGTACGATCGCCTGTTCAGCGTGACGAACACCGAACCGCCGAGCGGCGTCCTCCTGCATGGCCCGCCGGGCACCGGAAAGACGTTGCTGGCCCGCGCGCTCGCCGGCGAGAGCGCGGTCAACTTCGTCCACGTGAACGGGCCCGAGTTGCTCGACCGGTACGTCGGGGAAAGCGAGAAGGCGGTTAGAGAGGTGTTCGAACGCGCCCGACAGTCCGCGCCGAGCATCGTCTTCTTCGACGAGATAGACGCCATCGCCGCCCAGCGCGACGACAGCCACGAGGTGACCGAACGGGTCGTCTCACAGCTACTGACCGAACTCGACGGGATGGTCGAGAACCCCAATCTCGTCGTGCTGGCCGCGACGAACCGGAAGGAAGCGATCGACCCCGCGCTCCTTCGGCCGGGCCGACTGGACAACCACGTCGAGGTGCCCGCCCCGGACGCCGAGGCGCGGCGTGCGATCATCGAGGTTCACGGCCGCGGCAAACCGTTCGCCGACGACGTCGACCTCGACGACGTCGCGGACGGGTTAGTGGGCTACACCGGCGCGGATATCGAGGCGATCGTCCGCGAGGCGTCGATGCTGTCGATCCGCGAGACGGCCGAGGAGCTCGGTCCGGAGGAAGCCAACGAGCGGGCCGACGAGATAGCGATCACTGCAGAACACTTCGAGCAGGCGCTGGAGTCGGTCGACCCGACGCTCGGGTCGGTGTAGCTACCAGTACATCGCGGTGGTGCGATGGGTAGTGTTGTACGCATCGAGCCCTTCGCCCAGGAATCGCCTGACGTGGAAGTCGTCGAACTGGGTGGTGTGGGTGTAATCGACGAACGTCATCGGGAGGACGAGGTCGCCATCCCGCCGGTAGAGGCTCGCAATGCCCGTATAGGCGTGCTTGTGGCGACTGTTCTGGACGAAGCCCGCGACGACGGGGAGCGTCGCCTCGTGGGCGGGGACGGCCAGTAGCGCCTCGGCCGACCGGCGAGTCAACTCGGTACAGAACATCCCCGTGTTCTCGCCGTCCGCTATCGCCGAGAAGTCGGTTGGCGACTCGAAGTACTCCCGTAACTCGACCTGACTCATGAGGACGTTGTCCTCGACCGATCCGGCCAGATAGCGGGGGACGTCGTAGTTCGAGTATTCGCGAAACGCCGCCATCAACTCGGCGACCACACGCTCGGGATCGGTCGGCGGTGAGCCGAGAAACTCCTCGACAACGGCCGGATCGGCACCGGTGTAGCGGTTCCGCGTCGTGCCGACCGAGAAGGGCCGTGTCTCGACGTCGCGGAGTCGCTCGAAGAAACGCTCGTAGCTGGAGGGCTCGACGACGTACTCGCCCGCCCGGAGCGCCGGGACGTCCCTGAGGAGTTGTTCGACCGGGCTACCGGGAAGGTCGTACTCGTCGTCGACTGCCGTGCCCGCTTCGGGCGTCGACTCGGTCACTGACAGCGTTTCGAGGGTGCCGTCTCCGTCAGAGAGGCCAATCTCGTCGCCCGAGAGCGATAGTTCGTACTCGCCGATATCGGTCGTGCACTCGTCGGCATCGAGATGTTCGGCGACGATTGGCTGAAGGTCTTGCTCGGTGAGATTCGTACCGGTGAGTCGGCCGTAGCCGATCACGGTGTTTTGCGCCGCTCGGCCCGTCCCGACGGCGAGCAGTCCGCCGCCGAGATACTTCAGGGCCTGCCGTCGCTTCATGTCTTCATCCATCGGACGCCCGGTACTAAGCTTTGTGTTCGAAGTAGTTGAGCGACTTTTACATTTCACTCACGCGCCAGCACCGTCTCTCCGGCCCGCACTTTCTCGCCACGCTCGACCACGAGGTCGTCCCGGTCGTACTCGGGCGGGAGCAGGACGTCCGCACGACTGCCGAAAGAGATGTGACCGATCCGGTCGCCACGCTCGATGATTGCCCCCGATTCGGGATAGGGGTGGATCCGCCGCGCGAACGCCCCGGCGATCAGCGTCACCGTGTAGTCCTCGAAGGTCAGGTGGACGCGCTCGTTCCGATCGGACTCCTTGGAGAAGGCGGGGCGGTGTGCGCCGTCGACGTGTTCGACCGACTCGACGACGCCGGACCGCGGCGCGCGATTGACGTGGACGTTCCAGACGTTCATGAAGACGCCGACGCGGAGTCGGCCCTCCTCCTCGCGGATCACCGAGATTTTGCCGTCGGCAGGGGAGACGAGGCCCTCCGCCGGCGGCGTCCGCTCGGGATCACGGTAAAAGTACAGGACGCCGGGCGCGAGCGCGATGAGCGCGAGGCCGACCGGCGGGACGAACAGGAGTGCCGGAATCGCGGCGACGAGCGGCGGGGCCGCGTACCGGCGGGCCCCGGGAGCGAGTTGCATGTCCGACAGTTGGTCAGCGGGCGGTAATGAGGTTGCCGACTCAGTCCCAGAACGACTGCGTCCGGGCGTACTGGCGCTCCTGCTCCAGAATGTCCCGGTAGAACTCGTCTTCGTCCTCGCGTAGGCGATTGATGATCCGGGCGGCGTTGTGCGGGCCGACGCCGCGGGCCGCCAGCGCGATGACCGCCTGTTTGCCGTGCGTCTGGACCAGACTCCCGGCGCGGAAGGCCCGCTTGGTCTGGCTGTCCTGCTCCTCGTCTTTCTGCTGGGCGCGGACCGCCTGGACGACCTCGTCGGCCCACGGATTCAGTGCGGCGACCCGTGTCGACCCGCATTCCGGGCACTGTGGCTGGTCACGTACGCGACGCACCGGCTTTTCGGTCTTCCACTCGGTGCAGTGGAGACAGAGCAGGATGACCCGGTCGTCCTGGATCCGCTGTCGGACGGTGTCGATGACGCTCGCGTCGGCGTTTTCGGGCGAGAGCAGTTCGGTGCCGCTGGAGCGCCCGCCGGTTCCGACCGGGGTGCGTCCGCCGACGATTTCGGTCTCCAGTTCGCCCCGCTGGATCGCCGCCAGCACGTCGCTCGCGGCGTCGACGTCAAGATCCTCGTGAAACACCTCCCGGACAGCCTCGTCGTAGACCGGCGTGTCCTCCAGCGCGGCGAGCAGGCGACCGCTGGAGACGCTCGCGTCGCCCTGCCAGCGCTTGATCCGGCCGAACTGCTCGGCGACCTGTGCGAGGCGGAACTTCAGCGTGTCAGAACGCTTGAGGCTCAACTCGATGATCGCTTCGACGTGGCCGGGATCGGTCGTTTCGAGCACCTCGACGACCTCGGTGACGTCGACCCGCCCCGGCGTCTCCAGTTCGATCCGATAGGGGTCGACGTCCAGTGCAATCGACGAGCCAGTACGCTGGCCGAGCAGCGAGGAGAGCACCCGGCCGAGCGTCTCGTTGGCGCGGTGGCCGAAGGCGGCGTTGACGACGATGGTCCGACCCTCACGCTCGATCACCAGTCGGTCATCTGTCGGCATCGGATGCTCGGTCTCGGCATGGCGTTCTGCTGGGACAGGGCTTTGCGGGCGGTGTTCTCGTCGGTCGGATACCGGTTCGTGAACTCCCCGGCAACGCGCTCCGTGTCTGCACCGCCCTCGAACTGTGGTTCGGCGACCCGGCGCATCTCGCCGACCTCGCCCGCAACCGCTTCCGGGACCGGGATCTCCTGGCCGATCCAGGAGGGGACCTCACCCGCCGGATCCTCGATCGGTGAGACCTTCACCTCGCTTTCCTCGTCGTCGATGTCGGTGATGCGCCACATCTCGCCGCGCTGGATAAACACCTCGCCCTGCTGGGCGAAGTTGACGACGAACCGCTCGTCGAGCGTGCCGATCTGGCGGCCACTGGCGACGTCGTGGACCTCGTAGGTCTCCTCGTCCGGGATCATCGAGAGGTTCGCGTAGACGTACTGCCAGGTGCCGCCGGTCTTCTCGATCCGGTCTTTCGCTTCGGCGTACCAGATAACGCGGTTGCCCGCGAGTTCCTCGACGATGGCCAGAAACTCCTCCTTGGAGAGTTCTCGGAACGGGTAAGATCGGCTTACGATCTCGTAGGCGTCTGCGACCGGTATCTCCTCGTGGCCCATCGCCAGCGCGACGACCTGATTGGCGACGGCGTCGAGACTTCCTCGTGGATCGGCGCGTGCTCGACCTCGCCTGCTTTCGCCCGCCGGGCGATCGCCAGCGCCTCGAACGTGTCGTCCGGGCGGGTCGTCACGACGGTCCCCGACGACACCTGATCCCGGCGGTGGCCAGCGCGCCCGACGCGCTGGAGCAGGCGCGAGACCTGCCGTGGACTGGAGTACTGCACGACGTGATCGACGTGGCCGACGTCGATTCCCAGTTCCATCGAGGAGGTACAGAGCAGGGCATCGATCTCGCCCGACTTGAACTGCTCTTCGACCTCGATCCGGGCCGCTTTCGAGAGCGACCCGTGGTGGACGCCGATGGTCGCCGTCGTATCGAGCGCGCTCACGTCGCCGTCCGGACCGAGCGCCTTGAACCGCGAGCCAAGCGCCTCCGCAGTCTGACGCGTGTTGACGAAGATCAGGGTCGACTCGTGGGCCTCGACCAGTTCGACGATCCGGCGGACGTGGCTCGCAACGTCTTCGGCGGTCATCAGTTCGCCAGCCAGACGCTCGTCGACGGGTCTGATCTCGGGCGTCTGGACGTCGATATCGATCCGACTGCCGACGTCGACGCCGCGGATCGCACACTTGCGGCCGCCGGTGAGAAACTGGGCGATAGCCTCGGGGTCGCCGACGGTCGCCGAGAGGCCGATCCGCTGGAACGGGCCGGCCACCTCGCGCAGGCGCTCCATCGCGATGGATAGCTGAGCGCCGCGTTTCGACGCCGCGAGTTCGTGTACCTCGTCGACCACGAGGTGATCGACCGATTCCAGCCCTGCACGAAGCTTCGAACCGGTGAACATCGCCTGAAGCGTCTCGGGCGTCGTCACCAGCACGTCCGGCGGGTTGTTGGCCTGTTTGCTGCGCTGGTAATCCGTCGTGTCGCCGTGGCGAACGTCGACGCGCACGTCTAACTGCTGGCCCCACCACTCCAGTCGCTCGCGCATGTCGCGGTTCAGCGCGCGAAGCGGCGTGATGTACAGCGCCGCAAAGCCGGGGTAGGGATCGCCCGCTTCCGCGGGCGTCTCGGCGCGGCGCTGTGCGATGGCGTCGAACACTGGCAACATCGCAGTCTCGGTCTTGCCCGTCCCCGTCGGGGCAATTACGAGGCCGTTCTCGCCCGCCGCGAGGGGTGGGATCGCACGGCGCTGTGGCTCCGTCGGCGTCGAAAAGCCGCGATCGGAGAGCGCCGCCCGAACCTGTTCGCCGAGATGCGTAAAGGCCGCAGAATCGGGGGCGACCTCGCCGTCTGTCATCGACGAGAGTTCGGGGCCCGACGAGGTTAAGCCATTTGTTCCCGGCCGTTTCGCGGGGTAATCACGGCCCCCGCGCGGTAAGCGCCGTATAGTCTTGAGGCGGGGAGCCTATCGTTCGGTAGCTTCCACGGGTGTCGCAGACAGCGCGCTCGTGGCCCAATACCGATGGCTCGAACGATCTTCACGACGCTGGTCCGGGTGCTGGTCGCTCCGCTGGTGTTGCTCGCCAGACTGCTCGGGGTTGCACTCCGACTGCTCGTTAGCATTCTGAAAGCCCTGTTGGTCGTGCTCGTACTCGTGGCAGTCGTCGTCTTTGCGCTGCAGGCCGCCGGCATGACAGTCGACCTCGGCGCGGTCGGGGACGTTCCGATACCGGGCGGGGACGGCGATGCACTCGATCCGGACGATCCGGCAGCATCAGCCTACGATTTCGAGGAGGGTGACATAAACAGCACGGCAGTCGAGCGGGAGATCCATGCCGAGATCAACGAGCGTCGGACCGCCCGCGGTCTCGAACCGCTAGAGTGGGACCAGACAGTTGCCTCTGTCTCACGCGCTCACAGCAAGGATATGGCCGATAGTGAGTACTTCTCACATACGAACCCTGACGGGGAGGGGCCACACGACCGGTACCGGGCGGTCGGTAACGGCTGTTTCGCCTACGGTGAGAACATCGCGATGTCGTGGGCCGGGCGACCTGTCGATATCGGCGAGGGCGACAGCGTCACCTATACGACGAACGAGGAACTGGCCGAAGGCCTCGTCAGACAGTGGATGGAGTCACCCGGTCATCGCGAGAATCTGCTCCGCGAGAACTGGGAGTCCGGTGGCGTTGGCGTCTACGTCACCGAAGACGGGCAGGTGTACGCGACACACAACTTCTGTCGTGGTCTCGGTCTGTGACTTACTCTCTCGCGACGGCGATATTGCGGACGACGCCGCCACATTCCGGACAGCGCCCGTTAACGTCCTCGTCGGTTCGGGCCAGACACTCCGTGCATTCGTAGTACGATTCTGTTGGCGTATATGGATCTGTACGGACCATGTGAGTAGATAACACCCAACACCATATTTAACCGTTATCCATAATGCCGTGAATACTAGTTCATTGTGTATATATTTTGGACGATTGCTAGTTCTTGAGGGTATAGGCAAATATTCATCCAGATATGTCAGATACTGTCGAACGCCCCCAGTCGCGCACCGTCCAGCAGATACGCCTGTGCATCGGCGATTCCGGTGGGGAGAAACGGCGAGAGGAACTCGTCATTCGTGTTGACCCAGGTCCCACCGACGAGTTCGTTGAACGCTGGACAAACGATGAGTTCCGTCGCTCGTATCGCCGCCGGGTCGTACCGCTCGGCGAAGGCTGTCCGGTCCAGATCACCACGTAACCAGATGCGTTCGGCACGGCTCCCGCCCACGTCGTCTTCGAGGCGAACCTGCGGGTGTTCGTGGCCGACACAGACGATATCGGCGGCGAGGACGTCCGGATCCGGCCACGTGTGACCGTGGACGAAGCCGACCGATCCGAGTCGGACGCCCCCGCCGTCCGTGACGGTGACGTTCTCGATCCACGACTCGATATCGCCGTCGTGGTTCCCCTTGACCAGCGTCACGTCGACGTGTCCGGGCAGGGATTCGAGCAGCACCTCGATTTCGCCGCGTTCGGCCCCGCCGGGGCGCCGATCGAGTGCATCAGATCGCCGAGTACGACCAACTGCGTCGCGCCGTGCTCCGCGAGCAGTCGCCCGATCCGCTCGCGGCGCTGTTCGGCTCTACTGTCCAGTGATAGACCGCGTTCGGCCCGAAAGGCCGCTTCGATCCCCGCGTGGACGTCTGCGATGACCAGCGCGGGTTCCCCTTCGATGTCGGCGATTGCCGCGGGTTCGCCGGGGATCGGTTCGACTGTCGCCATCAGATCGGCTTCAGGGTGTCGTCGGTCGGCTCGTAACACCGTCCGCCCATCAGCGCCTCCTCGATGGCGTCCTTGACGTCCGGCTCGGTCATTCCGGTGTTCTCGATGACCTCGTTGATCAGGTCGTACCGGTCGACGCCGTCGCCGGTGTCCATCTCCTGCATCGTCTCGATCACCACGTCGGTCAGGGTGACGTCGTCGGGGATGTTCACCTCGTCCGTGGCTTCGTCTGCCTGCTCCACCGCTGTGTCTTCCTCGCTCTCCTCGGCAGTCGAGGCAGTGTCGTCTGCCGGTTCGTCGGCAGTCTGTGCTTCCGACTCCTCGGTGTCTCCCGTATCGGGCGTCTCGATCTCCGACTCGCCGGGGTCGGGCACCTCCGTCCCTGTCGAGAACTCGGTGCCGTACTCCTCCTCGATCTCCTCGCGTTCGTCCTCGGAGAACTCGTACATCTCGCCGGTCGCCGCGGCGCCTTCCTCGTCGCTAGCGTCGGCGTCGATGGATTCCGCGTCGGTGCCGGTATCGATTGGCTCCGTGTCGGCGTCCACGTCGACGGCTTCCGTGTCGGCCTCCGCATCGACGGCTTCCGCGTCGGCGTCCACACCGACGGCTTCCGCGTCAGCCTCCGCATCGGCAGATTCCGCCTCGGCCTCCGCATCGCCTGCGGTATCGAAGTTCCCGACCGACTTGGCGCCAGTCGTCTCCTCACCCTCTGCGGGTGTGGCACTCTCGTCTCCCTCCGTGGCTGGCGACACGTCTTCGGACTCTTGGCCCACGTCGACCTCGTCGGTCGACTCGGTCACATCAGTGCTGGCGGTCGTCTCGGACGATTCGGCGCTGGCGGTCGTCTCGGACGAATCAGCACTCTCCTCGACTGACGCGTCGGGCGGGTCTACCGCCGGTTCGCTTTCCTCCGCCGACTCGTCGGCATTCGCTGACGCTGTCGGGGTGCTGTCAGCCTCGTCTCCCGCCGTCTCGGTTGCCTCGGTGGCTTCGTCCTCGGTCGACTCCGCTACCGCCGCCGGTTCGGGGAGTTCGCCGAGCGTGTCGGGCAGGTCGTCGACTGTGACACTGCCGTCGCCCTCGTCGGGCGCAACGTCGAGGCTGGACACCTCATCGCGTTCGCCGGCGACGACCTCGGTCGCCTCGACAGCCAGGTCGCGGATCGCCGCGAGATACTCGGGGGTGGTACCGTAGTGTTCGAGGGCGAGTCGGACCCCGCTTGCGTGGGCGGGATCGGCCCCGCCGTCGACGAGCAGTGATTCGAGTTCGTCGCCCGCTTCCGGACGCTCTATCGCGGTTGCCATCGTCGCCACGCGGTCGAGGGTCTGCTCGGCGGTGCCGACGATCCAGCGGTCGCGGGTGTCGGCGTCGACCTGATTGATGCTCTCCGGTCGGATCGAGGTGAAGACCCGGTCGGAATCGTCCGGTTGGAAGGTTCTGGCCTTGCCGGTGACAGCGAGGAACGCCGGCGGATCCGTCCGTTCGAGAAACGCCATCTCGTCGGGCTGGTACTGCCCGGCGTAGATGACGAACGCCCCGGTGGGGTCGACGACCCGTGCCCGGAGCACGTTCTCGTTGACCTGCTCTATCTCGGTGAGGACGCCGACGACGAACATCCGGTTGACCCGTGCGCCGGTCGGCGTGATCACGTAGTTCGGCGCGCGCTCCTCGTCGCTTTCCTTGTAATCGAGTGTCGCGTCCTCGAACTCGGCGGCAAACACCCGGTAGGCGACTTCGCGGCGGCCGACCTCGTCGTCAGAGCCACTCATCCGCGCACCTCCGTGAGCAGCGCACTTGCACGCGACTCCGGTTCGGCGTCGACCTCCGTGAACTCCGCGGCGTCGAGGTTCGCGCCGTACTCGTCGATCGAGAGGTGCCCGCGGATCCGGAACTCGCGGCCGACTATCTCCTCGCGGATCGACTCGGCAACGACCGTTTGATCCATCGCCTCGCGCGCCTGTCCGCGGGCGTCGTCGAGGCCACCACCGTAGATCTCCTCGGTGATGTCGGCGTCGAGGACGGCAGTCAGCGTCCCCGTCCCGTCGTCGACGATGGCTTTCACGCGCAGGTCGTCGTAGGCGTCGACCTCACCGTGGGTCCGACACTGGCCGTTCTGAACCACGCGATTGCACTCCGGACAGCGCTGGATCAGTCCCGATCCGTCACGGACCGAGAGGACGTGACCGGTGATCTCGACATCGTAGATGCCGCCCGCGTCGACGGCGTCACCGATCGATAGCTGTGTCCCCGTGTCGCTCATCTCGACCGTGTGGTCAAGGGGCTCTACCGTCGAGAACTCGGAGACGTTGATCGAGGGGACGCCGCGGTACTCCCGGACGTAGGTGTTCTCGATCCTGACCGAGTTCCCCTCGGACTCGAGTGCCGGGTGGGGGTCCCAGTCGGTAAAGGGTAGCTGACCGGTCTCGTCGGCCAGCACGCCGCTGAGAATGTCGGTCTCGCCGTCCCGGCCGTCGATCGTCCGGCGCTCGACCTCCGCAACGGTGACCTCGACGTTGACGCCGCGGTCGCCCGTGTCGATGTCGACGAGGTCGGCGTCGCCACCGATCTCGTATGGCACGTCGAGGGGTTCTTCCTCGACGGCGACGCTCGTCCCGTCGCCGAGATTGAGTTCGGGTTCGCCGTCCCACTCGCGGACGCCGGCGTTTCCGACCGTGAGCGTATCGCCGGGAGAGAGCTCGAAGTCCTGCCAGGCGGTGTAGTCGATCCGGCCGGACTCGTCGGCGAGCGTCCCCTCGAAGATGGTCTGGTCATCGCCCTGATACCGGATCGAGCGCTTGCCGACGCTCAACACGCGGGCGGTGACGGTGACGTTCCCGTCAGCAGTGGTAATCTCGTCGATTCGGTCTTTCGACTGTGTTCCCGTGGAGTTGCTGCCGCCGCCGTACTTGCGTCGCAGGCTCTGTACGGCTTCGTCGATCGGCACGCTGTAGGCGACCAGGTTCTCCAGGTCCTCTATGACCTCCTCTTTGTCAACACCGAGGTCGGAGGCGAGATCCTCGGCACGTTCTTCTACCGTCATCGTCCCCCACTTCGTCGCCGGTCGGTAAAAGGATTGCCGCGAACCGGCAGTGGAGTCGGGTCCCGGTCCGCGCTCTATCCGGCTACACCGGATCGAGCGTCCAGTGCTGGTTGCCCTTGCCGAGGTAGCCCCACTGGTGGACGTTCGCGCCGTCGTCGGTCGACGCTTCTTCGACGTCGAGGGTCTTGCCGCTGCCGACGTTTTCGACCACGTAAGAGCCGTCTCCGACATCGCCGAGCGTCCAGCGCTGACTCGCGGTATCCGCCCACGCCTCTTGCTGGACGTTCGCACCGTCGCCAGTCCCGTCGGCCGCGAGTACGTTGCCGCTGTGCTGTGCGATCAGGCGGTACTCGTCGCCGCCGAGCGCTTCGACGGTCCAGTGCTGGTTGTCCTTGCCGAGGTAGCCCCACTGGTGGACGTTTGCTCCGTCGGCCGTTGACGCTCCTTCGACGTCGAGGGCCTTGCCGCTGTGGCTCGCGCGGAGCGAATACGTCCCTTCGAGCTCGGTGCTACTGCTGCCATCGAAACCGTCCTCCCAGCCCTGATGCGCCGGAGCGAGGTCGGCCTCGGTGTGATTATCGCCCGCCTCCCAGACGTCGCCCGAACCACCTTCGGGGCCGCGCCGGGTTTTCCAGCCGAACGTGCCGGGATCGTCGATCGACACCT
The DNA here is from genome assembly GCF_042661985.1 of Natronoarchaeum sp. GCM10025703. Classification (NCBI taxonomy): domain Archaea; kingdom Methanobacteriati; phylum Methanobacteriota; class Halobacteria; order Halobacteriales; family Natronoarchaeaceae; genus Natronoarchaeum; species Natronoarchaeum sp. GCM10025703. Next base: position 943,289 of record NZ_JBHSZF010000001.1, read on the forward strand.
CCCAGACGCCGCTGCCGACGGACGTCCCTTCGACCCCGGTCCCCCAGCCAGTCAGTTGGTCGGACCCACCGGTGAAGTAGACTGACTCGCCGTCGGCCGTCGGCGCTTCGACCTGCAGCGTGATCTGGTCGGTGGCCGGTGCTTCGGCCGCATCCTGTGGGGCGTAGACGGTCCACTGGCCAGCCGGAGCGGTGATCTCCGCCCAGCCGTCACTGTTCGCTTCGGTGTCGCCAGCGGCACCCGTGTACTCCTGCAGCGCTTCGCTGGTCCACGGGACGTCGACCCACTCGCTCCGCTCGCTGAAGCCCCTGTTGAGCGCGACGACGGCGTTGTCCTTGCGCTCGAAGACGATGAACTCCTGATCGACGTAGCGGGTGATCGCGGTCCCGCCGAGCAGGTTGTTGCGGATCCACAGCAGGTTCCGTAGTTCGGGGTCGTCGAAGTCGATGAGATAGCTGTACAGTCGCGGATACCCCTCGTAGGTGAGGATGAACGCCCGTGCGAGGCGTTCGAGTTCGGGCGGTGCGCTGTCGTGGTTGGCGATCAGGGTGAGGGACTGGAACGGGTTCTGCGCGGCGTAGCCGGCATCGGCGCCGTCGAGCGCACGGAAATCGCCGTCGGTGGAGAACGCCTCGTACTTCATCGTGTAAAAGAGCGGGTAGTCGGTGACGTCCATCCCGGTCTGGGCGTACTCGTCGACGTAGCCGATGGGGTCGTGGAGCACTTCGCCGACGGTGTAGAACCCCAGTTCGTCGGCCCAGGGGTTGAGCAGCTCGGCAAAGACCCAGTTGTGGACGTGTTTGGCGGCATCCCAGCGCACGCCGTCGGCACCGCAGTCGGCGAGCAGTTGGAGATAGTTGTAGGCGAGGTCCTGGACGGTCTGGGTCGTCCAGTCGAGTGACGGAAGCCCCACGAGGTCGTTGGTCTCGATTTCGTCGGGTGCACACTCCCAGCCGTTGGGGTCGTAACAGCGGTCGTCGTTCGGATCGTAGGAGTACATCCAGCCCTCGATGCCACCCTCCTGGTAGAAATGCTGGGAGTCGAGGTTCGGGAAGTCGTCCAGTTCCGGCCCGTAGCCGTTGTGATTGAGGACGACGTCGACGATCACGTCGACGCCCTGAGCGTGGGCCTCGTCGATCATCGAGCGGAACTCGGCCTCGGTGCCGAACTCGCTGTCGAGCGAGGTCCGGTCGTACGGCTGATAGCCGAGCGGCGGGTGATAGGGGTACTCGTCGCCGTACTCCGGATGACTGCCCCCTGATCGTCCTTGGTCAGGATACTTTCCTGCGGGGCGGGGACGTGAATCGCGCCGAACCCGGCGTCGGCGACGTTGGCCATGCTGGCTTCGACCTCCGTCCAGTCGGTGTGGAAGTACTGCAGCATCGTCGTCTCGCCGGCGGCGTGGGAGTCAGCGAGAGCGGTGCTGCTCGCGGCGCTGGCGGCGGCCGAACCGATCGTTGCGGCTCCGACGCCTTTCACGACGTCACGCCGAGTGAGTTCGCTGTCACGCCACTTGTTGTCATAGTCTGACATCGTTTTTTCTGTAGGATCGACCATTATAAATATCGCTCATAGGTGTTAATAAAAAATAATGTAATGTATTGAATGTTTAGAAGTATGATGTATTCTTTCAGCCGAAAATAAGTAGTTCAAACGCCGGCAAAACAACTATAGTTGGTTTTAGCGGCTCCTCTTCGGAATATGTTACTGTATCTATTGATCCGATATCGGAACTTGATCAATAGAAAATAACTCTAAATTAAGCCGGTTTGCTCTGTATCTCCGGCTGGCCCGCACGGCCCGATCAGTCGCGCCACTTGATCGAACAGCCCTGCGAGCGACGCCATTCGAGGTCGACCGGTTCGTCGGCCAGAATTGACTCGATTGCCCCCTGCACGTAGAACTCGGTGGGTTCCGCGTCGGGGTTCATCGCGTCGTCGAGTCGGCCCTGATAGACCAGTCGGAACTCCCCGTCCTCGTTCGCGAAGAGGAACGGGTCGGGCGTGCAGACGGCACCGTACTCCTGGGCTACTTCCTGTGACTCGTCGCGGAGGTAGGCGTCGTAGGCGACTGTCCCGTCCTCGACGTACTCTTTCATCTTCTCGAAGGAATCCTCGGGATACTCCTCGGCATCGTTGGGATTGATCCCGACCACTGCGGCGTCGTCGTACGATTCGGCGAGTTCGTTGAGATGGTCGAACTTCGCTTTCGCGTACGGGCAGTGGTTACAGGTGAAGACGATCAGGAGCGCCTCCCTGTCCGCAAACGAATCGAGCGTGTACGTCTCGCCGTCGACGCCGGGGAGTTCAGAAGTCGGGGGCCGAGTCGCCGTCCTCCAGTTCCGGATCGGACTCTTTCAGTACCATACCGATAGTTGGCACGGCATCGGTTTGTCGTTTGTGCCTACACGGGTGACCCGACCCGTCGGGAGTGAACTGCCTCCCGCGTGTTAGTAGTTCCCGTGCATATATGGCCGACCCGTCCTTCGAAGGGACCATGGAACTACTCGACGACACCATCGTTCCCGAGCATGCCCGGGAAGTCAAACATGAAGCCCGCGAGTTTGCCGAGGAGTATATCGAACCCAACGCTGAGGAGTACTTCCGCAGGGGGAGTACCCGCACGATATCCTCGAGGCCGGACAGGAGGCTGGACTGGTGGCCCAGGACCTCGGCGAAGACCTCGGCGGTCGGGACCTCTCACTAACGGAAGTGCTGGCGATCGGAGAGGAGTTCTACAAGGCGGATGCCGGTATCGCGCTGACGCTCCAGCTGGCCAGCTTCGGCGCGGAGATAGTCGAGGAGTACGGCAACGACGCCCAGAAAGAGGAGTATCTCCGCCCCGTTGCCCAGGGTGACCAGATCACCGGCCTCGCGGTTTCCGAACCCGATACGGGAAGCGACCTCGCGGGGATGCAGACCACTGCCGAAAAGGACGGCGACGAGTACGTCATCAACGGCGAAAAGTACTGGATCGGCAACGGCGTCGAGGGCGACTGGCTGACGCTGTACGCCAGGACCGACGACGACGAGGACAACCGCTACGGCAACCACTCGATGTTCATTATCCCCACCGAGGGCGAGGGGTACAACGCCGAGCACATCCCCGAGAAGATGGGCTTTCGTGCCTCCAAGCAGGCCCACATCGTCTTCGACGACTTCCGTATTCCCGAGGAGAACCTCGTCGGGACGGAGGGGCGGGCTTCTGGATGCTCGCGGAGTTTTTCAACCACGGGCGAGTCGTCGTCGCGGGCCACGGTCTCGGCCTCGCCGCCGCGGCCATCGAGGAGACGTGGGACTTCATCCACGGCCGCGAGGAGTTCGGCCGTACGATCAACGAGTTCCAGGCGGTCCAGCACGGCGTCGCCGACATGCGCCTCGAGTTCGAGAGCGCTCGCGCACTCACCTGGCGCGCCGCCGAGAAGGTCGAACAGGGCGAGGACCCCGGCCTCTGGGCCGCGATGGCAAAGACGAAAGCCACGGAGACGGCGACCGACTGCGCCGAGCAGGGGATGCAGTTCCACGGCGGCCGGTCGGTGCTCACGGATCGCCGGATTGCGCGTGTCTACCGCGACGTGCGCGTCCCGGTCATCTACGAGGGCGCAAACGAGATCCAGCGGAACCTGATCTACCGGCAGTCCTGAGCCGAGACTGAACGCCACTCCGACGTGCTCTTCTGTTACTTGTCTTTTGAAGTGTATCACTTCGAAAGTTATAGTTAGGGTCCGCGGTTCAGAACAGTGCCGAGAGCACCCGACCGACGATGCCCGACGGGGGCGGGCTCTCGCCGTCGCCGTACTCCGCGTATAGATATTCGACGATGTCGTCGCTTTCGGGCATCCCCTCGATCCCCTTGGATCGGTCGACCAGCACCGGGACGCCGTACTGGCCGCTCGCCTCGTGGACGGCCTCCCGCTTGGACCGGGAGCCGGGGACGTCGTTGGTCTCGTACGCCAGATCGAGGTCATCCAGCGCCCGGCGCACCTTCGCACAGTACGGACAGCCCTGGAGGTTGTACAGTTCGAGTGTCGGCGTCGAATCGGCCATACTGGCTGTCAGGACTCGGCGGTTCAGTGTGTTTCGGTCGCCGCTCGAACCGATCTGTGATTATCCAATAACTATATTAGGGTAAACTACAACATCTGATACGACTTATCGTGATGTGTGTTTGCATGCAACATCACGGGTCGGCCCGCGAACAAACGGACGCTACCACTATGAGATCACGACCTCACCGTTCGGACTTGGAGGTACCGGCGCGGAACAGTCGACCGACCAACCGGGGTGCGTAACGTGACCGAAACCCAGCAGTTCACCGACGGTCGAGGGCTCGGACTGTCCGTCCTCGGCATGACGTTGCTGATCATCGGCGGTGCGATGCTGTACCACTCGGTGCTGCCGACCGCCGGTGCGGCGTTGCTGACACTGGCGTTCCTGTGTATGCTCGCCGTCGTGGTGTTCGTGTAAGGCACATCCTTTGTACCCCCAGTCCCTACCCTCGCTCGTGCCACTGGACGATACTGATGCCGAGATCCTCCGTCTGCTGATCGAGGACGCCAGCCGTTCGTACCGCGAGATCGGCGAGGAGGTCGATCTGACCGCGCCGAGCGTCTCCGACCGGGTCGAGCGCCTGCGAGAGCTCGGCGTCCTCGAACGCTTCACCGTCGCCGTCGACCAGTCGATGTTCGCCAACAGCGCGGCGCGACTGGTCGACGTCCAAGTCGGGCCGGGCGAGGCGACCGGCGTCGCCGCCGATCTGACGCCGTCGACGGCGTCGAGCACGTCATCCGGACCGAGAGCGGGCGGGTCGTCGCACAGACACATCTGGCCGAAGACGAACTCAGGCCCCTCCTGAGCGACCTGCTGGCCGATCGCGAGATCATCGAGTACAGCGTCGAAGGCGTCGTCGAGTCGGCGTGGAACCCCGAACTGCGTGGCGGCGAGTTCGCCGTCGACTGCGTCGAATGTGGAAAAACCGTCGAGGGAGAAGGGGTCACCATCGAACGTGACGGGCACCGATACGTGCTCTGCTGTCACTCCTGTGAGTCGCTGTTTCTGGAGCGCTATGACGAACTGAACGACGGACTCGGCGACTGACTCGTGGTTCGTTAGGATCGGGTGCGCGCAAACTAGCGACTCGTTAGGGACAACCCGCTTGAATATGGAACCCGTAGTTAGTGATAGCTATGAGTACGGAAACTGCCCACGTCGAGGTTGCCGGGATGTCGTGTTCGACGTGTTCCTCGTCGGTCGAGGAGGCCGTCGGCGCCCTGGAGGGCGTCGAATCGGTCAGCGCGAACTTCGCAACCGACGATGGAACCGTTACGTACGACCCCGCGGTCGTTTCGCTGGGGGCGATCTACGAGGCGATCGAGGACGGCGGCTACGAGCCGGAGAAAGCCTCGACAACGGTCGGTATCGCCGGTATGTCCTGTTCGACCTGCGCGGAGTCCAACCGCCAGGCCATCGAGGATGTCCCCGGCGTGATCGAGGCGAACGTCAACTTCGCGACCGACGAGGCACAGGTCGTCTACAACCCCATCGACGTCTCGCTGGAGGACGTCTACGACGCAATCGAGGATGCGGGCTACGATCCGGACCGCCCCAGCAGTGAGGAGGGGGCCGACCTCGGCGAGGAACGCGAGAGCGCCGTCGAGCGCGAACTGAACAAACAGCGCAGGCTGGTGATCGGCGGCGGTATCCTCGCGCTCCCCTTCCTCGGCGTGATGATCGAGATGTTCCTCCCGGGCGTCCTGCCGGAGGTACTCGTCGCGCCGGGGTGGGTCGAGTTCCTGCTCGCGACGCTTCTGATGGCGACGCTCGGCAAGGAGTTCATCGTCGGCGCGTACGAAGCCGCGGTGAACACCGGTCGCGCGAACATGGACACGCTGGTCGCAGTCGGTTCGTCGACGGGCTACGTCTACTCGACTGCCGTCGTGGCCGGACTGATCCCCGGCGGCCTCTACTTCGAGGCCGTCGCGGTGATCCTCTGGTTCATCACGCTCGGCAACTGGCTCGAAGCGCGGTCGAAAGCCCGGGCGAGCGACGCCCTCAAGACGTTACTGGAGATGGAGGCCGACGAGGCGACGCTGGTAGTGGATGATGAGGAGCGGACGGTCCCGGTCGAAGAGATCGAGGTCGGCGACGTGATGAAGGTCCGGCCCGGCGAGCAGATCCCTACTGATGGCGTGGTCGTCGACGGTCAGAGCGCGGTCGACGAGTCGATGGTTACCGGCGAGTCGGTCCCCGTCGAGAAGGGCGAGGGCGACGAAGTCGTCGGGTCGACGATCAACGAGAACGGCGTCCTCCTGATCGAGGCGACCAAAGTCGGCAAGGACACAGCGATCCAGCAGATCGTCCAGCGCGTCAAGGAGGCCCAGGCCCGCCAGCCCGACGTCCAGCGGCTGGTCGACACGGTCTCGGCCTACTTCGTCCCCGCAGTCATTATCAATGCCGTCTTCTGGGCGGTCGTCTGGGCGCTCGCACCCGATCTGCTGTACACCGCCTCCTCGTGGCTCGGCGGCGTCCTTCCGTACCTCGAACCGGTCGGGGAGGCCCGGTCGCGGGCGGCGTCTCCACGCTGGAGTTCTCGATGGTCGTCCTCGCGAGCGCGTTGCTGATCGCCTGTCCCTGTGCGCTGGGGCTGGCGACGCCCGCCGCGACGATGGTCGGGTCGACGATCAGCGCGACCAACGGCGTCCTGTTCAAGGGTGCTGACATCCTCGAACAGGTCCGGGACATCGACGTCGTCGTCTTCGACAAGACGGGGACGCTCACCCACGGCGACATGGTGCTGACCGACGTGGTCCCCGTGGGTGACGGCGCGGCGACGGGCGGCGTTGCCGCCGATGGCGGTGAAGAGCTCCCTGACGGCGGCGCGGTCGTGACCGAGGAGCGGGAGTTCAGCGAGGACGACGTGCTCTCCGTCGCCGCAAGCGTCGAATCCGACTCCGAACACCCGCTGGCACAGGCTATCGTCGAGGGTGCGAAAGAGCGCGGTATCGATATCGAAGACGCGACCGAGTTCGAGAACGTCCCCGGCCACGGCGTCCGCGCCGAGACGGCCCGCGGCGAGGCGCTGGTCGGCAACCGCAAACTCATGCGGGACAACGGGATCGATCCCGACCCTGCCGTGGAGACGATGGAGCGCCTCGAACGCGATGGCAAGACCGCGATGCTGGTCGCCCTCGACGGCCGACTGATCGGCGTGGTCGCCACCGCCGACACCGTCCGCGAGAGCGCAAAAGAGACCGTCGCCGCGCTACAGGAGCGCGGTATCGACCCGATCATGCTCACCGGCGACAACGACCGGACGGCCCACGCCGTCGCCGAGGAACTCGGGATCGACGCCGTCGACGTCTACTCGGAGGTGCTTCCCGACGAGAAAGCGGACACAGTCGATCGGATTCAGGAGGGTGGCCGCCGCGCGATCATGGTCGGTGACGGCGTCAACGACGCGCCGGCGCTGACGACCGCCCACGTCGGTATCGCCATCGGTAGCGGGACGGACGTCGCCATCGAGAGTGCGGATGTCACGCTGATGCGCGACGACCCTGCCGACGTGCTCAAGGCGATCCGGATCTCCGAGGCGACGATCGCGAAGGTCTGGCAGAACCTTTTCTGGGCGTTCGCGTACAACGTTACGCTCGTCCCGATCGCCTCGCTGGGCCTGCTCAACCCCGCGCTCGCCGGGCAGCGATGACCGGTTCCAGCCTCTCGGTGATGGGTAACAGCCTCGCCTTCCGCGGCTACGACCCCCACGAGGACTACCACCTCGCGGTAACGAAACCGTTCCGCGCCCTTGCAGGGGTAGTTCGATGAGCGATCGTGTCTCCCGCCGATCGCTGCTCGCTGCGGGGTCCTCGGTCGCCGCCGTTTCAGTAGCAGGCTGTCTGGGCGGCGACAGCACGGACGAGTGGTCCTACTCGGGAACGCTTTCGGCTACCGCACACCAGTACAACAGCCCGAACTGTGACTGCTGTGGCGCCTACGGGGAATATCTCGACGAGCATCTTGACGGGTCGCTATCGTCCTCGGTGCGGGAGGACATCGGGACGGTAAAAACCGATCTCGGCATCCCCGGGGACCTGCAGAGCTGTCACACCGTCGAAGTCGGGTCGTACTTCGTCGAGGGACACGTTCCGGTTGAGACGATAGCGACGCTGCTCGACGATTCCCCCGACATCGCAGGTATCGCGCTGCCAGGGATGCCCGCCGGTTCGCCGGGAATGGGTGGTGCAAAAGACGAGAAGTGGACGGTCTACGCTGTCGACAAGGAAGCCGATATCGAGCCGTTCGTGGAACTGTAACAGCGCATCCGGGCCAAAAAACACTTACAAACCGGCTAGTAATTGTTTGCCAGATGAACAGACGACACTTTCTCGCTGGAGCGGGTGCGTTCGGCCTCGCATCCATTTCTGGCTGTCTCGGACTGGCCGGACTCGACGAACACGAAGCGACCCCGGGTGGCGTCGACGCCGAGACCCGCGAGGAGACCGGCTACGAACAGGTCGGTATCGAGGAACTCCCGGTCGAGGAATCGGTCGGCCTCGGCCCGGCCACGGAGTCGGTTCGGGTCGCGAACTACATGACCAAACACGAGAGGTCGGTCGACATGGGACCGCTCGGCGAGCAACGCGGGGCGGTATTCATGATCCTGTCGACGCCTCAGATCGGCATCCCGAACTACCAGTTCAACCCCGTCGAGGACATGTCGACGCGCGAACTCATCGATCTGGTTGACGACAACTACGACGGTATCGACGACATCCAACACGAGGAGGACGGGACGGCAAGCATCCTCGATCAGTCGACGACCGTCTCGCGGTTCAGCGCAGCGCGCAGTTCGACGGCGAGGACGTCGAGGTCTATCTTCACGTCAGCAAGGCCGTCGAGACCGACGACGACCTGCTCGTAACCATCGGCGTCTACCCGGAACTGGTCCGGAGCGAAGAGGAAGGAAACGTCGAGGCGCTGATGAGCGGCGTCGTAGAGCACGCCGATAGCGGTGACGAGGGCGCAGACAGCACGAGCAATGACGGAGATGATGGGGGCGATACGACCGACGACGGCGAGGACGAAGACGGCGGCTTGCTCTAGACCTGTTCGTCGACCCACTCCAGCAGATCGGCATGCTCGTCCGGGCCGATCCCGTGGCTCATTTCGTAGGTCCGGGCGGTGACCGCTGCGTCGAGTTCGCTCAGGCGGACGGCCGCGCTGTCGGTCCGTCCCGGCGGGATGATCTGGTCCCGACTGCCGCCCGCGATGAAGACTGGCTTGTCCTCGATGCCGTCGGGGGCCAGATCGGCGTGTGATTCGGGGAGATAACAGTGCAGCGCGGCGACCCAGTCGATCCGGTCGGGGTCCTCGAGCAGGAGCGAGAGAGCGGTGATGCCGCCCTGACTGAAGCCGAGCAGGCCGATCCGGTCGGCATCGAGGTCGTAGCGCTCGATGGCGGCCTCGATCGACTCGTCGACCAGATCGAGGCTCCGGCGGAACTGCTCGGGATGGGGCTCGCTCTCGTGAAGCCCGCCCCCGAGAGGTCGAGGTCGTACCAGGTGTAGCCGCCCTGTAGCGTGTCAGGCGCGCGCAGGCTGAGGACGAACAGCTCGTCGGGGAACTGCTGCGCTATCGGCAGGAGATCCGTCTCGTCGGCACCGCGACCGTGGAGTATGACGACGGCGGGGGACGGGCCATCGCCCTCGGCCTCGATCGTCCGATGTTCGAGCGGCAATGTCGGTGTCTCTGACATGGCTATATCCAGGCAGGCGAACGGCTTGAAACCCGTGATCGGCCAATCAGAGATGTGAAGTAGTACCACATCTCTTCGGCAAACGCCGAGGTTATACGTTGCGGACCGCTAATCAGGACAATGAGCGAGGAGACGGAGTACAGCGACGGAGACCTCCGGAACACCGGTATGTCTCTCAAGCACGACCGAGAATGGGATTACGAACTCGACCGGATCGTCGAGGCAGTCGAAGAACGCGACGCAAAGAAAGTCGGCCTGCAGTTCCCCGAGGGTCTCAAACGTCGCGGCCCGGACGTCGCCGACGACCTGCGCCAAATCCTCGACGACGACGTGATGATCCTGCTCTCGGGCCAGCCCTGCTACGGCGCCTGCGACTTGGATACCTTCATGATGCGCCGGACCGACGTGTTCGTCCACTTCGGGCATAGCCCGATGAAGGAGTCGGACAAGATCATCTACGTCCCACTCTTCTCGAACGTCGATGTCATGCCGATCATGGAGGAGGCCAAGGCGGAACTCACCGACCCGGACGACGACCCCGACGTGGGGCTCGTGACGACCGCCCAGCATATGAACCGCTTCTCGGAGATGTCCGAGTGGCTCGAAGACCGCGGCTACAACGTCCATACCCGCCGCGGCGACGACCGGCTTACCCACGAGGGGCAGGTGCTCGGCTGTAACTACGCTTCGGCCGACGTCGACGCCGACCAGATCCTCTACGTCGGCGGCGGGAAGTTCCACCCCTCGGACTGGCGATGGAACACCCCGACAAGAACGTCATTATCGCGGATCCGGTCAACAACGTCGTGACCATCGCAGACACCGAGAAGTTCATGAAACAGCGCTACGCCACCGTCCACAAGGCGATGGATGCCGAGACGTTCGGCGTCATCTTCTGTACCAAGATCGGTCAGGGTCGGATGGATCAGGCAGAGGCGGTCCTCGAAGACAACGACAACGCCTATCTGATCACGATGGACGAGGTAACGCCTGATCGCCTGCGGAACTTCGGCTTCGACGCCTACGTCAACACTGGCTGTCCGCGAATCACGACCGACGACGGCCCGCAGTTCCACAAGCCGATGCTCACGCCTGGCGAGTACCAGATCGCCGTCGGCAACAAACCGCTCGACGAACTGAGCTTCGACACCTTCCACGGCACCTGGTAGCGACGAACGGCAGCCGAACGGTCGTCGACCCGGCAACCGAATTCGATGCGGCACGCGATCCTTCGACTGTCGCGCTCTTTTCGACTCCGATCATGGCGAGTTTCCCGATCTGAACAGCCGCAGGCCCGCAACGAGTTCTCAATCGATACTCGTCAGATACGAAATAATAAGGGGAACAATCATGAGTATGCGGTAAAAAGACGATGCCAATGACTGAGGACGGTTCCGACACCTTACCCGACAACAAACTGTTCGATCTGTACGAACAGTATATCGGCGAACCGGACGCACAGACGGACGTTTACCTTGGCTTCGGGCTCTTTTTTATCGGGGTAGCGCTTGCGGTGATCGCAGCGGTTACTTTCATCGGCGGTGTCACGGCGTTCGGGTATCGCGAGGGGTCGTACTTCGTCTTTGCGAACGCCGCCTTCGTCGCCGCACTGCTGTCGTTACCGCTCCTGTTGCAGGCGTCGACGTACTGTTGCCGGTCGAACAGAAGGCAGTGCTCGCGTCAGCGGCTGGCGTCGTAGTGACGATCGGTGCCACCGTTGCGTTCTCCTGGTACTACCCCAGCCAGTGGGCCGAGTTCGGAGCCTCGACGATGCTCACGATCCTCGGGACGTACGGGGTCGGACTCGCTATCGTCGCTGCGGCCACCGGCGCCGCACTGGTGGCCCACCAACTCGAACGCGCAAAACCCCATCCCTCCGAGATAGAGGCTGTCGAGGCGGACGAGGTCGAAGAATCGATCAGTGAAGAAGATATCGAACAGGACATCGAGTCGGCGATGGAGGGCGTCGAGATGTCCTGGGGTGGCGTCGAGAAACAGGAGTCGAAGCGACTCTCGTTCAGTGCGTCGGACTCGTTCGAGGCGGCCAACGTCGATGTGGAGGCCGAGACGACGCGCCAGACTGGCGGCGTCGACACGCAGGTGAGTGGGCTCAAAGCGCTCAAGGGTGGCGACACGAAGACGGCCACGTCGTCGTCGACGGTCGACGACCAGACCTCGAAACTCAACGAACTGCGGCAACGGAAACAGGAGGAGGAAGCCACCGAGGAGAACGACGCCGTTATAGCCGACATCGGTCTCGTCGACCGGGTCCGTGGACTGCTGGGTCGGAACTAATCAATGTCTCCTCGGTATTGATATACTTACTTGCCGGGAAGTTCTGTAAATATTTCACATAGTTTTATTGTACGGGGGAAAGCTTGTATCGACTATGGCGAAAGGCCTAGACGTCGGCACAATGAACATCCTGTCGGCACAGCAGGATGGTAACGACACCGTCTTCGTGCAACAGCGCAACTCCTTCGTAGAGATCGATTACTCCGACATGGCGGAGCAGATGCTCTCTCGAAGCGAAGTGCTCCACATCCGCAAGGACGACAAGGTCTACGTGGTCGGCGATGACGCACTCAACTTTGCGAACATCTTCAACCGCGAGACTCGACGTCCTATGCAGCACGGTATCCTCTCTTCGGACGAGAAGTCCGCAATCCCGATGATGAAGCTCATCATCGAGCAGGTGGTTGGCGAGCCGAACCACCCCGGCGAGAAACTGTACTTCTCCTCCCCGGCCGATCCGATCGACTCGAGCATCTCGACCCTGTATCACCAGAAGACCCTCGAATCCTTCATCAACGACATGGGCTATGACGCCGAGCCCATCAACGAGGGGATGTCGGTCATCTATAGCGAGTTGGCCGACAACGACTTCACCGGGCTGGGTATCAGCTTCGGTGCCGGGATGACCAACGTCTGTCTGGCGTACTACGCGGTGCCGGTCATGAAGTTCTCGGTCGCCCGTGGTGGCGACTGGGTGGACGAGCAGGCTGCACAGGCAACTGGCACGCCGGTCGACAAGGTCACCTCTATCAAGGAAGACGACTTCGAACTCGACTTCCAGACCGACGTCGGTGGCGTCGAGGGCGCGCTGTCGATTTACTACGAGAACCTGCTCGACTACGTCATCGACCTGATCGTCAAGGAAGTCGACGACGAAGACGTCGAGGAGGGCCTGGACGTGCCGGTCGTCGTCACTGGCGGTACCTCCAGCCCCGACGGCTTCGAGGATCTGTTCCGCGACCATCTGCAGGACGCCAACATTCCGTTCTCGATCAGCGGCGTCAGCCACGCCAACGAACCCCTGTACAGCGTTGCACGTGGTGGCCTCGTGGCCGCACGCTCCGACGAAGAAGCGCCGGCAGGCGGTGCCGAAGAGGAAGAAGCCCCGGCCGCCGACGAGTAACGCAGCCCGAACCTCGTTCGATTTTTTGTGTGACGCCGTGGCGCTGGCTGTCGGTATTGGGTATCTGATTGACCGCATCGCCCCTGCCGCTCCAACTGCGAGGCTACTTCTCGCGGAAGCGACTGAGCGCGTCCTGCCAGGACTCGAACTCCTCGCGCTCGCTGGCGTGCTCCACCGCGACTCCGGCGTAGCCACAGGATTCACAGACCTCCGCCTGATGACCCTCCAGTGTGTAGGTCTGTAACGGCTCCGAACAGCGTGGGCAGTCCATATCGATGCCGACGAAGGGCACCGACTTAACTATTTTCCGCGAACGATGCGGAGAGCACAATCCCGGCGGGCCACGTATCGCCGTGCCCAGATATATAACTCATACGCATCCATCACGCTTTTGTATTCATACTGTGTATTAGTCTCTGAGATGTACCAGACGTCGATGCCGACGATCGGATGCGCCAGGGAAGGTCGGACGACTGCGGTGATACGGATCCCGACAGGGGCCAGCGACCGATGAGTACGAAACGACAACTCGCCCAGCAACTCGGCGTTGTGGGTGGGTTCGACGATCCGACGGTCGAACTGGAGCAGTACCGGACGCCGCCGGATCTGGCGGCCCATCTGGTCCACGTCGCGGATCTGCAGGGCGACATCGACGGTCGAACCGTGCTGGATCTCGGTGCCGGGACCGGGATGCTTGCGCTGGGAGCGGCGCTGCGTGGACCGGAGCGAGCGATCGGTATCGACATCGACCGTGGAGCCTTGCAGACGGCACGCAGGAACGAGCGCCGGGTTGGGACGACGACCGATATCGGCTGGATCCACGCCGATGCGACGCGCGCACCGCTCTGTATCGACGACGCCGTCGTTCTGATGAACCCCCGTTCGGCGCGCAGGACGGGAACGCACACGCCGACCGGGCGTTTCTCAAAACTGCCTCCGAGGTCGCCTCCGTCTCCTACTCGATCCACAATTCGGACAGTCAGGCGTTTGTCGACGCGTTCGCCGGCGATAACGGTGGCGAGGTCACGCGAGCGTTCCGTGCCGAACTGGATCTGGATCGCCAGTTCGAGTTCCACAGCGAGAACCGACGCGTCGTTGACGCCGAAGTGTTCCGTATCGAGTGGGACCGCTGAACCCACGACCTTCCGCGCGCGCAATCTGGACGCTCGTCTCACCGCGCTCGGCCATGATCACCGTCTTCCCGTCAGTCTGTTCGCGCTCGAAGGTAAGCCCACCAGCCTCGACCGGTTCGTCTGCTGTGGGCAGGGGCGTCCGATCGAGGCGACCGTTCCCGTCGTCGACGGCAAGGATGAACTGGCCGTTCTCGGGGATGATCATGACGGAACGCCCGTCGATCCGCGGTGTCGCAGTCTGGAGATCGGAGACGAACACCGGTCGCTCCTTCCCGTCGACGAACACCTGATAGACCGTCTCTTTCCCGGTCGGCGTCCATCCTTCACGAACCACGCGGACGGTCTCGCTCCAGCCTGGGCCACCCACCTTGACCGTCGTCGAACCGCGGAACGCCAGTCTCTCCTTCGAGGTGTGGGTCATCCAGATGTCCCGCTGTTCACTAGTGACAATCACCCCGCTGGTGTCGATGGAGGTGCTCTCGCCGAACAGTTCGATATCGTAGGCGAACACCATCTCGTTGCGGACGCCCTCGTCGTAGGTGATCTGGTAGTCCTCGACGGTCACTGCGTCCTCGTCGATCGAGGTATCGTCTACGGTGTAAAGGTTCGGGACGATAGCTACCCCGCCGAGTGCGGCGAGGCCAAGTATCAGCATCGTGATGGCGACGCCACGGCGCGTGGTCGAGCGGACCACCGTTCTGTCCGAGGTGGTCGCAGCCAGCGTGACGAGCACGGCGAGCAGAACCACGAGTACGAGACCGGGCCCGCGAAAGAGCACATACTCGCCGCCGCCGCGGAACCAGTAGACGAGATAGAGTCCCTGCACGACGCCGAAGACCAGCGTTGCCCCGAGGAGACGGGCGGCGCTCGGCCGCCGTGCGCGCCGCCGGAGGACGGCGAGACCGAGGACGACACCGACGAGAAAGCCCAGCGCGTGTCCCTGTACCGCAATCGACGCCCACGACGGCGCGGATGGGGCACTCGCCGAGGTCGTCGCCACGAGGACGGGATCGAGCAGGCTCTGGAGCGTGGTGCTGACCACCCGCGAGATCAGCAGTCCCACGACCGTCACGACGGGATAGTGGACGATTGCGAAGCCGGCAAAGGCGAAGACGACGCCGGAAAAGCCGATTACGGGTCCGAGCGCGAACAGGCTGGTCGCCACCCCCACGAGCAGTACGGCGGTCGGGAAGACGACGAACGCCCGAATCCACGGGTTCGTTCGCCACGATGCGAACGACTGCGAACCGCGTTCGCTCGGCAGATGACCCCATGCGTACTCGGCGATCGGTGCCAGCACGATAGCGCTCGTCAGGTTTCCGAGGATGTGGCCGGGGTTGGCGTGGGCAAAGCCCGAGGTGAGCCAGCCGGTCGGATAGAGATACGACCACGACCGATAGGGGAGTACCACCGGGTCCGACCAGTTCAACAGCCCCTCCTGCAGGAACAGATAGACCGCGAGAACGAACAGCACAGACACGACCGATCCCCACGGGACGCCCAGTAGCAGTCGGGAACGAACCGCCCGCCCCCACCGGCCGCCCGGCTTATCGAGATAGATGACTGCCGCGAGCGCGAGGCCGAACGCGAGCACGACGGATGCGCCGAGTGTTTGCGACGGCGCGGTCATTTTAGCGTCGCCTGACCAGTTCGCTCAACCGTTTCGTGATGCTCTCGTCCTCGCCGAGTTTGAGATAGTAGGCATCGCCGCCGTCCTCGTAGTAGTTCTCGATGCGCCGTTTGATCTCGAAGCCAGCGATTCGTAGAACTGCAATGCGTTCTCGTTTGTCGCGCGTGCATGACAGGTTACGGAGCCGTGCTCGTCGGCGACGCGAGCAACGAGTCGTTCGCCGAACCCTTCGCCGCGGAACTCCGGTGCAACTGCCAGAAACAGGATGTAGCCGTCACGTCGGACCGTCGCGAAACCGACGAGGTCGTCGCCGTCGAGGAACAGGTGGACGGTCGATCGGCGGTACGCATCCGTAAAGAAGCCGCGCCGCTGCTTGAGGACGCCCTCCGAGCGGCGGATCTGCTCTTTGAGTTCCCAGGCATCGCCCAGGTAGTCATCGTCGCCGGGCGCGACGACGCGTGAATCGACGTTAACGCTCACTGTGGGTACGTAACGGCGACGTGAATATAATTCCACCGGCAGGTCGCCGTCGTTCTCGCTCCTGGGACGGTCCGAAACCGGGCTATTCACGGTCGCTCCGCTCGTCAGTTCGACCGTGAGCTACGAACTACGAGAACATACTGCTGACATCGCCGTCGAAGCGACTGGCGAGACGTTTTCGGCCGTTGCAGGCGCCGTCGCCGATGGGCTGGCCGCCGCGATGTGCGAGGATGTCCCCGAGACGGGCGAGCGGTTCGAGCTATCGGTTACCGCCGAAAGCCGTGAAGCCGTCCTGTTCGAGTATCTCGACGAACTCATCTACGAACGGGACGTCCGGTCGGTTCTCCCGGTCGACAACGAGGCGACTGTCGTCGAGGACGACGGCGAGTGGACCGTTGACGCCACGGCCCGCGGCGTGCCGCTCGCAGACGTGACGGCACGGGAAGTCAAAGCCGTCACCTACTCGGAGATGGCCCTCGAACGCCGCGACGGGGAGTGGTACGCTTACGTTGTCTTCGACGTGTGAAATGGTGGCGCTGGTCATGGCTCTGTGCCAACAACAACACCTTTTGTTGACTGCGGCCCTTACGATGGGTATGTCAGATTCGGGCCGTCACAGATTGTCGCGCGCTCCGGCGGCGTTTTTCGGGGCGCTCTTTGTACTCCTCTCGTTCGTGGGGACGGCGAGCGCTCACGAGGAGTACGTCGTCGAGGACGAACAGGCCGTCACCCCCGCCGAGTTCTTCGGGAATGCGCTGTCGGACCCGGTCGTAGTGGGACTGCTCGTCGCCGGTGCCGTCGCCGTTCTCGGGGTCGTCCTCGCCTATCTCTATTTCCAGCCGCTCCGTCAGGACATCACGACGTTTCGCGCCGCGATGGCGGAGTACACCGAGTACGTCCCGTGGCTCCTGCGGATCTCCTTCGGTATTCCGCTGATCGGTGCCGGCTTCGCCGGCTACTTCATCACGCCCTCGGTCGAAATCGAGATGCGTCTCTTACAGGTCGCGCTCGGGTTCCTGTTGCTGTTCGGCATCGCAACACGGGTCGTCGCAGTGGCCGGGTTCGTCGTCTACGTCGTGGCGGCAGTGATCTACCCGGATCTGTTGCTCCAACTGGAGATCGCCGGCGGGATGGCGACGCTGGCTCTCGTCGGAAGCGGGAAGCCGAGCGGGGATCACGTCCTCCAGCGTCTCGCCGGGACGCCGGGCACGGTGTACGGTCGCTTCGACGTCGTCCACGATGTCGTCCAGCGCGGACAGGCTTGGATCCGTCCCTACGAGCGGTTCTTCCCGACGGTTGCCCGGGTCGGCCTCGGCATCACGTTCATCTATCTCGGCGCGAGCCAGAAGCTCCTTCGTCCCGGTATCGGGCTGGAAGTCGTTTCACACTACGACCTCACCGCAGTCATCCCGGTGCCTGCGGAGCTATGGGTGCTGGGTGCCGGCCTCACTGAGACCGCCCTCGGCATTGCCCTCATCGTGGGCCTCTTTACCCGTGCGAGCGCGGCCACGGCCATCACGATGTTCGCGCTGACGTTGTTTGCCCTGCCCGACGATCCGGTGCTGGCCCACGTCGCGCTGTTCGGGATGGCGTCGGTCCTCCTGATCGGCGGCAGTGGCCCACTTGCAGTCGATAACCGCATCGAGGCCGTCGTGGCGAGACTGAGCGACGAGCGACCGGACACGTCGGACGCGCCGCTGTGATCGGTTCGGCGGGGGAGCTATTAGCTGTCGGCGTCAACGACCGCGTGTGAACGTTCGTCGAGTCATTCCACGCGATGCGATTCCGAGCGTCGACGACCCCGAGTTCGGCGAGCGCTACGAGGGCGATGGGGACGACCGAGTCGTCGTCGTCGACTCCGGGCAACCCCCGCGTGCGTACCCGATACGGTATCTCGCGTACCACGAAATCGTCAACGACGTGCTCGACGCCGGAGCAGAACCGATCGCCGTTACCTGGTGTCCGCTCTGTGGGAGCGCCGTCGTCTACGACCGTCGCCACGAGGGGCGGACACTGGAGTTCGGCGTCTCCGGAAAGCTTGCCGACGACGACCTCGTCATGTACGACCGCGAAACGGAAAGCGAGTGGAAACAATCGAGCGGGACGTGTCTCGCGGGCCGGTTCGAGGGCGATTCGCTCTCCGTCCGGCCCGCGGCGATGCTCACGTGGGGAGCGTTCCAGCAGTCGTATCCCGACGGCGTCGTCCTCCAGGCACCCGGCGGGACCAGCGAGGCCGCAAGCGAGGACGACTCGCCCGCGCAGATCGAGTACGATACGGGTCCCTACAAGGCGTACCGGTCGGGAGAGGGGTTCGGTCTTGCGGCCCACCGATCGGGCGAGAGCGTCCGCGAGTGGACTCGTGACGACGATATCCGGCCGAAAACGGTCGTGATCGGTGTCGAACTCGACGACGCGGCGCTCGGGGTTCCGCTACCGCGCGTATCGCGGGCTGGCGGCGTCGTCCGAACGACAGTCGGGGAGCAGGACGTCCTCGTGATCGCTACCGAGGACGGCGGGATCCACGGTTTTGCCGATCCAGGATTCTCCGTCGAGGCCACCGACTCGGGCATCGTGGGCGACGGAACGACGTGGGATCCGGCGACGGGCCGTTCGAATGACGGTCGCCGTCTCGACAGACTGCCAACGCGGCGACTGTTTGCGTTCGCCTGGCAGGACGACCACGGCGCGGATTCGTTCTACAGATCCGACTGATAGTGGCGTCCATCGCCGTCGGCCTTCGTGCCGATGAGTGCTGATCCATGTGAACACTCGACGACCGTTTGACGGCCGAAAACCACGCGATTCGGGCGGTCTGTCATCGGGTTCTATCGTAGTGTTTAAGTACGGCAACGGGGAAGGTACGTCTGCAATCCAATGTAGGGGCAACGGCCCCGAGTCCGTGAGGGCGGAGATACACAGCGTGTCGTGGTAGCCAAGCGGCCCAAGGCGCATGGTTGCTAACCATGTGGCGTAAAGCCTCCGGGGTTCAAATCCCCGCCACGACGTCAACCATCTTCCGACCAGTGTATCGGTCGGTGGATTGTACCAGCGCAGTCGGCTACCGACTGCAACACCTACACACCACATATGAGTGCAGAAGAACCACAGGACGAAATCGAGGACGACGAGGACCTTCGGTATTTCGTCCGCATCGGGCAAACGGACCTCGATGGGACCAAATCCGTCGAACGGTCGCTCATCGAGATGAACGGCATCGGCCGCCGAACGGCCCGAATCATTGCGGACAAAGCCGACGTCGACCGTCAGGCAACTTTCGGTCGACTCGAAGACGACGAGATCGACGCGGTCGTCGATGTCGTCGACGAGTACGCCGAGGAAGTCCCCGACTGGCTCGCGAACCGCCAGCGGGACTTTTTCTCGGGCGAAACGACGCACAAGGTCGGTAACGACCTGAACATGAAGCGCCGCCACGACATCAACCGGATGAAGATGATCAGCTCCTACCGGGGCGTTCGTCACAACCGGGGCCAGAAGGTACGCGGCCAGCGGACCAAGTCCACTGGACGTACCGAAGGGACGATCGGCGTCAACGTCGAGGAGCTTCGTGAAGAGGCCGCTGAAGAAGCGGCAGAAGCCGAGGGGGATGAAGAATAATGCCGCTCGGTAACAAAACCAAAGCGTACGAGACGCCCAACCATCCGTGGCAGGGCGAGCGTATCGCGGGCGAGCACGACCTGCTCGGCCGGTACGGCCTTGCAACCAAAGAAGAACTCTGGCGCGCCCAGTCCGAGCTTCGTGACATGCGTCGCGAGGCTCGACGCCTCATCGGCGAGGCGCTCGGTGACACCGAGGCCGCCGAGGAAGCGGGGAGCGAGTTCCTCGCACGCCTCAAACGCGACGGCATTC
Organism: Natronoarchaeum sp. GCM10025703; assembly: GCF_042661985.1. Classification (NCBI taxonomy): domain Archaea; kingdom Methanobacteriati; phylum Methanobacteriota; class Halobacteria; order Halobacteriales; family Natronoarchaeaceae; genus Natronoarchaeum; species Natronoarchaeum sp. GCM10025703. The sequence goes on from NZ_JBHSZF010000001.1 coordinate 963,567, forward strand.
TCGGCGAGACCGACGGTCTCGACGAAGTGCTGTCCCTGGAGATCAACGACGTGCTCGAACGTCGCCTCCAGACTGTCGTCTACCGCAAAGGCCTCGCAAACACGCCACAGCAGGCACGACAGTTCATCGGTCACGGTCACATCGTTGTCGGTGACCACCGCGTGACTGTCCCGTCGTACACAGTCGGGGTCGACGAAGAGGCCTCGATCGAGTTCGACGAGACCAGCCCGCTGGCGGACGACCTACACCCGGAACGAGCGGAGGAGCAATAACATGGCAGAAGACGGAAAGTGGGGCGTAGCCCACGTGCACGCATCGTTCAACAACACGATCATGACGGTGACGGATCTGACCGGCGCCGAGACGATCGCGAAGTCCTCGGGCGGCGCAGTCGTCAAGCAGAACCGTGACGAGGCATCCCCCTACGCGGCCATGCAGATGGCCGAGCAGGTCGCCGAAGAGGTGCTCGCCGCGGGCATCGACGGCGTCCACGTCCGCGTTCGCGGACCTGGCGGGAACCTCCAGAAGAGCCCCGGACCGGGCGCACAGGCGACGATCCGTGCGCTTGCCCGTGCCGGCCTCGAGATCGGTCGTATCGAAGACGTAACCCCGATCCCGCACGACGGATCGCGCGCACCGAAAGGCAAGGGCGGATTCTGACGACCATGCCAGTGGATTACGAGGTCGAGTTCATCGAACGCGACGATCGATCGGCGAGGTTCCTCGTCCGAGGAGTCACGCCGGCCTTCGCCAACGGCATCCGTCGAGCGATGATCGCCGACGTGCCGACGATGGCCATCGACACGGTCCAGTTCGTCGAGAACTCGTCGGTGATGTTCGACGAACAGATCGGGCTTCGGCTCGGTCTGGTTCCGTTGACCACGCCGCCCGAGGAGTTCGAGGTGGGTGACTCCGTCACCCTCTCGCTCGACGTGGCGGGACCGAATACGGCCTACTCCGGCGATCTCGTCTGTCACGACGAGTCGGTCGAGGTAGCTATCGACGGGGTCCCGATTATCGACCTCAAGGACGACCAGCGGCTCGAACTCGAAGCCGAGGCAGTGATGACCTCCGGCAAGGAGCACGCCAAACATCAGGGCGGCGTCTCCGTCGGCTACCGACACCTCCAGCAGATCGAGGTCGTCGGTGACCGTGGCGAGTTCGAGGACGAAGAGACCCGAATCCTTCGGGGCATCGTTGAGGACGACGGCGAGTTACTCCTCGCCGAGGAGTTCGACAACGATCTCTCACAGCGATATCCCGGCAAGGAAGTCGAAGTCACCGACGTCCCGAACGCGTTCGTGTTCCACGTCGAGACTGACGGCTCCTACACGGTCGAGGAACTCGTCACGCTGGCGGCCGACTCCATCGCGGATCGCGCAGACGAACTCGAAGACGCAGTACAGCTATAGAGATGATCGCTCCAACAAACCACTTACCCCTGACCGAAGCCCGGACCCGAAGCGATAGCTTCGCCCGGATTTCGGCGGGCTCCGACGCCGTACACTACGAGGCCGGAGCCATGGCCGCCCCGCAATCGCGGGCGGCTTCGATCGAAAGTGGTTTGAAGGGGCACCCAGTAAACGAGAACGCGGGCAGGGATAGCCAAGTCAGGCCAACGGCGCAGCGTTCAGGGCGCTGTCTCGTAGGAGTTCGCAGGTTCAAATCCTGCTCCCTGCATCACCGTTTTCACCCCTATTCAGGAGGAAAGTTATGAGCAAGACGAACCCGAGACTGAGCAGTCTCATCGCCGAGCTGAAGTCGGTTTCTCGAACCGAGGACGCGAACGTCTGGAGCGACGTCGCCTCTCGGCTCGAAAAGCCCCGCCGCACGCACGCGGAAGTGAATCTTGGACGTATCGAGCGATACGCCCAGGAGGACGAAACAGTCGTCGTTCCGGGCAAGGTGCTCGGAAGCGGCGTCCTGCAGAAGTCGGTCACCGTTGCAGCGGTCGACTTCTCGGGCACGGCAGAACAAAAGATCGACCAGGTCGGCGAAACAGTAGACCTAGAACAGGCAATCGAACAGAACCCCGAAGGATCCAACGTGCGGGTGATCCGATGAGCGTCGCAGAGTTCGAGGCAGACGTAGTCGTCGACGCCGGCGACTGCATCCTCGGTCGCGTCGCTGCAAGGTCGCCCAGAAGGCGCTCGACGACGAGCGTATCGCGGTGGTCAACGCCGAGAACGCGGTCATCACGGGCAGCGAAGACGACGTGATGAGCACCTTCGAGAAGCGAGTCGAAATCGGCTCCGATCGGGGTCCGTACTACCCGAAACGGCCGGACATGATCTTCAAGCGCTCGATCCGCGGCATGCTGCCGTACAAGAAGGATCGTGGCCTCGAAGCGTTCGAGAACGTCCGCGTCTACGTCGGCAACCCGTACGACGACGACGGCGACGTCCTCGAGGGAACCTCCCTCGACCGACTATCGAACATCAAGTTCCTCCAGCTCGGAGAGATCAGCGAGAACCTGGGTGCTAATCGAACATGGTAACCAACACCAGTGGCAAGAAGAAAACCGCCATCGCACGCGCTACCGTTCGCGATGGTGAGGGTCGCGTACGAATCAACTCCAGCCCGGTCGAACTGGTCGACCCGGAGACGTCGCGTCTGAAGATGACCGAACCGTTCCGCATCGCGGACGAGGTTCGTAACAGCATCGACATCGAAGTCGCCGTCGAAGGCGGCGGCGTCTCCGGACAGGCCGACGCCGTGCGAACGGCAATCGCACGCGGGCTCGTCCAGCACACGGGCGACGCCGAACTCCGTGACGCGTTCATGGAGTTCGACCGCTCGCTGCTGGTCAACGACGTTCGCCAGTCCGAACCAAAGAAGTGGGGCGGACCCGGCGCACGTGCCCGCTACCAGAAATCCTACCGCTAAGGTGATACTATGATGGTACCAGTCCGGTGTTTCACGTGCGGCAACGTCGTGGGTGAGCACTGGGAAGAGTTCAAAGAGCGCGCTCGTGAGGGCGACGAAAATCCCGCCGAAGTTCTCGACGAACTCGGCGTCGAGCGACACTGCTGTCGCCGGATGCTCGTCTCCCACAAGGACCTCGTCGACATCGTCGCACCCTATCAGTAATTATGTCCGGGACACAGCGATACACACGGTACGAGAAAGCACGGATCCTCGGCGCACGAGCGCTACAGATCTCGTACGGGGCACCGGTACTCGTCGAAACCGACCAGGCGGAACCGATTCTGATCGCAGCGGAAGAGTACGACGCAAACGCCCTCCCGTTCACGGTTAACAGAACATGACTCTGATCACTGACATCCGACTCCGACGCATCCTCGACTCGCGAGGTAACGCAACGGTAGAAGCAGACGTACTGACCGAGAGTGGTGGCTTCGGCCGCGCAGCCGCACCGAGCGGCGCCTCGACAGGCGAGTTCGAGGCGATCGAACTGCCGGCGAACGAAGCGATCGCGAACGCGAGAGAGCACGCCGTACCTCGTCTCGTCGACACGGTGCACGCGGGCGATCAGCGCTCTGTCGACAACACGCTCCGTGCCGCGGACGGCACGGACGACTTCTCGGAGATCGGCGCGAACAGCGCCGTCGCGATCAGTATGGCGACCGCGAAGGCCGCGGCCGACGTGCTCGGTGCACCGCTGTACCAGCATCTCGGCGGCGCGTTCCGCGGTGACAACTTCCCGATCCCGCTGGGGAACGTCGTCGGCGGTGGCGAACACGCCGCTGACGCCACGGACATTCAGGAGTTCCTGTCGGCACCGGTCGGCGCGCCGAGCGTCGCCGATGCCGTCTTCGCCAACGCGGCGGTCCACCAGAAGATCCACGACATGCTCATCGAGCGGGACACGCCCGCCGGCAAGGGCGACGAGGGCGCGTGGGCGCCGTCGATCGACGACGCCGAAGCGTTCGAGATTCTCGACGGGGCCACCTCGGCCGTCGCCGAGGAGGTCGGCTTCGAGATCAAGTTCGGACTCGACCTCGCCGCTGCGGAGATGTACGACGAAGACGAAGGCGGCTACATCTACAGCGATCAGGTTCGCAGTACGGACGAGCAGGTCGACTACATCGCAGAACTCGTCGAGAAATGGGATCTCGCGTACGTCGAGGACCCCCTCGACGAGAACGACTTCGAGGCCTTCGCCGACCTCACCGAGCGCGTCGGCGACCAGACGCTCATCTGCGGTGACGACCTCTTCGTCACCAACGTCTCGCGACTGGAACGGGGCATCGAGCAGGATTCGGCCAACTCTATCCTGATCAAACCCAACCAGATCGGCTCGCTTAGCGACACGTTCGACGCAATCGAGCTGCCCGCGAACAACACCTACGACGTCATTGTCTCTCACCGCAGCGGTGAGACCGAAGACACGACGATCGCACACCTTGCCGTCGCGACCGACGCCGACTTCATCAAGACCGGCACGGTCGGTGGCGAGCGTACTGCAAAACTCAACGAACTAATCCGCATCGCGGACGACGCAGCATGACAGAAAACGACGTAGAACAGGAAGGGCTCGACGCCGCCGAGGAGGCGGTCGACGAGGAGCCGGAGGGTGGAGCGGCCGCCGAACCGGACGCGGAGCCCGCAGAGGAAGCGCCCGCCGACGCCGAGGAGGCCGAGGACGAACCACAGCTAGACGAGGACGTCATGGCCGACGACGAGGCCGACCTCCTCATCCCCGTCGAGGACTATCTCGGTGCCGGTGTCCACATCGGTACCCAGCAGAAGACGGCGGACATGGAGCGGTTTATCCACCGCGTCCGTACCGACGGTCTCTACGTGCTGGACGTCGGCACGACCGACGACCGTATCCGTACGGCCGCGGACTTCCTGTCCAACTACACCGCGGAGCAGATCCTCGTCACGTCCTCGCGACAGTACGGCCGGTTCCCGGCCGAGAAGTTCGCCGAGGCAGTTGGCGCTCGTGCACGGACCGGACGCTTCATCCCCGGGACGCTCACGAACCCCAAGTACGACGGCTACATCGAGCCGGACGTGCTGGTCGTCACTGACCCGATCGGTGACGAGCAGGCCGTCAAGGAGGCGATCACGGTCGGTATCCCCGTCATCGCCATGTGTGACTCGAATAACTCGACCAGCAACGTCGATCTGGTTGTCCCGACGAACAACAAGGGTCGCAAGGCACTCTCAGTCGTCTACTGGCTGATGGCCAACGAACTGCTCGACCGCCGCGGTGCGGAGCCGAGCTACGCTCTTGACGACTTCGAGAGCGGTATCTGAGGCGCAGGACTTTCAGTTCGATTACTTTTGTTGCGCTCCCGACTACGCTGTGCGTCGTCGAACAGAGAGCTACAGGTCCATCCCGCCGTTGACGTCGATCACTTCGCCGGTGATGTACGAGGAGTCCTCACTGGCGAGAAAGCGGACCGTCGCCGCGATATCCTCGATTCTCGCGAACCGGTCGAGCGGGATGTCTTCGAGGATCTGCTCCTGGATGCGGTCGTCGACCTCGGCGAGCATGTCCGTCTGTGTAAAGCCCGGACAGACGGAGTTCGCCGTCGATCCCGACCGCGCGAGTTCGAGCGCAATCGTCCGGGTAAAGCCGAAGAGACCGCTCTTTGCGGTGGCGTAGTTGGCCTGTCCGAAGTTGCCCTGCTTGCCGACGATGCTGGAGATATTGATCAGGCGTCCCTCGTCGGCAGTCTTGATATCGTCGAAAAACACCTGCGTGACGTTGAACACGCCGCCGAGGTTGACGTCGATCACCCGGTCCCACTCCTCGCGGCTCATCTCCTCGAAGCGAGTGTCCTGCGTGATCCCCGCGTTGTTGACCAGCACGTCGACGGGGCCGAACTCCTCGTGGATCGCCTCGCGCATCGCCTCGACCTCCATGCGGCCGGTGACGTCGGCCTGAGCGGTCATCGCCGTTCCGCCTGCCGAGCGGATCTTCTCGACGACGTCGTTGGCCTTGTCGGTCGAACTCCGGTAGTTGATGATCACGTTCGCGCCCTCGGCTGCGAGGTCTTCCGCGATGCCGCTTCCGATCCCCCGCGACGCCCCGGTGATGAGACAGGTCCTGTCGTCCATTGTATATCGAACGGGCGGTTCCCGTCGTAGTACCACCATCAGCAGCTAGTATAATAAATGTGGGCTGTGCGACGGATTCAGGCGTTCAGCGAGCGGGCCTGATCGATCCAGTCCTCCACGCGACTGATCGGAAGGTCACACTCGGTCGCGACCGTGTCGGCGTCCGCGTCGGCGAGGGTTTCGACGGTCCCGTAGCCGGCGTCGACCAGACGCTCCTTGTATGTCGGCCCGACGCCGTCGATAGTCTGGACGCCGTTACCGGCCGCTTCCTCGCCGGCGTGGGCGTCCTCGCTGTCTGTCTGCTCCTCGTCGTGACTCTCATCGCCTGCTTGCTCCTCAGCGTGTTCCTCTTCGTCGCTGTGAGCGCCTTCGTCTGGCTGTTCGCCGTGGGTCTCTGTCTGTTCGTCGTCGTGGGTGTCCTCGCTCTCTACCTGTGAGCGCTCCTCGAACCACTCACACACGTCGGGCCAGAGTTGGTCGTGTGAGCGCGAGGAGACGGACATGCCGATGTGGCCCGTCTTGAACTCCATGACGCTCGTGTCGTCGCTCGGTATGACCTCGTTGAACGGCTTCGAGGCCTCCGGGGGAATGAGGTGGTCGTACTCGGCGACGATGTTCAGGACCGGCATGTCGATCTCGTTTAGATCGACGTGGTCGCCGCCGAGTTCGAGTTCGTTCCGGTAGAGGGCGTTCTCCTGGTAGATATCGGTGATGAACTCCTCGAATGTGGTGCCGGCCACGTCGATGCCGTCGCCGAGCCATTCCTCCATTCGGGCGAAGTTCTCGACGAAATCCTCGTCCTCGACGTTGTCGTAGAACCGGACGTACTTCGTGACGTAGTTCTCGACAGGGTCCATCAGGGCGAAGCCGACGTCCAGGAAGTCAGCGGGGACGTTGCCGAAGGTGTCGGTGACGACATCTGGATCGAAATACTTCTCGTCGCCCCAGAGTTCGAGGACGCCGCCAGTCCCCTCGAAACAGAGCCCGGCGGCCATCAGGCCGAGGTTCCGGACTTTCTCGGGGAAGAGCGCGGCGTACATCGTCGACATCGTCCCGCCCATACAGTAGCCGAGCAGGTTGATGCTGTCCTGACCGGATCGGTCTCGCACCTCGTCGACGCAGTTGTCGATGTAGCGGTTGACGTAGTCGTCGAGCGTGAGCGAGCGGTCAGCTGTGAGGGCTCGTCCCAGTCGATCAGATAGACGTCGAAGCCGTTGTTCAGCAGTGTTCGGACGACCGATCGGTTCGGCTGCAGGTCGAGGATGTACGGCCGGTTGATCAGCGCGTAGACGATCAGGATCGGCACGTCGTGTTGACTCTCCGTCTGGGACTCGTAGTGATAGAGTTTGAGCTTGTTCTCCTCGTAGACGGTCTCTTTGGGCGTCTCGCCGACGTCGGCCTCGGCGATGGCCTCGCCAGCGTCGGGCATCGCGCCCGTCGACTCGACGATGTCCGTGGCACTCTCCCAGGCCTGGCGCTGGAGATCCAGCGTGGCGGTGTAGGGGTTTCTCATCGCTGTCTCACTCCTCCAGGTGTTCGAGCACGCGGTCGAGTTTCTGCTCGACGGCGTGCTGGCGTCGCTCTAACTCAACGAGTCGGTCGCCGACCTCCTCGATATCGCTCTGGGTCGGCATCCGAAGTTGACGGAGCGTCGACTCGGCGCTTTCGTCGGCCATCTGCTGGACTTCGAGGGCGTCCCCGACGGTCTCGCCGGTCATCGCCGCGAAGGCGCTGGTCGACATGACCTCGCTGAACGCCTGATTGGCGTTGTTGAGCCAGATGTCGCGGAACTCGTCCGGGGAGACGTCCTCGCCCGCGGCCGCATCGCCCGTGCGCTCGACCATCTCTTCGGCAGCGTCCATCCAGACCTGATAGGCGTTCGCGTAGCCCTCGAAGCCCTCACTCAGCCGTTCGTCGTCGCTCGAGGATTCGACGGCGTCGCTCCAGGCCTCGACGAACTGGGCCTGTGCCTCGATGTTCTCCTCGAAGGCGTCGACGAACTGCTCGTTCATCTGCTCCATAAACTCGCTCCACCCGTTCTGTACTGCGTCAGTGTCGTATGTGTCGGACATGTTGGAAAAATTCCGCGGCCGGGACGAAAAGTGTTGGGCGCTCTACGGTGCGGAGACGTCGATCTCTTCGGCGGTCGACTCCATCTCTTCGGCCATCTCCACGGTCGTCTCTTCGACCTCCTCGTGAACCTCGAGATACGCATCGAACTGCTCGTCGACGGCGTCGATATACTCGTTGCTGGCCTCCTCGAAGGTTCCGTTGGCCTCGTCGAGCACCTCCTGGACGGCGCTCCACGTCTCCTCGTTGACCTCGCCGTACATCTCGAACTGCTCGTCGACCATCTCACGGAGGTCCGCGAAGTCGATATCGCTTCCCTCAGGCATCATCTCTTCGACAGTGTCGAAGTAACTATGGAGGGCGTCTTGGCTCATGCTGGCGTTCTGCTCGGTGACTTCTTCCATGGTAGCCATGCTGTCGACGAACGCCTGCATCGCGGTCTGCTGGGCCTCGATGGTGCCGTGGGTCATGCGCTGGCTGGATTCGAGGACGGTTCGCTGGAAGTCGAAGACGGTCTTGATGGGATTGCTTTCACTCATTGGAATCACCTGTTTTGATCGGGATGACGATTGTCTGAACGATGTCGCCCTCGTTGATGTCGAGGGCTTCACGTTCAGCGTCCGGAATGCTGATTCGGCCGCCGCTCTGCACGCGGGTCTTGAACGTCCCAGTTCCCATCGCCATCGCCGGGAACCCGGACATGTTGTTCGAACCCGCGCCCATGGTAGCGGACACGAACTGCTTTGCGAGTTCCTGCTGGCTCTCGACAGCCTGTTCACTCGCGTTTTGCAACTGCTCGGCGAACATAGCCGGCGGCCACTGCATTCCGGTCGTCTCGTCTGTCATCACGTGTGTATAGGACCCGCCGCATCTTAACCTTTACCTCTGAATGGTTCTCAATGGTACTGAGTGGTTTTGCCGGTTGGCCCCGTTCGATTGTCAAGACGTTGAACTGTGGTTTCCCGCTGGTTGTGAACGCGGGCCATAGCCAGAGGAAACTTATACTGCCTCTCCTAGTGATACATATGTCGAAAGATACGGGATCTGCGACACCCTTTGCGGATCTCACGAGCGCGTGGATGCAGCTGGGAGAAAGTGCAGTAAAAAGTGCAACAGCGATGAACCGCGCAGCGGTCGGCGCGTCAGCCGATAACGGCGGAAACGGCGACGATGCCGATGTGGCGGAAAGCGGTACCGAAGCCGCAGAACTCCGCCAGGGGTCAGTGCCCTCGCTCGCGTTCGAGACGGACGAGTGGGAGTACGAACGATCAGTCGAGCAGGCTGACTCGATCACGGTGGGAGACAGCGTGAGTTTCAGCAAACCGATCGACGACGCGGACGTCGAACGGTTCGCGCTCGCCAGTGGCGACACGAACCGCCTCCATCTGGACGACGAGTTCGCCGCCGAGGCTCGATTCGGTGGTCGCATCGCCCACGGGACGCTCGTCTCGGGGCTCATCAGCGCCGCGCTGGCACGCCTTCCCGGCCTGACCATCTACCTCTCGCAGGATATGGAGTTCCGCGGGCCTGTCAGAATCGGTGATCGCGTCACTGCGACCGTCGAGATAATCGAGGACCTGGGGAACGACCAGTACCGACTCAGCACCGTCGTCAGCGACGGCGAGGGGGAAGTGATCATCGACGGGGAAGCGGTAGTACTTATCGACAATCTCCCCGAGGAGTGACTGGCGCGGAAACTGCGCGCCAGCCCCGCACCGCTGATACCGGGGCACTCGCTCTCGCAAACCGGAGGAACGTCCTCGCGCGCGCTGATCCGCGCTTCAGCACAGTCATTGCTCCCGATTCCGCGGTGGCTGTTCCCTTCTCGTGAACTCTCTCGTCACTTCGACCGGCCGAACTCCGGCGCGTTCTGCACGTTCGTTGCCGTGATGCTGGAGGGCGAGGAGCGAACTCCCGACCGATCTGCTCCGCCAGGTGGAAACGACCATCTGAGATATTTAGGAAAGCCTAAAACCTCCCCGCTCGAAAGATACAGACAGAGTAGTTCCGTGGGCATCAACCGTTTCAGCACTCCGATGACCGCCAACGAGGACCTCGCCGCCCATATCGGGCTGTTACTGTTCAGTGGCGTGATCGCCGGACTGGTAGAATCCGTCCTTCGTTGGCTGCCCGCACGTCCACCAGCGGCCGGCGGGGCGCTCGGTCTGATGTCCTCATCGTATACGCTCGATATCCTGCCGACGAGCGTTACCCTGATACTTGCAGTGACGATGGGAGCCTCCTTGATCGGCGTTCCGCTCGTGGTTCTTACGACGCGGACCGATCTCCACTACCGAGAATTTCGGACGGTCGTCGCGGCGCTCCCGTCGCTCATCGTGATCTCGGGGCTCTCGATGACCGTGCCGCTAAAACAGGAGACATATGATGTCAGTTGAATCCACAACCACCGAGAGAACGGTCGAACGGGAACGAGAGAAGACGCCGTACGAGTCGGCAGCCGACTCGCTGCTGGAACTCGACGGCGTCTCGAAATCGTTCGGTTCCGAGGCCGCAGTCGAAGACCTGTCGCTGTCGGTCGAGCGCGGCGAGTTGCTCACACTGCTCGGGCCATCGGGCTGTGGGAAGACGACGACGCTCCGGCTGATCGCCGGCCTCGAACGACCGGACACCGGTAGTATTCGCGTCGACGGTCATCCCGTCGCGACGGCCGACGATACCTTCGTGGCGCCGGACGCCCGGGACATCGGCGTCGTCTTTCAGGACTTCGCGCTGTTTCCTCACATGACTGCCGCGGAGAACGTGGCGTTCGGTATCAGCGACCTGCCCGAGGACGAACAGAACCAGCGCGTCGCTCACCTGCTCGAACTCGTCGGACTGGGCGAGCAGGGCGACTCCCGGCCCGAAGAGCTCTCGGGCGGCCAGCGACAGCGTGTCGCCCTGGCCCGCTCGCTCGCGCCCGAACCGGAGATCCTCCTGCTCGACGAACCGTTCTCGAATCTGGACGTCGATCTCCGGGTCCAGATGCGCGAGGAAGTCCGGAGCATTCTCAAAGAGACCGGCGTGACGGCGGTCTCGGTTACTCACGACCAGGAGGAGGCCCTCTCGATCAGCGACAGGGTCGCCGTGATGCACGAGGGACAGCTCGAACAGGTCGACCGTCCCGAAGCCGTCTTCCAGCGACCCAAGTCCCGCTTCGTCGCGGGCTTCCTCGGCCACGCGAGTTTCCTGGAAGGCTACGTCAGCGGCAACGAGATCGACACCTCCGTGGCCATGATCGGCCGCGAACAGGTCCACGGGCTGGCGACCCAGTACGACATGACCGAGATCGACGTCCTCGTGCGTCCGGACGACGTGCTGGCGTATCCGACAGACGAGGAAAGCGCCGATGGTCGCGTTACGTATCGCCGGTATCTCGGACCCTCCGTACTGTACCGCGTCGAACTCGATAGCGGCGAGACGATCGAGTGCATGCACAACCACAGCGAATCGCTCGATCTGGATACGCCCGTTTCGGTGACTCTCACGGCCGAACACGATCTGGTCTGGTTCCCCCGCGACAGTCCGAGTCGCTAGCGGTCCTCGCTTCGCCGCCGCTGATCACCGCTCGACTGTCCGATTCCGCAGGCACCTCCGTACTTTTATACACGATGCACGAGTCGCAAGGTTATGGAAAAACGAGCGATGGCAGCCGCGACCGGTCTCGCGGCCCCGATACTCGCGGCGGTGACAATTCTGGCGGCGACAGTCGTCGATCCGGGCTTTTCGTGGGCAGCGACGCGCTCTCGAATCTCGGGGAGCTGCCAGTGAGCGAGTCGATCACGCTTTCGTTTCTGACCGGAGCCCCCGAGTTCGTGCTGTTCAACGGCGGGCTGATTCTGACCGGACTCGTCGGGCTACCGTTCGCATTGCGGCTCTGGACCGACGCCGAGAACGCGTTCCACCGACTGGGTGCGGTCGAGTTCGCCGGGGCACTGATCGCGCTCGCGCTGGTCGGCGTCTTCCACATTCCACGCGACCCCCATGGCACGGTGGCGATCACTCACTACCTGCTCGGCATCGTCTTCATGTGGACGTACGGCACCGGGAGCGTGCTCGCCGGCCGTCCGCGCTGGGGACTGCTCACCATCTGGTTGGGCATCTTCCACCTGCTCGCGTGGCTGGTCTGGGCGGCCGCCCTCACCGGACCGATCCCCGGACTCGCAATCCCGGAAACCGTCGGGGCGGCAGTGTTCGGCGGCTGGTCCCTCGTCGCGGCCAGGGCGAAACTCGGATGGCCGCCGCTTCCGAACCCCCTGCATCTGCGGTCGCCCCCGCAGAGTAACCCCGCTGTTCGATTTTTCCCCCGTTACGGCAGTAATCCTTAAACCCGAACCGCACCTACAGGCGTCTATGCACAAAGACGAGCTTCTGGAGCTACACGAGCAAATGGTCATCATCATGGAGAACTTCGCCGGGCGTGAGGGCGTCGACGACGAACTGTTCGAGCCCTACGACGAACTCGAAGTCGATCCATCCCACGTACACAAATCGAAAAGCGAGCACAAACACGCCGTCTTCGTGCTCGGGAACGCCCTGGCGAACGCGATGAGCGACGACGAGTTCTCCAGCGCCGGCCGCATCGGCAAGCGAATGGAGGAACTCGCAAAGGACGCAGAAGGCAAGATCTAGCTCGCGGACCGAGCCATCGAGCGGGTGGGGGCGGCGGGAACTCGACGCCGGAAAGTATTTGTTTCGCTTGTTGTTTGTACTCGGTATGAATACGCGCACGGTAGAGCGCGTCGAACGGTGGGAGTCCCGGCCCTTCTCGGGCGGCTATGAAGGTCTCAACGATCTTGCTGGGTCGGACTTCACCGGTGCCGTCGAAACGTCTGGAACGTGGCTGTTCATGCTGAACGGCCGCGCTATCGGCGTACATGACGGCTCCATCGACGCGTTCGAGGACGCCTCGGGCACCGCTCACGTCGCTCCCGAACCAGCGCTCCCCCTGCTGTTTACTATGTGGGAGGGCGACACGGAGACGCGGGCCAAGTACTACACCGAAGACACGCCGATCAGCGAGGTCGACGAGACGCTCTCCTCAGGGTCGTTCACGGGCTATCTCGAACTCAGCGAGAACGTCCTGAGTGGCGACTATTTCGTGGTGTACTACGGCGGCCGCTCCATGAGCGCCGCGTTCGTTGGCTCCAGAGACGAACTGCTCGGCGACGAGGAGGCCTTCGAGCGCGCGAACGACGAAGTGGGCATCTATGAGGTCTGCGACGCCACTGTCGAGGTCACCGATATCCCGAGCCCAGAGCCGGATCCGGAGCCATCGCCTACCGGATCCGCGGCGTCCGAATCGTCCCCGAGCGACGCTGGAACGGAGGAACCGACCGCCGCAGGCTCCGGGGAGAGCGACCCGACAGCCACAGAGCCAGTAGAGAGCGATCCGACGCCCGCGGAGCCAGCAGACGACAGCCCGTCTGCCCGCGAGTCCGCATCCAAACGGAGCGATCCGTCGACGGTTGAATCGGTCGAGGCCACCGGGGACGGCCCGAGCGAGGACCGGTCGTCGCTCGCCGCCACGATTCGCCAGGACGTCGATACCGGTCCCGACGACGACCTGCCGCCAGAGCCGACCAGACAGGCTGAGTCCGCGTCGTCAGTCTCCGAGTCTCCTGCTCCCGCTGTCGATTCGGAGCCACCGACCGAGGACAGCCCCGTCCGGGAGTCCGAACCCGACCGAGCCTCGAACGGTTCGGAGTCCGGGCGGGCCAACCATTCCACGTCGGACGCCGGACGAACGCCGACCCGCGAGCCAGCACGAGAAACCGACCAGTCGGATCAGCACGAAGAGGTCGAGGAACGGGAGAGCTCCGTCTCGGGCGTCGAGAGCATCGATACCGAGCCTCGTGAGCAATCGTCATCGCGCGCAGGTTCGGAGCCGACGTCGACGGGTGAGAGTTCGACCGCTCAGGAATCGACTGCGGGCGGCTCCAACGCCGCGCCGGCGAGCGGGACCACCCTCGATGAAGAACCGGCCACCACACCGGAGCAGGTCACATCGTCGCCCGATCCCGGCGAGGAGAGTGTGACAGGCGAGGCCGGTAGCGATCCGATCGAAGCCGAAGCGGACTGGCGCGAAGCCACGATAATCCCATCGCTCGATCCGACCCATTCGGCCCACCCCGAACCGGAGCCAACCGACGCTGGATCCAGAACGAACGGGGGTCCTCGAACTCCCACCGACGCCAGCCCACCCGAGCAGGAGAGCCGTCCCCAGTCCACAGCGAGCACGGAGCGCCGCCGCGATTCGACGCCGGACCGCTCTGCGGGGACGACCACAGAGCGCTCCACGGGGACCTCGACGGACCGAACTGCCGACGAGCAGCCAGCGCGCAACGGTGGCTCGGCCGGGTCTCCAGGCCACAGCGAACAGCGTACCTCGCCCGACACGGTGCCCAAAGCGAAACTCGAAGCGCGCGAGGAACGGATCGAGAAGCTCGAAACCGAGATCGAACGGCTCCAGTCGGCCCACCAGGAGGTCAACACGGAGCGCGACGAGCTGCCGCCGAGAACAAGTCGATGGCCGAGGAGATCGAACGGCTCGAAACCGAGGTCGAACGGCTCCGCTCGGAGCTAGCAGAGGTCGAATCGGCGCTGGAGGCGGCCGGCAAGACGGCCTACGACGCCGACCAGCAGATCCAGCCCTCTCAGGCCATCTCGGGGACGAACCTGTTCGTCCGGTACGGCTCGAAGGGCAAGGACACGCTGGAGACGGCACACGATGGGACGGCGACCGCCGACGACGTCGACGCGAACCTCAAACTCGAACGGCACACGACCTTCGAAGCCGACGCTGTGGCGGTTCAGGGCGAACCGTACGACACGTTCCTCGACGACACTCTGGAGCTGCAGTTCGTCGACTGGGTCGTTCGGACGTTGCTGTACGAGATTCAAAACACCGGCCACGAGAGCGGGCTTAGCGATCTCTACGATGCAATACCGCAGATCGATCGGGTCGAGTTCGACGGCGAAATCGAACTCACCTACCGCGAGGACGGCGAAAACGTAACGGAAGTCGCCACCTTCGACGTGGTGTTACGAAACCGGATGGGCGAACCGCTGATCGTCGCGGATCTCTCTGACTCGCGCGATCCGGCCAACGAGCGGATGCTCGTCGAACTCGAGTCGGACGCGACGCGTGTCAAGGAGGCCTCGGAGACGCTGAGTGCCGCGTTCCTCGTCACGGCCTCGTTCTTCGAGCCTGGTGCTCTCGAGGCGGCGAGCGAGGCGACTAGCGGGAGTTTCCTGAGTCGGGACTCCAGAATGAGCTTCGTCAAGCAGTCACGAAAGCAAGGCTACCATCTCTGCCTCGTCGAAGCGCGCGGAGACGAGTTCCACCTGAACGTGCCGGAGCTTTAGTTCTGGACTTCGACCGCATCGTCTATCTTCATCGTATCGAGCTTGTCGACGATGTCGTCGAGTTTCATGTCGAGTTCATCCACGAACTCAGCAGTGCGATCCGTGGTGATCGCTCCCTGACTGGAGGGCTCGATGAGGTTTTCTTCTTCGAGAACGCGCAGCGAGTAGCGCACCTTGTGGTGTGGGTACCCCGTCTCGTTGGACATCTTGACGATGCCGATCGGCTCGTTCTCAATAACCATCTTCAGCACCTGCAAATGCCGCTCCAGCATATCTACTTCTTTCTCAAGCCGGTCTATCATGGCATTTGTTAACTTGTCATAGCGGGCTTTAAATGTTACCCTCCGGCGCCCGGGCGTCAACTGGCTACAATGTTTCTCGTGGTTGTAGTTAACACGTTCGATTCGAGCGGTTGTGCGCTGGTGTGCGGCGTCGCCGTTCAGGACGGGACTGCAGCGCCCGTCATCGTCCACCGCATATCGACGATTCGGATCCCTTCTGGTGTACTGGATGATCCTTCGGGTGCATTTGAAACTGACGAACTCGGTGTAGAGCCAGCGACGGCCGGTTCACGAACCGCACGGCACAGACTATCCGAATCGACTGGACAAATATCCGACGCCCGGGAAGCCCTGCCCCCAGAGCGGGATGGATCTCACATCTCCCTCTCGTACTCGCCACCGTATTTCATGAAGAAGTACGCCATGAACGTGACGAACACCAGTGCGGTAATCGACCCGACGGCGAGTGTCATCGCCTCATCCGGAACGTACGGTCTGATGGCGCCGCCACCACCATCCCCTCCGCCGCTGGTGGTGCCCTCTTCGACGCGGATCGTTCCCTCCATTCCCAGGTTCAGGTGCGGGTCACAGTGAAACTCGTACTCTCCGGCCACCTCGAACGTGTGCTCGTACTCGAAGCCGGCGTCTTCGACGGGCTCATGGCCTTCCCAGCCGGCCTCGCTCGGCTGTGAATCGACGTTGATGTTGTGTGTGTCCGTGATCCAGACGAACTGGACGGTGGTTCCGGGAGAAATGACGAGCGGACTTTCAGTCCCCGGCTCGTATGCGTAGTCGACTAGCTCGGCGGTGACAGAGCCTCCCTCCGCTCCGTTTTCCTCGGTAGTCTCCTCGTCTCCGTTTTCTTCGCTGGTCTCGTCTTCCTCCTGGGCGAGCAGGGCGGCTCCGGCCCCGATGCCACCACCAAGCACTGCTCTGCGACTCACGCCACTCGTCGCATCCGGCGCTGTCGGCGTGTGCCGGTCCTCTCTGGAGTCGTCACCAGTCGGTGAGCGTGGTTTGGGCACCTGTCTTCCACCATCTAGATATACGGCCATTTTCATCATAAACGTGTGCACTGTTGCCGCCGGAACCGCGGGATAGTTGCACCGCGTAAACCGTAATCGGTTTATCTGGAGCAGGAGAACCGGACTGTGTTATGACCGTAACCATCGTCGGGTCCCAGCTCGGCGACGAAGGCAAAGGTGGCGTCGTCGACCTGTATGGCGACGCTGCCGACGTGATCGCCCGGTATCAGGGCGGCGACAACGCCGGCCACACAGTGGTCGAGGATGGGACCGAGTACAAGCTCTCGCTCGTTCCGAGCGGAGCGGTCCGCGGAAAGGTCGGTATCCTCGGCAACGGCTGCGTGGTCAACCCGAAAACGCTGTTCGAAGAGATCGATACCCTCCGCGAGAAGGGACTCGATCCCGACGTTCGCGTCGCACGTCGTGCGCACGTTATTCTTCCGTACCACCGCGTCCTCGACAACATCGAGGAGGACGTCAAGAGCGATACCGACATCAAGGTCGGAACCACGGGCCGGGGTATCGGCCCGACCTACGAGGACAAGGCCGGACGGCGCGGGATTCGCGTCGGCGACCTGCTCGACCCCGAAGTGCTCCGGAAACGCCTCGAGTACGTCGTCCCGCAGAAACGCGCACTCATCGAGGACGTCTACAACGTCTCGCTCGCCGACGTGGACGACGTCATCGAGGGCGTCAACGTGCAGGACGCCTTCGACGTCAGCGCGCTGTTCGAGCAGTATCGCCGGTTCGGCGAGCGCCTCGACGAGGAAGAGATGACCGTCGCCGCAGGAAAGTTCCTCGCGGAGACCATCGACGAGGGCGGCGAAGTCATGTTCGAGGGCGCACAGGGCACATCGATCGATATCGACCACGGGAACTACCCCTACGTGACCTCCTCGAACCCGACCGCGGGCGCGGCGGCCGTCGGCACCGGGCAGGCCCCACCACGGTCGGCCAGGGCGAAGTCATCGGGATAGTCAAAGGCTATCTCTCGCGAGTTGGATCGGGTCCGCTCCCGACCGAACTCGGCGATATCGACGACCAGACCGGCGGCACCGGCGAGGGCAAGGAAGACGAAATCGCGAGCTACATTCGTGACGAGGGGGCGAGTACGGCACCGTCACCGGCCGCCCGCGACGCGTCGGCTGGCTCGACATGCCGATGCTGCGCCACGCCGCCCGTGCGAACGGCTTCACCGGCCTGGCGATCAACCACATCGACGTGCTCTCGGGTCTCGACGAGGTCAAGGTGGGTCACACCTACAGCCTCGACGGCGAGGAACTCGAGACGGTCCCGGCGACGACCGAGCGCTGGGAACGCTGTGAACCGACCCTGAAGACGTTCGAGGGCTGGGAGGACGTCGACTGGGACGTCGTCGCCGAGGAGGGCTACGATGCCGTCCCGGACGCCGCCAAGGAGTATCTCGACTACATCAGCGACGAACTCGATACGCCGGTCTACGCCATCGGCGTCGGCCCCGGCCGCGAGGAGACGGTCGTGCGGCAGAACCCCTTCGAGTAGCGAACTCCGGGCGCAAACCCCTATATTTTTCTCTCTCGACCCCAATCGACCCTACATGAAAGAGTCGTTGCTCGACATCATCTGCTGCCCGCTCGACAAAAGCGAACTCGAACTGGAGATCGACGAGCAAGAGGACGAAGAAATTCTCGAAGGCTCGCTGACCTGCGTCGACTGCGGCGAGAGCTACCCGATTGAGGACGGAATCCCGAACCTGCTGCCGCCGGACATGCGCGAAGCCGCCTGACCCTCGGCATCAAAGCTTTTACTGTCCCGCTACGACCTCTGGGGTGTGCCCGACGACCTCGTTGTCCATCTGAACCGGTCCGAACGCCACGCCATCGAGCCTGTAGAGTCATCGCTGGCTGTGGCCGACAGTTTCGAGGTCGCAATCGAAAACCACGGAGACGGCTCGCACGTGAACCTGAGCCTCGGGGGCGACCTCGCGGCTGGCGGGGCCGTCGAGACGCCGAATCCGTTCATCCCCGCGGGGGAGACGGTACGGCTGATGGTTGCGATCACGACCGAACACCGACCGCTAGAGGGAACGGTGAGCGTCGCGACCGGCTACGGTCGAACGCAGATCGAACTGCCCGTCTCCGTCGTGACGCCCCAGAACACGGGCGTCGACGCCGACCCCACACCGACGCGATCCAACGGCGGCCAGTCGGTCGCGGCCGATCCGATGGAGATCGTTGCGGAACTGGAGGAGACGCTCGATCCCGGAACGACCGCACTCGTCCTGCTCGCGGCCATCGCACTGCTGATCGCACTCGTCGCCGCGTGGCAGATCGGCGGTGCCGCGGTCTTTCTCGCCGTGTTACTGGTCGTACTCGCGGTCGGCGGCGGCATCGCCACTGTGATCCGATAGTGAGCCTCCTCGACCCGGGTAAAAAACGCCCGGCGCTCGCGATTACTCCTCGACCTCGACGGCCGGCAGTTCGCCGTCCTCGTCGAACCGCTTCGCTCGCAGATAGCGCGCCCGATACCGGTTCGCGCCCTTGTAGACGTCCGCCTCCCGGATCTCGTCGACACGGCCCTCGGCGACGGTGTCGATGATCTCCTCGATCTGTCGTAGTTCGCTCAGCGTCAACTCCATCTGGAAGGTCTTCTCCGACTCGTTTTCGAGCGTCGTCCACTTGCGCGCCGCGGCGACGACGAGCGAACACGGCTCCCGGCACGGGAACTCGCCGTCTCCGCCATCCGCGGCGAGTTCGTTGCCCGCCTCGTACTGCCACTCGCGGCGTTTGGTGCACTGGGAGTCGTCACAGCAGGCCTGGGCGATCCACTCGACGGCGTCGCGGTCGAGCTCCTCGATGATCTCGTAGATGCCGGTCTGTCGCTCCGCGGTATCGCGCCAGTGAGAGATGTCCAGTTCACCCTCCTGCTCTCGGTACCAGTTCGGCACGGTCGCCGGGTAGATGTACTCGACCGTCTGGAGCAGGTCGGGAGCATCGAGGTCCGGGAACACCCACCCGGACTGCAGCGAGGGCGCGGTCTTCAGCGGTCGGTAGCGACCGTCCTCGTCGTAGGTCGTGATGTCGCGCGCGTCGAGCGGGTCGTCGTGGCGCTCCAAGTCATCAACGTCGTACTTGACGTCGTCGACGTGTCTGACGTCGTAGTAGCGGAGACCGTCCTCGTCTATCGTCGTTGTGAGCGCTAGCTGGCCCCAGTGGCAGGTGACGCCGTCGGCGAGCGCCTCGTAACGGTCCGGCGGCGCGTGGCCGTCTGCGTCTTCGAGCCACTGGAGGAACGTGCGGCGATCCGCTTTGGTCGTGTCGACGACGTGGGTCCAGTAGTACCAGTCCGTGACGGAGGGCGAGTGCTCGGTGGCGACCTCGTGGAGGTCACTCTCGGACAACCCGGTGTGTTCCGCTTCGAGGGTCGAAAAGACGTACTCGTCGCCGTCCGCCGCGACGGTGAGCGCCTCGAACTCGACGCCGTCGTCGGCCGCCGACAGCAGGGCGTCGAACTGTGTCGCGTTCATCAGTCACCCGCCACCGAGGAGTCGCTCGTCTCGTCGAGCACCTGCTCGATAGCCGAGCCAACGTCCGCGCCGGCGTCTGCCGCCCGCTCCAGCACGACGTCCGCCATCAGCCCCTCGGTGCCGACCGCGCCGGAGTACCAGAGCCGGTGGCCGTCGACCTCGCCTGGCACCGGATAGCCCGTCCGGTAGTCGTCGGTCAGCCCCATGTCCTCGGGGATGTCCTCCTGGGTGTGGAAGCCGTCGGCGATAAACAGCGGGACGACGACGATGTCTTTCGACTCGAAGAAATCCGTGACGTCGTCGACTTCGGGTTCCTCGTCCATGAACACTGCTTGCACCTCGTCGAACCGGTCGCGCTCCTGGATCTCGTCGGCGTGATAGTAGATCGCCTTCGCACTGTTCTCGTTGCGCTCTGTGCCGTGACCGACGACGGCAAGTCCGAGTCCGTCGTCGGCGTCGTGGTCCGCCGTCACCGACTCGGCGCGCTGGACGATCACGTCGGACATCGCCTCGTGGGTGCCGACCGGGCCACAGTAGTGGATCCGCTTTTCGACGTCGTCGGCACCGAGGGTGGCCTGACTGGCGCTGACGCCGTCCTCGGAGTCCCACTCGTCGACGTCCCA
Source organism: Natronoarchaeum sp. GCM10025703 (assembly GCF_042661985.1). NCBI lineage: Archaea > Methanobacteriati > Methanobacteriota > Halobacteria > Halobacteriales > Natronoarchaeaceae > Natronoarchaeum > Natronoarchaeum sp. GCM10025703. Next base: position 984,469 of record NZ_JBHSZF010000001.1, read on the forward strand.
GCCGTCCAGGCGGAGTTCGCGGGGGATCACCTGCTCGGTGAAGTAGCCCTCGCTGATGAACAGCGGCACGACGTACACCTCGTCGCTCTCGACCGTTCGGAGGACTTCTCTGAAACTCGGTTCTTCCTTCCAGAACGCCTCTTTGACTTCGTCGAACGCACCCGTCTCGCGGATGGTGTCCGCGTGATCGTAGGTTGGCGTACTGGAGTCCGGATTGAGATGTGAGCCGTGTGCTACGATAACCAGCGCTTGCATAGCCGACGCTCAGGCCCGAACTCTCTTATGGACTTCGCCTGCGACGTCGCTCGCGGCGAGTCCCACCACTTACTGTCTCCGGGTGCGTGCACACGCTCATGTCACTCGCAGAGCAGACCCGGGCGGCCGTCCGCGAGCAGGCGTTCCTCTTTGACGCGCTCCGGGCGGGCGTGCTCAACTACACCGCTGCGGCGCGCTTTCTCGACATCGATGGCGACGCGGAGGCCATCGCGACGGCGCTTCGGCGATACGGAGACGAGCTGACCCTACGAGGAGATGGCCGCCAGCGCGACGGTGACGATGCAACGCGGCGTCGGCATCACGGAGACGTCCGATCCAAACGCCTTGTTTCGACTCGGCGACGTCGGCGTGACGCCCGACGGCCCCTACACCGCGATTTCGGCGTCGGGAGACGTGTCTGCGGGGGCGCTGGGGACGGTCTGTCAGCGACTGCGGGTGGCCGGAATCGAAGTCGCTGCTGCGGCCGGCGTCGACGGCGACGTGACGCTCGTTCTCGACACGGACGACGCTATCGACGGCCTGCGGATCGTCGAGGACGCCATCGACTCGCTTCCAGCCGAAGAGGTCTGATCCCGTTGATACTCCGTATGCCGGGGCTCTTCCGTCGGTTTTGGCAGGGCTAACCTTCATACTGTTGGGCTCCGAAACACAAAAATGAGCATGAACTGCAGAGTTGTCGTCGAGGCGGCGGTGCCTGTATACGACGTGGAAACGCCCGACGAAGCGGTTCGGATCGCTATCTCGAAGACGGGTGCGATGCTGAATCCGGATCTCAACTACGTCGAGATAGAGATGGGCGAACGCGCCTGTCCGCACTGCGAGGAGGATCTCGAACCGGCCTTTATCGCCGCCGACGAGGGGTTGGTTGCGCTCGAACTGGAGATGACCGTCTTCAACGTCGAGCGCCAGCAACACGCCTCGCGGATCGCCCGCAAAGAGATCGGCCAACGCCTCGAGAACATCCCACTGGAGGTGCTCGAAATCGAGACGATCGACGAGGACGATGACGGGGAGAGCGAGGAGGGCGACGATGGCGGCGACGGCGACGACGACGACGACGAGTCGACGGACGACTCCGATACCGAATCCGAAGAGTCCGACGAGGAGATACTCCCCGAGTTCGAGGACCTCATCGAGTAACCGTCAGCGGCACGGAATCGAACTCTGCAGTCAGATCTCGCGAGCTGTTGTCGATATCGGCGGGCGCAGCGCTGCCGAGAGTCACGTCAGGGGGAGAAGCGAGTCGCAGTACGAGAGATATTAGTCGGCAGTCGCAGGAACGGCTTCGGTGTCTTCTTCGTCGAGGTCCGTGGTGATACAGTTCGCAAGAGCAAAGACGGCCGCCTTGTGGTCGGTTTTCGATTTATGGATGGATGTCGGCCGGACGCCGAGGTTTTCGTATTCGGAATAGTCTAGCGAAATCTTGTTGTACTCCTCATAATTGTTCGATACTTCTGCGAGCAGTCCGTGAAGGTGAATGAGTTCCTGCTTCTTCATGGGCAACTACGTCTATAGAGTGCAGGGTTATATTATTATCCTGAGAGCCGTTACCACATGTCTTCGTGCATCTCAGGCAGTTTTACCCCGTGAATCCCAAATCGGGGCGACGCCCTGTGGCGTAAGTACGACTTACCACCGGGGAATACATGCGATATACTGAACGTTTTTGTTCCTTTGCCAGTTATGTCCCGATATGGACTACGACGAGCAACTCGACCGAGCGCTCGAAGATACGCCGGATATCGAGGGTAGTTCAAGCCGATTTAGCGTCCCAGAGCCGGATTTGCGCCAGGAAGGGTCGACGACGGTGTTTGAGAACTTTCAGTCTACCGTCGGTCAACTCGGGCGCGAAGACACGCACGTCATGAAGTTCTTGCAGAACGAACTCGGGACGAACGGTGCAATCGACGAGAGCGGGCGGGCCCGCCTCACTGGGTCGTTCGGCGAAGACCGTATCGCCGACGCACTGTCGGCGTACGCCGACGAGTACGTGCTGTGTGACGAGTGTGGCCTCCCGGACACCCGGTTCGAGCGTGATCAGGGCGCATTGTTGCTTCGGTGTGAAGCCTGTGGGGCCCGGTCGGCGACGGGAGAATAGCTACTCGAACTGCTGGAGGGTCTCCAGGTCGCGATCGGTCCGCATGAACTCCGCGAGCTGTCGACTCGCGTGACAGTTCGGACAGTGGTACATCTCCCGAGAGTGCGGGAGGGTACTTACCGCAGATTGCCAGTCTTTACCACATTCCGGACAGAGAAGTCAGCGGACGCTTCGTCCATGTCAACACCCTACACACACCACCAGCAAAAAGGTTGCCCACGGCTCGGGGGATTCGAGTCGGCAGAATCGAAAGAAAGGACGGCTCCTTAGATACGACCGACGTTCTCGACTTCGACGCTCTCGACGCCCTCGACAGTCGAAAATGCCTCTTCGACCGCTTCGGTACCGCCCGCGTCGTCCGGGACGATGACGGTCGGGATGAGTGCGACCAGACCGAAGGCGACGTCGTCACGTTCGACGCCGTTGATCTTCGCACCCTCGGGAAGCGACGTTTCGAGCCGATCCTGGAGGTCGTCCAGATCGATCTCGGGGCTCTGTGGCATGACCTTGATCGCGGCTGCAACCTTCCCCATCGTTACGGCCCCATGAACCCGCAGTCCGGGCACTTGTAGAGGTTGCTCTGTTTGCGGCACTTCGCACAGCGGACGATCTGGGCACCGCAGTCAGGGCACTTGAACGACGCAGCGCTCGTTCCTGCGATGTTGATCCCGCACGAGACGCACTTCTGCGCTCGCTCTTTCTGGGACTTGCTCATACCCTCCATTCCCCGCCGTCGCTTTTAACCGTTTTCTTCAGACCCGCTCAGAGACTCAGTACCAACGGGCCGATCAGCACGCCCATGAGGTGGACACGCCGGGCACCGAGATGTGGCGGGACCAGTCCGACAGCCGTTGCGACACAGAAAGCGAGAATGCCGATCCACCCGGCCAGCAGGAAGGCGACGACGAGCAAGAGCGCGATAACGCTCATCGAGAGGGTCCGGTAATCGGCCTGTCCGACCACCTGCAGGTACCAGTCGCCGACGGTGAGGACAACGACGAAGCCGATGACGCCCGAAAGCGCAACGACGGCGAGGAGTATCGGTAGCTCCACCGGCGCACCGGTCTCCTGAAACGCGACCATCACGCCGGTGCGTGGCTGGCCGATGGCCGACAGGGCAAACAACGCAAATATCGTATTCGCCGTGTCGACGCCGCTCGTCGCGACGACGTAGCCCCGGTCGTCGACGCCGCCGGGGAGGACCGCGAGGACGGCGACGGCGGCAATCGCCGCGGAGATGCCGGGCAGGTAGCCGACGATAGCGCCCGCGAGCGCGCCCGCGGAGGCGGTGACGAGCACGCGCTGGCGTGTCGAGCGGATCGCCGGGCCACGCTGGCGCGGGACGCCGCCGCCGGCCATCGCGTCGAGCAGGATCGGCGCGCCGAAGAGGCCGGCGAACAACGGCGTGAGCATCCCCGGCGTCGAGCGGTGCTGACGGCTCGATTGAGAGCGTCACGGCCCCCAGCAGGCCGCTCGCCAGCATCGCGAGGGCCCCGCCGAACTGGGCCCGGCGCGTTGGCTCGGCGACGATCATCGCTACCACGACGGCAACGAGCACGAGTGCCATGTGGTCCATGACCGTCGGATACCCAGCCTCCATCCCACGGGTGACGGGCACTGCCAGCACGGCCGCACAGAGGACGGCCAGCAGACTGCCGAGCGCGGTGAGCCGGATGGCTTCCTCGCCGCGGCCCTGCTGGACTAGCCGGTGGGCGGGCAGGGTCGTCACTGCCGTCTCCGCGTCGGGGACGCCAAGTGCGAGTGCCGGGACGGCGTTGACGAAGGTATGGACGACGCCAGCGGCGAGCATCGTCACCCCGACCAGCAGCGGCGCGGCGGGGATGGAGGAAGCAACCGACGCAAGCATGAGCGCGAAGTTGTTCGCGTGCAGGCCAGGGATCAGCCCGCTGACCGTCCCCATCGTCGAGCCTGCGCCGATGCACGCGAGCGTGAGTAGCGTCAACTCCGGATCGACGACCGGTTGCACTCCCAGTAGCTCCATCGTGCCCCGCTGGCCGCCCGATCACCTATGAACTCTCGGCTAGCTGTCAGTCGCCGGTTCGGCCGTTCGACCCCACAATCTCGGGCGTAACCACAATAGGTTACAATCGGGCAAAATCCGACAATGGTTTTAAGAACTCTGCTAACGAAGCGAGGGATATGTTGACAGACGGGTTCGGGAGGGAGGTCACCGGGGTCCGGATCTCGCTGACCGACCGTTGTAACTTCGATTGTGTCTACTGCCATAACGAGGGGCTAGGAGACACCCGTGGCCCGATGGAGCCACAGGACGACGAGATGAGCGCCGACGACGTGGTCCGCTTTCTGGAGGTGGCCAGCGAGTTCGACGTGGAGAAGGTAAAGTTCACCGGCGGCGAACCGATGCTCCGGCAGGACCTGGAGGAGATCATCCGCCGGACGCCCGACGAAATGGAGGTGTCCATGACGACTAACGGCACCTTCCTGCCCGGCCGGGCCGAGGACCTCGTCGACGCCGGACTCGAACGGGTGAACGTCTCCCAGGACTCGATGGATCCCGAAGACTTCGCCGAGGTGACGAAGACGGGCGCGTTCGACCGCGTGCTGGAAGGGGTCGACGCCGCGCTCGACGCCGGTCTGGATCCGGTCAAACTGAACATGGTCGTCTTCGAAAAGACGGCCGGTTACGTTCCCGAGATGGTCGAACACGTCGCCGAGAACTCCGGACTCCAGTTGCAGTTGATCGAGTACATGCCCGAGTTGGCGGGCCATCCCGAGTGGATGATCGAAATCGAGCGAGTCCACGATTGGCTCGCCGAACAGGCCGACGAAATCGAGATCCGCGAGATGCACGACCGCAAACGCTACTGGATCGGCGGCGACCCCGACAGCGATGCTCCAAACGACGACGCCGGGATGGTCGAAATCGTCGACCCCGTCGGCAACGAGTCGTTCTGTCAGAACTGCCATCGCGTCCGGGTCACACACGACGGCTATCTCAAGGGCTGTCTCAACCGCAACGACGACCTGCGCTCGATGGGCGAGATGACGAAGCCCGAGATCCGCGAGCGGTATCGCGAGACCGTCGACAACCGGGTACCCTACTACGGCGAGTACATGGTCGAAAACGAGGACGGCGAGTGGGTCGTCAACGAAAAGTACCTGCAGACAGCCTGAAGCGGTCTATTCCTTCCGGTCTACCGTTCCGCCGACTGACGAGACGCGCGAGCGGAGTTCGTCTACCAGGCCCGGGGGCAGTTCGAGCGTGAGCGTTACCGTCTCGCCGTACGCTATCTCGACCACCTGGCCGTTGTCGTAACACCACGAGACGAGCGTCATGCTCTCGTCGGTCTGTGGCAGAGCGACGCCCAGTCGCTCGCTTGGTAGCACGGTCCCGATCCGGTCGGCGAGTGTATCGTCCTCCCGAGTCGCTGTCTCGGCGGCCAGATCCGCGACCCCCGCCGACTGCTCGCCGACGACGATGTGTGTCCCGCCGAACCGGTCGGTAATCGTCTCGACTGTTGCCCGCCGGGAATCGCCAGCGGGCAGCACCGACACCACGACATCGGCCTGCGAGAGCGCGGCGACCGTTCCCGGAATCGTCCGTTCGTACCACGTGGGCAGGCCCTCCAGTATCGCCGTCGTTGCGGTGACTGCGACGTCGTGGCATCCGATCGAAACGCGTGTAGTCGTCGGTTCGGCGGGCCCGAGCACACCCGCGGCGTCGAGCGGTTCGTCCGTGAGCATCCGCCAGGTCGCCCCGATAGCCGCCCCGGGCGGTCCCGTCACGGCGACGTAGCTGTCGGCGGCGTTGGTCTCGGCGACGCGTGCCCGTCGGTCCACCACACGCTCTTCGATCCGGTCGTCGAGGCGATCCAGTTCGCGGTCGAGCGCGTCGAGTCGCCGTCCGGTGCCATTGGGTGTCGCCGCCGCGCCGTCGCGCTGGTCGCGGGCGACCGCCCGGCGTTCGATCCGTTTCTCTTGCCGTGTCGACAGGAGCGCTGCGACGGGGTTCTCCGCCGCGAGGTACTCTCGGAAGACGCCGCGCCGATCCCGGAGCGTTACGGGCGGGAGCGTCGCCGCGAGATCGACCATCTGCCCCGGATGGACGAGGTGGTCGACGGCGAGGAAGGCGACGCCTGCCACGTCGATCCGGTCGGCAAGCCGATCGACCAGCCCCGGCCCCAGATTGTAGCGGTTGTGTTCCCGGCGCTCCTGGCAGACAGTCTCGAGCAGCTCGTAGCCGAGCGCGTCGACGACGTCCTCGATGCCGGCGCTCGGCGGGCATGTCCTGCTCCGGGCGGCGATCAGGGCCGCGCCCGAGGAAGGGTCCGTCACGACGCCGGCTACGGACTCCACGGTCTTCGTTCCTCGCCCGGATCGCGGGCCGACCGCTACGCTTTTGTCGCTCTCTCTCGGCCGTGAAACTATGATCGCTCCCGGCCAGAAAGCCCCGGACTTCTCGCTTCCGGGCGTCCTCGACCGTGACCCTTCGATCTACGACCTCCACCGGTTCATCGACGACGTGGAGGCCGTGATACTCGCGTTTGTCCCCTCCGCCCACGCACCCGTCTGCGAGGACGACCTGCGCGCGCTCGGGGCGTCGGGATGGGCCGCTCGGGACGACCTGCTCGTGTGGGCCATTACTGGCGACTCGCTGTTCGCCAACTCCGCGGCCGCACGCCGACTCGACCTGTCCTTTCCAGTGCTCAGCGATTTCCACGCGGGGATCTCGGATTCGTACGGTCTGTGCCTGAACGACTGGCACGGCCACCGGGACATCCCCGGGCGGGCACTGCTGGTGGTCGACGACGAGTGGACTGTCACGCACGTCTGGTCGCCCGACGATCCGTTCGAGATCCCACCGAAATCGCCGTTTGCGGCGGTTGCAGAGGCGCTGAGCGAACTCGGCGTCGATGTAACTGCGCCGGACGTGCAGTATCGCAGCGAGCAGTGAGCGTCGGGGCGCGTGCCGATGCTGTCGCGTAGCCAGTCTGCATCTCACATATAAAACCCTGCAGTAATAGACGGCACCTATTAGTACGGATGCGGATAAGTACGGGACGAGATGTCATCGGAAGCCGATTTCGGGGAGCAACTCGAAACCCACACCGAGGAGTACCTCGTCAAATTCGAGGACTGCGTTACACTCTTGCCCGATCTGTTCGACCAGTATGCGGCCGGCGAATCTACCAGGGGAACGGTCGAGCGGATCGAAACGCTCGAAAGCGACTGTGACGATATCATTCACGATATCAACAGTTCGATCACCAACGCGGGTCCAGGAGAGATGGGACTGTTGAACTCGCGGATCCACTTCAACGCCTCCGCGCTCCTGGAGTTCTACAAGAACCTCGATACCGTGGTGAACCTCGTCGAGCGCATCGCCGACGAACTCGTCATCGTCAATCCGCCACACGACAACGAGTGCTTCGAGGGCCTCCACGAGATGGCAAACCACGCCGTCACCGCGGTAGCGGAACTCCAGGAGCTGGTTTCGACGTTCATTCACAACCTCTGTGATACGGAGGCCTCGGACTCGCTGGTCGACGAAATCGCGAGGATTCGGGAGATCGAGAGCGTCTGTGACGATGTTCGCAACGACGTGATCGAAACGGCGTTCGCGGACGACGCCATCGAACAACCGCTCGTCTACCGCGAGTTCGCCATCCTCCTTGACGAACTCCACAACACGATGGAGGATATCACGGATCAGATCATCGTCATCTCCAGCAACGAACCCGGAATCGTCACCGAACCAGAACCGGACGACTCCTCGTAACCGTCGGTTTTCCCGGCGGGCGAGGAACGCGGACTTGCAGGATCAGCAACAATTATACTCCTATACGACGAAGTGACATGTATGTCCCGACTGATCAAACTGCTGCTCGTCGTCGCCGTCGTCGTCGCGCTCTGGAAACTGTTCTCGACCGAAGAAGTCGATGTCGAGTACGACGAAGCCTAGTCCGAACGAACCACTTACCCTTCTCGCCGCCCACCTGCGAGTATGTACGGTGTTGTCACGCGCAACGAGGAAGAGCTCGGCTGGGCGGAGTTCGACCGGGCGTTCTACGAGGTCAAGGACGTCACGGGCCGGGCGACCGAACCCGAGTTCGGCGCGATCAACATGATCTCCTGTTTCGCCGACAACGCGGCCGTCGATGCGGAGCCCTCACTCGCCCCCGTCAGCGACGAGGGCGAGCGTGCGACCCGCGAGCAGCCCTACTTCGACTGGGCGTATATCTGTCCGACCCATCCGGAGTATCGCGAGGGGCTACTGGAGATGATCGACGAGAGCGCGGCCGACGGCGGCGACGTCCGCCTCGACGACGTCGGCTTCCCACGCGGGGAGTACTGTCACTGCGAGCGCTGTAACCGGCTGTTTGCCGACAGCGAGTTTGACGACCGGTACGAATGGCGCGCGAACGTGATCACCGAGTTCGTCGCGGAGGCAGCGGGCCGCATCACCGGGAAGACGTATCTGACACTGCATCCGGATCCCTATCCGGGCCATCTCTACGAGCGGGCCGGAATCGACGTCGACGCCCTTGCCGAGCACGTCGACGAGTTCGTCGTCCCGCTGTACGATATGGCCTACTCGACGACCTACTGGATCGAGACCATCGCAAAGGGGTTTGACTCGCTACTCGAGACGCCATTCAGCGTCGAACTGTACGCGGTCGACGTCGATATCGACGACCTGATCCACGCCGTCGAGGTCGCGGACGCCTACAGTGACGCGGTGCTCTTCGGCTACGACGCGAGCAACGCCCGGGCGGCGCTCCGGCGACTACGCGCGGACGAGCGGGACGGCATGAGTCACGGGCCGTAGCGGTCGTTCGGGCGTCGGTTGGCCGGGCATCACTCGTCTCGGCGATCCGCTGCTGTCGGTGGCCAGAGTTCAATTCTGAACGGGATAGCCCAAAAATTTATTACGATGCGCTGTACTCAAACTATCGTATGTCGCAACTGTATGGGGGACGTCCCCGCTCCGTGTCGAGGTTCGTTCTTGCCGATGGGCGGACCGCGGCACTCGTTCCCCGGGAGCGAAAGCACCTATCGAGCCTGCAGAACGGCTATCCTCTGGCGGAGAAGTTTCTGGACTCGCTGGCTGCGGACGATGTCGAGGTGCTCGTCATCGACGACGGAGACGAAGCCCACCAGTTCGAACTTTCGGAGTATCGACGCGGCAACAGGGTCGGCCACGCGCCGTATCCGATGAAACGGGTCGTCCCGCTGGACGACGCGACGCGGCCGCTAGCCGACCCCGGGACCTGGAGCTCGACGGGCGAGAGCACGAGCGGGATGGATGAGGGCACAATCGGACCGGAGGAACGCCCGAGCGCACTGGACGGCAACACGAGCGAGATGGATGAGGGTACAAACGGAACGGGCGAGTGGGAGTGGGTTTCCGACTCGGAGCTACAACCGGCCCGTGAGGGCTCCGATCCGGTGGACGGGTCACGGGACTCGACGATCGAAGATATGCAGGAAGGCTCGGTCGCTCACTAATCCGAGCGTGCCTGTTCGCGCCACGCCAGTATCTCCTCGCGATCACGAGTATCAGCCGGTGGCTCGTCGAACCAGCGCGCCTCGCTGATCTCCCCGTCCGGGTCGTCGACCGCGAGGTCGGTCGTCTCCGCGCGGGCGGCGAAGACGGGCAGGATGCCCCACGTTTCGGTCGTCCCACAGCGCAACGTCACGTCGGTCCGGAGCGCTAGCCCGTCGTACGATGCCTCGATCCCGGCTTCCTCTTGCAGTTCTCTGCGGGCCGTCTCCTGGAACGTCTCACCACTGTGGCCACAACCGCCCGGGAGGACCCACATACCGACCTCCTTGTGGCGCACCAACAGAAGTTCTCCCGACGACCTGTGGACGATGCTCTGCGTGCCATACGGCATCCCGGTCTGCTGGATCCGTTCGGTGAGTGTCCGGAAGTGATGGCGCGAGACGGTTCTGGTGCGTTCGTAGCTGAACGTCGGTTCGTACTGCCGACTGAGGTCGTGTGCGGCCTGTTCGGCTCGCTGTGTCGCCTGATCTGCGAGGTACCAGAGGCTGTTGACGGCGCTCATGCCGGCCGTCTGGTAGCCTGGTTGCGCTGCCTGCACAGCGTACTGTGATGGAGGCTGTCGTTCATGACCCTATATATAGACCCAGTTGGTGAATAGATTTCGATAGCCGTGACTCCGATGCCGGGTCGGCGTCGTCCGCCAGTCGACGACCCCTGGCGTCACTGGCCGTCGCGAAACACGTACATCGATGCCGTGAGGACGACGAGCAACACGACCACTGTCAGTGCGCCGACGCCGAGCGAGCCATCACCCAGGTCGGTAATCAGCCCGGAAGCGCCCCCGCTTGCGACCCGGACGTTCACGCTCCGGTCGTCGGTGCCGTCGTCGACGGTAATGCGCTGGGTGCCCGGTTCGTCGAAGGAAACCATCGTCGTGACGGTCGTCTCACCGTCAGCATCCAGCGCGACGGCCGTCTCCTCGATCACTCCTCGGTCAGTCCGGATTGTCACGTCGGCCCGGCCCGGAAGCTGGTTGTCGTTCGTGACCGTTGCTGTGACCGTCACGTCCTCGCCCGGCGCGACTCGTCCGGGCGTCCGGGTCACCTCAGTCACACGGCTCGTCGCGGGTGCTTCGACGAGGACGCGGCGCTGGTCGTCCCCGAGGGCGATGGTCCGCTCTCCGGCTTCCTCGAACCGGTGGGCCAACTCCACCGTCTCGCCCTCGCCGGGAGCGAGGCGTCCGGCAACGCGGTCGACGACCTCTCCGTCGACACGGAGGCGTGCCTCGTAGTTCCCCGGACTCTCGCCCGTGTTCTCGACCGCGCCAGCTATCGTCAGCCGTTCGCCCGTGACGACGGTGATCGGCTCTTCGTCGCTGAGCGATCGCTCGCGATAGTCGCCGTCGACGCGAATCCCGTCGGGGTCGCCGGGTAGCGCGTAGCTGATCCGGGCTGGCTGTGTGGCGAAGGCGGCGGCGTGCTCTTCGACTGACCAGACGTTCGCCGTCTCGCTGGTCCCGGTCAGCCGTGCCGCAGTCTCTCGTGGTTCGTCGCCGCCAGCCGCGTCGACATACTCGAGCATCGTCTCCCGGTCGACGGGCTCGCTCGCCTCGTTCATCCGGCTGAACGGTTCCTGCAAACTCGCCCCGCCGTCGGTCGTGAGCCTGAGTTGGCGGTCGACCGCTCCTGCGGCCAGCGCACCTTTGTAGTAATTACTGCCCCGGGCCCACGTCCCCGGTTCGGCGAGCACGGCGTCGGCGTGGCGCTCGCGCGTCCCGATGTCGAGACGCTCCCGGAACGCCTCGTACCCGATGCGCTCTTCTTCGAGTGTCAGCAGGGCGGCATAGTACGTCGACGTGGCTTCGGTGAACCACCTGGCGTCGGAACTCGTCTCGTAGCCCTGGCGGGTGTGGACGTACTCGTGTACCCAGACGTTGTCGGCAGTATCGAGCACTTCGTTGTCCCTCACCCAGAGATCGGATCCGCCGGTCTGGAGTCCACGGACTCCCCATCCGACCTCGTCGGTCGGCACGGCGAGCATGAACACCTCCTCGTCGCGGCTCCCGACCTGCAACGAGTCGGAGGCGTGGCTCACCGACGTGAATATCTCGTCCGGCGACTCGGCGAGCGCCGCGGCCTCGGGAACGACGAGTTCGAACTGCTGGCCGTGTGCCTCGTGTGTGTAGGTTTCCTGCTCGCCGAGGAAGGCGATCCGGTTACCCACCCTACCGGGACCGTCGATGGTCGTCGTCCGGTCGAGTCCGACCGCCTCGCCCCCACGCCACCCCCACCCGTGAGAGAGTCGCGGCTGGGCCATCACCGTCCACCCTGCGGTATCGGCGAAGACGTACGTCCCCGGCCCGGCTATCGGACCGTCCTGTTCTAGCTCCTGATCGACCGAGAGCGCATAGCTAATCGTCGGCGTGTCCGTCTCCTCGTCCCAGACGTAGCGGCCCTCAGCGTCCTTCGTGAACCCGTCGGTCGATTCGACGTTCGTCGCGTTGAAGAGACGGGCGTCCAGGGAGGTAAGCCGGTCGGGCAACCGATACTGCAGTTCGACGCCGACCTCGCCCGCGCTGTCCGGACGCCGGGTTAGCTCGATACTCAGGTCTATCGTATCGCTCGGGGCGCCCGCTACCGTTTCGGCCGCGCCATAGCTGTCGACGGCATCGACCGGTGGGTCCGTATGCGTCGCGGTGCCCATCTCGTCGGGGGTGCTGGGGAGGTCCATGCCGATGCCGTCGACCGTCGCGATATCGCTGTTGGGTACCGGTCCGTCACTGGTGGTCGCCGCCACGCCGCCTGCGACTCCGAGGCTGGTCACCAGCGCTGCCACGATAAGGAGGGTTCGCAAGTCCACTACCCGGTCACAGGGTCCAGAGTGACTTCAGCCTACTTGCCGAGGTGCGTTCCCCGGTGCCCACATCGACGCCGAACTCTCCACCAGATCCTCGGCAAAGATACCAGAGGAATTACGGGTCCTAACGGGAACTCTCGTATATGGCGCGTTCCCGGGCAGTCTTCAAGTATTACCTGTTCAAGGCCACGGAGGCGGTGGAGTTCTACCGGCCGATCATGTATCTGTACTTTCTCTCTCAGGGGCTCTCGTTCACGCAGATCGTCATCATCGAGGCGCTTTACAACGTAACGACCGTCCTCGGGGAGGTGCCAACCGGCTACATCGGCGATCGGATCGGTCGTCGAAACAGTCTCCTCGTCGGGACTGCGCTGATCACCGCGACGCTGGTCGGACTCGCCCTGGCCAGTTCGTTTCTCGCGTTTGCGCTCCTGTTCGTCTGCTGGTCGCTCGGCTACAACTTTCGCTCGGGCACCGAGGACGCGTGGGTGTACGAAACGCTGACCGACGTCTCTGCGAGCGAGGAGTTCACTCGCGTTCGGGGCCGCGGTCAGTCGATTGCCCTCTCCGCGGGCGTCGGTGCGTCGCTCGTCGGCGGCTATCTCGGCGGCCTCGACCTCGCCTATCCGTTTCTCGCGGCCGCGCTCTTCACCGGCCTTGGCCTGTTCGTGATCGTCACGCTCGACGAACCGACGACATACGAGGAGAGTGGCTCCAGCGAGATGGGGCTTCGCGAGGCGTGGACCGTCGTCACCGAGGCCGTCAGCCAGCGTCGTCTCCGGTCGTTCATTCTCTACTACTTCGTGCTCTTCTCGGCCGTTACCTATCTCGTCTTCATCTTCCTGCAACCGGTCTTCGAGTCCGTCCTGGCCGGGATCGACGTGAGTCTGGCCACCTCGCTTCCCGTCCCTGGCCGCGACGACCCCTACAGACTCGCTCTCTCCACTGGCGACGTCGAGACGCTGCTGGGCATATACTACGCAGCGATCAATCTCGCCTCCGCGGCCGTCAGTTACCGCATCGACCTCGTTCGAGACCGGATCGGACTGCGTCGGTGGTTCGTCGGCGTGCCACTGCTGGTGGGCGGCCTGCTGATGACGATGATGTTCGTGCCGTCGGTCGCACTCATCGCCCTGTTCGTTGGCTGGGCCTCTGTCGAACCGACGCGGGTCCTCGCTGGCCAGTACGTGAACGACCGCATCGAGACGCTGGGGCGGGCGACCGTGTTGAGCGCGATGGCGATGGTGAGCGCACTCACCGTCATCCCGTTCCAACTCGGAAGCGGTGTCATCTCCGACGCCGTCTCGCCGCTGATCGCACTCTCGGTCGCTGGGGGCGTGTTGGTTCTCGGATCGGTCGCAATACTGCTCTGGGAGTCGCCGATCGAACGGGCCTCGATGCGTCGAACAACGGACGAAGGGACCAGAAACGTCCCGAACCCAGTTTGCGACTCGAACCGCAGCAATGCTCCGCACTGGCTGTCGACGTCCACACCAGTACGCTCCTAACCGTCGACGTCTACAACACCTGACGCGCACCCGGCCTCAGCGTCCGGATCCAGTACGTTATTGACGATCCGCCACCAACTCGTAGGTATGGATGGAACACTCGACCACGTGATGATGCGAACCGAGGATCTGGACGCGGCGCTGGACTTCTACCAGACTCACTTCGGCTACGAGGAGAAGAGCCGCTGGGACGCTGACACCTTCACCAACGTCCACCTCGGCCCCGAAGACATGCACGAGGAGGGCGCGACGCTGGAACTCACCTACAACCACGACGGCCGATCCTACGACATGGGCGACGCCTGGGGCCACATCGCAGTCCGCGCCGAGGACGTCTACGAGGCCTACGACGAACTGATGGACGCCGGCGTCGAGGACTACCGCGACCCCGATTCCTGTGGCGGCAGTTACGCCTTCGTCAAGGACCCGGACGGCCACGAGATCGAGATCGTCGAACGCGACCATGGCGCGCGCTGGAGCCTCGATCACACGATGGTCCGCGTCGAGGACGCCGACGCCGCCATCGGCTGGTACGCCCGCAAACTCGAATACGACATGTTCCGACGCTCCGAACACAGCTCCTTCGCGCTGTACTTCATGAACCCCGAGGACGCCGCCGACGAGGCGATGTCGGTCGAACTCACCTACAACTACGACGGCAGCAGCTACGAGATGGGCGATGCCTGGGGTCATCTCGCGGTTCGCTCGGATGATCTCCACGACGACTGGGAGACCCTGCTCGAACGCGGGGCCGAGGACTACCGCGATCCGGAGTCCTGTGGCAACCGCTACGCCTTCACGAAGACCGTCGACGGCCACGAGATCGAACTCCTCAGCTAGGACTGATCGGCCCGGATCTGGTCTCTCTGGGTCACCGGGCCCGGGTGTGCACGCTTTTTCGACCGCTGGCTTTCGTACTCTCTCCGGCAGTGGCGAGTCCGCCATTGCGAGGGCCCCTCCGAGAGCGGTCACTCTAGGTTCGCGAGTTCGCGCGCTGAGGGACTCTCACCCCCATGTGGCGTATCACGGAGCCGGATCTGGGCGGCGTGGATCGTCTCCGTCGCGTCGTCGATCACGATGACCTCGCCCGGTTCCGTCGGGAGCCGCTCGTCCAGCGACTCGGTCATGTAGGTCGGCTGGGCGGCAGTCAGTGCCGCCAGATCCGCTTCCGCAGTCAGTCGGTGCGAGAGCAGGACATCCGATTGGGAGATGGCGATGTCGGAGACGGCGCTCGGTCGCTGTGTCGCCAGAACGATGCTCACGCCCGGTGCGCGACCGCGGGTGAGGATCGTGTGCAGCGCTGGTTCGCCGACGCCGCCGAAAAAGGTGTGGGCCTCGTCGAGCAACAGCCACGGCAGGCGGTTGATGGACTCGTCGACGCGCGCCCGATACAGGGCTTCGCCGACACCCCGACAGACTGCGTTCATCGGCGCGGCGTCAGGCCCGAGACGTCCAGTACGGAGACCGCGCTGCTCGCGAGGGCCCCAGCATCGAGCCCATCGGCATCGAAGACGCCCCACGACTCGGCGAGTGCGAGATGATTGAGCGCCGCCCGCGTGTCGGCGTCCGGGGCGTTCGCGTCTTCGACGTGGGGCCGCATCTCCGCGAGTGTGGTGGAGTGCTGGGCGGCCTGCCAGACCAGCCCGCCGGCACCGCTCTCGGGCGACAGTCCGAGTAGCGAACACCACGACCGCGGATCGAGCACGTCGGCCGAGACGGCCGGGCTATCGAACACTTCCACGGGAACTGGGTCGCCCTGTGTCCCGTCCGCGAGCGTCGAGAAGACGCCCATCGGGTCGACGAGTACCGGCGCGACGCCCGGCGTGCGCGCCAGTTCCTCCGCGAGGACGCCCATCGTGAACGACTTGCCGTAGCCACGCTTGCCGACGATCAACATCGCATGGGGGCCATCCAGATCCAGGTGTAGCGTTGCGCCTTCGCTCCCGTCGAGTGCGCGATACCGGCCGAGATAGCCTGCCTGCTGGGGGTCGGCGTCGCTTCCGCGTCCGATGACGAAGCTCATGGCCGTGGCTCGTTCGGGATGATGTTTGAACGTTCGCCGTGCGGTATATCCACACCGCGTTTCCGGTGGAACGGCAGGTCGGTTCCATAGTCTCGGGACCCGGTAGACACCGGATTTCCGGTGAAACGGGCGGTGTGATGAACGCGTCTCAGTCGATATTCACGAGGACGTCCTGGACGACTTCCGGGTCCTCCAGCAGTCGGTGCTTGGTGAAGTTCCCTTCGGCGCTCCCGCCCGAGTGTCGTGACTGTTCGAGCACGTCGAGGAACGCGTGTTCTTTCAGCAGGTCCCGGACACGGCGAAGCGAGAGGGGATCGGAGCCGACCTCCGAGCAGAGTCGCTCATAGACGTCGTAGATGGCGGTTGTCCGGAACGCGTCCTGTGCGGAGTCGTTGAGCGAGAGATGTGTCAGCGCCTGTAGGGCGTACCGGGAGTGTGGTGTCGCCCCACGGATGAGCTCTCGGAACCGATCCGTTTCGGCCTTCTCTCGGGCATCGGTGATGAACTCCTCGCGGACGATTTCGGCGTCGTTCGCTTGTGCGATCTCCCCGCGTAGCGAAGCATGTCGATGGCCTTTCGTGCATCCCCGTGTTCCTGTGCGGCCAGCGCCGCGGCGCGCGGAATGACGCCCGATTCGAGCACGTCGTCGCGGAAGGCATCTTTCCGAGCGTTCATGATCGATCGTAACTGATTGGCGTCGTACGGCGGGAAAACGAACTCGCGCTCGCAGAGGCTACTCTTGACGCGCTCGTCCATCCGATCCTTGTACTTGATCTTGTTGCTGATTCCGATGACGCCGATCTTGCAGTCATCGATCTTTCCCGCTTCGCCGGCACGGGAGAGCTGCATCAGGATCGAGTCGGATTCGAGTTTGTCGATCTCGTCCAGGATCACCAGAACGACATCGTACTGGTCGTCGAGGATCCCCCAGAGTCGTTTGTAGTACGTCGCCGTGCTGATTCCCTTGTCAGGAATCGAGACATCCGTTTCGTCAGGGTTGTTGGTCGACGCTGCGAGGGACTGCACTGCCTGTGTTTCGGTGGTGTCCTGCGAGCAGTCGATGTACGCGTAGGTGATCGTCACGCCCTCCTGGTCGGCGGTCTCGATCAGACGGCCGGAGACGTGTTTCGCGCACAGCGATTTTCCGGTCCCAGTTTTCCCGTAGATCAGCAAATTGCTCGGGCTTTGCCCGAAGATAGCGGGGTTGACGGCGTTTGCGAGCGACTGGATCTCGTCGTCTCGACCGACGATCCGGTTCTTTTCGGGGAGATGATTGATCTCCAGTAACTCTTTGTTGGCGAAGATCGGATCCTCCCGAGTGAACAGGTCGTCGTCTGCGTCCATACACATCACACCGCATTTCCGGTGAAAGTAGCTTCCGTTTCCGTGTGGGTTGACGAGAGACACACACCGGGTTTCCGGTGAAATCCGTGTGATAGTAGTGGGGGTGGGGGTAGCGCCCGGATCGTGTCCAGGGTACTACTGCTGTTACAGTTCGAGAACGCCCACAACTCGGCTCACTGGTGTCTGACGGACTTTCGGTCACCCCTCGGTACTGTCCGTTATCGCAGTTTCGCTTCGAGACCGAAACGACAGTCTGTCGTTTCTCTTACCGATCGACGATTCAGCCACTGGACTCTACTCACATATGGTACAAAAATACTGCGTTACGAAAATCATCGTAAATCTGTCTATTACTCGAATGATATCTCCATGTACGTCACCTCTTCCCCCTTCTCTCTAGCACCTTTCACCGGAAACCCGGTGTGTGTGTAATATACAAACAAAATTATATATTGCGGGATTCGCCAGAAAACCTCTGGCATCCTTTCGACCGTTCCAATTTTCAGTAGCTTTCAGTAGCACACCGTAGGAAACGGGTACACTGTTGGACGACTGGGCCACGTCCATCGCTACTATCTGTGTTCGACTCCGGCACGGCGACAGCGGGCGCTATGACAGCCGACCCACCACCAGCGGTCGCCGCTGCCTGTTCGGGTTCGTAGGCAACGACACCACGACCGAACGTGAACCGCGTGCCAGCGGAACGGCCAGCTAGCACGATTTCAGAATCCCCCGTATAGGAGGATGTGAAACCGTGGTCAGCTCGTCCGTCTCGCTGAAGAACACGCGAGCCACGTTCAGCGCCCCGATGTAGTCGCGGTCGCCCTCGAACCCACACCGGGCATTGTCACACCGGAAGTGCCCGCCCCACCAGTGTTCTTGCTGGTGGTCGGGTGACTTGCAGGTGTGGCCGGTCGAACCACACCGGGGACACGACCGACTCGTTCCCTCCGGGTAGACCCGCTCAACAGCGAGTCCAACACAGTCTGATCGGTATTCGATGTTATCGATGATGTCTCGTCGTGCCCATGACGACAGCTCCCACGACAACGCGCCTTCGTCACTCGGCGGAGAAAGCGAGCGCAAATCCTCGTGAACTATCGCGTCCACGTCGTAGACGAGGGCGAGTGCGAGGACTTGGTTGGCCACGTCGTGTGTCAATTGCTCGCGCTTGTGTCGAATCTTGTTGTTCACCCGTTCGTATTCGCTCTGGATATGAGCGAACTCGTCTCTATGCGAGCGACCATGGCGGCGCAACGCGGCAAGGCGGTCGTTCAGGCGCGTTCGTTCACGGTGGAGTCGTCGCATCTTCTCGCGGTCAGTGAACTGGATGAACTGTGGCGTGGACAGTTGTTCGCCGTCGTCAGTCACCACCACGGCAGTCATGTCTTTTCGCATCCCGGCGTCGAGTGCCAGCACGCAGTCACCGTCGTCGCTTGCCCCAGTCTGTTCGACATCGACAGGGAAGGACAGTTCGTAGTAGGCGTCACCAGTTTTGCGACGGGAAGGTTGGAACTCAGGAGCCGAGAGGTCACCGTGAGAGAGCAGATCGTGAAACGCCTCGTAGCCGCCACGTTCGTACTCTGTCCAGGACCAGTCACCGCGTGTCTCTGGTGAACGTGTGTCTGGCGTCTTGAGTCGGATAGTCAGCGTCTCGGTCTCGGTGTCGTACTGGTATTTGACAGCTTGCCCGCTCGTTGGGCCATCATCCGCAGAGAACGGCAAGACGCCGTTATCGTACTCAGGACAGTCCTGCATCTTAACATACGTGTCTGGATACATCCCGTGCCGGTCGTAGTGACTGTTGAGTTGGTCGATGAGGATGTCCACGTAGCCTGACGAGAGGTAGTCGCCGTCGTCCCAAAGCCGTTCTTTGATGCGACGACGGTGGATGCGTCGGATTTTGTGGTCGGGCAACACGTTCTGGATGGACTGAAAGGCGTCTCGTCGGTCGGCGTGACTCCGCAGTGTTTCACCGACTTTCTGCAATATACAGCGTCGAAACCGCGAGGGGAGATACAGGTCGAGTCCCTCAAACGGCTCGTGTTCGTCAAAGTATTTCCACGCCTGATGGGAGGCGTCAGCAATCCCGTCGAGATGGGTTGGCATCCAGTGGTCTTTGAGGACGTGATTGGCGACTCTTTGCGTGAGTGTCGCCAGTCGCTCGAATCGGTCGGTATCGTCGTCTGGCAAGCGGATTGGAAGCGAGAGGTGGTCACTCATCGGGGTTCACCTCGGATTCGACGGTGTTGACGATCTGTTGTTTTTTTGACGAACGCATACCGTAGAGTTTGCCGGAGAAGCTGGCGACGAGCTTGATGAGGTCATCAACGAGTTCTTCCTGTGCTGATTTGTCCGTCTCGTCTTCGATAACGGTGATGGTGGCACCGTAACACTCGAAGTACCGTTCGAGATACGAGAAGCCAAAGCGAGTAAGTCTATCTTCGTAAGTGACGAGAATGCGTCCATAGTTGGCTTCTCGTACGTCATCAAGGAGTGAGTTGAGGCCACGACGGTCTTCGTTGAGGCCACTGCCAACGTCGGTGTAGGTGTTTTCGACGCTCCACCCGTGTTCGTGGGCGTAGTCTGTAAGTTGGTCGAGTTGCCGGTCAAGGTCGCCGTTGTCTTTCTGGCGGTGACTGGAGACACGAGCGTAGAGTGCAACACGGTCTGTCGGACGAGTATCACCAGCAAGTCGACGGAGTTCCCGGTGTGGAATACGTCGTTCACCGCCCGGTGTTCGGGTGTAATCGAGGTCGTCGTTCCGACACCAGCGTTTGACGGTTTGAGCGTGAACACCGAGTTCCTCTGCGAACTCGCCAATTGAGTACGACCGTGGCATCTGATGTTACTGTTTACTACTGGTAGTTACTTATAGATACTGGAATTTGTAACAGTTACACTACCCTTCTCCTATATTTCCGGCACCGTGCTAACTCCTTTCGTATATCTCCTGCATCGTCACTGTCTGATTCACACGCCGACCCGCTACGACTTTTGCATGCCACCTGCTATGAGTTTCCACCGGAAACCCGGTGTGTCTGTCCACCAGCCCTGACGCCTCGTCCAGTCGTCTACTCGTGCTCCTCGACCAGTTCCAGATACGTCGGTGGGACCCGCTCGGTCGTGTAAACATCCGTGCCGCGCTTGACGACCCGCTGGCCGTCAGCCTGCAGTCGCTCGGCATCGACGACCAGCAGGACGGGGTCGTCGGCGTGGCGCTCGCCCACCGACAGCGCCGAGTCCCGCGTCCCCGAGAGGTGGACCTTCTGTCGGTTCATCGGCTTGAGTCCCGCCGAGAGTATCGCGTCGACGTGTCGCGGCGCGGTGCCGTGGTACAGCGTGTCCGGGACCGCTGTCGACGCCGGATCGAGGTCGACATCGACCGAGTGGCCGTATGCCGCCCGGATGCGCCCCTCGTCGTGACCATCCCCACCGTCCACGTCGCGCTCGAACCGTCCCTTCGGATCGGTGAACACGACTGCCGTGACGTGTTCCGGCGTTGCCCAGCGATACCGGTCGGTGACGATGTCGACGACAGCGCTGAACGCTGTCCAGCCCTGATCGTCCAACTCCAGTCCGGCGTCCTCGGGAAAGT
Source organism: Natronoarchaeum sp. GCM10025703 (assembly GCF_042661985.1). Lineage (NCBI taxonomy): Archaea > Methanobacteriati > Methanobacteriota > Halobacteria > Halobacteriales > Natronoarchaeaceae > Natronoarchaeum > Natronoarchaeum sp. GCM10025703. Next base: position 1,005,661 of record NZ_JBHSZF010000001.1, read on the forward strand.
GTCGGAGTGCGCCGCTAACGAACTTCGATAGCTGTGTCCGTCGATCGCCTGACAGGAGCGTCGGGACGTCGTTCCCGCAGTCGGGACAGATCGTCCCCGAAACGTAGCCGTGGCGCTCGCAGGTGCCGATATCGCTCATTGCTAGTTCTGTGCGGCGCGACGCATTTTTACTACACGGTGGGAACAGGCTATGCACCGATCAGCGCGCCCAGTCCCAATGTACTCGGTGAAACACTTATCAGGCCAAGCGGCCAAAGTATCGTGTGAACTACGATACCGTCGTCTTCGACAACGACGGTGTCCTCGTCGAACGAACGAGCTTCGAGGTGCTTCGGGACGCAACCCACGAAACCTTCTCGCAGTTCGGTGTAACCGACATGGACGCCGATCACGTAGACAGTATGACAGTTGGCGCGACGCCCGCACAGGTCGACCAAATCTGTGGTCAGTACGATCTGGAGCCCGAGCGATTCTGGCGCGCCCGCGAACGATCACTCTCTAACGCACAGAAAGACGAAGTCCGCGCCGGGCGGAAGTCCCTGTACGATGATGTCGATATGCTGCCTGATCTCGACGTCTCGATGGGAATCGTCAGCTCGAACCAGCAGGAGACGGTCGACTTCGTGCTAGACCACTACGATATCTCCCATCAGTTCGGCGCGGCCTATGGCCGCGAGCCGACTATCGAGAGCCTGAATCTCCGCAAACCGAACTCGCACTATCTCGACCGGGCACTGGCCGACCTCGACGCCGACTCCGCGCTCTTTGTGGGCGACAACGAATCGGATATCCGAGCGGCCGAGAACGCGGGGATCGACTCGGCGTTTATTCGCCGCCCCCACCGCACTAACTGGGATCTCAACGTCTGGCCGACGTGGGATATCGACTCGCTGGAGGACCTGTATCGAGTCTGTAGCAGAGCAGGGTCGAGCAGGCGACCAGCATCCGGTCACTCGGCGGCTTGCAGTTCGACGACGAACACTGCACCCGTAGGGTCGTTGTCTTCGACCCGGATGTCGCCCCCGTAGCTCTCGACCAGCGACTGAACCAGATAGAGCCCGATGCCGGTTCCGGCGCTCTCCAGTCCCTTCTCTCCTTTGCCGAAGATGTCGTCTTTCATCGACTCGCGAACGCCGGGGCCGTTGTCCGCGATCCGCACCGTCACCCGGTCGGCTGCTCTCTCCCCGAGACCGTTATCTCGGCGACATCCTTGTCGTTGTGCTGGACGGCGTTCGTCAGCAGGTTTCTGAACACGGACGAGAGCAACTCTCCGGCCTGCACGGTCGTCTCTGGAACCTCCTCGACGGTTACCGTGGTGTTCGGATAGCTCGACTTGAGGGCGTCGACCTGCTCGGACAGGATGCCCATCAGTCGAATCGAGTCGGTGGTGTCGTCGGGGCGCAACATTACCTCGGCCAGATCCCGGGCCGCCGTGGTGAGCGACACTGCGTCACTCGCACTCTCTTGGATGGTTTCGAGTAGCTCCTGGCCGTCATCGTCGACATGCGGTTCGAGCGTCTCCGCAGCCCCGGCGATGAGTTGGAGGTCGTTTCGGATGTCGTGACGGACGACTCCGTTGAGCGTTTCGAGGTCATCGCGCTGTCCGACGAGGCGTTGCTCGTAGGCTTTCCGTCGGCTGATATCCCGACTCGTCGTCACGTAGCCGTCGACGGGAACCTCCGCGCCCGGTGCGGCACCGGTCACCGCAAGCCAGATCCACCCGCGGTCCTTCGTCCGGAACCGGAACTCGATCTCGTCTTTGATGACGCCGCTTCCCTCGACGAGCGCCGAGAACTGCTCGATCACTCTGGATTTGTCCTCCGGGTGGACGTAGTCGAGGATGTTCTCGCCGATCAGCTCTTCGGGTGGCCACCGCTTGACGCGCTCGGAGTTCGGCGACTGGTACCGGATCGTCCCCTCTGCGTCGACGACGGTGATCACGTCGGAAGTCTGCTCTATCAGCGCTCGATACTGCTTCGCGGTAAGCTCGCCCAGCCCCGAGCTTTCTTCCGACGTATCTGTCACTACCGGTTCATTCTCGCGGTGAGATGAAAGTTGTTCCCCCGAACGGTGTTCTCCCAACCGAGTCACAAGCGACTGCGGCTCGTGCTGACATCCTCGCCTGCCCGCCGCTTCGACTGCCCGACGATTTATTCCCCCGCCCGCCCAGAGACCGACTATGACGACCGAAGCCTTCGAGGCGTTCGATCACGCTGCTCACATGCGCGCGGCGCTCGCATTGGCTCGCGAGGCCGGTGACCGCGGCGACGAGCCGTTCGGGTCCGTGCTCGTCCGTGACGACGAGGTGATCATGTCCGAATCGAACCGTATCAACACGGAAAACGACCCCCGTCGGCACCCGGAACTGCATCTCGCCTACCGTGCGTGCCGGGAACTGACGCCGGACGAGCGCGCAGAGACAGTAATGTACACGAGCACGGAGCCGTGTCCGATGTGCGCGGGTGGGATGCTCCGGGCCGGGTTCGGGCGCGTCGTCTACAGCGTCGGCGGCGACGAACTCGACGAGTTCCTCGGTTCGGGCCCGCCGGTCCGGTCCGAAGCCATCCTCGGTGACATCACCCCAGTCGACGGTCCGGTTCTGAACGATGAGGGTCGCGGTATCCACGAGGCGTTCGAGTGGTAAGATCCCACGACGGAACCGCGTTCGTCCACGGCGTTTGACAGACAGCAGACGGGCGTCTGACTGAGTATTAAGTCCGTCCGGAGATTCTCGTTTGGGTATGTCGATATTCGATACAGTCCGGCGGCGTCTCAGCAGGGCGTATCTCTGCCGGCGGGACGAGGCAGCGAGGCGGTTCGGTGCTCTCGACGGCCCGTTCGAGGACGACCAATCCGGCATCGAGATTCCAGTCGACGACGAGTGCGAGGGGTCCTCGTCGTAGCGACCGGACGAACCGACTGAAGCGGAGCGATTTTCGTCGGTTCTCGCGAACCCACAGGTCTACAACTGACTGTTCACCCCCGTTCTGTCTGGTCCTCAGGGGGCAAAATATTTTGACTCAAAACCGAATTAATAACTTCAATTATAGATAATGTCATACTACTCGCACCGTTAGGTGGTTACGTATGATTCAACACTGTGGCGAACCGCTAACTGATCAGCTATGAAGTCGATGGACAGAATCGTTCAAACAGTTCAGGATACGGCCCATTACGTGAATAGTAACCTCCCCGATCACGCCAAGGGCTCTGGAGGATCGAACCCCAGCGGAGAGACACAGATCGATGCGGACGTCTGGGCTGATCATCTGTTTTTCGACAAGCTATCCTCGCTCGAGGGCGTCGGCGGCTACGCTAGCGAGGAGCGCAAAGGGGTGGTCGACTGCGGCGACGGCGATTACACGATCGCAATCGACCCGCTGGACGGCTCGTCGAACCTCGCTTCGAACAACTCCGTAGGTACGATCGTCGGCGTCTACGACGCCGAGCTACCGGCATCCGGCCGACATCTGGTCGCCGGGATGATGGTTCTGTTCGGGCCGTACACCACGATGACCGTCGCCCGCGAGGACAGAGATATCGTGCAGGATTATCTCCTCCGCGACGGCTACAGCGAACGCTGGGGGAGTACGAGCTTCCGGACGAGCCGACCGTGATCGGCCTCGCGGGTAAGAAGGATGCTCGCTCCGAGGGGTTCAATTCGCTTGCCACCGAACTCGAGCGGAACCTGAAGCTCCGATACGGCGGCGCGACGGTCGCAGACCTCGCGCAGGTGTTACAGTACGGTGGCCTCTTTGGCTATCCCGAGACCGAGACCTACCCGGGGGAAGCTCAGAGTCCACTTCGAGGCCGCACCGCTCGCCTACCTCATCGAAGCGAGTGGCGGCAGTTCGTCGGACACGAACCAATCACTGCTCGACGTCGAACCCGACGAGATCCACGCCCGGACGCCGACGTTCCTCGGAAACACCTCACTGATCGAACGGGTCGAAGCGAAACTGGGGGACTAAGTATGCTTGCCAGTCTGCAGCCAGTCCTGACTCAGCGGACCCAGTCTCGGATCCGGACGTCACGGTGTGGTACTCGATGATCGACCAAACAGTCAACCAGATAAAGGAGATGGAGACCCGGAGTTCGTCGGTCGTCGCCGTCAAGGCGGCCGAGGCACTGCTCGAACTGCTCGACAGGGAGTACCGCACGGTCGAGGAGTTCGAGTACGACCTCGAGCGCAACAGCAAGGTGCTCAAGGGTGCAAACCGATCGCATGCACCCCTTCATACGACCCAGCGCTGGATCGTCACCGCCGTTACCGACGCCAACCCCGAGACGGTCGACGAGGCGAAAGCGGAGCTCCAGAGCGTCGTCGACGACGCCGTGACGGAGGTCGAAGCCAGCAAGGAGGCCGCGGCGATACGGGCGGCGAATCTCATCGAGGACGGCGACACCCTGTTGACCCACTCGAACTCGTCGACGGCGACGATGGCGCTCGAATACGCCAGCCAGTCCGGGACGGAGTTTACGCTGTACACGACCGAGACCCGACCGAACTTCTTCGGGCGGACGACTGCACGGCAGTTCGCCTCGCACGAGAATGTCGAGGTCAAGATGATCGTCGATAGCGCGGTCGGCACCGTCCTGCCCGACTGCGATCGAGTCATAATCGGCATGAACTGCATCATCGAGAATACGATCTACAACCGCGTGGGGACGTATCCGATCGCTGCCACAGCGGCCGACGTTGGCGTCCCTGTGACGGTGGTGGGTTCGTCCTCGAAGTTCATCGGCGACGGCTTCGAGTTCCAGCAGACCTACCGGTCGGGCAACGAGGTAATGCTCGAACCGAAGGAGGGGTTCACCGTCGAGAACCCGATGTACGACTGCACGCCGACGCGCTTGCTCGATCAGGTCGTCACCGAGGACGGAGTGATGCAGTTCTGAGAGCAGGGCGGCGGTCAACCCACCAGTAACGGTCCGCGTGGGGAGATAGTTGGCAGGACATTGTTCGCCAGGTGGTGTCTTTTTATGTATCGTCCCGGACCTGGACGTATGAACGACGGATTGGATCCCACCGAGGAGTACGACGGTACCGTGACGGTTCGGCTACTGGACGACCAGGAGGGCGTCGACGAACTCACGTGTTCGTCCTACAGTGAAGCGATCGACCGGGTCAAGTCACATACGGCGGCGGTCACCGCCGCAAAGATCGTCGACCGGGACGGCGACGTCGTTTTCACTTCCCGCGAGATGGCGATCGAGGACTGGGAACGCGAGTGGCAACAGGCGAAACGCTCCCTCTCGGTCGACGTCGAGCAGTACGAGTGTCCGTACGACAACGTGGCCTGTTTCGCGGACGACCTCTGCGTGCAGTGCAAGATGGATCGGGTCCAGGAGCAGTTCTGCGGTACGATCGCAGTCGGGTCGTACCTGCTAGTGAACGACGAGTCTTTGAGCGTCTCCTCGGCGCTATCAGCGTTCGTACCTGTGGTCTCCCAGAGTTCGTACTCCCGGCCACCCACCGTTATAACGCTTCGTCCGAAACTGATCTATCATGAACGATGCTGTCATCGTCGACGCGGTACGGACGCCCTTTGGCAAGCACGACGGAGCCTTCCGGGATACACATCCCCAGGACCTCGCGGCCGAACCGCTCGGCGCGCTCGAAGAGCGAGTCGGGTTCGATCCCGAACTGATCGAGGACGTCGTGTACGGCTGTGTGACCCCGGTCGGCGAGCAGGGGCTGAACATCGGCCGGATCGCGCCGATGGTCGCCGGGTGGGGTGAGGGCGTTCCGGGCGTCCAACTCAACCGGATGTGTGGCTCCGGCCAGCAGGCGGTCAACTGGGCGGCGTCGTCGGTTCGGGCCGATTTTCACGACGTGCTTGTCGCGGGCGGCGTCGAGCACATGACCAGGGTGCCGATGGGCAGCGACGGCAACGCCGAGCGCGGCGTCGTCGACGAGCACGCCCTGACCGACAGCTACTTTGAGCACTTCGACGAGGCGACGTCGCAGGGTGAGGGGGCCGAACGCATCGCCGAGGAGTATGGAATCAGCAGGGACGACGCCGACCAACTCGCGGCCGACTCCCAGCGCCGCTGGGGCGAGGCGTGGGAGGCAGGCCGGTATGACGACCAGATCGTGTCCGTAGAGACGACGCTCGACGGCGAGTCGATCACTGTCGAGCGCGACGGGCATCCCCGACCCGGGACGACCGCGGACGACCTCGCCAAACTTCCGCTCGCGTTCCGCGAGGAGGGCGAGGGATCCACCACGCCGGCAACTCCTCTGGCATCGTCGATGGCGCAAGCGCGCTCCTCGTGACGAGCGAGACGACCGCGGAAGCCCACGGCTGGGAGCCGATGGCCCGGATCGTCGAAACCGAGGTCGTCGGCGTCGATCCCGTCACCATGCTCACCGGGCCGATTCCGGCGACGGAGGGCGTCCTCGACAAAGCGGGGCTGACCGTCGACGATATCGACCTCTTCGAGGTGAACGAGGCGTTCGCCTCGGTCGTGCTCGCGTGGCTGGAGGAGACCGGCGCGGACTGGGCCGACACCAACGTCAACGGCGGCGCAATCGCACACGGCCACCCGCTCGGTGCGACCGGGGCGGGCCTGCTCACGAAACTCGTCCACGAACTCGACCGAACCGGGCAGGACGTCGGCCTCTCGACGATGTGCATCGGCTTCGGGCAGGGGATCGCGACGATCGTAGAGCGCGTCTGCCCGCCTCGTCGTGCTCTTGAGCGCGTTCGGGTCGAGCGCTACAGTTGTCGATTCCACTCGTCGGTCGCGAACCGATCGGTAGCGAAATCGCGCGCCTCGCTCAGGGCGTCCTCAGAGAGTTCTCCTCGACGACGCCCGACAGCGAGTCGTCGATGCTGTCGAGTTGATCGGCAATCGTGTCCGTCATCGCGCCGATCACCGCCTCGCGGCTCGCGTCCGTGTAGTCGGACATCACCGCGACGCGTTTCTCGGCGGAGCTGATGGCCTTGTCTGAGATCTTCTCCTCGCCGATCCGGAGGACCCGGAGCATCTCCTCGGTGTCCAGATCGTAGCTCATCGTGGTGTGGTGGAGAACGGCGTTGTCGGTCCGTAGCTGGGCCGCCCCGCCGATCTTGCCGTCGGGATGGACGACGTCGTTCAGCGGCTCGTGGGCGACGTCGAGCCCCAGCGACTGAAGCGCCTCGATGGCCCACTGGTCGAGTTCGGCGTAGCTCTCTGCGACGTCGTCCGGGACGGCCGACCGCGGGAGGTACAGCGAGTAGGTGATCACCGCGCCCGGTTCGACGAACATCGCGCCGCCGCCGGTGGCCCGTCGGACGACATCGAGATCCTGTTCGTCGACGTAGTCGACGGCGACCTCGTCGGCGTATGCTTGGAACCGCCCCATTGCGACGGCCGGCGCGTCGCGGTACCAGAAGCGCAGGGTTGGCTCCATCTCACCAGCGGCCAGTCGGTCCGTCAGCACGCGTTCGAGCGCCTGCTGGACCGGCTCGCTGTAGGTCCCAGAATCGATGACTCGCAGCCTCATGCGATGGCCTCCAGCGTCGCGTCTGCGAGATCTCCCGGGTCGAACCCGATGAGCTGTGCGTCGACGGCTGCGATGGCCTCGACGAGCGTCTCGCGTTCAACGTCCATCGGGTGGCCCTCGATCGCCCGTTCTAGCTCCGACCGGGCTGCTGGCGGTTCGAGAAAGAAGTCGCCAGTTACGCGGGCAGCTTCGATCCGATCACTTCCCGTTAGTGAGACTTCTACGAGCTTTCCATCCGGTACTTTCACCGTTCCTGTATGCTCCATTGAAACTATGTGATCTTCGGGGTGAACACGAATGAATCGTACGGGCTGTCTAGAAGGCGTCGTCGACGACCGTCACGTCGGCGTGGAGTCCCTCGCGCAGGGCCGTGTGGACGTGACAGTACTGCTCGCCCAGTTCGACGAGTTCTGCGGGATCATCGACGGCGCCCTCGACTTTTAGCGTGAAGCTGATCGAGTCGACGTTGTCGTGATCGTCGAGGTCGGCGTCGGCCTCGATATCCAGTTTGCCGAGATCGTCGTAGCCGGACCTCTGTGCGCCCATGCGGACGGCCGGCAGGAAACACGCAGCGTAGTCCGCGACGAGGACGGCATTGGGGTTCGGTCCCGTCTCGTTCATGGGGTCGATACCCAGCGCGAAGTCGCCGATGACGCTTTGAGTGTCGAATCCGTCCGTGCTCGTCGTGGTCAGGCTGATATCTGCCATGTTGCTATTGTGCATTATCCACTATACTATTAAAGCCCTTGCGAATCGTCTCTTGTTATGGGAATTGTATCGATGTAACTGTTGTAATCGATTAGTATGGTGAACGTTCGTGTACTTAATGCGGGCTGCTATCTGGTGTGGATGGCCTCGCCGAGCGCGTCGGCGGCCGCCTCCATGACGGTCTCCGATAGCGTGGGGTGGGTGTGGACCGTCCCGGCCAGTTCCGACAGCGTCAGTCCCTGCTCGATCGCCAGCGTGATCTCGCTGAGCAGCTCCGAGGCGTTTGGCGCGGCGATCTGCGCGCCGAGTACGCGCCCAGTGGGCTCGTCAGCGACGATCCGGGCGAACCCGTCGTCCGCTTCGACGGTGAGCGCGCGGCCGTTCCCGGCCATGGGCATCTGGCCGACGACCGGCGAGTAGCCCGCTTCGGCGGCTTCCTCCCGGGTTAGCCCCACTGTGGCGACCTCCGGATCGGTGAAGACGGCCGCGGGCATCGCTGCGTGGTCAAGCGTAGCGGGCTGTCCGGCGATGGCGTCGGCGGCCACCTCGCCCTCGTAACTCGCCTTGTGCGCGAGCATCGGCTCGCCAGCGATGTCGCCCACAGCGAAGACGTGATCGAGGTCGGTCCGACCCTGCGCGTCGGTCGGGACACAGCCGTCGTCGTCGGGTTCGATCCCGAGTGCATCGAAGTTTACTGTGTCTGTGACGGGGTCGCGACCGGCCACGACCAGCACCGCGTCGGCCGAGAGTTCGGTGATATCGCCGTCCTCGGTCTCCGTCGCGACGACGACACCCTCGTCGCGTTCGTCCCAGTCGGCGGCCAGTTCGCCAAAGCGGAAGTCGATCCCCAGCTCCGTGGCGCGCTCGCGGATCACCCGCGAGATATCGTCGTCGTACATCGGTAACACGTCGTCGAACATCTCGACGACTGTTACGTCCGTGCCGAGTTTCGCGAGGACAGTCGAGAGCTCCATGCCGATGTAGCCCGCGCCGACGACGATCAGGGAGTCCGGAACCTCGTCGAGTTCGAGCGCGTCCCGCGAGTCGAGCACGTACCCGCCGTCGGGCTCGAAGCCCGGCACCTCCAGTGGCCGGCTCCCGGTCGCGACGATCGCGTACTCGAATCCGAGCGTGCGCGTTTCGCCGTCAGCGTCGATCTCGGCGACGTGCTCGTCGACGAACTGCGCGGCGCCGTCGACGAGGTCGACGCCCGCGGCCTTGCAGAGGCCCTCAACGCCGCCCGTGAGCTGGTCGACGATACCGTCTTTCCAGTCGACGAGGCGGCCGAGGTCGACGTCGACGTCCGCGTCGATCCCGAGGTGGTCGGCGGTCCGCGCCTCGTGGGCGACGTCGCCGCCGTGGACGAGCGCCTTCGAGGGGATACAGCCGTAGTTGAGGCAGGTCCCGCCGTAGGCGTCCTTCTCGACGAGGGTAACGTCGAGGCCGTGCTGGGCTGCCCGGATCGCGGCGACGTACCCCCGGACCCGCGCCGATGACGAGCACGTCCGTGCAGCTGTCGGCTAGTGCTCGACTCGACGACTCCCCCATCGACATGGGAGACCGCCGATGTGGGGCCGTCATCGCCGTCATCACCCTCGTCGACACGGGAGACCGCTGACGTGGGACCATCCTCCGCTCCCGACTCGGCGGTCGTCGGTTCCTCAGCGGCGTCCTCGTAGCGGAACAGGACGTCGCCGACCGTGACGGCGTCGCCGACTGCGGGGACACGTTCGGTCACCGCCATGGCCGACGGGACGGTTATCTCGATCACGGACTTGTCTGTCTCCACGTCGGCGATGCGCTCGCCGGCCGCGACAGTGTCGCCCGCGTCGACGTGCCAGTCGACGAGCGTTCCGTCCTCGGTGCCGTCGTCGAACTCCGACAACTCGAACTCTTCTGACATTGGCTGGTCTTCGGGAGCCGACACTGATATTGCTTATGTTGTACAATACTATTGGTGTAGAATAATGGTGATGAATTCTGTTCCATGTCTCTTGTCGCCGTATATTCCCGAATAAGCCGACTAAATGGCCAGCTATTGCCGGTATCGCGTATTACACGCGCGATCTGTGAGTCGTTACATTGAAGTCTATGCTTGTGCGAAAACCACTACAACGTACAATACTATGAGTGAAGTGAATGTGACGCAGACGAGACAGTCGCGGCTCGCGAACACGGTCGAGTTCTTCGGGCCGCAGTGGTTCGGATCGACGATGGGGACGGGCGCGCTGGGCGTCGCGCTTGCGCTGGTCGCCGATCAGTTCCAGCTGGGCGCGTTGCTCCCGCTTTCCCAGTTCTTCGTGGCGCTGACAGCAGTGATGACTGTCACCTTCACGCTCCCGTGGCTGGCACGGATGTTCCTGTATCCCGGGCGCGTCCGGGAGGACCTGTTGCACCCGATCCGGGGGCAGTTCTTCCCGACGATGCCGATCACGCTGATCGTTCTCGGACTCGGAATCGCCCGGACGATGGGTAACGTCGTCCCGACGAGCGTGCTCGATCCGTTACTGACGGCGCTGTTCGTCGTCGGGAGCGTCGGCATCTTTGCCTTCGGCCTGCTGGTGGTGACGGTTATGTTCACCAACGACCGGATCGGGACCCAACACGGCGTCTTCGCCTGGTACATTCCACCGGTTAGTCATCTCGTGATCCCGCTACTGGGCTTCGAGCTCGCGGGAGGCTACCTCGGCGGGACGGCAACCGGACAACTGGTGTTTCTGGTGTCGATGATCGCGCTGGGGATCGGGACGTTCATGTTCCTCTTCTTCGGAGCGATCATCCTCCACCGCTACGCCTACGAGAGCCTGCCACCGGAGAAACTCGCGCCGACGTTCGTCATCGGCCTGGCACCGACCGCGGTGCTGACCATCTCGGTCACGAAGCTCGGACACGCACTCCAGGGTGGCGTCGGACTCGGCCTCGCGGTCGAACCTCTGCTACCCGTGTTGAAACTGCTTGCCCTGGCGATGTGGGGCTTTTCGGCCTGGTGGTTCGTGCTGACCGCCGCGCTCATGAGCTACTACATCACCCGTCTGTCCCATCCGTTCTTTTTCACGTGGTGGGCCTACACGTTCCCGGTCGGTGCGTTTGCCATCTCCGCGGGCGCGCTGGGGAACTTCCTCGGTATTGCCGCGTTCGGCTACGTGCTCGCCGCCGTGACGCTGCTGCTTTCGGTCGTCTGGGTGGCCACCGCGGCGCTGACGACCCGGATGGTCCTCCGGGGGAACGCGTTCGTCCCGGAGTGACAGGTCCCCGCCACTCGAAGCCCGTTCTGTTCGATCCGTAGCTTTATTTGAGCCTCCCGTTGTCGAACGAGTATGGACGCCGTCATTATCGCCGCCGGCGAAGGAACCCGGATGCGCCCGCTCACGCGTGGGTGCCCCAAGCCACTCCTCCCACTCGGAGAATCGACGCTTATCGAACAGACCATGGACCGCTGTGCCGATGTCGTCGACCGGTTCGTCGTCGTCATCGGCTACATGGGCGAGACGATCGAAGCGCGCGTCGGGCCCGAGTACAACGGGATCCCGGTTGAGTACGTCACGCAGGAGGAAGCGCTTGGGACCGCCCACGCAATCGGCTGCGCCGAGGCGGCCGTCAACGGTCGCTTTCTCGTCATCAACGGCGACGTCGTCATCGACGATCGGCTTCCCCGCCAGCTAAGCGAGAGCGAGGGGGCGACGATCGCCGTCCAGCCAGTCGATAATCCGAGTTCGTACGGCGTGGTCGAGACCGAGTCCGGCGAGGTGACGACGCTCGTCGAGAAGCCCGACGACCCGCCGTCGAACCTGATCAACACGGGCATCTACGCCTTCGAGCCATCGATCTTCGAGTTCATCGACCGGACCGAAAAGAGCCTGCGCGGCGAGTACGAGATCACCGAAGCGATCGAGTTACTGATGGCCGACGACCGTTCCGTCGCTGCAGTCGAGTACGACGGTCCGTGGCTCGACGTGGGCCGCCCCTGGGAGCTACTGAACGCCAACGAGGCCGTCCTGAGTAATCTCGACGGACGGGTCGACGGAACCGTCGAGGACGATGCCCATCTGCACGGCGAGGTCGTCGTCGAAGCGGGCGCGCGGATCCGCTCGGGCGCGTATCTCGAAGGGCCCATCGTGGTTCGATCGGGTGCGGATATCGGCCCCAACGCCTACGTCCGCGGGTCGACGGTGATCGGCGAGGACGTCCGCATCGGGAACGGGGTCGAAGTGAAGAATTCAGTGATTATGGCGGGGAGCGCCGCCGGCCATCTCGCCTATATCGGCGACTCCGTGCTCGGCCAGGACGTCAACTTCGGCGCAGGGACCAAGGTCGCGAACCTGCGCCACGACGACGAACCCGTCTCGATGCTCGTCAAGGGTGACAAGGTCGACACGGGCCGACGAAAACTCGGCGTCGTCGCTGGCGACCGGACGAAGACGGGGATCAACACGAGCCTGAACGCCGGCGTGAAACTCGGCGTCGAGACGATGACGATGCCCGGCGAGTCGGTGTTATACGACAGAAACGACTAGGCTACGTCGAATCCCGACTCGGGGCGAGTTCCTTCCGGAACCGGTTGCGGAGATAGGACAGGCCCGGGCGGCCATCGGCCCACCACACGCCGATAGCGAGCGCAACGAGGGCGAACTCGAACAGAACGTAGTTCGAGAGATCGAACGCGAGGAAGGCCCCGATGATGGAGGGACTGCTGTTTTCGTACGGCGGAACGGACAGCAACGGCCAGAGCAGAAAGTTGCCCATAGCGACGTCGCCCCACACCACTGACGGAATGGCGTCGACGACCACGTGTGAGAGAGCCCCGATGGCGAACGCGATAGCCCACTCGCTTCGCAGTCTGCGCAGGCGTTTGCAGGCCACGTAGATGGCGACGGTGAGCGGCACCAGGACCAGCAGTGTGTGCGCAAGCGTCCGGCCAGTGGGGAGGATACCGAACGTCCACGAGAACGGCTTGTCGATCAGGTCGGGGAACTGTGTCCCGACTGCGAGGATGATCGTCGCGATAGCCAGTGGTCGGCGGTCGCCTCGCGAGCGTGTGTAGGCTGAATACAGGAGATAGCCGACCGCCGCATGTCCCCAGGGCCACATATACCGTGCTTGTGGACGCCCACATAAATATCGACAGATGCTGCCGCCGCCTGCCTTCTCCGGCACGAAGTTATATACTGCTGACCGACAACGCTGTAACAAGTGAATCGATGAATATGGCTCCGAAAGTACTGCTGCTAGGATGGGGGTACCCCCGAACATTACGGGCGGACTGGACACCGCGATAGCGGAACTGTACGAACAGCTAGCGCCGAGAGACGACGTCGAGGTCGAACTCGTGTTGCCAGAAGAGTTCGCTCCCTCGGACCGGCCCGGGATCCACGGCGTCCCGACCGGCCAGGGCGACATCGTCACGCGCGTGGGCCGCCTCGCCAGCGCCTTCTCCAACCGTGCGGAGGACGCCGATATCATCCACACGAACGACTGGTTCGGCTACGAGCCGGGCTCCAGAGCTAGCTCCGCCCACGACGTCGAGTGGATCACCACGTTTCACTCGCTCTCGGTCGACCGGAACGTCAACCCCCGCAACGGGAAGTGCGGACGGAACAGCGGGTTGCCGACCAGGCCGACGAGCTAGTCGCCGTCAGCAAGTTCACCCGGGACCGCATCCGCAAGGAGTACGACGCCGACGCGCGGGTCATCTACAACGGGTTCTCGTCCGTCGAGCCGACCGGCAAAGACCTCAAAGCCGAACTCGATATCGACGGCGAGATGCTCTTTTTCGTCGGTCGCCACACCGACCAGAAGGGGCTTTCCTTCCTCCTGCATGGTTTCTCGAAGCTCCAGCGCGAGGACGTCACTCTCGTCCTCGGGGGATCGGGTCATCTGACCGATCAGCTCAAGCGGTTCGCCGAGTTGCTGGACATCGACGACCAGGTACAATTCGTCGGCTACGTCAAACAGGAGGAACTCGGCGATTACTACAACAGCGCGGATCTGTTCGTCTCGCCGTCGCTTGCCGAGCCGTTCGGCATCACTATCGTCGAGGCGCTCTCGGTCGGCACGCGGGTCGTCGCCAGCAAGAGCGGGGCAACGGAGATCCTGCCGGACGACTGTGTCATTCAGGTCCAACCGGATTCGGACTCCATCGCGGACGGGATCGACCGCGCGCTTTCGATGACGTCGCCGATCGAGTACGAAGAGCACACCTGGGCGGAAGTCGCCGACGAACACGTCGAACTGTACAACGATATCCTCGACGAGGAAGCGTAGCCCTCCCCTCGGTCACCGCAGGAATCGGATGTCGGTCACCGGTTCGGGATGCACGATGATGTAGCCGTCCGCGGTGGACTCCATTCCCTCGATCGATGACGTATCGGCCTGTGACTGGTACGGCGTCGTCTGTGATTGGGCCTGCGAGCCATAGGAACTCTGGTAGGGCGTCTGGCGTTTCGGCTCCCGATCGAAGTCCTCCGGCGGCAGGTAGATCTGCTCGCCCGACTCGGAGCGGACGATCACTGCGGTATCCCGGTCGCCGGAAACCACGATCTCGGTCTTCTCCTCATCGATCTCCATCTCGAAGGTGACCGGTGCGTCTGTCGCGTCGTCGGCGTCGTTCGACATTCCCATGGGTGATAGTTGCGCGTCCAGAACTTAACGGTTCGCAGAGTGCGCCATATATCACTGCCCAAATAGGTAATCTATTGGTATTTGGCGTGTTTGTACTCTCACATGGATCAGATCTCCTTTGGAACCGATGGCTGGCGCGCAACCCTCGATACGTTCACCGAAGAGCGAGTCCGGATCGTCGCACAGGCGGCCGCCTCGTACTTCGACGAACAGGACGCCGAGACGGTCGGCGTGGGCTACGATGCGCGCGAGACATCGCCCGGCTTTGCCGAGGCAGTGATCGAAGTCCTCTCGGGGAACGGTCTCGACGTCGTCACGAGCGAGCGCGACTGCCCGACACCAGTGCTGGCGTGGACGCTGGACGACCGCGACCTCGACGGCGGTATCGTCGTCACGGCGAGTCACAACCCGCCGGAGTACAACGGCATCAAGTTCCTCTCGCCCGACGGGTCGCCGGCCGGCGAGTCGGTGACGAACCGCCTGGAGGAGTTACTCGCAGAGCCAGACCTGCTGCCCGAGGTCGAACGCGGCACCGTCACCGAGGAGCCACTCGTCCCCGAGTACCACGCCCACGCGCTGGCGTACGCCGACACCGACCTCGAGGACCTCTCGGTCGTCTACGACGCGATGCACGGGAGCGGCCGTGACGTCACCGACGCGCTGCTCGAATCTGCCGGTGCGGACGTCGAGCGACTCCGCAACGAACTCGATCCGACGTTCGGCGGGGGTCGCCCGAACCGACCGCCGAGAAACTCGAAACACTCGTCGAGCGCGTCACCGAGAGCGGGGCCGACCTCGGCGTCGCGAACGACGGGGACGCCGACCGCATCGCCATCGTCACGCCCGAGCGTGGCTTCCTCGATCCGAACCTGCTGTACGCCGCGCTGTACGAGTACCTCCTCGAATCCGGGAGCGGCCCGGCGGTCCGAACCGTCTCGACGACGTTCCTCATCGACAAGATTGCGGCCGCCCACGGCGAGGAGACCGTCGAGGTCCCGGTCGGCTTCAAGTGGGTCGCCGAGGGGATGCGCGAGTCCGACGCGCTCTGTGGCGGCGAAGAATCGGGCGGCTTCGGCCTCACCGATCACCTGCTGAACAAGGACGGCGTGTTGCTGGCGCTGGTGATCGCCAGCGCCCACGCCGAGCGCTCGCTCGACGACCGGATCGACGACATCCTCGCTGAGTACGGCGAGATCTATCAGGATCGGATCAGCGTCGACTGCCCCGATGCGCGGAAGGAAGCGGTACTCGGCGAACTGGACGACTCCCTCCCGGAGTCGATCCTCGGCCTCGACGTCGACCGCGTCGACGAGAAGGACGGCTTCAAGATCTTCCTCGAGAACGGTTCCTGGCTGCTGGTGCGACCCTCGGGCACCGAGCCGAAACTCCGCGTGTACGCCGAAGCCGACAGCGACGAACAGGTCCGGAACCTGCTCGAAGCGGGCCGGGACATTATCGAACCGCTGATCTGCGGCCGCTTCGCTCACCCTTTCAGCAAGTACAGAAAAACGCGCGAGACCGGTCGCCCCTACTCGTCCATTACCGAAATATGGCTGAGGATCGACTCGGAGATCCGGAGGTCCTCGACCGCGACGTCCGTGTCGAGGATCGTCCCGTCGACGTTGCAGTTCTCGACGGTGGCGTCAGGGAAGACGACCGTCTGTTCGAGCGTCGAATCCCGAACCGTCGCGCCGGCCATTACGTGGACCGTCTCGCCGATCTCACAGTTTTCGACCGTTGCGTCGGGATCGATCTTCGAGCCACCGTCGAGTTTCCACTCGACCGTCTCGAGATACGAGTCGGCGGTGCCGATATCGAACCAGACGTCGTCGAAGGTGAAGGCGTACACCGCCTCCTGTGACTGCAGCCAGTCGATATACCATCCGGGTTCGTCCGGGTTGTTCTCGCCGGCGAGGTATTCGGCAAAGCGCACGGAGTCGGCGGGGAACGCGTAACACGCGATAGAGACCAGCGTGCTCTTGGGATCGTCGGGTTTCTCCTGGAAGTCGACGACCTGATCGCCGTCGAGGTCGACCAGCCCGTAGGATTTGGCTTTCTCCCGCGAGCCGACGTCGTAGGCGGCGAGGGTGGGGGCGTCGTTCTCCTCGTACTCGTCGAGGAACTCGCCCAGCTCGAAGCCGATGAGGTTGTCGCCCGCGATGACGAACAGGTCGTTGTCGACGTCCTCGCGCTCGACGAGTTGGGAAAGCGCGCCGACGACGCCGAACTTCTCGTCCTCGCCGGTCGTATCCTCGACCGAGAGCTGCGTTTTGTCGTACCCCTTGTCGGCGATATGTTCTCTGAACGTCTCCGCGAACGCTTCGTTCGTACTCAGGTAGACGGTCTCGATGCGGTCGTCGTCCTCTAACTGCTGCAGTATCCGATCGATAACGGTCGTATCTCCGACTGGGAGCAGCATTTTCGGCCGGTGACGGGTGATCGGCCACATTCGTGTCGCGAATCCTCCTGCCAGAACAATAGCGTCCATACGTGAGATGCTCAGTCAAAGAATAAAAAGGTAGTGTCATTCATGAGCCATTTGTCGCGCCATCAAACGGCGACGATCCGCCTCGGAGACCGCGGGCGACGTCGCGGCTCACTCCACGGTGACGCTTTTCGCGAGGTTGCGCGGCTTGTCGATCGGGCGGCCGAGGTCGTGGGCGATCCAGTACGCGAGCACCTGCAACTGGACGTTTGCGAGCAGCGCGGCGATCTCCGGGTCGGTTTCGGGTACCGACAGGACGTGCTGGGCGTACTGTTCGACGGTCGCCTTCCCGTCGGTGACGGCGACGACCGGCGCGCCGCGGGCCTGGACCTCCTTGACGTTCCCGACGGTCTTCCGGGCGCGCTCGTCGTTGCCGGTCACCATCGCAATGATCGGCGTCTCGGGCGTGATCAGCGCGAGCGGGCCGTGTTTGAGTTCGCCAGCGGCGAAGCCTTCCGCGTGTTCGTACGAAATTTCCTTCAGTTTGAGCGCGCCTTCGAGCGCGACGGGGCAGTGTGGGCCCCGTCCGATGAAGAAGTACGCCGAGGAGCCGGCAGCTCCGCCGCCACCTCGCGGGCGCTGTCGTCGTCGAGGATCGACTGGACCTGCTCGGGGATCGCCCGGAGCGCGGCGATACGGTCGGGGTCGACGTCGTCGCCCGTGAGCCACAGCGCAAGCAGGTGCAGGGCGGTCTGCTGGCAGCAAAGGTCTTGCTTGCAGCGACGCCGATCTCGGGGCCTGCTCTGACAAAGAGGGCGTGATCGCACTCGCGCGCCGCCGAGCTCCCGACCGTGTTGGTCACGACGAGCGTCTCCGAACCGGCGCTCTGGGCGGTCCGGAGCGCGCTCAGCGTGTCCGCGGTCTCGCCGCTCTGGGTAACGCCGATGACCAGCGGGTTCTCGCCGGCGAGGGTAGTCTCGTCGTACTCGTTCGCGAGGAACGTCTGGGCGGGAATCCCCTGTGCGCGCAGTAGCTGTGCGCCGTACAGCGCAGCGTGATAGCTCGTACCACACGCCACGAGGTGGATCCGCTCGACGCTCTCCCGATCGAGGTCGAGATCCAGCGAGACGCGGCCGTCAATCTCGTCGACGCGGCCGCGCAGGCACTTGCGAAGCGCGCGAGGCTGTTCGTGGATCTCCTTGAGCATGTAGTGCTCGTAGCCGCTCTTGCCGGCGTCCTCGGGGTCCCAGTCGATGGTCGAAACGGACTTCTCGATCTCGGCGCCCGACGCGTCGGAGACGGTCACGGCCTCGGGCGTGACGCGGACGAACTCGCCGTCGTCGAGATAGGAGACGCGGTCGGTGTACTCGATGAAGGCAGGCACGTCGCTCGCGAGGTAGTAGCCGTCGTCGCCGATCCCCAGCACGAGCGGGGAGTCCTGCCGGGTCGCGAGCAGTTCGTCCCCGCCCTCGAAGACGGCGACGACAGCGTAGCTCCCTTCCAGACGCTCGATCGCGCCGCGGAACGCGGTCTCGCGCGAGCAGCCCCGCTCCAGCGCGTCTTCGATCAGGTGCGGGATCACTTCGGTGTCGGTCTCGCTCTCGAAGGCGTGGCCACGCTCTAAGAGTTCGGCTTTGAGCGTGTCGTAGTTCTCGATGATGCCGTTGTGGACGACTGCGACCGAACCCGAACAGTCGGTGTGGGGATGGGCGTTCGCGTCCGACGGTGGGCCATGCGTGCTCCAGCGCGTGTGGCCGATGCCGACCGCAACGTCGTCGGGATGCTCCTCGTCGAGCGCCTGGGTCAGCGCCTCGACTTTCCCCTCGCGCTTGACGATGGTCAGCCCCTCGTCGGCGAGTGCGACGCCCGCCGAGTCGTAGCCCCGGTATTCGAGACTCGTTAGCCCCGTATCGAGGACGTCGAGCGCCGCGGGAGTGCCGCTCCGGTCGACGTAGCCGACGATGCCACACATTATCGGACCACCTCCTGTCCGGGATCGATGGTCCCGTCGAGCGTGACGCCCGTCGCCGCGGTGACGTCCGGCCCGACGAGCGTTCCGGGGGCGACGCTGACGTCGCCACCCAGTTCGGCTCGATCCGCGATCACGGCCCCCAGCGATTCGTCCTCGAACACGCGGGTTCCGACGCGGACGTCGCCCGGCCCGCCGGCGATCGTGGCTCCCGCGCCGATCCGGACGCCCTGACCGATGACGCAGTCGACCAGCGTCGCGTTCGGCCCGACTCGCGCGTCGCTATCGACAACGCTGTTGTCGACGACGGCGTTCGCTTCGACCGTCGCGTTCTCGCCGAGACAGACGTTCGGCCCGAGCACCGCGCCCGGCCCGACGACGGCGTCCTCGTCGATAGCGATCGACCCACGAAGCGTGGCGCTCTCGTGGACCGTTGCACTCTCGGGGATCTCGTTGGGGGCCTCCGGCAGCGCGTCGTGGGCGAAGAGCTGTCGGGCAACGACCAGCAGGTCCCACGGGTAGTTTGCGTCGACCCAGAGCCCCTCAGTTTCGACGGCGCGGATCGGTTCGTCACTGTCGAGCATGGTCTCGATTGCCCCCGGAAGCGTCCGCGTTCCGTCGCCGCTCGACGCGGTACGGATCGCATCGAACACGCTCGGCTCGAACCCGTAGACGCCGGCGTTCAGGCCGTAATCCGCCGGGATGTCCGGCCCAACTGCGACGTCGAGGACCTGCCCGTCTTCGACGTCGACGCCGTCGTACGCCTGCGCCCGACTGTCGTCGAGGACTGCAAGCGTGGCCTGCGCGTCGGTGTCGGTATGTGCGCCGACGACCGCGGTGACGATCTCCGACGCGACGATCTGGTCGCCGTTGAGAACGACGAACGGCCCCTCGACGGCGTTTTCGGCCTGTAGCAGGGCGTGGCCGCTACCGAGTTGTGTCTCCTGTCGGACGTAGTTGATCGACGCGGCCCTGTAAGTCGACCCGACATGATCCTGCACGCGCGTGTTCTTGTAGCCGACAACGACGTGGATCTCCTCGATCCCGGCGTCGATCAGCGAATCCAGCACGTGATCGATGATCGGCCGGTTGCCGGCGGGTAACAGCGGTTTCGGCCGGTTGTGTGTCAACGGCCGCAACCGTTCACCTTCCCCGGCGGCGAGGACGACAGCGGACATCACAGTCATGTTACGTGGGTAATACTATATGGCTACTTAACAATGGTGAAAGTCGCAGGTGCTGCGGTTTCAGCCCCTATTGCTGGTTTATTTCAGGTTATATGATATATAATCTCAGGCGAAAATACCCCCTTGTGGCTCCCTCGGGCGGCCCGTGCAGGGTTCGGATCAGAAAGTACAAACCGGCGCGTCTGCTTACTCGTTAGCAAACAGACATGAGTCGGTGGCTCCGGGAGACGATCGCGTCGGTCTACGAGCGAGCGTTGCGTAGCGGCATCGAGGAGGTGCCGACACACGTCGCTGTCATCCAGGACGGGAATCGACGGTACGCCCGCAGTGAGGGCGCGGAGAAATCGGATGGGCACCGACAGGGGGCGCAGACGACCGAGCAGGTGCTCGAATGGTCGCAGGAACTCGGGATCGAAGAGCTCACACTCTATGCCTTTTCGACGGAGAACTTCGAGCGCCCTGCCGACGAGCAGGAGGCGCTGTTCGATCTCATCGAGGGGAAACTCCGGGAGTTCGCCGACGCCGACCGGGTTCACGAGAACGGCGTCTGCATCCGCGCGCTGGGCGAAATCGACCGCCTGCCCGAGCGCGTCCAGGACGCCGTCGAGTACGCCGAGGAGCAAACGCGCGGGTACGACTCGTTCGTTCTGAACATCGCACTCGCCTACGGCGGGCGTTCGGAGTTGCTCTCTGCGACCCAGCGCATCCTCCAGCGCGTCGACGAGGGGGTGATGGAGCCGAGCGAGATCGATGTCGAAACGGTCCAGGAACAGCTCTACGACCGGCCGGTACGGGCCGTCGACCTGATCATCCGGACGGGCGGCGACGAGCGGACGAGCAACTTCCTGCCGTGGTACGCCAACGGCAACGAGGCCGCAGTCTACTTCTGCACACCGTACTGGCCGGAGTTCTCGAAGCCGGAGTTCCTCCGCAGCATCCGCACCTACCAGCACCGCGAGCAGTCGTGGCGACAGACCCGGCTCAGCCGGGCGCTGACGCTGGTCGAGGCGTTCCGAGAGACGGAGACCGAGGAGGCCCAGCGGATCGTCGACGGGCAGAGGACGTCACCGAGTCCGACGAGCGGACCGGTGTGTCCCTGCCCGACGAGGACGCCGAGTCAGCGTGAGACGAGCGCTTTGAGCTGGTCGCGCGAAAACAGCGACGTGGGCCGATCCATGTGGACGCCGATCTCGCCCGAGAGCGCGCGCAGTCCCGCCCGCTGGACCGATTCGGGTAGCGAGTACGCACGCCGGAGCAGGTGGCCGAGTCGGATCTCTCGCGAGAGGTCCTCGCGCCAGGCCTGCTCGTACCCCTGTAGCGTCGGCGGCCAGTCGGGATCGATCTCGCGGACTGCGTGGTCCGCACAGGTCATGCCGTAGAGGATACCCCCGCCAGTGAACGGTTTGGTCTGGGCGGCGGCGTCCCCGAGCAGGAAGCCCCGGCGCGTCGTGACGCGGTCCGGTGGGCCGATCGGGATGGCCCCCGAGCAGGTGCGGTCGAGGTCGACGCCGTAGCTCCGCTGGAGTTGCTCGAACTGTGCCTGGACGCTATCGCCTGGCGGGGCGGCCAGTCCGTACTCGACGCCCGCGTCGCCCCGCGGGATGCGCCACGCGAAAAACCGCGGCGCGGTGAGGTGGACGTCGACGTACTCCTGATGGTCGGGGTCCGGGTCGAAGCCGAGCACGCCGTGGAGCAGTTCGTCGGGTTCGTCAAGGCCCAGGGCGTCCCGGACACGCGAGCGCGGCCCGTCGGACCCGGCGATCATCTTTGCCTCGACGGTCGTCGTGTCCTCCGGCGTCGAGACGGTGAGTTCCACCCGGTCCTCGCGTTCGTCGATCCCGGTGACGGTGTGGTGTTCGCGAACCTCCGCGCCCGCCTCGCGAGCGAGGTCGGCGAGGTGGCGATCCAGCCCGACGCGGTCGATCACGTTCGAGATGGTTTCGTCCTTGTAGAACGGTTCGGCGTCGTCGAAGTGTTTCCCGGCCTCGCGGGCACGGTCGTCCGCGGGGCCCGTTCCGTTCGCTGGCTCGTCGATGTGAAAGCGGGCCCCGCGGATCCGGTTCTGGAGGAGTTCGTCGCGGGCGTCCGGGCCAGTAAAGCCCCAGATGTCGGTGCTGACGTGGCCCGAACAGGCCAGCGGCGCGCCCACCTCCCCTTTCTCGAAGACGACGACATCGTGGCCCTCCTCAGTGGCACGTCGTGCGAACCGGGCGCCCGCGGGTCCACAGCCGACGACGGCGAAATCGTACATTCGTTGCTAATACGTCATCGGCCGGAAATATATACGCTCTGTGTTATCGGTGATGAGTTCGACAGAAACGGGACGCCGACGATACTCCCAAATATTACTATGACAAAGTAATACTTATGTCAGAGAATACCGCTTCCAACGGTGACGAACGGATCGTCTCGGTCACCGAAAAGGGGCAGGCCACGATCCCCAAGCAGCTTCGAGAAAAGCACGGGATTCAGGCACCCGGACGCGTCAAATTCGTCGAGAACGAAGAGGGGAGATCGTCGTCCGCCCTGTCGGGTCGATGGGTAAGTTTCACGGACTGGACCGTGACGCCGACACGGATCGCCCAGCGACGGCTCTCCTGCGCGAAGAACGCGAACGGGATGAGGAGCGACTGGACGAGCTGATCGACCGGATGTCAGCGGAGACCGATACGGAGTGAAGTACCCCGCGCACGGTGGCGCGGGGCGTCCGTGTTTAGTCCTGCACAGCTGAGGCAACGGTCTTTAATTCCTCTCGCGCTTGACTCTGAGAGTCTTGCGCCGACGTTCCGTGTCGGTGAACACCCGAAGCGTAAATTGCTCCGTGAGAGTCGGGGCCTCCACCAGCCCCCGATGCCGCCCATCTCATCTTCTTCACGCGGGGAAGCTTGTTGAGAGACGGCACATTTCCAGTTTCTTCGTCTAACCAGTTCTGCACAACGCACACCGCCGCCTTCCTATCAGCATGGTCTTGAAAACCACACTTCTCGCACTTGAACCGTTTCTTGTGGCGATTCGCTCGTTCAGTGTGCTGGCACTCCGTTCTCGGGCATCGCTGACTCGTGTACTCAGGGTCAACCTCGTCAGAGGGAATCCCGTCCCACGCAGCTTTGTACGACACCATGTTTTGGAGTGCAGCGAACGGCAGTGAGTGGAGGCGACGGTTCATTCGCGTTCCGTAGTCGATGGAGTCTCGCATGTCTTTGAGGTCTTCAAAGACAAAAAGCGGGTTCGTGAACTGCGACACCCATTCAACTACTCGACGCGATACTTTGTGCAGACAGTCGTGAACATAGTCGCGTTCTTCAGTTTGAACGACCGTCTCGAACGCGGTCTGTCCTGCTTTCTGCATCCGCTTTCGCTTGGTGAAAAACTCGTGGCGCTGTTCTTTCACCGACGGATACTCAAACACTACTGAGTCCTTTATTGCGCCGTCACGACTCATCGCAGCGAGAGCGATGCAGTCCTCGTTCACATCCACGCCAACAATCGTATCTGCATCGACTTTGTTGGCGACTCGATGCGTCTCGTGTGTGACGGTAACGTGGAGCCGCCACTCGTCGTGTTTGTGAACAACTTCAGCCGTTCCAACCCGCCACTCATCGTCGTTGAACGCTGTCTGGAGTCGGTCGAAGTGGTCGGGGCTGCCACGGAGTTCACCTTTGAGGTGGGTGCCTCTCGTGGCCGTGACTCGGAACCGAATTAACCCACCATCTTCGGGGAATAGGCGGTAGCCTTCTTCGTGGTTCATCACCATCGGGTACATCCCGTCGATGTAGGGGTATGGCCGACCCCAGTCGTCGTCTTTGTTGTCGTGGTACGTTTCGATTTCCCCCAGTGCCTTGTCAACGATGAGTTGACTGGTGTTTTTGACGTGGTTCGCGTTATCCACGACAGTTGATTTGATGTCACTCCAGTCACCGCCTTGTCGGTCGAGGCGGTTGGTTTCGTTGCGGATACGTCGTGATTCGAGACAGCCGGTTTGCAGGTCGTCGTCACTCCCCGTGTGGATGTCTAGTCCGAACGACAAGGTTTGGGTGAGTTTGGACGACTGCACTGTATTCTGGTATGATTTGGGACTTGTTAAAAGTTCGTGCTGTGACGCGCTTCACCCCCGACCACGGTGGGTCGGGGTACTCGCGCTGCTATCCTTTATAGACGACATCGCCTCGCTCGAAAACTGGTGCCTCTTCGTCGGTCACGCTTCGTCCTCGGCGTCGACGCTCGGATGTGGTTCGTTTGGTGCGTGCTCTTGCCATGCGTCCTTCTCTTCATTCCCAAACTGCTCGTTGAAGAGGGCAGTTGCACGTTCGTAGCCACTGTACTCTTCGAGCCGGCCCTCGTCATTCGTTATCGCCCAGAAGGTTGCCTTGTGCTCGACGAGGTCGCGACGCTTCAGTCGGGAGAGTGCTGTGCTGACTGCCCCCTCATCGACTTCGATCTGTGTGGCGATTTCACGAGCTTTGAACGCACGGTCGTCGTGGGCCGCGAGAAATCCGAGCACCTGCTCCGGAACAGAGAGCTCTTCGAGTTCCGATTCGCTCGTCTTCTCGAACGTTTCTCGGTCAATCGACATCGTATCTGTAGCTAGCGTGCACAACGTAATGAGTGTTAGTTGTGAAAGCCTTGAAAATATTGAGCGAACTCTGATCGGATCGGGGAAGAGCAGGAGTTGCAGAGCAAGCAAACGCGACAAAACCGGTTAGCGAGGGCGACGTAGTTACCAGGTCAGCCCTTCATACACGATTCCCTCCTGTGGGTCGACGATCCGCCGCCCGTCGATCACGACCGGGTCGGCCATCGCATCGAACTCCTCGTCGAGCGTCGCGAACTCGTCCCAGTCGGTGACGACGAGCGCGCCGTGGGCCCCGTCCAGCGCTGCCGGTGCGGAGTCGGTGTACTCGATATCCGGAAAGCGTTCGCGCATGTTCTCGGTCGCGACGGGGTCGTAGCCGACGACCTCGGCTCCGCGCTCTGTGAGTCCCTCGATGATCGGGATCGCCCGGGAGTTACGCGTGTCGTCGGTGCCGGGCTTGAACGCCAGTCCGAGGACAGCGACGCGCTTGCCGGTCACGTCGACGTGGTCGTCGAGCAGGTCGAGCATGCGTTCGGGCTGGCGATCGTTGAGTTCGACAGCGGCGTCGAGCACGGGTGGGGAGTACCCCTCGTTCTCTGCTGCAGCGATAATTGCAGCAATATCTTTTGGAAAACATGATCCCCCCAGCCCACGCCGCTCCGCAGGAACTGCTCGCCGATCCGGTCGTCGAGGCCGATCGCGTCGGCGACCTCGTAGGCGTCGACGCCGAACTCCTTGCAGACGTTGCCGATATCGTTGATCAGCGAGATCTTCGTCGCGAGGAAGGCGTTGTTGGCGTACTTGATCAGCATCGCGGTCGCGGGGTCGGTCCGGACGACGTGGGCGTCGTGTGCGGCGAGCAGTGGTTCGTAGACGGCTTCGAGGCGCTCGGTTGCCCACGCCTCCTCGGTGCCGAGGACGACCTTCTCGGGTGCGAGGAAGTCCTCGACTGCGGTCCCTTCCCGCAGGAACTCGGGGTTCGTGGCGAGGCCGACCCGCCCCTCAGCGTTCTCGCAGGCACCGAACAGGGCGCTGCGGACTTCCTCCAGCGCGGGCGGGGTGATCGTGCTCTTGACGACGACGAGGTGGTCTTCGTCGGTGTCGGCGAGCGCCTCGCCGGTCATCTCCGCGGCCGCGGCCAGCGGCGCGGCGTCGATGCTGCCGTCCTCGCGCGAGGGCGTCTGGATCGCGAGGAAGGTCACCGCGGCCTCGGGGACGCGGTCGTAGCTCGTCGTCGCGTGGAGGTTCGCCCCGGCGTGGTCGGCAACGAGGTCGTCCAGGCCCGGCTCGTGGATCGGTGCCCGGCCGTCGTTGAGCGCCGCGACGACGTCCTCGTCGATGTCGATCGCCAGCACGTCGTGGCCGAGGTCGGCGAGACAGGCGGCGAGCGTCGTCCCGACGTAGCCGCTCCCGATGACGTTGATTCGCATATCGTAGGCGTGTCAGTCGCAGTAGTAGTGTGTTGCGGTGTCGATGTCGTAGAACGCTACCGTTGTTGGGAATGGGTGGTGATTCGCGAGGACTGTGCGATAGTTCTATTAGTACCACTCACGTACCACAGAGTATGAGCACAGACGCAGATGACGACGGTGACATGGTGAAACTCAACGTCAAAGTGCCGAAGCGTCTTCTGGAGGAACTGGACGAGTTGGCAGCGGAACTGAACTACACCAACCGGTCGGAGTTCGTCCGTGAGGTGTTGCGCGACACGACTGAGCCGATTCTGACGCCCGGGGCGCAGGAGGGTGTCTCCGAGGGGTATGCGGACGTGGCAGCGGGGCGTACGATGACGATATCGGACGCGAAGGACCGCCTCGGCATCGATGAGTGAGGACTGACCAGTGAGCCATGACGTCATTCTGACAGAGACGTTCTTTTCGACGGTGGAGCAGTTCGAGACAGAAAACGCAAAGCGCATTATCAACAAGCTGGAGGATATCGGCGATTTCCCCGAGCACTTTCTTGATCGGTTAAAGAATCACCCCGGGTACAAGCTCCGAGTCGGTGACTTCCGCGTACTGATCGACTGGGACAAGGACAACGAGCTGATCTACGCCATCGACGTCTTCGAGCGAAAGAAAAAGTACCGAGAACTGGGGAAATACCGTGAGGTGTGGGGATCCTGGCGCGACAACGAATAGGGGCTCAGACGACGACCGAGACGATCCCGCCGCCGACGATGGCGAGGCCGCCCAGGCCGAAACAGATGAGCCAGAACGGCAGGCGTTCGACGACCCGCATCAGCAGGTCGATCGTGAAGTAGCCGACGATGGCGCTCGAACCCATCGCCAGCACGGCCGCAGTCGGGCTGATCCCCGGCAGCCCGCCCGCCCCAGCGACCGTCAGCGCCGCGGCCGAGAGGCTCGCAGGGATCGACAGCAGGAAGGAAAGGCGGAACGCGACGGGCGGGTCGTAGCTCCGGAACAACAGGGCACTGGTGGTGACGCCCGACCGCGAGATGCCCGGCAGGATCGCGATACCCTGTGCGCCGCCGACGAGGCAGGCGTCGAGAAAGGTGGGGTCCTCGCGAATGCCCATCCCGACCGACTCGGAGGCGAGCTGGAGGATGCCGGTCGCGACGAGCAGGACGCCGATCAGGGCGATGAAGACGCCGCCCGTGAGCTGGCCGGCGAGATCGACCGCGTAGATGTAGAGCGGGATGCCGACGATCCCCGTCGCGAAGCAGGCAACCACGATGAATGAGACGAGCGCGTTCTGGCCCTCGAAGGCGGCGCGGGGTCGCCACTCGGGGGCGGCACGCGTCGCCGTCGCGATCTCGTTACGGTAGTAGCTGGCGGCCGACACTGTGGTCCCCATCTGGAGAAAGAGCGCGAGTTGGAGCGCGACATCGGGTTCCGTCCCGACAGCCGTCAGAAACAACGCGAGGTTGCCCTGACTGGAGACGGGCAGCCATTCGACGACCCCCTGGACGATCCCCGCGAGGATCGCAATGATCAGATCCGTGTAAGTCACTGTGTGCTCACTGCCGATTGGGTGGGGTAATAAGTATCGATACTCGCTGAGACGGACGCGTCAGTCCAGCAGTAGCTCTGCTGACAAATATACTATCGATAGAGCTCGGGATGTTGACCGAATCACCGGCCCGAGACCACGATCCCCACCGATTCGTTGGGGGACCCGTTATTCCCGACAGAGGCACTCGTCCGAGACCCGGCTCATATCGACGAGGTGCTGGTGCAGGTCGTCGGCGAGCAGGTGCATCGCCTCGGCTTGTTCCTTCGTTGCGATTCCGAGCCGATAGTAGGTCTTGGTCCGGTTCCGGTTCCACAGCTCAGCGAGGTCGTCACCGAAGGCGTCGTCGTACAGCCCGATCTCGGCCCCACGCTGGTAGAGCCGTCGGTGACTACTGATAACCTCTTCAGTGGCCATTGCCCCGTCGTGGATCAGCCGGAACTGGATGGTACGCTCGATCGCCACGAACGCCGACTCGATCACCACTGTGTAGTAGCCTTTTTCAGCAAGTTCGACCCGACATCCAATAGCCGGCAGGCGCGGCGAAGTTGGACCAACTCTGCATCGTCGATGTCCAGCCCGTCCTCTATCGTTCCGGGAGCACCCTCAAAGGTCCGCTCGGTTGCGACCAACTTCTCCCGAATCTCGTCATTCACCATCGGTGTACACCTCCGTCCGGAGCTCGGTGAGTTGGTCGGACTCGACCAACGTGATCCCGTCGTCGAACTGCGGCCGGAGTTGATCACCAATTCGCCGTACGCTGTCCGTCGATTCCACGAGCGGCTGGAACGTGTATCGGTTGCCCTCGAACTTCCGGTCCTCGAGATCGGCAACGACTGACTGGACGGATCGCCGGTCCTCCGTCTTGTCGCCCTCGACGACCACCAGGAGATCGATGTCGCTGGCCCTGTCGGCATCACCTCGGGCAACACTCCCGAAAAGGACGACCCCGACCAACTCCGCCACCGCTTCCTGGAGTCGTTGTAGGAACGCCCGAATCGGTTGGTGGAACTCCGCTTGGGGAATGGCGAGCACTGGATCCGGCTTCGTTATCCGCTCACGATTGATCTGCACCTGTTGAGCACGGCCGTCTTGTATGGTCTCGACGGCGTCAAGTTCGTCGAGCAGCCCGACTGCCTTCGAGATCGTCCCCTGGTTGGCTCCCGTGAGGGTTGCGAGTTCGGTCACCGAGTACCTGGTGTACGGTTGATCGATCAGGATCTCGAGAACGTCCTGCTGGCCTGATAGCGAAACACTCGCTCGTCCGGGAACGGATACTCCAGCTCGATCGTGATAGAATCTTTCCTATTAGGCATACTATTCCTAATAGGAATACAATAAAAAATCTGATCGTGAACGGCCCGATGGCCTCACTCCAGCAGTTCCTCGAAGATACGCAGCTCCTCGGCCTCCGAGATGGCGTCGGAGTCCAGACAGGCGTGGGCGACCTTGTGGACGAGCGCGGGATCGGCAAAGGCGGAGTCGGTGCCCGCGGATTCGCTGCTTGATTCCTGCTCGTCGGCCGCTTCGAGGGCAGCGAGTCGTTCGTTGATCCGGGCGAGCTCGTCTTCGATTTCGGCCGTCGGATCGGAACCGTCCGTGTCAGCCTGTTCGTCGTCCGCGGTGGTCGATTCCGACTGTCCGATATCGGTCGACTCGGGCTGTTCTGTATCTGTGGAGGTACTTTCGACCGCCGGTCCACCATCCGTCGTGACGGCCGCCGTCGGCGGTTCGTCGAACACCTGCTCGACGAGCGTCTCGCGGGCGCTCCAGTCGAACCCCTCGATGCTGTTCACGCGGTTGCTCACGGTCGCGCTCGAGACGTCCAGACGATCGCCGATCTCCTGCTGGGTCGCCGCGGGCCGCTCGGCGACGACGGCCAGCACCTCGCGCTGTTTCTCCGAGAGCGTCTCCGCGGTGGGGAGGTCGTCGGACGCGCTCTCAGCTGCATCTTCGCCTGCGTGGCTGTCCTCGGTCCCCTCCGTGGTGGGCTCCGTCGACTCGTCCGGTCCACTGGGGCTGGTCTCCTCTGGTGCGCCTTCGGCATCGGACGTCGGTTCCCCGTCGGACGCCGCGCCGCCGTCAGGCGTCGGTGCCTCGTCCGAGACGGCTTCCTCGTTCCGTGTGACGGCGTCGGTCGTGGCCTCAGCGGTGTCGGGGTCGTCGCGGTCGTCGCTCTCCATCGACGGGTCCTCGGGGCTCGACTCCTCCGTCGCGTCCTCGTCGGCCGCCGGATCGCCGTACTCGTCGAACACCCGCTCGACCAGGTCGGGCGTCGCACTCGGCACCATCGCGGCGATCTCGTCGATCGAGGCGTCCGGATGGTCCTCCGCCGTATCCAGTACCTGTTTGTGCCGGATCGACTGGGGGAATGGTGTGGAGTCGTCGTCGGTGCTCATGTTATCGCATTGATTGATCCCCTATTGTATAAGACTTATTGATTCAATAACATTTGTCGGCACCTGGTTCGTGATCGAAACGTATACGAAACGTGGGGCGACTCCTGTCGCGTGGATTTCGGATGAGGGTGTTACACATGAGTGTCACGAACACTTGACGCATCGTCTAGGAGTCCGATCAACAGAGCGCGTTCAGGCCGTCTCCACGACCGGTGCTCTGGCTCCCTCGGCGTCTCAGCGCTCGGAGTTGCGTTCGGGGGTTCGGGCGGACTAAACGCGCTCGCGAGCCACCTGATCGGTCGCGTCTCGCGGAGTTCTCCCCACGAGCGCGTCTCGAGGAGCGCGAGCAGTCCTACGAGCGCGCTGGCCCCGAGCACGCCCAGGGTGGTCGTCGACGGGCCGTCGCCCGTGACCGTGACGAGGCCGCCCGCACCCGTCGCGAGGAGGAGCACACTGCCCGCGCTCCGGACCGGCGCACGCGCGAGCTGTTCGAGCCCGCGGTAGGCCACCGCGCCGGTCCGCGAGTAGACCGTCGCGGTCGCCAGGCCGTCGAGGACGGACTCGAGCGCGAGAACGAACGGACGGACCGTCCGCACCTCCCGGAGGTCGATGACGATCACGTCCGGGTCGGGCTCGGCGGTGAGCCAGCGGGCGAGCCACGAGCAGCGAAGGACCTCCCAGAGCCCGCCGGTCTCGGCGTCGCCGGGGGTCGGTACTGTGGCCGTCGCTCGTCGGGCGAGGCGATACAGCACCGACCCGGTCATGATGGCTCGGAGGCGACGCTGGACCGCGCGCCGCCAGTTGGGGTGTGCGGCCATCTCACTCCAGCCCGACGACGGTCGGGGTGAGGGTGAGCGTGCCGAGCGAAAGCGTCACCGTCGAGCCCAGTTCGATCGGCGCGCCCTTGAACCGGAGCCCGGATTCCGTCTCGCGGGCAGCCAGCTCCACTGTCAGGCGGAGATCGGTCCCGGTGCCGTCGGTCCGGGCGAGCTCGTCCGCGGCGCCGTCCGGTGGGGAGACCGACTGGACGGTAGCTATCGTCTCGCCGCCGATCCGTTCCTCGAGGCCCGGTTCGATCGCGTCCCGCCAGTCCGGGGAGACGTCGGTCGCCTTCACCGTCAGGGTTCGTGTAACCGGCTCGCCGAACGCCTCGGTCGTCCCGACGCGATCGATCGTTCCCTCGAGTTCGTAGCGCGCGGTTCGGAACGGGATCTCGCGGCCGGTGCGAAGCGGCTCGCCCGCGAACTCCCGGGCGTCTTCGACCAGCCGGGTATCGACGGTGAGCCCGAGCGCCGTTCTGACCACGTCGGGATCGGTCGTGCCGCCGCGGGCGACCGACTCGACCGTGGCGACCTCGCGGCCGGCAAGCGGGAAGCTGTCGCCGTCCTCGATGGCGAGTGCGGTCTCGATCGGGAGCTCCGCGCTCACGAGCAGGGCCGTCTCGGTCCGGTCGAGGCTCGGCTCCGCGTTCGTTTCGAGCACGGTCGCGTCGAGGTCTCGGGCGCCGACTCGGAGCGTGAGCTCGCTGCCGTCCTCGAGTTCCTGCCCGCGATACTCCGGCGCGGACTGGTAGGGGCGCTGGTCCAGGGCGACTTCGACGACCGTCTCCACGCCGTCGGGCGCGGGCGTGAGGTAAGCGTCGACGACCGAGAGGGCGCCCGCGCCGTCGATGAGCTTTCGGGCCACCGAGGGCGGGACCGTCCCGACATCGAGGACGGCGTAGACCGTTCTCGTGTCGGGGTCGTCGGCGTACGCGAGCGCGCCGACCGCGAGCGCGCCGACCGCGAGCACGCCACCGACTGCCAGCGTGCTTACGTCGAGCAGGGCGAGGCCAGCCACGAGGACGGCCGTGACCCCGAGGACCGCCAACAGGTCGATGACGTTGACCAGGCCCGCGATGCGTCCGTAGTCGTCGATCAGGTCCACGAGCGATCACTCCGGGAGCGATTCGATGGGCTATGAATCATGATACCGTTCTTTCTGTTACACTGTTGAATATAATCTTCGACTACGCGCCCGTTACTGAGGGGTGTGGCTGATGACGGCACCGGAGTGGGGCGGGCTGTACGAGGTAAATCGGCCGCCAGCGTGGCGGAGGGCGCCGTCCGGAACGTTTACGTGCTCGAGCATCGGATCGCCAGACACACACCCGTAGTTCCGCTGGAACGTGATCCCGATGACCGATTACGACGACCTCTTTATCATCACCGCACGGGACGTGAGCTTCGGGCTCAGTCCACATTACGTATCATGGTCTACTCTTTGCGACTCGTGTCCGCCTCGAACAAGAGCAGTATCGTGTCGAGGCTGACCACTTCGTTGGCTATTGGAAAACCGGTCGTTCAGCCCGCACTGCTGACGCTACGCTCGTAGGCTGGCGCACCGACGCTCGCTGTTTCGTCCTCGACCTCAGGGTCATGAGCACCTCCATCGTCAGCTCTTCCACCGTCAGCTCGTCGTCGAGATGGGCATCCACCCACTCGCGTTCGACGTAGAAGTGCGACACCGCCGATTCGTCAACCGGGTGTAACGCCGTCACCTCCATGCGCTCGGTGTCGAGCCCCTCGGCTGTCGCGCCGATATACGCGCCAGTCAGGTAGCCGATCTCCTCGCTGATCTCCGCTTCGGTCGTGCCTTGTGGGTAGTATTCGACGTGGAGGACTTCGCCGTCGCGCTCGACATCAGCGAGTTCTAATCCTCCTTCACCTTCGACGACCAACTCGAACATCATCAGGAGATCCTCTTCAGTGAGATCGGTCGTTTCCTCAGCAGGTTCTTCTTCTGTGACCTCCGTCGTGTCTTCTGCATCCTCTACTGGCTCCTCGTCGGGCGGATCAGTCTCGTCTTCAGCCTCCGAGTCGGCGTCATCCGTGGACTCTTCTTCGGTCTCGAGGTCGGCTGGTTCGTCCTCTGTATCCGCGTCGTCGCTCGACATCTCGGGTTCTGCTTCGGGTGCTGGCTCGTCATCGTCGATATCGTCACCGCCCAGCGCGCTCAGGAGACTCATCACGACGATGAAGTAGCCAAACCCCACTGCCACGTTCCGCACTCGATGGCCTGGTTTCATCAACGGAACACGCTCAGAGAGTGCCATACGGCACCTACCCACATATATTAGAAAACCATTTGAGCGATTCATTCGTCTAATATATATGTATAATTAGTGAGGGATACTAAGTAGAGTACCATATATTAAAATTTATTTAAAAATATATACTTTATTACTCAATATTGTTACTGGCTTTCTGGATCCTCGATAATTTCGCAGACTCCCCGTTCAATGTTTCGCACAATACCATGTTCACGTAGACGTATTAACCTGAATTGAATATATTGACGAGAATATCCTAATTCATTTGCTAGATTTGCGGGGATATTTCACGATTCTCGCAGGTGAGAAGCAATGGCTACTACGGATACCACACGCAAAAAAGATGTCGACGACGAATCGCACTGTGAGTACGACTGGTGTGACGGCCCGGCTGGGGACGCACTCCCCTGTTTCGAGTGCTTCGATCCGTCACGAGAGTATGCCGCGAGGAGGACCCATGGTCGGTAAAGACGCCCGTCCGCAGGTCGTCGACGACACTGCCAGCGAACCTCTGATCGTCGACCCGACAGTGTCTGCCGCGCCCGAACAGGTGTTGACGGGCCATCCCGTCGGGCCGTCCGCGACCGGTCCTCAGTGTGCCGACTGTGGAACTGCCTTCGTCGAGACGGACCTCGTGTTCGCGTACGCGTACCGCTGTGCCGACAGGGCGGTGTGGGACGTTCCGCGGCTCTACTGTTGGGGATGCGCGCCCGGCACAGTTCGAACGCCGACGCTCGGGGCGACGGAAGTGCTCGTGGGTGGGCGGCTCGGCACTATCGCATGCCCGACCGCGCGGAGCCAGCGACTTTGCTTGACTGAACTTGCGCTGCGAGCGTACAGCCCGCCGATGGAGGGGGTACGTTATGAGTGAACGCTGCAGGGGCCCCGCTCCTTTGGTGTTCCCTTAGTCTCTGTAGGAAAAATCACGGCGAATGCAGCAGCTGGTCCGGTGGGTCAGGGCGCAACAAACAGCCGTTCGCAGATGGACCGATCGGGGGCACTGCAACACTGTTCCGTGGGGATACACAATGACGATGGACGAGATTCGGGACGTGTACGTCCGGATCAGATGCGAGCTGCTGGTCCTCTGCGACTCGATCATAACCGATCGCCACCACGCATCGAGTGCCAACTACGATGCTGATTGGAGCGAAAAGCACATGGTAGGCCAATAGAACTACTTGAAGCAATGACTGCTGACGCCGGCAACGATCCAGAGACCGTGTGGGAGGCAACCGCCACGTTTCTGGATGACGATTCTGATGCCGAGACCGTCTTGGCAGATGTGCTCGAAGTAGACGCCGAGCACGGCACGTGGTTGTTCGAGGATATCGCTGCCGACTCGGGCACTTTCGGTGAATTAGTCTCACAGGGGATCGTGGAAAAGGTCGACGGCGAGTATCGCGTTGCTGATCGGGACGCCGTGGAGTCGGCACTTGCCGGCGAATCACTTGAGGCGGCTGACGATGGTGGTGAGGGCGGAGTGCTTGCGGGATTCGACCCCTCACTCGACATTGACCTGCGCGCGATGGCCGGGCTGGCCGGCGCGCTTACCTTCCTGTTCGTGATGCGCATCACCCAGTACCGATCGGTGTTCCGGGGGATGACGTCGTCTCCCCGGGGAACGATCCGTACTACTACAGATATTGGATGGAGACGCTGCTGGCCGAATCGACCGACCCGACGAACCTCGACGTGATCGCGAACATGCCCGATGGGGTCGGCGGGACGCGCCCCCTGAGCCACGCCGTGAACTGGTGGCTCGCCGCCATGCTCGGCGGGGACCAGTGGGCCGCGGACATGGTCGCCGCCTGGCTGCCCGTCGTTGCGACGCTCGCGCTCGGGATCGTGGTGTACAAACTCGCCGTGGTGATTACTGCAGACGTCCGGATCGGGCTCGCCTCCGTGGTGTTGCTCGCAGTCGCGCCCGTCCACGCGGTGTACACGGGCGTGGGCTTCATCGAGCACCGACTGCATCAGTACCTCTGGCTGGGTGTTACCTTGCTGGCGCTGGCGTGGCTGGCGATGGACATACAGACACGAATTGAGGCTGGAGAAAGGGGGCAACGAGGTGCAGTGTCTGGACATCTCCAGACCCCGATGACGTGGCTCGTTGCTGGGGTGCTTGGCCTCTCGCTGGGCATCACCACACATCTATGGGGTGGCTCGGCACTCATGTTCATCCCGCTCGCGGCCTATATCGGACTTCGTGCCGTCGTCGACGCCCGGGAAGGGATCTCGCCCACGCTTGCGAACTTGCCTGTGCTTGTTGGGGTCGGTATCGGTGCCGCAATATCCGTCTGGTTGCACACGAACTGGGAGTGGCACGCCGGCTTCGTGGCCTATACGCCCGTGATGGTGTTCGCTGGGGCATTGGCAGTCGTTGTACTGGGCGAGGCTTGGCGGCGATGGCAGCTCCATTCCGTCGGACTGGTGGCTATCGAGGGGGTACTCGCCGGTATTGGCCTGTATCTCTTCCGGCGAATGCGCCCCGAAGATTGGGCACGATCACAGGAACGGGCTGACGATCTGTTTCTCAGAGAGGGCTACACCGAGTCGGTCTCGCTGTTCACCTTCGATTACGGAGTGATCTTCGGCCCGCTGATCCAGCTCGGCGTCGGGTTCTATCTGGGAATGGCCGTCTTCGCGCTGGTCGCGGTGCTCGTGTATCGCCAGTACGAGCCCGGCTGGCTGCTGCTGGTCGTCTACACTGGCTTCTGGCTCGTGCTCGCGACGATCCAGGTCCGCTTCGCCGCACAGTTGATCGTACCGCTGTCGGTGCTCGGCGGCGTCGGCTTCGTCTATCTGCTGTCGGCGGTGGAGCTCGCCCGCCCGCTCACGGTGTTCCGCGATAAGGAAACGACTGGAGCGGTCGCAGACGGCGGGCGCAGGTCGTCGATCTCCGTGCCGGGCGGGACGAAGGCATCGTATCTCCTCGTGATCGGCGTGCTCGTGTGTGGGTTCGGCCTGATCTATGTGCCGTCGCTCACGAGCCAGATCACCTACACGGATGCCGAGTACGAGGCGAACCAGGCGATCCAAGAGTTCGAGGAGGGCGTCGATCGGGAGTACCCCGAGAACTTCGTGCTGAACGAGTGGCCACGGAATCGGATGCAGAACTACCACGTGAACGGGGAGTCGAGTAGTTACGGCTACGCACGATCGAACTACAACGGCTTCGTCGGTGGGGCCAGCCCTGACGAGTCCTACGCCGACTTTGGCAATCGCGTCGGCTACGTCGTGGTTACGGATCGTGGCGGGTCGGTTGCGCAGGGGACTACCCAGGACCAGTTGTTGGGTGACCTCGGTGCTGGTGAGCAGGGCCTTGCACACTATCGGTTACTGGCCGTCGACGACGATCGCACTGCAGCGGCGTTCGCGATGGTTCCCGGGGCGACGATCGAGGGGGAGGCTGGCGCGAACGAAAGCGTTACCGTTGCGACGGAGGTGAGAGTCGACGGGAGAACGCTCGAGTACGAACGAACGGTTGAGAGCGATGGAGAGGGACGGTTTGGAGTGACGATTCCGTACGCAGGAGAGTATACGGTTGCGGATGAGACGGTTACTGTGACTGAGGCGGCTGTCGTCGACGGGGAGACGGTTTCGATGGGTGAGTGATCGCATCGATAACTTCGAGCGATTCGTACCGACTGACGCGGGGAGGGTCTGTCGATCTGCGAGCGAACAACACGCCCAATTCAAAATAGTGAATCGAGTTGCAAAAAGCTAATGTCGCTGGCGGTCGGAGTACGTATATGAGCAACGGGCGAACAGGCAATCACACGACTACGATGGATCGGATTCGGGAGGTTGCCATGACGGTTCGCGAGCCAAAAAATGCGGGAGAAATTGCCGAGACTGCTGGGGTTGCCCGAAACACGGCCGAAAAGTATCTCACGCAACTCGTCGAGGTAGATACACTCACGACGGTCCAGCGTGGTCGCGAGACGTGCTACTACCCTGATCCAGTGACCCAGTATTTCGATCAGATCCGTGACCTGGTCAACGAACATCAAAAGGACGAACTCACGGCCGAATTAGATGCCATTCGGACTGACATCGACGAGTGGAAGGACACATACGATGTGGAGTCTGCTGACGAACTCCGGACGACCGTTGGTGATGATCTTCCGGTAGCAGACCGTCGACAGCGACGTCACGATGCAGAGGACTGGGAGTACTACGAGCACCAGGCCATGCTCATCAAGCAGGCCATTCAGCTCTACGATACGATCGAGGCGACCCGCGAGAGTCGTCTCGCCTCTGCCAACTGACCTGGTGCCAGCGAATGGGGAACTCACCGATTCCGGGAGACACGCATCTCCACCGATACGAGGTCCACAAACGAGTCGCAACGCGCCTTCGACGTCACGCCGGCAGCACGGCTGTCAAGGCTGAACCAAGTCCGATGCGTCCAGTCCGTCTCGTCGCAACCCTCGACCGGGGGATCTTTTTCGACCAGGCTGCCGGTAAAGCGACACTCGAATTCGAGTGGCGTCCCCAGTCCGGGCGCGATGCGTTCCGTATCCAGTACAACGATTCGAGCACCCCGTGGTCATGTGGATGGCACCAGGACGAAACACACGAGTCCCTGGGTCCAAGTCACTTTCAAGTTGATCACGAAGCGTGGGCAACACCGTACCGTGAATCCACATCCTTTACCGATTCTGAATCCGATGGCAATCCTCGAAACATCTCTCGACGAGCTTCAGAAGCCGTGTTCCGGATCTCCCCGACAGCGTCCACTCACATTCGTAGGCATACCCGTGCGATTGTACAACGGTGGCGGTATGCGTACACCAACGAAACGTTCGAGGGAATCAACGACGCAGACAATCCACCCTGACCGGGATTTTCGACAACAGGGGCCCAACTCTCGGTATTCTATACTCGATAGAGGATTCAGATACTGGAGTTCTGGGTGATACGCATGACAGAGTACGACTGCCAGTCCGAAAGCCCCCGCAGGCTCGAGTCGCGCGCCTCGCTGCGGTCCTCGCCTGTGGCTGCGGTCCTTGCGTCGTCGTGCGTCCCCGAGCCTGCGGCCCCTTTCGATTTCCCTCCCTACCGCTCCTCGTCCTCCCCAACCGTGGCGCTTCACGTCGTTCAGCGCCACCCTCGCGTGATGGTGGCGCGCCACAGGCGGCGCGCCAGCACGCGCCACTGCGCCTGTCAGTGTTTCCGGGTACGCCCGCGAGCAAGCGGAGCTTCGACCGAACTGTATTACAGTTCATGAATAGGGAAGCAGTTCAGTCTACAGTTGATATCCTCCCCGGACTGAAGCCCGGGAATGCTGCCTCAAAGATGTCGACCAGTAGTGTTCAGACCGTTGCTCGCAGTTGCGCCCAGAGATGTAGACGACACACCCCTCTATCGATGTGTTCGCAGGGAGTGAATATTGAGGTCTGCACCCATCGAGAGCTCTGTCTGGGAAATCGAAAAGGTCACTCGAGGTCCCGCTCGTGACCTCGCGGGACCCCCAGGCTGATCGCGTTGATCGTCCGGCCGGACTGGATCAACGTGAGCAACTATTTGTGTTGTAGCTAACCACATCACTTATTATGTTGTGCCCCAAAACAACGATAGATGGGTGGCGACGACGCGGAGTTGCTAATCAGCGTATCGAAGGATTTCGGTGAGACGTATGCCGAGGTGAAGGCGTGGAACGTTCCGCCGTCGGATCGATATCCCGACGGTCTCAAGTACTCAATGCAGTACGGGAGTCGGGACGGTGGGACACGGTTTCGGTATGACAATTTCCCGGACCACCCGGGAGCAACGATGCATCACAAACATACCGTGGATGGCGATACCGAGGACATCGAGTTCCACGGTCTCGAAGCACTGTTCGATCGATTCAAACGGGAGGTACGTACTCATGGAGAAACCTGGTAACTCGACTGACCGGACGATGTATATTCGCTTTCAGAGCGGCGACGACGACAGCCTGCAGGACGCACTGTCCGCGATTGACCGTGGTGAAATGACGGAGCCTCATTTCGAGGTGATCTTCGATGATCCGGCCGACATTCACCGTGTCACACGACCGAAGAATCTGGAACTGCTCCGTACTATCGTCCGTCACACACCAGAGAGTATCCGAGAGACGGCACGGCTCGTCGATCGTGATGTCCGACAGGTTCATACCAATCTCGAGGAGCTCGAAGCACTCCACCTGATAGAGTTCGAGCAGGAAGGTCGTCGAAAGCGGCCGTCGGTGTGGTACGATACGATCGAGGTTGATCTTCCACTGGTCGATTCTGACACGTCGCGCGACCAGGCAAACGTTTGAGGCTGGGAGACGATTGCCGCTCTCTACAGGCGGAACAGGCCGAGTGCCTCGGGGCTTGACCCCGAGGGTGAAGCCGACAGTGGCCGACCAGCCGCCGGGTTGTTTCTCCCGGCCCACAGGCTCACCAGTCGTTCAGCATTGCCGTCTACCAATCGAAGTTCGATTCCACAGGCGGCGTACTTGGCCGGTCGCCCTTCGTTGGACTGCTCGATGAGCCCCGCGGCTTCGAGGTTGTCGACGTACTCGTACACCGTTCGCTGGGGGAGATCGAGCGTCTCGACGACCTCCTGGATTGTCGTGTCCGGGAGATGGCAAAGATTCACGCCCGTCCTCAGAACGCTCCGCGTTCTGATGTACGAACGAGACGCGGAGCGTCTCGTCAACGCCGTAAACGCCGGGATTCTCTCGCTGTAAGAAGATAGTGGATTCGGATATTGTAGTTCTGGGTGATACGCACGACTGCCAGTCCGAAAGGGGCCGCAGGCTCGAGTCGCGCGCCTCGCTGCGGTCCTCGCCTGTGGCTGCGGTCCTTGCGTCGTCCTGGATCAGCGACGTCTCGGATGTCCATACAGATCTGCAACACCTCGAAGTACTGGGTATCCTCGAACTCGAGGAAGGAGGGCCCAGTGGAGCGATCCAGCCCGTGGTCCCATTCGACAAAATCGAGATGCATATCGACTACCCCCTTCTTGATGACGTCGATGCAGACAGCACTCCTGCCAGCGCAGACTAGCCCATTGTTGTCACTTGACATCCTCCTGCGCCTAAAGACGCAGGAATCCCGAGCGTTGGGAGTTTCAGGTTCGCAACCATGATTCTGCCACTTAACGGGAACCTGTCTAACCCAGCCATCGTGGACAGCGGCTGACTGGCGGTGCCAAACCGCCGTTACTCCTATCCTCGGCGTCGTTGACTCCCATCTGTTGTTTTTGCCAGCAGAGAGTCGCTGACCCTTCAGCGGACTCGGAGTTACCTTTGAGGCTTGCTCGACCAACAGGCACAGAGGCGAATGTTTCTGCGTTCGTGTTCACCGTGTTGGCGTTTCGGATATTGTCTCATTACTGGCGGGTAGACCGCCTCCGAAGGCCGTTCGGAATCGCTCCGTTCCGACCTGACCTTACCTCCTGCTACGAGATGTTACCGCTTGAAACTACGGATTGGAAACTCGGGAATGTCATCGAACGGTGGTGCGTGTAGTGTATTGTCGGATTCATCCTGACCCTAAAGGGTCAGGTATTCTCCTTGCTCTCTATAAAACTGGATACTCCGTTCGATTGCCACGAACGACGCCTCGATGACGACAGTGTAGTATCCGTTTCGGCTGCGAAGCGTTCGTCCGCCTCAAGGAGTCGACACGCTTTCCGCAGTTGTACAAGGGCGTCGTCCGAGATGTCCAGATCAGACTCAGTCGTCTGTCCAGCAGTTCGCTGGAACGCCGCTTCCGCGTCGTCGAGTGCCTCCTCGACGTAACTATCGTCCATCGGTGAGAATCTCCGTTTTTAGCTGATTGCAGGCGCTAATCCCCCTTCCTCAACGAGCACCGCAGTCCGCGCAAGCGGACAAGGAGCGCAGTAGGGAGGGGATACACCGCCGTCATCATCTATCATGCGCCTGCTTGTTGCTGGCCCACAGGCCCACGAACCGATACGTTTATGTTGAAACAATGTCTAAACATAGGTGATGGATAGACACGAAATTGAAGGCCTCGAAGTCATCGAAGGCGAGGTGAAAGCCACCGGCAACGGCGCACATGTCCTCGTTCCCAAAGACTGGCGTGGCGCAGACGTGAAAATCGTCCGGACATCAGACCCAATCAAGTAACCGATGCACTACGCCTACAGGTTCCGGCTCAAGCCAACCACCGAACAGCGTGAGTTGTTGGATCACTACCGCGATACCTGTAGGCAACTCTACAACCACGCCCTTGGAGAATTTACCGAGATCCCCGAATCGGCGGGAACACTCAACCAACGAGTGCGACAGGTCCGCGATCAACTTACCGACCTCAAAGACTGGTGGGAGGAGTTGAACGACCTGTACTCAACGGTTGCACAGGCCGCTGTCATGCGGATCGAGGACAGCGTCAAAGCACTGTCTGAACTGAAAGAGAAGGGCTACAACGTCGGGAGTCTAAACTGGAAAGCTCCCAGAGACTTCCGCAGTTTCACATACGTCCAGTCTGGCTTCGAGTTCGACAAGAAGAACGGTCAGACTGTGCTCTCACTGTCGAAACTCGCGGATATTCCAATAGAGTGCCACCGAGACATTCCCGACGATGAAACAGTCAAAGAAGTCACGCTCAAGAAAGAACCGACTGGTGAGTGGTACGCCTCCTTCGCCGTCGACGACAAAGAGGAACCGCCCAAACCGTCGCTGGCGGAGATTGACGCCGACGAGATGGTTGGCATCGACGTGGGGATTCTGAAGTATGCTCACGACACTGACGGCACGGCAGTCGGTTCACTTGATCTCTCAGAAGAACGAGACAGGCTCGAACGAGAGCAGCGGAACCTCTCGCGCAAAGAGCATGGGTCGAACAACTGGGAGAAGCAACGTCAGCGTGTCGCTGAGTGTCATCTCGACATCAAGCGCAAGCGGCGTGACTTCCTTCACAAACTCTCGGCATACTACGCTCGGGAGTACGAGATGGTCGCCGTCGAGGACCTTGACGTGAAAGGGATGCTGGAATCGCCGGGCAACAGCCGCAACACCGCGTCTGCTGCGTGGAACACCTTCACCGAGCTGCTCGAATACAAATGCAAGCGCGAAGGGACACACTTCGTGGACGTTGAACCCGAAGGAACCACCAAAGAGTGCGCTCAGTGTGGCGTCGAAACCGACAAACCACTCTGGGTGCGTGAGCACTCTTGTCCGGCCTGTGGCTTCAGAGCAGATAGAGACGCAAACGCAGCGTGGAACATTCTTTCTCGCGGACTTTCGGAACTAGGAGTGGGTCACTCCGAAGAAACGCCTGTGGAGACTGCGCTCCCTACGGGAACTGCGGTTGTTCCTGCAAAGCGCGTCGTGGAACCAGGAAGCCCCTGCCTCAAGGAGCCGCCAACGGCGGCGAGTAGGCAGGGGTAGTTCACACGCGGGAGGAGGTCAAGCAAATCCTGTCCTGCGAGAAAGAGCGACGTCGTGATCGACAGTATGCACAAGGAAGCCGCATCTCCCGACTCGAGACGAGTTCTGTGTCGTTCATAATTGGGCTAAAGCCCGCTCCGGGGTCGAAACAGGCTTTCGAGTACAGAGGGCACGTCACTGAATGTTCATAATCGGTGTGTAAGGCCGGTAGGAAGTCTCTATACTGAGTATGGATCTGATCTAGGAACGTATTCTGTTGCCGACGGCTATGTGGCCACTGCCTGCTACACACGGTGTACGTGGGCTATAACCGCGGTTTTCGCGATACACCGACGTGTCGGGTTGCG
Organism: Natronoarchaeum sp. GCM10025703; assembly: GCF_042661985.1. Taxonomy (NCBI): domain Archaea; kingdom Methanobacteriati; phylum Methanobacteriota; class Halobacteria; order Halobacteriales; family Natronoarchaeaceae; genus Natronoarchaeum; species Natronoarchaeum sp. GCM10025703. The sequence goes on from NZ_JBHSZF010000001.1 coordinate 1,048,819, forward strand.
GATTCACGTCGACGCCGTGGCCCCAATATGGAAAACCGACAGACGGGAGCCGATTATGAAGCCATTCGGACGTCGATCGAGATACTCGACGTCGGGGTCACATCTGAGGAAGTCGACAGTACAGGCGCTACGCGTGGCCTCCCCCACGGGTTTCTGCTGGTGGTCCCTTCCACGGTGGTGCTTCCTAGATCGTTTTTGTGTGCGCTAGTCTCACTACTTGCGGACGTCGAACCGAGTATGAATCGCCGCTTATACGCCTATCAGGGCATGTTCCGTCTGTTGGGTCTCTTAGCGATGTATGAGTTCTTGTGGTAGATATGACACCTAGTACGTCGCTTAGTATACCGCTCGATAGCCAGAGCTGTCATCGTCGACGGAACGATCTATCTGGGAAGTACGAATCGTACCCTCTACGCAGTGAACGCCGAGGACGGGTCCGAACAGTGGTCCGCAGACGTCGAACGCGACATCGAATCCGCTCCCGCGGTCGTCGACGGAACGGCCTACGTACCAACCCACGACGTCCGTGCACTGGACGCGGCCGATGGGACCGAACAGTGGCGCTTCGAGACCGAATCGAGAGCTCGTGCGGGGGCGGCTGTCGGCGACGGCTCCCTATACGTCGGCGACGAAGAGGGTGTCTTCTACGCGATTGACGCCGACGATGGAACCGAACGCTGGCGGTTCCGGACGGGCGGTTCGATCTGGGCTGCGCCATTGCTCGTCGACGACACCGTCTACGTCGGTAGCAACGATGGGACGGTGTATGCGCTGGCGACCGCCGACGGGACCGAACGATGGCGACTCGTCCCGAACGAGCAGTTCCCGCGCCCGATCACGGGCCGACCCGCAGTCGCCAACGAGACGGTATATATCACGTCCCAGCAGGACTGGCTCTACGCGCTGACCCCGCCGCCCGAACCTGATGCGGTCGCCACGTACGAGCCGGCCGCGCCCATGCCGGAAGAGACAGTAACCTTCGACGGAACCGATTCGGAGAGCCCCGAAAGCCCCATTGATAGCTACGACTGGACGATCGACGGCGACGAGAGACTGACCGGTGAGACCGTTACTCGCGAGTTCGACGAGCCGGGCGAGTACGATATCGAGTTACTCGTCACGAACGAGGCGACCGGTGAGGACAGTACGTCATTCATCGTTACAGTTGACGTGGGTGAAGACGAATCGGCGGGCGAGACTGACGACGAGGGAGAGCAAGACCATGATAACTCAATGTCTGGGGAGACCACGAGCGAATCTGCGGGTGGCGACCAGGACGACGATGGCTCGCCAGGCCCCGGCGTCGTCGGCTCACTGTTCGGTGTCAGTGGGGCAGCGTATGTACTGGGTCGGCTTTCAGGTGGTGTGAGTGATCAGGAGGAGAGGGACTGAGTCTGGGCAGCTCGATTTACTATCGGATTCTCTCTGATGCTGGAAAGCACACGAAACGTACTCTTTTTGTGTTCCTGAACTACCTGGCCAAGCCTCTCCGATTGAGGGTGAGAGCAGAAATGTACTCTCACACTGGTGCTGAGAAGTGGATCAGCTTCAGGATTTTAGTGAGATAGAATATTGCGACCAGTTTGTAACTCACTGCAACCCATCAACGGTCTTCACGAGCCCCTCCTCAAAGGTCCACTCGGGCTTCCAGCCCAGCGCTTCGAGTTTGCTCGTGTCGAGTGCGTAGCGCTGGTCATGGCCCGGTCGGTCCTCGACAAAAGTGATCTGCTCTTCGGAGCCGCTCGTCGCGTCGAGGATCGCCTCAGTCACTTCGAGGTTCGTCCGTTCCTCGCTCGCGCCGACGTTGTACACCTCGCCGGGATTGCCCTCACGGGCGGCGATATCGATCCCGCGGCAGTTGTCGACGACATAGGTCCACTCACGGATGTTCGAACCGTCGCCGTAGACGGGAAGCTCTTCGCCAGCGAGCGAGCGGGTGATGAACTTTGGGATCAGTTTCTCAGTGTGCTGGTGTGGGCCGAAGTTGTTCGAGGAGCGTGTGATGATCGTCGGAAGGTCGTGAGTCTCGTAGTAGCTCCCGACAAGTAAGTCAGCACTCGCCTTCGTTGCAGAGTAGGGGTTCCGCGGCGCAAGCGGGTCGTCTTCCGAGAATTCGCCATCGAGGATTTCGCCGTACACCTCGTCTGTAGAGATCTGGACGAACCGCTCGACGCCGTGCTCGACGGCTGCATCAAGCAGGACGCGCGTGCCGTCCACGTTCGTCGAGACAAACTCACTAGCGTCCTCAATCGAGCGGTCGACGTGGGACTCCGCAGCGAAGTTGAAGATATAATCGGCCTCCGCAACCAGATTATCCATGATCTCCTCGTCCCGGATGTCGCCCTCGATGAACTCGTGACGGTCGTCGTCAAGTGTCTCCTTCAGATTTTCAGTCGTCCCTGCATAGGTGAGCGAGTCAACAGTCGTAATCTCGTCATAGCGATCCGCTTCAAGCGCCCAGTTGACGAAGTTCGAGCCGATGAATCCCGCTCCGCCCGTGACCAAGGCTTTCATTAGGCGGTACTCGAATCGGCAGCACTTTATTTCTTTCTTGTCCAACACGTTTGCATGCACGTACTGGTCATCGGGGCGAACGGGCTTGTCGGGAGTTCGCTGGTTCGAACCTGTCTGGATCGAAGTATCGACGTTTCTGGCACGTATCATACTGAACGGCCCGCATTCGATGTCGATCTGTTCAAGCTCGATATCCGTGATTCCGAACAGGTTCGGGAAATCGTGGAGCAGGTTGAGCCCGACTCTGTTGTGAATTGTGCTGCCTACACTGATGTTGACGGGTGTGAAGAGAACCCAGACCTTGCACGTACTGTCAACGGCGATGCGCCAGGTTATCTGGCCGGAGTCTGTGCCGAACTCGGGATCTCCTTTGTCCACCTCTCGACGGACTACGTCTTTGACGGCGAGGCCGAGGAACCATACGCGGAGAACGACGAACCGAACCCGGTCCAAGTATACGGTAAGACGAAGCTGACGGGCGAACAGCAGGTACTTGACGCCGATCCGGACGCGATCGTCTGTCGGCTCTCCTTCGTCTGGGGACGCCACGGTGCGACTGGGGAACTGGAGGGGTTCCCAGCGTGGGTACTCGCCCGGGCACGTGAGGGGCAGTCGGTGCCAGCCTTTACTGATCAGTATGTGACACCGACGCGCGCGGAGTACGCGGCGGATGTCGTGTTGGCATTACTTGAAGAAGACGTAGATGGTATATTCCACGTCGCGAGCCGAGACTGTGTAACGCCCTATGAATTCGGGAAAGCCTTGATCGAGAGTTCCGGTCTGGCTGATCCGGGATTGGTCGAAGAGGGATCACTTGACGACGTTGATCGGCCCGCCCCGCGACCGGTTTACACGTGTCTGACGACGACACTTGCGAGGACACTGACTAGCCGCGATCGACCAGTCCTTACAGATGAGATATCAGCAGCTCTCGACTGAGCAGTAGAATCGAAAATTGTAGGTTCGCCAGTCAGAGGCGGTACTGATCTCTGTTTTCGATGAAATGATCGCGTTCCTCCTCGTCGGCTCTGGTGAATCGCCAGAAGGCGTTTGATTTCACTGTTTCACGGCTCGCTTGATGTTGTAGACCGCACACATCAGGACGATCTCACGAAATTCGCGGTACCACGCTCAGGCACGCACCGCGTGGCCGAGCGTGCGCTTGATCGTGGAGAAGACGGTCTCAGACAGTGCTCGTTGACCGTATAGAGATCCATCGATCCGCGCGTTGTGCGCGTGATCGATGGGTCGGAACTCGCGGTGCTTGATCAACGGTCTTACACCTTCTTCGCGTAATTTCTCGCGTAATTGCTGCCAATCGTAGCCTTTGTCGGCGGCGAGGCTGGCAATCTCGCCCGCGTTGCGGCGGGCGAGTTGCCAGCCGATCTGCGTGTCGTGACGTTTCTCGGTCGTACAATGAACGTCGAGGACTGCTTGTGTTTTTGTATCGACGAGTGCGGTTGTTTTCAGCGTTTGAACGCGATAATTCGTCCGGCGGCAGTAGTGCTTGCTGGCGGTTTCGCGGTCGAAGAACGTCGCGTCCATCACGGCGTGATCAGCGGTGTCGTGCAGCTGCGCCGAGAGACGCAGCAGCACTCGCCAGATCTTCATCTCTAACGGCTTTGGTGAATCACTAGGCTGCGTCGGGATTGGGGTCTAAACTGACGGGCAATCATGGCGATAATATCCCGGGATTCATTCTCAGCGGCGGCTATCTCCGCAAAACCTTCGATTGATGCTTGTCGAAGGAGGTTACAACGGACGCTCAAAAGCTGTATCCCAACGCCATATGGCGATTCACCAGAGCCCTTTTTTGCCTGTGTAGCCCAGTATAAACGGCTTGAACCAAGTTTACGGCGTTTCCAGACGGTTATCGAAATCATGAGAACTGTTCTATGACACGGTCCGAGACGTTCAACCACCGGACAGGAGTCGAACGAACCAACGATGTAGTCAAGGACTGCGGCCTGAAGCACGTTCGCGCCCGAGGCCGCGTCCACGTACGAACAGAAGTTTTGTCGTTTTAGAGCTATCAACAATGTAGTTGGGGTCAGTTCTGTCCGATTGTGTCGAGATACTGTTCAACGTATCGATGGTGATCCTGATACGGTCGCCGGAACACCTCGAATGCGCTGTGTTGATCATCGGTCGTGATCGCGCTCGAGGCGGCAGCGATAACCAGTCGCGAGGTAGTGTTTCAAGTCGACGTCGTCGATCTCGGATGTGTCATGAAAGTGCTCGTAGATGCCGAGACACTCGTCGATTACCACTGGTTCGTCGAGTTCTTCCTCCGCCACACGGAGGACTGCATTCATGTGATATTCGTTTTTTAGTACCCTTCCGCCGGGGACGAATCATTCGTCTTTCGGAGGTTCATTCTTGCGTTTTCCCAAGAGGACGCCGTCGTCGTATTCGACGACGAGGTCGACTGAGACGAGCGGGACGTGTTCGACAATCGAGTGCCACTCTTCAGACGGGTTCAACTCGCGGTCGGTTGTCATTAATCGAATATGGACCAGCAGTCACTTGAATCCCGACTCGATTCGAGTTGAACCGTGTCAGGCGCAAATCAGCTCTCAGCTACTGAGACCGCTTGTCGGCATCTCCAGTGCCTCGTTCTGACCCACAAGCTAGAGACACTCGAGGTCACCAGGTTAATCCCTCGTACGTGATTCCGTTGCGGCGCTCGATGATTCGTCTACCGTCGACAACGATCGGGGCGGCCATCGCGTCGAACTCTTCGTCAAGCGTCTTGAACTCGTCCCAGTCGGTGACGACGACCGCGCCATCGGCGTCGGCTAGCGCGCCTGCGGCCGAGTTGGCGTACGCGACATCATCGAGATACTCTTTGGCGTTTTCCGTTGCGACGGGATCGTAGGCGGTCACGGCCGCCCCACGCTCTTGAAGTCGATGGATCACAGGGATTGCCTGCGAATTCCGCATGTCGTCGGTTCCAGGTTTGAATGCCAAACCGAGCACGGCGATCCGTGCACCGTCAAGCGTACGATGCTCCGCGAGTTGATCGACCAATCGGTGCGGCTGGCGGTTGTTGACCTCGACGGCCGCGTTCAGAAGCGGCGGTTCGTATCCAGCGTCTGTAGCCGCCGCGATGATTGCTGCTACGTCCTTTCCGAAGCAGCTTCCACCCCACCCCACGCCGCTACGGAGGAACTGCTCGCCGATGCGGTCGTCGAGGCCGATCGCGGCCGCGACTTCATATGAGTCGATCCCGAACTCCTCACAGATGTTTCCGAGGTCGTTGATGAGGCTGATCTTCGCCGCAAGGAAGCTGTTGTTAGCGTACTTAATCATCTCCGCGGTGCGAGTGTCGGTCTCAACGACCGGCGCATCGGCCTGGCTGACAAGCGGGTCGAACACATGGCGAGCGTCTGCGAGTGCGTGCTCGTCGTCGGCACCGAGGACAACCTTGTCCGGGTGTAGGAAGTCCTCAACAGCGGTCCCCTCGCGCAGGAACTCCGGATTCATCCCGACGCCAAAGTCCTCGCCAGCGGTCTTGCCGCTCTCTGCTTCGAGGATCGGTGTGATGACATCCTCCGTGGATCCGGGCACGACCGTGCTTTTGACGATCACCGTGTGCCAGTCGGGAGCATTCCCGAGAGTCTGCCCGAGTTGGGTTGCGCCTGCTTCCATGATCGAGAGGTCGATGCTGCCGTCGTCGTTTTGTGGGGTCGGCAGGCAGAGGAACGTTACGTCTGTATCGAGGACGGTGTCGTAGTCCGTGGTCCCCCGGAGGCGGCCGGTACCCTTGGGGCCGGCGTGGTCGGCGATGAGTTCGTCGAGTCCTGTCTCGTGGATGGGGGCCTGCCCGTGGTTAATCGTCTTTACGATCTCCTCGTCGATATCTATGTTGACCACGTCGTGCCCGAGATCCGCGAAACACGCCGCGATTGTCGTTCCCACGTAGCCACTGCCGATGATGGAAAGACGCATCTCAACTGTCCATTCGTGAGTCACTGATAAGAAACGTCTGGTCAGGTTCCCATTCAGGGTTCTCAAGGGTCGTTGTGAAGTCCGAATCTCAGACCGACAGGTTACGATCCAATGACAAACAATATTTATCGGGAGCGTTGACATCGTTATGACTCATGGATGTAACGAAGGCAGTCATTCCTGCAGCGGGGTTCGGTACTCGCTTCTTGCCGGTGACCAAGGCGCAACCGAAAGAGATGATGCCCGTCTTGGACAAGCCAACGATCCAGTATGTGGTCGAGGAAGCAGTCGAATCCGGGATTGACGATATTCTCATCATTACCGGCCGCGGTAAGCAGGCTATCGAACGGCACTTCGACAAGTCCTACGAACTTGAAGAGGAACTGGAGGCTGACGGAAAGCTTGATCGGCTCGATCGCGTACAGGAGATCGCGGATCTAGCTGACATTCACTACGTTCGGCAGAAAGAACGAGACGGCCTCGGTGACGCCGTGTTGTACGCTCAAAAACACGTGGGTGACGAACCGTTCGCGCTCCTGTTGGGCGACACAATCATCGAGAACGGAACGCCATGCACCGAGAACCTCATTTCAGCTGCCGAGAAACATGACACATCGACGCTCTCGCTCGAACGGGTTCCCTGGGAGCAAGTACCCTCGTATGGAGTCGCTGATACCGCTGACGTGGACGCGACTGCGGAGAGCTTCCCAGTCAACGATTTCGTCGAAAAACCCCCACAGGACGAAGCTCCCTCGAATCTCGCGATTACGGGAAGATACATTCTTACCTCGAAGATCTTCGGCATCCTCGAAGCAACGGAGCCAGGTGTCGGTGGTGAACTCCAACTAACGGATGCGATTCAGAAAACTCGACGACGTGCGTGGCGTCGAACTCGACGGCGACCGCTACGACATCGGGAACATCCCGAGTTGGCTGCAAGCGAACATCGAAATGGCGCTTCGCCATGACGACGGCGATATGAACGGCGCTGTTCAGGAACTCCTGGAGGAGCAGTTCGAGTGAGCCGAATTCTCGTCACTGGGGCGGCAGGCTTCCTCGGGTCGTTCCTCTGTGATCGGCTGTTGGCGGACGGTCACGAAGTCATCGGGATGGACAATCAGGTGAGCGGGCGGACAGCGAATCTAGACGACGCCTTCTATCACGAGCGATTCTCATTCTATGAGCACGACGTGACGGAGTTCATCCATGTTTCCGGCGAGTTGGACGCGGTCCTTCATTTAGCGAGTCTCGCGTCACCAGTGTTCTACCGGGATTACCCGATCAAGACGCTGAAGGTGGGCGCACTCGGCACGCACAAGACGCTCGGGTTGGCGAAGGAAAAAGAAGCGACGTACCTGTTCACGTCGACGAGCGAGGTGTATGGCGACCCCGAAGTGAACCCACAGCCGGAGTCCTACCGCGGGAATGTGGATCCCTATGGGCCGCGCTCTTGTTACGACGAGTCGAAGCGCTATGGAGAGTCGCTGGTGCGTGCCTATCGAGACAAACACGATCTGGATGTCCGGGTGGCCCGGATCTTCAACACGTACGGGCCGCGGATGCGGCTTGATGACGGCCGTGTGATCCCGAACTTTATGAAGCAGGCACTGACGGGCAAGGATCTGACTGTGTACGGCGACGGGGAACAGACGCGGAGCTTCTGTTACGTGTCGGATATGATCGATGGCTTGGTGGCGTTGCTGGAGTCCGAAGTGCAAGAGCCAGTGAATATTGGAAACCCCGACGAGCGGACGATAAACGAACTGGCAGAAGTTGTGTCGGAGGTGACTGGGAGTGAGAGCGGAATAACGTATGAGGAGCTCCCGCCGCAGGATCCGGAGGTTCGGCGGCCAGACATCACGAAAGCGTGTTCGGAGTTGGGGTGGGAGCCTGAAGTAGGATTGCGGAATGGGTTACGTGAATCGGTCGAGTACTTCCGACAACAAATCAATTTGTAACTACCCGATTTGATCCGGGATCTGTGAGGTGATCTGGCCATCCGGTCGTTTTGTGTCTGTAAGCTTAATATTATCCAGAGAACATATTGACCTAGCCACTGGGGCAGCGAAAGTATGGGGCTTCTCGTTATCGGCGCAAACGGGCAACTTGGCAGTAACGTCGTTCGCGCGGGACAGGTTTAGACGTTTCACACATAGAGGCGACGCTGGACCGTTCGCAAACGACACTGCGAGAAGATGTGGAAGCTATTCGGGATATCTTCGAGTCGAACTATACCTGATATCGGTCTCGGTTACCGAGGAAGTGATTGCGCGCGTCTTCCGGGAGATCCTCAAAGTGGAGAACCTCCTGACAGCCGAGTCCTGGACACTTCATGACGCGATTGTCCTCCAGTTCGTTCGCCGCGACGACGGTACCACAGGTCGGACAAGTGTGGGTGATGATTCTCATTTTTAGTTAGAGTTTGAGCTGGGAGTTCTCGCCGACGACGAGTCGGCGTCCTTCGGGAAGGAGTTCTTCGGCGCTTTCGACGTTCGCGTTCCGTCCGAGTAGGCTGTCGACGATCCGGCCCGACGCCGTGAGTTCAGAGTTGCCGATGACGACGCTGTTTTCGATGTGGACGCTTTCAAGCGTGGAGTTCGCGCCAATGGAGGTGTAGGGCCCGACATAGGCGCCACTCCCGATTGTCGTGTTCTTGTCGATGGAAACCGGGCCACGGACGACCGCACCGTCCTTGATGGTGGCAGATTCGTGGAGCTCGACGCGGCCTTCGACTTCCGCCCCCGTCTCGATAGTACCTGCTGTTTCGAGGCTCTCATCTTCGAGAACGAGCCGATTCGCTTCGAGGATGTCCTCGGGCTTTCCGGTGTCTTTCCACCAGCCGGTCACGACGTGCGAATCGATCTCGTGACCGTCTTCGAGGAGATCCTGTATCGCGTCGGTGATTTCGAGCTCGCCACGCCATGACGGTTCGAGGTCGTCGATGGCATCGAAGACCGCGGGTGAGAAGACGTACATCCCGATGAGAGCGAGATTCGTCGGCGGATCGTCGGGCTTCTCAATGAGTTCGGTGACGTTGTCCTCGTCGTCGACGTCGGCAATGCCGAACGCCTGTGGGTTGTCCACTTCTTGGAGCGCGATGCCTGCGCCGTAGTCACCCGCCTCGAAGCTCTCTACGAGGCTAGTGACGCCGGATTTGAGGATGTTGTCGCCGAGATACATCACGAAATCGTCGTCGCCGACGAAGTCTCGGGCGCAGCCTGCGGCATGTGCGAGTCCAAGGGGTTCCCCTGGATGATGTAGGTGATTTTGACGCCGTACTCGGAGCCGTCGCCGAGAAGTTCTTGGATCTCATCTCTACCTTTATTCCCAAGGATGACGCCGATTTCGGTAATGCCGGCTTCCTTGAGGTCTTCAATCGCGTATTCGAGGACTGGTTTGTTTGCGACTGGTACAAGCTGCTTGGGTCCCGTGTGGGTTATGGGACGGAGTCTAGATCCGGTCCCGCCCGAAAGAAGAACACCCTTCATGATTATCCACTCGGTTCTTCGTCCCAGTCAAAAGGTATTCTATCTGTATCATATGGAAGACGTTCTTCATCAGGTTCGTCATAATCGTAGAGATTCGACGGGAAGTTAATGAGGAATGCGGGCTCATCACTGATAGCTTTGAACCCGTGCCAGCAATCACCGGGGATCCTGATTACTTTTTGATTGTGTTCGCCGATAATGTGAGTTTCGAGTTCACCTTGTGTGGGTGAATCGTTGCGGTCGTCATAGACGGCGATCTGGATTCGTCCTTTAGGGCAGACGAAGTAGTCAATTTGACCGCGGTGGTGCTTATGCCAGGCTCTAGTTATTCCTGGGTAGGTCATTGAATAGTACGACATTGTGGGATTAGGGTCATACTCATCCCAGTCCTTTCGGTAGATTTCAACCAAATGCCCCCGTTCGTCCGTGTTTACTTGTAGATTGCGGACCTCAACACCGTGGATTTGGACCATTACTTACCCAACACTAATAGATCGACTTAGGCGTTTGGAATTACTAAAGATCAACTCACGTGATCAACTGCGATGTCGCAACATTTTCTATACTGACCCCTAATTAGTGATTATGAAAATAAACGTGCTTCTCCCTCATTTCGGGTTATCAGGCGGGATCCGAAGCGTCGTCGAAATCACGAACAGACTGGTTGATAGGGGCCACAATGTGACGATTATCACTTCTCACATCGCTCCTACGATGCCTCATTCAATAATGGGTTCCCTTCGCACGGTGTGTGCGTCTGGACTCGGAACAGTCTCACGGGTCTCGCAAACGCTTGACTGGCTGCCTGTAAAAGCCGATAAGCAAAAGATACTACATATGGAACCGCGGTTCGATAGAATGCTTGAACGCTGGATTCCTGAAGCCGATTGTACTATAGCAACAGCGTGGGAAACAGCATACCCTGTGGCCACTCTGAGTGAATCAAAGGGACAAAAGTTTTATTTCGTTCAGCACTACGAAATTTGGCCAGTCTGGGACGACTCTGATTGCTGGGAAGAAGCGTCAGCGCTTGATGGTAGACCCTCTGTAAATATGACTAAAGTTACTCCGGATGATCCACATCTTCAATCCTACAAGAAGCTCGTTGACGAGTCGTATGAACTTTCTCTTGACCTCATTATCACTTCGGAGTGGGAAGAAGACGTGCTTGATGAACTCGGTCACGAACACTGTGGAAAAGTGAAATACGGGATCGATTTTGATACATTCTATCCAGACCTGAATGTGGACGACGACGATGATCCCACCATCCTCGCATTGTATCGTAACTCACGAGAAAAGGGAGATGAACAGGCTATTGAGTCGTTCAAACGTCTCCATGAGGAACGACCTGACGTTAATTACCTCATGTTCGGGACTAAAGAGCGTCCCGTGATTCCCGACTTTGTTGAATTCCACGAAGATCCTTCACAGGAGAACATTCGAAGACTTTATTCTCAAGCAGACATATTCGTTTATCCGAGTTGGGTTGAAGGTTACGGGATGCCTCCGATGGAGGCTATGGCATGTAAAACTGCAGTTGTCTCTACGGATGTTGGTGCGGTGCGTGAGTACTCCCCAGAGAAGTCTGTGAAGTTTATTCCGGCACGTCAGACTGTTCCAATTGTTACAGCCGTAAAAAATCTTCTTGATAACCCCGAGAGAGTTGAAAGGATGAAAGGTCAGTGTCACGAATATATTCAGCAGTTCACTTGGGACAATGCAACCGATCAATTTGAAAACATCCTTATAGATCGTTGAATCTCGGAGATATTCGTTGTGCCATTGAAACTAACCGAAGATTCTCCTATGACTGGTCATTCTCAAAAATTTTAACATATGGTCACAATGTTGGTATATATTGGGGTTAATTATAGTATCATTAATGCTATAAAATATAATATTGATGCTATAGAATTTAAAATTTATTAAATTATATGTGTGTTTATGTGTGGTCATTTTGATTTCAGGCTCAGCTCTGAGCTTATATGATAAAGGGTTAGTACTTTCGTAAAAGAGTTCTTGAAAACACGATGAATATTGCTCGTTCTACCTCTAAACTGTTCTTAGCCAACATTAGTAGTGCAATCCTTCAATTTGCAGCTATCATATATTTCAGAAAGTGCCATCGGATTATCAACTATTGGAATATTTTTTCTTTTCCAAGCTGTTTTAGGCATCTTGGCAATTCCTGCCGATTTTGGATTACGTGGTGCTATCGAAAAGCGGATTAGCGAGGAACAGGATCAGGGGGCATTTCTTGCTAGTGCTTTTATAATCAAATCTGTCCCAATAGTGATTATTTGTTCTGCAATCGCGCTTACCGCCCCTTATATAAACGAATATGTCGGGACCACTGTAGCAGTTTATTTGATTATTGCTATTTTACTACAAGAAATAGCCAATCTTTCTATTTCCGTACTTAAAGGCGAGCTTCGGGTAGAAGAAACTGCCTCCTTACAGATACTTAGGAAGATCATCTGGGTTGTGACCTCAGTCTTGTTGGTGATCCACGGATTGGAAGTTGAAGCTTTGATTTTTGGCATACTTTCTGGATTGGTTACTGTATCTGTGATTGGATGGCTCCGTGTATCTATCCAACCCACAAGACCATCGCTTAAGCATTTCCGATCGCTATTTTCATATGCGAAGTATAATCTAGTCTCCTCTGTCGGAGGATACTTTTATAATTGGATGGATATTGTCATCATTGGTTACTTTCTCTCACCGTCACATGTCGGAGCTTACGAAATCGCTTGGCGTATCACAAGTTTCACCATCATATTTAGTAAAGCGCTCTCTACAACATTTTTCCCGCAGGTCAGTAACTGGCACGCTTCTGATTCAAAGGAGAAAATTGAAACGAAGCTAACGGAATTGTTAGCACTGACTCCGTTAATAGTTGTTCCCGCATTCTTTGGGGTGGCACTATATTCTGTTGAGATCCTCTCTATTGTTTTTAGTGAAGATGCTGCAATTGCGTGGTTAGCCCTGATAGTCCTGATGACTGATGAAATAACTGAATCGGTACAGACTGTCTTAGGTAGATCATTACAAGCTGTTAATCGGCCTGATCTTGCCGCGCGTGCAACTATTGTAGCAGTGATACTAAATCTTATATTAAATGTACTGCTTATTCAGCAATATGGTATCGCTGGTGCAGCAGTGGCTACGACTTTAGCTTCACTTGTCGGTGGGGTGATACTTCACTGGTATTATTTACAGAGATTTCTTACAATTCGCGCACCAATTCGGGCATGGTTTGAATGTTGTGTAGCGTCGGGGTTAATGGCTGTGTGCTTGTTGGTACTGGAACAAATAACTCCAGTGGAAACCATAGTGCAGCTCACTATTGTAATTGTGGTGGGTGTTATTTCCTATTCTATATTTGTACTTTTTAGCCCCACTCTCAAGACGTTGGTGCGAGATCAACTTAACCAATTACGGTCGGGTTCTGGTGAATCGCTATACACGAGCTAATTTTGGTGGGTCACGGCTCATTTTATATTCGCTGACTCGATAGGAACTACCGATAATATCCTCCTCTCTATTGTATCAATCTAATGTCGCTTGACGCTATTTCATGCGGATATGTAAGCAGTAGAGACTAGCTCTTCAACAACGGGGGCAAGAGCATTGTAACTGTACTTTTTAACACATCGCTGCCTAGCTTTTGTCCCCAGTTCTTCACATAGCTCCGGATCGTTGTACAGGGCGAGGATCGACTCCCGCAATTCTCCAACGTCCCCCGGCTTTATAATCCGACCGCAACCCTCCAAGACGATCGGTAGATCACTCACATCGCTTGCTATCACAGGCTTACCCATTGCCATCGCGTCAAACACTTTCAGAAGGCATCTGTCCCCACGTCGCAGGACTGTTTTCCTGTGGAATCGCGATGGCATCCGCAGCTGCGATCCACTTCGGAATCTTATCGAATGGCTGCATTCCGCGAATAATGATTGAGTCCCCGCCAAGCCGACGGACTTTGTCGACATACTCAGAGTCGTGTGCTCCGACAATCACTGTCTGTACGTCATCCCGTCCGATTTCTGTTACCGCTTTCGCAAGGTTATGAACGCCTTTGTACGGTTGAGGTGTCCCTACGAACATCACAAGAAATTCTTCGGCAGGTAAGTCGAGGTCGTTTCGTACGGCCGATTTTCAGAAGCGTGATGGATCTAGTTTCTCGGTGTCTTTTGCATGCGGGACGAGGGTGCCACTGAATCGATCTTGGAGAAAGTGGTTCGAGACGGACCGGGCATCCGCTACACCTGAAAGGGCTTCGAGAAATCTTTTATAATAATACGAGTTCATTGATGCTAATCTGGGAACCCCTTTTAAAACCGTTTCCAGCCGTCCGTGTCGGTAACTAAAACCCGTCTCCCAGTCATCGATATCGAGGATGAGCGGTCTATCGCGGCCAATTGTCGCTAACAAGCCGAGACCATAACTAGTCGTCCGAGGCTTTGACACGTAAACGAGATCTCCGGAGATCCGATCCAAAAGACTCGGAACGGCGAACGGGAACTGATACACTCGTGATCCCGTTTCGACCCCTTTGTACTCGTACTCGTCCTTGATCGGTTCCCATACCGTCCCTTTGAGTTTTGGCCCCACGATTTCGACATCGTAATTCTGTTCGATAAGCTGCGCGAGAACGTACGCGCGACCGAGACAGTTGTGCGAGAGATCGGGAGATACGACCGATATGAGCATCTTACAACCATATCTGTTACTGAGTCATATAAATTGATACATGTGTGTTTATCCCGAAGTATCGGCAGCTGGCACAGCGTGAGCCCGTGAGATCATTAGATTATTGTTGATGACTCGACAGAGTTCTCTGCAGGGATTGCGCTGATCACTCCCGCGCCATTCCCCTGGAAGGCGAGAAGAGCCATGATGTGGTTGATGGCCTCTTGCGGAGTAAATTGACGTTAGGGTCGAAACACAATTCAATCCGGACAGTATGAGGGAAATCGGTCGCCGGACACAAACCGGTTCCGCGTCGTCGTCGGCCGCAACAAGGACGACGACGACTACCATCTGTACATCACGAACGTGCCGCGAGAAGAATTTCTCCCGGAAGATCTAGCAACGCTGTATCGGTGTCGATGGGAGGTAGAAACGCTGTTTCGTGAATTGAAGACGCAGTACGAATTGGACGAGTTCGACACGAGCAACCCTGTTGTCGTAGAGATTTTGGTGTATGCGGCGTTGCTGTCGCTGTTGGTGAGTGGTGAGCTGTTGGCTCTGGTCACTGAGCAGGCCGCTGATGAGATCGTGTTTCCGCCGGAACGCTGGGCGGCGACCTTCCGGTCGCACGCCAGCTCATCCTCCACGAACTCGGTGAGTACCTTGGCTACTCGCCACCGCCGTTGCTGGAACGGCTGATCGAAGAGGCACAGAAGATTCATCAGCAACGACCGATCTTACAAGAGACGCTCGCTACCGCTACGCAACCGAGGTGTGAGGCTTAGCTAAAGACGAATGGAGCTACTAGTTTATCCCCGGTCGTCGTTGGAACAGTAAGTGTCTCTCGCGTACCGTTGGCACCAATCGAAGAGGAGCCGTATCCGATATCATCCTCCTGGGGCTGGCTGAACTCGATCTCGCCGACGGAGTCGGAGAGTGCGGACTCCACGACCTCGATGTTATATAAGCTGTTCCGCTCAAGGTGGTCGTGTTAAGTTAGGAACGAGGCGGTCGAAGATTCGGATGTTCATGGCCGAAACCGACCGCCTCAACGAATCTACAGACTGGATCAACTTGGAGTTTGTGCAGCGTGAGAGGACACCCCTGCAGCTCATTAAAAAGGGTATTCGCCACCATCTTGCGGGCCTATCACTCTCGAATACAGTTGTGTTACTTGAGGAGTCGGGTGTCAAACGCAGTCGCACTGCGGTTCACAACTGGGTTCAAAAAGCGGATTTACAGCCGAGCGGCGGTGAGAATCTGGATCGAGTTGCGGTCGATCAAAAATCGATCCGGATCAACGACGAGTAATACTGGCTGTACACCGCGGTTGATCCTGAATCCAACAAAATTCTCCATTCACGACTGTTCCCAACGTATACGGTGCCGATTGCACGAGAGTTTCTCACTGAACTGACCGAGAAACACGCCGTCACAGACGCCGTGTTTCTCGTCGATGACGCAGATGACCTCATCGCCGGCCTTCGACGAGAAAATCTCAGCTACCGCGTCCAGCAACACGGCTTTCAGAAACGCCGTCGAACGTGTCTTTCGTGAGGTAGAACGACGAACATCTTCGTTTTCAAACTGCTTCAGCCACGTTGATCCAGATACCGCAGAATCATGGCTACAAGCTCACGCCGTCTGGTGGAATCAATGGCTAAGTTAACACCGCCCTCAAGGTCCTGTCGTAGCATCTCCACATTTGGCGGATAGGGTTCAAATGCGATGACCTTCCCATGTCGGCACTTTGTCGCGGCAAAAAGCGAGTAGAGACCGGTATTCGCCCCGATATCGTACACTACGTCGTCCTCCTTTTTAATTGATCCGAAGAAATCATAAATCTCCTCGGATTCTTGCCGGAAGCGTTGCCGGTTCCGTTCTACCAGCGTTGGGGTCGGTGCAGAGAACTCGACGGTTCGATCGTCGATATTTAGCGAGTAGTATCCGCGTACGGAAATCGCTCGGCAATAGCTCTTTGTGTGCAGTTTTCGTAGGGTCTTCTTACATAAAACGAGAGCTCCGTCCTCTCGATAGACGGAGCGCACCCGATGACGAGAGATGTCACGTTCGAGTCCAGATTGCTGGACTGACGATATATCTGTTGTGATATCTACATCGAATAAGAGTGAGTTGCTTCTGTGTCTCGGATGTCCCATGCCTGTGTCAGTCCTCTTGCAACAATTACTGGATGATTTCGGTACTCAATCGCGCGAGTTCGGTCTACCATGAGGAGGGTACCAGCACCCTTCTACGCAAAGAGAAGCACTTCGCCTATCGGCAGTTCTTTACGCACGTCGTCTGGAGCGTTCTTCCGAAGAACCGTGCCCTTCGATTCAATCACCGGTCGCGGATTCTGACTGCGCTGTACTTTCATGTCACTGGAATGTTCTACAGCGAACAACGCTCCGTGTTGTCCGGGCTCGCGGCGTACGAAGTGTTCGAATCTCAACGATAGGCACCATGCCATCAGATCATACGGAGTGTGCATAGGATTGAAGAAGGGCTCTCGATGCCTAACCGACGCTCGGTGTTCGCCGAGTCGTACATCCGAAAGGTCGTTGCTGATCTAGTGACGGCATGGGACCCGGAATCCGACGACGAACAACTCAAGTGGGCCGTTGACGTCTTATCAAAATATTTTGACGCCGTGGATCAAACCGAGATCATCATTGAGGCCGAGTCGGAGTTCCCCTCAGAGATCGAGTATACTCCGGACGGTCGCGTCCTGTTCCCGCGTCGCGAGCTCGGTGAGTCTCCAGTGTCACCTGAGCAGATGGAACAATTAGCGGTCCAGCGAACGAGCACTCGGTGGTTTCAGGACCGGGAAGTTCCTCGAGAGGAGACCGACGAAGCATTGGAAGTCGCTATGCAGTCGCCGAGCACCTGCAACAGACAGTCCTACCAGTATCTATTGTTTGATGACCGTGAACTGATTGACGAGCTATCGTCTCTTGCTATCGGTGCTTCTGGATATAGTGATAACGTCCCATCCCTCGCGGTGATCGTCGACAAGCAGCGAGCGTATTTTAATGATCGCGACAAACACGTCATCTACATTGATATCAGTCTTTCGGAATGGCTTCCAGTTTGCACTAGAGACGCAGGGACTTGCTTCTCGCTGCATCAACTGGCCAGCGATCCCTAATAACGAGCGGAAATTGCAATCACTTCTTAATTTGGAGTCTGATGAGACCGTCGTCATGCTCATGGCGATTGGGTATCCTGATCCGGATGGAATGATCCCCTACTCAGAAAAGTAGACAATCAAGTCGGTGCGATCTTATAATGATTTGTGAGAATTCACTCAGTGGGCATCTTTTCTCATAATTTACTATATAAAACAGTTTATGTCTCTCCCTTGGGTCCGATACCAGAACAGTGTAAATGATAAAAATGGGTGCCTTTTTATTGGAAGAATTTACTGTTTTTAACAATGCAAGACCGGCGTATTTTGGTGACTGGCGGTGCAGGATTCATTGGTTCAAATCTGGCTAATGAACTCGCTAAGGGCAATGATGTTATAGTGGTGGACAACTCCTATCTCGGAACCTCCGAGAACTTGGACGATAATATTGATTTCTCCAATACGAGTGTACTTGACGACGACCTACCGACAGATGTAGATGTTGTATTTCATTTGGCAGCATTGTCGTCATACGCGATGCATGAAGACGAACCCACAACAGGCGCAAGAGTGAACGTCGAGGGATTCGTTAATGTTATTGAACAGGCAAGGGCAGACGGTTGTGATACGATCGTGTACGCCTCTACATCATCTATCTATGGTAGCCGTACTGATCCTTCACCCGAAGACATGGATATCACAGTCAATACTGGCTAAGAGGCCTCAAAGATCGCACGTGAGAGTTACGCTGAGTACTTTTCAAACCATTATGACTTGACAGCAGCAGGGATGCGCTTGTTTTCGGTGTATCAAGGGTATGGTGGTGCTGAGAGTCATAAAGGAGAATACGCCAATGTTATAGCTCAGTTTGCTGACGACATCGCGAACGGTAACTCACCAAAATTGTATGGCAATGGTAATCAGACTCGTGATTTCACGCATGTTGATGACATTGTCCGTGGCTTGGTACAAGCAGCCGGATACGACCTTGACGATATCTATAACCTTGGGACTAGCCAGGCCTATGACTTTAATACGGTTGTGAACATGATCAATGAAGAACTCGGTACGAATGTGGAACCGGATTACGTGGAGAACCCGATTCCTGAAGACGTATACATTCACGACACCTGTGCAGACTATTCAAAAATGGAGCAAGCAACAGGGTGGAAACCCAGAATTTATTTACAGGAGGGCATTGACCGTGTCTGTAGCCAGTACTAATCATGTATAATAAAAACAATGAATGTTTTAGTCAAGAGCCATTATCGAAGGTCACCAATTGGTTTAGCAATAATATACAAATAAGGGTGTGATTTTAATGGACCCAACAGTTAGTGTGGTTCTTCCGACATACAATCGGGAGGACGTGATTTCAAGAGCAATAGATAGTGTTATCAATCAATCTTTCTCTGATTTGGAGCTTCTCGTAGTAGATGATAACTCATCAGATAATACCTCTGAATTGATGTCACAATACGGAGATAAAGTCAATTATATTTGTCACGACACTAATCGAGGTGCACCCGCTGCAAGAAATACAGGTATTGAAGCAGCTGATGGTGACTTTATAGCATTTATTGATAGTGATGACAAATGGGATTGTGAGAAACTTGAACGGCAGGTCACTCGTTTTCGCGAATGTTCACCGCAAGTAGGTGTAGTTTATACTGGGTATTATGTCAAACACGATGGAGCGGTTGAAATTGGAGAAGTTCCCTCTAAGCGAGGAGACCTCTATAAAGAGCAATTAAAAAAGGATTGGATAAACCCTACGTCAACTGTGATGGTCCGTTCAAGCTGTTTTGATAAAGTTGATGGTTTTAATGAAGATCTTTCTGCCAGACAAGACTATGAATTATGGATTCGAATATCACGGGATTATGACTTTGATTACATTGTGGATCCTCTTGTGACTATGTATATTGAGAATGATAATCGGATCACTAGTAATGTTGAACCTCGCATGGAAGCTCATAAACAGGTTCTTGAATATATTCAAGAGGATATAAACAGCTTGCCATGGCATGAGCGTAGAAAAAGTTTTGCTGTGCAGTATTTCACGGTGGGTAGGTTTTTACAATCACATCGAAGATTCAAAGACGCTATTTCTTATTATCTCAAATCCATAATGCTGTATCCATTATTGTGGAAAACATACATAGCATTAGTATTATCTTTATTAAGAAGAGATACAAAAAGTAAGTTAGTAATAACAATAAAAAATATCACCCGCACTACATAATACATGAAATATATTACAAGAAGATATGTATCCCCTGCGATATTATTTGTCGTAACATGGGTTATTTCACATATTGCCGCATACATAGGTCCGAAAGAGTTAGTCTACGGACTTCATGATGTTCCAAGAGCCACAATTACCGTAGAAGGAAGCTTATGGGTTATTATATCAACAGCAGTATTTTTGCTGGGTGTATTTGTCGCAAATCGAGTTCAGTTACAAATTAAAATGCCCAATGATATTTTCAGACATCAGTACATAAAACAGACAATGGAAAAATCAGACATTTCCCTGTTGTTATTTTATTTATATGGTGTTGCTATTCTTTTCCTCTTGTTTTGCTGGACCGTACTCGCCATCTATCAGATTGGATCTTTTCGTACTTTCTTAAGTGGTCTATTGTCTGATTGGCACTCTACAGGTCAGCTGTGGAGAGAACAAAAACCGTTTCCCGGCGCACGGCTGTTATATACTGGGTTCATTAGTGTGATGATATTCTCAGCAGCGAGCCTTGCTGTAATAGGGCGCGACAATCCATTGATAAATCATAGATACTATAATAACCAGAGATTAACCACACTTTTAATTATTGGATTGATACCATTAACAGTACTTCCGATTTTAGTGTCTCAACGACTACTCTTAGCTGCCGCCATTATTGGATCGCTCATCACGTATATATCTATCTCTGATAAAGGAATTCCAGTTGTTTATCCAATTATAGGCACTATTATTGGGTTTAGTGTATGGACAATTCAAGAAGTGGTACGAGTACGTTCTTCGCCTGATTCAGTTATTACTTCAGTGACGTACAGCATCGATAGAATCCTTTTTTATTTTTCAAACGATATTGGAAACTTGCACCGGAGTATCACATATATAAGTGAACATACATATGGTTTTGAAACCTTTGGGTTTATATTTCAGTATTTATTTATAGAAGATGATGTACGCGATGCATATCTAACATCTGTTTATGCAGCTATAGAGCCAACGCAAGGAGGAGGAACAGCGACAGCACTAGGAATCCCGTATCTTGACTTTGGGGTATTTGGTTTAGTAATAATCTTTTTGTGGGGATATGTGTCACAAATCGCATATTCAAAATCTAGTCAAAGTTTCCTTTCAAGTCAAATATATGGCCTTATTGCTGCAAGTATAGTCTTATCTTGGCACTCACCCCTCTGGAGTCTACCAATCTTCTGGCATAATGTATCTATAATTATATTATTTATATATTTAATACCGTACTTGGTTTTCAGTTTGTACTATTACAGACATAAAAGAAAGGGCGATAACCTCAAACTATAGGCACTGTCTAGTTAATTACCTCCTCTCAGGAGTGATCTATTCAACCCTTGGTTCGCTCTATACTAGTTTGCTCGTGAAGCGGGAAATCTTCGACATAGAGCATCGCCGATTTCCCGCTTCAATTCCTTCGATTTGACGACCTCTCCTGCTGCCTTACAGTGATTCACCAAGGCCTAATATCTAAAAACCACCAACAACAATAACCAAAATAATATACTTGTGTAGTAATATAACAGCTTATGGACCGTGAGAGGATTGCTCTCCAGCGGCGAGAGTTACTGGCCATAAGTGCCGGTAGCATGGCACTCTTCGCGGTCTGTTTTAGCAACGATAACACATCATCAGACAACGAGTCATCGTACGGATACGGAGACGATGGAGTCACTGACAACGCCGATGCGGACGATGGCGGAGACGATCAAGAAGACACTGATAAGCAGAATGAGCACGATCCTGACGAAGACGAAGAGCGCGACGAGCGAGACACCGATAAGCAGCAAGAAAACGACGATGGAGACGGCAGTGTTGAAGATGATGATGGAGGAGAGGAACAAGACGGCGAGTCATCAGGTGGAGGTGTCGGTGAAAGCGACGGGGCGGTGGTGGAACCGGTGATGACGAAGAATACGGTATTGGCTACGGGGCCAGCCCGTACGGCCATCCAACTTAACTAATCAGAGCGTGTCATAGAATCCATCTCATAGCTTCTCACAGCCCGGTTCGTTTCCTCGCTCGTAGTTGGTGATTGCGACAACAATCCGAAGACACAGCGCGAGGAACACTTCTGTTCGTGCGTGGACGCGGCCTCGGGCGCGGATATGCCCGAGGCCGCAATCCTTGACCGCGTCGTTGGTTCGTTCGACGCCTGTCCGGTTGTTGTACGTCTCGTCCAAGATAGATTGTTTCAGCTGCACGTCCTCGCTATGTTCCTCGATTCGGTCTTCGACCCTGTACTTGATGTCTTTCGGGTCGTCAGTGTTTCGCGGGTTGTATGGGGCGACTGGCACGACCCCTGCGGCCAGCAGGTGGTCGTGCCAGTCGAGGATGTCGTAGGCGCTGTCTCCAAGCATCCAGACCGGTATATCGACGGCGAGCGCGTCACACGTGACGCGCATCGCCGTCTCTTTATCTGCTTGTTTGGCCTGTGTGAACTCCGCTGCTATCGGGATCTTTGCGCCGGTCGAGATGATCGTACAGCCGAAGCCGTAGTAGTACTCCTCAGCCGTTGGATCGTAGTTCCATGACGCCGCGTCGTTGTATTGAATCGCTTCAACGTGTGTCGAATCGATGGAGTACGTGGAGTCGAGCAGGCCGCGGGCGGCGGCCTGCTCGACGAGTCTGTCGAAGACATCGTCGATAACTTGTTCGAGGTCAGTGAGAAAGCGGTCAATGGTGTCTCTGGATGGCGGTTTGTCGAGTCCGCAGTAGTACCAGACAAGGCCGTTCTGAAGTTCTCGTGTAACCGGGCGTGTACCGTACACATCCTCGTAGTAGCAGTGCAGAAAGCCGCGAAAGAGATCTGGTGGCTGGTAAACTCGTGTTCGCCCCCTCGAAGCGGGGGCGAACACGTCGTACTCCAGCAGAAACTCGAACTCAAGATGTTCAAACAGCGGCACTGTCTCGATAGCCGCGACATTCAAGAAGTCGTCTACCGAAGCTACATCTTGCAGGGTTGCGCTTGTGTTGGACACACTTCGCGCACCCTGCTGCTTCGTACGTGACGCTTTCTATGACACGCTCTAATCATGGTAGACGAAACACCACGACTGAATTTAGACCGGTTTGAACAGGGCGATACTGACTGGGACCATTGACACGGTCGACGCGGTTGACGTGCAGGCGATCGTGCACGGTCCAATCTCGGAACGACCCGACACGGGAGAGTCCGACGACGAGCTGTACCACGCGACAGATCAGCAGATAACTTGGCGGTGGGACGCGTCAGCTGAAGACTGGGAGTACTTTGCTGGCCGGGGTTCGGAAGAGCAATCCATTCCTAGCACAACACATCACGAGGCGGTCGATACCGAACAATCAGTGCTCACTGAGGAGCCGGCAGGCATCGATCGTGCTCGGTCCTTCGAACACATGGCTCTGCATCCGACCCCTCTTGTTGCTCCAACGCGGGAGTCTCTGGGAGATCCCCCATGGCCCCTCAATGCCTTTGACGGCTATGTGTGGGGGCGTGCGGAGGTTGACGGGCAGCACTCCATCCATCGGTCAGACGACGATGGCGAGACGTGGAGCCATCACGTCGACACGCCAATCGATCCCGACCGGCACATCCTGCCGACAGATGACGGCGAGGTGTTGATCGCTTCTGCCGACTCGATATATAAGTCGTCGGGGTGGGACAGCGACGAGACAACATCCGTCTCGTGGACATCCGTGTTCAGTCTCGATGACGATGGGACCGTCATCCGACGCTGGAGTATTGACGGAGACGGGACAAAGTTCGTCGTCAACCACTACGCCGGAGGCGGAAGCCGGCCGGATAGCCGACATGTCTGGATCAGCACTGATGCAGGGGACACGTGGTCAGAGGTGTACGATTCCGTGGAGCGACATCCCGACCACCACGAGGACATGCACCACCACGGGTGTGCATATGACCCGTGGGCCGACCGATTCTGGACCATTGACGGCCACACTGATGCGGGTGGCATCTTTTATTCAGACGACGACGGCGACACTTGGTACCGGCTACAGCATTTCGACAACCCCCTCGAAGAACGGGATCAGATCACAACGATCCTCGCCGGACGGCACGGGATGGTCCTTGGTTCGGATAACCAGAGTTCGCCGGGGATCTACGCGATTCATCGGGCCGAAGACCCGGAAAATATGGTTCTAAAATATATCTGGAATTGGCCTGCAAAAGCGGAGGGGATGCCGGGGATCGCTTTGCTGAGTCGTCGAGATGACCAAACTGGGACCGTCTACGTCGGCTTCTCCGCATATGAGGTGACGGGTGGCGAATTTACAGAAACTGGCGCGATAATTGCTGCGTCGGACGGTACCACGGGTGCCGGTGTGTGGGAGGAGTCTGACCCGGCCGATGAGTAGTCTGCCGCTCTGAATTTCGCAATTGCCGGGCGACGGCTCGTTGCCCGTCTTGAGCGCGACGATAACCCGGACGACTATCTTAACCGGATCTCTGTCGCGAGACGGGGCGCATCCGCCAGCACAGTTAGACACCGGGGGCGTCCTCGGCGGGACGCGCGAACGGATGTCGGGCGGGAGGCAGTGGCCGCCGATGGCCGTCGGTCGGACGGCGATCGCGGGCAGTCAGGAATCGTTAGCCGTTGGCAGTCATGCCAGAGCCGCCAATCAATCGCTAGCGATGGGTGTGAATGCAGAACATCCAGGGAGAGGCGTCGTCCTGGAAATAATATTCGTCCAAGTGATGAGGTGTCTCGGGCAGTGATTGTCGGTGGCGACAACAAAGCTGATGGGAATTTTGACCTCTTGACTGTCATCGGATTCGGAGCAAATGCATTGGATACGGGAGCGACCGCCATCGGATACAATGCCCAGAGCGCGATGAACGCAACTGCGGTTGGCCGGGAGGCGGATGCGACAAATCGGACGACGGTTGTCGGGGCGAATGCCGATGCTGGCGGCAACACAATCGGCGCCGTGGCTATTGGGCAAAGCGCGAGTGTCGGCCCGAACTTTGGGGTCGCACTCGGCGAGGGTGCAGCGGTCAACCACTCCAATTCGGTCGCGGTCGGGCGAGAGTCAGAGACGACCGCTGATGATCAAGTCATGGTCGAAAATCGCGATATAGAGATGACCAATCAAAAAGGGCCGGTCATCGAAGATTCTAATGGTGATAGATATAGAATTACCGTTGATACAAAGGGCAATCTCGATACGGAACCGCTGTAATTCAAAACGTGATTGAACATCAAGGCGCACAATCATCGAAGCGACGGTCGGCGGGGTGGGCGACCTAGAGGACATCGACCCTCGTATAAAGACAATTAAATACGATGCTCCAGCACACTGTGACGTCGAACGTTGACATCGCAACGACTGATCTGGGACACTACTACAGGAGCGAAAGAATATAACCATAGAGCAACTCAGGACCATATATTCATGAGAGTAGGTGTTGTGCACCCTGAATTGAAATCTACCGGGGGAGCTAATGCAGTCTGTCTTAATGTTATTGAAGCCTTACAACAGGATCATAAAGTAGATCTCATAACTAGTGGCGAGCCAGATATTGAAGGATTAAATAAGGCGTTGGGAACATACTCAAGGATTGATAGCGTTATTGTCCCTGATTACTCAGGAGTTCTAAATATACCGTCAAAATATTCCAAAAAACATTTTGGTATAGGATTAGAGCGAATGAAAAAGTCTTTATTAAACCGATATGCCCAGTCAATTTCTCATAATTATGATGCCATTATAAGCACTAGTAATGAAATTGACATCAACGATATTCAAACATTACAATACATTCACGTGCCCCAGTATGGTGGTAAATCGATTCCTGGAGTAGTTGGAAATGATAATCAACTTCTGCCAATATATAATCTATTATGTAGGAGAATGGGTGGCATGGATATTGAGTTTGATGAGTCAGATTGTTTGGTGAGTAATTCAAAATGGACTGCAAAGATGGTAGAAAAAGCGTACAATGTAGACTCTAAGGTGGTCTATCCTCCTGTTGTTCCTCCAAAGGACTCGAAATCATTTGAAAAAAGAGAAGATGGATTTATATGTATTGGTCGCATCTATCCAAGCAAAAATATTAAAAAAATAATTAAGATGATAAAATCAGTACGAGAAACTGGATATGATACACATTTGCATATCATAGGTCCTGAGTCGTCCACACAGTATAATCAAGAAATCAAAAATCGAGTCTCAAAATATGATTGGGTATCTTTAGAAGGCAAGCTTGATCGGTCCGAATTGAATAATGCATTAATTTCTCATAAGTATGGAATCCATGGACGACAATATGAGCACTTTGGTATTGCTGTGGCTGAAATGGCGATGAGTGGAACTATTCCATTTGTACCTCGATCCGGGGGACAAACAGAGATTGTTAACGAAAGCAACTTGCTCACGTACGAAAATCCGGAAGAAGCAGTTCGTAATATTACTACTGTTATGAGTAATAATGATCTCCAAAAAGACCTCTTGTCTCAATTAAACCGGTCATCAGAACAGTTTAGCCGTGAAAATTTTAAAAAGGATATCAGAAAAATAGTTGAGGATATCAATTAACGGTTCAAGATCAATATCGCCCTTATTGGCTTGGCGTTCCACTAAAAGAGCTACATTTTAGTACATTCGCCTTCGTTTATGTCTTGATGAATGTCCTCTATATCACCGTCGACGCGCTCCGTGCAGATCACGTGACCTCAGAGATTATGCCAAAAACCCATGGTTTTGTCGACAAGAACATGGAATATACTCGTTGTTATGCAAACGGTCCTGGCACACCGTGGTCGTTCCCTACCCTTCTTGGGAGTAGGTATTCAGGGGGTACCGATGGATTTGGTATTCCGGGCGAGGATGATGTCCGCCCGACGCTTGCTGAAACTCTGCAAGAAGAAGGTTATGCGACCGCGGGTTTCACTGATAATCGTTTTGCAAGCAGTGATTACAACTACGACCGAGGAATGGATTCAATGTGGGATTCGGGTGCGACATCGTCAGAAAAACGTCTCAAACATGAAGTTCGGGGACGCCTCGATCAAGATGGACTACTTTTTAAAGCAATTCTGAGAGGCTATCATCTTATAGATGATCTACTTCTTAATATCCGAGGAGATGATACACGGTTCGTCCGGGCGGAAGTTCTCGTAGATCAAGTCACGGAATGGATTGAAGACAGAGAAAATGACTGGTTTGCCTGGGTCCATCCTATGGATACTCACGCGCCGTACGAAGCACCTGACGAATATCAACGGCAGTATCTTGAAGAACCCGTCTCACGAAGAAAATCACAGAAACTTGCGAGCGCGGCGACACACCGACCAGATGATCTGAGCGATAAAGATTGGCAGCTACAAAAACAGCTTTACAAAGCTGAATGTCAGTATCTGGATGATCAGCTCGAACGACTCTTTACTTCTCTGCCGGATTCCGTAAGGGATGAAACGGTAATTGTCGTCACTGCCGACCATGGCGAGATGCACGGTGAACATGGACTTGGTGGGCATCCACAGCAGTTCTGGGAAGAGGTGATCCACGTCCCATGTGGCATCTCGATTCCAGGACGGAGTAACGAGACGATTGATGATCAAATCGGTCTCGTTGATATCCCACCGACAATACTAGATTCTGTCGGAATTGAGTTCCCCCGAACTGGGACGGCCACAGTATCCTTCCAGATGATGACGGCGTAGTCCAGGAACGCGAGCACCTGTTTGTTGATGTTGAGCCCGAATTAAATAGGGATCATGCAGGTGTTCGACATGCTAACAACTGGAAACTGATGCGACACGATATTGAGGGTGAATTATTACTTGATTTGAATACGAATCTACAAGAGGACCCAGAAGGCGATCAGTCAAATGCCGCTACTCAGCAGTACAGGTCGCTTACACGCGTACTCGACGAGCACCTCGACGAGATGGAACAGCGCCGTCGCGGTGAGACATCTGGTGTTGAAGATGAAGAACTCATCGAAGATCATCTCAAAGAGCTAGGATATCTCGAGTAGAATACATAACCCCGAATTTTCGGGCGCCAATCGTTTCGGGAGAGTGAGAGAGTGACGGCACTTAGAAGAGCATTAGTGATTTCAGCGATTACTATGTTCTTTGTTCGTTAAGTGATCTATCTTGGGAAAGATTAACTATATTAAATTATGAATAACGAAGTGTCTATATCCCTCGGGAACATCGGCATCGATAGTGTATGACTTTTACTGGTTGGAATACCGAATTCAACACCTATATTTGAGAAGCAACTACTCCAATACTTATGACGTATCTTGCTAAACTTCAAAAAACAGCACGACATCGAGGAGTTATCCCGACAGTTAGACATGGGGTTCGTTTTACGATTCAGAAGGCAGGCTATCCAGTTTTTTCAAAAATCTTGTCTCCTAAAACTCACGAAAAGCTGATGGCTGCACCTGTTCTGGGATACTGGCCACAACTCGAGGAACCACGGTCATTCAGCGAAAAAATCATTTCGCGAAAGCTATCTGGTGAAAGAGCCGAACTATTCTCGACGGTATCTGATAAGTATTCAGTTAGGGAGTATGTTAAACAGAAGGTGGGAGAAAATCTATTGACAGATCTCTACTTTGTCGGCGAATCATCGGGGGAAATACCCAAAAACGGACTCCCGGAAAAATTCGTTATTAAAGCTACCCACGGAAGTGGTATGACGATTGTAGTAGACGACCACCGGGAGTATGACTTTGATCTGATCGAATCTAAATGCAAATCATGGCTCGAAACACCGTTCGGAAAGAAATCCAGAGAATATTGGTATGAGGAAATTCAACCACGGGTGGTCATTGAGGAATATATCGATGACCCAAAACATGATATACCTCCTGATTTCAAGTTCTACGTTTTCAATGGTCGTGTCGAATTCGTACATGTTGATTTCAACCGGTTTTCAGCTGAGAGGTCGCGAAGATTCTTTGACAGAGAATGGAATGCTTGCGACTTTAGATTGGACTACCCATTAGGACCGACAATTGATAAACCAGATCGCTTGGACGAGATGATCAAAATTGCTGAAACGCTGGGAGAAGATTTTGAGTTTGTTCGCGTAGACCTGTACCATACTAGTGACAACAGGATCTACTTTGGAGAGATGACCTTAGCTCCTGCTGCAGGCACAGAGAGGTTTTACCCGGTCGAGTGGGACTTCAAATTGGGATCGTACTGGTAAGGACACCAATCTATAACAATCCCAATGGTTGTTCCATCGATGCACTCTTTACAATTCTACGGGGATTGATCGAGTCAGTGTTCTAGCGGGTGGTGGTCAGTTCCATCCCTCGTTGTAAATCCCATCTCTCACTACCAATCGCGTGCTTCCCTACGAATTAGCACGATACTAAGACGTAAAACTCGTCGGACCTTTCTCAGGTCTCTCACGTATTCCGGGAACTTGGCTATAATATACTTCCCAATATATCAGTGGTTCGTCCTACTGTCTCAGCCCAATCGAACGATCCTTCAATTTGCGCCCGCGGTTCGTCATAGTCCTCGTGTATCATCGTGTCAATACCTGACGCGAAACCATCGACATCTCCAACTGGAACCGTTACACCACTACCGTTGACCACTGGTGTGACTTGCTCCAGATCACTTACGACGACAGGGATTCCCGACGACATCGCCTCTAACACAGTTCGAGGCAGTCCTTCAGCGCGACTCGGCAACACCAGCACGTCGCCAGATCGGTAGATTTTGCACATCTCATCATAGGCGAGTTGTCCGAGGAATTCTATTTTTTTATCAGCTATTTTTTCCAAATCAGATCGCATTGGGCCATCTCCAATTAGATATAGTTTTATATCTTTCTCATTCGAGAGCTTTGAAATCGCTTTTACTGCATCTTGCGGTCGTTTCCCCTCAACCAAACGACCGACAAATAAGATTACTGGACCACGATGATCTATCTTCTCGCTAGCCCGTCCATGAGGCGTGAATCGCTCAATATCAATACCGTTCGACACAACTTCTATCCTAGTTGATACTCCGTACTCTTGAACGCGTTCCCTGTCTTCCTCAGTATAACAGAATACCACATCTGCTTGGTTGAATGTCCATCGCCCAATCGTCTTCAGATACAACTCGAAAACCCACTCGGGGGCCGTCTGTGAGTACAGGCCGTGATTCGTGATTGCCAGCGGGATATCACCTAAGAACGCCTTCAACGCTGCTAGGTTCGTCGAAAAGTACAGATGCGAATGGGCGTGAATCACGTCGAAGTCCCCAGCGTCTTTCAGGTACTGTGCAACGCCAGTTGAGATATCATTCCCGAGTAAGTTTACTGTCGGATCGTATCGCACAACAGTGTATCCGTCACGTGTTCTGAACTGTGGTTTGTCCGGGTTGCGGTGTATCGTAAGTACCGTGACGTCGTGGCCCATCGCTGCCTGATCCCGACTCATAGCATGGACGTGATACGCACCGCCACCTTTCACGTCAGGGTATGCGGTCTGTGCGACTCGAAGGATCCGCATCGGTGAATCCGTTTCCGGGAGATCACGAGCCATCACTGAGACTCCTGAACCAGTGTCGTAAGTCCGTCTATGAGACTAATCGTCGTGTCGTAATTCATAGCTGCTTGGATATTCGAGAGATCGCTCGGCTGTGCTCGATATCGCCGGGTCGTGGATCTTGATGAATTATATCTGACTCTCCGCGGACAATATCCCGAATCGTTTCCGCTAGCTCCTGAATCGTCACAGAGGATCCAGTCCCGACGTTGAACGCCTCTCCAACGTGATCAGTCTTTGCTGCCAACAGGTTTGCTTGCACCACATCGGATACGTGAACGAAATCTCGTGTCTGCTCTCCGTCACTATTCACGGTGATCGGCTCGCCTGCACGTGCTTGCTCGAGGAAAATACTGATCACAGCACTGTAATCCCCACCGGCCTGCCGTGGGCCATATACGTTGAAGTACCGCAGTGCAACTGTCTCCAAACCGTACAGTTCGTGATACAGACGTGCGTATTCGTCCGCAGTTGCCTTCTCAAGCCCATAGGGGGAACTGGGCTCGGTCGGATGCCCCTCGTCGATCGGAACGTATTCGGGGTGACCGTAGATCGCCGCACTTGACGCGAGGATAACGCGAGCATCCTCAGCCCGTGCCGCTTCGAGGACGTTCAGCGTTCCCTCTATATTCACCGAGTGACTTTCTGTAGGCTCTTCAACGGACTGGCTAACACTCACAACAGCAGCCTCGTGAAACACGATATCGACACCACTCATTGCCTCCGAGATCAGTTTCTCGTCTCGAATGTCACCCTCGTTTAGCTCGGCGTCCTGGTGCAGATACTCACGGGACCCCGAGGAGAAGTTGTCGAGAACTCGGACGTCGTTCTCTTCAACCAGCGCGTCGACGAGGTGGCTTCCAATGAATCCTGCTCCACCGGTGACTAATACTGTCTCGTTACGTATCTCTGAGTGATCTTGCATAGTAGCACATCGAATTGCGGCGTCTCAGTCGTCTCCACTGTTCGCATCTTGGCCCTCTGTCTTAGTCTCACTTGGTGGTTCCGCACCGCGTTCTGAACGCCATCGCATCCATGGCAACCATCCAGAGCTGCCGAACCACGATCTTTACGTCGAACCAGAACGACTGTTTTCGGACGTACTCGATGTCATAGCGGAGCTTTCGACCGGGCTCGTGGCCAGTGACCTCGTTGATCTGTGCGAGCCCTGTCAGTCCTGGTTTGATGAACCATCGTTTTTCCCAATCAACACCACCCTCCTGAATGTCCGAATCAAGTTTCGGTCGTTCGGGTCGTGGACCGACGACGCTCATGTCGCCGATAAGAATTGACCACAGCTGTGGGATCTCGTCGAGATGCGTCTTCCGAAGAACACGCCCGACGCGGGTAACACGTGGATCTACGCCTCCAGCATCTTCCTCACTAATCTTCGCCCCGGAGACGGATTCGGCGTTTTCGATCATACTCCGAAACTTGTAGATCTGGAAGGTTTCGCCGAACGTAGCTGTCCGTTGCTGTCCGTAGAGGATCGATCCGCCGTCCTCGAGCTTGATCGCGGTAGAAATTACAATGATCGCTGGTAACGTCGCTAACAGGGCAGCAGACGCAAAGAACACGTCGAACACCCGCTTGAATAAGTGGTCCTGCGGATCCCACGGTTCCAGATCCACATCAACCAGATCACCAACAGCCCCCTCACCAACGAGAACACTATCAGTGTAGTCCCGATGAACCTTCACGTTAACACCGTGTTCGTGACAGGCATCGAGTGCACCAAAGAACTCGGCCCGGTCGGGTTGTCGGAAGGCCAGGATTACCGTATCGATATCACACTCGACGAGTGTGTCTTCGAGACGTGAAAGCCCACCAAGTCGCTCCAGATAGATCATCCCGCCGTCGGTAACGACTGGGACTTCCTCCCCGTCCCTCGAATCAAATAGATCGTCTTTCGAGATCGGTTCAAGCACACTGGTCGGACACAGATAGCCGAGCACGTTCCCGTCCAGATCCGGAACGACGCGCTCGATCTGTGCGGGATCGTCGCCGACGACGATCGTCCGACTGCCGTCCGTATCCGGGCGGTGTCGGATCCAGACGAACCAGAGGGGCAGCGCCAGCCCGAGCAGGCCGACCGTCATCACGAGCGTCGCACGCGGGACGCGATACGAGAAATTAAAAAAGCCGATCGCGGCGAGCGCAAGCCCGCTCGCGACGAGACGTTTCTCGGTTAGCGCAACTGTATCCAGCACTCGCCGTGGGCGTGGCTTGTACAGCGGAATCAACGCAAGCGTCACGGCCCCGACCGTCAGGCCGACGACCAGCGCGAGCGAACTGCCCCAGAGCACGATTGGCTCCAGCCGATTGAACAGCGGTACGTACTCGGTGAACAGCCGCTGTGGCACCGGATGGTTCGCCACGAGAACGGCAGTAAGGGTCAATATAACGGTCCCGATAGCACTTGTAATTCGATACGGCCACCCGGTAAGCATTGTTTAACCACACGCATCTCAATTCTCATAAATGCTTTGACAATACTATCACAGGAAAATCGGGGTGGAAAATACTACAACATGATTCCTCATACGCCTCGGCGCTGGACGACGCTCCCAGTCCGCAACGGCACCAGATTATGAATTCCGAACCAATGGATCGTACCACGCCTCGTTCGCCCGGTACCAGTCGATGAACTGCTGGGCTCCCTCGCGGATGTCGACGGTCGGTTCGTAGCCCAACAAGTCGTTGGCCTTCGCAATATCCGCGTGGGTGTGCTCGGCATCGCCCTTGCGCGCGTCGGTAAACTCGATCTCCAGCGACGGATCGATCTCGTCGCGCACGACCTCCGCCAGCGTGAGAATGTCGATGTTGTCGGTCGACCCGATGTTCATGATCTCGCCGTCGGCGCTGTCGTCGGTGAGCAGCTGCTCGTTGACGCGCTTGATGTCGTCGACGTACGTGAAATCACGCGTCTGCTCGCCGTCACCGTAGATCTCGGGCGACTCGCCGTGAAGACACCGCGAGACGAAGTTGGTGAAGGCCATGTTCGGGCGCATCCGCGGGCCGTACACCGTGAAGTACCGCAGGGCAACCGTGGGCAGGCCGTAGATCTCGTTGTACACACGCGCGTACTGCTCGGTCGCGAGCTTCGAGACGCCGTAGGGTGACACGGGCGTGGTTCGGTGATCCTCGTCGTAGGGGAGATACTCGGGTTTGCCGTACACAGACGAAGACGACGCGACGACCACGCGCTCGACGTCGTGGTGCCGGGCGGCCTCCAGAACGTTGATCGTCCCGGTGACGTTGTACTCGTTGACCGTCTTCGGTTCGTCGACGCTCGCGCGCACACCAGCCTGTGCGGCCTGATGGTAGACGACATCGATATCGTTGGTAGCCTCCTCGACGAGTTCCGCATCCGTGAGACAGCCCTTGATCAGTTCGTACGAGCCGCCGTTCTCTTGGGCTGCCGTCCGTGCGACGTCGACGGTGTGTTCTTTGATCCCTAAGTCGTAGTAGGGAACGAACTTATCCAGCACCTTGACGTCGTGGCCCTTGTTCGCCATTCGCTCGGCGATGTGGCCGCCGATAAAGCCCGCGCCGCCAGTGACGAGTACCTGCATTACAGGAGAAGTCGGTTACCAGCCCAAAAACTGTTGTTCTTTTGGTCTGTTTCCGACGACCAGTAGCCGGGGGACGCTACTCTTGATCGATGCCGAGGCGTTCGCGCGCTTCGTCCGTGGACAACGTCCGCCCCGCCGCAACGTCTGCGTAGCCCTCCGAGATACCCTCCTGTGCGCCGGGGGTCAGGATCGGCTCCGTGGGGTCGCGCAACACCTCTCGGATGAGCTTCAAACGGTTGCTATACTCCAGTTCCTCGGCCAGTTCGTCGATCTCTTCCAGAAGCCGCTTAGGAGCTTTCATATTCATCACACCAATAGCTGCTGTTCACAGCTCCTTTTCGAGCTCGCTCATATCTCGACGCTCCCGTTCGCGCTGATCGTCGAGTAACTGATCGAGTTCCTCCTCTAGTTCGGCTTCCGACATCGACCCTTCGGCGTACTCGGTCTTGACGTCACTCACGGGATCCGCGGGCTTCGACCGGGACGTCTCGACACTCCGCTGGGACTCACTACCTGCCGTCCAGCCCGTGTACACTTCGTAGGCGACGTACATCGCGAGCGCGGCGAGCAACACGAACGAGCCCCAGGCGACCATCCGACTCATGAAGCGCAGCACTTGCCCGGCGAAGATGAACAACAGAAGCCCGCCACCGACGAGGAGCGCGAGCTTGATCCCGGTCGTATCGACCGATAGTCGGTCGCTCATACACGGAGATGGTGCCAGATTGATAAAAACCTTGGTCAAAACACCCGACATTATGACCAGCATGTGCGCTCCTACAGAGACCACAGGGTGGGACTCAAAGGGGCTGGCGGGCTCGGCGAACCCCGGCGACGGTGAGCCGAACGGCGTGAGGCGAACGTCGCGTGACGAGCGTAGCGAGTCACGCAACAAGCACTGCAGGCCGGAGGCCGAAGCGCGCAGCGAGCCGCGGGAGTCGAGCGCGCCAGGGGCTTTTGAAGTGTAAGTCACCCCAATCCGTATAAATCCGACAGCTATTTTCCCTCACTCCGACCAACACCACGGCATGGCGCTCCCACTCCCCGTCTTCCCTCGACGAGTGCGACTGCTCGCCGTCGCCATCGTCTGTGGGATCATCTTCTACTTCTCCGTACTCGTCATCCCACCCGAAACCGGCGCTCCCGACTCGCTCGAACTCCCAACCGCCCGCCACCTCCTCGCGTACTTCGTCCTCGGGCTCTCGGTCGCGTACGCACTAACTGACCGATCGCTCTCCCGGCGACGCAAGGCGCTCCTCGTCTTCGTCCTTGCGACCGCCTACGGGGCTGGGATCGAGGTCGCTCAGGGTTTTGTCCCGGAGCGGCACATGACCCTCGTCGACGGCTTCGTCAACGCGGCCGCGATCACGGCGAGTCTGGGATGGTATCTCATCGAGCCGTATTTCGATCAGGTGAAGATTCCAAAAGCCATCACGAAGCGACGACGCACCGAGCAATAACGCCGCGATCTATCTCCGAGCCCGACACCCCGAACGTATCACTGACACATGATATCATAATAAGATATTTACCGGAGTAGTAGCCTCCTATGGGTATGAAAGCAGTCGTACTCGCGGCCGGCAAGGGAACGCGCCTGCGCCCGCTCACCGACGACAAACCGAAAGGCCTCGTCGAAGTGAACGGGCGGCCGATCGTCACCCACTGTTTCTGAACGCCTCGCCGAACTCGGCGCCGAGGAGTTCGTCGTCGTCGTGGGCTATCGCAAGGAGGACATCATCGAACACTACGGCGACGAGTGGGAGGGCATTCCGATCACCTACACTCATCAGCGCGAGCAGAACGGCCTGGCCCACGCCCTGCTAACTGCCGAGGAGCATATCGACGACGACTTCATGCTCATTCTCGGCGACAACATTTTCGAGGCCAACCTCGAGGACGTCGTCCACCGGCAGAAGGAATCCCGTGCTGACGCCGCCTTCCTCGTCGAGGAAGTGCCGTGGGACGAGGCGTCCCGATATGGGGTGTGTGACACGAACAGCTACGGCGAGATTACGGATGTCGTCGAGAAGCCCGACGACCCGCCGAGCAATCTCGTGATGACCGGCTTTTACACGTTCTCACCGGCCATCTTCCACGCCTGCAAACTCGTCCAGCCGTCGAATCGCGGCGAGTACGAGATCAGCGAAGCAATCGACCTGTTGATCCAGAGTGGACGGACCATCGACGCGATCGGACTCGATGGCTGGCGCATCGACGTCGGCTACCCCGAGGATCGCGATGAAGCCGAAGAGCGACTCCAAGAGAAAAAAGAGGACGCGGCGACTGCTGAAGCGGCCGAGTAGGGAACTCGGGCGTGGACTTTCTCGGAGTGTGTGACGTTTTACGGAAGGCGAACCACGATTACACGAAACCGAATATCTACCTCAGTAGTTTACTTCGAGTGAACTACCTGTCTGATGACCCCAACTACACTGCGTTCTCACCTCACTCCAGTGATTGAATTGGAGTCGCAGGTCGATGGATCATCCGTCCTGTGACCAAAACTACCTTATCGGGCTTGCTCCAACGGAAGATATGAATCTCACAGGACAGCGGATTCTCCTCGCAGGTGGGGCAGGCTTCATTGGCTCGCATCTCGTCGCAAGATTGCTCGCTGATGGTAACAAAGTCCGTATCGCGGACGACTGTTCGAATGGCCGACGTGAGTGGGTGCCGAAAGACGCTGAGTTTATTGAGGCCGATCTTACCACCGAAGACGGCGTTGCCAAGGCGGTGACTTCCGATCTCGACCTCGTCTTTCATCTGGCCGCGCACAAGAGCGTCAACGATGAGGATCCAAAGTCGCAGTTCGCCGCAAATACGACAATGACGCATACGATCCTCGAACGCATGCGCGAAGTCGGCGTGACGAATATCGCGTTCACGTCGTCGTCGACGGTGTATGGCGAAGCACCACGTCCAACTCCGGAGGATTACGCGCCACTTGAGCCCATTAGTGTCTATGGAACGGGTAAGATAGCTGATGAAGGGCTTGTGTCGACGTACGCACATTCGCACGACTTTACGGCGTGGACGTTCCGGTTCGCAAACATCGTCGGACCACGACTGATCGGCGCAGTGATCCCC
The DNA here is from genome assembly GCF_042661985.1 of Natronoarchaeum sp. GCM10025703. NCBI lineage: Archaea > Methanobacteriati > Methanobacteriota > Halobacteria > Halobacteriales > Natronoarchaeaceae > Natronoarchaeum > Natronoarchaeum sp. GCM10025703. The sequence goes on from NZ_JBHSZF010000001.1 coordinate 1,086,035, forward strand.
GACTTCATCGAGAAACTCCGTGAGGAGCCGGAGACGCTGACGATTCTGGGTAACGGCCTCCAGGAGAAGTCCTATATGCACATCGAGGACTGTCTCGACGCCATGATTCACGTGATCGAGAACACTGACAGCTCGCTGAACACGTATAATCTGGGAACACGGACGACGACGTCGGTGAATCGGATCGCGGATATCGTGAGTGACGAACTGGGCCTCAATCCGGAGTATGAGTATACTGGCGGCGAGCGTGGATGGACTGGTGATGTACCGAAGATGCGACTATCAATCGAGAAGCTGTCCGCACTCGGATGGGAACCTGAAATAGAGAGTAATGCGGCGGTACGTCAGGCTACAGCAGAGCTGTTATAATATAATACCGGATTATAACACGGGGTGAGCCGGCATCGTCAATCGGACGCTGGATTTACCGCGCATCAACATTCATCTGCCTGTGACCACCACGAGTCATAAATATCAGCTCTACTATATGAACGCACATAATTTGAGTTACTTTTGCGGGGCACATAGCTGGTCAGTCAGAGGACGGTATGACCAGTTCTATCAATCACCTGAATCGGCTCTGACCTGTTGGGGCTGCTCCTGAGAGCTGTTGTACTGTTGGCAAACGTTCTGGATGCCCTCTTCAAAGTCAATTTGTGGTTCCCAGCCGGTAGCTTCAGTCATCTTCGAGAAGTCAGCACAGGTATCATGGACGTACACGTCGTCTGGAATCGGGTTCTCGATGTATTCGGGCTCTACGTCGGTGCCCAGCTCGTTGTTGATCATCTCGACGACCATTTTGAAATCGTAGGTGTCGCCGGTACCGAGATTGTAGATCCCATTGAGTTCGTGTTCAGCGGCGAGTTCAAGCCCCCGCACGATATCATTGACGTGTGTGAAATCTCGCGTCTGGGTTCCGTCGCCGTACAGTACTGGCGCGTCGCCGTTCGAGATATCGTCAGCGAACTGTGCGATAACGTTCGCGTACTCACCTTTGTGCTCTTCTGCACCCCCGTAGCCCTGGTACACGGAGAAAAACCGCATCCCGGCGACGGCCATATCGTAATGGTTCGAGAAGTACTCACCGTACCGCTCGCGTGCGAGTTTCGACGCTTCGTAGCCGGTGTTTACCCCCACAGGCATGTCCTCCGGAGACGGATCGGTTCGACTCCCGTAAATCGACGAGGTCGAAGCGTAGACAACGGTCTCACAGCCGTCGTTCCGAGCTTGTTCGACTACGTTGACGAATCCTTCGACGTTGACACGCGCGCCCTTCGTCGGATCCTCCTCATGCATGGCATACGAGGAGAGTGCCGCGAGATGAAAGACGACATCCACGTCTGTTGGCAAATCCTCTTCAACGACACTTCGGTCGTGGAATTCGACCGCGTCGTCGAGATTCTCTCGCGTTCCTAAGTACTCGTCGTCTACGACCACAACATCGTTTTCCTCGGCCAGATGGTTCGCGAGATTTGATCCAATAAATCCTGCGCCACCGGTGACTAGCACGCGGTTGTTTTGCATAGTAGACGGGAATCCAAAGTAGATATAAAAAGTTGTCTGTATTAACTAATTTTGACTATCAGTTTTACATATTATATTTGTGACTCTGACACCATGTTGACACCCTCCACAGTCTGAAGACGGTGGTGGCGCGTCTTTTCAGCATAAGATGGTCAGAGTAGACCCTTTCGAGATCAAACGTTCGGCCAAAATCTAACAGTATTGAACAGTAACGTTGTTGCAAATTGGGTATTGTGGGTGCGTCGGTTACCTCTATTGACGTTTATCTAATCTATCATACCTATCTCGGCGGAGAACTCAAGAACTACCCACGATCTGTCCGTCGACGAGTCGATACTGCGTTGAAAAGCGCTCTGCAATCGCCGGATCGTGGCTGATCACGACGTGGTGGTCGTCACTATCTCCTGCGTTCCTGGAGCAGTTCGAGCACCTGCTGTGCTGTCTCCGGGGTCGAGGTGGCCGGTTGGCTCGTCCGCAAGCACGATCTCGGGCTGGTTTGCGAGTGCCCATGCGATGCCGACGAGTTGTTTCTCGCCCCAACTGAGCGCTGCTGGACGCTTGGCGGCGATGTCGGTGATGCCGAGTCGCTCGAAGAGTTCGTAGAGCCACGCCTCGTCGCGTTCGCCGGTGTGTTCCTGCGGGAGGGCCGCGTTGGCTCAAGCACTCAGGTCGGGAATCGACTGATAGTCCTGAAACACGAACTTGGTCGTATCGCGTCGAAGCCGTACCCGCCGACGCTCCGATAATCTGTTAACCCGTAGAAAGAGTGTGTCAATGAATCTCGAAATCTAGCAAGAACCGTTGCCCAGGAATGCGAGATTCAGCGAGGGCGACATATTGATCGACAAGACAATTCCTTTGGATTACCGGCCTACAGAGCTACTCAGCTATTGACTCCGGTACCACTCCGCTGTTCGCTCAAGTCCCGCTTGGAAGGAGACTGTCGGTTCGTAATCGAGATCGGCGGTCGCTTTCAGAAATGTCCGCCGACGAATGTTGGATATCGCCTGGCCGTGGGTCGGTATAGACGATCTCCGAGTCCGTATCGGTAACCGCCTGGACGTGCTCGGCCAGTTCACGGATCGTGACCGAATCGCCGGTTCCGACGTTGTATGCCTCGCCGACGACGTCGGTTGTGGCAGCCCGCAAGTTGGCCTGGACGATATCGTCGACGTAGACGAAATCCCGCGTCTGTGTGCCCTCGCCATTGACGGTGATCGGGTCGCCGCCCAATGCCTGATCGAGGAAGATGCTAATGACGCCACTGTAGTCGCCAGCCACCTGTCCCGGCCCGAAAGCGTTGAAATAGCGGAGCGCAATCGTCTCGAGGTCGTATAGCTCGTTGTAGAGGCGAGCGTAGTGGTCGACCGAGAGCTTGCCAAGACCATACGGAGACGTCGGGTCTTTGGGATCGGTTTCCGTGATCGGTACGGAATCCGGGTGGCCATAGATCGCCGCACTCGAGGCGAGCACGACGCGAGCATCCTCGGCGCGGGCAGCCTCAAGCAGTTCGAGGGTCGCCGTAGAGTTAATCTCGTGGCTCGTTAGCGGATCCTCCACTGAGCCCTGAACGCTGACGAGGGCCGCCTCGTGAAAGATCACGTCGACGCCGTCGGTGGCACGGGCGAGTGCCTCATCGTCTCGGATATCGCCTTCAATGAATGTCGCACTGTCAGGTACGTGTGCTCGGTCGCCAGTTGTTAGATTATCGAGTACCCGAACGTCGTTCTCTGCAACAAGTGCATTCGCGAGATGGCTTCCGATGAATCCGGCTCCACCTGTAACAAGAATCGTTTGATCTGTCAGCCGATCAGCGGTCATACGCACGAGTGCTTATCGAAAACACATAGATCTGCGCATGTGAACATCGAACCGGACTGATCTGCTAGAGGAGAATGACTTGAGCGAGACTGCTATCTATATATCATTTAATTAGTTTCGGTATCAGTAGAGGCTCCCTCTTCGGGTCCGTATATCGATTTCGTGAATCGCTCTGATGGATTCGGATCGAATCGTTTTTATTAGCCACCACAACCAAACAGACAATATACTTTATAACTATTGTGACCATACCGTGGGACGAGGCCTCCCGCTACTGCGTCTGTGATACGAACAGCTACGACGAGATTACGGACGTTGCCGAGAAGCCTGACGACCCGCCAAGCAATCTCGTGATGACTGGCTTCCATATGTTTCGCCGTCGATCTTCCACGCCTGCACGCTCGTCCAGCCGTCGAATCGCGGCGAGTACGGGATCAGCGAGGCGATCGACCTGCTGATCCAGTCGGGCCGCACCATCGATGCGATCGGCCTCGATGGCTGGCGCATCGACGTCGGCTATCCCGAGGACCGCGACGAAGCCGAAGAGCGGCTCCAGAACAAAGCAGAGGATCCGGCGACCGCTGAAGCATCCGAATAATCCGGCTACAGTCCTTATCGATGACTCGTCGATGCGACTCGCCGAAGTGAACGGCCGACTGATCGCCACTCACAAAGACGTGATCGAATCGAGTCCATAACGAGCGAGATAATAACATACCTGTACTCTGCCCAGTAAGTCCACGTATGAACACCGGGGTGAGTGTTATTCTCCCGACGCTCAACGAAGCCGATCAGGTCGCAACTGCGCTCGAAAGTCTTGCTAATCAAACATACGACGAATTCGAGGTCGTTGTTGTTGACGACGGCTCTGATGACGGCACAATCGAGGTCGTGAGACAGTTCAGAATCGGCGGTTCCAGACCTCACGATTATTGAACGAGACACAGCAACGGGTCTCCCAAGCGCACTCAATACCGGAGTCACTGAAGCGAAATACGATCTGCTTGCTCGACAGGATGCAGACGATCGATCAATGCCACCCCGACTCGAACGACAAGTAGCCTATCTGAACAGAAATCCAGAAACAGCCCTGGTTGGCTCTGGTGCGTATCTCACGGACTCGGATGGGTCTCTGCGTAGTGTTCGACACGTCCGGATCAAACCATCGAAAGACCAGTTATTGGACTCGAGTCCCTTTATTCACGGTTCAGTGATGTTTAGACGAGATCCATTTGAAACAGTTGGGGGATACAGTGAACAGTTCCCGACCGCAGAAGACCTCGAGCTATGGGCTCGGCTTGCTGTGAAGTACCCACTCCGGAATATCGATGAACCGCTCTATGTACTGCAAATGAATCCTGACAGTGTCTATGCAACTGAGATGTACCGGACAAAGCTCTATGGAAAATATGGAGTCATTCGGACACTCACAGACCGTTGTCCAGACGATTTCGACGATAAAGTCGAGGCAGACGGAATCAGTGCTATTGAAGAGCTCTTAACACCGGAGGAGTTGCAGACTCTCAGAGTCACGACTGCCCAAGAGCTTCTGCGGTATGGCGACCGGGCCACCTCTCTCAGCCATAGTGGCGCGGCACTACGCACAAACCCATTCGATAGTATGTCCTGGGGAACAGTCGGATTGGCAGTTGCACCGACAGCACTGGTAACCAAGATTATTGAGTGCTACCGTACGAAACTCAATCGAGACATTATTAAAGAGAACTGGCGGACCAAGATCGAGGACCAAGCAATTCCATCGGGCGGAGAGCACACCTTCAAACGGCAGTAGATCAATTCAGTCATAATGACTCCAGCACGCGTTGGGATCTGGGAGCCAAACATAGATGATAACGGTGCCCCGGAGCGGTGTCTTCGACACACAATACGTGCCCTCGAAAAGCAGGATGTCGAAGTGATTCATGGATCCTCGGAGCCTGTTACAACTGAATTTGACCACGTTACGGCCAAGAACGCCAACGCATTCGTGAAACAATCCGGCGTTGAGGTCGTGCACTGGAACAAGACAATGGATACAACCGTTCCCAAACGACTGTCAGTCCCGACTGTTCTCACCTATCATGGTGATATTCAGTGGGAGATCCCTGCCCTGAATTACGGTGCGCATCCGTACCTCAACAGCATCAAAGAGCGCCTCGTTGATCTGGCCAAGCTCTGGCAGTACGATGCCGTGTGTTTCGTTTCTGAACGATCTCAAACAACGCATGCTGCGGCGATTCTCGCCGTTGCTAAGCAACGTCGAAGTGACGCACAATGCACCAGCGCCGCGTTTCGCTCCCGACACGAGCACGAACCACCTTTCAGCGCAGTTCGTCGAGGAGCCGTACATTTTCCATCTAAGTGCCTACTCGCGCCGGAAGAACCCTGAAAATCTCCTCAAAGGGTATGCAGCATCAACCCAACAACATGATCTCGTAATTGGCGGTGGGGGATGGGAGCACATGCATGATCGTGTGTCTGAACTTGGGATCGAAGACAAGGTTCACTTCCTTGGGTACGTCCCGAACGAGCACCTCCCCCAGCTCTACACGAATGCGGAACTGTTCTTGTTCCCCTCGTATCACGAGTGCTTCGGACTACCGCCGCTCGAATCGATGGCGTGTGGAACGCCACCAGTCGTGTCTGATGCCTATTCGCTTCCGGAGGTTGTTGACGACGCTGGGTTCTACTGCCAACCAAACGATCACACGTCTATTGCAGACGCGATTGATAGAGCCGTCGAGAACACCCAAACAAAAAAACCTATACAACGTGCGGCAACATTCACTTGGGAATCCACAGCCACCCAACTCATCAAAATTTATACCAGACTATGTCATTAACAGACTTTATCAGTAAGTCGAAAGCTCGCTATCGCGAACAGGGCGCATCAGTACTCCCAGCGATTGGGTCGGATTTTATTATGAGCGCAACCGGGAAACTGCCGTATATTCCTGAATACGGGACGAATGTCTTTTCGAAAGACTGGGATGTCCTCCTGATTTTGGATGCCTGCCGATGGGATATGTATGACGAGTTCGTTGGGCGTGGCGAACCACTGTGGTCTGTCGGCAGTGCCTCTGGTGAATGGATGACGAACACATTTGCCGAGCAGTACAAGCACGAGATGGCCGAGACAGCATATGTAACCGGGAACCCGTTTTCGGAGAACCTTGCACACGAAGATGAATTCGCGTGTCTCGACGAACTCTGGAAAACACACTGGGATTCTGAACGCGGAACGATCCCGCCCCGGCCCATCACAGATTATGCTATTAAACGCCACCGAGAAGGGCACGACCGGACGATAGCGCACTACATGCAACCACATTACCCGTTCATAGCGAGTGAAGAAACAGGTGGCGAGATGACCTGGGAGATCATCGATGATGAGGCTTTTTCTGAGGACTCGCTGGCCCTGTGGGATCAGTTCCTCTATGGGGTTCGAGATGACATTGAGACGGTCAGAGAAGCCTACGAAGCCAATCTCCGACACGTGTGGAACGACGTCGAAATAGTTCTGGACAATGTCGACGGAACTGTTGCCATCACGGCTGACCACGGGAATGCGCTCGGCGAGTACGGGTTCTGGGGACACAAGCCAGGGATTGTCCATCCGAAAATGCGTCGAGTGCCGTGGGATATCCAACAAGCGACAGACACGGGATCTCACCAGCCCGAGATAGAGACACGCACTATCTCACAGGACAGAGAAGACCAACTCAAAGAATTGGGGTACATGTAACGTGAATCAAACTGATAAGAAATCGGGCTGGATTGTCCCTGACAGGCTCACCGACAGATGGGAGGTGACAGAAGGGAAAAGTCAACGGAAGTTACCAGGGGTGCTCGCTGACGCTGGTGACATAGATCTGTTTTTGCATGACTCTGAACATTCGCTTACATGCATGGTATTTACATACGAACTTGCGTGGGAGTACCTCAACACAGCTGGTATGCTCCTCTCTGATGACACGTACTGGAATTCTGCATTTACCGACGTTACAGATGTTCGTGCAGACACATTTGGTAACATGACTGAGTATGGCCGTTATGCAATAAAATGAATGCAGTTATGCTCTATCAGGGCGCTAACCCACATCCAGCACACGAAACATTCGGTGACAGCATTGCTTGTGATTACCTTCACTTCGAACAGGGTATCTCACCCGATGCGAAGCCATCCGATCAAGGGTCGCTTACAAAACGCATCAAAACGGGCTTCGCAGCCAGAACGTACGATATTGTGATTGCAGAAGGCTCGGCACCGCTCCAAACCGCACTCGTCACAGGAACACTCTCACCGGCTACAACAACCATCTATCTCGGCGCTGACCGCACCTTCCAAACACTTCCCGACAGACACTCACACTACTTCTGGCAGGCGGTCAAACCACTTTCTTCTCAGGCGCTTGATGGGATTATTTCCGTCAGTAAGCTTGTCGCCTCCTGGACACACCCATACATCACCGCAGACACGCACATAGTCCGTCCACCAATCAGCGACGCAAAATACCCCGGGCTTCAGGAACTGCCGGTCAACAGTGATGGTGAACACCTCCTGTGTGTCGGCAGACCATCACCATCGAAGAGGTTCAGCGTCCTCACCGACATCCTCGATACCCGTCCAGATGCGACAGCAACAGTTCTTGGCGCCGGACATGACAGCATGGGATACGCTTCCCACGACAGAATTACCACCCCCGGTTTCGTGCCGATCGCGGACTTCGTTACACACTTCTGAAAAAGCGGATCTGTTCTTGCAACCGTCTCTCGGAGATGCATTCCCTGTTGCTGTCCTCGAAGCGATGCTAGCCGGACTGCCCGTTGTTGTCACAGAAACCGTTGGCGTCAAAGAGATTCTTGCTCCCGAATTCATCTCCCCAGTCACTACAAAAGGGATCGTACACACTGTCGACACTCTCCTTGAGAAGAACCCCGACTCTCGGAATAACATTGGGCATGAAAACCGAAAGGCTGTCTCCGAGCTAACCGAAGAAAACCAAGCACGACACTTCAAAAACGCCGTTCAGAAATATTGCACAATGACACGAAACGTTGCCCTCATCATCCTCGACACGGTCCGAAAAGATTATTTCGACAAACACGCCCCACGGCTAACGGCTCTCTCTGATGTCTCATTCAGTGAATGCCGCGCTGCATCGTCCTGGTCAACCCCGAGTCATGCAAGCATTATGACCGGTGAACTTCCATCGCAACACGGCGTTCATACACACAATAAATCGTTTACAACGATCGATCCGAACACCGCATTCACTGCCGAGCTCTCACACCACACGGCCTGTATTAGCGCGAACGCATTCGCCAGTACGGAATTCGGGTTCGATCAATTCTTCGACGACTTCATATCGGTTTCAACGGACAAATACTTCCCAGATGGGAAAAACATCAAATGGTGGATTCACAACCGTGAAGAGGAAGGGCTGCCCGATTTCCTGCATTCTTCAAGATGGCTCTCTCCTCAAACAGTCCACTCCAAACGATCGGGAATGGACTTGTACTCAAAGCCAGGTCGCTGTTCGAACAAGCACCAATCCCGACCCCACTTACAGAAGGTGCAGGTCGGATGTGTGCTCACGCTCGAGAGGTCCCCGACGATGAACCATTCTTTTTGTTCATGAATTTCATGGACGCACACGGCCCACTGAAGAGCATTTCAGGCTTCGATAACAGCCTGCATGACGTCCCACATACCTGGACGTCCAACGATTTCGAGAACTGGGAAATGATACTCGCCGACGAAACCGATGAGTTGTTTCAAGAACATCTCCAACACTACCGAGAGCTCTATGCCACTGCAATCGACTATCTAGATCAGAAAGTCACACAGCTCGCCACTGACCTGCAAGAAAACACCGATGACGAAACCACGGTCATTGTGACTGCCGACCACGGTGAGAATCTCGGCTACGCCGAGGAAGATCGCTTATTCAACCACACGGCATCTCTCTCGGAAGCACTCCTACACGTTCCCTGTGAGATCATTAACGCTCCATCTTGGCTCGACGCAGAATATAACGAGGTATTCTCCCATCTTGATCTTGGCGAGCTCATAACAGCAATCGCTCGAGACACACCATTTTCAGAGATGCCCCACCGGTCACATGTCCCGGCAGAGGTAATCGGAGCTGGTGTCACCAATCCTCAGCTCAATGAAAAATACTGGGACCGGCTCATCAGGGCCGTCTACACCAATCCACAGACAAAATACGTCTGGGACTCACTCGGAGACAGTTTTGTACAACATAAAACGGATGATCACTGGGAAAAAGAGGACGCTCCGATTCCACCAGAGATCCTCGCTCAATTCGAGACCGACATTCAAGAGTACAAATCCACGGTAATGGACGACGAACAGCGGGTCGACCTGGACCCTGAGACTGAGAGTCGCCTTGAAGAGCTGGGCTATCTATGACCGAGGCTGGCGATGTTAACCACCGGTGGCAAGTCATTTCTGGCAGCATCGCCCAGGTCGCCCAACTCGGTATCGGATTCCTCACAACAGTCCTCATTGCACGTCTTCTCTCCGCGGAAGTGTTCGGGCTATACTTCTTTTTGATCGCAATAATCACCATTGCAGATGGCCCGATTGTTGGATTCTGTGCCTCTGCTCGAAAGCGATTTTCTGAAACAGATGCACCCCAGAGTGAACTGCTCGGAGCAGTCTTACTCACGATATTCGCCGCGACGCTTCTATATACTACTCTTTTTATTTTCCTTGCAGACTACCTTCCAGAGTCAAACACCCAGCATCTACCCGTGATGCTAGCAATTCTATTCCCGTTCTATGTCGGATCGAATATCTTCCTGTCGCTCATTTCAGCCACTGGCAAGTCCGGTATTGAAATGTGGCTTTCCACAGCACGAAACACCATTGAAAGGGCAATTCAAATAGCGCTCATTCTCGCTGGATTCAAAATCACCGGGCTCATTACAGGAGCAATCATCGCAGCTATGCTAGCCGGTTTGGCGGCACTCTATTATCTCAATATTCGACCGACGATCCCATCGCGAGCCACGCTTCGTTCAATGTGGGAATTCGCACGGTATAGTACATTTAATGGGATTGTGAACAAAGTGGCATCCGCTTTCGATAAGCTTCTCCTCGGGTTCGTCTTTGCAACAGGTGCGGTTGGGCTCTACGAGGTGTCGCTCAAGCTCGTAATACCCGCTCTGGTCATTACGTCATCAATCACTGCCGGTCTCATGCCCCGAATCAGCAACCTTGTCAGTAGAGGAGAAGACATCACCGAACACATTTCCCGCAATACCGCGTTCACATCTATCCTTGCGATTCCGGTCTTCTTCGGGGCCCTCGTGTTCGGCGAAACACTTGTTGTTACGGTCTTCAGCTCGAAGTACGCCGGTTCTGGTGGCTTTCTCATCTGGCTTGCGTTAGCCAACATCGGACAAACCCAAGCCTCCGTTCACTCTGCGATTGTCCGAGGACTTGACCTGCCCAGAACTGAACTCAAAATCTACGCCAGTACGACACTGCTCAACGTTGTTGCTGGAATTGCACTCCTGTATCTTCTTGGCCCGATCGGAGTTGCCGTCGCAACGGCGTTTACATTTTTCACTAGATGGGGGCTTCAAGCGGTTGTTGTTAGAGAGCATGCACCTCAAGCAACGCTTCTCCCACGTCCGTTTTTCTCCCAACTGTTCGCAGGTCTCTGCATGTACGGTGTACTACTGGCACTACTCACAATGGTGCCGTTACAAAGTTGGATTAACGTCGTTCTCCTTGTTGGAGCAGGTGCGATTATCTATTCAGGCACGCTCTTTGCAGCGTCACGGACAATCCGAACAACGATGTTTAACCTACTGGAAAGGCATTATTAACTGTCCAAGTGGTCGGCGACGTGGACCTGCTGCCAGACGTCGACGTCTGGATCAAGATCCACATTTCCAGGCACAATTTTGAGTTGTTGATATGAAGTGTATGTAGATCGTTGTGGATGGCTCACATACACCACCAGCGCGAACAGAATGGCCTCGGACATCCGCTACATACCGCCGAAGAGCATATCGACGACGTCAAGTTCATTCTCGGCGACAACATCTTCGAGGCCAATCTCGACGACGTCGTCCACCGGCAGCAGGAGTCTCGCGCCGACGCCGCCTTCCTCGTCGAGGAAGTCTCATAGGATGTGGCCTCCCGGTACGGTGTCTGTGACACGAACAGCTACGGCGAGATCACCGATGTCGTCGAGAAGCCCGACGACCCGCCGAGCAATCTCGTGATGACCGGCTTTTACACCTTTTCGCCGGCCATCTTCCACGCCTGCAAGCTCGTCCAGCCGTCGAACCGCGGCGAGTACGAGATCAGCGAGGCGATCGACCTGCTGATCCAGTCCGGCCGCACCATCGACGCGATCGGTCTGGACGGCTGGTGGATCGACGTCGGCTACCCCGAGGATCGCGATGAAGCCGAAGAGCGTCTCCAGGAGAAAGAAGAGAAAGCGGCACCTGCGGAAGCCGAATAGCGGATAGAGGATCTCCTTCAATCCCCTATCTCAATTGAGTAGTACCATCTCTGAGAGGACTCAGGTTCATCGAGTGGTACCGACAGAACGAGGCCCGATAAGATCCGCTCATCCGACAATCCTGAGTAGCCGGACCGAGATACAGTCCGTATGCGCGTAACTGTCCTCGGGACTGGTGCTGCTCAGACCACAGGCGAGCGCTACCAGACCGGGATCCTGCTCGAGGCTGGTGATCGATCGTTGCTCGTCGACGCGGGCAACGGCGTCTTCCAGCGACTGGCCCAGCTGTCGCGTCCAGCAGAGACCATCGACACGGTCCTGCTCACGCACCTCCATCTCGACCACGTTGCAGATCTGTCGTCGATCGTCAAGGCGCGCGTTCTGTCTGGCCGCCCGGAGTGCACGGTCGTCGGTCCGCCCGGAACCGAATCGACGCTTCGCCAGCTCCTTGCTGTCGACGAGCTCTGGGATCGAGCCACCCTCCACGTAACCGAAATCGAGCCGGGAACGCACACCGTTGCCGGCTTCGATGTCACTGCCGTCGAGACCGACCACTCCGCGTACTGTCTGGCGTATCGCTTCGGCGACCGGTTCGTCTTCAGTGGCGATACCGAAGCCAGCCACGCCGTTGCGCGCCTGGCCGACGGCTGTCAGGTGCTACTGCACGACTGCGCGTATCCTGATTCTCATCCTGATCCATCGAACCACGCCACACCCACCTCGCTGGGACGCACGCTGTCCGAAGCAGACGCCGACCTCGACCGGCTCTATCTCACTCACCTGTATCCAGCCGCCGCCGACGCCATCGACGAGCTACGCTCAACGGTCGACTCGTTCGTCGACGCCTCGGTTCAGGTCCCATCGGATACCGATGTGTTGCTGTCCTGATCACGATTATTAATAGCCTCCTCTGCCCGTTCGATATCCCCCGGCGTGTTCACGTTCACTCGCCAGCCGTCGAGTTCTACGGGGGAGAGTCACGAAGAGATCCCGATTGGACAGGTTCCGATCCAACCCAGTGTTTAATCGTATGTCGACCGTACTGTCAGTCGATGAGCGACCTGACCGATGACGTCGAGACGATTGCCTCCGTAGGGGGCTACGAGGACGCGGACGATGTTCTCGAAGACGCTCTCGGGGAACTCTTGCGCCGACGGCCGAACCTTCGACTTTCTCTTGCAATCGAAAAATACCGGCATGGCTCCGTGAGTCTGAACAGGGCCGCCGAACTCGCGGACGTCTCCACTGAAGCGTTCAAAGACGAGTTGGCAAGCCGTGGCATCCACCGAACGGCAGGATTTCTTGACGACGAGGACCGTGATGCCACTCTGAGATCACTCTGATGGCGTCGGTCGGCGCCGTCATCACGCCGGTGCGCGCTCCTCGCCAGGTTGCTCGCCGATAAGTTCGACATCAAGGTGGATCCGCTCATAGGGCAGGTACGGTCGCTTCGCCTGGCCGTCCTCGACGACGAACACCAGGCCGTAGTCGTCGAGCAGGGAGACGTCGTCGTGGACCGCCCGGTAGTCACGGTCGAGGGCCTCCGCGACCGCGGAGATGCTCTCGGCTGCTCCTTCGATCGCCATCAACGCACGCAGGAGTTCGATCCGGCGGTCGGTGAGGATCTTCCGCAGCTCCCCAACCGTGCGGAACGAGACGACCGCAGGCTGCTCCTCCCCTCGCTGACCGCTTCGGCAGCGTCGAGCACGTCCTCACGCAACTCGTCGAACGACTCCACGGTGACGCGGAGCACGCTGGGATGCGGACGGTCGCGGGGATCGCTGTACTTGTCGGGCCAGCCGTCGTCGGTGGGGTCAGTCATTGTTCGTGTCCTCGATGTTGGTGAGGTGACCGACTTCCTGGAGGAAGCGGCTGATATGCGCGGTGATGTTCTGGAACTCGATCTCCGTGTCCTCGCCGAAGCCGACATGTCGGTGGTGCCAGCCGAGATCGTCATCGCCGTGCGCGTTATCGTAGCGCAGTATCTCCCCTTCTTCCGGGTGATAGTACTGGAATCGGTAGAACCACCCGCCCGGGTAGTCGTCGTCGGGGATGGCGAACATCTCCACACGGCCGCCGGGGACCGCGCGGTTCAGTTCGAGTGGGTGGTTGCCGGTCATCCTCTACCTACTATGACCTATGACCTCATAGGCAATAATTCTGGTGGGCACGCCGCCGCAATCACGCCGGGAGCATCCCCCGTCGGCGGCGTTCAGAAGACAAGTTAGCCACCAGCGACACCCACCGAACGGCTGAATTTCTCGACGACGAAGACCGTGACCGGCTGCTTGATGACTTTGACGGATGATATAGAGCGGAACCCAAAGACTTCACTCGTGTGAGTAGTCACAACCAGATATCTTCGCTTCAGCGCGCTCGATATCGCCCGGCGTGTTCACGTTCACTCGCCAGCCGTCGAGTTCCACGGGGACGAACTCGTAGCCCGCCCGACAGAGGACGCCGACCGCGTCGCTGAGCTGGTACTCGCCCTCTGCACCCGGTTGGAGGAGGTCACACGCCTGAAAGATCGCCTCGGGGAGCACGTAACAGCCTGCGTTCGCGAGCGTCGATGGAGGCTCGTCCGCTTTCTCGGTCAGATCGACGACTCGTCCGTCAGCCAGTTCGACGACGCCGGTCGTTCGGGCCTCCCCGATAGAGACGGATTCGACGTATACCGCGCCGTCGGCGTCAGCCTCGAGATACGCGTCGAGAAGCTGTCCGGGTGGCCGACCGAATACGTTGTCGCCGTTGACGACCAGAAACGCCCCCTCCACGTGGTCACGCGCCTGCACCAGTGCGTGTGCCAGTCCCCGGCGTTGTTCCTGCCAGGCGTACGTGAGCGGGACCCCATCGAAGGCGTCACCGTAGTGATCGATGATCTGTTGACCCTCGTACCCGACGATCACGATGATCTCGTCGATCCCCAGCTCCACGAGGTGCTCGAAGCAGTGGGTGAGAATCGGCGTTCCGGCGACCTCTATCAACCCTTTCGGCGTCTCACTGGTGAGTGGGCGCAATCGCGTTCCCCTGCCAGCAGCCGGGACGACGGCGTGCATCGTATACGCTATTCTGTGACGCTCACGGAGAAACCTTCGGACGTCGTCGACTACTGGGTGAGGTGGGTCTGCTGGTGTGTTCACTCTTCGCGGAGTTGATCGAGTTCCTGTTCGACGGCGTTGTCGTCCAGTTCGACGGTAACTGCCGTTCCCTGGGACTCCGCTGTCGTTTCAGCCCCCGCGGAGCGGGCGAGTCGGTGATCGATCCGCCGACCAAGCATGTAGGTGAGCGCCCCCGCGGCCAGTGCGAGGACCCCGTACGTGACGAGTACTGCTTCCGTTCCGAAGTACACTGCCAGAAGCGGCCCCGCAAGCCAGGCGAACACACTCACGCTGACGAGGACACCGGCAGTAGCGCCGACGCTTCGACTCATATGCAACCGTCGACGTATGACATATTCAATGGAGGGCCCGGTAAGGAACACAGCAGATCAGGCCTCCAGTGCGCAATCTCGAACACGCCACAGCCTCTCGGCGTCGATCTCCTCTGCCTGCACGCTCGTCCAGCCGTCGACCCGCGGCAAGTACGAGATCAACGAGGCGCTCGGCCTGCTGATCCAGTCGGGCCACACGATCGATGCGATCGGCCTCGAGGGCTGGCGCATCGACGTTGGCTATCCAGAGGGGCGCGCGAAGCCGAAGAGCGTCTCCAAGAGAAAGAGGAGGTAGCAGCACCCGCAGAAGCCAAATAGCGGGTGGAAGACAGCTTATAGTAGCATCAAACCGTTGTAACGGCTCCCGACGTAACCCGACTATGAGCGATGCAGACGACATTGCCGAACTTGGCCATCACGCCCTCCGTACCGCACGGGTGGAGGGACTCCGCCGTCGGATGAACGACTTTATCGAGTCACACGGGCACGAGCAAGATCTCAAAGAACTCCGCACAGGTGTTGATTCGATGGGCGAGCTTGTCGATGACGGCCGAACTGAGCGGCTGAAATGCTGTTTTTCGACACTTCCGCACTGGTCAAGCGGGACGCAGAAACACAGACTGTTGATCAACTCATCGAAACGCGGGAGAAGACCATCAGTATGTTCCCCCACCGGTGGCTGGGCAGTCACGAGATTTCGGATCGGCGCTGACCTCATCCACATTCTGCTGTCCGTGCGTCGAGGGCTCGCCGTTGACGCCGAGGCCAACGACAGCACGGTAATACGAAATAGTTCTGAAGTATGCCAAATTAGTAGTCAATACCCACTCTAGAGTGACCCATGACCGATCAATCACGTGCATGGCCAGCAGAGATGGATGCCGCAGACCGGGTCAGGCATGTTGCGATGACCCGAACAACGCCACGAAACGCTGGCTGGATCGCTCAAGAGGCCGATGTCTCACGGGATACGGCCGTCAAATATCTCGATCGGATGGCGAATCAGGGCGATCTTTCGATCGTCGAAACAGCTGACGGCACGTGTTACAAGCCGGACGATGTTACACAGTTCCTTCATGAAGTTCGTACCCTCGCTGAAGAACAGTCCGTAGACGAACTCACCAATGAGTTGCGTGTAATCGGAGACGAAATCGACTCGTGGAAATCAGCGTACGCCGTCAACTCACTCGCGGAACTTCGCCAAAGCCTTGCACGTGATGAGCTGTCGCCGACCGATCGACGGGATCGCCTCGAGATCATCGAGGAATGGGAATACAACATTCAGATACGGGAAGCGATTCAGCTCGCCATCAGCCTGCAGAGTTCACTGACGAAGCTCGATGCGGATCCACGTACCGGAGAGAATGGTTTGGGGATGCTTCAACAGGAAAGCTAGCAAGCAGAGATGATCCTGTTTCTTGCTAGTGGCCGAGGATTCACGCGGCGTGAAGGACTGCGACGGATCAAAGAACGGCTCGAAATGGAGCCGGGGTTTTCTGACGTCCAGTATCAACCGTCCAGACTCCGCCCCCGGTCTGTTGTCGCTGATGTTGACACAATGATAGCGGAAGCCCACGACTTGAGTCCTGTCTCTTACCCATAAGTTCACGGGGTCACAAACAGACGTTTCAGACGCTGTCGACCCCAATCTGCAATCGGAAGATCGAGGTGAGGAGTGATCCGGGCGATAATCTCGGCGGTGGGTGGGTACTGAATGTGGTAAACGAGATTAGCAAAATCGTTCCATAGGAGTGTTACATCTGTAGATATCGAGGTTTCGATCGGATTTATTGACCTCGGCAGCGACTCGATTTGTGGGTAAGAGACAGGAGTTTACTCGTGGGAGGACGTCACACCGAGATGTTCTTCGGGGGTAGATTTCCCCGGAAACAGGCCACCTGTGAGGTCACCTGGCGTCCCCGTGCTGGCACGGATGTCCAGCGTGTGCAGTGGGTCGACGATGCGGTCAGTCTTGGCTGGCACAAAGATGACGATCACGAAGAGCTCGGCACTACTCACTTCCAGATCGAAGCTGCTGACGAACGAGTCCACGAGCCAGGACACCTCGAGGCAGAAGCTCCCCTGAGCTTTCTGGAGACCTGTCTGCAACGACTCCCTGCTAAGCTCGAGGCCACGATCAACGACTGAAGTGTGACACCGGTAGCTGGTGCGCTTGATGATCGGTTGCGTCTGTTACCAAGTTCGGGTACGAAAGCGGAACTGGCGGGTGGTCTCAGGTAAGGTATACGTCGAGCAACCAGGTGGCTGATTGTCGTATTGACATCCTCCTCCATATGAATGCGGAGGAGTCCCACGGCACCGCACCGCTGGATTGGGATATAATTCAATCCACATCCCCACCCGTCATTTCCGCTGTTCTGTGCTCGGAGCGGTGGTCGTGGGTGCCCCAAGTCATGAGGGTTAGCTCGGATCGACGAGTAGCGCGCGATATGGGGAGTGTCGGTTGTTCCATACGAGATGATCTCTACAGATAGCGGCGGCACTACTATATAAATTATAAATAGTAGCACGATCTATAACTACACATGCGCAGTAACAGTTCGACAAAGTTCGAACCATCGACACAGCGAGGATCATCGGTGGAACTAGCACTCCCGATCCGAGACACGGAACTTTTCAAACATACGGCCAGCCCGCATATCCTCAACTTTCTGTTCGACAATCCGGAGATCCATCTCCCAGCTCGTCAGCTCGCCAACGTCACACCGATGAGCGAGCGAGCAACTCTAGAAGCGATCAATACGCTCGAAGCGAACGATCTGGTTGAGACGTTTCGGGAGGGAAACGCTCGCCACGTGCGAATTAACAGAGCCAGACTTCACAAGCCGGACGATCCGATTTCGAGCGTTCCACAACTGGAGTTTCGGACTCCCCTACGCATCGCACGCCAGTATATCGAAGACGAGCTCGAAGAAGTTCTCGGAATTATCCTCTTCGGAAGTGTCTCTCGTGGCGAAGCCGATCGAAAATCAGACATCGACCTGTGGGTGCTCGTACGCGGCGATCACATGAAACGACGACATCAAGCGAATAAACTCGCAAACCATCTCGAACAACTGCAAATACCAGCTTCGATTGAGATATCGAGTGCGGATAGCGCTGATCTCGATTCCGACTGGGAGGCAATCAAAAATCAGCTCGAAAATCCGAGCCGATTACCACCGTCGGCCGAGCGCTATTCATTCGAGCTTATCGTAGAGACGCCGCAGTCGGTTCTGAATCAGCCCGATCGTATAGACGCCGAGGACCTATTCGGTGACGCCATTACACTGTGTTCCTCCGAAACACTCCAGCGGGTCAAACAGGAGCTACTGACAAATGAGTGATCCAACCTCCCTTCTGGATCAGATTGCTGCAGCGGAAGACGCCTTCGGGCATACACACGGACAGCCGACATTTGAGCCCGGGTTGAACGCTACCCCGGATGCGAATACCGGTGAGGTCCAGATCCAGAAGGCGTGTCGCCTTCTCGATGTGACGCGAATCATTGACGAAATCGGCGACTACTACAAAACAAGGGACTAGTCTGCGCTGGCAGGAGTGTTGTCTGGACCGACGTCGTCAAGAAGGGGGTAGTCGATGTGCATCTCGATTCTGTCGAATGGGACAACGGGCTGAATCGCTCCACTGGGCCCTCCCTCCTTGAGTTCGAGGATACCCAGTACTTCGAGGTGTTTCAGATCTGCATGGACATCCGAGACATCGCGGTCAACGAGTCGCGCAGCCTCACGCATGCTTGTAGGGTGCTCCTGAGCGATTGCCTGGATGAGATCAAGGCGCAGCGGGGTGAGGCTGTCGACAAGATCGTCATAGGTCCCAAACTGGAGGACTGCACGCTCATCTTGTTCATCTAGGTCGCCAGCCTCGACACGCTGAATGAACTGGAGCGTGTCCTCTCGGAGTTGTGCTCGGTCGCCGACGGTGATGTGAAGCGTGGTCATGGTTGGGTCTGTTAGATGTGGATTCTAGTTGTTGTCAGTAGGGACGGGGTGAGTTGCCACTAGCTGTGTCCCAGTACTCGTCAGCGCTGGCCCAGAACTCGACGATGAGTTCTTCCATGCCAGGAAACTCGACGTCTGCGTCGCCAGCAGCGGTGTGGAGTTCGTGGCCCTTGGTGTCCTCATGGGCATTGTCGTCTCAAAACGGCGAGCCGTTTTGACGAGTCGTCGACAATCTCCGATTTTCGAGATAGCGAATGAGCGTCAGATCCTGCAGCGTTCCCAGATGCAGTGTGTACTTCCAGCCGGACGGGTAGGTATCTGTATCGGTCGTTCGTCGGATGACGACGTTCTCGACAAGTCCGGCTTCGACGTGGGTGTAGCGATGCGTAAGGTCGTGGCCCATCCCTCGTCTGTTGGTTTATCGCCCAACATCATAACTGTGTTGGAGATTCGCCCAACAGTCACTCGGAGGATTCGTTTCTCGATCATAACAATTCCGTTAAAGATAGAGACGGATTCGACGTATACCACGCCGTCGACGTCCTCCTCGTGAAACGCGTCGAAAAGCCGTCGAGGTGACCTACTGAAGACGTTGTCGCCGTTGACGACCAGACACGCCCCCTCCACGTGGTCACGCGCCTGCACCAGTGCGTGTGCCAGTCCCCGGCGGTGTTCCTGCCAGGCGTACGTGAGCGAGATCCCACCGAAGGCATCACCGTAGTGGTCGATAATCTGTTGCCCCTCGTACCCGACGATCACGATGATCTCGTCGATCCCCAGCTCCACGAGGTGCTCGAAGCAATGGGTGAGAATCGGCGTTCCGGCGACCTCGACCAGTCCTTTCGGCGTCTCACTGGTGAGTGGGCGCAATCGCGTTCCCATGCCAGTAGTCGGGACGACGGCGTGCATCGTACGCAATACTCCGTGGCGCTCACGGAGAAACCTTCGGCCGTCGTCGACCATCTCGAAACTCGTGATCCTGAGGGTAACGGCCTGGGTGACCAGACTTCGGTCGCGGTTGTAACCAACAACGAACCCATCTTAACCAACAGAATCACTGGCTCTCTCACCGTGGTCCGAACAAGAGCTACGACCAACCCACACCGCCGCCGATCCAGACGTACCTTCCGAACACTCTCAAAGAGTGTTCCAGGGTCACACTTCGTGCGATCGTCAAGTACGTCGAGGCCCTGACTGAATAGCGCGAACGCGAGCAGCGCCTCGACAGACCGAATCGGGGCAGTGGCGAACGCCGCTCGCTACCGTTCACGCCTGCAAGTCAACCGCCTCGGGGTCAAGCCCCGTGGCATCCGCCTCGTACCGCCTGTGAATCGGGCAGTTCGGCAACTACATTTTCAGAATTGAGCGAAAGAATTTTCCGAAGCTATGGTTCTCAAGTGAACTACCCTACCCTACTCGCTCACGGCTGACGCCGTTCGCTGCTTGAGGATAGGGCTTCCTGATTCCACGACGCGCTTTGCAGACACAGAGGTGTCCACAGGGAGCGCAGTCTCCACAGGCGTTCGTTCGGAGTGTCCCACTCCTACATCTTGTAGACCGCGAGAAAGGATGTTCCACGCCGCGTTCGCGTCCCTGTCCGCCTCAAACCCGCAGGCAGGACAGGAATGTTCACGGACCCACAGCGGCTTCTCCGTCGAGACGCCGCACGCCGCGCACTCTTTCGTCGTTCCTCTCGGGTTGACCGCCACGAAGTGCGTTCCTTCTCTTTCGCACTTGTATTCGAGCAACGAGAGGAACGTTCGCCACGCCGACGACGCCGTGTTGCGACTGTTCGACGGCGATTCGAGCATCCCCCTCACGTTCAAGTCTTCGACCGCCACGAGGTCGTACTCCCGAGCGTAGTACGCCGAGAGCTTGTGCAAGAAGTCGCGGCGCTTCCGTCGGAGGTCGGCGTGACACTCCGCGACCCGCCGCCGTTGCTTCTCCCAGTTGTTCGACCCGTGTTCCTTCCGCGAGAGCGACCGCTGTTCGCATTCCAGTCGCTCCCGTTCGGCAGAGAGGTCGAGCGACCCGACCGCCGCGCCATCGGTGTCGTGAGCGTACTTGCAAATCCCCACGTCGATACCGACGCACTTCTCGGGGTTCTCAGGCGGTTCGGGTGGTTCGCGGTCCATTTCGACGCCGAAGGTGGCGAACCACTCGCCCGTCGGTTCCTTCTTGACCGTGACCTGTTTGAGCTTCGCGTCGTCGGGGATGGCACGGTGGAGCCGGATGGGAATGTCACCGAGTTTCGAGAGCGACAGGACAGTCTGACCGCCCTTCTTGTCGAGCTTGAAGCCAGACTGGCTGTACGTGAAACTGCGGAACTCCCGCGGCGGCTTCCACTTGAGTTGGCCGACGCCGTAGCCCTTGTCCTTGAGTTTGGAGAGGCCTTTGAGGTTGTCGAACAGCCGTTCTACGACGGTTTGGAGCACCTTCGAGTACACGTCGGAGAGGTCGCCCCACCACTCCTTGAGGTCGGGGAGTTCCGACCGCAGGGTGGTCATGGACGGCAGTTCGCCGTGTTCGTCTTGGTACTCGTTGAGGCGGTAGAGTGTGTGGTTGTACAGTTGCCTACAAATGTCTCGGTGGCGGTCCAACTCCTCTCGGTGGGCGTCGGACGGTTTGAGGCGGTACTTGTAGGCGTAGTACATCAACTCTCCCGCTGGTCTTCGACGTACTGTTTCAGCACATCCAGCGACACCTGCCCCGTCGAGATGAGGCAGTAGGAGTCGTTCCAGAACGAGTCGCCCCACAGTTCGGTCTTCAGTTCGTCCGCGTACTCGTTACGGATACGTCGGGCGGTCGCGCCCTTGACCGTGTTGATGAACTTCACGAGGTCCGTGGTTGGTTTCGCACGGAACAGGATGTGAACGTGGTCGTCCTCTCCGTCAAGGTTCGTCAGCTCGACGCCGTAGTTGTCCGTGAACCCGCTGATGACCCCACGTATGAATTGGGTTCGCTCCTCGGTTAGCACTCCGCGCCGATACTTTGTGGTGAGTATCAGGTGGTAGTGCAGGGAGTACGTCGAATGCGCTCCCGAATCGAGGTCGTATTCCATTGGGTTCGTACTGTTATACAATATCCTAATGCAAAAACGTTGCGACTACGTGGGTCTGTGGGTCTGCAACCGTATCGCCGTATGAACAGGTGATGACGGCGCTGTATCCCCACCCTACTCCGCTCCCTTCGGTCGCTCCGGTGAGGGTGGGGGCTTAGCGCCTATATCCAGCTAATTGAACAGGACGAGAGCCTCCCGTCCGTGTTACAGGCCTTGTTCGACCACGAGTTCGATGAGTCGCAGACGACGTTCGTTCTCGTCGGGTCGTCGATTAGTATGATGGAGGAAGCGACGCTGCTTGGCGATAGCCCGCTGTACGGGCGGACATCCCTAACGCTCGACATCCGCGAACTCCCGTTCGACGCCGCGACGGAATTTCTCCCGGACGATGCGACAGCAGACGATGTCGTACGCGCCTGGAGTGTGTTTGGAGGAGTTCCCTACTATCTCGAGGAACTCGACGCCGACCGGTCGCTCGGCGAAAACATCCAGGAAACGGTGTTGACTCGTCACGGCTCGCTCCACAACGAACCGGAGCACGTCCTCCGCATGGAACTGACAGAGCCGACTCGCTACTTTTCGATCCTCGAAGCGATCGCTGGCGGAGCAACCGGCCGAAACGAAATTGCTGGCGTGACGGGCATCGACTACAACCAGTTATCGACGTACTTGGATCGCCTCTCGCGGCTTCGGCTCATCGAACGGCACGTACCGGTGACTGAGAGCGCCGAACGATCCAAGCGAAGCCAGTATCGGCTGCGTGATCCGCTCTTCCGATTCTGGTTCCGGTTCCTGTATGGAAGTGCTGATCGCTATGACCAGTTCGGCGACGGGGCCTATGAACGGCTCGTCGAACCAGAGCTGGCCGACTTCGTCGCGCCCGCCTTCGAGCAACTGTGTTGTGAGGCCCTGTGGACGCTGTACGACGAGACGCCGATCGTCGATGTCGGACAGTGGTGGTACCAAGACCACGAGATCGATGTCGTTGGACTCACCGACGAAGAAACGCTCGTCGTCGGCGAGTGCAAGTATCAGGACTCGCCACTCGATTACAGCGCACTGGCATCACTAGAGACGCACATCGAGGAACTCCGATGGCAGCCGTCAGGCGGCGGCACCCGAACCCTCGAATACGCGCTGTTCTCCCGGAGCGGGTTTACCGACAGCGTCACCGAAGCCGCCACCGAGCGTACTGACGTACGCCTCTACACGATCGATGACGTCGTCGCCGCGCTCGGAGCGTGAGTACAACGGTCCGACTTCGGCCGAGTACCAGGTCTCAGCGAACACATCGAACAGATCGATAGAGGTGTGTGTCGCCTATGTCTGCGAGCGTAACTGCGAACGAACGACGCTCTGGACGGACTTTTGGTCGACCATCTCGAGGCGGGAATCCTCGCGCAACGTGTCCAGACTCGTTTCGGGACGCTCGCCGAACTGGAACTCCAGAAACATCCCGGAACTTGGGCCGTGGCTGCGCCGTTCGACGTCGACGAGTGAGTACGTCGTCAGCTCCTTCATTTTGTTCACGTAGGTCTCTTGGTGGTACTGGTTCGCGTCGATTTGCTCGGTGAGGTATTCATACACCTGATACGCGGTCGTGCTCCGGGCGGTCCCGTCGCTGCTCTGTGCGGCGACCGCGGCCGTCGCGTACAGACAGAGCTTTTTTGCGTGCTGATCCCGCGGACGACTTCGAGCACGCGGTTCTTCTCGACTTTCTCCTGTGCGGTACGGACGTGCTCCTCGCCAACGTAGCCGTCACCCTCGCGTTCGGCCAACTCGCCCGCAACCCGTACCAGATCGATCGCCTTCCGGGCGTCGCCATGCGTCTGTGCCGCAAACGCCGCGGCGAGCGGGATTACGTCATCCTCGATGACGCCATCATAGAACGCGTCCTGCCGACGCCGGAGAATCGCCTTGAGTTGGTTCGCATCGTAGTCGTCGAAGTGGACATCTTCGGGCGTGAAGGAGCTTAACGCCCGGGAGCCGACGGACTCCATCATACGCGTGTCGTTCGAGATCGCGACAATCGAGATCGCACAGTCAAGATCGTTGTCTGTCCCCGCTCGCGAGAGCTGGTAGAGCAACCGGGAGAACGCGGGTTCTTGCTTGTCGCGTCGCCCCACGAGCATATCTAACTCGTCGAGGACGAACACAGCGAGGTCCAATTGCTCGTCAAGGATCCGGAAGAGGTCGTCCCACTTCTCTTTCGTCGAGACGCCGTGCTTGGGTACTTGCACCTCGGCACCGGTCTCGGCGGCGGCCGTCTCGGCGAGCTCGTAGACGGCGATTCCCAGTGTATCCAGATCCTGGCACGTCACCTCGATCGTCCCGAACCGGATCTCTCGAGACTCACAGATCCGGCTGATGTTCTTACAGACCGCTTTCGTGATGAGCGACTTCCCGGTCCCACTCGGGCCGTAGAGAAAGAGGTTCGGCGGGCGGTTGTCCCCGAGTGCAACGCGAAGCATCTTCGTGACCTCCCGAAGTTGTTCGTCACGACCGACGATCCGGTCCTCCTCGACGACGAACGTCGGGTCCAACAGCGACCGGTCGCGGATCACGCCCTCCTGCTCGTCGAACTCCAGTATCATCTCCTCGATCGACTGCTCGCCTGACTCCGCTGGTCGGTCGTCTGGCGGCGGGTCTTCGGGCTGAGCGTTAACGTCCTCGGATGTCATACGTCGTGCCATACAGGCGAGGTATAAAAACCCAGCTATACCTCTATCGATATGTGATTACGCAGTACGGCCGCTATTTCGCGGATAATCGTGCATTTATCCCAAGTATCTCAACATATTATCCTCACGTCCGACGATGTGTTCTCACTGTTGATGTCGACCAGACACAGACACCCCTCTATCGATGTGTTCGATTTGTTTGAGGGGAGGGGCCTAGCGGGTCACACCACCCGTGAAAGCCACGGAAACGTCGATATTACGCGTTTCCGCTGTTTAAGAACAAAATTTCGACCAGTCGTGGTCGTCTAGTCGTCTAGCGTTCTGGGCTAGAGGCACAGACACACCTCTATCGAAGTGTTCGATGTGTTCCACAGACCGGGGGTAGGTTCCTCTCATCTAAAAATGCGGCTGTCCCGAGTAGATGTAGGTTTCGACCGTCTTGAGCACGAGTACAGCACCGTTCGAGTTCCTTTTGCATATTCACTGACTGTAGATCATCTATTTTACGCGCTATCGCGGCGGTTCTCTACAGATCGAACACATCGATAGAGGGGTGTGTCTACCGTACGAACGACTCGCAGAAACACATCGATAGAGGGGTGTGTCTACCGTACGAACGACTCGCAGAAACACATCGATAGAGGGGTGTGTTCATGTCGGTTGATTGTACCTCGACGACAGGCCCTGAACAGACAGAGATAACGAAGGACTGCACGTCAGGACGTGTAGCACTCAAACGCCAGTTCGACTACTCGTGTGACAAACGCCGGCATGAGGAGGACGGACCCTACAACCGGTTGCCAGGCCAATAGTAGAAACACGCCTCCGCGGGCGAGCGGTACGGGAAGAGTTGCTGTAACGAGATCAGCGAGGCGATCGACCCGCTGATCCAATCCGGCCTGACGATCGACGCCATCGGCCTAGACAACTGGCGCATCGACATCAGCTATCCCGAGGACTACGACGAAGCCAAAGAGCGACTCCAGGAGAAAGAGGAGGACGCGGCGAGTGCCGAAGCGGCCGAGTAGGGAACTCGGTCGGGACTCCGTCGGACTATGGTGACTCTACAGAAATCTAAACCACCTGGCTGGCCCGGCGGCGGGCCAACCCTACCTCACTCCAGACTTGCTGCAGTCACCTCCGCGAGCGCCTCGTAGAACGGCTCCTCGGTCTCTCCCTTGACGTCGGCGAGGAACTCGTCGAGCCACTGCTCGGGATGTTCGTCGAGGAACGACTCACAGGCGGTCGTTTCACCGCGAGCGAGCAGATACGCGGCGAACTCAAGTTCGGTCGCGACGTGATCGGGGAGGTCGGGCCAGTCGGGATCGAGCCCGAGGTCGTACTCCTGGTACCACTGGACGACGTCGTGAGCCGCCGGGCCGAGGACGTCCGCCGACTCGTTCCGATACACGCTCTCGTAGGGTGGACACCGTGGCTCACCCGGACCGACGAACAGGCGTGCGTGTTCCGCGCGCAGCGCGGTCACCGAGACGTCCTCGATGGAGACGCCGACCGATCGGAACAGCCCGCTGTCCGCGACGGCGTCGACCAGATCGGCCGTCGGCTGTCGCCAACACCGCGCGAGCATGGCGTACCCGCTGGCGAGATCCGCAGTGTCGCCGCCGTGAGCAGCGCCTGCGTCACTCATCGTCGTTCACTCCGTGGTTGCCGGTCCCGACTGCCCCGCCGTCAGTCACGGCTGCATCGGTCGTCGGCTCCTCCGACGTGACGGGCTCGGGCGACCCACCGCCCGGCTGGATCGGCAGGAAGCGAAGCCCGAGCGTGACGATTAGCGCGCCGATCGCGACGATGCCGAGGACGACCAGCAGTTCGATCAGCGTCGGGGTGTAGGTCCCGCTTGTC
Source organism: Natronoarchaeum sp. GCM10025703 (assembly GCF_042661985.1). Lineage (NCBI taxonomy): Archaea > Methanobacteriati > Methanobacteriota > Halobacteria > Halobacteriales > Natronoarchaeaceae > Natronoarchaeum > Natronoarchaeum sp. GCM10025703. The sequence continues at coordinate 1,112,884 of NZ_JBHSZF010000001.1, forward strand.
GCCCAGACGTCCGCCGTCACGCCGGTGTAGTCGGTGCCGGTCGTCACGCCGGGCGCGGCACCGATGTTCAGCTCGGTGTAGCCGGTGAAGATCAGGTTGACACCCTCGAAGAGGATCCCGACGATGGCGAAGACGCTCGCGGTCGCGACCGCCCAGAGCTTGCGACGGAGCGACGGGATCGCGAGCAACGCAATGGGGAGCGCCCCGCCGACGACGGTCCAGAGCCAGAAATGGATGGTGTCGCCGACGAGGAACGAGCCCGTGATCGACCAGAACTCGAAGTTCTCCGCCCACGCGTGGGGCAGGCGCTCGGCCGCCACGAGGTAGACGACGTGGACCGCGACGAACACGCCCAGTACCTTCGCGAGCTCGGAGACCAGGTCTTCCTCCAGTCGGAACTTCGTCGTCCGGTCGAGTACGATTGCGGTCACCAACAGCAGGCCGAGCCCGGAGACCAGCGCCTTCATGATGAACATCGGCGCGACGAGCGGGCTGAACCAGTCGCCGCGACCGATCTGTGTGGCGAAGATCCAGCCGGTCACGGAGTGCAGCGCGATCGCCAGCGGGATCGCGACCGCGGCCGCCCAGAACGCGAGCTTGCGGTCGCGTTCGCGGCCCTCCTCGGTGTCCTCGACGCCGAAGGCGAGTCTGGAGCCCATCCGGGCGAGATCACGGCGCGTCAGCAACCAGAGGTAGCCGGCGCTGAACAGCCCGTACACGAGGACGATCCCGAAGTCCCAGACCATCGGCGACCGGAAGTCCGGCGATGTGAGGAAGCCGACGACTCGGCTCGGGCGACCCAGATCGGGCAGGATCAGCAAGCCGGCGACGACGATACACCCGAGGCTCAGGAGTACGCCCATCGCCGCGAGGCTGTCGTAGCGTTTCGAGTGGAAGAACTTCGGCGCGCTGGAGATGATCAGCCCCCCGCCGAGAGGCCGATAAACAGCACGAACAGCATGATGTACAGCCCCCAGGAGAACACGTTGTCCATCCCGGTGACCGCAAGGCCCTGCGTGAGCTGGTAAGCCCACGCGCCCATGCCGACGAGGATCGTCAGCACGAGGACGCCGAGCCACGCCTTGCCGCGCGTCCCGAACTGCGGGATGACGACGCCGCTTTCGGTATCGGTCGCCATCAGCTCTCACCTCCGTTGCTCGCGACACCATCAGGATGGCCGACCTCCTTCTTTTCCGTTCCTTCGAGCTGGTTCCCGTCCTGCGGGCGACCGGGACTCATCTCGCCGCGGATGTAGTAGGTGTTCGGATCGGTTTCGAGGTCGTCGAGCAGTTGATCGGTCTCGTACTTGTTTATATATCGGGAGACCGTGCTCTCTTCGTCATCGAGATCGCCGAAGATCCGCGCATCTGCGGGACAGGCGACCGTACAGGCCGGATCGAGATCCTCCTCGACGCGATGGCTACAGAACGTACACTTCTCGACGACGCCCTGCTCGCGCTCTTCGACGTTCCCGGTGCCCTCGGTCGGCAGCGTCTTGGGCTCGTCGTAGTTGAACACCCGTGCGTTGTACGGACAGGCGCTCATGCAGTACCGACAGCCCATGCACTTGTCGTAGTCGATCTCGACGATACCGTCATCGCGTTTGTACGTCGCGTTGACGGGACACACCTTCACACAGGGAGCGTTCTCGCAGTGTTGACAGGATGTCGGGAGGTGGTTCATCGAGAGGGTACCGTCCCGACCGTTCTCCGGGTACTCACCCTCCGGGGTGTCCATCGTATCGCCGCCTTCGGTGAGGATCCGGTTCCACCGGCTGTCCAGCGGAACGTTGTTTTCCTGGCTGCAACTCACCGAGCAGGCATGACAGCCGATACACCGTTCCAGGTCGATCACCATGCCGTAGTTCGTCATCAGTTATCACCTCGGTTCGGGTAGCCGTCGAGCCAGTCGTCCGTTCCGGGGTCCGTGTACATACTCGTGTCAATGTCTGCCGGAGCGGGTTCGACCTCGGCCCGAACGTCGTAGAAGGCGAACGTCGGCGCGAGGTCGTTGACGTCCATATGGGTCAGGTCCTGCAGGTTGCCGTGGATGTAGTCTTCGGTCCACCAGCCCTGGTCGATGTTGATCAGCCCCGGCTGGAACCCTTCGTTGTACTGCGCCCGAACGACGACCTCTCCGCGGTCGTTGTACACCCGGACGTAGTCGCCGTCGTCGATCCCACGCGCTGTCGCGTCCGAGGGATGGATGTCGAGTGTCGGTTCGGGGTTGATCTGTCGGACCATCGCGTTGTCCGCCCACTGTGAGTGGATCCGCCACTTCGAGTGTTTCTGCATGAACATGAGCGGATAGTCCTCAGCCAACTCGTGATCGTCGGCCGTCCGATCCTCGATCGGACGCGGGAGGTCGAGGACCGTCCCCTCGTCTTCGACCGGCTGGTCCTCGTCGTAGAGTTCGATGCGACCGGTGTCCGTGGGGAACGGATCGGTGTACTTGATGACGTCCACGTCGACGCGGACGTTCCCCTTCTCGCGTAACTCGTCGAAGTCGATCCGGTCATCGTTGGCTGCGATCTTGCGCAGTTCCTCACGCTTGTCGTCGAGGAACAGGTCGTCGTAGCCGAGTTTCTCGGCGAGGTCGGCGATGATGAAGTAGTCGTCCCGGGCCACCCACAGTGGCTCGTGTGCCTTCGTCCGGTGTGAGATGTGGGGGTGCGATCCCCAGGCGTCGGTGATGTCTTCACGCTCGAACCAGTGGGCGGCAGGCAGGATGATGTCTGCGTGCTGGACCGTCGGCGTGTTGTGGATGTCAGCCATCGCGAACATGTCGACGTTCTTGAGCAGTTCCTGCCACCGCTGTCGGTCCGGGAACTGGTTGACGAGCATGTTCGACTCCATCCCGTAGATCGCCTTGATCGGCCACGGATCGCCGTTTTCCAGCGCGGCGGGCTCTTCATGCATCCGGAGCGACTGGGCACCTTCTGCCCCTCCGGTGAGCCGTACCCACCGCTGTTCAGCGAGGCACCCAGTGGGTGCTGAGCGTGGATCGTCCCGGACCGACCGTAGTCGCCCGTCAGGGCGAGCAGGATGGCGTAGCTCTGGCCGAAGACGTGGCCGTACTTGTATCGGCCGAGCGCGTAACTCGATGCGATCCCACCGGGGCCGCGCGTGGCCAGCCACCGTGCGGACGTCCGGATGTCTTCGGCATCGAGGTCTGCAACGTCGGCGACGGCTTCCGGCGAGTAGTCCTGAACGTGCTCTTCCAGCAGTGTTAGTCCTGTCGTCGTCGAAATACCTCCGATATCGTAGCGACCGAACAGTTCGACCTCTGCATGCGTATCTGGCTCCAGTGGGATCGGTTCGCCGGTCTCGGCATGGATGCCGACAACGCGGTCGTCGTCGTCCCCGGTGATATCGCTCATCCGGAGCATCTCCTCGGTGTCCTCGCGGACGAGGGCACCCGCGGTCGAGCGCTCGCGCAGGAACTCCTGATCGTAGATCCCTTCGGCCAGCACCTCGTGGATCATCGCCAGCGCGAGGTGGGTGTCCTTGCCGGGTTTGATCGGCAGCCACAAGTCGGCTTTCGCAGCGGTCGTCGTGTAGACGGGATCGACGACGACCAACTTGGCCCCGTTTTCCATCGCGTCGAGGACCTTCGAGGCGTCGTTCTGGAACTGGCTTTTGAACAGATCCGAGCCCCAGACGATGATCGTGTTCGCGTTTACCCAGTCTTCGCTCTCGTTCGTCGGCGGGAGGAAGTAGCCGTGTCCAGTTACACGACGAAAGCCCATCCCGACGTTCGAGTCGATCGACCACCCCTGCTGCGTGCCGCCAAACATCGACGCGAGGCGACCGAAGAACGTCGTCCCCATCCCGTTGTCTCCGGAGCCAGTGTGGAAGAAGACGCTCTCCGGGCCGTACTCCTCGCGGACCCTGCTCATTTTATCGGCGACGTAATCGAGCGCCTCGTCCCACGAGACTTGCTCGAACGTGGCGTCTTCGCCTCGGCCCTCTGGGTTCGGTTCACCTGGCGACCAGTCGCTTCTGACCATCGGGTACTTCAGCCGTTTCGGGCTGTAAACTCGCTGGACGTGAGACTGGCCAAGGACACAGCCACGCCGATACTGCTCGTCATCGGTCATCTGTGGCTCGACGAACTTGACCTGACCGTCTCTAACGTGAACGTTCAGTGGACATTTCCCACGGCAGTTCGGCGCACACGCCGTGTTGAGGACTTCGGTCTGATCGAATAGGTCTTCGACGACTGCGGATTCAGCCGTGTCCTCTCCGAGCGACTGCAGGACGTTCCCGCCACCGAGGCCGAGTGCCCCGGCCGCCGCTCCCGCGGAGAGTAACACTGACCGACGGTGGACGCCGGAGGACTCTTGCTCACTCATTGGTTACCTCCGGATCCGTCGGACGCTCGTCGACGCCGAACTCCTCGAGGATCTCTTCGTGATACTTCTCGTGGAACTCCGCTTCGCTCATCTCCCCGATACTCACGCGAACGGCGTCCCGACTCATCCGCTTCCCGAGATCAGCGTCGGCCGAGCTGTCGGCCAGTATCTCCTCCGACGCCTGCTCCCAGTCATCGGCGTCGACGCCGTGCGCTTCCTCTTCCGTCAGCCGATCAGTTTCGTTACCCATCCTTGTGCCTCTACTACGACGTAGTTCGTACGCCGCCCTGCCGTTCGCGGCTAATAGTTGCCCGTTTCTTCTAGGTCGCATATGTAGTTATAATCGGACCTGTTGTTACCAGATATCGTTACATAGTGAGATATAGCAGACATACATCTAGGAATAACGTGAAATAGTGGGCCCTCCTGTGCTATCGTGCTCGTTTGTAGGCTGTAACGTTCGTAGCCCGGCACAGACTGAAACGGTTCTAGTAAGTGAGATTTGCTGCCACAGATGCCCTCAACACAGGAAAAGGACTGGTTGCCGTAATGCTTATTCATACACAAATTCAACACAGCATATGCCAGAAGCGGAATCTCCACCTGAGAAAACGACGGTGAACGTCCGGATGACAGAGACCTTTTTGGAGGACGTTGACGTGACGTGGAAAGAATACGGCTTCAACAGCCGCAGTGAGTTCATCCGAGCCGTCCTCCGCGATGCACTCAAACATCCCGAATTTAACCGCGCAGATCTGAAGGCGATGCTCACCAGCGAAGCTGAGATTCGTGACGGTCGCACTCACAGTAGCGACGATGTGAAAGCCGAATACGGCCTCGACGGGACCGTACGTGACAGCGATGAGTGAGTGGGACTGGGAACTCACCGACACGGCACGGCGGGATTTCGACGGACTCGACAATCATGCACGTGATCGCATCGCTAGCAAACTCGACGAGATCACTACTGACGAATGGCGAGATCCACCCGAACATCTCGAACCACTGCAGGGAGCACCCCACGAAAAGCTCCGTATTGGTCCATTCCGACTTGGCTGTCGTGCGGACCGCACCACACAAATTCTCTACGTCTTACGGATTCTGAAAGCGGGGTGGTGATGCATACCGCAGTGACGGCGATTGATTAGGTTGTGCCTTTCAGCGACTGGCTGTTTCGGGCGCAACTATATCTGAAGAATCGGGTTTCCACAGGACCACTGCCGCCTACTCTTCGACGAGGTCGACGAGCAGTTTCGATTCGGCGATACGCAGCCGTTTCGACAGGGTCGGCTTTGTTATCTCCAGTTCCTCGGCAAGCGCATCGAAATCGATCCGGCGCGGGTTGTCGTAATAGCCGGCGTCGATCGCACGACTAAGTGCCGCTTCCTGGGCATCACTGAGCAGGGAGACGTCCACGGACCGCAGATCAGCGAACCGTTCTTCGTCGAGGTCGACGAGTCGCTGTAAGGAAACGTACTCGCTTACCTCCTGTAGGTCACGAATCAGGTCCTGTACGGTCTCACGGTCGGTCAGATACGTCGTCACAGTGACGCGGCCGTTGCTCGCCGACTCGAACTCGGGGAGACAGCCGTATCGACAGAAGACGGTGCACGGACAGCACCCACTAACCGCTTGTTCGTGTTGTTGCACGGCACCATCATCGCCGTCGGCCTCGGAAACCACGTAACACCGGTTTTCGAGGATCATGTGCGTGGAGATGTTCCGATCGGAGGCTCTGGCGATCGGGCAGTCCGCGTCGGGGACCTCGAACCGAATATCAGCCCGGATCGTCCGCTCGGCACGACTGTGCTCGTCGCTGGAACGGATCGCTCCTGTCTTGGCCATGTCTGAATGTTTGGTCGATCCGGCAAATAACTCAGCGTACGAATCTCAGCTCGTGATAATGATCTGAATTTAACTTTTGGCCTCCGAATCGATTTGAGTTCCATATACGGGCGGACGTCGAACGAGGTGTGGTACACCACTGCTGTGTGCTCTGGTGGAGACTTCGGGGAGCCATACGCGGGGAGCGGCTCCGAAAAACGTCGTATTGGAGGCGAAAAACGTGGCTATAGTCGTGGAGTGCGAACGACGTCGTGAGACCGCCGAAACGTGAAAACCATGAGACGGCAGGGGAGTTGCGTGTACATAGGCACTAGACAGTAGAGCAGGAAACAGACATCGTGGTGAGTGGTTTCAGCGTCCAATTCTCCATTATCTCCGTGATTTTGCGGTTCTGGACAGCCATGGGATCAGCATGATACGTGAGTTGTATCGCACTCTCGACGTCGACTGCATACTCGAACAGGCCGTAGCGTCCCACACGAGTCCATTTTCGACTCGCACTGACGCGAGTGCATCCAGAGGGCTGTATCGACCGCACCATTCAAACGTCTCAGCCTCGACTCCACCATTCAAACGTCTCAGCCCGTGATTCGCAGGCAGCCTTTCGGAACACCACCGCACGTATGGACGCCGGGAGACGCTTCTGATCGAGGTGACGTCTGACCACGACTTTTGATACGTTGCTAACCCACTATGGGGTCTTCTTGAGACAACCACATCCAGCACTCCCAGTATCGCCGTATCTCGTCGTCGTTGCAATCAGCCCGTCATGTGGTGATTTCACAGTCTCAAGAAGTCGTCTCGTTATTCGTCTTCGTGCGCTCTGTCCGCCGGTCGTACTGCTTGTCGAGAAACCACCCGCTCGCGTCCAACCGACCGGAGACCAGCGATTAGCCCTCATTGGCGAGTCGATGAGCGGTCACCCGACCGCTTCGGACATCGTGGGGCGACCGCGACGACGGGCAGGTACGAAGCTTCGAGTAGTCCGTTGCCTCGCAGGTCTCCGGATACCGGTCATGCGGGCACGGCTTCCAGTGGAAACACGACTGAGTACCCCGATACACCGCGTCACGGATCGACGACGAACCGATGCGGCTGTATATCGACGTCGCGGCCCGCAACCCCGACTGTCGTCAACACTGACGCCAGAACGGTGCTGCGGGTCTGGCACGCAAAAGGCGACCAATACCGCGAGACGCCCGTCCTGAGAGATCTCGGTACGACTATCCGGACGGTCGACGTGTTGGGCGGCTTCACGGAATTGCTCGGACGTCTCATCAAGAACGAGATACTCGTCCTCGTCGACGTCGAGGTTAATTTCGAGATTTCTGACGACCATCACTCTTCAAATGTTGTCGGAATGATGTAAAAATCGTGATTCGTGCTGGGGGAGTCACTCGTGCTGTAGAGTGTGGTTTGATTCAGCAGTGACGCGCTTCCTCCAACGGCTAACGCCGTGGGTTTTCGCGCTGGTTCTGTATGTGGTATGGGAATCGTCGCTACCGTGATCGAGAGGGATGCGACCGGGTCATCCATCTTGCAACAGGTGGCCCTGAATAAGACTGACGTCTCAGTGTAGGTGTGATCGAGGACCCCCAGTGATCTGCGTGGAATTGATGTGCTTTTGTTCTCGATCGGGAGCATTCTGCGAGAGTGAGAGAGTACATTTCGTGTGCTTTCTGCTTTGTCAGTAGTTGCTCACTCAGGTGGTTGTTCGATCGAGATTCGCTTCTCAGTAACATCGTCAAAGGATTGGTCTGAGGATATTATGCGATCATGATCAGCATACGCGATGTGATATGCATCAAAAGCGGTGAGGCCATACTGCTCCATATAATCTGCTGCCTGGAAGAGAACCGTCTCGTCTGAAGACACCGATGCGATCTCAAGCGCATAACTGAGTGCTTCCATTCGGTCGAATTCGAACCGATCTGAGATCATTAGTAACTCTAGGAGCGTTGCCCGCGACGTGTAGATGTCCCCTTCGTGCTCTGTGGCGATCGCTCCTGCTCGTTCCTGAAGCCAATCGTCGTCTTTCACGAGTGCGATGAAAAAATCCGTGTCAGCGTAGATCATCGCTTCTCCGACTCAGTGACTTCCTTAATCACGTCCTCCCGGGCAGTATCGCGTGCCTCCCGTTTGATTTCCGCGATGGATTTCCCATCAAAGGCACCGCCAACGGCCTCTCGAAGTCCCTCAATCGGGTCATCGTTTAGCGGAATTAACTCAACACGATCGTCGAGTTCGACGATTCGATATCTGTCACCGTATTTTTCGCGGATCTCCTGTGGAATGACAATCCGACCACGATCGTCTACCTTCGCTGTCTTGCTCACTGTAATCTCCTCTATGCGGGGATGAAGTAAAAGTATTCCCACGAAAATGTGTATTGTCCCAACACTCGGTGTTCTTTCATCTAGAATTGGGTGGGTGTAAGCCGAGCAGTATCGGTCCGCGAGTGATCACAATGGCGTCATCGACGGTGACGGCCGGTGGTTCGTCGATGCCATATTCTGGATCTACCTGCTCGAAGTCTGTATCGAGGCCGATACCGGGAACCCGATCGAGACAGCCTGCAAGGCCAACCCCAACTGACAGTCCACAGCTCGCCAGGAATCTGCGACATCGCATAGTCTGATTCGCTGTGGATGAGAACACGTCAGGGAAATACCGACCTTGTTTGTGTATAGTATCTCAAATACAATAACTGGGCTTAACTCACCCCAGTATTTGCATTTGAATTCACTAGATTCATTTACTGGCGCTACATAGTGTCGGTACATGCATGAGAGGACCAGAGATCGAAGATACCGCGCCTGGAAAACTCATCTCCTACGGGAGAGAGTCATACTACCGGCCAGAGCCTCTACCACCCTCGAGTGATCTCCAGTTCGATGCGGATTTTCACGACCTGCTTTCGGAGGCCACGTTCTGGCTCGGCAAACTCAGTGGTATCAGTCTAGAAATCGGCTTTCCTCCTGTCCTCTATACGTCCCTCCTCCGAAAAGAAGCGATGGAATCGGCCGAAATCGAAGGAGCAGATATCGACTATAACGCGCTCTACAGTCTCGAAACACGCAGCTTCGACGAGTCTACAGCTGCAGACGCTATTGCATCCTCCACAAGTGAAGCAGCGACAAAAGATACCAAAGAAGTCCTGAATTACGAACAGGCCATCGAGGAGGGCATTGAAGCACTCGATAGCGGTGGGGAGATCTCCGTTGCGCTTTTCCATGACCTCCACGAGACGCTGCTCACGGGCGTTCCAGACGACCGCATTGAGACGGACACGATTGGTGCATACAAGACAGTTCCAAACCATCTCGGCGACTTCCTCCCACCAGTTCCGGGTGACGTCGAGGGGCTGATGGATGCCCTTCTCACGTACTACCGAACTGGGGGAGCTATCATACGCTCGTGGACATCGCGCTATTTCACTACCAGTTTGAAACGATCCACCCATATGGCGATGGGAATGGACGCCTCGGTCGCCTCCTCATCACACTCCAGCTCTACGATGCCGATCTCATTGAGCGCCCGAACCTCTACCTCAGTGAGTACTTTAACCGGAACAAAGCCACGTACGTCGACCGAATGGAAGCGCTCCGGTCTCGCGGCGACTGGGAAGACTGGGTGTCGTTTTTCGTCAAAGGAGTGGCCCAGCAAGCTGCAGAGTCCGTTGACCGCACGCTGGCACTGGACGAACTTCGGCGTCGCTACGAGGAGGAGTACGGTGGTGTCCAGTACGCGAAGCATCGCTTGGCGTGCAAACTCTTCGAGCAGCCGTACGTGACCACGAAAACAGTCGCGACGATGCTCGATATAGAGCGTTCAACAGCATACCGTGCTATTGCTGATCTTGAAACTGAGGGAGTTCAGAGGAAGTGACAGGGAAACAGCGCAACAAAGAATACCGCGCAACGGAAATTTTCGAGATTCTTGAGCGGCCACCGCAAACGTAGTGAACTACCCTGCCCTACCGCGCTCGGGGCTACTCGCCCCTCGCTTGTTGAGGGCAGGGCTTCCTGTTTCTGTGTCGGAATTTATACCCAACGTGGGCACAGGGATTCCAGACTCCGCAGACGATTTCCCTTCAGGGGCGGTTCGGAGTGTCCCACTCCTACCGAATCGACACTCGGCCACAACCGACGTTGCACGCTTTTTGTCGCGTTTGAACAACGCCAGAAGCGTGGTGAGCATCTTACTACCTCGTTCGACCGCAGGGGTAGTAAGCGTGGCGGGGAAAGGGCAAGTAACTCGTGCGGGCGCTGTATCCCTCCCTGCTCGCGGCTTCGCCGCTCGCTGAGGAAGGGGCTTAGCGCCCTCAATTACAGCTAAGTCGGATGTCCGTGTGTCGGCACCGTTGAGGACTGTGACAAACTCGAAGCAACTGTAGAGAGTACATTTCGTGTGCTTTCCTTCTCGAACAAGTGGCTCATGGGGAGAGTGAGAGAGTACATTTCGTGTGCTTTCTCACCATGAGACGGTACCAATACTGGAGACAAAGTCCGAACACCAAACAGGGAGAGAGTACGTTTCGTGTGCTTATCGTCGAGCAGTAGTGTATTACAGATCGCCAGTCTCCTCGATCGTCTTGCGCGTCTCGATGACGATCTCCGGGTCGAGATCGAGTTCGTACTCGTAGTACTGCCCGCCACTGAGTCCCTGATTCCGCTCGAAGCGCTGGAGGAACCCGAGCATGTGGAGATCCGAGAGATGGTCCTGAATGCTCTTGAGCGTCGTCAACGGATCGGCACCACACGCCGCGGCGACGTCCTGGTAGACGTCGTAGATCTCCTTCGAGCGAGCGGGCGTTTTCCCCTTCTCTTCGAGGTATGCGATCGTCTCCAGGATGTACTGTCCGTGGATCGTCTGGTCGCGGATGCGATTTTTTAGTCGGCCGCGCTGGACGCGTTCGCGAGCCCGCCCGATGTGGTCGTCGGTGACGCAGTCAGCCTCCTCACGGAGGGCGACCTCCCCGCCAACGCGAAGGAGGTCAATGGCCTGACGTGCATTCCCCATATCCTGTGCGGCCAGCGCTGCAGCCCGACCGATCGCTGATTGATCACAGGCGTCCTCGGCAAACGCTTGCTCCGCCCGATCCTGTAGAATCGCACGAAGCTCGACGGCGTTGTACGGACTGAACGAGATTTCGGTCTCCATCAGCGTGTCCTTCACTTTGGGCGAGAGCGTGGTGCGGAAGGTGTAGTTGTTGCTGATCCCGATGATGCCTACCTGGGCGTCGACGATGTGTTTGTTCGAGCGTGCTCGCGGGAGTTCATAGAGGAGGGTATCGGCGTCGTCGAGATGGTCGATTTCGTCGAAGACCATTAGATGCGTCCCGCCGATTCGATCGAGTTGGCTGTAGAGCTCTTCAAAGGCATCGCCGGTCCCGAGGCCACGCTTCGGAAAGTCGCTTGCACCCTCGGGCAAGAGCGTGTTCACGAGCTGGCGAACGACCATGAAGACGGTCTTGCCGTTGCAGTTGAGGTCGTGGACGTGCAAGTCGTCGGCCTCCTCGCGTGTCTCGACTTCGTCCTGGAGTGCGTCGAGTATGTACTTCGTCACCGCTGTCTTCCCGAGGCCGGCTTTGCCATAAAGCATGACGTTCTCGGGTTCGCGGTCGAACAGGACGTCCTGCAGCGCGTAGCGGTATTCCTCGATCTCTTCGTCTCGCTCGAGAATTGTCTCCGGCTGGTAGCTCTCGGTGAGCATCTCCTTGTCCGCAAAAATCGTATCAACCATGTCGCCGAACGGATTGCTCATTCACTATCAACTGGTTGCTCAATAGTATTTAAAACCTTACTTTGTTAGCTTCGTTTGCTATTTCGTATCTTATTTTCTGCAGATTATCATCAACGTGTCTGGTAGATATGTATCGCAGTTCTACTGAAAGCACACGAAATGTACTCACACTATGTCTGATAAGATCACACACGAAATTCACGTATCCTCTCTCAAACCGGGCCTGTCTTCTTGGGAAAAGCACACGAAATGTACTCTCTCACTCCATCGACGTCGAAGCATACGAAAGCACACGAAATACACTCCGTAACCGCTTCAGCGTGTAGTCTCCAACACCCACTCGGTGTGATTCTCGGGAGCAACCATTCCCAAAGAACCGATGAAACAGTGGGGGGTGGGTGGTCTGTAATAAATCCACAAAGCACACGAAACGTACTCTCTCTGTGTTGGCGAGTGAGCACACGAAATTCACTCTCTCAATTCATACCCTCCCTGCCATCTTGGGAAAAGCACACGAAATGTACTCTCTCACTCCGTCGACGTCGAGGCATCCGGAAGCACACGAAATCCACTCCGTAACCGCTTCAGCGTGCAGTCTCCAACGCCCACTCGGTGTGACGCTCGGGAGCGACTATTCCTAAAGAACAGATGAAACAGTGGGGGGTGGGGGATCCGCAACAAATCCACAAAGCACACGAAACGTACTCTCTCACTCCGTCGACGTCGAAGCATATAGAAGCACACGAAGTCGACTCCGTTACCGCTTCAGCGTGCAGTTTCCAACACCCACTCGGTGTGACGCTCGGGAGCGACTATTCCTAAAGAACAGATGAAACAGTGGGGGGTGGGGGATCCGCAACAAATCCACAAAGCACACGAAACGTACTCTCTCACTCCATCGACGTCAGGGCATAGCAGTTGACGACGTGATTTACACCCACTCCGTGATGCGCTTTTTCAGTACCTCTACAAAGCTGGAGGATACTCCTCGGCTCACTAGTCGTCTTTCCCGCCAATCTCGTTTGTATTGCTCTTCCTGCTGTCGAAGACCAGACAGTCGTTCTCTTCGTTTGGGGTCTTCGACGCGCACACTCTTTTCATGATGGCCGTCACCGGGATCACGCTCGCAACCTCACCCGTCATGACCCCGAGTAGAAGCGTCCGATCGACGGCATCTCTGACCGCGAGGTTCTGGTTTGGGGCTGGCGATTATGAAGTATGAGCGGTTAATCAGGGCGCAGCTGCCTCAGGTGAGCTGTTCAGAATCAGTAAGTGGAAGATCGATTTCGAGGCCGTCATAGGCCAGTTGCGGTTTCTTTGCCCGTCCTGAGCCACCGCCCGCGAAGTCGATGACGCCGATATCTTCGAGCTCGGTGAGGTTTTGATGGACCTGTTTGTAGTCGCGATCGACCAGATCTGCTGCTTCGCGAATACTGTCCGGATCGTGTTCAGCGAGAGCTTCTAACAACTCGAGGTTCTTCTGGCTCAACAAGCGGCTTAATTCGGCATACGACCCGAAATTGAGTACCGGCTGTGCGTTATCTAGTGCTTCGTCTTCTTGCGCTGCTTTGATACGCTGGCGCGTTTGCTGATCGAGACGAGTGCGTTCGCCGACGGTGACTTTGAGCGTTGGCATGATTTCTCTCCTGGTCAGGTACCCACGACTAAAGTCGTGGGCTTGTCAGTGGACTCCCGCTCTGACCACGAGATGTGGTAGGCGAAAACTCGCCGTTCGCGTTCACTGTCCCTGACTTCAGGGCGACCTGACAGTCCGCCCGTCCAGCCCCAGACTTGAGCCAGTGCTGGACAAGCCGCCACCCGATGTTCCGAGCAGCGTTATAATCCGCGTGAAGCTCCTTTCCACAGTTCAGGCACTTAAACTCGTCACCGTCACGGTTCTCCTCGTGCGTGAACCCGCACTCCGAGTGACTACATCGCTGGGACGTGTACTGTGGCTTCACGTCATCAACGACAATACCGTACTCTTCGGCCTTGTACTCAACAAGAGATTGGAGTTTGTTGAACGCCCACTGCTGGAACTTACTTGCATTCGAGATACGCGCTCGAATATGTTTCAAGTTCTCGAACGCTATCGCGTCACAATCGTGTCGGCGGGCTTCGAGAACCAGTGTGAGTGCGACGCGATGCAAGTAATCCTCGCCCCAATTCGAGAAGCGATTCCCGATGGCTTTCAGTGTCAAGTGGGCGCTCCGAGTGCCTGTCTGTTGGAGTTTTCCACGACGCCGTTCGTACTCCGCACGCTTGTGATTGAGGTAGTCTGCGTTGCCGAGGAACGCACCAGTCGAGGTGACAGCAAGGTAACCGTCAACGTTGAGGTCTACGCCGAGTACCGCTCCGTACTCAAAAGTAGATGCCTCGTCATCCTCGCGTTCCTTTTTTATCGACACGTGCAGATAGTACGTGCTGTCACGCTTGTGTAGCGTGGCCTCACCGCGTTCCCACTCTGGGTTCTCCCAGTATTCTTCGAACGGCGTGCCGCGAGTATCCTCGGGAATGGTGTATTCAGCCGAGACACGACTATCCACGGTAGACAGCGTGCAGTGGTCGTCGTTGTACGTTATTGTGCGACCGTCGTAGACGACTACACTACCGCGGAACTCTGATTTACTGGCTTTCTCACCGTCTTCGAGGATACGGTCTTTGCAGTTACCGAGCGCGTTTGCCGCGAGGCTGCGAGCGGCTTGGACGTGGTTTGCGGTGAGGTCTGTCTTTTCACGTACGTCTTGGTAGGTGGCGTCGTGGAGTTTCGACTTGCTGTCGATTATTTGGGTCGGGTCGTCAGACCAGCCGTAGTCCGCGGCGTGTTGCGCGGCTTGACGGAATTGCTCGAACGTCTCATCGAGAACTGGGTAGTCCTCGTCGGCAACGTCGAGCTTGATTTCGAGGTTTCTGACGACCGTCACGGTTCAAATATTGTGGTTTTATTATTTAAAGACTATGTTTTTCGTTGGGGAGTCAGCCGTGTCTGGATGCGTAGTTGGATTCACAAGTGACGCGCTTCCTCCCACGGCTAAAGCCGTGGGTTTCCGCGCTGCCTCTGTATGATGTCTTACTCGGGCCAATTCCACGAGACTGGTGTCATTTCGTCTGCTTCCCGCTTGAATCAGTCGTACAGCGCAAGCATTCCGGGAACATCGATGCGTTCGACATGATTCTCCGTATGTCGCTCGTGCCCTTTGGTTTGTTCGTGAGCATTATCGTACCGGAGGAGTGTAAGTCCACCCACTTCCCCAAGGTGGAGGCTGTAATCCCAACCGCTTGGATATATGTGACGTCCTCTTACGACTGAAGTCGTGGGCTTCCGCTGTTGTCGTGTCATAACCCGCAGACACTGGTCCTAAAGACCATCGTCGAGCACGACGATCTCGTGGCTGCCGTCGAGGAACTTAATTTTGAGCGCCTGAGCCTCTCGAACGTCCCCAGCTAATCGATGCTCAGCCGCCAGCCGGAGACGGTCGAAGACCCCTTCTTCATGAGTTTCTTGAGAAAGAAGAAAATCGTACAACCGACAGCAGGAAACGCAAGAACTGATGAAACAGTGGGGGTGAGACTGGCTCCCCACGAGCGAGCTGGACTCATTCCGGGATTCGTTCCTCGAACAGATGAAACGGTGGGGGGTGAGGAGGATGGCCGAATCGCCTGTGTGGTCGATCGTCGATCCATACTCGTTCGTCTGGTCCGGTAGGACGTCTAGACGAACTACCATGTACAGAACTAGGAACGAGACCGAGAATGACGTTCAGGTCGGGGAACCAGAGCAAGACACCCAGAGGAGACCGAACACGCTGGTCCATTGTCTGGCCGGTCGTCGACGACGGCCTGTTTCTGCCCCACTTCGAGTTTCATAATCGGCTCCCGTCTAGCGGTTTGGGGTTGTTAGCCGTCGACGCCAGACCAGGGTCACTCGTCACGAAACCGCTCATCTGCAGCATACTCGGTAGAGAACCGTCCTACACGCCATACAGTATACTGTCACTGCGTTTTCCAACCAGCACACGACGGCTCCCACGAATTCCCATAGCTGCTGTAGAAGCGCTCTTCCCCCAGTATGATCCGATTATGAAGATTCAGCGATCGAGGTCGCAAAAGCCCTGCTGTCTGACGGCCAGCACTCACTGGTTGGGACCCCTGAACGAACTCCTGTAGGACGTCGAACGGACGGGGTGAGTTCCTGCTGATCCTCCGGTTCGTGTGCGCGTCGACGTCTTCGCGTACGTACCTGCAAGCGGGATGGACGCCGCTTTCAGCGGGCCGACACCCCGTCTTCAAGTGTAACGTCTCCGCTATCCCGACCTATCCTGTCGTCGATACCGACCCTCGCATACTGTTTCAACGCCGTTGGTTGACCCGTTTTTCCCGACTCTCGTCTCGACCTCGTCGCGTCGACGACGTCGATTCCCCTCCGCTCAGACATGGCCCCGGTTCATACTTCGATTTCCAGAGTCCGTGCAAGAGTAGTAGCGGTGCTGAGGAGCGATTATGAACGGGATCGGGCCGCTAGTGAGGCGTCGAAACCCCTGTTTGACACCAGAAATGTCTTCGAATTGAATAGGCCCACTGGTGGGCCGTCGATAATGCTGTTTGCCGTAGACGTATCCTCGAATCCGATGTCGAATCGTCCGAGTCCCAGAGAACCGGTAGAGCGTCCGGAAAACGGAGACCCTCCGCAACGATTGGTGTCTGTGGTCGTCGGAACATCTAAGTCATTATCACGATAATCATTATTTAGAGTATGACCTTTTTCGACCGGACGGCAGAACTCGACGCGCTCGATGCGGCAATGGACTCTCCCGGGCACGAGTGTTTCGTCGTTTATGGCCGTCGCCGCGTTGGGAAGACGGAACTACTCAAGCAGTTCTGCGCCGACCGAGAGCACATTTATTTTCTCGCCTCAGAAGAGGCTGAACATCGACAGCGGGAGAAGTTCGTTGAGCAGGTGGCGGCCTACTTCGACGATCGTGTCCCACGTATCGACGGCTGGGACGAGGCGCTAGCCTATCTTGGCGACAAGATCGCCGACCGGGAGCTGGTGGTCGTTATTGACGAGTTCCCATATCTTACCGACGAAAACGAGTCGCTCCCATCATACATGCAGGCGTTCGTTGACGAACAGTTACAGCACAGCGAGTCGATGCTCGTTCTGTGTGGCTCAAGCGTGAGTGCGATGGAGTCGGAGGTGCTCGGCCACAAAAGCCCACTGTACGGTCGACGAACGGGACAGATCGATCTAGAGCCGTTCTCGTTCACTCAGGCGCGTGAGATCATCACGTACGGGATCGAAGATGCGATCAGATCGTACGCGGTCACTGGGGGAACTCCGATGTATCTCACGCTGTTCGACTACGAGCGTTCTCTCGCTGAGAATGTCCGTCAGAACGTATTGTCGCCAACGGCCGTCCTGTACACCGAGCCCGAGTTCCTGTTACGGACCGAGCTGCGGAGCCCAGCTCGATATATGAGCATTCTCGAGGCGATCGCGCTTGGTCATACAACACCGAACGAAATCTCGGGGGCGACGGGAATCGATGTCGGGCCCCTCTCGAAGTATCTACAGACACTGCGCCGTCTTCGGTTGATCACCCGTGATGTCCCGGTGACGGCAGCACAACAGAAGTCCAAGCGCTCACGGTATCGTCTCAATGACGAGTTCCTCAGGTTTTGGTTCCGATACGTCGAGCCGAACCGATCGAGTATCGAGGAGGCACCAGCACTCGTCTTCGAGGGAACGATCGAGCCGGACTTTCCGACCCACGTCGCGACCACGTTCGAGTCGGTCTGTCAGGAAGCGATCTGGGAAGCAATACGTCGAGGCGACCTCGATGCGTATTCCGATATCGGTCGGTGGTGGTACGGAGAAGACGAAATCGACATCGTCGGACTTGCACCTAGCGACGATCGGATCCTACTGGGAGAGTGCAAGTGGACCACAGAGCCTGTCGGACACACTCTGGTCAACCAGCTCCGGTCGAAGGCCGACCGCGTTCAGTGGGGATCACCAGACCGGGACGAACGGTTTGTCCTGTTCTCGAAGAGCGGCTTCGTCGACGAACTGGAGCAGGATCTCGACGACGAGTGGGTACTAATCGATCTACCCGCGCTCGACAAACTGCTCACTCCACACACTGACGAATAGTCCCTGACCAAGACGGATGCCCACGACGGGAGTCGAGAGTCACTCCTCCAGATGATTCTCCCGCAGCCACTCCACGGGATACACCGCAGTCAGCCCTGGCGTATCGATCCGGAACTGCTGGGGTGGCGTCGTCTTGGCGTAGGTCTTCTCGACGCGTGGCTCTCCTTCGATCGGGTCGTTCAGCGCCGAGAGGACCTTGTGGCCGTCGCGCTGTTTCATGACGACCCAGATCGCCTCGTCGACGCCACAGTCGGCGATCTTATCGAAGTCGTCGGGAACTGCACGCTGGACGTCGTTGTTGATCCGCTCGACTTCCACGGCAACCACGACTCTCCCGTCCTCGTCGAGCGCGGCGACGTCCAGACGACGCTTGTCGAAGGCAGAGGCCGCGTCTTCGGCGGCCGCCTGATCACCACCCATGTAGATCGACGCGGGCAGAGTCACCTCTTCGAGGTCGTAGTACGGCAGCACTTCGACGACGGGTGAGTCGGGATCCTCGAGATACTCTTGACAGAGATAGCGTCGGGAGACCTCGACTGCGAGGACGTGCTGGCTCGATTCCTCCAGGTCGCCCTGTCCATGTCCGTAGTCGACGCCCAGCCGATAGCTCTCGCCTATCTCCGAGCGACCGTCAGGCGTCACCGTGTACAGCCGATGTGGGTGGTCGGTATCGTGGCGCAGTAGGTCGGAATCGATGAGCTCGTCGACGGCGTCAGCGTCGATACCCGCGTACTCCTGCAGGCGGAGCATCGAGTCAGAGAGGATGTCGTAGGCCAGTGGGTCATATCGGAGTTGCTGGGCGTTGTACACCGCCTGGAGGAACATGAGCTGGATGTCGGTGAACTCCGAGTCCTGACGTTCTTCAGGTGTGACCTTGAGGTTGAGTTCGCAGACCGGCACGTCGTCGCGATCAGTCTCGTCGAGTGAGGCACAACACGAGATGGCTCGCTTCATGCCGTCGATGTGTGGATCATACCGATTGTCACAGGCTGTACACCGCACTGCGTGAATCGACTCGTCGTATTCGACGGTCTCGGGCATCCGTTTCGTCGTCAGCAGAGCGGTGTCGACGCGTGCGACGGCCACGCCTTCCTCGTCCGTCTCCTCGTCTTCGTCCTCGTCGTCGGCGATGCTTGGCGAGTCGAGCGAGATCCCACAGCGCTCCAGCGTTCGGTCCGTAACGGCCTCGGTCTGCGTCTCGAAGGCCGCTCGTTCACTGGCTGTCAGCGGGCGTGGGCCATCCGGATGGCCAGCGGGTGGCGTTGCCGACTGGAGGAGGAACGGCCGCGGCTCCGGTTCGTCGAAGGGGGCGGGGAGGCTCACGAACCACTCGCCGCGTTTCAGTGCGCGAAGCCGATTGCCCACGTCCTGTGGATCCATCGCGTCGGTCGCCAGCCGTTCGGCGAGGCGGCGATCAACGGGGACGTTCCCCGTGACGAGCGTCGAGACGTTGTTCAGCACTTCGTCGTAGACGTCGTCGTACTGCTTGAGCTGGCCGGGGAACTGCATCGCCAGTGTGACCGAACAGCCAAAGCTCCGTGACTGGGAGAGCAACTCTTTGAGCAGATCAGAGACGGCGACGCTTGCAGCCTCTTCGACGTAGAGGTTCACCAGTGGCGTATCAGCTGTTTCGCTTGCGGACGGCCCCTCGCCATCTTCGCCCGCTTCGTCGCCCCCTGCACGCTGGCTGCGGCGCTTGAGCGCACTCCAGAGATTCGAGAGGATCAACAGCGTGAGGACGCGCTTGGCTTCGGATCTGAGGCCACCAGTATCGAGGATGATCACCGTGTCGTCGTCGAGATGCTCGGCGAGATCGAAGTGTGCATCGCCCTCCTGTGGGATGTTGTTGAAGATCTTGGCCAGGCGACGGTCGACCGGGATCTTCTCGATCCGGTTTGCAACCCCACTCATCAGGTTGTCGAACGTCTTGGGCCGGTTTGCGACGATCCCCCGAGCATCCGTTCGAGGTCCGTATCCGAGACGGGCGGGCTCGACTGGCGTTCGTGCATACTCTGGACCTCGTAGTGGAACGCGCGGTGCGTGAACGCATCGGAGCCGTGGACGGGATCGAACCGCGCCTTCAGCAGGTATCTGATGATGTCTGGCGAGCGAACGGCCTGCTCGAAGCGATCCTTGCCCATGATCTGGGTGAGGATCTCGATGTAGTGATCGATCGTGTCCTCGACGGCTGTCTCGCGCGGGACGCCAGCAGCCAGGTCGTCGCGAATATCGAAAAACGAGAACGCGGGCAGCACCTTCGCGCAGTCGAAGTAGAGCACGTTCTCCAGCGAGCCATACCTCGCGTAGTGTGCCTGCAGGTACTCGATCGCCATCCCGTCGCCTTTCGGGTCGATCAGGATGTCTGCCCCTTCGGTGGCCGCATGATTTCCCAGGATCCCGTTGAGCAGCGATGTCGACTTCCCGGAGCCAGTCTTCCCGAACCAGCCGACGTGCATGGGCTGTAACGCAGGGGGAAGCGACAGCGGAGTCGGATCGGCGGAACCGTCCTGCGTGAGCGGGTTCCCCAGCAGCAGGCCATCGTCGTGATACCGGTCGAGTTGCCCTGTCGGCGGTCGGGGAACGGGTGCCCGTTCGCCGGGCGTCGTCGAGAGCGCGCGTTCGCCAGCCGTCGTAAGCGCCCTCCCACCGACGAGACAGAAACTCGGCGCCTCGTGGACGTCCGCGACGATACCGCGCGGTGGAGCGGAACGCCACGGGAGGCGATTCGAGAGCCCTTCCGTCTCCGGGACATAAACAGTCCGTGCAAGCAGATCATCGAGAACCCGCTCTGCGGCCGCTTCGCTCGTCCGCTCGCCGTCGATCTCGTAGGTGGTCCGATCGAGCTGGGTGAACGCACCTTCGAGTTCGCGGAAGGTGGCCGCACCCACCTCCTCGGTGGTAGTCTCGGCGGCGACGCTGCCGACGAGTCGAGCGGTAAGAACGAACGAGTGGCGCGCGTCCTTTGCCTCGAGTTCGGCGAGTCGCGTCTCGTTCGTGGGTGTAAGCGTCGGCTCTTCGGTCGGGTCTGGCGCACCGAAGACCGTATTCGCGAGGCGCTCGCCCAGCGTATCGCTGTGGAGTTCGATCGCCATGCGTCGCTCCTCGGCGTCGGCGGTCCAGTCCGGTTTGGGCTGTAAAAGCACCTGATAGACGATCGGCCCCTGGTGGGCACTCATCGTCTCGACGACGGAGGCGAGCGGGACGCGACTCTCCTCGTCATCCTGGAACGACTCGAACAGTGTCAGCTGGGTCTGCCAATCACGCGGTCGCGTCGGGGTGCCTTCGTACTCGACCGCATGGATAGTGCGGTCGGTCGTGGCGTGGTCTGTCCCCGCTGTGGCTCTGATGATCGATTCGAGATACCCTGGCTGGATCGCGCGCCGCTCGAACTCGTAGCTATCGGGAAAGACGCCACGGAGGATGCGTTCGAGCGCTGGCGTCGCCGCCGGGTCGTCGACGCCGAACCAGTACGTGAGTGGCTGCTCACGTGAGTGATCACTGTGGAGTAGACACTCGATCGTTGGCGGAGCCTCCGTCGTCGAACCGAGCGAGAGTAGCCGGGAAAGGCCACTTGCTGCATCGTCTGGCGTCGTGAGTCCGTGCAGTCGCTTGAAGTAGGTCGCCGCCGAGTCAGCGCGAAGCGATGCATCAGTCGGCGTGACCTGAATATACTCGCGGACGTCCTCGGCGGGAACGGGTAACTCATCCGCGTCGGCATTCGTCGACGAAGGGGCGGAGTTCGAGAGCGGGGCATCAGAACGGGGTGGTGAAGTAGGAGTGGGCATGTGTCGTGAGCGCTATCTCGGGTCGCGGTGGCTGGATGAGTGTGTAGATAGCGGTAGAAAGAGAGGATAATAAATTGCAGTTATGTGTAACTGAGACGTATGATAGCTGATGTATTTCGGGATCTAACAAGAGTTGAGTGTACTCTGTGTCGCTGTCTGGGTACCTCGATATCGGTTCTATTGATCAGTATCACAAATAGTAAAATCGCAATTAGTAAAATCGCGATTTAGATGATCCATAGCATTATCTTCACGTGGGGCGTAGCGTGGGTATGAGCAACGCAGCGTTCGTGAATCGTCGCAACGAACTCGAAACGCTTCAGTCACAGTTCGAGAGCGATACAGCGGAGTTGATCGTCATCTATGGCCGTCGACGACTCGGCAAGAGTGCGCTCGTCCGGAACGCGGTCGAGGGCCGGGACGATGCAGTATACTGGCAAGCAACCGAAGAGACAGCCGACGCACAGTTAGCAAACTTCGTGGACACTGCCAGCGAAGCGTTCCCCTCCTCGAAGACATCCAGCGCGACTGGGAGGCGCTGTTGCGAGCACTCGGTCGTGAGGACGCTATCGTCGTCCTCGACGAGTTCCCGTATCTAATCGAATCTGACGATGCACTACCGTCGAAGGTCCAGCGAGTGTGGGATCTCCATCTCGAAGAGACGGAGATGACTCTCGTCCTCGTCGGGTCGTCAATCTCCGTGATGGAGGAGAACGTCCTTGGCGGTGGTAGTCCCCTGTATGGCCGCCGAACGGCGACGATCGACCTGCCTCCGCTCGGACTGGACCATGCCCGCGAACTGTATCCCGTCGAGGAGCCCGACGCCGCGATACAGGCCTGGGGGTGTTCGGAGGCACACCGTACTACCTCCGGGCGCTGTCATCGGACCGAACACTCCCGGAAAATATCCAGTCGTTACTCCTCTCAGAGCACGGTGTGTTGCACAACGAACCGGAGTTCCTCTTGCGGACCGAGTTCGGGATTCGCGAGCCCCAGACGTACTACACGATCCTGCGGGCAATCGCCACCGGGAAACGCAAAGCGAACGAGATCGCAACCTTCGCCGGTGTCGATTCAAACACGCTCGGTTCGTATCTCTCGAAACTACGCCGACTCAGGCTGATCGAGCGTGATATCCCCATCACGGCGAACCCGAACGCAACACGGAAGAGCCGATATCGATTGCAAGAGCCGCTGTTTCGCTTCTGGTTTCGGTATGTCTACGGGCGGACGGGAGAGCTTGTACAGCTTGGTAGTGATGCGTACGATGAGGTCGTTGCACCGTCGTTCATCGACTACATGGGGCCGATGTTCGAACAGATCTGTCAGAACGCGCTTCCGGGCTTGGTTCCGAAGACCTACCGCGGGATCGGGTACTGGTGGCACCAGCACCACGAACTCGATGTCGCCGGCCTTGCAAGCGACGGAACGATCGTCGCGGGCGAATGCAAGTATACGAGCCGAGAAATGCACGAAGGCGATCTCGCCGATCTCGAACGCAGTGCGTCCCAGGTCGAATGGACGCCACCTGGCGGCAGTGACCTCACCCATCACTACTGCTGTTTCTGTCGCTCCGGCTTTTCCGATGGGCTCGAACGGACTGCTGCGGAGCGAGATGACGTCTCGCTGTTCACGCCAGCCGATATCGTCGACGGGATCGCAAGCAAGTGACCAGGTGATACTCGTTCATCAAGTGCGTCGTTCACAACCTGGAACGAGGTCTCACTATTACCGGGAGAAGTTTAAAGTTCAAGAATTTCGTACTAGCTAGTATGACTCCCCACCCCGTCACGGAGACACCCCCACATGATTTCTGAAACCGGGATCAATCAGCTCGCAACTGTCGGCCGGTTATTGGATCATCCAGAACTGGCGCGTGTCTATGTGTATACCTGCTATTACGGGTCGGTCACTCGACCAGAGATCAAGGCGGCACTGGACATCCCGAAGACCACGGTCTATGATCACGTAGAGACGCTTGAGGCGCTCGGAATCGTCACGCTGGCGGGAGATCGACCGGTGGAAGTGACCGCAGATCCGGTTCAGAATCACCACTGACGGTATTGTTGTGACGCCGACGATCCTCCACGCCGTTGCACTACAGGAAGTCGACGAAGATGTCTCATACTTTGTTGAGCGACACGGCGTTGGCAAACTCGCTGCCGCTATCCGGCAGGCCGGACTCCACTATGCTGGTCAGATCACGCAGCGAATGGCCGCTGATCCACTTGGTATCCCAACTGGGGAAGCGATCTGTATTGTCCTCGCGCTTAAGCCTGCGCTCGCAGTTGGGCACGAATACGATCCCTACTTCGACGTTATTTTCCCGGAAATTTCAGATGATATCGGATTCGAGAGTGAACTCGACGTGACTGCGCCTCATCCGAATACTGAGTCGTAATTCTTCTCATTCTCGATGGATAATTCATCTCCTCTCTCCCCCGAATCAGTCACATTAGTCGACGCAAACGTCTTCATTAGCGTCGGAAATCCAGGTATATCCAAGCATCATCGGTTCCGTCAAACAGTTCGGCGTGCTGGCGTGACGCTTCTGGTTCCTGCTCGCGTTGAAGACGAAATTGAACAGGGTGGAGTCAAGCCAGCACTGGAGCGCGCTCAAGACGAAGGATGGGCGAAAGTTGTGGCGGCCCCGACCGTCTCACACAGCAAGGCGACAACAGCCCAAGATATCGTCCGGCGAGCAATCGCCTCGAAATCGTCGAGCAAAGATGAGCACGACGTGGAAAAAGCCGATCCCGTGTTCGCTGGACTTGCTGTCGAATACCTTCTCGATACAGAACGAGCGGATAACATCACTGTGATCACCGCCGACCGGCTTGCCCGAGAGGCAATCGAAACCGCAATGTCGTCGTTAGGCTACGAGGGGCAAGTTACTATCATCACACTCTGGGATCTCATTGATAGCGAGGATGATGATATCACACTCATTTGATCACGTCTACCGAAATCGATGACCTCTCTGGCTCTCATCAATGTCGCTAGTTGTCCACTCTGGCTTAAGAGACCAGTTACTGACACATAGCGGTCAGATTGACATCCCCCTCCGCGTGAACGCGGAGGAATCCTGAGCGTTGGAGATTTCAGGTTTGCAGTTCCACCGAGCATCCAAACGGTAAGAATCCGTGGGGATGCTCACGGACTGTAGCGGGTGGGACTGCTGGGAGTGCCAAGCCCCCGGTACTCCTATCTTCCGTCGTGTATGGACTCCCAGAGTTGTTTTTGCCTCGGGGAGTCCGGCAGACTTCGACAGACTCGGAGTTACTTTCGTCGGCCGTACAGCAGTCAACTCCGGTCGAATCCTGTGAGGGTTCGCCGGTTATCGACTGGTTCCGATTATTGCTTGGTTGCTTGGGGCGGACAGGCCGCCATCGTAGGGCTGGTGGGAATCGCTCTATTCCCAACCGATTCCTACCTGTGTGTAGGGTTGTCTGTCAGTTAAAGCTACGCGCCAAATCTCACAGTGGCTCTTGTAGCGTCGATTGACTCCGTGTTGTCGGATTCATCCTGCGGCTAAAGCCGCAGGTATTCTCCTCGAATCTGTATAATTCAGCCCAAACAGTAATACTCGCGAGCTACTGCACCTCTTCGAGAACATTCACGACGGATTGTCTGCTACGGGAGTCTCCCGATATTTCCCGATTGTACAAATCGATCTCGTCAGGGTGTCTGTGGCGGCAGCTCACTCGTGAGAACAGCGGAAACGACGGGTGGGTGTCCCTGCTCTCATGTGATGATTGCGTGGCCCCGGTCAAAGTACGTCTTCTCGACCGATCACCAGTTGTTCGGCTGACGAGTGAGTAGCACGCCCCGCTCGCTGTCGCAGCTGCCCGCCGTATCGCTCACGGCAGAGCCGTTCGCTGCGAGGCGTTCCCTTCGGTCACGCCTCGCCTCGCTCGCGACCGACCAGTCCGGGCGGGCATGCCGCTCCATGCGGAGCGGTTCCTGCCGGGCATCTGGTTTCGACGCCAGTATTAAGCGCGCTTTCGCCCCTCACAGGTTCGGCGCGGAAACCGGCTTAAAACTGGACGCTCGCGGCGGGCACGACAGCGCGCGGTGCTGGTTGAGTCGCCGCAGAACGCGCGCTGCTCGCGCCCAGAGGGCGCTCGTGAAGGCGCGAGCAGCGCGCAGTGATGGTGTGATGTCGTCGTCGAGAGCTACGACTGGTGAGTTGTAGTGTTGGAAAAAGACGCTGTGTGGGCGCCTTCGGAGCTTGAGACTCCAATGAGTACTAAACGCACTATCGGAAAAGAAGGTTCGGTTGATGAACAGACGAACGAACACGAGACGGAGTGGGGACGAGGCGACGTCGAAGAAGGTCCTGAACAGCGAGCGAGCGTCGAGCAGGACATTCAGGCGAAAGTTGACTACGCGGATGACCGGGAGATCGAGGGGCGGTTGTTCGGACAGACGTTGGTTGCACAGGAAAAGCGGGAAGCGAGAGAGGTGGAAATCAACAGAACGAGAGATCGGTGGGATCGGCGCGCCGATTCGGATCGGGAGGCGCGGACGCGGCGTGTCGTCGAAGATGGGTGTGCGGAGCGACGACGCGAGTTCGAGCGGCGAGCAGCGAGCGTGGATCCGCGGTGTGATCCGGATGTGGCCGATCCGAGAGCGCGATTGAGCAGGGAGCAGTTGGGGCTGGTGAACGAACAATCGAAACGGTTGGAAGCGAAACTTGATGGCTGGTCGAGAGCGGCGATCAGTCGGCGGTTGGCCGAGCGCGTCGTCGATGGATCGGATGTTCTGAGTGCAGTCGTCGGCGTATTCGAGGAGTTAGAGCAGGCGGCCGGGACGATAATCCCGATCGCGGCGGTCGAGGAGGTCGACCGAGGCGAGGTGTGTGTGGAGGGCACGGTGAAGGTGTTGTGGAAAGCGACACATCCAAAGATCAGCCAGGTCGGCCTGATCGAGGACGACTCGGGCGTGTGTAAAGTGACGGTCTGGAAGGCGAGCGAGCAACCGGTGATGGAGGAAGGCGAGCGTGTGCGGCTTCGGGGGCGGCGAAGAGCTGGTACGATGGGCGAGTCTCGTTGGCGCTGACTGGCTGGAGTGAGATCGACTTCCCGGGCCGGTAGTCGACGCGATCCGTTCTGTTTGTTCGTCTCCGAGATCCGTCATTGCGAGATCAGTATGACGTGGTGTCGCCCGAGAAGGTCGCCCAGAAACTCGACGCCGACGAGATAGAGGGGCGGGATGACCTCTCCGGGTGGAAAACCACGTTGCTGTTGCCCAAGCAGCCCTGGCCGACGACGAAGCCAGCCACCAGCCCATAACAGAGCGACGACGACCGACCCGGTGTGTTCGGGCCGATATATCTGGATGCCCTCAAACGCATTCGCGATCAGGACAAAATCGTAGCCCAAGCGACGGGTAAGACGCGTCAACCCCGGGCACGGTGGCCGGGGAATCCGCCTCGCTACATAGTTTGAAAACGCCCGCGAGGACATGGAGACGCTTCGGGGGTACATTTGCGATCTCGTTGCAGACGCTCGCCGGATTCAGCCAGTGGACCGATAGGAAGAGTAATTCTTTTGGGGGTTGCACAGAATTGTGTAATCATAGGATGTACGAAATATGCGGTGAGAAGGAATTCAAGATCATCCTTGCGCTCGACCCAGAGGATTCCATATCTGATGTCGCGCGGAAGGTCGACGAGAACCGTGAGACGATTCGTCGCGTCGTGAACCGGCTTGAAGAGGCGGGGTACGTCGCGTACGACGATGGTCTCACGCTCGTCGATCAAACGCTCCGAGATGTCGGTCTCGAATTCCTAATGGCGGCAGCAGACACCTCACCCCCATCGATCTCGGAGGCGTATGTTCTCCCCCAGTTCGCTGGCATGGACTATGCATTCACATCCATCGATGCAGTCTACGTCTGGACCCGCGGTGGCTACCAGGTCGCTCGCGACCCGGAGGATTACCCGCTGTTTATCGCCGTCAACGAGTCCGACCTCGACGCTTGGATGGAGTTCTTCGATCGATTCGGAATCCCGACTGCGGAGGAGCGCCAGCCCGCTGAAGACCTCAATGGTGCGATACAGGTCGTCCTCGAGCGACGGTCGCAGGTCGAGGCCGAGCTGGTCGATGGACGGCCCGTTCTCTCACTCGAGGAGACCGTTGCGTTCGCAAACGAGCACTACGCGACCTTCGAGTCGGCACTCGACATGCTCGGACGGATGTACGACGACGTCGACACTGACGCGACCTACAGTAGGGAGCCAGCCTGAATGTGAACAAGACGTAGACTGGGTCGACGGCGAGAGACACCCGGAGCTGCGAGCGAGCGTCAAGCAGGACATTCAGGCGAAAGTAGATTACGCAGATGATCAGGAGATTGACGGACGGTTGTTCGGACAGACGGTAGTGGCTCAAAAAAAGCGAGAAGCGAGATACCGGGAGGTCAAGTAGACGAGAGATCGGTAGGATCGAAGATCCGACTCGGATCGGGAGGCGCGGACGCAACGTGTTGCAGAAGGCGGGAATAGGGCGGGACGACGTAACTTTGAGAGACGGGCACCGAGCGTGGATCCGCGGTGTGATCCCGACGTGGATGACCCAAGAGCGCGGTTGCGCAGAGAGCAACTGGGGATGGTGAACGAGCAGGTAGGACGGTTAGAAGCGAAACTCGATGGCTGGTCGAGAGCGGCGATCAGTCGGCGGTTGGCCGAGCGCGTCGTCGATGGATCGGATGTCCTGAGTGGGGTCGTCGGCGTGTTCGAGGAGCTAGAGCAGGCGGCTGGGACGGTGATTCCGATCACAGCGGTCGAAGAGGTAGATCGCGCCGAGGTGTGTATCGAGGGCACGGTGAAGGTGTAGTGGGAGGCGACGCATCCGAAGATCAGCCAGTTCGGTCTGATCGAGGACGACTCGGACGTGTACAAAGTGACGATCTAGAAGGCGAGCGAGCAATCGATGATGGAGGAAGGCGAGCGTGTGCGGATTCGGGGGTAGCGAAGAGCTGGTACGACGGGCGAGTGTGTTGGCTCTGTTGGTAGCCCCTTCTTCAGAGACACCACAGTTTGATATCCTCCCCGCGCTGAAAAGTGGGGCTTTCTCCTTGACTCTCCGTAAGAATGTCAGACTCGCCGGCCCGATGCGATGGTGTACCGCGACGATCAAGGAAAGAATATTGCTCCCAAGATTAATATACTTACACTCACGAGAATATGTATGACCGACGACCGCCCGGCAGACGTGAACGAGCGCGTCACCGAGGAGTGGAAGGCGGACACCAGTCCCGGCGAGCGCGTTCGCACCGTGATGAAGCGGGTGTACGGCCCCCAGTCTGTCGCCACCACCGCCGAGCGTGCGCTGACCTCTGAGACGACCGCACGAAAGCACCTGAACATCCTCGCCGAGGACGGATTCGTCGAGGCAGTTTCCCTTCCGGACGAGCGCGGGACGCGGTACAAACGTGCCCCTCGCTCGGTCGTTCTCGAACGTGCCCAGCAGATACTCGACTCCGTCGACATCGAGACACTATCAGCACGTGTCAGGGAACTTCGCGAGACCGTTCGTGAGTTCGAGGACCAGACTGGAGCAGAATCTCCGCGCGCAGCGGCAATCGATGGAGCGGAACTGGACGCGGCGACCATGACCGAGTGGCAGACTGCGCGTCGGAACCTGAAGCTCGCACGAGCCGCGCTCGCACTCGCTGACGCGACTGAGGTCGTTGGGGCGGACACCGAATCGGACGAATACGGTGAACAAGCAGGCGTTATGAGCTGACACGATGCGAGACACCGAGTCGCACTCGCTTCGGGGCGCTATCGACGCCGGCGCACTCCACGATTTTCGCTCCGAGTTCGAGCGCCTCGAACCACTCGCGAACGGGTCGCTGGACGACCAGTTGAGTCCCAGCGAACTGCGCCTTCAGCTTGATGACGGTATCGGTGAGGCGGCGAGCGCGACCATCACCGTCCGGTGGTCGGTGCAGAGTGACTACAACGTTCATTATAACGACAACACGGGTCGTGACCTCCGATGGGATGTGCATCCCCACGAGTACCCGGACCCCAACGGCGACGCTCACTATCACCCACCGCCGAACGCGTCGGGCGATACCGACGATGTCGAAGCGTCCTGTATCAGCGTCACGGAACTCGTCCTCGTCGCGCGTGCGGTACACCAGTTATGGCGGACTGGTTACGACAGTGGGACGGACGACCCGCTCAATGACGCGACTAACCCTCCCTAGGTGCGGTCGCCGCATCTTCCCATTGGGGCCCGCCTCGTTCGACGAGACGCTCCCGATTTGATTGGTATAAAAGCCGGGCACGTGATGGTGGCTTCCGAGCGGTCGGCTCACTCACGAGTGCCTCATCGCCATTCCACTTGCCGTCTTGGGCGTAGCTGCCTGCTCAACTTTCTGCCGAACGCGTTCTGGCGCAGTGGTTGAAGAGTTCCAGCTCTCTCGCGCTTCGATGATCGCCTCGATTTCATCGTCTGGTTGATTCGTTCCGAGCGCATAGAGTACTGTAATATTTTTTGTGCCCCTCACGGGTGCGGGGCACTCGAGATACCTGTGTCCTCGCAGTTGAGCAATGAAACCAGCAACCCAGAGGGTATCGTTCACAGAGAGCGATACCCGAACAGCGGAGATGCACAGCACGGTCGAGCGGTGGGCCGAAGAACTGGTCGAACTCGTCGACGATGCGACGACCAGCGAGGCGTTCAGAGCGTGGCTCGACGTCCAGAGCCGGTTTCACGACTACTCGCATCGAAACACCCTCCTGATTACCCTCCAGTGTCCGGAGGCGACGCGCGTCGCCGGCTACCGAACGTGGCAAACCGAGTTCGATCGGCAGGTTACAGCGGGCGAAGACGCCATCTGGATCTGGGCGCCGATCATCGCCAAGCGCTGTCCGGAGTGTGGCAACGCCAGATCGTATCACGAACAAAGCGACTGTGAGTACACGGACACGCCACCCGAGGAGTGGTCGAAAGGCCTCGTCAGCTTCAGGCCAGCCTCGGTCTTCGACGTCTCACAGACGGAGGGAGAGCCACTTCCTGAACTCGACACCGAGGCCGAGGGCGACGCCGAAGCAGTGCTCCCGCGGGTACTCGATGCAGCAGGGCCACTCGGTATCGACGTCCGGATCGTCCCCGACTCGGAGTGGTCTCATGGCGAGGCAGATGGGATCTGCACGCACGCCGTCGACGAGCAGCCGACAGTCGAGGTCCGTGACCGATCCAGCCCCGCGGCACTCGTGGGCGTGCTCATCCACGAGTACGCTCACGCACGACTGCACAGCGGCGACCTTGATCGCCCGGAGCGAACCAAACGCGAAGTCGAAGCGGAAGCCGTCGCGTATCTCGTGGGGCGGTATTTCGGTCTCGACATGAGCGGCTCTGCGTTCTACCTCGCGGCGTGGCAGGGTGAGGATCCCGAGGTGATCCTCGAACGACTCGGGCGGATTCGTGAGACGGCAACCCACCTGATCGAGGCAGTGGAAGACCAGATATAGTCAGGGCTGGCAAATACGTCGAGTGCTGGTGCTCCTTCCAGTCTTCCTTGCCAGTCAGCTCTTCGGGGAGACCGCCCGCTTCGAGCTCGTCGACGATTACGATCGATCTCCGGAACGAATCAGCCGACCAGGTCGATGGCGGCGTGGGTGTGTTTGAGTGCCAGAGGGACAGTGTGCGTCTACGAACGACGACCACGCCATGCTAACACACACCAAACATCTCGATACCAATATGTGTCTGCCGGGATATAGTATCGACTAGACAATGGGGGCTCCGACCGAACACGAGATCGAACGCGGGGTTCGCTATGGGTTATTGATGGTGTTCGTCACCGGTATTCGCCGCGGGGATCCGGGGGCAGTCGTCAACGCCGTTGCCGGCGTAGTCGGCACCTATGTGCCCGATTTCGTCGAATGGACGTTCGACGTCGAACTCCGTTCGTGGCACCGTGCGTACATCAGTACCGCAATGATCACCCACGCTATCGGAATGCTCGGTCCGTACGAAGATGTGTGGTGGTGGGATCACCTGACGCATACTCACTCCGCGACGATTATCGGTGGCGCTGCCTACGTAGTCAGCCGGCGGCAGGGGCGCGATCCTCGGCCTCGAGTCATCGCGGCCGTTGTCTGTCTCGGACTCCTGTGGGAACTCCTCGAGTACGCCATTCAGGCCGTGGCCAGATGGCTCGGTGTCGACGCGATACTCGTTCCGTACGGGGCAAAAGACACTGCCCTCGACCTCGTCTTCGATCTGGTCGGTGCGATGCTCGTGCTCGCGGTCGGTGATCGTGTCCTCGCTGATCTCGCAACCGAGGCGTGAGCCAGTGTACGGCTCAGTTCTGCGCGCTGGCGTCCCCAATCAGGCGGGTTCTTGATACCTGCCGACCCGCGTAACCGAGACCACGGCCACGGGCCCTCAGAACGCCACTGCGCGCATGCCGACGTCGTCGCTGTTGCGATACTCGTGACCACGGCAATACCACCGTTGGACTGCTGGAACGGCGGTCTGACCGCTCATCACGACCGCCCTTCAGAACAGCGTTCCTCGTCGATAGTTCGTTCCAACGCGCAGGTCCTCGGGCCCTTTTCGGCACCTACTCACTCCAGCAACACGAACGCAACGGTAGCCGAGCCGATGTGTCGATTCCAGTGACCAGGAAGCCTCCCCGACTGCCTGTGAAGACGGGTGTCTCGACGGCTTCAGAGAGATGGGCGCCAGTACGCAGATCTCGAACCTACTTGCGAGTGATTTCGACGATGTCGTCGACAAACTCCTCTGGAGTGAGTGGCTCTGTCCACTCTTCACCGCACGGTTGCAGGTGGACTTCCAGAAGCAGGCCGTATATCGAGAGATGGTCAACTCTCCACTCTGTGGGATCTTCTTCGAATCCTCTATCGAGCGTGAGCACGTCGCCGGCGTCGAAATCAAGGTCGTAGGACTCTACCTGGCCGGCAAGGGTTCCGTCAACATCTGGAAGGGGATCGCCTGGATCTTCGACGTGGATTCGCCAGTCATCCATAATGCGCTCCCTGCGAATGCCCGTCTTTCGCTCGTCTACTTCACGCAGGTCAATATCGTAGACTGGTCGTGGGAGAATAGGATCGCGTGAGAACCGTCTCGAAAGCCACTTTCCGTATCGATCCACGATCGTCACTCGGCCATGTTCGATCGTCTGGAAGGAATCACCGACTGCAAAGAGAAACTCACTGGAGTGTTGCTCTCGAAACTCGGATTCGGAGAGTACCGTGCCCTCCTCGATATACTCTGGGAGATACGACCATCCGATCGATCGTCCGTCGTTAAATGGATATATGAACGTATTTGCTGATCTGAACTCCTCGGCTAGGTGCTGGAGTGCCTCGCGTTCGCTCATCATCTTTGCAGGAACCCGTTCCGAGGTCGTGAACCCGTCGAGATGTTTGATATCCTCCGTTTCCTCGACGATCTCAGATGAGTCCAGACTCCCCTCACTCTCTATCGTTGCATCGGTGGGAAGGGAAGCCACGGCATCTTCGGAACTCCGAGACTGGTGAGTGGAACTGATAGTTGCGGATCTCAAGACAGTAGTACTTCGCACCGTCGATGTGATGTAGTTGTATCTCGTCGACGTCACCCAGCATATACAGCCGCGCAAGAACGTGCGATTTGAGCTCGTAGAGTGCGCTCTTTCGCAGGCTATCGGCCTTTGCTACTCCACCGAGCCCCTGTTCATATGCTTCGGTTCCCCGTCGAGCATACTGCTTTGCTTTCTTGTTGATAACGAACAGCGCTTCTAGTTCCTTTTCAGTGTCTCTCATTGCGTTCTGTCCCCGCAACAAACAGTGGTTTCGTCATCGAATGTAAACTGCAGTACAATCGTCCGTCAGGGAGTTCGGGAGACGCTTCGAGAGATGCTCTCGAATGAAGTACTAATCGAGGTATAGCAAAAGTACGAACGCGACGAGATACCCCAAGACGTCGCCGAAATCCTCATGAGATCTGGGGCTGTGAAGTATGGATACTGGAGTAACTGACGGGCGAACTTATTGGCGCCTGCAACGGGTGCAGGCGCGCTCACAAAGTGCCTGCTGAGTAGAAGTGACACCATCGAAGAACTCCCAAATCGACGATGCAGAGAACGCGCTCGAGTGGTGGCTGGTGAGCAACGCCGACGCCGGTGTGCCAGATCGTGCCCTCGTAGCGGTGCTCCGAACCTACGCAGACACGATCGATCAACTTGGCCACATCCCACGGTCGTGGGACCGGTCACCGCCCGCTGCCGAACAGCACTGGAGGCCAGGGGAGTGCAGAAAACACAACAGATCTACCCTGCGTGTGTGCATGACCAGGTCGCCAAAGAGTTCGAGGTGTATCGACAACCGGACGCGTTCAACGAGGACTCACTTGTGATCGAAAACAGCAACGGGGAGCATTCGACGCTACTCGTTCAGGTTGACAGGAAGGACGTGGTTCCTTGCTAGCAGTTATTAATCTAGTTGATCAAATTGTATAGACAGATACTCTTGGAGTGCTACGGCTGTCTTCGTCGAGACAGCAGATGCCCCGAAATCACTCTGATAGCCGTGCTTGAGCACCTCACTCTCTAAGATCTCCGATCCACGCTCAAGTTGCCTTCGTAGCGCGTCCTCGTCCCCTCGCCGCAGATGGGGTGTGACAGCTTCGAGACCGATCTCTTCTGCGACCGCCAAGACGTCTCGAAGATCTGTTTCACGGCCGCTGTGGAGCTTTGCCGCCACGAGGACCGCTCCATCGATGACTCGGGCCGTCGTCGTCATCGTCCCACTGCTGACCTCCTGTTGTTGGCTGTGGTCGTATAGGTAGTCAAACGACCATTGTGCTTCTGTCTGGCGGCAGCCGAGTCCATTCACCAGCAGATCGAAGCCGATCGGCTGCTGCGGCGTGAGCCGTTTTTCGTACTCGATAACTTCGGTGTCGTAGAACCATTCCTTAGCGTGGCTGTCCGTTTCCTCGAAGCCTCGACGTTCGAGGAATTCGATGAATCCCGCCTTGGTATCCTGGGCGACGACGATATCGAGGTCAGTGGAGAAGCGTGCGTTGAACGCCGATACAGCATAGCCGCCGACAAGAACGTACTCGTGACCTGCCTGAGTGAGTTCCTCGAGCAGTTCGATGAGCGCGTCACTCCGGTTGTGGAAACTCATGTCTGTGCCCCTTCCGTTTCCCGGTATGTGACGCCAAGGTCGAGGTCGTCGTACATCCGGTCGACCATCGCCAGCGCCGACTGGAACTGGGCGTAGTGCTCGTGCATATACTCGATCGTCTCCGCTCTTGGGATCACCGCATAGCCTTCGACGTGCTCGATTTCGAGTGATGGTTGTGGATCGAGGACGACCTGGAGCGGTCCATCCAGCTCGTCTCGGGTTTGCCGCTCGAATGCGGTGGGGAGGTCGAACGATTCGAAAACGTCTGCCAGGCGTCGACGTCATGCTCACGGACGGCAAGGAACAGCGGATAGTCGTTGGGATCGCGACCGACCTGGTAGCCGCCCTGTGTCCACACGTAGACGGCGTCGATCCGTGTGAACGCGAACGGCCAGTCACCGAACTCCGGGAGGACGTAGGCTTCCTCGATGGATGGTGGGCTGACGCTGGCGCTGGCAGCGATGAGTTCGCGTGCTGCGTGACTCACGTTGTCGTTGACGACTGAGAGGCCGTCGTCATAGCGGACGTAGCCTGCGTCTTCGAGGCGGTTGACGGCCTGTCTCACCGTTTCGTACGGCGTGTGGATGGTTTGGGAGACACGTCGGATAGAGTCACCACTCTCAATGGCGAGGATGATCTGTGCTGCCGTGTCGTCAAGTACCTCGTACATCTGGTAGTTACCAATACTTCGGTAACAATTAAAAGTCTTACTCGAACGAATCTGAAGCTACGACCTCCACATTCGTCCTGTATCGAGTTGTGGACCAGTGTCGAACACTTCACCACCGAATCCAAATAGCTGTTATCAGACAAGAACTTCTACGGAGCTAGACGTAAGACAGTCAGCTGCCCGGTTGAGAGGCGTTACTCACCGCGATTTTTTGAGCGCCTGCAACGGGTGCAGGCGCGCTCATAAAGTGCCTGCTGAGTAGAAGTGACCCCATCGAAGAACTCCCAAATCGACGATGCAGAGAACGCGCTCAAGTGGTGGCTGGTGAGCCACGCCGACGCCGGTGTGCCGGATCGTGCCCTCGTAGCGGTGCTCCGAACCCACGCAGACACGATCGATCAACTGGGCTATGTCCCACGGTCGTGGGACCTTGCACGCCCCGCCCCAGACCCACAACGGAGGGCACGACACCGATGAACCGTTCGTTCCTTGCGGTACTCCTCCGCGTCGGCCGACAACGCCCTGAGCGAATCCACGAGTGTCGTCACTGCGGGACGACGCTTGCCAGTGAGACTGAGCTGTGTCCGTACTGTTTCGAGACGGACGTCATCAGGTACGAGATTTCCTGAACGGGGCGACGTCGAACAGCGATTGTACCTGACCACGGAGAGCGACTGCTGTGCAGTCGCGCTTTCTGCAACCACCGAATCCTACCAATGAGTGTTCCACTATCCGAACTAGACGCAACGAGTAGAGTGATCAAACGAGCCCAGTACGAGGCCTTCGAGTTCACGGTCGAGGACGACGGCGTACGAGTTAGAAACGGCAGCCATGCGAACCCAGAGGATCACGAGTACCTCGTCACGCTCGAGGGCGGGCTCCCCACTGGGTGTGAGTGTCTCGCCGACGCGAACTACGAGAGCGCGTGCAAGCATCGAGTCGCCGTTGCGATTCGACGACCGATCCTGGATGCAGCAGTCGACCGACAGCTTGCCGCTGATGGTGGGAAACCACGATCTACCTCAGAACCCGCGGGAGATACCCCGGACTCGTCCCCACCGAGAGCGAGCCAGGTATCGACGGACCGATCTCAGACAACAGCAGAGGAAGACGATACCAGTGAAGGCGACGGCTCGGACACTGGATGCGTCTGCACTGCGCTTCCGGATGGACTGCCCTGCTGGGAGTGTGTCAGAACGGGACGACGTGAGGTGCCTAATAGACAAAACACTGAGCAGTGAGGTCTCCCCTGAGACCGTCATATGGGTTGTCGATCGTGGATCCAGTTCGTGTAAGTGGAGGTGTTATGACTTGCTGCGTGTTAATGCTCCCAGTTGACGAGACCGACAACTGTACAGCCGCTCGCCGAAGACTGCGAATGTAGCGTGAAGAGTCGTGGTACCTCGACCCTCGCAAGGGTTATCCCTTATCCACTCCTCTGTTTGTTTGTAATGGCAAACGGTAAGGTTGACTTCTTCAACGACACTGGCGGCTACGGTTTCATTTCGACTGATGACGGCGATCTCGACGACGACGAAGACGTGTTCTTCCACATGGAAGACGTCGGCGGCGAAGACCTCACGGAAGGTACTGAGGTCGAGTTCGATATCGAGTCCTCGCCCAAGGGGCCTCGCGCAGAGAACGTCGTCCGACAGTAATACTGACACACAACTGTCGTTCACAGCGACAGACACCACTCTCGATTTTTTGGCAGGCTACACGTCCGAGCTGATGCTATCTGTACACTCTGTACTCACCCGTACCGGGTCAGAACTTAGCAGTAATTGAGTATTCTGAACAGAGCCTCTCGTAGGTAACTGATCGCTTCCGCATGCCATTTCTATCGCCCCCTGACGGGTGCGGGGCGTTCTGAAGAATGTCCTGTGTACAGAGTATGTCACTGAGAGATGTCTACGAAACTGGCTTCGACGAAGACGATGGACAGACGACAAACCGAACGGCGTGTCCCGAATGCGATGGGGGCCTGCAGACTGTTGGCGGAGAAACGACTTGCACTGAGTGTGGAGTAATCGTCGACGAATACCGGATCGACCATGCAGCGGCGAAGCGATCGTTCGCGGGCGGGACTCCCGAGCGAACACGAACGGGGGCACCGCTCACGCCTGCGAGACACGACCGCGGCCTCTCGACTGAGATCGGGCGGCGGGTCGATGCGAACGGAAACAGCCTCTCGAGCAGGAAGCGTCGACAACTGCATCGGCTTCGCAGACAACACGGTCGAGCGCGATATCGATCAAAGAAGGAACGGAACCTGGTGCGTGCCTGTGGAGAGATTGCGCGGCTCGTGGGGGCGCTCGATCTCACTCGGTCGCGACGTGAAGAGGCGAGCGTCATCTTCAGGCGGGCGCATGAGGAAGACCTCCTCCGGGGTCGCTCAGTGGAGTCGACCGCTGCCGGCAGCGTGTACGCGGCGTGTCGATGCAGTGGCGAGCTCCTCACCATCGTGGGCCGTCGGTGCGGAAGTCGCCCACGGAATGTCACTTTGCTTTGAGGAATCCAAGGCGATCAGACAGTGGGTACTCGTCTTTAAGCACGAACGGCCGACGGGAGATGTTGAGACGTAGATCGACGAAAACAGCGCCGATGGTGAGCTATTCGGTCAGTATGACGAAACCTCTCAGCAACAGGAAGACGACAGGGCAATCGTCGAAGCCACGATCACCCCCTCCGACCTCACCGACGTCCCCCTGTAGTCTGGACCGCTGGAAGCTGTTTGAATTCCGTACTCCGTACGACTCTCAGCTGATTGGGTGAGGCTCTCGGTCACTCTGAAGGAGTACATCTCTCAATCGAATACGGGTAACTACTTTCCCTTTGACAGATACACATGAAATATCGCCCTCCAATGACTGGAATCGAAACGACACAGCTGACGAAGCGATACGACGAAACGCTTGCCGTCGACGACCTCGACCTCTCCATCCCGAAGGGGGTCGTCTACGGCTTCCTCGGACCGAACGGTGCCGGAAAAACCACGACGATGCGGATGCTCACCGGCCTCACCAGACCGACCAGTGGGAGCGCCACCGTCGCCGGTGTCCCTGTCACGGATCGGGACGGGCTCCGCTCGCATATCGGCTATCTGCCCGAAGAGCCACCGCTGTACGAGCAGGCGACCGCGCTCGAACAGCTGAGTACGTCGCCGGCCTTCGGAACCTGCCCGAAGCGTCCACACGAGAACGGATCGACGGGCTGCTCGATGCGCTCGACCTCGCGGCCGACGCGGAGACGCGGATCGCGGAGTACTCGAAGGGAATGCGCCAGAAAACGGCGTACATTCAGGCTGTTCTCCACGAGCCCGATGTCGTGTTTCTCGACGAACCAACGTCCGGCCTCGATCCCCGGGCGGCCCGGACCATCCGGGAGATGATCACGGACCTCGCCGACGCGGGAACGACCGTCTTCCTCTCGACGCATATCCTGCCGGTCGTCGAAGACGTCGCTGACACGGTCGGCATCCTCTACGACGGACGCCTCGTCACCGAGGGATCCCCTGAAGCCCTCACTCAGCCCGCGGAAACGGAGGCGGGGACCCAGACGCTCGAAGACGTCTTCCTCGAACTGACCGAGACCGATCCGGCAGTCGACGCGGAGGCGAGGAATGGCTGAGCCAGGGTGGCCAGCGAACGTACTTAGCGTCGGCATCTTCGAGTTCCGCCGATCAGTTCGGGACATCTGGGCGGACAAGGCCCGGTTCGCCCTCATGACACTCGGCGTGATGGTCCCCTCGCTCATGGCGGCCGTCTTCGCCGTCATCTTTTCCGATCCGATCCGCGGTGTCGATGCGCTTCCTGAACCGGACCTCTTCCGGGGGTGGGTGGCGCTGTTCTGGCTGTTTGCGGTGTTCCTGCTCGGCCAGCGCGTCGTCTCGGCCCGCTCGCGGATCGACGCCGAATCGCTGATGCTCACGACGGTGTCGGCCCGGACGGTTGCCGGCGGGATGGTCGTCGCGGAGACGCTCCGGATCCTCGCGTATCTCGCCCCACCCGTACTCGTGCTAACCGGGGTCGGCGTTGGCCTGCTGGGCGCGCCCGTGAGTCTGGTGGTCGTGCCCGTCGCGGCGGCGCTCTTTGCCGTGACGGCCGTCGTCGCGGCGGCCGTCGCCGGCTACGCGGTAGCCTGGCTGGTCGCGACGTCGCGGTTCGTCGCCAGACACAGAACGGTGCTCGCCTCGGTCGCCTCGCTAGCCGGGACGGGGCTGTATCTCGTCTTTTTCTTTCCACAGATCTCCGGAATCACGCCGGAGTTGCTCGCGCCACTCCCCATCGCGTGGCTCCTCGACCTCGCCCTCCTCGGCACCGGCCTCGCCGAGGCACCACTCCGTGCCGGTGGGGCCGTCGTCGTCAGTCTGGCCGTGCTCGGCGCTGGCGGCGTCGCCATCGAGCACGAGACCGTTGCGCTGTGGTTCAGCGAACCGGTCAGCGTCGATAGCGAGGATACGACGGAGACGACAGCGAGTGCCACGGATGGAGACCTGCGTCGCGACCCGCTCGCCGCGGCCATCGCTCCGCTGGCGGTCCCCGAGTTCGTTTCGACGCCGGTACGGCGCGTCGCCGAGTGGGCACTGCTACGCACGCGCCGGGATCCGAACCGATTGACGTTCATCCTGATCCCCGTGATCGCGATGAGCGGTCCGCTTGCCACTGGCGCGCTTGAAGCCGGAGCGATCGGTACTGTGGCGACGCCGGTGTTCGCAGTCGTCCTCCCGTGGCTCGCCGGTGCGCTATTCGCGATGAACCCCCTCGGCGACGAGGGACGGTTGCTCCCGATCACGCTCACAGCCGTCTCGGGCCGACAGTACGTCCGCGGACTCGTACTGCCCAGCCTGCTGTTCGGGCTCCCGGTCGTCGTCGCTTTGACGGCGCTCGGGGGCGTCTTCTCGCCGTACTCGCCCAGCGAGCACGTCGGGCTGGTCGTCCTCGGCGTGTATCTCACCTGCGTTGCAGCCACCATTACGCCGGCAATCGGGATGACGCTCCCGCGCTTTAGCGCGATCAGCGTCGGCCAGAGCCGGGACGTGCTCCCGCCACGGATGGCTGCCGTCGTCGTCCACGCCGGACTGACGACCGTTCCCGGTGGGGTGCTCGCGGCACTCGTCATCGCGCCGGCGGCCGCCCGCACCGGTCTTGCCGGCCTGTTCGGCTTTCTCCCCGCGATTTCCCTGCAGCTACTCAGTCGATCGGACGGCGGCGTCCTGATCAGGGTTGGTGAATCGTTCGCCAACCTCGGGGAGGTGATCCAGTCGATCGGTCTCGCACGGCTCCAGCTCGTCGGTGGCGGGCTACTGCTGCTCGGGGGCGTGCTCGTCGCTGTAATGCTGTACCTGAACGCGATCGGTCGCTTCGAGCGGTACTCGCCAGTGTGAGTCGCGAGTCACCAGGCGGCGGGCCCAGCGTTCGGATCACTCGCTCCCGAAGCATCAGCCCGGATGCACAGCAGGGTCGACGCCGGGCCACTCGGCGCGAACGCCAGGATCAGGGGGCCTGATTGCCGTGGTCATTGACTCCATGATCAACGCAGAGCGCGTCTCTGGGGGAGCTACAGTTCAGGTTCCCACCCGAAAAGAAGTATTGGCGCGATTAGTTCTCCTGTCCCTCGCTCTCGTCGGATTCGTCGGTCCCAGAAGAGTCGGAATCTGACTCTTCGGTGCTTTGCAGGAGAAGATCCGTCCCGGCTGCGGCGACCATACCGATGCCGATCGCGCGCACCTGTCGGAGATATTCCGGGGTCGCCTCGAGTTCGGAGGCGTTGTCAAAGTTCTTCCCGATCATCTGTTTCGTGAATTTGACACTCAATTGCGGCAAAAGCGCAGTCGCTACTCCCTGCAAGAGGACGAATGCTGCGCCGAACGAACGACCTTTTTGAGAATTCATTACAGATCTACACATGGGTCGAGTAGGGATTAATATTGTGACTAACAGGAAATATTGAGAATGCCAATAACTCTTTTTAGACCGTTTTAGAGTCGAATAGCAATTTGATATTGCTTTTTATACGCAACGCCACATTTATGCGTATTTCAATCATGACCCCCCTCGGCGATGAGGGACGGTTGCCCCCGATCACGCTCACAGCCGTCTCGGGCCGACAGTACGTTCACGGACTCGTACTGCCTCGGCCAGAGCTGGGACATCTTCCCGCACCGGATGGCTGCCGTCGTCGCGCCGGCGGCCGCCCGCGCCGGTCTTGCCGGTCTGCTCGGCGGCGTGCTCGTCGCCGTGGTGCTGTACCGGAACGCTGTCGGCCGATTCGAGCGCTACTCGCCAGTGTGAGTCGTGAGTCACCAGGCGGCCCCCGGTGACTCGGGGGAGCAGATAAATCCGTAGCGAGAGTACTCTAACGGTATGGGGGAAACAGTCCTTGTTCCGATCGACGGATCACCGTTATCACAGAAGGCGCTTCGACACGCTCTCGAAAAGTTCCCGGACGCAGCGGTAATCGCCTACCATGTGGTGAACATCTACGAACCGGCATACGACGTGAACGATACGTCCATAGCCGAACTGCTCGGTGGGTCCGGGAAGTGGGACGAGATCGAACGGGAGGCAGCAGATCACCTGCTCTCGAAGGCAGACGAGATCGCTGCCGAGTACGATCGAGAGATCGACACCGAATCGGCTATCGGAGATCCACAGCGTCTGATTCCCGAGTACGCCAGAGAGAACGCTGTCGATCATATCGTAATGGGAGTGCATGGGCGAGCCGAGGAAGATCGATCGTTGGTCGGCCAGGTCGCTGAAACCGTCGTATTCCGCTCCCCTGTATCAGTAACGATCATCCGCTGAGATAGTTGACTGGTCGGTATTCGGTTTCGAGAACGAGTGAGGGCGCTGACAGCTGTGCGCTACTCGCTCGCCCCGCTACCGGACCTGTCGCTCGCTGCCTCGCTGAGCGTGGCCTGTCGCCCCTCCGTTCGCCGCTCGCGGCGGGAGCGATAGCCCTCGCGCAGCCCGAGGGTGATCGCGCCCAGTCCGAGCAGGAGGGTGAAGAACTCGAGCAGGCTCCCGACGAACGGGATCGCCCCCAGGAGGGTGAAAGCGACGAGGCCGACGACCAGCGCGAGCCAGCGGTTGTCCGCACTGACGAGTCCCAGCGCCCAGGCCGCAACGGCGTACTGGCCGTAGATAACGGCGACCCAGACCCCCAGGCCGAACACGATCGCGCCGCCGACGGAGAGCGGGATCCCGACGATCGTGATCGCGAGGATCACGAGCACGACGGGAACTGCGATCAGCGTCAGGAAGCCGACGCCGCCGGCTGTGACGGGTGTCTCGGAGACTCTCGTCGCGACGCCCCTAGAGAACGCGGGGAACGCCGCGAGGAGCACCGCGCCGAGCAGGAGGCTGGCGAACAGGCCGTAAATCGTCGTCAAGGTCGACGACACCGGGCTGAGATCGGTGGTAACGCCGAAGCCGTTGCCCAGACTCGAATCCTGCACGACGCCACCGGTCACGGTCGCGGCGGAGTCCTGGGTGAAGCTTCCCGCGTCGTAGCGGAACTCGCCGCCCACGTCCGTGTTCGGTCCGAGTTCGATCGTCGCAGCGCCGGCCCGGGCGTCACCGCCGATGCGCCCGTCGACCCGAAGGAAGCCCGTTCCGACGTCGAAATCGTTGCCGATCTCGCCGGTTTCGCTCACTTCGACGTG
This sequence comes from Natronoarchaeum sp. GCM10025703, assembly GCF_042661985.1. Classification (NCBI taxonomy): domain Archaea; kingdom Methanobacteriati; phylum Methanobacteriota; class Halobacteria; order Halobacteriales; family Natronoarchaeaceae; genus Natronoarchaeum; species Natronoarchaeum sp. GCM10025703. The sequence continues at coordinate 1,156,259 of NZ_JBHSZF010000001.1, forward strand.
GCCCGCGCCGGCGCTGACGTCTCCGTCCACCTGCCCGTCGATGAGCACGGTCCCGGCGGCGGCATCGATGGAGCCTTCGACGACTCCGGTCTCGGTTACGTGGATCTGGCCGGATACCCCGGAGACGTCACCCGTGACCGTCCCGGAGATGATGATCGATCCCGATATCCCGCTGATGCTGTCGTACGTTTCTCCTTCCTCGACGACGACCGTGCCGGAGGCGCCCTGGAACGACTGTGCGGCGACGACGCCAGTCCCGAGCGAGAGGACCAGCATCATCACCATCACAAACACCGCGAATCGGCGACTCCGGGAACCGAGTGATAGGTCCATATCTAATAGTTCAATCAACTACCGTATATCCCTATTTCCAGCTTATTGAGGGGTTCTACCTCCGGCGAGCGCGACGCAATACGGACACGCTGCCCGGAATCGTGAAGCCGGTTCCCATACACTGACGGGAAACAGTCGTGCAGGCGGGCACCAGTCGGGCGACGCCTGCGATTCGATTCGACGGCGACCCGCGGTGCTGTCGTCTGCGGTTACCTGATCCGTCTCTCTGCCCGCCGAATCCATAGCGTCCTACTGGAGCCACGCCCCGGCCCTGCGGTGGTTTCTACAGCGCCATCGTGGATCGCATAACTGTAACTGTCTCCGTTCTCAAGTGCAACTATGTTCGGTACAAGCGGTGTTCGCGGGCAGTTCGGCACTGACGTTACAGTTGATCTGGCGGTTGTGATCGGACGTGCAGTCGTCGCCGACGGAGCGGAACGGGTCGTCATCGGTCGGGACCCTCGCACGACGGGGCCAGTTCTCAGGGACGCCCTCTCTGCCGGCGTTCGGGAGTCTGGCGGGGACGTGATCGACTGCGGGATGGTTGCGACACCGACGCTCGCACGGGCAGTGGCGTGGCGCGACGCGGACGTCGGCGTGATGATCACCGCCTCGCACAACCCGCCCGAGGATAACGGCATCAAGCTCTGGACGCCGTCGGGGATGGCCTTCGATGAAGCCCGCCGGGGACGGATCGCCGAACTGGTGGAGGCCGACGAGTATGCCCCGGCCGACTGGGATGCAGTCGGCACGGAAACGGCCTGGTCGGACGCCACGGCACGTCATCGAGATGCTATTGTCGACGCCGTCGATCCGGTCGAGGAGCTGTCGGTCGTCGTCGACGTCGGCAACGGCGCGGGAGGTATCACCGCTGGCGCGCTCCGGGCGCTCGGCTGCTCGGTCGAGACGCTGAACGCCGAGCCGGATGGCCGGTTCCCCAGCCGACCCAGCGAGCCGACCGAAGAGGCCTGTGGCACCCTGCAGGCACACGTCGCCGCGACCGACGCGGATCTCGGCATCGCCCACGACGGCGACAGTGATCGGATGATGGTCGTCGACGAGACAGGCCAGTTCCCCGCTGGCGACGCCCTGCTCGCGCTGTTCGCCCGCGGAGCGGCGGGCGACGGCGACGTCGTGGCAGCGCCGCTGAACACCAGCCTCGCGGTCGACGACGTTCTCGCAGAGATCGGTGGATCGCTCGTGCGCACACGCGTGGGTGACGTATTTGTCGCCGAACGAGCCCGCGAGGACGACGTCGTCTTCGGGGAGAGCCAAGCGGGGCCTGGATCTGGCCCGACGAAACGCTGGCTCCGGACGGCCCGCTCGCCGCGGCGAAACTCGCCGCACTGGTCGACCGGGAGGGCCCGCTCTCCGAACTGCTCGCCGAACTCCCCTCGTACCCACTCCGTCGGGAGAGCATCGAAGTCGAGGGGAAACGCAACCTGATGGAGACGGTCGCCACGCGCGCACACGAAGAGTACGATGGTGTCGAGAGTCTCGACGGCGTCCGCGTCGAACGCGAGGACGGCTGGTTCCTCGTCCGCGCCAGCGGCACCCAGCCGCTCGTCAGGATTACGGCGGAGGGTCGTACGGAAGCGGCTACCGCGGAGCTGTACGACGAGGCGCGGGCACTGGTCGAGGACGCGATTGAGGGGTAGGAACTCCACAACTCTGGAGCTGTAGATGATCGGTATCAGAGGAACGCGTCTGCTATCAGCAACCGAGATTGGAGGTGGTGGTGGCTTCAGAATCACCGAGATGCTGTGTGGGAATGGACTGTAGCTCCCCATTAACGCTTCCGGTACGGGAAACGCTTATATGTGAGACATGCGTCTCACACAATAATGAGTACTGATACTAATGACGCTGGTGACGGCAACGGTACGTCCAAGATCGACGTCCGGGTTCCGGATCGACTTCTCGAAGTGATCGACCAGGAGTACGAGCGCCGCGGCTATACGTCACGATCGGAGGCGATTCGCGACGCGCTCCGGGACTGGATCGACCCGCCGGAGCGGCTCTCTGAAGAGGTGCTCGACGCGCTCGAAGACAGTCGCGAGCAACGGGGGCGCGGAGAAACGTATTCGGCCGACGACGTTCGTGAACGCCTCGGCCTCGATGAGTAACGTCGAATACACCGAACAGGCGATCGAACACCTCGGCCTCGATGAGTAACGTCGAATACACCGAACAGGCGATCGAACACCTCGGCCTCGATGAGTAACGTCGAATACATCGAACAGGCGATCGAACACCTCGAAACGCTCGATCCGCAAGTTGCTGATCGCGTAATGAACAAGGTCGACGAAGCGACCGACTAGACGGAACAGCGACTAGAACGCCTGTCCGGCTACCCGTACTACAAGCTTCGCGCTGGCGACTACCGGGCGATCATTACGTGGGATCGTGACGACGACCTTCTGATCGTCGAAGCAGTCGGTCACCGACGAAACGTGTACGATCGACATCTCCCGCCCTAATCATCCTTATCACGGAAAGAAATCGGATTGTTTCACTCATCGTTGCCAGCCCGCTCGACACACCGGTAGTGCTCGGCGTCGAGGCCGGTCTCGCGAGCCGACTGTAGCTGGGACTCGATCAGCTTGTTCTGTTGGGCTCTCCACACCTCCGGTGGATGCTCCTCGATAAACTCGACCCACTGGCGAATCGCTTCCAGCCGGAGCTCCCGGTTGCGCTCGTGTTTCTCGTCGAGTCGGTCACGAAGATCCGAGTCGGTCATAGTCGTCCTCGACAGCCAGTGTCCGTACCCATTTTTCGAGTTCATCCGCCCTAAGGCTTTCCTCGAACCGCGCCAGAAGGTGGCGCATCCTCGATATGTGCAGAACCGTGCTCATGCCTAGTCGTGATTGTCGATACCTTCGTAGTGTTTCAGCCGACTATCGATCTCCCACGGCTCCCAGCCACAGTCGTGGTAAAGGACATCGGCGAGTTTGCCGAAGTTGCTCTTGTTGAGCTCGATACCACGGCTTCCGCGGTACGTGATATACGGTTCGCTGCGCAGGTCGGCGAAGACATCACGCGCCGTGGGATAGTCGCCATCGATCGCTGAGAGATCCAGGAGAGCATCCTCCGTGATCGGCGAGCCCCACCTGTGTTTCGCTATCATCGTTGCCAGGAGGGCACATTTCACTGACGGCTTCTGCATGATCGGTGGATATAGCCGCTGGAACATAAATACTGTTAATGGCTGTTAACGGTAGTGGAAATACTTATGAACGAACAGCCGTTGTTTCTCTGTATGAGCAGCATGGACCATGCGGCTGACCGCGGCGAAAAGAAGGAACTCCGCAAGGAGCACCCAAGCGGATGGCTCTACCTCACGCAGCACGACGCAGTTCCGATACTCGTAGATGCGTTGCTCGATCTTCCGCCAAACCGCGAATTCAACAAAACTGAACTTGCAGAGCACGCCGGTGTCACACGCCAGACTGTCGGCAACTATACCGATCTTCTGCTTGAGGTCGAACTCATCGAGGAGGTTCCAGGCACGTCTCCACGTCGGTACCGGGTTGCAGACAGCGACGTCGTCCGGGAACTCTTCGAGTTGAACAGCGCGCTCAACAACGTCGGCGACGAGTAGCAGTCTGCCCGCTGGTAGATTCTTTCACTCCCGCTTGGCTTCGCCAGCCCGCTCGACACACCGGTAGTGCTCGGCATCGAGTCCGGTCTCGCGAGCCGACTGTAGCTGGGACTCGACCAGCCTGTTCTGCTGTGGTCCCCATACCTCGGGTGGGTGCTCCTCGATAAACTCGACCCACCGACGAATCGCTTCCAGCCGGAGCTCCCGGTTGCGCTTGTGTTTCTCGTCGAGTCGGTCACGAAGATCTGAGTCGGTCATAGTCGTCCTCGACAGCCAGTTTCCGCACCCATTTTTCGAGTTCCTCGGTCCTAAGGCTTTCCTCGAACAGCGCCACAAGGTGGGCCGCATCCTCGATGTCCGTGCGCGTTCCGAGGTAGAGCTTGTACGGGATCTGCAGTTCGAGCGGCCCGACCGGCAGTTCGGCGTCGCCAACCCGGGCAGTGATAGCTTGGTCAAGTGAGGCACGGTCCGCCTCGTCGTCGACGAACTTCGCCTCGATATGTGGGATTACCTGTTCGTCCGGCGCGACCCAGATATTGTCCCCGTCGCTCAACATCATGTGTAGATCGTCGAGCGGCATTGCAGGTCCCCACATGCCCTCGCGTTTCAGACGCTCGGCCAGGCGCTCACTCTCGGCTTCGTCGATCGGTTCGAGCAACACGTCGATGTCTTCGGTCGAGCGCGAGCGGCCGGTCAGGATCGCCAGATAGCCCGCGACGTAGACGTGTTCGATATTGAGGTCGTCGAGAATCTCGGTGAACGCGATCGCAGCTCGTCGAGTTCGTTCGGTGGCCGATCGATGACGAGTTCGCCATCTACAATCTCGATACCGCCCATAGTTGTGGCTCGCTCCCGATATTTATAAATCACTGTGCCCTCGCGAGGAGTCGACGGCCGACGCCCTCCGCTCGGAGGCCCGGTCGCTTTGTCGAGGACGCCCTCGCGTCGCGGTGAGCCTGCCGATGCCGGTAACCTAGTCTTTCACGGATCGCGTCGGATCGACGTCCCGGCACCGCTATTGTTTAAATAGAGAGTCGGACGAACGTCTGACGGTAAGATTTTCCTAATTAGCCGATATCGGCCGTCTCAGACTATATGGCACGTCTTACCATACCCCGAAACCACCACAAAGCATTTATAATAATGGTTCAACCAATGTAATGTACCCCTACCCATGGTACCAGCAATTAGTATCACGTTATGCGTGAGAAAGCTGCTGTTGCCGACGACAACGAAATACAACACACATGACAAGTAATACAGAATCATATCGTGAGAAGGGACGCGCAGTGTTCCTGGCCGCGATGATGATTATGTCGATTTTCGCCGCAGGTGCTGTCTTTGCGGGCAGCGCAGCAGCGAACGATGTAACAGCAGGCGATGACAGTGGTATAGATAGTCCAGTTTACGTTGGTCAGCAGGTCGCGCTGAATGATGTCAGCGACGACGCTGTTGTCGACCTCCTCAACCGAGATGGGAACTCTGTCAGCTCCCAGCTTGAATCGGACAATTCCGTCGTCTTCCAGACGGATGGTGTTTCCCCAGGCATCTACAAATTCGTAGATGACGGCCTGGCCGAGGACGCACAAGACCCGGACTGGCATCAACAGAACTTCGAGATTGTTGAGCAGGATCTCAGCGCCAGTTTCACAGATTCCACGCTTGAGGAAGACTCTGATGACCTCAGCACTCTGGAAATCGAGTCCGATAACCGTGATCTGCTGACTTCGATGTCGAAATCAGTGTTGACGGCTACGACAGTAGTGCTCTTGATAAGTTGGCTGATGGTACCGCTGGTACGGATTACACCCTGAACGATGAAGACGACTCGATCACTGTCGCTGCCGATTCCGTTCCGGACTTCGACTTCACGGGCGAAGAACTCGGTGAAAACAACGTCACAGTTGATGTTGTTGACACGACGGCCTCCGCCAGTGGCACGCTCGAAGTAGTCGAGCCTGTGGACGCCAACATCGAATTCACCGAACCTGGCTTCGAAAGCGAACTCGGTGACGACGCCGAAGTTTCGTTTGTTGCGGACAACACCAACGAGGTATCCGTTCAGGTCGGTAACGCCGCTGACGTCAACTACGAGGCCATTCTGGACCTCTCCGGATTCAACGACGTTGCTGAGGGCGAAGAGGTAACTCTGACCCTCAACACCGCAGTGAACCCGGACGCTTCAGAGACTGACGGCGAGTACGACGCGTGGTCGGTCGACCACGAGGACGTCTCCATTGATACGGTCACTATCAACAATGGCATCGACACCGCACCGCTCGGTGCCGCCGACTACGAAGTGAGCCTCGGCCTCGACTCGTCCGACAACGGAGGAACGCAGGTCATCGATGATGAGCAGGACACTGCATTCCTGACGCTGACCGAGCGAACGCCGATCGGTCAGGATCTGACCACGTGGACGGCTCCCGACGGTGACGAGAACCTGAACCCAGAAGACTGGGAAGACGCACAGATTTCGACTACCGACAGCATCGCAGCAGGCGATGAGGTCGCAATGAGCTTCGAGGCAACCGGTGTTAACTCGTTCATCGAGACGGGTGATATCGGCGAGCAGGACGACCTCTCCCTCAAACTTGAAGAGCAGGACGACCGTCCGAACGCGGAAGGTCAGTCGCTCTTTACTGAGGACGACACGCTCGACGCTACGATTCTGACCGTCAAGGACGGACAGGTCATCGTCGCTGTTAACAACGCTGATGCGCTGAACGCTGGCTCGACCTACGACGCCACGTTCGCCATCAGCGGTGACAACGCTCTCGTCGGAGACAACGCAGAAGCTGACGACGAAACCTCCGAAGGTAGCTTCTCCGTTGAGGAGCGTACCATCGAATGGGACGACTCCGCTTCGGAAGTCGAAACTACCGCTAATGCGACCGCAACCGGTACGACCAACGTCGCACCCGGTACCGAAGTGACCACGCTCGCTCGAGCGTCCGGTGTCTTCGTCCAGCGACCGTCCACGACGGTTGCTGACGACGGTAGCTTCACGGCAACGCTCAACTTCGAGGGCGAAGAGGCTGACCAGAAGTTCACCCTCACCGCAACTGACACCAACGATGGCGACAACCAGGCCGAAATCACCTCGACCCTCGTTGAGGCAGGCCCCGAGCCTACCGCGACCTTCGAGGTCTCGGAGCTCAACCCTGAGGACGTGACAGTTAACCAGAGCGATCTGATCACTGTTACCGCGAACATCGCGAACACCGGCGACGCTGCAGGCACGCAGGACGTTGCCTTCACGCTCAACGGTGACGCGCTCGCAACTCAGGAAGTCTCCCTCGACGCTGGTGGCAGCACCACCGTCGAATTCGCTGACGTCGACACCTCCGAGCTCGAAGGCGACTACGAGCACGGTGTCGCAACTGACGACGCCAGTCAGACCGCGACTCTGACCGTTAACGTCCCTGACGATACGACGGACGAGAACGGTGAGGAGAACGGTACCGAGAACGGTGAGGAGAACGGTACCGAGAACGGTACCGAGAACGGAACCGAGAACGGTACCGAGAACGGTACCGAGAACGGTGGCGAGAACGGTACCGAGAACGGTGGCGAGGACACCGGTGACTCCCAGCCTGGCTTCGGCCTGATGGTCGCTGTCCTCTCGCTCTTCGGTGCTGCACTGCTCGCCCGCCGACACAACTAAACTCGACTGCAGTAGTTGAGTTCCCCTTTTCCGCATCGCGCGGATTTTTTTGATGCACTGATGAACTAGTGCCGACAGTAGCTTTGGTGTTTCTTGAGTACTTGATCACATATCTAGATCTGGCCTCCACTTTTTGACATAACTACAAAACTTTGTGGAACACTCATCTCATTCTTTGGTATTTGATTCTAAAAACTGTATAAAACTGTTTTAGAGTTCCTACGGCAAAATTTTGTCTGTGAAGAACTATAACACCGTAAATTATTACTAATAGCATTCTGATGTAACGAATGCAATCCCTACCGTGGTAGTAGATATTAATTACCTTCTCGGACTCGTCCGGGGTGAGGATTCTATTGCCACCAACCGACAGGATACTACAGACATGACAAACGACACAAAATCATATCGCGAGACAGGACGTGCGGTGCTTCTGACCACGATCATGGTACTTTCGATGGTTGCTATGACTGCTACCCTTCCGGGTGCAGCGGTAGCCGAGGCAGCCACCGATGCGACTGTACAGTTCGATAATCAAGAACTCGCACAGGATGACTCCATAAATGTGGACGTCGACACGAATGGAGATGCAACAGTTATACTGACTTATAATGATCCCAACGATGGCGATTCTACAAAAGTAGCGGGCATCAATGGGGGTGCGAACAATATCGGTGCATCAGTCAATATCGGTATCGACGAGGGCTATCCTGACGGCCTACATGGTGCATACACTGTACACGTTTTCGACGATAAGACTGCCAGTAGCGCAGGTCTCAGCGTCGGTGACGTAGTTGACGAGACAACGGCCAACGCCGCACTCGACGCTGACACGGCAGTTGTCGTTGCAGAAGGTGACGCAACCGAGGCATCCGTTCTTTTTGAGGGACAGGTCGGTAAGGGCAGCGAGGGCCCAGTTGAGGACATCACCATATCTGACATCGATGTCAATGGAGATGCAACACTACTGCTGGAAACTGACTTTGGTGAGGGAGGCCAGTACATGCGTGGCAGTACCGAAGTTTCTACCGCGGATGATACAGCCACCATCACACGAGAAACAGATGTAGGCGATAATGAGGGCACGTTCACAGTATACGCTGTTCCGACCAGTACTCTCAGTCAAAACTACGAGGACAGTTTGGGTGAAATCTCTACGAGCACCCTGAACAGCGCGATTGCATCAGATGATGCCCCACTGGTTTGGGAAAGTAATCTCAGAAAGGGAGAAGTAAGTCTTCAGTCACAGGGCTCGACCTTTGATGGGACTATCGTTGCGGACGCAGATCTTCCCTCTGGACCCGAAGGTGCCGGATTTTATATAGTGACCGATGAATCCGGCACCATTGTTGATGCTGATCACGGTGTTTCGTCTGCAAGCTCTCAGATTTATGGGACGACCGACGGGGCTGGTGAACATACGTTCTACATCGTTGCGTACGCGGGACAACCCCAGCCGGGAGATGGTATAGTGGGCGCACAAATATCCGACCGACAAAAGAAAGCGGTTATTAGCCAATCTACAGCGACTATATACGGTGCTGATATTTCAGTAGACGATCAAGTTCCGGACGAAAATACCGTCACAGTGGATACATATCTCGACCCCAATGATGAATATGTGGCTGTTATCCATGATGCTGAAAGTGACGAAATCCTCGGCACCAGTGCTCCGACCACGGGCGACAAATCTCCAGAGGTGACTCTTGACGAACCACTTGACGCTGGATTCACCGATGTCTATGCGATGCTTCACTTCGCAGAAGATGACGGGTCTCCTGGAGACGGAATTCAGCGGCTTGAAGCAGGTGAATTGGTTGATGTAACGGATACCGCGACTCTCTCCGAGACCTTTGTCGAGTTCGAGGATCAGGCTATCAACGAAAACAACGAGATCTTCGTGAATACGGCAGGTAGTGGCGCGGCAACTCTCGTGGCCACCTACGAAGATTCAGCAGGAGATCTGATCGTGGCCGGCATCGCAGATGGTGCCAACGAAGAACAGTACGTGAATATCGAACTCGAAGATTTGGGTGGAGCACCGGGTACCCATACCGTTCACGCGATCGATGGGCTGAACGGTGAAGAGATCGGTGATCCAATCAAATCAGAAACTAAAAACAACATTATCACTGCAGATACTGCAACGGCTTATGCAGCGGACGTGAACGTTGAAGATGCTGGCAACGATCAGGTAGACGGTGATATCGTCACTGTCAACTCTAGTAACCTGTCTCCTGCTGATGATTACACTATCGTCATACACGAAGCAACAGATGGTGAACTCCCAGTTCTTGGGTCGTCGCAAACGCTCAGTGGCTCTGCTGAGGATGTAGAAATTGAGATAGAGCCGCTGGCAGAAGATACTGAAGTTGTTGCGACACTCCATTACGACGGAAGTCCGAACGGAGAAATGATCCCCACAGCGGGCACATCTGCTACAGATAATCTGCCTACTGTCGTTTCCGATACGGCAGCAGTATCTCTTAACACCCCTGAAAATGCAATTCCAAAAAAAGCACTTGCAGGGATGACGATCTGGCAAGGCCAAGACCTCCATGTTGGTGTGTTTGATAGCAACCAGCTGGTTTCATTTGAGGAGCGTGCAACAGGGGAGTCCCTCGCTGGAGGTTTGGCAGACGATGACGGAACCGTCTCATTCGATACCTCGGATGCTGAAGGCTTACATCTCTTAGAAGTCGACGACAACGCTGGAACTACGCATGGTCCGGTAGAGATCAAGGTGCAGGAAACCACCTTTGCATTTGACCAGGCGACAATCGAACAAGGTGAATCTGCAGGTCTGAAGTTTGTAGAGGACAACCGGAACGAACGGGTTGATGCTCGGATCCGCGGCGAGCGTGATGGCGAGGCGATTGATGCCGACACGCTCGCGGACATCTTCGACAGCGTCGATCAGAACGATGACGAGAACACGGTGACGGTTGCCGACCTTGCTGTCGGCGACTCTATCGACGCCGAAATTGCCAACGATGCGGATCTTGGCCAGTACAATTTCACAGTCGCAGTCGCGGACACAACCGCCTCCGACAGTGTGACTGTCGACGTCGTCGAGCCACGCGAAACGAATGTAAGCTTCGCCGAGAACCAGTACGAGGTTCAGAACGGCAACATCGCTCACATCAGTGTCAATGTCGACAACTACGACGACGACAACCTCTACGTTGTAGTGGGCAACGAAGAAGACGTGGCCTACGAGGAAGTCATCGAAGTGAGCAATCTCGGAGAGCACAACGAGGACGAAGAGCTAGTCCTCACCTACAACACGTACTACCAGACCTGGGGCGTCGAGGACAGTGATGCCAAAGCCGACGCGTTCTACACCGTCTCTGGACTGTCCGACGAGATGCTCGACCCCGCCGACTACGAACTGAGGATCGCTAAGGACTACGATACTACAGAAGAAGCGCTCATCGACGAACTCGACACGACGTTTATGATGCTCAGCGAGCATCAGCCGATCTCTCAAGCGCCCGCAACGATGCTGACGGCTCCGGCTGAAACCATCGAGGACGCTGAGGATCTCGAAGATGCGACCCTCACCGAAACCGATACGATCGCTGCGGACGACGAGATGCTGATCAAAGTCGAAGCCGAGAGCGTCTATGGCTTCGCTTTCGAGGGAGACAGCGTCGAAACCTTCGGTCAAGGCCCGGGTGTCGTTGACGACATGCTGGTCAAGGTTGATAACCTCGAAAACGAGATCAATGTCGACGACGCTGGGGACTACGGAACGTGGCAGGATGACTTCAGAGCCACTGTCGTCAAAGCAGATCAGGACGACGAAGAGCTAATTATCCTGATCGAAACTGACCTCCTCAAAATGAACAAGGAGTATCAGGCATTCGTGGAGATGTCTGAAGCCAGTCCGCTCTATGACGATTACCAGGACACGACCGGTGCGTTCACCATCGAAGAGCGTACCCTTGGGTGGAGCGACGAGGCCAGCGAAGCACCGACTACCGCGAACGCCGAACTGAACGGCACGACGAACGTCGCGGCAGGCACCGAGGTCGAGACCCTTGCCCGCAAGGCCGGTGTCTTCGTCACCACCCAGACCGTCGAAGTCACGGATGATGGAACGTTCACCACCGCCTGGGACTTCAGCGAACAGAACGCTGACCAGGAGTTCACGCTCCGTGCAACCGAAGCGTTCGATTCGGACAATCAGGACCAGATCACCTCGACATTCGTCGAGGCTGAGCAAGAAGAGTCCGAACTGTCCGTCGACTTCGGCCAGGACACCTACGAAATCGATCAGGGTGATGCAGTCGATATCGACGTCACCGCCGTCGCAGGCGCTGACGGACTCGATGCCGACAACGTCACGCTCTCGCTCAACGGCGAGGAACTCGCCAGCGACGCTCTGACCGCCGATGCCGGTGCAAGTGACGGGGTCACCTTCACGCTCGACACCAACGCGGAGGACTTCCCCGAAGGCGACCACGATCTCGAAGTCGGCCTTCTCGACGCCTCCGGTGAGGCAACCCTGACCATCGTCGTCGAAGACGAGAACGGTGAGGAGAACGGCGCCGAGAACGGTGACGAAGAGAATGGCGATGAAGAAAACGGTGACGAGGAGAACGGAATGGAGAATGGCGATGAAGAGAACGGAACGGAGAACGGCGACGAAGAGAACGGCAACGAGGAACCCAACAGTGACTCCCAGCCCGGCTTCGGCCTGATGGTCGCTGTCCTCTCGCTGCTCGGTGCCGCACTGCTCGCCCGCCGACACAACTAAACTCGACTGCCGTAGTTGAGTTCCCTTTTCCGCACCGTGCGGATTTTCTTTTGCGTGCTACACCGGAGAGCGGTAGCACCGCCGAACTCCCAGTCGATACGGTCTGCCGTAGCCGTTAGCACACAAATGTATTAGTAGAGCCGCACGTACGATTGGATATGACGATCACCCAAGACGAAGGGGTTCTGGGGGTGAGCCACGGATCGAGGGGACTCGAATTGCGGTTCGACAGGTCGCCGACATGGTGATCGACGGCGATCAGTCACCACCGCACGTGGCGGATCAACTCGACGTGGCGCTTGCTGCGGTGTACGAAGCACTCTCGTACTACTATGCACATCCCGACACGATGCGGGAGCTTGCGCGGGAGAACGCCGACGCGTTCGAGCGTGTTCGCGAAGCCGCACTGAAGCCGAAAGAGCCGGTATCGTGACTGTACAGTTTTTGCTTGACGAGCACGTCGGACGCGTTTTCGAGCGTGTGCTCCGGGAGCGTGGCTATGCTGTTTTGCAGGCAAAAGACCAGTTTGGAGAACGGACGACCGACGAATCGCTTGTTCGATGGTGTGAGAATAACGATACGATTCTCATTTCCAACAACGCGAAAGATTTTGAGCAGCTACACAGGGAACTCGACCACGCTGGTATATTCTTGTATTACGATCAGGAGTTGCCGGATACTGATCCGGAAGGACTCGCACGTACCATCGAGTCGATTCTTGAACAGTACGGTACAACCGAGATCGAAAACCAGCTCGTCGATCTTGGAGAATGGTACCAATGGATCCATTGAGTCCGCATGACCCGATCGTCCTCGACGAAGTGACGGTCGCCCGACTCGAAGTGCTTCGATCGGAGATCTAAAAGGAGACTGGGACCACGGTACGACGGGAGAATCTCCTCGCTCGTCTCGTCGAAAACGCGTACGACTCGCAGGACGAGGTCGTAGACATGTTCCGTGAATCCACAGTGCCGCTCTCGGAATCGGAGAAGGAGACGATGCGCTGCGGTCGCTTCGCCTCGGGAACCGACACCGACGAAGACGATATTGACGACGAACTGTATCGCTGACCTACCGTCCGACCGTGACGTTTTTCTGGGTACCACCTGTCCCCAGCAATAATGGATTCCTCCAGTGACCAACGCGCGGATGGCCACACGCGCCGCCGACTCCTGCAGGCGGCGGGCGTGACGGCGACGGCGGGCATCGCCGGCTGTGCGGAGTTCGGCGGCGAGCCGAATCCCGAGGCCGAGATCGATTGTGACCCCGTCGAGCCCGCGGCGGACGTCTCCGAGTACGCCACGCATCCCAACGACGACGTCTCGATGTTCGGCCGGGGACTGCGACGGCTGAACTACTACCCCGACGAGAGCATCCCCGAGGCCGTCGAGGTCAACTGGGCGACGCAGAAGAACTTCGTGGGGCATACAGCCGCCAAGTCGAGCCCCGTCCCGACGCGAGAGGGCGACACCATCGTCATCGCGGGCGATAGCGGGCGTGTCGAGGCCTACTGTCCCGACGGCCAGAAGAAGTGGAGCACGCAGACGAGCGCGACCAAACTCGGCTTTCACGGCTCGCCGGCCATCGTCGACGATACGGCGTATATCGGTGGCTACGACGGCGACCTCTACGCGCTGGATATGGACAGCGGCGAAATCGTCTGGCACACGACCTCTCGTGATTTCGAGGGGACGCTCGCAATCGGTTCTGCCCGGCGTACTACGAGGGGTCGCTGTACCTGATCGCGGAGTACGGTAGTCCGTCGACGGGCGCGCTCTGGGAGGTCGACCCCGAGACGGGCGAACCGCTGTGGAGCGACCGGCGCATCTGGGGCCAGCCCCACCCCTCGCCGACGATCGATCTCGATCTCGGGCTGATCATGGCTGGCTCGAACGACGGCGTCGTCTACTGCTGGAACTTTCCCTCGCTGGACTTTCGCTGGGAGTTCCAGGCCGAGGCCAACGGCGAGGAGCGCGAGGGCGGCGCATTTCGCTCCGGCGCGGAGATCAAAGGTACCGTCGCGGCACACGACGGCCGGGGCTACGTGGGATCATGGGATCAGCAGCTCTACTGTCTCGATCTGGAAGAGGGCACGGAGGAGTGGTCGGTCGATACCGGTGGCTCGAACATGTCCAACCCCGCACTTGATCCCGACGAGGGCGTCGTCTACACGGGGAGCGATAGCGGGATCGTCCGGGCGCTGGACACCGTCACAGGCGACGAACTGTGGAGCGCCGACGTGAACGGCCGGGTCGTCGGCGCACTCAGCGCGACGGCGGGCAAACTGCTCGTCGGATCCTACGACTCCCACGTCTACGCGCTCGACCGCGAGACCGGCGAGCGGTGCTGGCGGGTTCCCAACCGGGGCCGGGTCACCAGCGCGCCGGTACCGGTCGACGGCCGGGTGTACTACGCCGAACGCGCCGTCTTCTCGAACTACTACGACGACGACGAGGAGACCGTCCTCGAAGAGCCGGGCCACGCATACTGTCTGCGCGAAGCGCAGTAAGCCGCGTAAGGGGACGTGATGGTCGTGGAATACTCTGTTCGCCGCGCCAAATAAAGTGGGAGAGAGGAACGGCCGAATGGCTGGAGTACGACGTTGTGGAATGGAGTGGCATCGAAGAAAAGCACGAGTGCTGAGAGTGTGATCACTGCTATTGTTCTTCCGACCAATAGTCTTATTGTATTGGTCTGTGTACCAATTAACGAGGATGGCCTCACTGACCGACGACGACCTCGATGGTGTGAGCGAGGGCCGGAAGTACCCCGACGGGACCGTTGTCCGCGTGTTTTGCATGCGGACAGACCGTGACGCGTATCCGTCTGGATGGGCCTACAGGCTCCACTATGGTACGACGGAGCCGAACCCACCCCGCACACTTGACGATGGGACGATTCGTCGACATCTCGAAAATCGGAGATTTTCGACGACTCGTCGAAACGGCTGCCGTTTCGAGACGATAACTCGCACGAAGACACCAAAGGCCACGAACTGCACGTCGCACCGGAGCCCGACCCAGACATAATCGAGTTCCCCGGGATGGTCGAACTCTGGGAACGATTCTGGAGCGAGATCCCGAAATCCGAGTTCGAGGTCAAGTGAGACCATTACACCACGGTGATACCCATGAACGACAATACGCCGCCGCTGCACCCGATGGAGCGCGAACAGCTTCGGGCCGAATCAACACTCGTCGTGACTGTGAAGTCGTCCAGTGAGTACCACGACGACGTCATCGACGGCATCAAGGCGCTTGAACGGGGCGACGCGGTGGATTCCACACCGACGCTCTCGTTCACCAGCTACGACGATCTCATGGAGACGCTGACGCCGCGCGTCCTCGATCTCATTGAAGCCATCCGTCGCGAAGCGCCATCCAGCATCAACGAGACCGCACGAGTTGTTGACCGGGATGTAAAGAACGTCCACGAGGAACTCAGTCGGCTCGCCCAGCTGGGCATCATCTTCTTCGAGGAACACGGTCAGAGTAAGCGCCCGGTCGTCTGGTTCGACGAACTCGTCATTAACCTCCCATTCGATCCAGAGGCTGACGACACAGCAACCGCCGCACCGTAAGATGCTACGAGCTTTTCACCGTCTCAAATCCCGGTACTGTGCAGCGTGAGGCAAGGGGTTTCACAGTCCATTATATGATGCAAGTTAATACATCAACGACTGCTCTTCTTCCGACGTGATCAGGCCACTTCCTGGACCGACTCGGCCAGCAACTCCACGCCCATCTGGATCTCTCGCTCGGTGACGTCGAGCGGGGGCAGCAATCGCAGCGTCTTGTAGCCACAGCCAAGCGTCAGCAGGCCCCGGGAGAGCGCCGCCCGCATGGCGGCCTCGCGCCGGTCCTTCGTGTCGAACTCGATGGCGAGCATCAGCCCGCGCCCGCGAATGTCCTCGACGCCGGGGAGGTAGGCGTCCGAGAGCAGTTCTTTGCACTGTTGGCCCCGCCGGGTCGCGTTCTCCATCAGGTCGTACTCGTGGATGGCGTCGATGGTCGCGACGCCCTGGAGCGCCGAGAGGAAATCGCCTGCGCCCCACGTCGAGGAGAGACGGCCGGTCTCGTCGGGGAAGACCTCCGAGCGGCCGACCGTCGCGCCCACGCGCAGGCCTTTCGCGCTGCTGATGACGTCCGGTTCGAGCGTGGTGTGCTCGATGGCCCAGAACTCGCCCGTTCGTCCGAGGCCGGACTGGATCTCGTCGGCGATCACGTTGATGCCGTAGCGCTCGCGGATCTCGGCGATGTCGTCGAGAAATCGATCGGAGGGGATGCGATAGCCGCCCTCCCCCTGGATCGGTTCGAGAATGACGTATGCGACCTCCTCTGGGTCGACGACGCCCCGTTCGGGATGGAGTTTGTCGCCCAGTGCGTTCCCGGCCGGGCCGTCCGTCTCCCACCCGCAGGCACACTCGCCGTCGCAGGTGCAGTAGGGGACGCTGATCACGCCGGGAATCTCGGGAAAGCCCTTGCGGTGGGTCGCTTTCGAGCGATTGAGCGAGAGCGCCCCCAGAGTGCGGCCGTGGAACGCGCCGTCGAAGGTGACGCCGCGATGGCCGCGGTCGGCATAACAGATCTTGATGGCGTTCTCGACGGCCTCGGCGCCGGTGTTCGAGAGGAAGACCTGATCGAGTCCGAGCGACTCCGAGGCCGAAACGATCCGCTCCATGAGCTGGGTCGGCCCGGGGAACTCGGGATCCTCGGGCGGCCAGCCGCCGCTTCCGTAGAAGTCCTGGCCGGCGAACTTCGTGGGTTCGGGCAGATCGAACCCATCCAGCGCGTCGGTCACCTTGGGGTTGTTGTAGCCCAGCGGCGAGGCGGCGACGTGGCTGGTGAAATCCAGCAGGACGTTGCCGTCGATGTCCGTACAGAACGGGCCGACCGACTCGCGTGTGACGTCCCAGACGAACTCGTAGACGTAGGTGCTCGGTGCGGCGAACTCGTGGTGATAGCGGACCCACTCTTCGGCTCGCTCGCCCGGTACGTCATCGACCACTGGCTCGGCGGTCTCTCTGTCCATAACTAGCGTGTAGGCTCCTGCTACGTTAAAGTATTCGCGGGGCGAGACGTTGCCGGGTGAGTCGTACTCAGACGAGGACGACGGCGGCAGTCGCGACGCCCGCAGTCACCAGCAGCGCGCCGCTCCACGCCGCGACCTGGAGGGCGAAGTTGCGGTTGGGGCCGACGGCGGTGAGGCCAACTTTCACCAGCACGCTCGCGGCCGTCGCGAGCAGGATCGCGACGACGGCCGTCTGGTCGCCGATCTCGCCGACGCGGTAGAGCAATACGGCAGAAGCCGTTGCGCCCGCGCTGGAGACGAGGCCGGTCGCCACTGCGGTGGCGTAAAAGCCCAGTTGCCCGAGTTCGACTTCCGCGACCGCCCCCGCAAGGAGGATAAGGGTAAACACCGCACCGAAGGCGAGCGCGTTCCGGAGCGAGAAGGGGCTATCGAGTTCCAGTTCGACCTCGCCGGACCAGTCGGCGACGTACAGCGCGATCAGCAGGGAGCCGATCACGATGGCCCCGAGCGGGACGATAGCGCCGTAGAGAAGGCCGCCGTCGATGGTGAACACGATAGCGATCCCCAGGTTGCGCAACGCCATGGCCGCGTTCGCGAGCAACACGGCCGTCAGCGCGTAGGCGGCGGCGTCAGGGCGCTGGTTCACGTGGTCGATCATCGTCCCGACGACCGCGGCGGAGGAGGCGAGGCCGCCGAAGAAGCCGGTCACCGCGATGCCGCGCCCGCCGTAGCTCTCGACGACGGCGTAGTTGATGATCCCGATGGCGGCGACGAGCACGACCATCAGCCATGCGACGCGGGGTTCGAACGCCACCGTGGTCCTGGCGAGATCGATATCGATCGGAGCGGCGGGCAAGAGCGGGTAGATCACGAACGCGAGGATGGCAAACTCCGACGCAGAGCGGAGCTCTTCCCGGGAGAGACCCCACGCGATGTCGTGCAGTTCGCGTTTCAGGACGAGCAGTAGCGAGGAGAGCACAGCGACGGTAACGCCCTCGATCAGAAAGCCCGACGCGACGAGCGCACCGACGCCGTAGGCGACGAGCATCGAGACGGAGGTAGTCAGGCTCAGCCCCTCCCCCTCGTCTTCGACCAACCCCTCGACGGCAAGTAAGATGCCCTGAGTGATCACGAGTACGCCGCCGACGACGAGCAGGGCGACCTGATCGAGCACGACGAAGACGGCCCCGAGCAGGCTGATCAGCGAGTACGTCCGAATCCCGGCCGTTTTGTGGGACCACTCACGCTCGAGACCGAGAAAGAGACCGAGCGCGGCGGCGAGCGCGATTCGGAAAACGGAGCTATCGAGCGGCGTCGCCTGTGCCACCTGTGGCTCTCCGACAGCGACAGCGTCGCCGAGCGACAGCACGACTTCGAGCACCCATCGGGCTACACGTCACAACCTCTTAAACGGCCCCCTCAGTCCGATTCCTCGGTGTAACTGGCCTCCCACTCATCGCGGGCTTCGATCTCTCGCTGGCCGCGGCGGGTGATCGTGTACGTGTTGGTGCGCCGGTCACGCTTGCCTTTTTCGACGAGGCCCTTGTCGACGAGTGTATCGAGGTTGGGGTAGAGTCGGCCGTGGTGGATCTCCGACTCGTAGTAGTTCTCTAGCTCGTCCTTGATGGCGAGTCCGTGTGGCTCGTCCTTCCCGGCGATGACGTACAGCAGATCACGTTGAAATCCTGTTAGATCGTACATCGTATAACGATTCAAGGGTAAACGTTAGTTGAAAATAAGTGTGTCGTCTCCCCCGCATATCTGGCGAACAGTGCAGAGACGATGCTGAATCCCTGTCTCGGTGCGATTCTCTGATCTATTTCGGTTAAATTACTTACAATTTGAAACGTTTGTGAATCGGTCTCTTTCCGGCCAGACAGTTATATCGGCGCGGCGCGTAGTGGTGGGTATGACTGAAGAAGTCATTTTCGAGACCGAGCGTACCCAGAGCCGTGCCGACATCGCCGAGACGTTCCGTGCCGTCGCGGACAAACTCGACGCTGGCGAGTCGATCACTCTCTCCGCGGGCGACCAGTCCGTCGACCTCGACGTGCCCGCCGATCCGACCTTCGAAATCAAGGCCGAACGGGAGATCGAGGGCGGGACCGAGGAGCTAAGCGTCGAGTTCGAACTGGAGTGGAAACCCGGCGAGAGCGACGACGGCCCAGTCAGCATCGAGTAGGAAGCGTCAGCGTTACTTCCGGGGCGCGTCGACGGTAGGGCATGGACGCCCACTGCGTGCGTGTCGACCGCGAGCGCGGCGAGGAGGCACGGCGCGCGCTTGCCGAGGCCGATCTGGTCGCCGAAGATGTCGAAATCGTCGCCGACGACGGCGAGATCTACATTCCGGTCGTCGACCCCGAGTCGGTCCCCGACGAGTACGACCTCGTCGTTCGCGACCTCCCCGAGCGCTCGCTCCCGGAGATGCCCGCGGACATCCTGGGCTACGACCCCAGCTACGAACGCCTCGGTGACGTCGTGATCCTCGACGAGGACGACCCAGAGCGGGCCCACGAGATCGCCGCGGCCGTCGACGAGTCAGCCCTGCCCGTCGAGACGGTGCTCGACCGCGCCTCGAAGATCAAGGGCGAACAGCGCATCCGTGATTGGACGGTCCTGCTCGGCGAGAGCACGGAGACGGTCCACCGCGAGTACGGCTGTGAGTTCGCGCTCGACCTCGACGAGGTCTACTTCTCGCCGCGACTCGCGACCGAGCGCCACCGCGTCGTCGAGCAGATCGACCCCGACGAGCACGTTTTCGACATGTTCGCCGGCGTCGGGCCCTTCGCCATCCCCGCGGCGGCCCGCGGCGCGACGGTCGTCGGCACGGATATCAACGAGCAGGCGATCGAGTACTTCCGCGAGAACGCCCGCCGAAACGGCGTCAACGAGCAGATAACGGCGATTGCGGGGGACGTCCGAGAGGTCGCCACCGAGTACGCGAACTGGGCCGACCGCATCGTGATGAACCTCCCGCACAGCGCCGACGAGTTCGTAGACACTGCCGTCGAGATCGCGGGCGACGACTGTGTGCTCCACTACTACGACATCCAGCACGAGGACGACCCCTACGGCCCCGGCGAGCGGGCGATCCGCGAGGCCGCCGAACCCACCTACGACGTGACCGTTGAGACGGCGCACACGGTGCGATCCTACGCTCCCCACGAACTCAACGTCTGTCTCGACGTCCGGCTCTCACGCAGGTAATTCGCAACCCTTATTGGGGTTTTGCGTCGTACAGTTGAGTGAGTGCGAGCGTAGCGGTGTAGCGCTGGCCCGTAGCGTGTCGGGGTCCTGCAGCGCGAAGCGAAGCAGAGCTCGGACACGCAGTGTGCCGGTGTAGCTCAGACTGGCTAGAGCGAATCCTTCGTAAGGATTAGGCCGGGGGTTCAAATCCCCCCACCGGCTTGCTTTTGCGAGGAACGGACGTGACGAGCTATGCAAATAGTGGGATTTGAACTACGGGACGAAGGAGCGGAGCGACTGACGTTCAGGAGGTTCACAATCTCCCCCACCGGCTTGCTTTTGCGAGGAACGGACGTGAGGAACAGGAGAGCAATTTGAGGATTTGAATCAGACCACGAACGAGCGCAGCGAGTGACGTGGGCGTGGTTCACAATCTCCCCACCGGCTCTTTTGTAAAAACCTACTAAGCAGTACTAACTCCACCGACCTTTCCAGCGATATCGACCCTCTATTCGCTGTCGGGGTCGACCGTCTGAAACGCCTTCGCGACGTCCTCTCTCCATTGGCGCGCGTTCTTGAGTTCGCCCTCGATTGCCGTCAAGTTCCGTCTGAGTGTCTCTCTGGTCTCGTCGACGGCTCCCTCGAGGGTATCAAGGTCGGCATCGCGGCGCTGTCCGTCCTGCTTGACTGCCTCGATATCGGTTTCGAGTCTGTCGATGCGTTCGACCTGCGTTTCGATCTCGTCGTGAACCGCCGCGAGTTCCTCGTTGAGTGCTTCGACCTCGTCCAGCAGGTCGGTATCGGTGTCGAAGAGGTCTTCCATCGCCTGGATGTACGCTTCGAGATCGAGAAACCGGGACTTGAGATGGGTGAACTGGACTTCCATCCGTCGCCTGTCCTGAATACCCAATGCCTCCCGGAGTTCGGACCGCTTGCCGTCGGTCACGGCTCCGTTTTCGAGCGCGTCGATCAGTTCGTCGACGGGTGTGGACTCGGCCTTGGCCTCCCGCTCCTCCGCATCGCCATCGGTGACCGTGATGCGTTGCTCGTCGTCTCGCTGGTGGTCCGTCGTGCTGTCGGCGCCCCCTGTCCCCTCGTCGGCAGCGGCGTCTCCTCCGTCGGAGGTGTCCCCTTCACTTAGAAGTTCGTCGAGGCTGACGCTGTCTTCTTCCATCTCTAGCTCGCCGTACTGGTCCAGGAACTCCAGATAGCTCGGATCCTCGACGAGGCCGTCGGCGCTCATCTCGTCCACCTCGTCCTGCAGTTCCCCGAACTGCTCGGTATCCGGGGCGCCCTCCCGAGTTGCCCCGCGTATGAACTCGTCGATGTCGTTTTCGGACTCGCCCGTGTGATTGTTGTCTTTATGTTCCATCGGTCTCCCCTAAACTGGTTTTGCTCCGTATCCCAGTCCCCCGCAAACCTGTTTCGCTCCGTGCCCCATCGGTCTCCCCCAAACTGGTTGCTCCGTATCCCAGTTGCCCCCAACTAGTTACTGAGAATACATATCTAAAAGCGTTTGGATAGCTACAATTGTTTTCACTTTTGTAGCGTAGAACTCTGCCCTGTTGAAATAATACTACACAGATATTCAGTATTTCAGGAACGCGAATCTGGCTGTGGTCCGAAACCGCCCGATCTGTCCGTCAGCGAGTCACGCGTAGACACCCGGAACTCGTCACCGACCACTCGAAGCCGTTCTTCACCTGCCGATCGACGAGCGGCGCTCGCTCACCGGTTCCGGATCGTCCTGGTAGAAGAAGTTCGGTCGCTCGACGCTGTTGTCGTACTGGTTCTCGAAGACGTGCGTCGTCGCCGAACTCATCGGTGGGAGCAGCCAGTCACGATCACCCGTGACGTCGCGGCCTGCTTCGTCCTCGTTGCGCTCGAACTGCTGGAACTGCTCGGTGACCGTGTGGTGATCGACGATCTGGACGCCCGCCTCGTCGAAGGAGTGTAACACCGCCCGATTCAACACGAGCAGGGCCTCGTCCTTCCAGAGGGTCCGATCCCGACTCGTATCGAGACCGAGATGTTCGGCGACGGTAGGCAACATATCGTAGCGGTCCTCGTCCGCGAGGTTCCGCGAGCCGATCTCGGTGGAGACGTACCAGCCGCTGAAGGGCGCGGCGGTGTACTGGATGCCGCCGATCTCCATGCGCATGTTCGAGACGACGGGGACGTCGTACCAGTAGAGACCGAGCTCTTCGAACCAGTCGTACTCGGGATGACTGAGCGGGACTTCGCCGATTGCGGAGTCCGGTAGCTCGAAGATCTCGGGCTCCTCGTCGCGGATCTGGACGACGTGGGGCAGGATATCGAAGGCCGTCCTCTCGCCCTCCCAGCCCCGGGACTGGCAGTACTCCGTCAACTCGACCTCGTCGGGGTCGCCGACGATGCCGTCGTCGGTCCGATAGCCCGCGTACCGCAGCAGTTCGTAGTTCCAGAGTCGGACCTGCTGTTCGCCGTCGATCATCGGCTTGAAGACGGTGAGCAGCGGGACGATATCGCCGCCGTTCCGGGCGTGTTCGAGGTGGTTACAGCAGGCCTCGTGGACCTCGCGAGCGGTCTCGCAGTCACGGGCGTCGGCGACGTTGAGGGCTTGCCAGAACAGCCGTCCGATGCACCGATTGCTGTTGCGCCACGCCATCTTCGCGCCGTGTTCGAGTTCCTCGCTGGTGTGGTCGTAGTGCCCCCGTCGCGCGATTTCGTCTTCGATCTCGTCAAGTCTGTCGTCGATAGCATCCTCCTTCCCGAGTTCCGTGTAACACTGCTCGATGAACTCGTAGGCCTCCTCAAACAGTTCCACCCGATCGTACTCGGGCAGTGACTCGTGCATAGCGGGCGTTGGGAGTTCGCGATAATACGTGTAACGACAGCGAATGACGAACATCCACGGACTCGAACACACGGCCACCGGTCGCACCGACGTGTTTTTGTTCGGTCCGACCAACGGGCAGTCAGTGATTCGATGAGTGGATCCGGTCCGGGCGTCGTCGGTAAACTGCGAACTCTGAACGAGTCGGGACGCCTGTACGTGCTCGTGGGCACTGTCACCGCGATCCTCTCGTGGGTCGTCATGCCGCTGCTGGGGCTGATCGCAGGCTTCTGTGGGATCGAACTCTACCGGAAAAAGGGGTTACCGCTCTCGGGAATCGTCATCGGCGGAATCGGTATCGCCGCCGTCCTGACGTGGTTCGTAATTCTGGCGATCTACTGACCGGCGTCAGGGCGTGATCACCGCTCGCCCCTCGATCTCGCGGTTTTCGAGCATCTCGGCGACGGTGTTGATCTCGTCGAGATCGAACTGTGTGGTGTGGAGGTCGACGTCGCCGCGCTCGACGAGCGAGACGAGTTCCTGTAGCTCCGTGTACTTGCCGACGATATTGCCCTGGTAGGCGAACTCGCCGTTGACCAGGGCCTGTGCCGGTTCGTGGATGTGGCCGCCGTAGCCGATGATGTGGTGGTCGCCGCCGGCCGCACAGATGTCCGGAGCCAGCGCCGTCGTCGAGTCCGCACCGACGAAGTCGAGCACCTGCGCCGCGCCGCTCCCGTCGGTGAGGCCCTCGATTTCGTCCGGAATATCCTGGCTCTCCGGGTCGAGCGTGTAGTGGGCGCCGAGGTCGCTCGCGAGGTCTCTGGCTTCCTCTTTGATGTCGACGGCGACGATGTCCGTTGCGCTCATGGCGTCGATACACTGGAGGCCGATGTGGCCGAGACCACCGATACCGATGACGACTGTCGTATCGCCGGGATTGAGCTCTCGGACGGCCTTCTTTGCGGCGTGATACGCCGTGATCCCCGCGTCGGCGTGAGGCGCGATATCGGCCGGATCGACGCCGTCAGGTAGCGGAATGACTGCTCGCTCGTTCGTGAGCAGGATATCGGCGAAGCCGCCGTCGGTCGTCAGCCCGGAGAACTGGTCGTTCTCGCAGTACATCGTCTCGCCCATCCGGCAGGCCCGACAGGTGCCACAGGTCCGGACCGGATGGCAGATCACCTGATCGCCCTCGGAGACGATCTCTACTTCGTCGGCGACCTCGACGACGGTCCCCGCGTTCTCGTGGCCGAGCGTCATCGGCAGGGGCTGTGGGACGTACTCCTCCCACATCCCCTCGATGATGTGGTTGTCAGTCTGGCACCAGCCCGCGCCCTCGACGTCGACGAGGACGTGATCGCTGGCCGATAGCTGTGGCTGATCGATCTCGTCGAGTGAGAGGCCGTTCGACATGTCGTGGGTGTACTCGTGGAGTCTAGCTGCCTGCATAGCTGTGGGTTCATCATGAACGATCATAAACGTATCTCAGAAACGGGTCGGGAGCCGCTACTCGTGGCCGCTGATCGGGACTGGCTCGTAGGGGGCTTCCAGATACTCGATCTCGCTTCCCGAGAGGTCGATCTCGGTCGCCTCGACGGCGGCTTCGAGATGTTCGACCGAGGAGGTGCCCAGAATCGGCGTCGTTACCCACTCCTTGTGGAGTAGCCACGCCATGGCGATCTGGGCCATCGAGCGGTCCTTCTCGGCGGCCAGTTCCTGGACGCGCTCGTTGATCTTGCGGCCACCGCCCTCCGCGTACGGGCGGCCGAGCGAGGCCTCGTGTTCGCCCCGCGTCGTCGCGTCGAACTCGTCGTGCGGGCGAGTGAGGAAGCCAGCGCCGAGCGGGCTCCACGGCATCACGCCGATGCCCTCCTTCTGACAGAGCGGGAGCATCTCGCGCTCTTCCTCCCGGTACGCGAGGTTGTAGAGGTTCTGCATCGTGGCGAAGCGTTCGAGGCCGAGCCGGTCGCTCGTGTGCAGCGCCTCGGCGAACTGGTGAGCCCACATCGAGGACGCGCCGATGTGTCTGACCTGTCCGCGTCGCACCGCGTCGTCGAGCGCGCGCAGTGTCTGCTCGATAGGCGTGTCGTGGTCCCAGCGGTGGATCTGGTAGAGGTCGACGGTGTCCATTCCCAACCTGTCCAGCGAGTTCTGCAGTTCCTGTTCGATCGCTTTCCGGGAGAGGCCCTCGGAGTTGGGGTCGTTCTCCCGCATCTGGAACCGGACCTTCGTCGCGACGACCATCTCGTCGCGGTTGTACTCCGACAGCACGTCGCCGAGGATCTCCTCGCTTTTGCCCTTGCTGTAGATGTTCGCCGTGTCGAAGAAGTTGATTCCCAGTTCGATGGCGCGCTCGATCAGCGCTTCGCTCTCGTCGCGATCCAGCATCCACTCGTTGTCGTCGCCGAAGCTCATACAGCCCAGACAGAGTTCGCTCACGTCGACGCCGGTGCTGCCGAGTGTGGTATACTCCATACACGAAAAGGACGTCCAACCCTGAAAAACGTTGATGAAGGAGTGAGTGCCCAATGACATCCTCCGCGCCGTAAACGGCGCGGTTTCCTCTCCGACGTGGGAGTCTCAGCCGGTCTGAGACTCACCGGAGGCAACATTCCCGTCACGGTGGACGGTACTCGGGTCTGTGCGCTGTTCTTTGGGACTTTCATGAGAGCGTGGTAACTCCGACCAGTTGTGGTCGTCCCACTCAAACCGCACGGGCGGTGCCATCCGCCTGACTCTCTTCTCTGTGTGCCGTTGACGAGACGCTC
Organism: Natronoarchaeum sp. GCM10025703; assembly: GCF_042661985.1. NCBI lineage: Archaea > Methanobacteriati > Methanobacteriota > Halobacteria > Halobacteriales > Natronoarchaeaceae > Natronoarchaeum > Natronoarchaeum sp. GCM10025703. Next base: position 1,182,422 of record NZ_JBHSZF010000001.1, read on the forward strand.
TGCGTCTCGTTCGCCAATCAGAACGTTCCGAGTTCTGATGACGCTTCAGGAACGTTTCCGATGCTGTAAGGTCGGCGTGCCCCTCGAATCCACATGGACAGGTGAGTGTATCTTGATGCCGTGTCGTCCGGTCTGTCGAACCACACTGCGGGCACTCTTGGCTGGTCCACGCCTCTGACCGAACCTCAACCGAGATCCCATATTCCTCGGCGGTACACGCAAGTCTCTCGGTGAATTGTTTGAACGCCCAGAAGTTGTGGGTCTTGGCGTTGGTTTCGACCGACCAGTGCGTTTCGAGTACGTCGGTCAGACCACCGATATACACGGTACCGATGCCCTCGTCGTACAGTCGGTCCAGCAGGTCACGACACAATGCCTCTTGTGCGTGGTCGCGCCGACGTGTCCGTTTCCGATACAACCGCCGGATACGCTCGCTACTGTATCGGCTTTCCCGTAGCTTGGACTGCAACCGGGCGATTTCTCGTGTCGTCTCACGGAACCGCTGGAACAACTCGCGGCCTTCGTAGAGGTATTGCTGGCCGGTTGTGGTGGTACAGGCGACGAGATTGTTTGCACCAATATCCAGAGCGGCCTTCTCTGAGGCCAGTGGAGTGTCCCGTGCGTCGTCAGAAACAGTCACGGGTTGCGAAGCTCGGAAGGTGCTGTCTGTCTCGTCGTACCACAGTTCCAGCCGGCTTTGGTCATCGTAGTCAGGCCAGTTTGGGTCGCCAACAACCTCCAGCCGGAACCGACTGTTCGGGCTGTTGTGTCTGTCTCGGAGCTTTTCACCGACGACGATCTCAAGCCGGGAGCGGTTGCCCCATTCGATGGTGTATGCGTCTTTTCGGACGACGCCTTTGAGGACACGTCCGTCGTCCTCGTTGCCACGGAATCCCGGCGGTTCCGGGTGTTCCGTGACCGATGTATTCGAGTCGTCGTGGTATGCGTTCTTGTTCTCGAAGAAGCCGCGCCACGCTTCGCTGTTTGCTCGCCGGACAGTTTGGGCGGTGGACGCGCCGAGAACGTCTTTGTATTTGCCCTCAAGTTTGCCGGTGTCGGCGTCCCACACGTCGCCCTCGAAGCCGTCTTCGTCGTTGTATCGCATGAGGCGCTGGTAGTTGATCTCGTTCCAGAGAGCGGCGGAAGCGTCCAACAGGTCACGTAGCACCTGCTCATCGTCATCAGTGAGCGGTCGCACGGCGAACGTGTTGGTACGCTTCATCCAAAGTATAATTAGTCCCAAGGTCTAATAAGTCCACCGATGAGGCCAAACATCGACATTGACTGGGCAATCCACGGGCGAATCAAAGACTACGCAGAAGCGAACGAGATGAACCTCTCAGAAGCTTATACAAAAGTGTTAGAAGCCGGTCTTGAAGCGTTGGAGACTCACGACCAGCAGTAACGCGGCGGTTTCTCACCAGAACTTACGCGATTCACTCCCGCCCTGTTCGCTCCTCGGTTCCGACAGAGCGTCGGAACACCCGTCACTCACAGAAAGGGCGGAATTCTCTCGCTGAATCAAGATAGTTATCTGGCCGACTCCCCGAAGGCGGATATGGAGCTTTCCTTCGTCGATCTCTCGCCGGTTCCCGATGGCGGCACTGCGACCGACGCGTACGCGAACACCGTCACGTCGGCCCAGCAGGCCGAGGCGCTCGGCTACTCCCGGTTCTGGGTCGCCGAGCACCACGGCATGGCCGAGACGCTTGCCGGCACGACGCCGGAAGTGTTGCTCGGACGCCTCGCGGGCGCGACGGACACTATCCGGCTTGGCTCCGGTGCGGTGTTGCTCAACCACTACAGCCCGTACAAAGTCGCGGAGGTCTTCGGCACGCTGGACGGGCTTGCACCCGGTCGGATCGACGCCGGACTCGGCCGGGCGAACGGCTCGCCCGCATCGGATCGCGCGCTCGGGACAGCGCGGGGCGTCGAAAACCCCGACGAGGATCACGCCGAGAAGGTCGAGGCAGTGATCTCACACCTCTACGACGATTATCCCGAGGGCCACGAGTACAGCGACCTCTCGGTCCCGAGTTCGGGTGAGGCGCCGCCCACGCCATGGATGCTCGGATCGAGCCCCTCCAGCGCGGCGCTCGCAGGAAAACTCGGCCTGCGCTACTGCTTTGCGGCGTTCATCCGCCCGCAGTTCGCCGTCCCCGCGTTCGAGAAATATCGCGAGGCGTTTCAGTCGTCGCCGCTCCCCGGCGGGATCGATGAGCCACAGGGCATGATCGCGGTCAACGCGGTGGCCGGGGAGACGGACGAGGAGGCCGCACGACTGCGAGCGATTGCGGAGGCCTCCTACAAGCGGATGGCCCGCGGCGTCATCGGGACGACGCCCTCGATCGACGAAGCCATCGACGAACTCGGAGGCGTCCCCGAGCCAACGCCCGCGACGCTCGGTCCCGACGAGTGGCCGCGAGCTATCTCGGGGAGTCCGGAGACGATATCCGGACTGCTCGAACAGCTGGCCGACCGGGTCGGTGTCGAGGAAGTGATGATCCAGAACGTCCTCGCGGAGCACGAAACCGAGCTTCGATCCCACGAACTGCTGGCCGAGGGCGTCGGCCTCTCGCCGCGGTAACTGTCCGCGCTACTCTTCGTCGACGCGCTCCTGGAACGTCCCCATCGAGTCGCGCCAGACCCGGATGATCTCGTCGTCGTGCTCGCTGTCCCAGGGCTCGATCTTGTCGTTGTCGTCGAGCCACGCGATTGCCCGGGAGACGCCCTCTGCGAAGGGAATGGTGTACTCGAAGCCCAGATCGCGCCTGGCTTTCGTGTTGTCGAAGACGGTGGAGTAGTAGGTATGGTTCTCCAGCAGATGTCGACGCTCCGGGTCGGCCTCGCGCAACTGCTCGGTCGGGATGTGGACGAGGTCCGGTTCCGGCGCGTCGAGCGCCTCGGCGACGATCTCGTAGTACTGGTTCCACGTGATCACCTCCTCGCTCGTGACGTGATACGCCTCGCTGTAGGCGCGCTCGTTGCCGACGGCGTTGACGAACGCCCGAGCCACGTCCTCGCGGTGACAGGGCCCCCACAGGGAGGTCCCGTCGCCGTGGACGACGATCGGTTTGCCCTCCCGGATGCGGTCGAGGACGTAGGTCCCGTCGCCGAAGGTGTGCAGGACCGGGCCGTGATCGCCGTAGGTGCTCCACGGCCGGATGATCGTCGCCGCGAACGCCTCGCCGTCGGCGTCGGTGAAGACGTCCTCGGCGGCGGCCTTGTTCGCGCCGTACTCGCTAGTCGCTGGCTCGCGCGCCGCGTCCTCGGTCACCGGATTCGTCGCCAGCGGTCGGTGGTAGACGTCGACCGTCGAGCAGAAGACGTACTGCTCGACCTCGCCAGCGAACGCCTCGACGGCGCGCTCGGCCTGCTCGGCGTCAAAGCAGATCATGTCGATCACGCAGTCGACGTCGAGGTCGCGGACCTGCGCAGTGAACTCCGCGTGGTCGTCCCGGTCGCCGTGGACGAACGCCACCTCCTCGGGGACGTCCGCCTCGGTCTCACCGCGGGTGAAACAGGTCACGTCGTGGCCGGCGTCGACGAGTTGGCGCGTGATCGCGGTGCTGATCAGTCCGGTTCCGCCGATGATGAGAACGTCCATGTCCGAACGTCTCGGTCCCTCGGCAAAAGTGCCTCGCCTGGGATACCCAGCAGGATACAACGGTCCGTTAGCTTGCGTGTGATTCGATCAGTTCGACCAGTCGATCCGTCTCGACGAACCCCTCGGCGACGCGCTCGACCGGTTCACCGTCGACGAAGACGACGAGCAACGGCACGCTCCGGACGTCGTACTCCTCGACCAGCGGCGGATCGTTCCGGGGATTGATCGTCCCCACGGTTGCGGCGGTGCTCCGGTGGACGTTGCTCAGGATCGGCTCCATCGACGCGCAGATCGAACAGCCGTCGGTGTAAAACTCGACGAGTGCGAGGTCGTACTCCTCGATGAAGGCGTCGAGGTCGTCGCCGTCGTCGAGCGCGGTCGGCCGTTCGGGCATCGTCTGTGACTCGTCCATACGCTTGCAACGTCTCGTGGACCTATGGGGATTTCGACGGCCGCGCTGTCTCGAACCGGTTCCCGTTCTCTCAGTGTGGTGTTCGGATCTCTCTCAGTGAGTCGCCCCCACGTTCGGGGGTGTCGGCGTTTCGACTCCCGGCCAACCGTCCGGTTTTTTCCTCCCAACCACCGTGTCTGACGAAAAGTTAACGTGACACCCCGCTCATGAGGGGGTATGGAGAACTCCTCAGCGGAGATTACTGCGCTCGTCGGCCGTGAAGTGTACTCGAACAACGGGGTGTTCGTGGGTGAGATCGAAGACGTCCGTCTCGACCTCGATCACAAGCAGGTGACGGGACTCGCGCTGCACCAACTCAATATGGAACTGTTCTCGGGCCACGTGGACGGCTCTCAGGGCATTATGATCCCGTACCGCTGGGTCCGGTCGGTCGGCGATGTCGTCCTGATCAACAGTATCGTCGAACGACTACGCTCGGTGGACGAGGACGGATCCGGCGAACTCGTCGTCTAGGCTATCCTTCGACGGGACGAGAACCCCTCGCGGGTCAGGGGCCGGTGTACGCACTTCCCCCGGCAAGTCCGACGCCCAACTCTTTGTGTTCGGTCGCTTCGATAGTCCACATCGATCCGTCGACGCGAGCAACGGCGTTCATCGTATCGAACACCCTCGGAGGGAACCTATTTGATTGTTTCCCTGAATGGTTCCCTCAGGCAATTTTCTCTCTATATATCATGTATATTTAGAAAGTATAAATGAATGAAAGATTTGGCCCTCTTTCGGCCAATAAAATTAAGTGTCTAACCCACTTCACCTGTACATAGACATGACTTCAAATTTACTCGATAAACAGCTTGATGATCTACTCCGTGAGCTGATCGACGATGCTGACGAGGAGCTGCTCGTCGTCAACCCGGCTCCCGGAACAATCGAGACGTTCGTCGACGTCGCGATCAAGTTCGAGGGGGACCTGCCGTCGATCCAGATGCTCGCCGAGGAACGAACGCTCAAGGACGTGATGGACGACTTCATCGTCGCGAGCAACACTGCGGATCTCGTCGACCTGGACGTACTCTCGCTCCGAACGGTCGAGAGCCCGCCGCGGAACTCCCTGCTCGTCACCGACGAGTCCGTCGTCGCGCTGATCGACGCCGGCAGTCAGGTCGCCGGACTCGTCTCCGAGGACGAGGAGTTCGTCGATCAGGCCGTCGAGACGTATCGCGACCGCTGGGACGCGGCCGACGAGTTCAATCTCCGTACGCCACCGATCACACGGGTACGCAACACCCTCGAAGACGAGATCGGTCCGGACGCCGAAGCGGACTTCTCGAACATTCTGGACTCCCTCGAGACGGCCCGCGGCGACGGTGACGGTCTCGACGAAGTGACGATCAGCCTGCTCGTCGCGGCCAAAAACGAGGCACTGCTGTACGACATCAGCAAGTGGGGCGAGGATGTCGGTATCGCCTCGAAAGCGACGTTCTCCCGGACGAAGACCAAACTCGAAGATATGGGCCTGATCGATACCGAGAAGGTCCCCATCGACGTCGGTCGCCCGCGCCTGCGCCTGAAGTTCGGAGACGACCGACTCCGCGACGCGGACAACGATCAACTCGCGACGACGGCGCAGTCGATTCTGAACTAGATCCCTACTCTTTTTCGACTTCCCGCCCGACGCTTTCCTCATGGACGTTACACTCGTCGGCGAGGGACCCGCAATCGACGCCGTGAGACAGACGCTGGCGGACACATCAGTCTCGACGCGGACTGGGGATACAGACGCAATCGATGACGCCGAGTTCGCTGTCGTCAGCGACCTCGCCGGCGCGGAGACGTTCGAGCGTGCAAACGACGCCGCTCTCGCCGGGGAGACCCCTGGATCGCAATCGAAATCGGCGGGATCGGTGGACGAGCGCTCGACGCCGTCGACGCCGCCGTGTCCGGTTTCGCCCCCCGACGGGCTGTTATGACTGTCTTCGCACGCGCGCCGAGGCGGACCGAGAGCCGGAGCCATCGGCCGAGGAACCGTCGGCCGGGCGCAGCGCGGTTCGGCTCGCCGGCTCAGTCGCGGGCCACGAACTCGTCCAGGTACTCTCCGGGGAGACGTCCTCGGTGCTGGGCGGCGTGATCGAAATCCCCCATCGCCGCCGTCAGTTCCTGCCGGTTCCCGACTGTGCGTGTGGCTCCCCGCCCGACCGCGAGTTCGACCTCGCGTACGAGCCCTCGCCGGTCGAGGAGGCGCTCGAACGGGCCGAGATGGCACTCGACGAGCGCGTTGGAGTCGTCGACTCGGTCGGCGAAGTCGAGTCCTTCCCCGCGCCGTACTACCTCGCGAACGTCCGGGCAACGGAGGGCTTCAGCGACGCCGACGCCCCCGCCCAGGCCGCGGGCGTCGATCCGGACTGGAACGCCGCGTTCATGAAGGCGCTGGGCGAGGCCCTGGAGCGCTACGGCGCGGCTATCTACCGCGAGGAGACGTTCCCGACGGGCACAGCCGACACGGTAGACAACGCCGTCTCGCCCGCGGCGTTCGTCGTCCCCGGAGACTCCGAGCCACCGACTGACGAACCGATCCCGTGGCTTCCCGGACTGGATCTCGATACGCACGAGACGGTGCATCTGCCAGCCGAGAAGGGACCGTTTCCGCCGCCATCACGCGAGTTCGGCCCGGCGATCACGACCGGCCTCGGCCTGGGTTCGTCCACTGTCGGCGCGTTACTCTCGGGGCTGTACGAGGTGATCGAACGCGACGCGACGATGCTGGCCTGGTACTCGACTTTCGAACCGCTGGCGCTCGCCGTCGACGACGAGGCGTTCCAGTCGCTCGCCCGACGCGCCCGGAGCCAGGGGCTCACGGTGACGCCGCTGCTCGTGACACAGGACGTCGACGTCCCCGTTGTGGCCGTGGCCGTCCACCGCGACGGCGAGTGGCCCCGCTTTGCGGTCGGATCGGCTGCCGACCTCGACCCGGTCGCGGCGGCGCGGGACGCGCTGGCCGAGTCGCTCCAGAATTGGATGGAACTGCGCTCGATCGGCGAAGACGCCGCCGAGGACGAGAGCGGTGCGATCGGCGAGTACGCCTCGTTCCCCGAAGAAGCGGCCGCCTTCGTCGACGCCGGCGATCCGATCCCGGTCGACTCTGTCGGCCCGGACGACGTGCCCGAGGGCGAGGCCGAACTCGAAATGCTCACCGAGCGCGTCGCCGACGCCGGGCTTTCGTCGTACGGTATCAGGCTGACGCCGCGCGATCTGGAGACGATCGACTTCGAGGTCGTCCGGGCGGTCGTCCCGTCGGCCCAGCCGTTGTTCACTGGCGATCCGTTCTTCAGCGACCGGGCCCGGTCGGTGCCCGACAACCTCGGGTTCGAGCCACGGCTGGATCGGCGCTATCATCCGTATCCCTGAGGACGCCCGACGGCGCTACTCGCTTTTGAGCGTCGCCCCGACCAGCCGTCGATAGCCCCGTCTGAGCCGCGAGGAAAGCGATTGCTGTGTGATATCTAGCTCCGCGGCGATCTCGTCGAGCGACGCCTCCCGCGGCGAGTCGAAATAGCCGTGATCGTAGGCCAGCACCAGGGCTTCTCGCTGTGCGTCCGTCAGTTCGTAGCCACCGCTCTGGATCGGCAACAGCGCGTGGACCGCCCCGACCTCGATGGGAATCGCCTGGTCCTGACAGTAGGTATGAAACTCGCGGATTCGTGGCCGGTCCTCACAGCGCACCTTGAACTGCCAGCCCTCGCACGTTCCACGCGCCGAGAGGACGACGATATCGAACTTTGCCAGCGCGTTCAGGACGCCGACGTACTCCGGCACCCACTCCGCTCGCAACAGGTACTCCTCGTCGACGCTGTCGACCAGTTTGATCTCGTCCACGCCGCTGTGGTCGCCGAACGCGGCTTCGATATCCGGGATCGCTCCGCCCCGGACCCAGAAGTACGGGACGATCCTGGCGTCGTGCGGGACGATCCGTTCGAGTTCGACGACCACCCCTGAAATAGTCTCGAAGATGCTCCCTGGCGGGAACTCCTCGGCGGGGATATTGAACTCCATGACCGTAGCCATATCGGGGTTCTCTCGGGGAGATTCAATAACCTTGGTATACCAAGGTGCCCCCACGCCGCCGTTCGATACTCGGGCCGATCCTGTCGACTGCGGGGCCAGCATCAGGCAAACTGCCCCCTTGCTCATCAGGACTGCACCGTTGCTCAGGCAGACAGCATCGTCGGTCGGCGTCACCTGAAAGGGATGGCTACGGCTGACCGCGAACGAGTCCCGCCGTTAACGGCGATGACCAGACCGTCGGGTCTCGTACGCACGTCGGACCGATTGATGTTCTGAGAAGGGCCGGCAACATAACGCGCTGGTACCCAACAAGTGCCGTCTACGTCACGGTTCGATCCGAAACCCCGCTACGGGCACAGTTCAGATCCCCAGCGTCGCCCGGAGCATGTCGCGCGTCCCGGGACCGAGACCGACCGCGAGAACCGTGACCAGGAGCAACATCGAGTAGGTCGGACTCTCCTCGAAGATGCGCTCGTCGAAGATCCAGACGACGAACACGGCCGCCGCGAGTTTGAGGAGGACGAAGGGCCAGGCAGTCCCGATGGCGTCAGTGAGCCACGCTGGCTGGATCGCGCCAGTGTTGTTGTAGATGAAGCCGTTGACGACGTGTTTCGGGCCGTAGTTCGGCAGGCCGAACACGTAGCCCCAGTCGAGGCTCAGGACGTTCGCGATGCCGTCGACGTTGTGGCCCCAGATGATCAGCGCGCCCATGAGGCCGGTGCCGTAGTTGACGACCGGCGCGAACCGCTCGGTCGCCCACCAGACGATGGCGGTGAGCACCGTCGCGCTGCCGAGGATGACGACGGGCACCCCGGCGTTGAAGCTGATCAGTTCGGAGACCTGACTCACCCAGACGAGGTAGGCGAGCGTGATCGAGAGCAAGAACGCGCCGGTGACGGCCAGCGGCGGCTGGAACCGTTCGACGATACCCTCCCGTTCGAGCGCTATGCTCCCCAGCAAGGCCGCGAGCGTCAGGAAGAAGACGGTGAAGTAGATGAAGGGGCTGATGAGGACAGCGCTCCAGGGGAACGGAACCGTCGTCGCGGCTTCGGGGCCGAGTGTCACGCCGACGTCCTCGACGGTCCGGAGCGCCCCGCCGAACAGGACGAACGGGAACAGCGCGAAGAAGAAATCGGGATCGTAGCCGAGGTCCAGTCGGCGCAACAGCAGGACGACGCCGACGAGCATGAACACGAGGATGACGGCGTAGCTGACCGTCGAGACAGTGGTGTAGCCCGGCTCAGCGACGTAGCCCGCCGCCTGGGCACACTCGGTGCTGCTCGACAGGAGCGCCGTCTCTCCGCCCTCTCTGACGGCACACGTCGCTCCCTGGCCGTCGGCCGCGACGGGCCCCCAGAAGTAGCGCCAGAGAAAGCCATCGTAGACCTGCCGCGGAAACGCTAGCGACCCGACGACGAGCACGCCGATGAGTCCTACCAGCGCCGCAAGCCACGCGCGAAACGGGTCGACTCGCTCGTACAGCTCTTCCATACCCCATCCAGCGTCCGGACGCACTTTCAGGGTTCCGGTCTACCCCACCAGATCGAGTAGCGCGTCGTGGAGGTGACCGTTCGAGGCGACGAGTCCCTCCGCACCGACCTCCCAGCGGTCGCCGTGGACGTCCGTCACGACCCCGCCAGCGTTACGGATCAACTGGACGCCAACGACCGAATCCCACGGGTTCGGCGTGATCGGTGACGCCGCGGCGTCGACCGTCCCGCTGGCGACCATCGCGAGCGTCGCCTGTGCCGATCCGAACCGCCGGATATCGCCGAACGCTCGCCCGATGTCTCCGAGCGTCTCGATGTGCGCGTCACCGTCCATGAACCCCCACCAGAGCGTCGTGGCGACCTGTGCGGCCGCCGGGTCCGTCCGAGCGCTCACCGATATCGGCTCCCCGTTCAGCCGCGCCGTCGCATCGTCCGCGACGTAGGCATCCCCGAGCGCCGGCAGCACCGTCGTCCCGGCGACCGCCTCCTGATCGCTCACCGCCGCGACGCTGGTGCCCCAGATCGGGTTTCCGCGGACGTAGTTCGCCGTCCCGTCGATCGGATCGACGATCCACGCCGGCCCCGTCGCCGGCACCTCCTTCAGCGCGTCTTCCTCCTCGCCGACGATCGGATCGTCCGGATACCGCTCCCGGATCGTCTCGAAGACCGCTCGCTGGGCCTCCCGGTCCGCCTCCGTGACGAGATCCGCCGCGTTCGATTTCGTCTCGACGGCCAGTTCACCCTGGAACATGGCGAGCGCCCGGTCGGCCCCGGCACTTGCGGCGCGCTCTGCGACCTCCGCTCGTGCGGTCTCCTCGTTTCCCATACCCCTGCTACCCGCAGCGGTGCCGTCACTTTGTCGGTCCCGACCGGTTAGCCGAGTCGCTTGACGGTCACCCGATGACTGCCTCCGTCCCACTGCAGGGTCGTCTCCTCGACGATCCGCTCGCCGATGCGGGCGCGCCACTCCTCGACCACCTGCTGGTGATACTCCCGATGTCGGTCCGGCGCGTACTCCCGGTCCGGATCGGATCGCAGGTCGTCTTCGGTCTCTGCCGGTTCCGGATAGGCGGGCACGTCGTCGACGAGGTCGGTCGGGTCGACGTGGATCGGCGCTGGCTCGCCGTACTGATCGTCGCCAGCCCGGTGGATCCGCGCCCGCATCCGGCCCGCAAACGGCGGCGTCACGCGCAGTACGACATCGTCCTTGCTCCGCAGGCTTCGCTCGATTGCGGTCACGACGTCGCCAGCGGTGACTGCGATCGATCTGATCGCGCTGGGATCCGTCTGCTCGTCCATTATCACCGTCTTGGCCTGCGTACACTAAGACCTGACTTCCGGCTGTTGGAACAGCCAGATCGCAAGCGGGAACGTTCCGGCGACCAGCCCGTAGATGAGACCTATCAGCGGTTCGACGCCGAGTTGCGGGTGGAGCGCGTAGCCGAGTGACGCGCCGGTGAGATCACAGACCGTCGCGACGATAATTAGCTGTACCTCGAAGGGCTTCGAATCGAGCCATCCCGGGGACATCTGTGTCTGCACGATTCTTCCACTCCATATTCAGTGTGCCCATCTCGGTACTGACGGCTCTCGCCGGTGACGTCGGTGAGAAGTTTGCGAGGGCAAGACGCTCCGTCTTGCCGCACTGTTTGCGAGGGCCCGTGTGGGCTACAGTGCGAGGGAAGGGATTTGAACCCTTGGACCCCTACGGGAGCGGATCTTGAGTCCGCCGCCGTTTCCAGGCTTGGCTACCCTCGCACGCAATTCCGTGTAGCCAGTCGGCTGGGTTTAAGGCATCGGTTTCACTCGACGGTCAACGGTCGTAGGCCGCCCGGATCGCCGCCCGGAGCGCCTCGCCGTCGGCGTCGTACGCGAGATGGGCGGGGCAGTCACAGTCGGAGGAGCCAAAGCCGGGCACCGGCGAGTCGGGGAGCGCGGCGGCGACTGCACACTCGACGTCCTCGTCGGGGTGGCGTTCGACGTCGGCGACGCTCGCGGCGGGATGGCCGAGCAGGTAGTCGATGTGCCAGTGTCTGACCTCGTGTTCGCCCGCGGCGATCCGGCGATGGCGGTCGATCCGGGAGAAGCCGCCCGCGCCAAACGCGCTGCCGGTGTAGGCGTACCAGCCTGCAGCGAGGTCGTGGGTGCCGAGCGCGCCGATCTCGATTGCGGCCGGACTGGCGAGGTGAATCAACAGGGTGTAAGTGCCGCCGGTCATTGTCCGGCCGTTTTAGGTGCCGGACCTTCGGGCTGTCGACTTCTAGCGATCGACCTCGCCCATGATCGTGTCGAGGCTGCCGAGCGAGGCGATCAGATCGGCGACGTAGCCGCCGGTTCCGAACTCCGGTAGCGACTGGAGGTTCGAGAAGGATGGGCCGCGGATCTTGAACCGTGCGGGCGTGTCCGTGCCGTCGGCGCGGATGTAGATGCCGAGTTCGCCCTTGGCGGCTTCGACGGCGCGGTAGATCTCGGTGTCCGGATCGGGTTTGAGCGTGCGCGGGACGTTGCTCTGGACCTGGCGGTCCTCCTCGGGCCAGTCCTCGAGCAGGTCGATACACTGGTCGACGATCCGCGCGGACTGCTCGACTTCTCGCATCCGGACGAGCAGGCGCGAGAAGTTGTCACAGCCGTCCTCGGTGACGACGTCCCAGTCGAGTTCGTCGTAGTAGCCGTACGGGTCGTCCCGTCGGAGGTCGTAGTCGATGCCGGAGCCACGGGCGACCGGCCCGGTACAGCCGTACTGCTTTGCGACTTCCGGATCGAGATGGCCGGTATCGACCGTTCGGACCTGCAGCACCTCGTTTTCGGTCAGTAGGTTGTGGTAGTCCGCGACGGATTCGGGGAGGCCGTCGAGGAAATCTCTGGTCTTCTCGAAGAACTCCTCGCGGGGTTCGGGGAGGTCCCACGCGACCCCGCCCAGTCGGAAGTAGTTGAACATCAGTCGCTGGCCGGTCAGGTCTTCGAGCAGGTTCTGCACTCGCTCGCGGTCCTGAATCGCGTACATGAACGTCGCCGTGAAGTCGCCGACGACGTCGAGAGCGAACGCGCCGAGTGCGAGGAAATGCGAGAGCATCCGGCTGAGTTCGGCCGACATGGTGCGGATCACCTGCGCGTACTCCGGGACGTCGAGGTCGGCGAGGTCCTCGGCGGTGCGTGCGTACGCCCATTCGTTGAGCAGGCCTGCGCCGCCCCAGTCCCAGCGGTCGGGATACGGCATGATCTGGTGGCGATAGGTCCCCTGCGAGCACATCTGCTCCTCGCAGCGATGGATGTAGCCGATATCGGGTTCGACGTCGACGACCATCTCGCCGTCGAGGACCGTCTTCAGGTGCATCACGCCGTGGGTCGCAGGATGGTGCGGGCCGATGTTGATCAGCATCGTGTCCGTCCCCTCCTCGGTGACGCGTTTGTCCGCTTCGAGGGGGTTGGCGTGCTCGCGGAACGGGACGATCTGTGGGCGGTCCTGATTGTAGGCCTCTCGATGCGGGTGGCCCTGCCACGTCTCGGGGAGCAGGATTCGTTCGAGGTTCGGATGCTCGTCATACTCGATGCCGACGAGGTCGTAGGCCTCGCGTTCGTGCCAGTCGGCGGTCTCGTAGACCGGCGCGGCGCTCTGGCTTCGCGGGTCGTCGGTCGTCGTCGGCACGACCACGCTTACCTCCTGGGCCGGGTCGTCGTACTGCCGGAGGTGGTAGATCGTCTCGAAGCGGTCCTCGTACTCCTGGGCCGTGACGCAGGCGAGATGGTCGAATCCGGCCTCCTCGCGGAGTGTCTGGAGGACTTGCTGTACCTCGTCCGGACGGATCACGACGCCCGGCGCGTTGCTGTGATCCTCTCTGTCGAGAACGTACTCGTCGATGAGTGACTCGAACTGTCGGCTGCGCTCGATCGGTTGCGTATCCTGTTGCGATGTCATAGGCGGGGATTTGAGGGCGTTCCGCGTCTGTTCGCTGTACAGTTGGTGTTCGAAGGCCCACATGTTGTGTTTACTGCCTCACTGATGGGGTTGTTTTATACAGTGTCTCTCTGTATAGCCGGTGTGAGGTTCGTCCGTATCAGTCTCGAACTTCCGGAGTCGTTTCGGCACCCCATGCACCAGTACGTGGTGAGGGAATCGGCGTATCAGGGGTCGAAACTGCTGCACTGGCAGGCCCCGTCGGGTGGGAGTCTGGAGATGATCTTCCGTGTCACTGGGCCCCAGGAGCCGTATGTCGACGCTATCAAAGAGGTCGACATCGTCGAGGAGTATCACGTCTCTTCGGTCGGCGAGTCGTTCTACCTCTACGTCCGCGAATCGCTCTCCCCGGGAGGGGCCTCGATCGTCAGGGCGTTCGATCGGGCCGGGATCGTCATCGCACCGCCGATCGAGTACCGCGAGGACGGGAGCATGCGCCTGTCGCTGATCGGGGAGTCGGCCGAGGTGCAGGCCGCTGTCGAAGACGTCCCCTCGGAGCTAACGGTGGACGTACTCGAAGTAAGTCGGTACGACGCGCAACCGTTCGAGACCAGCACTCGACTGACGGCCCGCCAGCGCGAGGCCGTTCGAGCGGCGGTCGAGTGTGGCTACTACCAGTCGCCGCGGGAGGGAGAGCTGTCGGCGGTTGCCGACGTGCTGGGCTGTTCGCCCGGGACCGCAGCCGAGCATCTCAGAAAAGCGGAGGCCGTCGTCATGGAACAGGTCGTGGATCCGATGGCGTGAGTTACCCGCCGGGTGCTCCTGGTGCTCGGCGGAGTGAGTTATCCGTCGAGGCGCTCCCGGTGCTCGGCGGAGTGAGTTATCCGTCGAGGCGCTCGCGGTGCTCCGCGGAGTGAGTTATCCGTCGAGGCGCTCGCGGTGCTCCGCGGCAAGCGACTCGGCCTGCTCTTTCGTCTGGGTTTCTTTCCACCGCACAGCATCCGCGTCCCGGTAGCCTACGGCGCTTTTGAGTTCGTCCTTGAGCATCCCCGTCTCGACGGCTAGCACGTCGCTATCGGCGGTGCCGTACTCGATGAGGCCGTAGCGGTTCGGCGCGGCCCGAGCGGCCTCGCGGTCGAGGTCGCGCCACTGCGTTCGGAGCGGCATCTTACTCCTCGTCGCTCTCATCGACGATCTCGTAGGCCCGTTCGCCCATCTCGTCCTCCGCAAAGACGAACACGCGTCCGCGGGCCACGGCCGGGTCGGCTTCGACGATGACCGAGTGGCCCTCTGCGGTGGCGTGTACGCCGGGGAACAGTTGTTTCTCCTCGCCTGGCTCGACGTAGACTCGGCCCACACCCGTCGTTTCGAGGATCGAGTCGTGGGTATCCAGATCGTTGACGTACATCATTACGCCCTCTGTCTCGGTCGGGTCGGTGACCAGCACCTGGACGAGTTTTCCGGGGGCGGTCCGCACCGTCTCGTCGGCCTTCTTCGGCGGTCCGTGATAGAACACTTCGCGGCCGTCGAGATACTCGACGGTGATTCCCTCCTCCTCGAGAGAGATTCCGAGCGTCGATGGTGCGACGTGGTTGCGTGCGCTCATACGTGCAGGTTGGACCGACGAGGGGAAAAGCGCCGCGTTCGCCTGTCGCGGAGCGACGCCCGGCGGAAGAGCAAGAGGTAAGTACACTTTGTGACTCTATCACAGCATGAACGGGACGGCGGAAGCGCCTGCTGCGGGAACCATACTGAACGCGCTCGCAAGCGGCAAGGGATCGGCGTTCGCCATCGACGAGTACACCACAGCCACGGTCTCGCTGACCGATAGCGAGGGCGTCGACGGCGAGATAGACGGCGCACCGGAGGCCGACACGCGCCTGATCGAGCGCTGTGTCGAGTTGACGACCGAGCACTACGGTGCTGGCGAGGGCGGAACGGTCACGACGGAAAGCGAGGTGCCGATGGCGTCGGGGCTCAAGAGTTCCAGCGCGGCGGCGAACGCAACCGTTCTCGCCACGCTTGACGCCCTGGACGTGGCCAGTGAGGTCGATCGCGAGACAGCGTGTCTGCTCGGCGTCGAGGCCGCTCGCGACGTCGGCGTCACGATCACCGGAGCGTTCGATGACGCCTCGGCGTCGATGCTCGGCGGCGTCACGGTCACCGACAACACGGAAGACGAACTGCTCGCCCACGAGACCGTCGACTGGGACGTGCTCGTCTACACCCCGCCCGAGCAGGCGTTCAGTGCGGACGCCGACGTCGAGCAGTGTCATCGGATCGCGCCGGTCGCCGAACTGGTCGCCGAACTCGCGGTCGACGGCCGCTACGGGCTGGCGATGACGGTCAACGGCTTCGCCTTCAGCGCCGCACTGGAGTTCCCGACCGCACCCGCTATCGAGGCACTGCCCGACGCCTACGGCGTCTCGCTGTCGGGGACCGGCCCAAGCGTCGTCGCGGTCGGCGACCGAAAGGCACTCGAAGGGGTACGAGAGAGTTGGAATAACCGACGTGGGACCACATGGCTGACAACGACACAATCCAAGGGCGCGCGGACGAGATGAGCCTCGACGAACTCCGCGAGGAGATCGAAGACATCGATCAGGAGATCGTCGAGTTGATCGCACGGCGAACCTACGTCGCCGACACTATTGCCGGCGTCAAAGAGCAACAGGGCCTCCCGACGACCGACGAGTCACAGGAAGAGGCGGTGATGGACCGGGCGAGCGATAACGCCGACCAGTTCGACGTCGACCGGAATCTCGTGAAAGCGATCTTCCGACTGCTGATCGAGTTGAACAAGGCGGAACAGCGGGAGAGCCGATAGCTCGAAATTCGACAATATAAGCCGTATGGAGTCCGTTCACTCTTCGGAATGTTCTTGTGGTAGCTGCTCTTTCGATTCAGGCTCGGTGAAAAACACCGTGTCAGGGTTCGGTGGCTCCGAAGGATGTGGTAGTGACGAGAGCGCAAGCGTTTTGCTCCTGTACTCACAATGTACACATATGGGCTCCGAGTCCAAGAAGAAGCGCGTCCAGTTCCGTGCACCGAGGGGACTGGTAAACCGGGCCGACGCGCTCGCTGCGGTGTTCGAGACGGATCGGACGGACATCCTCATCTCCGCGCTTCGGGACTACTTGCGGGACGCCGCGCACTCCGACGAAATGAAACAGGAAATCGCGGAGGCCTTCTACGACGACGACATCACGTTCGAGGAACTGAAAGACCTCGTCGGGCACGAGGAGGCCGCCAACTTCCGACTGCTGAAAGAGCAACTGACCGACGAATTCGTGGACGAGGTCGCAGAGGAGCTGGCCGACTCGTAGATGGTTCTGATAGTCGCCGACACGTCGGCTCTCGTAAGCCTGGGGACGGTGGCGGGCACCTCACCGAATCCGCTCGACCTTCTCCTCGATTCGCACACCGTGGTCGTCCCAGAGCAGGTCGTCGACGAACTCACCGAGACGGCGTCCTACGACGACGCATCCGGTGAGGCGGCACAGGCGGTTCTCGACCGTCGCTCTGCGTTGGAGACTCGTTCCATCGAACTGGACGAGACGTTCCCGCTGGACGACGGTGAGAACGCGGCAGTCACGCTGGCGAACGATATCGACGCTGTGCAACTGCTCTGTGACGAGTTCAATCGACTTGCGCTCGTCCACGCCTCGCTGGCCGAGACCCGCATCGTCACGACGCCCATCCTCCTCACCGCACTGGTTCGCAACGACGCGATCTCGCCGGACGCTGCCGACGAGTTTTTGGCCGAGATGAGTGACGCTCGCAGTTGGTCGTCAAACTCTTACGTCGAGCGGGCGCAGTCCACGCTTCGACAGCAACGCGATAACGAGCAACCCGATCCGAAGTGATCGACTCGTTTGATACGCGCTAGCCGATCGGAACGACTCTCCGTAGAGCAAGGGCACTTCATTTCAATAGTCCACCGATAAACGCCCTTTGTATCCTGAATTCTGTCGTATTGGACGTGTGGTTGGACACTATCTTGATACAGCGAGAGAATCCCGCCGTTCACGGCGGGCGTGAATCGCGTACGCTCTGGTAAGAAACCGCTGCGTTACTGCTGGTCTTGAGTCTCCAACGCTTCAAGACCCGCTTCCAACACTTCTGCATACGCTTCTGAAAGTTCCAAGTCGTTTGCTTCGGCGTAATCTTTCAGACGACCGTGTAATCCGTAGGAAAGGTCAATTGCTGGCCTCATGTGACTTTCCCGTACTTCTCATAGCAGTTTTCGGCATGGTGCGGATTCTCCTCTTTGCACTCGGGACAGACGAACAGGTAGCTGTCCGGTTCTTTCCCATGCTTTTCTTCAAACCGTTCCCCTGCGGCCTGTCGATCCTCGAAACAACCAATCAAATCAACGGTAGTCCAATCGTCGGTCTCTCCACAAATGTAACACGTAAGCGGTGTGTCAACGGTCATGTCTTACAAGACTTATTTGACGTGGAGACGTGAAAAGAATTGTGGCATGAAGCGTACCAACACGTTCGTCGTGCGACCGCTCACCGACGACGATGAGCAGGTGCTACGCGGCCTGTTAGACGCTTCCGCCGCTCTCTGGAACGAGATTAACTACGAGCGTCTCATGCGCTACAACGACGAAGACGGCTTCGACGGTGACGTATGGGACGCCGATACAGGGCGTCTCGAAGGCAAATACAAAGCCGTTCTCGGCGCGTCCACCGCTCAAACTGTCCGGCGAGCAAACAGCGAAGCGTGGCGATCGTTCTTCGAGAACAAGAAAGCGTATCACGACGAGTCCAATACGTCAGTCACGGAACACCCGGAACCGCCGGGCTTCCGTGGTAACGAGGACGATGGTCGTGTTCTCAAAGGCGTCGTCCGAAAAGACGCATACAGCGTCGAATGTGGCGACCGCTCCCGGCTCGAGATGGTCGTCGGAAAAGAACTCCGAGACAAGCACAACAGCCCGAAAAGCCGTCTCCGTCTGGAAATCGTTGGCGACCCGAATTGGCCCGACTACGAAGACCAAGGCCGACTAGAGCTGTGGTACGACGAGACTGATTGCACCTTCCGAGCTTCGCAACCTGTGACTGTTTCTGACGATGCACGGGACACTCCACTGGCCGACGAGAAGGCCGCTCTGGACATTGGTGCGAACAATCTCGTCGCCTGTACCACCACGACCGGCGCGCAATACCTGTACAAAGGCCGCGAGTTGTTCCAACGATTCCGTGAGACGGCACGCGAGATCGCTCGGTTGCAGTCAAAACTCGAAGAAGGCAGGTACAGTAGCGAGCGTATCCGGCGGCTGTACCGGAAACGGACTCGTCGCCGCGACCACGCACAAGAGGTACTGTGTCGTGACCTGCTGGAACGGCTGTACGCCGAAGGTGTGGATACGGTGTATATCGGTGGCTTGACCGACGTGCTGGAAACACACTGGTCGGTCGAGACGAACGCCAAGACCCACAACTTCTGGGCGTTCAAGCAGTTCACCGAGCGACTGGCCTGTACCGCCGAGGAATACGGCATCTCGGTCGAGGTCCGATCAGAGGCGTGGACCAGTCAAGAGTGCCCGCAGTGTGGCGGCACAGACCGAACGACACGGCATCAGGACACACTCACCTGTCCGTTCGGATTTGAAGGACACGCCGACCTTACAGCCTCAGAAACGTTCCTGAGACGGTACACAGAGAAAGCAGTCAGGCCGATGGCACGGCCCGTGCGGTTCGAGTGGGACAGCCACGAATGGCTGGAGTCACCACGCTCTCACCGTCCCAAAGAACAGCGCACAGACCCGAGTACCGTCCACCGTGACGGGAATGTTGCCTCCGGGGACTCTCAGACAGTCTGAGACTCCCACGGAGGAAACCCCGTCGTTCACGACGGGGAGGATGTCATTCCAGAGAATCCATTATGGATTTCACCGACTTGAACAAGGCCGAGCAGCGGGAGTCTCGCTGAGGTAATCCGATTTCAATGGTTCAACCCTTTCCAGAGGCATCCCTGGGAACGATACACGAAACGCATTCACCGAAAGACACAGTATTCTGTGCGCACATAGCTTTCTGTATGCCAACGATCACGGTCAACGTCGGCGACGACCTCAAAGACCGGATGGAGAGACACCCCGAAATCAACTGGAGCGAGGTTACCAGACAGGCCATCCAGAAAAAACTCGAGACACTCGAAGTGATGGATGAACTCACGTCCGGGAGTGAACTCACCGAGAGCGACGTCGCCGATATCGCTAACAAAATCAACGAGAGCGCACACGAGCGCGTCGAAGAAGAGTCGGAGTAGCCTCGACGAATGAAACTGGTCGTCGATGCCAACATCGTCATCTCCGCGCTCATCGCCGACTCGAAAACCCGTGAACTCATCGTCACGCTCGAACCTGACCTCCTGACACCCAAATTCGTCTACGACGAGATCGAGAACTACACGGAGTTGATTGTCGAGAAGTCAGGGATGACTCCAGATCGAGTCGCGCAGTTCGTCGAACTCCTGTTTCAGTATATTGAGGTCGTCCCCGCCGACGAGTTCTATCCGCACATCGAAGAGGCCGAAGCAGCGATCGGGGGAACCGATCCCGACGACGTGCTATATGTCGCGTGTGCCTTCGCCAAGGACGCAGACGTTTGGAGCGATGATACCGACTTCGACGAACAAAATCTCGTCGAGACCCATTCGACGAGCAACGTGATCGATTCATTCGACACGCTCTAACCGATCGGAACAACCGCCAGTAGAGCAAGGCGCCTCTATTTATATGTTCTATCTACAGACGTCTTCTATCTCTCGAATTCAGGGGAAAAGTCTGTGACACGACGCTATTTTCACGAGATTCCAGTATGGATTGCATCGAACTGAACAAGGCCGAACAGCGGGAGAGTCGATAGCCGGAAGAACGGCTGTTACAGAACGTTTATGAGAATATTAGTACGATCCGCGTCGGGTCTCGACGCCATCCAACAGATGTTCGGACTCGATGTACAGCCGGAAGATTCGACGCAGGCCTGTGGTACATGCGGCCACGACAATCACTACGAGTACCACGCTTCGTTCAGCTGGGACGATATCCTCCGTCCGTAGTCATTCCTCGTCGGTCGGTTCGAGCGGGACTCGTTCTACCTTGATATCTTCGTAGTCCCTCTCAGAGGAGAGTACGTCCATCCCCCGCGTTTCCGCAGTTGCTGCGTGGAACGCGTCGAACGGCGTCATTCCCTCGTTGTAGTAGTTGACTGCTTTCAGCACTACCTGTTTCTCTTCCTCGTTTCGTACAGGGATGAGTTCGAGCAGGTTCGCCACCAGCGGAACGTAGTCGAACTCGTAGCGTTCTCGAGCGAGGAGGAGTTCGAGATATGAGAACGGTGACGTTTCGACGTCGTACTCGACGAGGGCGTCCTCAGCGGAGCCCTGCAACCAATCAGTGTCTTTGGCGAGTGCGAGCAGGAAATCAGTCTCGACGTACACCGTCATCTGTCGCCGCCGGCCTCCTGAGCTTCGTTTTCTGCCTCCGCCTCGATGTCCTCTTGGATCTCCTCGACGGATGCATCGTGAAGCTCGCCTGCCGCTTCGCGGACAGCGGCGAGTGGATCGTCCGCGACTGGGATCAGCTCGATTCTGTCCTCGTACATGACGATGTGGTACTTTTGGCCGTACTTCTCGCGCACCTCCTTTGGGATGTACAGCCGTCCCTGCCCATCCGTTTCTGATGACATAGCGAGACCTACGTCACCACAGATAAAGAATCTTACCATCATATCGTATTTGATGGTTTCAACCGAATCGTTTCGATAGTGTATATAATGGATTTTATCGAGTTAAACAAGGCAGAGCAGTGGGAGAGTCGCTGAATGGAGGCGACTCAGTTGATGCTCTTCGAGAGTTCAGCCCCCGCTTTGAACTTCACTTCGTTGGACGCCCGCCCTGCATTCACCAGGTGAAGAATCGGCGCATCCAACGGACAATGTAACACGGTAACCTCACCGTGAGCTCCGTCAGTTTCTCCGTTAGTACCAGAGTCAGCCTTCGAGTAATCATTCCTTCCCCACGCATACAGTTTCCCCCACCATCTTCCGAAAGCACGCGAGCCTCAACCAAGGAACTGACCGACCCTAAATCAAGACGCGCCCCCCGCCGAGCCCGTTCAGTTGACAACGACCGCGACAGCGCGTCGTTGTAATCCAAACAGCACTCACCATCGACCACGGCTTCTACACCGACCACTTGCGTTCCCCCCGCAATCGTCAATGCCGTCACTGAATCCGGATACAGCGCCGCATCATCGAGAACCCACCCACCCGTGTAGACGAGCTGTTCGTCACTCCGACACCGCTTCACGTACAGCAACGCAGGAAGCGGGTACGGACACTCCGGCGGCTGTACCCACACCTGACAGACGACAGTCGGTGTCTCCGACCGTGCCCCAGATTCCGACCCCCACCCGCTCAAGTCCGACGGCTCGTACGCCTCACCATCAACAGGGCACACGAGGACCGACGGGCCTACCGCAGCTTCCGGCGGGTCATTCACGACCGTAACCCCCACATCTGTCCGCAGTGTGCGGAGACCCCCACCTGTCACAACCGGCCCGGAAATATCCGCTTCCAGATGGTTCGACTTACAGAGAATTTCGTTCGCGACGCTAGAGTTCACTGCTTCAGAACACACCGTGTCGTCATCTTCGTCACTATCTTCAGCTACCGCCGAGGGTGGATGAGTACTTCCCCACGCGTACACGTTCCCATCACTGTCAGCCGCGGCCCGCCCCGTGAGATAATCGATGAACCGTTGCGGAGTCACTTCCGCTGCGAGACTCCCGTTTCCGCCGGGAACGTCAGCATCGGGCAAACACACCGTAAACCGTCCGGCCACGACCGGCGCATCATCCAAATACCGAACGATCTCATCAGCTTCGTCGTCAGTACGGACGCCATCGGGGGCTGCAATGCTTCGATTGCTCCGAGGGGAGTTGTAGTCTTCGAGCCGTTCGATATCCCCCTCGACGATGTCCCGGACCTCGTCGACGGCGGTTGCCGCTTGGTCCCATTCCTCGTCGCCGACGTGTCTCTGTGCCTGCTGAACGAGCTTCGTTCGGTGGTCTGCGTTCTTCAGAACCGTCACACACACGTCATTAGAACAACGCTCTAACGTCGCCTGTATCCTGTCAATAGTGCCCATCATCTCCTCAAAACGCTCTGTGATTGGCTTGTTGGTTTCTGGATTCCGACCAGTTCGTGCACTGCGCTTGCTGATAGCTTCTGCGGCCTCGTTCGTCTGACCGAGGAGCTGTGTCTCCAGTTCTACTGCAGCATTGCGAACATCGGCCTCGTCCTCAACGCCGTCAGCATCCGAATCCAAGTCATCCGGTCGAGCAGCGGACCGGTTACTCCGAGGGGTGTTGTAGTCCTCATCGCGGAGCGCGACCGAAGTCACCCACGCTTCGAGCTCCACGTCCCCAGAAAGCAATCCAGACCCAGCTGAAAACGTCGGAGTCAGCCGACTCACGTGTGGTTCACCGACTGAGTCGTCTTCGCCTGCAAACACTGCTGCCGGTGATGCGCCAGTATTCGTGACAGCCGACGCCACTCGACTCACACAACCGCTCAATCCGCCGACTGCGACGACTCCACTCATCGCGAGGAGTCGACGCCGACTAATGGTGGCGTGTGACATACGGCCTGCGTCACCGTCTGGTCTCCGTGAACTCATGATCACTTCCTCAACGAGAGCACATGATATAAGTTTTCTTATGATATTGCGTGCAGTACGGTCCAGACGACCGAACAACCAGTACGGATCGTTCTAATAAAGGCGAATGGAGCAATATCCGGAGAGTAGCTGGGGCGAGGTCACCTATCAGTATATCTATGGGAATATCGAGGCGCTCGCCACGAATTGAGCGGTCAGCTCGACTATACCGATCGGAACCACATCGAAAAATGGTTCCAGACTGTGATATGCGGATCGACCGTTTTCACTCGTTTTGGCGGGGCAGTCAAGGTAGCGCGAAACGGTGGCTGCGGCGGTTTAGGCACTACTACAACCGATATCGGCCAAATCAAGCGCTAGATGGCCGCATGCCTGCCGAGGAAGTGCTGAACTAGACAGTGCCCTCTATGAGTATTTATGGTAGTATTGACACTATTTGGCTAAGCCACTGAGTAGCCGGCCCGAAACCCGGTTTTCGACCCGTCGTAGGCTGACAGAACCCATGACCCATTGGATTGATAATACTTGATCTCCGAGTAATTGCTGCATGGAGAAAGAGCATGGCCGGCTCAACGGCGACGCACGTGTTCTACACCGAAACGCGGTCAGAACACCGCTTGCGACTATCGAGGCCGAGCGGCTATTCCATCAGAACATGATGCGCGTAGCGGACGCCAGAGAACAGAAGGCGGCGATGCTCGCCGATCCGAACGTATCATTATTGACAGCATACGAAACGGAACTCGACCGCGTCGCCAAGAGCTTTGAGCGACGACTCGAGCGCATTGCCGGCCCGGATTACAGAGCGGTCGCAGCGGCGTATGGTCGTGGTGAACGCGACGACCGGGTCGGTGAACTCACTTCGTACTATCTGGAGGCACTCTGGCGGATCCAGCAGCGAACCACCGTCACGGACATGTTGTTCTCTCCAATCATTGTGCGGTATCCCGATAGCTTCACGATGAACGTCCGGTTTGCCAGTGGGTATACGACGAATGAGTCTATACTGTATGAATCGCCGGGACACTTGACAGAGGATCTCGACGAGGAACACGCCGAGACGTACTATATCGAAAGCTCGTACTCCCAACAGCAGGCGGCCGAGTACATCAGAGACACGGCACAGATCATCCGCGAGGAGTTCCCCGACCCGGACGAGACTCCGTTTGAAGAACGGAAGTGCGGGGGTATCGTCATGGGGGGTGGACGGCGGGGAACGACCTTCTCGACGCTGGTCCAGCCTGTCGAACCCGATCCGGAACGGTTCTCCGAACAGGTCGAAGTATCGACGCTGGTCGGTGAAGGTAAAGAGGCAAGACGGACAGAAGACGAGTTGTTTCCCGAGGCTGAAGTCGTTATTTGATATCCTATTCCTCCCTCTCGACCGTCAGCAGTATGCTCGTTCAGATGGCCGATAGCGTCCCGATCAACGGGCGGGGATTCGTCCGCTACAGAGAGGTCGGCTGGGTGGATAGTCGGTGTGACACTTGGTCGTCGCGAAGAGACCGATAGAGAGTCGTTCGAGCGTCAGTGGTTCGTCTCTATTCGCTCGGGAAACAGGTCGGTCACGATCACTCACTTGGCGAGACCGACGGCGAGTCGCCGGCCTCTGGTCCCGACGTGGTGGGATCGAACAGCCTGTCTTCGGGCGCGATCCGTCCGGAGAGCGATTCCTGAAGCCGGTCCGCTACCTCTTCGCGCAGTTCGTTCGCCCGCTCGCGGTCGATATCGATCGCTCTTGCGTCCTGGCCGATAAGGCTCCGCGAACCGGCGGTGTCAATGGTGAGGGTTGCGAGTCTGCGGCGGCGCTGGAAGATGGTCTGCCTGTCAGCACGGTCTGGACGCGGTGATAGGGCACGACGGAAGTCGTCCGGTTCCAGAAGCCCGACCGCGTGACGACGTGATCGTCGACGAGCGCGTACCCGAGATGTTTCCACTTCAGATGGGCACCGATCGGTACCGCCACCACGCCCAGGAGCATCCAGTACCACTCCAGGTTCGGCACCAGATACAGTTCGGCGAGATAGGCAAGGCCAGTCAGGACGGCCAGTACGCCCAGATAGCGGACGAAGTACCGCTCCCGGGCGCGTTTGGGCGGGCGCTCGAACTCCACATCGCCGTACGGTTCGATGGACTGGGCCAGACGGAGCACCCGGTCGCGTTTCGCGATCGGCACTGCGGACTGCGAACCACCCGACTCGCCGGGCGAGTAGCCTGCCGTCTCGATGAGCAGGGAGGCGTAGCCGACGGCGCGTTCGAGGACGTTCTCGCTGATTGTCAGCGTCTGGACTTTCTCTGGCGGGATCGTGCCGCTGTAGCGCTGGAGCAGGCCCCGCTCGAACCGGAGTTCGTCGCCGGTCCGCACCAACTGGAACCCGTAGTAGTTCGTCACCGAGATGATGCCGCTGCGATCGACGTCAGGAGATACAGGACGATCGCGGCCAGCGGTGCGACGACGTACAGCGGTCCGGCATAGACCGCCGGGTTCGACAGCGCAGGCGAGATGAACGGCACTGCGAGGGTCAACAGCGGGAGCAACCGGAGATCGATCGAGACCAGACCGAGGACGGCGAGTTCGCCCTCGGTGATCTCGAACAGGCGTTCGGTCTCCCGTTCCGGGACCTCCTGCTCCTCCTCTTCGTCCGCCTCGCTCGCGCTCTCGCTGCGTGAGCGGCGTCGCTTCCGCTCGCTCAATTCGTCCTGGAGTCGCTGGGCTTCCTCGAAACTGACGTACTGTAACTGTGCCTCGGCGGAACTACCGCCCGCGGTCTCCAGTGAGACCTCCGCGATGCCGGCGAGTCGCTGGACCACGTTTCGGCTGATACCGACGTTCTGGATCCGTCGGTAGGGGATCTCCCGATCCCGCCGCGAGACGACGCCAGAGGCCAGATCGAAGGTGTCCTCGGTGAGTTCGTACTCGAAGCGCTGGTAGTAGAGTAGTTCCCAGACGACCGCACCGATGAGTCCCAGGAGGATCGCCGCGCCGAACACCAGCGCGCCGGTCGTCCCGCCGATAAAGGCGGTGCCCGAGAAGCCGATAATGAAGACGATCCAGAGGAAGTTCAGCGCCGTCTGGACGCTCCGGTACGGCACCGAGAGAGGGTGAAGCTTCGTCGTCATACAGCGTCGTCGCCCTCGGCGAGGATCGCCATCCGCTTCAGTCGGTTCTGCAGGTCGTCAGCGCCGTCGGCGGTCAGGCCGGGAATGGTTACGTCGGCCCCGCGCGACCCGGCGGTGTAGACGACCGCCGATGCCAGTCCGATGGCGCGCTCGACCGGGCCACGGCTTGCGTCGACGTGCTGGATCCGGACGTACGGGACGACGGTCCGTACGCGCGTCACGACGCCACGTTCGAGATACAGCGCGTCCTCGCGCACCTCGTACTCCCAGACGCGGTAGCGCAGGACCGCATGAAGCACGCCGATCAGGGCGAAGACGCCGAAGACGGCGGGCCCAACCCAGAGGCCGATGCCGGTAACGCCGATATCGATCGCGCCGACGATAGCGCCGAAGAGGGCCGCAGAGAGCAGCGACTGGACGACCCAGACGATCCGGACCTTGGGATGTAGCGACTGGGGCGGGACCGTTAGCTCGGACGCCGAGACGTCTTCGAGTTCCTCGCGCAGGTCGTCGGGCGTCGCGGAGCTGTCGTCGAGATCTGTCGTCGAGTCGGTTGCGCCGTCGTCGGAGTCTTCCTCGCGCGACGACGGCTCGGCCTCTGTAAAGCCGTCCGCGGCTATCGGTTCCTCGCGGGTAGACTCCGTGGAGCGACTGGTCGTCCCGTCGCGCTGGCCCTCTGTGGGCTGCTCGGGCGGCTCCGATCCGTCGTTTCCACTCATTACTTTCTTCTCAGTGTGTAAGGCGTATATAACCCCGGATCCGGACGAGAGATGGACCTAATTCACGAGATGGAGTAGCCGCCATCAGCCGTCAGGGCGTGGCCGGTGACGAACGAGGACTCCTCGCTCGCCAGGAAGACGACGCAGTCGGCGATCTCCTCGGCGTCGCCCAGCCGACGGAGCGGGTAGTCCTGAATCATCTCCTCGCGCGCCGCCTCGGGGTCGCTTCGACCGGCGAAATAGGCGTTGGTGAGCTGTGTATCAATAAAGCCCGGGCAGATCGCGTTCGCGCGGACACCGTCGGGACCTGCCTCGGCGGCGGTGGCCCGAGTGAAGTTGATGACGGCTGCTTTCGTCAGGGCGTACACCGACTGATACGGGAAGCCGAGTTTTCCGGCCAGCGAGGACATGTTGACGATCGTTCCGTGGCCCTGCTCTTTCATAATCGGGAGGGCGGCGTGAGTGCCGTTCCAGGGGCCTTTGAGGTTCACGTTGATGACGTAGTCGAGCACGGACTCGTCGACGTCCTCGATCTTGCTCGGCGGCTGGCCGATCCCCGCGTTGTTGACGAGGACGTGGAGGCCGTGAGTCGCCGCGGTATCTTCGAGCGCCGCCGCGAACCCCTCGGCATCGGTCACGTCGAACTCGTAGTGGTCGGCGCTGCCGCCAGCCTCGCGGATCTCCTCGGCGGTTTCGGCGGCGGCGTCGCCATCCACGTCCGTCGAGATCACAGTCGCACCCTCCTCGGCAGCGCGCAGTGCGCTGGCGCGTCCGATTCCCGATCCCGATCCCGTGATAAAGACTGTCTTGCCTTCGAGTCGCATACTCGTGGGAGGTGCCCCTCCTTCATAAATTTTGAACATAGATGAGAGTGTATTCGCGGAGCCGGTGACGACTCGGCAGTGAGGCGCAAAACCAGGGCCGCTACAATATCGTACCGTGTTTCTTTTCGGGGAGTTCCTTTTCGACGTCCTCGTAGAACGCGAATCGCCCGGCTAACTGCGCGCGTAGATCGCTCGGCGGAACGATGTCGTCGATAACGACCTCGCTTGCCATTCGGTGGACGTCGATATCCTCGCGGTACTCCTCGCGGAGTTCCTGTTCCCGCTCCGCTCGCTCCTCGGGGTCGTCGATCTCGTCGAGTTTGTTGGCGTAGACGGCGTTGATCGCGGCTTCCGGGCCCATAATTCCGATTTCGCCGGAGGGGAGCGCGATGACGCTCTCGGGATCGTAGGCCGGGCCGCCCATCGCATAGATGCCCGCGCCGTAGGCCTTCCGCGTGACGACTGTCTGCTGTGGCACGGTCGCCGACGAAGTCGCGTAGATGAACTTCTTGCCCTGTTCGAGGATGCCCTCCTTTTCGACCTGTGATCCGGCCATGAATCCGGGTGTATCACACAGATAGAGGATCGGGATCTCGTAGGCGTCCGCTTTCCAGATGAACTCCGCGGCCTTCTCGGCGGCGTCGGGAAAGATCGCTCCCGCTCGTTCGGCGGGTTGGTTGGCGACGATGCCGACCGGTCGACCGTCGATCCGGGCGTAGCCCGTAACGATCTCTTTCCCGTAGCCATCGCGCAGTTCGAAAGGAGTCGGCGTCGACGACCCGTTCGATCAGGTCGAGAACGTCGTAGCTCTCGTTGGGTTTCTCGGGGACGATGGCGTCGATCCCTTCCGGCGATTTTGCCGGGGCTGTCCCCTCGCGTTCCGGGGCTTTTCGCCCGCCTTGTCCGGCAGGTAGCCGATCAGGTCCGCGACCAGTTCGCGGGCGTGTTCCTCGTCGCGGGCGATCAGGTCGGCACTCCCCGATTCCTCCATGTGTACCGCTGGGCCGCCGAGCGTTTCGAGGTCGATCTGCTCGCCGGTGACCATCTCGACCATCCGCGGACTGGCGATGGCCATCGCGCTCACGTCCTCGACCATCACGGTGAAGTCGGCGAAGACGGGTGTGTAGGCCGCACCGGCGATACACGGGCCGTAGAGGACACAGATCTGTGGGACGCGGCCCGAGAGCATCGAGTGGTTGTAGTAGTACTTCCCGATCCCCTCGCGGTTGGCGAAGAAGCCTGTCTGTTGGTCGATCCGCCCGCCCGACGAATCCATCAGGTACAGCACCGGCTTTCCGGACTTGAGCGCTCGCTGTTGCATCCGGAGGAACTTCTCGACGCCGCGTCGGGCCATCGAACCCGCTTTGACCGTGAAATCGTTCGCCATGAAGTGGACGTCCCGGCCCTCGAACGCGGCCGCACCCGTCAACAGTCCATCGGCGGGGAGGCGATTGTCCGGGTCGTACTCTTCGACCTCGGGACTGTCGGGATGCCAGCTATCGAAGTTTGCGAACGTGCCGTCCTCGAAGTGGACGCCCGCGTCCGAGGACGATTCCTCGGCTTCGTCGCCGCCGAACCACAGGTCCAGACGGTTGCGGACGAATAGCTTGCCCTGCTCGTCGAGGCGCTCGCGGTACTTCTCCGGGCCGCCCGCCTCGATCTCGTCGATCTCCTCGCGGAGACGCTGCTCCCGTTCTGTCGGGCCCAGATCCTCCCCGCCATCTGCAGGCTCTCCGTGGGCGGCATCGGCGCCGGGTGACCGGGAGACCGTGGGCTCGGTTTCGTCGCCGACGTACACCTCGATTTCGCCGTCGACGTGCGTCGCCAGCGCCGCCGCGATCGCGGCGGCCTCATCGTCGGTCGCCGTCTCCCCGATACGAACTTTCACGTCACCGAATGGGACGACCGCGGATAAAATATTTTGGTCTTTCGTGAAAGATGCGCCTACTCGCTGTCCGCCGACGCTGGTTGCCAGCCCAGTTCGATTTCGACGGTCTCCCGCCGTCCCCTGAGCAGCGCCGACCGCTCGACGACGTCGATGGAGTAGGTGAGCTCCGAGGACGGTGATACTTTAACCGACTTGTTGCCGACTGTGATCCGCGTCTCTTCGGACTCGAAGGCGTCTGCGAGGTCTCTGAGTGCGCTGGCCAGTTCTTCCGTGGTCAATGTCTGGGTACTCGATGTTCGTTCTGCCATGCTCTAAGGCCAGCACTGACAAGGATTAGTAATATCGTGGTTATCAAAAGGTGAGGGAGGTCCGTCCCCCATCAGCGGTGCGTGTGACGTGGCCGTCCTCTCTCCTCTTCCCCTTGGTGGCCTGTCTCCCCAGCAGGCCACACTTTGTCGGCCTGTCTCCCCAGCAGGCCGTCGGACGCTCGTGCGTCCGGTTCACACCAACAATAGGGGACCTCATGGTAATACAGCTACTACTCCGCCGTAGGAACTGATTAACGCACGTCTATAAAGAATAGCATCGCGAGTACCCCGACCCACCGTGGTCGGGGGTGAAGCGCGTCACATTATTTCGCAAGATTTACGATTATAGCTAATAGACTTAGGGTAACGACCAGAAATAATCTCTCAAAGTATGGAGTTGAAGACCTCAATTCCTTCGCTGGTCGTTTGACCGTTTGGAAATGTGGCTCCTCTCAAAACCCGCCATTGGCGGTGAGACGGGAGTTTCAACGGGGGCTGGTGGAGGCCCCGACCCTCACGGACAACGAGTTCGGGTGTTAATTCCAGCCGACTCTTCACAGAGAAGGTCGGGGGAATTAAATTCGCCTGTCGGTGCAGTGCGGCCCTAAACGGCGAAGCCCCGCGCCACCGGGCGCGGGGTACTTCACACTGCCAACTGCCGTTCGAGTTCGTCGATCAGGTTCTCGTTCCCGACGTGGAACGGGGTCCGCTCGTGGAGTGCACTTGGCTCGACTTCGAGAAGGGACTTCCGACCGTTGCTGGAGCGGCCGCCGGCACTCTCGACGATATACGAGACGGGTGCGGCCTCGAACTGGTACCGAAGCTTTCCGTTCGGTGAGGACTCGAGTGCGGGATACGCGAAGATGCCGCCGTAGCCGAGCACCTGATTGACGTCGCCAACGAGGGCACCGCCGTACCGTAGCTTCAGGTTCTCGCGGATGCCGTCCGCATATGTCTCGAAGGAATCAAACCACTCGTCGACGCCCCCACCGAACCCGAAGACGGCCGGCTCGGCCGGGAGTTCGAGTTTCTCCTCCTGACAGCGGAGGTCGCCGTGGACGACCTCGTACTCGGTGACGGTTCCCGCCGCCGCCGAGACCATGGTAATCGTCGGGCCGTAGATGACGTATGCGGCCCCCACGAGGTCACGGCCACTCGCTGGCAATGGGGCGTCGTAGACTCCGACAATCGTCCCCACGAGGTTGTTCGAGGTGAGGTTCGAGGAGCCGTCGAGGGGGTCGACGGTGACGCTCAGACCGTCGCCACAGTCGATCGGTGTCTTGCGTTCCTCGCTTGCATACGCGCCCACACCGTCGATGTTGCCGAGGCGCTCGGCGAGGAGTTCGTCGAACCAGATATCGGCCGCACGCTGGCGCTCGCCGCTTTTGTTCGTCGACTTGGTTTTCGCCCGACGACCACGGATCGCGTCCCGTAGTTCGGGTGTGCTCTCCGCGACCGTCTCGAAGACCTCGTCCGCGATTGTCGTTCTGACCTGTCCGGTCGCCGTCGCCGTCTGTACTGGATTCATACTGTCGCTCATTGGGTCACCTCGCTTGCCTGGTACCGGGGCTGGCCGGATGCACCGGATCCGGGACGCCCGTCATCTCGTCGCGTGACGCGCTGTTCGACGCCGCCCGCGCTGGCCGATGCCGTTTCGGTGTCCGGTGGATGCTCTCCCTCACCCAGAGCAATCTGGCCGAGTACGTCAGCAGAACTGTCAGCCATCCAGTCGATCGTCAGCGTCGAACCGGAGTCACGCGCCGAAAACGGAGCGTCGGTCAGCGGGATCATCTATTTCGTAATCCGGTAATCTAGCATATATAGGTAACGGTAGATGACAGATTCCTAATTACGGCTTCTATGGAGCTATACTAAGTTATACGGCGTTTAGAAACTGCTAGAGACCGCAGAACTGCATTACTACTAAGATAGTTAATTCGGGAGTTAGCGAACGAACTCTTCGGCGTTCGAGTGCCACTCGGCGACCTGCTCGCGCTCGACATTCAACAGATCGGCGACCTGTTCGGGATCGGAGGTCGCAAGCCGTCGTGCCGACGTGACGCCCGCTTCCTGCAGCAGACCGGCCGCTTCGTCGGTCACACCGGTTACCGCCGTGACCGGGTCCGGTTCCGCCCGGTCGCGCCACGCCGACTCGGCGGCCGCCGCCGTTCCGCCGCCGTCCGTCTCCGCCTCGACGTTCGGTTCGGTCTCCGTCGTCGGCGTCCAGTCGCCATCAGTGTGGGAGTCTTCAGTCTCGCCGACCGTCCCGGAAGGCGACCAGTCACCCTGCCGACGGACGGAGCGCTGCCCGTCGCCGGCGGAGTCGCTTGGCGTCCAGTCGCCGTCTGCCGTCGACTCATCGGTCGTCGAGTCGCTCCCCGCGCTCGCCGCGACCCACTCGCGTTCGCCATCGCGGAGGCCGCGAACGTTCTTCGAGCGGTTATCCAGTTGTGTCTCCTCGCTGTCGAAGGTCCACGGTAGCGAGTGCCAGCGCCTGATCTTGGTTGCCACGCCGGCGTTAATTCCCGTATCGACGAGAAACTGGTAGGAGACGCGTTTCGCGCGGATGTCCTCTACGTCGACGTTTTCGTCGTGTAGCGCTGTTGCTGTCGACGGTCCGACGTAGCGTAACTCCTGTAATCCATTGTCCTCCTGTATGTTCTCGCTCACGACGGGTCACCTGGTACCGACGATTATTACCCAGGTTCTTGAAACTTGCTCACAGTATCACCGGACGGAACCCGTCAGACACGTATTGTTTGCGCTACTATAGTTGGGAAACAAACGTTTATCGTCCATCCTGTTGTATCGGGAGCCATGTACGGTGATCTCGACGCAATCGAACGCATCGGCGTCGTCGGCGCAGGAACGATGGGTAGTGGCATCGCACAGGTCGCGGCGACTGCTGGCTACGACGTATGGATGCGCGATATCGAAACCGAACTGGTCGAGGACGGCCTTGCCCGGATCGACGACAGCCTCGCCCGTCTCGTAGACCGGGGGGACGTCGACGAGGGGACCGCCGAAGACGCCCGCGAACGGATCCGCGGGACCACAGAGCTAGATGACCTCTCGGACTGTGACTTCGTTATCGAGGCCGTCGTCGAGGAGATGAACATCAAACAGGACGTGTTCTCCTCGCTCGACGACTTGCTCGACGCCGACGCGTACCTCGCTACGAACACGAGTACCCTCTCGATTACGACTCTCGCCAGCGCGACGGAGCGCCCTGAGCAGGTCGTCGGTCTACACTTCATGAACCCGGTGCCGATCATGGACGGGGTCGAAGTGGTCGTCGGCGAGAAGACGAGTGCGGCGACGACCGAACTGGCTCACGCCCTCGCCGAGGACCTCGACAAGGAGACCTGGGAAGCGGACGACAAGCCTGGCTTCGTCACCAACCGGATCCTCATCCCCTGGATCAACGAGGGGTTCGTGCCTACGACGAGGGCGTCGCCAGCAAGGAGGATATCGACCGCGGAATGCGACTCGGTACGAACGTTCCGATGGGGCCGCTGGAACTCGCCGATCATATCGGTCTCGATGTCGCACTGCACGCCGCCGAGACGCTCCACGAGGAGTTGGGCGACCGCTACAAGCCTGCCTACCTGCTCAAACGGAAAGTCGCAGCGGGCGACCTCGGAAAGAAAACGGGGGTGGGGTTCTACGAATACGATGAGAGCTAACCAGTGAGGGCGCGGGCAATAAATGTAGCACTCCATCTATATAAACTATACGCCTGTTCCTACGAGTGTGCAATAGAGTTCGGATATATTGCTATCTGATACTCAGAATCAGTCAAAGCTCATTCCATGTTCCCGCCACCAGCGACCATGGCTTCAACTGTGGTCCAGACGATGCAGGCAGTACCGCTCCTGTCCCCGGAGTTCGCCAGTCGGCTTCAGTTCGGCTGGACGATCAGCGTCCACATCCTGTTCGCGTCGCTTTCGATCGGTCTCGCGCCGTTCATCATTTACTTCACCTGGAAGGACGTCCGGACGGGCAAGCAACGGTTCGCCCGACTCCGGGAGTTCTGGCTGAAAGTGTTCGCCATCGGGTTCGTCATGGGGACAGTCACCGGCATCCCGATGAGTTTCCAGTTCGGGACGAACTTCCCAGTCTTTGCCGAAGCGGCCGGCGAGATGATCGGCGGGCCGCTCGCGTTCGAGGCCAAGATGGCCTTTTTCCTCGAAGCCGTCTTCCTCGGCGTCCTGCTGTTCGGTCGCGAACGCGTCTCCGACCGCACCTACATCCTGTCGGCGGTGCTGACCGGTGCCGGCGCGTGGCTCTCGGGCTTCTGGATCCTCGTCGTCAACGCGTGGATGCAGACGCCACAGGGCTTCGAACTCGTCCAGCGCAACGGCATGCAGATCGCGCAGTTGACCGATCCGGTTGCCGCGTTCTTCACGCCACGGATGCCCTGGATGTACGTCCACATGATCAACGCCTCGGTCATCTCCGTCGCGCTGCTGGTAGCCGGCGTCTCAGCGTACTTCGTCTGGCGGAAACGCAACTCGGAGGCCTGGAACGTCGCGCTGCGCATCGCCGTTGCCTTGCTCCTGATCACGGCCCCGTTGCAGGCGCTCCACGGCGACGCCTACGGCCGCCACGTCGCCGATACCCAAGAACAGAAGTTCGCCGCGATGGAGGCCCACTACGAGACGGGCCAGGCCGACCTCCACCTCATCGCTATCCCGAGGAGCGCTGACTCGCTGACCGATCCACGGACGGATAACCTCTGGACCATCAGCCTCCCGGCAATGGGGTCGTACCTCGCGAGCGGCGGTGACTTCTCGGAGGAGGTGGTCGGGTTACACGAGTACGACGACAACCCACCCGTCGCCCTGGTCTTCTGGTCGTTCCGCTTCATGGTGGGCCTCGGCTTCCTGTTCATCGGGCTTGCGCTCTGGGGCGGCAATCTCCTGCGCAAAGGCAAGCTACGCGAGAGCGACCGGTACTTGCAGGCGATGATGCTCGCCACACCGCTCGGGTTCGCGGCGCTGCTTACCGGCTGGTACGTCACCGAGATCGGCAGACAGCCGTGGGTGATCCAGGGCGTACTCAAGACGAACGAGGCCGCGTCGACGACGCTGACAGGTAGTGAGGCGACGGGGACGCTCGCCGCGTTCGTCGCGCTGTATATCGCCCTGCTCGGGACCTTCGGCTACGTCTTCAAGTGGCTGATCGAGGGTGAACTCGTCCGGATGGGGGTCCGTGAGAGCGACGAGGAGTCAGGTCAACTGGAGCTACCACTGGTGAGAAGCGATGATTAGTCCGCTCGTGCTCTCGACCGACCAGTATCTCGTCCCCTCGTTGCCGACCATCTGGTTCGGGGTCGTGCTGTTCACTCTCGCCCTGTACGTCGCCCTCGACGGCTTCGACTTCGGGATCGGCATGCTCTATGCCACCCGCGACGAGCACGACCGCGAGACGCTGTTGGCGGCCTTTGGCCCGGTCTGGGACGCAAACGAGGTCTGGCTGGTCGCCTTCGGCACGACGCTGTTGGCGGCGTTCCCGCCGATCTACTCGCGACTGCTCAGCGAGCATTACCTGCTCGCGATCGCGATCGTGATGGCGCTGTTGTTCCGGGGCGTCTCGCCCGAACTCCGAGAGCAGCGTGAGGACGAGCGCTGGCAACGGGCCTGTGACCGACTGTTCGTCTTCGGGAGCACGACCACGCCGCTCCTGCTCGGGATGCTGGTCGGTAGCTGGATCTTCGGCACCGCCTCCCTCAGCCTGCCGAGCCTCCTGACCGGGGTCGGGCTGGTTGCGCTCTCCCTCACGAGCGGTGCGGCCTTCGTCGCCGCGAAGACGCAAGGGTCGCTCGCCGCCGATATGGTCCGGTACGGGACGGCATCGACGCTTGCCTATCTCGGCGGGGTCGTCGTCCTGCTCGCCGTCGTCTTCTGGACGGATCCCGTCGGCGTTCGGGAGCTACTGCTGACGCTGCCGGCCGTCGCCGTCGTGCTCGGAAGCGTCGTCTTCGGTGTCGGCGGGATCGTGCTGGCCCGCCGTGGCCGACATCGGCTCTGGTTCGCCAGCACGTTCGGGCTCTCGGTCCTGCTTGTCGGTCTCGTCGCGAGACTGCTGTATCCGACGATCTACCCGGCGAGCGGGCTCACCATCGACGCCGCGGTGGTGTCGCCGCTTGCGCTCAATCTGGTCACCGTGCTTGGGCTTCCGGTGTTGGTGCTGGTGCTCTGGTACTTCAAGTTCCTCTACGGCGTCTTCGCCGGACCGATCGACGAGACCGTCGAGGGGGGTACTAGCCCTCTTCCGGTCTGTAGTAGTTTTCTCCGATCTGCCCCGTTAATAATAAGTGCTCTCCAGCAGTTCCCTCTCATATGTCGATGAACACGCGTTCGGGCGGGGTGGGCTTTTTCGACCGGATCAAAACCGGGTGGACGCTCACCAAAGACAGCGTCGGCGTGATCCGGGAGTATCCGAAACTACTGGTCTTCCCATTACTGGCGGCGATTTCGAGTATCTTCTTTCTCGTGCTCTTTTTCCTCCCGATGGTGCTGGCCGACGTCATCGGCGGCGGACTGGAGTACGTGGTTCTCTTCGCGCTGTACTTCGTCACGACCTTCTTCAGCACCTACTTTTCGGCCGCACTGGTCTACGCGGCAAACGAGACGTTTCACGGCCGCGAGCCGGGTCTCCGGTCGAGTATGACGGCGATCAACGGTCGACTCGGGCCCATCGTCGTCTGGTCGCTGATCTCGGCGACCGTGAGCATCCTCTTCCGGATGCTGGAGAACTCCGACAACCCCCTCGCTGCGATCATGCGGTCGCTGTTTGCACTCGGCTGGTCGATTATGACGTTCTTCATCGTCCCCGTGCTCGTCTTCGAGGACGTCTCGGCGACGGAGATGTTCAAGCGGAGCGGCAGCACGTTCAAGAACACCTGGGGCGAGACGCTGGGCGCAGGGTTCGGGATCACTGGCATCGTCGTCGGTATCGGACTCGTCCTCGTCGTCGGTGCGCTCGCTCTCTCCATCCCAGTGGCGGCCGTCTTCCCTGGCCCAGGCGTCCTGCTTGCGGCCGTCCTCGTTGCGCTTGCGCTCGTCTTCACGTACCTGCTCAGTCAGACGATCTGGGGCATCGCCAAGGCCGCGCTGTACGTCTACGCTCAGGAGGGCGTCCAGCCAGCACAGTTCGAGAACTTCGACTTCGAGACGCTCGGTGGTCGGGCAGAACACAAAGCAAACACGGGTAGCGGCGGCGCTCCGACCTCGGGGACGTTCGTCGACGACTGAGCGGTGGCCGTTACTGTTCGCCGTTCTCGCCAGCGAGCGCCTCCTCGCGTAGCCGCTCGCCGCGCTCCGAATCGACGACGAGGTCGGGCACTGTGACGGTGTTCCGGTCCTCGTCGATGGCCACGTAGATGAAATAGGAGTCGGCGGTCTGTTCGGTCTCGCCGGTGAGCGGGTTCTCGCGATACGTCTGGACGCGGACACGAACGCTCGTCGTCCCGGCGGCGTAGACGTACGCCTCGATCAGGGCGGTGTCGCCCACCTCGATGGGGCGTTTGAAATCGACGCGGTCCATCCGGGCAGTGACGCAGGTTTCGCCTGCAAAGCGCATCGCGGACATCCCGCCGACCTCGTCCATCCACTTGACGACGTTGCCACCGTGGGCGGTTTCGAGCATGTTGGCGTGGTTCGGCTGGACCATCTCGCGGTTCTCGATATAGGATTCGAGGAGCGTCTCCGGCATGTCACGCACTCGGACCGGCCGGGAGAAGTATCCCCCGACTCGTCGGACACGACAAGCGTAAAAACCGCGCGCGTATATTTTGGCGTAGATGACGGACCCAGCGGAGCCGGATGACGTGGACGCCGTCCCCTCGGAAGAGGGGAGCGTGACCGTCGTCGGGACGGCCCACGTCTCTGCGGAGAGCGCAGAGCGGGTCGAGGAGACGATTCGCGAGGAGCGCCCGGACGTCGTCGCCGTCGAACTCGACGAGGGGCGCTACCGCCAGATGCAGGGCGAAACACCCGACGATATCGAGGCGAAGGACCTGCTGAGCGGCAACACTGTCTTTCAGTTCCTCGCCTACTGGATGCTCTCGTACGTCCAGACGCGGATGGGCGACCGGTTCGATATCGAGCCGGGCGCTGACATGCGAGCGGCGACCGATACCGCCGACGAACTCGGTCTTGGACTCGCGCTCGTCGACCGAGATATTCAGGTCACGATGCAGCGGTTCTGGACCAGACTCTCTATCGGCGAGAAGGCAAAACTCGTCGGCGGCCTCGCGCTCGGCATCACCGACCCGCGAACGCTCGGCGTCGTCGGCGGCATGGTCCTCGGGATGCTGTTCGGCGCGGTTGGCGGCGTCGCCGTTGCGCCCGCACTCGGCTACGGCGAACTACTGACGCTTGGCGTTACGAGCGCCGGGCTATTACAGCTTCTCGGCGCTGTCGCCTTCGGAGCTATCGCCGGCCTCCTGCTTGGGTCCCTGTTCTTGCCGTCGATCAGCCCACCGCCGGGACTTGGGCTTGACGGCTTTACGACGCGGTTGCTTGTCGGGAGCGTCGCCGGCATCGCCGGCGCAGTTGCACTCGTTACGAGCGGCGTCGCCCCGCTCGGCCTCTTCGGCCCCGAAACGTTCGAGGGCTACGGCGTCACGGCGCTTCGGCTCGGAACGGGCGTTGCGGCAGGTGGCGCGGTCGGCCTCCTGCTCGGAACGCTCGTCGGCGTCCTGCTCAGTGCCTCGATGGAGGAGGTCGAGGAGATAGACGAGGAGTTCGACATCGAAGAGCTAACCGACGGCGACGTGGTTTCGGCGATGATGGAGGAGTTCCGCCGGTTCAGTCCCCGCGGTGCCGAGGCACTGATCGACGAGCGCGACGCCTTCATCGCACACAAACTGAACGCGCTGCGGGCGAACGGTTATCATGTGGTCGCGGTCGTCGGCGCGGGCCATCGTGCCGGCATCGAAGAGTATCTCGCACGGCCCACGACGCTACCCGATATGGGGTCGATCTCGGAGACGGCGACGAAACGGCGCTTCTCGATCGGCAAGGCAGTCGGCTACCTCTTTACCGTCGGCTTCGCCGTGTTCTTCCTTCTCCTGCTCCTCGCAGGCGTCGAGGACGGGTTCTTGCTTCGGCTGTTCGGCGCGTGGTTCCTGATCAACGGCGTCTTCGCGTTCGGCCTGGCCCGACTCGGCGGTGCACACTGGTCCAGTGCGGGCGTCGGCGGCGCGGTTGCGTGGCTGACCAGCATCAATCCGATGCTCGCCCCTGGCTGGTTCACCGGCTACATGGAACTGCGCAAGCGCCCGGTCAACGTCAGCGACATCCAGACGCTGAACGAGATCCTCGACGACACCGAGAGTCCCATCTCGGAACTCGTCGACCGGATGTTCGACGTCCCGCTCTTTCGGCTGATCACGGTCGTCGCGCTGACGAACATCGGAAGCATCATCGCCAGTTTCCTGTTTATCACCGTCGTGGTGCCGTATATGGCCCCTGAGATCGGAGGACTCAGCGGCGTCGGTACCGAACTGATCAACGGCGCGCGAAACGGCGCGGAGATCCTCGCGGGGTTCCTCCCTGATCATGGTCGGCGTTCCAAGCCGCACACGGCGACGTGAGCTAACCTTTAGCGCCGACGAAAAACGTGACCTCGCGGTCGCGTGGATCGCACTCAGCGTCGCCTTTGCGATCTTTATTTTCCTGCATATGGCCAGTGGGGCCGCAGGAATCGCCCAGGTCGTCGCGCTCTCGATGATCACTGTCGGCGTCAGTTTCGTCCTCCACGAACTCGGTCACAAGGTGGCCGCGGTTCGGTTCGGACAGGTCGCCGAGTTTCGCGCCGACTACGGGATGCTCTTTCTCGCCATCATGAGCGCGATTATCGGCTTCATCTTCGCGGCACCCGGCGCGGTACACCATCGCGGTCGGATCACCCTCGGAGAGAACGGGCTGATCGCACTTGCCGGGCCAGCGGTGAATCTGGGACTCGCCGCCGTCTTCCTTCCGCTCGTGTTCGTCCCGGTCGCATTCGTCGAGCAGGTCGGCCGTTTCGGCGTCTTCATCAACGTCTTCCTGGCGACGTTCAACATGGTTCCGTTCGGCCCGCTCGACGGGAAGACGGTCTATAACTGGAGCAAGGGCGTCTTCGCGCTGGTCTTTTTCCCGTGTCTCGCACTGATCTACTTCGTCTACACACGGATCGGAATCGGGATCTGATGCGCCGCCACCAGCTACCGATTGCGACCGGCGTCATGCTCGTCTCCGCGGCCACCGGTGCGGCAGTCTCGGGCTACCCACGGTTGGAACTGCTGCTGATCGGTGCGGGCGCTGGCCTTCTCTCGATACTGCTCGGTCTCGTGCTCGCGCCGAAGCCGTCGGCGAAGGAGTGACTCCGGTAGCACGGGTCGTCTGACCGGCTATTTGACGATGGTCACCGGAACTGTCGTCTTATCGACGACGGTCTTGGCGACGCTCCCGACTACGTAATCCGGCTTGTCCGAGAGGCCGCGGTGACCGACGTAGATGCCGTCGATGTCCCGCTCCTCTGCCCGTGCCGTAATCGACTCGGCTGGTCGGCCGGTCAGTAGTTCAGTGCTGATCTCGATGTCGGCGTCCTGGGCCGCGACAGCATCTTCGGCAACCCTCCTGGCCTGTTCGAGGATCCGCTCCGCCTGCTCGATTGCGGCATCCTCACCCGGGAGTACGACCTGTCCGTCCACGAGTTCGGTCTCCGGCGTCAGCACGTGGACGACCTCGAGGTCCGCGCCCACCATGGCCGCCTGCGCCGCGGCCTGTTCGACTGCGGTATCGCTGACTGCCGATCCGTCGGTGGCGACTATATACTGCATAGATGGAACTACTATCTCGAAGGTAGTTATTATTTCATGCATTCCTGCTTGCCGGGAATCACCGCAGTCGACGACCCCGAGAGCCGCCGCCGCGCTCAGCCCTCCGATTTCATCGGGACGAGCGTGTAGGAGACCAGCGAGACGATGGCGCGGCGGAGCCGTTCGGTGACGGCCTGATCCGAGATGCCAAGTTCGTCAGCGACTTCCTTGGTCGTACAGCCTCTTGGGATGTCGTAATAGCCCATCTCCACGGCGAGTTCTATCGCCTCCCGCTGGGGGTCAGTGAGGCCGTACCACGGGCCGACGTCGGGCTCCGTCGGATTGTAGACGCGGACTATCTCCAGTGAAATCTGTGCTTCCTTGCAGTGACTGGTGAACGAACTGAGCGCGTCATGCGTCGGAAAACGGATTCTGAACTCCCACTCTTCGGGGGTTCCGATAGCGCTCAGAAGTTGTCCGTCGTACTCTTGCATGCCTCCGAAGAGGTGGTCCTGGTTCACGTCCCAGTCCAGCGTGAACAGCGTCTTGTCCTCGAACACGTCAACCCGCTTTATTTCGTTGACAGCAGGATGCTCCTGGACGCTCTCGACGAACGACTCCCGCGCCCGATCGTGAATCCAGAAGAGGGGGACAGCAGCGTCGGCTATCGGGACGAGACTTTCGAGTTCGATAGAAGCGCCACCTTCGACGGTGAGAATCTGCCCGAGCTCGAAATCACCGGAAGCTACCCGAATCTCCCCGATTACGCTCATTAGTCACTCCTCCGTTGATTGCGCCGCTACAAAACATGGTGGCTTGG
Organism: Natronoarchaeum sp. GCM10025703; assembly: GCF_042661985.1. Classification (NCBI taxonomy): domain Archaea; kingdom Methanobacteriati; phylum Methanobacteriota; class Halobacteria; order Halobacteriales; family Natronoarchaeaceae; genus Natronoarchaeum; species Natronoarchaeum sp. GCM10025703. Next base: position 1,224,076 of record NZ_JBHSZF010000001.1, read on the forward strand.
TATACCAAGTTACCACCCTAATTGCGGGATACTTCTGCTTTCGGTAGGCTCGGTTGCGGTCTTCGATCCGTGGCGGGGTCCCCCTTTGTCCCTGATACACCATCGGTATGTGTTATTCACGTGGGCCACCAAGGATATGTTATGGCTACCGTGATGGAGTTTACGAGTCCGGCCGCGGAGTTCCCACTCGGGACGGTCTTCGAGAACCTCCCCGACGTGAGCGTCGAACTGGAACGGCTCATCCCCCACGATACGCTGATTATTCCGTACTTCTGGGTGCGGGGTGCTGAAGCGGCCGATATCGAAGCATCGTTCGAGGCCCACGAGGGCCTGGCCGATATCGAACTGATCGACAGTGTCGAGCACGAGTATCTCATGCGCGTCGAATGGGAACGGGAGTACGTCGGGGTTCTGAACGCGCTTGCCGAAATGAACCTCGCCGTCCTCTCCGGCGTCGGCACCGCGACCGGGTGGGACTTCGAGGTCCGCGGCGAGAGCCAGGACGAGATCAGCGAGTTCCGCTCGTACTGTCAGGAGCACGATATCCCGATCGACATCACGGCCGTCCACTCGCTCCTGCCGATACAGAGCGAGGGCTACGAACTGACCGACACCCAGCGGGAAGCACTCGTGCTGGCCTTCGAGCGCGGTTACTTCGACTCGCCGCGGACTGTCTCGCTCGAGGAGATTGCCGAGGAACTGGGTATCACACAGCAGTCGCTATCCTCGCGACTCAGGCGTGGCCACCGCCGTCTCATCGCCGCCACGCTGGTCAAAGAGTGAGCCCGGGCGTTACTTATATAGGTACTGTATAATCAGTAACCGAACTCAAACAGCACTGGCAGCTAGATATCTTTAATGATCGCTACACGGAGTGGTGTCGGCCTACGACCGCTTGAGTCCTACCAGAACTCTCGAACGTATCGCACCCGGTACGAACAGGAAACGGCCTCTCGGACCATTGCCACGACTGCGTTGCTCGCGGAGGCACAAGACGTCGACGTCTCCCTCAGACTCGAGGAACACGGCATCGTGCCGAACTTCGATGACGTTGCGCTCACACGGCCGGACGAGCAAGGGACGGACGCGGATCTCACGGGGTCGTCAGCGTCATGACGGGCGATGAATCCGTGCCTGGGTCAGAGTCGGACTTTCACGCGGAGTTAGAATCGCTCCTCCAGCGCGCAGATCAAAACGGCATCGATGTCGAAGGGGGCTGGGACTGCAGAAACGGCCCCGAGCATCCGGACTGGGACATCATCATCACCGAAGTCAAAAAGACCACCAACGCCGAGTAGCAGCGATCATTGCTGTGTTTCACGCAGAAACGCTGCTAGCTCTTCTTCGATGAGTGCCGAGACGCGCTCGCTATAGTCCCAGAGCGCCGTATTGATTCGCTCTTCGGTGTCGTCGTCAAGTCCCGCCCCGCCTCGCAGGACGGAGTCCGCCGTGACCTGTGGGCGATACACGCAGACGACGCCGAGCGGTAGATCAGGGCCTGTCTCACCCGCAGAGTGAATCCCGTACTGGTCGGTTCCCCAGATACCGTCGTCTCCCTGCCGTTCGAGCCTCGAGTCGAGTGCGTCGAGAAGCCGTAGGTCTTCAGCCGAGAGGAGCGGATCCTCGCCCTCGAAAAGTTCGCTGTACGCCTCCATCCGTGCCCTTGCCGTCCAGTCTTCCAGTTGTGATTGGGCCTGTACGATCACGTGCCGTTCGTCACCGTCATCTACCATATGCAGCGGACGACGGCCTGGCCAATCAACGTTTGTGCGATCAGTAGTTCTTGAACAGCAGCGCCCGGACGTCGTCTTTCGTCGGGGCGTCCTCGCTCGTTCCGTCCGGGAGGTCGACCTCGTAGCGCGCGTCGCCACTGGTCTCTCGCCACTTCTCGTCGTGGGTGTCCAGTAACGACATCATCGCCGAGAGCCGGTCCTCGCCGCTCTGGTCGTCGTCGGCGTCATCGTCCTCGGGCTCATCGGCGTCATCGTCTTCGCTCTTTTCGGCATCATCATCTCCGCTCTCCTCGGCGTCGTCGTCCTCACTCTCCTCGGACGTGTCTTCGCTTTCCTCAGTATCCGCGTCGACGTCACGGCTATCGTCGGACTTTGTGACGTCAGCAGCCTCCTCTGCGAGCACGTCGTCGAGCGTTCCGTCGTGGTTGTCGATCAGATACTGGACCGCGTCGCCGATGCGGACGTGTCCGTAGGGACCGACGATGTCGGCTTCGAGTTCCGCGCGCAGATCTTCGAGATACTCCTGTTGATCCTCAGTAATCTCTATTGCAGGCATACAGTTCCCTGCGAAGGCGACTATTAAATAGCCTGTGACGACGGGCGGGCAGGACGGTGCCGTCGCTCGGGGGCTGGCGCAAAGAAATCGAGCGACGGTCGGCCGATCAGATCAGGTCCTGATCGTCGAGCTGTTCGAGGACGTCGTCGACGAAGGCTTCCGCCGAATCGTACGGGAAGTCGCCGCCGCCGAGTTTGGTGTTGAGCTCCATTGCAGTCATCGAGAAGTCACCGGACTCGAACTTCGTTCCGGGGCCGTTCGGCAGTGCCGGAACGAGATCCATCGGACTGGAGATGGGGTAGTCAGCGCCCTCGAAGGCGTCGATCATCTGGTCTTTGAGGTCGTCTTTATCCGCCATGTACTACACTCTGAATCGGGATAAATATTAAACTTTCGTGTAGTTGGCCGATCCGCCCGCCCTCTGACGGTTCCCCACTCCAGTGGATTTTTGTCGCAACCACAATAAGTTCCCATATGAATCGATCACAGTCGTTTCTGCTGATCTGCATCGCTTTGTCCGGACTTGCGGCGCTTCTCATCGTCCTCCCTTTCGTCGAGTACGTGCTTTCTGCTGTCGTCCTCGCATACGTTCTCTCTCCGCTTCACCGGCGCCTCGTGCCCCATCTCGGCAGGCAGGCGTCGCCGTTACTGTTGATCGTCGCGACCGTACTGACGGCGTTTCTACCGTTTTATTATATCGCCACTGCGCTCACCCGAGACCTCCAGAACCTCGCCCGCGGCCGGACGGGCCTCGAAATCGACAACGTCGAGGCGACCCTGTTCGAGCAGTTCGGCCTCGTCATCGACATCGAACAGCAACTGATGACCGGTGCGAGACAGCTTCTGGACGTGCTCTCATCGGGGGCGACCGGATTCGTCGCATTCGCACTCCGGACCTCACTTGGCCTTGCACTCCTGTTCTTCCTGCTCTACTACGGTCTGAAAGACGGGCCGAAGTTCGTCGCCTGGATGCAGACGAACTCGCCGCTCCCGCGTGACGTGACCGACAATCTCTTCGAAAAGATCGAACAGACGACGTGGGGCGTCGTCATCGGTCATATCTCCGTCGCCTTCCTGCAGGGACTACTCGGCGGCGTCGCTCTCTGGGCCGCCGGCATCCCCAGTGTCGCCTTCTGGACGTTCGTGATGATCGTCCTCGCCCTGCTGCCACTGATCGGCGCGTTCCTGGTCTGGGGACCGGCCGCGCTCTATCTCGCGGTTATCGGCGACCCGGTCTCAGCGACGTTTCTCGCGCTTTATGGGATCCTGGTCGTGAGTATGGTCGACAACTTTGCGCGCCCACTCGTGATCGACAAGCGCGCCCATCTCAACCCCGGCCTCATCCTCGTCGGGGTGTTCGGCGGCGTCTACGTGCTCGGCTTCGTCGGCCTGTTCGTCGGGCCGATCGTTCTGGGCATCTTCGTGGCGATGGTCGTGACGTTCGTCGAGGACTACGATACGCTCGCTATCGGCGAACCGGCAATCGAGACCGCTTCAGCGTCTACATCGGTGGCGAGGAGTGCCACTGATGCTGAATCGACGACGACCCCGACCGAACACGGCGGTCGTCCCGAGGGTGCCGACGACGAGGGAGAGGAGTGATCCGCGTTTAGTCGTCGTACTCCGGGGCCAGATCCTCGGCCCACGAAAGCGCCTCGTCGATGCTCGTGACCGGCGGCGAGCAGGTAAAGGAGCGACAGGTGTAGAGCGTGGGGTCGCTCCCCTGCGCCTCGCGGTCCTTCCAGATCGGCGGTGCCTCGTCGAGGTCGAGCGTCGCCAGCCAGTCCGAGAGCCCCGCCGCGGTCGGCGGTCGCCGCGCCAGAATTCGGTTGGGCAGGTACGTCTCCGCGAGGCGGTCGCGCCACTCCGCGGGCAGTGCGTCGGCGGAGACGGTGAGTTCGAGGTCGCCAGTCTGTCTGCGGTCGGCCGCCAGCGTGAGCGTGGTGTGTTCCATCGGACTCGATTCGATCTGCTGGCCGTGCGTCGAGAGGACGGTCTCGGCGATGTCGCCGAACCGCTCGTGATCGACGAAAGGCGAGAGGGACAGCAGGAGGTCGACCGCGACGCCGAGACTCGACGGCGTCGACTGGTCGCGGCGCTCCTGTGGACGCGTCACGAGCGACTCGCCGCTTGCGGGGGTGTAGTAGATCGTTCCCTCCTCGGCGTCCCAGAACTCGGCTTCGATCGTCCGCGCCAGCTCCAGTGCGAAGGCGAGGTGCTCGACGTCGCCGGTCGCCTGATAGCAGTCGAACGCGCCGCGGGCAAGGAAGGCGTAGTCCTCGAGATAGCCATCGCCCTTGACGTCGCCCGCCTCGTCGGTCGCGGGTTTGTACCGCCGGGCGAGTTCACCGCTGTCCTCGTCCCAGAGGTGCTCACGGACGAACGCGAGCGCGTCCTCGGCGAGGTCGGTCCAGCGCTCGTCGAGGGCGAGTCCGCCCTCCGCCAGCGTGGAGATCATCAGGCCGTTCCAGCCCGCGAGGATCTTCTCGTCGCGCCGGGGCCGGACACGCTCCGCTCTCGCCGCGAAGATCTGCTCGCGAGCGTCGGACAGTCGGTCCTCGATGTCCCTTTCTGAGAGGTCGTACTCCTCGGCCAGCGAGTCGACGCTTCGCGCCAGGGTCAACACGGTCTTGCCCTCGAAGTTCCCCGAGCGGGTGATGCCGTAGCGATCACAGAACAGGTCGGCGTCCTCGTCCAGGACCGCCTCGACCTGTCCGGGCGTCCAGACGTAGAACTTGCCCTCCTCGCCGTCGCTCTGGGCGTCCAGAGTGCTGTAAAAGCCGCCGCGTGCGCGGTCACCGACGCCGTCCTCGTGAGTGAGTTCGCGTTCGACGAACTCGAAAGTCTCCTCGACGACCTGCGCGTAGCGGTCCTCGCCTGTGAGTTGATAGCCAGCGAGATAGGCGCGCGGAATCTCGGCGTTGTCGTAGAGCATCTTTTCGAAGTGCGGGACGATCCACTCGCGGTCGGTGGCGTAGCGGTGGAAGCCGCCGCCGACGTGGTCGTAGAGTCCCCGGTTGCCCATCGCGTCGAGGCTCTCGACCGCGGCGTCGCGGAACGTCTCCCGGCCCGTCCGATCGAACGCCTGCATGAGCAGGTGAAGCCGCGATGGCTGGGGGAACTTCGGGCCACTGGAGCCGAACCCGCCGTGGTCGCGATCAGCGGCACGAAGCGCCGTGTTCGCGGCGTCGACAAGCACGCTATCTTCGAGTTCGGTCGGCTGACTCGGCGTCTCCTCCAGTCGGCCTTTCGCCGCTTTCGTCCACTCCTCGGCGCGGGACTCCATCTCGTCGCGGGATTCGGCCCACGAACCGGTGATGTTGTCGAGCAGTTCGAGGAAGCCGGGCATTCCCTGACGGCTCTCCCGCGGGAAGTAGGTCCCCACGTAGAACGGCTTGCCCTCGGGCGTCAGCCAGACCGAGAGCGGCCAGCCACCCCGCCCGCTGACGAGTTGACAGACGGTCTGATAGACGCTGTCCAGATCCGGTCGCTCCTCGCGGTCGACCTTGATCGGGACGAAGTTCTCGTTGAGTCGTTCGGCGACGGTCTCGTCCTCAAAGCTCTCCTCCTCCATGACGTGACACCAGTGACACGCCGAGTAGCCGATTGAAAGGAAGATCGGTACGTCGCGCTCGCGGGCGGCCTCCAGGGCGTCCTCGTCCCAGGGCTGCCAGTTGACGGGGTTGTCCGCGTGCTGGGTGAGATACGGGCTCTGTTCCTCGTCGAGGCGGTTTCGACGGGTCGGATCGGTCATAACTCTCCGTAGGTGCTGGCGGTCCTAAAGGGCGTCCTTGCGGGCAGAACCTCCACCCCGACGACCACCCGGCCGAGAGCACGTCCCCCGCGATTGCGGGGGTCGTGCTCGACGGGGAGGGCAGGCACTGCGGCCCGAAGCAGTGGCTACGGTGCGAAGCCGTCGACTGTGCCGGTGTCACTGACCGACCCCCGGTCTCGCACATCGCAATGCCGCACATGATCGCGACAACACCTAACTGGGGTGCCTGTGTAGCCCCCGAACAGCTATCGTCGATGACCCAGGAAACGTCCCGCTGGTCGAAACGCTACGTCCTCGTGGGCGCGCTCGCGCTGATCGCCTGGCAGATCGGCATTCTCTTCGCGGTCCCGCGCCGGACGGAGATACTGCTGGCCGTCTACGGCTTCGTCTTTCACGTGCTCTTCGGCAAGGCCTACGCGCTCGTCCCGGCATATTTCGACCGGCAACTCGCCGTCGCCCGGGCACCCGCAGTGCAGTTCCCGCTGGTCGTCCTCGGCACTGCTGGTCTCGTCGCGGCCTCGCTCGACGTCGGCCCGGCCGCCCTCTCGTCTGCCGGCGCGCTGCTCTGGGCGCTCGGCGTCGCACTCTTCGTCGCCGCGCTGGTCCGGACCATCGGCGACCCACTCCTTGCCGGCGAGACGGGGACTGGCGATCACAACGCCGACCGCCGCCCCGTGGATCGGCTATCGAACGGCTTCATGCCGGTTGCGCTGGGCTATCTGCTCGTCGGAGCCTACGAAACCGCGGCACTCTATGGCGGATTGCCGACACTCTTCGACGGGCTCCCCGCACAGACTACCCATCTGCTCGCTGCGGGTACGGCGACGCTGTTCGTCTTCGCACTGGGCTTTCGACTCCTGCCGCGCTTTCTCGTGGCGTACCCGCCGCTGTGGGCGCCGTGGATCGTGCTCCCCGCGGGTGCGCTCGCGCCGCTCTTGCTCGTCTGCGGACTCGTTGACGCGCGATTCCTGCTCGCCGGGGCGCTCCTCGAAGCCCTCGCAGTCTCGCTGTTTGCGGCCGTGACGCTGTGGATGCTCTACCGGTCAGAGCGTCGCCGGGTCGGCTTCTACGCGGTCGCTGTGGCCATGCTAAGCGGTGTTGCCGGCGTCTCGCTCGGCCTGTGGTTCGCGCTGGAGGGGCTCACGGCGGCAACCGTGACGCTGCATCTCCGGCTGAATCTGCTGGGCTTTCTGGGGCTAACAGTGGTCGGGATGGCCTACCAGTTCTACCCGCCGCGGGTGGGCGTACTCCCGGGGTCGACGAACCGTGCCGCGCTGCTCTCTATCGGCGGACTTGGCGGTGCGCTCGTCGTCCACGCTGTCGCCCTCGCCGCGGGGAGGCCCTCCATCATCCAGTTCGGCTACGCGCTCGCGCTCGGCGGTGCGCTTCTCTTCGGCTATCTCGTGTATAGCGCGTTTCGCCGGGGAACCTCGGGGTAGCCGAAGAGGCTATTCCTGCCTGAGGGCGCTGGCCGACGCGATTTCCGGCCCAGGACGGCCGACCATAGACAAGCCGGGCGGCCAGAAACATGATCGCCGAGACGGACATGACGAGCAGAAAGGCCTGGTCGATGCCGACGGTCGAGATTGCATACTGCCAGAGCGGCGCCAGCAGAAAGAGTCCCAGCCCGTTCCCGACGAAGATCAGGCCCGTCGCCGCCCCGCGGCGCTCGCAGGATGCCGTAGGAAAGCGGCGTCCCGAACGTGAACACCATCGCGGCCGCGCCGACGACGGCGATGAACCAGCTATATCGGCTGTTGGGGGCCGCTCCGTCAGTCGAGAGCACGATGACGGGGTAGCCATCGCCGTGCGAAAAAGCTCCCGTTGTTCACTCCCGCTCGAAGAGGTCGTACTGTTGCTGGAAGGCGATGGTGACGCCGTTCGTCCAGCCGAAGCCGTGTTGCACGCGATACTCGCCGCCGCTTCCGGTCCGACCTGTGGCGGTGACGTCGTACTTCTCGATCATTCGGCCGGTTCGCTGGTAGACGACCCGCGCGTGGTCCACCCATCGCGTCGCGATGTCCCGGGCCAGTTCGTCGTGGCCGTAGCGTTCCAGCCCCTGGACCGCGAACCAGTGCAGCGGTGCCCAGCCGTTCGGGGCGTCCCACTGCTCGCCGCTCTCGGTGAGTGTCGTCACCAGCCCCCTTTTTCGAGGAACTTCGTCCGGAGGTGGTCGGCGATGGCCGCGGCCTGCTCGTCGCTCGCCAGGCCGACATACAGCGGCACGGCCGCGGCGAGGCTCCACTTGTCGGTGCGCTCGTCGTCGACGAAACTGTAGTCGAAGTAGAACCCCGCTTGCTCGTCCCAGCAGTACCGGTCGAGGGCTTCGGCGCGACGCGCTGCCGCGGCGGCGTACTCGTCGCTTGCGGCGTCGTCGCCGACTGCCGCATGCCAGCGCGCCAGATCCGATTCGACGCCGTACAGCAAGGCGTTCAGATCAACCGGGACCAGTTCCGTGGTCCGGATGGTCTCCAGCGAGTCGTCCCGACACCAGCGACTGCTGAAGTCCCAGCCGGATTCACAGGCCGCGCGAACGTCGCGATAGAGCTTTTCACGGTCGCGCTCCGGTACGCTCTCTGCGAGTTCGACGTCCTCGTCGAACGCCTCCAGACGGGGGCCAGTCGTCTCGTCCCAGTATCGATTCAGGACTGCGTCGCCAGGGTCGACGACCCTGCGCGCTGCCGTCCCCTCGCCGTCGAGGTCCTCCTGCCCGGACATCCAGAACTCGTACTCGGCGTCGAGCGCGTCGAGATAGGGGGCAACCGCGTCGATGCCGCGTTCGCGTTCGAGTATCCCCACCGTCTCCGCGAACAGCGGCGGCTGGGTCCGCGAGGTCTGGTACTCCCGGTTCGCGTTGGGAACGTAGCCGAACTCGTCGACGGCCCACGCGAAGTTCTCGACGATGTTCTCGACGTCTTCGATGTGGCCGCTGGCTGCCAGCCCCTCCGCGGTGAAGTAGGTGTCCCAGTAGTATAGCTCCCGAAACCGACCGCCGGGCGTGACATATGGCTTTGGCGTCCCGATCAGCGAGCCGTACTCGACGGCGCGCTCGTCGCTCGGATGGTCGACCAGCTGGGGCCAGAGCGTCCGGATATGCTCGCCCATCGAATCGTCAGTCCGGGTGTCTTCGTCCTCTGTCGCCTCCCTGGCCGCGGCGTCGGGGACCTCGAAGTGCTCGTAGACGAAGTCCTGGAGATCGAACTCCGGGTCCTGTCGTCGGGTCTCGAACCGGTTGCGGATCGTCTTCGGATCCAACCGCGGGACGCAGTCGACGAACGTCTTCGAGTCCTCGAAGATATCGCTCCGCTGCACGGCCTCGAAAAGTGGGCCCTGGAGGGGTGGCGATCTGTTCATGCCGCCTACTACGTCGGGTCCGGTGTTTACGCTTTCGAATGGTTGTATATGGGTGTTGTTAATCAATTTCTCGGCGAGAACTGGTTGGCTGGCCGTCTACCGCGTGCGGAGAACAGCAAGCTTTACACTGTCCTGTGGCGGTTTTTCGGGTATGTCTGAAACCGTGCTGCTGGTCGGGGGCGGCGGCCGCGAACACGCCATTGCACGAGCGCTCGAGGACAGTGACACGACGCTGTACGCTTGCGCCGGAAACCGGAATCCCGGGATCGACGAGATCGCCGCAGGCTTCGAGTCGCTCGATACAACCGACGCTGACACAGTCGTCGACTACGCCGAGTCGGTCGACGCGACGCTCGCAGTCGTCGGGCCGGAAGCGCCGCTGGCCGAGGGCGTGGCCGACGCGCTCGATGCGGCGGGCATCTACGCATTCGGCCCGCAGGCCGAGGAAGCGCGCATCGAGACGGACAAATCGTTCCAGCGGGAGTTCATGGCCGAGCACGACGTTCCCGGCTGTCCCGACTTCGAGGTCTTCGACGACGGCGAGGCCGCCTGCGAGTATATCGACGAGTACGACGGCGACCTCGTCATCAAGCCGGCGGGCCTCACAGGCGGCAAAGGCGTCAAAGTGATCGGCGATCAGGTGACCGCCGAGGAAGGAAAGGAGTACATCCGTGACTCGAACTACGACCGGATCGTTCTCGAAGAGCGCCTCGTCGGCGAGGAGTTCACGATTCAGGGGTTCGTCGCCAACGGCTCGCTCCGGATTACGCCCGCAGTGCAGGATCACAAGCGCGCCTACGAGGGTGACGAGGGGCCCAACACGGGCGGGATGGGGAGTTACAGCGCGTCTAGTTTCCAGCTCCCGTTCATGACGCCGGCCGACTCCGCCGAGGCGCTCGACATCATGCGCTCGGTCGTCGAGGCGCTCACCGGCTACAAGGGCGTCCTCTACGGCCAGTTCATGCTCACCGACGAAGGCGTCAAGGTCGTCGAGTTCAACGCCCGCTTCGGCGATCCGGAGGCGATGAACACGCTGCCAGTGCTGGAGACTGACTTCCTCGACGTGCTGACGGCGGCCCGCGACGGCAAGGCCCTGCCCGAACTCGCCTTCGACGCGCAGGCGACAGTCTGCAAATACGCTGTCCCCGACGGCTACCCCACCGATCCCGACGCGGGCGCAATCGTTACGATCGACGAGGAGTCGGCTGGCGACGCCCTGCTGTACTACGCCAGCGTCGACGCCCGCGAGGACGGCATCTACACGACGACCTCGCGTTCCTACGCGGTCGTCGGCGTCGCTGATACGATCAGCGAGGCAGAGGAGATCGCAGAAGACGCCCTCGAACGCGCCGGTACTGAGGGCCTGCGCGTCCGTCACGATATCGGCAAAGAAAATCTCGTCCAGCAGCGCATCGACCACATGGACGACCTGCGCGGCGAGTAGGCGACGCCGTTTTTCAGTCCGCCTGTGGGAGCGAGTAGGCTCCGAGTGCGAAGAAGACGACGGCGAGCACCGAGAGCACCGCCAGATCGGCGAGCGGATCGCCGCCGGTCGAGAGCGTCCGGACGCCTCGCGCGAAGTAGGTCAGCGGCGAGAGTTCGATCAGCGGCGCGAACCACTCCGGGAGTAACTCCGGTGGGACGAACGTATCCGAGAGGAAGAGCAGCGGCAGGCCGATGGAGTTGCTCGCTGCAATCGCGCCGTCCTGGGATTCCGTGTAGCTCCCCAGCATCGCGCCGACGCCACAGAACAGCACCACGCCGGCGACCACGTAGGGCACGAGCAGGGGCGAGAGGGGCAGGGTCGCACCCGTCAGGACTGCGACCAGTACGAGCACCAGCAGGCTGGCAAGGCCGATGATGACGACGTTGACGAGCGTGTGTGCGGCCAGCCATTCCAGTTTCGAGAGCGGCGTCGTCGCTGCTTCTCGAAACGGTTGTCGTCGCGGTGGCGGGCAACCGTGCTACCGAGTCGCGACAGCGGCGTAAAGAGCACGACGACGGCGACGTAGCCGGGCACGTAGTACTCCGCGGGTTCGGTGAACAGGCCGCCACCGCCGGGGTCGGTCCGGACGAGCGCACCGAAGATGACGATCAGCAGGACAGGGAAAAAGAAGGTGAAAAATACCGCCGTCCGGCGGCGTAGAAAGGAGTGCCACGAGGCGAGCAACTCGGAGCGAACGCGGCCGACGCTGCTCATTGACGCTCACCTCCTGCTGGCACTGACCGGTCCGGACTCGTCGGTGCGGGGCCACGGTCGACGAAGCCCTGCTCCTCGGCTCCCGCCAGCGTCATGTAGACGTCTTCGAGGGTTGGCTCGCGCCAGGTGAGTGAGGTGTACTCGAGTTCGTCGCGCTCCAGGGCGTCGACGACGGTACCGATCGCGGTTGGCTCGATCCCGTGGACTGCGATGCCCTGTCGCGTCGTGGTGGCGTCGAAGCCGTGTTCTGCGAGCGCTGTTACGGCGGCTTCCTCCCCGTCGTCGAGGTCGATCTCCAGTCGGCTTTCGCCGCCGTGTTCGGCGAGCAGTTCCTCGGGGGTGCCGACAGCGACGAGTTCGCCGTCCGCGAGCAGGCCGACCCGATCAGCGAGTGCTTCGGCTTCGGCCATGTCGTGGGTCGTCAGCAGGACGGTCGTCCCGCCCGCTGCGAGCGTTTCGACGCGCTCGGCGACGGTACGCCGGCCCGCCGGGTCGATGCCAGTCGTCGGTTCGTCCAGAAAGAGCAGGTCGGGGTCGTTGACGAGTGCACTCCCGAGACAGACCCGGCGTTGCTGGCCGCCCGAGAGGTTCTCGTACCAGGTATCGCCCGAACCGCTCAGCCCGACCGTCGCCAGCACGTCCTCGGCGTCGAGCGGGTCGTCGTACAGGCCCGCGTAGTACCGGAGCAGTTCACGCGCGGTGAGCCGATCCGGCGGCGAGAAATCCTGCGGCAAGACGCCGAGGCGTCCGGTGTCGACCTCTCTGGGGGCCGCACCGAAGACGGAGATGCTTCCGGAGGCGGGCTCAGTCGTCCCGGTGAGCGCTCGAACGAGGGTGGTCTTACCCGCGCCGTTTGGGCCGATCAGCGCGAACACCTCCCCTTCGCGGATCGACAGCGAGACGTCGTCGAGTGCCACGAGGTCCCCGTAGGACTTCGAGACGCCGTCGGCCGACAGCAGTGCGGTCATACCACTGACTCGGGAGCGCGCCGGAAAATGCCGTTCGGTTCCGCTCGGCCACTGGGGCCCGGCTATCGCTCTCGTCCCTCGTTGGTCGGAGGGCGGGTGTGCGGAGCGATACTCGGGGTGAGTGTACTCGATGAAACCACCGTTCTGTCTATCAGAAAACTGATCAGCGTGGGCCGTTTCGGTCGTGCGTATGGACAGGTTCCAGAATACGGGCCAACCCGATTGGGACTGGTGGGGGCGACTGTGGCCAGCACCGGGAGAAACCCTCCGCGAAGTCGGCGTCGAACCGGGAGACACACTCGCTGAAATCGGAAGCGGGAACGGCTACTTCGCGCTCCCTGCGGCACGAATTACCGCTCCTGCAACCGTCTATGCGGTCGATATCGACTCCTCTCTGTTGGCGGAACTGTCTCATCTCGCCGACCTGCAGTCGATAGAGAACATCGAAACGATCGATTGCGACGCCCGAACGCTATCGGAGCGGCTTCCCGAGCCAGTCGATACCGTGATGGTGGCGAATATCTTCCATGGAATCGACGACCCCAACTCGTTCGTTCGGGAGGCGTTCGATTCACTCCGCCCGGATGGCCGGTTCGTGATCTTCAACTGGCACGACACTCTGCGGGAGACGACTCGAATCGACGACGAACCACGCGGGCCGCCGACCGAGTTACGCATGACGCCCGAAGAAACCCAACAGTGCGTGCTCGATGCTGCAGACGTCACGCTCGAACGGACTGTCGAACTGCCGCCATACCATTACGCGATGGTATTCAGAAGGATAAGCTCACTTACGGACCGGACTGGACGAGGATTTCTCACTCCACCGAATCGGGGCGCGGTATCAACTGTGGCGAGCGTCTGCGATCAGTTCCTGCACGTCGACGCATTCGCCACGCTCGGCCGATAGCGTCGCCGCCTCGCTGAGCGCGATGGCGCGAAGGCCGTCCTCGGGCGGCACCGCGATGTCGGCGTTGCCGCGGATCGCTTCGACCAGATTCGTCAGTTTCGCCTCGGTTAACACGACGAACTCGGTCTCGTCCTCGACGGAAATCTCCGTCGGATCGGCGCCGCGTTTGGCGAGAACGAGACCGTCCTGGGCGTACTCCAGTTGGCCACTCCTGCCGTAGACGTCCAGCGAATCGCCCACGTCCGGCGTTGTCGGCCCGTCGCCGATCAGCGCGACGCTCGCAGTCACCCGGTTCCCATTGCGCTCCAGTTCGACGGAGAGCGCGCTGTTGATGTCGACGCCGGTCCCCCGGGGATCCGTGGTTGCGCTCACGGACGCTGGCTCGGCGTCGAGAGTCCAGAGCAGGACGTCAAGCAGGTGCGACCCGGAGTCATAGAGGAAGCCGCCGCCGGATAGTTCGGCATCGCCGCGCCACGTCTTCGCGTAGTCGACCCAGTCCTGTTCGAGGTGACAGTCCACGAAGTGGGTTCGCCGACGACTCCCCTATCGAGGCGCTCGCGGAGTTCCCGATACCGCGGATCGAAGTGACGCTGGTAGCCGACCTGCACCAGTTGGTCGGACGCCGCGGCGGCGTCGACCAGTGAAGCAGCGTCCGCTACGGTCGTCGTCATCGGCTTCTCGACGTGGACGTGCGCGCCGGCGTCGAGTGCCGCCATGACCTGCTCGTAGTGGACCGAGTGGATCGAGGCGACGTTGACGATGTCGACGGCGTGCTCGTCGAGCAGTTCCTCGGCCGTCCTGTAGGCCGGGGCGTCGAATCCGGTATCGAACTTCTTGCGCGCACTCAGCGCCGGGTCGGCACCGGCGATCACGTCGACGCCGTCCATGTCCGCGAACAACTGGAGTTCTAGCTGGCCGAGGCCGCCCAGGCCGAAGCCCGCGACAGTGAGTGTCATGATTCGGGGTTGTCGCCGCGCCGACTAATCACTGTGGGATCGCGGTATCTCTCCGCTCGGCCAATCGTGAGTCGTACGCCTCGATATCTAGCAGTCCACACGATCTAATTTCTGTCTCGATCCCAGTTTTGGAGTCCTAGAAAGTATTTTGTGTTTGTGTATGCATACACAAACTATGGGGACGAAAACCATCGGCATCCGGGAGGACGTATACGAGCGGTTGAAGGCTCGAAAACGGGAGGACGAGAGCTTCACGGACCTCGTGGATCGCATACTGGACGACGCGACCGCCGATTGGCGTGAGGGATTCGGAACGCTCCCGGAGGGAGACGCAGACGAACTCGAACGGATCGTTACGGACTCCCGTGATCGGACTGGTGAAGGGCTGTCCGCACGCCAGCGGGAGGCTCTCAACGAACTCGCGGATGTAGAGGCAGACGATGAAACTGCTTGATACAACCTTCCTCATTCATTACTGGGCGGGACGGCAAGCGGTGGCGGACTATCTCGAACGGCACGAACAAGAGGAGTTCGTAACGACGACACTGAACATCAAGGAAATCGCCGTCGGACGGGAGATTCAGGGGAAGCTGGACGCAGTCAAGATCCAGTCAAAATTCGAGTGGACGACGATCCTCCCGTTCCAGATGGAACATGCGGTTACTGCTGGCGAGCTAGAAGCGGAATTTCACCGGGACGAAACAGTGAATCAGGACAAAATCAATTCCCTCGCCGGAGATCTACTGATTGCCGCCGTCGCCAGAGAGGAAGGTGCGACAGTCGTCACGCAAAATACGGACGACTTCGAGCGATTCGATGGAGTGGCTGTAGAGAGCTACTGAGTGTGTGTGCCTGTGAATCAGGACTCGCTCAGGTTACTCTTCACGCCCGATTCCCAGTGTCACGATTGCGATCACTTCTCCCTCATGGTCGAGATATGGGCGTTCGGAAGTCCCTCCGCATTCTGCTGGGGGAGGTCTTCGTAGGCGTCCTGTGTCGCCTCGGCTTTGTCGGATGTCGCACTGACTCCGTGGATCGAAATCCCCTCGAACTCCCCGTAATCAGAACTGCGAACAGTACCGCGTTCGTACTTTTCGTCCGAAAGCTTCTCGAACAGCTCGGCGAAGAGCCCTACCCCGTCGACTCTGTCGTCGTCCGATGGAATCGGATCGATCGATGACGGAACGTCTTCGATAACCCAGGCCTCGATATACATCAGTTCCTCGGATTTCTGCTCGTCCCCAGTAGTGTCTTCACGTTCACCGCCGTTTTCTTCGCCGCCAGTCGTCGAGTTGGAGTCTAGACAGCCCGCGAGGAGCGTCAGAGCACTCACGGAGAGGACCTGCCGACGGCTCGGCGGCGTCATCGACTCACCTCCGGCGCGTGTTCAGGGGCGACCATGGGTATCGGTGATCGGATCGTCGTATAGGTTTTTGCCGGCTCTACTCGGTTTTGAATCGGATCCTGTGAGCGAGATCCGGTGTCCTCACTCTTCTTGTCCAACGAGGAGCCGTATTGTGATGACCTCGTCCTCGTGTTCGAGGTATGGAGCCGTGGGGAGCCCGTCCGGACTTTGCTCGGGAAGTTCGTCGTATGCCTCCTGCGTCGCTTCGGCCTTGGAACTCGTAGCATCACTCTCGTATAGCTCGAACGCTCTGAACTCCCCATACTCGGCACTCCGCACAGTGCCTCGTTCGTAGTCCTCGTCGGCCACTGTCTCGAATATTTCCGGGAAGAATCCGACGCCGTCCACTCGGTCGTTGTCCGACGGGATCGGATCGAGGGACGACGGAACCTCGTCGATGAACCACACTTCGATGACCATGTCCTCACTCCGAGGTTCTGCCTCTTCTGGGTCCTCATTCTCGTTGTCGTCGGAGTCGTCGTTGTCATCGCCGTTCTCGTCTTCCGATTGCGACTCTTGATCGAGACAGCCAGCGAGGAGAGCCAGAGCACCCGCAGTGAGGACCTGCCGACGGCTCGGAGGGGTCATCGGCTCACCTCCGGCACGTATTGAGGGGCGACCATGGGTATCGGTGATCGGACCGTCGTATATGTTTTGTGCTGGCTGTGGCGGTTCTGTTAACGATATACAATTCTGCGAATCAGGACCTGATCCGGTTACTCTTCCTGTATAACGCGGAGACGGACACTTACGACTTCTCCCTGATGTTTGAGATATGGGCTCGTCGGAAGACCTTCTGCAGTCTGTTCAGAGAGACTCTCGTAGGCTTCTCTTGTAGCCTCTCCTTCATCAGAGTCTGGGCTAATATCGTCGGTACTGATGCTCTCGAACTCCCCATAATCAGCCGTATGAACAGTACCACGCTCATACTCTTCATCGGCGAGCCTTTCTGAATAGGTCTGCGAAGAGACCGGTACCATCGACCCGTTCGTCATCCGATGGAACTGGATCGATCGACGACGGGACATCTTCGATCACCAGCGCCTCGATACTCATATATTCGTTGTATTGTGGTTCCGTCGGTGTTTCCTCAGATTGATTATCGTCTGTACCATTCTCGTCAGACGTTGACATCTCGTCATCATCGTCCTCAGTTGGCGTTCCGTCATCCAAACAGCCCGCGAAGAGAGTGAGGAGGCTCGCGACGATCATATTCCTTCTATTAATTCCATCCATAGTCTACCTCACCTCACTTCCATATCTAGCTCCTGTTCTATATTTCCAATATACGTTCCATAGCCTAAATAATCGTCCCCAGCACGATGAATCGCAGCGGGGAGCAAGTCGTCGCCGTCTTCAACAAAATAGGGGCCTCCAGAATTACCCGATCCCTCCGTGTAAGTCCGGAAAATCTCTAGCTCTCCATCATCAGTTATTCGATTAATCTCCTTTCTACATCGACCTGACCGGATTCCCTGAGTACAAACATCCGGAAAATGATCAACTAAATCATCCTCAGCAACGATATCACCGGAAAGATCCCCTGAGATTTCGCCATTATTTCCAGCTAGCTCAGAACGAGCCTCCATTGTCCCGGATGGCTCCATGAGAGCTATATCTATGGGAGATTCCACATCATCATCTGAACTATGATACCACACGCGTTTTATTTCTCCGATCGGATCACCACCGTATGGTTGGAGTATCTCTCGTCCGATAGCATCGTCACTATCTTCGCCATCAGCAATTGCAGTGTGTGCCGCAGTGGCCATATACATCGTATATTCGTCCGGATCGTAAAGTCTTAGCCCGAGAGTCGCCCGTCTAAACGAGGTGCTGTCACCCATCGGCTGGATCTGACACCCTCCCGGAATCCCCTCGTTCCAGCGATCAGTGAGGCGATATTCTTCGTTGAAGTGAGTTCTCTCCGGCCGCCATTCACAAGTGACATCCTCACATGCCTCCTCGGAAACATACCCCTCAGAGAACTCGACTGGGATGTTTTCGACAGTGTAGGACGTATCTTTTGTCTCTCCGACTGTACCAGTTGCCTGATCAGGCAGTGTTGCCTTCAATTCGTCAGCGGTGATATCGGGCGTCTGAACGGCTGAATCGTCTTCGAGTTCGCTGACTGACTCTACCGCTCTCCGTTTTTCGGCAGGAACTCGTTTCTGAACGCTCACACTGACTGCATACTTCGTATGTTGCCCACGAGTCGTTCTCGTAATTCCGGCTGTCACCAGCCCGGTCGAATCAAGTGAATCGATTTGTTCCTGAAACCGACTGGCGGCATCTCGGGCCGTTTCGACCTCGATCCACTTGTCCCGAGAAATGGTGTAGAACTCAGGTTCTCTCGGCAACAGTTCGTCCGGATACGGCGGCTCTTCCCAGTCTTCCGGGTTCTGTACTCTGAAGGCTTTTACGCGGGGGACTTCGTCAGTAGGATCTCCGGTAAGATCTTCGAGATCTTCCTTTGTCATGTGTCGCACAGTTTCCGCTGAGAGTCCCAGTTTGCTGAGATTCTCCACGAATCGGCGACGTCCCATTCGGGTTAACTTGGTCGTTCTATTGACCATGGATGGTAGACATACCGAAGTAAAAAAAAACTTAACTGAATACAAGTAATATATTTAATGCTGTACGATCGTAGGTATTTTACATATTGTCAGTTGGTTCTTACATACTCTAGAGTTTCCGGTGCGTAGAGTGTGAACTCGAAATAGGTAGCCGCTACCCAACTGCTTAACTCGATTCCGACGGGAGAGCCGAGTGTATGGAGTACACACAGCTCGGTTCGACCGGTACGTCAGTTTCACAGCTCTGTCTCGGTACGTGGCGCTTCGGCCGCGAGACCGACGGGACCGTCGAGACGACGAAGGAGGAAGCCCACGAACTGCTCGACTCCGCCGCCGAGCGCGGGATCAACTTCATCGACACCGCGAACGTCTACGGCACGCCGAACGGAAAAAGCGAACAGTGGATCGGCGAGTGGCTGGAGGATCAGGACCGCGACGACTTCGTCCTCGCCTCGAAGGTCTACTTCCCCTACGACGGCGACGGCGAACCTGGCCCGAACGACTCCGGGCTCGGACGGAAACACATTCGATCACAGATCGAGGGCACGCTGGATCGGCTCGGCACCGACTATCTGGATCTGTACTACATCCACCGCTTCGACGACGACACGAAGGTCGAGGAGACCCTACGGACGCTCAACGATCTCGTGCGCGAGGGGAAAGTCCACTACATCGGCGCGTCGTCGATGGCGGCCTGGAAGCTCACCAAGGCCCTCTGGAAGAGCGACGTCGAGGGGCTCGAACGGTTCGACGTGACACAGCCGCTCTTTCACGCCGCCTATCGCGACGACGTCGTCGACTATCTCGATGTCGCCGCCGATCAGGACCTCGCGGTCTGTCCCTACTCGCCGCTGGCTGGCGGCTTCCTGACGGGCAAGTACGAGCGGACCGAGGAGGGGGTCGAGGCACCGGAGGGCTCTCGCGGTGCGATCGATCCCAACTTCGACGACTACTACGTCTCCGACCGCGGCTGGGAGGTACTCGACGAAGTCCGGGCCGTCGCCGACGAGGTCGGTGCCACGCCCGCGCAGGTCGCCCTGCGCTGGTTGATCGACCAGGAGAAGTTCACCTGCGTCCCCATCGTCGGTGCGCGGACCGTCGACCAGTTGGACGAGAACGTCGGTGCGGTCGACGTGGAACTCACCGACGACCAGCACGACCGGATCTCGGAGGCCCGCTACGACGAGGAGGGCAAGCGCTGGGGCCACCGCGACTAGACGTCTTCCCTACTTGCTTCTGACGACGAGCGTCGGACTGCTCGTCCGATCGTTCACGCTCCGGGTCACGGTCCCGAGGATCCGCCTGCGGAGCGAGGGCTCCGATTCCCCGACGACCAGCAGGTCGTAGTCCTCGGCCTCCGAGACGATAGCGTTCCCCGGCGATCCGGATCGCACCTGTTTCCAGCCGACCCGATCGGCTTCGATGCCGAACTCCCGTAATCGATCACAGGCACCGCGCAGGAGGAACTCCGAGCGCGCCTCGTCCTCGTCGGAGTCGGCGACGTGAAACACCGTCACGGCGGCGTCGCTGTTCCCGAGCAGTAGCCCGGTGAACTCGACGATGTGTACGATGTTCGGATCGCCCTTCAGCGGAACCAGCACATCATTGAGGCTCTCGCCCATGTCGCCGGGCGTCAACACCGCGTCGGCATCGTACTCCCTGACGACGCGGTCCAGCGTCGTTGAGCGCCCCTCGTGAAGACGACTGTCGACGTCACGTCGGTGTCGCCCTCGAACTGACTCACGACCTCCTCGACGGTCTCGCGCGCTTCGTCTCCCAACTCCTCTTCAGCCTGCTCGATCGGGGTCTGATCCGGCACCCTGTAGTAGCTCAGAATCACCAACTGATGTGGCTGTAATAGCTCGACGAGCGCAGCGGGCGGGGTGTCCGGATCGGCCACATCGACCGGGATGAGGATCGTCGATCGATCAAGCATCGTTGCCATATGTGATACTGTGTGGCCTGTAGAATCAACATCCCGGTGCAGTCACTGTTCGGTGCCGACGGCCAGCAACAACGCCGCGAGCACGGTCGAGCAGGCAACCGACGCCGTGAGTAGCCAGAACGCCGGGACGAAGCCGACCGATTCGGAGAGTACGCCGACCACCGCGGGTGCAACCGCGCCAGCGCCCATCAGCAGCGTCCGGACGATTCCCAGACTACCTCCGGCCAGCGATTCCGGGAGCACGGCCATCCAGTAGGCCCCCGCACCGGCCGGAAGCCGTGTGAGCCCAGACCGATTACGACGACGACGGCACCCAGTACGAGGGGGTTTCCGGTCGGCGTCAGGACGACCAGCGCAACGAGCGCGGCCGTCGCGAGCGCGAGCGTGGCGACGATGACTGGCAACTCGCCGACGCGGTCGCTGAGTACGCCGGAGACGACCTGCACCACGCTCGCGGCGAACAGCGCAGCGAAGACCAGTCCGGCAGTCGCCGACGTCAGCCCGGCCTCGCTGGTGAGATACAGCGGCAGAAAGGCGACCACGCCGTTGTAGGTGAACCCGAACAGCACCGTGACGACGACGAAGGCCAGCAGTCGGGGGTTCCGAAAGAGCGTGACGTACTCGGCGAGCGTCCCGCTCTGTGCGTCCGTGGGTGCAGGCCGCTCCGGGTTCGAGACCCGGACCGTGAACGTCGCGGTCGTCGCGAGTCCGACGACGCCTGCCGCGAGAAAGAGCGTTCGCCAGTTGTCGCCGAACAGTGCCGGCCCCGCGAGGACGGCGACTACCACGGCAGGTGCGGCGACGCCCGCGAACGTCCCGATGGTGTCCATCGTGCCGAGCGCGCGCCCGGTGCGTGCCGGATAGAGTCGCGAGAGCAGGCCGATGGCGACGGTCTTGTGCGCGCCCGTTCCTGCGCCCATGAGCACCATCGCGCCGACGAGGACGTAAAAGGGCGAGTCGACGCCGAGGGAGAGCGCGGCCAGCGCGGCGAGCAGGCTCCCGGCCGAGATGACGGTCACGGAGCCGAACCGATCCGCGAGCGCGCCGGAGGGGAACTGCATCGCCGCGTAGGTCAGCATGAAGCCGGTGTACGCGAGGCCGATTTCGGCATTCGTGACGCCGTAGACGCCCTGTAGCGGCTCGAAGAGTGGTGGAAAGGCGTAGCGGACGAACTTCGCGAGAAACCAGAGCAACGAGACGAGTAACAGGGCGTCGAACTCGTGCAACCGACCGGGAAGTGTTCGGATCGACGAGAGGTCCACGACTAGAGCAGCCTTTCTCCCTCTCCAGTATAAAGCGCCCGAGACGTCGCTACCGGCCGAACGGTCGCCAGTAGAGCAGCCCCACGGTCACGACGAAGACGACCGTCGAGAGCCCAAACGAAAAGCTCGAGGTGGCCGCAGTGAACGCGCTCGCGGAGCCGCCGGTGAGACTCGCCACGACGGCGGCGATCAGCGGCCAGGTACAGCTAACACACGAGACCAGGCCTGGGATCCCGGAGATGGCGGCGTTCGTCGCGTCGATGATCGTCGCGTAGACCAGATAGGCTAGCGCGGCGTAGCCGACGATGAAGGCGGGCATCAGCGTGAACTCGATCAACTCGCCGCCGTAGTACAGGTTCGGGACGAGACCGGGCGGCCCCTCGACGTTGAGGTTGAGGCCGCCCGCGTACGCGACCTCGTAAAACGACGCGCCCGGCCCGACCATCCCGCCGAGGACGGCGAGCATGCCGAAGTAGAGCACGGCGATGCCCCCGGCGAGCCAGCGCGTCCGTCCCGATGCATCGGAGGGGGACGTGCGGTAGATCGCCCACGCTCCCACGTTCAGCCAGATTAGCGGGTATATCTCGAACGTCGTCACGCTCGTTCGACCGATCAGGAGGAGATAGATGCCGACGAGGACGAGTTGCGTGTTGATGAGGACTGCATAGACCAGCGCTGTCTCTCTGTCGGGGAGGATTCGATCGAGATTCGAGCGCTGTGTGAGCGAACTCATCTGTCTACAGTACCAGCGTGTCCACGACGATTGCGACGAGCAGTGCGCCGAGATACGCGTTCGAGGCGTGGAACGCGCGGAACGCCGCCTGTTCGGTCCGTTCCCAGTGCAGTCGGATCACTGCCCAGAGGAAGACGCCACCGAGTGCGACGCTCGTTACGGCGTACAGTACGCCGAGGCCGCTGATCGCCGACAGTGCGCTCGCGCCCAGCAGTGTGGCCGCGAGATACAGCAGAATGTGCTTTCGCGTGACGGCTTCCCCGCGGACGACTGGCATCATCGGGAACCCGCCGCGGGCATAGTCGTCCTTGTACGCCAGCGCGAGGTTGTAAAAGTGCGCGGGCGTCCACAGGAAGATGACGCCGGCGAGGGCGAGACCGGGCAGACCGATCCGGCCGGTGACCGCGACCCAGCCGATCATCGCGGGAAGCGCGCCGGCCGCACCGCCGATGACCGTGTTCTGAACCGTGTTCGGCTTGAGGACCAGCGTGTAGATGACGCTGTAAAACATGATCGCGACCAGGCCGAGCGCCGCCGCGAGCAGGTTCACCTGCAGGAAGACGGCGAGCGAGGCGACCGTCAGCAGGCCGCCGAAGGCCAGCGCGTTCCGGGCCGGGACGAGATGCGTCGCCACCGGTCGGTCGGAGGTCCGGGCCATCTTCTTGTCGACGTCACGTTCGAGGACGTGGTTGTACGTGCCGCTTGCGCCGATTGCGAGCACGCCGCCCGAGAGCGTTAGTACGATGGTTCGGATCGTCAGATCTGGGCCTGCGGCGAGGGCCATCCCGGCCGACGCGACGAGACAGAGCAACCACATAAGACGGGGCTTCATGAGCCGGAAATACGCAAACGCCATCAACTTCGCCCGTCCGAACAGGCTGTCCGGAACCGTGGGCGTCGGGACGTCTTCGACCGGGTCGGCGTCCTCCTCGGGACCGGTGGGTTCTGGCTCCTCGTCGAGTCCCGCCGTCTCGGTCTCGAGCGTCCACGCGAGCGCGAGAATCAGCGTGCCGAACACCAGCATCGCGACGAGTAGATGGACGTTGGCAAGCAGGCCCGACAGTTCTGCCGTCGCCGCGATAGCGCCGATTCCGACCTGTACGGCGTAGAGCACGAGACCGAGACCGAGAGCGGCACGAACACGTGTGGACGCGTCGCCGAGCACTGCGAGCGCCGTCGTCGCCAGGACGAGCATGCCGACGATCAGCGCGATGACGCGATGGCCCCATGCGATTGCGATCTGCGTGTCCGAAATCGCGAGCCATTCGCCGCCACAGGCGGGCCAGCCACCACAGGCCGCTGCGGCATCGGTGATCGCTGTCGTCGCACCGACGACGATCAGCAGATACGCACCCATCACTGTTGCCGCGAGCAGCCACGTGAAATTGGTGTGGCTGTCGACGAGCGGAAACGACGGGTTCGTCCGGTGGGATGGATGTGTCACGAACGCGTACCTCTTGCTGTATTCTTCGACTGGGGATACTTATGCGACGCGCTTCTCCGGGGTCGATCCCTCGAAAAGTCAGCACATATTTAACCCCTTTCCCTAAGAACGACCCATCATGAAGGGATCGCGGATCGCCCTGATCACTGCGTGGGCGGGGACGCTATTACTGATGCTGGCCCAGCCAGCAGCAGCGGCGTCGACGTCTGCCGAGTTGATCAACGACCTCAACGAACGGCTGATCATCGTTGCCCTCCCGATCACACTACTGGTCGAAGGGATCCTCATCTACGCCGTTCTCAAGTTCCGGAACAACGACGAACCGAGGCCGACTCAGGAGAACCGACGTCTCGAAATCACGTGGACGATTGCGACCGCCATCGTCCTGCTGTTCGTCGGATTCGCCGCCTTCGAAGTCATGGCCGACCCGCAGATCAGTTCGATGGCCGACGACGAACCGCCGGAGGACGCAGTCGTTATCGAAGTCGAGGGAACTGACGCGTGGCAGTGGGAGTTCACCTACCAGAACGAGTACGAGGGTGTCCAGACCAGAAACGAACTCTACCTCCCCAAGGGCGAGCAAGTCTATCTGCAGGTGTCGTCCGAGAACTGGTTACATATGGTCCACATACCCGATCTGGGCGTGAAACAGCAGGCCCAGCCGGGCACGGTCAACACCGTCTCCACGACGCCGAACGAGGTCGGTGAGTACCAGGGCTACTGTACCGAATACTGTGGTGTGGGTCACTCCGGAATGCTCTTTGAGGTGTACGTCGAGGAGCCCGAGGACTTCGAGAACAGCATGCAAGAACAGATGGAAACGTCCGAGAACGGCGACGAAGCCGACGCCGAATAACGCGCCTCCCCTTTTCGACGCGCTGTCCCCTTCGAGCAGACTCGGTCCCAACGAAGACGTTGAGGAAGTGGCCGACGGCGTCGAGGATTCGAGAACCGCACCACACGATGTAAACCGATCCCACCGAAAGGAATAGCTGTGACTAGCGGACTGTATCGCGGGAGAGAGTTGTCAGTAGCACTGCTCCTGCTGGCGTGTCTCGTCGGCGCGGTCGGTGCTGGCGTCTTCATGACGGACGTCGACGACGCCGCGCCGTCACCGGAGCCGTTCGACTCCGTGACGACGCTCGGCCTCTCGCAGGAAGACGAGCGGGCCGCCGCGCAACAAGAGATATCTATCCCCCGCGTAGAGGTGTTTTACTCCCAGTACGAGTACGTGGTCGGCTACTACGGCGTCGAGCAGGCCGTCGATACGCTGAATCAGCCGGAACACGACCAGCAGTTCGGCTACCCGCTGGTCGTCTACGTCTCGAACTACGCCCACACGACTCTCGAACTCACCGATAAGGGGTATCTGACCCCGGAGACCTCGGTCGGATGGACCGACGCGAGTGAGGCCTCCTTCGTCGTCGGTAGCGAAGCGCAGACGCCCGCGGGCGAGACGGTCGTCCCGTTCAGCACCCGTTCGGCCGCCGTCGAGTTCACCGAGGAGTACGGCGGCGAAATCGTCGGCTGGAGCGAGCTTCAGAGCCGGTCGTTCGACATCGACACCGCCGCCGTCGTCCGCGACCGGGTCGACGACCAGCGCGCGCAGGCCGACGACCGGGTCGCAGCCGTCAGACCGTTGCTCGACCGCGACCCCGTTCGGACCCTCGGCGAGGACGAGACGGTCCAGGAGGCCGTCAACGCCGCGCCCGCTGGCTCGACGGTCGAGATACCCCCTGGCATCTACGAGGAGACCGTTCGCATCGACAGACCGCTCACGGTCCGGGGCGAGAACGCCACTATCCGCGGCGACGGCGAGGGGAACGTCGTCGAGGTGCGGGCCGACGACGTCGCAATCGAGGGTATTAACGTCGACGGCGTCGGCAATCAGACCCGGGACCCCGAGCAAGTAAGCGGCGAAGACGGCGACTGGGACCAGAACATCGAACTCGGCTACGGGCACGGCGATGCGGGGATCCACGTCGTCAACGCCAGCGGCGTCTATGTCACCGACGTCTCGGTCGAGACGCCGGCCAACGGCGTCTTGCTCCGTGACGCTCCTGACGCGGTCGTGGACGACATCGCAGTCGACGGGAGCGAGGAGTGGGCCGAGGGCTTCATGGGCGTCATGTCGATGCGCTCGCCCGCGGTCGTCCAGAACTCCACCTTCGACGGCGGCCGCGACGGCGTCTACCTCCATCGCTCCCACGGGACGGTGATCCGGGACAACGCCTTCTACGAGAACCGCTTTGGCGTCCACCTGATGCACACCTCCGATTCGGTAATCGCCGACAACGTCGCCCGCCGACAGGACATCGCCGGCCTGACGATCATGACGAATCCGACGCACAACGCAGTCGTCGGCAACGACATCCGCGAGTCGGATTACGGTATCCTCCCCGCCGGGTCGCGAAGCTACATCGCGAACAACGTCGTCGCCGACAACGGCTACGGGATCACGACCAGTGCCGATCAGTCGCTGTACGAGGAGAACGTTATCTACGACAACGAGGTCGGTCTGCGAACCGGGTCGATCCTCGCCTCCAACCGCGTCGTGCGAAACGACATCGTCGGCAACGACCAGCACGTCGAGGCCAACGTCGGGCCGCTCCGGATCTGGACGTTCGAGGGGCGAGGCAACTACTGGGACGGCGCGTACGGGACGGCATCGGGTGGCGTGCTCGACCGGTCGTACTCGCCGACCGACCCCGTCGACGGACAGCTTCACAGGACGGAGGGCGCGCTGACGCTCGCCGAGTCGCCCGCGGCCCGCGGGCTAAGCGAACTTCGCGGGACCACGCCGGGCCTGCGAACCGGGAGCGTCGTCGACACTGCGCCGCTCGCGGAGCCAGTGAATCCCGACGTGCTGGCGGAACTCGAAGCGGAACAGCAGGACGAAGACGATGACGGAGGTGCCGGGTCGTGAGCGACGGGCCGATCCTCCGCGCCGAGGACCTCGATCACTCCTTCGGCGACGTGGCGGTGATCGACGACGTCTCGGTCGGCGTCGAGGCAGGCGCCGTAACGGCAATCGTCGGGCCGAACGGCTCGGGCAAGACGACGCTGCTGCGACTGCTCGCCGGACTCCTGACGCCGACCGCCGGATCGGTGGAGTATCTGGGGCCGGACGCAGAACGCGAGATCGGCTATCTCCCCCAGCGCCCGACGTTCAGGCCCGGGTTCACGGTGTACGAGACGCTCGCTTTCTACGAAGCGCTCGTCGGCGACGCACCGGGTGACCGCCTGGAACAGGTCGGCCTCCCGGATGCCGCAAACAGACGCGTCGAGGCGCTCTCGGGCGGGATGACGCGCCTGCTCGGGGTCGCACAGGCGACTGTGGGCGATCCGCCGGTCGTCGTCCTCGATGAACCGGGGAGCGGCCTCGACCCAGGCATGCGTCGACGCACCTTCGAGGTTGTGACCGACCTCGCGAGCGAGGGGACGGGGGTCGTGTTGAGTTCGCACGATCCGGAACTGGTCGAGCGGACGGCCGACCGCGTACTCGTGCTCGACCGTGGCGGTGTCGTCGCCGATGGTTCGCCCGAGCAACTGATCGAGGAGTACGAGGTCGACTCGCTCTGGGACGTCTTCGAGGCGGCGATCACCGGGGCAGCCGAAACCGTCGACGTCGTGGGGGTACCCCGATGAGTGGCCGCCGCGCGGCGCGGGTGATCTTCGGCCGCGAACTCGCGAGCGTCGCCCGGTCGCGGTCGTATCTCCTGTTGTTCGTCGGCGTCGCCGCCGTCATCGTCGGCATCGCGACCGTCGGTGGCGGCACTGAGGCGGGCTACGTCCCGACTGCGGTCGATCTCCTCTTGCCACTGGAACTGCTCGTTCCGGTGGTCGCGTTCGGTATCGGCTACCGTTCGATCGCTGACGACGTCCAGCGCGAGGAACTCGAAGTGCTCAACACGTACCCGGTGCCGGACTGGGCGTACGTCGGGGGCGTCTACGCCGGTCGCGCGGTCG
This sequence comes from Natronoarchaeum sp. GCM10025703, assembly GCF_042661985.1. NCBI lineage: Archaea > Methanobacteriati > Methanobacteriota > Halobacteria > Halobacteriales > Natronoarchaeaceae > Natronoarchaeum > Natronoarchaeum sp. GCM10025703. The sequence goes on from NZ_JBHSZF010000001.1 coordinate 1,251,862, forward strand.
CTGTCGTGACGACCCTCGCCGTGCCGCTGATCGTCGTCGGCGTGCTGATCTGGCTCTCTGCAGGGCCCGGTACCACGATTGTCGCGACCCACCGTGGCATCGACTCGCCCGTTCTGTTTGGCCGGTTTATCTCCCTGACGCTCGGCTACGCGCTGATGGTGCTTTCGGTCGTCCTCGCTCTCTCAGCGCTGGCGAGCAGTCGCAAGGTCGCGCTCACGCTCGCCGTCGTTGGGGTCGGCGGAATCGTCGTCGGCCTCGACCTGCTGGTCCTCCGGGGCGTCGGCGCGGACTGGATCGCGAGCGATACGCTGGTGACTGCGCTCGCGGCGTCACCTGCGAGCGCGTTCCGTGGGCTGGTCTTCGAGACCGTGCTGTACGTCGCGTTCGACGCCGAGACCGGCTACGCCTCGCCGGTCGCGAGCGCGTTTAGCCTCGTTAGCTGGACGCTCATCGGGCTGTCAGCCGCCGCAGTCGGCGTCTCGCGTCGGTGATCACATTCCGAGCGAGTCGATCAGTTCTCGCGTAATCTCGTCGTGTGTAATGACCTGGCCGCCGTACTCGTCGGCGAAGGAGTCGGCATCAGTGGCCTCTCCGAACGGGATCAGGTCCTCGCCCATCGCGCCGCGCACGTCCGAACCGGCGACGAAGTTCAGGTCGGTCTCGTCGGCGTACTCGTCCGCCTGCAGATGCGCCGAGATGAACTGCGACTCCCCCTCACCGGAGACGGTGTACTCGACGGTGCTGTAATCGGTGAGATAGGTGACGATGGGCGTCTCGCCCCTGTCCTCGGCGTCGAACCGGTACCGGTAGGTACAGACGCCGCTACAGAAGTGGGCGGGGCCGTCCCTGTCTTCGGGATGGTCCTCGAAGAACACCTGTCCTGTCGGCCCCGGATGCTCCTCGATCACCATGCCACACTGGTCACAGGACTGCCCGGCGTCGAGTGCGATTGGCTCCGGCGCGGCCTCGTCGTCGCCGAGACAGCCGGCAAGCACTGCGACTGTGCCTGCACCCGCGAGAGCGAGCATGCGCCGTCTGGTGGGATGAGACTCGTTCATACTAAAACGGACGGCCGCGACGGCATTAGGAAATCTGGTACGACCGCCGAAAACCCTCACAGCGAGCGCGAGGAGTTGACGACCACGAGGAGACTCGACAGCGCCATCGCGCCGGCGCGCTGACGAACATTCCGAACCTGCTGATCGGGTCACTCGTCTTCGTCGGCCTGCTCGTGGCAGTAGTCCTCTACGTCGGCCGCGTAATGAGTGCGAACTACCGGCCACAGCAACGATTCTGACCTACCCGGGACCCTCTATTCGGCCCGCTCTCCACCGGCGCGGTTGGATGGATTTTTAGTAGTTCGACTGTAACCCCTCTGTATGACCGTAGCCGACGACACAGCGGACGACCACGGGCACCACCTCCCGGCGGTGAAAGACTTCCCGAGGGGGTTCGGGGAGGCGAGTTGGTGGCCCTTTATAACAGCGATCGGCGGATCGGGCTTTTACATCGCGGCCGCCATCTACATCCTCGGCGAACAGATGATCGGTGGCAGCCTCTTTGCCCTGAGCGCGCTGACCTTCCTCGGCGGCATCTACGGCTGGCTCTACCACGCCTTCGTCGCCGACTTCTGGAACCGCGAGGCCGACACCAAACACGAAGCGAAGCTTCGGTGGGGATGCTCGCGTTCCTCGGGTCCGAGATCGCGACGTTCGGCGCACTGTTCGTCTACTACTTCTTCATCCGGGTCGGTAGCTGGCCGACCGGCGACTTCGGCGACGTGCCAGCACTACTGAACTCCGTTGTGCTGTTCAACACCGCGATGCTGCTGGCCAGTAGCGCGACGATCCACTACGCTCACGTGGCGCTACTCAACGATAACCGGAAGCGATTCATGCAGTTGTTCGGCGCGACGATCCTGCTCGGCCTGATCTTCATGAGTGGCTGGGCGTTCGAGTACTACGAGTTCATCATCCACTACAACTACGGCTTCTTCGAGGGCGCGTTCTCCAACGGCTTCTTCGCCCTGACCGGGCTTCACGGCCTCCACGTGTCGATGGGAATCGTCATGATGAGCATCGTCATGGTGCGGGCACTCAGAGGACAGTACTCCGCGGAACGGCACGTCTCCGTGAGCACCGTCTCGATGTACTGGCACTTCGTCGACCTGGTCTGGGTGTTCCTCGTCGTCGTGCTGTACGTCGGAGCTGGCCTGTAATCAGCAATGGAAGAGGTCACAGCCATCGACGTCGAGGTGCCGGACGACGCCACCGAATATCGGTGTCCGTACTGTGACCGACCGTTCCGCACCGAGCGCTACCGGACACTCCATCTCGGACTGGACCACCCGGATCTGATCGACGAGGCGGAACGTGATGCGTTCCAGGACGCGTATCTCGAAGAGAACGACGATATCGGCCGGTTCAGACTGAAAGTACTCGGCACGCTCGTCCTGGTTTATTTCCTCTTTCTGTTCGTCTACCTGCTCGTCAACTGATCACATTCCCATGTCGCTCGCGTCGTCGGGGATCGGCAGGTCGTTCGGCGACGCACCGAGCAGTTCTGCGGCGTGATCCAGCGCCATGTCGAAGCCGTAGTAGCGCTCTGCTCGTCGCCGCCCTCGCTCGGCCGAACTTTCAGCATCGCGTAGCCCTCGATGTTCTGTGCGATTGCAGCACTGCGGCCGTCCCGATCGAACGCCAGCACGCGCTCGGACTCGGTGGTGTAGTACTCCGCGTCGATGTCGCCAGCCTCGGCAGTGGCGTCGCTCATACCCGGCGCTTAGGACGGCCCCTAATCGAAGTTGTCGGTTCCGGAACCCGCGAGGATTCGGGCACGCCCCATCGAACCGGAACGCCAAAGCGGCCGCCGCGACTGCTACTGGGTATGAGCCAGTGGCTCCAGAGCGGGTTCCGACGTGACCTCTGTATTCTGCTGTACGGCGAGGAACGGAGCGGACAGGCGCTCAAGACGGCGATCGAGCGCCGATACGACAGGCGATTCGAGCCCCGGCGGTTCTACGGCGCGCTCGATCAACTCGTCGACAAGGGGTTCGTCGAGGAACGAACCGAAGGGCTCCACGACATTTACGCGCTGACGGAGCCGGGTCGCCGGAGTGTCGAGCGGCAGTTCGAGTGGATGGACGAGCAGGTGGCCTGATTACCCGTCGAGTACCTGATCGCCGATGGTGTTGCGCAGGATTTCGCTGGTCCCCTCGTAGATCTCGTTGAGTTTCGCGTCTCGGTAGTACCGTTCGGCCGGGAAGTCCTTCGTGTAGCCGTAGCCGCCGTGGATCTGGATGCCCTCGTTGGCGACCTCCCGGGAGACCTCGCTGGCGTACAGTTTCGCCTGTGCGGCCTGTTTGATGTAGTCCTCGCCGCGGATCTTCCGGTCGGCCGCGCGGTGCATCAGTAGTTTGGCGGCCTGAAGTTTCGTGTCCATGTCGGCGATCTTGTGTTTGATCGACTGGAACTCGCCGATAGACTGGCCGAACTGCTCGCGCTCGTTGGCGTACTCGACGGCGGCGTCGAGGGCGGCCTGCGCGATGCCGACGCCGCGGGCCGCGATGGTGATCCGGCCCGCATTGAGCGTCTTCAACCCCTGGACGAACCCCTCGCCTTCCGCGCCGAGTCGACGGTCTGCCGGAATCCGCAGGCCGTCGAACCGTAACTCGGCGGTCGGACAGCCCTTGTCGCCGAGTTTGTGCTCGGTCCCCTCGACGTGGAAGCCGTCGTCCTCCTCGGGCCGGACGACGAACGAGGAGATCCCCTTGTTGCCGGCGTCTTCGTCGGTCTTCGCGAAGACGACGACGGTATCGGCGACGGAACCGTTCGAGATCCACAGTTTCCCGCCGTTCAGTATGTACTCGTTGCCCTCGGCCATCGCAGTCGTCTCCATCGCCGGGACGTCGCTACCCGCGCCGGGTTCCGAGAGCGCGAACGCTCCAATGTCTCGGCCCTCGTTCAGCGGTGTCAGATACGTCTCCTTCTGGTGGTCGTCGCCGAACTCGTAGAGCATGTTGCCCGCGAGGCTGGTGTGGGCGGCGACGATGGTTCCGAGACCGCCGCTCCCGCGACTGATCTCCGCGAGCGCGAGCGCGTAGCTGTGGTAATCGAGTCCGGCCCCGCCGTACTCCTCGGGAAACGGCATGCCCAGCAGGCCGAGCTGGGCCATTTCGTCGAGCAGTTTTCGGGGAACTCGTCAGTCTCGTCGATCTCGGCCGCCCGCGGGACGACCTCTTCGTCGACGAACTCCGTCACCATCTCCTCGATCTGGCGTTGCTCTTGGGAGAGCGCGAAATCCATGTTCGAAGGTTCGTCCACCCCTACTTGACGGTTTCTGTGACCAATGCACATGGACCTGGAAGATCGAGGATTATCACTCGGGCACCCGTTGTAGTCCGTGATGACGTTCGATCCCGAGCGCGTTACGACGGTTACCTTCGATTCTTACAGTACGCTCGTCGACGTGGATGCGGCCGAGAACGCACTCGCTGACCGCGTTGCGGATCCTGAACCCGTTTCGAGACTCTGGCGTGCACGATCACTGGAGTATACGTTCGTCGCGAATCAGATCGACGCGTATCAGCCGTTCTACGAGATGAATCGTGACGCCCTGCAGTACGCACTTGACGTCCACGATGCCGATATCTCACAGGCGGAGCGAGATGAGATCCTGGTAGTGTACCACGAACTCGATGTGTTCGACGACGTTCGCGACGGCATCGAACAACTCCGTGATGACGGATACGCCTGCTACGTCGTTCTGAACGGAAATCCGGCGATGCTGTCGTCGATGGTTCAACACGCCGACATCGAGGATCTGCTCGAGGACACGATCAGTGCCGACGAGATCCGGACGTTCAAGCCCGACGCCGAACTCTATCGCCATGCTGCCGCCCGGACGGGAACACCGATCGACGAGATTGCACACGTGACGGCCGGGTGGTTCGACGTCATGGGTGCACAGCACGCGGGGATGCAGGGTGTCCGGGTGGATCGGCAGGCAACACCGTGGGAACCGTTCGACGGCGACCCTGATCTGACGATCGACTCGTTGCAGGAACTGGCGATTGCACTGAGCGAGTAGGCCGACCGAGTACGATCTGCTCACTTTTCAAATCCGGAACTGGATAGTGCCTGCTCGTCGCAAAACCATCCTGAAAAACCATTTATAACCTGCGGGCGGTGGGGCCGCCCGTTCTGAGTGTCAGGACAAATTCCTCAGACCTTTTTATCCCCGGAGTCTAAGGAAACTACTACGAGGATGAACGACACCCAAGAGGTGACGTTCGACGAGGACCTGGCTTGGTGTTTCGACGCCGTCTCGGACGTCTCGCGAACGTTTGCAATCACGATCGACGTGCTGGACGAGCCGATGGCTTCGCGGATCTGCGTCGGCTATCTCCTCTGCCGTGTTGCGGACACGGTCGAAGACGCCGGCCATATCCCGCCGACTATCCAGCAGGCCCTTCTCGAAGAGTACAACGACGCGATCGCTCGTGAGGCCGGCTCGGACGTGACGGTCCACGAGTTCAGCGAGGACATCGCCGAGTGGATCCCCGAGGAGCCTGGCGAGGACAAGGACGATTGGGGAGTCGTCGCCAACGCTCCCCGCATCGTCCGGACCTTCGAGAACCTGCCCGCCGAGGACAGGGAAGCTATCCGCGAACCGGTGCGCGAACTGGTCGGCGGGATGGCGACGTTCGTCGACCGTCACGCCGAAACCGGTGGACTCCGGATCGAAACGGCCGACGAACTGGAGGAGTACTGCTGGTACGCGGCCGGCACCGTCGGCGAACTGATTACGAACCTCATCACGCGAGGGACCGACCCCAGACAGACCGAGGTACTACAGAAGAACGCCCGCTCGTTCGCCCTCCTGCTCCAGTTGGTAAACGTCGCAAAAGACGTCACTGACGACTATCACGAGGAGAACAACGTCTATCTGCCCGCAAACTGGCTGCGAGAACAGGGCGTCGAGCAGGACGCCGTCTGCGAGGCGGATAACGTCCGCGAGGTGACGACTGTAATCGAGCGCGTCACCGACCAGGCCGCGGGCTATCTCGACGACGCGCTCCTCTATCTCGAAGCGCTCCCAGAGCATCGAGGTAACACGCTGGCCGCGTGGGCGATTCCGTACTTGCTCGCTGTGGGGACGATCCGCGAACTCCGCGAGCGACCAGAGGACGTGCTCAAACAGGGTGGCGTCAAAGTGCCGAAGCCGGAGGTACTGACCCTGATCGCGCAGTTCGACGGCGGCGTCGACAAATCGACGCTCGCCGAGTTGCGCCAGCAGATGGAGCGTCAACCCCTCCACCAGCACTGATCGCGACCCCAGCATCGAGTAGTCCGCCGCCGTCTGCGGGACGCTTATTCCCTCCACGCTCTTACCGCTCAGTATGAGTCTCGATGTCGACCCGCCGGACCCACCAGAACTGAGCGAACAGGTACCCGACAAGTACGACGACGACGATCACCTGGATGAAGACTCCGAGTACCGGCGGAACGACCTGGAGACGTTCTTGCACGAGGGGGCATGGACCGACGGCTTCGACGAGTGGGCCGAGCATACTGACCTCGACGAGGACGAATACGAGATTGCGGTCGAACTCGGTATGTTCGCCGCCTTCGACTTCTTCTGGGACGACTTCGCGGATCGGGTCGGCTACAACGCGCCGGGTATCCCCGAGGACTGGCGGGAAAAAGAGTACCACCCCGACCTCGACTCGTGGGGGACCGTGTCGGGCATCAACGCCGCGATGACCGAGTTCGGTCAGACCATCTCCGAGGTGCTCAAAAACGACTACATCGACTGGGAGGCCGAGTACGACGCGCCCGACGACCTGCCGGATTTCGACTGAGTTCGCCGCGTCGGACCGCCCGCGCTACTCGATCCGCTCGGCAGGATCGGCGTTGCCGAAGTACGGTTCGGGCCCCTCCGTCGGTGCCGCCCAGTCGACGGCGTTGACGAGCACTTGTCGGATCCCCTCCTGGAAGTAGATCGGATACTCCTCGTGGCCGGGCCGAAAATAGAAGATCCGGCCGCTGCCACGGCGATAGCAGGCACCGCTCCGGAACACTTCGCCGCCCTCGAACCAGCTAACGAACACCAGCGCGTCTGGCTGTGGAACGTCGAAGCGCTCGCCGTACATCTCCGCCTCGGGGACGACGATGGACTCGTCGAGTCCCGCAGTGATCGGGTGTCCTGACTCGACCGTCCAGAGGCGCTCGGTCTCACCGACCTCGCGCCACTTGAGCGAACAGCTCGTTCCCATCAGTCGCTTGAACGGCTTGGAGTAGTGTGCGGAGTGTAGCGGGAGAAAGCCCATGCCCTCGCGCACGCGCTCGACGACGCGGTCGACCACTTCCTCAGCAACTTCGTCGTGGGCGATGTGGCCCCACCACAGCAAAACGTCGGTGTCCTCGAGGACGTCCTGCGTGAGTCCGTGGTCGTCTTCGTCCAGCGTGGCGGTGCGGACGTCGTGTCCCTCGTCTTCGAGCAGTTCGGCCAGCACGGCGTGGATGCCGTTCGGGTAAAGCTCTGCGACCGCTTCGCTCTCCTGTTCGTGGCGGTACTCGTTCCAAACTGTGACGCTGACCATACCTGCTGGTCTACCTCGCGCGTAAAATCATCCTCGCTTCGCCGCGACAGCGAACGGTCTAGAAGACGTACTCGTCGTCGTGGCCCATCATCCCGTCGTCTTCTAGTGCGTCGTCGTATCCTTGCTGCTCGTCATCGTCAGACGGACCGCTGGTCTTGTACGCTTTGAGGCCTGCTGATAGCAGGTCTTCGATTGCCTCTTCACGGTTCACGAACTCGCCTTGCTCGACCATCTGCGTGATCTGCATATCCAGATGATCTGGCACGTTGATCTCGACTTTAGGCATCAGACAGTGAGGCTTTGCCGGAGGCATATATAAGTTTGACGGGGATGGTCCGTGATCGCCCGCCGCTCACCGTCAAATATGCACAACGCTTTACACGATTCCTGACCGTCATGCGGTATGAGCGATCCAGGATCGGGAGGGGAGCCCCGTCGGAGCACGCCGGAGACGGTCCGGAAGAGCCATCCCGTCCTGATGGCGGCACACCCGACCAAGAGAAACTGCCACAGAGCGCGAACGTCGCCGACCTGATGGACGAACTCCGACTGCTCGAAGAGACGGTAGACGATCCAGCCGAACGCGAGCACGTCCAGCGGACCATCCAACTCGCACACCGGGTTCCGGGCGGGAAGACGTTTGGTAAACAGATCGACAAGTACACCGGCCGTGACGTCGCCGAGACCTTCGTCGGGAGCATCCTGATCTCGTTGCCCATGCTGGTCGAGGACGGCGTCTTCGCTATCGGTGACCACTTCGTCGCGGAGCCAGCCTTCTTCGTCGCCAATGCGGCCTTTGTCGTCGTGATGACGATCGGCCTGCTCTACTGGGCCGATATTCAGGAGGTAAAACGGGCGAACCCGATCCTCGGCATCGTCCCGCGACGGCTAGCCGGAGTCCTCTCGATTGCCTTTTTCACCGCGGCGTTCACGATGACACTGTGGGGCCGCGTCGACTGGTCAGTCCCGTGGGTGGCGCTCTGTCACGTCAGCGTCGTCTGGGCGGCCGCCGCGTTCGGCGGCGCGCTCGGCGATATCCTCCCCGGCGAGAGCAAGGGGAGCGATCTCACGCTCTCCCGCGACCGCTAGGTCGGCATCGAATCGCGCCATTTACCCACTCGACACGTCTACCGACAGCTATGCCCGTACCGAAATCCGAGTTCGACGAACTGTTTCCCTGTGACTTCAGCACCCCCGAGGACCTGCTCGAATCGGGGCAGATGTACACCGTCTACGAGATAGCGCGATTGCTCCAGCAACTCGATCCCGACGCCGAGATCGAGGCCGAGACCGAGGACGTCCTGCTCGACTGGGCGATTCCGTGGGTGATGGTCCACGCCGAGGATCTGGTGATCGCGGAACCGCGCGCGGAGGACGAACCGGGCTACTACGGCCTCAAGGAGTAGCGTATGCGGCTGCTCGTCGCCGGTAGCGATCGGGTCGACGCCGGGAAGACGACGTTCTCGACCGGACTTCTCGACTGGATCGACGGCACCGGCTTCAAACCTCGTGCGGGCAACGACTACTGGTTCGACCAGGACGACGTCCGGCAGGCCATCGGAGACGGTCGACTGTACGGCAAGGACGCGAAACGGCTCGCGGCGGCCAGCGCGGACGACGTGTCGCCGGAAGAGATCAATCCGATTCACCGCCTGTGGCGTCCCTCGCCCGGCCCGGACGGCGGGCTGATCGGTGCCGCTCACCGACGGTTCGTCCTCGACCGGGTCGCAGGGGCGTTCGTACGGAACGGGGCCGCGGACGTGCCTCACGCGGTTCGTGAGCGGCTCCCGCTCGCGGATGCGCCGACCGTCGAGACGGTCGACGAACTGAACGACGTGACGCGCAAGCGCCATCTCCCGGCCCTCGACGCCGTCGCGACGCGGATCGAGCGTCACGACCGCGCGGTGGTCGAATCCTACGGCGACATCGCGCGGCCCCTCCAGGGGTTTACGGCGGACGCCGTCGCGGTCGTCGAACCCGCTCGTGCGCGCATCTACGACGGTGACCGCTACGCGACCGCCTGCGAGGCGGCCCGCGGAAGCGCCCGCGAGGGGACGCTCGAACAGTGCGTCGAGGACGTCATCGCACAGATCGACCCGGTCGCAAGCGTCGGGCTACCAGCGCTCGGTGGCGAAAAAGGGGCGAACCGGGTGCGGTCGCAGATGCCTACTCGCACGCCTACGACGAACTGCTCGCCGTCGCCGAGTGACGTTTTAGCTGTTCTCTCAGTCGTCCGCGGCCATCGGCTCCTCGTGGTCGATTTCGGTGCCGAGCACGTCCAGGAACGCCTCGATCCAGCCGGGATGGTCGGGCCACGCCTGGGCCGTCACGAGGTTCTCGTCGACTGCGACGCCCTCGGCCCACTCGCCGCCCGCGTCACGGACGTCCGCTTCGAGCGCCGGATACGCCGTGCAGGTCCGCCCCTCGACGACGTCCGCGGCCGTGAGGATCTGGGCGGCGTGACAGATGGCCGCGATCGGTTTGTTCGCCTCGTCGAACGACTGGACGGCGTCGATCACCTGCTCGAAGTTCCGCAGATACTCCGGCGCGCGCCCGCCGGGAAGCACCAGTCCGTCGTACGCCTCGACGTCGACGTCCGCGAACGTCGCCGTCAACTGGAAGTCGTGGCCGCGCGACTCCATATACGTCTGGTCGCCACGGAAGTCGTGGACGGCCGTCTTGACCGTCTCGCCGTCCTCTTTCTCGGGACAGACCGCGTCGACCTCGTGGCCGACCGCCTGTAGCGCCTGAAACGGTACCATAATCTCGTAGTCCTCGCCGAAATCGCCGACGATCATCAGCAGTGATTTGCCAGTCATTGTCGCTCCCAGGAGTTGGCTACGACAGCAACTGTCAAAGAGCTACGCCCGGCGTTACTGCTGCCGAGCCATCTTCGCGGACAGTTCGATGTGCGAGTACGGTTCGTTCGTGATGCTGGGGCCGTGGCCGACGTACAGTTCCGCGAGCGAGTCGTCGACGCGGTCGAGCACCCGGTCGATGCTGTCGACCAGTAGCCCCCGGTCGCCCTCTGGGAGATCCGTCCGACCGAAGCTCCCGTTCTGGAAGACGAGGTCGCCCGCGAACAGCCTCTCCCTGCCTGCCGCGTAGAAACAGAGATGATCGTCCTTGTGACCGGGCGTGTGCAGTGCGACGTACTCGTCGTCACCGATCTGGACGCGCGCCTCGTCTTCGATTTCGACATCGACGCCGAACTCGTCCGGATCGTACCCCCACGCCTCGACGTCGAACGCGTCCTTGACTGCGGGGAGGTTGTCGACGTGGTCCTGATGGGTGTGAGTCAGGACGACGGCGTCGAGGGCGTCGACGCGGTCCCGAACCGCGGCGACTGCGTCGAAGTTCGCGCCCGTATCGACGAGCACTGTTCGGTCGCCGGAGACGAGAAACGCGTTGCTCGTGAACGCCTGTACGCCTTTCGCGATGTTGGTCACCATGCCGGGCAGCTATGCGTGGCCCGCGTTTGGGCCTGTCGGCTGGGTGGTCCTACTCCGGCGCGCTCATCAGCACTAGCCGTGCTCTCTCGTCGCTTGTGTTGTGGACCTGGCGGGTCTGGTCGGCCGGGAGCCGGATTGCCTCGTCCGCGCCGAGGCGTTCGGTGTCCCCGTCGAGTTCGATTTCGACCGTGCCGTCGACCACGACGTATACCTCCTCTATTTCGTCCTCGATGTGATCGTGCTTCATGCCGCTCGCGCCCGGTTCGAGTTCGAGCACGGAGACGCCGAGCGACTCCGTATCGAGTGGCTCCTTGAGAAACCACAGGCCGCCCTGTTCGTCGCCGAGCACCGATTCGACGTCGTCCGGTGATGCGGTCTGATACGACATATGGAATACTGCTCACGAGAAGCCTTCAAATCCGTGGGAGAACAGCAGCGTTATCTTTCTGCCTCCCAGCCACGTGTGTATGGAAGTCCAACTGCTCGAAGCTACGGAGAACCCGGAGGAGGTCATCTGTACCGGCGCGCGCAACGACTACATGTCGGGATTCGTCGGCGACCAGTCGTTCGAGGAGATCATGGAATCAGTCGGCGGTGACTCGATGGAAGACAAAAAGGAGACGCTGATCGGCCACCTGCTTGACCACGGCCACTTCGGCCCGTTCGAGCACCCCCAGGCGACCTTCGTGATCAAGGGACTCAGCCGCTCGTGTATGGCCCAGATCACCCGTCACCGGCACGTCTCCTTCGACGTCCAGTCCATGCGCTATGTCGCCTTCGACGAGGTCGATCCGGCGGACGTGGAGGACGGCGAGATGGTCGTCACGCCGCCCTCTGCGAGCGATCCCGACTGGGTCGGCCGGAACCAGACGGAGGGACAGGTCGACGAGGAGACCGTCGAGCAACGCGAGGAGATATTCCAGCGCTCGGTTCGTCAGTCCGTCGAGGACTATCAGGAACTGCTCGATCTGGGAATGCCCCCGGAGGACGCCCGCTTTGTCCTACCGATCGGGACCGAGGTGAACATGGTGATGTCGCTGAACGCCCGGATGCTGATGCACGTGGCTGACATGCGTGCTGCGGCAGACAGCCAATGGGAGGTCCGCGGCATGACCGAGGACATCCTCGACCTCGCGGAGGAGTGGTGCCCGATCACCTTCGAGCACTACAACGAGCAGATGAAAAACCGGAAGAACCGTCTGGCTCCCTGAGGCTACTCCCGCCCGTAGTGACGCCTTACCATACGCTGGTATCGGTCGCAAGGTCTTTTGTATGGCCCGCGTTCTTCTTATACAGTATGAACCGATCGCTGGGCATCGGGCTTTTGTTGACGATCCTGGTTGGGGCCGCTCTTCTCATGGCCCTCTCTGGGGCCGCGGCGACGCCGACGGACGGGCACGACGGTCCGCTCGCCGTGTCACCCGAATACGGCAGTGATCTCGCCGCACAGTCAGATGGCGATCTCTCACTCGCACAGTCCGGCGAAGTCGATGTCGAGCGCTTCAAGATAACGGTTCACGAGAACGGCACGGCAAAGTGGACGTTTCAGTCCGATCGCTATCTCGAAGATCAGGCGGAGCGCGATCAGTTCGAGGCGTTCGCCAAGGAGTTCAACTCGAACCGCGAGCATCAACTGTTCGTTGACTTTCAGAACCAGGGACAGACCCTCGTAGCAAACGCTGACGGCGAACTCGACCGGGAGATGAACGCCCGGGACTTCGAGCGCGAAGCCACCATCGAGAGCGATTCCCAGGGTAACGATATCGGCGTCGTCAGGATGTCGTTTTACTGGGACGGCTTCGCCAGGCAACAGGACGACCGCGTCGTCGTCGGCGACATCTACGAGGGCGGCCACTACATCGGCGAGAGCCAGTGGATCGTGTTCGAGGCTGGCGAAGGGCTCTCGTTCACCGAGTACGATCCCGAGAACGCCCAACTCTCCGGGGAGAACCTGACCGACAGCGAGACGCTGACCTGGCAGGGCGAAGAGACGTTCACCGACAACCGCCCCCGGGTCGTCCTCCAGCCTGCTGATGCAGTGCAGGACGATACGACTGCTGACGGCGACGTGAACGGGACGACGAATGGCGAGGACGATCCGCTGATGTTGCTGACGGGCATCGTCGTCCTTGTCGTCGGAATCGGAACTATCGTCGCCTGGCGACGGGACGGGAGCGTGCTCGACAGACTCCCGTCGTCCGAGGCCGAGACGGCGACGCCTGCATCACCGCCCGAGGAGTCGGCCGCGGCCGAGCAGAGCAGCGAAACGACAGTCCCCGACGAGGAACTCCTGACCGACGAGGTCCGCGTGGTGACCCTGCTCGAAGAGAACGGCGGCCGAATGAAACAGGTCAACATCGTCGAGGAGACTGGCTGGTCGAAATCGAAGGTGAGTATGCTGCTGTCCGACATGGAAGACGAGGGCGAGATTTCAGAGCTACGTGTGGGCCGCGAGAACATCATCAGCCTCGATGGCCACGAACCGGAAGCCGCGGGGTCGCCGTTCGAGGACGAGTAACCGGTCCCGACCGGGTAGTCTGCGTCCCGTGTTTTCCTTGTTGTCACCGGCTCACCAGTCAGTTGTAACGCGATTACCGGACGGTTTTGGAACGGCGGAGTCATGCTCCGATACCGACACGGTTATATCTAAAACGTTGTTAGTAGTCGAATAACAACAGGACTGTTGTATGGATCCTACTAACAGCATATTTTACGACAACGATCGAAGCGAGGTGTCGCTGTGAGTCTTCCCGAACGACTCGCATCGCTCGTAACGACCTACAGCAAAACCGCTATCGCGGTGATGCTGGTGATAACACTGGTTCTTGGAAGCGGCGCGGCGATGGTCGAACAGTCATCGTCGCTCGACCAGTTCGAGAGCGAGAACGAAGAGGTCGACGCACAGGAGTACGTCGACAACAACTTCGTCCCGCCGGGCGAGGAGAACATCACACGAGTACAGGTAATCGTTCGTGGAGACGACGTCCTCACGAGAGAGTCCGTCCTGTCGACGCTCCAGTATCAACAGACGATACAGGACGATCCGGAGATCACTGATACTCTGGCCGAAGACAACGCCATCACCGGCGTCTCGAACCTGATCGCCATCACGTCGATTCAGACCGAGCGGGCCGCCGAACTGGAAGCCCGCGGCGCGCAGCAGAAGAGGACACTGCGGCCCTCGAAGGCCGTGCCGGTGAACTCGAAGCGGCACTGAACGAGACCCGTGCACTGCAGACCGAACTCGACGAAGTCGAACGCCAGTTCGAGAACGGCGAGATAGATCAGGCGACCTACGAGTCCGAACAGCAGCGGATCGAATCCGAAATCGGTACCGTCGTCGACGACGCTACCGCGGATCTGGATGACGAAGAGACGGCGACGTTCGAGGATGCGGTCGCCCAGCTTCGGGGGCTCGTGAGCGATCGAAACGACCTCGTCGCCGCACAGGAGCAGGGTGCCGACAACGAGGCGGAGATCGAGCAGATCGACGAATCGATCGGCGAGGTCTACGAACTCGGTACTGTTGGCGTCTTCGAAGCGGAGTTCGACGAACTCGAAGAGCGCGGTGAGCAACTCGAAGCCGATCAGCAGGCGCTACAGGACGGCACGACGCCCTCGCTCGACGAGCAGATCGAGCACGTAGAGGGAATGGACGACGAGGAGTTCGAGAACGTCACGACGACGGTGCTCGATCCGGAGGAGGGTCAGGACTTCGCCTTCCAACTGATGCCGACCGGCTACGAACCGGGCAGTAGCTCCTCGGACGCGCGGATGATGCTCGTCCGACAGGACGTCGCCCAGGCCGGCAACTTCGAGACTGGTGACGTCTCCGACACGCTGATCGACAGCCAACTCGCGATGCAGTCGGTCGGCGACGAGCAGATAACCGAAGACGAAGTGATCGTCTTCGGCTTTGGCGCGATCAGCGAGGAGATCGACCGATCGATGGGTGAGTCACTGGCAATCGTTGGGCCGCTCGCCTTGCTCTTCGTCGTCGTCGCGCAGCAGTCGCCTACCGCGACCTGGTCGACATTCTACTGGGTACTATGGGAATCATCGCGGTGCTGATCTGGACCTTCGGGTTCATGGGCTGGGCCGGTATCCAGTTCAACCAGATCTTCATCGCCGTTCCCGTCTTACTGATCGGGCTCTCGATCGACTACGCGATACACATCTTCATGCGCCATCGGGAGCAACGGGAAGCCGGTGGTTACACCGGCCGTGGCGGGATCCGAGAGGCGATGACCGTCGGCCTAACCGGGGTCGGCGTCGCGCTCGTGTGGGTAACCGCCACCACCGTGTTCGGGTTCCTCTCGAACCTCGTCAGCCCTGTCGCGCCGATCCAGGAGTTCGGTATCGTCAGCAGCGTCGGCATCATCTCCGCGCTGCTGATCTTCGGCGTGCTGATGCCCGCCCTGAAAATCGAGATCGACGAGATACTCGAGGGCTGGGGCTTCGACCGCAAAAAGACGGCATTCGGAACCGGCGGCGGGCGCTTCAGCGACCTGCTCTCGACGGGATCCGTTCTCGCACGGAAGGCACCCTATGTCGTCATCGCCCTCGCGCTGGTCATCAGCGTTGGTGGTGCTGTCGGCGGATCGCAGGTCAGCACTGCTTCGACGACGAGGACTTCCTCGCCGACGACCCGCCGGACTGGATGAAAGATCTCCCCGACGTGATCGCCCCCGGCGACTACACTGCCAAGGACAACTTCGAGTACGTCAACGCGAACTTCATCCGGCAGGACACGCAGGCGAACGTGTTGGTCAGGGGTGGTGCGACCGACGCGGAGACGTTAGAGCGGATCGATGCCGCGGAAGCGGAGGCGGCGGAGACTGACTCTGCCGTGACCCTCTCGACGGGTGGGGCCGACACGCGGAGTCCGATCGGAACGATGCAGGCGGTCGCCGACCGGAACGAGTCGTTCAACGAGACGTTCACCGCAGCGGATACGGATGGCGACGGCGTTCCGGACCAGAACATCGAGGAGGTGTACGACGAACTGTACGAGGTCGCGCCGAGCGAGGCGGCCAACGTCGTCTACCAGACGGATGACGGCGAGTACGAAGCACTCCTGCTCTCCGTCTCGATTCGCGGTGACGCCGCAACGGGCGACGTGACGAGCGAGATGCGGACGGTTGCGGACGGCATCGACGACGCGGGACAGAGCGAGTCCCGAACTGCAATCGCCACCGGTGGCCCAGTGGTCAACGAAGTCGTCCAGGGTCAGCTATTCGACACCGTCATCCAGAGCCTGCTGGTGACGCTCGTCACAGTGTTCGGCTTCCTGGCCGTGATCTACCGGATCCAACACGGGAGCGCGGTTCTGGGCCTCGTGACGCTCGTCCCGGTTGCGCTCTCGGTGAGCTGGATCCTCGGGACGATGTATCTGCTCGGGATGCCGTTTAACGTGCTGACGGGGATGATTACGAGCCTCACTGTCGGGCTTGGCGTCGCCTACAGCATCCACATCAGCGAGCGGTACATTCTGGAACTCGACAGACACGAAAGCGCCTGGGATGCGATGGACGTCGCGGTCACCGGTACGGGCGGCGCGCTGCTCGGCAGCGCGGCGACCACCGTCGGCGGCTTCGGCGTGCTCGGCTTTGCCATCCTACCGGTGCTCCAGCAGTTCGGCATCATCACCGGGATGACGATCATCTACGCGTTCCTCGGGAGCGTGATCGTCCTCCCCTCGCTACTGGTGCTGTGGACACGTCACTTCGGCCCCGGTGAGAAGCTAGAGATCGAGCCGTCGGACGACCGCGACGACGACGCTGCAGCGGCGGCGGCTGATCCCGAACCCGGTGAGTCACCGGCTGGAGCCGCGAGCGAGGCGTCTTCGGCGCCCGCCGTCGACGAGGCTGACGCACAGGCGACCCGAACGGTGTCGAGAGAGGAGCTTTCGGCTGGCGAGGAGTTCGAGGCCACTGTGGCCGTCGAAGCCTCCGAGGGCCGGGTCGTCCTGGCCGAGGAGGCACCGGGCGAAGGTGGCCACGTGACGGCTCTTAGCCCGGAACCGACCGAGTGCGAACAGATCGGCCGGACGCTCTACGTGCTCTGGGAGACCGTCACGCCGGTCGATCTCCGAATGAGCTACGTCGCGACGGTGCCCGAGGACGTCCCGGGCGGTGAGACGATCGAGTTCGACGGAACGCTCACCACGGCTGACGACGACCACCCTGTCGAGGGTGCAGAGACTATCCCCGTCACGACGCCCGAGTCGGAGCGACTAGACGCGGTGGACGCCCCCGACGAGAACGTGCTCAGCGAGGCTGGCGTCAGCGCGAGAGAGGGCCGGATCGCCCAGTCGGTGCTCGAAGACGTCTATCACCGCTGGGTCTCGACGGCCGAGAGCCAGTCCGCCGCCAACTCAGCCGCGGAGGCTGACGAGAGTCAAATCGCCGAAGACTCGGCCGCAGAAGCCGCCGGTAGCCAGTCGAGCGACGACACGGCCACCGTCTCGGACCCGGCATCCCATACGGCCGATACCGACGGCGGCACGACCGAGGAGTTCCCCGAAGACTGGGAAGGTGCGGATAAATGAACGAGTCCGACGCTATCGAGTCGCTCGAACGACTCGGGCTGACGAGCTACGAGGCGAAAGTGTTCATCGCCCTCCAGAAACTCGGCGGCGGCACCGCACGTGACGTCCATCAGATAACGGATGTCCCACGCTCGCAGGTGTATAGCGTCGCCGACGCGCTGGCCGACCGCGGTCTGGTCGAGGTCCAGCAGTCCAACCCGATCCAGTACCGGCCTGTCGGGATCGAAGAGGCACAAGAGACGCTCCGCTCGCGGTTCGAGCGGGAGCAAAAACAGGCGTTCGACTACGTCGAGCAGGTTCAGTCCCAGCACGACGATGGCCAGGAGGAAAAGGAGGCGATCTGGACGCTTCGCGGCCGTGAACGGATCCATGCCCGGGCCCAGGAGGTTCTCGATGGCGCGAACTCCCGGATCGTGTTCGGTGCCGGCGAGCGAGCGCTGTTGCCCGACGAGATCGAGCAGACACTGCGGGACAGGGCTAAAGAGGGTATCTCGGTCATGGTGATCAGCGAGTCCCCGGAGATCCGGGGTATCTTCGCTGAGTACGCGGAAATCGACGTCGTCGAGCCAGCGATGCCGTACGACGAGGACAATCCTGCCGGTCGTATCGTGCTCGCCGACGGCAACGCGCTCCTCCTGAGCGTGACCGACGACGAGACGTTCGACGACTCCGGCGAGGAGACCGCTATCTGGAGCGTCGATACCAACTTCGCGGCGATGCTCTCACAGATCATCGAGTTGAATCTCGGTATCCAGTAAGCGCCGCCCTGCGAAGTCACGCGACTGCGGCCCGTTTTCTCCGCGAGAACGGAGCATCCAGAACCAGATACATCTTAAAACCAACTGCGGCAGTGTATGGAAACTGCATCATCGGAGTTGTTTAAATTAGGCGGGCAGCGTCTGTCCGATCACGATGGCTTCACTCATCGCTGGACTGATCGGCGGCCTCGTAGCAACGATCGTAATGACTGTGCTGATGTCGACACTGGGCGACGGTGGTCCGCCACCGACGGCCGGTCTCGTCGCGAAGATCGCTGGAGGCGACCCCGAGGAGTACGCAATGCCCGGAATGGCGTTACACCTCCTGTACGGGATCGGCGCGGGTATCGTATTCGCTTTCGGCGTCCCGTTCGTCGGGCTTAGCTTCGATTCGCTGGCCGTCGCCGCTGGTCTGGGCCTGCTCTACGGCATCGTCCTGATGATCGGCGGGATGATGTTCTGGATGCGTACGGTTTTGGGAATGGCTCCCGACACGAACATGATGATCACCTTTGGGGTCGTCCATCTCGTGTACGGGGTCGTTCTCGGTGCCTTCCTCGGGGCTGGCATCCTTGCGTAGAACAGATCGGGACCGGACGAACCCGCAGTGACCATCCTCAAACAGAGGTGAACCATGTCACGACTACCACTACTCGACAGAGACGAGATCCCGGAGGAGTATCACCACCTGTTCACCGACGAGTATCTGGGGGACCGCCATATCTTCCGCGTCTGGGCGCACAACCCGGAGGTGCTCGAAGCGACGCTCGAGTATCTGAACACGCTGTACGAGCAGATCGGAGACCGGCGAAAAGAACTCGTTATCCTCACCGTCGCGAAGGCACGCGGTGCCCGCTACGAGTGGCACCAACACGTCGATATCGCTCGCGACAGGGGCGTGACGATAGTGGAGATGCAGGCGATCGGTGGCGGCGACTTCTCGCCGTTCGACGACGCCGAGTTCGTCCTGTTACAGTACGCCCGTGCAGTCGAATCCGGTCGGGTCACCGACACGATTCACGACGCCCTGGCCCGCGAGTACTCGCCCTCGGAAATCGTCGCAGTTGGCCTGCTGATCGACTTCTACGTCGGCCTGTGTAACTACGTCGCCTCCGCAGACCTCTCGTTCGAGGGCGGCGAGTTCGTTGGCTGGACGCCCGACGAGGAGCGGGTAACGGAGCTATTCGGATGATCATCGGGCCAGGAGACGCCACCCGGGGATGGCCGATGGCGACGGAGTACAGTCGAGTCCGGGCGGGATCCGCCGTGTGTCAGACACGCCAAGCCGAGACCGATGACTGAACGTCGATCCGTACTGTTCGGCGCGGCGGTCAGCGTCCTCGGAGTCCTTGCTCTCGTCGCGTTACACGGATCCGGCGGCCCCAGCGCGTTCGATGGCGTTTTCGGAACGACCATCGTGCCCTCCGGCTTTCCGGTCGAGCAGTTCCTCGATCACTGGTGGGTGTTTCCGGCCTCGGTCGTCTTTTCGCTGGTCGCGCTCTCCTCGGGCGTTTCGGGGGCGCTCTTCTTCAGCCCGTTTTTCATTCTGGGCGTCGGACTCGCTCCCGCGCAGGCCATCGGTGCCGGCCTCCTGACCGAGGTGTTCGGGATGGGGAACGGTCTGCTCAACTACGTTCGGCAGGGCGTCGTCGATTACGCGACCGCAAAGTGGCTGCTTCTGGGCGCAGTTCCTGCGACTGTCGTCGGCGCGTTCGCCGCTCACGTCGTCCCGACAGTACTGTTGACTATCGCTTTCGGCGTCGGACTGCTCGTACTCGGCGGGTTTCTCGTCTACTACGATCCACCGGAGAAGTGTGTCCCCGGGGAGCGTGAAGGATCGTTCCTCGAAGAGAAAAACGACGATCGGGGCGAAACGGTGATCGAAACCGCCGACGGCGAGGTGTTCCGATACGACACCTGTTGGCGACCGCCGGGAATCGGGCTATCGACCCTGGGGGGTTCATCACCGGCCTGATCAGCGCCGGCTTGCCCGAGATCACGACGACACAGTTGATCGTTCGCTGTCGGCTACCGCCCCGCGTCGCCATCGCGACCAGCGTCTTCGTACTCGGCGTCGCGGCGATTGCCGGTGCGGTCGTGCACGCCCTCTCGGCGACGCCAGTCTGGTACGTGGTCGCGTGGTCGATTCCGGGCGTGCTCGTTGGCGGGACTATCGGGACGAGAGTCTCGAAGTACGTTCCGAGCGAAGTGATGGAGCCAGTACTCGGTGTTGTCTTCGCCGTCGTGGGCGTGGTGGTGCTGGCAACCGAGTTCGTGGCCTGCGGTGATCTCGGAGCCGTATCAAACGCCTCGTGTGTCAACTCAGTGCACGCCCGACCTACGATTATACGTAGGGGCAGTGTATTGGTCATAGTCCATGGCAAACAGTGACTTCGACCTCACGGAACCGGAACTGACAGCTGATGACCTGCTCGTTCTCGAAGACGACCATTTCACGGGCGACACCGTCGCTATCGTAACGGGTGCCGCGTCGGGAATCGGACAGGCAACGGCGGTCACGCTGGCGGCGAACGACCTCACCGTCGTCGGGGCCGACATCGACGAGTCGGGACTGAAGGAGACGGCCGATATTGCGGCCAAGGTCGATGTAGGCGGCGAGATAGTCCCAGTCGAAACGGATCTCACTGACGAGACCGAGGTCGAGGCGATGGTGGAGACGGCGGCCGATCACGGCGATCTCCGATACGTCGCCAACATCGCGGGGATGCAACATATCGCCTCGATCCCGGAGTTCTCGATGGAGCAGTACGACCTCCTGCTCGATATCATGCTCCGGGCACCGTTTTTCGTCTCGAAACTCGCCATGCCACACATCCGGGCGAACGCGGACGGCGTGGGTGCGATCGGCAACATGTCCTCGGTTCACGGCCACTACGCGACCCAGGACAAAGCGGCGTACATCACGGCCAAACACGGCCTGCAGGGGCTCACGAGATCGATCGCAGCCGAAGGCGAGGGGACTCTCCGCGGCTTTTCGGTCTCGGTGGGCTACGTGCTGACGCCGCTGATGGTCGATCAGATCGAGGACACTGCGGCCGAGCGCGGCATCTCCGAACGAGAAGTCGTCGAGGACGTGATGCTCGGACAGGCCCGGACCAAGGAGATGATGACTCCTGCAGAGGTAGCGAACCTCTTCGTCTTTGGCTTTTCGCGACACGGAAACCATCTGAACGGCGGCGATATGCTCTGGGACGGCGGGTATACGACGACCTATGAGTGAGACGGAGCCGACAAAAATCGCTATTGCCTGTCAGGGCGGGGGAGCCACACCGCGTTTACTGCCGGTGTGCTCAAGGAACTGCTCGCGAACTGGGAGGACGGCTATGAACTCGTCGGGATCAGCGGCACCTCCGGCGGCGCGTTCAACGCCCTCGCGACGTGGTACGGCATGGTGACGGCGGACGAGGACCGGGCGATCGAACTCCTCGACGCTATCTGGGATGACCTGTCGGCGTCGGACTCCTCGGATCGGTGGCTGAACGGCCTCGTCGTCGGCTTCTCGCGCCTCCGGAGTCTGGGGGTTCCGGTGGTCGAGGCTGCCCCTACGACATCCCCGGTTCGGAACTGGGCAAAGACGAGATCCGGGGGACTCTCGAACGCCACATCGACTTCGATTCGGTGCCCGACCTCTGCGGGCGTGACTCGCCCGAACTCGTCGTCGGAACCGTCAACGTCAACGAAGGTATCTTCGAGACGTTCACCAACGAGGACGTGACCCCGGAAGCGGTGCTGGCTTCCGCCGCCGTTCCGGACCTCTTCGAGGCCGTCGAAATACACGATCATTATCACTGGGACGGCCTGTTCTCGCAGAACCCGCCGATCGACGACCTCCTGAGCCTCGACGTGGACCGAAAGCCGGACGAACTGTGGGTCATCCAGATCAACCCGCAGGAACGCGATGGCGAGCCACAGACGCTCGAAGAGATCGCCGACCGACGGAACGAACTCTCGGGCAACATCTCGCTGAACCAGGAGCTACGAGCCGTCGAACGCGTCAACGAGTGGATCGAAGCGGGGCATCTCCCAGAGAGTAACTTCTCGAAGGTCGATGTTCACCGCATCTCGATGGGGAAGGCGTACCACTGCTCGACGAAGGTCGACCGAACCCCGTCGTTCATTCAGGAGTTGATGGACCTCGGCAAGCAACGGGCCATGGAGTTTCGCCAGTCGAAATAGCAGGTCAGGCCGACACGTCCCGGAACGCGGCCTCGACGACCTTGCTCAGCGTCGGATGCGCGTGAATCGTGTTTGCGATGTCCTCGACCGTCGCGCCGGTTCGCATCGCAACGACGGCCTCGTGGAGTAGTGAGGACGCCTCGTAGCCCAGCGCGTGACTGCCAAGGATATCGCCGTCCGGCGATGCGAGCACTTTCAGGAAGCCGTCGTCGAGTTTCTTGGCCCGGCCCATCGCCGAGTCGGCGTACTCGGCCCGTCCGACGACGTACTCGACGTCCTCGGATTCGAGTTCGTCTTCGGTCGCCCCAACGCCAGCGATCTGTGGCTCAGTGAAGATGGTGTGGGGCATCGCCGAGAGATCGATCGGCTGTTTCTCCTCGTGGACGACGTTCGCCACCGTGTGATGCGTCTCGTAATCGCCCGAGTGTTTGAACATCGAGTTGTCAGCGACGTCACCCTGCGCCCAGACGTTCTCGGCTGTCGTCGCCATGTGTTCGTCGACCCGGATGAACCCGTTGTCGTCGGTTTCGATCCCCGTCTGGTCGAGACCGATAGAGTCGCTGTTCGGTCGCCGGCCGAGCGCGACCAGCACCTCGTCGCTCTCGACAGTTAGCTCTGCCGCGTCTTCGGTCTCCGCGTGAACGGCATACCGACCGTCGACGTCCTCGACGGCCGTCACGCGGTGACCGGTGTGGACTTCGTGACGCTCGGCCGCGATATCGGTGAACGTCTCGGCGATCTCGCTGTCCTCGCGCGGGAGCAGCGAGTCCATCATCTCGATGATCGTTACGTCGGTGCCCATCGACTCGAAGAAGTAGCCCAGTTCGACTGCGATGTATCCCCCGCCGAGTACCACCAGACTCTCCGGGGTCTCCCGGAGGTAGAGCGCGTCCTGGCTGGTGAGGTAGTCGATGTCGTCGAGGCCATCGATCGGTGGAACGATCGGACGGCTTCCCGCCGCGACGACGACTTTCTCGCCCGTAACCTCCTCGCCATCCAGTTGGATCGTCCGGTCGTCGACAAACTCGGTGTACTCGTCGAACATCGTCAGGTTCTCTTTTTCCCGGTATCGGTCCGCCATGTCCTCGGCGAGGCCGCCCAGCAGGTCGTCCATCTCGTCGACGACGGCCGCGTGGTCGACATCCTGGAGTGACGCGTCGACGTGGAACTTCCCGGCGTCTCTGACGTCGTTGACCGCGTTTGCGGCCTGAATGAGCATCTTCGAGGGGTTACAGCCGCGGTTGAGACAGGTCCCGCCGAGCGGTCCCGGTTCGACGAGCGCCGTCTGCAGTCCGGCCTCCGCCGCGGCCGCAGCCACGTTGTTGCCTGTCCCCCCGCCGATTACGATGACGTCGAACTCTGCCATATGCCATCCACGACGACGGAGAATAAATACGGTCCGTGGCCGTGCGACTGGGATGCACAGCGGACGGCCCTATCGGTTCAGTCAGCCGGGTAGTCAGCGGTCACGGCGCTCCGTTCCAGAGGGGATCGAGACATCCAATTTGCGAGTGAACGTTTCAGACCGACGACCGCCCCACTCGCTGGAACAGGACGTACGCGAGGCCCAGCGTGACGCCCCAGACAAGATGGCCCACAAAGCCGATGACGGTGAGGTTCGGGACCGTTGCCTCGATGCCGACGAGACGAAGCCAGAGCGGCATGGCGACCCCGGCGGCGACAAGCCAGAGGATGATCCCCCACCCAGCGCCAAGGGCCGTCGCTGTCACCGTCTTGCTCGGCGAATCACGCCCCGCAAGCCGCGAACAACCGACCGCAAACAGGAGCGCGAAGACGACGCTGTGGAACAGGTGTGTGACCCAGCCGATGACCGGTATCTCGACGCCGTACAGCGCGCCGATCACCGGGAAGAGGCCGGTTGCGACCGAGTAGACGATGCCCATCGCGCCCCCGGCGACGATACCGGCGGCACCCGCCCGGTAGAGGTTCGGAAACGTCACGCCGAGCGCGGCCGCCAGTCCCCGGTCGGCCTCGTCGCGTGGAAGCCGAACCGTGATCGTAGTCGCCTCGCTATCCGCGACGGATATCCGACCGCCGTACCGGTCGACGAGTAGCCTGACGACCTGCAGGCCGAACCCGGCCGTCGGATCGTCGTACTCCGGGAACACGCCGTCTTCGAGGAGCGCCCGCTGTGTGGCCGGTAGCTCCGGGCCATCGTTCCGTACCGCGATACAGAGTTCGGGGCCTTCGATGTCGACGTCGACGCCGACCGAGGATCCCGTCCCGTGGTCGTGGGCGTTCTTGAGGAGTTCCCGGAAGATGAGGTGGAGTCCCTCGCCGGCGACCGCCATGTCGTCGGCGTGACAGTCGAACTCGACTCTCGACGATCGGTCGTGCTCGAACGTCTCGATCTCGCGTTCCAGAACGGTCGTGACGTCGATCCGTCCGGGCTTTGATCCGGTCGCATCCTGAGCGATCGTCCCGATTTCGTCGACGGTGTCCTCGATCCTGCCGACCGATTCCCGGATCGCCGCCGTTGCCTCGGACCCTCCTTCGTCCGAGCGCATCCCTGCGTAACCGTCGATGATCGTCGCGGCGTTGATCACCTCGTGTCTGAGGAGTCGATTGACGAACAGCGCACGATTCGACTGCCGGTCGATTGCCCGGCGCTGCTGTCGGTTCTCGGCGACGCGATGGCCGATCAGCATGCCACCGACGGCACCGCCCAACAGTACGTTGCCGACCAGGATCCGTGAGTCAGCAAAAAAGCGGAGTCCTCCGGTTCGGAGCAGTTCGTCGACGGCGGTCAGTCCGAACACGAACAGCATCGTCCCGGTCCCGGCGAAACTCCAGCGCATCACGGTGTTGACGTAGCCAGTCGAGAACGTACCGACGGCCAGCGTGACACCGTAGACGGCCATGCCCAGTCCGATCAGTAACGGAAGCAGGCCGACGACGAGAAACATCGTCGCCGTATCGGTCTGGACGGTTTCGGCGACGAACAGTCGGGTGATCGTGAATCCGAGCACTGCAATAGCGAGTCCGCCGTACTGGATCCATTCCTCACCCGGAACGTTCATTCTCTCGTAACGTATCCGGGCAATTCGCAATAAACCCCCTGTTGCTGTGTGTCGGCTACGGCAAGGCGGTCAGGGGATTCTCGCTGTCGCTCACTCCAGACGGTACCGAAGGAGCGCGGCAATGCCGCCCAGATTCGATAGCTGCTGGCCGGGGTCGAACTCCCCGGAGAAGACCACTACGTCGCCGCCTTGCTGTTCGACCTGCGTGATCACCTCGTCGGCGTCGATATCCCACTCGCCCTCGCCACTGCGTTCGGTTCTGAGTCGGTTGTCGAGGATCAGCAGTGTCTCGACTGCGCCGAACTCCGTCGCCTCCGCGACGTTCTCGGGGCCGTAGGAGGCCTTCGCACCGCTCGCAATCCGCTTGGTCAGTTCGTCGATGAGTTCGGCCTCCTCGGCGATGCGGGTCTCCGCCTGGACGTCCTCGACGGCACCGCGTTTGAGCACCTCGTGGACGCCCCGGTCGCCGACACCGCTCGTGTCGACCATCGTGATCTGGTCGGTGATTTCGGGCGCTTCCTCCTCGATGTACGAGAGGGCGTCTTTCTTCGTGAACCCCGGCCCGGCGAGGATGATGGCGTCGACGTCAAGCCGGGAGAGCGCGTCGGTCAGTTCGGCGAACAGTTCCTCGCGCGACCGCGAGAACTCGCCCTTGCCGGTCGTTCCGGTGAAACGGGCGTACTCCTCGGTGCCGTACTGCTCGACGGTGTGGATGTGCGCTTGCCCTTCCTCGACGGTCGCGATGGCTACATCCGGGTTTTCGGTCGCCTCGACCGCTTCCTGTAGCCGTTCTTCCTGATCGGGCTTGAATCGCTTCTCGACGGTGATTTCGTCGCGCTCTTCGACGTTGAGCGTGTGATGCAGACCGAGTTGGTCCTCCCGGGAACAGTCCTCGATGGTCCCAGCCACGCGAAGCCGGTTGGAGAACTTGTGGAACTCGACCTCCTCGACGCGGATAGTGACGTACATGTGCTCGCGCTCGCCGCCGGTGTCACGCATCTGATCGTCGTTGCGCTGGATCCGACGCGTCGTGTCGCCGCCGACGAGGTCGCCCGGCTCCAGCACGTACTGGAGATGCCAGAGGTCGTCGAGGCTCTCGGGGACGAGCGTCATCCGCTCGCGGCCCCCTCGACCCGATGGCGATCCTGAATTCTCATACCCGAACGTGGGCGTTCCGACGATAAGTGAACTGTTATTCGTGACTGCAGAATCGCCACAATCGGCACACTAAACTATCATCGAACTAACGATAGCACAGATCCTCGGCAATGCAGGAATTAGTCGCCGTTCCGGCCTGGGTATGGATCCTCGTCATCGTGGTGCTCTCAGCCTTTGCGCTGGCCGCGTACACGTTCCGGAATCGGACGATTCCTGGTGCCCTCTATCTCACAGCGATGAACGTCCTTGTCGGGGTGTACTCGACGACGTACGTTCTCACGGCGACAATGGTCCGCTCGCCCGATGTACTCATACTATTCGAACATCTTCAACTCGCGCTCGGGACGCTCTCTGTCGCGGCCTGGTTCCTGTTCGTCCTCACGTACACCGGTCGGGAAGAGTTGCTGGCTCGTCGCGGCCGCGTCGCAGTCGCAGTACTGCTCGCGTTGTTAGTCCTCGTCGACATCACTGGGCCGTACCATGGCCTCGTCTACTCGGAGGTACTCGTCGACCTGTCCGGCGAGGTCCCGGTCGTCACGACGGAATCGAACGCCGTCGGCGTCTTCCAACTGCTCGCACTGTTCTCGCTCTCGCCGATCGGACTCGTCTTCCTCCACCGGTCGCTTTCGGAGTACGATCAACTGTTCTCCGAGCAGGCGCTCGCGCTGTTGCTGGGATCGGTCTCGCCGTACGTGGTCGCCGGGATCGACGTATTACAGCTCGAACCGTATCCTGCGATGCCCCTGTTGCCACTCGGGTTCGGCTGTATGAGCATCGCTGTGACGTACGCGGCGGCCAGACACCACCTGTTCGAGTTCGTCCCGGCGACCCGCCGGATCGGCGAGGACAGAGCGCTTCAACAACTCGACGAGGGTGTCGTTATCGTCTCTACGAACGGCACGGTGTTACAGACCAACGAAAGCGCGTGCCAGCTACTGAACTGCAACCGGCCAAACTGTCTCGGCGAACCGCTGGAGTGTGTCCACGATACGGGAGCCGACGGCCCGACTGACGTGCCGGCGATCATCGAACTTCGCGGGCGGACGCTCCGGACGAGCAAGTCGTCGGTGGAGGGACCGACCGGCGACGTGATGGGGTACGCCATCGTCTACCGAGACGTCTCCCGGAAACAGCGGCGCGAACAGCGGATTACGGTGCTGAACCGCCTCCTCCGGCACAACCTCAGAAACGAGCTTTCGGTCGTGGAGGGCCACGTCAGTCAGCTAGTCGACGTCGAGGACCGGGAGCACCGCCGAGAGCAGATCGACGAGATAGAGTCGCTGGTGGAGGGGATCGTCGACCTCAGCCGGAAAGCCCACTCGGTCGAGCGCCATCTGAAGACGGACGACTGTGCAGTCGAGCGGCTATCCGTCGATGACCTTGTCGAACGGCTCGGCGAGCGAGTCGATCGGCGATACCCGTCGGCCACGATAGTGACGACGATAGAGTCCGAGGCCACGATAGCCACGTACCGCGAACAACTGGAAGTCGCGCTGGAAAACCTCCTCGAGAACGCAATCGAGCACAACGACTCGGCGAAGCCACACGTCGAGATCGCGGTCAGGACCGACGAGGATGTCGAGTTCGTCGTCTCCGACGACGGTCCCGGAATCCCCGACTACGAGATCGAAGCGCTCGAAACCGATGGCGAATCCCAACTCTATCACGGAAGCGGGCTTGGCCTCTGGCTCGTTCGCTGGCTGGTCGCCGTCCTCGGCGGCGAACTCGACTTCGACGTGAGCGAGGCTGGGACGACAGTCTGCGTCCGGATTCCGACCCACCCAAACCAGTGACTCTGGCGCGGATCAGTCCTCGATGATTCGGCTCCCGCCCGGGGGCAGGAAATGCTGGATGAGGTCGGGACTGGCTACTTTTCTGACGAACGAGGTGTCCTCGAAGCGCTCGCGGAACTGCCGGTAGATCCGCTTTGCCACGTCGCCCTGTGCGTATCGCCCCGGCTCGACCTCGATGGTCGTCTCGGCGTGCTCACGGATCGCTGACGGCGGGCCGCCGATCACGCGCGTCGATGGCTCGCAGGTGATGCCGACGCAGGCACCGATCCCGACGTCCCGGAAGTACTCCCGATCCCCGCGGATCGCGAAGCCACCTTTCTCCAGGAACTCGCCGCTCTCGGGGGTCTTCGAGACCTGATCGTGATCGACGGCGTAGACGTCGCCCGAAAAGCGCCCGTCCTTCCAGACCGACGAGTACGAGACGGCGAACTGCGCGGCCTCGCGCTCGCTGGACTCGGGAAGGCTGACGTCACGTGCCGCTTCGCTCGGATCGGTGGCCTTGAGAATCGTCACTGGGCCACCGTGGGCCTGGGCGTGGAAGAAGCGATCCCCTTTGTCGAGATACTTCTTGACCAGTTCCTCGTTCTGGTCGGCGTTGCGCCCGCCGATCACGAGGAAGTCGTCGCTCGTGTGGAACCAGCGGAACCGCTCGTACCACTGCTCCGAACTACGGACGGGGATCGAGGGCTCGGAGAGCCAGTCGCGGTCGCCCGGTTCCGTCTCTTCTTCCTCGTCGTCCTGCTGCTCCTTGCGCTCCCACTCGTCGCGGCGCTGTTTGGCGTCTTCGAGCGCCTCGCGGGTGTCCTCGATGGCGGCGAGCGCGCCCTCTTTTTCCCCTTGATGCGCTTTGCCTCGCGGTAGAGCCGATCCGCATTGTGCTCTACCCCTTCGCTCGCGTCGAGTCGCACATCGGTCCCGTCGACATCGACGGTGACGAACCCCTCGTCGGCGTCGATCCGCTGTACCGCTTCGGCCTCCTCGATCCCTTGCTCTGCGCCCTGGGCGAACGTCTCCTCGATCTCGTCCCACGGGACCTCCTCCTCGCGCGCGGACTGGATCGTCGAGAGCACCTCGTCGACCAGATCGTAGTGTGCGTACAGCAACTCGGCTTTCTCACGCTCGGCTTCGGCGTCCTGCTCGAACCCCTCGATCGCCCCCTCCTGCTGTTCGATGATCCGTTTCTGTTTCTCGATCTCGTTCTCGAAGTCGGGCCGCTGGGTGCCGCCCGCGTTCTCCTCGTCTTCGGTCAGATCGAGTTCGTAGAAGTAATCGTCGACGGCCGCGTTGAACGTGTCGAAGGCCTCGCTTTCGAGGTGGCTGTACTCCTCGAGGGGGACCGGCGTCACGTCGACGCGCCGCCTGCTCTCGCCGTCCTCTGTGTCCTCGTAGTACACTCGCGGGTTCAGTCCGCCGGTCCGGAGTTCGATCGCGAGTTCGTCGATAGCGGCGAACAGCGGTTCGTACTCGTCGTCGTCGGCCTCGCTGATGTCGATCGTCTTCTCGACGCCGGCGCGGGTACATAGCTCCTCGGCGTAGAGTCCGCCGAAGTTCAGTTGCGTCGCGAGCGTCCGGACGACGTCGGTGTCCGAATCCTCCATCATCGCGACGAACGCGTCGTAGGACATCGTCAGCGGATTGATCCGCGAGTCCGGGAACTCGTACTGTGCGCCAGGGGCTACCGTCCGCGATTTCAGGCGGACGGTGTCCAGACAGTCGACGACCTCACGGTTCGAGTCGATCACTGCGATGTTGCCGGGCCCGAACAGTTCGGTGACGATTGTCGTGTTCTCGTCGCCGCGCTCGAAGGTGAACTCCAGGATTCGGTCGAACTCGTACTGCTCGACACCGGCAAAATCGGCTCCGCTGAGCCGGTTCCGGAGCATCATCGCGAAGTTCGGCGGCCGCCCCGGCGCGTCGGGCACGTGTTCGGGCTTCGCGAGGTGGGCCCGTTTGACGTCGCCGATTTCGACCAGCAACTCGATGCGGCCGCGGTCGAAGTCCCGCATCTTCAGCCGGAGAAAATCGTCGCCGTAGAGGTAGGCTTTGTCGACTTTCGCCCCCTCGTACGCTCCGAACTCGGAGACGAGGGCTGCGAGGTCGACGCTCGTCAGCTCCTGCTTTTGATCCATACCGATAGGTCCGTCCGGGCGCAAAAATGCGTGTCGCTACGGTGGCCCCTGTCGGCCGCTCCCGATACGGCCAGCGCCGGTACGACGCGTCATCGAACATCTGGCTCGCCTCATTCGCCCTCGATGGTGGCGATCGCCCCGTCGTCGCCGACCACGAGCAGGTCGTCGTCGTCCCGGAACTCGAACGACGGCGAGATGTCCGTGAGGAGTTCGTCGTCCCGCTCGACGGCGACGACGATGTAGTCCAGCGCAGGGATACTGGTGCCGGCCATCCGCTGTCCGGAGATCTCTGAGCCCGAGATCCGAACGACCTCAAGCTGTCGATCGTACGAGAGGATCTCTTCATGTAACACCTCACGGACGAGGATCCGGCCGCTGATCTCGGGAAGCGAGAGGACGTAGTCCGCCCCGGCGCGGCGGAGCTTCGAGGAGTTTTCCGCGTGGGTTGCCCGTGCGATCGTATCCATCTCCGCGTTCTGTTCGTTGGCAACGAGAACCGTGAGGATCGCCTGATCGTCGTCACCGATCGCGACGATGAACGCCGATGTGGTCTCGATGTTGGCTGCCCGGAGCGTCGATTCGTCGGTCGCGTCACCGACCACGTCGACCGCGTCGGCTGGCTGGAGATCGATCGTCGTACACTCGACTCCGGCCGATTCGAGCGCCGCTCTGACCGTCGATCCGACGATTCCGTTCCCCGCGATGATGGCCCCGCCCTCGATCCCACGTGGCTCCGTCTCTATGGTGTCGAGGTCGTCGTCGTACCCCGCGACGAGTGCTACCGTGCCCTCGTCGACGAGACAGTCGTCGGGCGGCGAATCGACGAACTCGCCGTCCTGCCACACCCCCACGACCGTCAGCGAAGGCTCCTCCATCGCCTCGATTTCTTCGACAGTACAGCCACAGACTCGACTTTCCTCGGTAACGCTCAGTTCGACCAGCGAGTACTCCTCTCCCAGCGAGATCGAGTCGCTTCGCCCTGGGATCAGTTCGGTCAGGACCCGCTCTGCGAGACGTCGCCCGAGCAGGTCTCGTGGAGTCAGCACCTCGTCGGCACCAGCGTAGGTCAGATGCTGCTCGAACTCGAGATCGGCAACCAGCGCGATAATCCGGACCGACTCGTCGAGTTCCCTCGCGGCGAGAATGACGCTCGCGGTCCGTTCGTCGATCGTATCGACGACGACTGCGGACGCGCGGTCGAGGCCTGCGCATCGGAGCGTATCCACGGAAGTCGGATCGCCGTGGACTACCGAGATGCCGTCCTCCTGCAGCGACAGCGCCTCGGATTCGGTCGTCGCGACGACGACGTACTCGACGTCCCGTGTCTCGAACTGCTCGACTAAGCGATCGCTTTGCTGTTCGAGGCCACAGACGACCACGTGGTCCGACGCCTCGGTCGCCGTCGGGGCGTCCGGTCCCAGCGCCTCTTCGAGCACCGGCCGGAAGACGTAGGGAACGACGATAAACAGGAGCAGGAAGGTCGAGAGATCGACAGCGGAGACGAAGACGTTCCCCATCGTCGTGTCCCACGGCGAGTCCGAACCGTAGCCCGTCCCGGTGAACGTCTCGATGATTACCTGCAGACTGTGTGCGAAGAGCGGCTCTCGCCCCTCGACGGCGACCATGACGGTGTGATACAGTATCGAAGTAACGAGTACGAGTACGAAGATCGCACCAACCGTCCTGAGCGCCCGTCGGAGCCAGAGTTCCATTCGAGATCACCTAGCGATTGCAGTAAGAACTTCCGCACCAAGACCTATCATGATACCGGCACCTGCCAGTGGACCGGACCGTCGAGACGACATATCGACGAGTCCGTCGCTGTACAGATCATGAGGCCCATCGAACGTCGTCGCCGACCGACGAGCCCGATACCGCGATGGTCCGGTCAGTGGAGCGTCGACCGCCGGAGTGATCCACTGTAGCGGCTTTCGATGTCGGACTCATCGCGCTCGCTGCGGGGGCGACCACAGGCTTGGGTGCACTCCCGGAACCCCTTGCGGCGGCGGTCGGGGTCGGCGTGATGCTGGTCGTCGACGTGGCGCTCGCAGTGTGACCGCTTACTGCTCGAACTCGATGTCTCGCTCCTGTCTGCGCTGTCTGTCTTCGACGTCTTCGAGCGTCTCCGTCTCCAGCAGTCGGTCGAGTTTTCGCTCGAACTGCTCGTCGGTGAGTTCGCCGCGGGCGTACCGGTCTCGCAGGGTCTCCAGCGCGTCCTGTACCTCCTCGCTATCACTCTCGGTCGACTCGACCGGATCGTAGTCGTCGAGCCACTCGTCGATATCGTCGTCGTCGCCGTAGAGGAGGGCAACGATCGGAACCACCACGATGTAGCCGAACAGCATCACCCCCAGCCACCAGTTCCCTGGCCCGACGAACAGCAACGCAAGCCAGAGACCCGTGACCAGCATCGACGTCACCTCGACGGCGTTTTGCCGGAGCCGTTCTTCCGGTCCGTCCTTCATGCGTTAGGCTATGCGGGGCTGGATAAAAACCGTCATGATAGCTGGCGGAGCTGTCAACAGTGCTTCCGGAGGGCTGGCGGAGTCGCGACTCAGCGGCGCTTGCTCACGTACGGCCCGTCACTACGACCTTTTTCATCGTCGGGTGGCTACGCTCCGCTCGCCACCCTTCCTCGAAAAATCTCGGCCAAAAACTGCTCGCTCGGAAGACTCGCGTTGCTCGTCTTCCACGGATCTCGTTCGCTACACTCACGAGATTTTCGCTCGCTACAGTCGCTTGCTCACGTACGGCCCGTCCTGGTAGTAGTCGAGTTTTTCGCGGTAGTACTCGCGGGCACCGATGCCGCTGATGATGCTGACTTTCCCGTAGCCCGCGTCGGCGGCGAGCCCTTCAGCCTCCTCGATCAGACGGCGACCGTAGCCCTTGTGCTGGTGCTGGTCCCCTGCGGCGTCCTGTCCGATTGCGGCCTCGCTACCGTAGACGTGTAGCTCCCGGACCAGCGCGGCGTCCTCTAGTTCGCGTCTAACAGGGTTGTTCGGGAACCGAAGCCGACAGAAGCCGATCAGCAGGTCCTTCTCGAAGTCCTCGAAACTGATGAAGTGTTCCGTCCCGCCCCCCGCCTCGTAGGTCATCACGTCGAGTTCGACGTTCTCTGGCGTTTCGTCGTTCATCCCGGCCTCGCGACAGCGGATACACTCGCACTCCCAGCCGTGTTCTTCCATGCGTTTCCAGGCTAGCTGGCGGAGGTTCGACTTCCAGACGCCGGCGTCGATGAAGTCCGCAGGAATATCTCGCTGGACGCGCTGAAGCCGCGTGTAGCGGGGGATCATCGACTTGATCTCGGCGACGATTTCGGCAGCCTCCTCGTTCGTCAGGGGGTCGTACTCGCCCTCGTGCCACATATCGTAGGTCTGGGTGCCCCGGACGATCAGCGTCGGATAGATCTTCAGGTAGTCCGGCTTCCATTCCTCGTCCTCGAAGAGGCGGCGGAAGTCCTCGATGCACATCTCGTGGGACATCCCGGGCTGGCCGGGCATCATGTGGAAGCCGACTTTGAACGCGGCGTCCCGAAGCCGTCGGTTGGCGTCGATAGAGGCCTGCGCGCCGTGGCCGCGATGCATCTCGCGGTTGATCCGCTCGAAGGTGGTCTGGACGCCGACTTCGACCTTCGTCCCCCCGAGGTCGAGCATCCGGTCGATCTGTTCGGGATCACACCAGTCGGGTTTCGTCTCGAACGTCGTTCCGATGTTTCTGATCTCGTTCGTCTCGTTTTCCGCGATGACGTCTTCGAGATACTCGAACTCCGTCTCCTCCGGATCGGGCGCGAAGCTTTCCTCCTCGGCAGGCGAGGGCTCGCTTTCCAGGTCGTAGTCGTTCATCGCCTGTAGCGCGCGTTTGACGAACCACTCCTGATAGTCGTGGCTCCGGGCGGTCATCGTCCCACCCATCACGATCAACTCGGCCTTGTCGACGGGGTGACCGATCTCTCGAAGCTGATGCAGTCGGAGCGTCACTTGCCCGTAGGGGTCGTAATCGTTCTGCTCGCCGCGAGCGGCGGCCGGTTCGTGCCCCGTGTAGCTCTGTGAACTCGTGAACTCCGATCCCGGGCCGCCGGGGCAGTACAGACACTGCCCGTGCGGGCAGTTGTGGGGGCTGGTCATGATCGCAATCGGCGAGACGCCCGAGGCCGTCCTGACCGGTTTCCGCTGGAGGACGGCTTCTAGCTCTTCGCGTCGCTCCTGGGGTGCGTAGTCCAGCAACTCGGTGTGTTTGGGCACCTTCGGCGAGGAGAACTCCGAACAGACGTCGAGCTTTGCGCTCTCCAGGTCATCTCGCTCTACGTCCCCGGCGAGGATCCGATCGACCAGCTCCGAACAGGCGTTCTCGAACGCCTCGCTTTCCGTGGCGTCCGACTCGGTACTCATTACTGGATCAGAGCGACTTGCAGCGAATAAGAGTATCGACTGTGGGTCTCTACAGCTCGCTCGCGATCGAGGCGATGGCCGCTTCGAGCACCTCGTCGCGGGCGCCCGCGAGGAACTCGATGTGACCGTCGCGGCCGCCAACAGCGGTGACGGCGGCGTTGTCGGCTCGCTCGGCGGCCTGCGCTGCGATCTCGCGGACGTCGAGATCCTCGGAGCTTCGGACGTGGATCTCGTCGTCGTCGACACCCAGCGTGACCAGCGGCGTTCCGAGTTCTTCGCTCTCTCGGCGGTGGAGCGCGTCGACGAGCAGCGTCGTCGTCGGGAAGTCGTACTGGTGGGTGTAGGCGTCGGTGTCGAGGACGGCGAAATGGACGCCGTCGGCCTCTCGAGTCGTCAGGTTCCGCTCTGCGGTCTCGATTTCGGTCTCGAGTTTCGTCCGGAACTGTTCGCTAATGTGGCTCGCCAGCCCCTCGGCCTGCTCGAACAGCAGGTCGATGATCAGTTCGCGTTTGTCGCGGTAGGTCTGGTAGTAGGCTTCGAGCGCGATTGCCTCGCGGAGTTCCTGCACGGAGTCGGCGTCGTAGCCGGCCTCGGCGGCGAGATTGACGTACGCCTCGGGAGCGGCCTCCCAGTAGCCGATTGCCGGGACGTGCTCTAAGTCCTCGCGAACGTCCGGGTTGACGGCGGCGGCGACGTTCGCCGCGAGCGCGGGCGTCGTGACGCCCTCGGTGGAGACGAACGTGTCGACGGCATCGGTGACGTCCTCGTCAGGCGCGTGCGTGTCGACGACGACTCGCTCGACGTCGTAGACGTCCAGCAGTTCGTAGCCATCAGTCGACTCTTTCGTGCTGCCGACGTCGGCGAGCACGACGAGGGTAGCTGTTCGCCGTGTCGGTCACGGGCTTCCAGCATGTTCGTCACGTCGTTGGTCGCCGCCTCCATGTCGTAGATATGGCCTTCGAGCGGTCGTCGGTTGAAGTAGTTGTAGACCGCGTCCTGCCGGTCGTGCTCGTCACGGATCAGCGGTAGGGCGGCGCGTTCGATGGCCGCGCCGGCCGCGTAGCCGTCTGCGGTCGCGCTGTGTCGGACCACGATCGGTCGGCCGACCATGATCGCTCGGCGGATCGCCGTACTGGCCGCCTCGATGCCACCTTCGACCTCGGCGACGGCGTCGTTATCAGCAGCAAGTCGATCTCGTCGGGCCGAGCGGCTTCCGAGAGCGCGGCGCGGAGCCGTTCCTCGACGACGGCGCGCTCGCCGCCGGACAGCCGCATGACGGCCTCGGTCTCGACCTGCAGTTCGTCGCGGCGCAGTTCGGCCTCGCCATCGAGTCGGACGAAGTCCTCGGCCTCGATGTCGGGGTAGGCACGAACGCCCGCCTCCTCGAAGGCAGCACACTCGACAGTCCCTGTCTCGTCGCGAAGCTCGAATATAGTCGGTCCGCTCGTCTGTCGGACGCTTGCGACTTCGCCCTCGATCCGGACGCGGTCGCCGACACGCTCGCCGAGCGTTCCGATCTCGGAGCGTTCGATCGGTTCGTCCTCGACTGCTTCGCCCTCCTCATCGACCGTTTCTTTGACTGTTTCTTCGACCGTTTCTTCGACAGTCTCTTCGACAGTTTCCTCGACCGTTTCTTCAACTGTTTCTTCGACAGTCTCTTCGACTGTTTCCTCGACCGTTTCTTCAACAGTTTCTTCGACAGATTCTTCGACCGTTTCTTCGACGACAGCCGTCTCGGACTCGTCGGCGGTGGTCGGTTCGGGCTGACTGCCACCGCCGTCCGTAGTCCTGCTCTCCTCGGGCGTGTCGGTCGATTCGGCAGTGTCGGTCTGCTCGGGCGTCGCTAGGGTATCGTCGCCGGCCGCTGCCGACGACTTATAATCGTTTCCCGACTCGTCCTCGTACATCTTGTCGCCGCTCGGCGCGTCGATGAGTCGACCCCGGAAATCGCGGTCCTCCTGTCGGATCGACCAGCCCAGGTCGACGTCGCCGTTATCGCGAATAGATTTTACTTTGACGTACATCTCATCGCCAGCGTCCCAGTCGAGACTGTCGAGGCGCTGGTCGAGTTCGCTGCGGTGGAGAAGGCCGGTGACGCTGTCACCGATGTTGACGAAGACGCCGAACTCGGCGAAGCCGTCGACGGTGCCTTTGTAGTAGCGGTTCGGTGTTAGCTGATCCGGGGAGCTACCGCGGAACTCGAATGCTACGTCCTCCTCGTGCGTACTGCAGACTAGCCCGTCCACGGGCTTGCCACAGATGATACAGTTGCTCATTTAATCGGTTTGAATAGCCCCGTCCTAAAACTGTTGTCGAAACTCTCTCGCTGTGGTCGACAGTGTACGGTCGAATCTGCTACTCGAAGAGGGGGCTGTTGGCCTCGAGTTGCTCGATATCGTCGGCGATCGATCGAATGTCCTCGGGAAAGAGTGCGACCTGTATCTCGCTACCGTCTTCGTCCTCGAAGACGAGTTTGACGCGCTCGTCGCCGAACTCCCTGGCTTCGGCACTTTCGACGTCGTACAGTTTTGCGGTGGCGCTCTTGTTCGACGCCCCGACGTTCTTGATCGCACCGTCTTTGAGTTCAAGCATGAAGTCGTCCAGTTGTAGCGTGAGCATGGGTGTCGTTGGGTCGGCAGACAGAAAACGGACTCCCTGTGAGACGCATCTCCGCGGGGGTCCCGTCTCCCAGGCGAGCACGTCCCACTCGGGACCGAACAGGGGCACGACGACGTGTGGCCCCATGCTGTCAGGTATCACTAAGTGAGTGAGAGGAGTAGCTTTTGATGTACCATGGAACTCACCTGGCACGGTCATTCGACCTGGCGTGTAACGGTTGGAGACACCGATCTGTTGATGGATCCGTTCTTTGACAACCCCCACACGGACCACGATCCCTCGGAGATCGAGACGCCGGATTACGTGCTCCTCACGCACGGCCACGCGGACCACATCGCCCACATCGGCCAGTATGCCAACGTCACGGCGGTCGGGACGCCGGAGGTGACAGGCTACGTCGCCGACCAGTACGGTGTCAAGGACACCATCGGGATGAACATCGGCGGGACGGTCGAACTCGGCGACGCCTACATCACGATGCATCGCGCCGATCACACGAACGGACTGGACACGGCCTACGAGAACGCGGGTGGGACGCCGGTAGGCTACGTGATCAGCGACACCAAGCCGACTCAGATCTCCGACGAGGAGAGCACGACGTTCTACCACGCCGGCGACACGGGCCTGATGACCGAGATGCGCGAGGTGATCGCGCCGTATCTCGAACCGGACGCGGCGGCCGTCCCGGCGGGCGATCACTTCACGATGGGGCCGATGCAGGCGGCGATTGCGGTCGATTGGCAGATGTCGATCACGCGTTCCCGATGCATTACGACACCTTCCCGCCGATCGAGATCGACGTCGAGCAGTTCGAGCGCGAAGTGAAGGCGACCGGGAGTGAAGCCGAGGTCCACATCCTCGACGGCGACGAAACCTTCGAACTCCCGCCCGGTCCACTCTGAATTTTCCGGTGGAACAACCCTTACATCGACGGGGTTGAAGAGGGAGGTGCTATGGCCAAAGAAGTACACAGCACCTCCACAGAGGGTTTTTCGACACACAACAAGATCCGAGAGTTCGAGACGACCGTCGATGCGACCGGCGAGGACGCCCCCGACACGCTCGAATCCCTGCTTGCCGCCTACAGCGCGTGTTTCGTCCCGGCGCTTCGCGTCGGCTCCGAACAGCGCGGTGGCGGCGACCTCGGCGAGATCGAGATTGCGGTTACCGGCGAACTGAATGACGACGACAAACTGGATTCCATCTCGTTCGACGTCACCACCGAGACCGACCTCGACGACGAGACGGCCGACCAGATCACGGAACGCGCGTTCGAGCTGTGCAAAGTCCACGACGCGCTCAAGGACAGTCTCCACGCCGACGTGACGCTCCACAGCTAAGCCACCAGTTCCGCTTTTTCCGCAGATGTAATAGGACCGTCAGTCGTAGTACCGGTATGAGCAACAGCGACTGGACCGACAGAATCGTCGGCGCACGCATGAAAGTCGATCAGGAGTTCTCCGAGCGAGTGCAGGCCTCGGAGTTCTCTACCAGGAGTGGGGGATGATCATGACCGCGGTCGAACTCGAAATCGAGAACCCCGAAGACCCGGAAAACGCCCGCGTCGTAGCGAACACTGACAACGTTCCGCAGGTGATGCCAGCACTGGACGACGTCCGCAGTCAGATGGGGGCGATGGGCGGCGCACCGAGTGGCTCCTCGGAGAGCGGTGGCGGTATCGTCAGCGCGCTCAAAGGGCTGTTCGGAATGGACGGCGGTGGCGGCGGGGATCAGGAACGGCTTGACGCGGCGGAGGCTCTCGCCGACGAGTACGCCGAACGGCTACAGTCCCACCTCGAATCCAAGCATCAGTGGGAGACCGCCTGTAGTGCGGCAGCGCGCGGAGCCGAATAGCGCACGGTGGCTCTCCCCAGCGATAGCTCCTTTGTCTACATGTTGTTGCTGTTCGGTCTCGGCGCGTTCGGTGCGGGCCGGACCCTGGGGCTGGACGGTCGCCTCGAACAGACCGAGTTCGTACAGAACAACTCATGGCTACGCTACCTGATGGGGTAGCTACCACCTCCTTGATTACCCGCTTTTGAACAGGGTCAACTCCTCGACCTCGTAGATGTTGATCAGTTCGTTGATCAACTCGTCGTAGGACTCGTCCTCGATTTTGAGATCGTCGAGACGCTCCAGTGTCTCTTCTTCGAGTTCGACTTCAGGCATATGTGTCTCTTCGAGTCGGACGCGCTTAATCGGCGGGGGCTCTCACTCCATCTCG
Organism: Natronoarchaeum sp. GCM10025703; assembly: GCF_042661985.1. Taxonomy (NCBI): domain Archaea; kingdom Methanobacteriati; phylum Methanobacteriota; class Halobacteria; order Halobacteriales; family Natronoarchaeaceae; genus Natronoarchaeum; species Natronoarchaeum sp. GCM10025703. The sequence goes on from NZ_JBHSZF010000001.1 coordinate 1,291,774, forward strand.
TACTCTCTGGACCGTGACTCGTCGTCCAGCGACTCTACATCGACCGGATCGAGATACCGTTCGAGGCGACGCTCGTACTCCGCTTCGTCGATTTCGCCCTCCACGTAGCGCTCTTTGAGCCGTTCCTCCGGCGATATCGACGAGCGTCGGCCCTTGTTCGCTTCTTCACCACCGCTCCCGTACATCGTCACCGCGGCGTACGCGATGAGCGCAAACACGACGACTGGAACGACCACCGCGAGGACGGTCCAGACGATACTGAGCGCCACCGAGATGACTGCCGTGACGACGACGAACACGACGAACAGCGCGAGCAACGCGAGTACCGTCCGCCCGAGCAGGCCGAGGGTGCGTGTATCGCTGGGCATGTCTCCTCGTACGTCCTCGTCGAGTGTAAAAATGAAGCCGCAGTTTCCCCGTCGGAAGCCGCGAACCGAACCGGCTGATTCAGAGACGGTCGACGATGGCTCCGGTGACGTCCTGGGTCGACGCCGACCCGCCGAGATCCGGCGTTCGGGGCCCCTCCTCGAGCACGGCCTCTGTAGCCGCTCGGACGCGGTCTGCCTCGTCGCCGTGACCGAGATGGTCGAGTAGCATCGCTGCCGAGAGGATCATCGCCGTCGGGTTGGCGATGCCCTCGCCCGCGATGTCAGGGGCGGAGCCGTGAACCGGTTCGAAGAGGGCGTTTTCCGCGCCGACGTTCGCGCTCGGGAGCAGGCCGAGGCCGCCGACCAGTCCCGCCGCCAGGTCGGAGAGCATGTCGCCCGCCAGGTTCGGGCAGATGATAACGCCGTAGTCCTCGGGATGGGTGATCAGATGCATCGCCAGCGCGTCCATCAGCGCGGTGTCGTACTCCGCGCCACGTTCTTCGGCGACGGCTTCGGCGGCGTCGAGGAAGAGTCCGTCCGTCTTGCGCATGACGTTCGCCTTGTGGGCGATTGTCACATCGTACTCGTTCTCTTCGGCGTAATCGAAGCCGAACTCCGCGATGTCGCGGGAGGCCTCTTCGGTGATGACGCGGGTGAGCGTCGTCACGCCGTCGGCGATCTCGCTCTCGATGCCCGTGTAGACGCCCTCGGTGTTCTCGCGGACGAAGACGAGGTCGGTCTCCGGTTGGACGGCGTCGAGACCGGGGTAGGAGACGGCCGGTCGAATGTTCGCAAAGGAGTCGACGACGTCCCGTAGCGGGAGGATCACGTCGGCGGCCGTCTCGCCGGCCGCGCCGAACAGCGTCGCGTCAGCACTGGCAGCCAGTTCGCGGGTCTCTACCGGGAGCGCCTCGCCGGTCCTGGCTTTCGTCGCGTCGCCCGCCTCGCCGTCCACAAACTCGAACGAGACGTCGAGCGCTTCGAGGACCTCGACTGCGGCCGGCGTCACTTCCTGTCCGATTCCGTCGCCCGGGATCACCGCGATCCGATGTGTCATTACCACCTCAGATGCTGTGGGGGTTGGAAAGGGATTCGGTTTGTCACCATTCGGGGTTTCTGATCGAAGTCCCAGAGGATTCTCCGGTACCCCCTCAACTATTAACGGCTCCGGCGATAGATCTCCATGATATGAACGCTGTTAGCGCCTTTCTTTGCGGACGGCAGCCAACCGAACTGACTCTGCGCTGTCTGCAGGGGTGGCGCTGACGTGTCGATCGCTTTCTGGGCTCTCGTCGGTCTGGGGACACTGACCTGTCTGTTCATGGCGTGGGCACTGGGCGCGAACAGCAACTCTCCACCCTTCGCCCCGGCTATCGGCGCGAACGCCATTTCGACGATGCGTGCAGCGTTTCTGATCGGTATCCTCGCGGCGTTAGGGGCGCTGACACAGGGCGGTGCGATCTCCGAGACGGTCGGTGCGAACCTGATCCTGAACGCTCCGATCACTGCTCTCGCGGCGATTTCAGGGCTCATGACGGCGGCGTCGTTCATGATCTTCGGCGTCTACTCGGGCTACCCGGTGCCCGCCGCCTTCGCCACCACTGGCGCGATGGTCGGCGTCGGCCTCTCGCTGGGCGGCGATCCGGCGACCGCGACCTACCGGGAGCTAATCATCTTCTGGCTACTGGTGCCGCCGACCTCCGGCGGCATGGCGTATCTCACCGCGAAACTGCTCCGTCGGGACGACATCCCGGATGCGATCGGGGTGCCACTGCTCGCCGGGATAGTCGGCGGGATCCTTGCAAATATCCGGCTCGGTGTGATCCCGTCGCCGCCCGACGTCGAACAGAGTTCCGTCGCAGAATTTTTCTCACGGACCGCCGGCGAACCGTCGGTACTGGGTACCGACATCGTCGTGATCCTGGCGACGATCGGGTTCGCAGTCGCCGGGTTCGCGTACATTCGTCGACGAACGCTCGATTCCGCAGAACAGGGGATCAGAACGTTCCTGCTGTTGCTCGGCGGCGTCGTCGCCTTCTCCAGCGGCGGAAGTCAGGTCGGACTGGCGACCGGGCCGCTGGAAAACCTGTTCGGGACCGAACTCGGGCTTCCGAGTATCGTCCTGCTCTCGGTCGGTGCCACCGGGATCATCGCCGGCGCGTGGATGGGCGCACCTCGCCTGCTCCAGGCGACCTCACGCGAGTACGCCCAACTCGGCGCACGTCGCTCGATTGCCGCACTCGTCCCCGGTTTCGTCATCGCACAGATCGCTATCGCGCTCGGCGTTCCCATCTCATTTAATAACATCATCATCTCCGGCGTGATCGGCGGCGGCCTCGCCGCTGGCTCTGCTGGGGTCTCTCGCAGAAAGATCGGTGTCACGGTCGCGTTCTGGCTGATTACGCTTTCGACGTCGATCGTCATCGGCTTCGGGCTGTATCGGCTCCTCTCGACGGTGTTAGGAATGAGCTGATCACTTCACGACCGTCACCGGAACCGGCGATTCCCCGACGACTGCGGTCGCAACCGTCCCGAGCAGTCGTCGTGCGACCCGGTTCGTCTCGTCGCTGTGACCGCCCATGACGATGTGATCGATATCCTGCTCTTCTACCATCTGAAGGATCGCATCGGCTGGATCTCCCGTCTCGATGATGACCTCGACTGGGCGGTCCGCCTCGGCGGCCCGTTCTCCGGCCAGTGTGATCACGCTCTCGGCATACTCGCGAGCGGCGTCGAGGCGCTGGTCGTCAGCGCCGAGCAGGCCGCCCTCGCTCATCGGTGCATCGAACGGCAGAACGACGTTTACGACCGTGATCGGGCAGTCGAACGTCTCGAGCGCGTATTCGAGCGCCTCGTCGGCGAGCGGTGAGCCATCGAGCGGAACGAGAACGTGTGAAGGTGCCACAGAATCACTTCGTCAGGGGGTTTAGTATCTCACGGCGTTGCTCTCCTCGCGGCCAGCAAAAAATCGCCCGTCCGTCAGTATCGCGGCCGGTCACTCGGTCGACTTACTGGTCTGGCGCGACGACGTCGACTGCGCCGAGCATTCCCAGATCGACGTGGGGTTCACAGTAGTATCGCTGGATCCCGTCGTCGAAGGACTGCTCGAAGGTTTCGCCCTCTTCGAGGACGACGCTCCCGCTTTTGAACTCAGCGGCGGAAGCCGCATCGGAGACGACGTTGTGTGCACCACCCTGCCAGAGCCACTGGATCGTGGTTCCCGAATCGACACGAACTGCCGGCGGTTGAACACGCTCTCGGCCGTCAGCGCAATCGTTACCTGATCCTGACCCGTCGCGTCAACCATTCCCCCGTCGTAGTTCGGAGCATCCTGGAGGTAATCGTCGATCTCCGTCGGGACCTCAGCGACCATCGGAACGTCATCCTCGCCGTTCTCCACTTCTTCGTCGTCGCCGTTCTCCTCGCCGTTTGCCGTTTCCTCGTCGCCGCTCTCCTCGCCGTTTGCAGTTTCCTCGTCGCCGTTCTCCATTCCCCCTCGTCGGCGTTTCCATCCGCAGAGTCTTCGTCGCCACCGAGACAGCCTGCGATTGTGGTGAGGGCTACTGCGCCGCTTGCACCGAGAAACCGTCGACGGCTCTGTCTATCAGACATGCACAGTAGGATTGGTCTCTACAGGTATACGATGCGTGATAGAATACAACTGATATGTAGTGGTCGATGATAGGGTTTCTCCGGGGCAGTCGACAAATTACGCAGGAACGTTCGGATCGCGACGAACCAGGCCGACAGCCGTCGGATTCGACGTCACCATCGGGATGCTCCCGAAGCCACTTCCGGAGGTTCCTCACGGTCTCTTTGTCGGCGGTTGCGGCGGGGATGCCAAGCGACCTGCAGTTGTCCGTGGAGCTCTCCGCGAACGTCTCGACGACGTCGCGCTTAACATTTGCACAGATACAGTTTTTATATGCAGGCTGATATATAACGGAAGATAATTTTCTTCCCACTACCGACCGAATCGCCAAGAGAGCCGGTTACTCGGCTTCGGGGATCGCAGTATCCTGCACGTAGGGCAGACTCTCAGATTTCTCGCGGACAGAGTGCGCGTTGGATTTCATCAGCGCTGTGGTATCCCAGACGCCGTCGACCAGCGCCTTGCGCTGAGCGTCGTCGACGGTGACGCTGATCTCGTTGCTACCGTACGTAACGGTCTCGGCGTCGATGTCTACCTGGATCTCGCCGTCGGGATTGTCGTCGACCCACTGCTGTAGTGCGTTGATCGTCTCGTGGTCGGCAGTCACGGTCGGGACGCCCAGCGCGAGACAGTTGCCCGCGAAGATCTCGGCGAAACTCTCGCCGATAATGGCGTCGATACCCCAGCGCATCAGTGCCTGGGGGCGTGCTCGCGGGAGGAGCCACAGCCGAAGTTCGCGTTGACGACCAGTACGTTCGCGTCCTGAAATTCCTCGTCGTTGAACGGGTGTTCTTTCTGGTTGTCTTCGTCGTCGAACCGCTGATCGAAGAAGGCGAACTCGCCCAGTCCGTCGAAGGTGACGACCTTCATGAAGCGGGCGGGGATCACCTGGTCGGTGTCGATGTCGTTTCCGCGGACGGGGATACCCGACCCGGTAACGTAGTTGACTTCCGGAATCTCGATTTCGTCGGTCATACTGTAGTCACCTCTTTCAGATCGCGCACGTCAGAGACCTCGCCGGTGATCGCCGCGGTGGCGACCATCCGTGGGTTCATCAGGACGGTGCGGCCGTCCTTGCTTCCCTGTCGACCGACAAAGTTACGATTCGACGAGGACGCGCAGGCTTCGTCGCCCTCTGCTGGTCCTCGTTCATGCCCAGACACATCGAACAGCCGGCGTTTCGCCACTCGAACCCGGCCTCCTCGAAGACGTCCTTGAGACCTTCCTCTTCGGCCTGTTTCTGGACGCGCTGGCTGCCGGGAACGACCATCGCACGGACGTCCTCGTGAACCTCGCGGCCCTTCACGATGCCCGCGGCGCGGCGCAGGTCGGGCAGGCGGGCGTTGGTACACGAGCCAAGGAAGGCAACGTCGATATCGTAGCCTTCCATCGTCTCGCCCGGTTCGACACGCATGTGTTTCTGGGCGCGCTTCGCGGTGTTCTGTTTGTCATCGGCCAGCGTTTCCGGCGCTGGGATCGGATCGTTGATGCCGACGCCCTGACCGGGCGTCGTCCCCCACGTGACGACGGGGTCGAGTTCGTTCGCGTCGATGGTGACGACGTCGTCGTATTCTGCGTCCTTGTCGGATCGGATCGACTCCCAGTAGGGTTTCAGTTTCTCGAACTCCCCTGGGTTCTCTTGGAAGTAGTCGGTCTCCTCGAGCCACTCGAGGGTGGTCTCGTCGGGGTTGACATAGCCCGCCCGGGCACCGCCCTCGATTGACATGTTACAGATCGACATTCGGCCTTCCATTCCCAGGCTCTCGATCACGTCGCCGGCGTACTCGTAGACGTAGCCAACGCCGCCCTCGGTGCCGAGCCGGCGGATGATTTCGAGGATGATGTCTTTCGCTTCGACGCCCTCGCCGAGCTCACCGTTGACCTCGATCTTGCGAACCTTCTGTTTCTCCATCGCGATGGTCTGGGTCGCCAGCACGTCGCGGATCTGGCTCGTCCCGATGCCGAACGCGAGCGCACCGAACGCGCCGTGAGTTGAGGTGTGACTGTCCCCGCAGACGATCGTCTTTCCGGGCTGAGTGATCCCCTGCTCCGGTCCGATGACGTGGACGATTCCCTGATCGCCAGTCGTCGGGTCCGAGAACTCGATACCTGCGTTGCGGACGTTCTCTTCGAGTTCAGCCATCATCTCCTCGGCGGCGTCCTCCTTGTACGGGCGAGACTGGTCCGCCGTCGGAACGATGTGGTCGACCGTCGCGTGCGTTAGCTCCGGATAGGCCACTTCCAGTCCCCGCTCCTGCAACATTCCGAACGCCTGCGGACTGGTGACCTCGTGGATGAGGTGGAGTCCGACGAACAGCTGGTCCTGCCCGGTCGGAAGTTCGGTTATCTTGTGCTCTTCCCAGACCTTGTCGTATAGCGTTCCCTTGCTCATCTGTTGTCCTTATCTACTGCTACGTTCACGGATACGTCAGCCTGCCGCTTCTTCCCGCGCTTAAAGACCGGACTCGCGCCCTCGCCGTGGGGCGGGACGTGGTCGACGTCCGCCATTCGTTCCTCGGTCTGTTCGTCCTGTCCACCGTCGGTGACGACGGTCGGGCCGCGCTCGAACGAGCGGGCAGCACTCCTGTCACCGAACGGGTGGGTGTGATCGACGTTTCGCATCTGTTCAGTCATCTGCTGGGACTTCTTCTTTTGCTTCCTCCCACGCGAACAGTTCGCGCAGGCGGCCGCCGACGGCTTCGATTTCGTGGTTCTCCTCGGCGGCGCGGAGTTGTTTGTAGCTCGGTCGATTCGTCTGGTTCTCGGTGATCCATTCGCGGGCGAACTCGCCGTTCTGGACCTCTTCGAGCACCTGCTCCATCCCTTCGCGGGCGTACTCCTCGTCGACGACGTACTCGCCGCGGGTGAGTCCACCGTACTCGGCGGTGTCGGAGACGGAGTTCCACATCCCCATCAGCCCACCCTCGTAGATGAGGTCGACGATGAGTTTCATCTCGTTCATGCACTCGAAGTAGGCCATCTCGGGCGAGTAGCCGGCGTCGACGAGCGTCTCGTAGCCCTGTTTCATCAGGTCAGTGACGCCGCCACAGAGGACGGCCTGCTCGCCGAAGAGGTCGGTCTCGACCTCCTCCTGAAACGACGTCTCGATGACGCCTGCTCGCGTACAGCCGATAGCTTCCGCGTAGGCGAGCGACTGCTCTTTGGCGTTGCCGGTCGCGTCCTGATAGACCGCGATCAGTCCCGGAACGCCCTCGCGGCGCTCGTAGGTTCGGCGGACCAGGTGGCCCGGGGACTTCGGCGCGACCATCGTCACGTCGACGTCTTCCGGCGGTCGGATCTGGCCGTAGTGGATGTTGAACCCGTGTGCGAACTGGAGCGTGTCGCCCGCTTCCAGACCGTCCTCGATGGCTTCGTACACTGCAGGCTGAATCGTGTCGGGCACGAGCATCTGGACGATGTCGGCCTCGGCGGTGGCGACGTCCGGCGTTTCGACGCGCAGGCCTTCGCTTTCGGCTTCCGGCCACGAGGACGAGTCCTCGCGCAGGCCGACGATCACGTCGACGCCACTGTCGTCGAGGTTGAGCGCGTGGGCGTGCCCCTGGCTACCGTAACCGAGTACGGCGACCGTCTTGTCTTCGATATACGAACTGTTCGCGTCCTCGTCGTGGTATACTGTCGTGGTAAACTCGTCTGCCATATGTTTCTCAATCTTCAGTCGTCGGCCGGCACTTCTTTGCTTTCCGGTTCCGCGGTCGGTGGCACTTTGGCGGCCGTCTGCTCCGCACCCCGCGTGAGTGCCGCGGTTCCGGTGCGAACGATCTCCTCGATTCCGAACCGCTCGAACGCCTCGACCGCGGCGTCGATCTTCTGCTCACTGCCCGTAACCTCGATAGTGACAGTTTCCTGGCCCGCGTCCACGGCCTGTCCGCCGTACATATCGGCCATCGCGTTGACCTGGTCGGGATGGGTGCCGTCGACCTTGATCAGCGCGAGGTCCCGCCTCGTCGCGTCGCTCGGCAGTTCCGTCACGGAGACGACCGGGACGAGCTTCTGGAGCTGTTTTTTGGCCTGCTCGACGCCCGGCCCGGGCTCCTCGATGACGAGCGTGATCCGCGCGCGGTCGTCGTCGGTCGTCGCGCCGACGGTCAGGCTCTCGATGTTGAACTGTCGCCGGCTAAACAGCGAGGCGACCTTGGCGAGCACGCCCGGTTCGTGAGCGACCAGCGCGGAGAGCACCGCGCGTTCGGTATCCGGTTCGGCCTCGGCGTCGGGGTCGATCCGGATCCCCTGTGCGTTGCGCCGTCGCGACGTCTCCGGTCGCTCGTTCGGGTGCGGTCCATCCAGTGCCTTGGAATCTGTATCGTCGCTCATTGTTAGATCTCGTCCAGTTGGCTTTCCGACAGTGCGAACTTCCCGTTGTTACCGCCGCTGGGAACCATCGGGTAGACGTTCGCCTGTGGGTCGATGCGGAAGTCGATGACCGTCGGACCGTCGTACTCCATCGCGGCCTCGACGGCGTCGGGGACTTCGTCGTAGTTCTCGACGGCCTCGCCATGCGCGCCGAAGGCTTCGGCGAGTTTGTCGAACTCGGGACACCAACCGTACTCCGAGGCGGCGTGTCGCCCCTCGAAGAAGGCGTCCTGCCACTGGCGAACCATCCCGATATACTCGTTGTTCAGCACCGCAACGGTGATATCGAGGTCCTCGCGGACCGCGACGGACAGTTCCTGCATCGTCATCAGGAAGGAGCCGTCGCCCTCGAAGCAGATGACTTCCTGGTCGTCGTCGGCCGCGACGCGGGCGCCGATGGCTGCCGGCAGCCCGTAGCCCATCGTTCCCAGCCCGTTTGAACTGACGAACGTGCCCGGTTCGAGCCAGTCCCAGTACTGCCAGGCCCACATCTGATGCTGGCCGACGCCGGTGGTGACGATTGCACGGTCGCTGGTCGCTTCGTCGAGCGCCTCGACGACGAACTCCGGCTGGAGCGCCCGGTCTTCGGGGACCGGGTAGTCCATCGGATACTCGGCTTTCCACTCCTTGCACTGGTCGCGCCAGGTGTCGGCGTCGGGCGTTCGCCCGACTGCGTCGGTGAGTTGCTCGATGACGGTCCCCGCGTCGCCGATCAGCGGGTAGTCGGCGTGGACGTTCTTCGATATCTCGGCGGGGTCGATATCGACGTGGACGACCTCTGCTTCCGGCGCGAACGTCTCGATGCCGCCGGTCAGTCGGTCGTCGAAGCGCGTGCCGATGCCGATGAGCAGGCTGGAGTGATGCAGGGCCATGTTGGCGAAGCCGGTGCCGTGCATCCCGCCGCCGCCCATCGAGAGTTCGTGGTCTTCGGGGAACGCGCCGGTGCCCGGCATCGTCGTGACGACGGGAATCTCGTAGCGCGTCGCGAACTCGTACAGTTCCTCGGAAGCCTCGCTTCGGATGACGCCGCCGCCGGCGAGGATGACGGGCCGTGCGGCCTCCTCGACGGCGCTCGCCGCCTCGTCGACGCTCTCTGTCTCGGCGTGTTCCCTGTACTGGTAGGTATCCGGCACCGAGGCCTCGCCTGGTTCCTGGTCGGTCTCGCCGTTGGTGACGTCTTTGGGCAGATCGACCAGCGTCGGGCCGGGCCGCCCCTCACGCGAGAGCGCGAGTGCGGACCCGACGTCGTCGCCGACCCGGTCGGAGTCGTCCGCGAAGATGTTGTGTTTCGTGATCGGATCGGTCACGCCGGTCGTGTCCGTCTCCTGAAACGCGTCGTTGCCGACGAAGTTCGTCGGGACCTGACCGGTCAGCGCAACGAACGGGTCGGAGTCCATCGACGCGTCGGCGATTCCCGTGATGAGGTTCGTCGCGCCGGGGCCGGACGTCGCCAGACAGACCCCGGGTCGTTTGCAACGACGCCGTAGGCGTCCGCAGCGTGGGCCGCGCCCTGTTCGTGGGCCATCGTGATATGCGTGAGCTGGTCGGAGTCGTACAGCGCGTCGTAGACGGGCATGATCGCCCCGCCCTGGACGCCGAAGAGGTGTTCGACGCCGTCGTTTTCGAGCGCGCGAACGACGGACTGAGCGCCGGTGGTAACCGGCTCCTGGTCGGTTTCCTCCTCGCTGTCCGTGATCTCTGCGGCGTGTGCTGGCTCACTCATGCGCCTGCACCCGCCGATGGCCGTTCTGGTGGCGTGGTTGTCTGGCTATACTGTCGTCGTGGGTGTCGAGGTCGATACATGGTTCGAGCGGTGGCTGTGTGATCTATGGTCGATACGGTCGGGGTCGAAAACTGTGGTAGTGGTGGGGCTATAGAGCCCCTACAATCACACCGAGAAGACGCCGGACGGACCGTCCGCTGGTGGCAGTGGCGGCACCAGTCGGAGCGATCCGTTTCATCACGCCGTACCTGATGCTCTTTGAGTACATAATTCTTGTGTGTTATCGAGTACCGGTCGTAGACCAGTCGCTCGCAGTTGTCACTACCGGCGGACCCGGACGCGGTCATCAGGCGCGGACCTCCTCCGTGCGCTTGATGCCCTGCTCGCGTGCGAACTCCTTCAGCATCGCCAGTGTCACTCGCTCCTTTTCCGCGCCGCGGTCTTTCACCTCGCGGGTGACCGCGCGGACCTCGTCGTCGGAGGGAGCGAAGCCGGCCTCTTCTAGCCGTTCGCGGACCGAGTGATTGCCGGTGTGTTTGCCAAGCACCAGTTCGCGGTGGGCGCCGACCATATCTGGGGTCATGACGCCCGGCTCGAACGTATCGGAGTTCTCGATGACGCCTGCGGCGTGGATGCCGCTCTCGTGGGAGAACGCGTTCTCGCCGACGACGGGCTTGTTGCCCGGGACGTCGATCCCGCTTTTCTCCTCGACCAGCCGCGAGAGTTCGGTGATACGCGACGTGTCGATGCCAGTATCGACCTGGTAGACCGACTCGATAGCCATCACGAACTCCTCGTATGCGGCGTTGCCGGCGCGTTCGCCGATCGAGTTGACCGACACCTGCGCCTGCCTGGCGCCCGCTTCGATGCCCGAGAGGGCGTTGGCGGTCGCCAGTCCGAAGTCGTCGTGGGTGTGAACGTCGACGTTCGCGTCGGTGTGGGAGACGACCGTGCTGATCAGGTCGTAGAACCGTCGCGGCGTCGCCACGCCACACGTGTCTGGGATGTTGATCCAGTCGGTCCCGGCATCCGAGACCTCCTCAATCACTTCGATCAGGTACCCTTCGTCAGTACGGGTCGCGTCCATCGGCGAGTACATGCAGGTCAGTCCTGCGTCCTTGACTCGCTCGACGGCCGCGACCGAACGCTCTACTACTTCTTCACGGGTCGCGTGCATCGAATCCTCGATCTGAACGTCGCTCGTCGAGGAGAACACGTGGACCATCTCGACGCCGCTGTCGATTGCGGCCTCGATGTCCTTGTCGACGACCCGCGCCAATCCGCAGGTCGTCGTCGATGTGTTCTCGGCGATGTCACGCACCGCCTCGAACTCCGCATCGGAGTTGACGGGGAACCCGGCCTCGATGACGTGGGTACCCATCTCGTCCAGCACGGCCGCTATCTCGCGTTTGTCTTCGTACGAGAATGACGTCCGTGGTGATTGTTCTCCGTCGCGGAGTGTGGTATCGAAAACGCGTGCTGACTCAATTTCGTCAGTTGAATCTAACGTGCCCTGGAAGAACTCGACCCCCTGACTGGTGTCAGAGGACGAATCCATGGACGTTTGGTCGGACATGGTATCTTAGTGAATCATGTCTCAGTATATAAGTGTGTCGTTCGTTCGGCCAATCGTCGACCTGCTTTGGCCGGCAAAAATTACAAACCGGCATCTACGGCATGCTGACGGGTACCGCTCGTCTATCGACGGGAACGCGCGACTCGAATCCTACCAGTACGACGTCACGACCACGTCGATGACCGTATTGTCGGTGTCGATATCGAGCGTCTGACCACTCCGGGATCGAGCGTCGGTGTGTAGGTTTCCCTGACAGAAGAGTCGACGTACTCCAGCGTGTCGCTGATCACCGGATCGTCCTCCTCGCCGGGATCCAGTAGCGCTACGTCGGCCACACCCACCTCGCGGACATGGACGACGACCTCCGTCTCGTCGTCTTCAGCCACGTCGAACTCGAACGACTCCGCATCGAGGATCCGGTCGTCGATACGGACGACTTCCTCCTCCGGGCCGTCGTCGCCCAGACAGCCAGCAGTAGCCACTGTCGCACCAGCGGCCAGCACGAATCTACGTCGGATCATGCGTAACTGTCACGCGTAGAACACAAAACCCCACTGTTAGGCCAAATCATCGTTGTACCTATCGGTACGAGCGATGGGGTATCTGCGCCGTCTCTCTGGGTGCGACCTGACGGCTCGTCGCCCCGTCGGACTGAGAAGGTTTTTTCTCGGGGGTTACCTCTGATGCGATATGACCGATTTCAACCTCGATCTCCGTTCGATGGAGGACCACATCGAGGACGAAGACGAGGGCGAAGCGTTCGACGGACGCGTCGTGCTCGGCGTACTCGACGGCACGACGGAACCGGACGAGTGGGTCGAAACTGTGATCGCCGGAAACGTCCTCGTCCTCGCCGTCGAGGGCGACATCAACGAACTGGCCGCCGGGTTTGCCCGAGACGTACGCGACGAGGACGGCGAACTCGTCCACTTCCGCGGGTTCCTGATCGTCTCGCCACCGGATGTGAGTATCGACACCGGCCAACTGTAACGCTCAATCCGTCGAGTAGGCGCGATTGAACCGGCTCTCCGAGAGTAACAGGTCCTCGACCGCTGGCAGGTGTTTCACGTTGAAGACGACTTTCGTGTCCTCGGTGACCGGAGCGGAGATACAGGACAGTCGGATCCCCCGGTCGATCATCTCCGAGGTGAGGACGTGGCTCGTCGGCGGCGGAACGTCCCCCTCGATCACCGCGACGGCACAGTTCGAGCACGCACCGCCGCGACAGGCAAATGGCCACGCCAGCCCGCTGTTTTCGGCGGCTTCGAGCAACGTCTCGTTTTTCTCGACCGTAATCTCGCCGTAATCGGCCTGTCCGAGATTTGCACCGGCCGCTTTCTCGAACAGATCTTCGTCTTCCAGGCTCCAGCCCTGCTCGTCGAGGCGCTGATAGTTCAGGAACTCGACGCGAAAGCGCTCCTCTTCTGCCTCGTCGACGGGATCCGTGTCGTTCTCGTGGACCGAGATCGGACCCGCCTTGCCCGCCTCGATCCGTTCGTACGCCGTCTTGACAGCCTGGAACGCGCGCGCCGATCCGCCGTGGTCCGGATGTGTCTCCTTGACCCGTGCCCGATACGCTTCGAGCAGTTCCTCGTCGTCCGCTCCGCGCTCGACGCCCAGGATGTCGTACGGCGATGCCACGCGAGCGGCTAGCGGCCCGTCGTATATATTCCCTACTCTTGGTGGGTGTTCACATATCACTCGGATCTGTTGGCGGTTCCTCTCGGGACGTTGGGGTGGGTTTATCGGGCTTGCACCCCGAGTTGTGGGCAGACAGATGCCGATCAAAGCCAGCGGAGCAGCCGAACTCGAGAAGACGGTAGACTGGGATATCGGAATGAGCTGGATCGCGTATCCCGACGAGGGAATGAAGCGCGCGAGCCACGCACTCGTCGTCGACGACGAAGTGTGGCTGGTCGATCCGGTGGACGCCGACGGCCTGGACGAGAAACTTGACGAGTACGGTCCCGTGGCGGGCATCGTCATCCTGCTGGATCGGCACAAACGAGACAGCGCCGCTATTGCGCGCCGCCACGACGTGCCGGTGTACGTCCACGAATCGATGGACGACGTCGCCGAGGATCTCGACGCCGATATCGAGCGGTTCGACGACCGGCTTGCCGAGACTGGCTTCGAGGTGCTGCCCGTGGTGACCAGGCGCGTCTGGAAGGAGGTCGCGCTGTACGACGAGGAGACCGGCACGCTGGTCGTTCCGGAATCCCTCGGGCGGGCGAGTTACTTCCTCGCGGGCGACGAGCGACTGGGCGTCCACCCGCTCCGTCGGACGACGCCGCCGCGTGACGTCTTCGAGAACCTCGATCCCGAACGGATCCTCATCGGTCACGGGACGCCGATCCTCAACGACGCAACCCGAGTGATGCGTGACGCGCTAGCCGGGTCGCGCAGGCGGATGCCCAGACTGTACCTGGAGAACGCCAGGTCGGTGCTCCCGTTCTGAGTGAGGTAACCGAGCGACACCGTTAACACTCGCTCTCCGCAAGTTACCGGTAGTGAGCCGCGATACCGGAGTGTTCGTAACCGAGGGGTTACAGGAGGCTTTGCTGGAGTACGCCGCCGAGCAGGATCCCGATCCGGTGAGCATGGCGCTCTCGGTGACGCCTGCAGACGAACTCGACGGCGCGAACGACCTCCCGGCGAACACGCCCGTTTTCACCGACCTGTACGTTCCCCAGGGCGACCGATCAGTCAATGCCGTCTTCGGCATGGACTTCACCATCCCGCCCCACCAGACGCAGGGGCGATTCCTCTCCCATCCGGACGGGAGTCTGGATGTCACGCTCGAAGACGACCTTCACGAAGTGATCCTCGTCGCGATACCGCCGTGGGAGGCCGGAGACGTCGCCGCTTTCAATCGGTCCGGCGAACGGCGGTCGCTAACTGTTATCGATGCCGTCCCGCCCACTGACTCGTTCGAGGGCCTCTGAGCTACTCCAGATAGCCTAACTCGCTTAGCTGGTCGGCGATCTCTTCGAACTCGGCCTCGGTTAGCTCTCCACGTTTCTGGTGCTGAATGACGATGCTCCGGAGCATGAACCGGACCAGATCGCTCGTACTGGAAAAGCTCGTTCCCTCGATCGTCTCGTCGACTCGGTCCGCGAGATCCTTCGGGATCGAGACGGTGGTGTACTCGGTCATGTCGGGACGTTAGAGGCGAGGCTGATAAGACCTTCCGGACTACGGTGGGCCGCTCGACGAGCAGAGAGGTGGTCTTGGCTATGCCACGGCTACGGCGCTTCGCTCGGGAACGCGGAAAAATCGACGTCAGTCGGCCTGCTCGCGCAGGTTCGCGCACTGGTTCCTTTCTGCTCACTCCTCGTCGTCGGTGATCTGCTCGATCCGCCGCCGCTGCTCCCGGTGTAGGGTCACGATCATGTCCGAGAGCACGCCGAACATGATGATCTGGATACCGAGCAGGATCGCAAAGGACCCCAGCAGGGCGAGCACCTCGTGGCTGATCCCTTCGACGAACCACCGATAGCCGACGTAGAGGCCGAGCACGCCCCCGGCGAGCATGCTCGTACTACCGATCGCCCCGTAGTACAGAATGGGGTTGTTCAGTTTCGCCAGTCGGTACAGCGTGAGGGCGATCACTGCCCCATCCCGCAGCGGATGCAGGTTCGTCTCCGAGCCATCCGGGCGTGGATGGTAGCCGATCGGGACGACCTCGGTGTCGATGCCCTGTCGGACACACTCGACTGCCAGTTCGGTCTCGATCCCGAACCCGTTCGAGGAAAGGTCGAGTCGCTCGATGGATTCGACGCTGAAGGCGCGGTAGCCGCTGAGTACGTCCGTGAGATTGCGGTGATGCACGACGGCGAAGGTCCGGTTGATCAGCCGGTTTCCGAGCCGATTGAGGCGGGTCATCGCGCCGGGGTGCATGTCGGCAAACCGGTTGCCGATGACGTGTTCCGCACGCCCCTCGCGGAGCGGTTCGAGCATTGCATCCGCGTCCTCCGGACGATAGGTGGCGTCACCGTCGACGAGCAGGACGTACTCGGCATCTATCTCCTCGAGCGCCTCTATTACTGCCTGTCCCTTCCCCTCGCCCCGTTGCTCTACGACGCGCGCCCCGTGGTCGCGCGCGATCTCTCGCGTCTCGTCCGCGGAACCGCCGTCGATCACGAGGACGTTCTCGTAGCCCTCCGCTCGGAAGCCGTCGATCACGTCCCCGATCGTTTCGGCCTCGTCGAGAGTTGGGATCAGCACACAGACGTCCTCGGTCATTGTTCTCCGATGCTCACCACGCCCGCAAAAGCCTTGTTTCTCCACGTCTTCCACGCAGTTGTTCACTTACCGCATGCTACGGTGTTCACCCCGTCCGCAGAGACCGTGATACGCCGTGCTGGCAGCGACCTCCCACCATGCGAGCCGTGTCACCTGTTCGCTAGCGACACGACAGCGTCGAGACACGTCGAAACCTATTGGGCCGTTCGCGTTGCATATTCGCGTATGACTACCTACGACGCCGACGGCATCACCCTGCATAAGGTTCGGGACTACGTCTGGGAGATTCCCCAGGAAGGCGAGATGCGCGCCCCGGCGCGCGTGCTCGCCAGCGAGCAGTTACTGGACGAGATTTCCGAGGACAAGACGCTCCAGCAGTTGAAAAACACGACACACCTGCCGGGGATCACGAAACACGCCATCTGTATGCCCGACGGCCACCAGGGCTACGGCTTCCCCGTTGGTGGCGTCGGCGCGCTCGACGCCGAAGACGGCTGTATCTCCCCGGGCGCGGTCGGCTATGACATCAACTGCCTCACGGGTGACACAGAGGTGCTCCTCGAACACGGTCGGGCGGTATCCATCGAGGACCTCAAAACACGGTTTGAGGACGAACGGGCGATGGTCGCGGACGATACGCTGACCCCGTCCTCGATACGGCTGTTCACTGAACGGGAAGACGCAACGGTCTATGAGGTCGAAACCGAAACTGGGGAGCGGATCACCGCGACGAGTGATCACCCCTTCCTGACCCCGGACGGAATGTGTGAACTCGGAGCACTCTCGAACGGGGACGAAGTGATGGTTCAGCCGTTCCGCGGCATCAAACACGAGGATCCCGAGGAGTTCACAGTACTGACCGAAGCGGATTTCGAGGACGAAAACCTACAGCTCGTTCAAGCACTGAAAGATCGCGACCTGCTCCCGCTGAAGTCGACTGACAACGAATTCAACCGACTCCTCAAACTTGTCGGATTCTTCACAGGAGACGGAGCAATCGGAAGCGGGGGACAGACTTGGTTCTACGGCGAGCCCGAAGACCTAGAGAAGATCCGGACGGACATCAGTGCGATCGGGTTCAAACCCTCGAAGATCTACGAACGGACTCGTTCTCACGAGATAGATGGTCGATCGTTCGAGAGCACGGAGCACAGTACGCGAGCGACCTCGAAGGGCTTCCAGCGGATGCTCGTGGAACTGGGTGCGCCGGAGGGGACGAAGATCCAATCCTCGTTTACCACGCCGTCGTACTTCGACCGGCTAGCAGACTGGCAGAAGGCACTGTACGTGTCGGCGTATTTCGGGGCCGAAATGAACGAGCCTGCAGCCCAACACGACAAGAACCTGTACTGTCCGAAAGTCTCACAGACTCGTGTGGTGGACGTCGCTGATGAAGGCGAACAGTTCATGGCCGAGATTGCCTCGTTCCTCGCAGATCTCGATATCGAGACGAACGAGATCGAGCGGTTCGGGACCGACTCGAATGCCGATCGGGAGACCGTTCGGCTTCGCCTCGCCATCAAAAACGATAGCCAAAACCTGATTCGGTTCTTCTCTGCAGTGGGGTACCGATACAATCAGGAGAAACGGCGCAAAGCGAGCAAGGCGCTCCAGTACCTGAAACGGAAGGAGACAGTAATTGACCGGCGCACATCGATCGCCGATCAGGCACGAACACTGGCAGACGGTGGGCAATCCGTCGAAGCGATCAAAATGGACTTCGAGATCAACGACCGGTTCATCGAACGTAGCGTCTGGAGCGGCCGTGAGGGTCGACCTCGGCCACCGGCTGATTTCCCCGGATTCGAGGAATTCTGTGAGGAGATCACCGTCGGTGATAACCTCATGGTGTCGGATCGAATCCGATCGATCGATTGCGTCGGCACGGAGTCGGTCTACGATATCGGTGTCGAGCACGGCGCACACAACTTCATCGCGGATGGGTTCATTGTCTCGAACTGCGGCGTCCGGATGATGACGACGAATCTGAGCTACGACGACGTCCAAGGTCACGAGGAGGAACTCGTCGACAACCTCTTCGCGAACATCCCCTCGGGACTGGGCGGCGGCGGGGTCGTCGAAAGCGACATGGAGACGATCGAGGCCATCCTCGAGAACGGCGTCGAGTGGGCCGTCGAGGAGGACTACGGCGTCGAGGCCGACCTGCTGGCCTGCGAGGACGAGGGACGCCGACCCGACGCCGATCCGTCAGCCATCTCCCAGAAGGCGAAGGATCGCGGGAAGAACCAGATCGGGAGTCTGGGGAGCGGGAACCACTTCCTCGAAGTCCAGCGCGTCACGGACGTCTTCCGCGAGGACGTGGCCGGCGAGTTCGACCTCGAAGAGGATCAGATCGTCGTCCTGATCCACTGCGGGAGTCGGGGGCTGGGCCACCAGACCTGCAACGACTATCTCCGAAAGATCGAGCAGACCCATAGCGACCTCCTGAATCAGTTGCCGGACAAGGAACTGGCTGCCGCACCAGCCGGTTCCCAACTCGCCGAGGAGTACTACGGCGCGATGTGTGCAGCGATCAACTTCGCGTGGGTGAACCGCCAGGTCATCATGCACCGCACGCGCCGCGTGTTCGAGAAGGTGTTCGACCGCACGTGGGAGGAGATGGAGATGAACCTGCTCTACGACGTGGCCCACAACATCGCGAAGAAGGAGACCCACACCGTCGACGGCGAGGAACGCGAACTCTACGTCCACCGCAAGGGTGCGACCAGAGCGTTCCCCGCAGGCCATCCGGAGGTTCCGGCGGCCTACCGTGACGTCGGCCAGCCGATCATCATCCCCGGCAGCATGGGCGCGGGAAGCTACGTCCTGCGCGGCGGCGACCGATCGATGGATGAGACGTTCGGTTCGACGGCTCACGGGGCGGGACGGCTGATGTCCCGCACCCAGGCCAAAAACGAGTTCTGGGGCGGCGACGTCCAGGACGACCTGCGCGAGACCCAGCAGATCTACGTCAAGGCCCAGAGCGGCGCGACTGTCGCCGAGGAGGCCCCCGGCGTCTACAAGGACGTCGACGAGGTCGTCCGCGTCTCGGACGCACTCGGTATCGGCGACAAGGTCGCCCGGACGTTCCCCGTCTGCAACATCAAGGGCTAATCCTCCGTCCGGCGTGCGCGAGGGACGCGCGCGAGGGCACTCGCGCCCCTCCGTGGGCGCGACACCGGTTGGGGAGGACGAGGTCTGAAAGATAGTGAGGCCTCAAAAGAGTGAGGCCTCGCGAGCAATGCGAGACCCACTCACTCCTCGACGAACTCGACCAGCACGCCGCCGGTGTCGTTCGGATGCAGGAAGGCGACGTCGTGGCCCCACGCGCCCTCCCGTGGCTCTTCGTCGATACATTCGATTTCCAGTTCGCGGGCCGTCTCCAGGGCCGCCTCGATATCCTCTGTCAGGACCGCGACGTGGTGGACGCCGGGGCCGTGCTTGTCGAGAAATCGGGCAACAGTGGCGTGCTGAATGGGTTCGAGTAGCTCGAAGTAGCCCCCGTCGACTTCGAGCATGACGATACGCAGGCCGTCGAGTTCCTCCTCGTGAACGACGGGTGCGTCGAACAGCGCACCGTACAGATCGATCAACTGGTCAGCGTCCTGCGTCGCGACACCCGTGTGATGAAACTGCATACAGTATTCGACTACCGGCAAGTAGTTTAGCGTTTGGTGGCTTCCAGTCGGGCGACAACCATCGATGCCGGCGGCGACCGCGCCCACGCTCCGTTCAGACTGCGCCTGCGCCGCGGTACTCGCCGAACTCGTCGCGGAGCACGTCACAGACCTCGCCGACCGTCGCGTAGACTTTCACAGCCTCGATCATCGGCGGGAGCAGGTTGCCGTCGCTCTGGGCGGTCTCGCGCAGCGTATTTAGTTTCGCTTCGACGGCCTCGTCGTCGCGCTCCTCGCGGACCGAGTTCAGTCGGTCGATCTGTCGGCGTTCGTCCTCCTCGGTGACCTCCTCCAGATCCATCTCCTGGCGCTCCTCTATCTCGAACTTGTTGACGCCGACGACGATCCGGTCGCCGGATTCGGTCTCTTGCTGGCGGTCGTAGGCGACGTCCTGGATCTGGCGCTGGACCCACTGGTCCTCGATGGCGCGGAGCATCCCGCCGCGTTCGTCGACGGAGTCGAGGATGTCGAACGCCTCCGCTTCGAGGTCGTCGGTCAGCGACTCGACGTAGTAGCTTCCGCCGAGCGGGTCGACAGTGTCGGCAGCGCCGGATTCGTGGGCGAGGATCTGCTGGGTGCGTAGCGCGGTCCGAACGGACTCCTCTGTCGGCAGCGCAAGCGCTTCGTCTTTCCCGTTCGTGTGGAGGCTCTGGGTACCGCCGAGCACTGCGGCGAGCGCCTGATAGGCGACGCGCACGACGTTGTTGTCGACCTGTTGGGCGGTCAGTGTCGAGCCCGCAGTTTGCGTGTGGAACTTCAGTTGTTTAGACGCCGGATCGGTGGCGTCGAAGCGCTCCTCCATGATTCGGGCCCACATCCGACGGGCGGCACGGAACTTGGCCACCTCCTCGAGGATGTTGTTGTGGGCGGCGAAAAAGAAGGATAACTGCGGTGCGAACTCGTCGACGTCGAGGCCGGTCTCGACGGCCGCGTCGACGTACTCGATACCGTTGCCGAGGGTAAAGGCGAGTTCCTGCGCGGCAGTCGCACCCGCCTCCCGGACGTGATAGCCGGAGATGGAGATTGTGTTGAAGTTCGGCGTCTCGTCGGCGCAGAACTCGAAGATGTCGGTGATAATCCGCATCGACGGCTCGGGCGGGTAGATGTAGGTGTTCCGCGCGATATACTCCTTGAGCACGTCGTTCTGGATCGTGCCGCGAAGCTCTTCGCGGGGGACGCCCTGCTGGTCGCCCAGCGCGATGTACATCGCGAGTAGTACCGATGCGGGCGCGTTGATCGTCATGCTCGTCGAGACGTCCGCGAGCGGGATACCGTCGAACACCGTCTCGAAGTCCCGGAGCGAGTCGATAGCGACGCCGGATTTGCCGACCTCCCCTGGGCCATCGAGTCGTCCGAGTCGTAGCCCATCTGTGTCGGGAGGTCGAAGGCCATCGAAAGCCCCGTCTGTCCCTGATCGAGCAGGTAGTGAAACCGCTCGTTGGTCTCTCGTGCGGTGCCCATCCCGGCGTACTGGCGCATCGTCCAGAGCCGCCCGCGGTACATCGTGGGATAGACGCCGCGGGTGTAAGGCTCCTCGGCGGGGTACCCGACGTCCTCCTCGTAGTCCTGTTCGGCGATATCGGCGGGCGTGTAGAGCCGTTGCACCTCCTGTCCGCCGGTGTCGGTGGTGAACCGCTCCCGGCGCTCGCCGAAGCGTTCGAGCGTCGGCTCGACCTGCTCGCGCTCCCACTCGTCTTTCCCGGCGCGGATCGCCTCCAGGTCGTCGGGGTCGAACATCGTTTCCCACGTTGGTGGCCGGGTGCATAAGGATTGGCGACGGCGATTCGAGTCCGCTGTATATTGACAGTCTTTTTACCGGACTGCACAGACAACCGAACGTCATGAGCTATCGTGAGATCAAACTCGACGCAGTCGAGCGCCATCGCGATCGGCTCTTCGATCGCTTCGGCGAGAAACCCGTGTACCAGCGCACTGACGCCGTCGACCCGGATCGGTTCGAGCAGTGGCTCGAGGGCTCGGAGAACGGCTACGTCGGCAGTGCCTACGCGCTCGTCCGCCGATGGCCCGAGCAACAGGCTCCGCTTTCGGAGACGCTCCCCGTGGACGGTCCCGAGCGCGAGCGCGTTCTCCTGATTCTGGGCCGCGGAAACACGAAGTGGAGTCTCCCCGGTGGCGGAAGAGAGACCGACGAGCCGTTCGATCGGACTGTAGAGCGCGAGGTTCGCGAGGAGGTCGGGATCGATATCGAACCGCGGACGATCAGTCATCTCCGCCACGACCGCATCATCTGTGAGGGGTACGAGGAGCGTCTCAATATGCTCCGCGTGTTCTTCCGGGCCGACTACGTCGACGGATCGATAACGGTCCAACCGAGTGAACTCAACGGTGCCGTATGGGTTGTCGATCCGCCTGACAAGGACGAGTTACATTTCGGAACGAAACGGGCGCTCGCCGGATGGTCGGTAGGAGATGACAGTTCACCGGAGACGGAACGCGGCGACGCCGGATGATGGACCGCGCCGTTTTTGATCGTGTAGCACCCAGTCGTCAGTAATGAGTGCGCCGTTCCCCGAGACCGACGACGATTCGCCGGGCACCAGCCGGATCAGGGCGGCGCTGTACATCCTCCCGTTTCTCCTGCTCGGGCTGGCGAACGTCGCACTGGTGATGGTCTGGGGAGCCGAACCGCTGTGGGTGTTCGTCATGCTCCCGCCGATCATCTTCATCACCGTCATCGGCTGGGTCGCGTTCAAATACGGAATCGGTGAGGAACAGGGCGCTTGACCGCGGCAAGTGCCGCCTAACCCGTATCGTATTTGTACGTCGCCGACTCCGGGTCGATGCCGAAGTCTTCTGCGGGCTCATCCGGCTCGTCGGAGCTCTGTTCTCGCGCGTTCTTGAATCGCTCGCGGAGTCGGTCGGGCATCCGGAACTCGTCGACGTCGATGACGAGTGGCACGGCGTCCGGCGCGGTGTTCTCTCGTTTCGCTTCGAGACGCTCCTGCAGTTTCTCGGGGAGCTCCGCGGCCGGGATACCCTGGAACCCGAACTGCATGAGATAGCCCGGCTCGTCCGTGAGGCTGTAGACCTGCTCGAACCCCTCGTCGCGGGCGTGTTCGATCAGCCGTTCGATAACGTGCGCGCCGACGCCCTGCTCGCGCCACCCGTCGAGGACGCCGATACTGGTCAGTTCACAGAGTTCCCCCTCGTCGATCCGGTGGATACGGATACGGCCGAAGCCCGCTTTCGTCCCGGACTGCTCGTCGAGCGCAATGACGTAATCCCGCGAGCGAAACGCGGTCTCGTCGAGCCCCATCGCTTCGATATGGTCCAGCAACCAGACCTCTTCTCGGTTTTTTGCGTCCCGGACGTACATATGCAACACTAGCCGGCCGCTGAATAAATGATTTGTGTGCATTGAGCCGCAGAATCGCAAGATTCGAGGGTGTCGGGCGGGACGTTCCAGTATGTCATCACCGAATCGTGTCGTCGCGGCGCAGTCGGTCGCGCTGCTTGGAATCTTTCTCGGGATCGTCATCATCGGCATCTACGCGCTGGTGACGGGCACTGCATGGGCCGAGCGGCTCGCCCGGGTGCTCGTCTTTCTCGGGGCCGCGAACCTCGGCCTCATGGAGCTATACGAGAACGCCGAAGAGTCGACGTACAGTCTCCTCGGCGGGGGATGCTGTTTCTCGGCAGCGGCTACGGCGTCGTACTGGAGGCTCTCGGCACGAGCGGATTCAGCAACACCGCCGTTGCGACGATTGTCGTCGGCGGTGTCGTGCTCACCTGGCTGGGCCCCGGTCTCAACGCCGGCAAAGACGGAGAGGCGAACGGCGACGAGGCCGCAGAAATAAATGACGATGAGGTGCCCGAGGTGAACGATAATGAGGTTGCTGAGACGAACGACGACAAAGTGACCAACGACGAAATCGCCGGAGAGCGAGTCGCCTCGAACGACGGCGCGGCGACGGAGGACGACATCGATGGAGAGCAGGTGCCGGAGGACGCCTCGGAGGACCCGGATAATGAACGCTCCGTAAGGTAGCGTGCATCACCCCCATCAGAGCGACTATCCTTGTCCAGCCCCTAGCCGAATGCGATGACACGAATCGGGATCGTCGGTGCCGGTGCGGCCGCGGCCGCGACGACCTACGTGGTAGATGAGGCGGTACCGGATGCCGACGTTACTATTCTTGAGAAATCTCGCGGCGTCTGCGGGCGGGCGGCGACGCGGCGTCGCGACAACGTGACCTACGATTACGGCGCAAACTACGTCAGATCCGAGGACGACCGGGTCGTCGAACTGCTGACCGAAGTGGTAGACGACGACGGACTGGTCGACGTCCCGGAGCCGATCTGGACGTTTACCGAGGACGACGACGTCTCAGAGGGGCGAGACGATGACGAGTACAAGTGGACCTATCGCGACGGGTTGACACAGATCGCCAAACGCCTGCTGGGCGAGACCGACGCGACGGTTCATCAGGAGACGCGCGTCGAAACAGTGCGGCGGGACGGCGACACGTGGCAACTCGTCGATACCGACGGTGAGACGTGGGGGCCGTTCGACGTGCTCGTGCTGAACCCGCCCGCGCCGCAGACTGCGGAACTGTTGGCTGATGCCGACTGGGACGCCGACATCCGGCCTGACCTCGTCGATGCAGTCGCTGACGTCGACTACCGGCCAGTCTGGTCGGCGATCCTGCATTACCCCTTCGAGATCGACCGTCCGTACTACGCGCTGATCAACACCGACAACGAACACGAGATCGGCTGGGTCGCACGGGAGGAGTGCAAACCCGGCCACGTCCCCGACGGCGAATCGCTGCTCGTCGTCCAGGCCAGTCCGGAGTGGTCGGCCGCCAACCACGACGAACCGGCCGACGCGAATCTCGACGAACTCGCAAGACGGACTGCGACGCTGCTCGACGACGAGCGACTCGCCGATCCGGACTGGACGGATCATCAGGGATGGCGGTACGGGCTCCCCGAGGGGCAGTCCTCGGTGGCCCACTCCAGTCGGCCGAGGAACACGGGCTCTACTGCGTCGGCGACTGGGTGCCCGGCGAAGGGCGGATCCACGCCGCACTCCGAAACGGACTGGAGACCGGCGAGCGGATCGCCTACTCGGTCTGACCGGCCGAACCTGTCGCCCCGGAAACCTTCTTAATCGTTCGTGTGGAATCCCGAGGTATGCCGTCTCTTAGCGACGTCGACGAGATCGTCCACGAGCCTTCGAGCGAGTTCGTCGAGTCGACGAACGTCTACGAGTTCATGCGCGAGTACGGGATCGACGACTACGACGAACTGATCGCGCGGACGACCGGTGAGGTCGCCGGCGAGCCAGCCTCCGGAATCGACTGGTTCTGGGACGAACTCGTCGAGTATCTCGGGATCGACTTTTTCGAGTCCTACGAGACCGTCCGTGACGACACCGATGGCCCACAGTTCACCGACTGGTATCCCGGCGGCGAGATCAATGCGGCCCACAACGTCGTCGACCGTCACGCCAGCGACGAAGCCAGCGAGGACCTTGCCGTGATCTGGGAGGGCGAACCCGGCGACGTCCGCGAGATAGCGTTCGACGACCTCGCCGCACAGACGAACCGGGTCGCCAACGCGCTCGACGACCGGGGCGTAGAACCGGGTGACACCGTCGCGCTGTACATGCCGATGGTACCGGAAGTCGTCTCCATCCTCTATGGCTGTCTGACAGTCGGTGCAATCGCGGTCCCGGTCTTCTCGGGCTTTGGCACCGACGCCGTCGCGACACGGCTCGACGATGCCGACCCGGACGTGCTGTTTACGGCGGACGGGTTCTACCGGCGCGGCAATCACGTCTCGCTCAAACCGACCGCGGACGACGCGCTCGAGGAGGTCGGCGGCGTCGAAAGCGTGATCATCTACGACCGGCTTGGTAGCCGGGAGGGTGACGGAATCGATCTGACGTGGAACGACGGGACCGACCAGTGGTGGGACGACGCCGTCGGCGAGGCCGACGACGAGTACGAGACGAAATCGCTCCCTGCCGATCATCCCGCGATGTTGCTGTACTCCTCGGGAACGACTGGAAAACCGAAAGGAATCGTCCAGACCCACGCTGGCGCGCTGATGCAGGCGGCCAAGGAGATCCACTTCGGCTTCGACCAGCAACCGGACGATCAGTTCTTCTGGCTCTCGGATATCGGCTGGATGATGGGGCCGTGGACTCTACTGGGTAACCATGCCTTCGGCGGGACGGTTGTGCTCTACGAGGGTGCGCCAGACCACCCTGAACCGGATCGGCTCTGGGAACTGATCGATAGCCACGACGTGACGACCTTCGGCATTTCGCCGACGGCGATCCGTGCGCTCCGGAAACACGGCGAGGAGTGGCTCGACGGCCACGACCTGTCGAGCCTTCGACTGCTTGGCTCGACCGGGGAACCGTGGGACCCCGAGTCGTGGCGCTGGTTCTACGACCGCGTCGGCGGCGGTACCTGCCCGATCATCAACATCTCCGGCGGGACCGAGATCATGGGCTGCTTTCTCATGCCGATGCCGACCCAGCCACTCAAACCCTGCACGCTCGGCGGCCCCGGTCTCGGCATGAATATCGACATCGTCGACGCCAGTGGGGAATCGATCGCCGACGAGCACGAACGGGGCTTCCTCGTCGCGCGGGACTCCTGCCCCTCGATGACGAACTCACTCTGGAGCGGCGACGAGCGGTATTTAGAGGAGTACTGGTCGACGTGGGACGACCTCTGGGACCACGGCGACTGGGCACAGATCGACGAGGACGGCTTCTGGTTCCTCCACGGCCGGGCCGACGACGCCATCAACGTTGCAGGCCGCAAAGTCGGCCCTGCCGAGGTTGAGGGCGCGCTAATCGACCACGAGACAGTCAATCAGGCCGCCGCGGTTGGCGTCCCAGACGACACGACGGGCCAGGCCGTCGTCGCGTACGTCGTCCTCGAAGACGACGCTGAGCCGAGCGAGGACCTGAAGGCGGCGCTTCGGGAGCAGGTAGGGGCCGAACTCGGCAAGCCGTTCCGGCCGCGAGAAGTGTTGTTCGTCGAGGCGTTCCCGAAGACACAGAGCGGAAAGATAGTCAGACGTGCCATCGAGGCAAGCTACACCGGCGAAGACCTCGGGGATCTTTCGAGTATCGAAAACCCCGAAGCGATCGAGGCGCTCGAAGCGGCGACGTAGGCGCAGGCGGCACGACTCTTTCTCAGAGATCGACCGTTCTGATGTCGATCCAGCGAGCGCTCGATGGTTCTTCCCGCGCGACGATTTCGGCGTCGGCCTCCGAACCGTCCGCGCCGAGTTGGACTGCACCGCCGGCGATCAGCGGTGCGAGCACGCCCGTCGCAATGGTTCGTGGGTCGACGAGCGGGGCCCGTACTGCGACCATATCCGATGCGTCGAGCGAGAGTCGATCGATCGCCGAGTAGGCGCTATCGATCAGGCGTTCGTGGGTGTAGCTTCCCGAATCGTCGACGAGTACCGGTGCCGAAGGGTCACGGTCCTGTGGCGGGAACGAGGGGTTCTCGCTCCAGATGTTCTCCTCGAAGTACCGGACGCCCGGTTCGGTGGGATCCGCGCCGTAGCCCACGCGCTGTCCCCCGGCCGGGAGTTCGTACCGGTCGATGCTCTCTGTCGGGGCGAGGACGACTCTGGCGTCGACCGTCTCGGGCGGGTCCAGTCGCACATGCGCGCCGAGCAGCGCCGCGCCGAACAGTCCGAGCAGTGGTTGCGGTCTGGGATCGGCGACGATACCGACGGTGACGCCCTCGCGGACGCCCAGATGGCGGAAGAAGTTCCCCGTCTTCCAGGCGGTGGTCAGGAAGCGTCGATAGGTGTAGACGTGGTCGGTGTCGCCGTCCGCACGAACCGCGACGTCCCCTGAGCGACGCTCGCGGTCGAGGATGTCGTCGAGTGTCCGTACTGTCTCCTCGTCGAGCGTGTCCATGCAGGGTGCTGGGAGTCACCTGTGAAAAAGACGGAGTATTCCGGGGCACTTCCGTCCACGCTCCAGGATCCGGGTACGACGACAGTTCCCCAACTGTACGCCGGCCGCGAGCGACACCGACTCCGATCATGTCGACCAGCACGTGCGGCGCTGATCCCGTCACGGGAGTGCCATCTGCAGTGTGTCACTCCGGGTCGGCCCGCATCGTCGTGTGTGCCCCCATTGGTGCTCTGGAGGAGTTGCTACTTGGTTACCAGTTGTATAATCGCGGGTAGGAACCGTTTACCGTCCGTCGCTGGCGATCAGAAGGAGTTCTTGATCTTCTCGAAGAACCCTTTCTCGATCTCTATCTCCTCGCCGCCGGCCTCCGCGAACTGTTCGAGTGCCTCGCGTTGCTCGTCGTTGAGGCTCTCAGGGGTGACGACCTGCACCTGCACGTACAGGTCGCCCTGTCCGCGTCCACGAAGTCGTGGCATGCCTTTGTTCCGGATGCGGAACGTCTCGCCGCTCTGGGTCCCTGCCGGAACGTCCATCTCGACGGTGCCGTCGAACGTCGGGACCTCGACGGTGTCGCCGAAAACGGCCTGCGGGAACGAGACGGCCTTGTTCAACTGGAGGTCGTCCCCGTCGCGCTCGAAGTCGGGGTGGTCGGCGACCGACACCTCGATCAGAAGGTCGCCGTTCGGGCCGCGACCCTCGGAGGGTGCGCCCTCGCCGTCCATCCGGAGGGTCTGGCCGTCCTTGATTCCGGCCGGGACCTCGACAGTTAGCGTTGCCTCGTTCATCACCTGTCCGTCGCCGCCACAGTCCGAACACCGCTCGTCGTAGACCTCACCGTCGCCCTCACAGCGTGGACAGGCCTGGGTCTGTTGCATCCGACCGAGCGGCGTCTGGGTGACCTGTGTGACCTGCCCCTGGCCGTTACACTCCGGACAGGTCTGGGAATCAGCCTCCGGCGGATGGCCCGCCCCATCGCAGGTAGTACAGGTCTCGGGACGGCGGATCGTGATCTCCTTGTCGACCCCGTTGTAGACGTCTCCGAGGTCTAGTTGAAGCCGCGTTCGTAGATCCGAGCCCTTGCGCTCCCGGCGACTGCGACCGCCGCCGCCCTGACCGCCGAAGAACTGCTCGAAGATGTCGCCCATACCGCCCGCACCCCCGGCACCGCCAGCGCCGCCACCGAACGGCCCGCCCCCACCGCCGAACGGCCCACCGGCCCCGCCAGCACCGCGGCCGCCATCGAACCCGCCGCGTTTGTCTGCCTGCTCGAAGCGGTCGTGGCCCATCCGGTCGTACGCCTGGCGTTTCTCCTCGTCGGTGAGTACCTCCTTTGCCTTCTGGAGCTTTTTGAACATCTCCTCGGCGTTCGGATCGTCGCTCACGTCCGGATGGTACTCGCTCGCTTTCTTCCGGTAGGCCTGCTTGATCTCGTCCTCGGACGCGTCGCGGCTTACGCCGAGCACATCGTAGAAGTCCTCACTCATTCGTTGTCCCGCTATAATCGGTTGAGACACTTCAAAAGCGCGGCTTGCGCTTCACGGCTCACAGCGTCTAGTCGATCTCATGACTCCGGGATCTGATGGCTCTCAGGACTCCAGATGGACGTCCCGGTACGGCGTCTCGCAGGGTGGGCCGTCCGCAAACCGGTAGTATGCGCCCCCTCGCCGAGCGTGATCACCGACGAGGAGCGCGTCCCGAAGCCGTCGCCGTGGATACAGACGCCATGCTCGTGATCGCCGAGTACGGATTCAGCGCGCGAGCGCCATTCCGCGGGGGTTTCATCCGGGGCGACCGCGAGCGTCTCGCGGAGGTGGTCGGCGTTTTCGGCCTGTCGCTCGCCGACGTCAGGCCGCGATTTGGGAATCGTATATCGTCCGTCCGCGCCGACGTTCACGATGACATGGATGCCCGGGCCGAACTGTCTGAACGCCAACTGGCCGCTCCACTCGTAGTAGAGCGCGGCGGTCCGGTCGACGACGGCGAGATTGAACCCCTCGTACTCGTGTTCCTGGACCGATTGCTCGACGTACCGGGCCGCGGCCTGTGCGCTCTCCCGACGTAGAGCGTCGCGGACGAGCAGTCCGCGCGAGCGCTCCCCGGCGAGTTTGGCATCGTTCCAGCGGTTCGTGATTCCGACCAGCACGCCGTGCTCGTTGTAGCCGATCCACGTCCCCGACGCCTCTTCGTCCTGTGGCGCGACGATCCGCGGATCGGACTCGATAACAGCGGGTGGCGTCGACGGCCGGTCGAGCGCTTCGTCACGGTTCGCCGCGACGACCACCGGCGCGCTCTCGAAGGTCTGCCACGCGAGCGTCAGTGTGCACACGAATATAGGTCAGACGAGCAAGGCGATAAAATCCTTGGTCGTACTGGGGGTGTAGCCCCGCCCACCGGCGGAGTGCGCCCGGGTGGCCGGTCACTCCGGGTCGAGGAGTCGCTCCCGGACGGTGGCCCGGTCGACGGTCCCCGACGCAGTGCGGGGCAACGACTCGGCGACTGCGATGGACCGGGGAGTTTGTAACCAGCCAGTCGCTCGCGACAGTGCTCCCGGAGTGCGTCTGCGTCCGGACGGGCCCCTTCGGACGGCACCACGAGCGCCGCGACGCGCTGGCCCCACTCCTCGTCCTCGAGGCCGACGACTGCGGCGTCCTCGACGGCAGGATGGTCGCGGAGGGTCGTCCGTACCTCGTCCGGATCGACGTTCTCGCCGCCGGTGACGATCCGGTCGACTCGCCGGCCCGTAATCCAGAGCCGACCCCCTCGTCTCGATGCCCGAGGTCGCCGGTGTGGAGGCCATACGGGCCGAACGCTTCGGCCGTCGCCCTCGCCCCGGTGTAGCCGGGCGTCACTGTCGGGCCGGCGACGACGAGTTCGCCGGTCTCGCCCGTCTCTACCGGCGTTGCCTCCTCGTCGACGATAGTCACCTCGGTTCCGAACAGCGGGCGACCGACAGTACCCTCGTGTTCGACTGCCTCCGCGGGCCGTGCTGTCGCGATCTGTGAGGCGGTCTCGGTCATCCCGTAAGTCGGACAGACTGGGATCCCGTCCTCCTCGGCGCGCTCGATCAACGAGGCATCCGCGGGACCCCCACCGAGCAAGACGAACCGAAGCGAGTCGGGGAGCGTTTCGTCCGCGTCGAGGATCCGGTGAAGCATCGTCGGCACGAGAGAGAGTCCGGTGACGTCGTGGGCCCGGGCGGCTGCGGGCGTCCGCTCGGCGTCGAACGACGACTGGAGCACCACGGTCGTCCCGTACAGCGTCGAGCGGAACACCGGGGCGAGGCCGCCCATGTGATACATCGGCAGGGCACAGAGCCAGCGCTCGTCCGGCGTGACACCGAGTCGGAACGCCGAGGCGACTGCCGAGGCGACCAGGTTTCTGGTCGTCAGCGGGACGGCTTTGGGCGTTCCCGTGGTCCCCGAGGTGAAGAGTACGAGTCGCCGATCCGCTGGCGAGCGCTCGATCACTGGGAGCGAACCGGCTGGCTCTCGGTCCCAGACAGCAGTTCCGGAGTCCGTCTCGCCGTCGACGAGCGCAACTCTATGTTCGGTATTCGATCGGTCCCGCAGGGCCGCTGCGACCGCTTCTGCTTGCTCCGCCTGCGCGGCGGTAGAGAGTAACGTCTCGACGCCGACGCGTTCACACTGGGCCGCCGACTCTTCTGGCGTGAGCCTGCTGTTGAGCGGCACCAGTACCGCACTCAGGCGGTCGAGCGCGTGGACGACCGCGACGAACGGGAGGCCCGTATCCAGCAGCGTGGCGACGTGCTCGCCCGGTTCGATCCCGAGCGTCGTCAGTCGTCGCGCAAGGTCGTCGACCAGGGAATCGAGGTCGGCGTAGCTCAGGTGGTCGGTAGCCGCACCGGTGGCTGGTCCGTCGCCAGCATCGATCACGGCGATGTCCTCGGGCGACGTGGCCGCTCGCGCCGCGAGGAGATCCGTTTCGAGCCAGTTGTTCATGGACCGTTACCCCTCCTCCCACGCCCCGCGTGTACCGAGACCGGCGTCCTGTGGTACCGTGGCGTCGCCGTCCTCGATCGGTGCGGGATCGGTCGCGAGATCCTCCGCGAGCAGTGCTCCCGTCGCCAGCCCACAGGCGTCGATCCCCGGCAGTGACGCCGCGAGGTGGACCGCGCCGGTGCGGGCAACGACCGCGTCGATGGTCGTCGTGACGATGGGGATCAGTCCCTCGCGTCTGGCGTAGATGGCGATCCGGCGCGCACGATCCAGTCCGCCCAGCGCCATCGGCTTCAGGACGAGGACGTCAGCGGCGTCAGCCGACTGGATCTCCTCGAAGGAGTGGCTCGCGAGCGACTCGTCCAGCGCGATGTCGACGCGAGACGAGCGCCGCAGGTCAGCGTGACCCGAGAGATCATCCGCGTCGAGTGGCTGTTCGACGTACTCGACCGACGAGGCGGCCAGTCGGGAAAGCGCGTCCTGGGCCTGCTCGTGGTCCCACGCGGCGTTGGCGTCGACGCGGATCGCGACATCCGGCCCGACGGCCTCCCGGACCGCCGCTACGCGCGCGGCGTCATCGTCGACTGGCCGGGTGCCGACTTTCAGTTTGATCGTCGTGAAGCCCTCGGCAAGCGCGTCGCGGGCCGCGGTCGCTGCTGCATCCGACGCTACGTCGCCGACCGTCGCGTTGACCGGGACGCGCGTGGTGCGGCCGACGGAGCCGAGAAAGCGATAGAGCGGTTCGTCGGCTTCGTGTGCGCGGAGATCCGCCAGCGCGAGCGAGACGGCGTGACGGGCGGCGGGCCGCTCTTCGACCGCATCGAGTGCGCCGGCAGGATCGTCGTCGTTGAGCCGCTCCAGCGCGGTCGAGACGCCGTCCCGACAGTCCGACAGGGACTCGGTCCTGCCCGGTAGCGGCGTCGCCTCGCCGACGCCAACGGTCCCGTCGGACTCGATTCGGAGCGCGATACCTTGCCTGCGCTGGATCGGTCCGGCGGCGGTCGACAGCGGTTCGGAAAGTGCCAGATCGAAGTGTGTCGTTTCGGCGTCCATTCAGATCACCATCCCGAGTGCGAACAGAACGGCGAAGCCAGCGAGCAGTTTGCCGGTCCGTTCGAGGGCGGGGTTGAGCGCGTCGCCGTCGGTCCGGGTCAGCACCGTCCGTGCGAGCAGCGCGGCGTACGGCAGCGAGAGGAACGGCAGCAGGATCGCCCCTCCGAACTCGCCCGTCGCGAAGAAGTACAGCGGGACCGCGTATGCAAGCGCGAGCAACCCGGTAAACTCCACGCGACTCCAGCGATAGCCCAGCAGGACCGCCAGGGATAGCTTGCCCGCCTCGCGGTCGGTTTCGAGATCCCGAATATTGTTTACCACGAGGATGTTCGTCGAGATGCCCGCGATGGGCAGGCTAGCGAGCAGTGCGGTCGTCGTGACTGTTCCTTCGGGGATGGTCATCGCAAGCGGGTCCGCGAGAACTGCGGCGGCCTGCACGTAAAGGTCCCCACCACGGCGATGACGCCGAAGAAGACGAATACGAACAGATCACCCAGTCCGTGCGAGCCAAGCGGGAAAGGGCCGCCGGCGTAGGCGTAGCCACTCACGATGCTCGCCAGTCCGATCACGAGGATCGGGAGGCCGCCGACGTAGACCAGATACGTGCCGACGAGTATCGCCGCGGCAAAGGTGAGGATCATCCCTCGCTTTACTTGCTCGGCGGGGATCAGTCCGGAGTTGGTGACCCGTGTGAACCCCTGTCGTTCCTCCGAGTCGACGCCTTTCACCGCGTCGTAGTAGTCGTTGGCGAGGTTCGTCCCGATCTGGATCAGCGCCGCGCCGACGAGTGCGGCGACGGCGGGACCGAGCGAGAACACCCCGGCGCTGTAGGCCAGTCCGACGCCGACGATCACCGGGGCGGCGGCCGCCGGCATCGTCTGTGGGCGGGTGGCGATCAGCCACGCCCTCGCCCGCGACATCTCCGGCGTTTCGGCCTCTGTCGCCGTCATCAGTAGCGCCACGGTACGTCGTCGAAATCAGGTTTTCGCCCCTCGACGAACGCGTCGCGACCCTCCTCGGCCTCGTCGGTCATGTACGCCAGTCGCGTCGCCTCGCCGGCGAACACCTGCTGGCCGACCATGCCGTCGGAATCGAGGTTGAAGGCGTACTTGAGCATCCGCATCGCGGTGGGGCTCTTCTCGTTGATCCGCTTGCCCCACTCCAGGGCGCGCTCTTCGAGTTCCTCGTGGGGGACCGCCTCGTTGACCATCCCCATATCCGCGGCCTCCTCGGCGCTGTACGTTTTCCCGAGGAAGAACACCTCTCGGGCCTTCTTCTGGCCGATCTGTCGGGCGAGATAGGCGGAGCCGAACCCGCCGTCGAAACTGCCGACGTCCGGATCGGTCTGGAGGAACTTGGCGTGTTCCTCGCTCGCAATAGTGAGGTCACAGACGACGTGGAGGCTGTGCCCGCCGCCGACGGCCCAGCCAGGCACGACGGCCACGACGACTTTCGGGATGTGGCGGATCAGCCGCTGTACTTCGAGGATGTGGAGCCGTCCGTGCTCGCTGGCTTGCTCCTCGTCCCCCTCGTACTCGTAGCCGTCCGCGCCGCGGATCGCCTGATCGCCGCCCGAGGAGAACGCCCACCCACCGTCCTTCGGCGAGGGCCCGTTGCCGGTGAGCAGCACGCAGCCTACGTCTGTCTGACGTTTGGCGTGATCGAGCGCATCATAGAGTTCGTCGACAGTCTTCGGCCGGAACGCGTTCCGGACTGCGGGTCGATCGAACGCGATTCGGACCGTTTTCCCGTCGGAAGAGCGGTGATAGGTCACGTCATCGAAATCGAAATCTTCGACCGCTTCCCAGCGGTCTTCCTGCATGAGTTCCGAGACCATTTACCCGAACTCGGGTCGTCATGTTCAAATAGGTTCCCGTCGCGGGACAGGTCTTTATTATTCGATGCCGAACGGGGCATGTGGATAGAGAACGTATCACACGCGAGCTAACAGGCGCGGTCGCGGGCGGTCTCGGCGTCGCCTCCGACTACGAACGCGGCCGCGTCCCCTGCAAGCAGTGTCGCTCCGAGTCCGACCACGGGCCGGATCGGTCGGCGCTCGTCGCTGGCGACCGGGTCACCGTTGCGCTGCGGAACTACGAGGGCTACACCTGGGAACCGGTCGGCGTCTACTGTCGGACGCACGGAATCGAACAGGTCGACGATACGATGGACGTCCTCGCGGAGGAACAGGTCGTCGTCGCGGCGACGCTCGAACCGACGGGCTATCTCGACCCGCTTTCGGACCATCATCCGAGTGCGCTCTCCTTCGGCGGCGTCGAGCTCCTCGATTACAGTCCGGCTGCAGACGGCTACTGAACCGGCTGTCTCGGGCCGTTCCCTTCGGGCATCTGCTCGCTCAACAGGTGTACGAGCGTGCGTTTGACCCGCTCGGGGTTCGGGACGCTCCGAAACGTCACGTCCTCCGTGTCGGTCCCGGCGGTGAAGACCCTCACGTCGCCGAAGGAGAGGAACCGTTCGAGAATCGTCTGCTCGTAGGAGGTGTTCTGTACCCGTTCGAGTCGAATCGCCGTGACGTCGCGGCTGATCAGCCCGTGTTTGACGTATAGCTGTTCGTCGGTGATGACGTACAGCAGACGGAGCCAGTCGAGATAGACGGCAATCGCCCAGCCGATCCCCCGAACATCACGAGCAGGGGCAGCGCTGATGCCCAACTCGGTAGGTCCGTCCATGCCGCCAGTAATGCCGACGCGACGAAGCCGAGCACGGTGACGAGCGCCGCAAGCGCCAGTGCTACGGCAATCGTGAACTTCGACGGCCGTCCCGTCCATCGGATCTCCTCGTCCTCCCCCAGATGAATCCAGTCTGCATCCTCGACGGTCTCCGCGAACAGTGAACTCCCCATATGGCACTATCTACGAGGTAGTTTGTATAATCGGGTGGTGAACGCCCTCTGGCTACCGAACGTTTTAGTTCGACCGAGAGAAACCTTCGGCGAACAGCCCGATGGCCAATGACTTCTACGACGTGCTGGACGTCACCGCCGACGCCACCCAGGACGAGATTACCGCCGCCTACCGGGAGAAGGTCAAGGAGTACCACCCGGACCAGAGCGACCGCGATGATGCCAGCGAGCGGTTTCAGGCGGTCGTCGACGCCGAGGAAGTGCTGGGCGACGAGGCGGAACGCGAACGGTACGACCGGCTTGGCCACGAAACGTACGTGGGCGACGGGGGAACTCGCCGCAGGCAGAGAACCGGTGACGACCTGGATTTCGATGGCTTCGACTGGGACGTGGACCGTGGGGGTACCTCCGATGGCTGGTGGGAGAGCCACCACGCCAGACAGCGCCGCCGCCGGCAAACGGCCGACTGGGAGTGGGTCGGGGACTCGGCCGGCACGGCCAGTGCGGGCGGCATGGGTAGCACAGGCAGTACGAGCGGTATGGGAGGTCCCGCCGGTATGGGAGGAACAGGTGGCACCTCGGCGACCAGTAGGGCGTCTACCGCGGGCGGTACGACAGCAACTGGGAGCACGTCTACAAAGGGGCGCGGCTTCGACGGCCATGCACAGAGTGGCGACGACTCCTACACGGTCAACGACTGGGAGACCGAACCGCAGAGCCGTGGGCTGTCGATGCCGTCGATTACGCAGGAAACGGTCTTTCTGATCGTCGTGTCGATGCTCCTCTACCCGCTGTTGCTGGTCTCGACGATCACGGAGCTCTTTTTCGCCCCGATACGGGTCGCGACCGGTTTGCTACTGATCGCTACTGCGGGCTATCTGCTCACGATTCCCGGCATCGGTGTGATCGTCTTCGGCGGTCTGAGCGTGCTCGTTCCCGGGGCACTCTTCGCCACTGGCATGCTGGAACCCCTGACAATGCGGGTCGTCGTCGGCGTCATGCTCGTCTGGATCCCGCTCGGCTACGCCGTCGCGGTGGTGAGCGTCGTCGGGCGCTGCGCAACCGTTCACAGACCGACTCGTAGAGCGCGTCGCGACGGTCGTGACTCGCCTGACTGTCGATCCTGAACTCGATTACCTGTGTTCCCTCGCTGGCGAGCGACGCCTGGTAGACTTCCGTGAACTCGTCCAGCCGGTCGACGCTGGTAAGCGAGAGGTCGTAGAGGTCGGCTGTGGGGGCGAAGTCCAGCCCGTGTGGCGTCTTGAACTGCCCGGTGAAGGGCGGATCGAACTCCTCGATGGGGAGCATATGGAAGATGCCGCCGCCGTCGTTGTTGAGCAGGACGATAGTAGCGTCGACGCCACACCGCTCCAGCGCGAGTAGACCGTTCATATCGTGATAGAAGGCCAGATCGCCGGTGATCGCCACGAGCGGGTCGTCGGTCGCGCTCCCCGCGCCCAGCGCCGTGCTGACGATGCCATCGATACCGCTTGCACCGCGGTTGCCGAGCACGGTCAGTTCGTCCGTCGCGGGCCGGGCGAAGCGGTCGAGGTCCCGAACCGGCATCGAGTTCGAGACGAAGACGGTGGCGGGGTCGGGCGCGCCCTCGATGGCGGCGGCGACGACCGCTCCCTCGAATCGCTTGCTCCTCTCTCGGCGGGCGTCCTCCCGCGCCGTCCCGATCCGATCCCAGTAGGTGGCGTCGGCATCGAGCCAGCGGGACTGCCAGTCTGGCGCGGGTGCCACGGCATCGGCGTCGAGCGATTGGAGCACCGACTCAACGAGCGCCGTCGGATCGGCTTCGAGCAGATCCGTCGCGGTAAACGTCGCCTCGCGCCAGCCAGCGGCGGGGTCGACGATATACTGGCGCGCGTCGACACCGGCGAGATAGCTCCGGAGCGGCTTGGACGTCGGCGACGCGCCGAAGCGGACGACGACATCGGGGTCGGGCCAGTCGCCGGTGACGCGCTCGTCGAGGTAGCCGTCGTAGCCACCGATCACTTGGGCCTCGGCGACGTGGTCGCCGAACCGGAGTCCGGAGAGCGGGTCGGCCAGCACCGGAAAGCCCGTTGCACTGGCGATTGCGGCGACGCTCTGCCGGTCCACGTCCGGGATTGGTGGATCTGCGGGCCCGGCGACGAGCAATCCCCGCTCGGCGTCCTCGATGGTGGTCACGAGGTCGGCGACAGTTTCCTCGTCGGGGTCCATCCGCCCGCCGGCGGTCTGGACGAACGGCCCGTCACGCCCGGTCGCACCGAGTGGCGCGGTTTCGGCGATATCGTCGGGCACGTCTCCCGGCACCTCGACCGGTTCGAGGGGCTTCCGGAAGGGGACGTTCAGGTGGACTGGGCCGGAGGGGTTCCCGTTGCTTCAGCCACCGCGCGGGCGGCGTCGGTGCGCAGGCGGCGCAGTTTTCTCCCCGTGGGTTCCGGCTCCGGCAGGTCGCGGAACCACCGGACTGCATCGCCGTAGAGCTTCTCCTGATCGATGGTCTGGTTCGCGCCGCTATCTCGGAGCTCTGGTGGGCGGTCGGCTGTCAGCATGAGTATGGGGACCCGCGCCTGATTGGCCTCGATCACGGCGGGGTGGAAGTTCGCCGCGGCGGTGCCGGAGGTGCAGATGAGCGGCGTCGCGGTCCCGGTCCGTCTGGCGCGGCCGAGCGCGAAGTAGGCCGCCGAGCGCTCGTCGAGATGCGAGAAGACGGTCAGACCCGGATGGCCGGCCGCGGCGACGGTCAGTGGCGTCGACCGGCTTCCGGGGGCGACACAGACCGCCTCGATCCCGTTGGCGACGAGTTCGTCGAGTAACGTCTCTGCCCAGAGCGTGTTTCTGTTAGGTGCAGACATGAGTAGCTACTCCAGCGCGTCTAGCATCGGTCCGTATTTGAGCTGTACCTCGTCCCACTCGCGGTCCGGGTCGCTGTCGGCGACGATTCCGGCCCCGGCAAACAGCGTCGCCCGGCCGCCCTCGGCGACTGCAGACCGGATACCGACTGCGAACGCGCCGTCGCCAGCGGCGTCGAACCAGCCGATGGGGGCGGCGTACCACCCCCGGTCGAACGCCTCGGTCTCCTTGATCGTCTCCCAGGCACCGTCCGGCGGGAGCCCGCCGACTGCGGGCGTCGGATGGAGCGCCTCGACCAGCGAGAGGACGTGTTCGGCGTCGTCGAGTTCGGCCGTAATCGGCGTCTGTAGGTGCTGGACGGTCGGGAGCTTTCGGATGGTCCGCTGGCCGGTCTGAACGGAACCGGCATACGGTGCGAGCTGGGCGCGGACGGCATCGGCCACCAGTTCGTGTTCGTGGATGTCCTTCTCGCTATCGAGTAGTTCGGCTGCGAGCCACTCGTCCTCCTCCGTGGTGTCGCCACGACCGGTCGATCCGGCGAGGGCTTCGGTGTGCACCGTCCGGCCGGAGAGCGAGACGAGTCGCTCGGGCGTCGCCCCGAAGAAGGTCGGGCCGTTGCCCGGCTGGAAGAGAAAGCGCTGGCAGTCGGGGTACGACCGATCCAGCCGCGCCATGACGTCCGGCAGCGATATCGGCTCGTCGAGGGCGACCGATAGTGACTGCGCGAGGACGACTTTCTGCAGGTCGCCGCCCGTGATGCGGCCGATCGCACGCGTGACCTGGTCGCGCCAGTCGGCCCTCGACGGGCACCGCTCGCGACTCGCCACACCCGGCGGGTCGGCCGGCCCATTGTCGGTGGTCGCCGCCTCTATCTCCGTGGCGACTCGGTCGAGTCGTTCCTCCAGTGCGGCCTCGCTATCGGGGTCGACGGCGTTGACCGTGAGCCAGACGTCGTCGTCGCTCCAGACCACCTGTGCCTGGGGCAGCACGAACCGCGCGCTCTCGAACCCGGTCCACGGCGGGTGCGGTTCGTGCTCGTCATGAAACGCGAAGCCGCCGACGAGTCGGGGGCGCGCCGCTGTCGGCGCGTCGTCGGCGTCGATGCGTGAGAACAGCTCGTCAGCCGCCGATCTAACGGCCTCGAACCGGTCAGGACCGGTCGCCGAGAGGGTCGTCGCGGTGCCCCAGCCGACGAAGGCGGGGCCGTCCGGCGGCGTCCACAGTCCCCGTGGCGGTTCGAACTCGTCGAGAACGGCCCGACGCGAGACGGCGTCCAGCTTGCGGCGTCGCGTCACCAATGCCGCGTCAGCCCGCGCGCTGGCGTCGCCCCCACTGCGCAGGGATTCCATTGCTCTCATCTCAGGAGCGTGGCTTCTTCAGCCTGTCCCTCTCTCGTGGTGGTGGCGCGGCGGTCGAGTCGGTAAGCGACCGACTTTTGACGTAGCACCGCCCGAATGCCAAACCGTGTCCCGAGACGACGAGGAGTCGATTCCAGACGAGGAACGCGAGGCCCTCCTGACAATCGCCCACGGAGCCGTCGTTACCTCCGGTGGCGTCTCCGGGCAACGTGCGCTGATCTCGACGGTCGAGATCATCCTCGCACGCGGACTGGGACCAGCCGCATACGGGGTGTACGCACTGGCGTGGCGGATCGCCCAGGTTCTCGTCCGGCTCGTCACCTTCGGAAGCGTGCCGGCGCTCCAGCGCTACGTACCCGAGTATCGGGGCGAGCCTCGACGACGCTCCGCTGTCGTCGGGTTAGCCTACGCGACGACGATCGGTTTTGGCGCGGTGTTGGCCCTCGGCGTCTGGGTGGTAGCGCCGTGGATCAACGACCGCACCGTCGAGCAGGCCGCCTTCGTTCCGACGATGCGGGTCTTTGGCCTTCTGGTCGGACTGCTCGGCGTCGTCCTGGTCGTCGCCGGCGTCTTCCGGGCGGTCGGCTCCGCACGCGGTGAAGTCGTGTTCAATAAACTGCTCCGCCCGGCCGTCCGCCTGGCCGGGGCAGTCGTGGCGCTCGGTCTCGGCTACTCCGTCGTCGGTGTCGCCGGCGCTATCGTCGTCGGGACGGCCGTGCTTGCGGCGGTCGCCATCCCGCTATCCGCGCGTTCGACGGGGATCCGCCCGTCGATTCGGGGAGTGAGCGCCGAGGCCGGACGATTCTACAATCACGCCGCCCCGGTCGCAATGAGCAGTTTCGGAAAGGTGTTTCAGAACCGGGTCGACGTCCTGCTCGTCGGAGCGCTGCTGACAGCGGTCGCGGCGGGCGTCTACAACGCCTTGCTCGTGTTGGTCGCTATCGCGTGGATCCCCTTGCTGTCGTTCAATCAGTTGCTCCCGCCGGTCGCGTCCGATCTCTATGCCGACGACCGAATGGCGACGCTCAACGCCATCTATACGGCCGTAACGCGGCTGATCGTCACGACCGTCGTTCCCTTCCTCGCGGTGATGGTCGTCTACGGGCAGGACCTGCTCGCCCTCTTCGGCCCGACGTATACGCAGGGATACGTCCCGCTGATCGTCTACCTCGGCGGCGTGTTCGTCGGCAGTGCGGTCGGGGCAACCGGCTGGCTACTGATGATGACTGACCACCAGTACGCGCGGATGCTCCTCGACTGGCTGCTCGCCGTCCTCAACGTCGTGTTGACCTACACGTTTATCGTGGAGTTCGGTCTCGTCGGTGCCGCGCTCGGCACCTCGCTCGCCATCTCCGTACAGAACGTGATTCAGGTACTGTTGTTACGCCGGTTCGAGGGACTCTGGCCGTTCGATCGGACCTACCTCACCCCAATCGTGGCTGGCGGCGTCGCACTCGCCGTCATGTGGGCGATCCGTGCCGTCGTTCCCGGCGTAGTTGCTCTCCTCCCCGGCGTCCTGATCGGGCTTGTCGTCTACGTCGCGGCGCTCGACGTGTTGGGCGTCGATCCGCGGGATCGGTTCGTTGTTCGCGAGCTATACACGAGTTATAGCGCCGCGCTGGGAGAGCGGTTCGCCCGATAGCTCGGCCGGACGGCGGTTCCACGACCTAGCTATACCGCTCTTCGTTCCACGGGTCGGCCGTGTTGGAGTAGCCGCGTTTCTCCCAGTAGCCTCGCTCCTGTTCGGTGAGTATCTCGACGCCACAGAGCCATTTCGCGCCCTTGTAGGCGTACTTGTGCGGCGTCACGGCGCGGAGTGGCCCGCCGTGGTCGGCCGGCAGCGCCTCGCCGCTG
Source organism: Natronoarchaeum sp. GCM10025703 (assembly GCF_042661985.1). Taxonomy (NCBI): domain Archaea; kingdom Methanobacteriati; phylum Methanobacteriota; class Halobacteria; order Halobacteriales; family Natronoarchaeaceae; genus Natronoarchaeum; species Natronoarchaeum sp. GCM10025703. The sequence continues at coordinate 1,333,235 of NZ_JBHSZF010000001.1, forward strand.
AACTCGTAGGCAAAAAGTAGTTCGGGTCGCAGACAGTCCTCGAGCGGGAGATTCGTGGTGTAGTCGTCCAGCGCGTAAAAGAGTACGTGCGAGGCGTCGTCGTCGAGACCGGCGCGTTCGGCCAGCGTCGGAAAGGTGACGCCGGTGAACTGACAGTCGAACTTGCTCCAGCCAGTGACACAGTGAAAGTCCTGGCGATGGGTCTCTGTGGGGAGTGCCTGAAACTCCTCCCAGTCGAACGATAGCGCTTCCTCGACGGCACCGGTGACGCGGAACTCCCAGTCTTCCGGGTTCCACTCGGGCGTACCGCTCTTCGAGAGGACGGGGAACTCCGCCGTTTCGCGCTGTCCGGGCGGGAGTCGCTCGTCGCCGAACTCCGTGTATAGCTCCGTACAGTCCCTGTCGACGTGCACGCTGTCGGTCATCGGTTCCAGTAGGACCCTCCGACGCGTATGTCTGACGCTTGGGGGATCGGTACACTTTTTTGGGACACGTCCACGCGCCTGTAACGGACTGTCCCGTGATCCCCTCCGCGGCGACAGTGTTCGAACAACTACTATGCGCTCTACTACAGTACGGCCGGCCGTCACGGCAGGTGTCTGTCTCGTCGCGTTCGGCTTCGGCGCGGCGACGATCGCCGATCCCACCGACGCGGCCTCGACGGCCGGTCTCGGCGTCTCGGCACAGCTATCACTACCAGTCTCCTCGACGCTCGTGTTCGGCGTGCTGACCGTCCTCGTGGTCGGGCTTGCCGCCGGCGTCTACCTTCTCGGCGACGCGCAGGCCTCGGACATGACGATGGGCAAGGCCATCCCGTTTCTCGCCGGCATACTGCTACTCGGGACTGTGGCTGCCGGACTGTTCCTGCCTCCGGCGGCGACGGCAGCGCGGCACAGGAAGGGCTCGACGGGATCAGTGATGTCACGCCGGATATCGGCGTCGCAGAGAGTGACGAGAGTGCGGAACCCAAGGCGGGCGGCGGCGGAAGCCCGCTCGCTACGATCGGATTGATCGGACTCCTCTTGCTGACTGCAGTCGGGGCGTTCTGGTACTGGCTCACTCGAGACGAGGATGACGTCGACGCGGAAACGGTCGACCTCGCCGACGACCCCGAGGAGGAGACCAAACTCGGCGAGGCGGCCGGCGACGCCGCCGACCGGATCGAGGCGTCTGAGGACGCCTTCCAGAACGAGGTGTACACCGCCTGGAACGAGATGGTGGAGGTGGTCGACCTCCGGAATCCAGAGACGAGCACGCCGAAGGAGTTCGCCGCGGCGGCGACCGACGCCGGGATGGACCGGGGCCACGTCGAGACGCTCCGGGACGTTTTCGAGGAGGTCCGCTACGGCGAGCGGGCAGTGACGCCCGAGCGAGAGGAGCGGGCCGTCGACGCGCTCCGGGAGATCGAAGCGGCGTACGCGGGTGATCGCCAATGACGACCATCGAGCGCCGGATCGCCGCCGGCATCGGGGTGGTGATCACCGCACTCGGCGTCGCGACGTTCCTTTCGCCCGATCTGGGCGCGATGTTCTCGGCCGACGAGTTCCTGCTGACCATCGTCGGCATCGTTGCCCTGGCTCAGGGTGCTCGGATCGCCCGCGACCGGTGGGGCTCCGAACTCGGCTACGCACGCACTGGCGATCCGGAACTCATCAAGGGGATTCCGACACCGGGCGAAGGGTTCGACGTCGCCATGCGGTCGGCGTCGAGCGTCCACGAGATATCCGGCCGCGAGACGGTGAACGACCGACTCGAAGCGGTCGGCGTGACCGTCCTTCAGCGCCGTCGCGGCTACACCGAAGCGGAGGCGAGAGAGCGACTGACGAGCGGCGAGTGGACCGACGACCCCGTCGCGGCGTCGTTTTTCGACGGGACGCCATGGTCCGCGTTCCCCCTGTCGCTGCGGCTTCGGGTCCGTCTCGGGCGCGAGTCGAAGTACGGGCTCACGGCGAGACGGGCCGCCGGAGAGCTAGAGCGTCTCTGGACGAGACCCACGGAGGAGACCGATGAGTGAGCAACGCCAGACCGAACCCGAACCGAACGCGGAACCAGACGATGCCGACGAGGCGACGGTCGACAGTGCCGGACGACTCCACGAGGACGTCCTGCGCCGGACCGGTCGCTGGACCGGTGTCAGCGCGCTCGCACTGTTCGGCGTCGCCTTCGGCGTGTTCGCTCAGAACCCCGCTCCCTTCCTCGCGGGCGTCTTCGGCGTCACGTTTGCGGCCTACGCAGGGGCCGGGCGCGCGCCCGACGCATACCTCGATATCGAGCGCGACTTCGAGGACCGTCCCGACCCGGGCGAGGAAATCGAAGTCACCGTGGCGGTCGAGAACGCCGGCGAGTCGAGCCTTCCGGACGTTCGGATTGTCGACGGCGTCCCGGGGCAGTTACACGTCGCCGCGGGGACGCCACGCTGTGCGGCCTCGCTCGACCCCGGCGAGACGGCGACGTTTAGCTACACAGTGGTCGCCGAGCGCGGGACCCATCAGTTCAAGCCAGCACAGGTGCTCGTCAGGGGCTTCAGCGGTGCGGCCGAGCGGGAGACGCGAGTCCCCGGCGAGAGTGACCCGCTGGTCTGTACTCCCGGCTCCCTGCCCCCGTCGACGAACCTCTCCCTGCAACCGCTGACGACGCCGTATGCTGGCCGCGTCGAGACCGATATCGGCGGCGACGGACTCGAGTTCTACGCGACGCGGGAGTACCAGCCGGGCGATCCGCTCTCCAGAGTCGACTGGAACACCCGCGCGCGGACTGGCGAACTCTCGACGCTCGAGTTCCGCGAGGAGCGGGCGGCCTCGGTCGTCCTGCTGATCGACGTCCGCACCGAGGCGTGGTGTCGGCCCGACGAGAGCGCCACCAGTGCAGTCGAGCGCTCCGTCGAGGGTGCGATGCAGGTGTTCTCCTCGCTGATCGACGCCGGCGACAGGGTCGGCATCGCCGCGCTCGGGACGACTGAGTGCTGGCTGCCGCCCGGAAGTGGCGGGGACCACCGCACCCGCGCTCGTGAGATGTTCCAGACCGAGCCGCTGCTATCGCCGGATTCGGTCGACGACCTGATCGAGCGCCCGATCAGCGTCGCGGCGCTTCGCCAGCAGCTACCCAGTCACGCCCAGATCATCCTCTTCTCGCCGCTCGTGGACGACCTGGTCGTCGAGCAGGCGAAACTGCTGGATGCCAGCGGCCATCTGCTGACTGCAGTCAGTCCGAACCCGACGACGACGGCGACAACTGGCGAATCGGTCGCCCGGATGGAGCGGGACCTGCGGATGGCTGACCTCCGGCGATCCGGACTGCGGGTCGTCGACTGGAACTGGGAGGAGCCACTCGTCACGGCGATTTCGCGGGCCGGCGCGAGGTGGTCGGCGTGAGCCCTGCCGTCGACCGCCGGCCGACGCGTCCCGGCACCGTCATCTCGCTCGCCGTGGCAGTGCTCGCGGCGACCGTGCTCGGCGTCTCGATGGCCCCGTCGGTCGGGCTATCGCTGCCCGGTATCGTCCTGCTCGGTGCAGGCTTGCGCTACGGCCGAGAGCGCCTCGCAACCGGCGGCGGACTGGCGCTGTTTGCGGCCGCACTCGTCGCCGGGATCGGTGATGCGGGTGTCGGTTCCGTCCTGATCGGCGGCGCGCTCGCCGTCGTCTCGTGGGACGTCGCGGTCAACGCTATCGAACTCGGCGAGCAGGTCGGTCGTGAGGCGGAGACGCGCTCGGCCGAACTCTCCCACGCCGCGGGGACTGTGTCCGTCGCGTTCGGGACGGCGGTCGTCGCCTACGCGCTCTACGCCGGTCTCGACGGCGGTCGACCGATCGTTTCCGTCGTGCTGTTGACCGCCGCCGCCGTATTGCTCGCGTCGGCGCTCAGGCTCGAATCGCCGTCGAGCACGTGATCGACGGACGAGTGCATAGCTTTACTTTTTTCCGCTGGAGAGTAGAGGTATGGGGCAGTTACAACACGTCGATAGTGACGATCTCAGGCGCTGGCTCGAGGAAGCACGTAGCAAGGAGTCGACACAGCTCCTGATGACCGCAATCGCCTACGACGAGGGTGCTTCGGTCTCCGAACTGGCAAACTGGTACGATCTCTCGAACGAGGACGTGCAGGGCTGGATCGATCGGCTCGAATCGGAGACGATCATCGTACCGGTGGCCGAAAACGAGGGCGTCGATTTCGATGAACTGGCCAACAAATCCGGGCTCGGCGGTCAGACGGTCGTCGACTGGTTCGCGTCGCTAGAGGCCAAACCGGTCGCGGAGGCCGCGAGTATCGTCCAGCGGTACAGTCAGCAAAACACTGGGCCGCTCATGGCCGGCACCGAGTCCCGGGTGCAGTATCTCGATTACGCCGTCCTCGACGAGCACGGCTGGTCGCTCGACGATAGCGACCTCTTCGAGAAGGCCTCCGACACCGATCTCGATCCGAGCGATTACGGCCGGTTTCTCGTCGAACCGGGCGAGACAATCCTCGAAGCCGCGGAGAATCGTGATCTGTCCTGGCCCTACGCCTGTCGCGGCGGGGCCTGTGCAAACTGTGCGGTGATCGTCAAGGAGGGCGACGTCGCCATGCCCGGCCAGACGATTCTCACTGACAAGCAGGTCGAACGGCTGAACGCTCGGCTGACCTGTGTCGGCGTGCCGGCGACATCCGAACTCAAACTCGTCATGAACGTGCAGTTCCTCGACGAGTTCGAGGATCTTCGACTCCCGTCACCGATGGCCGAATCGGGGCCTGCAGTCTGACCGCACCGCCGGGAATCAGTCCCTTTTTACTGGCTGAGGGGGTAGTCGAACCCATGAGCTTTGAAGAAGACGATAGCGTTATTCTGTACGACGAGCACAGCGAGTACGACGGCGAAGAGGGGACGGTTACGCAGGTCATGGAGACCATGTTCGGCGACGAGACCTACACCGTCAGCTTCGAGGACGGCCAGGAGACCGGTATCTCCGAGGATTCGCTCGAAGCGGCAGAGTAACTCCCCGATGGCGAGCGTCCCGTTCCACTACATCGATCTGCGGGCCTTCTGCTACGCGACCGAAGACGAAAAGCGCGTCAGAGAGGCGCTGCGGTTCTTCCTCCCCGAGGAGACGGAGATAGAGCGCACCGAGAGCGAAGGCCACTACGGTGACCGAATCGTCGTCCTTTCGACGCGCGTCGAAAACGCCGACGACATGCGCCACATCCTCCGACGAGTCGCCGACCTGAAAGAGATCGACCGGGTCCTCGACGAGTTAGACCAGCGCGTCGACGAGAACTGCTCGCTCTTTTTGAGCCTCGACAAACAGGCGGCCTTCAACGGCCGTGCAGAGATCGGCGACGGCATCACGCTCCGCGCGAAGGTCGAAGCCTATCCCGCAAAAAGCCCGCGGCCGTCGAGAACGCCACCGAGGCGATCGAGGCCTGCCGCGACGACGAGTTCTGATCGGGGCGGTCGAGCCACCGTTTGCCGCCCGATAACGTAACAGCAAAGAGCCGTGGGGCTGGTTGCTGTTCTATGTACGAGGCGGTCCACGCCTGGCCCGATGGAGACGCGACAGTCGCCCGACTGGCCAACACGGCGGGCGAGTACGGGTACGACGGGATCGTCGTCAGGAACGCCGACGACGCTCGGCCGGACCACGCTGACGAGGATATCGATGACGACGTCGCCGTCGTCGAGGCAAACGAGATCTCGACCGACAATCCACAGCGTGCCAGCGGCTTCGTCGGCAACTACCGCGAGCGCGACCGACTCGTCGTCGTGGGGGCGGGACCAACGCCATCAATCGCTTCGCGGTCGAGCAAGAACGTGTCGACGTGCTCGCGCACCCAATGCGCGGCGACGGCGATTTCAACCACGTGCTCGCCCGTGCTGCACGGGAGAACGGGGTTCGCGTCGAGTTCGACCTCTCGCCGGTCCTGCGTGCGGACGGCGGCGAGCGCGTCCGGGCGCTCAAATCGCTTCGGAAGCTTCGGGAACTGATCGAGCAGTACGACGCCCCCTACGTCGTGAGCGCGACGCCCGAATCACATCTTCACCTGCGGGCGCCCCGAGAACTCGTCGCCGTGGGCGAGACCATCGGGTTCGACGCCGGGATGATCAGAGAGGGGCTTGCCGAGTGGGGGCGGCTGATCGAACGAAACGAGCGGATCCAGTCCGAGGAGTTCATTGAGCCGGGGGTCGAACGGGGGAGATATGACGAAGACGCCTGAGGCCCACGGGGACCGGTTCGACGAGAAGGCCGCGGAGTACGACGACAGCGAGAGCGAGGAGTATCGCGCCTGTGCAGGCCTCGTCGTCGAGCACGCCGCGCCCACGGACAGCGACACGGTCCTCGACATCGGCACCGGCACAGGGGCCATCGCGCTGGCGCTCGCAGACGACGCCGAGAGAGTGATCGGTCGGGACGTCAGCGAGGGCATGCTCGAACAGGCTCGCGCCAAGGCGAGCGAGAACGGGATCGACAACGTCGAGTTCGGCGACGGCCGGTTCCGCGTGCCGAACATCGACGAACCGGTCGATATCGTCACCTCGAACTTCGCGATGCATCACCTCTCGGACGGAGAGAAACGCGAGGCGATCGACGTGATCGCCGGCCTGGGGCCGCGACGGTTCGTGCTCGGTGACGTGATGTTCTTCGGGGAACCCGATCCGGAGGAGCCGTTTTACAGTCCAGAGGTCGACGACCCCGCGACGGTTGGCACGCTCGTGGACGCGCTGACAGGCGCTGGCTTCGCGCTAACCGCCGTCGAGCGCGTCCACGAGCAGGTGGGCGTGCTCGTCGCCGAACGGGCCGCCGGAGGCGAGTAGGCATGAAACATCTCCCCAAACACTTCCGTCCGCGCTGGCGATATCTCGCGGTCGCCCTCGAATCGACGCCCGACGCTGATCTCTCTCGGGGGCCTTCCAGCGCGAACTGTGGTATGCGGCACAGAACCTCGTCGGCGACACCGGCAGTGCGGACGCTGACCTCACGGTGCTCGATTTCTCGTTCTCGGACGGGCAGGGGGAGACGGTCGTCCGGGTTCGCCACGGACACGGCACCGAGGCTCGCGCCGCGCTTGCCTGTATCGATAGTATCAATACTCACTCGGTGGGCGTGCGAGTCATCGGTATCAGTGGTACGATCCGTGCCTGTGAAGAAAAGTATTTAGGACGACAGACGGAACTTTTCCACGAGAGAAACGTCGTGTTCGACGGCGAGGAGCGGCCAGCAGTTATCCGCGACAGTTCCGTGGATGTACGGGTCGACTCCTCGGTTGTCGGCGCGATGACACTCGATTTACAGTGATACTATGCAGGGACAAGCTCAACAACAGGCCTACGACCGAGGGATCACGATCTTCTCGCCGGACGGACGGCTCTACCAGGTAGAGTACGCCCGCGAAGCAGTCAAACGTGGCACAGCCAGCATCGGCGTGCGGACCGAGGACGGCGTCGTCCTCGCCGTCGACAAGCGGATCCGTTCGCCGCTACTGGAAGGAACAAGCGTCGAGAAGCTCCACAAGGCTGACGAACACATCGGCATCGCCAGCGCAGGCCACGTGGCCGACGCGCGACAGCTGATCGACTTCGCCCGCCAGAGCGCACAGACCAACCGCCTCCGCTACGACGAGCCGATCGGCGTCGAGACGCTGACGAAGGAGGTCACCGACCACATCCAGCAGTACACGCAGGTCGGTGGCGCTCGCCCGTTCGGCGTCGCGCTGATCATCGGTGGCATCGAAAACGGCGAGCCCCGTCTCTACGAGACGGACCCGTCGGGAACGCCCTACGAATGGAAGGCACTCGCAGTCGGTGCCGACCGCGGCGACATTCAGGAGTTCCTCGAAGAGAACTACGACGGCGGCGACAGCCTCGAAGACGGTATCGTGCTCGCACTCGAAGCGCTGGCCTCCGCTCAGGACAGCGGGTTGACCCCGGAAGGTCTCGCACTGGCGACCGTCGAGACCGAGACCGAGGAGTACGCCGAACTCGACACGGACGAGATCCGCTCGTACCTCGAAGAGAACGACCTGCTCGAAGAGGAGTCTGAGGAAGCGGACGAAGACGAAGAGTAAGCTGGTAGCCGTCCGACAGGCCTTTCTTCCTTTTCGACCGCATTGAACCGATACGAGTCACCTACCCGATCCGACGGTGTCTCACTTGCTTCGCTCCCGAGCAGCAGCGCCCGACGCATCCATCCGTTCGAGCAACGTCCGCCGGCCGCGTTCGAGGCCGAGGCCGACGGCGAGCAGGATCAGTCCGCCGATTATCAGCGTCAACGACCCGGATAGCACGTTGGCGACCGTCCGAGCAAGGAAGGATAACACGACCGCCAAGAACGCAAGGGCGGAGATGTTGACGACACCTGTCTCACGGAGCCGATAGCCGATTCCCACCGTGACGAGCACAAGAACGAGTGCGAGTAGGTGAGCGATCACCGACGTCGCGAACGACGAAAGGTCAACCGACGCGAGGGGTGGGAATACCAGCAGTACGACGATAGCGACGGCCGCCCAGAGCGTGAGAGAGTCGTCGCCGTCCGAACGCGAGTCGACGGCCGTCCGAACCGCCATCGCGGCCGCACCGAGGGCGACGCCCACGAGGACGAGATCCAGTTCCGGCGACGGACCCAGACGCCCACCCGACGTCGTCAACGCGACTGTTGATCCGAGCGTCGCGGCGACGCCGACGAGCAGATAGCTCATCGACCATCGCGGCTCCCTGTCCATCGCGCCGTGGACGAACAGGACGATTCCGTAGAGCCCGGTCACCACTGCCGGATCGAACGATGTCGCCGTCACGAGTGTCGCCGCGCCGACGCCGAGGCCCAGTGCCGTTATCAGCCGCGACTCCAGCAGATGGCCGGAGGGCAGCGCTACCGCTGTCCACGCGATCAGCAACCACTCGGCCGCGATATCGATCTCGTACAGGTCGGCCAGTGCGAACAGGCTCACACCGACAAAGGCCGCCCCGAGGACGAACAGCCCATGCCCGACTCGCGGGTACTCGCCGCGGCGGAGCCACCCACCCGAACCGTAGGCGGCAGTTGGAACCGTAAGAAGGATTGCGGCCCGGAGGGTCCGCGGGAGTTCGGCCCAGTTCCCCGTGAGATAGAGGATCGCTCCCGCGCCGATCAACACCGCACCCATGATCGAGAGCGCCGTGATTAGCCGCAACGATCGCTCGTCGCCCTCGTGACGGGCGAGGATCGCCTCGGCCTGTTCATGAGTGATGATTTCGGCCTCCACCCAGTCGTCGACCGCGTCTTCGAGTTCTTCGCGGTCCATCTCATCTAGGATATCTGTCTCGATAACTGATAAATACAGGGGGAGAACACTCTGTTTATCAACCGTTCCCTGACGGTACGGGACGTGGCGATCGGTTGTGCTCAGAGCCACCCGTCGCTGCCGACCGAACACATCAGTGGGTCGCCCGCTCGACCGAGGAACACGACGAGCAGGAGGATTCCGCCCGCCCGGAGCAGGTTGCCGTCGAACGGGAGCATTGCCATCGCGCCGACGAAGCCGAGCGCCCCGAGCACGCCGGCACCGCAACTCGCACACCCCGCTGCGAGCACGCCCGGAACGACGCCGAGCAGCGTCGACGCACCGGTACGACGTGCGCGCCGGAAGAGCGTGACGGCGTTGGTTACCGCGATGCCCGTCAACACTGCATACAGGGTGACGAGGCCGATACCAAGCCAGCCAGTGCTCAGATACACTTCCCTCGTAAGGGCGGTCACGGCATAGCCGAGGTCCGTAATATCGTTCGCGAGTAACTGGATCGAGAACTGTGGAAACGTGCTCAGCACCAGGAGGACGTAGGTCAGCCCCGTCACTCCCCCGGCGAACAGCAGTCGGGCGTTCGACGTGAGCGGATGGACGAGGGCGTCTCCGACGTCGCGGGCCCAGTCCCGCATCACGGCGACTCGCGTACCCGTCATGCCTCTCGTACCTGCTCGATGGCATCGGCAAAGCCGTCGTACGGCTGTGCCCCGACGATTGTCCCGGCCGCGCCGCTTTCACGGTTGTACAACACGAACGCCGGCGTTCCCTGCAGGCCGACCGATCGGGCAGCCTCGTAGTCGCCGTCGACGGTCTCCCGAACGAACCCCTCGTTGGAAGCGCGATACTCCTCGACGGCGGCACGGTCGACACCGTCTACTCGGTCAGTGAGACGCGTGAACGTCTCCTCGTCAGCCCAGTCGTTGCCCGACTCGGCCTGCGCGTCGAACACCGCAGTGTGCCAGTTCCAGAACGCGGTGGGATCGCTTTCGGCCACCCGATTCCAGACGCTTCGACCCCACATCGCCGCTGGCATCGAGTACTGGCCAATATTGGGATACGCGAGGACGACAACTCTGACCGTCCCGTTCTCGACGTACTCCTCACCGATTGCTGGCAACGTCTCGGTTTCGAACTTCTTGCAGAAGGGACACAGATAATCAGTCCAGTAGTAGATGTCGACAGGCGCATCGCGTGCCCCGACGAGCGGTCGGCCAGCCAACTCGACGCCGAATCCGCTCGTCCCGTCGCTCGTGTGGAACTCCGAGGGGACGTACTCCTGGCCCTCTGACTCCGAACGCGATGCGACGTACGCGACGCCACCCCCAAATACGGCGGTCCCGCCGCCTGCGAGGAGTGCTCGCCGTCTCGTGATCTTGCTCTGCTCACCCATTCGTCCACAGGTTTGAACGAGGGGATGTAAAACGGTTCGGCGTGGGTGCGAGTGACTGACCAGTTCGACCGTGTTGCTCCGCGGGGAGTTCAGGTCGTTGGGGTGAGAACATGGCCGGTTTTGCAGGGGGAGAGGGACCGGATTTGAACCTCGTCGAGACGGTCGCTCACTTCGTTCGCGCTGCGACTCGTCTGGTTCAAGTCCTCATTGCGCACTCACGGCTCTCACGTTTGTTCGAGCCGAGAAGTGCGCGGGACCGGATTTGAACCGGCGGACCCCTACGGGACAGCGTCCTAAGCGCTGCGCCTTTTCCTGGCTTGGCTACCCGCGCGCTACCCGATGTTCCCGAGTTGAAAGTAAGTATGTGTCGTTCTCAGTCCGTGTCTTCCTCGGGCGATTCGTCGTCCTCCCCATAGCGGCTCCGAAGCGACTCCAGTTCCGAGTCGACGTCGACTTGCACCGGGTCGGGTTCGGCCTCCTCGTCGTCCGTATCGGCGTCTTCCTCGTCACTTCGACGCTCGCGCCCGGTTTGCTCGTCGACGCGTGCTTCGGCGTCACGGACCTGTTCGTCGAGGTCGTCGCGTAATTCTCGGGCCTCGGTGAGAATCTCGCGGGCCGTCTCGTCCTGTGGGAGTGCGCCCTCGTCGACGGCGCGCTGTAGCTCTACGAGCGCGTCGTCGAGTCGGTCCAGCGTCTCCTCCCCGAACCGACCCGCCGTCTCACGGACCTCTCGGCTGCGGCGCTCGGCCTCACCGCGGATCTCTTCGCCGCGCTCGCGGGCCTCGCGTTCGGCTTTGGCAATCTCGATAGCGCGCTGGACCGCCTCCAGGATTCTGAATGTTCGCTTCGAGCACTGCAATCGCGGCCGGGATTGCGACGTCATCGGTGAATTCGAGCACCTCTCGCGGAGAGGGCGGGCGGGGGAGACCGAGGGGGCCGCGCCGGGGCTGTGGCTCGACCTCTTGCCGGAGGTCGCGCAAGGTGTCGGCCAGCTCCTCGGCTGTACGGGCGAGTTCCTCGTCTGTGTCGTCGCCGCTGTCGCTCATACCATCGAGTTGGTGCGCTGGCGACAAAAGAGAGGCGGTCGGTCTACTCGTCGTCGGAGTCCGACCCTGACTGCACGCCGATCAGTCCGTCGACGTCTGCGTGGCTGGCAAGCAGTTCCTGCATGCGTTCTACGGTCTCGGCGTCCTTGGTACGACCTTCGCTGACGACGCCCTCGGCGCGGTCGATGGCCGTCAGCGTGTCAGTCTGCAGGAGGAGGATCGGCACACCCTTCTCCTCGGCTTTCCCGACGACAGCGCCGGTCGGGCGGTGGCCGCCGGTGAGGATGAGACATTCGATGCCGGGTGCCTGCAACGCGGCGGTCTGGACTTCCGAGCGGTCGCCCCCGTGATGACTGCGGCGTCACGGGTCCGTCGGAAGTGACGGAGTGCGGCGTCCCGGCCCATCGCACCGACGCTGAAGCGCTCGACGTACTCGTCGGTTGCGGCGTTGGTCAGGATCTCTGCGCCGAGTTCGTCGGCGAGGTCCTCGACAGTGATGCCGGCGAGTTCCTGCTCCCGCGGCAGTGCGCCGTGGACCGAGATTCCCTTGCTCTCCAGGAACGGAACGGCATCGGTTTCGAGGCTGTCGAAGGCGTCGTCGGTGACGGCGTTGAACAACACGCCAGCAAGGCGATCGTCGAGCTGTCGAGCCGCCGCGAGTACCCCGTCGATGTCTGCGGGAGTGTCGTAGCCGCCCAGCAGGACGACTTCTGCATCGAGGAGCTCCGCGATGTCGGCGTCGGTCAGGTCGACGATGCCGCCGGTCGTTAGCGAGCCGCCGCCCTCGACGATCATCAGGTCGCGCCCAGCCGCGAGCGTCTCGAAGTGCTCTTTGACCTGTGTCTGGAGGTCGCTGGAGTCCTCCTGACCACGGATCACCTGCTCGATGAACGTCGGCGAGTAGACGACGGGTTCGAGTTCGTGCATCTCCGCGTCCATCTCCAGCAGTTCGCGGGCAAGCATCGGATCCTCGTCGAGGGTCTTGCCGACGCGGCTGCGGAGCCGCGTTCCTTTGGGTTTCATGTAGCCGACGTCGAGCCCGCGCTCCTTGGCGAGCATACCGAGCGCGATCGAGACGGCCGTCTTGCCGGTGCCTTCTTCGGTCGAGGTTACGAGTAGGGTCTTCGTCATAGTTTATCAGTGTCCACGGTCAGTTGCAGGTCGATCGCCGTCGCGCCGTCCGGCCCTGCGACGAGCGGGTTCACGTCGAGTTCGAGGATGGCCGGGAAGTCAGTCGCCAACTGTGAGAGCCGCTGGAGCGACTCCGAGATGGCGCCCGTATCCGCCGGTGTCCGTCCCCGGGCACCACGTAGTAGCGGTGCGGCCTGAATGTCGTTGATCATGGCGTCCGCCTCCGGTTCGCTGATCGGTGCGATCCGAACCGTGGTGTCTTCGAGCACTTCCACGAAGATCCCGCCGAGTCCGAACAACACCATCGGGCCGAACTGTGGGTCGCGGTTGAGGCCGACGATCGTCTCGGTTCCATCGTCGAGGTCGACCATCTCTTGAACCTGGATCCCGATGAGGTTTGCGTCCGGCTGATAGTTACGGGCCCGCGTCACCAGGCTCTCGAAGGCGTCTGCGACGTCCTCGGTCTCGACACCGACTTTCACGCCGCCGATGTCGGACTTGTGGAGGATGTCGGGGCTGACGATCTTCATCACTGCAGGACCGTCGATACCCTTCGCCACTTCCTCTGCGGCAGCGGGCGAGTCGACGACGTCGCCGTTCGGCGTCGGGATCCCGTACGCGTCGAGCAGATCCATCGCCTCGACGCCGAGGCGATTGTCGTCTCGCCCTTCGGCGCGTTCGAGGATCTCCCGTGCGCGCTCGCGGTCGACGTCGAAGTCGGCCGGGTCGTCGTGGGTCGTCTCGCTGATGTCCCGGTACTCCGAGAGCGCGCCGATGCTCCGGATCGCACGCGCGGGGTCGAAGTAGTTCGGGACGCCGTTGTCCTTGAGCTTCTGGGCCGCGGCTTCCGTGCTTTCGCCGCCCATCAGCGCCGAGACGATCGGCGTCTCGTGTTTCTCTTTCATCTTGCTGATGACGTCGGCGAGGTTGCCGAAGTTGAGCACGGCTGTCGGCGCGGCGACGACGACTGCGGCACCGACGCCATCGTCGGACAGTGCGGCGTCGAGCGCCTCCTCAAACCGGCCCGAGTCGGCGTCGCCGAGCACGTCCACGGGGTTGTAGATGTTCCCTTCGTCGGGGAGCATCTCGCTGTAGATTTCCAGAGTCTCGTCGGAGAAGCCCGCAAGGTCCAGCCGCGAGCCACCGATCGCATCAGTCGTCATCACGCCGGGACCGCCGGCGTTGGTGATGACGGCGACGTCGTCACGGTCGGGCAGGGGCTGGCCCGATAGCATCTGCGCATAGTCGAACATCTCCTGGACGGTTTCGACGCGCAGGACGCCGGCCTGATCGAGGCCGGCCGCGTACGCCTGCTCGCTACCGGCTATCGTCCCGGTGTGTGAGGAGGCTGCCTGCGCACCGGCCTCGGTACGGCCGGATTTGACCAGCACGACCGGGGTATCGTCGGTGACCTCCCGGGTCGCATCGATGAACTCGCGACCGTGGTCGATCCCTTCGAGATAGCCGATAATTACGTCGGTGTCGGGGTCATCGCCCCACTCTCTGACGAAGTCGGTCTCGTCGAGAACGGCCTCGTTGCCGAGCGAGACGACGTCTTTGAAGCCGAGATCCTGATCGTTCGCCCAGTCCAGCACTGCCGTAATGAACGCGCCCGACTGGCTCATAAAGGAGATCGAGCCTTCCTGTGCGTTGTCGGGGCCAAATGTCGCGTTCATCCCGTTCGGCGTGCTCATCACGCCGAGGCTGTTGGGACCGACCAGATTGAGGTCGTACTCTTTTGCGACCTCGACGAGTTCGTTCTCGCGTTCTGCGCCTTCACTGCCGGTCTCGCTGAATCCAGCCGTGATGACGACGACGTCGTCGACACCTGCCTGTGCCGCTTCCTTCACCGCGTCGATGACGATCCCTGACGGGACGACGATCACCGCCAGATCCGTCGGTGGCGCTTCCGCCACTGATTGGTAACAGTCCAGTCCCAGCACTGCATCACGGTTCGGGTTGATTGGAACAACGTCACCGGTGTAATCTTCCTGGAGGTTCGTCAGGATCGCCCGCCCAACGGATCCCTCTCGGTCGGTTGCACCGACGACTGCTACACGTTCCGGCCCGAACAGGTCCGATAACGCTCCCATCGCAGGTAAAACTGAGTATACCCACGGATAAAAACTGACTGACATCGTACGGAGTATAAACAGGGGTCTTATAATGGCAAAGCAATATTCGTGATAATTCTTGTTCTTTGTATAACACTCACAAACACTCGACATCTCTTGTCGGTGATCTGTCCGCAGCTATCGTGTCGTGAGTGCGGCCGAGCGGTCCGACAGCGCTACCGTCACGAGATAGATCGCAATGGCGACAACGATCACCGACCCGCCGGAGGGCAGACTCTGCCAGATCGCCAGGCCGATCCCGGCGAGGATCGCCGTCTGCCCGAACAGTACGGAGAGATACAGCGTCTCCCGGAAGCCCTGTGCGATCTGTGACGCCGCCGCCACCGGGATCACAAGCAAGCCGGCGACGAGGATCACACCGAGGATCTGCATCGCACCGACGACAACCACCGCGGTCATCGTGACCAGCAAGGCGTTGTACCAGGTGACGTTGAACCGCGCGACTCGCGCGGCCGTCTCGTCGAAGGTGATGAACAGGAACTGTTTGTAGTTGAAGGCGACGAGGGCCACCACGACGACGCTGAGGACGGCGACGATCCGGGCGCCTTCCGCGGTGACGACTGCCATGTCGCCAAAGAGGAACTGCTCGATATCGATCGGGACCGAGACGAACTCACGACCCCACGAGATCAACAGCGTCCCGACGGCGAAGCTACCGGTCAGAACGATTGCGATCGGAACGTCCCCGTAGCTGTCGGTGTGTTCGGTGAGCCACTGCAGGCCGAGCGCCGAGAGGACGCTCACGACCAGCGCGACCAGCACCAGCCGACCGTTCGTGGCGTTCAGGCCGAGCGCCCCCACCACGACGATACCGATAGCGACTCCCGCAAAGGCGGTGTGGGCGAGCGTCTCGCCGATCAGCGCCATCTGTCGGTGGACGAGATACGTCCCGACGAGCGGCCCGACGATACCGACGAGGACGCCCGTGGCGATTGCCCGCCACATGAACGGATACTGGAAGACGTTCGTTCCGAGGTAGTAATCCGCCCACTCGCCAGCGATCAGGAACTGCTCGAAGCCGGTTTGGGCAGCGCGCCGACCGCGCCGGGAAAGGTACGGAGCCAGTCGACGGCGATAAATGCGATCATCATCGCGCCTAACAGCCCCGTCAGGACCAACAGGACCTCCTCGACCCGTCGCCGTGTGGGAACTCGTCTGGCCGGTTCGCTCACCGATTGCTCCGTCTCCCCGTCGGCAGTGTCCGTACTCATGGATGGTTGTGATCGAGGACGCCTGTCGATTTCCCGTACGCCTCGGCCAGCGCGTCGCTCTCGATAAACGAGACCGTATCGCCGTGGTGGTATAGCTCCCGGTTGATGCACGCGACGGTGTCGACGTGTTTGGTGAGGACGTCGACGTCGTGTTCGATGAGGATGATCGTGATCCCCTGGCGGTTCAGGTCGTCGAGGAGATTGTAGAACTCGCTCCGCGAGTCGGCATCGACGCCGACGGTTGGCTCGTCGAGCGCGAGAAGGTCGGATTCGGAGGCAAGCGCCCGGGCGATGAACGCTCGCTGGCGCTGGCCGCCGGAGATTTCGCTCACTGGGCGGTCGGCGAGGTCGACGATGTCGACCGTTTCGAGCGCCTTGTCGACGATTTCGTGGTCCTCCGGGCCGAGTCTGGAGTGGCCAACGTGTGCGAACCGTCCCATCAGAACGACTTCGCGTACCGTCACCGGCATCGCGCCGCCGCGGTCGGTAGACCGCTGTGCGACGTAGCCGAGGCGTTCGCCGTCCTCGAACTCCGCCGCGGGCTCTCCGAACAGTTCGATGGAGCCGTGATCGGGCTGTGCGAGGCCGATCATGAGGTGCAACAGCGTCGTCTTCCCGGAGCCGTTCGGCCCGATCATACCGAGGAAGTCGCCGGCCTCGACGGACAGAGAGATGTCTTCGACTGCAACGGTCTCTCCGTACGAGAACGTTACGTCCTCGACGTCGACGACGGTCGTCATCTATTCACCATTACCAGCAGGCTGGGTTTGTCTCTTTTCATCGATCTATGCGTCGAGTGCCGCCCGGAGCGATGGGAGGTTCACTTCTTCCATCTGTTCGACCCAGCCCCAGTCGTTCGCCGCCCAGTCCTCGGTGACACCCGAGAGCGCCGAGAGCGGCTCTGCCTGATCGACGTCGCTGTTCTCGAATATCGTCTGGACCATCTGCGGGTGCTCCTGGCCCGGGTTCGACACCTCGAACGGATCGTATAGCACGGTGTCGATGTCGTTCGCTTCGATGATGTCGAGGAGGTCGCCGATGTCCTCGAACGATGTCGCGGCGTTCGGTGAGACGCCAGTCGGCGTCCGTAGGTCGAAGCCGTACCGGCGTTCGAGATACCGGAACGAGTCGTGCCCGGCAAGGATCGCGACGTCCTTGTCGGCGTTCGCCGCGAGCGTCTCGAACTGTTCGTGGACCTCCATAATCCGGTCGGTGTGTGCCGCTGCGTTCTCCTCGTACGTCGTCGCGTTGTCCGGGTCGATTGCCGCGAGTTCCTGGCTGACGCGCTCGACGATGCGCTCGGCGATTACGGGATCGATCCAAACGTGCGGGTCGTGAAAGTCGTCAGCGCCCTCACCACCGAGTTGCTCGACGACTTCGACGGACGTGGTCTCCTCGGCAGTCTCGTAGACGAGTTCGTCACCGCGTCGGATCTGGAACACGACGCCGGCATCGCCCACCTCGCGACCGTGGAACTCCACGTGGTCGCCGTGGGACTCGATTTCGACGACGCCATCGGGTTCGCCGTCGGCGAGCCGAGCATCGAGCTGGTAGGTTTCGTCCTCGCCCAGCGGGACGACCCGCCCCTGCTCGTCCTTGAGCAGGATGCCGACCGGAACGCTCTCGTCGAGCAAGACGTCCGGCACGCCGCCCTGCCAGTGTCCGGTGTGCCAGCCACCGAGTCGGGTACCGGACCGGAGGTCGACGATATCGAACTCCTCCAGTACGAGGCTCTCGACGGGGTAGTCGGGTTCGTGGTCCGGCTCCGGGATCGGCTCCTCGTCGAAGGGGATCAGGTAGGGCTCGATCCCTCGCATCGCGTCGACGACAGCGACGTCCTGATAATCGCGCCGGAGTTCGCTCGCGACGTCCTGTGCCCACGCGAACTCCGGCGTGTCCAGATACAGAAACATCCGGGTCGCGGCGATGTCACGCGTCAGATCGCCGTCCGGGCTCCAGCCGTGGCCCATCGTTCCCGTTTCGACCGGGTTCTCGAAATAAAACTCGTCGCCGCCGACCGCATTTGCGAGGCTCTGGAGAGCGTAAAAGACCGTATATCCTCCTTCGCCTCCCCCTGATCGCCGCCTGGCCCCTCCAGACAGCCAGCCAGGGTTCCCAGGGCAGTTACCCCGGCACCGGCTTTCAGGACGGCACGTCGTGTTCGTTCCATGATTGGTAGTTGTGGTGTCGCGTGTAAAAGCGTTATTATATATTCGGTCTTGATTAATAACTTGATGGGGTGACGGTTAGTCGGCACGGAACTCCATGACCGCGTGACCGTCGTCAAGTTCGACGACGTATTGGTCGATCAGATTGCAGTTTTCGGCGGCGTCGGCGTGCTCGAGGTCCCCCTCGATGATGTTCGCGCTACCGCCGCGAGCGAAGAGAACTACAGACTCGACGGTGTCCTCGTTCTGGTGGTCGTCTTCTTCTTCGTGCTCGTCTTCCTCGTCGTGATTGTGCCCATCGGCCCCTTCTGAACAGGAACGTTACGGAGGCGGTTGGTGTATCGTCCGTTCCGTTCCCCTTAGCATCGTTCTCGTCTCCGTTCGCTCCCTCAGCCTCGTCGAGACAACCGGCAAGCACGCTTGCGGTTAGCAACCCAGTGGTGCCGGCGAGTACACGGCGTCGTGATGGCTCCATTCTATCGGTGTGTGGTGTGCGCTACAAAGGTAGTATCATATTTTTAGGTTCAGTTAATAACCAATAGCATAACTGGGGGCATTTGTTACTAACGATGGGCTATCAGACCGATGTTATCGTCTTCGGAGACGAGTCTACTCCTGGTTTGAATTACAGAAGAACAGGGTCCGTGCGATTTATTGTACGACGATGGTGCCGACCATACCCTGGGACTCGTGGGGGTCACAGACGTACTCGTACGTGCCTTCGACGTCGAACGTGTGTTCGTGGACGAACCCGGCCTCTTCGATCGGTTCGTGCCCCTCCCATCCCCCGTTTGTTCCCTCGACCACCGTGAGGTTGTGTGTATCCGATTCCCAGACGAACTCGACGGTCGTTCCCACGTCGATCGTCAGTTCTCCCGGTTCGAAAATGAACTGGTCTTCCGGACCGACGAGTACCATCGTCGCGCCGCCGTCCATCTGATCGTCTTCGGAACCATCAGTCTCTTCGTCACCGTTTTCAGAGCCATTGGTGGGTTCTCCTCCGTCGTCTGTACAGCCTGCGACGACACCGGCAAGCCCGACTGCACCGGCTGTTTTGATATACGTGCGCCTATCGACCGTCGGTTCGCCAGTCATAATCGCGTAGACGTAGCAGTTGACCCCTGAAAAGGCTGATTATCATACTTGATAACAGATGCTTGCTGGATGATTTCTGGGCGTCGCCTACTCGACGTCGACGGACCCGCCATCAGCAACTGTTGCTCCGCGGTCCTCCTGGGCGGCCGGTTCCTCCCGTTCCATCTCCTGGACTTTCGGTTCCCAGACGGAATCGATTAGCAGTCTGACGTCGTACTCGACGACCTGTGAGAGGTCGAGTGTCTCGGTGAGGATCCGGTGGATCTCGCACTCGTCGACCGTCGCCCTCGCCACCACGTGTGCGTCCGCTGTCGCGTACACGTGATCGACGGTCTCCAGCGGTGCAAGCCGTTCGATGACGTCGTGGACGGTCCCTGGACGAAGGTGGAGGTCGACGAGTACGCCGACGCCGTCGCTGATCCGCGAGCGGTCGATATCCAGCGTAAACTGGCCGATAACATCGAGTTCTTCCAGTCGCTCGACGCGGTCCGAGACGGTCGGCGGCGAGACGCCGACTTGCTCGGCGATGTCGTTGTACGGCCGACGGGAGTTCTCGGTCAGTAGCTGTAATATATGCAGATCGGTCTCGTCCAGTTCGACCATACGCGCTCTTGTCGATATCTCCATAAACTACTTTCGACATTGTTTTCCTGATTTTTATGCCTAATATACGTATCGAGGTGAGGGATCGATACCGACCAGCCCGTCGCTCCCCGACGGCGTTGCCGCCATCGCTGACAGTAATCGAATACAGGCGTTCGTTCCGGTCACCCACTGGTCGTTCTCTTCGATATCGAGACGTCTACGCGAAGTTATAGGTTCGTCGGTGGCTCTGTGGACTGGGCGCACGAGTCCAAACGGTATTTATTCGCGGATAAATTACAGACTTCCAATGCAAGGTGGTTCGGCCGACGTGTTTACCGAGCTGGGGACGATCGGTATCGAAGAGGAGTTTTTCATCGTCGACGAGACGGGTCGGCCGACCTCCGGGACGGACGAACTGGTCTACGAGACGGAACCTCCGGCGATACTGGATGATCGGCTCGACCACGAGCTGTTCAAATTCGTCATCGAGACCCAGACCCCGGTCATCGACGGACTTGACGATGCGCCGGAGACGCTCCACGATATCCGGTCGGCACTCGTCGACCATGCGACCGAGCACGGGTATCAGATCGCCGCGGCCGGCCTCCACCCGACAGCGAAGTGGCGCGAACTCGAACACGCCGAGAAACCACGGTATCAGCAACAACTGGATCGCATTCAGTACCCACAGCACCGGAATACGACGGCGGGACTCCACATCCATATCGGCGTTGACGACGCCGACAAGGCGACGTGGGTGGCAAACGAGGTCCGGTGGCATCTCCCCATGCTACTCGCCCTCTCGGCGAATTCGCCGTACTGGGACGGCTACGATACTGGACTGCAGTCCGCGAGGGCGAAGATATTCGAGGCGCTGCCGAACACGGGGATGCCGACCGCCTTCGACGATTTCGCTGAGTTCGCAGCCTTCGAGCGGATGATGATCGAGACGGATTCGATCAACGACCGCGGCGAACTCTGGTACGACGTCCGGCCACACTCCGAACTGGGGACGGTCGAGATCAGAACGCCGGACGGGCAGGCCGACGAGGACCGGATCATGGCCTTCGTCGAGTACGTCCACGCGCTGGTGCTCGACCTGGCCGAGCGCTACGAGGACGGCGAGTCGGGAACACCGATCCGCCGGGAACTGCTCGACGAGAACAAGTGGCGAGCGATGCGATACGGCCACGACGCCTCGTTTATCGCGCCCGATGCGGACGACACTGTGACACTCGGCGAACTCGTCGAGGTCGAGTCCGATCGGTTGGGCGTGAGTGGACTACGCGACCTCTTCGACGCCGAGAGCGGAGCGACGAAACAGCGTCGCCTCCGAAATGAGGAGGGTGTCGACGCGCTCTGTGAGTCGCTACTGCTCTGAACAAGGTTTTTATCCTCTCGCGGCTTGTGTCCTTCTAAACAACGCATGTCTCCCGAAGATACCACAGATCCGGATTCGCCGGCCGATGATGCACAGAACGCTGGACACGACGGTTCGGACGAGAGACTGCTCCCCGAGGACGGAAGCGGGACGCGCGAACGTCTCGAAGAGGAGGCAGACCGGGCCGTCGAGGGGTTCGATCAGGGAATCGTCGACCTGCTCTCGTGGCTCCTGGAGACCGAGACGCGCGCACGGATCTACGTGTACCTCCGGCAGCACCCCGGTAGTACGAGCGAAGAGGTCGCCGAAGGAACCGGACTCTACCCGAGCACGGTTCGTGAAGCGCTCGCCGAACTCCACGACGAGGAGAAGGTAACCCGGAGCAAACGCGAGAGCGAGGGCGCGGGCAACAACCCTTACGAGTACGATGCGATGGCACCGAGCGACCTCGTCGGAAGCGTCGCCGGACAGGTCCAGAAGGAGCTCAACACGGTGTTCAACATGGATCAGTATCTCGACCGTGAGGACGCCGGCGAGGCCGACGAGGAGCCGGTGACGATAACCGTCGAAGAGCGCTCGGGCGAACCGGAACCGGACGAAGCCGACGAGACGGGGACCGAGGAAGGGATGGACGACCACGACGAGGCGGACGAACACGAGCACGAAGAAGCGGACCACCACGACAAGACTGACGAGCACGACCACGACGAGACTGACGAGCACGAACACGACGAGGCGGACGAACACGACGAGAACTGATCCGGTTTCTGTTCCGACTCCGACTCTTTTAAGAATCGGGCCGGAGAATGGGGGTATGAACGTCGCGCTGGGGGGAACGTTCGACCCGATCCACGACGGTCACAGAGCGCTCTTCGAGCGTGCATTCGAGCTGGGCGACGTGACCATTGGACTGACCAGCGACGACCTCGCACCGAAAACGCGGGACGAGAACCGCTATGTCCGATCCTACGAGGAGCGCAAAGCCGACCTCGAGGCCGAACTCGAAGAGTACGCCCGACGGTACGACCGCGAGTACGAGATCCGAACGCTCAGCCAGCCAACGGGCATCGCCACCGAGGAACGGTTCGACTGTCTGATCGTCTCACCGGAGACCATCGACGGTGCCGAGCGGATCAACGAACTCCGGGAACAACGCGGTATCGACCCGCTCCGGATCGAAGTCGTCGATCACGTCTACGCCGAGGACGGCGAGATCATCTCCAGCACCCGAATCGTCAACGGCGAGATAGACGAGAAAGGCAACCTCACGCCCGAGCGAGAGGGTCGTGATCGGGTTCAGTCGGACTGATTTTTCGTCTCCCATTACCAGCCAGGTGGTTCCATCCCTGCTTCACGCAGGAGGTCTTTCCACCGTTGCTGGATAGTGAGTCGGGCAACCCCGGCGGCGTCGGCGACGGCGCTCTGTGATCTGGCCTGACTCGTGATCAACGCCGCCGCGTAGATACTTGCGGCCATCACCGCCCGTTTGGATCGCTCTGTCTCCGGGACGCTGGAGAGAAACAGATCCGTCGCCGTCGACTGCGCGTCGGCGTCCAGATCGAGTTCGTCGGCCGTCGCCGCTATCTCTTCGATCCACTGTTCGTTCTCCACCCGGGTGCGGGCGCTATACATCACTGCTGGCTTTGCACCGGGTGCGGATAAGCCCCCTGCCGGCTACTCGCTCCCGACGCGCCGGTCGAGGAACTCCGTGAGCAGTCGGAACATGCGGAGTTTCTGGTCCTGATCGGAGGACGCGTGACCCTCCTCGCCGAGTTCGCGGTACTCGTAGTCGCTGTCGTCGCCCTCCTCGTAGCCCAGTTCGTCGAGCGCGTCACTGAACAGTCGTGCCTGCGAGACGGGGACTCGCCGGTCGTTGACACCGTGAACGAGCAACAGCGGAGCGTCGAGGTTGTCGGCGTACGTGATCGGCGAGCGCTCCTCGTAGAGGTCAGGGTTCTCCTCGGGCGTCCCGAGATACTTCTCCATGAGTTCGGTCCGGAAGTGTGGCATCGTGGTCTCGAACATCTCTTCGAGATCCGTCAGTCCGATCCACGCGATGCCGGCGTCGTAGAGGTCGGGGTACTGGACCATCTGCCAGTAGGCGGAGTAACCCCCGTACGAGCCACCGAACACGACGACGCGGTCGTCATCGATCCAGTCGTACTCGGCGACGTGCTCCGCGGCGATGGCGACGTCACCCTGCTCCGCCCCGCCCCAGTCGTCGATCAGCGACTCGACGAACTCACGGCCACGACCGGTCGAGCCACGGTAGTTGACCTGCAGCACCGAGTAGCCCTGCGAGACGAGCACCTGCGTGTAGAGGTCGAACGATTGCTGATCTCTGGCGCGCGGCCCGCCGTGTGGGTTGACGATCAGCGGGGAGGGTCGTTCGCCGGAATCGTACAGCAACGCCCCGATTTCGAGTTCCTCGTAAGAGTCGTGGTCGACGGCTTTCGCCGGCGTCTCGGGCACGCCATCGGACTCGACGGTGAAGTACTCGGCATCGGCGAAGTCATCCGGCTCGAACGGGCCGTACTCCGCTTCGACGAGCACCTCGTACTCGTCGGTTGCGAGGTCGTAAGCGAGCAGTTCCGGCCGCCGCGTCGGGGTGGTGTGCTGGAAGACGAGTCGCCCGTCGTCGAGGACGACTTCGCCAGTTGAGACCTGCCCGAACGACGAGACGCCCTCCGGGACATCCAGTTCGCGGCCCTCGCCGGAGTCCAGATCGTAGACGACCGGTACCGAGACGGCGTCCCGGTCCCGGGTAGCGATGGCACGGTCCCCATCGGGGTGGAAACAGACGCCTGTTTCCTCGTACTCGCCGTCGCCGTACCATGTCACCGCCTCAGTTGTGAGGTCGTAGAGGCCGATACGGCCGAGATCCTCGGTGTTGTCCATCACGAGCAGTCGGTCGCCATCGGGTCCCCAGTCGACAGGGTTCGCTTCGGCGCCGACTTCGCCGATCTGGAGGTTTCGAGGGTCGCTCCCGTCGCTCGCCGCGACGTAGACGTCCTGGTTGTCGTAGTCGTCGGTCTCGTTGGTGGAGTAGGCGATCCGGTCGCCGTCCGGCGAGAGTAACGCCCCCAGACGGCCCGTTCGTAGTCGGTCAGTTTCTCCGTCTCCCCGGCGGTCAGATCGTGTCGGTAGACGTTCATCTGGCCGTCCCGCGACGATCCGACGAACAACCTGTCCTCGTGGATGTCCGAGATCATCACCTGCCCGTCCATCTCCAGTACGGGTTCGGCCTCGCCGTCTCGGCTTAGGGCGTGGACGTCGTTCTGTTCGTTGCCGTCGTCATCGAGGTGGAAGAGGACGCGGTCGCCATCGTCGTCCCACTGGACGAACCAGCGGGCGTTCCGCGGAACCTCGCCCTCCGACCACTGTGTGATCTCACCGCTCTCGACGTCAAGTACGTGGAGTTCGTTGCGGCCAGTCACGTCGTAATAGAACGCGATTTCGTCGCCGTCGGGCGATACTGTCGGATGGGCGAGGGTGGGTAGACTCGCCAGTTCCTCGATTACGTCTGGACTCTCTGAGTCAGCCATCATCTTCCGTTTTTCACTAACCTTAGTTAAATTCTCGACAGGAAGGGAATTTGGCCGGGATCGGGAGTGTCTTTCGCAGTCGACTGCCTCTCGCGAACCGGGGCGTCATCCTCTCGATCTACCGATAGTTACCTGATCTATCAACTCTGGGCCAAGTGTAGTGTACTCTACTATTTCGGCGAGCAGTTCATCTACGATCCGGTTTCGAGGGTCTTTCGACCGCTTTCTGAACTACCGCAAAACACATACATTCATAATACCCTTGCCTCTTATACTATACAGAATGTTCGATCTGACCGCCTTCCAGCGCGACTGCCTGTACGTCATCCAGGGGCTCGACGAACCGAAGGGCCTCGCAGTGATGGACGAACTCGAGGAGTACTACGAATCCGACATCAACGCCGGACGCCTCTACCCCAATCTCGACGAACTCGTCGACAAGGGACTCGTGGAGAAACACCAGAAGGATCGACGGACGAACGCGTACGTCCCGACGCGACGCGGTCGGCGCGAAATCGAGGCGCGAGCGGAGTGGAAAGAAAACCAACTCGGCACCAGCGCCGAGACGCCCGCGGACGACTGAGCAGGCCCCTCACAGGAGCCCTGCCGCTCCGACCCAGAGGAAGACGAGGCCGAACCCGGCCAGCACCACGCCACTGAGCCCCGCGATAATCGGTGCGAACGCGTCGATGCGCCGCCCCACTCTGACCAGCCCGCCTGGATACACCACTATCCAGATGGCGATGCCGGCGAAGAAGCCACTCAGGAGCGCAATGCTTCCCGTCTGTACGATCAGTGTTCCCGCCAGCCGCTCGCCCACCAGCGGGACGTATTTAAATACGTCGAGCCGTCCGGGAGTGAGCAGTCCGACGCCGACGGTGATCCAGAACCCGATCTGATAGGGGTTGGTCAACGAGAGGGCGAACGCCTTCCGAAAGCCGGTCGATTCGTGAGAGATGTCGCCGGTGAACGACCCTGCCGCACGGGCGTCCCGGTAGGCCCCGAACGCGAAGTACAGCATCAATACGCCCCCGGCGATGTACAGCAGTCCCCGGACCCAGTCAGTTCCGTCGATGAGGGCTGCGATCCCCAGCAGCGTCAGTATAAAAAACAATACGTCGGCGAACATCGCACCGAGGCCTGCCTTGAACCCTGCTGTCCAGCCGCGGAGCACGCTCTCCTCGGCGATAACAGCATTCATCGGCCCCGGCGGCGACGCGAGGACGAGTCCGAACACGGCCCCGACAGTCGCAGTAGTCAGCGCGGAGAGCACACTCAACATTGCCGGAGAACCGTGAAAAATTCGTCGACAGCGGTTCTACGTCGGTCGTCTCGCCGCTTTACTGGAAGGTTCGGCCGAGCTGTTCGGAGTCCGGTTCCGTTCGCGTGAGTTCGGATTCGAGCTCCTCGTAGCGCTCGCGAACGTCGTCGGTCACGCTCGGGCCGACCTCGTCGAGGGCCTGCTCGAAGTGTTCGCGCGTGATACGGACGTTCCCGATGCTCTCTTTGATCCCCTCGGGTTCGACCGAGTTGATGAACTCGCGGGAGGCGGCCATCGACGCCTCGCGGGTCACGGCCTCGATGTCCGCGCCGACGAAGCCCTCAGTCTGGCTTGCGAGCCACTCCATGTCGATGCCCTCGGCGAGGGGCTTGTTTCGCGTGTGCACCTCGAAGATGGCCTTGCGGGCGTCCTCGTCGGGCACCGGCACGTGGACGTGACGGTCCAGTCGACCGGGCCGGAGCAGGGCGTTGTCGATCAGGTCCGGACGGTTGGTCGTCGCGATGACGACCACGTCTTCGAGCTGTTCGAGCCCGTCCAGCTCGGTCAGCAGCTGCGAGACGACGCGTTCGCCGACGTTCGAGTCGCCGCCGCCGCTTCCGCGCTCCGTAGCGATGGCGTCGATCTCGTCGAAGAACACCACGGTCGGGGCGTTCTCGCGAGCCTTGCTGAACACTTCACGGACGCCCTTCTCGGACTCACCGACCCACTTCGACAGTAGCTCGGGGCCCTTGACCGAGATGAAGTTCGAGTCGGCCTCGTTGGCGACTGCTTTTGCCATCAGCGTCTTCCCAGTCCCTGGTGGGCCGTACAGCAGGACGCCCTTGGCGGCCTGCATATCCATCGTCTCGAACACGTCGGGGTACTCAAGCGGCCACTGGATCGTCTCGACGAGTCGGTCTTTCGTGTCGTCGAGTCCACCGACGTCGTTCCACGTGATGTCGGGGACCTCGACGAACACTTCGCGGAGTGCGGAGGGTTCGATCCCCTTGATCGCCTCCTTGAAGTCGCGTTCGGTGACCTGCAGGGAGTCCAGGATCTCGGCATCGATCTCGTCGCTTTCGAGGTCGATCTCCGGTCTGATCCGCCGGAGCGCGTTCATCGCGGCCTCTTTGGTGAGGTTGGCGAGGTCAGCGCCGACGAACCCATGCGTGTTCTCCGCGTACGATTCGATATCGAAGTCCTCGGTCAGGGGCATCCCGCGGGTGTGGACCTGCAGGATCTCCTCGCGGCCGCCCTTGTCGGGGACGCTGATCTCGATCTCGCGGTCGAACCGCCCACCACGCCGCAGTGCGGGATCGATCGCATCGACGCGGTTGGTCGCCGCGATGACGGTGACCTGACCGCGCTCTTCGAGCCCATCCATCAGGCTCAGTAGCTGTGCGACGACCCGGCGTTCGACGTCGCCACCGGCCTCGCCGCGCTTGGGTGCGATCGAGTCGATTTCGTCGATGAAGACGATCGCAGGCGCATTCTCCTCGGCTTCTTCGAACACCTCACGGAGCTGTTCTTCGCTCTCGCCGTAGTACTTCGACATGATCTCCGGGCCGGAGATGGTCTCGAAGTAGGCATCTATCTCGTTGGCGACCGCCTTCGCCATCAGCGTCTTTCCGGTGCCTGGCGGTCCGTGAAGGAGCACGCCTTTCGGCGGCTCGATACCGAGTTGCTGGAACAGTTCCGGATGGCGCATCGGCAACTCGATCATCTCTCGGACCTGCTCTAGCTCGTCGTCGAGGCCACCGATGTCCTCGTAGGTGACCGACGGTCCGGTCTCGGAGCGTTCGGCCTCGCCGCTGATCTGTTCGGCGGGCGTCTCGCTGATCTCGATGTCGGTCGAATCGGTAACGACGACTGTTCCGCTCGGCTCCGTGTTCGCGATTTTCAGCGGCACCGAGCGTCCGTTCCCGGACATCGGGCCGAACGAAAGCGGGAACGGCACTGTCTGGTTCTCGGTGATCGCCTGTCCGCTAAGCTTGTCACGGACAAGCGGACCGATGTTTCCGCGGATGCGGAGGTTCTGGGGAGTGCAACAGTCACACTCGTCGCGGGCTGGACGTCCGCCTTCTCCACGGTGACGCTGTCGTCGATACCGACGTCGGCCTCCTGTCGAAGACGGCCGTCGATCCGAATGACGTTCTGTCCCTCGTCCTCGGGGTAGCCCGGCCAGACGCGGGCAACCGCTTTCCGCCCGTCGCTCCCCTCGATGACGATGTAATCGCCGTTTTCGAGGTCGAGTTCGCTCATCGATACACGATCGATCGCGGCGAGTCCCCGGCCTGCGTCTTTCTGTTTGAGTGGTTTGACAGTGAGTTTCATCGTCGCTCCTCCAGTTCGATAGTGAGGACTCCGTTTTTGATAAACGCTTGCGCATCCTCGTGGGGCAGATCGATGTCGATCTGCTCGCCCTCTTCGGGCAGGACGATAGCGGTGTCACCGACGACGTCCACGGTGGCGTCCACGCCGCTTCCGAGATCCGCAACGACCCGGCGAGTGCCGTCGACGTCGTACTCCCGCACCGGCCGATCGTCTCGTCGTGAAAACTGTTTGATATCCATGATTCCTAACAATAGGTTAGTCGTGCTAGTATATAAACTTTACTCTCAGAATCGCAAGAGGGCATATATAGCACAAGTATAGACGAAAAGCGGTTCACACCAGATTTCGGTACGACTGCTTCCGGAGAGGCTACTATCGACCGGGCTCTGTCGGGGGGAACATTCACGTCGCGTTGCGGTCAACATGTAGTATGGAAACGTACACACACCACGGTCGGACGACGGCATATCGGCGGACCGACCGCGGTGGCGACGGCCCGACGGTCCTGTTCGTGCACGGTAGCGGTGCGACGAGCGATATCTGGCGGCAACAGCGAACGCTCGCGGATCGGTACGAGGTCGTAACGATGGACCTCAGCGGCCACGGCGAGTCGGAGGACGCCGACGTTGGCGCCGGCTACGAGACGCTCTCGGTCTATGCCAGCGATGTCGTCGCTATCGCACAGGAGACCGACGCGGACGTGCTGGTCGGGAACTCGCTTGGCGGTGCCGTCCTGTTGCATATGGCGCTCGAACGCGATTACGACCCCGGAGCGCTCGTGCTGACTGGGACCGGCGCGAAACTCGCCGTGCTCGAGGACTTGCTGGTTGGCTGACGACGACTTCGAGCGTGCCGTCGAGTTCCTCCACGCGGACGGGCGATTGTTCTACGACCCCGACGAGGAACTACGGTCGGCGTCGGCGGCGGCCATGATGGAGGTCGGCCGTGAGATCACGAAACGGGACTTTCGGACCTGCCACACGTTCGACGTTCGCGATCAGTTAGAAGAGACCGACGTGCCATCGCTTACAATCTACGGCGAGCACGACCAGTTGACGCCGCCGCGCTACCACGGGTATCTCGCCGAGGAGTTGCCCGACGCCGCACGAGCAATCATCGAAGATGCGGCCCACCTCTCGATGCTCGAACGGCCGGACGCTTTCAACACCGCACTCGAACGGTTCGTCGACGGGCAGCGGAGAGCGGTTCGCTCGATTAGTATAGATCGTCGAGTTCCTCCGAGTACTGACTATGCTCCTCTGCCGGGAACTCACCCTCCAACACCGCTTCGACGTAGCTATCGATTGCCGACTGCATCTCCGCTCGGACGTCGCCGAACTGCTCCGCGAAGGGCGGCGACCACTCGCCGAGGCCGATGGCGTCGTTGAACACCAGTACCTGCCCGTCGGTTGCCGGGCCGGCCCCGATGCCGATGGTCGGTATCTCCAGTTCGTCGGTGACCGTCTCTGCCAGATTCGCCGGGACGTGCTCTAGCACCAGCGAGAACGCGCCCGCTTCCTCGTGGGCGTGTGCGAGGTCGATGATCTCCTGGGCGGCTTCTGGATCCGAACCCTGCTGAGTGTAGCCGCCGAGTTCGTTGATGCGCTGTGGCGTCAACCCCAGATGCGCCATGACCGGGATTCCCAGTTGGTGGAGTCGCTCGGTCAGTTCGACGGTGTGTTCGCCGCATTCGAGTTTGACCGCATCTGCGTGGGCCTCCTTGAGCATCCGACCGGCGTTCTCGATGCTCGTCTGCCGATCGGTGCCGTAGCTGAGGAAGGGCATATCCGCGACGACCAGTGCCTCTTCAGCGCCCCTGGCCACGGCGGCGGTTCGGCTCGCTACCTCGTCGACCGTTACCGGCAACGTGGAGTCGTAGCCCAGTACGGCGTTGCCCATGCTGTCGCCGACCAGTATCACGTCGACGCCTCGTTCGTCGATCAACTCTGCGGTCGGTGCGTCGTACGCTGTCAGCATCGTAATCGGCTCCTCGCCCGCCCGGGCGCGGATGTCCTGCACGGTCAGTCCCATACAGGGTGGTTGGTGATGGAGCAAATAAATGGCGTGGGAAGATCAATAGCCCGACATCGGCGAGGACGGCCGGCCACGATGTCGGATATTTATACCCACCCGTTCCGAACCCGGCCGTATGTACGGAGTCCGGGAGATTCTTGCGGCCGTGCTGGCGTTCGGCCTCGGCCTCGCGCTCGTCGTCGCGCCGAACGCAGTGGTCAGACTGCAGTTTTTCGCACAGGGGCCCACCACAGGCCGGCACGGCGAGTATGGCGAGGACCAGGTGCTTACGGAGCAACAGGCATGGCTTGCCCGTGCTGTCGGGCTGATTCCGATCGGGATCGCGGGCTACATCCTCGCTCAGCCGCTGGTGTGATCCCTCGATCACTCGGCGTATCGTTCGCCCATCGCTTGGACGACCGAATCGAGCGTCCGGACGGCCCACAGATAAAACCCTGAGTCCGAAGTCGCCTCGACGCGCTCGCGAAACGCGGGGATCCAGTCGAAGTGGGCTTCGTGAAAGTTGGCATACCCCTCGTGTTGCTCTGCTTCCAGCAACAGACTCGCGTACTCCAGCAGCAGGGAGACGTGATCGGCTGGATACTCCGGAGGAACCGCGGCGTCAAGCGCGTCGTATCGACTCTTCATGTCGCTCGCCGGCGGTCCCGAGAGGATGCCGCGTTCGGTGCCGTCCCACCACTCTTCGTAGGCGGATTCGGCGGGGGAGCGTACTCGCCTTCGAACGCTCTGAAGGTCCGGAGATACTCCCTGCGGGCCCGGGCAATATCTTCGAACCGGGGCGGTGCGTCGACGCTGTCAATCGGTAACGATGCTGCACACTCTGCGACGATCGTCCCGAGCGTTCCGTTCCGGACCGCGTCAACGAACGCTTCGTCCGGATGCTGGAAACACGTCGCAAGCGTGGCGTAGAGGCGGGTGTGGTCGTCGTTCATCGTTTGTGTAGTTGCTTATCCGACGTAGACTGGCTGGTGGATCGCCGCGTAGATTATCACAAATCGTAGCATGAACGATCCGGCGATAACCAGCCCGAACTTCGTCGTACAGATCCGTTTGGTCATCAACACGTTCTCTTCGCGGAGGAACTCGACGACCTGCTGGGCGCCCGAGATAACGAGCGGAACCACCAGTCCGAGGCCGAGCACGCCCACCCACAGCAGGAGACCGTACCCCTCCGTGAGGCTGGCGTACGTCTCGGTGTCTGCTGCCCGCCCGTAGACAGCGTGTACAGCAACGCCGCCAGCACCACAATCTCGACGATGATAATCGCGTCGTCGAGGATGCTAAACCGATGGACGAGATGGCTGTCTATGTCGCTGGCTAGCTGCGAGAGCATCAGAACCGCCGCGATACCCGCCGAGAACCCGCTCGCCAGGAACAGCAACGGGAGGATGTTCGGGTTCCACAGCGGCACGTTCCAGCCGACGTCGCTCAGCAGCAGTGCCGTGTAGACGATCAGCAACACGGCGAGGACGATGCCGATCACCTGCACGGCGACGGCGGCGAGGCCGGTCGGGCGCGTCGTGTCGGCAGCACGATCGATGTAGCCCTCGAACCCGGTCCGTGCCACGACGTGTCGCGGGAGTCCACTGGGGTCGTCCGTCGCTTCTGTTCCGAACGTGGCCCAGATGGCCCGGAACATGACGAGGAAGCTGAAGATCACGATCACCCAGGTCCCGATCGCCATCCACGAACTCCAGTTGGTGAACTGGACCGGGAACGTAAACGCCCTGAGGAAGGGGCCGGAGAGGTGCAACAGCAGGGTGATCGACCCCGCGGCGATCGTCAGGAAAGAAGTGAGAAAACCCCACTTCGTGACGTACTCGTACCCCTCGTAGCCGCTACGTGACCCAATCACTTCCGCGAGAGATGCGACCAGGAACGCCCCGCCCGAGAGCCCCCGAGGAAGAGGTAGATCGCGACGAACACGTCCCAGTGGCCCGCGTCGA
Organism: Natronoarchaeum sp. GCM10025703; assembly: GCF_042661985.1. Taxonomy (NCBI): domain Archaea; kingdom Methanobacteriati; phylum Methanobacteriota; class Halobacteria; order Halobacteriales; family Natronoarchaeaceae; genus Natronoarchaeum; species Natronoarchaeum sp. GCM10025703. Next base: position 1,365,743 of record NZ_JBHSZF010000001.1, read on the forward strand.
GCCAGTAGAGTTCCGGTGCAGTCATGATCGACTACACCTCGTAGGTCACTGCACCGGCTTCGTCGTCGTCCTGGTCCGCCTCGACGATAACGTTCGCCGGTTGAGAGGCGAACCGTTCGATAGCCTCCGTCGACGCTTCGGCTTTCAGTTCGCTAACCGGTCCGGCCTTGATCGCACCGCCGACACAGTTGTCGACGCATGCGGGCGTCGAGCCGCCGTCTTCTTGTTCCTCCCGAGGAGGCATGTCGTGGCCGCCACCGGGCCCCTCTCCGAGACACAGGTTGCACTTCGACATGGTGCCGCCATCGTCGTAGGTCGGTGCACCGTACGGACACGCCCATGCACAGTAGTGACAGCCGATACAGCTGTCCCGGTCGACGGTGACGATACCGTCTTCCTCGCGCTTTTCGATCGAGTTACACGGACACACCTTCTCGCACGGCGCGTCGGTACAGTGCATACACGACATCGAGATGGGCATCGAGCTTACATCGGGGAACTCCCCGCGCTCGACGTTACGGACCGTCCGCCACTCGTCCTGATCCGAATCGCGGTCGTGGCGTTGCTTGCACGAGACCGAACAGGCATGACAGCCGATACATTTGTTCGCGTCGAAGTAGAACGCCCACTGTTCACCCATCGTTACTCACCTCCGCTGGTGACGTCGACTGCGATGTGTCTGTCCGGCTGTCCGGTAATCGGGTCCATCTGTTTGGCGTGTAGTTTCATGGTGTTCATCCCCTCGTAATCCTCCTGTGCCGATCCCTCGCCGAAGCCGTACTCGGCGGTAACAATGCCCGGCTTGATTGTCTCGGTGACGTGTGCCATCAACTCTCCTCCGCCCGTCTCTGATTCGACGGTCACCATGTCACCGGTCTCGATGCCGCGTTCCTCGGCGTCCTCGGGATTGAGGTGCAGATAGTTGCCGCGGTAGTCCTCGTCTTCGAGTTCGTTCTTCCGGGCGAACTGGTCCAGACACCGGTCGATCCCCTGATCGCTACCGTGTGAGAAGAACACCGATCGGATGTCGTAGAACTCCAGCGGGTACTCCTCGTCGAGTTCGTCGCCGTAGGTCCCCGGAGGCTGCCACTCGGGAGCCGTATCCATTCCCGCCTCCTCGGCAGCCTGCACGAACGGCGGTATCTGGTCCAGATCGAAGCTGAACGCCGGGCCGTCCTCGTCGCGCCATTGCTCGTAGCCGTACTCGCCGACGAGTTCGTAGTTCTTGTCGCCGCTGTCGAGCTCTTCGAGGGTAAGATCGACCGCCTGTAGCTGATCGTCGATGAACTCCTCGTGGTCGTCCCACGGGAAGTTCTCGCCCCAGCCCATCGCCTCGGCGATGCCAGTCAGGATCTCCCAGTCCGGTTTGGTGTTGAACTGTGGTTCGACGGCGGCTTTCCCGCCGACGACCCACTGGTGTTCGGGGTAGGCGCTCCAGGAACCGGTGCCGACAGTGTCTTTCTCCAGTTGGGTCGCGTCGGCGAAGACGACGTCGGCGTTGCGCGTGACGCCGTTCCAGTAGGCGTCGACGGCGATCACCAGATCCATCTCGTCGAGGGCATCGAGCCACGCCTCGGCGTTGCCGTCTTTCAGCGGCATGTCGTGGTGGCAGTAGATGCCGTTGATGTGGTCGTTCTCGACCATCTCGGGGACGAGATTGTGGGCGATCCCTTCGATGTGCCGAAACGGGTACTCCTCGTACTCCTCGTACTTGTGGAGGGCCGGCTCTTTGCCCGCGGCGTTGTTCGGCAGGTCGACACCGATCGTCGCCTGGGTCCCTTTCTCGTCGGGCGTCCATTCGCAGACCTCGAACGGATCCGCCGTGGGCGTACTCTTCCACAGTCGGAGGCCGCCGGGGCGGTCGATGTTGCCGACTAGCCCGTTCAGCGCGGTGATGTTCTGGGTAGCCTTCCAGCCGTTGCCCATCTGGGCCGTTCCGGTCCAGACCGAGATTCCCGCTGCCGGGGCTGCCTCGGCGAAGCCGCGGGCGATCTCTCGGATCTTGTCGGCATCGATCCCGGTGATCTCCGCGGCCCACTCGGGCGTCTTGTCCGCGACAGACTCCCGGTAGGCCTCGAAGCCGTGGGTGTGCTCCTGTACGAACTCCAGATCGAGGCGACCCTCCTGGATGATGACGTGTGCTATCGCCAGCGCCAGCGCGCCGTCGGTTCGGGGCTCGATCGGGAGCCATTCGTCGGACTTCTCGGCCGTCTCGGTGTACTGGGGGTCGATCGTTACTAGCGTCGCGTCGTTCTTCTCGATGGCTTCGAGGACGCCTTTCGCCTCGAACTGCCCGGCAAAGGAGCCAAGCGGGTTCCGACCCCACATGATGAGATACTCGGAGTTCTGGTAGTCGGGAACCCGGTTGTTCGAACCGACGCCCATCATCCCGCCGGTGACGAACGTCGGCCCGGCACAGACGTGGACTCCCCGGCCGATCCGTTCGGGCGTGCCGTAGAGGTCGCGCCAGATCGTCCGGAAGATCGGCGTCTCCGCCCAGCTTCCGGCGTCGAGGAACGTCTCCGCACCGTGTTCCTCGTCGAACTCCTGAAGCCGTTCGGCTGTGTACTCGAAGGCCTCGTCCCAGGTCGCTTCCCGTAGCTCGCCGTCCTCTCGGATGTAGGGCTGTTTGATCCGGTCGGGGTCGTGAGTCTTGTCGAGCTGGGCTGCCCCTTCGGACAGAGCGTTCCGTTTGTGCCGGGACCTGCGCTCCCCGGGGGTTACCGTCGACGCCAGTGATTCCGACGACGGTATCGTCGTTGACTTTGACTTCCTGGGCACAGTTGTGACAGCACATCCAGCAGTTGCCGAAGGCGGTGTCGGCGTCCGCGACCGGTGTCGCAGACCGATCCGTACTTGCCAGCCCGGGCGCGCTATCCAGACAGCCACCGAGTGCGGCGGCCCCTGCGGCGGCCGCGCCGGTCTTCAGCAGGTTTCGACGGGTCAGTCCGCTCCCGTCCTCGCTACTCATCCGCGATCACCTCCGCTGGCGTGTAGTCGTCGCCGAACTCCTCGCGGAGTCGTTTGTCGTACTTTTCGTGGAACTCCGTCTCGGTGAGTTCGCCGTTCGCGACGCGCATCGCGTCGATGCCGACCTGCCGGCCGAGCTCCTGATCGTATTCGCTCTCTTCGGGATCGGTTCCAAGGGCGGACAGCGCCTCGAGTGGATCCTGTTGGTTTTCTGGGCTCATGGAGTGCTCACAATAGGAACCACGGTTCTGACCGCATAGGTCGTCCTCGGGATCTATTCAGGTTTTATATGCTGGTGAATCCCGGACGTGCCGGACGAACCATCGGATCGGCCGATCAAAAGAGAGTGTTGCGCGCTGACGGCGATAGCCCTTCAGGTCCGGACTCAGAGCGTCGGCGTCGCGACCGAGCTACAGCCCCAGTCGCCGCCTCCGTCGCCCCCGTCGCCCCCGTCGTCGGTCTCCATCTCGTCGCCGGCCATGTATGCGGCATCGGCCGCCTCGATCTGGTTCGCACCAGCGGACGCGAGTTCGGGGATCTCGTCGACGACGATCTCCAGGTCGCTATCGCCGGTATCGCCGTCCGTCCGGTCGTTAACGTCGACGCGCCACTTCTCCGGCGGGACGTTACCCTCCGTGTTGTTCCCGTCGTACTGGGCCCACTGTCTGGAGAACGAACCGTCGTAGACGACGACGTCGTCGTAGCCCAGAATCCCGTCGAGGGCGAAATATCCCATCGACGCACGGTAGCCGCTCCCGCAGTACGTGACGATCGTATCACCGTCCTCGACGCCCTCGAGGCCGAAGACGTGGGATTCGATCGCGTCGGCATCCTTCCAGTCCCCCCTCGGCGAACTTCGTCGAGTAGCTGTCGCCCTCGTTATAGTTCCCCGGATCGTCGACGGTCGCGGTCGAGATCGTCGCGCCCGGATCCGGCCGGTTGTCGAGGAATACGTCGTCGCGCTCGCCCTCGTGTTTGAGGTCGACGCGCTGGATCATCTGGGCGATGCCGAGCCGGTCGTCGTTGTTCAGCTCACTGTTGGCCTGCACGCTAAACGTCGCGGACGGCGCGTCGGGTTCGCCGCCGGTTTCGAGCTCGTACTCTTCGCCGTACCCGGCGTAGCCCCCGTTGAGGACTTTGACTCGCTCGCGGGGAAACCCCAGTAGCGGAGCGTCCAGTAGGCCCTCGCCGTCCGGAGCGAGCTCGGCCCCGAGAGGACGATCGTCGTCTTGGGACAGACGCCGCTACGCTGTAACACCGCGTCCATCTGCGCACCGTTCGGGACCATCGGAGCGACCTCGCCCAGCCCCTCCACGCGAGCGGCGTGGAACTCGTTTGGACCCCACTTGAGCGCCCCCGGAACGTGACCGTCATCGTAGGTTTCGGTATCCCAGACGCGCAAGACGACGACCCGCTCGCGGACGTCCAGCTGGCCGAGGTTAACCAGCCCAACGTCTTGCCACTCTTTCAGCGTCGCGGGTTCGATCAACGCGTTGTCCGTCGCCGTCGGATCCGGAATGTCCTCCTCTGTCTCCTCTTCTTCCGGCCCGTTTTCCGATTCGTCGCCGTTTTCCATCCCGTTCTCGTCGCCGTTTTCGGCCGCCGGCTCGTCGTCACCGAGACACCCGGCGAGCGCGCCGAGACCGGCCGCGCCAGTAATCTGTACGAACCGCCGTCGATCGAGTTTTCGGTCCATACCCGTGACTACACGATGGGGGTCGTTGAGGATATCCCGGGATCAATTCGGATTTTATATAGGGGTCAGTATAATAGAGGTTGCAATGCCGTGGCTGGTCACGCCTCCCAGCACGAGCAGTCACAGGAGAGCTGCCGGACGACGTTCGACTCGGCACGTCGGAGTCGCTGTGACGTCGCCGATAGGGAGATGCCGAGTTCGTCCGCGATCGCGTCGAGCGGAATCGACGAGTCCGAATCGTAGTAGCCCAACTCCTGGGCGACGTTCACTGCCTCTCGCTGCTTGGCGGTCAGTTCCGAAATATCGACAGAACAGAGTTCTTTGACCTCGGATCCGTCGGTCGAGACGATGCTACGCACCGAGACGCGCGTGCAGGCCTCCCGGACCTCCGCGACGATCTCGGCAACCGTCTCGGTATCGGAGACGTACGTCTCCATGACGAACTCGCCGTCCCCGACCTCAAGATAGCGCGGAAGACAGCCGTACTCCGAGAACACTTTGCCGGGACAGTGGTCACAGATTTCGTTCGAGGTGTGTTTCGTGCAGACGCTCTCGTCGTCGTCGTCGCGAACCGCGATATCGAGGTTGCAGTGCTCCTGATCGAGACGGACGTCGATGTCGATGACGTCCTCCTCGATCGCGTCCATCACACAGGCACCACCACGTTCGATCTCGAGGACGACCCGTAGGTCACGGTCCTCTACGGGCGGAATGACGGATTCTTCTTCGTCGGACGGAGACCCAACAGCCATACGACAGTCTAACGAGCGACGCAGTATAAACGAGTGAGTGCATTCCTGTCCAGTGGGAATCCGTTCGAGAAACCGCTCGTCACCGGTCAAATCCGGATACTACTTTATGTTTGGGTCGTAACCGGGAGGCGTGCCAGAGCCAGTCGAGACCAGCGATCCCGAGGGCGTCGACTACGGATGGGTGATGCAGACCACCTTCGTGCTCACTATCGTCGTCGGCGCGCCGGTCGTCGCCCTCCTCTCGGTCCCGTACACCCTGCCGACGTGGGGTGTCCGAGTGGAGTTTGCGATCCGGGTCGGTGCTGTCGTCTGGATTCTGATCGCTCTCCCGGTGTTTGTTTACGCAAAGCGAAACGTCGACGCGGGGAACGACTCAGGCGAGTAACCGACGGAACGGCGTCCAGACGAACCGTCTCCCGATGAGGAACACCCCGGCCAGCACCGGCACCAGCAGATAGCCGAGTAGATCGACGTAAAGCGGTAGCGTGCCGAGTGCGGCGTTCCCGACGAGTGCGGCCAGCGGTGCGAACACCGCGAGCGCGAACACGTACGAGAGATTACGGCCGCGATGTTGGCGCGTTCTCCGGATCGCGAGGAAGAACACCAGCGGCATGACCACGACGCCGAGCGCAAGGACGGCGCTTGGCCCTATCTCCGCGACTTCGGTCGCGTAGACGTACTCCCACGCCGAGGTGATGCCGTAGGCAGTCGTGTACTCGGTGAGCAGTGCCTGTAAGGCGGCCGTATCGGTGCCTGCCGCTCTGAGTTCGATTGCGAGTTCCTCGATACTGACCGCGTTCTGGTAGCCGTAGTGTGCAAGCCCGGCTAGATACAGACCGAACGCGGCGATGATCGCCCGCCAGCCGAGGCGTTTCGCCCCGATCCATCGGGCGATCGGGTTGCCGAACAGGAGGCCCGAGGCCGATCCGGACGTGTCGCTTTCTGCCGCGCCGTCGGTTGCCGTCGCCCCGCCGGTGTTCGTACTCGCCGACGCGCCGGCCCCTCCTGCTGTAGAGGCGGTTTCGCCACCTGTCGCGGAGCCAGTGCCGCCCGTCGCTCCTGCAGTGGTTCGGTTCCGGGACGTCGATCCGCCTGTGTTCGTACTCGACGAGGCCGACGACCCGGCCGAGCGGTTCGACGGTCCCGACCCGCTACTGGACGCCCCCGAACTGCTCGTTCGCGACGAGGTGCGATTGGACGTTCGGGAACTGCTCGAGGAGGGACTGGACGACCCGGAACTCCCGGATGAACGGCTGGACGATCCGGAACTCCCGGACGAACGGCTTGAACCGCTGGACGATCCACTGCTATTGGATGCCGAACTACTCGTCCGGGTCGAGGACGAAGTGGTCCGGCTACTCGACGTGCTGGTAGAACTGCCTGCTGATCTGCGGGTCGAACTGTTCGACGCACTGCTACCGGTCGTCGACCCGGCAGTCGATGTCCCCGAGCGCGTCGAACCGGTGCTCGAACTGGTACTCGTTTGCGAACTGCTTCCGGTCGTCGCTCCGGAGTCAGAAGCCCCGCTCGAACTACCTGCCGACCCCGACGACTCCGCTTCGTCGTCGTTGGAGGGCCAACTACTCGGCTCGGGAATCCCGTCGAGCCGTTTGGCGACGTAATCCGTATGGCCCAGTCGGTCGTACGACTGACGCTCGGAGGGATCCTTGAGCGTGTCGTAAGCCTTCCGCAGAGCCGTAAACTGGGCGGTCGCGCGCGGGTCGTCGTTGCGGTCCGGATGGTACTCCTGGACCATCTCCCGGAACGCGTCCCGGATCTCGTCTTTCGAGGCGTCCTCGTCGACGCCGAGCAGTTCGTAAAAATCTCTCGTCATATAACGGCGGTCACTTGCGGCAAATGAGGCGCAAGTTTATACTATTTTCGAGGCAAATACCCGGAGCAACGGTGGGCATTATATCACTTTGCCGTCTGATCGACCCTGTGCACCCGCCTGCATCCGGGAAAATATACTCTCACTGAAACCTCACCGGGGATGCTGATTACGAGAGATCGGAGAAATCAGCCAGCGACGACTGTCCCGACTCCTCTCCCGGTGATGGCTCCTCGGTCCGTCCCCCGTCATCCGTCGGTTCCGCGTCGGTGCCGCCGTCGCTGTCGGCGTCCCAGCCACTTAGTCGCGCCTGCTCGCCGCTCGGGAACTCCAGGTTCGAGACGCGCACGCCGACTTTTCGGACTGCGGCGTCGTCGAACTCGGTGATCTGTTCCAGTGCGATCCGTTCGACGAGGTCCGGATCGTCGATGGGCCCCGGCAGGAGCGCTCGCGCGTATTGACATCGTACGGCGGCGTGACGGCTTTGACGCCGATAGTTCGGTAGAGCGCGCCCCTGCTTCGAGCGCGGTCAGCGACCGCGCCGGCGAGGGCGCGCACCTGCTCGCGCTTTCGCTCCGGGTCCTCGACGGCGTCGGCGAACGCCGATTCGCGCGAGAGGCTCTTGGGATCGCCGGTCGGGGTTACCGGGCGAGTATCTGCGCCCCGTGCGCGGTCGTACAGCTCTCGCCCGCGATCACCGAAGGCATCGGTTAGCGCGTGTGGATCCGCGGTCGTCAGATCGCCAGCGGTCTCGATCCCCATTCCGCGGAGCGATCGGGCGGTAACGGGACCGACGCCGTGGACCTCCTCGACCGACAGCGGGGCGAAAAAGTCCGCCACTTCGCCCGGTTCGACGACGACGAGCCCGTCCGGCTTGTCGCGGTCGCTGGCGACTTTCGCGGCGCTTAGCGTGGGCGCAACGCCGACGCTGGCGACTACGCCGACCTCGCGCTCGATCCGGTTTTTGACGTGGCGACCGAAGCCTTCGGCGACCTCCCAGGCGGTGCGATCTGTGACGTCCAGATACGCCTCGTCGATGCTCACCTCGCGGACCACGTCGGCGCAGTCGTGGAGTATCTCCTTGACGTCTGCCGCGATGGACTGATAGAACTCCAGATCGACGGTGCGGTAGTAGCCTGCGGGCCCCTCCGCAGGTTCGTCGCTCCCCTCGTCGAGGCGGGGGAGCCGATCGAGCGCGGTCGATATCGCCTGTGCGCTCTCGATGCCGTGCTCGCGGGCCTCGTAACTCGCCGTCGCGACGGCCCCGATGTCGTCGCCAGGTTCGTAGCCCATCCCGACGACGAGCGGTTCGCCCTCTGCTCCGGTTCGCGCAGGCGCTCGCAGGCGGCATAGAAACAGTCCATGTCGACGTGGAGAACGATCTGATCCGGCGGCTCGTCGTCGACGCCGGGCAGCGTAGCGTCCCCCGCACTCGGCATACCCGTCGGTTGGGACGGCTCCGTCCTAAACGTCCCGCTCCGGGCGCACTACCTACAGGGTACAGAACGCTTTTTTGCTCGCGTTCGAAGCCTACGTATGGTCATCTCGCCAGACCCCCTTCGATCTCGAAGAGATAACTGGAGCGTCCCGAACGTTCGAAGAGGCCATCGTTTACGCCGACATGGAGGGTAAAACCGTGCTACACGAGGGAGTTGTCCGACTGCTCGGAAACGGCTGGGTGGAGCTACCCACCGGCTGCCTGCTATCACCGGACGCCGTCCACCACATCGACCGGCAGATGGACTGAGACGGCGTGAATGGCTTGGTCGCGATGCTCCGGCCAGCGCAGTTCGGCTGCCTTCCGAATCGACTCGTCGAGTCGTATCCGGGCGAGCCTGACTCTCGCACCGAACAGCATCTTCCGGGTTCCGGTGTTTTTCCTACCGGCCACCCAATAGGTCGGTATGGACGCCCCCGACCTCGATCGGTTCGAATCCCGGCGCTCGACCGTGCATGCACCGGAGGGTATCGTCGCGACCAGTCAACCGCTCGCCGCCGAAGCGGGCGTCTCGATCCTCCGTGACGGGGGTAACGCCTTCGACGCCGCCGTCGCGACCGCGGCCGCGCTGAACGTCGTCGAGCCAACGAGCACCGGACTCGGCGGCGACGTCTTCGCGCTATACCGCACAGCAGAGGGCGAGGTCGGAGCGATGCGTAGCTGTGGCGGCGCACCCGCCGACGCCACGCTCGACCGGGTTCGGGACGCGGTGGCCGAGGAGCAAGACGTCGCACCGAGTGATGCTACAATGCCCCAGCACGGTGCACATCCCGTGACTGTTCCCGGCACAGCGCGTGGCTGGGAGGCCACCGTCGACCGGCTCGGAACGCGCTCGCTTGGCGACGTGCTCGCACCGGCGATCCGGTACGCGACCGAGGGCTACCCCGTCAGCGAAGTGATCGCCAGCGCATGGGAGCACGGGGAGGACCTCTTCGACGACCCGCATGCCCGGAACGCCTATCTCGTCGACGGCGAGCGCGCGCCACGGGTCGGCGAGCACGTCACCCTGCCCGAACTCGGGGGAGTCTCCAGCAGATCGCCGAAGAGGGCTGACGCCGTCTACGAGGGCGAGATCGCCGATGCCATCGTGGACGAAGTGCAGTCGAACGGCGGCTTTCTGCGCCACGACGATCTCGCCACTTTCGAACCGGAGTTCGTCGACCCGGTGAGCGCCAGCTATCGGGGCGCGGAGATCTACGAACTGCCCCCAAACAATCAGGGGCTAATCGCCCTCGAAGCGCTCGGCATTGCCGAGGAGATCGGTGCGGGCGACGAGCCGTACGACTCGCCCGAGCGCGTCCACAAGTTCGCCGAGGCGACGAAGATCGCCTTCCACGATGGCCACCAGTATATCACCGATCCGGAGTACGAAGCGGTTCCCCCACTCGCCGACCCGGAGTACACTGCCAGTCGAGCCGAAGAGATCGGGTCGGAGCCGATCCAGGACGTCGACGTCGGGTTCGGTGACGGCGCGGGCGAGAACGCGGATACCGTCCTGCTGACGGTCGCCGACGGCGAGGGCAATCTCGTCTCCTACATCAACTCGCGGTTTGCCGGGTTCGGGAGCGGGCTTGTCGCCGGCGATACCGGCATCGCCCTGCAGAACCGCGGCTGGTCGTTCTCGCTGGATTCCGACCATCCGAATCGGATCGAACCGGGCAAACGCCCGTTTCACACGCTGATCCCCGCGCTCGCCCGCTTCGGCGAGGACGACTGGGCGGCCTTCGGCGTTATGGGCGGATACATGCAGCCGCAGGGCCACGTCCAGGTCGTCTCGAACATCGTCGACTACGACATGCCGCTCCAGCGGGCACTGGACGAACCGCGGTGGCGCTACCAGGCTGATGGGCGACTCGCCGTCGAGGGACAGTTCGACGGGGCGCTCGCCTCGAAACTCGCTCGGCGGGGGCACGGGGTCTCCGTCCTCCCGCCGATCCGCTTCGGCGGCGCACAGATCGTCCGCAACCGGGAGGGGACGTTATCGGGAGCGACGGAACCGCGAAAGGACGGCGAAGTCGTGGGCTACTGACGCAGGGGCTGGTCCGCGGTCCGGTTACTTTCGGTGAAAAATGGTGGCATCTCGTACTGCAGAGATGACTCCTTCTAACGACCCTGTTTTCTGTTCCCGGTTGGGACAGATGGGGAGATTCAATAGGGACCGGCTACCGTTGATACACAATGCGGGACGAGCACCTCATAACGGCAAAACAGCTAACGCGAGAGGAGATCGAGAGCGTCCTCGACCGGGCTGCCGAGATCGCGGCGAACCCCTCGGCGGTCCGCGAACGGCACGCCGACACGCTGCTCGGGTTGCTCTTTTTCGAGCCGAGCACCCGAACCAAGATGAGTTTCGAGGCCGCGATCAAACGCATGGGCGGGGATATCGTCGATATGGGCTCGGTCGAGTCCTCCAGCGTGTCGAAAGGCGAGAGCCTCGCGGATACCGTCCGCGTCATCCAGGGCTACGCCGACGCGCTCGTGTTGCGCCATCCGCGCCAGGGATCGGCCAAGATGGCCAGCGAGTTCGTTGACGTCCCGCTGGTCAACGCCGGCGACGGTGCGGGTCATCACCCCACCCAGACGCTTCTCGATCTGTACACGATGCGCGAACAGAACGGCCTCGACGATCTCACGATCGGCATCATGGGCGACCTGAAGTACGGCCGAACCGTCCACTCGCTGGCGAACGCGCTGACGAACTTCGACGTCCGCCAGCACTTCATCAGCCCCGACAGCCTCCAGATCCCCCGGAGCGTCCGGTACGACCTCCATCAGGAAGGCGCGTCGGTCCGAGAGCACACCGATCTCGACGAGATCCTACCGGAACTAGACGTCCTCTATGTTACGCGCATCCAGCGCGAGCGGTTCCCCGACGAGAACGAGTATCACGCCATCGCGGGCGAGTATCAGATCGACGAAGAAACCCTCGACGCCGCGAGCGACGATCTCACTATCATGCATCCGCTCCCGCGCGTCAACGAGATCGCACCGGCAATCGACGACACCGAGCACGCGAACTACTTCTCGCAAGCGCACAACGGCGTCCCGGTCCGGATGGCGCTCCTCGACATTCTGCTGTCGAACCAGCGAGGTGAGTCCCAATGAGCGAACACGAACTCCGCGTCAGCAAGATCCGCAACGGTACCGTCATCGACCACGTCCCCGGCGGCCAGGCGCTGAACGTCCTCGCCATCCTCGGCATCGACGGCTCAGGCGGCGAGGAAGTCAGTGTCGGAATGAACGTCCCGAGTGACAGACTTCCACGAAAGGACATCGTCAAAGTCGAGGGGCGCGAACTCAGCCAGAACGAGGTAGACGTCCTCTCGCTGATCGCCCCCGACGCGACGATCAACATCGTCAACGAGTACGACGTCGTCGACAAGCGCCGACTGGACCGCCCGGATACCGTCGAGGGCGTGCTGGAGTGTCCTAACCGCAACTGCATCACGACCGACGACGAGCCAGTCGACTCGAAGTTCGAGGTGCTCGACGACGAAGTTCGCTGTGTCTACTGCGATACGATCCTCCGCAATAACCTCGCGGACCACATCAGTAACTGACGCGTCTCCCGCTTTCGGCGTTTTTTCTCGGCACTGCTGGTGCTACGTATCGATAACTGCTCAGAGCGCATCAGCCGTGGCTCGTGGGCTATAAAAAAACTGAAAAGTATCCGTTGCGGAGAACTCGTTTACTGTCGGACGAGGTTCGTCGCGCGGGGTCCCTTGGGGGATGATTCGATGTCGAACTCGACTTCCTGACCCTCTTCTGGTCGGGACCGCCGACGTCTTCCATGTGGAAGAACACGTCCTCGTCGTCGTCTACATCGTCGCTGTCAGTGGAAATGAAACCGTAGCCGCCTGTGTCGTTGAAGAAATCAACCTTACCTTCTGCCATTACATACTATTCGAGGGGCGTGGGATGTATAACACTTGCGAGAGTCGAGGTACCATGACCCGCCGTCGATCCGTGGACGATGCCAGTCAGCTGGTTCGGGGGACAGATACTTGTGATGTGATCTCATACCAATAGTTGAATCGCTATGAAACCATGCCACAGCTGTCAGGCGGTCATCGACGAGTACCTTCTTGATAAACAACTCGAACCCCTGCGTGAACTCACAGTTGACGACTTCAACCTCTGTGCGGACTGTGTAACGGTCGTCGACGACGAGTGTGTAGAATGTGGCGGCGCGGTGTACGTCCCCGACGGAACATCTGCGACTCCCGACTACTGCCCGGCGTGCCGGGCCGACCTGATCGACCAGACAGGCCAGGATCCCGGCTGGCAGGCGAACACGGTGTCGAACTGAGCGATTCCGTTTCTGAGCAGTCTTTTTGATCGGAACCGTTCGACAGAGGTGTCGCTCCGGAGTCGTGAAAGAGAAAACCCGAACTGCCGGGCCTACGCTACTCGTAGAGCCAGGTCGCTTCGTGGTTGTCGTACTCGACGAGTTCGTCCTCGTCGAAGAAGAGGTCGATCTCGCGTTCGTTCGCGCCCTCGTCCTCGTGGTCGGCCGCGTGGACGACGTTGCGGCCGAGGTCGACGGCGTAGTCGCCGCGGATCGTCCCCGGCGCGGCCTCTGCGGGGTCGGTCGCGCCGATCATCTGTCGGACCTGTCGCGTCGCGTCCTCGCCTTCCCAGACCATCGGGAGGACGGGGCCGGACGTTATGAACTCCACGAGGTCGTCGAAGAACGGCTTGTCCTCGTGCTCGCCGTAATGATCTTCGGCGAGGTCACGATCCAGTCGCGTGAGCTTCATGCCGACGAGCTTCAGCCCGCGCTCCTCGAACCGACCGACGATTTCGCCGACCAGCCTGCGCTGGAACGCGTCCGGCTTGATCATCACAAACGTCCGCTCGCGGCTCTCGCTCATTGGTCGTCCTCTTCGTCGGCGGCCTCGTCGGCGTCAGCCGCTTCGTCCGCTTCGACGTCTTCCTCGTCTGCCGATTCTTCGACGTCCGGCTCTGCTTCTTCCTCTGGTTCGGGTTCCGGCTCCGGCGCATCGCCTTCGTCGGACCAGTTGCCGCCTTCCTCGGTCCATTCGAGGTCGCGCGGTTCGCGGCCGAGGAAGTAGTTCTTCTCGCACTTCGAGTCGGCGAAGTGGAGCACTGTACCGTCGGTACGGACGTACATGATGCCCGTACCCGGCTCGATCTCTTCTCCGCTGTAATCGCACGTTCGGTGCTGAACCATTGTTACTGACCTCCGATCGAATCGGCTTCGCGGGCAGTTTCACGGAGTTGGAGGATGTCGCCCTCCCGGACGGGACCAAGGACGTTTCGGGTGATGATCCGTCCCTGATTCTCGCCCTCCCGGATGCGGCACTTGACCTGCATGGCCTCGCCGTGCATCCCGGTCTTTCCCACGATCTCGATGACTTCTGCGGGCGTGGATCCGCTTTCAGACTCTTCTGCGCTCATGAGAGATCTCTACTGAAGGTCCTCGACCTTGGTTGCGATCTCGTCGACGTCGTCGGACGCCTCGCCGGCGTCGACGATCGCCGCGGCGGCGCTCCCGACTTCGAGACCGGCCGCGTGGCCGACGTCGTCCTGCGTCTCGATGAAGATGACCGGGATGCCTTTCTCCTCTGAGAGTTCGGGGAGATGCATCACGATCTCTTCGGGCTGGACGTCCTCGGCGACGAAGACGAGGTCGGCGTTGCCACGCTCGATCGCTTTGGTGGTTTCGTTGGTTCCTTTCTTCACTGTTCCCGTGTCTCGTGCGACTTCCAGGGCGTCGACGGCGTCGTCCTGAAGGTCGGCTGGTACGTCGAAATCTACGTATACTGGCATGGTTGTTCACCTCCCGCGCGTGGGCTCGCGCTCCCCTGCCGTCCGGATCCCCTGTTCGGAGAGCCTGTCCGACCGCCCGAAGGCGGTCAGCGAAAGTCCTGTGTGGCAGGAGCATCATCAACCCCGCGCAGGCTGTACACTTGCGTTGCACACCACTCCATAAAAGCGCTTTCAAACGTCCCAGGCCATGAGCCACGGTCACAGGGAGATCAAGGGGGTGTCTGGCGTCGGCGAACCGTCCCCTTTGTATTCGCCCGGGAACAGCACCACGTATGGACGTGCAGACGGTCGCCGAGGCGCTCCGTCGCGAAGCGACTGCGACGAACGAGCGGCGCGTACTGGTGCTGTCGGGCAAGCAGTCGGCCTGCCAGGACGCCGCAGCGACTGCGCTCGACGTGGCCGGAATCGCCCGAAGCGAGACGACCATTGTCGGGTCAACCGACGCGCTCGGCTGTGAGCGAATCGCCCACCGCAACGCCAACGAGTTGCTCGGAACCACTCGTGACGCTGTCGTCTTCGATGCCCACGACGGCTTGCGCCCGAACGCGCTCGGCCGGGTGGTCGGCGCAGTCGACGGCGGGGGCCTCCTGATCCTGTGTAGCCCGCCGCTCGACGACTGGCCGGACCGTAGCGATCCGTTCGACTCTGCGCTTGCGGTACCGCCCTTCGGCGTCGAGGACGTTACTGGCAACTTCCGCCAACGGTTTGTCGAACGGCTTCGCGCCCATCGCGGCGTCGCCATCGTCGACGTCGATACCGAGCGCATCGAGGCCGACGGCCTGACCGATCCGGCGCCTGTGCTCGGGGACGTGTCAGAACCCGTCACCACCCCCGAGGACGCGGTGTTTCCTGACGCGGCCTACGAGGCCTGTCTGACCGCCGACCAGGCCGACGCCGTTCGCGGACTCGAAGCGCTCGCCGACGGGGGGCAGGCGGTCGTCGTCGAATCGGACCGCGGCCGGGGAAGTCGAGCGCGGCCGGACTCGCGGCCGGTAGTCTCGTACGCGCGGGCGAGAACGTGCTTGTGACCGCGCCGGAGTTCCGGAGCGCCCGGGAGTTGTTCGCGCGGGCCGACGAACTGCTCGACGCGGTCGGCACTGATCGGGCTACAGAGGCCGACGGCACCGCTGTCCCAACGCGGATCGACCTCGCAGACGGTGGCTCGCTTCGGTTCGCGGAGCCAACGGCGGCCGCCGAGTGTGCGGGCGATGCGGACGTCGTCTTCGTCGACGAGGCCGCCGCGTTCCCGGTCGGACTGCTCGAACGGTTCCTCGCGGCGGACCGCGTCGCCTTCGCGACCACCGTACATGGCTACGAAGGGGCTGGCCGCGGGTTCTCGGTGCGGTTCCGGAGCCGACTCGACGAGAGCAACCACGAGGTCACGGATCTCTCGCTGGCCGAACCGATCCGGTACGCGCCCGGCGATCCGGTGGAAGTCTGGGCGTTCGACGCGCTCTTGCTCGACGCGCGCCCGGCGGTCGACCAGTTGGTCGCGGACGCCACACCCGAACGCGTCGAGCATCGGCGGTTCTCCGCGGAGGAACTGCTCGACGACGAGGTGCGCTTTCGTGAGGTGTTCGGCCTGCTGGTGCTGGCGCACTACCGGACCGAGCCGAACGACCTGGCCCGACTACTCGACGCGCCGAACCTCACGGTCCACGCCCTGCTGTACGACGGTCACGTCGTCTCGGTCGCCATGCTGGCCCGGGAAGGCGGGCTCTCGGCCGACCTGCGGGCGAAGATGTACGACGGCGAGCGCGTTCGCGGCAACATGTTTCCGGACGTGCTGACGACACAGTTACGGGACGAGCGCGCCGCCGTGCCGGTTGGCTGGCGCGTCCTCCGGATCGCTACCCACCACGCCGCCCGCTCCTGTGGACTCGGCTCGGCGCTCCTGGACGCCGCTCGGGAGCACGCAGTAGAGATCGACCTCGACTGGATCGGCGTCGGCTACGGTGCAACGCCGGAGCTACTCCGGTTCTGGCACAGGAACGGCTTCTCGACGCTGCATCTCTCTACGACCCGGAACGACACCAGCGGCGAGTACTCCGCGATCATGATCGATCCGCTCTCCGGGGCGGGTCAGGACCTCCGCGACCGGACCACCGAGCGGTTCGTCCGCCGGATCGGCGGCGTGCTCTCGGACGCGCTGTCCGATGCCGATCCGAATATCCTTCGGGCGACGCTTCGTACGGTCGCCGGATCGGTCCCGCTCGATCTGACCGCGTGGGAGTGGCGCGTCGTCGTCGGCGCGGCATACGGCCCCGGACTCTTCGACGTCTCGCCGCGACCGTTCCGCCGACTGGTGCTGGCGTACTTTCTCGACGGGGAACAGCCACGCCTCGACGATCAGGACGAACGCCTGCTCGTTCTGCGTGTCCTGCAGGCCCACGACTGGGAGACCGTCACCGACCGACTCGGCTATCACTCGACGGGCCAGTGCAAACGCGCACTCGGCACGGCGTTCCAGCCCCTCGTCGACGACTACGGCACCGAGACGGCGCTCGACGAGCGAGCGCGATATTCCGAGTAACTACGCGAACAGCCGTTTTAATACGGATTCCGGAAGCGCCCGCAGGAGCCACGCGACCGCCCGCCAGCGTCGGGTAACGTAGGCGTGCGTTCGTTTGCGGTCGATCGCTTGCCGGATCTGCCGGGCCGCCGTCTCCGGGCTTGCCATCCAGAACTGGTCCTCTCCCAGCGCCAGATCCGTGTCGACGAAGCCGGGTTCGATAGTCGTCACGGTCACGTCGGCCTCACTGTTGGCGGCCCGGTATCTGAGTCCCTCCAGATATCGCGAGACGAACGCTTTCGAGGCGTTGTAGGCGGGCGCGCCTGCGTTGCCGAAGTTCCCCGCGACGGAGGAGATGCCGACGAGGTGGCCGGCACCCCGTTGCTCGAAGTGGGCCATCGCCGCGACCGCGAGTCCGGCGAAGCCCCGGACGTTGACGTCGACGGTCTCCCGTTCCGGCGGCCAGTCGAGGTCGTCGTTCAGTTCGCCGACGGCCGCACTCAACACGACGAGGTCGACGCCGCCCATCGCTTCGACGAGGCGCTCGAACCGGTCGATAGCCTCGTCCGTTTCGGCGACGTCCATCGTCGCAACGTATGCTTTGGTCGGGAGCTCCTCGCCCAGTTATTTCAGTAGTTCGGTCCGCCGTGCCGTCAGTCCTACCTCGTACCCCTCTCCTGCGAGTTCGTGTGCGAGCGCCCGGCCGATTCCGGAGGACGCGCCGACGACCACCGCGCGTTCTGTCATACCGGTCCCTGCGAACGCGTCCGGTGTAACGGTTCGGGTCAGCCGAAACCCCCATTTACCGATCCTCCCGAAAATATGCACATGGTAGAGGTCGCTTTCGCCGTCGCCGTCGTGCTGTTGATCGCCGGCATCATCGGGAGCATTGTCCCGATGGTTCCCGGCCCCCTCCTGTCGGTAGTCGCTGTCGTCGGCTACTGGTGGTCGACCGGCTACACGGACCCGGGAGTCGTCGTGCTCGGCGGACTCGTCCTCGTGGCCGTGCTGGCTTTCGGCGTCGAACTCCTCGCCAGCGCGATCTCCGCGAGGGCAGGTGGTGCATCCTGGCGAGTTACCGGGGTTGCGGGCGTTGCCGGCGTCGTACTGCTCTTTCTCACGGGTCCCCTGTTGATGATCCTCGGCGTCGGCCTGCTCGTCTTCCTGCTGGAAGTCCGCCGGCACGACGACGTCTCTCGCGGAGTCACGTCGGCGGTGTACACCACGATCGGCATTTTAGGGTCGACGGTCGCGCAGGCGCTACTGACGTTTCTCGTGCTCGTCGGATTCCTCCTCGCGGTCGCGTGAAGGCCTATCACTTTACTCGTTGCCGAGGGTAGTCTGCGTATGCTCGACATCGACGGGACTGCCGGGGGCGGTCAGATCGTTCGGTCGGCACTTTCGCTCTCGATACTGACTGACACGCCGATCCGTATCGAAGATGTCCGAGGGAATCGACCGAATCCAGGGCTAAAACACCAGCACTGTAGCGCGGTCGAACTCGTCGCCGATATCTGCGATGCCGACGTGACTGGCGCGGATCTCGGCTCGACGACGCTGACCGTCGATCCGGGCACAGTCTCTGGCGGACGCTACGAAGCGTCCATCGGGACCGCCGGCAGCATCACGCTCGTGTTCGACACGCTCCTCCCGCTTGCGCCATTACTCGACGAACCGCTATCGGTGACCGTGGACGGCGGCACCGACGTGAAGTGGTCGCCCCCGCTCGACTACTACCGGCGAGTGAAATTCCCCTTCCTCCGCCAGCACGGCTTGCAGGCCGCCGTCGAACCGGGACCCCGCGGCTTCTACCCCGCCGGCGGTGGCGAGGCAACGCTCCGACTCGGTCCCTGCACACTGGGACCGATTCGGTCGACCGAACGCGGCGAGCGCCGGGATGTCCGCATCTACTCGGTGGCGTCCGAGCATCTCGACGAGTCAAACGTCGCCCCGCGACAGGCAACCGCCGCCATGGACGAACTCCCGGAACACGCCTCTGTCGTCGAGCGTGTCTCGACGGTCGCCACCGCCCAGTCCCCTGGCTCCGTGGTCGTCGTCGTTGGCTCGTACGAGGACGGTCGAGCGGGGGTCTCGGCGCTCGGGGAGCGCGGGACACCCGCAGAAGAAGTCGGCACCGCCGCCGCCGCCAAACTCCGCGAGTTCGAGCGCAGCGGCGGCGTCGTCGACGAGCATCTGGCCGATCAGGTACTGCTCCCGCTCGCCGTCGCCGGGGGCGAACTCGCCATCCCGGCAGTGACAGATCACGTCGAATCGAGCATCGAACTGCTGGAGACGTTCGGCGTCGACGTCCTGCTGGAGCAAGAAGACGAGGCACCGGGGGTGACGGTGCCCGATCCGATCACGAACCGAGACTCAGGAAAATAAGCTCCGAGTATCGGCTCTCCACTCCTGCGAACTGCATCAGACACTATCCGGCGCACGGACGTCGACGGCACACTGTTTGAAGTTCGGCTCGTCGGAGTCCGGATCGACTGTCGGGAGCGTGAGTGCGTTGACTGCCGGATGGTGGATCGGGAGCCAGATCAGCCCCTCGGGCACGCCCTCGTCGGACTGGACCGACACCGTCACCGACGCCCGCCGAGAGACTACCACGGTCTTCCCGCGCTCGAACGCCTCGCCATAGGTCAGCATCGTCTCGGGATGGATCCGTGCGACCGGCGGAACGTCCGTCCTGTCGCCGCGAGTCCGGACCCCGGTGTTGTACGCGTCGGGCTGTCGCCCGGTTGTCAGCGTCAGCGGATACGTCTCGTCGCTTGGTTCGGCGAGTCCGGCGTGTGTCCCCGTCGAGAACCGTGCCCGGCCGGATGACGTCGGGAAGGTCCACCCGTCCTCGGAGTAGTAGCGGTAGCCGCCCTGCGTATCGGAGTCAGGTGCCGGCCAGCGAACCGCCATCTCCGACTCCAAGCGGTCGTAGGAAATTCCGGAGAGATCCGCCGGCGTCCCGGCCGTCAGGTCGCGGAACTCCTCGAACGCCGATTCCGGGTCGAGGACCGACTGCTCGAACAGTTCGCTGTCGAGTCGATGGCCGATTGCGGCGATGATGTCGATATCCTGTCTGACCTTCGGGGGCGTCTCGGTTGCGGCCCTGACCTGTGAAACGGTCCGCTCCATGTTGGTCACGGTCCCCGCTGACTCGCCCCACGTCGCGGCTGGGAGGACCACGTCTGCCACCTCGGCCGTCTCGGTCATGAAGGCGTCCTGGACGACGAGGAACGTCTCGGAGAGGGTCTCCCTGACACGGTCGGCGTCGGGCATCCCCGCAACCGGGTTCGTCGCGACTGTCCAGCACGCCTCGGGGTCGCCGTCGGCGAGCGCGTCGACGATGCCCACCGGTCCGGGGCCCGGATCCTCGGGCAGGCGACCCTCAGGGACCCCCAGGCGTCGGCCACCGCTTCTCGGTCCTCGGGCGTACCGAACGGACGGTGACCCGGCCAGGTTCCCTTCGAGGAGCAGAGTCGCGTTCCCATGGAGTTGGCCTGTCCGGTCAGCGAGAAGGGGCCACTCCCCGGTCGAAGGTTATCGGTCGCCAGACAGAGGTCGATGAGGGCCCGCGCAGTTGCGGTTCCCTGAACGCTCTGGTTCACGCCCATGCCCCAGTAGACCAGCGTCTGATCCCCGAAGGCGTCCGCGATGCGCTCGACCGTCTCGACGGACACGCCCGCCGTTTCTGCAGCAGCCTCCACGCTCGGCAACTCCCCGAGCAGGGCGTCGAAGCCGACGGTTGCCTCCTCGACGAACTCCTCGCAAACCCCGCCGTCGGCGACGACCTGGGCCAGCACGGCGCGGGCGAAGGCGAGGTCGGTCCCCGGTTCTGCTGGACGTGCTCGTCTGCGTCCTCCACAGTCTCGCTCTCGACGGGGTCGACGACGATCATCTGGCTGTCGTCGTCGCCGGCGCTGTCGGCGATCCACCGGTACATCACCGGGTGGGCCGCCGCAGGATTCGCACCCCAGATCAGGTGAGTTTCGGCCTCCGGTACGTCGTCGTAGGTCGGCGGCGGTGCGTCGCTACCGAACGCCTGATAGTAGGCCGTGACGGCCGACGCCATACACAGCGTGGTGTTGGCGTCGTAGTACCGTGTACCGAAGCCGCCCCGGGCGAGTTTCCCCAGCGCGTAAGCCGCCTCGTTCGTCTGCTGGCCGCTCCCCAGTACGGCGACGCCATCATGGGTCGCTTCGAGGGCCGACCGGAACTCGTCGCCGACGATTGCGAGTGCAGTGTCCCAGCTAGTCGGAACGAGCGTGCCGTCTCTACGAACGAGCGGACGCGTCAGCCACTCGCCGTCGGGATCTGCGGTCTCGTCGATCCCTCGCTGACACGCCATCCCCTGGGTCACTGGATGATTTGTATCCCCGCGGACCGTGTCGAGTCCGTACCCGGCGTCGACGCCTTTCTGTAGGTGGCCACAGCCGACGGCACAGCGCATACAGGTCGTCGGCGTCCAGCCGTTCATTGTACGCTCCGTCCGCCGAGACGCTCGCAGTCATCGGGAGCGATGAGCGCATCGGGACCGCGGCGTGTAGTATCCCTCATTACTGTGCTGATCTTGCCCGAATATCTGGAGGTTAGCGGTAAAACTGTTCTGATAGGTATGTTATTTAAGAAATTATTAGATTTTACAAACATTCGTGTGTGCATACTCTTACGCGTAGGCCAGCCTGTCCGACCGGGGGCGAGTGTACATGACCGACGGGCGGACGAGAACACCTGGCAGTCCCAGCCCACTGAACACGTCTCCGCCGATGTCGCACCCGAACGCTTCGTCTGACGTTCGACACAGCAAGTGGTCTATTTACCCCTGAGCGCTGTAGTGCGGTCACATGGCGAAGGACCTCCCGGCTGTCGATCATCGAGTGAGCACCGACGAAGAGGGTGTGCACACTGCGTGGGACAACGGGATCGATCCGGTACAACGGATCGAACCGGGTGACGTCGTCGAATTCACATGTCGTGACGCAACGAACGGACAGATCGGACCGGATTCGACCGTAGAGGACCTCGCAGAGCTAGATCTCGAAGAGATCCACCCGTTGACCGGCCCTCTCGCGGTAGAGGGTGCTCGTCCGGGCGACGTGCTACAGATAGAACTGTTAGATGTCGAGCATCGAGGCTGGGGCTACACACTGGTTCTGCCGGGAGAGGCTGAACTCGGCTTGCTGGCCGACGAGTTCCCGGAGCCAGCACTCCACGTCTGGGATCTAGATGGGGACGTTGCCCGGTTCGTAAACGACATCGAGGTACCGGTGGCTTCCTTTCCCGGTATCGTCGGCGTTGCACCTGCTGAGGAAGGCGAGCACGGTACGTTTCCGCCGCGCCCCCGGGCGGCAATCTCGACATCAAGCATCTAACAGCGGACTCGACGGTGTATCTCCCTATCGCGGTCAAGGATGCTCTGTTCAGCATCGGCGACTGTCACGCCGCACAGGGGGACGGCGAAGTCTGTGGGACGGGAATCGAGGCACCGATGTCGGTCACGTGCCGGTTCGACCTACGTTCGGATCTGACGATCGATCGGCCACAGTTCGAGACTGACAGGCCGTTTACCCCCACCGGCCGTGACCAGCGCATGTTCGGCACATCGGGCATCGACGAGGATCTGTACACCGCGAGCGAGAAAGCGGTCCGGTCGATGGTCAGCCATCTTCACGACGAGCGGGATCTGACCCGCGAGGAGGCCTACATCCTCTGTTCGGCGGCTGTCGATCTGAAGCTCAATCAGGTCGTCAACGCGCCGCACTGGACGGTCTCCGCGTATCTCCCGGAGAGCATCTTTCCGGAGGCACTCCAGCGGCAACCATGATTCCAAGACGGAGGTGTCCGACACGACCCCCTGAAACACACTTGTTCACTGAGGCCATACCGTTGCTGTGGCCAGAAATCGACCCGTCGGTCCGCCGTTCCGTCGGCGAACCGTTTACACACCAGTCAGGGGGTGGCAATCGACCGGGAGTGGAACCGTCGACGGCCTGCTCTCCCCGTGAGTAACAGGGTCAACGACGAGCATGTGAGAGCATGACGAACAGCTCGGACGACGGCTCGCGGAGCGGCGACTTGGCCCCAGATGGCCAGTCAGACGGCGATGGGGGCACCCCCTCCCAGAGCCTCGCATACCGCATGTTCGAGGCAAGTCCCATCGCGCTGGTCGTGATCGATGCGGGCGGTGAGGTCGCGTATGCCAACGAGCGCGCGACGGAGACGCTCGACTGTCCGCGCGCGCGACTTCTCGGTCGGACATATCACGCGTCAGACTGGGAGATCTATCACGAGGGAGGAACGGTCACGGTCGACGATCATCCGGTCACGCACGTCTTCGAGTCGGGGAGGCCCGAGTTCGGCTACGAACAGCGGCTCGAACTGCCGGATGGCTCCGAACGATGGCTAACGAACAACGCCGCCCCGATACTGAACGACCACGGCGAGGTCGAGTTCGTCGTCGTCGCGTTTCAGGACGTGACAGCACTGAAACGCCGGGAGGAACGGCTGAGTAGCGATCACATGCAGCGGGTCGAATTTCGAGCGAGCCAGTCGGCGGTCCCCCGTCTCTTCGTATCGAAGCAGGTGAACACCGGCTCGAAGTCGAATCCGTCGTCTCTTTACCGGATGGAGCGACCATTCAGTACATGGGGACGCGGGACCTCTCCGCGGGTGATTTCGTCACCGCCGTCGAAGAGGTGCCACATTACGTCAACGTCCGCTTGCTCAGTACTATCGATGGTTATAGCCGTATTGAAGCCCGCGCCGAGTCGGCGACAGTGGCCGAAGTATTCCAGTCTCTCGGCGGCCAGCCACGGGCTATCGTCATCGCGCACGATCAGGTTCGGTTTTTGGGCGAACTCCCGGGCGACGTGGATCCTCGCCTCGCGGCCGAGGGTATCGCCAGGTTCCATTCCGAAGTCGAACTGGTATCGGAAGAACTGGTCTACTCGCCGCACCTGCTGTACGACATCGTCGAAGACGCGCTGACCGACCGACAGCTTGCCACGCTCAACGCCGCGTACTTCAGCGGCTACTTCGACTCGCCACGCACGAGCAGCGGCGACGAACTGGCCGAGCGGTTTGGCGTGACCAGACAGACGTTCAACCAACACCTCCGTATAGCCCAGCAGACCGTCTTTCAGCATCTTTTCGAGAAGTCGGCAACAGACGAGGCTGACTAGTCAGTCTATGTCCTTATTCCGATCCGCCGTGTATCCGCCCATGGACAACGAAATGGTCGACTCAAGTAACAATTCATCACGGTTTTTAAGCCAAGACACATCCAGCGACCCTGACGCCGAAGTTATTGATCTATCAAATAATTCAGAGGGCGAACTCGTCGTCACCATCGTCGAGCGTGTCGCCGACATCACCGATCAGGACGTAACGGCAATGCCGCCACTGTACGACAGCGTCAACCCCGGTGCACTGGCTGACCTGATGTCGTCTTCGGTCTCTACGGACCTCCCAATCGAAGTCTCGTTCTGGTACCAGGATTGCCAGATCACTGTCTCGAACTCCGGGACGTTCACAGTCGAGACGTCGTCGCAGTAAACGTCGATTCTAACGGACCTAGCACGTCGCTGTTACTCAGTCTCGATTCCCCGCTCGTGTGACCAGTGGTTTAGAGGCGGCTACGACGAACCCAGCCGGACGCGTCGACGTATTTTCGTCATGAGTAATAACTGCGGAGAATGGAACCGTTCTCTGCGAGAATCAAATCCCACAGCGTGCGCTTTTCCTCACGAAGTTCGGAAAAATGCTCCGTCTGGGATTTGAACCCAGGTCATCGGCTCGAAAGGCCGAAATGATTGGCCGGACTACACCAACGGAGCGCACTTCGCCCATGCGAAGCGTATCTTCGAGTTGCTGGCTATTTTGCTTAAACCTGTCGTTACGACGTCGCCGTGTGAACGTGTTCCGCGGGACTGTCAGCCGTTCTCGTACCCAACGATCGGAACCGACATACAGAACGGCCACGTTATCCGGGCAACGAGAGATTCCATGATCGATCCCGTTCTCCTCACGCTCACGTTCGAGGCACTGTTTCCGAATCACGTCTGGCAGTACCTGATCGGCGGCGTCTTCATCGGACTCGGCGCCTCGGCTATCTATCTGGGCACGGGGATCACCGCGGGCGCGAGCACGTTTCTGGAGTCGACGCTCTCGTACGGCTCGAAGCTCCCGCGACTCCAGCAACGACGGTTCGTCACCTCCCGTGACTGGCGCGTCGTGTTCACCGTCGGCATCGTCCTGGGTGCGGGCCTCTACGCGCTCGCCTTTCAGGACGGTATCTGGACGACCGACGTCCAGTGGTGGCGGTTGCTCGTCGGCGGCGTTCTCATCGGTATCGGGACCCGACTCGGGAAAGGCTGTACGTCAGGCCACGGCGTCTGTGGCGTCGGCTCCCTCTCCCGGACGTCCGTCGCGAACGTCGCGGTGTTCATGGCTGTCGCAATCGGAACTGCGATGCTCGTTGGTGTTGCCGGGGTGAGCCCGTAATGTCCGAGCAAGAAGGCGGGACGGCCTTTCTCGCACTCGTCCTGTTCGGCGGGATCCTCTTTGGCTTCGGACTCGGCTTCAGTGAGATGGCCCGGCCCGAAGTCGTGCTCTCGTTCCTCCAGCTAGTCGACCTCGGTCTGGTGTTCGTGATGGGCGGGGCCGCGACGGTCACGGCGCTGACAATCTTCCTCGCGATGCGCCTTCGGGAGGACGCCCCGCTGACGGGTCGCCCCTACGAGCGTCGCCTCAAGTCGATGGACAGGAACGTCCTCTCGGGCGGTTCGATCTTCGGCATCGGCTGGGGGCTCTCGGGGATCTGTCCCGGTGCAGCCTACGCGAGCCTCGGGATCGGCAACTATCCGATCCTGATCGGCATCGCGGGGATGTTCGTCGGCGCGTATCTGCAGGCGTACTGGCGGTCCCCGCGCACCGAGTCCGGGACGGCCGCGGTCGGCGCGGACTGAGCGTTCGCCGTTTTCTGAACTTTTAACGCGCCGGACGACGAGTGGTCGGTATGAGATCCGTTCGCTTCCGAGATCCTGCCGGTTCGACTCGACGCGGTGAGCTGACGAAGACGGCGTCGTCCGGTTCGGCGACAGTCGCTACGACCTGTCGAGCGTTGACGTCCTGCCGCCGGCGACGCCGGACAAACTCGTCTGTATCGGTCGCAACTACGCCGACCACGCCGCCGAACGTGGCGAAGACGTCCCGGACCGGCCCTTGCTCTTCCTGAAGCCGCCGAACACGCTGGCTGGCCACGGCGATACGGTGACCCTTCCTGCCGGGAAAGAAACGATCGAACACGAGGCCGAACTCGGGGTCGTCATCGGCGAGCAGTGTCGCAACGTCGACGCCGCCGAGGCGATGAACGTCGTCGAGGGCTTTACTTGTGTCAACGACATCTCGAACCGGGACGACCAGCGTCGGGAGACCAACTGGGTTCGCGGGAAGGCGTTCGACGGCGCGGCACCCATCGGCCCAGTCGTCGCGTCGCCCGAGCACGTCCCCGAGGATGCCGCGATCCGGCTTCGGGTAAACGGTGAGGTTCGGCAGGATTCGACGCGAGACCACCTCATCTTCTCGGTCCCCCAGCTAATCGAAGAGATTACCGCGTACATGACCCTCGAACCCGGCGACGTGATTTCGACCGGAACGCCGGAAGGCGTCGGCCCACTGGAAGATGGGGATCTCGTCGAAATCGAGATCGAGGGGATAGGAACGCTCGAACACGGCGTTAGACAGCCCTAACCGTGCTGAGAGGCTCTCGACACTCTCTTGTGGGAGGGCTTTCATCTGAAAGTATGCACCCCTCTATCATGGATGGGCAGATCCAGTTCCACAGCGAGTGGTTATCCGCATTGACAGAACTCGATCCTTCTTGCACCCGCGCGCAGCCCACCAATACGGGGTGGGCGGCGTGGTAGACCTACTGGTCTCGGGCGGACGGCTCCTCGCGGCGCTGTTTTTGGTCGTACTGAACGGGTTTTTCGTGGCCGCAGAGTTCGCCTACGTCCGGATCCGATCGGAAGCGGTCGACACGCTCGTCGAGGAAGGGAAAGCGGGCGCAGGACAGCTAGAAGCGGCGATGGACAACCTCGACGACTATCTCGCCGTCACGCAACTGGGCATCACCATCGCATCGCTCGGCCTGGGATGGATCGGTGAACCTGCGGTCGCGGCGCTCCTCGACCCCGTGCTGGCACCGCTACTCCCCGAGAGCATCGTCCACTTCGTGGCGTTCGGGTTAGGGTTCGGTTTCATCACGTTCCTCCACGTTGTCTTCGGCGAACTCGCGCCGAAAACGATCGCTATCGCACAGGCAGAGCGCGTCGCGCTGTTCGTCGCGGCACCGATGCGAGCGTTCTACATCGTGTTCGTGCCGGGGATCATCGTCTTCAACGGTACGGCCAACTACTTCACGCGGCTTATCGGGATCCCCCGGCCTCCGAGAGCGAAGAGACCTTCACCGAGAGCGAACTCCGCACCGTCCTCGCCCGCGCGGGCAGGGAGGGTAACATCGACATGGAGGAAGTCGAGATGATCGAGCGCGTCTTCGAGTTCGACGACGTCAGCGTGCGCGAGGCGATGGTCCCGCGTCCGGACGTGGTCTCCGTGCCCGCCGATATGTTAGCGTCAGACCTCCGCACGCTGATCATCGAGCAGGGCCACACCCGCTATCCGGTCGTTGACGGCTCCGACACCGATCAGGTGGTCGGCTTCGTCGACGTGAAAGACGTGATGCGCGTGAGCGAATCCAGCGATGCAGACCCTGTAGATCCGACAGCAGGCGAAATCGCACGCGAGATGCCAGTCGTCCCCGAGACGACCCGTGCGAGCGAACTCCTGACTCAGATGCAGTCCGAGAGCCGACAGATGGCCGCCATTATCGACGAATGGGGCGCGTTCGAGGGGATCGTGACGATCGAGGACCTCGTCGAGCGGGTCGTGGGCGATATCCGTGACGAGTTCGACGAGGAGGCACGCGAACCGACGATCGACCGTCGAGACGACCGGACGGCACTCGCCGACGGGGGTGTCACGCTCACGGACGTCAACGACGCGCTCGATGCCGACTTCGAGAGCGACGAGTTCGAGACCATCGGCGGGCAGTGCTTGCGGAACTCGGACGGGCCCCAGAGGTCGGCGATGAGGTGATGGTCAGGGACTGGCGGCTTACCGTCGAGGACGTCACTGGGACGCGGATCGCCGCCGTGCTCGTGCAGGACGAGCGGCCCGACGAGGAATCCGAGGACGGATCCGACGGTGAGGAATCGGACGACGAAAACTGATCGCCGGGTCGCGGCCGGGGATCCACGCCCGGTGAGAAAGAGACTGTTACTGCTCGCGGGCCGTCTCGAAGACGTCCTGATGGAGCTTCTCCTGTACCGTTTCCATCAGCGACTGGAGGTTCACTGCGTCGTCACGGTTGTACGAGACCAGCGTGTCGAGCGCGCTCTCGTCGCCGCGTTCGTACTCGCGCCAGAGCCTGACAGCGTCCTTCCCGGTGATGTCGGGTTCGTCGCGCTCGACGCCGAGGTCCCCCTCGATCGATTTGAGTCCCCCGAGTAGCCGAGCTGTTTGCAGGGGTACATCAGATCGACGTGGGGCATGTCGAGGTCGACGTCGAACGAGGTTTCGAGGAAGGGGACGTCGAAGCGCTTGCCGTTGAACGTCACCAGTAGCTTGGCGTCCTCGAACTGCTGTGCCAGCGTGTCGGCGGTGAGATCCTCGCCCTGGACGAGCGTCGTCGTCTCGCCATCGCGGTGAAAGCTCACGGTCGTCACGCGGTCCCGGTGATGGTCGAGGCCGGTCGTCTCGATGTCGAAGAAACACGTCTCCGCGCGGAAGTTCTCGTAGAGTCGCCAGCGCTCGCCCGAGGGGAGGGTTCGGTCGAAAAAGGAAGCGTCGCCGTCGTCGAGGTGGGGCCACGCCTCCGCGATGAAGGTCTCTATCCGGTCGGCGCGCGTCGGGCCGACGACCGAGCCGTCAAATTCGTCCCAGTGTGTGATCCCGTTCGACCAGAGTTTCCGTTCAGTCGCCTCGCCGACGCCCTGGACGGGGATGAAGCTATTCTCGATTCGCACGGGCAAGTGAACGTTGCAGTGGACTGTAAACCCTCCCTTTCCAGTCGCGGTACTCCCTCCAGAACCGGTCCCCTCACTCCGGGACCCAGTCGGGATCCGTCGTCGGACTGAGCGTCCACTCCTGCGTTCTGATCCGTGCCTCCTTCGCGTGGTCGGTCAGCGACGGGACGTGTCGACGCCGAACGACCGCGACCGGGTGGTCGTACGACTGCTCCTCGACCCCCGGCGAATCGTCTCGAACAGGCGGGCGCTCTCGCTCTCGATGGTCGCGCCGAGATACGCCAGGACGTACGCGCTCGCCAGTGCGACCGCGGCCACGCAAAAGACGACGCCGCCGAGTCCGGGTGCGACGAGTCCGTAGATTGCCGCCAGTAGCAGGACGAGCGTGACGACCCAGCCGCCGAGATGCCACGGTAGCGAGACGGTATCGACCGCTGTGAGGGGTGACCGACCCACCGATTCGACTGGCAGGCCGCGCTCGTCGGCGACAGCGTCGACTGCCTGCCGGTCGAACTCTCTGCTCGTGGTTCCGTAGCTAGCGTAGTCGCTGAGGACTGCGATGGCGGCCGGAATGCCGAGTAGCGCCAGCGCAGGATTCAGTCCGTACGCCCGCCAGCGGTCGCGTCGAGAGAGCACCGTCCCGTCCCGGTCGGTGAACAGCGCGTCGGCGTCCTCGGGGACGGCGTCGCGAAGCGTCTCCGGAAGCCCGTCGTCGCCGCGGTCGACGCCGAGCACTGTCAGCGTCGCCGGTCGGTCGACGGTCTCCGCACGATCCGGCCACGGTCCGTCGGAGGGTCCGGGCATTCGCTGTGGACGGCACTGGGTGGCGGGTAGACTTAAACGCTCCCCGGGCACTCGCTTCGCGTCGGTGGCTGTGCCGAGACGCTACGCTTACCCGTCTTTGTCTCCTCCATACGGGCAATGAACGGAGAGTGGTCGCCGTGAGCGAAGGATCCTGGTGGTCGATTTCCGGCGAGACGCCGGGCGAGCGGATGCGCAACGGCTGGCTACAGCTACTCGTCCTCGCGGCGGTCGTCTGGATCGGGACGCTCGTCGTCTACAACGCAGTCTCGTTCGTCCTCGATCCGATCACGGCGACGGCCGTGTTGCTCGTCGGCGGGCTATTCGTCGGCTTCAAACTGCGCGATTGGCTGGTCGAGGGGCAGGGAGGCGAGGATAGGGAGACCGAACCGGCCGATCAGTGAGCGAGTTCCGACTCGCGTAGCTGATCGGCGAGATAGATGGCCGCAGGCACTGGCTCCTCCTCCTCGAACCGTGCGACCTCCTCGCCGTCGCGCTCGACGACGACCGTTGCGATCAGTTCGACGTCGTACTCGTCGGTGAGCGGGCCCTCCTTGTCGCGGTCGACCGCGTACTGCTCGATTCGCTCGTCGGGGACGCCGGCCGCGTCGAGCGCGGCGGCGAAGTCCGGTAGCTCCCGACGGCAGTCCTTGCACCAGTCTGCCCCCCACACTTTGAACGTGAGGTCGTCCAGTTCTTCGAATACCTCGACCGTGCGCTCGTGCGCCGTACCGTCCCACGTCGGCGTGGGTTCCATCGTTTCGAGACTCATACCCGTTGGTTGGCACCGGGAGAGTATAACAGCCCCGCACCGGATCCGCTCACTCTTTAGGCCTCGCCTGTGAACGAGTGTATAAATGAAGACGAGCATTCTCGAGACGATCGGTTCGCCGCTCGTACAGGTCGACTCACCGGAGGGGGCGACGATCGCGGCGAAGATCGAGTCGTTCAATCCCGGCGGGTCGGCGAAGGACCGGCCGGCGCTGGCGATGGTCCGCGCCGCCGAGAAGGAGGGTGCTATCTCACCGGGCGACGCGCTTGTCGAACCGACGAGCGGGAACACGGGGATCGGACTCGCGCTCGTCGCCGCGGCGCGAGGCTACGATATGACGCTCGTGATGCCCGAGGGGAAATCCAGGGAGCGACGACAGATCATGCGCGCCTACGGTGCGGAGATCGAACTCGTCGACGGCGACATCTCCGCGGCCCGCGAGCGCGCGGACGAACTGGAAGCGGCCGGGGCGACCCAGCAGGCCAGTTCGAGAACCCAGCCAACCCGGAGGCGCACTACGAGACGACCGGGGTCGAGGTTCTCGAACAGATCGGTGACCGCGAGGTAGACGCCTTCGTTGCCGGCGTCGGGACCGGCGGCACGATCAGCGGGACGGCCCGCCGCCTTCGCGAGGCCTTCCCCGAGATGGACGTCGTTGCCGTTGAACCCGAGGAGAACGCCGTGCTCTCGACTGGCGAGTCCGGTCACGACGACTTCCAGGGGATGGGACCGGGCTTCGTCAGCGAGAACCTCGACGTCGACCTGATCGACGACGTCGAGACGGTGAGCCTCGACGACGCCGAGGCCGAGTGCCGTCGCCTCGCACGCGAGGAGGGGATTCTCGTCGGGCAATCTAGCGGCGGGACGAATCTTGCCGCGAAACGCGTCGCCCAGCGTCTCGCCGACCCGGAGGGCAACGACGCCGACGGCCCGCTGGTCGTGACGGTCTACTGGGACAGCGGCGAGCGCTATATGTCGACGGGCATGTTCGACTAGGCCGTTCGAACTCGTCGACGAACCTGAAAAGCTATCTGTCAGTCGTGACTACGCGCCGGTATGTCTAGAGGATTCGGTGAACTAGGGCCGATTCAGGAGGCCATCCCGGAGTCGCTGGCCGTGGTCGTCGCCCTGCTCACTCAGTTGGGTGACGTCTGGTTTCTGGCGCTTCTCCTGACAGGACTGTACGTGTCTGGCCTGGCGAGACGCGAGGACATCGCAACGGTTGGTGGGCTCTGGTTGGCAGGGCTGGGGCTGTACAACGGCCTGAAGGAGTTCTTTCAGTTCCCCCGTCCTGACCAGCCACTGGCCGACCCCGCGGCACTGCCGGAACTGATCCAGCCGATATACGAGGCGACTGCGATGGCGGGCGGCTACGGGTTCCCGAGCGGCCACGCCGTCAACAGCACCGTCGTCTACGTCGCGCTGGCGGCGGTACTCACGGTTAGCACGCGGAGACGGCGCTTCGCGGGCGCGGCAGCCATCGTCTCGACAGTCTGTTTCACCCGCCTCGCTCTCGGCGTGCACTACCTCGTCGACGTGCTTGCTGGGGTCAGTGCTGGCCTGCTCCTGCTGGGCGTCGCCGCGACGCTGATCGACCGAGAGGTCGCGGACCGGCCGTCGGTCGCGTTCGGGATAGCGATCCCACTTGCCGTCTTTTATCTCCTCACGAGCGCGGCAAACACGGAGTCGCTGCTCGTCCTTGTCGCCTCGGTCGGTGGCTTCGTCGGCTGGCGGCAGTTCGGGCCGGATCGCGGGTGACCGCCGGATCGGCTACGTCTCCGGAACGAGGCGGACGAGCGGTGCGTCCTCGTCGTCGATAACTACGTAGAGATGCCCGGTTCTGGGGTGGGCTTCGACTGCGCGGATCCGCCAGCCCCGTTCCGCAAGCAGTGGATCGAGTTCGGTCACCTCGCGCCCGTCGACGGCGAACCGCCCGAGAGAGCGCCCTGCGAGGTTGCCGACGAACAGATCGCCGCGCCAGTCGGGGAACGCGTCCCCGTCGTAGAACGTCATCCCGGCAGGCGGGAAGCCGCCGGAGCCACACTCCCAGTAGTACACCGGTTCGACCAGGTCCTCGCGCTCGTCCGGTCGATCACCGACCGGGTCGTCGGTTCCGTACCGGCAGGCGTAGGTGGCAATCGGCCAGCCGTAGTTGCCGCCTCGCTCGATGACGTTGAGTTCGTCGCCGTCCTCCTCGCCGTGCTCGCTCTGCCAGAGGTCGCCGGTTTCCGGATGGACGGTCATCCCCTGTGGGTTGCGGTGACCGTAGCTGAATATCGAATCCTCCACGTCCGGGTCGTCGACGAAGGGGTTGTCGTCCGGAATCGTCCCGTCCGGATCGAGGCGGAGCGTCGTGCCGAGTTCGTTCGTCGGATCCTGGGCGACGTGCTCTGGGCCGAAGTTCTTGAACTGTCGGTCTCCGGCGGTCATGTACATCGCGCCGTCCGGGCCGAAGACGACCCGGGAGCCGTAGTGGGCGTCGCTCTCGACGAACGGCTCTGCGACGTGCAGGCGCTCGAACGCAGTGAGCACCGCCGCATCCGGATCCAACCGCCCCCGTCCCAGCATCGTCGCCGTCGCGCCCGCTCCATCGGTCCCCGAGTAGGTTAGATACAGCCACGCAGGCTCCGGATAGTCTGGATGGAGCGAGACATCGAGAAGGCCCCCTGACCGGCCGTCGAGACGTCCGGGACCCCGTCGACCCGTTCGATATCGCCAGTCTCCGGAGCCACGATTGCCGTCGCTCCCACACGCTCTGTAAGGACTACGCGGTCGTCGGGCAGGAAGTCGATTCCCCACGGGCTCTGCAGGCCCGTCGCGACGGTTTCGACGGTCACGTCTTCGATACTCGGCTTCCCCGACGAGCCTATACAGCCGGTACTGCCGAGGATGCCAGCGCCGACGCAAGCCCGGAGTAGCGCCCGCCGGTCGAGTGTGTCCTCGCTCATCGGTTCTCGTGCAGTAGCTACGGTCTGCCGATGAATGAACGTCTCGCCGGGTGGAGTCGCTCGGCCAGCCACTGCCGGTCCCCGACCGAACTGATGGCTCCGGAACTCTCAGAGAAAGGTCGCCAGAACGTCGTTAAACACGTCCGGACGCTCTCGCGAGGGCCAATGGCCACAGCGCTTGATCACCATCAGCCTCGCCCCGGGAATCGACTGTGCGGCAGTCGCCGACCACTCGACCGGGACGAGCGGATCCTCCGCGCCATGGACGAGTAGCGTCGGAACGCCGAGGTCGTCGAGCCGATCCGAGTAATCGGTTCGGACGCCGTCCGCCTGGAACTCCTCGCGCATGAACGAGAAGAAGGCCTTCCCTGCACCGGGTTGTCGAAGTCGCTCGTTGACCTCCGCGACGAACTCGTCGTCGAGCGATGCGGGGTCGTGGACGAACTCGCCGACGGCGACTCTGGTACCCGCCACAGTGGCGCCAGCGAACTGCCGTCCGAACAGGTTCGCAAAGGGAATGTTCGCCAGCAGATACGAGCCTGTTCCACCGGGTACCTCGTCGCGGAGGCCATAGCTATCGACGAGTACGAGCCGTGAGACCCGATCCGAGTTGTCGAGCGCGTAGCCGAGGGAGACGCTCGCCCCCATCGAGATACCGACGAGAGCGGAGCGGTCGAGATCCAGTGCGTCAGAACGCCCGTCAGCACCTCGACGTAGTACTCGGTCGTCGACGCGGCGGGGTCGTCGCTCTTGCCGTAGCCCGGCCAGTCCGGCGCGAAAACGTGTCGTCCGAGGTCGTCTGCGACGAACTCGATGGTGTGCTTCCACGAGAGCGCGGCATCGTCGATGCCGCTCCCGTGCAGAAGGACCACGGGTGGTCCGTTGGAGTCGTTGTCGATACCCGCTTCGAGATAGTGGATCCGCCGGTCGTCGACAGTTACGTATCGTGAGTTGGCCGCCGGAACGCGTTTGCTTGCGATCATACTGTGTGCGGTCCTGTCACGCCTCGAACTCCGATTCGGAAACCCTGACGACGACCGTCTCGTCGACGTCGCGCAGGTCGTACTCGGGGAGTTCCCGGTCGGTGCGCCGGACGTAGAGCGGTTCGACGAGGCGTCGTTTCGTCTCCGTCTCCACCTGGACTGCTCCGGCGTGATCCGCGGTCGATTGCTGATCCGGCGTCTCCTCGTCTCCCTGCTGTCCGTCACTCGGTTCGGCCCCATCCACCACGCCGTAGAGCTTCAGGTACTCCCCGTCTCTTCGGGATCGACCTGGTTCGTCCTGACGGCTTCGGCGAGGTCCCGCGAGAGCCACTCCTCGTCGCTGATCGATGGCTCCCTGACGAGTGCCGTGTCGACGAAGCGGACGAGATACCAGTTGAGATCGTTCAGTAGCGAGACCGCGGCGCCGACGCTGACAGTGTCGAGCGCGATAGCGTTCTCGAACGGTTCCTCGAGGGTGTACGTCGAGAGGGCGTCCCGGGACGTCTCACGCGAGAGCAGTTCGTACTTCAGAACGACATCCGGGGCACCGACGAGACAGACGCGGGTCACTAATTCACTGTCGGAGACGGGGCGTATTGTGGATTTCGACTAGAACGTCGTCAGTTCGCCGTCGATGACGCGCTGGGTGATCGAGGTGACGTCGGCGAGTTGGTCGTCGACGATGCCGACGATTTCGTCCTCGACGTCGTCGAGCACGACACCGTCGTCGGTGACGATATGAACGTCGGCGACGTGTGGCTGATCGATGGGGCGGCCGATCTGGCTCAGCAGTCGTACGCGCATGTCACGGATACCAGTCACGTCGTCGACCACGCTTTCGGCAATCTCGGTCGACAGCAGATTGTAGATCTTCCCGATGTGGTTGACGGGGTTCTTGCCGCTGGTCGCTTCCATCGACATCGAGCGGTTCGGCGTGATTAGCCCGTTCGCGCGGTTTCCGCGGCCGACGGAGCCGTCGTCGCCCTGTTCGGCGCTGGTGCCGGTCGTGGTGAGATAGATCGACCCGTCCTCGTAGTTGTCCGCGGTGTTGACGTGGACAGACACCTCGCGGTCGGTGTACTCGCCCGCGAGTTCGACGACGTAGTCGTGGATGTTCGTGATGGCTTCGTCGTATTCGTCGAGGTCGGCAACGTGATCGTCGATGATCGCCACGGCGACGGTGATATCTATCTCGTCGCTCTCGCGTTTGCCCATGATCTTCACGTCGGGGCCGACCTCGGGATTCTCGGCGGCGTAGGGGCCGTTCAGACGCTGTTCCGTGTTCAGGACGATCTGTTCGGTCTCGGTGAGCGGCGCGTGGCCGACGCCGAAACTCGTGTCGTTGGCCATCGGTACTGTCGGGACCGCTTCTCGCGAGGCGTCCCCGCTCGAACCCTCCGAGGAATGTTCCTCGTCGGTATCCTCACCGAAGACCTCCTGCAGGTCACCGCTCCCCTCCCCGAGTTTGACGTCGACGATGATGTCCGTCCCGACATCTAGCTGGGGGATGTTCTCGTTGAGATACTCGCGGGCGGCTTCCAGCGCGATGCGCTCGGCCGGAATCTTCGTCCCCTCGTACTCCTTGGTTGCACGGCCCACGATAAGCAGATAGATCGGTTCGAGAACCTCGCCGCCGTCGAAGGCTGGCGCGGCGTTGCCGGCGACGAGTTGGGTCTCATCGGTGTTGTAGTGGAGCACCTTCCCGACGCGGTCGAGATACTCGCTGGCAATCGCCTGTGCGACGTGTTCGGCGATACCGTCACAGATCGAGTCTGGATGTCCAATCCCCTTTCGCTCTACGATTTCGACGTCCTGATCCTCGACTGCACGGCGGTCGATCGGCTCGACCCGGATATTCCGTTCTGTCATTGGCCGGAGTTTAGTCACCGGCCGTTCTATAACTTGCGGAAACCTCTGGGCACCAAGTAATGTTTCGGGGTTATACCAATCCACCAGCCGTCGACGGTACGGGCTACTTCTCGGCGAGCAACAATCCGAGGTACGACGTCTGGATCTGCTCGTCGGGATCGAGTCCCAGGCGGTCGAGCACGGCCCGTCCGCCGTCGCGTGCATCCTCGATATCGGCCGACTCGATTTCGGTTTCGACCTCGACGAACTCGTCGAGGCCTTCGACGCTGTCGAGCGTCACCGTGTAGCCGTCCAGCGAATACGTTTCGCGATCCTTCGAGACAGTCGCGGTCGGATCGTAGCCAAGCCCCTGCAGGATCCGGTCCATCGTCTCGCCGTTGTCGACGCCGGTCTCGAACTCCTCTCGC
Organism: Natronoarchaeum sp. GCM10025703; assembly: GCF_042661985.1. Classification (NCBI taxonomy): domain Archaea; kingdom Methanobacteriati; phylum Methanobacteriota; class Halobacteria; order Halobacteriales; family Natronoarchaeaceae; genus Natronoarchaeum; species Natronoarchaeum sp. GCM10025703. The sequence continues at coordinate 1,402,658 of NZ_JBHSZF010000001.1, forward strand.
GATTTCGATTCGGCTTCCAGCAGTGGCCCCTTATAGGTGACCCGCGCCGTCGCCTCCTCGTCGTCGACGCCGCCCGGTCGAACGCGCCGGATCCGCAGTGCTTCGTCGGTCTCCGCGAAGTCCCGGTCCGGCGCATTGTAGTAGGTATCCTCCTGGTAGAGCCGTTCGTCTCGGTCGGCTCCGAGTTCCTCTAGCCGGTCGCGAACAGCCCCGTGGTCCGCTCGGACTTTTAATTCGACCTCATACATACTCGCTCGAACGTGTCCGGCCGGAAAAGGCGCGTCGTTTCGATGGTCGTGGTCCCGGCAGGTCAGTTGTGCCAGACCCCCTGCCCACCGATCCGGCCCTTGCAATCGCTACGAGTCACCCAGCGACCTCGAACGCTGACGGGACCGAAACGTGGTGTTTAAATGCTGAACGGGAAACGTTTAGAGTATGAGTGACGATCAAGAAGCCGAAACAGAAGCGAACGACGACCAGCCCGAAGCGGAGGGGCTTGCCGATGGAGACTTCGTGCGTATCGCCTATACGGCCCGCACCGTCGAGGACGGTCAGCTAGTCGATACCACCGACGCGGAAGTCGCCGAAGACGAGGGCGTCGACGATCAAGAACAGACCTTCGAGCCGCGCGTCATCGTGCTCGGTGAGGGCCACATCTTCGAGAGCGTCGAAGAGGACATCAAAGGGAAAGAGATCGGTGAGGAGGGCGAAGTCGTCGTCCCCGCCGAGGAAGCCTTCGGCGAGCGCGACCCCGACGAAGTTCGCACCGTCAGCGCCGACAAGATCCCGGAGGACGACCGCTATCCCGGCGCTCACGTCGACCTCGACGGCGAGCACGGCCACGTCGAGGCCATCATCGGCGGCCGCGCACGCGTCGACTTCAATCACCCGCTCGCGGGACAGGACGTCAAATACGAGTACGAACTGCTCGAAGCCGTCGACGACCGAGTCGAGCAGGCGAAAGGCCTGATCGGCATGTACGTCGACACCGACCTCGAAATGTGGATCGAGACGGACGAGGAAGAAGAGGAAGTCGTCGTCGAAAGCGATGACGACGACGAGGACGCTGAACCCGAGACCGAAACCGAGACCGTCGAGAAGGAGACGCTGTACATCGAGGCGACGCCGCAGCTCTCGATGAACCAGCAGTGGATGTTCTCGAAACAGCAGATCGCGGACGACGTCACCCAGAAACTCGACCTCGATCGCATCATCATCCAGGAGACCCTCGGTGAGGGCGCAGGTATGATGGGCGGCGGTATGGGCGGTATGATGGGCGGCGGTATGGGCGGCGGCGACATTGAGGACGCTCTCGAGGACGCCGACGTCGACGCCGACGAGATCGTCGAAGAACTCGAGAACGCAGAAGAGTAACGCGGCTTCCGAGCGGTATTTTTCTTCGTGACCGGGGTCGTAGCGGCGCAGATGCCGTGTTCACCCTCGTAGAGATCGGGGCCTATGCGATATCTCGGCTCGTGTCGATGGCGACTTCGTCTTTGAGTTCCAGTTTGATCGTCTCCGTGAGCGCCTGCCCGCCGCGGAACTTCGGTACCGAGAGGCGGTTTTCGAGGTCCGTCCCGCGGACCGTCGTGGTCAGATCGAAGACGATATCCGCCATATGTTTGGTCGTATCCCGGTTCTCCGGGAGCGAGTGGCCGGACAGGCAGTGTAGAATGGCGATGCTCCCCGTATTCACCATGTGGTTCTGGAGGTCGTTGAGGAAGTTCTGATAGCGAGTCGGCTCGCGGCGTTCGAGCGAGTCGGCGGGGTCGATGATGAGGTTTGCCCCTCCGGAAGCGCTCGGATCAGTCTGTTGGCCTGATCGAGCGGTTCGCTACCGCTGATGTCCCTCACGGTCGGACTACCGGTCGGTGCGCTGGCCGACTCGATCGCATCTCTGACCGCCTGATCAGTCCGCTGACTCGTGAGGTACAACGACCCGCGCGCGGCAGTCAGTTGGTACAGCAGGAGTTCGGATTGACTTGCCGGCGGGGCAGTAAAAGCGATGATACTCCCCGGCGGAATACCGCCGTTGAGCTTTCGGTCGAGGACGTCAATACCGGTGTCCAGTCGACCACTCATTGTTTGGTATCATACTTTCGTTTAGTACATAATTGTTTGCCTCCTCTCCTGATCGGCGACGAAACTATATCTTTTCCAAGGTAATCGGCTAAATACAGACGCCAGGCAACAATGCTGAAGGGACGAGCGAAGAACGGATTGTGAGAGGAAGCGGTGCTGTCAGTCGTCTACATCCCCGCCGGTCGACAGCGGTTCCGCCGGGACGCCGGCGACTGTCTCGCCCGGCGGGACGTCCTCGGTCACCAGCGAGTTCGCAGCGACCTGTGCCCCTGCACCGATTTCGACGCCGGGCAGGACGACCACACCCGCGCCGATCATCGCCCGCTCGCCGACGACAATCTCGCCAAGCCGGTACTCGTGCTGGAGGAACTCGTGGCACAGCAAGGTTGCGTCGTAGCCGATGATGGCGTGGTCCTCGACGGTGATCCGTTCGGGCCAGAAGACGTCGGGCGTCGATTCGAGTCCCCACGACACACCCTCGCCGACGCTCACGCCAAGCCGTCGGAGGAGCCAGTTTTTCAGCGTCAGACTCGGAGAGACGCGGCAGAGAACGATTACGACGTAGTTCAGCATCACGCGCAGTGGATGTTTCGCGTCCGGCCAGTGCTGGAGCGAGTTCAGGGGCCCGGGCGTTCCGTGGTAAGATAATCGGTCGTGGCGGGACTCTCGATCTGTCACAGTACTGGGGTTCCTCGCGTAAGAGTATAAACCGGTCGCCCGGCGACCGCGTGTTCGGGGCCGTGCCGGCCCGACGAATTACATGAAGCTTCCGAGTCCGGTCTGTTCCTGCCCACTTTTGACCTCGCCCCACGAGATGTCCAGCGCTTCGAGGACGCGCTCGATGGGGCCTTTGAGCGTCTTGTCGAGCATCTTCCCGTAGTCGACCTCGAACTCCTCGGGGATCTGATCGTCGTACTCGAAACAGATCACGTCCGGATCACGCTTGAACTCGCCGTACAGCGGATCGGTCTGGGGGTCGAACCCTTCCTCGGCCTCCAGCCGTTCAGAAGTAAGAGGGATGGACCTTCTTCAGGTAGAGCCGTTTCGGCTTCGATCCCGACGAGAAGTTCGTTCCCAGTAGCTCGTTTGCGTACTTCGCACCACGGACCTGGGCCGTGTCGGTGTCGTAGTTATCGAGTTTCTTCCCGATCCCACCCGGGATCCCGATCTCGTCGAGGGAGATATTCCCGGCCTGTACCTCCTGAATGATCTCGTGGACGTACGTCTTGACGTCCTCGATGTCCTCACCGCGGACGATTCGGGTGATCACTTCCAGTTGGACCTCCTTCGTGATCTGGGCGATGTCCGAGCGCTTGTACTCGAAGCCGGTGATATCGATGTCGTCGACGTCTTTGCCCTCTTTCCAGACGATGTGGCCGGCGTAGCGTTTCTTCTTGCCCGCCTGGAAAAAGCGCCGGTAGAGCTTCTCGAACTCGATCTGGAAGCGGTGCTGCTCGGCGTTTAGCTGGTCGAGGGCGAACTCGTCGTACGCGGAATTGATGTGTTCCTCTATCTCGAAGGACTGTTCGATGGCGTCGTCGGTCTCGATGTCCGGGCCGAGTTCGAGCATCACGGAGTCGGTGTTGTGCAGAACGACACCGCCAACACCGTCGACGAAGTTCTCGTTCTCGGCAACGCTCAGGTCATAGACGTAGCCGTCGTGGTCGACCTCGCGGACGACCGGCTCTCGGCCCGACCGGTAGAAGTCACACGTTCGGATCGTGTAGCTTCCCTTCTCGGACCGGTATTTGAGCGAGTGCTTGCGCCCGCGCTGGGTGAGCAGCATCGAGAGGCCAGCGGCGAGTTCGCGACTCACGGTTTCGTAGTCGAAGTTCCGCTCGCGGTACTGTTCGGAGTACCGCGGGAACTCTCGGGAGCCGTCCCCTTCGACGAGGACGTTGATAAACAGGTCTTGGAGTTCCGATGGCAGATGGAAGACGAAAGAGGGGACACGTTTCCCCCAGACGTCTGACCAGCGAACTCACGGAAGAACACCGCCGAAAGCTCGTTCATCATCTGGAGTTTTAGCGTCCCATCGTCGTATACGTAGTCGTCGCTGTCGTCGGATTCGATGGTACGCTGTTCCCGGCTGTCAGAAGCTGTGATCCCGGCAGTTGCACCGTCGAATAGTCTCCGGTAATCGGTCTGGAGTCCTTCTGCCACTCCCGTCGGGACTCGGCAATCGACGCACCGAACTTCGCATCCGTTGTCTCGACTGTCGAGGCGCTCCCCTCGGAAATGTACGCAGCGAGTAGTCGGACGAGCGCCCGACCGTCCTCGGAATCGATGTCGATGTGCCGCTGGATCGAGATCGTCGACTCGATACCGTCGTGGTGCTCGTGTCCAAACCAGACCCGCTCGTCGTCTGTGTGGACGCGTTTGGTTTTCGAGATGGCGTTCTCGCTGCCCACGCTCCGACCGTCCTCGTACTCCCGGACGTATCCGTCGAGCATCTCGTAGACGTCAATGGTTTCGACAGGCTCGACCGGTGGAATATCGGGGACTCGAAGCGGTTCGTCGACGTTTTTGGGCTTCGCTTCGACGTACTCGTTGTCCTCCTCAACGACGAACGAGTGATCACGTGTCACCGTCGACTCGCCGAACTTGTGCTGGAGCGTACAGACGGACTTGTCCGTCTGGTGGCGAACTACTCCTCGATCGGTTGCCATTCGGCCTGTCCCGTCTCGGACAGCGACAACGCCTGCCAGCCGTCGAGTGTCCGGCGATCTTTCTCTGTCGTCGCTGTGCCGACTGTGCCGCCGTCGGCAGTAATGACTACCTCGCCAGGGACATCGAGATCCCTCCCTGCCCTGAACAGTTCCTCGATCGGTCTGATCCGAACCGCTCCGGAAGGGTCACGAACCACGATCGGTCGATCACCGGTGACGCTGTCCCCATATGTTACATCGTAATCAAGTTCGTTCGCAGCCTCCTCCGTGAACTCGATTACCTCCCGACCTGTCGCGGTCACTGCTGCACCCATTTCCTTGTCGTACAGGCGGAACCGATCCCACCCCAAAACGCCGTATAGCGACTGGCCGACGAACTGGAACTTACCGTTCCGCCCGGCGAGCAGCGTATGGTTGTCCTCGACTGTGACACAGTACACGCCATCGTCTGCGGTACTCCGAGAGCTACTGCGATGCATCCGGAGCGTGTTTTTCGCGTTCTCGGTGACGTAGACGCGCCAGGTTCCGCTGTCTTTGCGGTAGTTCGCCGTCAGGCCGAGGTGTGTACACAACCGGAGGACGTCGTCACGGAGTTCATCGCTGGCGGTGCTGTACCGCCAGGAGTTGGGCTGTCTATCCCCATCACCGGCGATCAGCGTGTCGAGGAAGGACTCCTTTTGCGATCGGCTTGCGTCGAACACCAACTTCGGAACCCGTTTCTCGAAGCTGTTATCGCCACAGAGTTCACGGAGCAGGTCACCGAGCAGTTTCGACGTGAACTGATAGCCCTTGTCGTCGACGTAGTAGTCGAATCCAAGCCGATCAAGCATCGTGCCGATGGCAGCGTGATCACTACCGCCATCCGTGACGGCGGCGGCGTCGTCCGTCACGTCCTGGGCCAGACTGATCGTCGTTGCGGAGCCCCGGAACTGTTCGCCGAACTGCTTGTCCTCTGACGTTTGGACCGACCCTTCAGTAATATACCACGCCAACAGTTCGATGAAGTCGTCGGCATCGTAGGTGCGTGGGATCCACTTCCGACCGGAGTCCCGATGGATAAAGCTCCGTTCGCAAACTTTCTCTATGTACTCTCGATGCGTCTCGAACTCCTCGGCGGTAAACACGTAGCCCGTCTCGCCGACGTCTGCTTTGGGAACGCGGCGCGGCGTCCAGCCCAGTTCCGCGGTGAACGTGTGTCCGTGGACTGACGGCCGAACCCAGACTTCGTGCTCGTCGTCGAGCAACCGCGTTAGATCGATTTCCTCGATCGGATCCGGGTCAGGGCCATCCCAGTCGTGCGGGAGTTCGTAGTTCGTGGCGTCGTCGAGTTCGCCCGCCTCCACGAAGCCGTAGCCATCTTCCGTGATCCCGTTCGTCTCGTTCTTTCGGACCAGCATCCGGTGGTTCGGCGTCACGCTGAAGTCGGTCTTGCTGGTCTCGATATCGATCAGTTCGCCCCGGTAATCGGGATACGCCTGTGTCTCGACGACTGGCTTGGTCTCCATCTCCATCGTCTCGGGATCGATCGAGTATACGTCGTCGCCGACCCCGAGGTCCCGGATGTTCTCGACGCCACGGGGCGTCAGCACGTCAGTATCCGGCGTGAAGCAGTTCATAATAACCTTGACAGCTCCCTGCTGCTGGTCGTATCTGGCGTAGGCTTCGCTGTCGGGGTCGTGCTCGTTCCGGAGTTCCTTCTTGCTCTCGCGCTCGGTCAGCAGTTCGTCGACCATCTCCCGGATGATGCCGTTCGGCTCCTTCCGGAAGTGGGTCCCGTTGGGTGCACGGTAGGTCTCACCGCCGTAGTCGTCAGGGTCGACTTTCGTCTCCGGCGACGCGTTTGTCGTCACCATGCACATTGGATAGAGACTCTTCAGATCTAGAACTGTGACGTTTTCTTTGACGCCGGTAATCGGGTCGAAGACGGCTCCGCCTTCATAATCCTCGCCCTCGTGTTTACCTTTCGAGGGGAGCGAAAAGTTGCCGTGAACCTTGTGGAGGACGTACATGTCGACCGCGTCGCCGGGCGTCGGCGCGTCTTCGAGTTTACAGCCAACGAACGTGCGGACCTCGTCCCAGAACTCGACGATGTTCTGTTTGCGATCCAGTTCGACGCAGAGTTCGACGTCCCGGAGGTTGTACTCCAGTAGCTGTTCGGGGTCGCCCTCCCAGAGGTCGCCGATATCGCCGGTGTAGCGCTCTTTCCCGACGCCGAGTTCCTGTTCGCCGACGGCGTCCAGCCGGTAGGATTCGAGTTCGGTGAACTGCGTGCGCTTGTAGGCGTACAGCAGATCGAAGACGACGCGACCCTTGATCTCCGGGCCGCCCCAGCCCCCGGCCCAGACCTCGCCCACGCGGGAGAGGCGGTCGTAGGAGAGTCCCAGGTTCTCCAGCCGATTGACCAGATACGGCGCGTCGAAGTCCTCGAAGTTCCACCCCGTCAGCACGTCGGGATCCGTCCTTTCGAGATACTCTATGAAGGCGCGAAGCATCGCTTCCTCGCTGTCGAAGGTGCGAACCTCGTGGTCGGCCCCGTCGGTCAGGGGGTCGTAGCCGTCCAGCGCCTCGGGGGCGTCGATGCCGCCGACCGGAGCGTCGTAGAGCCAGACGACGTACTGGTCGTCGTAGGAGTCGTGGCTGGTCAGACAGATGATCGGCTGCTCGGCGTCGTCAGGTTCGGGGAAGCCGTGGCGGTCGTCGACCTCCAGGTCGAAGGTGTTCACCCGTGGTGTCGCCGTCATCTCGACGGCTTCGACTTCCTCCTGGGCGACGATGAGCGAGCCGTCCTCGTCCCGGCGCACGGGCACCTCGACGCCGCTCTGAATGTCCTTGTCGATCAGGAATCGGTTCGGAAACAGGATGTCGGCCTCGTAGTGGTCGAACTCGTCACGGACGTTTCCGACGTCTCTCGGCGTCCGGCCGTAGATCTTCGTGAGGTGTTCGCCGCGGATGCTCTCGAACGGTTCGCCGTCCTCGTCCGTGTCGTCGGAGCCGACCAGTTCGTCGTACTCCTCTTCGGGCGGCCTGTCGAGAGAGTCGGTGGGGGCGTAGAAGTACGGCTGAAACCCGAGCACTTTGACGTGGTGTGGATCGTCCTCTGCGTCGCGGCCGTACAGGTGAATGATCGGCCGTTCGTTCGGCTCTCGTCCCGCAACGGTGTAATCGATCTGCATCACCGACAACTGGAGGCTATCGCCCGGTTCTCCGTACCGGGCATCTAACCCGTCCCGCGTCGGATCGATCATCTCGATCCCGTTGCCGTCGCCGTCGCCGGCGATGGCTCGGGCCTCCGCGGCGAGGTCCCGCTCGTCGCCGGAGGGCGACGTATCGTCCACCCCGTCGCGGAATTCCGCAAGTCCCGTCTGCCCGTCGTCAGTCATGTCCGTCCGGTAGGTCGCCCTCGGTTAAAAACCACCGTAATCCCACAGTACAGTTACGGGCCTGTCGGGTGACGATTCCGGCGGTGGGCTTTTCTCCTCCCTGTCTGATGCTCACGTATGGCTGGCAACTACTTCGAGGAGTTCGCAGTCGGGGAGCGCATCGTCCACGAGAAGCGGCGCACGATCAGCGAGAGCGACAATCAGCGTTTCTGTGATCTGACAATGAACCAGCAACCGCTCCACCTCGACGCCGACTTCGCCGCCGAGACGGAGTTCGGCGAGCGCGTCGTCAACGGACTGTACACAATGAGCCTCGCGGTCGGATTGACGATTCCCGAGACGACTGATGGTACGATAGTAGCTAACCTCTCGTACGACGACGTCGAACATCCCGCGCCGGTGTTTCACGGCGACACGATCCGTGCCGAGACGACGGTGACGGACAAGCGCGAGACCAGCGACGGTGAGCGTGGCGTCGTCACGATGGAGGTCGAAGTGTTCAATCAGGACGACACAGTAGTCTGCCAGTTCGAGCGGACGGTGCTCTCGAAGAAACGGCCCGATGCAGATGAGGGATGAAAGCCGGACTGGCCGGAGTCTGACGGAACTCCGATTCGGGCCGATCCGAACCCGGTGCGAACTCGACGATAACAGATCGACCGAGCGCTACCGGCCGATCAGCCCGAAATCCTACCGCTCTCCCCCTCGTGAGGCCATATTTATGAAGTAATCTTTCACCATAATTATTATCAGGGTGTAGCCTAACGGGTGGTACAGTGCAACGCAGAACCTTCATAACCAGTCTCGCCGCAGTCGCCGGTGCGACGGCGACTGGCGTACCCGCCACGGCGGATCACAAGGAGAACCGATCGGCGCTCGATCTGGAGACCGACGACGGCTCCCATCACCCCGGCCCGCCTCGCTTCACCCACGTCGGCGACGGGATCGTGAACCCGAACTTCGACGAGGAGACCATCCGCGACGACCTCGCCCCGCGCAATCCCGACGGGGATGCGGAGTACTCCTGGTCGATCGTCGACGCGCCTGCTGGCTCCTCGGCGACGCCAACGGACGCCGCCGTCGCGGAGTTCGAGCCGGACGTCCCCGGCGAGTACACGCTCGCTCTGGACGCGCCCGATGGGACTCATGACCTCACCGTCCGCGTGTTCCCCGAAGAGAACGAGGAGGATCCACGGCCGCGCGTCGATCTGGACGCCCAGATCGTCGACGGGCAGGTGCTGCTCTCGGCGAACGCGATGGCACCGGATCGCGAGGACGTCATCGAGGAGCACGTCGACGTGGAGTTCTACGTCGACGACCGCGACGCGGATGTGCTCTCCGGCGACGGTGCGGTTTCTGCCAGCGAGATCAGCGAGCGAGTTCGGATCCACGCCGTCGCAGTCGGCGACCGTCACTCCGTCTCGGACATGCTCACACTCGTCCCGGATGGTGACGAACTCCACGTCGAGCATCCCTACGAACCGCCGGAGTGGATCGCGAACTCGGTCATCTACGAGATATTCTCCCGGCGGTTCCCGGAACAGCAACTCGAAGACGGCACCGTCGTCGGCGAGACGCCCGGCTTCGACGACATCGCGGACAAGTTCGACCACCTCGAAGAACTCGGTATCGACGTGCTCTGGATGACGCCGATCACGCCGACCGACCGCGGCTTTGGCACGCCCCCGGAGCAGGGTGGGCCGCACGGCTACCACAAGACGGACTACTTCGACGTCGACCCCGACCTCGGGACGATGGCGGAGTTCGAGGCGATGGTCGAGGAGGCGCACGACCGGGACATCAAGGTCGTCTTCGACCTCGTCATCAACCACGCCTCGGAGAAGCACCCGTACTTCCAGGCCGCGATCGACCCCGACCACGAGGACCACGAGAAGTACTACGACTGGTTCCGCTGGACCGAGGACGGCGAGCGCGACGCCTACTACGGCTGGGACGCCATCCCGAACCTGAACCACGAGAACCCCGAGGTGCGCGAGTGGCTACTGGACGTCGTCGATTTCTGGGCCGAGAAGGTCGACGGGTTCCGCTGTGACATCGCCTGGGGTGTTCCGAAGGGTTTCTGGACGGAGGTTTACGACCGGGTCACCGGCTACGACTCCGAGTTCTTCCTGCTCGACGAGACGCTACCGTACGCCGAGGAGTTCGGCGCGGGCGGGTTCGACGTCCACTACGACAACCACCTCCACGGCGCGCTGGGGGCCGCTGCGGAGGGGACGGCTGGAGATGTCCTTGAGGCCTACGAGGGACGGTTCCAGAACGGAGCACACACCGACTCGCTGTTCATGCAGTACATCGAGAACCACGACACGGACCGCTATCTCGACGAGCACGGCTTCATGGCCCAACTCGCCGCTGGGGCGGCGACGTTTACCCTCCCCGGCGTGCCGATGATCTACTACGGGCAGGAGACCGGCCTGACGGAGCACCGCGAACCGATGAACTGGGGTAACTTCGACGGGAACACGCTGGGGTTCTACCAGAACCTCGTCGACCTGCGAAAATCCCATCCGGCGCTCCAGCACCGCGCCCGCGTCGAGCGGATTGATTACGAGGCCGACTCGGACTCGACGCTCGCGTACGCCCGCTACGACACCGAGACCGATCGGCGCGTCGTCGTCCTGCTCGACTTCAGCGACGACATCCAGACGGTGCGGATCGGCGACTACGTCGACTCGGAGAACCTCATTACGGGCGACGATGCCGGACTCGAACGCAACGAGCAACACGAGTTCGTCGAGGTCGACGTCGCGACTAGCGTCGTGCTCGAAGCCGACGAACCGACCGAGTTCACCCTGCCCGGCAACGTCATCGCCGAGTTCGAACAGCCGGAGGGGACAGACGCCGGACCGGGCAACTACACCTATCCGACGACCCCGGAGATCCCCGAGGGCGAGTTCGACCTCGCCGGTGTCCGGATCGAGGAGACCGACGAGTCCTACCGCTTCGCGTTCGCGTTCCACAACGAACCGACGAACCCGTGGGGCATCGATACCGGCATCTCCCACCAGCACATTCAGGTGTATCTCAACGATCCCGAAACGGACGCCGGGGCGACGGAAACCCGAACCGGCGTCAACGCCGAACTCGATGCGCCGTACCAGCACGTGCTGGTCGCACAGGCTGGGAACCCGACAGTATACGACGCGGAGGGGAACGTGGTCAGCGAGGACGGCAACTACAGCTACGATCCCGAGGAGGCCCCCAACACTATCGTTGCGGAGTTCGACAAGAGCGGCATCGAGTATCTCCCCAATGGTGGCATGGCCGTCACCGTAATGAGCATGGACGGTTACGGCGAGGGTGGCGTCCGACAGGTCGAGTCCGAAGCCAGCGAGTGGCAGTTCGGCGGTGCGGAGAGCGAGACGGCACCGAACGTCATCGACCTGCTGACCGCCGAGGACGTCGATAGCGCGGACGCGCTCGCGTACGACGAGAACACCCCCGCACAGATCCCATACGTCGCGCTCGGTGACGACGACATCGAGGCCGAGGACGGCGACGGCGAGGACGAAGACGAAGACGCCCCTGCCGACGAAGCGGACGACGAACTCCCCGGCTTTGGCATCGCCGCCGGTGCGGCGGGCGTCGCGGGTGGTGCCGCCTACGCCGCGAACCGGGTGCTCGGTGCCGAAGACGACGACGACTGAGCGTCCACCGCTCGCGTCTCAGAACGTACCAGTCGTGGCAGCGGTCGTTGCGGCGGTCGTCGCCGCGCCGTTCTGATGATATTTCAGAGGTTCTCCCCACGCGACGGGTGGAATCTCGTCGTCGCCGTCGTCCTGGGACTCGATCTCCCGGCGCAGTTCGGCCGCGTCGAAATCCGGTTCGCGCCCGAGTCGGTCCGCCAGCGCTGGCGTCACGGCGATCCGGCGTTTCTCCCGCTCACCGATCCACGAGTCGTCCCCGTAGACGAGGTGGATGTCGTAGTTCCGAACGTGGCTGTCTGCGAACTCAGGGTGGACTGCCCCGAGGACGGCCTCGGCGATCCGGTACCCCGTCGCCCGGTCCGGTTCCTCGTCGGTCGCCAGTTCGACCTCGATCACGGGGACGACGATCGGTTCGCCGTCGCGGTGCGTGTTCACCTCCGGCGTCGACTCGACTGATGACGGTTTGGAGACCAGATCGGAGTCTCGGCCGAACGAGACGGATTCGAGTGCGGCACGCGCGGCAACTGCAGAGTCCGACTCGTCGCTCCAGTCGCCCATATAGACAGCAGCGAGGGTGCCGACAAGCGTGATAACGCCTCCTCCTGCGATTATTGCTACTACGACCATACTGTAACTGATTCGTGACTGGAACATAATTCCTTTGATCGTTCTGAGAAAACAAGCGGGGGTTGGGGCCACGTCAGGTACAATTCCTCACCGGGCGTTTATGCCCCGATAGCTCCGTTATCAGAGTATGCGCCGTTCGGCTCTACTCGTGCTACTCAGTCTGTTGGTAGTGACCGCTGGCTGTGTCGGCGAAGTGCCACTGGATGCCGCCAGCGAAGAGCCAGAACCGCCACTCGACGACGCCGTCGAGATCCATCATATCGACGTCGGGCAGGCTGATGCCACGCTGATACTCGAACCAGAGGGTGAAACGATGCTGATCGACTCCGGCGACTGGCGACAGGACGGTGAAGCGGTTATCGCGTATCTCGAATCGCAGGACTTCGACCGGATCGACCACCTCGTCGCGACCCACGGCCACGCCGACCACATCGGCGGCCACGAGGCGGTGATCGACCACTTCGAGGAAGAGAAAGACGGCATCGGGCGGGCCTACGACAGCGGCGTTACATCTACCTCCCAGACCTACGAGCGATACCTGGATGCGGTGGAGCGCCACGACGTCGACCTCCGAACCGTCGAGGACGGCGATAGCTTCGAGTTCGGAGCGACGACGGTCGATATCTACAATCCGCCCGCGGGCGACTCCGGATCGGACCTCCACGAGAACAGCGTTGCGCTCTCGATTCGTATCGGCGAGACGAGCTATCTGACGACCGGTGACGCCGAGGGCCACGTCGAGGAGCGCCTCGTCGAGGTACATGGCGAGGCACTCGACGCAGGCATCTATCAGGCGGGCCATCACGGCTCCTCGACCAGTTCGACCGAACCGTTCCTGGACGTCGTCGATCCCGAGGTGGCGGTGATCTCCAGCGCTCAGGAGAGCCAGTACGGCCACCCGCACGACGAAACCCTCGAAGCCTTCGCGGACAGGGGCATCGAGACCTACTGGACCGGCGTCCACGGCGACGTGGTGGTTCGGACCGATGGCGAGGAGACGACGGTCACCACCGAGTACGACGAGACGACCGATCCGGCCGAACTGCTGGATGAAAAGCCCGATGACGAGACCGCCGCCATCGCCGCACCCGGGACTCAAGCGGTTGGCGTCCCTATCGCCGAGTGATGACCGAGACCTACGACGTCGTCCTCGACCGGATCGTCGACGGCGAGCACGCGACGTTACTGCTCGAAGCCGACGACCGCGTCGTCGACGAGTTCGTCATCGACATCGAGCGAGTCCCCGACCCCGGGCGTCACGAGGGGGCGGTGTTCCGGGCAACGGTCGCTGACGATTCTCTCCTCTCACTCTCCTATCGACCCGACGAGACGACGGCGCGCAAAAAGCAGGCTCAGGATCGACTCGATCAGCTCTCTCGACCGCTCTCGGACGACGAGTCCTGCCGATTCGGACCGTCATGACGTCCTTGGCGAACCGCACGTCGCCGCCGTAATGCTCGCCGATGGCGTCGAGCATCTCCTCGTGACGGCCGTCCGTATGCGGGTACAGATGCGTAAGATAGACCCTGCCGTACTCGTGGCCGGATAGCACCCGCCCTGCTCAGTCGGTGTCGGGTGGTTGTCGACGTCGACGTCGTCGGGGAACGAGCAGTCGTGGACCAGTACGGCCGATCCGTCGGCGAAGGCCGCAAGCCCCTCGAACGCCTCGGTGTCGCCGCTGAGCGTCAGGCGGTCGTCGAACCGGTAGGCGAGGGTCCGCTTCGAGTGGCGCACCTCCCGAGCGCTCATCTCGAACCCGGCGATATCGTAGTCGCCGTCGGCTATCTCTCGGACGCCGACGTCGATCCTGCCGTCGAGATAGTCGTGGACCTCGAACAGGCCGTCGACCAGCGCCTTCGTCCCGCGCGGACCGACGACCGAGAGGTGTTCCTCGCCAGCGAGCCAGCGGGCCTTCAGTAGCGGCATCAGATCCGCCACGTGATCGAGGTGGTGGTGGGTCAGCAGAACCGTCGAGATAGACTCGTAGCCGACCCCGCTCTGCTGGAGGCGCTGCAAGACCCCCGCACCACAGTCCACGAGCAGCGTACTGTCGTCGGCTCTGAGCACCGTCCCCGCCTGATATCGTTCGCCGGTCGGCATCGCACTGCCAGTGCCGAGAAACGTAACGCGCATGGTAGTAATCCCGTGCCGGCCATCCTAATCGCTTTGGACGTCACGTTCGATCCATCAATTTCACAATGTGTTTATGCGTGGCTTCCAAGTTCCACTCAAATGGCCGAAGACGAGGAACTGACACCGGGAGACTCGGGGCCCGTGGCGGCCGCGGAGGCGGGCACCAGCTCGTTGATACTGACAGCCGGAACCGACGACGATATCGAGTTCACCGAACGGTTCGTAGACGAACGAGCGCCCGAGGATCTGCTCTTGCTCGCAGGATATTCCGAGCGGTCCGACGCAGTCGACCGATTCGCCGATATCACTGTCGACGGCCGCAAACGGCTCCTGACCGCGGGGCAGGATGGCGAGGAACTCACAATCGACGACGCCCTGATCCAGACGCTGGCTGACCCTTACGACCTCAGCACGGTCGGGATCAAGATCAGTTCATTCCTCGACGACGACGGCGGAACGGTTGTCTGTCTCTACTCGCTGACTGCACTGCTCGAAACGGTAGGCGTCGAACGGCTACTCAGGTTCCTTCAGATCCTCACGAACCGCATCGCGGCGGCCGACGCCGTCGGACAGTTCTACCTCGACCGCTCCGAACACGACGACCAGACGATATACATGCTCCAGAGCGTCTTCGAGAATGTCGTCGAGACGGGTATTACCGCCCGTTTCTCGTACTGAGAGTCCTTTCGTTCCTCATCGGCTCTCTCGTCTATTCCCTCGCTTACGGCCTTAAATCGTCGTATGTGCAAGATACAGTGTATTGATAGATACTTTCTCTTATATTGTATATAATCTATTATTTTTACTGTAAGCAAGTTTTAAATATACTTATTTCCATTGGCAATTACCGTTAGCATGTACGATGGAAGACAACAATAGCGGAAAGATGGAAGCGTTCCTCAAGAACCACCCGCGGATGATCGGCGCGCTATTCACGATACTGCTGGCGCTCAGTCAGGTTGGTGGTGCAGCGGCGGCGATGGCTCACACGATTGATTAAGTAACCGAGATTTCGGCTGCTAGCTCAGAACTCCACCGAAGACGTCCATCGAATCTTACTGGTACCTTCTCAAGCCGTAGAAAGTCGAGTAAATCTGCTCTCGAAAGATTGATTGACTCTGTTGTTCCCGAGTTCAGCGTATAATTAGCTACTTGCTCGATATGTGGAGAGAATATCCCCCCATACCTCCAGATGTCGTTGGGAATCCTCTCAAACAAACGTTGAATTTGTCATCGTCTTTTTGTTCGAGCTGGATAAGTATCGGAGTCCCACTCTCCGCCTGCGTGATTGCCAGACCGCCGTCGCCGATCACGAGGTACTGGCTCCCCACGATGCTCTCGCCTTTCGCAATCTTGAGAGCGGCCCGAAGCGGGAATCCGGAGTTCAGCAGGCGCGAGAGCGTCGACCCGATACGGATCGCACCGGAGTTGACCACGTCACTCAGCGTGACGACGCCACCGATCGCTCCGCCTTCGATCAGTGCCATTCCCTGGTGGTAGGACTGGCAGGCGTTGAGCAGGAACGCGTCGATGCCGATGGTCTCCACGTCGGCGACGTCGAGAAGACCGTCAGTACAGCGGAAGCCGCCGTCCTCGATGTGGCCGATATAGTGGAGGAAGTCCGACGGCTGGGCGAGGACGTCCGCCAGTTCCTCCTTTGTCAGGTCGTGATGCATCGCTACCTCGAATGGGAGATCGGTTCGTGAGCCGTACACGTCGTCGACGACGCCCCGCTCGCGGTCCATCCGATCGTCGTTGCAGACGACCGTGATCGAGATGTCGCCGTCCGATGGGTCGCGGTCGAAGCGGTTTCGGTAGGCTTCCGGCGTCGCCTTGGACAGTCCGACCGGCGTCTCGTCGCCGATCCACGCCTGTTCGACGGCTTCGTCGTCGTCCTCGACCTGTACGTAGGTGGTGTCCGAGGACTGGTTGACGGCGCTTCGGGTGTCGCTCCCGCGAGTGTACGCGCCCATCCCGGAGTCTTCCACGGAGGACCGAGAGACAGTCTGGGGGTCGGCAGTTCGGACTATCGCCAGGTCGTTGATGAGGTACGGTAGCGTCTCGATTGTCTCCGCCGTCGGCGAGACGTGCGTCGTAAGCTTCCAGTCCGGCAGGAGATCCTCGACGGCCGAGTAGGGCACGTCGAGATACGTCGCAAGGCGATCCGCTGGCGACAGTTCGTACAGTCTGCCGAACGGCAGGTCGATCCGGTCTTCCAGGGAGGTGCGTTCCCGGAGCGGCACCGGGTACAGCCCTTCCGTCCGGGTTACACAGTCCAGGAAGAACACCTGCTTGAGGGTGCGGGCGATCCGCTCCTCGTAGGAGTGTGCAGCCACTAGCTCGTGCGTGTAGCCCCCTCGGTGACGATCTGGGGCTCCTCGCCGGGCCGCATCTCCGCTCCGAGGTAGTACGCGAGCGGGGCCGCGGGGAAGATGTGCCGGTAAGTCGGCGGAACGTGGAGTTCGATACCCGTGTCGGGTGCCGAGAGTTCGTCGGGAATCGAGAGCGTCTCGCCGAGTTCGATCTCGGGTGGGTGGCCGCGGAGCGTGGGCAGGGAGCGCTCCGGCGATATCGTCTTTAGCGACGAACTCAACGCGGTCACCGTTTTCATGATGTCTCGCGGTCGATCCGTCGTCGTGATCGTCCCGGCTGGCTGTTCGTGTTTCGACCGGACGCCGATCGAAACGTCCGTCTGCTCGCCGAAGTCGATCAGTAGTCGCTCGTCATCGGAGGAGAACTCGATAGCGCTCTCGACGCGGATGTATAGCTTGAGCGGGAGAGATAGCTCGATGCTGTACTCGCCGGAGGGGAGGGTTTCGTCCGAGAAGTGTTCGACCTGTGCGACGACCGTTTCGGATTCGTCCCGCACGAGCGTCGCCGGGACAGTCGGGAGGGTTATCCGCTGGCTTCGGAACCCAGCGGCCGCATCGACGGGGAAGCGAAACTGCTCGGTATCGGCCTCGGCGACGCTCACTGGGTCGGGCGTAAACAGCGTGTAGTGGACGCGCTCGATCGGGTCAGCGATCTCCAGACCACCATCTTCGAGGGGGCGAAATCGATGTTCACCGAACCGAGCACCTCCACTCTACCGGAGACCCACCCATTTGAAGAGGTCTACACAGAGGACTCGAATAAAATTACCGACGGCCCGCTCCGGGCCGTCAACCGCGTAACTCGCCTGTCCTATCGCCGGGATTCCTTCGTTTCCAGGTCGGCCGTGGGTAACGATATTGTCACGACGGTGCCGGCGGTACCGTCGACAGTGACGTCGAGTTGTCCGCCCGAAATCGAGACGATCCAGTTGACGATCCACAGGCCAAGCCCACTGCCATGCTCCAACGGCGTCTCCATATCACCGTTGAGCACCGCTCGTTCCGACGGGGCCAGTCCGGGCCCGTGATCGATCACGTGGATCTCCGTCCACTCACAGCCGGGATCGATCCGCATCTCGACGCCAGCATTCGACTGGGCATGTTCGAGACCGTTCTCGACGAGTTCGGAGAGCACGGTTACTAGCCGTGAATCACCGCTGACCCAGCAGCTATCGGGGGCTACGACATCGATGTCGGCAGACGGGTTTTCTGCACGAGCGTCGCAGCGAACACGCCGGGCGACCTGTACGAGATCGATCGCGGTGGGATCGATGTCGTCCCAAGTCTGGCGCAGCGTACTCGCAGTGTCTCCAAGACCGACGAGGCTGGCTGCTGCTTGCCGGATTGCCGTGCCTGCCTCCTGCGCGTCCGGGTCGTCGACTCCGGACAACAACCGGTCGACGTTACCGAGGATGACGTTCATATTGTTGCGCAGATTATGGCGCAATACACGATTGAGGACCTGTATCTGCTGTTCACGACACTTCTTTCCGGTCACGTCGGTGTACGTAATCCAGAGATCGGACTCGCACTGATCGGCCTCTATCATTCTGAACGAGGAAATCCCGCCGGCCGTGTACGGTGTCTCGACGGAGAGCACGTTCTACCGTCTCCCCGGCCAGCGCTCGGTCGACGAGGCGGGAAGTGTACTCCGCCACCGTCTCGGGAACGATGAGTTCGTCGAGGTTCGCGTTCACGAGCACGTCCGCATCGAAGCCGAATTCGGTCGCAAACGCCGAGTTTGCCTGCCTCACGATTCGGCGACCGTCTTCGACGTCGACCGCGAGTGTCGGGTCCGGAATGCAATCGATCCCAACGAGAGCGTGATCCGGCTTCGTCTGACTGTCGCCTGTCCTGGTCATCGTATTGCGGATCCGTGCTTCGAGCGCTTCGGGCACCAATGGCGGTTGAAGCACGTCGTCGATCATCTCCCATACGTCCGTCGGTATCGTGGATGTATCCGTAGTCAGATACAGTATCGACGTCTCGGAGTTGCCCCGCTCCGTCATTTCAGGAACCGGTCCAGGGGAACTACCCGACTCCTCGAGAATCAGCAGATCGAACTCCTCGGGAGATACGGGGGCGCCCTCGATCTCCGTGATCGAGAACGAGGTCGGCACTGCTGTCCGAACCTGGGTTCGGTACTCATCGCTCTGGAGCAGGAGGCCGACTGTTGGCGCATGTGGGGAATGCCGACCGTCTTCGATGGGTTCCACACAACTGTGGTCCGTCATAGTCGGTCCCCGAGGAGCGGGTAGTTGTAGGGCTCTGACATGGCTAAACTGTGGTCCGGTCGTGTTTGGGGGGCATCTGGGGGCAAACACGCCGAGCCACGAATACCCCATCGTACCCTCACAACTTAAAATTGCCGATGGTAATTACCTACAGCATTTGATTACGGCACTTCAACATGGTAGTAAAGGGATGGTTACTTATCGGGGCCGGACTATCTTTACGCAAGGAGAAAAACCGTGAAATTGCGCCAGCCTACAGACTTCCTGATACTCGAAGCACTACACGCATACGGGCGAAACGTGGCGCCTAACCTCTCGCACATCACTGGCAAGAGTCGGAAAAACGTCAACAACCGACTGCCAGTGCTGGAGGATTACAGCCTCGTCGAGAAGATCGGACCGGCCGAACGGTCGGGTCTGTACGAAGTAACCGAACGTGGTCGGGTCGCGCTACGCTGTCGCGACGAGTACGACTCTACCGCCGATTTCGAGGGGCTGATCGACCGGCGTCTGGAAGTGACCGATTCCGCAAGCGCCAGCGCCGCGATGGCTCGTGGCGGAGACGAGCCAAGCAACGACGGCGACGTCGAGTAGTAGGGATCCGGTCCAAACCCACTTGAGCTATCAGCCCTCAGTAGCGGGTAATGGGCTGGAAGGAGGTTCTCTCGGACGTCGGGGACGAGTCTGTCGACAGCAGCGCTGTCGCCGACGGCGAGGTACTGGAACGGCTCGATCCACACGTCCAGGAGTGGTGGATTCGGGAGTTTGGTGAGTACGTCGACGAGAACGCGGGATTCTTCACACCGCCACAAAAAGACGCGATTCCGCTGATCGACGACGACGAGAACACGCTGATCTGCGCGCCGACGGGGAGCGGCAAGACCCTCGCCAGTTTCACGGCAATCATCGACGAACTGTTCGCCCGCGAGCGCGAGGAAGGACTCGAAAACTCCGTTTACTGTCTGTACGTCTCCCCGCTGAAGTCACTCGCCAACGACATTCATCGGAATCTGACCGTCCCGCTCGATGGCATTGCCGATATCGAGCGCGAGCGGAGCGACGGTGAGCCTGCGGCGGCGAACATCCGCCACGCGATCCGACACGGCGACACGAAAGACAGCGAGCGCCAGCGGATGCTCGACGAGACGCCGCACATCCTCAACACGACGCCCGAGACGCTAGCGATTCTGCTTAACTCCCCGAAGTTCCGCGAGAAACTGCGAACCGTCGAGTACGTCGTCGTCGACGAGATCCACGCGCTGGCGGCCGGGAAGCGCGGGACCCACCTGAGCATGAGCCTCGAACGCCTCGACTGGCTAGCCGAGAGCTCTCCGACACGCATCGGCTGTTCCGCGACCATCGATCCCCTCTCGACCGTCGCTGAGTTCCTCGTCGGGCAGGCCGAACCGGGCGGCGATCCGCGGGAGTACGAAATCGTCGACGCCCGCTTCGCCCGCGAGTTCGACATCGAACTGCAGTCGCCGACTGACGACCTGATCCATACCCCGCGTGACGTGATCCAGAGTCGCTTTTACGATCAGCTACACGACCTCATACAGGACCACACCAACACGCTGGTGTTCACGAACACCCGCTCGGGGGCCGAACGCGTCCTCCACAACCTCAGGGAACGGTTCGACGACTACGACGAGGACAACTCCGGCTGTCACCACGGGAGCCTCTCGAAGGGGAGCGCGAACGCATCGAAGGGGCGCTCAAGGAGGGGTCGCTCGACTTCGTCACGTCGTCGACGAGTCTCGAACTCGGTATCGACATGCCACACGTGGATCTGGTCGTGCAGGTCGGCAGTCCCAAGTCCGTCGCCGCGCTGCTCCAGCGCGTCGGCCGTGCCGGCCATCGCGTCGGTCAGACGGTGACCGGTCGAGTCATCGCGCTCGACCGCGACGAACTCATCGAGTGTGCGGTCATGCTCAAGAAGTCCCAGGAAGGGTTCGTCGACAGCGTCAACATTCCCGAAAAGCCCCAGGACGTCGCCGCCCAGCACGTCTACGGCATGGCGATCAACGAGATCCGTCCCGAGCAGTCGGTGGTCGATACGCTCCGGCGGGCCTACCCCTACCGCGAGTACACCGAAGCCGACTTCGAGCAGTTGGCCAGATATCTCACCGCCGACTACGACGGACTGGAGGAAAAGAACGTCTACGCGAAGATCTGGCGGGATCCGAACGACCCGCCCGAGGGCGAACATCACCACGAGGAGTTCCCCGTCGGGAAGCCGCTGATCGGGAAGCGCGGCCGTCTGGCGCGGGTGATCTACATGACGAACATCGGGACGATTCCCGATTCCTTTAGCTGTGACGTGTACACTCGCGCGAGCGACGAGTGGGTCGGCCAACTGGATGAGACGTATCTCGACACGCTCGAAAAAGGCGACGTGTTCGTCCTCGGCGGCTCGAACTTCGAGTATCAGTACCGCCGCGGGTCGAAAGTCTACGTCGACCGGACGAGCGCCCGGCCTACAGTGCCGTCGTGGTACTCCGAGCGGCTTCCCTCTCCTACGACCTCGGCAAGGAGGTGCTTCGGTTCCAGCGGGATATCGTCGAGCGCTACGACGATGGTGGTGCCCCAGCAGTCCGCCACTGGCTCCGGGAGTTCCCGCTCGACGACGACAGCGTCCGCGCCGTCGCACGGATCTTCGAGCACCAGATCAGATACGCCGGGACCGAGAGCGTCAGCACGGACGAACGCCTTGCGATCGAAGTCGAGCGCGACCACGACGAGTACGAGCGGAACTTCCACGTCCACTCGAACTACGGCCGGCGGTTCAACGATGGCCTCTCACGACTGCTTGCCTATCGCTGTGCTCAGGAGGCCAACGCCAACGTGACTGTCGCCGTCGCCGACAACGGCTTTACGATCTCGATGCCGCTGAACCGGAAAGTCGATGTCCGGGGCATTCTCGAAGAGACGAATCCGGAGCGAGTCCGCGAACTGTTACGCGCAAGTCTCGACGGCACCGACCTGCTCCAGCGGTATTTCCGGATCAATGCGACGCGCTCGCTGATGATCCTCAAGCGGTACAAGGGCTACGAGAAGTCCGCGAGCGAACAGCAGGTCTCCAGCGAGATGTTGCTCGGGTTCGCCCAGGATCTGGAGGACTTCGCGGTGATCGAAGAGACCTACCGCGAGATCCTCGAGGACAAACTGGATCTGGCGGGCATCGAGACGGTGCTCGGTGCCATCGGAGCGGGCGATATCGACGTCGTCAGCCAGTCGGTCGATTCGCCGACGCCACGGGCGTTCGGGCAGCGACGCTGTCTGCCAGCGACGTGGTGCTAGCAGAGGACGAGAGCGCCGTCTTGCAGTCGTTCCACGAGCGTGTCATGGCCGAAATCGGCGAGGGAGAGAGCGTGACCGATCGGAGCGGCTACGGGGCCGCCGGCACCGACGAGTAGCACCCGAGGTTTAAATCCGATCCCGACGCCAGAACGGTCGTGATCGCGATCGCAGGCGGGAAAGGCGGCTGTGGAAAGACGACGACTACGGTAGCGCTGCGCGATCCGTCGCGTCGAGGACGTCGCGTCCCGTCGTCGGCATCGACGCGGACTGGGACATGCCCGACCTCCACTCGCTCGCGCGTGTTGCGCCCTCGCTCTCGGCGACGACGGGGTCGGTTACTGCACCGAACCCAGCCACGCAGATCGATAAACGCGGCGTCACGGTACTCGAAGCCCCGACGGAGCGGGATCACCCCCGCCCGCGCCCGACGTTCGAGCGGATCGGCCGGACGCTCCGGGACGCCACCGCGCGGACGCTGATCGACTGTTCCGCCGGGGCCGGGCGTGACGCGGCGGTGCCCATCGACGTCGCGACTGGCGTCGTGCTCGTCTCGACGGGCGAACCCGCGAGTCTGCGTGACACCGCCAAGACGGCGGCGATGGCACGGGAAGTCGGGACACCGATTCTCGGTGCGGTCCTCACGAGGACGGACTCGGTCCCGAAAGGCACGGCAAGCCTGCTTGGCACTGAGCGGATCGTTGCGGTCCCCGACGCTCGGCGACCGCTGGACTCGCCCGCCGTTAGACGGGTTTATGACCGTCTTCCTGCGCTACTTGATAGCCAAAGAGATAATCCGGTCCGGCAAGTCCCTTGAGCCTTGCTAACACCGGAATAATATGAACGATGCCAACGAAGGGTACAGTATGGCAGACGACATCGAAGAACCCGAGGAACTACCGTCAGTACCCGGACGACTCGCCGCCGAGCATCCCGAGGTCTGGGATAGCTATGCCGACCTGGGCGAAGCCTGTTCGGACGCCGGGCCGATCGACGGGGAGACGAAGCGCCTCGTCAAACTCGCGCTGGCGGTCGGTGCACAGTCCGAAGGCGCGGTCCACTCGCATGTCCGCCGCGGCCTCGACGAAGATATCGATCCCGAGACGCTGCGTCACGTCGGCGTCCTCGCCATCCCGACGCTTGGCTTCCCGGAGTCGATGGCGGCGCTTAGCTGGATCGAGGATCTGGCGGACGGCGAATAAAAAATACGATCGCTTCTACAGCAGGTCTTCGACGGCGTCAGCGACCTGTTCCGGCGTATCGCCGACCGGAACGCCGGCGTCGTTGAGTGCGTTGATCTTCGACTCTGCGGTACCGGTACCCGAACCGGAGACGATAGCGCCTGCGTGGCCCATTCGCTTGCCCGGCGGCGCGGTACGGCCCGCGATGAAGCCAGCGACCGGCGTATCCATGTTGTCGGCGATGTACTGGGCGGCCTGCTCCTCGTCCTCGCCGCCGATTTCGCCACACATCACGACGACGTCGGTGTCGGGGTCTGCCTCGAACGCTTCGAGGGCGTCGATGAAGTTCGTCCCGATGATCGGATCGCCGCCGATGCCGATGGCGGTCGACTGACCCAGTCCGCGGTCGGTAAGGTTATCGACGACCTGGTAGGTTAGGGTACCCGAGCGCGAGACCAGCCCCACGTTCCCCGACGAGAAGATGTTCCCGGGGAGAATGCCGAGTTTCGACTCGCCCGGCGTGATGATGCCGGGACAGTTCGGGCCTATCAGCCGCGTGTCGGTCTCGGTGAGGCGTTTGTTGACCTTCGCCATGTCCTGAGTCGGAACGCCTTCCGTGATGGCGACCGCCAGATCCAGCGGCGAGTCGAGCGCCTCGAAGATGGCGTCGCCCGCGAACGCCGGCGGCACGAAGATGACCGATGCGTCGGCGTTCTCCTCGCGTGCTGCCGCCTCGACGGTGTCGTAGACCGGGACGCCGTGGACGTCCTGCCCGCCGCGGCCCGGCACTGCGCCGGCGACGACGTTGGTCCCGTACTCCATCATCTGGCCGGCGTGGAACTTCCCTTCGCCGCCGGTGATACCCTGCACGACGACGCGCGTGTCTTCGTCGACTAGAACACTCATGCTTCCACCTCCGTCGCGTACTCGACGGAGCGTTGCACCGCATCCTCCAGCGTCTTCTCGACGGTCACGAGGTCCTCGTTGAGGATCTCCATGCCTTCCTCCCAGTTGGTCCCGGCAAGTCGGACGACGACGGGCTTGGGGATCTCGTCGAACTGTTCGAGTGCGCTGTTGATCCCCTTGGCTACCTCGTCGCCGCGGGTGATCCCGCCGAAGATGTTGAAGACGACCGAATCGACGTTCTCGTCGGAGAAGACCATATCCAGCGCGTTGGCGATCCGCTCAGCCTTCGCACCACCGCCCACGTCGAGGAAGTTGGCGGGTTCGCCGCCGTAGTAGTCGACCAGGTCGAGGGTCGTCATCACGAGACCGGCACCGTTGCCGATGATGCCGACGTTGCCCGACAGGCGAACGTAATCGAAGCCGTACTCGCCGGCTTTGGCTTCCAGTTCGTCGCCGCCAGCGGAGTCGTCCTCCATCTCGGCGAGTTCTGGCTGGCGGAACAGGGCGTCTTCGTCGATGTTCATGACGGCATCGGCCGCGATCACTTCGTCGTCGGCCGTCACCATCAGCGGATTGATCTCAGCCTCTGTGGCGTCGCTATCGGCCCATAGCTGGTAGAGTGTCCGCAGGACTGAGGCGACATCTGTCGCAACCTCGCGGTCGACGCCGGCCTCGAAGACGGCGCGTCGCGCCTTGTAGGGAAACATTCCGAACGAGGGGTCGATATGCTCGCGGACGATGGCGTCGGGGTCCTCCTCGGCGACCTCCTCGATATCGACGCCGCCTTTCGTCGATACCATGGCGACGGGCTTGCCCGCGTTACGATCCATCGTGACGCCCAGATAGAGTTCGTTGACGAAGTCGACTGCGCCCTCGACGAGTACGCTGTCGACGTGGAGGCCCTTCAGATCCATCCCGAGGATCGACTCGGCGGCCTCGCGGGCTTCCTCCTCGCTATCGACGAGTTCGATCCCGCCGGCCTTTCCACGTCCTCCGACCTGAACCTGCGCCTTGATGGCGACCGGATACCCGATCTCTTCGGCGGCAGCGACCGCTTCGTCGACGCTTTTTGCGAGCGTCGACGGCGGTGTCGGAATCCCGGCGTCGGCGAACACCTGCTTCGCCTGATATTCGTGTAGCTTCATTTCTGACTCGTCCCGTACTTTCGGTGAACCCGAGTTAGTAGTGTCGAAACGTGGTGCGGAGGGACACACCGCCAGTCTGGCCGACGGACCGTCGCCGCCTCGATTCGTCCGCTCGCGGTCGACGTCTCGGAGCTGCACGGAGAGCGTCGGTCAGATCGGTTCTCGACGTTTTACGCGAGATCCACTCGAAGCCCGTTCGGCGTCGGAAGTCGATCGAACACCCGGTACTGGGGCCGGAAAATCGAGTGACGAGGGCGCGGTACTTACCGACGTGGTAACCTCTGTCTCTCCGCCCGTAAACGAAAGCCCTTTTATTCACCCGTGGAATAGAACTGAGTGCAGTAAGACAGCGGGCGTGGGTAGCCAAGCAGGCCAACGGCGCAGCGTTGAGGGCGCTGTCCCGTAGGGGTCCGCCGGTTCAAATCCGGTCCCACGCATCGCATTGGTGGGCATACCCCACCGGAAACGATGCACGGTGCATTCCCCCTGGGACTGCACCCACGCACAACTTCTACCGAAAATAAACACGGAGCAGTAGTGCTGTCCCGCAGGGATCCACCGATGAACGAGCGGTTGTGTTACTCGCGTGTGACTCCAGGGAGCGCAGCGAAACGACGTCGACTAAATCCGGTCCCACGCATCGTCTGCGAACCGTCGGGTTCGCAGGCTCGGAAATCTCGGATTTCCGGTGCATTGGTGGGCATACCCCACCGGAAACGATGCACGGTGCATTCCCCCTGGGACTGCACCCACGCACAACTTCTACCGAAACAACGTTCGAGAGAGCAGTCAGTAGGCGCGTGTTCCGGGTCAATTAGGATTGGGAAGCTACAGCTCCGTGGGCATAGCTCACCGTAGACGCCGGTGGCCGAGGCGCGCTGTATGCGCGCCGACGGGGGAGGGCAGGCGGTGCGTGGCGGGAGAGACTGGGGAGGAACTACTGCGACAGCGAGGCGACGACGAAAGTCGTTTGACCACCGCGACCACTAGAACGGACAGTGACAGACGAGTCCCCGACAGCCGACGGATCGACCGAGGACCCCGAGGCATCCGACGACCCCACCGACCCTGCGCGAACGCTCTCCATGCGAGGCTTTCACGACGCCCTCGAAGGCCTCGGCCGACCGGTCGTGACGGCCAGCGAAGTCGCCCGTCAGAGCGACTGGACCCAGTCCGAAGCGATGGGCGCACTGGAGAACCTCGCCGCGTCCGAGGAGATCCAACACGTCGACGTCGGCACCGATCCCGTGGTCTGGTTCCCCACCGACTGGGGCAAGCTTGCCGACCACGAGCGCGTCGTCCCGTTCCCCAAACGCCGCGAGATCGTCGTCGACCAGCCGACCCAGTTCACCCGGGCACAGCTATCCCAGTTCGCCCATCTCGTCGACGTCTCCGGCGCGGAAGCGTACCGCTACGAGATCAGAAAGGAAGACATCTGGCAAGCGCCATACGAGTCTTTCGAGCGCCTGCTCCGAACCGTCCAGCAGGTGCTTCCCGACCGACTGCCCGAACTGGAGGAGTGGATCGAGGACCAGTGGCGCAGAGCACGCCAGTTCCGGCTGGTGACCCACGAGGACGGCTACACCGTACTCGAAGCCCAGAGCGCCGAGTTGATGGGCAACGTCGCCAGACAGGAACTCGAGGAGGCACAACTTCGCGCGCCCATCTCCGATACCGAAAGTTGGGTCGCCGAGGGCTCGGAGGCGTCGATCAAACGGACGCTTTACGAAGCGGGCTATCCCGTTCAGGACGAGCGCGAACTGGAGGAGGGCGACCCGCTCGATATCTCGCTCGGCCTCGAACTGCGCGGCTACCAGCGCGACTGGGTCAATCGCTTCGTCGACGCGGGATCTGGCGTGCTTGTCGGCCCGCCGGGGAGCGGGAAGACCGTCGCCGCGATGGGGATCATGGAGGCAATCGGCGGGGAGACGCTGATCCTCGTCCCGACCAGAGAGCAGCGAGCCAGTGGCGCGACGAACTGCTCGCCCGCACCGACCTCACCGCCGAACAGATCGGAGAGTACCACGGCGGTAGCAAGGATATCCGGCCCATTACCATCGCCACCTATCAGACTGCGGGGATGGATCGGCACCGCTCGCTGTTCGACGGCCGACGCTGGGGGCTGATCGTCTACGACGAGGTTCATCACATCCCTGCAGACGTGAGCCGCCGGAGTGCCGACCTCCAGAGTCGCCACCGACTCGGTCTCTCGGCGACGCCGATCCGCGAGGACGAGCGTGAGAAGGACATCTACACGCTGGTCGGCCAGCCGATTGGCACCGACTGGGACGAGCTGTTCGACGCCGGCTACGTCCAGGAGCCAGAAGTCGAGATCCGCTACGTCCCGTGGGACGAGGAGGTCTACCGCTCGGAGTACGCGACCGCCGAGAGCCACGAGAAACGCCAGCTCGCTGCCGGAAATCCCGTGAAGATCGACGAGATCCGGTCGATCCTCGCCGACCACGGGAACTCGAAGACGCTCGTCTTCGCCGACTACATCGATCAGGGCGACGTGCTCTCCGAGGCGCTTTCGGTGCCGTTCATCAGCGGCGAGATGCCACACGCACGCAGGGAGAAGTTGTTCAGCCAGTTCCGCCAGGATGAGCGGGACATCCTGATCGTCTCCCGCGTCGGCGACGAGGGGATCGACCTCCCCGATGCAGATCTGGCGATACTGGCCTCGGGACTCGGTGGCTCCCGACGCCAGGGCTCACAGCGGGCCGGGCGAACGATGCGTCCCGCCGGTAAATCCCGCGTCTACGTCCTGGCGACTCGCGGGACGACCGAGGAGGATTTCGCTCAGCGACAACTGCAGCACCTCCGATCGAAGGGGATTCGGGTCCAAGA
Organism: Natronoarchaeum sp. GCM10025703; assembly: GCF_042661985.1. Classification (NCBI taxonomy): domain Archaea; kingdom Methanobacteriati; phylum Methanobacteriota; class Halobacteria; order Halobacteriales; family Natronoarchaeaceae; genus Natronoarchaeum; species Natronoarchaeum sp. GCM10025703. The sequence continues at coordinate 1,431,199 of NZ_JBHSZF010000001.1, forward strand.
AGTCGATAGCGAGCGTGTAAACGACGGACCGATTGAATAGCGTTTTCGCAAGACGTAATCGGATAGTGTTAACCACATTAGGGGCTATTTTTACCAGATAATATTTAATTTTCATACTTCGTTATATTTTAGTAATACAAACCTATATCTTACGAGAAGATGACTTGGGAACGAATATCACACCGGGAAGACCGGGGCATCACTCCTGTGGTGGCGATCATTCTACTGTTCGGGCTCGTCGCGATAAGTGCGATGATCACCATGGTTGCCGGCATGAGTTTGATGGATACGATCGAGACCCAGACCGATATCGAGCGGACACAGCAGAACTTCGACGTGACCTCACAACAGCTACAGCAGGCGGTAATAACTGGCGATCCCCAGGGATTGCCCGATATGGCGGCATCGACCGAGCTACGATCCGGTACGACGACGATAGCGTTCAAGCGGGCGGACGTCGACTTCGACGAGGCGGACTACGATACTGATTGGGAAAAAACGTCCTCTCCGTACGAGATAGATCTCAACTCCGTCCGGTACCAACCTGACGGCGCCAACGAGCAGTTCGTATTTGAAGGGGGTGGACAATGGCGCGTCTCGGGCGACCGGGTCACTGTCCAGTCGGCACCCCAGTTCCAGTTCTCTTACGACGAGACGCTCGGTCTCGATGTCTCGCTCCTGAACGTCGACGACTCCTCGCAATTTTCTGGTGCCGATGTGGTCGCCCGGACTGAGGGGCCCGGATCGAATGCTATCGATGAGTCGAAACTCGCCGACGTTCTTGAGCACGACGGGACCGACGGCGGTGAGGACATCGTGATCGAAATCGAAACCGAATACTACGAAGCATGGGAGGCGGCGCTGGAACGCCACAGCGACCTCGACCACGAGCACATCAACTACTATCATGATCCGGACGAGGATCTGCTTCGCATCGCGATCAAACAGTTAGCGACCGAACGGTCGCCGACATTCAACGTCGACTCCATCGATACCGTCACGGAAACCGTCGAGCACGGAGAGGACCTCGTTGTCGAGGTAACAGTCGGGAATACGGGGACTGCTCCCGGGAGTACGGCAGTCGATATGTCTATCGAGGGAGATGCAATGGAGACCCTCTCGACAGACGAGTTATCGCCGGGCGAGCGGCAGACGATCACTTTCGAGTACGCCTCTAACCCCGGTGGTGGCGGTGCCGATGGCTCGCTAGTCGATGTCGGCGGGATCAGTAATCAGAAACATCAGATTGTCAGCCAGTACGACGAGTACGCCTTCGAGATAGCGACTGACAACGACAGCGGAACCGGGAGTTTCCTGTTTAGCCAGCCCAAAGCGTTCTACCGGATCGAAGCCCACGAGTACGATCCGAGTTCCGGCGTCGTCACCGCGGAGTTCACAAACATAGCGGGCGACATTCAGGAGTACGATGTTACCTTCCTGCTCGAAGGCGAAAGCGCCGACGGCGAAGTCGAAATATCGGAGGAGCGAACGCTTGAAGACCTCTCACAGCGATCCTGGGAGGAGTCGACCTACGAGATAGATATCAACCAGAGCCGACTCCCCTATGGCGAGTATACGTACACGATTGACGTCGCAGACACCAACTTCCCGTCAGCCCACAACAACAATCCGGACGCAGCATTGCCACCGGAACGTTCGAGCTAAACGCCGGTAACGGCGTCGGTACTGATCCCGGTGAGATCGTCGTTGACGAACCGACCGACGTGAACGTGAGCCTGATCGGGACGGAGATTTCGGCGGAGTGGTACGATCCGTGGGAGGACCACTGGACAAAGCGGTGGGCTGGCGTCACGTCGTCGGCAGTGGTCGGTGACACGCGTTACCGGTTCCTCCCTGATGGCTCCACCCGAGAGATCGATCTCGACGACCCACACACTACCGGGCCGGGAGCGGAGATGGAGGACTTCAATCTGAATACGTTCGGAACGCAAGAGCAAGTGTACGAACTCGAAGAGTCACTCGACGAGGGATCAGTTACGATCGAAGCGACGTACTGGCGGTGTGAGACGTACGAGTACGAAAGCAGCGATACGTACAACTCTCGGAACTACGATCACTACGAGTGTACTGATTTCGGTGATCCGATAACCGTCGACGTCTCTGACGGCGAAATCGACCCCGGTTCCGGGTTCGTAATGACCCGGGATCACCAACGGAACGATCTCCCGAATATCGAAGAAGGCTACGAACGCCAGCGAAGCGTCGCGGAGGTCTTCGATCACGGTACCGACGATGTCGAACTCCAGGAGGACGGACTCCAACTCGGCACAGAAGACTTTGCGTTCATGATGGAGGTGACAATGGATCAGGACGGGTTAGCAGACGAGTACGATCACGCCAGTGGGTACGACGGTGAATACTCCGAGGCGTTCGATTCGGCTGATCCGACACTTGCGAATCAAGCGGCCTGGGATATCGCTGGGGGTACCGAGACAGATCACAGACGGATACCGGTGACCCCAACTTCAACGACGTGATCGGTCTGGTCGAGGTCGACCCCGGCGAGTCCTACGTCGAGAGTGAAAACCCCCTCGACGAGGACCCGACTATAGACGGCGAACAGCGCGAGGTAGACACCGAGACGAGCGGCGTCAGCGGATCGACCGATGACGGTTCGCGCACCGTCGACGTGGGCGTCGACGAGATCGTAATCGGTTAGAACCGGTACTCGACGCCGTCGTCCGAATCTTCGACAGTGACCCCGAGCGCTTCCAGGTCGTCACGCAGTGCATCGGCCCGCTCGTAGTTTCCTGCTTCGCGTTCGTCCTCGCGGACGTCGAGCACGAGTTCGACCAACTCCTCGGCGAGTCGCACGTTCCCGCCGGTCTCGCCGTCGAACGCGAACCCGAGCGCCTCGCCGCCGAACGTCTCGAACGCCTCGATGGCGTCGGCCAGCCCCTGATAGTCGTAGGTTTCGTGCCCGACGTGTTTGTTTACAGCGCCGGCAATCTCCAGCAGGGCCGCGAGCGCCCTGCGCGAATTGAAGTTGTCGTTCATCGCACGCTCGAACTCCTCGCGGGCGTCCGCTACGGTCGCGCGGAGTTCCTCGTCGACGACTTTCGCCGCGGCGTCGGGACTGTCGGCGGCGTCGACCGCAGTCCGATAGCCCCGCTCGAGTCGCTCCCAGCGCTCGACGGCTTCGTCGAGTGCCGCCTCGCTGTAGGTCTGTCTGCTGTCGAACGCGGCCGACAGCAGAAACATCCGAATGGCGTTCGGGCCGAACTCGCGCACGGCGTTGCGGACGGTAAAGAAGTTCTCCAGACTGGAGGACATCTTCTCGCCCTCGGTTTCGAGCAGATTGACGTGGAGCCAGTAGCGGGCGAACTGCTCGCCGGTGGCGGCCTCGCTCTGGGCGATTTCGTTTTCGTGATGCGGGAAGATCAGGTCCTGTCCGCCGACGTGGATATCGATCGAATCGTCGAGATGGGTCGTGCTCATCGCCGAGCACTCGATGTGCCACCCGGGGCGCCCCTCGCCCCACGGGGACGCCCAGGTCTGTCCACCCGGGTCGGCGTCGTCGGGATGTGCCTCGCCGGCCTTCCAGAGCGCGAAGTCCGCGGGATTGCGCTTCTCGGAGCGTTCGTCAGGATCCCCTGTGATTCGATCTCGTCGAGATCCTGATTCGAGAGTTTGCCGTACTCGTCGAACGTCGAGATGTCGAAGTAGACTGAACCGTTGGCCTCGTAGGCGTAGCCCCGGTCGAGTAGCGTCTCGACGAGGTCGATGATATCGGGGACGTGCTCGCTCACACGGGGGTAGACGTCCGCACGCTTGAGGTTCAGCGAGCGCATGTCCTCGATGGTCTCGCCGACGAAGTGACGAGCCACCTCGCTCTCGGTGTCGCCGTACTCCTCGTTGACTCGGGCGACGATCTTCTCGTTGACGTCGGTGAAGTTCTCGACGTGGCGGACGTCGTAGCCGAGATACTCCAGCCAGCGGTGCATCACGTCGACGTGGGCCCAGGCGCGGGCGTGACCGAGATGCGGGAGGTCCGAGACCGTCAGTCCACAGTAGTACAGGAGAACGGAGTCGGGGTCCTGTGGCTCGAACGGTTCCGTCTCGCCCGTCAGGGAGTTCGTGACCTGCAGCGTCATCTACCCGGTAGTTCTTCCAGCATGCGCTTGAATCCACCGACTGCCACCGTCCGGGAGGACTCGAAACCCACAAGCCTTCGTCGGCCTACCCTCCCGGTAATGCCCACGGGTGCGATACCGACGGCGTCGCTGGCGGGCGGGATGGATCTTCACCTCACCCTCGAAAGCGGCCAGTCGTATCTCTGGCGGCGCGAGGACGGTCGGATGTACGAGAACGCAACGGAAGGGTCGCCGTGGTACTACACGGTCGTCGACGGCGAAGTCGTCCGGGTTCGCCAGACCGAGTCGGCCATCGAGTGGCACGCCAGCACGGAGGCCGAACCGCTCGTCAGGGAACTGTTGCGCCTCGACGACGACCTCCCCGAAATCTTCGGGGCCGCCCCCGACGAGCAGATACTCGAGGCCGCCTACGAGTACGCCAGGGGACTCCGATTGGTCGCCGACCCGGTCTTTCCGACCCTGATCTCGTTTATTCTCTCCCAGCAGATGCGCGTCGAACGGATTCACTCGATGACGACGACGCTGGCCCGCGAATACGGCGCGGAAGTCGAGTTCGATGGCCAGACGTATCGCGCCTTCCCGACGCCCGAGGAACTCGCCACAGCGTCCGAGAGCGAACTGCGTGACTTCGCTCTGGGCTATCGCGCCCCATACGTCGTCCGAACGGCAGAGATGGTCGCGGACGGCGATGCGCATCCGAACGAGGCTCTCGGACTCTCTTACGAGGACGCCCGCGAGAGCCTCACGCGCTTCGTCGGCGTCGGCGACAAGGTCGCGGACTGCGTCTTGCTGTTCTCGCTGGGCTATCTGGAGGCCGTCCCGCTGGATACCTGGATCCGGACGGCCATCGAGGACCACTTCCCCGACTGCGACTGCGGTAACTACGCCGAGACGTCACGGGCCATTCGCCAGCGCTTCGGCGTCGGTGACGGCGACGACTACGCGGGCTACGTCCAGACGTACGTGTTTCATTACCTGCGAACGCGCGAGTGAGACGCCAGGGCGGGCGAGGTACGGTTCGGCATCGGCCAGCAGTGTGTGCAGGACTGAGACGATTAGCACCTTCCTCCTGCAGGGGACGCCGTGGGCGACGGCTGCGCGGGACCACGACCACATTCTACTACCGTGTCTCGACGATGTCCGGCGACCGACCGGTAGTCACGACCACGTCGCGCTCGCGGGCCCACCCCCCGTGTGAGACCCACACATACATTACCGAGGTCGCTCATACCGTCTCATGGATGTCAATAAAATACACTCTTCGTCGGGATACCAACAAGTATTATAAGGGGGTTACTAATCATAAATATGGTTTGGGGACAAGCTTATATAGCTTGGATTCTGTGACTAGCACACGATTCGGTGACCGCCCGCCGGACCCCCACCCGGACTTCGACGCGTCTAGCACTGTTGAGTCGTTCATTGCCGAGTCACTCGTTGCGCGGAACGGTCTGGGGAGTGACAGCACATGACATATACGATCCGAACCGACGGCGAACCGCCCGACGTGGCATCAGCCGCGACGATGGAACAGTCGACCGATCGGTGTTTATCGAAAGCATGAACGGAGATACAGAAACGCTCGACGAGCTCAGTCAGGAGTACAGAGAGTCGATACCGTCAGACCTGCGTGAGACCAGATCCTTTGACTGGTATCTGGACGAGGTCTACGAGGATCCGAAGATAGCGCGGAACGCACACCAGCGGGTGGCTGACATGTTCGACCACTACGGTACCGAGTACGACGAGGAGGCAGGCGTCGTCGAGTACCACCTCGCGTCGGAGGATCCGCTTCACGACGGCGAAAACCGCTTTTTCGGCCGCGTAATACACGACTCGATGCACGAGTTCGTCAACAAGGTCAAAAGCGGTGCCCGACGGCTCGGCCCAGAACGCCGTATCAAACTGCTGCTCGGGCCAGTCGGGTCAGGTAAGTCCGCCTTCGACCAGCAGGTCCGGCGGTACTTCGAGGACTACACGATGCAGGAGGAGGGTCGGATGTACACCTTCCGGTGGACCGACCTCTGTTCGGTGATCGACGATCAGGACCCCGCCGACGACACGGTCCGATCGCCGATGAACCAGGACCCGCTCGTCCTGCTGCCGCTCGAACAGCGCCAGCAGGTCATCGACGGGATCAACGACCGACTAGAGGCCCCCTACACGATCCGCAACGAGCAGTCGCTGGACCCGGAAAGCGAGTTCTACATGGACCGACTGCTGGGGCATTACAACGACGACCTGCAGAAGGTGCTCGAAAAACACGTCGAGATCATCCGGCTCACTGCCGACGAGAACAAGCGCCAGGCCCTGGAGACGTTCGAGCCGAAAGACAAAAAGAACCAGGACGAGACCGAACTCACCGGCGACGTCAACTACTCGAAAATCGCAGTCTACGGCGAGTCCGACCCGCGCGCGTTCGATTACTCCGGCGCGTTCTGTAACGCGAACCGCGGCGTCTTCTCGGGCGAGGAGCTACTGAAACTCCAGCGGGAGTTCCTCTACGACTTCCTGCATGCAACCCAGGAACAGACGATCAAACCGAAGAACAACCCCCGGATCGATATCGACCAGGTGATCGTCGGCCGGACGAACATGCCGGAGTACAAGGACAAGAAAGGCGACGAGAAGATGGAAGCGTTCAACGACCGCACCAAGCGGATCGACTTCCCCTACGTCCTGTCCTATGACCAGGAAGCCGAGATCTACCGAAAACTGCTCGGCAACGCCGACGTGCCCGACATCCACGTCGAACCGCATACCCTGGAGATGGCCGGGCTGTTCAGCGTCCTCACGCGGATCGAGGAGCCGGATACGGACACGGTCGACCTGCTTCAGAAAGCCAAAGCATATAACGGCGAGGAGGACGAGGCCGACGAAGTCGACGTGAAGAAACTGCGTGAGGAAGCCTCGACCACGGCGGAGATCGGTGAAGGAATGGACGGTATCTCGCCCCGGTTCATCGGCGATGAGATAGCCGAAGCGATCATGGACAGCAAACATCGCGGCCGTGGCTTTCTCTCGCCGCTGATCGTCTTCAACTTCTTCGAGGAGAACCTCGAACATCACGGCTCGATCCCCGAGGACAACTTCGAGACGTACTACCGCTACCTCGAACGCGTCCGCGAGGAGTACCGCGAGCGAGCCATCGAGGACGTCCGCCACGCCCTGGCGTACGACGTCGACGAGATCCGTCGACAGGGCGAGAAGTATATGGACCACGTCATGGCCTACATCGACGACGACACCGTCGAAGACGAGATCACGGGCCGCGAACAGGAACCGGACGAGACCTTCCTGCGCTCGGTCGAGGAGAAACTCGACATCCCCGAGGACCGGAAAGACGACTTCCGACAGGAGGTCAGCAACTGGGTTTCCCGGCGTGCACGCGAGGGTGAGGCGTTCAATCCGCAGGACAACGAGCGGCTTCGCCGCGCGCTCGAACGCAAACTCTGGGAGGATAAGAAACACAACATCAACTTCTCGGCGCTGGTCAGCGCGAACGAGTTCGACGACGACGAGCGCTCGGCGTGGATCGACGCGCTCGTCAAGCAGGGCTACAGCGAGGACGGTGCGCGCGAGGTGCTCGAGTTCGCCGGTGCCGAGGTCGCAAAGTCCGAACTAGAACAGTAATGTCTCGAGGAGAAGAGTACGTCAGCGAGGCCGATGCCGCCCTCGAAGGGGCTTACGAGGAGCCACACAGTCTGGCCGAGTACGTCGACGAGGTCTTCGAGCGCCCCCGGATCGCCTCACACGCGAGCAAGTATCTCGTCGAGGCGATCGAGTCCCAGGGAACCCGGACGGTCATCGAAGAGGGCGAAGAGAAAGAACGGTATCGCTTCTTCGACGACCCGCACAACGACGGCGAGCACGCCGTACTCGGCAACACTGAGGTGCTCAACGCCTTCGTCGACGACCTGCGGACGATAGCCGCCGAACGGGGGAAAGGCGAGAAGATCATTTGGTTCGACGGGCCAACGGCGACCGGCAAGTCCGAACTCAAACGCTGCCTGATCAACGGGCTACGGGAGTACTCGAAGACCGAGAAAGGACGCCGGTACACAGTCGAATGGAACGTCGAGGGGGCCGCCGATACACGGGGACTGAGCTACGGCAGCGAGCAGCGCTCGGACGAGGACGACTGGTACGAGAGCCCCGTGCAGGCGCACCCCCTCTCGGTGTTTCCCGACGAGGTCCGGTCGGAGATATTGGCCTCGATCAACGACACGTCCGACGATCACGTCGACCTTCACGTCGACGCCCGACTCGATCCGTTCTCGCGGGAGGCGTACGACTACCTCGAAGAGCAGTACCGCCGGAACGGCGATGCCGAACAACTGTTCTCTGCGATCACCGACCCCGAGCACCTGCGAGTGAAAAACTACGTCGTCGACGTCGGACAGGGGATCGGCGTCCTGCACTCGGAGGACGAGGGCCATCCCAAACAGCGTCTCGTCGGTTCCTGGATGCAGGGAATGTTACAGGAACTCGACTCCCGCGGTCGAAAGAACCCGCAGGCGTTCAGCTACGATGGCGTGCTCTCGCAGGGCAACGGCCTCCTGACTATCGTCGAGGATGCGGCCCAGCACGCGGACCTGCTCCAGAAGTTGCTCAACGTCCCCGACGAGCGAACGGTAAAACTCGATAAGGGGATCGGGATGGACATCGATACGCAGATGCTGATCATCTCGAACCCGGATCTGGAAGATCAGCTGAATCAGCACTCCGATCGCAACGGGACGGACCCGCTGAAAGCGCTCAAGCGACGCCTCGACAAACACGAGTTCACCTACCTCACGAACATCTCGCTGGAGACCGAACTGATCAGGCGGGAGTTGACCGGTGAAACGACCGTCTGGGAGACCGAGGAGTACGACGAGCTGAGGCAAAGATCCGCGAACCGATCAGTATGAAGGTGCGGGGATCGGATAGCGAGATCTGGGAGCGCGAACTCGCACCGCACACTATCGAGGCGGCGGCGATGTACGCCGTCGTGACGCGTCTGGAAGACGGCGACCTCCCCGCGGGAATCGACCTCGTCGACAAGGCCGTCCTGTACGACAAGGGCTACCTGCAGGACGGCGACGAGCGACGCGACGAATCCGAGTTCGAGTTCGACGACGAGACGAATGGCGAGCAGGGGATTCCCGTCACCTTCACGCGTGACGTGCTGGCAGAGCTCCTCCAGACCGAAACGGATCGGCACCACGCCGACCTCCCTGTCGAACGGGTGGTCATGCCCCGCGACGTTCTGAACGCGATGGCGGAGGGCCTCGAGGACGCGCCGATGTTCTCGGCGGGTGAGCGCGCCGAATTCGAGAACCGGGTCGTGCCGGTGAAGAACTTCCTGTTCGGCCAGCAAGAAAGCGACGTCCTCGAAGCGATGCTTCACGACAACCGCGTCGACGAGGAGACGGTCGGCGAGTACGTCGAGCACGTCTACGCGTGGGCGACCGACGAGCGGATCACCAACGACCGCGGCGAGCGGATCGAACCGGACCCGCTGAAGATGAAACTGTTCGAGGCAGAGCATATGGGTCGGTTCGCCGAAAGCGATTACGACGGCAACGAGCCCTCTACCGCGGTCGCGGAGTTCAGGCGGAGCAAGATCATCACGTCACTGAACCGCCACGCGTGGGAGCACCGTGACGAGGACTTCTCCGTGTCGAACGTGGATCTGACCGAGATCCCGATCATCCGAAGTCTTCTGGAGAGCTACGACTGGGACGATGTCGCGCGGATCTACGAGGACTTCGAACCGAACCAGTGGGACGATCCCCCGGCAAATACGGAGACAGAAAGCGTGAAAGCACAGACGATAGAGAACATGATCGACCTGTTCGACTACACGGCGGCGTCGGCCGAGTTGACGAGCCGTCACGTCGTCGGACAGATCGCCTACAAGTGGGAATAATGGGACTGCAAGACGACCTCGAACGATTCAGGGCGGTGGGCGAACAGCGCCGCGAAGACCTCGAAGAGTTCATCCAGTACGGTGATCTCAGTGGGAGCGAGAAGGACGAGGTAAAGATCCCGATCAAGATAGTCGACCTGCCCTCGTTCGAGTACGACCAGCGCGATCAGGGCGGCGTCGGTCAGGGTGAGGGCGACGTCGGCGATCCGGTAGGGCCGCCACAGCCACAGCCAGGGGACGGCGACGAGGAGGGCGACCCCGGCGAGGAGGGCGGCGAACACGAGTACTACGAGATGGATCCCGAAGAGTTCGCCGAGGAACTCGACGAACGACTGGGGCTGGACCTGGAGCCGAAAGGCAAGAAAGTCGTCGAGGAGAAGGAAGGACCCTTCACCGATCTCACCCGGAGCGGCCCGGACTCCACCCTCGACTTCGAGCGGATGTTCAAAGAGGGGCTCAAACGCAAACTGGCGATGGACTTCGACGAGGAGTTCCTCCGTGAGACACTCAAAATCGACGGCTGGGGGCCCCAGCGCGTCTTCGAGTGGGCCCGCGGCGAGAACATCCCGGTCTCGAAGCCGTGGATCGAGGAGGCGTACAGCGATATCGCCGCCGAGGAACTCGACACGTGGGAGAGCTTCGAACAGCTAGACGCGAACGTCGACCGGGAGCCGATCCAGCGAAAGATCCGACGCGAAGGCCTCCAGCACGTCCCGTTGCGCCGCGAGGACGAGCGGTACCGACACCCGGAGATCATCGAAGAGAAAGAGAAGAACGTCGTCGTGGTCAACATCCGGGACGTCTCGGGATCGATGCGACAGAACAAGCGCGAACTGGTCGAGCGGACGTTTACGCCGCTGGACTGGTATCTCCAGGGCAAGTACGACAACGCGGAGTTCGTCTACATCGCCCACGACGCCGAGGCGTGGGAGGTCGACCGCGACGAGTTCTTCGGGATCCGTTCGGGTGGCGGGACGAAGATTTCCAGCGCGTACGAACTCGCAGAGCAACTGCTCGAAGAGTACCCCTGGCACGAGTGGAACCGCTACGTCTTCGCCGCAGGTGACAGCGAGAACTCCAGCAACGACACCGAATCGGGCGTGATCCCGCTGATGGAGGAGATTCCGGCGAACCTCCACGCCTACGTCGAGACCCAACCCAGCGGGAACGCGGTTAATGCGACCCACGCCAAGGAACTGGAGAGCCACTTCGGCGAGGACGACGACGTTGCGGTCGCGTACGTCTCGAACCAGAACGACGTCGTCGACGCCATCGAGGAGATCCTCAGTACGGAGAGTGAAGAATGAACTTCGATCGATACAACGCACAGCGCGAGGCAACGAAACTACAGGAGCCAGTCGACGAGGCCCGGAAGCTGCCGAACGGCTCGGATTAGAGCCGTATCCGGTCAACTACTGGATCGTCGACTACGACGAAATGAACGAACTGATCTCCTACGGCGGGTTTCAACAGCGATACCCGCACTGGCGCTGGGGGATGCAGTACGACCGCCAGCAAAAGCAGGGCCAGTACATGGGCGGGAAGGCCTTCAGAATCGTCAACAACGACAACCCATCACACGCCTTCCTGCAGGAGTCGAACGAGCTAGCCGACCAGAAAGCGGTCATCACGCACGTGGAGGCGCACGCCGACTTCTTCGCGAACAACGAGTGGTTCGGCCTGTTCACCGACGGGCGCAGCGACGATACCGTCGAGGCGGCCGCCATGCTGGAGCGACACGCACGACAGATCCGCGAGTACATGGAGGACCCCGAGATCGATCGGGCCGACGTGGAGCGCTGGATCGATCACGTGCTCACGCTCGAAGATACGATCGACCAGCACCAGGCGTTCTCGGCGTCACGCCCCGGAGAACCCGACGCCGAAACGGAGCAACTGGAAGAGGATCTCGCGGAGAAACTCGGCGAACTGAACATGAGCGACGAGGTCCGCGAGGAGGTGTTCTCCGACGAGTGGCTCGAAGGCCAGTCGTCCGAGGAAGACGCCGCAGAGCCAGAGACGCCCGAGAAGGACGTCATCGCCTTCCTGGGCGAGCACGGCAAACAGTTCGACCAGGATACCGGGAAGGCCCGCGAGTACGAACCCTGGCAGCGCGACGTGCTGGAGATGCTGCGGACCGAGTCGTACTACTTCGCCGGCCAGAAGATGACGAAAGTGATGAACGAGGGATGGGCCTGTGTCGCTCCTGATACTCCTGTGTTCACCGTAGATGGGGTGCTTCCGATGCGGGAGGTCGTCGAGAGACACGTTCCGGTTTCGGACGGGACCGACGATCAGACAGTGTATGACTCGAACGTCATACACGATCACGAGACAGTAACGATCGAAAGCAGGCGAGGATTCTGAACTGACCGGCTCGAATAATCATCGTGTACAGCGGCCTGATGGATCCTGGGTACGGTTGGACGAGCTAGAAACCGGCGACTCAATCGAAGTGTCAGGAGGGAACGGACTCTGGCCGGAGGAGTACGTACCGGTCGAATGGACGAACCCCCAACAAAAGACGCTTGACGATGTCGCAACTCAGGCAGGCGTATCTGTCTGGACGGTATTGCGATACAGAGAAACCGGCTCCGCACGGAAAGCGGATGCGATAGAAACCGCTCTGACGGACTACAAAGGACAGAACCTGAGCGTCTCGACACGGAACGGTATTCACATCCCGGATACTGTATCCGAAACTTTCGGGCGGTTCCTTGGTCTGCTGACCGGTGATGGGCACGTCTCGGCGAAATCCCGACAGGTCGGTCTCACCAGTGGCTCACGGGATCGTGCAGAGGAATTTGCGGGGCAGCGGACGAGCTTTTCGGGACCAACGCATCTGTTGAAGAGTCGGGGGATCGATGGCGTGTGTATCTCTATTCACAGAACCTGGTAGAGCTTTTGACTGAGGGGATCGGGTTACCATCCGGTAAATCGGCAAGTGATAAATCGGTTCCAGAGTCGATCCTTCGATCACCGAAATCAGTTGTCGCCGCGTTCCTTCGTGGCCTCTTTGATGCTGATGGCTATGCGGGAGAACAGGGTGCCATCCTCAGTACGAAAAGTGAACAGCTGAGCAAGGAAGTGCAGCTTCTGTTGACCAATTTCGGAATACTGACCCGGCGGCGCCAGCAGTCGGATGGTTGCTATCACGTCCATATAACCGGGAAATCTGCAAGTATTTTCGGTGAAGAGATCGGGTTCGGATACCAGGAGAAACAGGCCCTGCTTGATCAATACGTCGATGAACTGGCCTGGTTTGAGGAAGAAAGCTGGACTGACGAAGTTATCGATACGTCAGTGAGTACCGGTACAGTGTACGATATCTCGGTTGACAACACACACAGATACGCCGGTGCTGGATTCGTCAATCATAACTCCTACTGGGAATCCGGGATGATGGCCGACGAGAACTTCGCCAGTACTGACGAGTTTCTTACCTACGCAGACCACATGGCGCGGGTGCTCGGTTCGCCCGGACTCAATCCCTACAAACTCGGCCTCGAACTCTGGCAGTACGCCGAGAACACGGCCAACCGACGCGAGGTGCTGGACAAACTCCTCCGCGTAGAGGGAATCTCGTGGCGGAACCTGCTTGATTCGGTCGATTTCGATAGCGTGCTGGAGACTCTCGAACCCCCGTCGGCACTGAAACTGATCACCAGTGACCGACTCGACAAGGTGGCCGCGCTCCCGGACGAGTTCGTCGACGGGGAGCACCTGAAGCGCGCCCGCGAAGGTGAGATCGACGTCGACCAGTACCCCTGGAAAGTACTCACCTACGAGGGGCTTGCTCGACGACACTTCTCGCTCACCAAGCCACAGCACCGGCGCTTCCTGCCGAGTGTGAGCCAGTCCGAACTCGAACGGATCGGCCGATACCTGTTCGACGACGCCATCTACGGGAGCGTCGACGAGGCCCTCGAAGACGTGGAGTACACCACTGGCTGGGATCGGATGCGCGAGATCCGGGAGAGCCACAACGACGTGACCTTTCTCGACGAGTTCCTCACACAGGAGTTCATCGAGGAGAACGAGTACTTCACCTACGAACACTCCCATGCCACCGGCCAGCCACGGGTTGCCAGCAGGGACGCCACGGACGTCAAACAGAAGCTACTGCTACGGTTTACCAACTTCGGCAAACCGACCATCCTCGTCAAGGACGGCAACTACAACAACCGCAACGAACTCCTGCTGGCCCACCGGTACAACGGTGTGATGCTCGATATCGAGCAGGCAAAGAGCACGCTCGAACGCGTCTTCGAGCTATGGGGTCGCCCCGTCAACCTCGTGACAATCGTCAAGACCGTCGATGATCACGACCTCGAAGTCGCCCGCCGCCGCAACGAGGAACCCGAACCCACCGAGCAAGGCCGACTGATCCGGTACGACGGCGACGGGTTCGACGAGCGCGAACTCCCCTGGGAGGACGTCGAAGATATCGCCGCAAGCGACGTCGACTACGACACGAAACCCGACGACTGGCTAGCGTAAGCCCTGTAGAACCGTCGTCCGACGAAACGCGGTCCCGCATCGGGACCGGGAACCGGCCTCTGGGGACGACAGATGATCGGATTGATTCTGTAAGACCGCAACGTCGGATGCGGCCGAGCGATCAACGCTGTGTTTCTGTCCAATACGATGGGGGTGATGCTGCGCGCGAGCGTGTCCCCCGTCGAATGATCAGCGGAGGATAGTTTCGTTGGCCGCCAGTCGCCACGAAATTCCTCATCTACAGATATAATATAAAATTGATATTAATGAGAATTAAAAGCTAACGTATATTATAAGATATCATATTGCAATAAGTGGATCGGTAGCCCTGGTTCAATATTCCCGGTGAAAACTAACTGATTTTGAACGGTTGATAAGTCTTAAAACACGATTTGAATCCGCAAAATATGGACGTGGCGGAGGCAGTTTTATCTCCGGATAGAAACGGAGTTAGCATTCAGAAGTAGAGTATAATTGGTTTTATAGGCTCTAGCGGCGGAGACAGCGTAAATTTGGATGACGTCGACGATACTAACGAGAGTATAATAAATAGAAGAAGTAACGGAAATATTGAAAGTTAAAAATAGTTGTTTTTCACGTGAGTACTATAGTAATGACATTAATATCGTTAAATTAGTTCGCTGCGGCTCAGAGACCGATCGACGCCACAACCTCGCTCCATGCTTTGGTAGCCGGAGCATCTGAACACGTCTGAGGACGGGCTATTACAGAGGTACAGTCGTAAATCTATTCTCCGATCAGCGTTGAGTTCGTACCCCGGAAGTAGGGAGAGCTATATAGTAGTACTAGTTTTCCACATTTACCCCCCGATCCGCAATACTAGTAATACTTCCGGCAGTTTTCGTGTCCACCTGTCTCGACAGAGCGGTACGATACGATTATCGGCACTAGAGAGGCTGAGTGGCGGTCCAGTTCAGAATCGTCTAACGGAATCGGGCGATTACTCGTATTCGTCCTGGATGTACTCGAGCATCGCAAGTGTATCATCGCTATCCGACTGGTTCAGGCTGTTCAGACCTACTGCTGCCAGTAGGGGGTAGAAGTCCTGTAACTTCTGTAGATCGTAGTTGCTGGTACGCTTGCAGTCGTAACTCACCTCTCGGTAGGTTAGTTCCAGCGCGTCGTGTAGCTCTTCAGGCAGATAGATCGTTACGCTCTTCCACTCTTGCTTGACGTTTCCTAGATCCGTGAGGTCGTAGTCGTCGGTCGGTGCTTCGTCGCCGAGTGATTCCCCCATATCGGGGATTCCCGACTGCATATCCTCGCTATCCGAATCCTCAGTCATCGCTACCCCCGTCCGACGAGCGTTCATCGGGCCCGACCACCGTTCGCACAGTATTACTTTCATGGACTATACTGATAGTCTCATTTCGTATTACTGTTTCGGTTCCCCGCCTGGCGCGCTCACGCGGGCACCCGTACCTCGTCACCGACTTTCGACGACTGAATAAATAAGAAAATTGTGCTCCAAAGCAAAATTTTAAGTGGTGTGGTCCGAAGTACCCGAGTGGAATCTCGAATATGAGCGAAAAAAACACTGCAATTCTGAACCACTCACGACGTAAGATTATCCAAGCAGCGAGCGCGCTTGGTGTCGCCGGTACGACTGGCCTCGCCGGCTGTCTCGGCGGCGGCGACGAGAACGGCGACGAGAACGGCACCGAGAACGGCGACGAGAACGGCACCGAGAACGGCGACGAGAACGGCAACGAGGCCAGTCAGCAAGAGATGGAACTCGTCCACTGGTGGACGGCCGGTGGCGAGGAGGAAGCACTGAACGCCCTGCTGACTGGGTTTAAGGAGGAGTATGGCTACGACGATAGCAATATCAACGAGAACCCCGCACCGGGTGGTGCTGGATCCGCAGTCGACGCTGCAATCCAGTCGCGGATCATCGATCAGGACCCGCCGTCCTCGTTCCAGATCTGGCCTGGCGAGTCGCTCCGTCCGTACACCGATGCAGACGTGCTGGCGGACATCGGCGACATCTGGTCCGACGACATGCAGGACGCGTACGTCCAGGGGGTTCAGGACACTGCACAGCCCGACGGCAATTACGTCAGCGTCCCAATCAATATTCACCGGCTGAACAACCTCTTTTATAACACTGATGTCCTCGACGACGCGGGCGTCGACCCGGCGAATATCAACGACCCCGAAGGGCTACTCGATGCGCTACAGACTATCGACGATGCTGGCTACACGGCCTTCGCTCACCAGACGGGCTCAGTCTGGTCGACGCTCCAGCTATGGGAAACGGTGTTCATCGGTCACACCGGCGTCGATGACTTCATGTCGTTCCTCGACCGGGATGTCGACAGTCTCGAAGAGGAGATTCGTGCTTCGCTACAACTCGTTGCTGACTACAGAGAGTACTTCAGCCCCGATGCCAGTTCGATCGCATGGGACGAGGCGAACGGCCAGGTGATTGACGGGGAGGCTGCCTTCATCCATCAGGGCGACTGGGCGGCCGGCCAGTACGGTGCCACCGACCTCACATACGGCGAGCAGTGGGACCACATCGCGTTCCCGGGGACAGAGGGAACGTACTCGCTGGTCATGGACTCCTTCGTGATGCCCGAGCCGAACCCGTCGCCGGAACTCACCAAGGACTTCCTGACCTACTGTGGATCGATCGACGCACAGCAGCGGTTCAACAGTATCAAGGGCTCGATCCCGCCCCGAACTGACGTCCCGTCCGACGAGTTCGGTCCGTTCCTCCAGAGCCAGATGGAGGACTTCGAGAGCTCGGACCAGCAGCCGCCGACGATCGCACATGGATCGGGTATCGATCCGCAAGGCAAGAGCGTTCTCGAGGAAATCTTCTCCGGGTTCATCGAGAACTGGGACGCAGATGCGACGACGGCTCGCATCCTCGACGAGCTGTAAATAGGGTCCACACCTATGATTCATATATTTCGACGAATACTGAACCGATTACGGGCCGGTAATCCGCGAGATCGGCGTGAGGGCTCCTCCGATGGCACCGGTGATTCCGGTGCGGATAGCGATGCGATTCGTACCGACGGCGGCGAGTCGGTGAGCGCTACCTCGACCCCCACGGTCAGCGTCAGCACCCGAATCAGACGTCTGTTCCAGGACGAGCGCGTCGCCGGGCTTCTCTTTGGGTTCCGCCGTTTCTCCTGATGGGGTGGTTCGTATACGGCGCTATCGGCTGGAACGTCGTGATTTCGCTGACCGACTGGAGCGGTCTTGGTCAGCCCCTCTACGATTCGTTCGATCTCGGTATGTATCGAGACTTGCTGTCCGACCCCTCGTTCAAGGTCGCAGCACGTAACCAGGTCGTGCTCATGATCAGCTTTACAGTCGCGGCGCTGGGTCTCGGACTGTTGTTAGCGATCATGATCGACCAGAATATCCGGTTCGAGAACACGTTCCGGACAGTCTATCTGCTCCCGATGGCCCTCTCGTTCGTCGTCACGGCTATCTTCTGGTCGTGGCTCTACAACGCGGACATCGGTCTGATCAATCAGGCACTGGAGACGGTTGGATTGGGCGCAGTGGCGCTGGACTGGCTGGGCAATCCGCGGACGAAACTGGCTGCAATCATCGTCGCACTGACCTGGCAGTTCAGCGGCTACTGTATGATCGTCTATCTCGCGGCGCTCCGTGCGATCCCGAACGAGCACTACGAGGCCGCCAAGGTCGACGGTGCCTCCACATTCCGGATGTACTGGCGAGTCATCGTCCCGCAGCTTCGGTCGGCGACAACCAGCGCGACGGTCGTGTTGATGGTTTTCGCGCTGAAAGCGTTCGATTTCATCTTCGTGATGTTCGGAGACACACCCGGCCCGTCGGCCGATATCCTGTCGGTGATGATGTTCCGGGAAGCGTTTTCGCGGAGCAACTGGGCGTACGGATCCGCCGTCGCGACAGTGTTGTTCCTGTTGGCACTGGCGATCGTCGTCCCGTACCTCTACACGCAGCACAAGCGAGGTGACCTCTAATGACTGATTCCGACACGTCCGACGGTACTCACAGCTCTGACCAGGATTCGACGACAAACGATAGCGGGGCCCTCGGACGGGTCCGCGCTCGTCTGAACGCGACCAGTCCGCGACGGCTGGCACTCTATGCCGTCCTCGCAGCAGTGCTAGTGTTGTTTCTGTCGCCGCTGTGGAGCGGCCTCATGACATCCTTGAAAAATCAGACGGCGTTCGCCACGACCGCTCCGTACATACCACCGTTGCCCGGTGAGATGGTCGCACAACCGTGGTTTGAGGCATGGTCACGCCTGCAGGGTGGAATGTTCAACAGCCTACTGTTCGGCATTCCGGCAACGATATTCTCGGCGCTTCTGGGGAGTATGGCCGCGTTCGGACTCACCAAGATCGACTGGCGGGGACAGTTGGCAGTCCTCTTGCTGTTCGTAGCCGGCGTGTTCATCCCCTACCAGTCCGTTCTGGTCCCACTTCGGGTTTTCTGGGGGATGGTCGAGATCGAGAGTATGATGCTGACCGCAGAGTCGAGCGTCGCGGTGCTCCCAGTGCTACCCGCGCTGTTCGCCGCGCTGGCGGAACGTGCTGATCTGATCGAGTTGATGATCACACACACCGCCTTCGGTATCCCGATCTGTACCGTGCTGTTCCGGGGCTACTACCTGACGATCGACAACGATATTCTCGAGGCGGCCAAGATCGACGGCGCATCGACGATCCGCGTCTACTGGCGCATCATCCTGCCGCTCTCGAAGCCGATGTTCGCGGTTACGCTCATCTACCAGTTCACGAATATCTGGAACGACCTGCTGTTCGCACTGGTGCTCGTAACCTCGTCGAGCAGTCACGTTGCCACCCAGAAACTCAACGAGTTGCAGGGTGCAATGGTCTCCGAATACAACCTACAGATGGCGGGTGCGTTCCTCGTGGCGCTCCCGACGCTGATCATCTACGTCGTGTTCGGTAAACAGTTCGCGAAAGGAGTCGCGGGAGAACAATGATTCGACTGACTAACGGTACACGAATGACAGATATAGACGCGTACGATGGTGGTATCAGTTCGACGAACGGCGGAGGATCGGAGGTGCTCTCCCATGGCTGATCTGACGCTCGACGGGGTGACGAAAGTGTTTCAGGACGGCAGCGAGGAGGTCGTCGCCGTCGACGACGTCTCCATCGAGGTCGAAGACGGCGAGTTCCTCGTCCTGGTCGGCCCCTCCGGGTGTGGCAAGTCGACGACGCTGCGGATGGTCGCAGGGCTCGAAACGATTACCGAGGGTGCCCTCCGACTCAACGACAGGGTCGTCAACGACACTCCCGCACAGGAGCGCGACATTGCGATGGTCTTCCAGTCGTACGCTCTGTATCCGCACATGACTGTGCACGGGAACATGAGCTTTGGCCTCGAGGAGTCGACGGATCTCTCCGATAGCGAGATCGACAGCCGGGTCGAGGAAACGGCCTCGATGATGGGTATCAACGACCTCCTCGACCGAAAACCCGCCGACCTCTCGGGGGACAGCGACAGCGGGTCGCACTCGGCCGAGCGATCGTTCGTGAGCCACAGGTGTTCCTGATGGACGAACCCCTCAGCAACCTGGACGCCAAACTGCGTGCCGAGATGCGGACCGAACTCCAGCGCCTGCAGGAGGACCTGGATACCACGACGGTCTACGTCACGCACGATCAGACCGAGGCGATGACCATGGGCGACCGAATCGCCATCCTCGACAAGGGTGAACTGCAGCAGGTGGGGACGCCCCTGGAGTGTTACCATCGGCCCAACAACCAGTTCGTCGCCGGGTTCATCGGAGACCCCTCGATGAACTTCTTCGACCTCGAACTCGACCGCGGATCGGAAGTCGGAACCACTGACGGAGCGGCCACCAGTGGTGCATTAGTCAGAGACGGGTTCCAGTACTCGCTGTCCGAGG
This sequence comes from Natronoarchaeum sp. GCM10025703, assembly GCF_042661985.1. NCBI lineage: Archaea > Methanobacteriati > Methanobacteriota > Halobacteria > Halobacteriales > Natronoarchaeaceae > Natronoarchaeum > Natronoarchaeum sp. GCM10025703. The sequence continues at coordinate 1,451,642 of NZ_JBHSZF010000001.1, forward strand.
AGTCTCTCGAAACGCTCGGTGACGTGACGGATGTCGTACTCGGGGTCCGGCCAGAGGATATCGAACTACTGGAATCCGGGTCCAGCGTGCACGACTACGAGGCAACCGTCGACGTGGTCGAGCCGAAGGGTGACGAGAACGTTGTCTACCTCGAATTCGAGGGTGCGGACTACGACAGAACGTTTGTCGCCACCGTCGGCGGTATGCATCGTATCGAGGCAGGGCAGTCGATCACCGTTCGGTTCCCGGAAGATGCCGTCCATATCTTCGATGGCCGCACCGGAACCGCACTGCAGAACCGTCAACTCTCGGGAACGGAAGAACCGGAACTGACATTATAGCTCCGCGCCAGCGGTCCGCGATCCGATTTTGTCGCTGCTGTCGTCGATCCACCCGATTGGGTGTCGGTCACTCTTGTTCGTGCTATCTAACTTATCTCTGAGACCAACATAACTGAAAACCAAAACATTAATAAAACTATTCATCATTACATAATTCGATGTTACACTGGCTTCGCCGTCTCATACCGACAGTAGTTCGCAGAAGCTACGCGCTGAAATTCGGGATCCTCCTGCTGGTTATTGGGGCCTCTGTCGGCGCGGTGGGTCTGCTGGCGACCGAAGCGATCGGCGCAGAAGTCCAGGAGAACACCAACGATGAGTACGCGACGCTCGCCGAACAGGAGGCACAGAACCTGCAAGGGTGGTCCGAGAGCAACGAACAACAGGTCCGGACGCTCGTCAGAAATCCGGACCTCCGTGGGCTCGGTACCACGGATCTCCGACAGTATACACAGTCTCCGGACAGGGCGCGTGCGATTCACATAATCGACCAGAACGACCGCAGTATAACGGCCAGTACGGATCGTGAGTTGGTGGGCGAATCCGTCGACAACCTCTCGGTTCCCGATACTGATCGGATGCTCACGGAGCTCGAACCGTTCTCGGTCTATACTTCGGAGCCGTACCGTCTAGACGACGGTGAGGGGACCCCCGTAGTGACCTACGGACAGGCCACCGAGGACGGCGCTATCGGGGTCGTGTACACCGTCGAACTCGAGCAGTACGCCGAGAAGTTCAACAGTTACGGCAACGACCGCTCGACCACGCTCGTAGTGGATAGCCAGAGCAGAGTCGCCTTCGACGATGCTGGCTTCGGCGAGCAACGACAACACTTCCTGCAATCGTACAATGGAGACGTTCTGGAAGGACAGAGTCAGACAATCGGGGCTCGTACGGTCGCGGCCTCTGACAGCGCTGGGGCGCTCTCCGCGTACGACTTCCCCGATGAGGAGTACGTCGTCGGCTACGCACCGGTCGACGGCACGGACTGGGTCGTTCTCGTGCACGAACCAACAGCGGACGCATACGGGTTCGTGGCGACGGTCCAGCGGTTCGGTCTCGGTGCGACGGGTGCAGGCGTGTTACTCATCACAGTGATGGGGGCAGTTATCGGGCGAAGTACCGCGGTTTCGATCAACCAGCTCACCGAGCGAGCCGAACGCATGGAATCCGGCGATCTAGATGTCGATCTGGAAACCACACGGATCGACGAGATCGGACAACTTTATGACGGGTTCGCGAACATGCGGGATGCATTACGGGAGCAGATCAGCGAGGCGCAGGCCGCGCGTTCGCAGGCCGAGTCCGAACGCGAGCGAGTCGAGCGGATCAACGATGACTTGCAACAGAGCGCCGAGGAGTACTGTGCCGTGATGGGGGCCGCCGCGGACGGAAACCTGTCCGTCCGCGCGGACGTCGATACGGAGAACGAGCAGATGCGTGGCATCGGCGAGGACTTCAACGAGATGCTGGGAGAGATCGAGGTGACCGTTGCGGACCTGAAACAGTTCGCAGAGCAAGTAGCGGTCGCCTCAGAGCAGGCCACGGCGTCGAGTGAGGAGGTTCGCAGCGCGAGCGAGCAGGTTACCGAGTCGATCCAGGAGATTTCCGACGGGGCCGAACAACAGAACAACTCGCTCCAATCCGTCAGCCAGGAGATGGGTGGCCTCTCGACGACGACCGAGGAGATCGCCGCCTCGTCGAACGAGGTCGCCGATATCGCCGAACGGACGGCCCGAACGGGCCGAGAGGGGCGCAAGGCCGCTCAAGAAGCGATCGAGGGGATGAGCAGTATCGAACGTGGGAGCCAAGACGCCGTCGAAGAGATCGAGGCCCTACAGGAGGAAGTCTCACAGATCGACGAGTTGCTGGAGTTCATCACCGAAGTGGCCGAGCAGACGAACATGCTGGCACTCAACGCCAACATCGAGGCCTCTCGATCCAGCGAATCCGGCGACGGGTTCGCCGTCGTCGCCGAGGAGGTCAAAGAGTTAGCCGCCGAAACGAAAGATGCAGCCGAGGACATCGAGGACCGCCTCGAACGGGTCAAATCACAAACTGACGAGACGGCACTGGAGGTCCAGAAGACGAGCGACGAGATCACCAACCACACGGACTCGGTTCGCGATGCCGCCAACGCGCTCGACGAAATCGCCGACTACACACAGGAGACGAATACCGGCGTTCAGGAGATCTCTGCGGCGACCGAACAGCAGGCCGCCTCGACGCAGGAGGTGGTCGCGATGGTCGACGAAGCAGCGACGATCTCCGAAGAAACGACCGCGGAGGCGGAAAACGTCGCCGCGGCGGCCGAGCAACAGACAACCGCACTTACCGAGGTTTCACATTCGGTGTCCGACCTGGCCAACCAGGCCTCACAACTTTCGGAGGCACTCGACCGCTTCGAGACCGATGCTTCGGAGGAGCACTCGGATCTCGACACGGGCGGCGAACTCCCCGCAGCGGACGATTCCAGTGAGACTGACGGGGAATCGACGGAGCGTAGCGACGCTCCCCCGGAGACGGCCGATGCCGATGTGACGACGACGTCGACGGATACCGGGACACCGGCGTCCGAAACGGAGGCGGACAGTAGCGACGAGTCGGAGGAAGACATGTTCTCGTTCACCGGGACCGACGCAGAGAGCACCGACTCCCGCGAACACTGATCCCCTCTCCGGGGTCAGCGATACCGCATTGGTAATCCCGTCGTCGCTGGAGGCCCCGGCGGGGTGTGGTTCGTTCCGAGTGTGGATCGACGTCTCTGGCTATCACGTATTCGATGACCTAACCAGTATGCTAGATGTATTTCTCTGTTAACTATCTGTTACAGCAAACCGATACGAACTACAAAGTATAAAAAATTTACAATTTGCCTGTAGTCAGGAGGTTTAAGCTATTTCGTCAACAGCGTACAGTATATGTTTAATATTCTACGACGGATGATCCCAAACAGGGTGCGGCGGAGTTACGCCCTGAAGTTTGGAATCGTCCTCCTGATCATTGGGGTGTCCGTCGGGATGATCGGACTGTTGGCGACCGAAGCGATCGGTGCACAGGTTCAGGACGACGCTAACGATGAGTTCGCGACGCTTGCGGAACAGGAGGCCCAGAGTCTCCAGGCCTGGTCCGAGAGCAACGAACAACGGGTCCGGACGCTCGTCCGGAACCCTGAACTGCGGAGCCTTAGCACGACGCAACTGCGCCAGTACACTCAGGCACCCGACAGGGCTCATGCGATCCATATTGTCGATGCCGGGGATGGAACGATTACGGCGAGTACGGATCGTGGCGTCGAAGGAGAGGGTATCGACGTGCTTTCGATTCCGGACTCGGACCGACTGCTGGAAGGACTCGGGCCGTTCTCTGTCTACCGGTCGGAGCCCTACCGTCTGGACGATGGTGAGGGGTCACCTGTCGTAACGTACGCACAGACGACTGGTGACGGCGCTATCGGGGTCGTCTACACAGTCGAACTGCAGCAGTACACGGAGACGTTCAACAGTTACGGAGACGACCGGTCGACTACACTCGTCCTCGACAGTCGGAACAGAGTCGTTTTCGACGACGCCCACTACGGTACTGAAGGAGATAACTTCCTGTCGGAGTACGGTGCCAGCAGCGCGCTCGACGACGAGAACGGGCTGTCGGGAGCTCATACGGTGGCGGGTAGTAACCGCGCCGATGCGCTTTCCGAGTACGGTTTCCCCGAGGAGGAGTACGTCGTCGGCTATGCACCGGTCGACGGCACGGACTTTACTGTCCTGGTGCATCAGCCGACCGCTGACGCGTACGGGTTCGTGACGACCGTCCAGCGCTTCGGGTTCGCCGCAACCGCGACGGCTATGATCCTGATCACTGCTATCGGTGCTGTACTCGGCCGGAATACGGCGCTTTCGATCAACCGACTGACTGATCGTGCTGCTCTAATGGAGGACGGTGATCTGGACGTCGACCTGGCGACCGAACGTATCGACGAAATCGGTCAGCTATACCTGGCGTTCGATGGCATGCGTCTCTCGCTACGGGAGCAGATCGAAATGGCTCAGCAAGCGCGACAAGAGGCCGAACAGGAGCGTCGACGGATCGAAGAGATGAACGAGGATCTCACAAAGACGGCCAATGAGTACGCGGACGTGATGCAGGCGGCCGCAGCGGGCGATCTAACCGCACGCATGGATCCTGCGGCCACGGAGACCGATGCGATGTGGGAGGTCGCCCACGAGTTCAACAGCATGATCGAAGAACTCGAACACACTATCGCCCAACTGAACCAGTTCGCGAGCGAAGTTTCGGCCGCCAGCGAACGGGTGACTGCGTCGAGTGAGGCCGTTCGATCCTCGTCGGAGCGTGTCGCCAGCTCGGTCCAGCAGATTTCGGCGGGAGCAGACCGTCAGAACGACTCGTTGCAGGACGTGAAAGCGGAGATATCCGATCTCTCCTCGACCACCCGAAGTATCGCAACGTCGTCAAACGAGGTTGCCAATATTGCAGAAAAAACGGCTCGTACCGGTGCGGAAGGGCAGGAAGCGGCCCAGGAGGTGGTCGCAGGTATCGGCCAGATCGAAGCCGAGTCCGAGCGTGCGGTCGAGCAGATAGAGGAACTGGGCGAGGAGGTCGCCCAGATCGACGAACTCATCGATCAGATCCAGGAGATCGCGGATCAGACGAATATGCTGGCGCTCAGTGCAAACCTCGAAGCCGTCCGCTCGCCCGGGGGCGAGCAGGACGATGGGTTCGACAAGGTCGCCCAGGAGGTCAAAGAGCTATCCACGGATGCGAAATCTGCCGCAGGGGAGATCGAAACCCGACTGGGACGCATCCGGACACAGACCGAACAGTCTATCGATGCCGTCGAAAAGACGAGCGACCGAATCGAAGACGCGAGCAGCAGCGTTCAACACGCCGCCGAGGCGCTCGAATCCATCGCCACGTACGCCGACGAAACGTCCTCCGGCGTTCAGGAGATTTCCTCCGCGACCCAACAACAGATGATCTCGACCCGGGAGGTCGAACAGCGGATCAGCGAAGTAGCGTCGATCAGTCAGGAGACGGCTTCGGAGGCGAACACGGTCGTCGCTGCTACCGAAGAACAGACGAACGCCCTTACCGAGGTTTCCGGTTCGATGTCCGATCTGGCAACACGTGCTACACAACTGGCCGACGCACTGGACCGCTTCGATGCCGACGGTGACGCCGAACCCGGTGGGCCGATCGACGTTCTCTGCTGTAGTGGTACTCCGATATTTGGGTTCTTATTTTATATCGTATATACATAGCCAACTGTTACTCTGCCCCGTCTCGGTGAGAGCGATCATAGCCAGTACCGAACGCGCGAATGCAGATACGCTCCGAGAAAACGCTGGTAACTGCTGGAGTAGCGGCTATAGCCGATCAAGATTCGGTTGTACGACTCCGGATAGATGCCTCTGAACTGATTCGACATGTCACGAACGCTGGCACTCGCGAAGACCCCAATACGCCCGTCTTAGCCGTAATTGGAGATTAATACGGCAGTTACTGTTGACTGATTCGCCGTGGAGCCGCTGTGAGCCCTCTTATATAGTAGTTATTACAGTACTACAGTTGCATAGGAATTCTTAATTAAGTAAGGGTCCCGTCCAACTCCAGACCGCTATCGCTCCCGAGAGTCGGACTACGCTTTTACTGGCCGATCACGAATAATCGATATGACCAAGACGATCACCGCGGAGGAGTTCCGCGACGTACAGGACAGCGGCGAGCCCTACACGCTCGTCGACACGCGCCCGGGAGAGAGCTTCGAGTCGTGGCATATCGACGGCGCGATCAACTACACCTACAAGCCCCACTACGACTTCGACGCCGAAGACTTTCGGGCACAGACCGGGCTGAAGCCGGACGACCGGATCCTGACGATCTGTGCCAAAGGCGAGTCGTCGTTCGAGATCCTCGACGAACTGGACGAAGCGGGCTACGACGACGTCACCGTCATCGAGAACGGCATGCGGGCGTGGAGCCGTGTCTACGATCACACCACCGTCCCGACCGACAGTGACGGCGTCGAGATCATTCAGGTACAGCGCAGAGCAAAAGGCTGTCTCGGCTACGTCGTCGGCTGTACGGAAACGGGCGAGGCATGCGTGATCGATCCGACAAGACACGTCGCGGAGTTCGTGGACGCCGCCACGGAGGCTGGCTACGATATCACCGCGGCTTTCGACACGCACGTCCACGCCGACCACATCTCCGGCGCTCGGACACTCGCCGACGAGCAGGACGTGCCGTACTACCTCGGGGCCGACGCGACCGACCGGGGCGTGACCCACGAGTACGAACCGCTGGAGCGAAACGAGGTCGTCAGCGTAGGCGAACTCGACATAAAGGCGCTGTCGACGCCGGGCCACACGTCCGAAATAGTGAGCTATCTCGTCGAGGACGAGGCCGTCGCGACCGGCGATACCCTCTTCGTCGACTCGGTCGGACGCACCGAACTGCAGTTCGGCGACAGCGAGGCCGCGGAGGGTGCCAGCGAACTCTACGACTCGCTCCATCGCACCCTGCTCGCCGAACCCGACAGCGTGACCGTCCTGCCGGGGCATTTCCCCGTCAGCGACGCGGGCGAGGACGGCGAGCTAACCCCTGGCGAACCGATCACCCGACCCATCGGCGATATCCGGCAGTCGGTCGACCTGCTCGACCAGCCCCGGGAGGCGTTCGTCGAGCACGTCACCGAGCGTCGCCCCGAGAAGCCACCGAACTACGAGCAGATCATCGGCCTCAACACCGGCCGCGAGGCAGTCGCGGACGAAACCGAGGCGATCGAACTGGAACTCGGGCCGAACCGCTGTGCCGCGGAGGTCCAATGACGAGTCGCAACCAGTTCTCGGTGTCGACGGGCGACCGACTCACCGTCGTCGACGTCACCGACAAGGTCGAGCAGGCCATCCCCGACGATGTCGAGCAGGGACTCTGTACCGTATTCGTCCAGCACACGACTGCGGCACTCGTGATCAACGAGGCCGAACCACGATTGCTCGACGATATCGAAGGGTTCCTCTCCAGTCTGGTGCCCGACGAGGGACACAGCCACGACGAACTCGACGAGAACGCCGACTCGCACCTCCGAACGACGCTTCTGGGCCCGAGTGAGACCATCCCGGTCGTCGAGGGCACCCTCGACACCGGCACCTGGCAGTCGGTACTGCTCGTCGAGTGCGACGGCCCGCGGACGCGGACGGTGTCGGTGACGGTAGTCGGGGCGTAGCTCACGCGCCGGAGGTACTGTCGGTACCGACGATGATCCGGCCCAGTGCGTCGGAGCCGACGGGTGCGACGACGAGCGGTGCGGACGCCGGGACACCCGTCGTAAACAGAAGGACACAGCCCAGACCGACCGCCACGGCGAGCAGCCAGCCGGTGTTCTGGACGTTCATACGTAGAATGAGACGAGTACAGTCGCGTTCCACGCCACCACGACGAGGCCGAGTACGGCGAGCGTACCGGAGATGGCGAGGCGGTGGGCTGGCCGCAGCTGTCGGGCGACCACCACGAAGCAAGTCATTACGACCGCTTTCCACGCGGTCAGTGCGACGGCCGGACCGAGGGCTCCCGGGACGACTTCGACGAGCATGGCAGGAAGCGGGTTCCCCTCTGTCGCGCCGAGGCCCAGTCCGACGAGCGTCGAGACGAGGTCGCCGAAGCCGTAGAACAGGAGTGCAAGCACCCACAGCGCGCGCTCCGCGGATCGGTGATCGATACCGGCCGACGCCTGATTGACCCGGCCGGGCGCGTTATCGGCGGCCACGGCGACACCTCTCGTTCCGGGTGGCGACGTTCAGGTGGCGACTGGCCGTGGTGTCGGACCTGGACGGTCCGGGCCCGGCATCGACTTTGCACAGTAGGGCCGCTCTGGCGTGTCGATACCGGTCTGCGGGCGGGACTGTCGTACGGTACATGAGCCTCGACGTCGCCCCGAGAGGCGACTCCGTTTCGACGCTCGCTATCGCCACCCTTTGATATGACTTCGATACCAGTACGCAGGAGCGGCTTACCACCGACAGGAGCGGAATATGCTGCGTCTAGGGGCGTTTCGACTCGTGGACCGGCGACTGCTCGACGCTACAGATACGGGCGAGCGACCGCAAGCCCGTCCGTGGCGATACCGTCGACGCCGCGCCAGGCAAGCAGGCGGGCGAGACGGGCGTTATTGACAGTCCAGACGTTGATGCCGAGGTCGACCGCTCGCGCACGGGAGAGCAACCGCGAGTACAGCAGGAGCGTGAAGCGGGGGTGGACGTACTGGCAGTCGAGTTCCACGGCACGGCGAACTGGCTCATCACGCACCCGTTTCGTGATATACGCGGTCTCGACGGTCCGGGGGATGGACTGCACCTCCCGCAGCGCCGCGGCGGAAAACGAGGAGACGATCGGGTCGTTCTCGACCGCGGCGAGTGCCTCAGTACGTCGTCAGCGATGCCGGTCTCCTTGAGTTCGATGTTGACGTCGACCTCCGGCGGGATGGCGTCGAGAACGGCGTCGAGTGCCGGGATGGACTCGCCGCTGTCGAGGATGTCGAGCGACTGCAGGTCGTCGAGGGCGAACTCGTCGACGCGCCCAGTTCCGTCGGTGACCCGGTCGACCGTCTCGTCGTGGAAGACGACCAGTTCGCCCGAGCCACACCGACGGACGTCGAACTCGATGCTGTCGGCCAGGTCGCTCGCCTGCTCGATTGCGGCCAGCGTGTTCTCGGGGGCGTCCGCGGAGAACCCCCGGTGGGCGATCACTCGCATAGCGGAGTCTCGGTCGCCGGCGTAATGAACTGCCCGCCCCATGGATTCATTTTCGTCCCGCCCTTTACCGTGGATATGTCCGTTAGCTTCGATTTCAGTGATCGTGTCGTCGTCGTGACCGGTGCCTGTGGCGCGCTCGGGAGCGCCGTCGCCGACGAGTTCAGCGCGGCAGGAGCGGCGGTCGCCGCCGTCGACGTGCTCGCTCCCGACGACGAGGACTCCTTGCTCAACCTCAACGAGCGAACCGAGTACTACCAGATCGATCTTACCGACGAGGACGATGTCGAGCAAGGGTTCGGCGAAATCGTCGATGACCACGGCGGGATCGACCACCTCGTGAACGTCGCGGGAACCTGGCGCGGCGGCCAGCCGATCGATGAGACGCCGGTCGACGAGTTCGAGATGCTGTTCGACGTCAACCTCAAGACGGCGTTTCTCGCCTCGAAACACGCGCTGTCACACCTCCAGGAGAGCGAGGGCTCGATAGTGAGCATCAGTTCGCGCTCCTCGCAGAAGGTGGCGAGGGCGACGGTCCTTACCGGGCGTCGAAAGCGGGGATCCGACGCCTCACCGAAACGATAGCGGAGGAGAACAACGGCGTCGTCCGGGCGAATGCGGTGATGCCGAGCGTCATCGACACGCCCATGAACCGCGACATGATGCCGGATTCGGACCACGAGAAGTGGGTCGACCCAGCCGCTATCGCGACCGTCATTGCGTTCCTCTGTAGCGAGGGCGCGAGTCCGACGAGCGGCGCGGCGGTACCGGTCTACGGCGAGGCCTGAAACGCGAGTCGCGGTCAGCAGCCAGCCACTCGCTGAACGGCCCGGTTAGGAACTCGTGGTAGCCCTCGATACCGAGCGCCAGCGTGACGACGAGGACGACGACAAGCGGGATACGGACGAGCCACAGCCAGATGTCCCCGCGCTTGCCGATGTCGGTGATCCCTTTCGCGAGTTCGTCCCGTCCGGCGTCCGGAATCACCCATCCGACGAGCAACACGAGTAACAGTGCTCCGAGCACGAGCAGGAAGTCGTTGACGAAGCCGTCCAGCAAGTCGAGGAAGATCAGGTCCTGAGTGACGGGGATACCGAGCAGGAAGATGCCGCTACCAGCGACAGCAGTTGCGGGCCGTCGGTCGACGTCGAACTGGTCGATGATGTACGAGACGACGACTTCGAGGATGCTGATCGCACTCGACAGCGCCGCCAGCGCGACGGTCCCGAAGAACAGGAGGCCGAGGATCCGGCCACCGGTAATGTCGCTGAACGCGGCCGCGAGACTGACGAAGACCGCGTTGACCGTCTCCTCGCCTGCGGCCTCGACGCCCGCACCGGTGATGATGATCGGGAAGACGGCAAAGCCGACGAGAACGGCGATTCCGGTATCGAAGCCGATGATCGTCAGCGCGTCTTTGACGAGGTTCCGGTCCTCACCGAGATAGGACGCGTACGTGATCATCACGCCCATTCCGAGCGAGAGCGTGAAGAAGGCCTGTCCCGCGGCGAGCGGAAGCAGGGTCTGCCACTCGGCGGCGATGACGCCGAAGTCCGGCGACAGGTAGTAGGCGTAGGCCTCGCCAGCACCGCTCAGCGTCGCCCCGTAGGCGGCCAGAACGACGAGCAGGATGATGATCGCCGGTACCATGAACTTCACCGCTTTCTCGATGCCGTCCCGGATCCCGACCGCGACGACCCCGATCACGGCGGCCATGAAGACGATGTGATACAGTAGGGCGTCCATCCCAGTCGAGACGCTGCCGAACAGTGCGGCCGCGCTGTCGGGATCGGCGACCGTATACCCATCGGTGATGCCGATCACGAAGTAGCGGACGAACCAGCCAGCGACGACGCTGTAGTACGCCATGATCGCGAACCCAGTGGCGAGGAACAGATAGCCGATATATCGCCACGGGCCCGTTGCGAGGGACTGCAGCGCTCCGACGGGGTTGAGGTTCGTGCGACGGCCGATAACGAACTCGACCAGGATTGCCGGGAATCCGATAATCGCGATGAATAACAGATACACCAGCAAGAACGCTGCACCACCGCCCTCTCCGACAGCGAAGGGAAACCGCCAGATGTTACCGAGTCCGACGGCGCTCCCGACCGCGGCAAAAATGAAGCCGGTGCGGGTTGCCCAGGTTTCTCTCTCTGACATACACCACTGGCTCCGCAACAGTGCTATAAAAAGACACGGACCTATCCCGAGGGGACGTTCATTCGGAATCCGAGTCGAGAGGCGGTCTCGTCGCCGTTCCTGACAACGAACCCACATTCCGGCTCGTATCTCTCCGCCGAGGGTGAGTACTGTGACCGAAATTTTTTCCCCTACTAGTTGTCAGAGGCGGTATGGACTGGACTCGGAGGCAGCAACTATGACGATGGAAGATCGGTTAGCGGAGCTACGGGGTCTCCGCGAGGAGGCCGAACTCGGTGGCGGGGAGTCTCGGATCGAGCGCCAACACGACAAGGGGAAAATGACGGCCCGTGAGCGCATCGAATATTTCCTCGACGACGGCACCTTCTACGAGTTCGACAAGCTTCTGAACCCACGGAAGCCACAACTTCGGGATGGAAGAAAAGAAGATCCTGACCGACGGCGTCGTGACGGGCTATGGCGAGGTAGACGGCCGGAAGGTGTTCGTCTTCGCACACGACTTTACCGTCTTCGGCGGGTCGCTGGGTGAGGTGTTCGCCGAGAAGATCTGTAAAGTGATGGACACCGCGATGGAGGTCGGCTGTCCGATCGTCGGCCTGAACGATTCGGCCGGCGCACGGATTCAGGAGGGCGTCAACAGTCTCGCTGGCTTCACCGAAATCTTCCACCGGAACCAGAAAGCGAGCGGCGTGGTTCCGCAGATCTCCGGCATCATGGGCCCGTGTGCGGGCGGGGCCGTCTACTCGCCCTCGATCACCGACTTCATCTTCATGGTCGAGGACACGAGCCACATGTACATCACGGGGCCCGGTGTCACCAAGACGGTCACCGGCGAGGAGGTCTCGCACGAGGAACTCGGCGGCGCGTCGACACATAGCTCGACGACCGGCGTCGCGCAGTTCTCCGTTCCGGACGACGAGACGGCACTGGACAAGATTCAGCATCTGCTCTCCTATCTCCCGCAGAACAACGTCGAGGACCCGCCGCGCGTCGAGCCGTGGGACGACCCTGACCGTCGCGACGACGAGCTGAGGAGATCGTACCCCCGAGTCCGCAGAAACCGTACGACATGGTCGACGTGATCGGCTCGGTGATGGACGAAGGCTCCTTCTTCGAGGTCAACGAGAACTTCGCGAAGAACATCGTCGTGGGCTTCTCACGGCTCGACGGCCACTCGGTCGGCATCGTCGCCAACCAGCCGCGGGTCAACGCCGGGACGCTCACCGTCGATTCGAGTATGAAAGCGGCCCGGTTCGTTCGTTTCTGTGATGCGTTCAACATCCCCATCGTCTCTTTCGTCGACGTACCGGGCTACATGCCCGGAACCGATCAGGAACACCGCGGAATCATCCGTCACGGCGCAAAACTCCTGTACGCCTACTCGGAGGCGACCGTACCCCTGCTCACGGTGATCACCCGGAAAGCCTACGGCGGGGCCTACTGCGTCATGGCGTCGAAACATCTCGGCGCTGACGTCAACTACGCCTGGCCGACCGCCGAAATCGCGGTGATGGGGCCACAGGGTGCGGTGAACCTGCTCTACAGCGACGAACTGGAGGCGGCCGACGACACCGAAGCGCTCCGCCAGGAGCTCATCGACGAGTACCGCGAGGAGTTCGCGAACCCCTACACCGCCGCCGACCGGGGCTATCTCGACGACGTCATCGAGCCAACCGAGACGCGACCGCGACTCGTTCAGGATCTGGAGATGCTTCGCTCGAAGCGCGAGGACGGTCCGGACAGGAAACACGGCAATATCCCGCTCTGATCGATGGACGACCGACCGACCTCCACGACCGATCCGGAGGACGTCAATCAGCCACTGGGGAACGTCCTGCCCGAGCACGTGTCGATGTCGCTCCCCCGGACGCGACGGACGCCGAGGCGGCGGCGATTGCGGCCGCTATCGGTGCGCACCTGCGCGACCGCGAGATAGCCGCTGCCCAGGCCGGGAGCGAGGAGGACACCTGGGAGGGCAAGCGCTGGGTGTTCGACGGCAAACTCTCCAACCGAGGCGGCTCGTTCCGACGCGTCCCGCTCGACGCGCCGACTGATCCGTGGACTGCGGCGGGTCGTCGCGACCGGTTCTGACGGCTGTTGGCGGGCCGCCCTCGCCGCGGCCGACGCCACGGGCGAACCGACCGACCGATTTCTACGATTGTGGGTGATTCGCCGCGGACTCGGACTTCCCGAACCGGAAAAGTAAGGTACGTGGTGGGTGATACTTCCATCAAGAATGTTCCGGAAGGTTCTGGTCGCGAACCGCGGTGAGATAGCAGTTCGGGTGATGCGCGCCTGTGAAGAGTTGAACGTCGGAACCGTCGCGGTCTACAGCGAGGCCGACAGGGACGCCGGACACGTCCGCTACGCCGACGAGGCGTACAACGTCGGCCCGGCCAGAGCGAGCGACTCGTATCTGGATCACGAGGCCGTGATCGAGGCGGCGCGGAAGGCAAACGCCGATGCGATCCACCCCGGCTACGGCTTCCTCGCGGAGAACGCCGAGTTCGCCGCGAAGGTGGAGGAGACCGAAATCACGTGGATCGGCCCCTCCGCCCACGCGATGGAGCAACTCGGCGAGAAGACGAAAGCCCGCAAGGTCATGGACTCCGCGAACGTCCCCATCGTTCCGGGGACGACCGATCCAGTCACCGAGACCGATGAGGTCGAGACGTTCGCCGAGGAGCACGGCTATCCCGTCGCAATCAAGGCCGAGGGTGGCGGCGGCGGCCGCGGGATGAAGATCGTCGAGAGCGAGTCCGAGATCGACGAGCAACTCACGAGCGCGAAACGCGAGGGAGAGGCCTACTTCGACAACGATTCGGTCTATCTCGAACGGTTCCTGGAGAACCCCCGGCACGTCGAGGTACAGATCCTCGCGGACGCCGAGGGCAACGTCAGACATCTGGGCGAGCGCGACTGCTCGCTTCAGCGCCGCCACCAGAAGGTGATCGAGGAGGGCCCGAGTCCGGCGCTCTCGGACGAACTACGCGAGGAGATCGGTGCGGCCGCCCGGCGCGGCGTCAAGTCGGCCGACTACACCAACGCGGGGACCGTCGAGTTCCTCGTCGAGGAGGACGACGACCGGGAGGCGGGCGAACTGCTCGGGCCCGAGACGAACTTTTACTTTCTCGAAGTCAACACCCGCATTCAGGTCGAACACTGCGTCACCGAGGAGATTACGGGCATCGACATCGTCAAGTGGCAGATCCGGGTCGCCGCCGGCGAGGAACTCGGCTTCGAGCAGGACGACGTCGAGATCAACGGGCACGCGATCGAGTTCCGCATCAACGCGGAGAACGCCGCCGAGGAGTTCGCCCCCAGACGGGGACGCTCCGGACCTACGACCCGCCGGGCGGGATCGGCGTCAGGGTCGACGACGCCCTGCGCCAGGGCGACGAAATCGGCGGCGACTACGACTCGATGGTCGCAAAACTGATCGTCTACGCGAGCGACCGCGACGAATGTCTCAGCCGTAGCCTGCGCGCGCTCCGGGAGTTCGATATCGAGGGCCTGACGACGGTCATGCCGTTCCATCGGCTGATGTTGAGCGACGAGGCGTTCGTCGACGGCCGTCACACGACGAAGTATCTCGACGAGGAGATGGACCGAAGCAGGATCGAGGAAGCCCAGAAGCAGTGGGGCAGCGACACCGAGACAACCGAGGCCGAGGCCGAGGAGGTCGTCGAACGCCAGTTCACCGTCGAGGTCAACGGGAAGCGCTTCGACGTCGACCTCGAAGAGCGCGGCGCGACGCCGATCACGTCACAGCCATCCGCGAACACCGGGAACCGGCCCGACACGGTCGGCCCCGGCGGCGAGGATGAAACCGCGATAACGGGCGAGGGCGAGACCGTCACCGCGGAGATGCAGGGGACCATCCTGGAGATCAACGTCGAGGTCGGCGACGAGGTGGCCTCGGGCGACGTGCTCTGCGTCCTCGAAGCGATGAAGATGGAGAACGACGTCGTCGCCGAACGGGGCGGCGAGGTCACTCAGATCGCCGTCGCAGAGGAGGACAGCGTCGACATGGGCGACGTGCTGGTCGTGCTCGACCAGGCGTTCGAGGATCGCACCAACGAGGCTTTACTCGGCCGCTAGCTATTCCCGACAAATGAACCGCCGTCACTATCTTCGAGCGGCCGCCGGCGTCGCCGTCGTCGCGGGCGCTGGCTGTCTCGGCGACGATGGACCGACCGCGCTGTCAGCACCCGAGGACCAGTTGGCCGACCCGGAGGACCTGGCCTATCCAGCCTTCGGTCAGGAGTTGCCCGATGTAACGGTCCCCTCGCCGATCCACGACCGGGAGGTGAACACCCGGGAGTTCGTCGGCGAGCGCCACGCACTGTTGACGTTCGTCTTCACGCGCTGTCACGAGGTCTGTCCCGCGCTCACCTCGAACCTGGCGCAGGTCCAACTCGACGCCGCCGAAGCGGAGTACGCCGACGACGTCGTCCTCATGCCGGTCACCTTCGATCCAGTCTACGATAGCGCCGACGTGCTCCGGGAGTTCACCGAGGCCCGTGGCGCTGATCCGACCGCCGAGAACTGGCAGTTCCTGCGGCCAGAGAGCGAGGAGCGCGCCCAGGAGGTCGTCGGCGAGGCGTTCGGCATCCCGTTCCAGAAGACAGACGCGTTCACGCCCGACGAGGACGTCGAAGAGATGGAGTTCATGCACCAGTCGCTGACGCTACTGGTCAACGTCGACGGCTACGTTGAACGGGCGTATAGCGGCGATGTGCCGCGACCGGACGTCGTACTGGAGGATCTGACCGAGGTTCGAAACCACTTCGAATGAACCGCAGAGAGTTCGTCGCCGCGGCGGCAAGTCTGGGCGTGCTCGGGGGCGGGGCGGCGGTCGCGACGGGCCGACTCGATCTCGGCGGATCGCCGGGCGAGGCGGGGGCCAAGCCGGTCGAAATCGAGACGCTCGACGCGCCCGGAAGCGATGCGGGAACGATTGCTGTCCCCGAAGAGGGCAGAGTGACACTCGTCACCTTCTTCGCCACGTGGTGTCGGATCTGCCGGCGCTCGATGCCGGCGCTCGGGACCGTCTACGACGAGCGCGGCGACGAAGTCCAGTTCCTCTCGGTGACAAACGAGGCCGTCGGCGGGACGGTGACCCGCGAGGACGTCGTCGACTGGTGGGAGCGCCACGACGGTCGCTGGCCGGTCGCCGTCGACACCGATCTGGAACTGACGGCCAGACTCGACGCCTCGTCAGTACCGACCGTGCTCGTTCTCGACGCCGATAACGAGGTTGCGTGGTCGGCCACCGGCGAGAAGACGGCGGCGGAGCTTCGGGCCGGAATCGACCGCGCGGAGGGCGGATGAGTTCACTCGGCTTCCTCGCCACCGCAGGGCTGGCCGCCGGGGCAGGCGTCGCGACCTTCTTTTCCCCGTGTGCGTACGCCCTCCTGCCGGGCTACGTCGGCTACTACGTGGCGTCGACTGGCGAGGACCAACCCCGCTCTCCGGCGCACTGGTCAGGGGCGGTGCCGCGACTGGCGGGGTCTTCCTCTCGTTCGCCGCGCTGGCGCTGGTAGCGGTCGCCGTCCAGCAGTCGATCGAGGCGTATCTCCCGGCTGTCGAACTGTTCGTCGGCGGCGCGCTGGTCGTGCTCGGAATCGCGCTGGCGGCCGGTCGCGGCCCGCGCCCACACGTCTCGTTGCCCGAGCGGCGGACGACAGTGCTCGGGTTCGGCGGCTTCGGCGTGCTGTATGCGCTCGCCGCGGCGGGCTGTGTCGCCCCGCTCTTTCTCTCCATCGTCTTCCAGTCGGTGACGCTCCCGACGGTGGAGACGGTCAGCGTCCTCGCGGTCTACGCCGGCACCGTCGGCGCGCTCATGCTGGCGACGACGGTGCTGACCGCGATCGGTCACGGCATCGGGGTCGACCGGGTGGCGTTGCCGACGCGACGACTCGTCCGGATCGGCGGGGGCGTGCTCGTCCTCGCCGGACTGGCCCAGATCTGGCTGGCGCTCTGAGCGCTTCGGCGCTTTCTTTACCCCCACCCGTTCCTGCTCGTATGCTGACGCTACTCTGGCTGTTTACTCTCGCCGCGGTCGCCACTGCGTTCGTCTGGAAGGGCAGTCTCTATCTCGAAGGCGCGGCCGACCGGTTGGCCCTGTACTACGGGCTCCCGGCAATCGTTCAGGGTTCGATCATCGCGGCGGCAGGCTCTGCTTCCCCGAACTCGCGAGCATCGTAATTTCGACGCTCCGATACGGCGAGTTCGAACTCGGCGTCGGCGCAATCGTCGGTTCAGCGGTCTTCAACATTCTCGTGATTCCGGCGATGTCAGCACTCGCCCGCCGGGGGACGCTGGAATCGAGTCGTGCGCTGGTCTACCGCGAGGCGCAGTTTTATATCATCTCCGTCGCGACGCTGCTGTTGACCTTCTCGCTCGCCGTCATCTACTTCCCGGCTGGCAACGGAGGGCTCGTCGGCGAGATCACTCGGCCACTCGCGCTGTTCCCGATCGGGCTATACGCCGTCTACCTGTTCATCCAGCAACAGGAGACGAGCGATTACGACGCCCCCGCCCCGCCGGAATCGCTGTCGGTCGGCAAACAGTGGGCACTGCTCGCGGCGGGCCTCTTTTTGATCCTCATCGGCGTCGAGTTGTTCGTCCAGTCCGCCCTCGGCCTCGGCGAGTACTTCGGGACGCCCTCGTTCCTCTGGGGGCTGACGATCATCGCCGCCGGAACGAGTCTGCCCGACGCCATCATCAGCGTTCGTGCCGCTCAGGGGGCGATTCGACAGTCAGCCTCGCGAACGTCTTCGGGAGCAATATCTTCGATCTGCTCATCGCGATCCCGATCGGCGTCATGCTCGCGGGGGCGACCGAGATCAACTTCGCGGTCGCGGCCCCGATGATGGCGTTCCTGATCGTCGCCACGATAGCGCTGTTCACAATCGCACGGACGGACTTCGAGATCACCGATCCCGAATCGTGGGTCTTGCTCTGCCTGTACGGGATTTTCGTCTGCTGGATGTTCCTGGAGAGTATCGGCGTGACGAGCGTCGTGTTATAGCAGGCGATCGACCAGTTCGACCGGATGTGGCGGTTGCTCCTCCTCACCATCGTACTCCTCTGCTGGCTTCGACAGGACGTTCCCGGCGCGGTGACGAGTTCGCCGTCGCTGTCCTCGACCTGCTCGAAGAGAATCGAGCCGATAGCCTGGCTCATCGAGTAATGTTCGGCCTCGTAGCCGAAGCTTCCAGCCATCCCACAGCAGCCACTGTCGAGTTCGTCGACGTCGTAGCCCGCCCGTTCGAGAACGTTTGTGGTGTGATGCTCGCGTTTGATCGCTTTCTGATGGCAGTGGCCGTGATACGTCACCGGCTGGTCGCCATCTGTCGGCACGTCGAGCGCGAAGCCGTCGAGATACTCCATGACCCCGTAGCTGTTGCCGGCGACCCGGTCGACGTCCTCGCCGTCGAGCAGGTCGCGGTAGTCCGACTGGACCATCACCGCGTCGGAGGGCTCGATGAAGACGACGTCCCAGCCCTCTCGGACCTTCGGTGCGAGTTCCGAGACGTTCTTTTCCGCTCGGTTCCGGGCCAGATCGAGAAAGCCCTTCGAGAACGGCGGGCGGCCGCTCCCTGTCACGTCTTCGGGGACGTCGACGTGGACGCCCGCCGCTTCGAGGACACGGATCGCCGCCAGCCCGATATCCGGGTCGCTGTAGTTGCTGTAGGTATCGGGGAAGAGCAACACCTTCCGGTCGGCCTCGGCCTCCGAGACTGCCGGGTCGCGGTCGGCCGCCTGATCGACGAGCGAGCGGCGCTCGAAGGTCAGCAGGTCGCGTTCCCGGGCGATTCCGACCAGTTTCTCGGTCAGTATGCCAGACCCAGGTATCTTCTGTGCCCAGTTCGCCAGCGGTGCCGTTGCGCTCCCGACCTTGGCGAGCAACTCGACGTTGGCGAACAGCCGATCACGCAGGTTCGCGCCCTCGCGCTGGTGGTACTCGTGGGTCAACTCGGCTTTGAGCTTCGCCATGTCGACCTCGCTGGGGCAGTCCCGCGCACAGCCCTTGCAGCCGATACAGAGATCGAGCACCTCGGTGACGAACTCGTCGGAAAACGTTTCCTCGTCGGGCAGGTCGCCGCTCATTGCCCGACGGAGCGCGTTGGCCCGCCCACGCGTGCTTGTGACCTCCTCCTCGGCCGCCCGGTAGGTCGGACACATCACGCCGCCAGTGGTCTCCTGTTCCCCTCGACAGCCGCCACAGCCGTGACAGAGTTCGGCCATCCCCTGAAAGCCGTTCTCGTTCTCCCACGAGAGCGTCGGCTCGAAGCCAGCCTCGAAGTCGTAGTCCGGGTCGAACCGGAGGTTCTCGGTCATGTCCGGGGAGCGTCCGCCCTCTCCCTCCTGCGGGCGATAGCCGCAGACCTGTCCCGGATTGAGTAGCCAGTCCGGATCGAACGCCGCCTTCAGATCCCGAAAGACCGTCCAGACGTCGTCGCCGTAGAGCTTGCGGTTCCACCCCGTCCGGGCGCGTCCGTCGCCGTGCTCGCCCGACACCGAACCGTCGTGCTCGACGACGAGGTCAGTGACGGCGTCCGCGACAGACTCCATTCGCTCGACGCCCGCCGACGTCTTCGTGTCGATCAGCGGGCGGATATGGAGACAGCCGGGACCCGCGTGGCCGTAGAAACTGGCGAACGTGTCGTGCGCTGCGAGCACGTCCTGGACGTCGCTGACGTACTCGGGGAGGTTCTCCGGCGGGACGGCGGTGTCCTCGATGAAGGAGATGTGTTTCGCGTCGGAGGTCCGAGAGAGCAAGATCGGGAGCCCGGATTTGCGGAGTTTCCAGAACTCCGCCCGTCGAGCGGGTTCGTGGGCCTCTAGCGCATCGAACGCGGTCACCGGAACCTCGGTGATAAGCCCGGCGTCCGCGTCGGCGTCGCCCGTCGGCGTCGCCGCGGGGACGCGGTCGGCGTACAGATCGGCGACTCGACCGACGCCCTCGGCATCGGTCTCGGCGTAGAACTCCACGAGCAGAGCGGTGTCAGTTCCCTCCGGTAACATTGCGACGAGGTCGGCGAACTCCTCCGTCTCTCGCGCCATATCGAGCAGGACGTCGTCGAGCACCTCCAGAGCGGCCGGATCGTGGTCGAGAATCGGTGCGACGTCTTCCATCGCGTGGCGGAGGTCCTCGTAGCAAAGCAGTGCCAGCGATTTCGTCTCGGGGATCGGCTCCAGCGAAACTGTGGCTTCGGTGATGATGGCGAGGGTCCCCTCGCTCCCGGCGAGCAGGCGTGCGAGATTGACCGACCCGCCTTCGGCTTCGTCGAGCAGTCGATCCAGATTGTAGCCCGAGACGTTTCGTTTCAGTTGCGGGTAGACCTCGCGGATCGACGCATCGTGCTCGTCGATGACGTCGGCGACGCCCGCGTAGATCCGTGCTTCCGGATCGCCGTCCGGGTCGGCGCGCTCGCGGAGCGTCGAAAGCGATACCTCGCCGAACGTCGTGACAGTGCCGTCCGCGAGCACGGCCTCGACCTCCTCGACGTAGGCGTCGGTCAGCCCGTACTTCAGCGAGTGCGCACCGGTCGAGTTGTTGCCGATTGCGCCACCGACGGTACTGCGGTCCCCCGCGGCCGGGTCCGGCGCGAACTTCAGGCCGTGCTGTTCCAGCGCCAGATTCAGTTCGTCGACGACTGCGCCTGACTGGACGCGGACCGTCCTCGCGTCGGGGTCGAACGCCAGCAGGTCGTCCATGTACCGATCGAAGTCGAGGACGACGGCCTCGTTGACCGCCTGTCCAGCGAGGCTCGTTCCGCCCCCACGGGGGAGTACCGGGATCAGCCGTCGCGCACAGTACTCCATCACCGCGGCGACGTCCGCGGTCGAACGCGGGTAGACGACGCCGATAGGTGTCACCTCGTAGGCGCTGGCGTCAGTCGCGTACAGTCCCTTCGAGTACTCGTCGAAGCGGACGTCACCCTCGATCAGGCGTTCGAGGTCGTCGACCAGACCGCTCCGACGAACCTCGTCGCTTCGGTAATCGTACGATGCTCGCGGGTCGGCGGACGGTGGATGCAGGGAGTCGCTCATAGATCTGTGAGGGGGCGTTCCGGACATGGACCGCCCGTGGAATCGAACTAGTTATGTATGTCTGACTTGGCGGTAATGAATGGTTCGGGATATCGCCCCGCACGTCTGGGCTGTATCCGTGGATCTCCAGTTTTTTGCCCGGCTTCGTTACAAACAGTCAGGGGATCCGGGAGAGCCATGCGTAGTGTTAGCACCATCCGCCCCGAATTACGGCAAATAAATTATTACCCCGGGGCACGTTACGCAACGTATGGCCACAAGGATCCGAAAGCCGCGCTCCCGTGAATGCGAACTCTGCGGCCGACAGGAAGCCTGGAGCGATGAAAAAGGCACGTGGGAGATCGTCAGTGCCGATGGCGAGCGACAGGTGGGCAATCCCCACTGCATCCACGAGTGGGACATCACGGGCGCGTTCACGCCGATCGAGCGGACCGACGCATAACGGTCTCGTAGCTTTTTCTGCTCTCGTCCCCGTCGTACACCCATGCCCACTGCGTACATCACCGCGCCGCCCGAGGCGGCCGACGATATCGCTCGAACGCTGGTCGCGGAGCGACTCGCCGCCTGTGTGAACCGCATCGACTGCGAGTCGACCTACCGCTGGGACGGCGCGGTGCACGACGACGCCGAACAGATCCTGTTAGCGAAGACGACGGGGGAGGCGTATCCCCGACTCGTCGAGCGCGTTGAGGCGCTTCACCCCTACGATGTCCCCTGTATCGAGCGGTTCGACGAAGCAGGGATGCTCGACGCGTTCGCGGACTGGCGTGCGGGTGCAGTCGAGTAATCGGCCGCCGGACACGGTAAAATCGGGAGCCAGATTGTGTGAGGGTGTCACATAGTAGCACGGCCACGACAGAAAGATAATCCTTAAAAATCGCGCGGCGGTTCTACACCATATGGCTGGAACTATCGAAGTACTCGTCCCCGGTGGCCAGGCTGATCCTGGCCCGCCGCTCGGACCGGAGCTCGGCCCGACCCCCGTGGACGTGCAGGCAGTTGTACAGGAAATCAACGACCGCACGGAAGCGTTCGACGGCACCGAAGTCCCCGTCACCGTCGAGTTCGAGGACGACGGCTCGTTTACCGTCGAAGTCGGTGTCCCGCCGACGGCCGAACTGATCAAGGACGAGGCCGGCTTCGACACTGGCAGCGGTGAGCCTCAAGAGAACTTCGTCGCGGACCTCTCGGTCGATCAGGTCAAACAGATCGCCGATCAGAAACACGCAGATCTGCTGTCCTACGACCTCAAGAACGCCGCGAAGGAAGTCGTCGGCACCTGTACCTCGCTCGGTGTCACCATCGAAGGCGAGAACCCGCGCGATTTCAAAGAGCGGATCGACGCCGGCGAGTACGACGACCAGTTCGAAGCGTAATCGACGCCATCGCTTCTCACCCTCGCTTTTACTGTGTTCGACCGGTAGCTACGGGCACGTATGGCCGAACCAGCAGCGCGCGACGACCCGGACAGTACGGTCGACCCCGAGCATCTCGAGGGGCCGGTCCTCCTGTTCGACGGGGTCTGTAACCTCTGTAACGCCTCGGTGCAGTTCATCATCGAGCGCGACGACGAGGGCGTCTTCTCCTTTGCTTCGCTCCAGTGGGACAGCGCGGACGAGCTGCTGGATGCCGTCGGCGCGCCACACGGCGACCTCGATTCGGTCGTCCTGATCGAGGACGGTCAGTACTACCGCAAGTCCTCGGCCGCGATTCGCGCCGCGCGCCACCTCGGCCTCCCGTGGTCGCTGCTCGCAGTGGGGACGATTCTACCGAAGCGAGTTCGGGACCGGATATACGACTTCGTCGCCGAACACCGGTACGGCTGGTTCGGCAAAAAGGATCAGTGCATGATCCCGGACGAGGACGTCTCGGATCGGTTTCTTGATTGAGGATGCTCGTCGTGGGAGTTCGCGATCAGTTCCGGATCAGCAGCCCTCGAACGTC
Source organism: Natronoarchaeum sp. GCM10025703 (assembly GCF_042661985.1). NCBI lineage: Archaea > Methanobacteriati > Methanobacteriota > Halobacteria > Halobacteriales > Natronoarchaeaceae > Natronoarchaeum > Natronoarchaeum sp. GCM10025703. The sequence goes on from NZ_JBHSZF010000001.1 coordinate 1,474,923, forward strand.
GATCCGAATGGTGCCCGAAGCCATGCCACAGGCCCCCGAACGGGGCCGTACCCCCAAAATCTCGCGTCCGTAACGACGACTTTAAGTGTCGCATCGGACTCGTTACGGGTGAGACAGGCTACGCCTGTTTCACTGACCCGTAGGAGCATACCCTGCGTACTACGGAGGTGAACGATGGCAGATCAGGAACTAGAGCAAGCAGTATCGCGCGCACTCGAGGATGCACCTCCGCGGAATTTCCGCGAAACGGTGGACCTTGCAGTGAATCTGCGCGATCTTGACCTTAACGAACCGTCGAATCGAGTCGACGAGTCCGTGGTCCTGCCCAGCGGTACTGGACAGGAGACACGGATCGTCGTGATCGCCGAAGGCGAGACAGGCCTTCGAGCAGAGGACGCCGCTGACGAAGTTCTCGACAGTGACGACCTCGCAGATCTGGGAGACGACGACGACGCGGCGAAGGATCTCGCCGAGGAGACCGACTTTTTCATCGCGGAGGAATCCAAGATGCAGGACGTCGGTCGCTATCTCGGTACGATCCTCGGGCCTCGCGGTAAGATGCCCGAGCCGCTGTCGCCCGACGACGACGTCGTCGAAGTCGTCAACCGGATGAAAAACACAGTGCAGATCCGTAGCGGCGACCGACGCACATTCCACACGCGCGTCGGTGCCGAGGACATGAGCGCGGAGGAGATCGCTGACAACATCGACGTGATCCTTCGCCGTCTCCACGCGGATCTCGAGAAAGGTCCACTCAACCTGGACACCGTCTTCGTGAAAACGACGATGGGTCCGGCCGTGGAGGTGGCCTGAGATGAGCGCCGAAGCGGAGCGCAAGACGCAGAACCTGCCCGAATGGAAGCAGGCCGAAGTCGACGCGCTTGTCGAGGTCATCGAGAGCTACGACAGCGTCGGCGTCGTCAACATCGCGGGGATCCCCTCGCGACAGCTCCAGGAGATGCGCCGCGACCTGCACGGGAGCGCGGAACTGCGCGTCAGCCGCAACACGCTGCTCGCGCGAGCGCTCGAAGCGGTCGACGAGGGCATCGAAGAGCTTACCGAGCATATCGAAGGCCAGGTCGGCCTGATCGGGACGAACGACAACCCGTTCGGACTGTACCAGCAACTCGAAGCGTCCAAGACGCCCGCACCGATCGGTGCTGGCGAAATCGCGCCGAACGACATCGTCATCCCTGAGGGTGACACCGGCGTCGATCCGGGGCCGTTCGTCGGCGACCTGCAGACGGTCGGCGCATCGGCGCGGATCCAGGACGGTTCGATCAAGGTCACCGAGGACTCGACCGTCCTCGAGGCCGGCGGAGAAGTCTCACAGGACCTCTCGAACGTCCTCAGCGAACTCGGTATCGAGCCCAAGGAAGTCGGGCTCGACCTGCGATCGGTCTTTTCCGAGGGCGTCATGTTCGCACCGGAAGACCTCGACATCGACGTCGAGGAGTACCGGACGGACGTCCAGACGGCGGCCGCTCGCGCACGGAATCTCTCGCTCAACGCCGAATACCCGACCTCGTCCACCGCGCCGACGCTCATCGCGAAGGCGACCGGCGAGGCCAAGAGTCTGGGTATCCAGGCGTCTATCGAGAGCCCCGACCTCGCGGGCGATCTCGTGAGCAAGGCGGACGCACAGGTCCGCACGCTTGCCGCGCAGATCGACGACGAAGAGGCGCTTCCCGAGGAGCTCCAGGGCGTCGAAGCCCCCGCCGCTTCCGAGGAAGTTGACGAATCGAGCGACGAAGAAACCGCGGACGAGACCGACGAGGCAGACGACACCGAAGACGCCGACGACGATGACGACGACGACGACGGCGACGACGGCGACGCCGCGGAAGGTCTCGGCAACATGTTTGGGTAACTACCAATGGAATACGTTTACGCAGCACTCATCCTGAACGAGACGGGCGAAGAGATCAACGAAGAAAACCTTAACGGCGTCCTCGAGGCCGCTGGCGTCGACGTGGAAGAGTCCCGCGTCAAAGCGCTGGTCGCCGCTCTCGAAGATGTCGATATCGACGAGGCAGTCGCCGAGGCCGCAGCCGTCCCCGCAGGGGCGCAGCGGCAGGCGGTGCCGCGGCGGAAGCCGAAGACGAGGAGACCGACGAGGCCGAGGAGGCCGAGGAAGGCGAAGAAGACCTTCCGGACACGACCGACGAAGACGATGACGAAGACGAAGATGCCGATGGCGAGGGCCTCGGCGAGCTGTTCGGTTAAATCGTCGGAGACCAGTTCCCGATTTTTTTGATGTAACGCCAGCCAGCGACGGCTGTCGCGCGCCGGAGCCGTACGTATTAGGCTGGGCGAGACCATCCGTCTCGTATGGACCGGATCGAAGCGGTCACGTTCGACCTCGACGACACCCTGCTTCAGTACCGTCGCTCCCCTGGCGCGGTGCTTCGCGCGTCGTTCGAGCGTCTCGGGGTCGACCCGCTGTTTGCCGTCGAGGAGTACTACGCCCGGTACGACGAGTTCGCGGAGACCTGTGATTCGATGGACCAACTGCGTTCCGACTGTTTCGCCGCCCTCGCCGCCGGGAACGGCTTCAACCGGGAGCGTGGCCGGGAGGTCGCGGCGACGTTCAGCGACGAGCGCGATCAGTCGAACGTCGAACTCCTCCCTGGTGTCGAGCGCGTCCTGACCGCAGCCAGTCGTCAGTATCCGGTTGCAGTGGTCACGAACGGCGCGCCCGATGCACAGCAGGAGAAATGCGACGCGGTGGAGCTAGAGCGGTGGGTCGAGCGGATAGTCGTCGCCGGGCACGAGACGCCGCCGAAACCTGCCCCCGACGCCTTCGAGCGGGCGCTCCAGTCGCTCGACGTCGCACCCGACCGGGCCGTCCACGTCGGCGATTCGCTCGACACGGACGTTGCTGGGGCGAGCGCGGCCGGACTCCATTCGGTGTGGGTCGGCCACGGGAATCCGGAGACCGTTAAGCCAACCCATCAGGTGGAAACCGTCGAAAACGTGCTATCGCTACCGTGGCTACGCGACGGATCGGACGACGCCAGGTGACTGCGGGCGCTGATATGCATGTATATGCATAATTGTCCCTCTATACAGGTGGAGATGCACACGAATCCGAGAGTTTGAAGGCCACGGCGAGCGCCCACCTACGTAATGACGGAGATCATCGACGGGAACGCAGTCGCAGACGACATCCGGGCGGAGCTTTCCGAGAGCATCGATGCGCTCGCCGACGCGGACGTCACGCCGGGGCTGGCGACTGTGCTCATGAGCGACGACGGCGCAAGCGACACCTACGTCTCGATGAAACAGCGCGCCTGCGAGGAAGTCGGGATCAACGGCATCCACGTCGAAATCGACGCCGACGCGCCCGCCGAGGAACTGTACGACACCATCGACGACCTGAACGACGACTCCGAGGTCCACGGCATCCTCGTCCAGATGCCCGTCCCCGACCACGTCGACGAGCGGGAAGTGATCAACCGGATCGACCCCGCGAAAGACGTCGACGGCTTCCACCCCGAGAACGTGGGCAAACTCGTCGCGGGCTACCCGCGATTCAAGCCCTGTACCCCCCACGGCGTCCAGAAACTGCTCGCATCTGCGGATGTCGACACAGAGGGGAAAGACGTGGTCATCGTCGGGCGCTCGAACATCGTCGGGAAGCCCCTTGCAAACCTGCTGATCCAGAAGGCCGAGGGCGGCAACGCGACGGTGACGGTCTGTCACTCCCGCACCGATGATCTCGTGGCGAAGACCCAGTCGGCGGACATCGTCGTCGCGGCCTGTGGCGTCCCCGAACTGGTCGACGGCGAGATGCTCTCGGAGGGTACCGTCGTGATCGACGTGGGCGTCAACCGCGTCGACGCCGACACCGAGAAAGGCTACGAACTCGTCGGGGACGTCGACTTCGAGAGCGCGAAGGAGAAGGCAAGCGCTATTACGCCTGTGCCGGGCGGCGTCGGCCCGATGACCATCGCGATGTTGTTGTACAACACGACGAAAGCGGCGAGTCTCTCGGAGGGCGTCGACGTCGAGTTGCCCTGAGACTCCGCGATCAGCGTCTCACGCCTGTCTCGCCGACCATCTATCAGCGATACCGAGTACCAAGAGTACCACAGCAACGATCATTGTGACCGGGACGACTGTCGAGATACCGATTCCGAGGCCTGTAACTGCAGCGTCGACAGTTAGCCCCTCTCGGAACAGGCCTACCGCGACCCCGCCAACGAGGAGGGCTACAAACCCGATCCGGAAGGCTTGGAGTAGCTTCTGCCGGTGATCCATTGTCGTGAGAGTAGTTCGTCATGTATCGACTTATCTTTTTGCTGTACCGGGCCCAGTTCGTGGCCGAGTTCGGTTCTACTGGCTCTGTTGAACTCCCCGAAGCTGATAGAAACCGCGTACTGAAGAAAGACTGTGGATTCAGCATGGAGGTTCCTGCAGTGAGAGGGCGGCCCCCAGCGACACTTTCCTCTACATATCACAGGTCAGCATACCGTGCCGTTGTTTCAGTCTACTACCGGTTCTTTATTGCTTACATCTGGCGATGATACCAGATTCGGAGCGAGCAACTCAGCTGGCAACTGTGAGCCTACCGCAGTCAGTGTAACCTGATTCTGTTCTGAATCCCAGGTGAGAAGTTCTGCTTCCGCCAGCTCCGGAAGACGGACGTGGTGAAGCCTGACCCTCATCGTGTCGGATCTCTCCTCAGTGGAGCCATACCCCCGCTTGAGGAGCTGCTGTGCCACGTCCTCGATTTGTGCCACTTGAACGCCTTTGAGGTATTGGAGCAACTCCCGGCTCTCCTCATGGGCCAGGGCGGCATAGATCGTCTTCCATGCCGCACGGTCTACGGTTGTCATCAGAGAGTAGTTCGATGCAATCTCTACTGAGTCTTTGCCTGTTATGTAAGTCGGTATAAATGGCTCTACCTGACTAGACCCCATCACGATGGGTCAGATTCGGACGGATTCAATACCACCTGTTTTAACACCTTGTTAGCCCCTCGGCGAAGGTTTTCCGAGGCGGTCTGTTCAGAGATGCCGATTTTGCCCCCGACATCACCGAGTGTCGTTCGACGAGGGACCTCGAAATACCCGTCTCTGACAGCCTGGAAGAGCGTCTCTCGTTGCGAGTCCGTTAACTCGAACTCCGGGGTAGCTCTCGGATCTGTCAACGTGTGCAAACGGTCCAGTTTGATCGAAATGTCGTGTTGTCGACAGAAGTTATTGAACTCAGTGAGTTCCACGGGGGAGTCAAACCGGACTCGAAAGAACCACTCTTCTTTTCCACGGGCTTCGAGGATAGTCGCGTCAGTTTCAGCGATTCCGTCAATAAGGCTTTCCGCCTCGTCCTCCCAGTCGATGCGATACAGCGCGCTCCCGTTTGTCTGGTCTAACTGCTTGAGGTCTTTCACTTGCTCGCTGGCATGGAGCGACGCCTCGAATTGGTCAAGCTCGTCTCCATGTATCCAGACGTATGGCATTATCCGCCGGGCCGCCGGGACGACGCGCTCCATCTCAATGTGGGCGACCGGGTCGCGGGCAAGCGTTTTACCGAGGAGAAACTCATCGCCATCGATAGTGAACTCTGCAACGATGCTCATACCCGAAGTAGCGGGGTCACGTGTTATGAATACTCGCTATGCAACCCTGACGGTGAAGCGTTGCGAGACACGCGCGCTATATTCAGCACGGCCGTCGATAACTGTCACTGCTTGAGTATTTCAACAAGGCCGCTCTACCGTAGTTCGGAGTTCCGCCAGCGCGTTTGTAACGTTATCAGGTCGAGAGCCGTTTCAGTCGGTCCTGACACCGGACCAGCGCGTCCTCGTCGTCCCAGCGCAGGTATTCGCCGAGCGCGCGGGCCGCCTTGACAAGCCGTTCGGCCGTCTTCGGGTCGACGTCGCCCTGCAGGGCCCGGACTCGCTTGATATGCTCGGAGAGCGACTGGAGCGCCGAGAGGGCCTCGTTGTCGGTCCGGTTCAGGTCCTCGGCGTAGGTCTTGAGGTCTTTCCGATACTCGTCGATGGCGTCGGCATAGCCCAGTCCGCGCGCCTCGCGGATCGAGTCGGGGACGCTCTCGGGATCGGGTCGTTCCCCGTGGTCGGCACCCCGAAGGAGAGAGAGGTAGTACAGTTCCTCCTCATCCGTGGGATCGAACGAACGCGCGAAGACGTCCGCGACCTGCCGGAGTTCGTGGGCAGCGAGATAGACGTCTTCGAGCGCCTGCAGTTCCCCGGCGTCGATAAAGCCCTGTTTGAGCACGTACTCCCGGCATTCGTCGATTGCCGCCGACGCGATATCCTCGCGGGGGCCTCGTCGATCATGTTCCGGACCGACGTGAGATTTAGCGTCGCCGGTGCGGCCGTATGTTGTTTGCGTTCGTCGTCGATACCGACACTTTTGACGCTGCCACAGGCCGGACACGAGATGGTCCCCGTCTCGTAGTAGGACCACCTGGTCTCACACTCGGTACACTCCCGCTCGCCGCGTATCTCCATACCCGGTCTAGCGCGTGGCGAGTCAAATACTCACTCCCTCGCAGTTGGCAGTTCGGCCCGACTCACTCCCGTCGTGCGAGCAGTTCCTCGACGAGAGCGTCTATTTCGGCGCGGATCGGCACCAGATCGTCGATGGTCGTTCGGTTGTACGCTCGCTTGCTCACGTCGGTATGCTCGGGGACGATGCCGTGAGCGGCGCGGGAGAGGTCGGCCAGCCGATCCGCTGCCCGGGCGTCGACGTCGTCGAGTCGCGGGAGTTCGAGGCGCGAGACGACCGACTTCGAGAGGCTCGATTTGCCGCCCGAGGAGACGTCGTCGAGCGTCCGCTGATAGATCGAGGAGTTGAGTAACGCACAGAGGAAATGCGCCTCCGATCCGTCGTCGGTACCGATGAACATACAGTGGTCGCCGGGCACGATTGGCTGCTCGCCCAGCAGGTCGTCCTCGACCGTCGAGACGACGACGAAGTGGGGTTTGTAGCCGAGTCGACACCAGACCACCTTGTACTCCGCCCAGGTGTACTCGCCGAGGCCGAAGACGTTGTAGAAAGTGCCGTTGTCGAGCCACGACGACGAGCGGGCCGCGAGCGCCTCGCGGTTCGCGTCGAGATACGCGTAGGTCCGCGGGCACTCGGCTTCGAGCCACGCCTCGTTGTCCTCGTCAGCACTATCGAGCGGGACGAGTCGGTAATCGTGGCCGAAGAGCCCGAACTTGACGACGTGTCGGGACTTCAGATAGGGAAAGACCCGGTCGGGTTCGAGGTCGTCGACGCGCTCGGGATCGAGTTCGAAGACGTCCCGCGCGTCGTCTTTGACGCCGTGGCGGATCTCGTGGGAACACTCGCCGAGGGCTTGCCGTTCGGCGTCACGCCGGAGCCACGAGGAGGCCGGATCGTCCTCGTCGACCGGGGCAAAGCCGGTCTCCTCGCACGCGAGCGTCTCGCGAAGTCGGTCGAGGGTTCCGAACTCCGGCAGCATCCCGTCCCGCGACCACGCCGTGACGGGGACCGGCGCGGTCGGTTCCGACCCCACCGAGAGCGAGTAGATTGCCGCGCCGGCGCGTGCGTCGCCGAAGGGGCGCAGGTCAGTAAAATCGTGGACGTGGTCGACGGCGACCGGCGCGCCGTTCAGGCGCTGTTCTCGAAGGCGACGGCCGGCCGGTCCTTTGACGATGCCACGCTTGAGGACGAACGCGGCATCACCGCCATCGAGATAGCGGTCCATACAGGCGAGAACGAACGGGACCGAGATATCGTCGTTGGCGTGGCCGAGTTTCGCGTCCGCGCCGCGGTGGACCACGAGGTCGAGGCGGTCGGCCGGCCCTTCGCGCCACGCCTTCCTGACATCGTCGGGAAGCGCGCTCCAGGTGAGCCACGGCGGATTCCCGACGAGGTGGTCGACGGTCGGCGTGAACCTCTCGCCACCGTAGCGGAGGTCGTCGTCCCGTGTGAGTCCGAGCGCGTCGGTCAGAAAGACCGGCAACTCGACGGCGTCGACTGCGTCGTCGAGCAGAGGGGCGAGCGAGAGCAGATACCCAAGCCGCGCACTACGGACTGCGATAGGATTGAGGTCGATGCCGTACACCGAGTTCGTAATCTCGGCGACCTGCTGGGCTGGCGTCGGTGCGTCGTCGGCCTCGGCGTAGCCCGCGCGCTTTCGCTCGACGACCGTCGATAGGAAGACGCCGGAGCCACAACCCGGGTCGAGAAACGTCTCCGTGGCGAGGTTCTCGATAGCGAGGTCGTCGACGGCGAGGTCCGCGACGCCACGCGGGGTGTAGTACTCGCCCAGTGCGAGTCGAACGGGCTGGGTGACGACAGACTCGAAGAGTCGCCGGAGCACGGAGCCGTCGAGTACCGTAACCTCGACAGCGGCGATGGATTCGTCCACCTGTTCGGCGAGTCCATCGCAGCGACCATATCGTGGACGGCGACGAAGTCGACGTCGAGCGCATCGGTGTTCGAGCCCGGTTCCCGGTTGCTCACGTCGACGCCGAGCACCCCCTCGGCACGCGAGAGTAGTCGCTCGATCAGGAAGTCGTAGTAAAGCGCGTCCGCGAACACGGCTTCAATCGTCACGCCGTCGGGAAGTCCGGCAAAAGCGTCGCCATGGCTCTGTCTGAAGAACGACCGCCACGCCGCGAACGCCGCCGTGACGACGCCATCGTCGTCGAGGGCCGCCTCGACGCCGTCAGTATACTGTCGGTAGCAGTCGCCGTCACGCGCAAATCGGTCGAGGAGTCGCTCCGTCGCGGTCTGTCGGGTTCTATCTGTCACGTGTAGCTCTGTGGGGCGTCGCCGCCCGGTTCATCGCCTCTTTGGAGACCGGCGGTTTAACAGTATGGGTGCTAAGTCGTCTTCCTCAACGAACACAGTGAGTAGGGGGTGATACAGCACCCGTCCGGGACAACGAAAGAGTGTGCATCGTGCGGTGTAGAGTCAGAGAAACCGTTGTGGGTGCGTGAGCACTCGTGTCCGTCATATGGGTACACAACAGACCGGGATTTCAACGCAGCTGCGAATATTCTACACCGAGGATTGGAAGAAGTAGGAGTGGTTCACTCCGAATCAACGTCCTCAGAATCGCACGGCGATTCTGATGTGCGAACGAGAGCTCCGCTCTCGTCAACGCCTGTGGAGACTGCGACCGCTGTGTCTACCGACGGAGGCGATGCTTCCGTTGCTGTGGATGCAAGTCGCGTCGTGGAAGCAGGAAGCCGCGTCCTCAAGGAAACCGTTTCCACGGTTGAGTAGGGCGCGGTAGTTCACCGACTGGGAATGTAGCCCGTCGCGGGTTTCATGACGCTACCGACGGTACGGACCCACATGCGTGACGAGGACGAGATTCGCGAACAGTACGAATACCTGCAAGAACAGCTCGAAAGCGAGGAAATGCGCCACGAGGGGGTCCGGAAACTGTTCAGTCATTACAAGCGAGCATTGGGGTGGGCCCTCGAAGAGGAACATATGTGAGAGTAGTTGCGGATTTGTGATGGTCAATGGCCGAACGATTACACCGTGTCGGTACATTTATGAGGCACCAACGGTTTCGTTTAGGTGACGCTTCGCTTTGGAGGGCCGAAGCGTCAGCGGGGACCAATTCAGGGCGGCAAGCGGCACTTCGCGCTTTTTACGCGAGTGCCGCTTTCCTGTTTCAAACTATCGCGAGCGGCCGCTCCGCCGAACTAGCTTCGATACGCAGTATCTACTCGACGAACCCCTGTTTGAACCCGCGCACTACGTTGGGAGGGTGCTTTTGATAGCTCCGCCCGTCAGTTTATCTATGGCATCTCGTGTCCTCGTCGCGCTCGACGGATCCGAACAGGCCGAAGCGGCGCTCGAACACGCCATCGAGGAGCACCCGGAGGCCGAACTGATCGCGGTGCATGTCATCGACATCCTCTCCGGGATGTACGGCGAGCACTACGTCGATTACCAGTCGATCCGAGAGGGCCAAGAACAGCGCGCGGAGCGGATACTCGATGACGCCGTCGAGATAGCGGACAACCACGACCGCGAACTCGTGACCCAAATCCTCGTCGGCAAGCCCGCATCGGGGATCATCGACGCCACCGAGGAGTTCGATGTCGACCACGTCATCGTCGGAAGCCGCGGGCGCTCGGGCGTTTCCCGGGTACTGCTCGGGAGTGTTGCCGAGACCGTTGCCCGCCGCTCGCCCGTTCCGGTAACTATCGTCCGGTAGGATCGCAACGTATCTTGGTCTGCGCCGGATAGGATCTGTATGGCCGAACCGCTACCGATCACGGTGTACACGCGTGAGGACTGTCACCTCTGTGACGAGGCCGTCGACACGCTCCGCCGGATCGCCGATTCGGAGGGCGTCGACATCGAGATCGACCTCGTGGACGTCGACGAGGATCCCGAGCTCCACGAGGAGTACAGCGACCGCGTTCCCTACGTTCTCGTCGACGGGACGCCGAAATTCAAGTATCGGGTCGATCCCGCGAAAGCGCGGATGGAGCTGAAACGGTACGCGTAGCAGCAGTGAGCCGCTTCTCTGCCGGGACTGGCAATGACTCGTAGTTGGGACTGGATCTACTGCTGCCCTCCCCGAGCCGTCACGAGGCCTCTTTCTGCCTGAAGTAACACTGATGATACTACCGGACACCGGTGTCCGCGAGCACTTATCCGCCAGCGCCGACTACGAATCATTGCTGTCATACCGTCTATTTCAACTATGTCTCAACAGAAACCGGACTACGTAGACGATGCCGAGATCGACGAATCGCTCGACGACCTTCCCACCGAGGAGACCATCGAAGAAACAGTCGAAAACCTGGAGGCGAACGGCTTCGATGTCGTCGTCGTCGACTCGCCTGCGGACGCGCTCGCACACGTACAGTCGCTCATCCCCGCCGGAGCCTCCGTGATGAACGGACACTCGACGACGCTCGAGGAGATCGGATTCGCCGAGTATCTCAACGAGGGCGATCACGACTGGGAGAGCCTCGCCGACGAAATCTGGAGCATCGACGACGACGCAAAGCGACAGGCCGCTCGCCGCGACGCGCAGACGGCTGATTACTTCCTCGGCGGCATCAACGGTATCGCACAGACCGGCGAACTCGTCGCGGCTGATCGCTCGGGCAGTCGCATCGGTGCGTACCCGTTCGCCGCCGGCAACGTCGTTATCGTCAGCGGCGTGAACAAGGTCGTTCCGACGCTCTCCGACGCGCTCGATCGACTCGAATCAGTCGCCTATCCCCTCGAAAACGAGCGCGCCAAGGAGGCCTATGGCGTCGACTCTGCCGTTGCCAAACAGCTCATCTTCCGACAGGAACTCGACGAAGGGCGCACGTCCGTCGTGCTCATCCGCGAACAACTCGGCTACTAGTCGGGCAGAATCGTACGGTGCAACGAGCCTCGTAACTGCTGACCACGAGGCATGTCGTTTTCGGTTGTCGGCGAACGAGCGTTGGGGGTTTTACTCTCGCGAGAGGCGTCCCGGCGACCAGTCGCCGTCGAACTCCTCGTGGGTGAACGGTGCGGCGTCCTCGCCGGCGTAGGTGGCGACGAGGTGGCCGTCGCCTTCGAGGTGATACTTGTAGGTCGTCAGTCCTTCCAGACCGACGGGACCGCGGGCGTGAATCTTGCCCGTGCTGATCCCGACTTCCGCCCCCAGACCGAACCGGAAGCCGTCGGCAAAGCGCGTCGAGGCGTTGTGGAAGACGCTCGCCGCGTCGAGGCTTCGCATGAACCGACCCGCGCGGTCGGCGTCCTCGGTGACGATAGACTCCGTGTGTTTGGAGCCGTAGGCCGTAATGTGCTCGATGGCGTCGTCGACCGAGTCGACGACTCGGATCGAGAGTTCGAGGTCGCCGTACTCGGTCGACCAGTCCTCCTCGGTGGCGGCGTCGACGTCCACGACGGTTCGGACGCGCTCGTCGCCACTGATCGTCACGTCGGCGTCCTCGTACCGCGCGACCATCGCCGGGAGGAAGTCGGCGGCGACGTCCTCGTGTACCAGCAGGGTCTCGACGGCGTTGCAGACCGCGGGATACTGCACCTTGGCGTCGAAGGCGATCTCCTCGGCCATCTCCAGGTCGGCGGCCTCGTCGACGTAGACGTGACAGATGCCCTCGGTGTGGCCGAGGACGGGAATCTGCGTGTTGTCCTGAATATAGCTGACGAACTCCGAACTGCCGCGAGGCATCAGCAGGTCGATTTCGTCGTCCATCTCCAGCATCCGGTCGACTTCCGCGTGGGCCTCGATCTGCTGTGTCCAGCCAGTCGGTAGCTCCGCTGTCGCTTCCAGAATCGTCTCGTAGAGCACACGGTTCGAGTGGCTGGCCTCGCTGCCACCCTTCAGGATGACCGCGTTGCCAGATTTCAGGCTTAGCGCGGCGATCTGGACCAGCGCGTCCGGGCGGGACTCGAACACCGTCCCGATGACGCCGATCGGTACCGCGACCTTGTAGAGTTCGAGGTCCTCGTCGAGTTCGCGGGCGGTCAGGGTTTTGCCCAGCGGGTCCGTCTGCCCGGCGACACTGCGCACCATATCTGCGATGCTCTCCAGTTTCGACTCGGAGAGTTTCAGCCGGTCGACCAGCGCCTGACTGTACTCGCCCGCTTCGAGCAGTTCCTTACCGTTCTCGACGTCTTTCGCGTTCGCTTCGAGGATCGCCTCGCTGTTCGCCTCGATGGCGTCAGCGATCGATCGGAGCCCCTCGTTTCGTCTCGCTTCGGAGACGTTCGCGAGTTCGAGCGCGGCGGACTGTGCCTCACGGACTTTGGTAGTGGCGTCCCTGTCAGTCATGATCGACACCGTTTATGGGTGTAAATATCGTTCCGACGGTCTTGGTTGCAGCGATCTGTTCGAGCACGTCCGGTTCCGTCGATTCCGCGATCACGGCCGGGATGCCATGCTCGCTGACGCGGCGTGCGCCCTCGACTTTCGTCATGATCCCGCCGAAGCCGTCCGAGGAACTCTCCTCGACCAGTTGGTGGACGTAGTCGTAGTTGGTGCCGACGGCTTCGATCCGCTCGGCGTCGTCGTCGTGCTTGGGGTTGCCGGTGTAGACGCCGGGAACGTCGGTGAGCGTGACCAGCAGTCCGGCATCAACCGCGATAGCGATCGACGACGAGAGCATGTCGTTGTCGCCGATGCGGATCTCCTCGGTCGCGACGGCGTCGTTCTCGTTGACTATCGGGACGACGCCCCACTCCAGCAGGGTCTCGACTGTGTTCCGGAAGTTCGTGTACCGTTCGGGATTGTCCAGATCCTTCTGTGTCAGGAGTAGTTGCGCTGTCTTCAGCCCGTAGCGCTCGAAGCTTTCGGTGTACCGCCGCATCAGGTGGCTCTGACCGATCGTCGAGAGTGCCTGAGACTTCTCGACGGTGTCGCCGGTGTAGTCGATCCGGCCGATACCTGCGCCGACCGCGCCGGAGGAGACCAGCAGGACCTCCTTGTCGCGCTCTCGCAATGCCGCGATGTCGTCGACGAGTTTGTCGACTTTCGTATCGTCGAGGTTCGAATCGGCATCCGTCAGCGAGTTCGTCCCCGCCTTGACGACGACTCGCCCGGCGTTGGCAGCGAGTTCTCTGGTCCTTTCCACCGCCGCGCTGTCGATCTGCTTACTCATCGTCGACGGCCTCCGCTAACTCTCTGGAGCGCTCCTCGGCGGCGGCAACGGCCTCGCTGATTTCCGCCTGTACGTCGCTATCCCAGAGCACTTCCATCCCCTCGATAGTGGTCCCGTTCGGCGAGCAGACGGCGTCGATCATGTCGTCGAGGTCGTCGTCGGACTGGAGTGCCATCTCCGCAGCGCCTCTGAACGTCTGTGTAGCCAGCGTTTCGGCCTGTTCGGGATCGAGTCCCCCGTCGATCCCGGCCTGTTTCATCCCCTGAATGAGATAGTAGACGAACGCGGGGCCGCTGCCGTTGACCGCGGTTGCGATGTCCATCTGCGCCTCGTCGATTTCGGCGTACTCGCCGGCGGCGTCGAGGATCCCCCGTACCTCGTCGGTGACGGTATCCTCGGTGACCGCGGCGGCCATGTTTCGGGTCTCCGCGGCGAGGTTCGGCATCACCCGGACCACGGTCGCGGGGTTCGCCCGGCGACGAAGTCCGTCGAGACGCCGGCGGCAAACGTGACGAGCGTGTGCTCCGGCGAGAGTTCGAGTTCGTCGAGAATCGTCCCCACAACGTCCGGTTTGACGGCGATGATCACGACATCGGATTCGGCCGCCGCGTCGATGTCGTGGGTGGTCCAGTCGCTGTACTCCTCGACCGCTGCCAGCGCGTCCGGGTCGACGTCAATCGCTGTCACCCGGTGTGCGTCCGACGCCGAGAGCCCTTTGACGAGGGCGCTCCCCATATGTCCGCAGCCGATAATACTCACGTCAGTCATCCTGGTTGTCCTTACTGTAGTGGCCGATATACCAACTTTGATTCCGTCCGGCGAACGGCCGCTGTCTGGACCCGGATGCCGACCCGCCTGACTCCCACGTTCGTGCACATGGAAAGCCATTTATCCGCCCTGAGTCAACACGGGGATGAATGAGTCTCTCCGATTCGGACAGGGAGGTCGTCGTCGACGAGTTGGGACGGGAGCCGACCCCGGCCGAGACGGCGCTGTTCGAGAACCTCTGGAGCGAACACTGTGCGTACCGTTCGTCACGACCGTTACTCTCCGCCTTCGACAGCGAGAGCGATCAGGTCGTCATCGGCCCGGGCGATGACGCCGCAGTCGTCGCCCTGCCCGAACCGTCGGGCGACGGCAACAGCGAGACGTACATCACGATGGGTGTCGAGAGCCACAATCATCCCTCGTACGTCGACCCGTTCGACGGCGCGGCGACGGGCGTCGGCGGCATCGTTCGGGACACGCTCTCGATGGGTGCGTATCCGATTGCCCTGCTCGATTCGCTGTACTTCGGCAACTTCGACCGCGAGCACTCTCGGTACCTGCTCGACGGCGTCGTCGAGGGGATCAGCCACTACGGTAACTGCATCGGCGTCCCAACGGTGGGCGGGAGCGTCGACTTCCACGAGCGCTACGAGGGCAATCCACTGGTCAACGTGGCCTGCGTCGGCCTGACGAACGAGGATCGACTGATCACCGCAGTCGCCCAGGAACCGGGCAACAAACTCGTCCTTCTCGGCAACGCCACGGGTCGGGATGGCCTCGGGGGGCCTCCTTCGCCAGCGAGGATCTGAGCGAGGACGCAGAAACCGAGGACCGCCCCGCAGTCCAGGTGGGCGACCCCTACAGCGAGAAGCTACTGATCGAGGCCAACGAGAAACTGGTCGAGGACAACCTCGTCGAGTCCGCACGGGACCTCGGTGCGGCCGGTCTCGGCGGCGCGTCGAGCGAACTCGTCGCAAAAGGCGGCCTCGGTGCGGATATCGACCTCGAAGCCGTCCACCAGCGCGAACCGAACATGAACGCCCTGGAGATCCTGCTCGCAGAATCCCAGGAGCGAATGTGCTACGAGGTGACGCCCGAAAACGTCGACCGCGTCGCCGAGGTTGCCGAGCGGTTCGACCTTGGCTGTTCGGTGATCGGGGACGTGACCGACACGGGCCGGTACGTCTGTCGCTTCGAGGACGAGGTGGCAGTCGACGCCCCCGCCGAGTTCCTCGGCGACGGCGCGCCGATGAACGACCTCGATCACGTCGAACCGCAACAGCCGGAGCGTGATCTGCCGGACGTCGCGGTCGAGGACGCCTTCGAGGCCGTCGTCGGCAGTCCGAGTACGGCGAGCAAACGGTGGGTCTACCGACAGTACGACCACGAGGTCGGCGTCCGGACGAGCGTTCCCCCGGGTGACGACGCCGCCGTGCTCGCCATCCGCGAGACGGAAGGCGACGACGGCGTCGGGACCGGCCTCGCGCTCTCCTCGGGGGCCGCGCCGAACTGGACCGAAACAGCGCCGTACGACGGTGCCCGAGCAGTCGCCCTGGAGAACGCGACGAATATCGCGGCCAAGGGCGCGACACCGCTCGCCGCGGTCGACTGTCTGAACGGCGGCAATCCCGAGAAGCCGGAGGTCTATGGCGGCTTCAAAGG
The DNA here is from genome assembly GCF_042661985.1 of Natronoarchaeum sp. GCM10025703. Lineage (NCBI taxonomy): Archaea > Methanobacteriati > Methanobacteriota > Halobacteria > Halobacteriales > Natronoarchaeaceae > Natronoarchaeum > Natronoarchaeum sp. GCM10025703. The sequence goes on from NZ_JBHSZF010000001.1 coordinate 1,490,935, forward strand.
CATCGTCGACGGCCTCGCGGACATGTGTTCGGAGCTTTCGGTGCCGGTCGTCGGCGGGAACGTCTCGCTGTACAACGACTCGCCGACGGGGCCGATTCCGCCGACGCCGACCCTCGCGATGACCGGAACGAAAGCGGGCTACGACGCCCCGCCGCTCGCGGCCGACGCCGACGCCGAGGTGTTGCTCGTGGGCGACCGCGGCATCGCGGAGGGGACGCCCCGACTCGGTGGCTCCGAGTATCTCGCACAGTTCGGTGGAACTGACGCCTTCCCCGACCTCCCGGAGCGTCCTGCCGTTCTCGTCGAGACGCTCGCGGACGTATCAGATCGGGACTCGACGACCGCGGTCCACGACGTAAGCCACGGCGGCCTCGCCGTCTCGCTCGCCGAGATGGTGACAGAGACTGCCGGTCTCGACGTCTCCCTGCCGGGGAAGCACCCCTTGCCGAGTTGTTCCACGAACAGCCAGGCCGGGCGATCGTGGCGACGACTGACCCCGAGGCCGTCGAGGACGCGTTCGACGGCATCGCACCGGTCGAACGGCTCGGTACCGGGACTGCAGGCGGCGAACTGACTATCGATGTCGGCGACGAGACGGTCCGGTCGGATGCCGAGACCATCGCCGAGCGCCGCGACGTGATCGAGCGCGAACTCGACTGAACGGCTCGCTCTCTTCCGTCGAATCCCCACATTTGCTCTCTCGCATAGCCGTTATATTGAAGTAACTCCCCTGCGAAAGTTAGATCAATGACAGGTACAGAGGTTGTAACTAATGGCTCAGACGGTTGATCCAACGGTGCTGATCGCCGAGGACGAACCGGACCTCGCCGACCTGTACACGGCCTGGCTTCAGGAAGACTACGAGGTTCGAACCGCCTACAACGGGAGCCAGGCACTCGATTCGATCGACGAACGCGTCGACGTGGTGCTTCTGGACCGCCGGATGCCGGGGCTCTCGGGGGACCGGGTACTCGACACGATCAGGGACCGTGAACTCGACTGTCGCGTCGCGATGGTGACCGCCGTCGAACCGGATTTCGAGATCATCGAGATGGGGTTCGACGATTACCTCGTGAAACCGGCATCCAGTGACGAACTGCGTGCGATGGTCGAGCAACTGCTGTTGCGAAGCGAGTACGACGGCATGTTACAGGAGTTCTACGCGCTGGCATCGAAGAAAGCGATTCTCGACAAACAAAAGCCGGACTACGAACTCCGGGCGAGCGAGGAGTACGTTCGACTCGAGGACCGACTGGCTGTTCTCCGCTCGGATATCGACGACACGATGGCCAAACTGTCGGACCGGGACGCCTACGACCGGGCCTGTCAGGACATCGCCCGGTAACAGAGAGGGCGCCGTCGAGAGCCCCCACCTCGCTCTGATACTTTACAATACTCTTGTACTCACGACTCGCGGTCACGCCCGTCCATTGCGCTCTCGACGAGATCGATTGCCAACTCCGCGGCATCGACCGCAGTCTCGCCCAGCACGTAGGTCACTGGCTCGATACCGAACTCGCCGCGATGGTAGAGAACCAGCGGGACCGACTCCCGTTCGGCGAGTCGTTCTCGGAGATGCTCTTCACGCCCCTCGTAGCCCGCGTCGAACTCCAGCGGGTCGATTCCGGCGTCCCGGGCGGCATCGAGCAACGCATCGCTCGTTGCGAGGTTGAGCGCTGCCCTGAGGTCGTCATCCGCCTCTTTCGCGACGAGGACCGTCCCTGCAACGTGTTCTGACGCGCCGAACTCGGGGTTTGCCGCGCGCTCGACCGTCCCGCGGATCCGGTAGATCCGGCCCGGAATCGCCGCCAGGTCGGTCGGCCCCTCGGCCTCCGGCAGTGCCATTCCGATGTTCGTCCCCACGTTCGGGACGTACTCGGTGACGGCATCGGTGCCGGTCAGCAGGCGTGCGGCCCGACGGACGGACCGGAGCACGTCCCGCTCTGCGAGGACCTGTGAATCCGTTCCGCGGACGCAGAGATCACAGCCCAACCCCTCCAGTTCCGGCATCAGTTCCTCGTGGATGGCACAGATCGGCCCTCTATCCTCGAACTCGCGGATCAGCGCCAGCAGTTCCGCGAGGGCGTCCACCTCGTCCATCTCGCCGGAGTCGAACCCCTCGGCGATCCGCTCGACCGTTGCGATCATCCGTTCGTCCTCGCTAAATCGCGGCTCGATGGCGACGTTTTCGTTGACGAGGTTGCTGATCGCGGCCTGCGTGACCCCAAGCCGATTTGCGATTTCCTGCTGGGTGAACCCTCGCTCGTCGAGTTCGCTCGCGAGCAACACGCGGGCCGTCGGCATGAACCGCTCGACGACGATCTCCCCGGGAGGACCAGCGACATACCAGCCGATTGCGCGGGATCGTATATAAGTGACTCGTCGATTCGTGGAGTAACTGGCCGTCCATTTATCAACAATGCCGCGGCGAGGGCCGGCATGATCTGACTGTCGACGTGCGGTGGCTGCCGTTGTGCGACGTCCCACCGCACGATCCGTCTTCGTCGCCTGTTCGCTCAGAGGTTCGACGCCCCGGCGCCGCCGTCGATGGGCACCGCCACGCCGTTGATGTAACTCGACCGCGGAGAGCTTAGAAACGCGACCGTGTCGCCGAGTTCGCGGGGCTCACCGATCCGCTCCATCGGGTTCCCCTCGCTCCAGTCCGCTAACCCCTCCTCGTAGCTGTCGAACTCGCCGCGCTCTATGGACTGCTCGATTAGCTCCTCGACGCGGGCCGTCTCGTGAGCGCCGGGGAGGACGGCGTTGGCGCGCACGTCCGGCGCGAGTTCCTTCGAGAGCGTCTTTTCCAGCCCGATGACGCTCATCCGGACGGCGTTCGAGAGCACCAGCTGGTCGATGGCCTCCTTGACGCTCCGGGAGGTGATGTTTACGATGGTGCCCTCGCCCTCACGGAGATATGGCTCGCTCTCGCGGACGAGTCGGACGACGCTCATCACCAGCAGGTCGAACGCCTCGTACCAGTCCTCGTCGGTCGTGTCGAGGAAGGGGCCGCTCGGCGGCCCGCCGGCGCTCGTCACGAGGTGATCGATGCCGCCGAACTCCTCGACGGTGCGCTCGACGAGTCGCTCGATGTCGTCTTTCTTCGTGAGGTCGGCCTGAACGGCGACGACCTCGCCCGTCGCGCTCTCACGGATCTCCTCTGCCGCCGCTTCGAGACGCTCTTCGTCGCGACCGTTCACGACGACGTTCGCGCCGTTCTCCGCGAGCGCCGTCGCCGATGCCTTGCCGAGGCCGCTGCTCGATGCTGTGACGAGCGCTGCATTCCCGTCGATTGCCAGGTCCATAGGGAAAGTGGGCACGAGCGGAGCGTTAAAAGCTTCGTCCGGAGACGAAAGCGTGCTCTCAGTCAATATAGCTCTCGATCCGTCGCATCGCCTCTTTCAGGTCGTCGAGGCCGGTCGCGTAGGAGACCCGGAGATGTCCTTCGCCGTCCTCGCCGAAGACATCACCCGGGACTGCGGCGACTTGCTGCTCTTCGAGCAGTCCTTCGGCGAACGCCTCCGCGTCGCCGCCAGGCACTTCTGGGAAGACGTAAAACGCCCCCTCAGCCTCGAAGCAGTCGATACCAATCTCCTCGAACCGCGAGAGGACGAAGTTTCGACGACGGTTGTACTGGGTGACCATCTCCCGGACGTCGTCATCACAGTTTTCCAGCGCTTCCAGGGCGGCGTTCTGGGCGGTCGTCGGGGCCGACAGCATCGCGTACTGGTGGATGCGGTTCATCGCCTCGATGGCTTTCGCCGGCCCCATCGCGTAGCCAAGGCGCAGTCCGGTCATCGCGTAGGCCTTCGAGAAGCCGTTAAACACGATGGTTCGCTCGCGCATCCCTGGCAGCGTGGCGATCGAGGTATGCTCGCGGCCGTAGGTGAGATCTGCGTAGATCTCGTCGCTCAGCACCGTTAGATCGTGTTCACGGGCAAACTCCGCAATCGGCTCAGCTCGGATTCGGTCATGATCGCGCCGGTCGGGTTGTTCGGGTAACAGAACAACATCGCGTCGGCGTGCTGTGCGCCGGCGCGTTGTAGCTCCTCGACGGTGAGCTTGAATCCGTGATCGCTGGTCTTGACCGGCAGCGGATCGGCCCCCGCGAAGGTGATTCCCGGCCCGTAGGAGACGTACGACGGATCGGGAACGGCGACGGTATCGCCGGGATCCACGAGCGCCCGGAGCGCCACGTCGACCCCCTCGCTGACACCGGTGGTAACGATGATCTCATCGTCCGGATCGTACGTCAGCCCGTATCGCTCGTCGACGTGCTCGGCGATTCCCTCACGGAGCTCTCGTTTCCCGCGATTCGCCGTGTAGGACGTCTTTCCGCGTTCGAGCGAGGCGATAGCAGCCTCACGAGCGCCCCACGGTGCGGAGAAGTCCGGTTCGCCCACACCCAGGGAGATTACGTCGTCCATCTCCTCGGCTAGCTCGAAGAACCGCCGGATCCCCGACGGTGGGACCTTCCGGACGCGCTCGCTGATCTTCATGGAGAGATCGACAGCCTGTCGTCGTCGTCGTCCTCACTCATTCGGATGCCACGGTCCTTGTAGGTATCCATGACGTAGTGGGTTACCGTCTGAGTGATCTCGGGGACGGGTGCGACCTTGTCGCTGATGAACTTCGAGACTTCCTGCATCGACTCGCCCTCGACGACCATCTCGAAGTCGTAGTCGCCACTGACGAGCCTGAGCGTCTTGACCTCCGGAAACCGCGCCAGCCGCTCGGAGATATCGTTGTAGCTAGTCTCCCGGTCGAGTTTGACGTTCAACTCGACCGACGCGCGGACGCGTTCTTCGTCGACCTCGTTCCAGTCGACGACTGCCTGATACCCTCTGATGATACCTTCGTCTTCGAGCGATTCGATCGTCGAGATGACCTCGGTCTCGTCGAGGTCGGTCATCCGCGCCAGGTCCTCGGTGGAGTACCGTGCGTTCTCCAGAAGGAGCTCCAGCAGCTCGCGCTTGCTCATGCCATAACCAGGCCGTGGCGGGAACAAAAGGGTTTCTCCGCACCCTCATGACATGTGGTGTGGTACCGCGACCCTGCCCGTCACCGGCCTCCCGACTGGCAGGCGTCGCAGATGGATACTCTGGCGCTGATACTGCCGTTCTGCTCCGACCCGATCTTGATCGGGGTAACCGGGACGTAGCTTCTGCAGTACGCACATCGCTCAATCGCATCGATCTTCGATTTCATGCGGTTTACCCAGAGATAGTTAGCACGTTATTTAAAATTCGTGTAAAGTTTCTCGTATCTACTTGCTCTGAATAACTCTCGATCCTCGTTGAGTGAAAACGTGTCTGTCGTCCGGCATAGTTCGACTGGGAAGCGAAACGCCCTAACACGCGTCGTGCTACGGATCGGACATGCACAACGAATCCGAAGTCACCGTCCTCCGACTCGGCCACCGCCCCGGCCGAGACAACCGGATGACGACACACGTCGGGCTGACCGCGCGCGCGCTGGGTGCCGACCGGGTACTCCTCGACGGCGCGTCCGGTCCGGCAGAGACCGTCGAGGACATCACCGAGCGCTTCGGCGGCCCCTTCGAGGTAGAGGTTACGGAGAGTCCCAAAGGCGTCCTGCGGAACTGGGAGGGGGTCGTCGTCCACCTGACGATGTACGGCGAGCGCGTTCAGGACGTCGAAGCGGAGATCAGGGAGTCCCACGAATCGGGCGAGCCGATACTGGTCGTCGTCGGCGCGGAGAAAGTCTCTTTCGACGTCTACGAGGCGGCCGACTGGAACGTCGGCGTGACGAACCAACCCCACTCCGAGGTTGCGGGGCTGGCCGTCTTCCTCGACCGCCTGTTCGAGGGGCGCGAACTCGACCGCGAGTGGGAGGACGCAGACCAGCACGTCGTGCCGATGGCGACCGGAAAGAAGGTCGTCCCGGACGACGAAGAGTAGTTTTTCTGCCCGGCACCCCACATCCGCTATGTCACTCGCTCTCGCCATCGTTGGGGTCGTACTGCTCCTGATGGGTCTTTCAGGCTACTCCTCGCCGGAGGGTATGATGGAAGCCCAGAACCGGTATCCAGTCGGCCCCACCGACGATATCGAGTCGGAGACGCAGTATCGTCTGACCCGCTTCGCCTCGGTGATAGTCGCGGCAATCGGTGCGGCCCTGCTCGTTTTCGCGTATCTGTAACTCGGCTACTGTTGCCCGAACGCTCGACCCCCGGTAACCCGAATTATTAATCATTCACCACGACAATAGGTAGCTATGTACGACGAGGAGGATCTGGCGTCGATCCGAGAGTCCCGCGAGGAGTGGGAGGAAGAACGACTCGATCCCGTACTGGAGCAGTACGGCGAACGCAAGGAGCGCTTCGCCACCGTCTCGAACCACGAGGTCGATCGACTGTACACGCCCGACGACGTTGCAGACCTCGACTACGAGGCCGATCTGGGCTTTCCCGGGCAGGAGCCGTTCACCCGCGGCGTCTATCCGACGATGTACCGTGGGCGGACATGGACGATGCGACAGTTCGCGGGTTTCGGCACCGCCGAGGAGACGAACGAGCGGTTTCACTACCTGACCGACGAGGGCCAGACTGGGCTCTCGACGGCTTTCGACATGCCGACGCTGATGGGCAAGGATTCCGACGACCCGCTCACTGATGGCGAAGTCGGCAAGGAAGGCGTCGCGGTCGACACCCTGCGGGACATGGAAATCCTGTTCGAGGGGATCGATCTCGCCGACGTCTCGACGAGTTTCACGATCAATCCCTCCGCGCCAGTGATCTACGCGATGTACGTCGCACTGGCAGACCGGCGCGGCGTACCGCGCGAGCAGGTTCGGGGCACCCTCCAGAACGACATGCTCAAGGAGTTCATCGCGCAGAAGGAGTGGGTGATCCCGCCGGAACCATCGCTGACCTCGTCACGGACGTGCTCGAGTTCGCAGTCGACGAGACGCCGAAGTTCAAGCCTATCTCCATCTCTGGCTATCACATCCGCGAGGCTGGGTCGACCGCCGTGCAGGAACTCGCCTTCACTCTCGCCAACGGCTTCGCCTACGTAGAGGACGCGCTGGATCGTGGCCTCGACGTCGACGAGTTCGGGCCACAGCTTTCCTTTTTTTCAACTGTCACAACTCCTTTTTCGAGGAAGTCGCGAAGTTCCGCGCGTCGCGTCGCATCTACGCACGACTGATGGACGAGTGGTACGACGCCGACTCGGACGGGGCGAAACAGCTCAAGTTCCATACCCAGACCGCCGGGCAGTCACTGACAGCCCAGCAACCCCTGAACAACGTCGTCCGGGTGACGATTCAGGCGCTCGCGGGCGTGATGGGCGGCACACAGAGCCTCCACACCAACAGCTACGACGAGGCGCTAGCACTGCCCAGCGAGGACGCCGTCCGGGTTGCGCTCCGGACCCAGCAAGTTATCGCCGAGGAGTCCGGCGTCGCGGACATCGTCGACCCGCTCGGCGGAAGCTACGCCGTCGAGACGCTGACCGACGAGGTCGAAGCAGAGACGATAGCGTATCTGGAGGAGATCCGGGAGATGGGCGACGGGTCGATGCGCGCCGGTGTCCTCCGGGGGATCGACCGGGGCTACTTCCATCGCGAGATACAGGACGCCGCCTACGAGTACCAGGAACGGGTCGAACGCGAAGAAGAGGTGGTCGTCGGCGTCAATGCCTACCAGATCGAAGAGGAGACCGAACCGGAGATACTCTCGGTCGACGAGGACGTTCAGGAGCGCCAGCGCGACCGACTTACGAACGTCCGCGAGGAACGCGATGATGAGGCCGTCGAATCCGCACTCACCGACCTTCGTGAGGCCGTCGAGGCGGGCGAGAACACGATGCCGGCGATCCTCGCGGCGGTCAAAGCGTATGCGACGATGGGCGAGATCATGACCGTCTTCGAGAACGAGTACGGCTCCTACACCGAACAGCTAGCACCGACGTGATCTGGCCGGCAGTTCTCGGGGGAATGTTTATTCCGAAGCACGGTGCATATCATGATGAAATATGACAGATGAGCCCGATGTGGAGTTGGAGGCGCGGCTGGCAGAACAGGAAGAGTTCGAACCACCGGAGGAGTTCGTTGAACAGGCCAACGTCTCCGACCCGGAGATATACGACGAGTTCGAGGAGCCAGAAAGTTGGGAGCGGGCCGCTGACCTGCTCGATTGGGATACCGAGTACGACGACGTGCTCGTCGACGACGACGCCCCGTTCTACGAGTGGTTCGTCGACGGCGAACTCAACGCCGCGTACAACTGTATCGACCGACACGTCGAGTCCGGCCGCAAGAACCACGCCGCGATCAAGTGGGAGGGCGAACTCGGCGAGACCCGGACCTACACCTATCAGGACCTCTACCGCGAGGTAAACGAGTTCGCCGCGGGACTCCGCGACCTCGGCGTCGAGGAGGACGACGTCGTCACACTGTATATGCCGATGATCCCGGAGCTACCGATCGCGATGCTCGCCTGCGCGCGGATCGGAGCACCCCATTCTGTCGTCTTCGCCGGGTTCTCGGCTGACGCCCTCGCCACGCGGATGAACTCCGCGGACTCCGAGTATCTGGTCACCTGTGACGGCTACTACCGCCGTGGCGACGCCCTGAACCACAAGGAGAAAGCCGACAAAGGCCTCCGGAGCGTCGACGAAGACGTCGAGACGGTCGTTGTCGACCGACTCGGCGACGAACTCAACCACTTCCTCGGCGAGCAGTCCCACGACTACGACGAACTGGTCGCGGCCCACGACGGCGAGCGCGTCGAACCGGTCTCCCGCGACGCCGAGGATATGCTCTTTCTCATGTACACCTCGGGCACGACGGGCCAGCCCAAAGGCGTCAAACACACGACCGGCGGCTACCTCTCCTATGCGGCGTGGACGTCCCACTCGGTACTGGACATCAAGCCAGAGGATAGCTACTGGTGTGCGGCCGACATCGGCTGGATCACGGGCCACTCCTACATCGTCTACGGGCCGCTCGCTCTCGGCACGACGACTGTGATGTACGAGGGGACGCCAGATTACCCCGACAAGGACCGCCTCTGGGAACTCGTCGAGAAGTACGCCGTGGACATCTTCTACACCGCGCCCACGGCGATCCGCTCGTTCATGAAATGGGGCGAGGAGTACCCCGCGAGCCGGGACCTCTCTAGTCTTCGTCTGCTCGGGACAGTCGGAGAGCCAATCAACCCCCGCGCCTGGAAGTGGTACTACAAACACATCGGTGACGAGTCCTGTCCAATCGTCGACACTTGGTGGCAGACCGAGACCGGCGGAATGATGATCACGACACTGCCGGGTATTGGCAACATGAAACCCGGGTCCGCCGGCCCGGCACTGCCCGGCATCGACACCGAAATCGTCGATACGGCCGGCGAACAGGTCAGTCCGGGTGATGCGGGCTATCTGACCATCCGCAACCCCTGGCCCGGCATGTTGCGCACCCTCTACGACAACGACCAGCGGTTCCTCGACGAGTACTGGCGGGACTACTCCGACGAGGACGCCGACGAATGGGTCTACTTCCCCGAGGACGGCGCGAAGATCGACGAGGACGGCTACATCACCGTCCTCGGTCGCGTCGACGACGTCATCAACGTCTCCGGGCACCGCCTCGGTACGATGGAGATAGAGAGCGCCATCGTCGGCGTACCGGGCGTCGCGGAGGCGGCGGTCGTCGGCGGCTCACACGAGGTCAAGGGGAGGCGGTGTATGCCTACGTCATCACCGAGGACGACGCCGAGGGCGGCGAGGAGCTTCGCGAGAAGGTGATCGACAACGTCGAGAAGGCCATTGGTCCGTTCGCACGGCCGGAGGAAGTCATCTTCACGCCTGAGCTACCGAAGACCCGCTCCGGGAAGATCATGCGCCGTCTGCTCGAAGACATCGCCAACGAGGAGGAACTGGGCAACACGTCGACGCTCAGAAACCCCGAAATCGTCGAGGACATCCAGGCGCAGGTCAGCAGCGACTAGCCGGCTTCCCTGACTCCGTTTTTTCGACTCAGTTGTTCTCGCCGAGGCCGTAGTACCGGATCGCGAACAGCGGGATCCCGAGCAGAGTAGCGATCGTTATCGCGCCGTACAGACCAAGTCCGAGCGCGTTCGGCGGCATCTCGATGAACCCGTAGAGCGCGACCGTCTCGAGCTCGTCCGAGAGGACCACCGACAGGACAACACCCATGAACGCGGCGATACCGATGAGGATGAAGTAGAGACGGATGACGACTTGCTGTCCGTTGAGATCTGCTGTCGCGTCGACGCCCTCGAACGACGTTTCGCTATCTGTCACGAGTACTCATTGGGGTGGCAAACGATTAGGTTTTTCCACTTGCCCCGCCAAACAACGGTATGACTCAACAAGAACTGCTCGGGCTGATACTGACCGCGGTCGCCCTGCTCATGTTCTCTACCGGCTTCGTTATCGCACTGAGCTGCTCGTCGCGCCGTCGGCTCTCTATCACGCTCTGACGTAGTTCCCGAATCCACGATATTCGACAAAAACAGCGGTCAGCTATTCGCTCGAAGCGTCGTCGCTCGCGTCCGCAGCGTCGGCGTCGGTCTGTAGTTCGCCCGGCGCCTCTTCGCCGTCGACCGCTCCGCCGTCCGAACGCAGTTCCGACGAGGACTGCTCGTCTTCACCGCCGTCGGTCATCGGCAGAATCTTGTTGTCCTTGAACCAGTCCCATTCGCGGGTCTTCATGCCGTGTTCGTCGAGGTTCCACGGGTCGCCGTCGCGGACCTTCGGTCCCTCCAGCCAGGAGATGACGAAGTTGTAGACGAAGATCATCTGTCCGATCAGCAGGATGAACGCCCCGACCGTGGCTAACTGATGCAGATCAGTGAACAGTGCCTGCGGACCGAGGGTCACCTCATAGTTCGCGTACCGGCGCGGCATTCCGCCGTAGCCGAGGAAGATCATCGCGAAGAACGTGACGTTCGTCCCGATCATCGAGAGCCAGAAGTGCCACTTGCCGAGGCGTTGCTGGTACATCCGCCCGGTGTACAGCGGGAACCAGTAGTACAGCCCTGCGAAGACGGCGAAGCCGATCACCCCCATCACGATGAAGTGGAAGTGTCCGACGACGTAGTAGGTCTCGTGGAGCACCTGATTAACCGGTACCGCACCGAGGAAGACCCCGGTGACGCCGCCGATAATGAAGTTAAAGATGAAGCCGAGACAGAACAGCATCGGCGTGTTCAGCCGGATAGAGCCGTTCCAGAGGGTCGTAATCCAGTTGAACGTCTTCACTGCGCTCGGTATCGCAATCGATAACGTCACCGCCATGAACGCCGATTCCAGCCGGGGATCCATCCCGGAGGCGAACATGTGGTGCGCCCAGACACCAAACGAGAGGACGCCGATTGCGAGCGTCGAGTAGACGACGAACTTGAAGCCAAACAGCTTCCTGCCCGCAAAGCGGGGGAGGACGTAGCTAATGATTCCCATCGGTGGTAACACCAGTATGTACACTTCGGGGTGGCCGAAGAACCAGAACAGATGTTGCCAGAGGATCGGGCCACCGCCAGCTGGATCGAAGAACAGCGTGTCGAGGTTCCGATCGGCCAGCAGCATGAGGAGCGCGCTACCGAGCAGCGGGAAGGCAAAGAGGATCAGGCCGGACTGGGTGAGCATCGTCCACGAGAAGATATCCAGATTGTGCCAGCCCACGTCGTCGCCACGCTCGGTGAAGATAGTCGCGATGAAGTTGATCGCTCCCATCGTTGCCGAGACACCTGAGAGGTGTAAGCCGAGCATCATCAGGTCCGCGCCGGGGTTGAGCGGCCCGCCCCCGGATGGGGTGCCGGCGATAGTCGAGTCAGTCGAGAGCGGCGGGTACATCGTCCAGGACGTCTGCGCGCCAGCGATGCCGTCGATGACCGGCCCGAGAATCAGCCCGGACCAGACCAGCAGTGCCGCGGGCGGGAGCAACCAGAACGCGATGGCGTTGATCCGTGGGAACGCCATGTCGTCCGCGCCGATCATCAGTGGCAAGAGATAGTTCGCGAAGGCCGCGATGATCGGCGTCCCGAACAGGAACAGCATCGTGATGCCATGGGACGTCAACAGGGCGTTGTAGGTGTCCGCCTGGATGATCGACGTTCCAGGGTAGGTGAGTTCCACGCGCATGACGATCACAGCGAGTCCGCCCCACGCGAACGCGATGATCGCGTAGGCCCCGTAGAGCATTCCGATATCCTTGTGATCGACAGTCGTGAGCCATCGGATAACGCCACTTGGCTTTTCAGAGTGCGTCGTCTCGGTGTCGTCGCCATAGCCCGTGCCACCGACTGGCGAGTACGTACGCCAGCTTTCGAGGCGCGTGAGCCATGCGACGACGGCGACGAGGAAAAGCCCCATGAACGCCGTCAAAGCTACTTGTCCGTTTACCATATAGACACCCTCTGTATTGAGGAGTAAAGAAAGGTTCGTTATTTTGGCTTAGTTTCGGGCCGGTTAGTGAAAGAATACGGAGAGGAAGCAGTGTTCCTCGCCGCCGAACCGTTCCTCGTCGGTTTCGATTGCCTTCGCCGAGAGGTAGGTCAGCACCGCCAGTAGTCCGAACCAGAACGCGATCATTCCGAACTGAAGCGTGCTGTACAGCGAGTCCCATCCCCAGGGGTTCAGGATGACGTACATTGCGACGAACAGGGCCAGAATACCCAGCGGGATGAAATTGACCGTGAGGTCCAAAAGCGTATCCCGGTCGAAGATCTCTCGTGACATTGGGCTTCGGTAGTGTATGCGAGCAGAAATAGATTCCCCTTCAGCGTGTCCGCTGTCGCCGACGCGTCACGCTTAGACGCTCGGTTGCGTCCGAAGTCGTGAACGGAGGATCGGCGCGAGCACCGCCCCGACGAGACCCGCGGCGGCTATCGATAGCCCGCGAAGCGCGATCGAACTGTCTGCAGCCGAGATAGTCAGGCTCTGGCTGATCGTCCCTCCAGCAAAACTGAACAGACTCATCCCGACGGCGACGAGTACGACGGAGAGCCCAAAGAATACAGGCCACGGGCAGAGACGTACTCCGTCTCGCGCAGGATGCCGCCGATGCTCCCGAGCAACAGTACCAGGCCACCGACCGCGACGGGGAACAGTGCGAGCACGATTCCGACCTCCGAGAACACGATTCCGAGGGCGATCAGCATCGGCCACGGGCTCGATTTCCGGTACTGATCGGACAGTCCGGGTTCCTCATTCATAGAGATAACTTTGGCTGGAGAGTATAGAACCCACCGGTATATGATGGGCACCCAAGGTAATATATGCAGTTCGTGATCTAGGTATTGTATGAACGGGCCACGTGTTGCTGGAGTGGGTGTCACCGAGTTCGGTAGAGCACCCGAACGGACCGGCCGTGATCTCTTCGGCGAAGCGGCGGCGACAGCTATCTCTGATGCCGGAGTCGATCATAGCGACGTAGAGGCCGTCTACTACGGTAACTTTATGGGCGAACTCGCGGAGCATCAGGGCCATCAGGGTCCGATGATGGCCGAAGCCGCCGGGGTACAGGCACCAGCGACGCGCTACGAATCGGCGTGTGCGTCGAGCGGGGCGGCCGTCCGGCAGGCCGTCTACGATGTCCGGAACGGCGAAGCGGACGTGCTTCTGATCGGCGGGGCGGAGCGCATGACGAACCTCGGCACGGCGGCTGCGACGGACGCGCTGGCAATCGCCGCCGACGACCTCTGGGAGGTCGGCCATGGGATGACGTTCCCCGGCGCGTACGCGCTGATGGCGCGGGCGTACTTCGAGGAGTTCGGCGGGTCGCGCGAGGACCTCGCGTATATCGCCGTCAAAAACCATGCAAACGCCGTCGAGAACGAGAAAGCACAGTACCAGCAAGCCATCTCGGTCGAGGACGTGCTCGATGCTCCGATGGTTTCGGCACCGCTCGGACTGTACGACTCCTGTCCGATCAGCGACGGTGCGAGCGCGGCCGTCATCGTGAGCGAGTCCTACGCCGCCGAACACGACCTCGATGCCGAGGTTGCGATCACCGGGACTGGACAGGGCGGCGACCGCCTCGCGCTACACGACCGCGCACATCTCGCGACCTCCCCCGCCGCGGACGACGCCGCCGCGGAGGCCTACGCGGACGCCGACATCGATGTCGACCGGATCGATGTCGCCGAGGTCCACGACTGCTTTACGATCGCGGAAGTGCTCGCCATCGAATCGCTTGGGCTCTACGAACCCGGGGAGGGAATCGGGGCGGCACGCCGCGGCGAGACCACTATCGACGGGTCGGTCCCCGTCAACCTCTCCGGGGGACTCAAGGCGAAGGGTCATCCCGTCGGCGCGACCGGCGTCGCCCAGATCGCGGAAGTAGTCAAACTCCTCCGGGGAGATCACATCAATAGCGACGCCGTCCCCGACGCGACGACCGGCGTCACGCACAACGCGGGTGGCACCGTTGCGAGTGCACTCGTTCACGTACTGGAGGTTCAACAATGAGTGATTCCGAGGAAACCGTGCGCGACCGCGGCTACGACGACGCTCTCGACGCTATCGAATCCGGCGAGGGCTACTATCTGGAATGTTCGGCTGGTCATGGCTCGCTTCCACCACGCCGACTCTGTCCGGAGTGTGGCGACGACCAACTGCGCGAGGAGCCACTGCCCGAGACTGGACGGGTCGACACCTACAATATCACCGAGGTCCCGGCACCGGCGTTTGCCGACGACGCGCCCTACGTGCTGGCAATCGCCGACTTCGGCCCGGTCAGACTGACTGGCCAGGTACAGGGCGTCGATCCGGAGGACGTCTCTGTCGGTATGACGGTCGAGGTAGAGATTGCGAGAAGCGAGACGAACGGCGAACGTCTACTCGCTTTTCGGGAGCGATAGCTCCTCGCGGAGCAGTTGCGCGAACGTTTCGGGGTGCTCGGCGTGGGGTAGCAGTCGGGCGTAGTCGACGACGACCAGCCGCGCGTCGGAGCGATCGGCGAGGTCTCGCCCCTCCGAGAGCGGGGTCGTCTCCGTCTCGCGGCCCCAGACGAGCGTCGTCGGGATGTCAGCTCCTTTAGCTGATCGGCAAGGTCGAGGTCGGGGTCGAGATAGCCACTAATGAAGGAGGCGGGTGCGTAGCGCGCCCCCGGTTGGTGTGCGGTTTGCCACTGATACTCGACCTGTTCGTCGGTGATCTCGCTGGAGTCGTAGTAGCCGTGATCCGCGCTGAAGTAGCGGATCCCCGGCTTGCTCGTCACGAGGTTGTTGATCGCCGTACCGATCAGTGGCGTCCGCAGCAGTGATCGGAGCCAGGTGCGCTGGCCGGGCATCGTCTCGGCCGTCGGCGAGACGAGCACGAGCCGTTCGATGTCGACATCTTCGGCCGCCGCAGCGGTGTATGCGCCGGTCAACGAGGACGCGACCACGGTGGGCTGGTCTGTGACGTCACTGATGAAGTCGGCGACAAAGCCCTCGTACAGCGTCGGGGAGTAGATCAGCGGCGGTCGATCCGATCGACCGAACCCTGGGAGGTCGGGAACGATCACGTGATGATCCTCGGCGAACTCGTCGATCACCTCGGCGAACTCGTAACTCGACCCCGCGGCGCCGACGCCGTGGAGCATGAGGAGATCCGGATCCGACGGGTCCCCACGCTCCGTGTAGGCAACGTCCATCCCGCGCCATCGGTACTCCTTCTGGTCACCCTCGATCGCTGGGGGAGTTCCTCGGCACGTCGAGCGAGGACGGTGTTCGCCACAGCGGCGGTTCCAAGCGCACCGACCGTACCCGCGAGCAGTGTTCGGAGCTTCATACACACCCATTCGTCCGGAGGGGACTTATAAAGCTCGCTGAATTGACCAGTTACCCGTCGCGTTGCTCTGCGAGACACTCCTCGATGGGGGTGAGTATCTCGTCGGACAGCGTGTAGGGGTCGCGGTCGCCGTCGATCATCGACTCGACGAGCGCGTCGATCCCACCCTGGTGTTCGATCTCGTCTTCGACCATCCCGTTGAGATCGCTCCGCAGGAGTTGGCGGAGTTCCTCTGCGGACCGGGTGCGTTCGCGCTCTGTGCGCCGGCCCGACTCGTCGAGATACGATCCGTGGGCAGCGAACTCCTCCATGAGTTCGTCGACGCCGTCGCCCCGCGTCGCGACCGTCTCGACGATCGGCGGCGTCCAGTCCGCCTCCTGTGCGTCGCTTTCTGTGCTCTCCGTCCCCGTCCCGTGGCCGTGTTTCGCCCCACCGTCGATGATCGGGTTCACGTCGTCCCCCAGGCCGACCATCTCCCGGAGTTCCATGACCGTTCGATCCGCGCCCTCCAGATCGGCCTTGTTGACCACGAACACGTCCGCAATCTCGAGGATCCCGGCCTTGAGCGTCTGAACGGTGTCGCCGCTCCCCGGCGGGACGAGGACGGCAACGGTGTCGGCCGCGCGGACGATATCGATCTCGTTCTGTCCGGCGCCGACGGTCTCGATGATGATCCTGTCCATTCCGAAGGCGTCGAACGCCTTGACGGCGTCCGCGGTCGCCGTCGAGAGGCCGCCAAGGCTCCCCGGGCGCTCATCGAGCGGACGAAGACGTCCATGTCGCCGACGTTCGAGGCCATTCGGATCCGGTCGCCGAGGACGGCCCCGCCCGTGTACGGCGACGAGGGGTCGACAGCGATGATGCCGACCTGCTCGTCGCGCTCCCGGTAGGCGAGTGCGAGCTTGTCAACGAGCGTCGACTTCCCGGAGCCAGGGCTTCCCGTAATCCCGATCACGTCGGCGTTCCCGGTGTAGCCGTGGAGCGCGGCGACCAGTTCCCGATACCCATCCTCCCGGTTCTCGATTACCGTGATGGCTCTGGCGAGCGCGCGGTACTCGCCCGCCAGTAGTCCTTCGATCAGCGTTTGCTGCTTGCCGCTCATCGCTCGGGCACGTTCTCCCTGACGAACTCGATCGTCTCCTCCAGTTCCGTGCCCGGCCCGAACACTTCGGCGACGCCCTTCTCTTTTAGCGCCGCCTTGTCGTCGTCCGGGATCACCCCCCGACGAGCAACAGGGTATCCTCGAACGCATCGTACTCTTTCAGGCCGTCGACGACTTTCGGGACGAGCGTGTTGTGTGCCCCCGAGAGGATCGATATCCCCAGTACGTCGACGTCTTCCTGCACTGCGGCCTGCACGATCTCTTCGGGCGCTTTGTGCAGGCCGGAGTAGATCACCTCGAACCCGGCATCGCGGAAGGCGCGGGCGATCACGTGTGCACCCCGGTCGTGACCGTCGAGACCGACCTTCGCCACGAGACACCGGATCGTCCGCTGCTGTCCATCGGCGCTCATACATGATCGTTTGCTAGCGACTCGTTTATACTTTGATCTCCTTGGAAGCGACAGGAAAATACCGGACCACGCCTAATCGCCCGCTATGGCGACAGCGACACCTGCCCGTCCGATCAAAGGTCGGGTCACCGAGTGGACGGTTCTCCTGACGGCGGTCGGCTACCTGCTGGTGATTGGAACGTTCGGTGGCTGGTTCCCCTACCCGAACATCACCGAGTCCGGCGTCGACCTGCTGGGCCATGCTATCGCGGCCGTGAACGCGCTGGCGACGGTCTGTCTCGTCGCCGGGTGGTACTGGATCCGCAACGGCGAGGTCGACAAACACCGCAAGGCGATGGCTTCGGCGTTTACGCTGATCCTCGTCTTCCTCGTGCTGTATCTCCCGAAGGTCGGCGGTGGCGGGCAGAAAGCCATCGCCGACAGCGCCCCGGAACTGGTCAGTTACAGCTATTTCGCGATGCTCGCGATCCACATCCTCCTGTCGGGCCTGGCGATCCCGGTCGTCGTCTACGCCCTCCTGCTCGGACTGTCTCACACGCCGGGCGAACTCCGCGAGACACGCCACGCTCAAGTCGGCCGGATCGCCGCCGCCTCGTGGATCCTGAGTCTCGTCCTCGGCGTCGTGACCTACGTCATTCTCAATCACACGTACGGAAACACGTTCGAGCCAGCACTCGTGGCGCTGTTCTAACAGATCGGTTAGGTCGGTTTACCGGCCGCGGTGACCCGTATCGAGTCGCTTTTGTCGGTACGCTCTAAACACGGGAGCGTGCTGTCGGTCGAGCTACACACCCATTCGGCGCTGTCATACGACGGTCGTGACCCAGTCGATCTGCTTCTCGAACAGGCCGAAGCGGTCGGCCTGGACGCGATAGCGGTCACCGACCACGACGAGATAGACGCCAGTCTGGAAGCCGTCGACAAGGCACCGGAGTACGGACTTGTCGGGATTCCGGGGATCGAGATCACCAGCCAGGCTGGCCACGTGCTTGGGATCGGTATCGAGGAGGCCGTTCCACCCGGGCTCTCGTTCGGCGAGACGCTCGACCGGATCCACGATCTGGGCGGGATTGCTGTCGTCCCGCATCCGTATCAGGAATCACGTAGCGGCGTGATGGCGAACATCACGCCCGAAGCGCTCGGGACCGCAGACGCCATCGAGGTTTACAACTCTCGACTGCTGACTGGCCGCGGTAACCGACAGGCCCGGACGTTCGCGACGGAGTACGATATGCCGATGACGGCGGGCAGTGATGCCCACATCAGCGAGATGGTCGGA
Source organism: Natronoarchaeum sp. GCM10025703 (assembly GCF_042661985.1). Classification (NCBI taxonomy): domain Archaea; kingdom Methanobacteriati; phylum Methanobacteriota; class Halobacteria; order Halobacteriales; family Natronoarchaeaceae; genus Natronoarchaeum; species Natronoarchaeum sp. GCM10025703. The sequence goes on from NZ_JBHSZF010000001.1 coordinate 1,509,483, forward strand.
CAGGCGGTGACGCGGATCGACGCCGAGGAACGCTCGGTCGACGCCATTCTGGACGCGATCACGGCAGGGCATACGGAGGTCGCGGGGAAACGAACGCCGTGGCGGATTAGCCTCCGGCAGGCCGCCGGCGGCGCGAAACGACGCGTCAAGAACCGGATTCAGGAGCTGTTCTGACGGTGCAGGGGGCCGATCCCAACGCCGTCCGCCGGGCGGTCGAGACAGGCGATCCGCTGCCGGGCACTGCGGGCTTTGCCGGACACGTCGACGAGATGCTCGTCCGGGACGTCCTCGGCCGGTACCCGCTGTTCGTCGAGGGCGATGACGCCAGAGAGTGGCCCGCCGACCCGACGTGGGCGACCGATCCGAACGACCTCGACGAGCCTCTTTCATTTCCCGCCGGTCACGTACAACACGAGTGCGAGGAGCCTCAGCGGCGCTGGTCGCTGCCGGATCCCGCCCCTTCGAGCGCGAACGCGGCGCTGTGCGCGAACTCGTCGACGCCGTCCGGGACGGCATCGCGGCAACGCGTCCCGACGAGGCCGACGCCGTCGCGGTCGCCTTTTCGGGCGGCGTCGATTCCTCGGTCGTCGCCGCGGGGTTCGACGCCCCGCTGTACGTCGGCGGCTTCGCGGGGAGTCACGACCGCGAGGCGGCGGCGACGGCGGCCGACGCGATGGGAGCGGAACTCCGCGAGGTGGCGTTCACCCCCGAAGACGTCGAACGGGCGGTGCCAGAAGTCGCACGGGCGATCGGTCGCCCGAGCGCGATGGCGGTCCAGATCGCGCTGCCGCTGTATCTCGTCGCCCAGCGCGTTCGCGAGGACGGCTACGACTATCTCGCGGTCGGCCAGGGAGCGGACGAACTGTTCGGCGGCTACGCGAAAGTCGCCCGTGCGCCCGAGGACCCCCGCGTCGACGCCGACACCGTCCGCGGCGCACAGCGTGAGATGATCGCCACCCTGCCCGATCAGCAGAACGTGATGTTCTCGCGCTCCGCGCGGCGGGCGTCGAACCGGTCGCCCCGCTACTCTACGACGGCGTCGTCGAGACCGCGCTTCGACTCCCCGCCGACTCGCTCGTCGACGACCGCGGCGAGCGCAAACGAGCGTTTCGGCTCGCGGCACGGGAGTTCGTCCCCGACAGTATCGCCTTTCGCGAGAAGAAGGCCGTCCAGTACGGCAGTCTCGTCGGGCGCGAACTCGACCGACTCGCCAGACAGGCCGGCTTCAAACGCCGGATGGACGACCACGTGAGCGAGTACATTCGCTCGCGGGTCGACGACTGACCGTCTGCGGTCACTCTCCCCATGGACCTCCGCATCGGAATCGAAGCCATCGAAGCGGTCGAGGGCCCCCTTGCGTACCTGCTGGTGTTCGTCTTCGCGGCGGTCCCCGTCGTCGAGGTACTCGTCGTTATCCCGTTCGCTATCGCAGTCGGTCTCGACCCACTGCTGGTCGGCGTCGCCGCGGCGACCGGCAACCTCACGACTGTCTACGCCGTCGTCGTCGCCTCCGACTGGAGCCTGCGCTTCGTCCGGCGGCGCTACGGCGATCCGACAGCCGATACCGACTCCAGCACCGTCCGCCGCGCCCGCCGGATCTGGAAGGGATACGGCCTGCCGGGCGTCGCACTCGCCGCGCCGGTGACGACGGGCGTACATCTCGCCGCCGTGTTGGGACTCGCCTTCGGCTCCTCGCGTCGTCGGGTGCTCGGCTGGATGACGGGGAGTCTCGTCCTCTGGTCGACTGTGCTCGCCGCCGCGTCGTGGTACGGCATCGAGCGTCTGCTGGGACTCGTCGGGTGACGTGATTTACTCCCCGAACCGCGTAATCCGCTCTAGCTCCTCCATCGGCGGGTCCTCGAAGGCTTCGCGGGCGATGGAGCGTTTGTGGACCTCGTCCGCGCCGTCGATGATGCGGAACTGCCGGACGCTCTCGTAGAAGTCCGCGAGGGGAAGGTCCCGGCTGATGCCGGTGCCGCCGCAGTACTGGAGCGCCGAGTCGACGGCCTGCTGGGTGGCGTTCGCGGCGAACGTCTTGCACATCGCCACCTCGATTCGGGCGTCTTCGCCCTGCCGGATCTGCTCGGCGGCGTGGCGCACCATCGTCCGGGCGGCGTGTAACTGGATCCGGTGCTCGGCGACGTCGAACCGAATCGCCTGCTTCTCGGCGAGAGGCTCTCCGAAGGCTTCCCGTTCGCTGGCGTAGGCCGTCGCCACGTCGAGCGCACGGTCGGCCATCCCCAAAAAGCGCATGCAATGGGTCAGTCGGGCGGGGCCAAGCCGTTGCTGTGCGATGGCGAAGCCGGCGTTTTCCGCACCGAGCAGGCTTTCCTCGGGGACGCGGACGTCGTGATACTTGATCTCGGCGTGGCCCATCTCCACGAGATCGGGGCCGAGATGCGGCACGTCACGGACGATTTCGACGCCCTCGGCGTCCGTCGGCACGAGAAACATCGAGGTACCCTGGTACGGGTGGGAATCCTGATCGGTTCGGGCCATCACGAGCAATACGTCCGACTCGCTGCCGCCGGTGGTCCACCATTTGTGGCCGTCGATCACCCATTCGTCGCCGTCTTTCTCGGCAGTCGTGGCGATCATCTTCGGGTCCGATCCACCGCCCTGTGGCGGTTCGGTCATGGAGAACCCGGAGTGGGCCTCGCCAGCGACGAGTGGGTCGAGCCAGCGCTCTTTCTGGGCCTCGGTCCCCACCAGTTCGATGGTGTGGATATTCCCCTCGTCGGGCGCGCTACACCGTAGCGCCGCCGGGCCGAGCAGACTCCGCCCCGCTTCCTCGAACACCGGCAGCATCTCGCGGAAGTCCAGTCCGAGGCCGCCGTGTTCCTCGGGCACCTGCGGGGCATAGAGGTCGCGCTCCCGCGCCGCGTCGCGGAGTCGGTCTATCTCATTGCCCGGGACCGGTCCCCGCCCGAGATACTCGCGTTCGACCGGCAGGACGACCTCGTCGACAAAGTCGCGGGTGCGTTCGGCGACCGCTCGTCCGCGCTCCGGGTCGTCGTATGTGAAATTCATATTTGTTCATTATTGTAAGACGTGAAAAACGTGTTCCTGGGAGTTCACTCGCGCCACGCTTCGCGGAACAGCACGTACTGGACGGTATCGATGTACTCGCCGTCGATGAACCGGTCACGACGAGTCCGGCCTTCCTCCTCGAAGCCGAGCGATTCGAGCAGTCCGCGCGACGCCTCGTTGAACTCGTAGACACCTGCGCCGATGGCCGGGTGGTCGTGCATTCGGAAGACGTAGTCGATGACGAGACTGACCGCGGCTTTCCCGTAGCCCTGACCGTGGACCTCGGATTTGAGCCAGTAGCCCAACTCGGGTCGTCGCCAGTCGACGTCGTCGACGGAGACAGCGCCGATGCGCTCTACCTCGTCCTCGGGTGTCCCCGGTCCCGCGTCGTCGAGACAGACGAGAAACTCGGGAGTTTCGCCGTCCTCGTGGCGCTCTTTCAGTTCCGTGCGAGTCTTCAGTGGGTTCCCGATCGGATACCTGATCTCGGGATTAGTAAACGAGCGCTGGAGAAAGGACAGATCTTCCGCTTCGAGCGACCTGAGCGTCACGTCGCCGTCTGTCGCGATGCGTGATCCTGGCATGGGTACGACATATCGAACTCCACCTAAATGCTTTCTCCAAATTTATCGCATCACTGCTCCGTCCCAAGCTATTTGATAACGGTCGACTATGAACGACGTATATGAACGGACAACTCGTGGAGGGTGGTTCGACGTGAGCGAGGAGTATCTCGACAGACTCGTCGACGAGGGATCGCTATCCGACTATCTCACCGACGAACTCGGTTCGGCGGAGGAGTTCACGGTGACCCGGCACGATCAGGGCCACTCCAACGAGACGCTGTTCGTGGAATGGGGCGACCGGGAGTTCGTGTTGCGACGCCCGCCAGCGGGCGAGACCGCGGAGACTGCCCACGAGGTCACCCGGGAGTATCTGGTGATGGACGCCCTGCAGGAGACGCCAGTGCCTGTCCCGACGACCGTACTCGCCTGTGAAGACGAGAGCGTTCTCGGGGCGGAGTTCTACCTGATGGAGCGCCAGCACGGCGACGTGTTGCGGACGGACGAACCGGAACGGTTCCAGTCCGAGACTGCCCGCGAGCGCCTGAGCGAGGAGGTAATCGACACGCTCGCGGCGATTCACTCGGTCGACCCGGCCGCCGTCGGCCTCGACGACTTCGGCTACCCCGAGGGGTTCACCGAGCGGCAGGTCCGGCGCTGGTCCGAGCAGTTCACGTGGGCCTTCGACGTCACCGGCGAGGAGCGCGAGGTGCCGGAAGTGTACGAACTGATGTCCTGGCTCACCGAGCACGCGCCCGAGGGCATCCCCACATGCTCGTCCACGGCGATTTCAAGCTGGACAACCTCATGTTCGCGCCGGGGACGCCGCCGGATCTCACCGCCGTCTTCGACTGGGAACTCTCGACGCTGGGCGATCCACACACTGATCTCGGCCTCTTGCTCCTGTTCTGGCAGGAACCGGACGACCCGGACCCACCGATTCCGGAGCTAATGCCGACGTTCACCGCCAAACCGGGCTATCTGTCGCGGGAGGAACTGATCGAGCGCTACGAGCGCGAGAGCGGTATCGAGGCCGAGAACCTGCGCTTCTATCGGGTGCTCGCGGCGTACAAGATGGCCGCGCTCGGCGAGATGTTCTTCCGCCGGCATCTGGAGGGCAACGCGGCCGACTCGCTCTACCCGAAGATGCGCGACGGCGTGCCGCGGCTGGCAAAGCGGACTCTAGAGATGGCAAAGGGGTCGGGCGACGTCTCCCTCAGGACTCTACTGTCTCGATGGCGTCGATGCCGGCCGCCACGACGTCGGCTTCGAGTTCGTCGCGTCGTTCTCGCAACTCGCCTTTCGTGAACCACTCCCACGCACTAGCCGGGGCCTCGCCATCGGACGGCGATAGCTCTCTGTTGTCGGTGTGGGCGTAGTAGACGAAGTCGATGTGCTGGTGGGCGACGTCGCCGTCGATCCGGTCGATATCCTCGAGTTTGAACTGTTCGGGCTCTGGAAGGGGCCGAGCGGAGTCGGAGGCCGTCCCGTCGGCGTCGGCGACCAGATCAACGTCCAGTCCGGTCTCCTCGTGGACCTCTCTGAGTCCGGCCTCGTGCGGTAGTTCGTCACGGTCGATATGACCGCCGGGCGGCAGCCACATCCCGAGTTTCTCGTGTTCGTGTAGTGCCGTCGCGCCGTCGTTGACCACGAGGACGGTCGCTACAAAGTGTCGAGTGGTCTCCATACCGTCCGCTTGGTGAGGGTCGATTTGTAGCCGTCGCTTTCGGTAGAAAACGAGCGCCGAAGACGAAACGGATCAGTCAGCAGTGTGACCGTCGGCTTCCAGCAGCTCGTGGTAGCGGTTCCGGATGGTCACTTCGCTGATGTTCGCTACCTCGCTGACGGTGTTCTGTGTGACCTTCTCGTTGGTCAACAGCGAGGCGGCGTATACCGCGGCGGCGGCGAGGCCGACTGGGCTCTTACCGCTGTGGATGCCTTCCTGCTTGGCGTTCTTGAGTAGGCCGCGAGCGCGACGCTCGGACTCGTCGGAGAGCTCGAGATCCGACGCGAATCGGGGGACGTACTGCTCGGGGTCGGCAGGCTGAATTTCGAGATTGAGTTCCCGGACGATGTACCGGTAGGTCCGGGCGACCTCGGAGCGATCGACGCGACTCACGGTGTTGATCTCGTCCAGGCTCCGTGGGGTGCCAGCCTGTCTGGCAGCAGCGTACAGCGAGGCCGTCGAGACGCCCTCGATGGAACGGCCCGGGAGGAGGTCCTCGTCGAGTGCGCGGCGGTAGATGACGCTGGCGGTCTCGCGGACGTTTTTCGGGAGTCCCAGCGCGGAAGCCATCCGGTCGATCTCGCCGAGCGCCTGTTTGAGGTTACGCTCTTTTGCGTCGCGGGTGCGGAACCGCTCGTTCCAGGTACGCAGCCGTTGCATCTTCTCGCGCTGGCGTGAAGACAGCGACCGCCCGTACGCGTCCTTGTTCTGCCAGCCGATGTTCGTAGAGAGACCATCGTCGTGCATCATTTTCGTGGTGGGTGCGCCGACGCGTGATTTCTTGTCCTTCTCTTTGGAGTCGAACGCACGCCACTCGGGACCTCGGTCGATCTCGTCCTCGTCGACAACGAGACCGCAACCGAGACAGACCGTCTCGCCACGTTCCTCGTCGGAGACCAGCTGTCCATCGCATTCCGGACACTCCAGTTGCTCCTCGTTTTCCGACTGGGATTGTTCTTTCTTCTGTCTACGCGCGTGCTCGCGCGTATTCGAGTGATCGCGAATCGTTGTATCAGTCATTGCTCTTAGGGTTGGGGACTGCAGACGGAGAACGTCGTATTGCAATCATTTGTTGCACTGCGAGCAACTTAAAACTACCGCGGTATGGCCCCCACCTGCGCACTATCGATTCAGGGATCGAAACCCTTACTCCCGATCCACCAGTTTCCCCGTATATGAGCGACACCCCCGCCGGACCCGACACTGTCCGCCACGCCGCGGAGCTCGCGCGGGTCGACCTCGCCGACGACGAGGTCGACCAGTTCGCCGAGCAGTTCGCCGACATTCTCGATTACTTCGAGACGCTAGACGAGGTGCCTGAAGTCGATCGTGACGCCGACCTCGTGAACGTGATGCGGCCGGACGAGGAACGGGAGGGACTCACGCAGAACGAAGCGTTGTCGAACGCCGAAGAGAGCGAGGACGGCTACTTCAAGGGGCCGAACGTCTCATGACTGATAACGTCTACATCACCGAAGAGCGAATCGAGGGTGACGAAGAGGGCCCCCTCGCCGGAAAGACGATCGCAGTCAAGGACAACATCTCGACTGAAGGCGTCCGGACGACCTGTGGCTCGGCGATGCTCGACGAGTACATCCCGCCGTACGACGCCACCGTGGTCGACCGACTGAAAACAGCCGGTGGGACGATCACCGGCAAGACGAATATGGACGAGTTCGGGATGGGAACGACTACCGAAACCTCCGCGTTCGGTGCGACCGAGAACCCGGCCGCGCCGGGACACGTTCCCGGTGGCTCCTCCGGTGGCTCCGCGGCAGCAGTCGCGTCGGGCGAAGCCGACCTCGCACTGGGCACCGATACCGGCGGCTCGGTCCGCTGTCCCGCCGCGTTCTGCGGCGTCGTCGGCATCAAGCCGACCTACGGGCTGGTCTCACGATACGGCCTGATCGCGTACGGCAACAGCCTGGAACAGATCGGCCCGCTGGCCGAGACCGTCGAGGACGCTGCCGAACTGCTCGACGCCATCGCTGGCGAGGACCCAAACGATGCGACGACGCGTGAGCGTCCCGACGACGAGTACGCCGCCGCCGCTGACGGCGACGTCGACGGTCTTCGGATCGGCGTCCCCACGGAACTGGTCGAGGGTGCCGACGAGGGCGTCGTCGAGCAGTTCTGGAACGCCATCGACGAACTCGAATCGCAGGGCGCAAGCTATCACGAAGTGAGCCTCCCGTCGGTCGAACACGCCGTCGAGGCCTACTACGTCATCGCCATGTCGGAGGCCTCCTCGAACCTCGCGCGGTTCGACGGCGTCCGCTACGGGAAATCGGGCGGCTACGAGGGCAACTGGAACGAGGCGTTCGCCGCGTCGCGCCGCGAGGGCTTCGGCGACGAGGTCAAACGCCGGATCCTGCTCGGTACCTTCGCGCTCTCGGCAGGCTATCAGGACAAGTACTACAAGAAGGCCCAGGACGCCAGAGCGTGGGTCAAACAGGACTTCGACGAGGCGCTCTCGGACGCTGACGTGCTTGCGAGTCCGACGATGCCCATTACCCCTTTCGAACTCGGCGAGAGCCTCGACGACCCGCTCAAGATGTATCTCGCGGACGCCAACACCACACCGGTCAACCTCGCGGACCTGCCAGCCATCTCGGTTCCGGCAGGCGAGGCAGACGGCCTCCCGGTCGGTATCCAGTTTGTCGGTCCCGCGTTTGGTGAGAAAGAGATCATCCGCGCCGGTAGCGCCCTCGACTGATTACGTCGCTCCTTCTCGTTGGCGTTTCCGAATCTCCAGAACAGTTGCTTCGCCGATAGCCGTCAGAACCACCAGCGCGAGGAACAGTCCTACCTTCGGAACGGAGTTTCGGTGCCTCTCGTTCGTCGTCTTCCGTGGTCGCCGCCATGTCTGTATCGTCCGCGTCGAAAACCTTCTTGAGAACGCCCAGATTCGATATCACGGGTGTTCTGGGGTTCAAGCATCATAAGCGCCCTGCGCTACCCGAACGATTTTACTGTCACTCTCGAAGGGGTATGTATGCAAACCGACGCCAGCCTTCTCGACGCGCCCTCCATCGAGTCGACAATGCGAACGGTCAACGGGGTCGACCTCCACGTCGTGACGGCCGGCGACCCCGATGACCCGCTCGTCGTTCTCCTCCACGGGTTTCCGGACTTCTGGTACGGCTGGCGGGACCAGATCGAACCGCTGGTCGACGCTGGCTATCGCGTTCTCGTCCCCGACCAGCGGGGCTACAACCTGAGCGACTCACCCGAGGGCACCGACGCCTACCGGATCGAGGCGCTGACCGGCGACATCCGGGCGCTCATCGAGACCGAGGGCCGCGACTCCGCCCACGTTATCGGCCACGACTGGGGCGCAATCGTCGCGTGGGAGCTAGCCATCGATAGCGAGGTCGTCGACCGTCTCGGAATCATCAACGTCCCGCATCCGAGAGCGTTCCAGGAGGCACTCCGGTCGAGCGCCGAACAGCTCCGGCGGAGCTGGTACGTCTTCTTCTTTCAGATCCCGCGGATCCCGGAGTGGGCGCTCGGTCGCGACGACTACCGGGGTCTCGGTGACGCCCTGCTGGAAAGTGGCTCGCCAGCGGCCTTCTCCGACATCGATATCGAGCGCTATCGGGCAAGCTGGGCGGCGGCAGACTCGCTATCGGGACTTATAAACTGGTACCGCGCGGCCGGGCTTCACCCGACCGACCTGTTGCTCGGAGACTCGTCAGAAAGGGCTGAGGGCACTGGCCACTCCCAGGACGAAGCGATAGACCACCCGACGCTCATCGTCTGGGGCGAGGAAGACACCGCACTGATCCCAGACCTCGCGCCGATGAGCCTGCAGTACTGTCAGAACGGCCGCGTCGAGCGGTTCCCCGACGCGACCCACTGGGTCCATCAGGAGGAGTCGGAGGCGGTGACGGAGCTACTGCTGGAGCATCTGTCGGAATAACGGAAAACGGATCGCCGGGTCCTACTCGTCGTCGCTATCGCCGCCACGGAGCTTTCGCAGCGTGACGAAGGCGATACCGGCGCTCAGGGCGACGCCGGCACCCTTTATTAGCGTTCCGAGCCGCGAGCCGCTCGATTCGGCGTCTTCGTCCTCCGTCTCTTCGTCTTCGGTCGCTTCCTCCTCCGTCTCGGTCTCTTCGGCCTCTGTTTCGGTCGCTTCCGCTTCGGCTTCGTTGGTTTCGGTACCGTCCAGCAGCGACGGTGGGCGTAGCTTTTTGAGCGCCATACTAGTCGGTAGAGCAGGGGTGAGTATAAAGATACGAACCGTGACCGGGCTTACTCCTCGTACGCGAGGTTCATCATCCACTGCGAGAAGGCGTCGCTCTGGGGATCGATCTCTTCCTCGCCGATAAACGGTGAGAGCATGTCGCCAGCCATCAGCAGGGAGAAGTCCAGATCCATCGCTGTCGGGGAGACGTAGTAGGTGTTGTGGCCCTGATACACCGTCTCTTCGCGGTCGACGAGGTCCTTTTCGGCGAGGGAGTCGACGATCCGGCTCCCCTGCCGCGACGAGATGTCGAGTTCCTTCCAGAGTTCGCTCTGGTGAATCCCTCCCGTCTCGCGGACTAGTTCGAGCCCGGCGTGCTCTTCCTCCGTGAGCTCCTCTTCTGCAGCCGAGATGCTCATCGATATCGCCCCCACGTCGCGGAGAGATCTGACGGCATGATCATATATGCAATACTGAGAGCAACGGGCTTAAAATTGGCCTTCCTGCCGTCGCAGACGTCCCTAGATCCAGCCCATGAGCGTTGCGCCCAGAAGCGCCACCCACAGCGTGCCGCCAACGACGAGCCAGTCGTTCGGTAGGGCCTCGTTCGCCTGTCTGGTCGCCCGGTCAGTCGAACCGATGGCGATCAGTCCCAGTGCGAGCACGATACCCGCCCGCTGGAGGACGATTCCGATGGGCATCACGGCTACCGATAGCGCCATCAGATCCAGTACCACGGCCGTCGACAGCGCGCCGGCGGCGACGACGCCGGCGTCCATCCGTCTGGTCATGCGGCGTGCGATCAGATACGTCACGAGCGGAATCCCCACCGCGATAAACGGGTACAGGAGCCCAGCGATGTTGTGCATCGTGAGCGCGGGGACGTGCCGTTCCAGCAGTATCCCACCGACCCGAACGCCGAAGTACAGCCCGACGATTCCGCCGAACAGCAGGATGTGATTCAACGTCAGGCGGTTGTACGCGGCGCGGAGACGCCGCCTGTCGACGTAACTCAAGCTCTGCCAGAGCCGCCTGACACTGTCTCGGAGGCGCTGGCGGCTGATCGCCCCGATCATGAACAGGGGGAACATCCACGCGAACTCGACGACGGTCATCCAGCCATCGTTGTCGTAGGGTTCGTCGTTTCCAACGTACATTCGCCAGACTTCGTCGGTGAACGGCTGGTTCCTGAAGTCGAGTTCGACCTGCCGCTGAGCTTCGTCGTTACCGTGGACCGCGTGGCGAAGCGTGAACCAGTCGAAGTGCTCGTTGTGGGCCTGCATGATCACCCACTCGTCGTTGGGGTGGGGTGCCTCGTACATCCGGATGTGATACCGATGGCCGTAGTAATCGCCGAAGTGGATCTGGGCGGACTCGGTGACGAACTCGCCATCGTCATTGCTGTTCGTGTCGTCGACGAACGCGTACCGTGTTGCACCGCCCGCTTCGTCCCACTCCATCGAGGTGCCGCCGGCCGTGTCGAGTTCGATCTGTTCGGCGGAGAGTTCCTCGGGCCCGACTTCCTGTTCCTCTCCCTGAGTCACGTTCCAGTCACCGGTTTCGGTCATCCGCTGTAGCGTAGTGTCGAGGTCAGCGCGGACGACGACGTTGACCGAACTCCCCTTTTTGTGTTGCTTCGTCGAACTCAGATACGGCGAAAAGGCACTCTCACTGCCCTCTAGCTGGACCATGTTGCGTTCGGTGTCGTCCTCGGGAGCGACGAGATCCGTAGTCGGTGGTGCAACAAGCGACATTGCCGTCGAGACCCCCACAGCGATCACGAGAATTGCCAGAACGATACTGACTGTCCGTCTCACTGGATATCCATACTGCGTAGCCTGAGTTATATTTACTGGGCGAGAGGATCAGTCGTTTCTGGCATCGGACTCCAGCGCCTCTGCTCGCAGTCGTTCGCCCCGTTCCGACTCGATGGAAAGATCCGGAACCTCCACCGGCGATCCGTCGTCCAGCGCGACGAAGACGAACGCTGATTCGGTCGTCTGCTCCTGGACGCCGGTTCGGGGGTTCTCCCGGAACGTCCGGAGACGAACGCGGACGCTCGTCCGGCCGGCCTCGTAGACGTACGCTTCTACGAGGACGTTGTCGCCGATCGGGATCGGTCGCTGGAAGTCGAGTTCGTCCACGTTTGCGGTGACACAGGAGTGGCCGGCGAACCGCATCGCCGACATCGCGCCGACCTCGTCCATCCACTTCATCACGTTCCCTCCATGTGCGGTCTCGTAGTTGTTGGCGTGGTTCGGCTGTACGCGGTACCGGTTCTCGATGTGAGTCTCCAGAAGGCTCGGCATGACATGTCGTAGACGGCGGGGACCCAAGAGTCCGCGGGATCTGACAGCACCGATCACGCCTCTTTTTGCCGGCCGGGGGACAAGTATCGCTATGTCCGGATCGAGCGACGTTCGGTATTTCGACCTGTTTGCGAGGTTCTATGACCTGTTTATGCCGGATGCGGACCCGGCGGTGTTACGGCGAGGACTCGATCTCGGTACCCGGGAGATCGAGATCGGTTTAGATGTCGGCGGCGGGACCGGTCGTGCGGCACGTGCGCTGCCCGGCGTGAACTGGACAGTCGTCGACGCGTCCGCCGATATGCTCGCACAGGCCGCAGAACGCGACATTCCGGGCATCCGCGGTGACGCCGTACGGCTTCCGGTCGCGGACGAGTCCGTCGACGCGGTGACGATCGTCGACGCTTTACACCATATCGGTCGGCCGAGAGAGGCTATCGCGGAGGCGGCACGCGTCCTCGCACCGGGCGGGGTGCTGGTGATCCGCGATTTCGATCCGAACACCGTCCTCGGGCGGTTGCTCGTGGCGGGCGAACATCTGATCGGCTTCGAGTCGACCTTCTTCGGCGCCGACGAACTCGCAGGGATTCTCGGCGACGCTGGCCTGTCGCCGACCGTTCCCGAACGTGGCTTCGACTACACGGCTGTCGGCGTCAAGCCCGATTGAGCGGCGCGGTCGACGCCTCTCCAGCACCCGATCTGGCCCGCTCTGATTCCAGTACGTCCTTATTCGTCGAGCCAAAAGTCCGAGTATGTCCACGCTCTCCGCACGCCTCCCGCTCGGTGACTCGAGACGGCTAGGCGTACTCACCGGCGACCTGCTCGCAGTGATCGGTATCGTCTCGGTCGGCCTGTACCAGCACCACGGGGCGGCCGGCTTTGCTGCCCGCTGTCGGCGGCCGAGACGATCACCCCATTCGTCGTCGGGTGGCTCCTCTGTGCGGGCCTCGCCGGTCTGTACGGAACCGAAGTACTGACCGATCTCGGGACGGCGGCCCGACTGAGCGCGGTGGCCTCTTTCGCTGCGGTCAACATCGCCCTCGTCCTGCGCGCGTCGCCGCTGTTCGAGGGGAGCGCCACGTGGCCGTTCAATCTCGTGATGACTCTGACCGTCCTCGCCGTTGTCGTGCCGTGGCGACTCGTCGTTGCCCGCTTCTGGGCGGGTCGATGACCGCTGACTGAACGGTACTGCTCGCCCGACGCCGGGCAACCCGCGGGGTCGACCGCCAGTGGACTCTTCTCGGATGCGCTCGTAGACATCGCGTATGACGCAGGCACTGTTTCTCTCCAGTAGTGACGTGGATGGCTTGGCAAGTCCGGACGAGTTCGTCGAGGCGGTCCGCGAGGGCTATCGACAGCACGGCGAGGGCGCTCCGGCCCGCCCCCGGACCAGACTGTTGCGCGGCGATCCGCCGGGGATGCTCACCGATTACGCGGCCGTCCTTCCGGAGACCGGCGTGATGGGTGGGTACATGTACGCCGCAGGTTTCGGCGAGCAGGACGCGTGGTTCATGACCCCGCTGTTCGACGCCGAGAGCGGGGAACCGCTCGCCATACTCGACGGCGCGAGCATGAACCCGTTCAAGACCGGGGCGACCGGTGCGGTCGGCGTCGACGCGCTCGCCCGGGACGACGCCGAGACGCTCGCAGTCATCGGGAGCGGGGCACAGGCGCGTGGACAACTTCGCGCGACGGCCACGGTCCGTGATTTCAAGCGCGTCGACGTGTTCTCGCCGACGCGCGAGCACCGCGAGTCGTTCGCCACCGAGATGGACGACCTGCTGGAGGCCGACGTCCGGCCTGTCGAGGCGAGCGCGGCCGCCGTCGAGGGGGCCGACGTGGTGATCACAGCGACGAACGCCAGCCAGCCAGTCTTCGACGGCGACCGCCTCGAGGCAGGCACCCACGTCACCGCGATGGGCCAGTACAACGCCGAGAAGCGCGAACTCGATACGACGACAATCGAGCGGGCGACCTACGTCCCCGATCTGCGCGAGCGGATCGAGATCGACGCCGGATCGTTCATCCACGCCGTCGAGGAGGGAGTGGTCGACGAGAGCCACGTCCACGCGGAACTGGGCGAGGTCGTTGCCGGAACAGTCGAAGGGCGGAGTTCGGCCGACGAAATCACCATCTTCGACAGCGGCGGCACCGGTATCGAAACCGTCGCCGGCGGCGCGCTGGTCTACGAACGAGCGCTGGATGCGGGACTAGGGACGGAGATCGAGTTCTCGCCCGCAAGCGAGGCACTCACCGGACGCTGACCCGGCCGCGTTCAGAAGGGGTTGAGGCCGACCGCCTGCAACAGCGTGATGCCGCTGCCGAGTGCGCCGAGCAGGTAGCCCGCGATTGCTCCGCCGTTCAGGAGCGGGAGTCCGGCGTGTGCACGCCCTTCGAGCACCATCCGGAGGAGTATCACGAGTCCGATGAGCGTCCCAACCATCGCGCCGAGGGCTGGGAGATTCATCGATATGACCGGGATATCGAACTGGGCGGCCGCCTCCGCCGGAATAAAGAACGCGGCGCTCGCGATCAGAATCGTCGGCATCACGGCGTCGCCGAGACCGATGTACAGAGCATCCCGGACGCCCTCCGGGGCCTGCTCCTCATCTCCGGTATCTGCGGATTCGTCCTCCTCAGCGTCCACGATATCGTCAGATTCGGCCTCCACGTCTCCGCCGTCTGGGGCGGTTTCGTCGGTCATCTCATCGCCCGCACCGGCCTCGCGGAACGAGTACGAGAACGTGGTCGGAATGACGAGCAGGACGGGAATCTTCTGGCCCATCACGCCGTCCGCGAGGGTGAGCATGTGCTCCGTCTTGTAGACGCTGATCGCGTCGTAGACGGCCAGCACGGCGAGGAAAACGATTGCTGGTAGGAGTCCGAAACTGATGCCGAACATCCCTGCGGCACCCGCGCCCATCAACACCCCGGCGGCGTCGATGACGTACCACTCGGGATGATAGACCAGGCCGAGGATGACGGCGAGCGCCGCCAGTATCGGCAGGAGAGCGAGCGGGACACCCGCGACGGATCCTACTGGGACGATGGCGTTGAGCACGTACCAGGCGAGCATCCCGCTGACGCCGATGACGCCGGCGCGGATCAGCCACTCGGCCTCGTACTTGATCACGGCCAGCATCACGAGGGTGGCGACGAGGATAGCCCCGAAAAAGAGCGCGCTGTTCGCCGGGTCTGACGGGTCCTCGACGGCCTGATACTCGGCTTGCTGGAACGGCTCGACCAGCGCGAGTGCGCCCAACTGGACGAGGACGAAGAGTGCGACCGTTCCCGCCACGGCCGCAACGAGTCGCGTACGATCGTTCATACCACCTTCTTACCGATGGGGGTAATCGGCGTTGTGTTGTCGGTCGTTCCGTAGCTACCGCTCACCCGAGCGGCTGACACTATGAGAAACGTAGACGTTTCCCCGAGCTCCGAACCGAACTGCGTCACGTTCGCTTTTGCTCGGCTCCCGCCGTACCCGGTCGACCTGTACACTCATTGTCGGACCGTGTCCCGTAACTGGTGACGACATCATGATCGACTCCACACGACGAACACCGTTCCGGTGTGTTCTCGGGAGACTGGCTCTGTACGAAGGTCCGGTCCCCGGTATCCTGGGAAACGACGCCCAACCAACCATCCCGGGCGTCGCCACCTTAGCCGACCGTGGATCGGTTACGATACTGGATCCTTTGTTGGAAGATACAAAATCTATTAAGAGATATATATCAGTAATAGAAACGCATTTTATCATTGAGTAAAGTGATGGTATCATGGCAGATAACAGACCATCGGCGAACAGGCGAAGGTTCTTAAAAACCGCGGGAGCCGCAGGGATCCTCGGCATATCCGGATGTGTCGGAGGCGACGGTGAGAATGGCGGCGAAAACGGCGGGACTACCGGTGACACCGACGACCCGACGGAGGTCACGTGGGTAATGAATCCCGCAGAAGAGGAGATCGATATTCGGGTACAGTATCAGCCACTGTTCGAGTATCTCGAATCGGAGGCGGACGTCGAGATCGTCGAGCAGCCCACTCAGAGCTACTCCGGAACAGCACAGGAACTCCGGCGCGCGTCCGAGGGCGACCGTGTCTTTGCGGACACCTCGCCCGGCGCGGTCGCACAGATCCCCGAGGAGATCGACGTCACGGGGCTGCGCGTTGCCTACGGGGCGGAACGGTACTTCTCGCTCATTACCACGAGAGCCGACAGCGATATCGAGGAACTGAGCGACATCGAAGGCGAGGTCTTCGCATCCGCGGGGGCGACATCCGTCTCCGGAACACTGTTCCCCCTCCTGATGCTCAGAAACGCGGGCCTCGATATCGGCAACGCACCCGCTGGCTCGCCCGAGGATTTCGACCTCAGGACCTCGGACCACTCCACCGCACGCGATCAGCTTATCAACGATGACCGGATCGCTGCCGCCGGTACCGGTGCGTTCTCGACGGCAGGGCACGTCCCACAGGAGCAGTTCGACGAGATGTCACAGGAGTTCGTCGATATCTCCGCGGAGTACGATAGCGCCGGCGAGCGAGACCCCGAGCTCCAACTGCTCGCCGTTTCCGACCCGATCCCGCGGGCCCCGATCGTGAGCAACGCCGCGTGGGACGAGCCGATCAAGGACGAACTCCGACAGCTCATGATCGACGCACCGGAGGAGGCGTTCCAGCACGAGTCACAGGCCGACATCGCGGAGGCACTCAGCATTGATCCCGAACTGCTCGACATGGAAGAAGACGAACTCTCCGAGGATGAACTCGATGACGTCCAGCTCGTTCAGGACCACGAACTGTGGTTCAGCGGCGTCGTCGAGGCAAGCGTCAGCGATTTCGACCCGGTCGCGGAGCTGGGTCAGGAGCTCGGGCTGGACTGGGCCAACCTCTAGGCGTCGGTTACTATGTATTTATTACTATGAGCTATATCGAAGTAGACGGTCTCACGAAACGATTTGGCGACACAGTTGCGCTCGACGACGTGTCCTTCTCGGTGCCCGAAGGAGAGTTCGTTATCGTTCTCGGCGTCTCTGGCTCCGGCAAATCCACCCTGTTACGGACGCTAAGTGGATTACTCTCACCGACCGATGGCGAGATAGTGATCGCCGGCGAGCCGATGGTTGACCCCCGCCCCGAAGTGGCGATGATCTTCCAACAGCACAACATCATCGGCGATATGACGGCGTACTCGAACTCGCTTTCCGGGGGCATCTATCGCTCCGGATTCTTTTCAGTGTGTTGCAGCTACAGGACGAGAAGGAGAAACACCGGGCGCTTGACGCGCTCGACACTGTCGGCCTGCTGGAGGAGGCCCAACAGAAGGCGCGCAGCATGAGCGGTGGCCAACAACAGCGGGTCGGGATCGCCCGAGCACTCGTCCAGCAGCCGGAGGTCCTCCTCGCGGACGAGCCGGTCGCGAGCCTCGACCCGGGCAGCGCACAGGACGTGATGCGGTACTTGTTGGCCGCCTCGAAAGACCGTGGACTGACCACCTTCTGTAGTCTCCATCAAGTGAACATCGCGCGGAAGTTCGGACAGCGGTTCATCGGCCTGCGAAACGGCCACAAAGTGTTCGACGGGTACCGCGACGAACTCACGATCGACGCGATCGACACCATCTACGGTGATATCGATACCGATGGGATGTTTGTCGGTGGTGAAACGGCGGACAAAGAGAACGCAACACAGTGACACAAACGGAGCTGATCATCCAGTGAGAGACGATGACAACGACGTGGACGTAGGATCCGCCCACACCGATTCGAGTGAATCCGGCGACACGCCAACCACCGACGGTGGCGAGGAGATCGATAGCGATATGACTCCGGGTCGGATCGCGGAACAGTTCGAGAACATCAAACGGACGAGACGGCGCCGCGCAGTCGGCTGGGTCGCGCTCGCTGGGTTCCTCGTCTTTGCGACGATCCAGGCATTCGCCGCGACCGAACTACTCAACCCCGACGCGCGCCTCGAGACGTTCGTCGAGTCGCTGACCGGGTTCTTCCCGATCACGAGATACTTCGACGTAATCCCGTTCCTCGACATCAGCCAGTACATCTCGTTCATCCGCCAGGAGAACCTGCTGTACGACCCCGAGATCGGTGGGCTGTTGTTCCAGTTCCCGCCGAACCTGACCGACATGTATGCGTTCTTTTTCCAGGAGCTCGGGATCTTCCAGATCTTCGGTGAGGCCGGTATCACGCTCGCAATGGGATTCGTCGGGACCGTCATCGGGTTCCCGTTCGCGTTAGTGTTCGGGACGCTCGGCTCCGAACGTGTCACGCCGTTTCCGTTCAACTTCATCTTCCGTGGCACGATGTCGTTCATCCGGGCGATCCCGGCGATCATCTGGACGCTGATCTTCATTCCCTTCCTCGGACTGGGTCCTGCGTCCGCGGCGATCGCGATCGCGTTCGACACGATCGGGAACCTCGGACGCCTGTTCGTCGACGAACTCGAGGAGATCGAGGACGGGCCGATCGAGGCGATGCGGACGACCGGTGCGAACAAACCCCAGATCGTCTTCTTCGGCATGTTGAGTCAGGTTCGCACAGCGTTCATCGCGTGGACGCTGTACATCTTCGAGATCAACGTCCGGATCGGCGTCACCGTCGGCGTCATCGGCGCGGGCGGGCTGGGCTACGTCCTGACTGCTCAGCAGAATCTGCTGCGGTTCACCGAGATGATGGCGACGTTGCTCGCTATCTTCGTTCTCATCATCTCCGTCGAGCTGTTCAGCCAGCGGCTCCGATCGCGGCTCCGCTCGGACGACGTGGAAATGAGCCTGTGGGAGCTGATCACTGGCTTCCCGCAGCGGATGGCCGACTCGCTCATGCGGTAGACGTCTCTCCTTTTTTATCGCGCCGCGTCGATCTCGGCCACCGCTTTCAGCAGTTCCTCGTGGGCGTTCCCGTTCGATGCGACGAGGCCGCGACTCTGCGGGGTCCACGGCTCGCCGTCGAGGTCGGTGACCTCGCCACCGGCCCACCGGACCATCGCGACGCCCGCGACCGTATCCCAGGCGTTCGTCTCGACGTTCGTGAGAACGCCCTCGACAGAGCCAGCGGCAAGTAGCGATAGCGCCGCCTGCGCCGACCCGACCCGCCGGAGGTCGCCAAATCGGCGGACTATCGCGCCCGTTGCCGCGCCGTACTCCCGCCGCCGGTCCCGCGGCCACCAGACCGTCGGGACGACCTGAAACGTCTCCGGATCGGAGCGGTCGCTGACCGAAACTGGCTCCCCGTTCCGCCGGATACCCTCGGGCGTTCCGACGTAGGTGTCGCCCAGTGCCGGCATATCGTTTACCGCCGCGACCGCTTCGCCGTCGACGAGACAGGCGACGCTCGTCGCCCAGCGACGGTTCTCCCGGACGAAGTTGTTCGTCCCGTCGATCGGATCGACGATCCAGACGGTGCCCTCCTCCGGTAGCTCTCCGGTCGCGCTCTCCTCGCCGTAAATCGTGGCTTCGGGCATCGACTCCCGGATGCGTTCTTCGACCGCGGCTTCGGCCTTGCGGTCGGCCGCGGTGACGAGATCCGTCTTCTCCGATTTCTGCTCGACGTCGAGATCCGTCCGGAACGACGCCGCGGCGACTGCGCTCCCCGCGGCGGCGCTCTCCCGTGTGATCGTCGTCAACTGCTCGCAATCCGGCGTCCCGTCAGCGTCGGTCGACGTTCGGTCCATCCCAGAAAGTTCAGGTGCTAGGGGTTTAGCGGTGGCGATTTCGGCGACCGTTCGGAGCGGATCAGACGCGCTCGCGAAGCCGTTCCGCCCGGTCGAGAAACAGGTCGCGCGCTTCGCCGGGACGCCCCGGCGTCAGTTCGTGAGACAGGTCCGGAACCGGCGAGGGCGCAAACTCCGAGAGCAGTGTGTCGGCCTCGTATCTGAGCAACATGTCGTCGGCGTCCATCACCGCGGTCCACTGCTCGTCGGTCGGAGCGGGAACGTCCAGCCGTTCCCAGACGGCGGCGAGAATCTCCCGCTCCATGGAGTCGTACTCCTCGAGTTTGCGTTTCACTGGGCGGGGGACGTCGGTGATGTACGCCTCGCTTGCGTCGTGAAAGAGTCCGTAAAGCTGTACAAGCGGCCCGTACTCCTCGAGTTCACGGCTCACGTAGAGCGCGTGGGTCGCGACGGAGTAGTAGAACTGACACTGGCCGGCATACCGACAGGTGTTCGCCAGCCCGTGTGCGACGTCCTCGACCCTGACCGATGCTGGCTCCGGGTCGAGCGGGTCGAAGGCGACGCCGGAGTAGGTCTCGATGGCACTCGTTCCCTCGAAGTTCGGCATACCGACAGGATTGGCGAGCGGGGACTAAAGGGTGTCTACCGCTCCCGGCGTAGTCGAAGCTATTTTGCACCCGCTGGTCCGACGTGACAGCAAGACCCGGCACCTGGGTCGGAATACAGTATGTCCGGAGACCACAGCGACGGCGAGGCAACAGCGCAGGGTGAAGACGGCGAACCGGCGGGCGGCGACGACCCGTGGCTCGTCGTGCTCTGTGGGCTTCCCGGCGTGGGCAAGTCGACTGTCGGGGCGGTGGTCGCGGAGCGCCTCGGGGTGCGACGCCTTCAGAACCGACGTGGTCCGCAAGGAACTGTACGACGACCCCCAGTACACCGACGAGGAGATAGCGAGCGTCTACCGCGAACTGCTCGACCGAACCAGGCAGACGGTCGAGGCGGGCGAATCAGCCGTTCTCGACGGGACGTTTGCAGCGCGCGACCGTCGACGCACTGTCCGGGAAATCGCGGAGGAAGCGGGCGCACGGTTTCGCCTGCTCGAAGTCGTCTGCGAGCGCTCGGTTGCAGAGGAGCGCATCGCCGACCGTGAGGGCGGTATGAGCGACGCGGATGTCGAGGTGTACCACCAGTTCCGCGAGGAGTTCCACCCTATCGAGATGTACCACGTCGCCATCGACAACTCCGGTACGGAGCAGGAGACCCGCGAGCAGGTCGCCCGGACGTTTCCCGATACCTGCGAAGGCCCAGCACGTCCCGGGCGGCGCGTTCGACCGACTGCGTCTGTTCTTCGGGAGCGTAGACGCCGAGGCGCCAGCGCGCCCGCTCGGCCATCCGGATACCACGGACCAACTCCGAGGCGTCCTCCAGTTGCTGGACGACGCCGTCGACGACGACGCTCGTCGATGATTCCTTGAGTCGCGGACGGTCGGGGATGTCGACGATCACTGCGGCGGGGTCGACGCCTGCCGCTTCGGCGATCTCGCGCTCGGCCTGCCGTTCGTCCTCGTAGTCCACGTCCGTGATCTCTCGGGGGACGTTTTCGATGCCCGTCCAGACGGCGCGTTTGTAGAGGTCGCGGTGCTCCAGTCGCCGGCCGAGCGTCGGGACGTGCTCGGCCAGTGCGACCAGCAGGTCGTGGTCGGCCATCCGTCGGAACGACTCGATTCCGGTCTCGGTGGCGTCTAGATACTGCTCACAGGCCCGGTCGAGCATCGCACCGGCGATCCGGGAGACGTGATGACGGTAGACGATAGCGTTCATCAGCGCCCGCGAGAACAGCATCGACTCGGCCGTCGCGACGTTGCCCTCGCCGAGAGCGAGGTGGCCGTTCTCCAGTCGGAGTTCGCGGACGAGGCGTCCGTGGTCGATTGCGCCGTAGGGGACGCCGGTGTGGTGGGCGTCCCGGGAGAGGTAGTCCATCCGGTCGACGTCGAGTTCGCCCGAGACGAGCGAACCGAGTCGGCCTTCACCGGCGACGAGCGTGGCGACGCGCTCCGGATCGAGGTCGAGGCCCTCCAGTGCCTGACAGACGGGGCGGTCGGGATCGGTCAGTAGCCAGCCAACATCGTCGTGATCGTTCCCGGTCCGGCGGTGAATTACCTCCTCGGTCTGGTGGCCGTAGGGGCCGTGGCCCACGTCGTGGAGGAGCGCCGCGGCGCGGAGGTGGGCCGCGGTGTCGGCGTCGACGTCGAGATGTCCGATAGCGGTGTCGGCGAGGTGGTAGACGCCGAGGCTATGCTCGAACCGGGTGTGGTTGGCCGCGGGAAAAACCAGCCGAACGGTAGAGAGTTGCTTGACGTGGCGAAGCCGCTGGACGGTCGGGGTGTCGACCAGCGCTTCCGCCTCCGGACCGAGCGCGATGTAGTCGTGGACGCTGTCCTTGATCGGCTTCATTGTGGGGTGGACGAACCCCCGGTGCATTTCGTTTTCGACTCGCCGTGCGCCCCATCATTTTTGATCGCTGGCGATCCATCTTCGAGTATGACGCGAACTCGCGCACACGTGTTCGTCTCCGGTCGTGTCCAGGGCGTCTTCTACCGGGCGACGACCAAAGAGACGGCGGAATCGAACGCTGTCGACGGCTGGGTCAGGAACCTCGACGACGGCCGCGTCGAGGCAGTTTCAGAAGGCCCCGAAGAGGCCATCGAAGAGATGGTCGAATGGTGTCACACTGGCAGTCCCGCAGCGACTGTCGAGGACGTCGACGTGGAGTACGAGGAGCCACAGGGAGAGGACGGCTTCCGGATCCGGTACTAGCGGTCGGCCGTAATACGACCAATAGGGCCGGCTACTGGATACTGCAACTCTCGCACGGTCCGACGATAGTTTCCGAAGCTTTCTGCTCCAGAAATTGAAGTCAGGCGTACAAGACTCCAAGCGTGTAGTCAATCGTCCTATGCCCATATTTATTCCAGCCTGCTTGTTCTGAACAAACACGTCCGTGAGACTGTAAAGCAGTCACTCGAACATAATAATACATTCGACAGACTGCTTAGAGGTTAACAAAGACATTGTCAGTGAGTTAGACAAGATTAATACGCGAAAGACTGCAAATCGCCGGTGATGAATTGGTCCGACCCAGACCAGTGGCAGAATCAGCTGAACTTGGAGATTCTCGACCAGAACGCCCGCCAGGCCGATCCGATGGGCGAGGAGTTCGATTACGGCACGGAGTTCGAGACACTCGACCTCGAGGCCGTGAAGACGGACATCGAAGAGGTGATGACGACATCACAGGAGTGGTGGCCGGCTGACTACGGCCACTACGGCCCGTTGTTTATTCGGATGGCGTGGCACAGCGCCGGTACGTACCGAACCACCGACGGCCGCGGCGGCGCGTCCGGCGGAACCCAGCGGTTTGCACCCCTCAACAGCTGGCCGGACAACGCGAACCTCGACAAGGCGCGCCGCTTGCTCTGGCCGGTCAAGCAGAAGTACGGCCGCAAACTCTCGTGGGCCGACCTGATCGTCCTGGCCGGGAACTGCGCCCTGGAGTCGATGGGATTCGAGACGTTCGGCTTCGCCGGCGGGCGCGAGGATGCGTTCAAGCCCGACGAATCCGTCAACTGGGGGCCCGAGGAGGAGTTCGAGGCCCACCAGTCCGAGCGTCGTAACGAGGAGGGACAGCTCGACGAGCCAGTCGGGGCCAGCGTGATGGGGCTGATCTACGTGGACCCCGAGGGACCGAACGGTGAGCCGGACCCGCTTGCGTCGGCCGCGAACATCCGTGAGTCGTTCGGCCTCATGGCCATGAACGACGAGGAAACCGTCGCGCTCATCGCCGGAGGCCACACGTTCGGCAAATCCCACGGTGCCGACGACGAAGACCTCGGGCCAATCCCGGAAGAGGCCCCTATCGACGCGCAGGACCTCGGCTGGGAGAACGACCACGGCACCGGCAAAGGTCCCGACACGATCACCAGCGGCATCGAGGGCGCCTGGAACGGCACGCCGACGATGTGGGACACCTCCTACCTCGACAACCTGCTCGACTACGAGTGGGAGGTAGAGGAAGGCCCCGGTGGTGCGGTACAGTGGGCACCGACAGACGAAGCCGCACAGGACACCGTCCCGGACGCCCACGATCCGTCGGAGAAACACGCGCCCATGATGATGACGACGGACATCGCGCTCAAGGAAGACCCCGAGTACCGGGAGATCGTCGAGCGCTTCCGCGAGAACCCCGACGAGTTCCAGCAATCCTTCGCAAAGGCGTGGTACAAACTGATCCACCGCGACATGGGCCCGCCGACCCGGTTCCGCGGTCCCGAGGTTCCGGACGAGGAGATGCTGTGGCAGGACCCCATCCCCGAAGCCGACTACGACCTGATCGGGCAGGACGATGTCGCCGCACTCAAAGAGGAGATCCTCGACTCGGACCTGTCCGTGCCCCAACTGGTCAAGACCGCATGGGCCTCGGCGTCGACGTACCGCGACAGCGACAAACGCGGCGGCGCAAACGGTGCCCGTCTCCGCCTCGAACCCCAGAAGCACTGGGAGGCGAACGAGCCGGAACAACTGGACACCGTGCTGGAGACCCTGGAAGGGATCCAGACAGAGTTCAACAGCACACAGTCCGACGGGACGCGAGTCTCGCTCGCTGACCTGATCGTTCTGGGTGGCTCTGTGGCCATCGAGCAGGCTGCGGAAGACGCCGGCTACGACGTCGATGTCCCGTTCGAGCCGGGACGGACGGACGCCTCGCAGGAACAGACCGACGTCGACTCGTTCGACGCGCTCAAACCGGCGGCGGACGGGTTCCGTAACTACCTCGGCAGCGACGCCGACCGACCGGCCGAGGAAGTACTGGTTGACAACGCGGAACTGCTGAATCTGGCGGCCGACGAGATGACGGTTCTGGTCGGCGGCATGCGCGCACTGAACGCCACCTATCAGGATACCGACCTCGGTGTGTTCACTGACCGACCGGAGACGCTGACCAACGACTTCTTTGTGAACCTGCTCGATATGGATACGGAGTGGGAAGCGGCCCCGGACTCCGAGAACGTGTTCGAGGGGCGCAACCGTGAGACGGGCGAAGTCAGGTGGAGAGGCACCCGCGTGGACCTCATCTTCGGTTCGAACTCCCGGCTTCGGGCGCTCGCGGAAGCCTACGGTGCCGACGACGCAGAGGAGAAATTCGTGCATGACTTCGTGGATGCGTGGACCAAAGTGATGACTCTCGACCGGTTCGATCTCGAGTAATCACGGCCCGGAATCCGGGCTGGTATCTCCCGACAACGCCCGGTCCCGATCTCCTGTCTCGGCTTCTGTTTTTTCGCTGTCGACGCCGAGCCTCCAGCATCGTTTTGTCGCCGGACGCCGAACCTCGCTATATGATCACGAGCGAGCGCATGGCCGCGGTAGACGCGAACGCCGAGGCGCTTGGCGTCCCGCGGAAACAGCTCATGGAGTCGAGCGGTAACGCCGTCGCCCAGGCCGTCCGAGACGTCGCCGAGCGGGGTACCCGAGTCGTCGTCGTCGCCGGCCGGGGCAACAACGGCGGCGACGCCTTCGTCGCGGCGCGCTTTCTCGACGCATACGACGTCTCGGTCCACCTGCTGGGCCGGGCAGAGACCATCACGACCGATATCGCACGGGAGAACTGGGATGCTCTGCGGCAGGGCGAGTACGATATCGAGGCGGTCAGAGACTCGGCCCAGATCGCACTGCCCGACGCGGACGTCGTGGTCGACGCGATGCTGGGCACTGGCGTCACCGGCGCACTGCGAGAACCGGCCGCGAGCGCCGCCGAAGCGATCAACGCGAGCGATGCGACGGTCCTCTCGGTCGACGTCCCCTCCGGTGTCGACGCGGACACGGGCAATGCGCCGGGCGTCGTAGTCGAGGCCGATCACGTAGTGACGTTTCACGACGCGAAGCCGGGGCTCGAAGCAGTCGACGCCGATATCACGGTGGCCGATATCGGCATCCCCGCGGCCGCCGAGTTGTTCGTCGAACGCGGCGACCTGCACTCGCTCGCGCGCGATCCGCAGAGCCACAAGGGCGACCACGGCACGGTGCTGGTAATCGGCGGTGGCCCCTACTCCGGCGCACCCGCGCTCTCCGCGCACGCCACCCTCCGCGCCGGCGCGGATCTGGTCTACGTCGCGACGCCCGAATCAGTCGCCGACGCCGTCGCGGGCTACTCCGAGAACCTCATTGTCGAGGCCCTGCCCGGCGACCGTATCGCGCCGGTCCACGTCGACACCTTGCTCTCGCTCGCCGCGGACGTCGACACGGTGCTCGTCGGCCCCGGACTGGGTACCGCCGAAGGGAGCCTCGACGCTGTCAGCGAGTTCCTCGCATCCTACGACGGGCGCGCGGTCGTCGACGCCGATCCGGTCCGGGTCGTCCCGGATGTCGAGACCGACGCACAGCTCGTCTGCACGCCCCATCAGGGCGAACTGGCGGCGATGGGCGGCCCGCGCGAGGAGGACTGGCGCGAGCGCGCCGACGCCGTCGAAGCCTTCGCCGGAGAGGTCGGCGCGACACTACTGGTCAAGGGTGCCTACGACATCGTGAGCGACGGCGAGCGAACGCGAGTCAACAGAACGGGCAACCCCGGCATGACCGTCGGGGGCACGGGTGACGTGCTGGCTGGGGTCACCGCCGCCCTGGTCGCGACGCTCGACGACTCCGTACAGGCCGCGGGCATCGCGGCGTACGCGAACGGCACTGCGGGCGATCTGGCCGTCGAAGATCACGGCTACGGGCTGGTCGCCACTGATCTCCCACCGCTGGTCGCCCGGGCGCTGTGGGGTGATGGCGATGAGTGAGGAGGACGGTGCGACCGAGACCCCGGCCGACGAACTAACGCACGTCGACGACTCCGGCGATGCGCAGATGGTCGACGTGGGCGACAAGCCCGACAGCGACCGCCGGGCCGTCGCCGAGGGCGCGATCCGGCTTCAGCCGTCAACGGTCGAGGCGATCCGGGCCGACGACGTAGAGAAGGGCGACGTGCTGGCGACGGCGCGGATCGGCGCGATACAGGCGGTCAAACACACCTGGGAGACGATTCCACTGTGCCACCAGATCCCGGTCTCGAACGTCGACGTGGATTTCGAGGTCGAAGACGACCGCGTCGGCCTCGCCGTCGCCGTCGAGACCACCGGGAAGACCGGCTGTGAGATGGAAGCCCTCGAAGGTGTGACGACCGGTCTGAACGTCGTCTGGGACATGGTCAAAGCCGCCGAGAAGGACGCCGACGGCCAGTATCCGGACACCAGAATCGAGAACGTACACGTCGCACAGAAACGTAAGGAGCGACTGTGAGTATCCAGCGATGACTGTTCTCGATCCACCGCCACTGGCCGACGCGCTCGACGCTCGCTCGGGCCTCGTCTGCGTCGTCGGCGCGGGCGGCAAGAAGACGACGCTGTACGCGCTTGCGAACCGACTCGACCGGGCCATCGTCACCGCGACGGTTCGGATTCCGATCTTCGACAGCCAGGTCTCCGAAGTCGTCGTGACCGAGGATCCGATCACGGCGGCCCGCGAGACCGACGAGTGGCCGCTCGGTCTCGTCCCGGAGCGCGAGCGCGAGGACCGGTATCTGGGCTACGACCCCGAGACCGTCGACGCGCTCGCCGACGCGGACGTCGAAGCGCCGATACTCGTGAAGGCCGACGGCGCACGGACGCGACTGCTGAAAGCGCCCGCCGAACACGAACCGCAGATCCCCGCCGGGGCGGATACCGTCCTCCCCATCGCGAGCATCCGGGCGGTCGGCAAACCGCTCACTGACGAGTACGTCCACCGGCCCGAGCGCGTGGCGGCGATCACGGACCTATCGGTCGGCGACGAGATCCGCCCTCAGACCGTCGCGGGCGTCCTGACGAGCGATTTCGGTGCGCTCAAGGGCGTTCCCGAGAGCGCTACCGTGATCGCAGTCGTCAACATGGTCGACGATGCGGCGGCCCTCGACGTAGCGAGAGAGATCGGGACGCGGGTCCGCGAGGAGCCACGGATCGACGCCGTTGCGCTCACTGCGATGATCGAGGAGGACCCGGTTCGCGAACTCCTCGACTGACCGGCCCGGAAACACGGACCGGACTCACTCGAACTCGGCGGTCGCCTCGTCGAACTCTTCGTTCGTATTGAGGTTTCTGAACGTCTGCAGGTCGGCGTGATCGCGAACCGCGTCTTCCTCCACCGTGACGTACTCGATCCGGTCGAGTGCGGCGAGAACCTTCCGCTCACCGGCGTCGAGGGCGCGCTCACAGGCATCCGCCATCGCCTCGGCGCGGTAGACGGCCTGCGTGGTCTGGTACCAGCCATCATCGAGTAGCGGAACTGCGCCGTCGTGGCCTGCGGCGCGGTCGAACAGGAACTCCACGAACGAGGGGTCGACGAAGGGCATGTCGCAGGCGACGACGAAGGCGTACCCGGAATCGACGGCGCGGAGGCCGGTCATCATCCCTGCTGTCGGCCCGGCATCGGGGCGTTCGTCCTCGGCGATACTGACGGGGGCATCGTAGCCAGCCATCGCCGACTTTATCGCCGCACGCTGGTCGGCCCGGCAGTTGATGACGACCGAGTCGACCTCCTCCGCGACGGCGTCTGCGACGCGCCGGATCATCGGCGTCCCCCGAGGTCGGCAACGGCTTTGTCCTGGTCGCCAAAGCGCGTCGAGCGTCCCCCTGCGATAATCACGGCCGTAGACATACTCCGACTATCGACTTGCGGGGTAAAAGCCCCTGTGGGAGCCGCGGCTCTCAGCGATCAGAAAGCTGTCGGAGAGCCTGATATAGCGTCCAGAGGTCGCAGTCGAACCGGTCGGCGAGTCCCTGACAGACGTCGAGATACTCCCTGTACTGGTCGAGCGTGGGCGGATCGGGGTATGGCTCCGAGAGGTAGTCGGCGTCGTGCAGGACGTCCCACTCCGTCTCGCTGACGACGAGATAGCGGTCGGGATCGATAAAGAACAGGAACGCCGATGCAACGGTGATGTCCACGCCGGAGAGCGCAGTGAGAGAATCGGTTGCGGCGTCGAGCGTGTCTGCGTTCGCGGCGTCGACGACTGCCCGTTTTATCTCCCGCCGGTCGTTCTCCTCGAACTCGTCTTCGAGGGCGCGTCGCTCGCGGTTCGAGACCGCGCCCAGTTCGCGGCGGTAGTACCACTCGACGATCCAGATGGCGTCCCGGCGGCCGAACTCACCGTTCTTGAACGCCGCGGGAAGCGTCTCGATGGACTCCTGCTCGACCGTATAAAACGGCGCGTCCCGTTCGTACTCCGTCGCTGATTGTTCGATGAGCGCTCGAGTTAGCTCCATCGTGTCCAGTGTCGAGCGCCGGCGTTGTGAGCATTGCCCCATCTGATCCATAACTAGTCAGATATCGTAGGATAACTTGATGAGTGCTGAACTGTCATTATATATCATAGGCACCTCAACAGGGAGGCTTCAACTATGTCAAGCGATAACCAAGAACCAGTCAAAACGATCTGTCCGTACTGTGGTGTCGGCTGCGGAATCAAAGTGCAGCAAGGCGATGAACCGGGCGACGTTCGCTTCATGCCGTGGGGCGACGCACCGGTCAACGAGGGGCGCGTCTGTATCAAGGGCGGCGCGGCGACAGAGGTCGTCGACCACGAGGACCGTCTGACAGACCCGATGATCAAGGAGGACGGCGAGTTCCGGGAGGCATCGTGGGAGGAAGCGTACGACCGGATCGTTTCGGAGATGGAACACATCCGGGACGAGTACAACCCGGACGCCATGGGCTTTTACGGCTCCTCGAAGACGATGAACGAGGAGAACTACCTGCTCCAGAAACTCGCCCGCCGCTACGGCACCAACAACGTCGACAACTGCACGCGGATGTGTCACGCCTCGACGGTGTGGGCGCTCCGGACGAGTCTGGGTGCGGGCGCAATGACCAACAGCATGGCGGACCTCGAGGAGGCCGCCGACGTGTTCTGGATCCAGGGGGCGAACCCCGGCGAACAGCACCCCATCGCCAACAGCCAGTACTTCCGACAGGCCGTTCTGGAGGGGGCCACCGTCATCCAGGTCGACCCACACGCCAACAAGACCACCCGGTCGTTCAGTATCGACGAGACCGACCGCCACATGCATCTCCAGTTGAATCCGGGAACCGACATCCCGCTCCTGAATATCGTACTCAAGACCGTTCTGGAGAACGACTGGATCGACGAGGAGTTCATCGCCGAGCGGACGGAAGGGTTCGACGACCTGAAGGAGACGCTAGAGGACTTCGACAAGGAGGAGGCCGCCGAGCAGTGTGGCGTCCCGCTCGAAGATATCGAACTCGCCGCGGAGAAGTACGCGAAGGCGAACAACGCGGCCATCTTCACCGGAATGGGGATGAGCCAGCACGCCTGTGGCGTCGACAACGTCCAGAACGAGATCAACCTCGCGCTGACCACCGGTAATCTCGGCCGCCCCGGCACGGGCGTGAACCCGCTGCGCGGCCAGAACAACGTGCAGGGGACCTGTGACGTCGGTGCGATGCCGAACGTCCTGCCGGGCTACCAGCTAGTCGACGACGACGAGGCCCGCGAGAGCGTCGAAGAGGAATGGGGCTTCGAGATACCGGACGAACCCGGACTGACCAACGTCGAAATCTCGAACGCCGCGGGAAGCTCCGTTCACGGACTCTACATCATGGGCGAGAACCCAGTGATGTCCGAACCGGATGCCAACGAGGTGCGAGAGCGCTTCGAGGAACTGGAGTTCATGGTCCTCCAGGACATCTTCATGACGGAGACAGCCAAGTTCGCCGACGTGATCTTGCCGGCGACGACCTGGGCCGAGCGCGACGGCACCGTCACGAACACCGACCGGCGCGTCCAGCGGATGCGCGGCGTCGACAAGGTCCACGAGAACACGAAACACGACCTCGAGATCCTGATGGAGATGGGCAGTCGGCTGTTCGACGAGGAGACGTTCCGGTTCGAGGACGTCGAAGCCGTCTTCGAGGAGCTCCGGCAGGTCTGTCCGAGCTATCACGGAATGACCTACGAACTGCTCGGCGAGGAGGGCCTCCACTGGCCTTGCTACGAGATCGGTGACGAGGGCGATCCGTTCCTCTACGAGGAATCCTTCGACACCGAGAACGGACTCGGTCAGATCGAGGGTGTCGTCCACCAGCCACCGAGGGAGGTGCCCGACGAGGAGTACCCGCTCACGCTCACCACCGCACGCCTCGAAGAGCACTACAACACGGGGACGATGAGTCGACGCTCGCCGACGCTCAAGCGCCAGCACCCCGAGAACTTCGTCGACGTCCACCCCGAGGACGCCGAGCGGTACGGTATCGAGGACGGCGATTACGTCACTCTGAAATCCCGACGGGGTGAGATCACGCTGAAAGCGCAGGTCACGACTGACATCAAGGAGGGCTCGGTCTGGACGACGCCACACTTCGCCGAGGCGTCCGCGAACGTCCTGACGAACAACGTCCTCGACGAGCGGGCGAAGATCCCCGAGTACAAGGCTGCAGCAGCCGAGGTCGACGTCGGTATCGAGCCAGCCGACGAATCACCCGCGGACGACTGACGTGATCGCTCACGAGCGGTGCGGACACGCCCCGCCCGGGAACTCCCGGGTGGGACCGAACCGAGAGTCCCGACTGGCGTACCGATGACGGAGCCACTCACGCCCGACCGGCTCCTCCGCGTGGACCTCTCGACGCGGTCCGTGACGAGCGAGCGCGTCCCGAAGCCGTGGCTACGGAAGTTCATTGGAGGCAAAGGACTCGGCGCACGCTACCTCTACGACGAACTGGCCCCGGGTACCGATCCCCTCGGTCCGGAGAACGTCGTCCTGTTCATGCTGGGCCCGCTCACCGGCGTCCTGCCGGGCGACGCCCGGTACGCCGCCGTCACGAAGTCACCGCTGACTGGAACCTTCCTGGATTCCTACGGTGGCGGGGAGTTCCCGGCAGTACTGGCTGGAGCACTCGACGACCATATCGGGGTGCTGGTCGAAGGCGAGGCGAGCGAACCGCTTCGGCTCGACATCGAGTCCGGCGACGCTACCCTCGAACCGAGCGACAACTGGGGCGAGGACACCGTTTCGACCGCGGAGAGCCACGACGGGGCAGTCGCCTGTATCGGCCCCGCAGGCGAAGGGCGCGTGGCCTACGCGACGATTGCCTCTGACGCTGGCGAGCACCACGCAGGGCGGGGCGGTGCCGGTGCGGTACTCGGGGCCAAGCGTCTGAAAACGGTCGTCGCACGGGGCGACCCCCGACCGGTCTGGAGACGCTTCGGGAGCGCTACGAGGAGCGCTACGAGAGCGACGCGGCAACCGGCTGGCACCGGGCCAGCGGCACGGTCGAGAGCATCGATTTCGCCGACGCCGTCGGTGCGCTCGCCGCCGAGGGGTGGCAGCAACGCGGCGTCGACGACGTCGATGCCGTGGGAATCGAAGCCGTCCGGGAACACGCCACCGAGCGCGAACGACCTGACGACGCCGCACCGGGCGACTTCCGTATCGAGACCGACACCGGAGAGAGCGTCCCGCGCGGCGGGACTGCGATGTCGCTCGGCGCGGGCCTCGGTATCGACGAGTTCGATGCCGTCGTCGAACTGGGCGCGCTCTGTGACGACCTCGGCATCGACCTGATCAGCGCCGGCAGTGCAGTCGCCTGGACGATCAGGGCGAGCGAAGACGGTATACTGGACAGGAAGATCGACTTCGGTGATCCCGTCGGGGCGCGACGGCTACTCCAAGAGATCGCGACCCGTGACACGCCCCTCGGTGACGTTCTGGCCGAGGGGATCGATGCGGCGGCACACCGGTTCGGTGGGCGAGAACTCGTCCCGACGGTCAAGGCGATGGCACTGCCCGCCTACGATCCCCGGGGAGCGCCGAGTATGGCGCTCGCGTACGCCACCAGTGATCGAGGTGCCTGCCACCGCCGAGCACTCCCCATCGAGAACGAAGTGTTCGAGGACGGCTGGACGCCAGAGCGCGTCGCAACTGCCGTGGCCGAGGAGCAAGACCGCAGAGCGGTCCTCTGGAGTCTCGTCCTCGACGACTTCGTCGCGCCCGTGTTCAGCGACCTCGGGGCGGAGTGGCTTGCTGCGGCCGGCGTCGTCCCCGATACCGACCTGCGCACTGTCGGCGAACGCATCTGGACGCTCACGCGCCTGTTCAACGTCCGCGAGGGGTTCGACAGAGCAGACGACGCGCTCCCGCCCTCGCTCGCCGGAGACGACGGCATCGATCCCGAATCGTTCGAGACGACGCTCGACCGATACTACGAGGTCCGCGAGTGGACCGCCGACGGCCGCCCGACGCGTACGCTACTGGACCGTGTCGGACTGGATAACGTCGACAGGAACGGCTTAAATGGGTTGCCGGTGCAGTCCGATATCTGATCCCCGAGGGATGCAAGCATATATTAACCCACTATATTCGTTAATATATTCGAGATGGTACTCTCAGATCGCCTGAAATAACTATAATAGTTGATCTGTGGAAACATTCCGTGCAGGGGGAGTTACAATATGTCAATGAATGCTGTCGTATACCAAGGGGAATACGACGTAGCGATCGAAGAGGTAGATGAACCGGAAATTCAACATCCGAACGATGTCGTGATAGATATCACTACGTCGGCCATCTGTGGGTCCGACCTCCACATGTACGAGGGCCGCACTGCGGCGGAACCCGGCATCGTCTTTGGTCACGAGAACATGGGGGTCGTGAGCGAAGTCGGTGAGGCCGTCAGTACGCTGGAGGAGGGCGACCGGATCGTCCTGCCGTTCAACGTTGCCTGCGGGTTCTGTCAGAACTGCGAGGATGGATTCACCGGATTCTGTACGAACGTCAACCCCGGCTTTGCCGGTGGGGCGTACGGATACGTCGCGATGGGACCGTACAAAGGCGGGCAGGCGGAGAAACTGCGCGTTCCGTACGCGGACTTCAACGCGCTCAAACTGCCCGAGGGAGAGGAACACGAGGACGCGTTCGCACTGCTGGCCGACATCTTCCCGACGGGCTGGCACGGGACCGAGCTGGCGAATCTCCAGCCCGGAGAGTCCGTTGCTATCTTCGGTGCCGGACCGGTCGGGCTGATGGCCGCCTACAGCGCCAGTATCAAGGGCGCGTCGGAAATCTACGTTGTCGATCAGGTGCCGAGCCGACTGGAACTCGCCGAAGAGCACTGTGATGCGACGTCGATCAACTTCACCGAAGGAGATCCGGTCGAGCAGATCATCGATGAACACGGCGGCGAGGTCGACAAAGGCGTCGACGCGGTCGGCTATCAGGCGACCGATCCCGATGACGTCGACACCGATACCGATGAGTACGCGTACGACCCGGCCAAGGAGAACCCGGCGGTCGTCCTGAACCAGCTGATCAAGGTCGTCCGTCCGACCGGTCAACTCGGGGTGCCGGGGCTGTACGTCCCCGAAGACCCCGGCGCGCCGGACGAAATGGCCGCGCAGGGTCGACTCGGCATCGACTTCGGCAAGTTCTTCGAGAAGGGTCTCAAAGTCGGCACTGGCCAGTGTAATGTTAAACAGTACAACCGCCAGCTACGCGACCTGATCATCGAAGGGCGCGCCGACCCGTCGTGGGTGGTCTCTCACAGAGTCGATCTGGAGGAAGCACCCGAGATGTACGAGCAGTTCGACGCGCGCGAAGAAGGCGTTATCAAAGTGCTGCTCGAACCGTAGCGCGACGCCCTCTCTTCGATTTTTTAGGCTTGCAGCCAGGCTTTCGGATGGTGTTCTTTTAGGTGTGAGTGGTAGGATTTGATAGCCTCGGGGAACGTTTCCGCGAAGGCCGCCCACTCACATTTACTACAACCGTGTTCAACCCACTGTCCTTCCTGCTCCATGTAGTTCGCCGAATTCATGCTTGACCTCGTTACCGCCGATCGGTTATCTCACCCGGTACCTAGAACCTCATGCATAAGTATTTATTGTCCCACGTTGTATATTCACAGGGACCCTGCGAAATCGAACCCGGCAGGCCAACTCATATATTCTCTCCCGTAAACGCTATCGTATGTGTAAGTACTGCACGGCGGCGTTCAGCGAGGGGTGGTCACAGTTGCTCGAATACGACGACGTGTACCAGTCCGCAATGTCGACCGACTCAGCATCGACCCACGGCTTCCACGAGGAGTGGGACGACCTCAGAGAGACGTTCGAGGGCAGAGCGGGAAACCGCCTTACAGCGGGAACGGATCCGTCGCTGGCCGCCAGTCTTCTCCGTCCGCCTCCTGGGCCAGACAGCCGTCCAGTTCGTCGGTTATGCGTGCTTCGTCGAGTGATTGTCCGATGAAGACGAGTTCCGTTCGCGGGTCGTCTCGTTCGGGGTCCCACGTCCCGATGGGTCCCGCCTCGACGGAGGGTCCGGCCTGACTGAGCCCGATCACGTCGTCGTCTCGGCCAGCGATCCGACAGATCCCTTTCGCCCGGATCACATCGCCCGTCCAGTCGTCGAGCCAGTCGGCGAACTGATCGGGGTGGAAGGGCTGTCGCTGGCGGTAGACGAACGAACTGACCCCATGAGCCTCGGCCACCGAATGCCCGTCCTCGTGGTCGTGGCCGTCCCCGCTCAGTTGCCGTTTCCAGCCCTGTGACTGCTGTGCCGCCTCGAAGTCGAACCGGCCCGTATCGAGGACGAGTTCCGGATCGATCGCCGAGTACTCCGTCCGCTCGATGTGGGCACGCGGCTGGAGTTCGGTAACTGTCTCCTCTATCTCGTCGATGACGTCCTCCGATAGCGTAT
This sequence comes from Natronoarchaeum sp. GCM10025703, assembly GCF_042661985.1. Lineage (NCBI taxonomy): Archaea > Methanobacteriati > Methanobacteriota > Halobacteria > Halobacteriales > Natronoarchaeaceae > Natronoarchaeum > Natronoarchaeum sp. GCM10025703. The sequence goes on from NZ_JBHSZF010000001.1 coordinate 1,544,771, forward strand.
CCGTCTTGTTGAGCAACAACACGTCACAGAACTCGATTTCGTCGATCATCACAGCCGAGAGCGGCCGTTCGACGTCCTCGTTTGGCTCACGGTCCTCCGGATCGAACTCCTTCCAGAAGCCGAAACTATCCAGTACGGTCACCATCGTATCCAGTTCGAGACTGGCTCCCCCGGCCACCGCGTCGTCCTCGATGTCGAGTAGCGTTCGAGCGATGGGAACTGGCTCGCTGATCCCCGACGCCTCCACGACGAGCACGTCGAACTCCCGGCTTTCCGCGAGCCGTGTCGCCTCCGTCGCAAGGTCGTCACCCAGTTCACAACAGATACAGCCGTTCGAGAGGTCGACGACACCCTCTTCGTCGTCTCCTTCTCTGGCGATCAGATCCGCGTCCACGTTCACCTCTCCCATGTCGTTGACGATGACGGCTATCCTCCGGTCGCCGGGGTTCGACAGGAGGTAGTTGACCAATGTCGTCTTCCCCGCGCCCAGATAGCCAGAAACTACCGTCACCGGAATCGCGTTCGTGTTGTTCTCCCCCATACGTACGTGTTCATCTCCGAAAGCAAAAGCCCCACCCTCGTCAGGCCGATTCGACGGCCGGAGAGAGGTCGCGCGCTTTCGCCCGCGATTGCTCGACGACCGTCGGTCTGGCCTCGAAATCGACCAGCACGTCGTCGTCGCCGTAGTTCACGTCGTTGACCTGTGCGTTGTCGTGGATCCACGAGACGATGCTCATCGTCTCGTCGGTCATCGGCATGACGAGTCGTTCGTGCTCCCATGCGGGTAGTTCCTGGTCGATGCGTTCGATCAGGCGCTCGACGTTCTCGCCCTCTTTCCCGCTCACGGCGACCGGGTTCGGGGCGAGCGCCGACAGCGCCGCGCGCTTCTCCGCGAGTTCCTCGTCGTCGACCTTGTCGATCTTGTTCAGCACCGTCACGATCGGCGCTTCGTTGCGCTCGTAGAGGGTGTCGTGACTCGTCACGACTTTCTCGCGGATCTCCTCGACCGGATCGGTGACGTCGACGACGAGCAACACCAGATCGGCCCGGTAGACCTGATCCAGCGTCGACTTGAACGACTCGACGAGCCAGTGGGGGAGATCACTGATAAAGCCGACCGTGTCGGTCAGCAGGACGTCCCGCCGACTCGTCTCCATCTGTCGGGTCGTCGTCCCGAGCGTAGTGAAGAGGCGGTCTTCCGACTCCGCGGTGGCGTCGAGGTCGGGATGAAGCTCCTCGTTTTCGTCGACATCCAGATCGGACGCTAACTGTCGCATCAGCGTCGACTTGCCGGCGTTCGTGTAGCCCGCCAGCGCGACGAGGTCGAACCCGGATTCCCGGCGTTGCTTTCGCCGGTTCGCCTCGGTTTTCTCGATCTGTTCGAGTTCGTCCCGGATGTTGCTGATCTGCTTTTTGATGTCCTGCTCGCGGCCCTCGTCATACTCGCCGAGACCCATAAAGCCTGGCCGCTCGTCGCGTTTTGCCAGGCTGGCCTTGGTTTCGGCTCGCGGAAGTTCGTACCGTAGCTCCGCGAGTTCGACCTGTAACTGGGCCTTGCGCGTCTGGGCGCGCTGGCCGAAGATATCGAGGATCAGGGTGAAGCGATCGATCACCTCGATCCCCGTCGGAAGTTTCTGTCCCAGGTTGTAGGTCTGGTACGGATCGAGGCGGTTGTCGAAGATGACGGCCTCGACGTCCTCCTGGGCGGCGAGCACCGCCAGTTCTTCGACCTTCCCTTCGCCCATCCCGAGGGCTGGATCTTCAGTCCGGGTCTGAGTTACCTCGCCGACGACAGTGTAGCCCGCCGCACGGGCGAGGTCACTGATCTCGGACGTATCTGGCGTGCCGGAATCGACGCGTTTTGCGATTATCGCGTTCATGTGAGTGAGCCTGTCCGCTATAGCAGAGGATAGACGCTCGACGCGTATTAAATGCCGGTACGGCATCGACGAAACACTTAGCCTCGATGAGTGATACGTCAGAGCTATGCACCGCCGCCGACTCCTCGCGCTGTCCGGCGCCCTCTTTGCCGTCCCGCTCGCCGGCTGTTCGTCGTCGGACGACGGTGACGAGCAAGCGCCCGAGCCAGTCGTCGAATCGGTTCGGTATCCCGACCCGTACCTGCCGGAGCGGGACGTGCTGGACGTCACGCCGGTCCCCGAGGACAGCACGCCGATCACGGAGAGAGTCGGGAACGCAGGCAACACCGGCGAGGTCGACGTCGCACTGACGCTGCTGGAGAGTGCGGAGGACGAAACCGATGGCGGGACGGTCTACACCGGCAGCACCGATCGTGTTCGAAGAATCACAATCGACGAAGCCGGGATAGGGGAGGTATCCTTCGAGGGCATCGCTACGGGATACGACACCTACTGGATCGACGCGCGCCCGGCCAGCCTCACCGCCACTGTGACGAACGAGAGCGAGGACGGCCGCGTTGTCGTCTCAGTGTCGTCGCCCGACGGCTCATCGGTCCACGCCGAGGAACGGATCGACCTGGCGGCGGGAGACACTACCGAGCTAACCTTTCGTGGCTACTACGTCGCGATGTCGGCGGATGACCTGGTCGTAGAGGCGTCCGCGGCGTGAGTCCCTCGGAGCCTCAGTTCCGCCAGGGGTAGATCCCCATCGTCTCGACGGAATCGAGCCGTCTGCGTTCGTCCTTCGTAAAGTCGACGTCGAGCGCGGCGATGTTCTGGTCGAGTTGCTCCAGCGTGCTGACGCCGATGACGGGGACGGTGGGCTGTTCGCGGTCGAGTAGCCACGCGAGCACAACCTGATTGCCGTTCAGAGCCTTCTCGTCGGCGATTTCCTCGACGATATCGCGTTTGACCCGGTTTTCGGTATTGACGTAGCCCTCGGGGATGCCCCGGTCGTCGCGGCCGTAACAGCCACTCAGGGTCGGCGAGTACGGCAGGACGGTCAGGTCCTCGTGGTCGGCGTAGGAGAGTAGTTCGTCGGTTCCTTGCACCTGCCCGCCGAAGTCGGCCCCACGGTTGGGCGCGTAGTACGAAAAGCGGGGCTGGACGCACTGGTACGGCGTCAGGCCCTGCTCCTCGGCGATCCGGTTCGCGCGGGCCAGTCGCCACCCGAGGAAGTTGCTGGCTCCGAGATGGCGAACCGTGCCCGCATCGACGGCGCGCTGGAACGCGCGCATCGTCTCCGCCTGTGGCGTGTCGAAGTCGTCGACGTGGGCGTACAGCAGGTCGAGTTGGTCGATGCCGAGACGGTCGAGGCTTCCCGCAATCTCTCCCTCGATAACGTCCGGTGCGAGGCTCTGTGGTGTCTCGCCGAAATTGAAGCCGAGTTTGCTGGCGATGGTCATCTCCTCGCGGACGCCGCGCTCGTTCAGCCACTCGCCGAGGAGCGGTTCGCTCTGGGGTTCGTCGTACCCCTCCATCCACGTCGCGTAGTTGTTCGCCGTGTCGAGGAAGCGTCCGCCCGCCTCGTAGTACCGGTCGAGCAGGTCGAACGAGGTGGCGCGGTCGACCTCGGTACCAAAGAGCATCGGACCGAGACAGAGAGAACTGACCGTTTCGCCGGTCGTACCGAGCGGTGTCGTCTGCATGCGACTATGTGGACACCGTCGGCTGAAAAGTGTTGTAGTTGCCGTGAGTGTGTGACCTGACGGCGATCAGTTCGCTCCCGAAAGTTCGATTGTGACGACGGTTCCCCGTGGTTCCCTGTCTTCGACGCTGATCGAGCCACCCGACCGTCTGACGATCCAGTAGACCAGCCACAGACCGAGTCCGCTTCCGTGGTAGAGGTCCCCGGTCGCCCGGCCGCTCACCAGCACGTCCCGATCCATCTCCGGCATGCCGGTGCCTTCGTCGGCGACGTGGATCCGAACTCCCGACTCGTCCCGTTCGACGCGCAGTTCCACGGACGAAGACCCACAATCGCAGTGAACGACCGCGTTTTCGAGCAGTTCTTCGAGCGCCAGATCGATCCGCTGTGTGGCGAATACATCGCCCGGGTCCTGAACATCGACATCGATCTCTGCGCCCGGGTACGACCCAGCAACCGATTCGGCCACCACGCTCACGGTCTCGCCGATATCAATCCGGCCAACGTCTACCGTCTCACTCAGCACTTCGGTAATTGCCCGGGACTTGTGACTGGTCGTCAGCAGGTCGTCGCTCCGTTCTATTATCGTATCGGCCAGCGTGCTCATCTGTTTGTCACCCTGCGCGCCCATCTGTTCGGCGTGGCCCCGGATCAGTTGGAGGCTGTTCCGCAGATTGTGACGCAGGATCTGGTCGACAACGCGTAGCTGTTTGGTCTTCTCCTCGTTTTCGGTCACGTCCCGAAGCACTCCGACGATGCCGATGACACCGTCCTCGTCATCTCGGAGCGGATGATACCGCACGTCGAGTGTCCGTTCGCCACGGATGGGATGCGTCCTGGTGGTGCGATACTGGACGCTCTCGCCGTTGAGGGTGCGCTCTATCGACTCGGCGACCGTCGTGTACGCTTCCTCGCCGATGACATCAGTGAGCGAAAGCGAGCTGATCTCATCTGGGGAGATATCGTGATACTCACAGTACTGTGGGTTGGCAAACAGGAACTCCTCATCGATATCGACTGCCGCGATGAGGTCGTTTGCCTCGGTGATCGCCCGCTCGTACTGCCGAAGTTCCATCTGGCGCTGTTTGAGACCCGTGACGTCCCGGCAGATAGCCATCGTCCCAGCGAGTTCGCCGTTCGGGTCGTAGTAGGGGTAGCGTTTCGTGCTGAACGTTGGCTCCCTGTCGGTACGCTGGAACGTGGGCGATATCTCGTACTGGAGCGGTTCTTCCGTCTCCAGCACCGTTTCCTTGTTCTCCGCTATCGTCCGAGCGGATTGCTCGTCCATGAACGGCATCTCGTCCGCCTCACGGAGGTCCGCTTTCGAGAGCCCCGCATACTCGGTTACAGCCTCGTTGAGTAGTCGGAACTCCCCGTCCGTGTCCTGCATCATGATCGGGTCGTCGAGTCGCTCGATGATTGCGGCGGACTGCTTGACGTCCCGCCGGAGCTGTTTTTGTTCGGTAATGTCGGCCTGGACGGCGACGAAGGCACATGTCTCTCCGTCGGTGACAATCGGTGCGATAGTCTGATACGCTGTATATACGGTTCCGTCCTTGCGTTGATTGCGTATCTCTTCCTCCCAGACCTCGCCGGAGAGTATCGTCTCCCACAGGTTCTGGATGTACGCGTCCGACATCTCGCCGGAGTCCATGATTTCTGGCGTCGAACCGACCGCCTCGGACGAACTGTAGCCGGTAATCTCCTCGAACGCCGGATTGACGTACTCTATCTCCCCGTCGAGGTTTGCGATGTAGACAGCGTGTCCGGACGCATCCACCGCTTCTTTGAACCGACGGAGTTCGCTCGCCTGTGCCTCTAGGGCCTCGGACTGCTCTTGCAGGCGCAACAGTGCCTTGATCCGCCACCCGAGTTCTGCCTGTCTGATCGGTAGCGAGACTATCTCGTCGATTGTCGTCGCGAAGACGTTGTCCGCAATCTCGCCAGCGTCCTCGTCGATGACGTCCATCCGGCGCTCCGGGAGGAGGAGCAGGATCGGTAACAGTCTCGGGCTGATGGCCTCTTTCAGCCGTTTCAGCTCCGTTGCATTGCGCTTTAGCTCCCGATAGTCGACGACGCAGAGATCGAACTGGGCCTCCTCGAGCGAAGTATCCGGGTCGGCGGCCCGATACTCCTCGTGACCGTCGAGCCACTCCCGGAGAACGCGTCGGTTGCCGCTGTCAGCCAGCAACGGGAAGATGACTGTTCTAGGCGGCGAGTCATCACTGTCGTCCTGTCGCTCCATGTCGGTTCCCGAGGGCCGTTCAGACGTCATCGTCCCAGTCCGGCGTGCCGGTCAGGATGCCACGTAACCCAGTCAGTGACTCGCCGACTGACATGCCGTCTTCGGAGATCTCCAGGTCGTGGATCGCGGAGTCGCACTGGCTGGCTCGCATCTTGAGGACGCCGATTACCTTGCGCAGTTCGCCGTCGTACTCGACGTGGCGAAGAACGACAAGATTATCGCTGAGGTGGCTCAACCGCTGTTCGGTCGCCTGAACGTCTCCCGTTATCTGATGGACTTCGTTGGTGAAAATCCCCGTGACCCCCATGTTACGGAGATACCGCCCGATCTTGATCAACTGTCGCGTCCCGTCGTCCGATGCGCCACGAAGCGACCGCGTGTAGCCCGTGATGCCGTCGATCATGACGACCTGTGCGTTGTCCGCTTCGACGCTCGTCCGGAGTCGGTCCGTGAACTCGTCGACCGCGATTTCGTCCGGATCGATCTCTTCGATGATCAGTGTTCCCTGTTCGACCATCTCCCGTGCCGGGATGCCGATGTCGTCCGCCCGTGCGAGCATCGTCTTCTGAGCCTCCTCGAAGCTATACAGGACCGCCCGCTGTCCACGGCTCGCGGCTTCGGTGAGGAACTGCAAGCCGGTAGTCGTCTTTCCGGCACCTGTCGGCCCGCTCAGGAACGTGATCGTTCCCGTAGTTATGCCGCCGTGCAGGAGGTTATCGAGCCCATCGACGCCGGAGGGGAGCGTGCCGAGCGAGGAGTCTCGATGATGATCGGCGGGAAACAGTTGCGGCCACACGTGTATCCCCTCGTCGTCGATGGTGACCGTGTGTGGGCCGGGCTTCGAGCCGGATCCACGGAACTTCGGCACCTGCAGTGTCCGACGATTGGAGTCTGCGTCCAGTTCGATCACCGCGTCGGCGAGGAACTGCAGATCGTCGTCGGCCATCGACTCGGCGGCCTGGGACGTCAGCAGGACGGTTGCGCCTTCGTCCTTGAGAAGAGCAAGCAGACTCAGGATCTGCGTTCGGAACTGGTGTTCGTCCGAAGAGAGGTATTTGAGTTCGGTAACCGGATCGACCACCACGCGGTCGGGAGAGATATCTTCGATCTCACCTCGAATCGCCTGGACAAGCGACGGTTGTTCTACTTCGCTCGATTCGAAGATATCGTAGGATTCGGAACTCTGGAACTGTTCTTCGGAGGGAGAGAGATCGAGAAATTCGACGGCGCCGATATCGAGTCCGAAACGTTCGGCAGTGTCGCGCAGATACTCGGTCGGTTCGCCCAGATTGATATAGAGCGTCGACTCGTCGGCTTCGACACCGGCCGCAAGAAAGTGTAGCCCGAAAATCGTCTTGCCCGCACCGGGTGAGCCTCTGACGAGGGTTGCAGAGTTCGGAACGAGTCCTCCCTTCAGGACGTCGTCCGCGCCAGCGACTCCTGTCTGTATCCGATTGTTCTCGGCGATCACAATTACAATGGTGGAAGGCCTTGTGATTCAAATAGTTACTGGCTACTCCCGGAGAGTAACACTCGATCGTCGACTCCTCCGCGAATCTTCGATATCCCGTTCACCAGATGATCGACCAGTGACACAGTGCTTATTATGCTCGGCTTACCCCTTTCCTGTATGGAGATCGAGGCCCAACAACTGGCCCTGGAGTTCGGCGGCGGCGCGCTGATCGGCGGACTGATCGGCTACGGGACCAAGAAAATCGCGAAACTACTTGCTGTGATCGTCGGCGTCCAACTCGCCCTGTTCCGCTTTCTGGAGTCGAAAGGGATCGTGATCGTCGACTACAACCGACTGACCAACGGCGTCGTCTCGACACAGGAGACGGTGCAGAACCCTGGCTGGATCGTCCCGATCCTCTCGACGCTCTCGATCGGCGCGGGCTTCATCGGCGGCTTCTGGGTCGGCTACCGTCGAGGCTAACGCGTTTTGATGTCGTCTTCGTCCTTGAGGATCTGTGTCTCGGCTTCGCCGCTCGTCACTTCGTTCGCCCGCTCGAAGAACTCGTTTTGAAGCCCGGCGGGGAACTTGAGGACGCCGATCCACGAACCGTCGGCCTGCCACTCCTCGCGCTGGAGTTCTCCGAACTCGCGGAGTTTCGCCTGCGCACTGCCGGCCTTGTCGGCAGGTACCTGCACGGCGACGGTGACCTCGTCGAACCGGATCGGAATGACCGGACGCAGTGCGTCGAGCGCGTCGTCGACCTGTTCCTCGACCGGTTCCATCGGATCGACGCTAAATCCGGCGTCTTCGAGCGCGCTTTCGATCCGGTCCGGCGGGTGCGGCGCGTCGTCCATCTGCGGATTGACGGCGTTTCGCGTGATCTGGTTGACTAGCTGTTTGTGCTTTTTCTCCTGCATCTCGCGGCGCTGCTCGGCCGTAATCTGGATCTCGCCGCGCTCGATGACCTCCGGGATTATTTCCAGTGGGTCCGTCGTGCCGAACACGTCCTCCAGATCGCTCTCGGTCGGCCGATCCCCCGACTAGCGTTCTCGAAGACGTCTTCGGCGGCGATGACGTCCTCCAGTTCGCCATCGAAGTCGTCGCGCTTGATCGACAGCGCGGCGTCCGGATCGACGAGCACCTCGAACCGCTCCCCGTGTGATTCCAACCGTGCCGTCACTGCCTCGTCGAGCGATATCATAGCTGATAGTAGCAGACGGGGATAAAAAGGTGTTTCCCGATCAGAACTCGAACGCGCTGGCGACGAGTAGCGGGACCACGAGCGTCGCCTCGGCCTCGACCTGCGTGTAGTTCGCATCGGTATCCTTGATCTTCCCCCACGAGACGGCTTCCTCCGGCGGTGCGCCCGACAGTGAGCCATCGCCCTCCATCCCCGTGGAGACGTAGACTGCGTAGTCCGCGCCGCCGCGGAACAGGTTCGTCATGATGGCGTGGTGTTTCGGGACGCCGTCCCCGAGTGCGATCAGGCCGGTCGTATCAGCGAGCATACCGTCCTCGATGAGGGTCTCGTAATCCTCCAGAATCTCGATGCCGATGTCTTTCTCGGCCTGCTGGCGGTAGTAGTAGAGGAAGTTCCCGACCTCGGCGTCGGTCAGCGCCGGGCAGAACACCGGAACGTCGTTGTCCGCGGCCTGTTTCAGTACCGAGTTCTCGTCGTCGAGCGTCGCGCCCAGTTCCCGGGCGAAATCGGTCGGCGTCCGCACCGCCTCCTCCGCGAAGAAATCGTCGAAGAAGTCGTAGAGATACTCCTCGAGCCAGACGTACCGGTCCGACGGAACGTAGATGTTACCGAGACGGTTGATCCCTTTCTCGCGGAGTTCGGCCTCGTCGGCGTCCCACGAGCCCATCTTGAACGGCTTCGCCGTCTTGATGACGTCCTCGGTCAGCGATCCGGACGTGGTGATCAGGACGTCGACGTGCCCCTCGCGGATCAGCGCGGCGATAACTTCGCGTAGGCCCGAAGAGACCATGTTCGAGGTGCAGGTGAGATAGACCGTCGCCTCGTCGTCTTGCATCCGCTCGACGATGTCGATGGCCTCGGCGAGAGCGGTCGCCTGAAACCCGGTCGTCGCATACGAGTCGAGTAGAGATTCGAGGGTGACGTCGCCGGTAAAATCGAAGCCTTCGACGTCCGCCGTGTCCAGTTCTTCGTCGCTATCGGGAAGCACGTGCTCCCGTGACTGATCGTCGCTCATACCCGTCCTTGTGTGTGGCCGAACTTGAAACGATTGAGTTCGATCGATCGGCGAAATCGGGGCGTACGCCACCCCTGTGACCAAAACCTTTTGCCCTCACACGGAGTTGGTACGGGCAATGTCGGACGTCAGTGAGTTATTCGAGGATTTATTTGTCGGTGCGGACGGAATCGTGCTGTTCTCGCCGAGTAGTTCGTACTACCAGGCGTTTGCCGAGATGGAGGATACCGACGTGATCGTTGCCGGTCGGGAAAACGAACACGGGGCCGACAGTTTCGTCGAGCTACCGCTGGTGTTCGATGACATCGCCGAGCAACTGACCTTTGCGATCGAAGGGGCACTCGACGACGACCTGGTCGAGGAAGGCGACGAACTGCTCTGTGGCGCGAAACTGTTCGACGAAGACGAAGTTGATACTGTCGCCCGCGTCAGGGCGAGTGAGGGCGAGAACTCCGGCGTCTACGATCTCTTTACACAGTCTCGGGCCGAGCCATCGGTGATCCGTTCCGTCTTCGAGGTGGCGATCGAACTGGGACAGAAGGGCCAGAAAGGGAAGCCAGTCGGCGCACTGTTCGTCGTCGGCGATGCCGGGAAGGTGATGAACAAGTCCCGGCCGCTGTCGTACAACCCCTTCGAGAAGTCCCACGTCCACGTCGGTGACCCCATCGTGACGGTCATGCTCAAGGAGTTCTCCCGACTCGACGGCGCGTTCGTCATCAGCGACTCCGGGAAGATAGTCAGCGCTTACCGCTACCTCGAACCCGCGGCGGAGGGCGTCGACATTCCCAAAGGTCTCGGCGCGCGACATATGGCCGCTGGGGCGATCACCCGCGACACGAACGCGACGGCGATCGTACTGAGCGAGAGCGACGGACTGGTCCGCGCGTTCAAAGGCGGGGAACTGATTCTGGAGATCGATCCGGAGAACTACTGATATGCAGGTCGACCAGGCGCTGGTGGAAGTGGGCAACCTGATACAGGAACCGATCGTGCTCGCACTGCTGGTGCTGGTGTTCGGTCTACTGTTGGGCCTTGGCATCGGCCGCATCAACAAGCAGATCCTCATGACTGCAGGGATCGGCGACACCGTCGAGGGGACGGCGTTCGAGCGCACAGCCAGAAGCATCGGGACGTCGACGGTCGCGCTCATCGCCCGGGTCACCTCGTGGTTCATCTACGGCGTAACGATCCTGACTGCGATCCACATCTCAGGACTCTTCGACGCGCCGGCGTTCTGGGTCCGCGTCGCCGAGTTCGTCCCGCGCCTGTTCATCGCCGTGCTCGTGCTGATCGCGGGCTTTATTCTCGCCGACAAGGCCGAACTGGCCGTCAGCGAGCGACTCAAGGACATCAAACTGCCGGAGGTCGGCGTCCTTCCGCTTGTCGTCAAGTACAGCGTCCTCTACATCTCGCTGCTGATCGCGCTCGGGCAGGTCGGCGTCAACACGACGGCCCTGCTCGTGTTACTGACCGTCTACGTCTTCGGCGTCGTCCTGATCGGCGGGCAGCGTTCAAGGACTTCCTCGCGTCGGCCGCGGCGGGGATGTATCTCCTGCTCAATCACCCGTACGGGATCGGCGACGAGGTCCGAATCGGCGGCCGACAGGGCATCGTCCAGGAGATGACAGTGATGACGACCCGGATCGAGAACGAGGAAGAAGAGTACATCCTGCCGAACCGCCTCGTCTTCGAGGAGGGCATCGCCCGGATGCGGAACTAACCGGCGCGGAACGGAGAGTATTTTTGCCCGGAGCCATCGCCCCTACGTATGGACGCGGCGCTTGGACCGCCCGAGAAGATGGCCGATCGGGGCGACGAACTGACGCCGATGCTGTCACAGTACTACGAACTCTGTGACCGCTACGACGACTCGCTGGTCCTCTTTCAGGTCGGTGACTTCTACGAGGCCTTCTGCGAGGCGGCCGAGGCCATCTCCCGGCTCCTCGAGATCACGCTGACCAAGCGCGAGGACTCGACCGGCACCTATCCGATGGCCGGCATCCCCATCGACAACGCCGAATCGTACATCGAGACGCTGCTAGACGCCGGCTACCGGGTCGCCGTCGCCGATCAGGTCGAGGAGCCCTCGCAGGTCTCCGGCGTCGTCGACCGTGCCGTCACGCGTATCGTCACGCCGGGAACGCTGACCGAGGACGAACTGCTCCGAACCGACGACAACAACTTCGTCGCCGCGCTGACCGCGGACGGCGAGGAGTACGGCCTGGCCCTGCTCGACGTCTCGACCGGCGACTTCTACGCGACTGCCGTGGGATCAGCAGCCGCCCTGCGCGACGAGATCAGCCGGTTCGACCCGCAGGAAGCCATCGTCGGCCCCCACGCCGATCCCGACCCGTTCCCCGACGGCTGTATGGTCACGCCACACGACGAGCGAACCTTCGAGCAGGAAAACGCACGCGAGCGGGTCAGCGCGTACTTCGGCGATCCGGAGCGACTGCTCGCCGGAGCGGTCGAGATCCGGCCTGCGGCGCGCTGCTTGCGTACGCCGAGTACACCCGCGGTGGGAAACACACCGAACTCGAGCCAGATACGTTCGCCAGACACGCCGACGAGGATACTGAGGCAGAAGCCGAGGCGGCAACGCTCGACTACATCAACCATCTCACCCGCTACGATCCGCGGGAGTACATGGTGCTCGACCGGGTGGCCATCCGAAGTCTCGAACTGTTCGAGCGCCGGGGTGCCCACGATCAGGCCGGGGCCGCGCTGGTCGACGTGCTCGACGAGACGTCCTGCGCGCTCGGGAGCCGAGAGCTACAGGACTGGCTCCGCCGGCCCCTGATCGACCGCCCCGAGATCGAGGCCCGGCACGACGCCGTCGAGGAGTTCGTCGGTGACCTCCGGAGCCGAGAGGAACTGAGTGACCTGCTTCGGGACGTCTACGACATCGAACGCCTCATCTCGCGAGTCGCTCGCGGCCGGGCGAACGCTCGCGACCTCCGCTCGCTCAAGCACACGCTCGATGTCATCCCGGAACTCCGGGACGCCCTCGCCGACGTCGAAACCGACGTGCTGGTCGATCTGCGTGCGGATCTCGACGAGATGGCTGACGTGCGCGAACTGATCGGGGCGGCGATCCGGCCCGATCCGCCGACCGGCGTCACGGACGGCGACCTGATCAGAGAGGGGTACAGCGACCACCTGGACGACCTCCGGGCGACCGAGCGCGAGGGGAAAGCCTGGATCGACGACCTGGAGGCCGGCGAGCGCGAGCGCACCGGCGTCGACTCGCTCAAAGTCGGCCATACCTCGGTCCATGGCTACTATATCGAGGTGACGAACCCGAACCTCGACGCCGTCCCGGAGGAGTATCAGCGCCGACAGACGCTGAAGAACTCTGAGCGGTTCGTCACGCCCGAACTCAGATCCCGAGAGGACGAGATTATCAGCGCAGAGGAGCGCGCGGACGACCTGGAGTACAGGCTGTTCACCGAGGTGCGCTCGGAGGTCGCCGCCGAATCAGCCCGAATACAGGCGGTCGCCGAACGGATCGCGGAACTGGATGCCCTCGTCTCGCTGGCGACGGTGGCGGCCCAGCACGACTACTGCCGGCCCGAACTGGGCGGCGACGGTATCGACATCGAGACCGGTCGCCATCCGGTCGTCGAACGCACCGAGGAGCGGTTCGTCCCGAACGACGCCGACCTCGACGACGACGCCGTCATCACCGTGCTCACCGGACCGAATATGTCCGGCAAATCGACGTACATGCGACAGGTCGCGCTGATCGTCGTGCTGGCCCAGATCGGCAGTTTCGTCCCCGCTGAGAGCGCCACTCTACGGCTGGTCGACCGGGTGTTCACCCGCGTCGGCGCGAGCGACGACATCGCCAGCGGGAAATCGACATTCATGGTCGAGATGACCGAACTCGCGGAGATTCTCGACGCCGCCACCGAGCGCTCGCTGGTCCTGCTCGACGAGGTGGGTCGGGGAACCAGCACGACGGACGGACTCGCCCTCGCTCGGGCAGTTACCGAGCACGTCCACGACCGGATCCGCGCGACGACGCTGTTTGCGACCCACCATCACGAACTGACCGAGATCGCCCGAGAGCGGGCAGGCGTCGTGAACCGCCACTTCGCGGCACGCCGGGAGGATGGGTCAGTCACCTTCGACCACCAGCTATCCGACGGCGCTGCAACGGCATCTTACGGCGTCGAAGTTGCGAGGATGGCGGGCGTCGACGGCCGGGTCGTAGAGCGAGCGCGAGAGCTACTGGGTGATCGACAGGATGATAGCTTGGCTGGAACCTCCGCCGCCTCGCAGCCAACCCAGCCAGCCGACGCCATCGGCGATGGTGGGGGAACCGATGCCGCGGTCGCCGCCCGCCTTCGGGACGTCAATCTCGCCGACACGACGCCGCTGGAAGCGTTACAGCTACTTGACGAGTTACAGCAGGAGTTCGAGTAACGCCCTGGACCCGGGGAATGGCCCTTGTAGACTGATCGCGTCGGACCGATACCGGGTCGATCCTGTGGTATGGTCGGTCTCACTATAGCTTTGAAGTTCCTTCGTACAGATGTACACATATGACACACGTAGCTGTCGTCGGCGGTGGACCGGCGGGACTCAGCGCGGCACTGTTCACACAGAAAAACGGTCTCGATGCGACTGTCTTCGACACCGACGAGACGTGGCTCCACAAGGCACACCTGTTCAACTATCTCGGCATCGGCTCTGTCGGCGGCAGCGAGTTCCTCGCGACGGCGCGCCAGCAGGCCGACGATTTCGGTGTGGACCGCCGGCAGGGCGAGGAAGTGACAGGAGTTACGGAGACCGACGACGGCTTCACCCTCACCACGGACGACGACGAGATAGCGGCCGACTACGTCGTCCTCGCGACCGGAGCGAACCGCGACCTCGCCGAGGATCTGGGCTGTGAGTTCGATGAGGACGATACCGTCGACGTCGACATCACGATGGAGACGAGCGTCGAGGACGCCTACGCGACCGGTGCGATGCCGCGGGCCGAGGAGTGGCAGGCGGCGATTTCGGTCGGTGACGGTGCGGCCGCGGCGCTCAACATTCTGACAAAGGAGAAAGGCGAACACTTCCACGACTTCGACGTCCCCGCGGACGCCGAAGCAGTGTTCGGCGGCATGAGCAAGGAGTAACGCGGTTCGATCCTACGGAGTCGGTTGTCCTCGCCGAGTGACCGCCTGTTCGTTGGGCATCGGATTGATCGACAGCCCTCCCTCAACGAACTGCTCAGTCTTCGTGGATCTCTTCGCCGCGGTTGAGTCGCTCCGCGATCCGGAACGTCTGCTCGCCCGCACGACGGGTCGGCGTGTGAGCCGCGAGATATCGTGCAGTGGCGACGAGATGGACGCGCGCTCGCTCCTCGTCAACGGCGTCGTACTGGGCGAACGCCGCCTCGACGTTCTGTCGGGTGTGGAAGCCGACGTCCTCCCGGAGTAGCGCCTTGCCGAGCGTCCGTTTCAACTCCCCTGCCTCGCCGCCAGCGGCGAGGTACTCGGCGGTCAGGTTGCCAGCACGAGTGACTACCTCGTTGGCTTCGACCTCGAAAGTCTCCTCCAGGTCGGTGAGGACCGTCGATGGGTCGCGGTCACCGTCGGGGTCGGGCAGCGGGATCGGCGGCGTGTTGAGGAATCGGTCGAAGTAGACGGCGAACGCAGCGTCGAAGATACCGCGGTAGAGCTCCGGGGCGTCCGTGCGCTGTGAAAGGGCGTGTACGGCGTTGCTGTAGGTGTAGGTGTGGTGGACGGTGTCCCAGTCTCTGAACTCGTTGGCCGTCCCGAACTGTGCGATCCGGCGGGCGGCGGCGTGCGCGACAGTCTCTGCCAGCTCTGTCGCCGTCGCACCAGCCGTGATCGCCTCGGTTAGCGCGTCGGCGATATCGTGCGGGTCGTCACCCAGCAGTGTCGCAACGAACCCGTCCGGCTCCTGCCACTCCTTGCCGTCGCCCGCGGCCAACAACGTCGGTAGCTCCTCCGCTATCTCCGAGCGAAGCGCGGCGACGTCGATCGGTTGTCGCCAGGTCGAGGCCTCCTCGGCGCGGCTTGCGCTCGCTGCCCGGGCACGAGACTGGGCAGGACGTCGTCCGCGCGGTCCCACCCCACGTGATCGAGCGTCTCGAACGCCTTGTTGATAAAGTCCAACCGGTGGCCAGCGTCGAGGTAGATATGATCGGTCGCGGCAGCAACGAGCAGTCCGGCGATTTCGTTCTCATCGAGGCCCGCGTTGATCGCCGCCCGGATGACTCGTTCCGCACCGTCGGAGTCGCGGACCTCGATGTTGTCGCGGAACCAGGACCGAAGGCGCTCCGGGGCGACGTCCTCGGTCGACAGCGGATCCTGCACGAAAAACGGCGGTTCGCCGGCCGACTCCTCGGCGACCTCGGTCAGACCGGTGTAGAGTGCCCGGCGGCGGTCTTCGCTCCGGAGATCCGACAGGAGGTTCGTCATCACGCCGAGCGTCGTCAGTCCACGGCCCCAGCCCTCTCGCCGGTAGTGCGTGCCGAAGTCCACGCCGATGTCGACCGGCGTCGTGTAGGCCACGTCGGCGTCATCGAGACCGATCACCGATTTGGCGACGACGAGGCTCAGGTTCTCCTGTAACCCGTGATCGAGACGCTCGCTCCAGCGCTCTGCGGGGTCGCGGTTTCGCTCCGGATGCGGGTCGACGTACACCTCTCCATCTCGCAGTTCGACGGGATACGTCTGGACGTCGTCGGCGAAGGGGTCGAACGTATCGCCACAGGAGACCTCGAAGCGCGCGTGGTGCCACGGGCAGGTGAGGATACCGTCGTCGACCGATCCTTCCGAGAGCGGAAACCCCATGTGCGGACACCGGTTGTCGACGGCGTGGATCTCCCCTCGTGGTGGACGATAGCGAGTGGCCGCTCCTCCGTGCTGACCAGAAACGGTTCCTCTCGCGGAACGTCGTCGAGATCACAGGCGTAAACGAACGCACTGGTATCATCGAGTGACATGATAGGATACAGCACGCGAAGGACTCTAAAGATTTCCTGAAGCGAATATATGTAGGATAATTAATACGCCTCCGGAACACGGCCCTGCGGTCAGTTCTCGAGTTTCCCGGCGAGCACTTTCGCCGCCGTGAGGACGGGATCCCAGACCGGGCTGAACGGCGGCGCGTACGCGAGATCGAGATTCTGGAGTTCCGTGACGGTGAGTGCAGAACTGAGCGCAGTGGCGACGGTGTCGATCCGCTTTGCACCCTCACGACCGACGATACTGGCGCCGAGTACGCGTCCGGTCTCGGTGTCGCCGACGAGGGTCACCGTCAGTTCCGAACTGCCAGGGTAGTAATGTGGACGCGTCGGAGCGTCGATACTGACGGACACTGGATCGAAGCCGGCTTCTCGGGCCCGCTCCTCGTCGAGAACACCGGTCCGGGCCGCGCCGAGGTCGAACGCTTTCACGATAGCCGTCCCGGCAATTCCCCCGGTCGGTGTCGGATCGCCCGCGACCGTGGTCCCGATGGCCCGTCCGGCGCGGTTTGCGGTGAGCGCCAGCGGGACGTGCTCCGGTTCGCCGGTGACGACGTGTTCGGCCTCGGCACAGTCGCCGGCCGCGTAGACGTCCTCGTAGTTCGTCCGGCCGTACTCGTCGGTCGCGATAGCACCGGTCGGCCCGAGTTCGATCCCGGCCTCCGCTGCGAGTTCGACGTTCGGTACGACGCCCACGCCGACGATAACGAGGTCGGCGGCGGCCGACCCGCCCTCGTACTCGATCCCCTCGACGCTTCCATCGCCCGCAAAGCCCTCCACGGCCGTGTCGAGGTGCAGATCGACGCCCTGCTCGCGGAGGTGGTCCTCGACGGTCCGGGCCGTCTCCTCGCCGAAGGGCTGGAGCGTCCGGGGTAGCATCTCGTAGATCGAGACGTCGAGGCCCCGCTCGACGAGCGCCTCGGCCATCTCGACGCCGACGTAGCCGCCGCCGACAATCGCCGCGCTCGCAGGGTCGGCATCGGTGACGTAGCCCTGGATCGCGTCGGCCTCGTCCATACTTCGCAGCGTGAACACGCCGTCGAGATCGAGGCCCTCGAACGGCGGTTCGATCGCTCGCGCGCCCGTCCCGATTAACAGGGAACCGTAGGGTTGCTCGAACGGTTCGGCACCCGCGCTGACGGTGACCGTTTTCGCCCTGGGGTCGATATCGACGACCTCGTGGCCGGTTCGCAGGTCGACGTCGCGTTTCTCCCGGAACGTTTCGGGCTCGACCGCGACAAGGTCATCGAGTTCGTCGACCTCGCCTTTCACGTAGTACGGCATCCCGCAGGCGGCGTAGGAGACCCACTCTCCCTTCTCGAACACGATTACGTCGAGTTCCGGGTCCTCCCGTTTGGCCTTGCTTGCGGCACTCATCCCTGCGGCGTCGCCCCCGACGATTACGAACGGATCCTCCATACTGTATACTACGTGGACCTGGATGTAAAGTATTTCGCAGAACTTACAATACTACTGTTTGAGGTTCGATTACTTCGAAAACAGAATACTCAGCGAGGTCGTGGAGATCAGCGCCGAGCGACGACTGCGAGCGTCTCGGGGCGGTCGTGGACGCGTTCGACGGTGAATCCGGCCGCCTCGAACTGCTCGCGCACGTCCTCCGGCCCGAACCGCTCGTCGGGGTCTGGCCCGTCCTCGCCGGTTCCGGTCGCCGACCAGTCGACGGTGACGACACGGCCACCGGGGCGGAGTACGCGTGCCAGTTCGGCCATCGTCTCGTCGCTGGCGTACTCGTGGTGGGTCATCGTCGAATACGCGCCGTCGAGTTCGTCGTCGTCGAAGGAAGCGAATCGACGTTCGCGGCCACCAGTTCGACGTTCTCGGAGACGCCGTTCTCCCGATGGACATCGTGCATCTCGGACTGGACGTCGACTCCGTACACCGCTCCGACGAACGGCGCGACGTCGTCGGTGTAAAAGCCCGTCCCCGAACCCAGGTCGGCCACGACGGCGTCGGCGGCCACGTCGAGCATCTCCAGTAGTTCCTCACGAGAACAGAAGCGATAGCGCGCCGGATCGTCGAGCGCATCGGCACGGTCGACGGGGAAGGTATGAAAACCCATGTAAAGGCATTGTGCGGCGAACGCAAAAGCGTATCCGTTCTGGCATCTGTCAGGTGCTACATATCGGTCGAGACGGCGTTAGTGCCAGAGAGTATTGCACTTTATATGCACAAGTATTATACTTCGGAGCGCCGTACTGGGATCTATGAGCAGCGACGACGAACGTGAGCGGATCCGTGAACGAAAGAAAGAGCAACTGAAACGACAACTCGAAGGCAACGACGCCTCCAGAGAGGAGAGTGCTGGCGATAGCGCCGCCCCCAGCGAGCCGATCCACATCGACGGGTCCGCCGAGTTCGAGGAGGTCGTCGACTCCTACTCGGTCGTGCTCGTCGACTGCTACGCCGACTGGTGTGGGCCGTGTAAGATGATGGAGCCGGCAATCGAGGCGCTGGCCGCCGAGACCGACGCAGCAGTAGCGAAAGTCGATGTCGACGCCAACCGGCAACTCGCAGGCCAACTCGGTGCCCAGAGCATTCCGACCCTCCTGCTGTATGCCGACGGTGACTCCGTCGAGCGGCTTGTCGGCGCACAGGACCGGGGGACGCTCGAATCGCTAATCGAGAAGTACAGTTGAACAGTAAGCGTCGAGTAGCCAATCGGCTGCCACGGCGTGGTGTCCGGACACAACCCTCACGCCGGCGACTTTCGACACATAACAAAGCGCATTTGACCACGGAGTGGTAATTTCGTACTCCGTGTATCGCCCTCCGAACCCGATCCGTCTGCTCATCCTCTGGATCGGGCAGCGCTCGCACGTGCCGGCCTGATCGACCGCGAGCGTGCGGTGCAGACGACCGAACTCGCGTGGCCCCGTATCGTCACTGGGATCGCGCGGATGTCAAAGAACGCGGTCGACGTCGCCCTCGTCGGCGTCGCCGTCGGCACCTCCGCAGTTGCGGGTGTCGGTTTCGCCGGTCCGTACTGGGGGCTCGCGTTCGCACTCGGCGGCGGCGTCGCCGGTGGATCGATCGCGCTCGTCTCCCAGCGCTACGGCGCTGATGCCCACGACGAACTGGGGCTTGCGGTACGGTCAAGCGCGCTGCTGGCGACCGTGATTACGATCCCTGTCGCGGCCGTCTTCTGGCTGGTCCCGCACACCCTCATCTCCATCCTCTCCAGCAACGAAGCGGCGATAGAGTACGGCGCGACCTACCTCCAGATCGTCGGCTTCGGGGTTCCGTTCGCCGGACTCAATCTCGTCGGGAGCCGTGTACTCGTCGGTGCCGACGACGCCTACACAGCCATGCAGGCCCGGGCGGGCGGCGCGATCATGAACATCGCGCTGAGCGCGCTCCTGATCTTCGGCCTCGATATGGGCGTCGCCGGGGCGGCCGCCGGGACCGTCCTCTCGAACGTCGCCGTCACGGCGGTTTTCGCGATAGGCCTCGTCCGGGGGCAGTTCCCCGGCATGGGCGCGTTCCCGGTACAGATCGATCCGTTCGGAAGCTACGTTGATCCCGGCACGCTCCACGATCTGGTCGAGATCGGCGTGCCCGTCGGCGCACGCAACCTCGTCTGGACCGCCGCGGAGTTCCCGATGCTCGGTATCCTCGACATCTTCGGCGAGAACACCGTCGCCGCCTTCGTCATCGCCCGCCGCATCTGGGGCATCATGAACGCGCCCGGGTGGGGCTTCGGCCTCGCATCGTCGAGTCTCGTCGGACAGGCGCTCGGCAAGAACGACGAGCGGACCGCGACGGCCTACGGAAACGACATCATCGTCTTCTCGGTCGTGACCTACATGTTTTCGGCGGTCATCATCGCCATCTTCGCCGGGGACATCGTCGTCCTGTTCGCCGAGGACTCGACGAGCGGCGAGATCCCGATTGCAATCGACCTGGTCTACGCCGCCTGTGTGGCGGTGGTGTTCGCCGGCGTCTCCAGCGGCGCGGCCGGCCCGCTGGACGCCAGCGGCGACACCCGGGTCCCCTTCCTCAGCCAGTTCCTCGGGATGTTCGGCGTCTCCATCCCGCTTGCCTACCTCGGTGCGACGACCTCGCTCGGCTACTGGGGGCTGTATCTGGCGTTCCTCGCGGAGACCACGGTTCCCGCGGCGATCAACTACTGGCGCTTCCGGACGGGCAAGTGGAAGCGAATCAGTAAAGCGTATCGTCCGGACGTCACCGCAGACGACTGATCGCAGTCGTCCCATCCGGTCGCATTGGCCCCACCACAACGACTACACTCTGCCGGTTTGATGATCCTGTATGGTCCGAACAAGTGCGTTCATGACCGAGGATGTCGAGACGGTGCATCGGGACGACCGCGTCGACGAGGTGCTCGAACGCCTCGCAAAGGCCGACTTCGAGGGGTACCCGGTCGTCGACGACGACGACCAGGTCGTCGGCATCGTCACGCAGACCGATCTGGTACAGTTGTTTCGCAGTAAAGACCGGATCGTCTGGATCCCCATCGGCGTCCCGCCCTTCAGCGAGACGCTGACATACGGCTTCGACCTCTCGCTCGACGAACTCGACATCGGCATCGACGCCGCGAGGGCCGCCCGCAAACCGATTCACGAGATCATGACCGAGGACGTTGTGACGGTCGAACCCGACACCGACCTCGACGAGGTCATCGAACTGCTCACCGACGAGACGCGAGATATCAACCGCCTCCCGGTCGTCGAGGACGACCTGATCGTCGGCATCGTTACCCGAGAGGATGCCCTGCGGGCGGTGCGTGACGAGACGTAGGCAGAACTTCCGATCGACGGTTCGGGTTGCTCGCTCGACGACGGTCGACTCCGCGCGGGTGATCGACCGGACGGCTTCGTCGGTGTACTCCAGTGTCACGCTCGGCATCCCACTGGTCAGCACGCTCGCAAGCGATCCCTCGATGACTGTTCCGGGGTCGAACGTCGCAGTGAACTGGAACGCGTCCGCTTCGGTCCGCAACGGCCCGGCAAACCGGAACTGGTCGTCGACAAAGGTCCGTGCTTCGTCGTGAGTGAACACGTCTCGGACGGCGGGCCAGAACGCCGATCTGTCGCTCTCGACGAGCGGTGCCATCGCGTCGCCGAGGCGGAGTTGGCGTTCTACGAGTCGGTCCTCTATCTCGTTCCGGCGCGACGGATCGACGTCTTTCCGGAGGGCGTCTAGATACGCGTCCTGGGTGAGTATCGGATCCCGGTACTCCTCTCCGGTCGCTGTCGGATCGGCGGCGTACTCCAGTACGACCTCGAACTGGTCGACGATCTGATCACGATACTCCGATAGCTCCGGCCCGACGACCTTGCGGTCGAACGCCTCCGAGTTCTGTACGATCCGATCGACGACCGATCCTGACACGCCCCGACTCCCAGTCAGCACCCGCGAGACGCTGAACTGCGCTCTGGTGGCCTCGATAGCGTCGTCGACGAACCGTTCGAAACCCCTGAGTGCCGCCTGTTCGGTCATTACCGAGAGACAGGACGGCAACGGCTTCAATGCCTCGGCCACGACAGCGCTACTGATCGCCGCCAGCGCAGTCCGATCGCAGGTAATTCTGGCTTATCAGTCGGCCTCGGCGAACAGGCCGTTTCTAACTAACCCCGTTCGCCGACAGCACGTATGCATGGCCGAAGGGCAGTCCTCCCCAGCGGCTGGTGAATCACGGACGCCACAGACCGCGGAAACGAGCGGCTACGGCATCACGGTCACTATCCTCGGTGCGGTCCTGCTGGCGCTGGCGTACTACGGCGTCGTCGCGATCCAGGAGGGGCGGATGATCGGCGAGGCACTGCCCGAACCGTTCTATTTCCTCGCAGTTGCGTTTCTGTTCGTCATGGAGTTGCTCAACAGCCGGCATCTCGGCTCGCTCGGCTTCCTGCGAGCCATCGCCTTCGCCGCTATCTACGGCGCGCTGTTCGTCTTCGCCGTCGAGGGCGGGCAGTATCTCTGGGAAGAACCGTCGGTTGCGCAGGGGTACGTCGGCGTCACGGTGCTTGCAGTCGCGCTCGTCGCCGCCGCGCTCGTCTACGTCGGCTATCTGACGGTCGTCGAGACGCGTGCGGGCCGAGTACAAGCCGAGTAGTCGAGGTTCGTTACTCGCGGGGGCCGCCGAGACGAACTCCAGTCCGTTTCGCTCCAGGAGCTCTGCTGCGCGGTCAGTCACCGACGGTGAGACGAGGATCCCGCGGATCTCGGCGTCGTCGTGGAGATCACGCCGGAGCGCGTCGACGTACCGCCCGAGTTGGCCGACCGCGTCCGGACCTACGCGCTTTCGCTTGAGTTCGACCGCGACGGTCCGGCCGTCGCTATCCTCGCCGAAGATGTCGATTGCGCCCGCGGCGGTGTCGCGCTCGGTCGCGAGCGGCGTAAAGCCCGGTTCGACGAGTTCCGGATCGTCCAGGATGCGATTTCGGAGATCCTCCTCGGTGCCGTCGAGGGTGAGTTCGGTGGCGTCCTCGACGGCAAAGGTCGACACCTGAGCGATCTGCTCGAACCGGACCACCAGTCGCTCGTCCGGGGTCGAGCGCTCGCTTTCGAGGACGAGTCGGTCCTCAGCGACGCCAGCCTCGTGAGTACAGCCTGGTGGTTGCCAGTTGACCGGTTGCTGGCTCTCGTCGGTGTGGACGAGAATCGAGCCGTCGGGCTTGCACATGACGTGGCGGTCACCGAGTCCGAGCGTCGAGGACGCCCGGCCGTCGTACTCGACGGTACAGCGGCCAAAGAGCGTCACTAGCCGTTCGGCCTCGAATCCGCTTTCGACCGCCTCCGTGGCGGCGTCCAGCGAGGGGTCGACGAGGGTGTTGATCACCGAGTCTCCGTCCGTCCCTGTCACTGGTTCCGGTTACGCGTTCGAGTATAAAAACGGCCCGTTCGTCGTCGCCGACAATCCACGGCAGTTTTGACGCCGCGCCCAGTATCGACCGGTAATGAACGACGAACTCCGCGAACGGGTCGAGCGGGCAGTCGAGAAACACGCGCTGATAAACGCCGTGAAACACGAAAGCGACGCGGACGTCGGCGCCATCATGGGGCCGCTGATGGGCGAGAACCCCGAGTTCCGCGAGCACGGCGACGAGATCCCCGGTATCGCGGGCGGCGTCATCGCCGAGGTGAACGGACTCGATACTGACGAGCGACGGGAGCGACTCGCCAACCTTGCTCCCGAGGAACTCGAAGAACTGGAAAGCGAGGACGAGGAGGACGAACAGGTCCTGCCCGACCTCCCCCGTGCAGAGGAGTACGACGAGATCAAGATGCGCGTCGCTCCGAACCCGAACGGTCCGTGGCACATGGGTCACGCCCGGATGCCAGCCGTAATCGGGACGTACAAAGAACTGTACGATGGCTGGTTCTGCGTCCGCTTCGACGACACGGACCCCGAAACCAAGCGGCCAGACCTCGACGCCTACGACGAGATACTCGACGCTATCGAGTATCTCGTCTTCGAACCGGACGCGGTCTACCGCGCTAGCGACCGCGTCGAGACCTACTACGAGCACGCCCGTGACCTGATCGACAACGGCGGGGCGTACACCTGCTCCTGTCCCGGCGAGGAGTTCTCCGCGCTGAAAAACGACGCGAAGCCCTGCCCGCACCGCGACAAGGACGTTGAGACGATCCACGAGGAGTTCGACGAGATGGTCGAGGGCGAGTACGAGAGCGGCGAAATGGTCCTGCGCGTCAAGACCGACATCGAGCACAAAAACCCCGCACTCCGGGACTGGGTCGGCTTCCGGATGATCGACACGCCCCACCCCCGCGAGGAGGCCAGCGAGTACCGCTGCTGGCCGATGCTCGACTTCCAGAGCGGCATCGACGACCACCTGCTCGGCATGACCCACATCATCCGCGGGATCGACCTGCAGGACTCGGCCAAACGCCAGCGCTTCGTCTACGATTACTTCGACTGGGAGTACCCGGAGGTCCTCCACTGGGGTCACGTCCAGATCGACGAGTACGACGTCCCGATGTCGACGTCTTCGATCAAGGAACTGATCGACGAGGGCGAACTCGACGGCTGGGACGACCCGCGCGCGCCCACGATAGCTAGCGTTCGCCGACGGGGGATTCAGGGCGAGGCCATCACCGACGCGATGGTCGAACTCGGCATCTCCACAAGCAACGTCGACCTCGCGATGTCGAGCGTCTACTCCAAGAACCGAGATATCATCGACGACGAGGCGGACCGGGCCTTCTTCGTCCGCGATGGCGTCGAGGTGCCGCTCACTGGCTCCGGACCGGACACTGCGACCCCGCCGCTTCACCCCGACCACGAGGACCGCGGCACTCGCGATATCCCCGTCGGTCAGGCCGTACTGATCGAACCCGATGACCGCCCGGACCACGAGGAGCGCGTCTGGCTGAAAGGCCTGGGTTGCGTGAAACACACCCGCGATAGCTTCCAGTTCACCGGCGACGACATCGATGCCGTGCGCGAGGAAGGCGTCGACGTGATCCACTGGGTGCCGGCCGCCGAATCCGTCCCCGTCCGGATGCGCACGATGGGGGGCGATATCTCCGGCCGTGCCGAACCCGGCTTCGCCGAGCGAGCGCCCGACGAAATCCTCCAGTTCGAGCGCGTGGGCTTCGTCCGCGTCGACGATATCGACCCCGCTGGCGAAGCGGAGGCAGTCGTCTACTACACCCACTCCTGAGAAGGCCACAAACTGCCCGCCGGACCGACCTGTAAACGTAACGTATTTCACTATACCCCGGCAACTTCGGGGTACGTTGGGCCGGTAGCTCAGTCCGGCAGAGCGTCTGACTCTTAATCAGACGGTCGCGCGTTCAAATCGCGTCCGGCCCGCTTCTGTGAGGAACAGTTCGTGACGAGCGAAGCGGATAGAGCGATTTGAATCAGAACAGAAAGGCGCAGCGAAGCGAGCATTTCTGGGCGTGGTTCGCAATCGCGCCCGGCCCGTTTTAGCCACGAACACTCCGTGAGACAACTGTCAGTCCGAACCGACCTCGAGGGTAAGTATCGATACGCCGCCGGGCCGCGAGATACACAACTCAATTCGCTTGAATCGCATCGATAACGACGGTCCCGAGCACAATCGGCTCTATCGGAACCGAGCTGGCGTCGGTAATCGTGATTTCGTACTGGTCAAACATGGCGAAGTCGCTCTCGATAGAGCCGATAGTTTCGCCCTCTGCATCGGTTATTTCGTACTTGTGGCCGATCCACTGGCCAAACGGCAGAACCTTGCGACCAGCGGTGACGAGTACACCACGCGAGTCGATTTCGGCGAGGAGCGACTGGTCATCGGCGTCGCGGATCCGCCAGGTGTCCTGAACCAGTGAGAAATCGTTGTCCAGTATGACGAGGTCGTCTCCAGTGTGACTATCTGTAAGGACGTAATCGCCGGCGATATCCCAGGTGCCACTTGCCTTCACAGTAAACATCTCGTTCCCATCAGTGTCGACGAAGGGAAACTCGTCTTCCTCCTGGTACATCTTGTACAAGCCGCTGAAGACGGTGTCGCCAGCAACGTTTCTGGCCTCATACTCGGGTCGAAGGTTCTTGTCCCGTCCCGTCTGTTCGACGATATACTGGCTGCCGGAGAGGTCAATCGCTGTGAGATCATACTGTTGTGGAGGTGTCATACTTCTACATATCGCGCAGTGCCAATAAAGAACAAGGCAGTGTTTCAGAGTCGGAACTACCAACTCACGGAGAATCGCTAGTGGGCTTCCCGCCACACTGAGTGAGCGTCTGGCTTCAGAAGAGGCGGTGTGCGAATGGTTCTATGACTCCCTGAAAAGATACAACTGCGCCAACTTGGTGTTTCAGCCCGATCTTCATAGCCCCCTGGCTCCGCACACGTAGCAGAATTGATTCAAGCGGAATTGAACCGGTAAACGACACGATTACGAGTTGAACAGTCGACCCTGGCTTCTTCGATATCATCTACGGAATGAGACGACGTTTGTTATCGAATTATTACTCGATACTAACGTTCGATTTCGGCTTTCTAACGCTATTTCACCGCTGCTGAGCGATAACCAATAAACGTACAAACATTATATGTTCGCGGGTTTTATGATGGACTACTAATGGGAATGCACCCACAGTCACCCTCCGACGACAGCCCCCCAACAGCGGAGCGGATCGACGAGGAGGGGGTAGCCGCATCGTTCGGACTCCTCGCGAATCGACGCCGCCGTCGAGTACTCGAGGTTCTCGGCCATCATCCGCGGGAATCGGTCGAGCGACACGAGATCGCACAACAGATCGCGACCGACACGTCCGAAGTCGAGCGGCGGGGAGAGAACCAGATACGTCGGATCGAGATCTCGCTGCATCACAACCATCTGCCGGCACTCGACGAGGCAGAACTGATAGCATACGACAGCGAAGAAGCGGTCGTCCGCCTCGAACGTCCCGATATGGTTCACCGACTCCTCATGCGATTGCGCCAATAAACGGATCGGAAAAGTCGTTACTCTTCTGGGCTGTAGTTCGGCGCTTCGTCAGTGATGACCACGTCGTGGGCGTGGCTCTCGCGCTGGCCAGCACCGGAGACGCGGACGAACTCGGAGCGCGTTTTGAACTCGGGAATCGTCTCCGCACCGACGTAGCCCATGCCGCTTTGCATGCCGCCGGTTAGCTGGTGGAGTTCGCTCGCGAGGCTCCCCTTGTACGGCTTCGCCGCTTCGACGCCCTCGGGGACGTACTCTTCCTCGTCGGGTTCCTCTTTGAGATAGCGGTTCTCCTCACTGTCGCCGCCCTTCATCGCGCCGACGCTACCCATTCCACGGTACTGCTTGTACTTCTTGCCGTTCATCGTGATGACCCGTCCGGGCGCTTCGTCGGTGCCTGCGAAGTACGAACCGAGCATCACGGCGTCCGCGCCGGCCGCAATGGCCTTGATTGCATCCCCGGAGTACCGAATTCCGCCGTCGGCGATGACTGGCACGTCCTCGGTGGCCGCGATGTCGGCGACCTGTGAGACGGCGGTGATCTGTGGCATTCCGGCCCCGCTGACGACGCGGGTGGTACAGATGCTGCCGGGGCCGATGCCGACCTTGAGTCCGTCGGCGAAGTCGACCAGATCCTGGGCCGCTTCGCGCGTTCCGATGTTGCCGACGACGACGTCGGCCTCGACGTTGTCTTTGATTTCCCTGGCACCGCCAACGACGTTGCGGTTGTGGGCGTGTGCACAGTCGATGAAGATGATATCTGCACCCGCTTCGTCCGCCATTATCGCTCGCTCAGTGCTGAACGGGCCGACGGCGGCGCCACAGCGCAGGCGGCCAGTCTCGTCGCGCGCCGCATTGTTGTACTCGCGGCGCTGGAGGATCCCCTGCATCGTGACGAGTCCGGTGAGTCGGTTCTGCTTGTCGACGACGGGGACGCGCTCGATTTTGTGTTCGTACATCAGTTCCAGCGCATCACGGGCCGTGACGTCTTCGGGCGCGGTGATGACCTCGTCGGTCATCGCTTCCTGACCTCGTCGCTCTCGCCGACTTCGAGATACGGTCGGATGTCGGTCCCGCTGATGATCCCCAGTACCTCGTCGTCGTCGTCGACGACCGGTGCACCGCTCACACCTTCGTTCTCCATCAGCGTGTCGACGTGATGGACAGTCTGGTCGGGTTCCGCGGTGACGACGTCACGAATGATCAGCTCGTCGGCGCGCTTGACTTTGGTGATTTCGTCGACCATCCGGTCGTCGTCCATGTTTCGGTGGATGACGCCGAGGCCGCCCTGTCGTGCCATCTCGATGGCTAGCTCGCTCGTCGTCACCGTGTCCATCGCCGCCGACAGGATCGGAACGTTGAGTTCGACGTTGCTCGATACGCGCGTCGAGAGGTCCGCCTCGTCGGGTTCGACGGTACTTTCTTTGGGCCGCAACAGCACGTCGTCGAAGGTCAATGCCTCTGGAACGTTTAATTTCGAAGAGAATCGATCGTTTGCGTCGTTCGCCATGTCAACCGTCCGATTCGGTCGCTGAAAAACGTTGCGAGACGCGCCGAGGATCCGGCTGTTCGTAGCCGCTGTTACGGGGTTCAGTACAGGATCTGACCGATCGTCTATCGATCTGTCGTACAGTCGGTCACATCGATGAATAAAACAGTACATACTGCGTGACCCGCGATATGTGGACGCTCCTCACGCAACGTTTATCACTCGATATGAACAATAGTGATGTATGCAGTCTACCAGTTCCGTCGTCCAGAGCAACGCCGGTCAGATGACCATTCGTTCCGGCAACTGCTTCAATTTCTTCTGGATGGGGACAAAACTGGTGGACATCTCCACCGCGATCGACTGGCTGTCCCACGAGGCCTCCGATTCGCATCGCGGTATACACCACCCATCGGCCACGGGGTACGGCCACGCAAGTTGATCGATGAGTACCTCACAACACCCGATTGCACTGGAGCTAGAGCGACGCGTTGGTGGTGCGACTCGGCTCCTTGCAACGGTGATGTTCCTTCCCCTACTCGACGGCATCTTCCCAGCACTCGTCCTTGCAGGGGCACTCGACACGACCGCCGGCATCGTACAGGTCGGCTTACTCGTGTTCGGCGGGAGTGCAACGGTTGCGGTCATTTTGGCGGAGATGAACGGCACCTCCCGTAGCCAGGCAAAGACGGTGACGCTCGTCGGTATCCCGCTGTTGATCCTGGCCGCGGTCGAAGCCGCGCTCGCGCCGTCGATCGCAGAACTCGTCGATCTGGTGATCTTCGAGCGGTTCGCCGCGCTGGTGATCCTGGCAATCGCGGCGAAGACGGCGAGCGCTACGGTCGGCGAGTACATGCCACGCCCGGCGATTATCGTCGCCCTTGGCCTGTTCGCCAGCATCGACCCGAGCGGCGCCCAACTCGCCTTCGTCTCCGACCTCGAACTGGTCGCTCGTGGCGTTGCGGCGGCCGGCGTCGGCGTCGGCTTCGCGCTGCTGGTCGCACTGTTCGGGCCCGTGCTCCGGTCGATGGTCGACCTCGATCGGTTCCGATTCGGGAGCGCCGTAGCACTCGGTCTGCTACCGCTCTCGCTCCTCGACCTTCCGCTCGGCGACCTGGCCCCGCTGGCCGTACTCGCCCTGACTGCGCTGTTTGCCCTCGACCCG
This sequence comes from Natronoarchaeum sp. GCM10025703, assembly GCF_042661985.1. NCBI lineage: Archaea > Methanobacteriati > Methanobacteriota > Halobacteria > Halobacteriales > Natronoarchaeaceae > Natronoarchaeum > Natronoarchaeum sp. GCM10025703. The sequence goes on from NZ_JBHSZF010000001.1 coordinate 1,574,337, forward strand.
AACGCGTCGAACAACGCCGAAACCACGAGCGCCACTCCGTCGGACACCGGTGCCGGAGACGCACATCTGGCTGATGGTGGTCCAAGCGCCTCGTGGACGCCAGGCGACGACGATGACGGCGACGACAACGCAGGCAACGAACGCCGCGAACCATGGCTCTAACCCCGCCAAGCAGAACGCCTTTGGTGCCGCCAGCCCCTCGTTCACACGATGAGTGATAACCGCGTCGTTCAGGGTCGAATGGTCACGCCTGCACACCTCGCAGAGATGATCGAAGACGAAAGCATCATGGAGGCCGAATCCATCGAGGAGAGCGATACCGACTGTCCGGACTGTGGCGGTTCGGTTCTCGAAGTCGTCTATATGCCGACCGTAACGGAACTGGTCACAGGAAAGAAATGCCAGGACTGCGACTGGGCGAAGGCCGAACGAGATTGATCTGAATCGAAACCACTTTAGGGCGGTCCGGGTTATGGAGTAGTGACGGGGTTGTGGCCAAGCCAGGCATGGCGACTGACTCCAGAGACTGACACCCGGTGACGAACTCCAGACTGATATACTGAGCGTGCGACTGATCATCGTTCGCGTTGACGACTCTCTGGAGAACCGAGGTGAATCGGAGATATCAGTCAATCGGGGGTTCAAATCCCTCCAACCCCATTCTCTGCCGCGAGCAACACCACGAGCGGCAGGTATGTTCTGAGTGATTTGAACCCAGAGAACGAGCGCAGCGACGTTCTTGTGGTTCACAATCTCTCCAACCCCACAGCGTTCGTAGCTCTACTTCTCTACTAATAACCCCAATCCGCCGGCACCTGGAGATGGTTGGTCCGAGTCTCCCTCATTCCAACACACTCGGTACGACGAGTGTCGGGACTGCTGGCCGAAGACGACCGTCTGATCCAAATATATGCCGAGTATGACGCCAACGAAGTTCCCTGATCGTTTAATTAAAAACGCTGTACTAGAGCCGAACTATGGACGAAGTTTGAACGGGGTTTGAACGGATGTTGGTCACAATTTGTCCGCTTGTTGAAAAATCTCTTTTAATCTTCTATATCTCTGTGTAGTCGTAATGTCAAACAAGTCACGGCGGAGATTCCTACAACTCGCAGGCGGATCGGCGACAATCGCACTGGCTGGCTGTATAGGCGGCGACGAAGAGGACAGCAACGACGACATGGACGATGAGATGGACGACGATGAGATGGACGACGACATGGACGATGACGACATGGATGGTGAGATGAGCGGGATGGATCCGGACGAAGCACCACGCGCCGCCATCGACCGTTTCAGCGAATCGGCCGGGACTCTACTGGTGCGCAATGACGAGAACGGGCTTCCCGGTCCCGATGAACCAGTCGATTTCGATCAGGAACCGTTCATTACGCAGGGATTCGGTCCCGACGGCAACACGGTGGAGTACTACAACTTCGACGTCCAGGAGACCACGCCAGCACCGATCTACGCCTTCTTTTACGAGAACGGCGATCCGGTCGAAGAGCAACTCAACATCGTCGATGCAGTTCCCGGCGACGAACTGTACAACGACTTCTGGCGTGTCAACATGGTTACCGTCCCCGACGAGTACGAGGCGAATACGGTGACCAGTGTCTCCGGTATCTCCGAGGCTGGCTACGACGTCGAACAGACGAACACGATCAAGAACTGTCCGATCGTCCCCCAGGGGTCGACAGCCTCGAAACATCACGGTGACGGCCACGACGAGGCACCGCTCGTTCAGGGCTGGTACGAGGATGAGGTGGTCCAGTACTTCCTCTTCGAGGAGGACAGTTTCGAGACCATGGACGGTAGCGTTCCGCTCTCCCAGATCTACGTCAGTTTCAACACCAACCCTGGCCAGGACGGCGGCGGTCCGGCGTCAGGGTTCATGACCGAGGAGATGAGCGCTCAGACGCACAACGTCGTCGCCACGCTTCCGGGTGATGCCGGCTACTCGCCGCTGTGGCGGGTCAACGTCTACGACAACGCTGACTTCGAGGACGTTTCCGATCTCGACTCGGCGACGAGCGCGACTATCCTCGACGACGAGGCAGCACACGTAAACTGCCCCATCGTCTCTACAGAGTAAGAGTATGAGTGTCCAGTCTGTCAACTATCGGTCGTCGCTTCGCCGTCTATCAGCCGTCTCTTCAACACTGAACACTCGTTCTTCGCAGAACGTGTCGGCCTCTGGGATCGCGCCTGACGACGGACTGGTACGGTACGGAATGGAACAGCCAGGCCACTGTCCGGTCTCCGTCCGTGGCCCCGACCGCCGACGTAACTGCCAGGAGGTGAGCATCCCATGAGACGCCCGACGCAAACTGAGGTGATTTTCGCGTTTCTCGCGGGGGTCACAGCGGTCATCGGTTCGTACGCGACGGCCGGCTACACGCGGTCGTTTGTCATGCAACCGGTCGACGACTTCGTCGTCAACATGACGCCGGGCGTGATTTCCCAGTATATGATCGAAAACGTCGGACAGGAGGCCCACCACCTGCATCGGGCGCTGTCGGTTTTCATCCTCGTCGGTCTGTTCGGCCTGATTGCGCTTGGTGGGTTCGCAATCGCCAGACGGTTTGAACGATCGGTCGCTGGCATTGCACTCGCGGGGCTGCTCAGTTGGGCGGTGACAGCGGTGCTCATTGGCGATCCCATGCTTGCAATCGGCGCTGCGGTTCCGGTCGCAGCGTTCACCGCCGTCGGAATCGCGCCGATCCCGGCCGATCCGGATCACTCCCGACGGCGTGTGCTTGCTGCGAGCGCCGGCGCAGTCGGGTTCGCCGGACTCGGAATCACCGCTGGCAGTACCCTCGTCGGGGACGGACTCGACATCGGTGAGAGCGCTCCCGGAGCGGACGAAGAAGAAATCGAACAACGGTTTCAGAAGACACAGAGTCAGGAACTCGATGTCGCCAGCGACGACCTGCCCGGACTGGTGAGCACGATCGACGATTTCTTCCGGACGAGCATCTCCGGTTTCGATCCGGAAGTGCCCTCCGACGACTGGGCGCTGACGGTCAGCGGCGAGGTCGGAATGAACACAGAGATCGAATACGACCAGCTAACGGAGATGCCCGTCGAGCACCGGCTTATCACCCTGCGCTGTGTCGGCGAGAACCTCAACGGTCACAAACTGGATTCGGCCATCTGGACCGGGACGCCGATCCGCTCCCTGCTCGACGAGGTCGATCCGGAAAGCGAGTGTGGCTGTGTGATGCTCCACGGCGAGGACGGCTACTACGTCCAGTTCCCCGTCGACGTTCTGGAGGACGGCTTCCTCGCCTGGGGCATGAACGGCCAGCCTCTCCCCCAGAAGAACGGGCACCCCGTTCGCCTGCTCGTGCCGGGCCACTGGGGCGAAACTAACGTCAAGTGGATCAACGAAATCGAACTGCTCGAAGCCGAAGAAGACGGCTACTGGGAGGAACGTGGCTGGGAAGGCACAGGCCCGGTCAACACTGTCGCCAAACTCTGGGACGAGGGCATCACCGAACTCGACGACGGGCGGTACGAACTTGCCGGCCACGCATACGCGGGCACTCGTGGCATCGAGCGCGTCGAGGTCTCCACGGACGGCGGGGAGACGTGGGAAGACGCAGAACTCTCCGCACCGCTGCCCGACGAGGACGTCTGGCGGCAGTACCGCTACGAATTCGACCCCGACGGAAGCCACGAGGTCGTCGTCCGAGCGACCGACGGGATAGGAGAACTGCAGGAGCAGAACCGGTCGGACCCATCCCCGAGCGGGGCGACTGGCTGGGTCAGTAAGACTGTCAACTAATGGTCGAACGGCTTGTACGGAAGTCCTATTGCCAGTTCTCTACGGCTGGTCCAGATGTCGAAACGACTTTGATTGCGCGCTTTACACCAACTACACAGCAAATGGAGAAGGCCCTGTGGTACCTGTTTGCCGGAAGCCGTGGCGGGACAAACAGGGTTCAGAATCGTCAAAGAACTCCGTGATCGGCCCCGGAACGCGAACGAGTTGGCCGACCAACTGGATGTCGATTACAACACGATCACCCACCATCTGGACATGCTCACAGAACACGACGTCGTCGAACCGAGTGACCACGACTACGGAAAAATGTACTTTCTGACCGATCGGTTCGGACGACACTCGGAGACGTTCGAACAGATCGCAAGCAAGGTGGAGTAACCATGGCGATGGAAGGCTTTCGGCTCGCCGGCATGGTTCTATCGGGGGTCAACAGCGCTCTTCTCGTCGTCCTCCTGTCCGTCTGGCTGAAGAACTACCGCACCTTCAGATCCGGGATGGTGCTCGGACTGGTCGGCTTCAGTGGTGTGCTCCTGCTCGAGAACATGGTTGCAGTGTTCTTTTTCTTCCGGAGCATGCAGATGCTGTACTCCACGGACCCAATGGTCGGCCAGGTCGTCGTCGGGATGCGCCTGCTCGAACTGCTCGCAATCGCCTTCCTGACGTACGTGACCGTACAGTAACTCTCTCCAGCCAGCCCCATCACACCGCGAGCGCCGAATCGCGCGCCGAACCGACGATCAGTTCCTCGACGAACGAGACCGCCGCGGAGCGCTCGGTGACGTTCTCCATCAGCACGGTTTCGCTGGGGAACAGTCGCTCGCCGAGTTCGAGGCCGTGCTCTCTGGCCGTCGACCCGGTCATCGTCAGATAGACGCCGAGGCCCACGTCGGCAATCGAGGCCTCCTCTTCGCGGCCCTCATCAGGGTAGCAGAAGGTCACATCTTCGACTGCGGCAGTGCCGAGCACCGCTTCGACCAGACGCTCGTACCGGGGCGAGATACAGAGTGGCCCCTCGTAGGAGCGAATGAACTCCCGGTCAAACGCGTCGGCATCCAGTCGCTGGCGCGTCTCCGGCGTGCCCATCAGCGTGTGATGCACCGTGTCGCCCAGACCGCCGACGACACGAACGTCGGTGTCCCGCGGGTCGATCCGGGCGTTGATGTCGCTGATGCGCTCGATGGGCTCCTCACGGAGGCGGACGACTTCCTCCAGAACGAGGTCGGCGCTATCGAAGCCGAGGGTGAACTCGTGTGTCCGGAGCGCCCGGAACGGCTCTTCGCGGCCGATCAGTTGGAGGTCGACGTCGCCCAGCGGGACCGTGACGCTGTCGAAGACGATCCGTCGCGGGCGGCCGCCGCGGTCGTCACGCAACAGCGTGTACTCTGGCTTGGTCGGATCGTCGAGCGTGCTGTACGCGGCCAGCCGTTCGTAGACGTCCTCGCTGGCCTGCTGGCTCCCTTTGGTGATTGCTTTCTCGTATCTGAGCGTCGAACTGATAGAATCCGCGAGCGCTGCGATGTCGGTAGTCGCGTCGTCGGGCGTCTGAGCGCTCTCATCGACGCGCCGTGCCACCCGATTCAGGACGGCTTCGAGGGGCCGTCCCTTTCGCGGCACGGCAACCGAGATGGTCGTCATTGTGGCCACAAACGGCTCCGGCTGTCAAACAGGTTGTGTTTTCCCGATTAGCTGAACATCTCGCCGAGCTGTTCGCGCCAGTTTCGGATCTCTTCGACATCGCCGGCCACGTCGTCAAGGTCGTCGCCAAGCGCCTCGAGCGACCCGGAGAGCTCGTCGATATCGGCCGCCGTCTCGTCGGCGGTACCTTCGACGTCGTCCAGTCGTTCTGCGACCTCAGAGAAGTCCGAGTGGACGCTCTCGACATCGTCGCTGACTGCATCGAGATCCGCGGCGACCCCGTCGATCCGTTCGTCCGCTCCGGCGACCGTCTCGCGGATCTTCCCGACTTCGTCGTCGAGGCCGGCCATCCGTTCTTCGAGGCGTTCGTCGAGGTCGTCGATGACCTCGGCGTTGGACGTGACCGCCTGGTCGACGCCGTCGAGGTCGGCACGGAACGACGCGAGCTCGTCCTCGAACTCCTCGATCAGTTCGTCGCCGCGACCGTGTTCTTCGAGGAACGTCTCCAGCGCACCCGTGTACGCGGCGACTTCCTCGACGCGAGACTGGAGGTGGTCGATCCGGGCGACGACGCTACTGTCGACGCCGGTATCCTCTGTCGCGACGTCGAGTTCCTCACGAAGGACCGCTTTGTCCTCCTCATCGACGTTGCCCGCGCGAAGCTCAGCCGCGAGCGCGCTTGCGACGCCGCCGGCTTCGATTGCTTCTGTCGCTTCGTCGTCCGTCTCGGCGTCCGCCGCGGCCGAAACGGGCTCCGTTGCCGGCGTCTCGTCGTCGGTTGTCGGTTCGTCGATAGCGTCGGTCTCGTCGTCCACCACTTCGTCGGCGGACTCCTCGACCGTCTCTGTGTCGTCCTCTATATCTTCGACCGTTTCGTCGACTTCGTCCGCGTCTTCGTCCACTTCTTCCGTGTCCTCGACATCCTTGTCGAAGTCCTCTTCGAGGTCTTCAGCATCCTCGTCTTCGAGGTCTTCGTCTGTCTCCTCGATCTCTTCGTCCACTTCCTCGACTTCATCCAGACCGTCTTCGATATCCTCGTCGAGGTCGTCCTCGGCGTCTTCGTCTCCGGCGTCTTCGGCTTCGGCGTCTTCGACTTCGAGACCCTCGTCCACCGCTTCGATCTCGTCAAGTTCTTCTTCGATGTCCTCGTCGAGTTCGTCCTCGAAGTCTTCGGTTTCCTCGGTCGTTTCCTCCACCGGTTCGTCTGTGTCGTCTTCGAGGTCCTCGTCCACGTCGTCGACATCCTCGTCGTCCTCGTCGAGGTCGGCATCGGCTTCGATTTCGAGATCGACCTCTTCGCTCTCTTCTTCTGGTTCCGGGACACCTTCCTCGATACCGAGGTCGATATCGGGGACGTCGTCGTCCTCGTCGGCGTCTTCGTCGTCCGAGTGGTCCGGTTCCAGATCGACGTCGTCGAGACCCAGGTCGAGGCCGGAATCGTCCTCTTCGGCCGCCTCGTCCTCCGAGTCGTCAGCCTCGACTGCTTCGGCCGCCTCGTTCTCGTCTTCGAGACCGGGGACCGTGTCGGACTCGCCCGAGATCATGTCTTTGACGGCCTGACTGCTCTCTTCGGAGGCGATGTCGTCGATCATCGAGTCCTCGACTTCGTCCTCGTGTTCCGTCGCGGCCTCGTCGGACTCTCCGGTGGGCGTGACATCTGCAATCTCCGGTTCGGTCATGAACGCGCCTGCCTGTTCCGGCCCGTCGATCCGGACCCCGTAGACGGTGATTAGCTCTTCGCCCGCGTCGATCGTTTGCTCGAACTCGACAGTGTGATCCTCGAACGCCGTCCAGTTCTCGCTCTCGTACTCCGGGTGAAAGCCGATGCCATCCATGGAGAAATCGTCGGGAATCGCCTCGGAGAGTCGAACCGTCGCCGAGTCGCCTCGCTCCGACGTGAGTGTGAACTTGACCGTCGGTACCGCGAACTCGTCCGTCTTGAACGCCTTTTCGACGGTGATCCCGTCCGCGGAGACTTCGATGTCGTCCTGATATGCCTCTTCGCTCATAGCCACTCCTATCCACACCACAACCATAAAACAAACGGGCACCAGATCACAGGCAATTTTGTCTAACGTTACCCAACCCGCAACTACGATCGGAGCGGATCAGAGATCTACGCGATCACCGATCTCGACGACCTCCAGGCTATCCGGGTACTCGAAACTCCGGGCGTGGTGGTGGAGCACCTTCGGATCGGCGGTCAGCCCCTTCCACATGTCCCAGTGGCAGGGAGGAATCGGTCGAACTGCAGATCGCTGGCGGCCTTGATTGCCTGATTCTCGTCGTTGTACCAGCGCGTCCGGACTGGTTCGCGTGTCTCCTTGTCGGGGATGTTCCCGACGGTACCGAAGGCCAGAATTCCCAGATCGATATCGTACTGCTCGCCGATTCGGGCAAACTCGTCGGTGGGTTTGGTGTCACCGCCGTGGAAGACCGTGTCGCCCTCGTGTTCGATGACGTACGACACCGGATGCGTGGCGTCCGCGTCGTAAGCGTCTTCGATGTGGATCGTAAACCCGCCGACTTCGATGGTCTCTCCTCGTTCACCTCGACGAACTGCTCGTCGTCGATGTCGTACTCTGCCTGCCAGTCCTCCTCGTCGAGGGCGACGTCGAGGCTGTCGTCCGGCGCGTACAGGTCCGCTCCCGTCGCTTCGAGGATCGGCGCTTGCGAGGGGCCGTGGACGTGATCAGTGTGTTCGTGCGTCGCAAGTACGGCGTCGGCCTGCTCGACGTCTGCCGGGTCGAACGGGACCGGGATCATCCGGATCGTTCTCGGCGGATCGCCGAGTCCGACGTACGGGTCGATAAAGAGGGTCGTGCCGTCGCTCGCTTTCAGGACGAACCCGTTACAGCCCAGATACCAGACTGCGATGCTTTCGGGAGTCGCGTTCCGAACCGCGTTCGGGAGCCAGTCGCCCCAGTCGCTTTCGATGTCCATATCGGAACTCACCGTTCACCCGGAGGGTAAGTGTTCCGCTCTCGGTGGAGCAGTACCGGTACACTAAGCGGGACGACTCACAGCAGAAAAACCGGTCAGCCGATCAGTCCTGACAGCAACCGCCAGCCTGCTCGCCGAAGTCGACGTCGAGCGGTGCGGAGATGGCTTCGTTCACCGCCTCTAGTCGCGCGTCGAGTCGTTGCTGGGCTTCGAGATACTCGGACATGGTGGGCTGTGAGTGGAGTTTACTCTGGGCCTGCTGTAGCTCTTGGAGGTCCTCGTCGCTGGCGTCGCCCGTCTGCCGGGCGAGCATGAACTCCTGACGAAGCGATTCGAACTCCTTGATCTGCTCTTGCAGGTCGTCGTCCGCTTCGACTGCCGCCTTTGCGGACTCGAAGGCCTCGTACTCCGGCAGATTGCGGATCGCTTCACCAAGCTGTCGTCCGAGCGTCTCGACGTCGTCGTCGGGAACGGTCACGTCAGTGTCGATGCTCATACCTCGGATTACGACTGAGTGTGTATCAACCTGCTGGTCTCAGCCATCTACGCGTCGAGCAGGGTCGCGAGACGCGTCGACCAGTGGATATCGCCGTCGTAAACGACGGGCAGTTCCGCCCGGGTGAGATAGGACACGAGTTCGTCACGGCCGAGCGTGAACTCCGATTCGTTGCCACACAGGTACGAGTACTCGTTGTCCTCCAGATACGGATGGTAGAAGCTTCCCGTATGCCGGGACGAGAACTGGTCGTAGGTCAGCAAGAATCGCTGGCCATCCTCGATCGGTTCGAGCCTCGCCGTGGCGGGCACCCGGTTCTCGCTCTGTGTCAGCGCGTGGGTGCCGTCCCCGACCACCGCGTAGTCCTTGCCCATCATGATCCGACAACGGGCGTGCTGGAGCGCACGCTCGATGCCGAAGCCGTGGGCCAGTAGCTTCGCGAACGTCGATCCGACCTTCACCGCATGATCGTTGAGCACCTGCGAGAACGTCACTGCCCCTGCGACGGCGCCGCGCTCGATCAGCTCTTTCCCTTCGTAGTAGGAGCCACAGGCGTTCAGAAAGAACGTCTCGACGCGACAGCGATCCAGCGTCGAGGCCGCCATATAGCCGTCCGGGCAGCGCAGTCCGTCCGTCTCGCAGTGGCCGATATAGTGGACGAAGTCGTACTCCGACTCGAACGTACGCGCCAGCTGTTCCGTCGTCAGCCCCTCCTCGACGGTGACGTCGATCGGAAGCCGTTCGCCACGCTCCCGGTAGATGCCGGCGACGTCCTCGTGTTCGTCAGCCATCTCCTTGTCGTTGAGCACGACGACGACTCCGATCCCCTCGCGATCCTCCCGCAGGAACTGCAGTCGGTTCTCGTAGGCCGTTGGCGACGTGGTGAACACGTCCAGCGGCGTGCCCTTTGCGAGCCAGCCGTGGATTCGACCACCCCGTAGCTCGGGCTTGAGAATGTCGACCGACGCGACCTCCCCTGCGGCGCGGCCGCCACGGTAGAAGTCGTCGAGCGAGCGCTCCACGAGTTCGCTCCCTTCCAGTTCCGAGGTGCGTGGCGTGTACACGAGGCTCATTCGATCCAACAAGAACGGGATCGTCGAGAGATGCTCGACCGACGGGTCGACGTACGTCGAGAGATGCCAGTCGGGGATCCGGTGCTGGATCGCATCGTTCGCCACCGAGAGATACGTCGCGAGGCGCTCGGCCGGTGTCGCGTCGTAGAGGACGTCCACGTCGAGACCGAGCGTGTCGAGGAGGCTCCCCTCGGAGAGTTCGGTGCCGTACGGTCCCGCGTTACGGACCAGACAGTCGAGAAAGAACACCTGTCTGAGGAGCCGCTCGGTCTCCCGTTCCAGCCCTGGCTGGGCGGGTAGCTCCCACTCCATATCGAGTTCCGGCGTCCGGATCACGGGCCGGTCTCGCTCCCGGACGTCGACGGTCGCTTGCAGGTAGTACGCGAGCGGGGCGAGCACGAACAGCGCCTCGAAGTCGGGCGGCGAGACGATTTCTATCCCGGTGTCGGGCGTCGCCGCGACGACCTGATCCGGGACGTCGACGGCGTCGCCGGTCGATAGCTGTGGGGGATGCCCGCGAAGCGTCGGATAGCTCCGGTCGGAGCCGGACGTCTTGTGAGAGGCGTGGAGATGTGAAAGCGCGGTGGCCAGTCCACCCGGCGTCGGTGGCACCGTTAGCTCGTGGCTCGGCAGTTCGGCTCGACTCCGCAGGCCGATAGTCGTCGCCGTGCGCTCCGGAAAGTCGATGCGAATCGCGTCGTAGTTCGGTGACCGATCGATAGAGAGAGCACTCTCGACGCGCAGATACGTCTTGATCTCACCGTCGACGTCGATCAGATACTCGTCCTCTGGCAGGCTGAGTGACTCCTGATCCGCGCCGAGTTCGTACGTCTTGCCGCCGGAGAGGGGCGTGACGTAGACGACCGCAGAAGGGACCGATAGCTCGGCCGTCGAGCAGGTGAACGTCGCATCGGTGGGCCGCTGTAGTTCGGCGTGGGAGCGCACCAGATCGAGATCGGGGCTGTCGATGACGAGTTCGGCATTGCCCCCATCGAGGGCTCTGACCCCCGAGTCCATCACCTCCCACTCGATCATTCGGTCGTAGGAATACGCTGGGATCAGTTATTACTATCGGTGACGTGGTATGTTGTGTCACCACCCGGTTTTCGGGCCGCGCGCGCGTCGAAGAAAGGTACAATTATACGCCGTCGTCCCCCGACGTAGACGTATGAACTACGATACCGTCCGGGAGAACGATCCCGTGGTCGCCGACGCCCTCATCGGCGAGGTAGAACGACAGCGCAACTCCCTGCAGATGATCGCGAGCGAGAACCACGTCAGCGAGGCGGTGCTCGAAGCCCAGAGCAGCGCACTGACGAACAACTACGCCGAGGGCTACCCTGGCGCTCGGTACTACGCAGGCTGTGAGTACGCCGACGAGGTCGAAGAACTCGCTATCGAGCGCGCCCACGAGCTATGGGGCGGCGACCACGTCAACGTCCAGCCTCACTCGGGCACGCAGGCTAACCAGGCGGTCTACCTGGCGACGCTCGATCCCGGCGACAAGATCCTCTCGCTGGATCTGACCCACGGCGGCCACCTTTCCCACGGCCACCCCGCGAACTTCACCGGCCAGCTTTACGAAGTCGAGCAGTACGAGGTCGACATCGAGTCGGGCTACATCGACTACGAGGCCGTCCGCGAGCAGGCCGAGGAGTTCGATCCGGACATCATCGTCTCCGGCTACTCCGCATACCCGCGCACTGTCGAGTGGGAGAAGATTCAGGACGCCGCCGACGCCGCCGACGCCCTGCATCTCGCCGACATGGCCCACATCACCGGCCTCGTCGCGTCGGGCGTCCATCCCTCGCCGGTCGGTGTCGCCGACTTCGTCACTGGCTCGACGCACAAGACCATTCGCTCGGGCCGCGGTGGCATCGCCATCTGCGACGAGGAGTACGCCGACGACCTCGACAATGCCGTGTTCCCCGGCGGTCAGGGCGGTCCCCTGATGCACAACATCGCGGGCAAGGCCGTCGGCTTCGGTGAGGCCCTCTCCGACGAGTTCGACGAGTACGCCGAACAGACCGTCGAGAACGCGAAAGCGCTCGGCAATCGGCTTCAGGAGCACGGCTTCACGCTGGTGTCGGGCGGTACTGACAACCACCTCGTACTCGCGGACCTCCGCGAGTCCCACCCCGACGTCACCGGCGGCGACGCCGAGGACGCGCTCGAATCGGCCGGCATCGTCCTCAACGCCAACACGGTCCCCGGCGAGACCCGAAGCCCGTTCAATCCGAGCGGTATCCGCGCTGGCTCCCCGGCGCTGACCACCCGTGGCTTCGATACCGACGCGATGGAGACGGTCGCAGACTGCATCTCGACCGTTGTCGACGCCGTCGCCGAGGACGAAGTCGAGGCGGCCGTCGAGGAGGTTTCGGCCACCGTCGACGACCTCTGTGACGAACACCCGCTCTACGAGTAGCGTTTCTGCCGACGTCTGCGGCGCTGTCTTCGTTCTTCCTGCGGTCTCATCTCACCTGTCGCTCTTATCGTTGTACCGTACTCTCATCGACATATCCGGAGAGCCAGGTGTTATGCCTCAGATGCTCACTTAGGGTCGGAAATCGAACTTCGGCGAATCCTCCAGGGACGGGCCGTCGTCGCGCTCCCGGCCGCCCTCGAACTTGACGTAATTGAGGTAGAACGTTCGACCACAGCCCTCGTCGCTCGACGTCTCGTCCGGCCGGCCGATACAGACGAACTCGATGCCGTCCGCGTCCTCGTACTCGCCCGTCGTCGACGCGTACTCGTAGTCCGACAGCGGTTCTCGGGTCACCGACTTGTCGGCCATGTAGGCGTCCCGCTCTATCTCGACGACGGCGTCGCAGTAGGGACAGGTGTACGTTACGGATGCCACACGGAGAATACGGCGTCGACGAGTATCAGGGTTCCCCTGCCAGTCCGGTGGTGACGCCGGCCAGCCCAGATGGCAGACACAGTTTTATACTCCGGTACGAACAACTGGCAGGTCATGAGTGCCCTCGGCGTCTTCGATAGAATAATTCAGGTCCTCGTCGGCCTCGCCGTTCTCGTGCTGGTGCTGGGACTGGTCGTCGACGCCGGACTGCTGTTGCTCGGCGGCTTCCTCTTCATCGTCGCCGGCATCTTCTACGTCGGCGTCCGGATGCTGAAGATCAGAGCGGAGACGTCGCGGACCTGATCAGGCCTCGACCTCGTCGCCCTCGAACAGTTCCGGCCCAAGCCCTGCCAGTAGCGTTCCGATAGCTATCAACAGGGTTGCGACGGCGAGGACGAGCAACGGCAGGTCTACTCCCGCGGCGGTGACGATCAGCATGGCCCCTCCGAGAAGTATCAGGACGAGGCCGGCGATGGTCTCCGTTTGTTCGACGAGCGCCATACTGTACTTTTCGCCGGCCCGACTCATAAGCGTAGAGCCCTTCCCCCGCAAGGACTTTGACGAGGAGTGGTGATGAATGAGATATGATCGACGAGACTGTCGAAGAGATCGAAGATATGCAGACTCATAGCTCGTCTACCGTCGCGGTCAAGGCCGCAACAGCGCTCGAATCCATCACCGACCGGGAGGTCGCGACCACCGAGGAGTTCGAGCGCGACCTCGAGCGGAACGCTGGCGCACTGCGACGTGCGAATCCCTCTCACGCCACCCTCCAGAACGCGATGCTCGAAATCATCAACACGGTAAAGAGGGCCGATAAAACGACCGTCGAAGACGCCAAAGCCCTGGCTCGCTCGACGATTACCGACGTCGTCAAGGATATAGAACAGGCGAAGGGCCGTGCCGCCCGGAACGCTGCCACAGTACTCGAAGACGGCGCGACGGTGCTCACACATGACTACTCCACGACGGTTATCGAAGCCATCGAGAGGGCGGCCGAGGACGGTCGGGAACTGGACGTCTACACTACCGAGGCCCGCCCGCGGTTCCTCGGTCGCAGAACTGCCCGCAGGCTGCGTCTGTCGACGGCGTCGAGACGCATCTGGTCACCGACGGAGCGGCCGGCCACTACCTCCCAGAGTGTGACCGTGTACTCACCGGGATGACCTGCATCGTCGACGACAAACTCTACAACCGCATCGGCACCCTCCCGCTGGCTGCGACCGCCGAAACGGTCGGAACTCCCCTGTCGGTCGTCGGTGCGGAGTCGAAAATCGTCCCCGGCGGCTTCGTCTTCGAGAACGAGTATCGGGCAGCAAGCGAAGTGATGCGCGAACCCGCGGAAGGATTCACGGTCGAGAATCCCGGTTACGACGCCACCCCGCTCTCTCTGGTCGACAGTGTGGTGACTGACGAGGGGCACAAAGAGCTATAGACCGATCTCACGGTCCTCGAAGCCGACACACTCACTAAAACCTCTGATCGACGCCGTCGAGAGGCTACCAGTTCTCCACGGTGACCCAGGCGCCGCGTTCGTCACTGCGCTCGACCGCATCCAGCACCCGCTGGGCGGCGAGGCCGTCCTCGAAGTTGGGGTGGAACTCGCCCCCTCAGCCACGGCCGAGAGGAACTCGTAGTTCTCGTGGACGAACGTGTGCTCCCAGCCGATGACGTGGCCCGGCGGCCACCAGTGCTCGATGTAGGGATCCGACTCGTCGGTGACGAGAATCGTCTCGTAGCCCCGCGAATCCTCCCGCAGCACTTCGAGTTCGTTGAGGCGTTCGAGCGAGAACTTCAGGCTTCCGTTCGAGCCCTGAATCTCGATGGTGTGATCGTTCTTGTGCCCGTTCGCGAAGCGCGAGGCCTCGAAGGTGGCCATCGCGCCGTTCTCGAACTGGGCCTGGGCGGAGTACGCGTCGTCGACGGTAACCGGCCGCGTTTCGACGGCTTCGTCGTCCGGAGTCTCGCCGTCTTCGACCGGACGCTCGTCGACAAACGTCTGCAGTTGGCCCGAGACTCGTTCGATCTCTCCGGCCTGCTCGCCGACGAGAAAGTGCGCGAGATCGATCGTGTGGCTCCCGAGGTCGCCCAGGGCACCACTGCCGGCCATCTCCTCGTCGTTTCGCCACGACCACGGCGCGTCGGGGTCGACGAGCCAGTCCTGTAGATACCGGCCGCGGACGTGGTGGATCTCGCCGAGTTCGCCGTCGTCGATCAGGCCCTTTGCGTAGCGGAGTGCGGGGACGAAACGGTAGTTGAACGCGCTCCCGGCAGGGACGTCCGCCGCACGTGCCGCCGCGGCCATCTCCTCGGCGGCGTCGAGCGTTGGCGCCAGCGGCTTCTCACAGAACACGGGTGTGCCCGCCTCCAGCGCTGCTATCGACGGTTCTGCGTGGACGTGATTCGGCCCGAGATTGTAGAAGACGTCGACCTCGTCGACGACTGCTTCCCAGTCGGTCGACGTTCGGGCGAACCCCAACTGATCGGCGGCATCGGACAGCGCCGCCTCGTCGCGACCGACCAATACGTCTCGTTCGACTTCGGGCGCGTCCTCGAAGAACATCGGCAGTCGAGCGAGGGCGTTCGCGTGGGCCTGTCCCATGAACCGATAACCGAGTACGCCGACCTGTAGGGTCATGGGTTCACGTTCGTCGCGTTCGGTAATTAGTGGTTATGGTGGAGAGGCAAGCGCTTCGTCAAAAGAATACTGCGGCGCAGTCTATCGGGGCTTGCGCGCGGTGATTCGGTACTCGATGGCTCCGACGCCCGGCACGCGGAGCTTCCGGGTTCGGTCGCTGTCGGACCGGTGCGCGAGGTAACTACGAACGCTCAGAGCGGTGACGAGGGCCCCCACGAGTACGGCCATACTGATGAGCGGATAGCTCACGAACACGGCGATTGCGGCGACGAGGACGGCGAAAGCGGCCATCCCTCGAAACGTCGGTGGTTCGGTCGGTCGAGTCGACGGTCCACGTATTGGCTGCGGAGGTATTGACATATTGAATACATAGTGCTGGAGGCATATATATCTTTCAGAATATAGATAGTTATCGAGAACAGTTAGCATGGACCAATGAAGAATAGTGGTATAAAGGCCCTCTATTGGTGTGTAAGCAATACCATGTCAAACCGTATCAACAATTCGGAAATCTGAGGGTTGTTCCGTTCGTCGTTTTCTGAGAGACGCCAGAGGCGAGTGAGATCACTGGACGAGAGTCGTCAGCAGCGCCGCAAGTGTCGCTGTTACCGCCGTCCCGATGCCGATGCCAGCGAGCGCTCCGAACGAGAACGTCGCGCCGATGCCGCCGATATCGACGAGGACTGCTAGCAGGTAGATAACCATACTCGTGACAGTCGACCCGAACGCCGCCCCCAGACCGGCAGCAAGCAGTACCGCCTCACGTTCCGCGTGGAAAGTGAGACCCGTCAGTACACCCGTTCCGACTGCGACGAGCGGTAACAACAACACCGCGAACCCGAGCGCCGTCTGTGCCGCAAACGAGTTGATGCCGCTGACGCCCGAGAGTGCACCGACGAGAAACCCACTCAGTCCGAACCCGATACCAGCCACGAGGAAGAGTCCGGCCGAACGCCCGATATGCTGCTGCGTCGACGGACGTTTGAGCATTGCTTCGAGCCGACGTATCCGGCTATCTATAGTTTTTCTGTCTCCTGCCCCGCCGTCCATGTCCGGTCTATCTACCGCCATTACGACAGAGTCTCTCGATTCCCACCTGATAAGCACGGCGTTATATCAGAGCTTTGGAACATATATGGATGGCATCTGTGACCAAGATATTGTATCTATAATTAACCAGTAGCTAACTATAACCTACCTGCAACAGTAGTAGCGAAATACGATGCTACTGGGCAGTCACGCCCAGAACGCCTCGTCAGGATGCGAATCGAAAACGGCCCGATCCAGCATCTCGACGGCTTTCTCCAGTCCCTCGAGAGAGGAGGTCAGTGAGTCCTCGTGTTCGATCGAGAGGGCGCCGTCGTAGCCGACCATCCGGAGCGTGGAGACGACATCTTTCCAGTGGAGTTCGTCGTGGCCGTAGCCGATCGATCGGAAGAGCCACGAGCGGTTCGCCTCGTCCGTGTACGGTGTCGTGTCGAGAACGCCCTTCTCGCGCGCCTGCTCCTCGTAAACGCGCGTGTCCTTGGCGTGGAAGTGGTGGATCGCATCCTCGTCACCGAGCAGGCGGATTGCATCGGTGATCTCGATCCCTTGCCAGTAGAGATGCGAGGGATCGAAGTTCGCACCGATCCGTTCGTTGGTCGCCTCGCGCAGGCGGAGCAGTCCGTGCGGTTCGTAGACAAGCATATTCGGGTGCATCTCGATGGCGACGTCGACACCGTGGCTCTCGGCGTGCTCTGCGATACCGCTCCAGTAGGGGATTCCGACCTCCTCCCACTGGTACTCGTGCGCCTCGGCGTGCTCGCTGGGCCATGGCGCAGTGATCCAGTTCGGCGTCTCGTCGTTGGGACTGCCTGCCGGGAGGCCGAGAAACACGTCACTGTGTTCACGTCCAGTTGCCCCGCGAGTTCGATCGCCTCGCGGAGTTCGGTGTCGGCCTCGGCGGCGCGCTCCTCGTCCGGGTGAATCGGATTGTTATGCGTTGCCAGCGCGCTGATACGCATATCGTGTTCGTCGAGGAGTGCGGTGAGATCCGCCTGTGCGTCCTCGTCGTCGAGATAGGCCCGGCGGTCGAGATGCTCGTCGCCGGGATAGCCGCCGACGCCGGGTTCGACCGCGTCGACGCCGATATCGTCGAGGTATGCGAGCGCTTCCGCGAAGGATCTGTCGTACAGCGGTGGGCTATGTACGCCGATATCCATGCGTAGTACGTCTATGGTTGACAAGAAAAAGCTTCGGAGACCCTCAGTGCTCAGTTAGCCGGCAGGTCGGCTTCAGTTCGTCGTCGATTTCGACCGCACGTCCCGACGCGCTCGAGCGGTAGATAGCGTCGATGACGCGCTGGACCGTCAGCGCCTCCTCAACCGTGTTCATTCCCGACGGTTCGCCGGCGGCGACGGCTTCCAGGAACGCCACCTGTTCCTCGCTGTGAGGATTGTGCTCCTGTGTGTCGACATCCGTCGTCTTCAGGTTGTGTGCGCCCTGCTGATCGGCGTCGTACAGCGTCAGATCGCCGCTCGACTTGTCGAACCGCGCACCGCCCTCCGTCCCGCGGACGAAGAACTCCTGATTCGGCGGGCGGTTCGTCGCCCATGCGACTTCGAGCGATATCGTCTTCCCGTCCGCACACCGGATCAGCGCAGTCGCCGAATCGTCAACATCGAACTGTTCGGGGCCCTGATCCTCGCCCCACATTGTCACGTAGGAGTACTCGTCGTCGGTGCCGAATTCGCTCCGCGTTTCACCGCTGACCTCGACGACCTCAGGGTAATCGAGACAGTACAGGGCGAGGTCGAGCGCGTGAACGCCGATATCGATGAGCGATCCCCCACCGGAGACTGCCTTGTCGGTGAACCACGATCCGCGGCCGGGGATTCCACGTCGTCGGATATAGTTCGCTTCGATGTGGGTGACATCGCCGAACGTCCCTGATTCCTGTTCCTCCTTTATGATCTGCGCCTGGTGGTGGAACCGGGTGTGGAACCCGACCATACAGAACCCTTCGGCGTTGCTGGCCGCTGTAGCGATCCGCTCGGCGCTTTCGAGCGAGTGAGCAAGCGGCTTCTCCAAGAGGACGTCGAGTCCCGCGTCGAGTGCTTCGACGGCGTACTGCTCGTGGAACCTGTTCGGCGTCGTAACGATGACAGCGTCGACTTGCTCGAACAACTCGGACGCCTCTTCGTATGTCGGCACGCCGAACTCGTCAGTGAACGTTTCCCTGGCGTCCGCGCTGATGTCGACACCCCCGACGATAGTCGCGCCCGTCTCGACGAGCATGTTCGCGTGGTGATGGGCGATGTTCCTGCCCCACGATTCCGACGCGCACGTCGTTTGGATCCATGCATCTACATCGGTTAGTGACCTGTTTAACTCTTTCAGATCCGGGTAACGCTCGATTTCTGCCCTACCGATGCTACGCCTCGTGGAGAGTGCAGTGCTCGCCCCGCGGTCGAGCGCAGATCCGACCAGTCGGTCGGTCTCCGTGACCATACTTTTACCAGTAGCGCACGAAACGGGCCAGTATGGACCAGTTCGACAAATTCGTCTCGTCGACGACGTTGCGGGAGGAAAACGACTCGATCAAGCTGTACCAGAACACAGTCGCGCTGGCCTGTCCCGCCTGCGACGAGCCGTTCGACGACATGGTCGTGTGCAAAGGCGAGTTCACCAGCCTCAACCAGACGATGCCGCTCGACCTCTGTGCGACGGTGCACGACGGCACGCCGGTGCTTTTCACCCACAAACCCTGACTACTGATCCGACCCGGTCCACCGCTGCCAGAAGGTTTCGAACTCCGCGTCCTCTTCGGTGAGCCGCTGCCACTCGGCGAGTCCCCGCTCTTCTCGGGTGCCCGGAATAGTGTTGTCGAGCACGAGCGCGGCCAGACCGCCGACCGCCATCCCCGTCGAACCGATCACGAATACCGTGTCGGCGATCACTCGCTCGCTGAGCACCGGGCCGAGTACGGCGACGCCGTCCATCACCGCACGGAACTCCGCTGCACCGCCGACGTTGGCCATGTACTCGGGGATCGACAGTCCGACGAACAGCGCGAAGCCGATCACGAAGACGTTTCGCGAGGAGTCCAGATCGACGTGTTTCAGGTTCGAGATACCGACGGCAACGATCTGAGCGAACATGGCGATAAAGAGACCACCGATGATCGGATCGGGAATGGTCGCTATCAGTTGCCCGAAGTAGCCGATGAAGCCGACGAAGAGCATGATCAGTGCTCCAACCTGCACGACGTACCGGGAGGCGACGCCAGTCAGTCCAATCGCGCCAATGTTCTCGGAGTACGACGTCGACCCGCTCGTTCCCATGATCCCCGAGAAGACGTTCATCAGTCCCTCCATCCCGATGCCGTGGTTGATCCGTTTCGCGCTCGGGGCCGCCGAACCGGTGATGTTCGCGACGGCGTAGTAGTCGCCGAGGCTCTCGACCATCGACGCAAGCACGCCTGCAAACATTCCGATAATGAACGCGCCCGTGATCTCCGGCATCCCCCACTGGAAGGGGTAGATCGGCAGTATCATGGTCGTATCAGTGACTTGCCCGAGCGGGACGTATCCCGGATGACCCGACCCCAGCGTCCCCGTAACCGAGAGTCCCGCGGCGACGAGCCACGAAATGCCGAGCGCCAAGATGACCGGATAGAGTCGGAACGCACGCCGTTTGACGTCCAGATACTGCGAGAACAGGACGATCAGACCGAGCGTCAGGCCGAGTAGCCACCAGCTCTGGTCTGTCGTCGTGATCTGAGGTGCGCCGAACAGCGAAAGGCCGATCAGCGCGATTGTCGGTGCGATGACGACCGGCGAGAGGAACCGTCGGAGTTTGCCGACCAGGCCGAAGTAGCCCATTGCGACCTGTACCGTCGCGGCGACGATAATCGCACCCTGTAACTGGACCAGAGCGTCCTGCCAGTTATTGGCTGGATCGGACGTGACGACCAGCACGATTGCCAGTGCCGGCGCGAGCATCGAGAAGGGCGCACCCTGAACGATCGGGTAGCGGTTCCCGAAAGTCGTCTGGGCGAGCGTGGCGATCCCGGAGACGACGAAGAACGTCCCGACGAACTGTGCGGTGATGTCGTCCGGCATCCCCATCGCGCTGGCCAGAATCAGCGGCACCGCGATGTTCGCACCGACCATCGTCAGATAGTGTTGCACGCCGAGCACGGCCGATTCGCCGGCCGGCGGTTTCTCATCAATACCGTATTCGATCGCATCGCTGGGGTCGATCCCGTCTTCCCCAGCAGAAGGTTCCTCCGCCATTTTGTTGTCGTCGGTCATAATTCGGAGGGAGGTAAAAGGGGTGTTGATCCGTCGTCGCGGGCGGAGGTATCGTTAAACCCCTGGCCCGTCGATACTGTGATACCGATGTACACGAAGGTGAACTACGAGGAGGTCGACCCGGTCGGGGAGGCGATGCATCTGCTCCGCGAACCCCTCGATACCGAACAGGTCGGCGTGACTGTCGCGCGCTGTCCGCCGGGGTGGAAGTCCGTCCCGCACGAACATACCGACAACGATCACGAGGAAGTGTACGTGCTGATCGAGGGCGAGGCCGAGGTGATCGTCGACGACGAACGAGTCGAGATGGCTGAAGGCGACGCCATCCATATCCCACCGGAATCGACCAGGCAGATCCAGAACGGCGATGTCGAGAGCGCGTTCGTCCTCGTCAGCGGGCCGGAAGGTCTGGAGAGCGAGGGTGTCGAATCCGAGTGGATCATCGACGGATTCAGCGGCTAACCCACAGTTCTTTGCGATCCCCGTACGAGCTAGCAGCCATGACCCAGATCCTCCCGGACGAGACAGCACGGTTCGTCAGCGCCGCGGGGCCACAGCCGGACGACGTGCTGGTGGAGATGCACGAGTACGCCCGCGAACACGGCTTTCCACACGTCGGCCCGGAGGTCGGCGGCTGGCTTCAACTGCTGGCGCGGATGGTCGACGCCGAGCGGGTGTTCGAGTTCGGATCGGGCTACGGCTACTCGGCGTACTGGTTCGCCCGCGCACTCGACGAGGACGCTGAGATCGTTCTGACCGAGTTCGACGCCGACGAACTCGACATGGCGCGGGAGTATATGAAACGCGGCGGCTTCGACCCGCTTGCAACCTACGAACACGGCGACGCTATCGAGATCATCGAGGGGTACGACGGCCCCTTCGACGTGGTGCTGGTCGACGTCCGGAAGGACCAGTATCCCGCGGCGTTCGAGGCGATACGAGAGAAAGTCGCACCCGGTGGCGTCATCGTCGCCGACAACGCGATGACTGCCGGAACGATAGAGTTCGAAAAGCTACTGGCGATCCAGGAAGGCGAGGACGTCACCGACCTCAGTGAGGCGACGCGCGGTATCGCGGAGTATCTCCGGGCCACACAGGACGCCGCGGAGTTCACGACTGCGGTGATGCCGGTGGGTGAGGGCATCGCCGTGAGCTATCGCTCGGCGTAGCCGTCAACGCCGACCACGACCCGGATGCCCTCCGCGTACTCATCGTCGATCCACGTCGACCAGCCATGGACACGGGCGAGCGCCCGGACGTTCGGCAGTGCGACTCCTGCTTCCGCGGTAGGGACCGCCGAGCCGTACTCGAAGTACTCGTCGAGCTGGGCGACTGCCGGCGGTTCCCCGTTACCGCTCATCGCTATCTCGCCGTTCGCCAGCGAGACGACGACGCTGTCAGCACCGTTCCGGTCGAAGAACTCGTACGCGCTCCGGCACAGCGCCCGAAGTCTCGCTTCGTCGGCCTCCACCTGAAGATCACCTTCGATAGTGAGCAAGAGCCCATCCGCTTCGACCTCGTCTCTGGCCGTCTTTGCCGCGTCGCCGACATCGACCTGGCTGGTCTCCCGAACCGTCTGCCCGTGTTTCGCCAGGATCGAGAGGTCGTTGACGATCCCGGTCATCGTGTTCGCAGAGCCGGACGCGGCTCTGAGCGACTCGTTTGCGGTTCCGATCTGATTGTCGGTGATCGCGTCGCCGGCCAGCGAGACGTGGCCTTCGATGATCGTTAGCTTGTTCCGTAGTTCGTGGGTGAGCGCCTCGGCGAAATCGTGCAGTTGGTTGTTCTGTCGTTTTAGCTCTCGGCGTCGCTTCTCGGTCTCGGTGATGTCCGTGAACATCAGTAGCTTGCCGATCCGCGTCGCCCCGATTTCAAGGACGTCGTCGACGCGAGATAGTAATTCATCGATCCATCCGTCTCGCGTTCGAGCGTCTTCTGTTCCATCGTATCGCCCTCGCTGATCTCCGGGAGGACCGTCTGTATAGACTCGCCGATGGCGTCGTTCAGCTCTGGCAACAGTGCGGCTGCACGGTAGTTAAAATCTCGAATTCGGTCGTCGTCGTCCAGGAAGACTGTCGCTTCGTCGACGTCGTCGGTCAACTGGATCGCCATGAACCGGTCCTGATGAACGAACAGGACGCCGATAGCGAAGACGGCGACGCCGAGCGGCGAGTAGATCATCCCGAGCAGCAGATCGCTCTGATAGCCGACGAGGTCGAACACGACCGGAAGCCCGGTGAGGGCGGCCAGCCCAGTAAGCGGCCTCGTGTCGTACTCCGACTCCGCGAACATCTCCAGTAGCATAAACAGGCCGATTGCGGCGAGCATGTAGGAGACGGCGGTCGTCACCCAGTGGAACGGCTGATGGACGACATTCAGATGAACGAACGGCTCCGTCGCGGCCTCCATGGTGAAATACTGGCCGTGAATCGGGTTCGTGACTTTCACACCAACGACAGCAGATAGACGCCAACTGCGAGTTGACGCAGTTGTCGGTTTTGATGATAGGTCCGACCGGTGTACGCCGAGCAGAAGTACAGCCACCAGCCGACGGTTGCGAAGCCGACAGTTAGACCAAGAACGTAGATGATGTTGGTAAGTTCGTCCGTGGGTAACACGAAATAGCCGACGTAGGACAGCGACCAACAACCGGAGGTCGTGAGCAGCCCCATGAGGCCGATTCGGGTATCCCTATCGGTCACTTTGCGGGCCCGTAGCAGGGCGAGAAAACAAAGGATCGCCGCGGCAGCGAACCCGCCGAAGTGGAGTGAAAATATCATGGATAGATATGGTTGACGACTCGTCCATTGCTTTCTTATCGGATAAATCCCTTCTTTACTCGGATGGATTCTGGGAGTCTCGGTCCTGGGAATCGAGCGTATCGTCTCCGCGATTGGGAACGTCGACCTCACACCTCTCACGCGGCGGGGAACGTACGACTTAACCGGCTCCTCGGCCTTTCATTAGCCAATGACAGCAGCGATCCAGACGCAGGATCTTCTCAAAGAGTACGGCGATCTGCGAGCGTTAGACGAACTCTCGCTCCGTGTCGAGGAGGGCGAGTTCTTTGGCCTTCTCGGCCCAAACGGGGCGGGCAAGACGACGTTTATCAACATCCTCGTCGGCCTCGCACGCAAATCGGGTGGTGATGCACACGTCTTCGGCCACGACGTCGTCGAGGAGTATCAGGACGCTCGGAACGCAATCGGGCTTGCACCCCAGGAGTTCAACGTCGATCGGTTCTTCCCGATCCGGGAGGTGTTGATGCACAAAGCCGGCTATCACGGGATCCCGGAGGACGAAGCGGAGCGTCGCGCCGAGTATGCGCTCGAACGGGTGGGAATCGCCCACAAGGGCGACGAGCGGTTCGACTGGCTTTCGGGCGGAATGAAACGTCGGTTCCTGCTGGCGCGTGCGCTGGTCACCGATCCCGACCTCCTGATCCTCGACGAACCGACTGCGGGCGTCGACGTCCAGTTACGTCACGACATCTGGGAGGTCATCCAGCAACTGAACGACGAGGGGACGACCGTCCTGCTCACGACCCACTACATCGAGGAGGCCGAACGGCTCTGTGACCGCGTCGCCATCGTCAACGAGGGATCCGTCCTCGACGTCGCGACGCCGGGCGACCTGATGGACCGCGGTACGGACACCATCTACGTCACGGTTCGGGCGGACGTCAGCACACCACAGGCCGCGACTACGGCTGTCGCCGGTGCGGCCAGTGAGACGACTGGCGCTCGGACGGCAACGGACGGTATCGGCATTGACGGCCAGGACCGACTCACCGCTCTCGACGGCGTGGAGACGGTCAGCGTCGAGGATGGCCGGCTAGCGATCCGCGCGGACGACGGCGGCGCGCGGGCCCCGGGCGTCCTGAACGTGCTCGAAGAGCTGGGCCACGAGATTACCGACATCGAAATCTCGCGAACCTCGCTCGAAGAAGTGTTCGTCGAGATGACGAACGAGGAGCGCTCCGACCGCGAGGGGATCGAAGCATGATGGGGATCACGATGGGGCTTCCGACGGGCGTCCGAACGCTCCTCAAACGCGAAATCCAGCGCTACGTCCGGCGTCCGACGAACACGTTTATGCCGCCGCTGATCACCAACATCCTCTACTTCTCTGTGTTCGGGATCATCCTCGGCGGGCGGATCGATCAGATTCAGGGCTTCGATTACATCGTGTTCATCATTCCGGGCCTCGTCGTGCTCGGGACGATATCGAACGCCTTCGAGAACGCTTCCTTTTCTATCTTCCACGGGCGGTGGAACGAGTACATTCACGAGACGCTTACCTCGCCGCTCTCGTACTCACAGATGGTCGGCGCATACGTCGCGGCGAGCGCGTTGCGAGGGCTGCTCGTCGGTGCCCTCATCGCCGTCATCGGCGTCCTCTTCACGGTCATCAGCAGTGACTTCGCCACAATCGGCGTCGAGCAGCCGATCTATCTGCTTGCGTTTATGCTCATCATCTCCGTGCTGTTCGCTGCCTTCGGCGTCATCGGGGGCCTCCTTTCGGAGGATTTCGACCACCTGACCGTAATGAACCAGTTTATCGTCCGCCCGCTGGTGTTTTTCGGCGCGGTGTTTTACTCGCTAGAGACGCTCTCGCCGCTCTGGCAGACGGTCTCGCTGCTGAATCCAATGGTCTACATGGTCGACGGCGTCCGTTTCGGCTTCCTCGGCTACTCGGACGTCGAGCCACGGATCTCGATTGCCGTCCTCGGCGGACTGACGATAGCCGTCCTGCTGGTCGATATCGTGCTGTTCCGGGAGGGCTACGGACTGACAGACTGATCACCGTCGGCGCGGCCCCGCAGACCTGACGTGTGGTTTCGCCGCGAGCGCCTCGTAGGGCTTGTCGTCGAGCCAATCGAGCAATGCCACCAACTGCTCGACTGCGGCATCGAACATCACTTCACCTTTCTCCGCAGTCGCGTCGCGCTGATCGCCGAGGACGCCGTTTTCGGTGTTGTCGATGGCGTCGTAGAAGGTGCGTGCGCCGTGGTGTCGTAACTCCTGTTCGTCCATTCTGGTAGCACCGCCCTGCGCCGCGTCGTCGATGCGCTCCTCCCGGACGAGGTCGGGGGCGATGTGCTGGATCATCGCTGTTTCCTTGGGCCCGCCGTGTGGCCCGTTGTGCTCGAAGAGGTCGTCGACCAGGTCGGGGATGCTCTCGTTCCACATCCACTCGATGGCGTAGGCGGTATCGTCTTCGCGGAGTCTGCGGCCGACCTCGCGGAGGTGGTTGATGTTGCCGCCGTGAGCGTTGACGTAGACGATTCGGTCGATTCCGTGCTCGGTGAGGCTCCGGGAGAGGCTCTCGACGTAGTCCCGGAACGCGGGCGGATCGACCGACATCGTTCCGTGGAACTGGCGATGATGCGAGGAGACGCCGACGGTGATCGGCGGGGTGCAGAGATACCCGGTACGCTCCGTCGCCTTGCGTGCCAGCGCCTCCGCGATCATGTGGTCGGTGCCCTCGGGGAGATGCGGGCCGTGCTGTTCGGTCGAGCCGAGCGGGACGACAGCCAGAGAGTCCTCTCTGCAGTAGGCTTCGATCTCCGGCCAACTGTGTTCGGCGAGTTGCATACTCGTACCAGAGGCGAGACGTACAAAGGAACTCCGACAGTCGTGAGTGGACCTCTCGTCCTACGTCGCGGGTATCTCAAAACGCATTAGAACGGGTCGGTCCGTAGTACCCCTATGACCGCACCCCTCGTACTGGATATTGACGGGACGCTAACCCGAGCAGACGGCGAACCGGGGATTGATCCCCGCGTGTTCGAGCCATTGCGGGCCTGGCCCGAACCGGTCGTCGTCGCGACCGGCAAGGCGTTCCCGTTTCCGGTTGCACTCTGCCAGTTTCTCGGCATCGAAGAGCGTGTAATCGCGGAGAACGGCGGGATCGTCTACGCGGACGAGGCGTTGGCCGTAAACGGTGACCGGGAAGCAGCCGACGCGGTGGCCGAGGCGTTCCGCGAGCACGGCCACGACCTTGGCTGGGACGGCCCGGACCTGGTGAACCGCTGGCGCGAGACCGAGATCGCCGCGCGGCTAACAGTTCCCGAAGAGGTCCTGCGCGAGGTCGCCGCCGAGACGGGGCTGGAAGTCGTCGATACGGGCTATGCGTTCCACGTCAAGGACGCCTCGATCAGCAAGGGCGACGGCCTCGAGAGCATCGCCACACTGCTCGATCGACAGCCGTCTGACTTCGTCGCGATCGGCGATTCGGAAAACGACGTCTCGACGTTCGGCGTCGCGGGCGAGAGCTACGCCGTCGCGAACGCCGACGCCGCCGCGCGCGAGGCCGCGGATCACGTAACTGACGGCGTCCACGCCGCCGGCACGATAGAACTCCTCGACGAACTTCGGTGACGATCCGGTTAGCGCGGTGGTGATCCGACGGCGGTGTCGACTGCCCCGTAGGTCGCGATAAGACTCTCTCTGAGCACCGGCGCGCCGTCGTAGAGCCAGAGGATTGCTGTGAACGCAAGTACCCCGCTCTGGACCAGCAGGTACGTCGGTGGGTCACTCGCCGTCAACGTGGCCCAGTACTCGACGAAGTACGTCAGCGTGAGATCGACCAACCCGTCGGTGCCCCCGTTCCGGCAGGCTCCGCAAACGGCCAGAACAGCACCTCGAACCGTTCGGTTCCGCGCAGGTAGTGAGGGACGGAATCGCCCAGCGGATGGAGGAGATAGCCGACGCCGAACGCCAGTCCGACCCGTGGTCGACCGATCCGGTGCGCCACGATGCCCACGAGGATGGCGAACGGGATGCCGACGAAGACCGAGTGTCCGAGTGCATAGCCGGTGTCGAACATGCCGTACTGGTAGGCAAGCGGCTTATCGATCAGATCCGGCAGCACCGACGCGAAGACGACGGTGAGAGCGGCGAGCGCGCCCGGCGACTCACGATAGTACGCGTGACTGAACAGCGAATAGACCAGATATGCGACGGCAGCGTGTTCCCATGGCCACATCGGTATCGTCTGGGCGTCCGATACGATTAGTTATGTTCCGGCTTTGCACCGAAACTCGGAGTAGGATGCGCTTTCGGGAGTGCATTGATACCGACTGTCGTACCCCACTCACGCGACACGAAGGGAAGGGTTTTCGGCAAGCAGTCTCCAAGCCCAGTGTAATGGGGCTTGAAGAGGAAATCGAAGAACTCCGCGAGGAGATTACGAGTACGCCCTACAACAAGTCGACCGAACAGCATATCGGTCGGCTCAAATCCAAGCTCGCGGAAAAGAAGGAGAAACTGGAGGTCCGTCAGCAGTCCTCGGGTGGGGGCGGTGGCTATCACGTCGAAAAACACGGCGACGCGACGGTCGCCCTCGTGGGCTTCCCGAGCGTCGGCAAGTCCACGCTCGTGAACGCGCTGACCAACGCCGACAGCGAAGTCGGCTCCTACGAGTTCACGACGCTCGACGTCAACCCGGGCATGCTGGAGCTC
The DNA here is from genome assembly GCF_042661985.1 of Natronoarchaeum sp. GCM10025703. Lineage (NCBI taxonomy): Archaea > Methanobacteriati > Methanobacteriota > Halobacteria > Halobacteriales > Natronoarchaeaceae > Natronoarchaeum > Natronoarchaeum sp. GCM10025703. The sequence goes on from NZ_JBHSZF010000001.1 coordinate 1,602,535, forward strand.
AACGGTGCGAACATCCAACTGCTCGACGTGCCGGGGCTGATCGAGGGCGCGGCCAGCGGTCGCGGTGGTGGCCAGGAGGTGCTTTCGGTCGTGCGCGCCGCCGACCTCATCGTGTTCATGCTTTCTGCGTTCGAGATAGAGCAGTACGACCGTCTCTGCGAGGAGCTCTACCACAACAAGATTCGGGTCGATGAAGAGCCTCCCCGCATCTCGATCCGACGGAAAGGAAAAGGGGGCTGAGAGTCACCTCCAGCGTCGAACAGGATCTGGACGAGCAGACGATCAAGGAGGTACTGCGAAGCCACGAGTTCATCAACGCCGACATCACGCTCAACGAGAAAGTCGACATCGACCGATTGATCGACGGAATCCAAGACAACCGCGTCTATCTGCCGTCTATCGTGACGGTCAACAAGACCGATCTGATCGATCCGAGCTATATCGACACGGTCAAAAACGACCTCCGTGATCACGACCTCGATCCCGAGGAAGTCATCTTCATTAGCGCCGAAAAAGACAAGGGACTCGACTCGTTCAAAGAACGGATCTGGGAGGAACTGGGCCTGATACGGATCTACATGGACAAACCCGGTCGCGGCATCGACTACGAGGAACCGCTCATGGTCGATCAGGGAAGCACGGTCGAGGACGCGACAAAAAAGCTCGGTGGTGAGCTCCAGAAACGGTTCCGCTTCGCCCGCGTCTCCGGCGAGAGCGCGAAACACGACGGCCAGCAGGTCGGCCTCGACCACGAACTCGCCGACGAGGACGTCCTCCGACTTATCACGCGGAAGTGAGCGTCGGATGGATCTCCGACCTCCGGTCAGGCGTCTCGTCGCTGTTCTACTGCTCGGCGTTGCACCGTGGGTAGTCGTGCGCTTTCCGGGCCAGTTCGATATGGTGTTCTCGTGGGGCTGGATCAACAGCTACAACTGGAACGTCGTTACCATGTGGAAGTACCTGTTCGAGTACACGCTCGGCCTGCGCTCCCTCCCACGGCACCTGCAGGCGTGGCCGGTCGCGACAGTGCTGTACCTCTGTGCGCTCACCAGCGCGTCGAGCGGGGCAGTAATGGCGACCGAGGATCGGCGCGTCACGGCGGGACTACTGGTGCTCGCCGCGCTCTCGATACTCAGATACACGGTCGGCTTCAACAATCCGAGGGCGACCGTGGTTCCGCTCTTCATTCCGGCAGTGCTTGTCGTCTGCTGGTGGTTCTACGCGGACGTACTGACGCCGGAGCAGCTAGTCAGTAGAGACAGAGAACAGCAGTAGCTACTACCTTCGAGTCCGGTACGAAAAGAACCGCGTCCGACCGCAAAAACCGCTCCACGGAGACTACCCGTTCTCAGGCGAACTGCTCCTGACCGTCGGCTTCGAGTAGCTCCTTGTAGCGGTTGCGGATCGTCACTTCCGAGATGTCGGTGACCTCGCTAACCTCCGACTGGGTGACCGATTCGTTGCAGAGCAGCGGTGCCGCGTAGACGGCGGCGGCCGCGAGGCCGACGGGACTCTTGCCGCTGTGGATGCTCTGCTCTTTGGCGTTCTGTAGCAGTTCGCGAGCGCGGTGCTCGGCTTCGTCCGAGATGCCGAGTTCGCTGGCGAACCGGCCGACGTACTGCTCGGGGTCGGCAGGCTGGATCTCGAGGTTGAGTTCGCGCACGATGTAGCGGTAGGTGCGTTTGAACTCCATCTCGTCGATCCGGCTGACGACGGCGACCTCGTCGATGCTGCGTGGCGTGCCGGTCTGGCGTGCTGCGGCGTATAGCGCGGCCGTGGCGACGCCTTCGATCGAACGCCCTGGCAGGAGGTCCTCGTCGAGTGCGCGACGGTAGATGACGCTGGCCGTCTCGCGGACGTCCTCCGGGAGGCCGAGTGCGCTGGCCATCCGGTCGATCTCGCCGAGCGCCTGCTTGAGGTTGCGCTCTTTGCTGTCACGGGTGCGGAACCGCTCGTTCCAGGTGCGGAGCCGCTGCATCTTCTCGCGCTGGTTCGAGCTCAGCTGGTTGCCGTAGGCATCCTTGTTCTGCCAGCCGATGTTCGTCGAGAGGCCGTCGTCGTGCATCATCTTCGTCGTCGGTGCGCCGACGCGCGACTTCTGGTCCTTCTCGGCCGAATCGAACGCGCGCCACTCCGGGCCGCGGTCGATGCTGTCTTCCTCGATGACGAGTCCGCACTCTTCACAGACCATCTCGCCGTGCTCTTCGTCACTCAGGACGTCACCGCCACACTCGGGACAGATATCCTCCGTCTCGCTCGCTTTCTCGGTCGGTCGCTCAGTCTCCTCTGTCGTTACGCTCGTATCTTCGTTGTATTGTACTCGTGTATCAGTCATGGTTGTCTCCGTGGATTGCGGTTGGAGGGCCGGGGCTGCCGGTCGGGAGTATCCCTAAGAAATACCGGGAATCCGTTCTCCTATCTATACGTACGGGGGAAAGCCTTATAAATGTTACGAACATAACGTTAGTGCAGTATATATAATTATCCCTCACACTCGCCCGGACTCCAGCGTCCCCGATTCACCGCCACACGATTCGGTCACCTCCCCTGTTCCGTGTTAGACGGTATTGTCATTTCCTTACAATCTCGTATGTTGCCGTTCCGCTCTCACTCACTGCTCTCCGGATCGGGGGACGTTCGCGTCCGTCTGGTCAGGGCTTGGGTCGTCGTACTCTGGGTCTGACGGGGCTATCTCGGACGCATCGGCGTCCGCCAGGACCGCCGTCACCGCGTCGACGACACTCTCCGGTCCAGTCGTCCGAACATCCTGGTCCTCGAGTTCCTCCGACCTCGGTTCCTCGCTGGGTTCGGCCTGGACGATCACAAGCGGTTCGGCATCTTCCAGAACGTTCCGGACGACTGTAGGGTCGACGCCGTGCTCACCAGTGACGAGGACGGCCGCACTGGCCGTGCGCGCACGCTCCGTCGCGGTCTGTAGCTCTTCGGCGCTCGGGGTCGAGAGGGGCGGCGTCACGACGGTTTCGCTCCCGAGACTGCGGGCGGCCGAGACGGCCGTATCGCCGGCTGGCACCGGTCCGAGCGATAGATCGAAGCCAGCCCCGTCGAGGGCCGCGATTACCCGTGAGGCGTCGGTCCCGCTCCCGAGAACGTGCACACGCCGGCCTCTCGGCGGGTCCCGGTCCTCGAGCGCTCGTACCGACGCCGTGCCGGTCACTGGCTCCGTTCCGACGACCGACCGCACGTCGAACGTCGTGGAGATAGTCGACTCCGTCAGGACGGACTCCGGCGAACCGGTTGCAACGACCTCGCCCTCAGAGAGCAGGACCAGCGAGTCACAGTAGCGTGCCGCCAGGTCGAGGTCGTGGATGGCGGCGACCGCGGCGGTGCCGTCGTCGACCAGCGAGCGGACCAGTTGTAGCGTCTCTATCTGATGGTTCACGTCGAGGCTGGCTGTCGGTTCGTCGAGCAACAGCGCCGGCGTCTCCTGTGCGATAGCCCGCGCGAGGAGCACTCGCTGGCGCTCGCCGCCGCTGATCGCGTCGATAGAGCGCTCGGCGAACTGTTCTGTTGCAGTCCGTTCCAGCGCCGCCTCGACCGCCGCATGATCCGCCTCGGTCGTCGCCTCGAACCGGCCCCGGTGGGCAGTCCGCCCCATCCCGACGATCTGGCGGACGTCGAAGGAAAACGAGATCGAGGTGTCCTGTGGGACGACCGCGACGCGCTGGCTCGCCGCCTTCGAGGAGAGCGCATGGACGTCGTCGCCGTCGACGCGGACCTCCCCGAGTCGGGCGTGAGCGCGCCGCTGATCGTTCGGAGCAGGGTCGTCTTCCCCGACCCGTTCGGGCCGACGAGACCGACCAGTTGTCCCGATTCCGCCCGTGCAGAGACCTCGGAGAGCACCGGCACGTCCTCGAACGACACCGACACCTCCTCGACCTCGATGCTGCCACGGGTCACAGTCCATGCACCTCCCGACGGAGCAACAGGAAGAGGAAGAAAGGTGCACCGATGGCGGCGGTCACGATGCCGACCGGTAACTCGGCCGCGCCGGATCGCGCGAGAGTGTCGGCGGCGACCAGAAACGCCGCGCCGGCAACCGCGCTCGTCGGTAGCAAGATCCGGTGATCCGGCCCGACGAGCAGGCGCATGATGTGGGGGACGACCAGTCCGACGAAGCCGATGACCCCCGAGACTGCAACTGCGGCCGCAGTGATCAGACTCGACACGGCGAGCAGGATCCGTTTGGTGCGCTCGACTTCGATTCCGAGGTGGTGGGCGTCTTCCTCGCCGAGCAAGAGGACGTTCAGATCGCGCGTGTAGACTGCCAACAGGGCGAACCCGACGAGGGCGACCGGGAGCGCGAAGACGACGTGATCCCACGTGCTGTAGTGGAGATGGCCCATCAACCAGTAGACGGCCTCCTCAAGACTGTCACCGGCCTGGAGGAGCAGGTACGAGATAACCGCCCCCAGAAACGTCTGGACGGCGACCCCGGCTAGCAGGAGCGTGGCGACCGGCGTCCGGCCGCCCTCGGTCGCCATGGCGTAGACGCCGAAGGCAGTGACCAGCGCGCCGACGAACGCGGCAAGCCTGAGATCCACTACTGCGAGGCCGGGAATCGTGATAGTCGCGACGGCCCCGACTGCCGCGCCCGACGAGACGCCGATGATCGACGGATCGGCGAGCGGATTCCGGAAAAAGCCCTGCATCACGGTGCCCGCACTCGCGAGCGCGAACCCGACGATTGCCCCCAGCAGGATCCGCGGCAATCGGATGTTGACCACGATCGTTCGGGTCGTATCGGCGACGTCGAGTCCGAACAGCGGCCGATACTCCACCGTGGGGGCCGGGTACGGCACCGACCCGAACGGCCCGATCGTCACGCTCCCGGCGTCGACCGTCGCACCCACCGGCACGACGAGTTCGTCGAGAACTGCACGCACGACATCGAGTGCGGCGATTTCGACCGGCCCGATGGTCGCGCTGACGACGACAGTACCGAACAGAAGGGCCACCAGCCCTGCCGTCCACGCGAGGGTCCGCGTCAGTCGAGGGGCGTTCGCAACCGTCTGCTCCGCTGGCGAGGAGTCGCCGGACTCACCAGCCGAGTCGGTTGCTGTGCCCACGTTGTATGCAACTGCGCTTTCATTAGACAAATATTTATTGATTACTCTGCATCGTTCATTTGATGACACGAACTGGACTGCGGTTGTTCGTTGCACTGCTGGTCGTTATGGCCGGTGTTGCCGGCGGTATCGCCCCCGGCGTGGCAACGGCGGAATCGACGGCACAGGACGCCCAATGCGAGTTCCCCGCCACCTTCGAGGACGCCGGTGGAGCGGAGGTAACGCTCGCTGAAGAACCGGAAGAAGTCGTGACGCTGAATCCGTCGGCCGCCCAGACGATGTGGGAGATCGGCGCTGAGAACAAAGTGACTGGCGTCTCGCAGTACGCCAGCTACCTCGACGGTGCCGAGAACCGCACCGCTATCTCGGCCGAAGACGGGTTCACGTCCGTCGAGACCGTGATCGATCTCGATCCCGACCTCGTGCTCGCACCGAACACGATTCCGCCGGAAACGGTCGAACAGCTCCGGTCCGAAGGGGATCTGACGGTGTATCAGTTCGAGTCGGCCTCGTCGATCGACGACGTCCGAGACAAGACCCGCCTGATCGGCCAGCTAGTCGGCGAGTGCGAGGGTGCCGAGGAGACGGTCTCGTGGATGGACGAGGAGCTTTCGGCGGTCGAGGACCGGATCGAGGGCGAGCAGCCGGCAGTCTACTTCGAGTTCTTCGAGACGACGCCCGGCCAGAACACGTTCCAGAACGACGTTCTCACGACTGCGGGCGGACAGAACGTCGCCGCTGAAGCCGGGATCGACGGCTGGGGACAGATGTCACAGGAACAACTCGTCGAGCAGAACCCCGAGTGGCTCGTCGTGACCGAGGGCTATCCACTGCCGGAGGGGAGGGCATCGAGTCCAGCACCGCAATGGAGGAGGACAACATCGTCAATGTGACCGAAGAACACATCCAGCAGCCAGCACCGCGCGTCGTCTACGCCGTGAGCGCGATCAACGAGGCGCTCTACCCAGAGACTGAAAACGGCGAGTCGGCTGACGACGAAAGTACCGATGAGGAGAGCACTGATGACGAAACCGCAGACGAGACGAACGCCGACGAGGAGTCGACCGACGACGAAACGAATGACGGCGGCGCGAACGACGACGAAGCCACGGATCCGGTCCCTGGCTTCGGGATCGCTGCCGCCCTCGCCGCCCTGCTGACCGTTGTTGCGCTCCGACGCCGATAACGCCGTTCGAGAAAACGACCTTTTTAGGTGCCGACCGCACACTGTCGAGTATGGTCGAGAACGTCATCTGGCCCGCCTATCTCGATGCCGAGCTATCGCGCTCGCAGGGACGGCGCGTCCCGCAGGAGCTAGCGGTCGAAGAACCCACCGTCGACGAGATTGCACAGGCCGTCCAGCAGGTCGGCTACGATGCCAAGATAGAACGCGACGTGGCGTATCCCCGGAACCACTACACGCCACGGGGCCGCGTACTGGTAAAGGACAGCGAGGACTCGAAAAACGACGTCGTCCAGGCCGTCGCGGCGTACGTCTCGACGATGCGGGACTGATGCAGCGGCTTGGCACTGTCGACCGGACGGCACAGGGCCTTGCGATCGCCCGTGTGTCCGGCGATTACGACCCTGCAATCGGCAACATGGTCATCGACGAGTCTCTCGAAACGATCGGACGGGTCGTCGACGTGTTCGGGCCCGTCGAAACGCCCTACGTGGCTGTCACCACCGACGACGACGTGAACCTCGCGACACTGCTCGGCGAGAAGCTATACGTCAAGTCCTAGTCGGCCTTTCCTTCCATCTCGACGACCAGACAGTCACACTGGTCGGCTTCGGGGTCGAAACAGTCCGGACACTCCGGGCGGCGGTCGATGATCGTATCGAGTCGTTCCGCAACCGTGTCGTCGATGACGCTCTCCAGCGCTCGCGCTTCCTCACGGTAGTTTTTCACTTCGAGTACGTTCGCGAGGAACCGCTCGATGATACAGTACGTCTGGATCGCATCGCGGGCGCGGCCGATCCCTTCGTCCGTCAGGCGCGCGCCCTTGTACTTCTCGTGGTCGGCTGCCCCCGGTCCTCTAGCTTCCCGACCATCTCGTTGACGCTTGCCGGGCTAACGTCGAGCATCTCCGCTAGCTGGCCGGTAGATGCCGGGCCCTCGTCGATCATCTGTGCGAGATAGATCGCTTTTAGGTACTGGTCAGCGGTGTTCATGCGAAATCACCCTGCAGATCGCCCCGAGCTAGAAACGACGCAGTCGTTTCGGTGTTCATTCGTGGTCCTCCATAATTCGCGTCACTTCTTCTACACCCTCCTCTTCCTCCGAACGGATCTCCCGGAGGGTCGCCAGCACGCGCTCGCGCTCGATGCTGTACTCCGTCTGACTACACTCGATAGCCTCGATCAGGTCGTCGTAGAACTTGTAGGCGGTTTCCTCGTTACAGAGCTGGTCGTACAGGACGTCATCGAACTTATCGTCGGCCTCGTAGGTCGCCTCGACGAGCGTTTCGATCTGTTCGAAGGGGACGGTCTCGGCGTCTAGATCCGCGATCAATCCCTCCAGACGGTCCCGGTGCCGGGCGGATTCTTCCGCGGCCGATTCCATGTACTGCTCGATCTTCGTCTCCCCAGCGACCGTTTCGACGTGTTTCGAGGCTCTGGCTTCGACGACTTCTTCGAGAACGATCCCGATCTGGAGCATCCGTGCAAGTTGGTGGTCCGTTCCCAGCGATTCGCCGACGCTCACCGTACTGCCACCTCTCGGGGGTCGATGCGGACTGTCATAATCAGTCGTCCGGGAGCGGGACCCTTAAGCGGTTCCCTCCGGGCCGGTTCGGGCACGCTTGCGAGCGCGTGAGCAGTCCGGCCACAACTAGATCTTTATAATTCTAACCGAACCTTCCTATGCATGGACAACACCGTCGACAGGGTTGACGGACGCTCCGTCGACCCCCGGACGGAGAAGCACCGCCTGTCGATGCCGTCGAGACGACCGACGAGGTAACCGTCGAAGACGACACCGAACTCGAACGGACCATCGGCCTCGTCGGCGGCCTCGCGATCGGTATCGGGACGATGATCGGCGCGGGGATATTCGTCTTCCCCGGTATTGCGGCGGGAGAGGCCGGGCCCGCCGCCGCGCTGTCGTTCGCCATCGGCGGCTTCGTTGCACTGCTGTCGCGTTACCGGCCTCCGAACTCGCGACGGCGATGCCCAGAAGCGGCGGCGGCTACTACTTCATCTCCCGCGGCCTCGGATCGGTCTACGGGGCGGTCGTCGGCATCAGCCTCTGGCTTGGACTGGTGTTCGCGTCGGCGTTCTACCTCGTCGGCTTCGGCGAGTACGCCGGGGCGGCAATGGCGGAGATCGGGATCACGCTACCGGGTGGGTCAAGCGTCGTGCTCGGCGTCGTATTCGGGGCGATCCTGACGGTCTTCAGCGCCACGGGGACCGAAAACGCGGCCAAACTACAGAACCTCATCGTCGGCTTTCTCCTGCTGATCCTGTCGATCTTTCTGACCTACGGATCGCTCAATGCAGTCGGCGTCTTCGGTGGTGGAACGGTGCCCGAGACGTTCGCGGCCGAGGGCCAGTTCGCCATCCTGACGACCGCGGCGCTCGTCTTTACATCGTATCTCGGCTTTGCACAGATCGCCACCGTCGCCGGTGAGATCAAATCCCCGGACAGGAACCTCCCGCTTGCGATGGTTGGCTCCGTGATCGTCGTGACGGTCTTTTACGTCGCCACAATCTTCGTCGCGACGAGTGCGCTTGGGAGCGACGCGCTGGAGGGGTTCAGCGAGACTGCGATGGTGGAAGTCGGTCGCGAGTTCTTCGGTACGGGCGGCGCAGTCGCTATCCTGGTCGCGGGGTTGCTCGCGACTTTTTCGAGCGCTAACGCGTCGATTCTCAGTTCCTCACGGGCGATTTACGCGCTGAGCAAGGACGCCCTGCTTCCTGCGAAGGCCAGCGAGATCAACCTCCGATACGGGACGCCGCACATCGCACTCGCGCTTGCTGGGGGCCCAATCGTGGTACTGACCGCAACCGGGCAGGTAGAACTGCTCGCCGAGGTCGCTTCCTTCCTCCATCTCGTCATGTACGGGCTGATCTGTATCGCCCTCATTGTCCTCAGACGAAACCCGCCGGACTGGTACGATCCGGACTACCGGATGCCGGGCTACCCCGTCCTCCCGGTGGTCGGGGCAGGAGCGAGTTTCGGACTGATCGTCTTCATGCAACAGTGGTCGATCATCGTCGGGACAATCATCATGTTGCTCGCAGTGGTATGGCATCGGTACTACGCTCGGGAAGTGCGACTCAAAGGGATCCTCTGACATGAATCCAACACTTATCGTTCCGGTACGCGTGCTCGAAGGTGAAGGCATAGAACAGGGCGTCATCGACCTGCTGGCCGACGCCCGCGTGGTGCTGGTCGGCTATCACGTCCTGCCCGAACAGACCGCTCCCGGGCAGGCCAAGTCCCAGTTCGAGGATCGGTCACAAGAGCGCCTCACTGATCTGGCCGACCAGTTCGAGTCCGTCGGAGCCACGGTCGAAAAGCGGTTGGTGTTCACGCACGACGAAGACCAATCGATAGACAGGATCGCAGACGAGGTCGATGCTGACGGCACACTGGTGCTCAACCCAGCCACGAAGATGGAGCGTGTTCTGGTCGCGGTACGGGGCGACGTCATACTCGATCGGATCGTCGACGTGACCGGGGGCTGCTCCGGGATACCGATATTTCGATCACGCTACTGCACGTCGCGACACCCGAGAGCGAAGTCGATGGGGAGGCACTGCTCGACCAATCTGCCTCGGTCCTCCAGGAGCAGGGCATTGATGCGGATCGGATCGAATCCCGGATCGAAACGTCTGGGACGCCGCTGGATCGGATCGCCGAGATCGCAAACGAACACGACGCTATCGTGCTCGGCGAATCCAACCCCTCGGTGACGACGTTTCTGTTCGGCCAGACGAGCCAGAAGGTCGCGGAACGGTTCATGCGGCCGGTCGTCCGCGTCAGACAGCCGCGGGCGTCCGAAGGGCCTGACGCCGACATCGCCGAAGCGGCCCGGAAATCGAGCGACGGAGAGAGCGGAGACACATAGCCGTCGTGTGGGTGCGCCATCCATCGCTGTCGAGGACTGGCTCGGCGAACGCGATTGCCGGAAACGGTTCGATATCGGCCGGGAATACGTCGGGTGGCCGTGTGGCGGCCCTCAGACGTAGTCGGCGGCGATACCCCCGAGAACCGGTAGCTCGAATCGGTCACCCTGATACGCTTTGACTATCAGGACGATCCATAGGACGAACGCAAGCGGTGCCAACAGTGTCGAGAACAGTCCAGCACCTAGCGCGAATATCCAGCCGACAAACGGGATAAGGTCCAGGGTGACCTGGATAGTACCCAGAGCGAACCCCAGTAGTGCAAGCCCACCGAAGACGAGTATGCTCTGTGCAGCGTGAAACCGGACGAACTCGTTCTCCTCTTCTATCAGATAGAAGATCAGTCCGGTAATGAATCCGAATACGTACGTCAGGGCTCCTGCGACGTTCTCGTCGAGGTCCCCGACGACCTTCTGCTCGAACTCCGGTCCCTCGGTAGTCGTCCTCGGTTGTCCCCCGTTCGGTTCCGCGTCCGTATCTGTATCGTTGGTGGCCATCTGGTCTCCCTCCAATGTGGTATTTCTCAATCGCCGGTGATTGAGTGTTCAAATAAACACAGTTCATAAAAATAGGGATTTGGCAGATTTAGTTAATAATACGCTTGTTTAGTTAATTCTGACATCGTATACGTATAGATTAGTTAAAATTCTATATCCGACTACCAATGTCCAGTGGGATGTATCAGGTGTGCCTGTACCGGGCTACATGTTGCCAAAAAAGGCTCTCTCAGAAACGAAAGCTGACGACGCCGCGACTCGGACGGTCGCTACGCTCAGTTTGCCAGGCGCTGCTTGACGTTTTCTCGCAGATCCTCGCGGAGTTCGTCGACGGCGACTTCTTCGAGAACCGGGACGAAAAAGCCCTCCACGAGCATGTCTTTGGCCTGCTGTGCGCCGATACCGCGGGCCATCATGTAGAGGAGGTCTTCCTGATCGACCTGGCCGACCGTCGCGGAGTGGCTGGCCTCGGTATCGTGGTTGTTGATGATCAGTTTCGGGGAGGCGTCGGCCTCGCTCTCGTCGGAGAGCATCAGCGTGTTCTCCCGCTGGTAGGAACTGGTGTCCCACGCGTCGCTGCCGACGTCTTGGACGCCCTCGTAGACCGTCCGGGCGACGTCGTCGATGACGCCGCGGGTGACGAGGTCGGCGGTCGTGTGCTCGGCACGGTGCCAGACTTTGACGTCGAGGTCGAAGTGCTGGTCGTTGTGGCCGAAGAACGTACCGACGATCTGGCTCTCCGAGGAGTCACCGTTGAGTTCCGTGGAGACCTCGGTCTTCGTGAGTCGGGAGCCGATGTTCCCCTCGATCCAGTCGATCGAGGCGTACGTGTCGGCGTCGCCACGCTTGAGCGTGAAGTTGTACGTCTCCTCCGAGAGGTTCTGGAGGGCACCGTACTGGACACTCGCGTTCTCGGCGGCGGCGATCTCGACGATGCCGCTGTAGTACCGTTCGCCCTCCATGTCGTCGCCGGTCGACTGTCGTTCGAGAAGCGTCACCGAGGACGACTCCTCGGCCACGATGAGCGTGTAGTTGAACAGCGAGCGACTGTTCATCTCGGTCCGGATCTTCACGTCTTCGGCGTCGACGCCCTCGGGGACGTAGACGACCGTACCGGTGTTAAACAGTGCCGTCGAGAGCGCAGTGAGATAGTTCTCCTGCGGGTCGACGATACTGCCGAAGCGCTCTTCGAGCAGTTCCTCGTGCTCCTGGACTGCCTCGCTCCACGAGAGTACGTCGACTTCCTCGGGACCGACCTGGTCCTTGTCCTCGGCGGCGTTGAGCGGATCGACGAGGCTCTCGTAATCGAGGTCTTCGAGGTTCGTCCAGGTGCGTCCCGGCGTGCGGATGACCGACGGCATGTCGAGGTCATCGAGTGCTGCGAGTGCGTCGAGACGTGTCTCGAGGAGCCATTCTGGCTCGTCGAGGTCCTCTGAAATCTGGCGAACGGTGCTTTCGTCGACTGCTGCGTGTACCTGCGTAGACATATTATCCGAGCGAACCCTCCATCTCGAGCTCGATGAGTCGGTTGAGCTCGACTGCATACTCGATCGGCAGTTCCTCCGTGATCGGCTCGATGAAGCCGGCGACGATCATCTGCTTTGCGTCGTCGTCATCGAGACCGCGGCTCTGGAGGTAGAAGATGTCCTCGTCGCCGATCTTGCCGACTGTCGCCTCGTGGGCGACGTTGACTTTCGACTCCTCGATCTCCATGTACGGCATCGTGTCGCTGGTCGACTCGTTGTCGAACATCAGCGCGTCACACTCGACAGCGGTCGAGGAGTTCTCGGCGCCGTCGGCGATGTGGACGAGACCACGGTAGTTGGTGCGGCCGCCGTCCTTGCTGATCGATTTGGACTCGATGGTCGACTTGGTGTCCGGTGCGTTGTGGTAGACCTTCGCGCCGGTGTCGATGTTCTGGCCCTCGCCAGCGAAGGCGATGGTGATGTGGTTGTCCGTTGCGCCTCGACCCTTGAGGATCGTAGAGGGATACAGCATCGTTGCCTTCGATCCCATGGACCCGGAGATCCACTCCATCGTACCGTTCTTCTCGACGATGGCGCGCTTGGTGTTGAGGTTGTACGTGTTCTTCGACCAGTTCTGGACGGTCGAGTACTGAACGTGAGCGTCCTCCTTGACGAACACTTCGACGCCGCCGGAGTGGAGGTTGTGACTGCCGTACTTCGGTGCGGAACAGCCTTCGATGTAGTGGACCTCGCTACCCTCTTCGGCGATGATGAGGGTGTGCTCGAACTGGCCCATTCCTTCGCTGTTCATCCGGAAGTACGCCTGCACGGGCATCTCGACGGTGACGCCCTCGGGGACGTAGACGAACGACCCGCCCGACCAGACTGCACCGTGCAGTGCGGCGAACTTGTTGTCGCTCGGGGGGACACAGGAGGTCATGAAGTACTCTTTGACGAGCTCTTCGTGCTCCCGAACGGCCTCGTCCATGTTACAGAAGACGACGCCTTTCTCCTCCCACTGCTCCTGCATGTTCTGGTAGACGACTTCGGACTCGTACTGTGCGCCGACGCCCGACAGCGCCTTCCGCTCGGCTTCCGGGATACCCAGTTTCTCGAAGGTATCCTGGATCTCGTTCGGAAGGTCCTCCCATTCGTCAGCGCCGGAGCGCTTCTCGACGTCCGGGCGGATATACGGAACGATTTCGCCGATATCGAGTTCCGTCAGGTCCGGCATTCCGGGCCAGTCGGTCGGTAGCGGCATTTCTTTGTACTGACGCAGCGAGCGGAGACGCCGCTCCCGCATCCAGTCCGGTTCGTCCTTGTCGTCGCTGATGAGACGGACGACCTCTTCGGTCAGTCCCTTCCCCGACTTGACGGCGGACTTCTCTTCTTTCTTGAACTCGAACCGCTCTTCGGTGTCGGTCTCTTTGAGGTGATCTTGATCTGAACTCATGATTTTGAATTACGTCTGGTTGCTTATAGGCCTACTTCTAGCCACTCGTGGTTACGCAGTCTCGTAGACCTGCTCGCGGACCCAGTCGTAGCCTTCGTCCTCGAGCTTCTCTGCAAGCTCCGGGCCGCCGCTTTCTGCGATCTTGCCGTCGAGCATGACGTGAACGTGGTCTGGCTCGACGTAGTCGAGAATTCGCTGGTAGTGCGTGATCTGGAGGATACCGGTGCCCTCCTCGTCGCGCAGCGCGTTGATCCCGTTGGAGACGTCCTGCAGTCGGTCGATATCGAGTCCGGAGTCGATCTCGTCGAGGACGGCGATCGACGGCTCGAGGATCGCAGCCTGGAGGACCTCGTTCTGTTTCTTCTCGCCACCGGAGAAGCCGGCGTTGAGGTAGCGCTGGGCGAACTTCTCGTCCATATCTAGCTGCTCCATCTTCCCGCTGAGGATCTTCTGGAACTCGGCGACGCCGATGTCGCCTTCGTCCGCGGCACCCTCCATCGGCGAGGACTCGTAGCCCTCGTCTTCAGCTTCTTCCTCGTCGGCTTCCTCGTCTTCGTCCTCGAAGAGCTCTTCGCGTTCCTCGATCTTCGCGTTGAGCGCCGTCCGGAGGAAGTTCGTCATCGTGACGCCCTCGATTTCGGCCGGATACTGGAAGCCGAGGAAGATGCCGAGTGCGGCACGCTCGTTGGGTTCGAGGTCGAGGAGGTTCCACGTCCGGTCGTCCTCGTCGATCTCGATTTCTTCGCCGAACTCTCCTTCTTCGATATGGAGGAGAACCTCTCCTCTGTTACGTCATAGGCGGGGTGACCGGCGATGATCTTCGCCGTCGTCGACTTCCCGCTACCGTTCGGTCCCATGAGAGCGTGAATCTCGCCGGATTTGACTTCGAGATCGACGCCGTCAAGGATCTTCTCGCCGTCTTCTTCTGCCACTTTCGCGTGTAGATTTTTAAGTTGGAGCGTAGCCATTGATGTAAGCCTCTGTCGTCAGTACGGAGGGGGTCGCCACCCATAATGGTTTCGGATTTCAGGCAATCAGTTCTCGTTCGAGAAAAATAGTTTTTGCAAAACAGAAACAATCGGGATATTTCGTTACGAGGTCGCCTGCTCGATCGCCTGGTCGAGATCGGCGATAATGTCCTCGATATCCTCCAGTCCGACCGAGAGCCGGATGAGGTCCGGCGTCGTTCCGCTCTCTAGCTGTTCTTCCTCGGTCAGTTGCTGGTGGGTCGTACTCGCGGGATGGATGATGAGCGTCTTGGCATCGCCGACGTTTGCGAGCAGGCTGGCGAGTTCGGTCGATTCGGACATCGTCCGTCCGGCCTCCTTGCCGTCCGAGAGGCCGAACGTGATCATCCCGCCGTAGCCCCCGTCGAGATACTTCGTCGCCTCCTCGTGGGTCTCGTGATGTTCGAGGCCGGGATAGTTGACCCACGCGACCTCGTCGTGACCGTCGAGATACTCCGCGACCGCCATGGCGTTGTCGGAGTGACGCTGGACGCGTAGCGGGAGCGTCTCCAGTTTCTGCAGGGTGACCCAGGCATCGAACGGGGCCTGCTGGTTACCGAGGTCACGGAGCGCTCGTGCGCGTGCGGTGGCCGCAAACGCGGCGTCGCCGAACGTCTCCTTGAAGTTCATCCCGTGATAGGCGGGGTTCTCCGCCGCTATTTCGGGGTAGCCCTCGGCGTCCCAGTCGAACGTGCCGCCGTCGATGAGGACGCCGCCGACGGTCGACCCGGAGCCGTGAATCCACTTGGTGGTCGACTGCCAGATCAGATCCGCGCCGTGTTCGATCGGATTGCAGAGATACGGGGTGGCGAAGGTGTTATCGACGAACAGCGGCGCGTCGTTGTCGTGTGCGATCTCTGCGATCCGTTCGATGTCCGGCGTCACGAGCGCCGGATTGCCGATCGTCTCCAGATGGACGTAGGCGGTGTTCTCGTCGATCGCCTCCTCGTAGGCGTCGTAATCCAGCGTGTCGACGAACCGCGCTTCGACGTTGCGCCGGGGGCGGTGTGAGTGAAATAGGTGTAGGTCCCGCCATAGAGCGACGAGGACGTCACGATGTTGTCGCCCGCCGAGGCGAGCGTGAAAGTCGCGAGGTCCAGTGCGGCCATCCCGCTGGAGGTCGCGATTGCGCCGACGCCGCCCTCCAGTTCGGCGAGACGGCCTTCGAGCATCCCGTTCGTCGGATTCATGATCCGGCTATAGATGTTGCCGGGTTCTTCGAGGGCAAACAGAGATGCGGCGTGTTCGGCGTCGTCGAAGACGTACGAGGTAGTCTGATAGATCGGCGGCGCTCTGGCTCCCGTCGACTCGTCAGGCTCCTGTCCCGCATGAACGCTATCGGTGAAGAAGCCGTAATCGTTGTCTGACATACGTTCGCCCGTTCTCATCGGGCTAATATAAAACGACGGCGACCGGCAGGAACCGCCGCTCGTTCGGACATCCGGCAGAACTCGCCGCTCACTTGGTCGCCTGGCCGGTCTGTCGTGTCGTCCCATGGTTCGACTGGAGCGAGTACGCCATGACGACGAACCCGGCCGCGATAGAGATACTCTGCACTGCGACGGCGAAGAGCAACGAGACGAGCGCGAACTGGTACAGCGCGATGCTAGTCAGCGTTCCACCCGTGATCAGTCCGAAGCCGACTGCCAGCGCTTCGAGCTGTCTCGATTCGGTCCGGGTGAACGCCTGATATGCGAACAGCGTTATCGCGCCCCCAAATACGAGTATCACTGTGTACGCGCCCACGATGATGGCGGACACTCTATCCACTGGAGACACCCCCGCAAGCTAGTGTTTTGCGGACCGATACCGGCCTCCCCAATTGACAGATAGTGGTAAAGTCACACATGGTATCGTCTCTCTAGCATAAATCGGGTGGAACAACACTATTAATCATCCTAATATTCTCGCGGACTGAGAATGTGCTGACAGACCAGATGAATAGCAGGGATATCGTGTCTACCGGGATGGGATGGATCCGATACTGGATATGGCCCGCCCCTGCCCGTCGGCTGAAACGATTCTCAGTTACGGTGTTCGCTTGCACCGCTCAAATAGCGAAAAAGTAACTATATATGATTTCATTCTACACTTTTGGGAAACGAGATAAGTTATATACACGACTCAGTACAAGCATCAACCAATGGTGGAGATGACCGCTCGGGGCCAGTCTGTCATGGACCGCCGCTCGCTACTCGCGGCAACGGGCAGTCTGGCAGGGGTCGCCTCGTTTGCTGGCTGTCTCGGCGACGAGGCGACGAGCGTTACCGTGCTTGCCGCCGGAAGCCTCGCCCGGACGTTCGAGGAATACGTCGGCCCGGCGTTTCGCGAGGAGACGGGCATCGACGTCCACGGGGAGTACTACGGAACGAACGCGGTGATGCGGATGGTCGAGGAGCGGACGAAACATCCGGACGTGATCGTCAGCGCCGACGCGACGTTGCTCCGGGACCGACTGTACGGCGAGTTCACCGACTGGGACGTCGAGTTCGCGACGAACACCCTCGGTATCGGCTACAACGAGAAGACGACGTTCGGACGCCGCCTGGACGACGGAGAGCCGTGGTACGACGTGGCGCGCCAGACCGACGACGGCGACCTCGCGATCGGTGACCCGGACCTCGACCCGCTCGGCTACCGGGCCGTACAGGCGTTCGAGCTGCGGAGAGAGAGCACGACCTGGACGGGTTCAGAGAGCAGATGCTGTCGCTGGCCTACAGAGAACCCGAGGAGCCACAGATGATGGCTGGCGTCGAGAGCGGGTCCCGTGCCGCGGCGTTCGTCTACCGGAACATGGCGGTCGATCACGGACTACCGTTTTTCGAGTTTCCCGACGCGTACAACTTCGCAGAGCCGGATCTCGCTGATCACTACGCAACCGCGGAGTTCACTACCGACGAGGAGGGCTACACCGCCACGGGGCGGCCGATCCTGTACAACGCGACGGTTAACGATGACGCCGACGCGCCGGACGCCGGCCGCGACCTCGTCGCGTTCCTGGCGGAGAATCCCGATCTGCTCGACGCCGCAGGACTGACCGTCGCCGACTCACTTCCACGCTCGGTGGGCACCGTTCCGGGGGCGATCAACGTGTGAGCCTGGCCGATGCCCTCTCGCGCCAGCGCCCGACTCGGCCCACGGGATTGCTGCTCCCGGCGCTACTCGGTGGTCTCCTCGTCGTTTACTTCGCCGTCCCGTTCGCCGCGTTCCTCGCCCGGACCGGGTCGGTCGATATCCTCGGTAGCCTGTCGTCGCCGGAGGCACGAACGGCGATTCGGAACTCACTGCTCACCGCGCCTGCCGCGACCCTGATCGCGACGGTGTTCGGTATCCCGCTCGCGTACGTCCTCGCGCGCAAGTCGTTTCCAGGGAAACGGCTCATCGAGGGCCTCGTGATCCTCCCACTGATCGTGCCGCCGGTCGTCGGCGGCGCGATGCTGCTGACCGCAGTCGGCCGGTTTACGCCGATTGGCTCCGCGGCGGCCGCGGCCGAGATCCCGCTTACTGGCAGCCTGTTCGGGGTCGTGCTGGCCCAGACGTTCGTCGCCGCGCCGTTCGTGATCATCACTGCACAGTCCGGCTTTTCTGCGATCGACGAACGGCTCGAACAGTCCTCGCGCTCGCTGGGGCACGGCCCGCTCGCGACCTTCTGGAACGTCTCGCTCCCGCTGGCCAGAGGGGCAATCGTCGCCGGAATCGTCCTGACGTTTGCCCGCGCAATCGGGGAGTTCGGCGCGACGATGATGGTCGCGTACAACCCCGGACGATGCCCACGCGGATCTGGGTCGAATTCATCGCGGGCGGCATCGATGCGATAGTTCCGCTCGCGCTTGCGCTGTTCGCGATCACGCTTGCAGTGCTTGCCGCAGTCCAGTACTTCGGGCGAGTACCGACGGTGATCGACGGATGATCCTGGACGTCGACTCGGTCTCGAAACGGTACGGCGACGACATCGCAATCGACGACGTCTCGCTCACCGTGGACTCGGGCGAACTGGTCGGCCTGCTCGGGCCATCGGGCTGTGGGAAGACCACGCTGGTCCAGGCGATTGCGGGACACGTCCGACCGACCGCCGGGACCGTCTCGCTCCGCGGCGAGGCAGTCACCGAGGAGCCACCGGAACAGCGGCAGGTCGGACTGGTCTTCCAGCAGTCGACGCTGTTTCCGCATATGACCGTCGCCGAAAACGTCGCCTATGGGCTCGAAGCGACCGGTATGGACCCCGAACGGCGTGCAGAGCGCGTCAGCAAGCATCTCGATCTGGTCGGTCTTGACGGCCGCCGGGAGGCCTACCCCGCGGAGTTGAGTGGCGGACAGCAACGCCGCGTCGAACTGGCTCGCGCGCTCGCGCCTGGCCCGGACATCCTGTTGCTCGACGAACCGCTGTCGGCGCTGGATCGCACGCTCCGCACCCGGCTTCGCGATGAGATCGGTCGCATCCAGCGGGCGACCGGGGTGACGACTCTCTTCGTCACCCACGATCAGGAGGAGGCGATGGCGCTCGCCGACCGCCTTGTCGTCATGGACGACGGACAGATCGCCGGAGCGGGGCCTCCCCGTGAACTCTACGAGTCCCCACCGAACTCGTTTGTCGCCGATTTCCTCGGCCGGTCGAACGTGCTGCGCGCGCCGGTGGACGGGTCCGACCCCCTCACGCTCTCCGTCGGCGGCCGGGACCTGCAGTTCGAGCCAGCGGGCGACTCGACGACTGGCGATGCCGTGACCGTTCGCGCCCGGCCACGAGGGCTGAATCTTGCTGTTCCGGACGATCCGGACGCGACGCTGTCGGTTCCCGTGACGGTGACCCGAATCTCGGATCGCGGAACGAGATACGATCTCATCTGTCGAACAGGCGGCGACGAGGAGTTCGTCGTCGAGCACGAGGCCGAACCGCCCGGAATCGGCGAGTCGCGGACGCTCTCGATCGCTCTCGATGATCTCGTGGTGTTCGACGACGGGACGGGTGAACGGATCGATGGGACTCTCTCGATGCCCGCACCAGCAACGCCGACCGCTCAGTCCGACGGCGTGGGCGATGACGAGGAGGGGACGCGTTCGTCAGACTTCAAATAACACTGCGGATCGGGCGCGAACGGGTCGTCGTGGACCGCCAGCGCGCGGAGGCGAGAGCCCCTCGACAGATCTCCTGATACTGGCAGTCGCTACAGCGACCTTTCAGATGCTCGGAGCGCTCTCGGAGACGGGCCAACAGCGGGTTGGACTCGTCCTCCCAGATCGCGCCGAACGAGCGGTCGCGGACGTTGCCGAGGCTGTAGCCCTGCCAGAACTGCGTGAGGTGGACGTTGCCCTGATAGTCGACGTCGGCGACGCGCTCGCCCGCCGGATCGCCCCCGTTGCGCCGCAGATACCGGTAGATCCGGTTGGCCTGTGCCTCGCCCAGTTCCTCGCGGGCGTACTCGACGAGGAAGCCGGCGTCGGCGTAGTTGCCGACCAGTAGCGTCTCTATCTCCTCGCCCTTCTCGTGGTACTCGCGGGTCATGTCACAGAGCCGTCGCACTGCTTCCCGGCGTTTTTCGGGGGTGAGATCCACGTCGCTGATGTCGGCCCCGCGGCCGCCGTAATCGAGATGGTAGAAACAGAAGCGGTCGACGCCCTCGTCGCTCAGCAGGTCGACGACCCCCTCCAGATCCGGTGCGTTCATCTCCGTGATCGTATACCGGAGACCGGTCTTCAGGCCGACGTCCTGACAGGCGTGGATCCCGTTGAGCGCCGCCTCGAACGCCCCCTCCTGCCCGCGGAACTCGTCGTTGCGTTCGGGGAGGCCGTCGACCGAAACGCCGGCGTATTTCAGCCCGGCGTCGCGCAGTTCGCGGGCGCGCTCCCTGTTCAGCAGGGTGCCGTTCGTCGACAGCACGGGCCGGATACCCTGATCGTCGGCGTAGGAGACCAGTTCGGCCAGATCCTCCCGAACAAGGGGCTCACCCCCGAGAACAGGACGACCGGCGCGCCGTACTCCGCCAGGTCGTCGAGCAGGTCTTTGCCTTCCTCGGTCGTCAGTTCACCCGGTGCGGCGACCGATTCCGCACCCGCGTAGCAGTGAGAGCAGTAGAGGTTGCACTGCTTGGTCGTGTTCCAGACGACGACCGGCCGCCGCTGTTTCTCCTCGGTGATCTGGGACTTGTCGGACTCGTCGGCGGCGTCGTACCGCAGGCCATCGCCCTCGGCATCCAGGTCACAGAGGAGTTTGCTGATCGAAATCATCGTCAGAACTCCATCGTTCGCGATTCGGTCCCGTCCTCGGGCGTCGCGTCTTCGCCCTCCGGACCGAGCGAGTGCGTCGAGAAGCGGTGCATCTCCCCGGCCGGACAGATCCAGACGTCGCTGGCGAACCAGCCGAACAGCCGACTGGCGTGTTCGTGGGCTGTCTCGGCCGTTGCGGCGCTAACGCTCCCGACGTGGGACATTTTGGCGTCCTCGTCGTCCCGGAGGAACACCTCCCACTCGGGGAGGTCGTCGCCACGGTTCTCGTCGCCCACGCGTGTGCGCGACGCCTTCTCAACCTGTGTCGATCCGTCGTCCATACCTCTGCTCCGTGATTCGTTCAAAAGGCGGGCACGCCGATTTTCAGCCACTGGGAATCGGCTTCGTACTACATAGCCGATCCGAGGTAACACCCGGTACCGCTCGGACACATGCTGCCAAGGCCGCTTCACCACCATGCACGTCGATACTGACCGTCAACCGCTCGTACTGATCTGGGAACTGACGCAGGCCTGTGATCTGGCCTGTGACCACTGCAGAGCAGACGCCGTTCCGGACCGACATCCCGAGGAACTGACGACGGGCGAGGCGAAGGCTATGCTCGACGACGCCCGCGAGTTCGGCGAGGGCCAACTGGTCGTCTTCTCGGGGGCGACCCGCTCAAGCGTGACGACCTGATCGAACTCGTCGAGTACGGCACCGATATCGGGCTGAGCGTGACGCTGACGCCGAGCGGGACGGCGTCGCTCACGCGTGATCGGATCGAGGCGCTGGCGAACGCTGGACTCCGCCGGATGGCCCTCAGCATCGACGGGGCGTCGCCGGAGACGCACGACTCCTTCCGCGGCGAGGACGGAAGCTACGCGGATACCATCGAGGCCGCACGAACTGCGGCCGAGTTCGATATCCCGTTACAGATCAACTCGACTGTCTGTCAGCGGACCGTCTCGAACCTCCCGGGACTCCGCGAGGTCGTCCGTGACCTCGGAGCCGTCCTCTGGAGTGTCTTCTTCCTCGTCCCGGTCGGCAGAGGCAAAGCCCTCTCGCCGGTCAGTCCGGACCGGTCGGAAGCGATCATGGAGTGGCTTCAGGACGTCGCGGACGAGGAACCGTTCGGCGTCAAGACGACCGAAGCACCCCACTATCGACGCGTCGGCATCCAGCAGCGCGAGGACGAAGATGGCGAGGCGACGGGAAGCCGGGGTCGGTCGATGGGGATCACGGCGGGCGACGGCTTCGCGTTCGTCAGCCACACGGGCGAACTCTTCCCGTCGGGCTTTCTACCGATGTCGGCGGGGAACGTCCGCGAAGAATCAGTCGTCGAACTCTACCGGAACGCCGACCTTTTCGAGGGGCTCCGGGATCCCGACGCGCTGACTGGCAAGTGTGGCGCGTGTCCTTATCGGGCGGTCTGTGGTGGCAGTCGGTCCAGAGCGTTCGCGACCACTGGCGACCCGCTGGCCAGCGATCCACTCTGCCCGTTCGTCCCGGAGGAGTACGACGGGCCGCTTCCAGCCGACAGCAACGCTGACTAACCGTACATTGTCGGCGTCGGAAAAACCGATAGAGAGAACCGGTCCGAAGTGCCCAGCTTCGGAGCGGCACTTGGATGAGAACGAACCTGATGGATCGGCAGTTGAGCACTCGTCGTTTGTCGCGCTGGCGCAGTGCCAGCGGTACGGAGTAATGGCTGCAGACGGGTATAGCGTGCACCGGCGAACGGCGGCAGTATAAGTCCCCTCCCGGAACCGAACGCCATATGAATCATCAGCCAAACGATTCTCCAATGCGCGTGGAGCAACTCGGAGAGGGAACCCCAACCGTCGCCATCGTTGCCGGTATTCACGGTGACGAACCGGGTGGAGTCGCCGCCGTCGACCGTCTCGTCGAGGCGTCACCGCCTGTCGAGCGTCCGGTCTTGCTGGTCGTCGTCAACGAACGCGCCCTCTCGGCGGGTATCAGATACGTCGATACGGATCTCAACCGGGCGTTCCCCGGCGACCCTTCTCAGGACGCTCACGAACCGAAACTCGCACACGAACTCGCGGACCTCCTGGACGGCTGTACGGTCCTCTCGTTGCACTCCACGCAGTCCCACCCTGACCCGTTCATGGTCGTCGACCGGGTGGATCCGCTCGTCGAACGGCTTGCCGCACAGCTACCGCTCGAATCGGTCGTCGACACCGGAGAGTACATTCAGGGTCGGTTGTTCGCGGCCGTCCGAACAATCGAAGTCGAGTGTGGCCTCCAGGGATCCGACGCCGCCGCAAGCACCGCGCTCCGACTCTCGCTCGCCTATCTCCGGACGATGGACGTCCTCACGCCCGAGGTCGCCGACGACCTCGCGGCGGAGTTTGACGTCGCCCCGCTGGTCGATCCGGACTCCTCGGAGACGCCGGTGTACCGCCTCACCGAGCAGATCCCCAAAGACCACGAAGCGGAGTACGAGGTGCTCGTCGACAACTTCGATCACGTCGAGAGGGGGACGGCCTTCGCCAGAAACGGACACGGCGACATCGTCGCTGACGAGCCGTTCTACCCGGTCCTGCTCTCGGCGGACGGCTACGAGGAGATACTCGGATACGCTGGGCGGCGCCGGCGCATCGTGTCCAGAACCGCGGCTCAAAAGTAAGCGTCTCACCGGTGCGCTGCTGGTAGTTACTCCGTGAGTGCCGACCCTTTCCGCTCAGTCGTCGGCTTCGGCAACGTCTGCCCGCGGAACCGTGATATCGGCCAGCGCTGCTTCGGTCGCTTCCCGGCGGTTCTCGAACTCCCCGGAAGGACGAGTCGTCCGCCGAGGTCATCCAGCGGTTCGTCGCTGGTGTAGCCGGGGCCGCTCGTCGCCAACTCGAAGAGGACGCCGTTGGACTCGCGGAAGTAGACCGAGCGGAACCAGTGGCGGTCGATCTGTTGGGTTGGCCGTAGTCCCTCGGACTGGACGGCCGTGCGCATCGCCTGCTGGTCCTCGTCGGTGGGTGTCTGGAAGGCGACGTGGTGGACCGTCCCGTGCCCCTGCTGACCTGCCTCGATTGTCGGTAACACGTCGACGTACTTTCCGACCGGCCCGCTCGCGGCGAACCGAGTCCGTTTGTCGCCCGGTGCGTCGCCCTGTGCCTGCTCGTGACCGACTTCGTCGAGACCCATCGTCCGGAGGAGTTTCTCGGTCGGGCCGGGATCGGCCAGCCAGAGCGTTACGGAGTGGAACCCACGAATCGCGGCGTCCTCGGGGACGAACTCGGTCCACGGGACGGTCGGGTCGTCGTCGGGAATCTCGGTTTCGACGAGTTCGACAGGAAGCCCGTCAGGGTCGCGGAACGGGAGCACGGTTTCCTCGAACCGCTCGACGCGCTCGTCGTAATCGACGTCGTACTCGTCGAAGCGCACCTCCCAGTAGTCGAGACTTCCCTCCGGGACGCGAAAGGCGGTTCGGGAGACCTGTCCGGAGCCGACGCGCCCGCTGGAGAGGTTCTCCCACGGGAAAAACGTCATACTCGTTCCGGGCGTCCCCTCCGCGTCGGCGAAGAAGAAGTGATAGGTCTCCGGGTCGTCCTGATTGATCGAGCGTTTGACTAGTCGCAGGCCGAGCGTCTCCACCCAGAAGTCGAGGTTTCGTTGCGGATCACCGGCCACGCAGGTGACGTGGTGGATACCGGGCGTTGGGTTCGTCATCACTCTCCCTATGCGTCGCAACGACTTGAGTTGCCGCTGACGTGAGTGTTACCGGGAGGAAGTCCTGTCGGGGCGCTACTCTTCGGGTGTGAACTCGACGAGCGTGAGATCCCGGTCGAGTTCGCAGTGGTCGTGTGGCGGGTCCCCGATGACCGAGTCGATCCGGCGCTCTTCGCCGAACTCCACGCCGTCCGGTTCGCAGTAGACGTGGCTCGGACACTCCGTATGTGGACAGGGGCCTTCGAGTGTCACCTTCGAGCCAGCGTAGGCGTTCCGCGAGGAGACGTTCGCCGGCACTGAGGCCGGTTCGACTTCGACGGCCTGGACGCCAGCATCGTGGACTGCACAATCGAGGACCTGTGCGTTCTCCCGTACGTCCGTGACCCGGTACTTGACGCCCGTAGTTAGCCCGAGACACTGGCTGCGATACGGACAGCCGGCACAGCCGCTCGCCTCCCCCTCGAAGACGAACTCCTGCCCCTCCGAGGCGAGGCGGGTCCCGATCAGCGTGACCTTGCTCATACGGGGTGATACCGTAGGGAAGAGGTTAAGAGTCCCGCACTGGTACGGGGTGATACCGTAGGGAAGAGGTTAAGAGTCCCGCACTGGTACGGCGCTCACTCGCCTGTCACTTCGTCCAGTTTCTCGAAGTACTCCGGTCGGGGCACCTGATACAGCTTTCGGTAGTCGATCTCACCGTCGGCGAAGGCTTCGGCGAGTTCGACGACGCGCCGAACTGCCGCTTCGCGGTCGTCGAACCGCTCGTTCTCCCGTTCGACCTCCGGTTCGAGATACAGGATGACGGTCCAGCCACTCCCGGACTCGATGGGGTCGTGCCCGGCGGGCCGCCGCGACGGTCGCCCCCGCGTCAGATAGATCGTCGGCAGACACTCCGCCGGAAACCGGTTCGCGTCGAAGATGTCGGGACGGTAGGCGAGGACGCTACGCCCGTCCGGCTTGTCGTTCCAGACGACCCAGCCGTCCGGAAGGTTCTCGTAGCTCATGTCTCCGGGTATGGTTCCCGTCGCCAAAAGCCGTCCTACTCGACAACGATCCGACCGGGAGAGAGCCACATCGAGCGGCAGGTCCTAAACGAGTGTCACACAGACCGCCGACTCCGACTTCGAGCGCGCCGATGCGGCGTGGTCAGCGTCCCGCCCAGTCGACCATCCGCGCGTAGCGCTCGTCAGTGGAGAGCGCGTCGGCGTCGCCGATCAGGACGAGCGAGCGCTTCGCCCGGGTCAGCGCGACGTTGATCCGCCGGTAGTCCTCGAATATCGGCCCGTCGAGGCTCCCGCTGGCGACGAAGGAGACGACGACGACGTCCTTGCTCGATCCCTGGAACCGGTCGACAGTATCGACCGCGACCTCCTCCGGGGTTCGGCGTCCGATCTCGGCGACCTGCGCCCGGAACGGCGCGATTACGGCGATTCGGTCGGGTGCGACGCCCGCCGAGAGGAACTCCTCGACCACCCTGCCGACGCGGTCGGCCTCTACGGCGTCGGTGTGTTGTCCGCCGTCGCCCGGCACGTCGAACAACGTGACGCGCTCGCGTAACGGGGCCGATAGCTGGCTCGCGTCGACGCCGTCGAGAGTAGCGATGTTCCTGCCTGCGACCTCGCCTGTGGCGGGCCGTAGCTGTCCGTCGTAAAACTCGCGGGAGGCGAACGCCTGAATCCGCTGGGCCATCCGATACTGCCGGGTGAGTAGCACGGACGCCTCGGGGTGTTCCTCGTGCATACGCTCGAACAGCGACGTCGAGAGGCCGTTCTCGCTGCGGACGACCGGAGGTAGCTGGTGGTGGTCGCCGACGAGGACGAACCGGTCGGCGCGGTTGATCGCCGCGAGCGTGTTGGGTTCGGTTAGCTGTGAGGCTTCGTCGACCACCGCGACGTCGAAGGACTGCTCGCGGAGTTCGCGTGAGCCACAGGTCGCCGTGGTCGCCGCAACGACCTGTGCGTCTTCGAGTTCGGCCGCCCGTTCCTCCGGATCGCCGCGCGACTCCAGTCGGAGATCCTGCATGTCCTCGCGGATGCCGCTTTTCGTTCCCACTCTGACGACGTCGGCCGCTTCACTGCCGTCGTCTTGCCCCTCTGGCGCGACGCCGTACCCCTGCTCACGCAGGGCTTCGAGGGCGTTGTCGACCGCCCGGTTGGTAAAGGCCGACAGCAGGACGCGCTCGCCCCGGTCGACCATCGCCCGGATCGCTCGCGCGATGGTGTACGTCTTCCCGGTGCCCGGCGGGCCGTGGATCAGTGCCAGATCCTCCGCGGTGACGGCCTTCTTGACGGCCTCGTTCTGGGCCGTGTTGTTGTCGATGAACGTCTCCCCGGTCGTCCCGAACTCCGGGTCACGACGCCCGAACAGGACGTCTTTCCGGCGTTCGCTTCCCTTGAGCACCGTGTCGTGTAGTGCCGTTAGCATCCGGTCGACGCCCAGTTCGGAGGGGTAGACGTCGAGTCGCGTGAGTGAAACGGGTTCGTCCGCCGTCACGACGACTCGGTCCTCTTCGAGCCGTTCGATCCGGGCCATCTCGGAGTGGCCCTCGATCGGATCGCCGTCGCTCGCGAGCACCACATCACCCTCCCGGAGTTTCGAGACTGCCGACCCCGTCCGGTCGGCGTGTAGCTCCCAGCGCCCACCCGGTAGCTCCTGCCTGTCGGTCGGTTCGAGGCCGATCAGTGCGCGGTCATCGTCGGCCCGCTCCTCGGGCGTCTGCTCCCAGAGTTTTGCGTACTCCTGATGCGTTTCGCGCCGCTCCGCTTCGAGCCACTCGTAGAACCGATCGAAATACTCGCGTTCCTCCTCCGGTACCGCACGACCGATCTGCCCCGCTTTGGACTCCTGGTTCAGTCGCCCGGAGACGACCATGCAGGTGTCCTGCTCGAAACAGGAGTCACAGTTCGCGTCCGCCTCGTAGCCAGTCGGGACCGTCATGCCGTGTTCCATCGCGGCAATCCGATTCCGCTCGCGGACGACGAACTCACAGAGGCCTCTCCCGATGGAGAACTCCTTGGCCGGCGAGAGGTCACCCGTCGCCTGGCCTCGATCCAGCGTCGTGTTCTTCGTGTAGAGCAGGGTGCCCGTATCCGCCGGGACGTCCCGCTCGCGCAGCAGCAGCGCGTACGCGGCCGCCTGTATCTTGTCCTGAAACCGCGGGTCGCGCCGCGTGTTCTTGCCGGTTTTTAGCTCGACCGGCATCCCGCGACGGATCGCGTCGGCCCGCCCCTTGATGCCGAACCGGTGGCTGATCAGCAACTGCTCGCTCCGCCAGTTGTCCTCGTCAGTGAGCGTTCCCTGGCTCAGCCAGCCGTCGATTGCCGCGGCGTTCCCGCGGACGTCCTCCCGAACCTCTTGGGCATCGCGGCCGAGCAGGCCGAGTTCCAGGCCGACCTCTTCGACCCGATCATCGATGGCGTCGTCGAGGTCCCGGCCACGCAACAGGTCGCCGAACACCTCGTGGACGATGGTCCCTTTCACGACGGGGTAGTTCAGCGGGATTGCCGAAATCTTGTTCAGATAGTACATCCGCGGACACTGCACCCACGAGCGGATGTGGGTCACGTTGACTAGGAACGATGGCTCGACGATCACGTACGAATCGCCCGTCGTCGAGTACTGCTCCTCGCCGTCGTAGTCGTCCTGCTTGGCGTCCGTGACGACGAGTTCCATCCCCGCCTCGACGTACTCGCCGGTCTCGGCCCACTTGCCCCACAGCGTCACGGTGACGGGGTCGCTGTCCTCATCACGGCGGACCGATAGCTCCGCAAGATCGCTCTCCCCGTGTTTCGTCGTGATCGTCCTGGGCTCTTCCGCGTCGACGATCACGCCTTCCAGATTCACGATAGCCAGTCCGGCGTCGTGGGGCAAAAGGGCTCGGGTCTTCGGAGACGATGATGGCTACCAGATATAATCAAATCCCCATGGATAAAATTATGTGTTTCTATATCTATTGAATTGCATGGAGTGTCCGTCCTGTAACAAAGAGTTACGCACTGAACAAGGAATGCGGCAGCATCATACCAAAGTTCACGAAACTCCCCTCGCTAACCGGGAGTGCAAGGGATGCGGGTCCGAATTTCACGATTCTAAAGCGCGTAATGACTATTGTGAGAATTGCAACCCCAATGCGGGAGTGAATAATGGAAATTGGAAAGGTGGGAAGACCGAAACTGATTGTGCGGAATGTGGTTCAACCTTTTTATACTATCCTTCAAATAAACAGGGAATGTACTGTTCCAGTTGCGTAGAATCGGCAGAGGGAGTGCTTCCTGAGGACTGCTTCCCATCCACGGAGAAAATAAGCACTTGCTGTCGTTGGTGTAGCGCAGAACTCTCCCGCTACGCATCAGAACTTGAGGAAGCGAAACGGGGGCCGTTTTGCGATCTCGAATGTTATGGCGATTGGCTCTCGGACAATATAATCGGAGAAGCGCATCATCAATGGTGTGGTGGGGCTATCAACTACGGTCAATCTTGGTGGAGGATGAGACGTACTGCACTCGAACGGGACAACTACGAGTGTCAGAATTGCGGAAAAGGTGAAGAAAGCCTTGGACAGAATCCGGATGTTCATCATCAGAAGCCAGTACGAGAATTCAGAAGCACCTGCTGAGGCACACTCACTGGAAAATCTAATTACTCTTTGTCGTAGCTGTCACCGACTCGCCGAGGAAGCCTCGATCATGGTATCGGCAGAAACAGAAAAGTAAGACTATTATGCCAACGAGCAGAATATCCGATTCGCTAACACGGTACTGCGAATAAGTCGTAGAAATCGTGGGCGGTTAGCGCAAACGCGGTTTAGTCCCGTGGTGTAGTGGCCAATCATATGGGCCTTTGGACGTGTTCGGTTACGGCCGTCACGGAAGTGAGCCCACGACGGCGGTTCTGAATCCGCCCGGGACTATATAAAATAAACTATACAAATATTCTACCAAAGATCATTTCGCGTACTCAAACCTCTCCGAGGCGTTTTTTGATAGTCTAATTTGTGTCAGTTATATCTAACGTGACCGAGGCCGTTCAGTAGCCGACGCCGTCGACGCGACTTGCTTTCAGGCTGGTTGGTGAGTATCATATAGTTTTACTGGCGATCGCTAGAGTATCGTTTTCACCCCCAGTCCGGGGGTGACACCCTGTCAAGAAATTATCAACTTCTTATACTTGCAAAAGGTAGTGTCAACAGAGATATTTTCAACAACAGTTGTGTATCTCGATTAAGTTGCTAAAATCAATTTATTTGGTTTTTGATCTGCTCTGAAAACGTAATAATTGATATGTAATTCTACATCTTATTTCCATACATATCGAAGAAGTTTTACCATATCACTGTTAGGTGGTAATCAGCCATGTCAGAGCGACACGAGTTCACGGGGACCAGACGTACAGTACTCAAAGGGATCGGTGCGGCAGCAGTCGGTGCTGGTATGTCGGGGACGGTGAGCGCAGGCACCAACACCGTGGTTTCGGACGGTGAGCGTCTCGGACCGGTAACACCTCACGACACCGTCTACCAGATCCTCGTCGACCGGTTCAGTGACGGAGATCCGAACAACAATGATTTCTCGGACTTCGACAGTAGCCTGGTCGACGGGACGGGACAGGATCTGAAACTCTACCAGGGCGGCGACTGGCAGGGTATCATCGACCGGATCCCGTATCTCGTCGATATGGGCATCTCCGCGGTGTGGATCTCGGCCCCGAACCAGAACCGAGAGGAACGGATCGAGGACGATCAGGACGACGGGACGGTCGACGTCTGGACGAGCTATCACGGCTATCACGCGAAGAACTACTTCTCGCCCCACCGGTTCTTTGGCGACATGGGAGACTTCGAGGCCATGCGTGACGCCCTCCACAACAACGGCATCAAACTGGTCGTCGACTTCGTCTCGAACCACACCAGCCGATGGCAGAACCCAACGCGAAACTACCAAGCAGAGCACGGGCGGCTGTACGAACCGGATAAGGACAGCAACGGGGACTACGTCTTCGACTCGGAGGGCAACGCGGTCGGCTCGAACCTTTTGGCCGATCCACACGGCGATAACGCCGACTGGTTCCACAACCTCGGGGACCCCGAAAGCGGCGATAGCTCGCGGTTCGCGTATCGGTACAACGATCTGGCGTCGCTCGCGGACTTCAATCACGAGTACGCCGATCCGGTCTCTCACCTGATCGATGCCGCACACTTCTGGAAGGGGAAAGGTATCGACGGGTTCCGCCACGACGCGACGCTACATATGAACCCGGCCTTCGCTCGCGTTCTCAAAGATGCGATCGACGGCGATGCTGGTGGCCCAGTAACGCACTTCGGGGAGTTCTTCATTTCCCGTCCGGATCCGAAGTACGACGAGTATACATCGTTCCCGGATAGAACGGGAATCAACAACCTCGACTTCGAGTATATGCGCGCCCAAACCAGCGTCTTCGGGGACTTCTCCGCGACGATGACCGAGTTCGGGCAGATGCTGATCGACACGACTGACGACTATACCCACGAACATCAGGCGATCAACTTCGTCGACAACCACGACGTCGGCCGGTTCCGACTCAAACAGCAGAACGATGCAGTGTACAACGCGGCTCTCGCAGCGGTGATGACGGTTCGCGGGACGCCCAAAATCTACTACGGAACCGAGCAGTACGTCGATCCGGACGGCGACAGCCCGAACGAGGGTCGTGTCTATATGGAGGCCGATTACTCCTTCGACAAAACGTCCACGGCATACAACGTGATCTCCAAACTGTCCTCGCTCCGGAAGGACAATCTGGGGCTCGCGTACGGTCAGACGTTCATCCGACACGACTCCGACGACGTCATCGTCTTCGAGCGGTCGTTCTACGACCACGACGTCGTCGTGGCGATCAACCGCCAACCGGACCAATCGGAAGCGGTCCCCTCGGTCAGCACCGAACTTCCCGACGGAACATATGGCGACGAGCTGACAACCTCCTCGGCGGCGGCTCGATCAACGCCTCCGGCGGGACGCTCGACTCGTTCACGCTCGGTGGGGGCGAAGTCAACGTCTGGGCATCGACGCCGACGACTTCTCCGACGACGCCGCGACTGGGGACACTCGTCAGCACGATGGGATCGGCCGGTCAGACGGTCTACCTCTACGGCGACGGACTCGGCACCGACGTGTCCGTCCAGTTCGGCGGTGTAGACGCAACCGTCGTCGACGGATCGGAGAATCACGTCGAAGTTGTCGTGCCGAACGCGACCCCGGGAGATGTTGCCGTGACGGCATCCCGCGATGGCCAGACGAGCAACGAGTTGGCTTTCTCGCTCCTCTCGGGGCCGCAAACCCAGGTCGTGTTCCACGTCAACGCCCAAACGGATCCCGGCGAGAACATCCACGTTGTCGGCAACGTCCCCGAACTCGGCGACTGGGACCCGGCAGAAGCGCCCGAAGCAATGCACAACCCGAACTACCCCGAGTGGTTCCTGCCGGTGGGCGTGCCGACAGACACCAACCTGGAGTTCAAGTTTGTCAAGATTGCCGACGACGGCACGGTAACGTGGGAGAGCGGGAGCAATCGCACGTTCACGTCGCCGGCCCAGCGGTCGGGCGTCGGATCGACGCCGACCTACGACTGGCGTAGCTAAATTCTCTGTCAGGCGGTCTCCCGATCCAGCCGTGGATCCGGAGAGCAGGCCTCAGGTATTCAACGACCGACTAAACGGACTGTCGTACCATCCTGATTCTACCGGGCGTCGGGAAGCCCGTGTGCGATCTCTGGAACTAATCACTATCATTTATCACCTGTAGTCGAGTGGCTCAAAAACATGGACTTACAGGAGTACCACGTCCCGGATTTCGAGCCAGTGGCGGACGACGCTTCAGTCGTCACAGGGCCGAACTGCCGATTTACCGTGCTCTCTTCACGTCTCGTACGGCTCGAACACGACCCCAACGAGACCTTCGAGGACCGGCCGAGCCAGCTCGTCTGGTATCGGGACCAGCCAGTCCCCGAGTTCGACGTCGAGAAGACGGACGAACGGCTCCGTATCGAGACCGACCACCTCACGCTCGAGTACGAGTATGGCGACGGCTTCACGGGGGAGACGATCTCGATCGAACTCGCCGACGGGACCGTCTGGTCGTACGACGACGAGGAGGAGAACCTCGGCGGGGCGCTCCGGACGCTGGACATGGTCGACGGGCCGGCGGAACTCGAGGACGGTCTGCTCTCGCGTGATGGCTGGGCCGTCGTGGACGACACCGACAGACTCGTCTTCGACGACGAGGGCTGGGTAACGCACAGAGAGGCCGCCGCCGGCTACGAGGACCTGTACTTCTTCGGCTACGACACCGACTTCGAGGCGTGTCTGAGCGCCTACACCGATATCACGGGCGAGGCGCCGATGCTTCCCCGCTGGGCGCTGGGCAACTGGTGGAGTCGCTACTGGGACTACTCTCAGGACGAACTTCGCCAGCGCGTCGAGGGGTTCCAGGAGTACGACCTGCCGCTCTCGGTCTGTATGATCGATATGGACTGGCACGTCGTCGACAACCCCCATCACAACGGCTGGACCGGGTGGACGTGGGACGACGAGTCCTTCCCGGACCCCGGGGGTTCGTGGACTGGCTCCACGAGCAGGACGTGAAGACCTCGCTCAATCTGCACCCCGCCGATGGCGTCCATCCGCACGAGGACCAGTACGAGGAGTTCGCCGAATTCGTCGGTATCGACCCCGAGAGCGAGGAGCCGATACCGTTCGACGCCTCCGATCCGGAGTTCCTCCGGGGCTATTTCGACTACCTCATCGATCCGATGGAGGATGAGGAGGGAATCGACTTCTGGTGGATCGACTGGCAACAGTGGGAGGAAGCGCCGGAGATGGAGGGCCTCGACCCGATGTGGGCGCTCAACCATCTCCACGCGCTCGACCGGACGCGGGACGGCAAGCGCCCCTTCATTCTCTCGCGCTGGCCCGAACTCGGCGGCCATCGCTATCCGATCGGGTTTTCCGGCGACACGATCATCTCGTGGGACTCGTTGCGGTTCCAGCCACACCTGACCGCGCGGTCGGCGAACGTAGATTTCGGCTGGTGGAGCCACGACATCGGTGGCCACATGGGCGGTACGGGCGACCCGGATGGGTTCGGCGAACTGTACACTCGATGGACCCAGTTCGGCGCGTTCAACCCGATCAATCGGATCCATACGACCCAGTCCCCATCCGTGGACAAACGGCCCTGGGAGTTCGGCGGCGACGTCTTCGCCGCGCTGGCGGATGCGCTCCGACTGCGCCATGCGCTCGTGCCCTACCTCTACACGATGGCGTGGCGCGACCACACCGAGAGCGTCCCGCTCGTCAGGCCGATGTACTTCCACCATCCCGAGGCGGAAGCGGCCTACACGACGCCTCATCAGTACTACTTCGGGAGCGAACTCGTCGTTGCTCCGCATCTCAGCGAGCGCGACGACGACACCCACCTCGCCCGGCGCTCCGTCTGGCTTCCCGAGGGCGAGTGGTTCGACGTCTTCTCCGGTGAACAGTACGATGGCGACCGCTGGCACGCTCGCTACGGCGACCTCCAGGACCTGCCGGTGTACGCGAAAGCCGGCGCAATCGTTCCGACCGATCCGGACGTCGGGTCGGGGGATGTCGACACCCCCAAGCGACTGCGGATCGTCGCCTTTCCCGGCGACGACAACGAGTTCGAACTCTACGAGGACGACGGTACTTCGCTCGACCATCGGGACGGCGCATTCGTCACGACGACACTCACGCAGCAGTATCAGGGCGACCGCCTGCAGTTCGAAATCGACCCGGCCGAGGGGGACCGCTCGCTCGTCCCCGACGAACGGGAGTACGAGGTGGCGTTCCGCGGCGTCGTCGACCCGGACAGCGTGTCGGTTTCGTTGGACGGTGAGCAGGCTGGCGACGGGAGTATCGAGACGAACTATATCGCCGAGGAGGCGACGCTCGCAGTCGAACTGCCAGCCGTCGCGGTTACTGACGGCGTGACGATCAGCCTCGATACTGAGGACGACTCGCTCGTCTCACGCCGTGACCGAACCGACGAACACGTCGAGCGGATCTTGCACCACTGCGAGATGCCGGTCAGTGCGAAAGATCAGTTGCTCGAAGAGACCTTCGACACGGACGATCTGTCGTGGGTCGCGGACTACCTGCAGGTCATGTCCGCCTCACAGAAACGGGCGTTCTTCGAGACGCTCACGGGTGCCGGGATGGACCGCCTCGATCACGACGGCGAGGAGCGCATCGTGCTGTGGAACCCCGAGGAGCGCTCGGACGTCCGGTTCCGCTACACCGCTTGGGATTACGACATTCATCCGTTCGAGCAGGGTGGCGAATCGGAGGCCGACGTTGTCTCGGAGTTCGACCGCCTCGATTTCGACGAAGAAGACGTCGACGCGACGGTTGCGATGCACTATTCTGACCTCGCGACGGTTGTCGTGGAGAGTCCGTCGGTCGAGGACTGACCATCGACGAGTAACCGCGATTATAACGCCGACCGATCCAGATCCGCCGGGACGATGGTCACGGGAACCTGGGCCCCATCCGCGACGACGAGTCCGGTGTGTCCTTTCCTGACCTCTCCGAGCCAGGACTTCGAGCGGTGACCGATGACGATGTGATCGATGGTGACGTCCTCCGCGAGGTCGATTAGCTGACGACCTATGGCACCGCTCGATCGAAATCCGTTCCGATTGACGTACTCGATCCCCACGTCGAAGGCCACGTCCCTGTCCTCGAACTGCTCGCGGACGTCGTCCCGGATCCGCCGTTCGTGTGCGTTCGCGTACTCGTTGTCAGTGAGGTGTACCACGTACAGGTCCTCGTCGAACCCTGCCCCGAGTTTGCAGGCGACGTCGACGACCGCCGTAGAGACCTCGTCGTCGGCAACTGCGACGAGAATTGTCATACGCCTGCTAGTGACTAATCGGATTTGTAGTTACCGCCGAGGTGCGGTTCTCTCCGTCGCTATGGCCAGAACCTTCGAGCGACGACCGCTGGGATTCTCTCCCGACAGCGTGCCGGAGAGCGCAGGTTTATACGAATATATCCGCTGGGAAGACAATGAGTGCGACCGATAACGACGTGTACGAACTTGCAGTCGTCGGGGGCGGACCGGCCGGTCTAACGACCGCGCTATACGGTGCCCGACTCGGACACGAAACAGTGGTAATCGACCGCGGTGGCGGCCGGGCGGCGATGATGACCGACACCCACAACGTGATCGGTGTCACCGAGGAGGTTTCGGGCAACGAGTTCCTCGAAACCGCTCGCGAACAGGTAGCCTCCTACGGCGGCGAGTTCGAGCGTGGTTTCGTGATGGATATCGAACGGACCGACGACGACCGGTTCCGACTGTCGACGACCGACAGCGAAATCGTCGCCGAGCGGGTGACGCTTGCGACCGGCTTTTCTGACGAGCGCCCGGATCCGCCCCTCCCCCGAACCGGCCGCGGTCTTCACTGGTGTCTTCACTGTGACTCGTACATGTTCGTCGACGAACCGGTGTTCGTGATGGGTCACGGCGACTCGGCTGCTCACGTCGCGATGATCATGCTCAACGTCACCGACGACGTCGATCTGCTAACTCGCGGTGACGACCCGACGTGGAGCGACGAGACGGCAACGATGCTGGAGAACCACCCTGTCGACGTCATCCACGAGGACGTAACTGGAATCGAGAAGGACTCCGAAACTGGCTGGCTCGAAGCAATGGAGTTCGAAGACGGTAGCCGCCGGGAGTACCGCGGCGGCTTCCCGATGTACGGCTCCGACTACAATACGGCCCTCGCGGAGTCGCTTGGCTGTGAGCTAACCGACGACGGAACGATAGACGTCGACGACCACGGCCGAACCAGCGTCGACGGCGTCTTCGCCGTCGGTGACATCACGCCGGGGCACAACCAGATTCCGGTCGCGATGGGACAGGGTGCGAAAGCGGGCCTCGCGATCCACAAGGAACTGCGCGAGTTCCCGCGCTCGGCAGAGGCGGTCGAAGCGGACGGCCCGGTGAGCGACGAGGAAGTGCCGGCAATCTCCCCGAACTACTCGCGACGGCGGTCGAACACGAAGGGCACGCGGGTGGTCCGCGCGAATCTTCCGTAGCCCCGCCCA
The DNA here is from genome assembly GCF_042661985.1 of Natronoarchaeum sp. GCM10025703. Taxonomy (NCBI): domain Archaea; kingdom Methanobacteriati; phylum Methanobacteriota; class Halobacteria; order Halobacteriales; family Natronoarchaeaceae; genus Natronoarchaeum; species Natronoarchaeum sp. GCM10025703. Next base: position 1,639,181 of record NZ_JBHSZF010000001.1, read on the forward strand.
CCGACGACGACTGAGCCGGAGAGTTCTGGACAGAGACGGGTGTCGCTTATCCATATCGAGTCCCTACCAGTAGTCGATGGCAGACACCTCGTCGGCGGCCGAAGACCCTCCCGAGCGGGTGACTGAAACTGATCGAGGACGGATGAGTGAGAACAGTTCCCGTCGCGGTACCGAGACGTTTGCAACCGACGAGACCGATGGGCAGTCGGCTCCTGCACTGGTCGTCGACGGCGTCTCGAAACGCTACGGCTCCGGCGAGGAAGCGTGCTGGCGGTCGACGACGTGAGTTTCACCGTCGAACGAGGCTCGGTGGTGGGGCTGCTCGGCCCGAACGGGGCCGGAAAGACCACGCTCATCAAGTCCGCGCTCGGCATGGTCCTGCCCGACGACGGCTCCGTCTCCATCCTTGGGTCGGACGTAACCCCCGGGAGTCGAGCGGCATACGCCGACGTCGACGCCATGCTGGAGGGCGCTCGCAACGATTACTGGCGGCTCACCGTCCGGGAGAACCTCAGATACTTCGCAACGATCAGCGGCGTCGATCCCGACTCAGTGACGGCGCGTCACGACCGCCTGCTCGAACGCCTCGACCTGGCCGAACATGCCGACACCGCCGTCCGCAACCTCTCGCGGGGAATGAAACAGAAGGTGTCGCTGGCGAGCGTACTCGCCGGCGGTGCCGAACTCGTCTTTCTCGACGAACCGACGCTTGGCCTCGACGTTGATAGCTCCCGGACGCTTCGCGAGGAACTCCGCAGACTTGCCCGCGAGGAGGGACTCACTATCGTCGTGAGCAGCCACAACATGAGCGTCATCGAAGACGTCTGCGACCGCGTTATCGTGATGTCCTCGGGCCGAATCGTCGCGGACGACTCGGTCGAGGGCTTCTGGCGCGTGCCGAGCAGGACGTCGTCCGCATCACCAGCGGCGACATCGACGATAGCGTCGTCGCGACCCTCGCCGACGGGTTCGAGATACTCCGTGACGTCCCGATCGGTGATCGTCGGCAGATCGACGTCAAAGCGCAGGGCGAGCGGCTGTATACGCTGCTCGACGCCCTTCGCGAGGCGGGCGTTACGATAGAGGGCCTCCACACTGCCGAACCGGATCTGGAGGACGTCTTCGTCGCGCTGACTGGCGACGAGGGAGGCCTCGTCTCCCCGGACGGTCGGAGGGGTCGGAATGACGGGCGCCGTCGACGCCGAGGAGGGGCCACAGTCGGGCAGTTCACAATCGAGATCCGACGCACAGAGCAGTCACGACCAACTCGATGAGCCACGACCGGCGACCTACTACCACCTCGCTCGTGCCGTGCTGTACCGCGAGTTTTTGTTGTTCGTCCGGTATCCTGCGAACGCTATCGGCGGCATCGTCATCTCGCTGTTCTTCTTCGGAGTGCTGTTCTACGGTGGTCAACTCCTGGCGGGACAGGCGCTATCGGATTCGCTGGCGGGGATCATCGTCGGCTACTTCCTGTGGACGCTGTCGGTCGGCGCGTACTCGTCGGTATCGAACGATATCGGGAGCGAGGTCCAGTGGGGCACGCTGGAGCGACACATCATGACGCCGTTTGGCTTCGCGCCAGTCGCCCTGCTCAAGGGCGTCGCAAAGATCGTCCGTACGTTTCTGACCTCGCTGATCGTGCTGGCGGCGATGCTGCTGTTGACCGGGACGCGACTCCAGTTAGAGCCGATTACGGTCGTTTCCATTGCAGTGCTGTCGATCACGTCCGTCCTCGGACTTGGCTTCGCTGCAGGAGGAATCACCGTACTGTACAAGCGGATCGGGAACTGGCTCAACCTGTTGCAGTTCGGCTTCATCGTGCTGATCTCCGCACCCGTGTTCGACGCGCCGTGGACCCGACTGCTCCCGCTGGCACACGGCAGCGCCCTGCTCCAGCAGGCGATGGTCGACGGAACCCGACTCTGGATGTTCGATCCGGCCGACCTCGCGCTGCTGGTCGGGGTTGCAGTCGTCTATCTGGGAGGCGGCTATCTCGTCTTCCACTACGCGACTCGTCGGGCCAGACGACTGGGTGTCCTCGGCGACTACTGAATCCGTCGGTCGCTCAGTTCTCCGGTTTCGGCGTGTCGAAGTAGTCCAGCATGTCGAGGATGGCTCCGAGCAGGAAACTGATGATGGCGACGACCAGCACGGCGGCAGTAAGGAGGTTCAGAAATCGGGGACGGGAGCGTTAACTGGAAGGCTGCGATGAACACGCAGGTCACGATACCGACCACCAACAGGAACGATCCCGCGTTCGGGTTCTCGCCCGTGACGAAGACGAACCCGTCGATGACCGACGAACTCTCTATCTCCTCGACGTCAGCGCCGGGTTCGTCGTGTTCGGAGACGGACTCTTCGCTCATGATTTGGCAACGCTTGCATTCTTTTCTTTCACAGCGTTGTGGACGATTCCGACCAGGTGCGACACCCAGAGGCCGGCGGTAAACCCGAACAGGGTGCCGACAAGCGCAACCTGCGTCAGTTCGGCAAGCGGTGCGACGGCGGCGAGCAGACACAGCCCACCAAACAGGATCATCAGCGCGTACTGGACGCGAGTATCCATATCGACCTTCCGGATCGACTGCGATATGCTACTACTCATTTCTGGTATTCGTTAGCAACCCGAGATGGATAAGTACATAGGATTTTTGGGGAATACCTCTGTATCTGCCGCCCCTGCCGTGACAATCGCCAGTAGTAAAACCGCGTGGTACGAAATACGGCCGAGTAGTATGAATGTAGATATCGGGACGTATCTCGTAACGCAGGAGGACATCTCAGCGGGCCGACGCACTCTCGAAATCGTCGAGGATGCGATCGCTGGCGGCGTTGACGTCGTACAGGTCCGGGAGAAACATCGTAGCGCGGCCGACCAGTTGGCGATCGCAGCGGCCCTGCGAGAACCGACCGCCGATGCCGGCGTCACTCTCGTCGTCAACGACCGAGTCGACGTGGCTGTCGCCGCCGACGCGGATGGCGTCCACCTCGGCGACGACGATCTGCCAGTCGCAGTCGCGCGCGAGCAACTCGGCGACGACGCCATTATCGGCCGATCGGTCTCGACGGTCGAGGGTGCCCTGGACGCGGAAGCAAACGGGGCCGATTATCTCGGCGTCGGTGCGCTCTACGCGACCAGTTCCAAAGACGTCGACGAGGCCGAACAGGCGATCGGACTGGACGTCCTCGCCGACATCGCCGATTCGGTCGAGATACCGATCGTTGGGATCGGCGGCGTCACGTCCGAGCGTACGCCCGACGTGATCGAGGCGGGTGCGGACGGCGTCGCCGTCATCTCGGCGATCACCGCCGCCGACGATCCGGAGGCCGCGACACGGGCGCTCTCCGAGGCCGTCGCCGAAGGGAAGCGCCGCCGTAGTGACGAGGCCGCCATGGAGGGGTCGGCATGACGGTTGATCTGGAGGCCGACCTGGCGGCGGTTGCTGACGGGTCGCCCCTGGTGAACGCCGTCACGAACAACGTCACGGTCAACGACGTCGCCCAGGTCATCCTGCACTGGGGTGGGCTTCCGGTGATGTCCGACGACGAGCGCGAGGTCGGCGATATGGTCGCCGGCGCACAGGCCTGTCTGCTCAACATGGGTACCGTCAGCGAAGTCGGTGAGGCGACGATGGTCGAGGCGGGCGAGTCCGCGAACGAACACGGCGTGCCGGTCGTGCTGGACCCCGTCGGCGTCGGCGCGACACCCACCCGCAACCGCGTCGCGGAGCGACTCGCGGCCGATATCGACGTCGCCGCGATCAAGGGCAACTACGGCGAGATCACCGCGCTGACCGGGGAAGACGCCGACGTCCGGGGCGTCGAATCTGTCGGCGAGTACAGCGACATCGCGACGACCGCAGTCGCGTGCGCACAGAAGTACGACACGGTCGTCGTCGCCTCCGGCGAAACGGACGTCGTCGCGACCGATGAACGCGCCTACGAGGTCACTGCCGGTCATCCCGACATGGGCACCGTCGTCGGCACTGGCTGTATGCTCGGCGCGTCGGTCGCCACGTTCGCGGGTGCGATAGCGGACACCGAGCAGGCCGCACTTTCCGGGACTGTCGCGTTCGGTCTGGCCGGTGAAGCGGCCGCGAACGGCGCGTTCGGCGAGGTCCACGGGCCAGGAAGCTACAACGTCGCGTTCAAGGACGCGGTAGCCGGACTCCGCGATACCGAGTACGATCCGGCGGCCGACCGTGTCGAGCAGGTGCTCACTGCCGGCACCCAATGACGGGCGACGGCGAGACGGCTGACGAGGATACGACAGATGATCCCGTCGCGCTGATCACCGGGGCGAGTCGGGGCATCGGTGCGGCGACCGCGACTCGTCTGGCCAGCGACGGCTACGACCTCGTGCTCGCGTCGCGGACGGAGAGCGACCTCCGGGCAGTCGCCGACCGAATCACTGCAGAGCGTGGCGTCGAGGTTCGGGTCGTCCCGACCGACGTGACTGATCCGGCCGCGGTCCAGTCGCTCGTCGATGCCACCGTCGAGCGGTTCGGCCGACTCGACGCCGTCGTCGCCAACGCCGGCACCGGCGAGCAACGAAACCAGCCGATAGACGACCTCCCGCTGGCGGAGTATCACGCCGTCCGGGCGACGAACGTCGACGGGGCGTTCTACACCGCCCGGGCCGCGCTCGAACCGCTCCGCGAGTCGGGCGGTACGCTGGTGTTTCTGGGCAGTTTCAAGGCGAAGTACCCCAGCACGTCGACACCGGTCTACGCGGCCTCGAAGTGGTGGCTCCGGGGTTCGCCCATAGCCTCGCCGGGCGCGCCGGACCCGACGGTGTCGCCGTCTCGTTGATCAATCCCTCCGGCGTTCCGACCGAGTTCGCCCGCGAACGGCGCGAGACGACCAACGTCGAGCGGCTAGACCCCGACGAGGCGATTTCCGCGGACGACGTTGCGGACGCCATCGCCACGGCCATCGGACAGGACGCGCCGGGCGCGATTACCGAACTGGATCTGTTCCGCCGGGACATCCACGAGCGGTTCTGAGCCGTCACCGTCGGCCCGTCGTGCAAAGCCTGATAAATTGGGGGTGACCAGTAGCAGGTAATGGAGACACGTCATCGCGTCGTCGTGGGCGACGCCCGGACGCTCGCCGAACTCGACGACGACTCCGTCGAACTCGTCGTCACGTCGCCACCGTATCCCATGGTGGAGATGTGGGACGACCTGTTTGCGGAGCTACGGCCAGAGGTCGCGGAACTGCTGGAAGAGGGCGACGGACAGGCGGCCTTCGAGGCGATGCATCAGGCTCTGGACACGGTCTGGGCGGAGGCACAGCGCGTGCTCGTCGACGGGGGCATCGCCTGCATCAACGTCGGCGACGCGACGCGGAAAGTCGACGGCAGTTTTCGAGTGTACCAGAACCACTCGCGGATCGTCGATGCCTTCGAGGACCTGGGGTTCGAGCCGTTGCCCGAACTCCTCTGGCGAAAGCCCGTCAACTCCGGGACGAAGTTCATGGGCAGTGGGATGGTGCCGCCGAACGCCTACGTCACGCTCGAACACGAGTACGTGCTGGTGTTTCGCAACGGCACCGACAGTCGGTCGTTCGAGCCAGGGGCCGACCGGCGTTACGAGGCCGCGTACTTCTGGGAGGAGCGCAATCAGTGGTTCTCGGACGTCTGGACGGACATCAGGGGTCGCGCGCAAACCCTCGAAGAGGACGAACTCCGGAGTCGGTCGGCGGCGTACCCCTTCGAGATACCCTATCGACTGATCTCGATGTACAGCGTCTACGGCGATACCGTGCTGGACCCCTTCTGGGGGACGGGCACGACCAGCCTCGCGGCGATGGTCGCCGGCCGGAACTCCGTCGGCTACGAACTCGATCAGGAGTTCACTCGTCTCTTCGACGAGCAGGTACTGGAACTGCCGGCGCTCTCGGCCGAAATCGGTGGGGAGCGCCTCGACGACCACCGCGAGTTCGTCGAGAAGCGTCTTGACGACGGCGAGAGCTTCGAGTACGAGTCGGATCAGTACGGCTTCCCGGTGACGACGAAACAGGAAACGCGGCTCCGTCTCTACGCCGTCGACGAGATCACGGATACCGACGAGGGATACGCGGTGACTCACACGCCGATCGAGGAGTAAATCGAACCGGCGAGCAGAGCGGATCACAGCGAGCATCGCGGTCGTCGCCCGAATCGGCTGAGACGCGCTCCCCGAAGTTGTAGCTGCTGCATCATTTTTACCAATGGTTACACAAGATATTTTTGTAATGGCTTCGAGTGAACAAATACGATGGATCGTCCGTACACTGTCCTCGGTCTGGACCCGGGTGCCGATCTCGATACCGTTAGATCGGCGTACCGCTCGCTGTTGAAAGAGCACCATCCGGATCAGGGTGGATCGACCGAGGCGTTCTTGCGGATAAAGCGTGCCTACGAGGCGATCCAGGAGCGCAGCGGGGGCGGTTCGGAGCAGTCTACCTCGGCGACGGCACAGACGAAGACGGCGACGGATGGCGGAGCGACGATACGAGACCAGAACGCGAACTGGCGGCTTTCGGGCGACGAACGGGTGACCGAACACTCGGATGCGACGCCGATGTCGTGCTGTGCCGGGATCGGCCTCGGACTACAGGGCGAGTATGCTACGCTTACCCTCGTTTCGCTCGTCGAGGAGGCCCCGCTCGACGGCATCGCTTGGAACACGGAGGACGACCAACCGAAACGACGGGTCGCGTATCTTACTGTCGAGAACACGAGTGACCGGCCGTTCCGGTGGCGTGGCACCCAGTCCACGACGTTCGTCGGCACTGATGGCGAGAAGTACGATCCATCGAGACGGTTTCGACCCTCGGATACGCTTCTCCCCGACGACTGGCGTGGCTCCGACGTCGAACTCGATCCCGGCGAGACGATGCGGACAGTCGTCATCTGTGAGCGACTCCCGCCGTCGGTCGGGGTCGGCCGCATCTCCTACACACAGACGTTGTTCGGAGGGGATGGAGAACCAGGCGTTACCGACAGGGAACGCTTCGCGTTCGCTATCGGGGCGGGCACCAGACCGCAACTGTCCCGTCGGCCCTTCTGAGTGCTCACAGAATGCCCTCGCCTTCCCGGAGCATGGACTTTTGGAAACGCTCTCGCGGCGGTTTCGCTACTCGCGCTCCAATATACGTAACGCCTAAGAGTCGAACGGACCTTTGTGATACTAACATGAACATTGCACATACGCCTACGAGGTGGTTCCGTGGTGGTTGAAATAAAGGAGTCCCGCGTCTCCGAAGAGGAGTTCGCGGATATGGCCGACTTCGTCTTCGAGTATCTCTCTGCAAGCGTCCAGAACGAGGACGAGGGCGGGCGAATGCGGTGGTACCCGTGGCACAGCGCCGAGTACCGACACAACCACATCCTCAACGTCGTCGAACTCGCGACCGAGATCGCGCGCAAGGAGGGCGCGGACGTCGACGTCACACGTGTCGCCGCGCTCTTTCACGATATCGCGAAACTCGACGCAGAACAGGACGTCCACGCGGAGGAGGGCGCGAGTGTCGCGCGCCAGTATCTCGAAACCCACGGGGAGTTCCCCGAATCGTTCGTCGATAACGTCTGCCGGGCCGTGCGGGATCACTCCTACCAGGGACCACTGGACGACCTCCCGCTGGAGACCCGGTGTCTGATCGAGGCCGATCTCCTCGACAAGATCGGTGCGAACGGGACGGCGCTGATGTTGCTCCGGATGGGCTACGAGGCGCGCACCCACATGGATACCGCCGAGATGGTCGAGCGGGTGCTCGAACGCGGGCAAAGCGCCGCCGAACGGGTCGAAAGCGAGACCGCACAGGACATCGCACACCGCCGGCTTAAACGCGTACGATGGTTCAGCGAATGGCTCGACGATGAGGTCGCAGCGATCGACCTCGACGATATCGGGGAGTAAGGTTCCTAGATCCCCTGACTCATCAGGTGGCTCCGGAGTACGTCGTCGTCCTTGCTCCCGGCACCGGTGTTGAGGACGACGACGCAGTCGTCCTCGCCCAGTTCGCCCTGTTCACCGAGCGACCACGCTCCGCCGAGCGCCGCACCCGTACTCGTTCCGACCTCCAGCCCTTCGCTCGACGCCGCGGTGACGGCACTCTCCAGAATCTCCGGATCTTCGACCGAGACAGCACCGCCGTCCGTGTCTGCCAGCGCATCGAGCACGTGTTCTGAACCCTTCGGTGCGGGTATCTCTAACTCGCCACAGATCGTGTCGGGCAGTTCGACGGGCGTGCTCTCGTCCTCGCCAGCGCCCCACGCCTCGGCGAAGGGGGCACAGCCAGCGGCCTGCGCGGCGTAGAGCGCCGGGAGGTCCTCGATGAAGCCGAGTTCTCGTAGCTCTCGGGCCGCCTTGTGGAAACCGACGATAGAGAGGCCACTGCCCGTCGGCGCGACGATAGCGTCGGGGAGCGAGTCGAGTTCCTCGACGACCTCGAACAGCGCCGTCTTGTGCCCCTCGTGGCGATAGGGCGTGTCGAAGGCGGCCAGCGAGTGCCAGGATTCGCCCTCGATAGCGTCCTCGAACGCCTCGACAGCATCGTCGAAACGCCCGCCCACGACGTTCATATCGCCGCCGTGGACGTTGATCATCGACTTGTTGGTAAACGGTGTCCGCGAGGGGACGAACGAGTGAGAATCCAGCCCCGCTCGCGCGGCATACGCCGCGGCCGACTGCGCGCTCGCACCGGGGGAGGGGAGCGCAACGTCGCTTTCACCGTGTCCCTCGGCCGCGGTGAGCGCGAGCGCCTGTCCGCGGTCCTCGATGGATCCCGTCGGAAGCCGCCCATCGTCCTTGATCAGCACGCGCCCGACGCCGAGTTCGTCGGCGATTGCCGGACACTCTACCAGCGGCGTGCCGCCCTCGTCGAGGCTCACGGCGCTCTCGCGGGTGAACGGTAGTAGCTCCCGATATCGCCACTGGGACCGATCCCCTCGGTCGGCGAGCGTCGCCGGATCGAGGTCGATCTCGTCGTACTCGTACTGCGGGTCGAGAACGCCGCCACAGTCGGGACAGCGGCCAGTCGACTCCTCGGCCGACATCGTCGTGCCACAGTCGAGACACTCTGCCCGCGAAACGCGTGGGTCGTCTCCATACCCCGAGTTACGACGGGGCGGCCTAATTCCTGTCCATCCCGGCGAATCCGTTGATCGGCGAACACAGATGGACCCGGCGACCCTCGCGACGGATCAATATGTATGGAATTTTGACCCGGGGGTACTAACGACGAGGCATGTCAGAAGCAAAGCGGGTGCTCGTCGCGGGCGCCGGTCTCGCGGGACTTGTCGCGGCACGCCACCTCGCAGAGACGGGCGTCGACGTCGAGGTACTGGAGCGGCGCGACGAGGTCGGCGGGCGCGTCCGAACGGTTCACGAGGACGGCTACACCTTCGACCGCGGCTTTCAGGTGCTCTTTACGGCCTATCCGGCGGTCCAGCGCGAACTGGATCTCGACGCTCTCGATCTGAGACATTTCACACCCGGGGCCTGTATCGCCCGCGAGGGCCAGCGCTCCATCCTCTCGGACCCGTTGCGCGACCCGGGTGCGTTCACGCAGTCCCTGTTCAACCGCGAGGTGACCACACGGGACAAGCTACGTATCCTGAAACTGCGGCGCGACCTCGCCGAAAAGTCCCACACAGCGATCTTCAGTGGCTCGGATCGGTCGATCCGGGAATATCTCCAAGAACGAGGCTTCTCCGAGCAGTTCATCGAGAACTTCGCCGCCCCTTTCTACGGCGGAATCACCCTCGACCGCTCGCTCTCGAACTCGGCGCGCGTCTTCGAGTACACCTTCAAGATGCTGACGGAGGGGCTGATCGCTGTCCCGGCCGACGGGATGGGTGCGATCCCCGCGCAGTTGGCCGACATCGCCCGCGACGCCGGTGCGACGATTCGCCTCGACGAGACGGTCGAAGAGGTCACGGCGAGCGACGACGGCGCAACGGTGACCGTCGACGGCGATCCCAGAGCGGTCGACGCGGCCATCGTCGCGACCGATCCGCCGACCGCGGCCGATCTCACTGATGTCGACACGATCCCGGTCGCTGGCCGTGGCTGTGTCACCCAGTACTACTCGATGCCCGCGAGCAAGAGCCTCGACGCCGGCAAGCGACTGATTCTCAACGCCGAGAGCGACTCGCCGAACCAGTTACTCGTCAACTCCAAAGTCGCGCCCGAGCACGCGCCGGAGGGACGTAAACTGGTCAGCGCAACCTTCCTCGGCGACCGTGAGGAGGCCGACGCACGACTCGACGATATGACTCGCCGGGCGCTCGCGTCGTGGTATCCCGAGCGTAACTTCCCGGACTTCCGACTGCTCCGGACCGAGCGCGTCCCGTTCGCCCAGTTCCGCCAGCCGCCGGGGTCGCTTTCTGACCTTCCGAACGTCGACGACCCGGCGGGCCGGTGCTATCTCGCCGGGGACTACACCCGCTGGTCCGCGATCAACGGCGCGATGGAGAGCGGGAAAGACGCCGCCCAGGCCGTGCTGAGCGATCTATAAAAAAGAGCAGCGCGAGTACCACGGGTCACCGCACCCGTGGGTGAAGCGCGTCAACTATTGTCCAAATGATTAAGTATCTCGTACACGTTTGTTCGAGAACGACCAGAAAACGATACGCAAAGTATGGGATTGAAGACCTCAATTCTTTTGCTGGTCGTCCGATGGCATGAAAATGCGGCTCCTCTCAAAACCCGTCACGAGGCGGTGAGACGGGAGTTGTCGGGTCGTGGTGGAGCGACCGACCCTCACGGAGCAACGTTCGCTTCGGGTGTTTACCCGTGCCGGGCACGAGCCGTAAGGCGAGTGCGAGGGGATTAAAGTCTGGTGCTGGTGCAGTGCAGCCCTAAACCCGGACGCCACGGGCCACCGTGCCCGTGGTACTTCACAGCATCTCTCTGAACTCCGAAAGCGGCGGAAAGCGGAACGTCTCCTCGGCATCGGCGTCCCGAACGATCGGTCGAAACCGACCTAGAGCGTCGACGAGTGGCGACTCCAGGCTCCGCGTGCGATTGAGCAGGACGCCCGGTGCGAGCCTGTTGAACGCCGGCAGGACGAACACGTCGCTCCCCCGGTAGACGGCTTCACCGTAGAGATGGCAGGGGCGGCGTTGTCCCTCGATCTCGATAGATGGGTGATCGTGGCCGATCACGTAGCGCTCGGCGTCGGCGCTCGGTGTCTCGTGGCCGTGCAGGACGACGGTTCGGTCGTCGGCGAGGCGGTGTTCGTCGACCACGTCGCCCTCCCACATCGCGTCGAGCATCCCATCGTGGTTTCCGGCGACGAGAATCGGCGTCGCGCCGGCGTCCCTGACGGTTTCGACGAGCGCTGCGAGCGTCTCGTCCGCTCCTTCCGGAACGCTGTCGAACGCGTGCAGGATATCGCCGCCGAACACGACGGTCCCGGGGGCGAACCGGTCGAGAAGGGAGGACAGACGCTCGGTCAGATCCTGGCGTTCGCCAAGCGGCAGTTCGACGTTCGAGGCGGCGTCGCGACCGATGTGGACGTCGGCGAGAACCAGCGCGTCAGCGTCGGGCAGGTACACCGAACGGCGACCGATCCGTAGCTCACTCGTCGCCGCCATCGGTACGAACCGTGTCTACCCCGAGTTCGGCCCGGAGGTCGTACTCGTCGCCGGTCAGGACGAAGAGCAGTTCGTCGAGCACGTCGAACAGCTCCGGCAGGACGCGCACCACGAGCAGCGTGATGCCGACCAGCGCGACGATCGAGAGCGTCTGCGAGATCATGTGGTGGGAGACGAAAAACGAGGTTCGCATGCTTTCGCCGGCGAACAGTACGGTGATAGATTCGAGGATCGGGTAGTCGAACCAGGCAAGCGGGGAGGCCAGTCCGACGAAGACATTCCGGGCGAGGTTGAGGATCCAGATGACGCCGACGGCAAGCGCGAACGCCTTGACTTTCCGGGCCAGTGGCGCGCGCACCGAGGCGATCAGGCCGCCGAAGATGGAGATGCTTCCGATCCCGGTACACGCGAGGACGATGTACGTCGAGTAGCCCTCGAACGCAAAACGGCTCACGAGGCCGTTAGAGCCCTCTTCGAGCCCCGGAGAGTAGCCGAGCAGTTCCATCCCCATGTGCGATTGGATCGCGACCGTCTCGATGAGCCAGATCCGGAGCGGGTCGATCGTGGTAAACGGCAGGTAGATCAGACCCATCAGCCCGACGGCCCTGGTCAGCATCAACAGCGAGTCGCGGCCGCCGTAGAGCAGGTAGCCGGCGTAGACGCTCAGTGGCAGCCCTGCGATACTGAGGATCGTTTCGAGGGGGCTCTGGGCCTCGTAGTAGAAGTGCGGAACCATCGTGAGCCAGAACACGCCGAACAGTACCCACGCACCGGTACCGACGTACCGGGCCTGCTTCCGGTTCCCAGCCGCGTCGAGCGCGGCCGTCAGGAGGAAGGCACCGATGGCGACCCAGACGAAGTGGTCCGTCGGATCGAAGGAGACGATCCCATCGACCACGAGCGGCATACTCGAAGCTACAGTCACTGAAGACGGGTAATCCCTGATTAAATATAGGCTTATCGGGATCTGACGGCGCTCGCACATGACCGGCATTGGCCCACACTCACGGCGAGGACGTGGTACTGCACGGCGACACCGTGGTGTTTTTTTACGGCTGCGCGGCTACTGTGGGGATATGTCCGACGTTCTCGAGAACAAACGATCTGCGACTCGCTTTCGTATCCTCGTCGAAATCGCGGATCGACAACCTGCAGTGAGTCAGGGTGAGATTGCAGATGCCGTCGGCGTCACGAGTCAGGCGGTAAGCGAGTACATCCGGGAACTGGTCGACGATGGCCTCGTCGAGAAGGAGGGCCGGTCGCGCTATCGGGTCACAAAGGAGGGCGTCGACTGGCTACTCTCTGAAGCGACTGACGTCCGCCGGTTCGCCGACCACGTCACCGAGGACATCCTCGGGAGCGTACAGGAAGACGCCGCCATCGCCGCCGATACGATCGAAGAGGGCGAACGCGTCACGCTCACCGTCGAGGACGGCCTGTTGCACGCGACTCCCGGCGAGTCGGGACCCGCGACCGGTGTCGCGACGACCGACGCGGAGGGGGCGAAGACGTCGGCGTCACCGGCTTCGAGGGGATCATCGATCTCGACCCCGGCGACGTCACAGTACTCCAGATCCCGCCGGTACGGTCGGGTGGAAGCCGGGCCGTCGAAAGCGACGCGCTCGAAACACGCTGTAGCGAGGTAGATATCGTCGCGGCCGCGGGTGTCGAGGCCGTCGTTGCCCTACGTTCGGCCGATGTGGACATCGATACACAGTTCGCCGCCGGCGAGGTGGCCGTGGATGCGGCGGGCAGGGGCTGATGTGCTCGTGGCGTCGACGACCGACAACGTCGGGCGCGTGACCGACGCGCTTCGGGACGAAGAGATCGCGTACGAAGTCGCGGATCTCTGCCCGTCGCGCGCTCAACTCGCGTGTTCTTTTGCGGCGTCGTAGGCGTCCTGGACCTGTTTGAACTCCGCGTGGTCCCCGCCGTGATCGGGGTGGACGTCGATGACTCGATCCCGGTAGGCGTGTTCGACCTCGGCGAGGTCGGCGTCGGTCGAGAGGCCGAGTTCGGCGTACGCGCTCGTCGGCACACCCTCGGAGCGATCGATGGTCACAGTCGGCGTCTCGAACGGGAGGCGGCCGCCGAGCGCGATGCCGGGGAGTTCGTGTTCGACCAGTACGGGTTCGCTATCGCTCGATCGTAGCGTGAAGTAGACGCGGGGATCGAACGTCACCGCGACGTCGCGTTGTGGAAGATAGAACTCGGTCGTCTGGCCTTCGATGGTACGTCCTTCCTCGTATCGTTCGCCGATGGCTTCAAATAATGTCTGATCTCGGCGCGCCGTCGTGCCATCCCGTCGCCCGCTCCGTCCGCTCTCCGCTCGCGCTGGCTGCTCGATTGCGGAGCGAACCGGTGGCCGATAAAGAAGATTCCAGCGACGATAGCCGAGAATACACCGGCCAGGGTGATACCGCCGATGAGCCAGTCGGGGAGCACAGCGAGTGTTTGCCAGACCACACGCGTGATTACTGCTGGATGCTAATGAAGGTCTCGGGGACGGATCGAGTCACAGATCTGAGATGGCAGGGCGGAGCGCGGTATCTCCCAACCGATCTCGGTTCGGGTAGCTACGTCAGTAGCTTCGTCGTCTGTATTACAAAAAGGGCGCTGATCTGAAGGCCGCAACACTCAATTAGCTTCCAACGAAGACACAGTAGCGACTGTGAACCGTCGAACACTACTTGTCTCCGTCGGAGCAGTCCTTGCCGGTACGGCTGGCTGTACCGATCTGGAGTCCTCGCTCGACGAAGCGGGGGATCGGTTAGGCGGAGACTCCGGCCCGGACCGCCCCTGGGGGAGCTACCGGTCACCGTCTCTCTCGACGACCGGACCGATGGCGGTCGGCAGGGGTTCGAGGCACTCCTCGTCGAGGGGATGGAGTACTGGGAGGCACGGAGCGAGGAGTTCGCCGGCTACGGGATCGAGTACGCTTTCGACCCCGACCGGGACGACACGGACGTTATCGTCGAGTTAGTCGAGAACGTCCAGACCTGCTCGGTCGATGGCCACAACCGTGAAGCGGTCGGCTGTGCCCCGGTAATCGTCGGCGACGCGCCCGACACTGCGACGATCGAGATCAAGGACGGCTTTTCGGACGAACTAACCCTCACCACGATCAAACACGAGTTCGGCCATACGCTCGGCCTCGGCCACGACGACGATCCGGTCGAGATCATGTCCGACGACCCCGGCGACCGGATCCCCGACTACGACCTCCGTGTCGAGATCCACGAGCGCTATCGCGAGACAGTCGAGCAGATCAACGAGGGGACGGATCGGTACCAACGGGGAACCGAACTGCTCGGCGACCTGGAGTGGGCCGAAGCCGTTGAGCCGTTCGAGGAGGCCAGCGAACACTACAACACCGCCCGCGACGCGCTAACCGAGATGCGAGAGGATGCCGAATCTATCGACGCCCACCGGGCCGTAGCGCTACTCGGCGAAACGGAGAGCTTCGCCAACCTGTACGGCGACGCCGCCGAATCATACGCGCTGATGGCGGCGGCCCGGGCCGACGAGAACTTCGCCGAGGCGCGCGGACACCGTGAGGACGCAAACGAGGCTGTCGGAGCGGCACTTGAGTACGACGTCGAGGTCGGGTATTCGCTCGCCGAAGCACTCGGCCTGCAGTAGCGTCGGTCGCGACGTTCCGCAACCATTGTAACTCAGGCACCCAGAGACAGTGCCATGACCACTTCGAGCGCCCCCGGCAAGGTCTACCTGTTCGGGGAACACGCCGTGGTGTACGGCGAACCCGCGGTGCCGTGCGCTATCGAGCGCCGTGCGCGGGTGACGGTCGAACAACGCGAGGACAGTCGCCTCCGCGTCCATGCCGACGATCTGAGCCTGAACGGCTTCACCGTCGAGTACAGCGGTGCGACGGACGAGACGCCCGACGTTGACGTCGCCGAGCCGCTGATCCGGGCCGCGATGGGCTACGTCGACGCCGCTGTCAGGCAGGCGAGAGACGCCGCGGACGCACCCGAAGCCGGCTTCGACATCACCATCGAGAGCGACATCCCGCTCGGGGCGGGTCTCGGTTCCTCGGCCGCTGTGACCGTCGCCGGCATCGACGCGGCGACGCGCGAACTCGGCGTCACCCTCGATCCCGAGGAGATCGCCGACCGCGCGTTCCAGGCCGAGTACGAAGTGCAGGACGGACAGGCCTCCCGCGCCGACACCTTCTGCTCGGCGATGGGCGGCGCAGTCCGGGTTGAGGGCGACGACTGTCGGGCCGTCGACGCGCCCGAACTCCCCATCGTGGTCGGCTTCGACGGCGGTGCGGGCGACACCGGCGAACTCGTTGCCGGTGTCAGGGAACTCCGAGACGCGTACGGCTTTGCCGCCGATACGGTCGAGGCCATCGGCGACATTGTTCGCGAGGGCGAGCGCGCACTCGCAGATGGCGACGTCGAACGCCTCGGCGAACTGATGGACTTCAATCACGGACTGCTCGAAGCGCTGGGCGTCTCCTCCAGATCACTCGACAACATGGTGTGGGCGGCCCGCGACGCCGGCGCGTACGGCGCAAAGCTCACCGGTGCGGGCGGCGGCGGCTGTATCGTCGCGCTCGACGACAGCGAGGAGACCGAGACGGCACTCCGGTTCACCCCTGGCTGTGAGGAGACGTTCCGGGCCGGACTGGACCGCAAAGGCGTCCGCGTGGAGAACCAATGACCGTCGTCCTGAAACTCGGCGGGAGCGTCGTCACCGAGAAAGACCGCGAGGAGACGCTCGACGGCGAGTCGCTCGACGCCGCGGCGACCGCGGTGGGCAACGCGCTGGATGGGCTGGACGGCCTGATCGTCGTCCATGGGGGCGGAAGCTTCGGCCATCCCAACGCCGCGGCCTACGACGTCTCGACGACGCAGGGCACGCACGACTCCAACGGTGTGCTGGCGATCCACGGCGCGATGAAGACGCTCAACACGTTCGTCCTTCGACGGCTTCGCGAGCACGACGTGCCCGCCGTCCCCGTCCATCCGCTCTCGGCGGCGAGCAGGGATGGTGATGGGGAACTGACCCTGCCCACGGAGCAGGTACGGACCCTGCTCGACGAGGGGTTCGTCCCCGTGCTTCACGGCGATGTCATCGCTCACGCGGGCGAGGGCGTCACCGTCGTCAGCGGCGACGAACTGATCGTGGAACTGGCACAGGGCGTCGACGCCGACCGGGTCGGCCTCTGTTCTGCCGTGCCGGGCGTTCTCGACGCTGAAGACGAGGTCATCCCGCTGGTCGACGAGTACGACGACGTCGCAGACGTACTCGGCGCAAGCGACGCAACGGATGTGACCGGGGGATGGCCGGGAAAGTGCGGGCGCTACTCGAACTGGACGTCGAGGCGTCTATCTTCGACCTCGACGCCGTCGGGCCGTTCCTCGCAGGCGAGCGCGTCGGGACGACTATCCAGTAGTCCGTTTGTAGCGTCTTTCGCTATCTGCTCAGTCGTTGTCGAGTTCCTTTATAACAGTCGCAGGGTTCCCCTGCACGACGACATCGTCAGGGACGTCCTCGGTAACCACCGCACCCGATCCGATCACGACCCCGTCGCCGACCGTCACACCGGGGTTGATTACCGCCTGCCCGCCGATCCAGACGTCGTCGCCGATTGTCACCGGTTTGCCGTACTCCAGCCCCTGCGATCGTTCGTGGGCGTCGATCGGATGGGTCGCAGTGTAGATGTGAACGCTCGGTCCGAGCATGCAGTCGTCGCCGATCTCCACGGGGCAGACGTCCAGGATGATACAGTTGACGTTCGCGAAGAAGTCGTCGCCAACGGTGATATTGAAGCCGTAGTCACATCGGAAGTCGGGTTCGACGTACGGGTTCTCTCCGACCGATCCGAACAGTTCGGCCAGCAGTTCCTGTCGTTGCTCCTCGTCGTCTATCGGGGCATCGTTGTACTGCCGGGTGAGTCGACGGGCACGGTCGTGTGCGGCGTCGAGTTCGGGATCCTCCGGATCGTATAGCTCTCCAATAACCATCTTCTCCTTCTCGCTGGTCATGGCTGGGGTTCGCTGGGCCAGCGAGAAAACCGTTCCCGTCTCGCCCCGACTACTGCAGATACCGCTCGGGGACGTACTCCTCGACCGGTCCGGGGACCTTCGAGAAGACCGTCGGTGCAAGGTCTGCCAACCACTTCCGCAAGAGCACGTAGACGAGCGAGATGGAGAGCAGGGCGGCAACGAGGGTGATCGCTGGACCGTCCAGCCACACGATTGCTGGTACGGCGAACCCACTCGCGAGCACCAGATCCTCGGGGGCGCCGTCGTAGCGGATCAGCCGACGTGGCGCGACCCAGCGGCCGTTGTAGTGGTCGTAGACCGCTCTGGTGGAACTCCCTTCCCACGGCCGGAGTTCGAGACCCCCACCGAAGACGTCCATCAGACAGTGGGCGGCAGCAGCGGCGACGCCGACCGCCAGCGCGACCGTCAGGGCGGTCGGGACGAGGAGAGCGACTGCTGCGGCGGGAACAGCCAGTATCGAGTAGTACACCGGGAAGTGCAGCGTCTGACGATGGCCTGCGTACATGTCGAGGTCCGGAACGGCCCCGCCGAGCGCCCCGGCGACGAGGGCCGCCGGTGCGAGTTCGGGAGCCACGGCCACGACTGGTAGCGCGAGTGCAAGCCCTGCCAGCACGTGGGTGGAGAGCATCATCGTGTATCACCGAACGTCTCTCAGAAATATATGCTTGCTGTGGGTGAGTCTGTCAGCCGGAGTAGTCTCAAATCCGCTGTACGCCCCCCATTTCAGTCACGGCCAAGCCGCGCCTTTTTAGTACAGGGACTCGTAGGCAGGAGTATCACGACCCGCGGGTAGTAGTGTCCGTCGCCGGGACCGGCACTGCGGGCGGGTGCGAGGCCGACGTGCTGTAAGACGCCGGGGTCACGTTCCCGTTGCTCGCGGGCGTTTCAGTGAGCGGACGCGCCACGCTTGTGGCTTTGAATGCTCGGACCAACTATGGAAATCGAAATTGCAACAATCGGCGGCTACGAAGCGGTCGGACGGCAGATGACTGCCGTCCGCGCAGGCGATGACGTGGTAATCTTCGACATGGGACTGAACCTGTCCCAGGTGCTGATCCACGACAACGTCGAAACCGAACGGATGCACAGTCTCGACCTGATCGACATGGGAGCGATCCCGGACGATCGGGTCATGAGCGAACTCGAAGGCGACGTCAAGGCCATCGTTCCGACCCACGGTCACCTCGACCACATCGGTGCGATCAGCAAACTCGCACATCGATACGACGCACCGGTCGTCGCGAGCCCCTACACGATCGAACTGACGAAACAGCAGATCGAGAGCGAACAGAAGTTCGGCGTCGAGAACGATCTGGTGAAAATGAACGCTGGCGAGACGATGAGCATCGGCGACTCCGGTAACGTCGAACTCGAGTTCGTCAACGTCACACACTCGATCATCGACGCGATCAACCCGGTCCTTCACACGCCCGAAGGCTCGGTCGTCTACGGCCTCGACAAGCGGATGGACCACGATCCGGTCATCGGCGACCCGATCGACATGAAGCGGTTCCGTGAGATCGGCCGCGAGGAGAGGGTGTCCTCTGTTATATCGAGGATTGTACGAACGCAAACAAGCAGGGCCGCACGCCCAGCGAGTCAGTCGCTCGGAACCACCTGAAAGACACGCTCTACAGCATGGAGGACTACGACGGTGGAATCGTCGCGACGACGTTCTCCAGTCACATCTCGCGGGTCTCCAGCCTCGTCGAGTTCGCCAAGGATATCGGCCGACAGCCAGTGCTGCTCGGTCGCTCGATGGAGAAGTACTCGGGCACGGCAGAACGCCTTGACTTCGTCGACTTCCCGGACGACCTGGGGATGTTCGGCCACCGAAAGAGCGTCGACCGGACGTTCAAGCGGATCATGAACGAGGGCAAGGAGGACTTCCTGCCCATCGTCACCGGCCACCAGGGCGAGCCACGTGCGATGCTCACCCGCATGGCCCGCGGCGAGACGCCGTACGACCTGCACGACGGCGACAAGGTCGTCTTCTCGGCCCGCGTCATTCCGGAGCCGACCAACGAGGGACAGCGCTATCAGGCGGAGAAGCTCCTCGGCATGCAGGGCGCACGGATCTATAGCGACATCCACGTCTCCGGACACCTCCGTCAGGAGGGCCACTACAAGATGCTCGACGCGCTGCAGCCCCAGCACGTCATCCCGGCCCACCAGGATATGAAAGGATACTCGGGCTACGTCGACCTCGCATCGAGCCAGGGCTACAAACTTGGCCGCGACCTGCACGTAACCCGCAACGGCAACCGCATCCAGCTCGTCGACTGATATGACGGATACCGAGGCCCGCGAAGAGCGCGTGTTGGAGGCGGTTCGCGAGCGACGCGAACTTGTCAACGCCGCGATTCCAGAAGAGCTACCGGTTGTAGAGCCAGAACGGCTCTACGAGGCCTCGCGCTATCTACTCGACGCCGGTGGGAAGCGACTCCGCCCGACGGTCTCGCTGCTCGTCGCCGAAGCGCTCGCCGCGACAGAGCCGGTTCCGGGCGACTATCGCTCGTTCCCGACGCTCGTCGACGGCGAAGAGATCGATCTGATGGCGGCGGCGGTGAGCGTCGAAGTCATCCAGTCGTTCACGCTCATCCACGACGACATCATGGACGACGACGACCTTCGTCGGGGGTCCCCGCAGTCCATCAGGAGTACGATCTCGAAACGGCGATTCTCGCCGGCGATACGCTGTACTCGAAAGCCTTCGAGATCATGCTCGACACGAACGCGCCGGCGGAGCGGACCGTCCGCGCGCTCGACGTCCTCGCGTCGACGTGTACGCATATCTGCGAGGGACAGGCCCTCGACGTTGCGTTCGAGACGCGCGACGACGTCTTGCCCGACGAGTATCTCGATATGGTCGAACAGAAGACCGCAGTGCTGTACGGGGCCTCGGCCTGTCTCCCGGCCATCCTGATGGGTGCCGACGACGAAACGGTCGACGCGCTCTACGGCTACGGAATCGACATCGGTCGCGGTTTCCAGATCCAGGACGACGTGCTGGATCTGACTGTCCCGAGCGAGACGCTCGGCAAACAGCGCGGCAGCGACCTCGTCGAGAACAAGCAGACGCTCCTGACCCTGCACGCCAGGGAACACGGCGTCGACGTCGAGTCGCTCGTCGAGACCGACTCGGTCGAAGCGGTCACGGAAGCCGAAATCGACGAGGCGGTGGCCCGGCTTCAGGAAGCCGGTAGCATCGACTACGCCCGCCAGACGGCGGCGGAACTCGTCGAATCGGGGAAATCACGGCTCGAAGTACTTCCGGAAAACGAGTCCCGTGAACTGCTCGAGTCGCTTGCCGACTACCTGATCGAACGCGGCTACTGAGTCGCCGTTCGTCTGTCGTTCTTTTTGGACCACCCTGTGCGCGCTTCAGATCGCAATAGCCGTACCGCAGGCCATATGTCGATACTACCTCAAGAGAGCATAATGGATCGACGAACGGTTCTGAAGACCGCAGGTGGGATCGTCGCGACGAGCGCGCTGTCCGGGTGTCTCGGCGGCGAGGACGCGCCCGGAGACGCGAGCGTCTGGCACGAACTCTCCGATCCACTCGCAGAGGCGTTCACGACGAGCGTCGACGCGTACGAGGCAGAGACCGATGCCCAGATCAGCGTTCAGCAGCAGTCCGCCCTTGAGAGCCAACTCGCGACGGCGGTGGACGGCGGGTCGGCCCCGGAGCTATATATCAGGACGCACGACCGCGTCGGTAACCACGACGACCGCGGCTTCCTGTTCGACGGGAGCGAGTATCTGGACGTCGACGTCGACGAGACGTTCGACGATCTGGCCGCCCAGTCGGTACGGACCCCCGACGGCGGGGAGACGATTGGACTACCCCGCTCGGCGGAAGTACCGACACTACTGTACAACGAGGCACATCTCGATAGCCCGCCCGAGACGTTCGACGAACTGATCGCCGATGCCCAGGCGTTTCACGCCCCCGGCGACGACCAGTACGGCTTCACCTGTCCCGGGCGAGCATACTTCATCAGCGCGTGGCTCCTCGCATTCGGCGGCTTCGTCTCTCGACTGGACGACGAAGGCTCACCCGAACTCGGGATCGAAAATCAGGAGTTCCACGACGGGATGGCGCTGTACCGCGACGAACTGTCCGACCTCCAACCGACGGAACTGACATACGACGAGCAGACCGACACCTTCGCGACGGGGGACGCGCTGTTCCACATCAACGGTCCGTGGGCGGTAAACGACCTGCACGAGGCCGACGTCGAACTGGGCGTCGCGGCGCTCCCGGAGCTAGCCGACGGGGAGTTGACGCCGTACGCCAACGTTTCGTTGTTGTACTTCACCACGAGCATGACCGACGACGAGGAGGACGCACGGCGTGACGCGGCAATCGATTTCGCGGAGTGGTACGCAACCAACGACGAGGTCGCCGAACGGATGGCCGAAGATCACTCGCGTATCCCGGTGCAGGACGACATCGATCCCGCGACACTCTCCGATGACGTCGCGGCCTTCGCCGAGACGTTCGGACAGGCCCGCCTCCAGCCAGCCCACCAGTCGATAGAAGCAGTCTGGGGGCCACTCGACGACGCTATCGTGGACGTGCTCGACGAGGGTGCGGACATCGCGGATCGGTTCGCGGACGCGGCCGATGAGATCCGCGACGAGTGGACCTGATCGGCACGGCTTTTAGTCCGGCAGTTCCTGCAACAGCACTGTCGCCGTCCCGTCGACCGCGACTGTCCCTTCCTCGCCGTACACCCGGGTCGCCAGCCGATACCTGTTCTGACCGAGATCCTCGACGAACTCGCACATTGCCGTGACCGTCTCGCCGACGGGGATCGCCTCGCGAAAACTGACGTCCTGCGAGAGATAGATCGTCAGTCCGGGGATGCGAGCGAGCGCCGAACTGATCAACCCGAGGGTGAGTACGCCGTGGACGATCGGTTTGCCGAACTCCGTTTTGCTGGCGAACGACTCGTCGAGATGGAGTCGGTTCGTGTCCCCACTGGCCTGTGCGAACGCCCGCACGTCGGCTTCGTCGATGCGCTTCGTGAATCGGACCGTGTCCCCGATGTTGATCGTCTCCTCTTCCGCACCGTCGACGTATTCGAGTTTCCAGTCCTCCTCTTCGTAGGTCACCCCGAGATGCGGGTCCAGATCGTGATTTTCCTCCGGAATCCCGAGTACGAGCCTCGGAACGTAGTTCGAGACCGATTTGGTCGTGACGATACCGACGATTCCGTCCTCGGTGACGGCGAGACGTTTGATCCCCTTCCGGTCCATCTTTCGAGCAACGGTTTCGATCGTTGCGTCGGCCCGGATCGTTTCCAGCGGTGACGACATGATATCGGCGGCCGTCACTTGATTTGTGTCGGTCTCAGTCGCCAGTAGGTCGACGATATCCGTCTGGGTAATGATTCCTCGTGGCTCCTCACCGACGAGTACAGCACCGACAGGGCCATCCCGTAGCGTCCGCGCGACTTTCTGCGCGGATTCGCGGGGGTCGACGATGTCCACGGTTTCGGTCATGACGTCCTCGGCCCTGATCTGAATAATCATATGCAAACTACACAGGATCGGAGCAAGTATCTGGTGCAGACGAGGGAGCGGGCCGGTCGAGTCCGATGGATCGTTACTCTCCCGCCTACCCGTTCTGAGATGCAGTTGCAATGCTGATGAGCGAGCGTTTGTTTCCAGATCGCTACGTCGACGGTGGCGTCACGTCCGATAGTCGGACCATCTGGGTAATTTCATCAAAATAGTTAGTATTAATTTAGAACAATATTATTTACGATCAGTGCTGAATCTGAACGGTTAGCATCTGAAGACGGCGGATAGACGTACAACTCCCGTCAAGACGATTAGCACCGAGAGGAGTAGATAAAACCACTTTAGATAGACTATAGAAGTATGTCGATGTCTATGACGCCACAGAGAAAATACTCCGCGACTGTATGTATGTGTCTATAGTTCAGACCCATTGAAAAGACGATAGCGGCATCAGTGGGCGATATCGACGCAGCACACGAGAGGATCTTGACGATACTTGATAGAGTCAGGGTCCGAATCGAAGTAACGCACAGCCACCGTACTTTTTAATACCGTATTTATTATGGTTCGAACTATATACAGGATTTATTATAATATTATACTGGCCTCCGCTAACGGCTGGGTTGCCACGATGAACCGTTCGTTCGGGATCATCTGCGTCTACCACTGAGAGTGCGTACCACAGCTCACGTATGGCGAGAGCGATCTTCCTGCCGACAGCGGTCCCCGCGCTCTAGAAAACCGATCGAAACAACACCGACCGATTTCGTCGACGAAGAGATCATCGCCTATCACGTCATCGGTCTGATCGAGTCCGGACCTGGCCTCATCGAAGTCCTGCCTCCGCGGTTCGAAGACGGTCCCTCCCGGATCCGTCTCGTGGAGTACTGGTGCGAGTGGCGAGGGCAGGCCGAGGATATCAGTCACAGCAGTAGCCATTCTCCGCTTGCTGCACCAATCCTCTGGACGTGAGGGTTTCGAGAACGCTAAACAGCGTCAGTTTCGGGATATCGAGCCTCCGTTGCAGTTCACTCACCGCGGCCTCGTCGGTGGTGGTGAGGTACAGATACACCAACTTTGCATCGGCTGAGTCCAGTTCGTCCGGCAGCGAAAGCCTCGGTTCGGCACTGGATTTCATGCACTAGTCTACCGGTTGCCTCGGTCTTCGTTATATTACAGATACCGCAGGACGCTGTATGGACGGAAACGATCTGGCTGGCGAACAAGTGTAGCTTTCCGAGTGGTCCGGTTGATCCCGCTGAGGTGGTCTGTCTCGGAAGTCCAGGGTTCGCACGAGGGTAAGTGAGGTGGTAGTGACAGATCTGCATTGACAGTCGTACCGTTGTAATAAAAGCGTGAATACTGCAAGCCAGAGCGAATAATAAGCTTAGTGAGAAGTATACTAGTCTTACCGAGAACGATTGGCGCATTTCGGCATCTCGAACGGGATACTCGCGACCAGTTCGACGCCACAGCGTAACTCCTGTATCCGGGCCGCGAACGAGTCTGAAGCCTACTGATCAAACGGGTTACTGTACTGTTGCTCGCTCTACAGAGCTAAACGTATTTATTGCTGTCAGTCGTCTACATACCACCCCATGTATGATAGAATCCTCGTAGCAACGGATGGGAGTAACTCGGCAGAGCGGGCGATCTATCAGGCTCTAGACCTGGCGAAGACGTTCGATGCTGAGCTATACGGCATCTCCGTTATCGATACCCGCCGGTACGGCGATTCGATGCTATCCGATTCGGAACAGGTCCTCGGCGACCTCGAGGAGCATGCCGACGAACTCCTGGAGGACGTGCGTTCCCGGGCCGACCTCGATGTCACGACCGAGTTGCGTGAGGGTCGCCCACACGTCGAGATCGCGGAGTACGCGACGGAGATCGATGCTGACCTGATCGTACTCGGGAACCGGGGTATGGGGAGCGGTGAGGATATCGGTAGCACCGCCGAACGCGTCGTCAGGAACGTCGCCCGGCCCGTGCTCACGGCCTGATCTCGCTCCCACTGCCGTCGTATCATCCGACAGTAAACGACCTATTTGACAACTTTCGTCGTAATTAAACGTGTGAAAATGTACGAAACGATTCTGGTACCCACCGATGGCAGCGAACCGGCGAACAGAGCAGTAGAACACGCGCTGGAACTCGCCGACCGGTACGACGCCCACGTGCACACGATCTACTGTGTCGAAACGAATCGGTACGGCCAACCCGCGTTGAGCAGCAGCGAACTCGTCCTCGACGACCTCGAGGATCGAGGGGCGACGATGCTGAGACGAGGTCGACGACCGGGCAGCGGATATCGGCATCGAGAGCGACCAGACAGTGTGTCGCGGGGGGCCCTGGGAAGAAGTCCACAAGAAGGCACTCGAAATCGATGCGGATCTGATCGTCATCGGATCCCGGGGACAGAGCCACCAGCGAACGGGCAGAATCGGTAGCATCGCGGAGCGGATACTCCGAAGTCCGGATCGGCCCGTGTTGACTGTCTGATCGGCCCGGAACTACGGACCCCATCCGTTCGAGATCCCATCGCGAGGATCGGAACTCCGCCTCGACATTTACGTACACTCAGGTCGAACGTACACCTATGAGGTGTCTCGTCGCCGTCGACGGCTCTTCCGAGTCAGAAACAGCACTCGCGTTCGCGACCGACATCGCGGATGCGACGGACGGAGCGATTACGATGGTGCACGCGGTCGACCCCACCGTCTACGAGGAGGGCGGGACCGAACCGATATCGTCGCTCTCGGATGCGGACCAGCGACTGATCATCGAGAGCGTCGAAGAGGCCGAACAGCGTGGGCTGGACCTGCTCGACGAGGCTGCCGCCTTCGCGGACGAACTGGGCCACAGCGTGGAAACCGAACTGCTCTACGGCGATCCGGTCGCGGAGATCTCCGGCTACGCCGAGAGCCAGGAATTCGACATCATCTTTGTCGGCCACCATGGCCTCTCCCAGCAGACCGAGCGGGTTCTCGGTAGCATTGCGAAGTCACTCGTCGAGCGCGCGACCGTCCCCGTAACAGTCGTCCGCTGACTGCGTCGCGTGGGTAGGGTCGCGTCGTCAGCTAGCTCTCTAGCAGCCAGCCAAACCGTTTGTCCCAGAACTCCTTGTCCGGGGGCTTTTTGCTTCGACCGTGGGTCTTCTGATCACGGATCTGGCGCTCGATGATCTCTCTGGCCTCGTTGAACGCATGGCTCGCTCCGTATCCCTCACCCGAAGCGATATAGAGCCCCTGGTCGGTGTGAAGCCGAACGCGAGCGAGCAGCAGCGGGACGCCACGTAGCCGCTCGTCGTGTTTGTGAAAGTGGACCTTGGCGTCGAGGACGTTCATGCCGTGGTCCCGATCGTCGAACTTGTCGATCATCGCAACGATGTCGTCGTAACTCAGATCGTCGACCATCTCGATGCCGTAGATCTGGACGCTTCGGTTCCCACCGGCTTCCCACGTCAGCGCGTCGAGGGCGTCCGTTTTCGTCACGATCCCGTGTGGCGACCCGTCCTCGGTGACGACCAGCGATGACGCGCCGGCTTCGAACATGTCTGCGACCGCCTCGTCGAGGGTTGCACTCGGGTGAATCCCCTTGACGGGTTCGGTCATGACGTCCCGGATCGGCAGATCCAGCATCCGATCGCTCTCGCCCTCGCGCGCGCCGTAGCCGCCGCGCCGTGACCGAGCAGTGCTCGAGGAAATCTCACCGCCGAACGGGTCGGTTCCACCGGCATCGCCGCCCTGGCTCTGCACCTCGGCTCTGATCGTGAGATCCGTTATATCGTACAGGCTGAGGATACCGACCGCCGTGTCGTCCTCGACGACCGGGAGATGCGTGATCCGGTTGCTCCGGAAGGTGTTGATCGCGTCACCGAGCGTCGAGTCAGGATCGAGCGTGACGAGATCGGAGGAGTGAGCCTCCGCGACGGTCGCCGCATCGAGGAACGGCTCGACCTTCCGGAGGATATCATCGACTGTGACGACGCCGATCAGTTCTCGCCCCTCGAACACGGGCAGGATCTGTGCATCGGTGTCGATCATTAGCTGTGCGACTTCGCGGATATCCTCGTCCGGTGCGAGTCGTGGGACGTGCCAGACCAGCGAGCCCAACTTTTCGTTCGGCTGATGATGCGAGGAGGCGAGTTGTTTTCTGGTCACGACGCCCTCGAACTCGTCGCCACGGACGAGGACGCCCTTGACGTCGGAATCCTCGAACGTTCCGACCAGTTTCGAGACTGACGCTTCCGGATCCAGTTCGACGTACTCCGTCGAGACGATGTCGGCTATATTCATCTGGAATCGATATTACAATACTGGCAGTTGTGTCGCGATACTGTCACGGTCGCTTCCACAGGTGTAGTTCGATAGCTGTTCACAAGTATTCGAGGGTACTCGCGAGACGGCGGGTGGACGAACCACCCGCACGTACCGACGGTGATCAGTCCTCGAGATAGGTCATTGCCTCCTCGTCCGAGACCTGATCGAAGCGCTCGTAAAACTGTCCGACGCTTCTGAAGCCACTCGGCGTCTGGAGACAGACCACCTCGTTTGACTCTTCCAGTTCGGTGATCCTACCCGGCGGCCCGACCGGCACCGCCAGTACGATACGGTCCGCATCGGTGGCGTTGAGGCGCTTGAGGCAGGCCCGAACGGTCGATCCCGTCGCTACGCCGTCGTCGACGACGACGAGGGTTTTGTCAGCCAGATCCGGGGCGGATCGGTCTCCCCGATACCGCTCGGCTTTCTGGCGGGCGTTCTCCGCTTCCTCTTCGCGCTGTCGCTCGAAGTATTCTTCGTCGGCACCAGTCCCACGGATGGCCTCTTCGTTTCGCCAGACGCTTCCGTCGCTTGCGACCGCGCCGATAGCGTACTCCGGATTGCCCGGGGCACCGATCTTCTTCGCGACGACGATATCCAGCGGTGCATCGAGCGCATCTGCAACTGCCCGTCCCAGCGGAAGCCCCCTCTCGGAATCGCGAGGACGATGTCGGCATCGATCTCTCGCTCCCGGAGTGCGTCCGCGAGTTGTTCTCCCGCGTCTGTCCGGTCTTTGAATCGCTGAGATGGCACCATCGTTTGCAAATACGTCGCGAATCCGCATAATACACGGGTGTAGGGGCTCGGTCGAGCCTGAAACACCCCCGTCGGTAAATATCCTGGTTGCAGTATCTCCACGTATGACACAGTCCGACGAACAGCTCGTCTCGATACCGGTCGATGGCGTCGAACTGGAAGGAATGCTCGAAGTGCCGGCTGACGCGTCAGGAGTAGTCGTCTTCGCACATGGAAGCGGCTCCAGCCGAAAGAGCCCGCGGAACAACTTCGTCGCGGACACGATCCGAAATCGAGGTCTCGGAACGCTGTTGTTCGATCTGCTCACCGAGGAGGAAGACCAGGTGCGTGAGAACCGCTTCGATATCGAACTGTTGACGGACCGTCTCATAGCGGCGACCGACTGGCTGTGGGACCGGGACGGAACCCGCGACGTGAACGTCGGATACTTCGGCTCGAGCACGGGCGCTGCGTCCGCACTTCGGGCGACGGTCCGTCGGGGAAACGACGTGGACGCTGT
Organism: Natronoarchaeum sp. GCM10025703; assembly: GCF_042661985.1. Taxonomy (NCBI): domain Archaea; kingdom Methanobacteriati; phylum Methanobacteriota; class Halobacteria; order Halobacteriales; family Natronoarchaeaceae; genus Natronoarchaeum; species Natronoarchaeum sp. GCM10025703. The sequence continues at coordinate 1,667,918 of NZ_JBHSZF010000001.1, forward strand.
CGTCTCGCGCGGTGGCCGGGTCGATCTGCCTCGGAAGTGCTTGACGACGTCGACGTCCCGACGCTGTTCATCGTCGGTGGTGCCGATACACAGGTGCTCGAACTCAACCGGGACGCGCTGGAACAACTCACCTGTCGGAACGAGGTACACGTCGTCGAGGGTGCGGGCCACCTGTTCGAGGAAGAGCACGAACTCGAAGAAGTGGCCGATATCGCGGCCGACTGGTTCGTCGAAACACTGGACTGACCCCTCGGGTCCGAGCGCGGCAGCGCTCCGAAAGGAGCGCCTCGAAAACGTGGACGGCTCAGTCCGTGTCGATGATGTCGTGTTGTTCGAAGTACAGCCGCAACTTTCAGATCGAGGTCACGACCACGTCACAGTGGGGCTCGACGACAGGGTCCGGTTTGAATCCGATAGCGGTTCCCGCCGTCTGGAGCATCGGGAGGTCCATGATCCCATCGCCAACTGCCAGCGTCGCTTCGAGCGGCGTTCCCTCGGAGAGCGCGATTTCTTCGAGCGCCTGGTGTTTCGTCCCATCCAGGAGGGGGCCGTCGACTCCACCTGTCACTGCATCGTTTTCCAGCATGAGTCGGTTTGCGACGAGGTGGTCGACAGTTACGTCCGCTTGCTCGAAGGCCATCCCGATGCCGCGCTCGAGACTCCCAGTGACGACGGCGACTGCCATGCCGGACCGGCGGAGATCTGCGAGCAACTCCGGGACATCGTCACGTAGCTTGCACCGCTGAAACGCCGACATGACCTGATCTCTCGGCATCCCTTCCAGTAGCGAAACCCGTTGACGGAACGTCTGCTCGAACGAGCCATCATCCGGACTCGCCTGCTCCGCAGGCTCCGCCATCTCGCCGGCTACGTCGTACTCCCTGCCCAGAAGGAGCGTGGTATCTGATCGAGTGAGCGTCCCGTCGAAGTCGAAGACGACCAGAGACATATGCGTCACTTCGCTCGCTGACAGTATAATACCGCCACGTCAAACGGTTCGACCTGGTCGACAGTACGTCCTGCATCGGCCGACACTGACTAATTCTGCCGCTTACTGGAACATCCCTCTCTGGACCTGCTGTTGCTGGTCCTGTTGTTCCTCGGCCATCTGCTGGTACTGCTGGGCGACCTGTTGCATCCGCTCTCTGATCTCGTCAGCCTGTTCTTCGAGCTGTGTCGTCTCGATATCGAACTCGACGAGTGGCTCCAGTGCCGTCTCTATCACCGCCCTCGCCGCCTCGGGATCCGGCAGAAACGGGTGGGACCGAACGATCAGGAGCGCTGCCGGGACGTCAGCGTGGTAACACGCCTGCACCAGCGCACCCGTGATTCCGCCGACGAGTCCGGGGTCGTCCGGCACCGAGATTCCGGCTTCGATAAGTTCGTTTTTGAGCGCCTCGGTCGTCGCAACGCCGGTCACCCGACCGATTCCTTCTTCGGACTCCGCCGGTGCCCCCGCGAGAAAGACCGCGCGGCTGAACTCCTCCGCGAGTTCTTCGAGCACGCATTGTGAGAGTGGCTCGAACGACGGGGCCGGAAGCGCAATATCGCTTTCGAGAGTCATCACTGCCGGATCCGAGCCACTGTACACCCGAACGAGATCATGAACCCGTCCGTTTTCGAAGGTCACGGCAGGAGGGAACTCCTTGGAGGTGATGTTCCCGACGTGTTCAAGCCCGAGTTGTTCCGTGACCTGATCGACGGCAATCGCTGCGACGAGGCCGTGACCGGGTAATCCTTCGATAAGCGTCGGCGACGCTTTCGGCATCTCTGCTACCTCCTCGAACTCCGCGGCAGTAGTTTCGTTCGTCATACATGTACATGCTTCAACGGCATCGGATATGATCGTATGGATGAACCATGCTGTGGCACATGCGACCCGAATACGGCTACTGAGCCATCGGTTGCGTTTACTGCCATCCGACGGCAAGCGCAGTTGCGAGACGCCTCACTCATCCAGTGAGAGGACGAGTTCCTCGCCCTCCTGTTCGAACGCCGTTCCGAACTCACTGGATAGCGACCGCATCCGGTCGCGGCTCCACTGTGCTGAGTCCGGGGCGACCGCGTGCACCGCACAGTCGTCGATCCCGGTCGGAGCCAGACGGAGTTCCGTTAGCCGCCCGTCGGCGGTACTGGAGAGTTCGAACAGGAAGCTTCGATCGTTACGGAGACGGTCGTCGACCGCGTAATCGTCGACGAAGTCCCCCGTATCGTACAGGATCGGTTTCCCGTCGTACACCTCGATTCCGTGGAAGACGTGCGCGCTGTGGCCGTGGATCACGTCGACACCTTGGTCGACGAGCCACCGTCCGAATTTCCTGAACGAATCGGGGGTTCTTCGACCATGTTCGGCCCCCAGTGGAGCGACGCAACCAGGAGGTCGGGATCTTCCTGTCTGGCGCGGTCGAGCGCCTCCCGAACCCTCTCGCGCGTTTCGTCGTTGTCGACATCTATCTCGATGAACGCCGTCCCCGGCGAGGTGTCGTCGGCAGCGTACTCCGGGACGTTGTCGGTGAGGGAGACGATGGCAACGGTGAGGTCGTCGACGGTGACGAACGCGGGGTCCAGCGCGTCGTCGAGCGTTCGTCCGGCACCTGCGTGAGCGATGTCGGCATCGTCGAGTTCGTCGAGCGTGTCGCGGAGCGCTACCTCCCGGAAGTCCAGGACGTGGTTGTTCGCGAGCGCACAGTAGTCGACTCCGGCGCTCTCGAGTGCGGGCACCGCCCAGTCCGGGTCCGCCCGGAAATGAAACGGGCGGTAGGTTCGTTGCCACGGCTCACCCTGCGCCGATAGACAGCATTCGAGATTGACGAACAGGGCATCCTCGGACTGCAGGCGCTCGTGCATGCTCCCCCAGACCGCCTCAGGGGGTCGGCTCTGCTGGCGCTCGTCGACCAGTCGGCCGAGCATCACGTCGCCGGTCAGGCCGATCTGTGACACCATTTCCAGACACCCGGTCTCGCAGGACTAAAACGATGGAGGCTCGGTCGAGCGCGATCCGTCGTGCGGGTCACGGTCCCGAGGACGAGGAGCGTCATTGGCCCACATCCGGCCCGATCCGCTTGACGCGTCCGCGGACGCCGGATTTGAGTTTGACGAGTATCCCCTCGGGATGGGTTCGTTCGTCGGAGAGGATGGGACCGACCTCCCCGATGATGCGGTCGCCGTTCTCCTGTTCGACCTCCACGGTCATTCCCGTCATGAGTTCGTTCCGGGTCGGAAGGTCTGCAGACATGTTCAGAACATACGAGACGGCCCATCATAGAGGGAGGGTATCACCAGAAATCGAGGGCCACACCTCTTTGCTGCTGTGTCTGTCACTCCAGCGACGGGGTTATCGCCGCTCGACGAGCGCGTCGGCCTTGCTCCGTACCCGAACGGGTTCGAGGCGGTCGGCCAGCGTCTGCGCCTCGTCGAGTTTCGATGACTGCTCGGCGTAGATCGTATACAGCGGATCGTCAGCCTCGACCGCATCGCCGACCGACCGATGGATAACCAGTCCCGCTCGACTGTCGAGGGGGCACCCGCCCGTCGCGCGAGGTCGCAGAGCTGTCGGTTGTCGACGCGCGTCGTGAAGCCGGATCGCTCCGACCTGATGATCGTCGATTCGGTGCCGGGGCTGAGGTCGTCCGAGGTGATCTCTGGATCGCCGTTTTGGGCTTCGAGGATCCGACGGACCCGCTCCAGTGCCCGACCGGATTCGAGGATGTCGGTCGCCGACGCGTCGACGCCACAGTGATCGAGCAGCATCTCCGCAAGCCGAAGTGATTTCAGTCGGAGCGACTCCGGGCCATCCCCTTCCAGGACTGCGAGGACGTCCCTGGCTTCGAGGACGGGCCCGACGCCGCGGCCGATCGGATCAGTCCCGTGGGTGATCGCACAGGTGACATCAATATCCAGATGCGTACCGACGCCCTTGAAATCGTCCGCGAGTTCGCGTGCTTCGGCGAGGTTCTCGACTTTCGCGCCCTCCCCGTAGGGAATGTCGATCACGACGTGTGTCGAGCCTGCACTGCGCTTTTTCGAGAGCACTGATGCGATAACCTGTCCCGGCGGATCCATCGACAGCGGGTTCTCAGCGCGGATGATCCTGTCGTCGACGGGCGAGAGGTCCACGCCACCGCCCCAGACGAGACAGCCGTTCGTCTCGTCGACGATCGATTCGATCTCGTCGGTCGTGAACTCGACGTCACAGAACACCTCCATGACGTCCGCGGTTCCCGCCGGCGAGGTGACCGCACGAGAGGACGTTTTTGGCATCGTCAGCCCCGCTTCCGTGACGATCGAGACGATGATCGGCGTCACGCAGTTACCGGCCACGCCGCCGATGGAGTGTTTGTCCGCTACTACGGGGGCGTCCCACGTCAGCCGTTGTCCCACGTCGCTCATCGCCTGGGTCAGGTTTTTGGTCTCTTCGAGCGAGAGCCCGTTCGTGTACACGGCCGAGACGTACGCACTGAGTTCGATATCGGAAAGCCGGTTCTCGTGGATGTCCCGAACGATCGTATCGAGTTCGCGCGCCTCGAGTTCGATATCGTCCAGTTTCTTCCGGACGTACCGGACCGACTGGGGCGTTCCGGCGAGGCGCACGCCGACGGGGCCCCGAACGTGATCGATTGGTTCGGTGACGCCGATGGTTCCCGGTTCGACTAGCTTGTCGGTTCGCTTGACGATTCCTGTCGTCGCCCCGTCTGCGTGTTCGATCCGGACGCGGTCGAGTGGATGGGCACCCAGTTCGTCCGCGTCGCCGTTATTCAGCAGGACAATCGGGCGAGTCGTGCCGAGGTCGACGGTGTCGGCTTCGAGTTGCATGTGTCCATCTACGGTGTCCGCACAGAGATACCGATGGGGGAGAATCCGTCCGCTGGCCGAGGTCAGTAGCCTGCGATTCACCGACGGGACGGTATCGGCACTCGTTCGACGATGTTGACCTGCACGCTCTGTTTGACTGACGGCCAGAGCCCCTGGCGAACCAGTTCGGCGTCGCTCTCGATCCCGTCGCCCGCTTCGTAGTCGACACCGCGGACGAGGACGACCGGTGTTCGCTCGGCCGCCTGTCCAGAGAGTAGTGCTGCGCCGGCGGCGAGTTCGTCGGCGATCAGATCGACGCCGCCGAGTTTCGGGTTGCCGAAGAGGTCGGTCGCGCCGAAGTTACTGTCCACTGGCTCGATTCCGGCACAACCGATTGCGACGTCCACACTGCCGCCGTGGTGGCTGACCTCCGAATCTGCAAGCACGATTGCCACGTCCGTGCCTGTTCGATCCCGGATCTCCTCGCGAATCCGGCGGGCGCTCGCGTTCGGGTCGGGCGGCAGGAGCGTCGCCATTCTGTCGGGCGAGTTCGAGAGGTCAATCCCGGCGTTCGTGCAGAGCCGTCCGTTCCACAGTGTCACGAGCAGCGACGGCAGTGCTTCGAGGGCGTCTTCGGCCGCGTCGGAACTCACTGCCGCCGATTCGAGGAGTTCGGTGCCGATTTTAGAGACCGGAACCGCGCCGAGGAGCGTCGATTCCCGCAACACGAGTTCCGCCTCGCGCGGATCGACCCCTGTCACATCGGCGACCCGTCTGGCTGGGGGTGAGACGGTCAGGCTATCCAGATCGACCAGCAGTTCCTCCGCGAGCGAGACGACTTTCGACGAGACGACGAGGACGTCGTCGTCCTCCAGCGACGGGACATCGCTCTCGCCGGTCGCTCCGAGTATCAGGTCGACAAGGTCCTCGCCACCCTCCAGCAGTCCGATATCGATCCCGTAGTAGGTCATCTCACTCATATGTAGTGTGCCAACGAGAAGATACGTATATCCGGGCGATTGTTGCCTGGTAACTATGAGCGAACGGCACGAAGACCCACCCCGGAGGCGACAGTGACACCCTCGGTTGGCCTGAATGCCTGTCGACTACGTGGCACAATTACGGTCGCGTCCATCGTAGCCTCTCACGGAGCGAACTATGACTGTAGAGAACTCGATAGCAGTCGTCACTGGCGGTGCGCGCGGTATCGGGAAGGGAATCGGCGAGGTACTCGCTGAAAAGGGTGCGACGGTCGCACTGGCCGACGTGGACAAGAGCAAAGCGCAGGCGGCGGCCGACGAACTTCCGGGGAGTCGATGGCTGTCGGCGTCGACGTGACCGATCCGGCGGAGACGGAGGCGCTCGCAGCAATGGTCGTCGACGAGTACGGCCGGATCGACGTGCTGTGTGCCAACGCCGGTATCTTCCCGTCTGCCGACCTCGACGAGATGACGGTGGACGACTGGGACGAGGTCCTGGACGTCAACGCGAAGGGTATCTTCCTCTCGGTCCAGGCGTGTCTTCCCGCGATGCGGTCGCAGGACTACGGTCGGATCGTCCTCACCTCCTCGATCACCGGACCGATGGTCGGCTACCCTGGCTGGACCCACTACGCCGCCAGCAAAGCGGCGATTACGGGGTTCATGCGGACCGCGGCGATGGAGGTGGCAGACCAGGACATCACGATCAACGCCGTGCTACCCGGCAACATCCGCACCGGGGGCCTCGACGACCTCGGCGAGGAGTATCTGGACCGGATGCGAGCGTCGATCCCGAAGGGTGAACTCGGCACCCCCGAAGACATCGGTCACGCGGTCGCGTACCTCGCCTCCGAGGAAGCAGGCTACGTCACCGGCGCAAGCCTCGTCGTCGACGGCGGACAGACGCTTCCGGAATCCCAACTCGCCATCGAAGAGATCGGCGAGTGATGATCAGCCGGAGGAGTCACGAGACGGCCAACAGGTGTTCATCTTCCCACCACCCCGGTACTAGCTTGGCCGGGGGCGATAGAGAGCGCTGCGTCAGGCAGGCAACGGCTTACCGAACGGCAGCAAGTAGAGCGGATCCAGCCGATCCGGCAGGTCCAGCACCTCCGCCACCTCGGCGTCGGCAAACGCCCCGACTGGGCAGCTATTCAGATCGCGCAACTCGCAGACGAGATGAACGTTCTCGGCGGCGTGACCGGCCTCCATGTGGACGTACCGATCGCCGTGCTCCGGATACTGCCGCCGCGTGCGGTCGTAGTTCCCGGTCAGTACGATAGTCGTCGGAGCCTCTGCTATCACTTCCTGGTCTCCCGCCGCCCGCGTGAGTTCCTCGTGTACCGGTGCGGTCCCGCTGACATCGAGAGCGTGGCCGATCGGATCGTACTGGTAGACGCCCTGTTCGAGGTCCTCACAACCGCCCGGAGCGACTTCCAGAAACGTCGTGAGTGGGTACGTCGCGCCAGCACTCGGTGCCGCCCGCATCTGGACGCCGTCGGTGCGATGCGTGATCCCCTGTACAGCCCAGAGCAGTTGCGCTACGTCTTCCATCCCGACCGGAGACTCGGCGAATGCCCGACGACTCTCTCTGGATGCAATCGCTCGTTCGACGCTCGTTTGCCCGTCGGTATCGGGTCCGGGGAGTTCGATCTGAGCCATACCGGATGTCCTACCCTCGGAGAAAAATACTACCGACAGTTCTGAGTTCTGATAGCTTCGCGCCCCGACTACCGCCGGTATTGATGAGGACACGCGTCGAATCAGTCCATATGTTCAGAACCATGCTCGTTCCGACGGACGGTAGTCCGGGCGCCGAGGTGACGATCGAGCACGCGACCGAACTGGCCCAGGCGTACGGTGCGGCCGTCCACACGCTCTACGTCGTCGAGATGGGGGGCGAACCGGTCGGACTCTCCGGTGAGGACCCGTCCGAACTTCACGAGTCGTCCGAGCGGCGGGGACGGGAAGCGACGATCAGGATCGCCGAAGAGGCCGAACAGCACGGACTCGACGCCGCCCGGTCGGTACGCGAGGGAACCCCGTACAGAGCAATTCTCGACTACGTCGACGAGCACGACATCGACCTCGTCGTGATGGGAACACACGGGAGGACCGGGGCAGACCGAGTCCGTCTCGGCAGCACCACCGAACGCGTCCTCATGCGGTCCGAGATCCCAGTGCTATCGGTTCGACTGACCGACGACCCCGTCGAGGACGTGACCTACGACCGAATCGTCATCCCGACCGATGGGAGCGACGCGGCCGAACGGGCCGCAGAGACCGCACTCGACGTCGCCGAGAAATACGATGCCGACGTGCACGTCGTCTACGTCATCGATCCGACGACGTTCGACCTGGAAGACGCGCCCAGAAGCATCATCGGGATGCTCAAAGAGGGCGGACGGACCGCGACGGACGAGGTAGCCGCGATGGCGCGCGAACGGGGCCTCGACGCCGGGACGGACATTCTGCGTGGCGTCCCCAGTGAGGAACTGCTCGAGTACGCCTCGGGCGTCGATGCGGACCTCATAGCGATGGGCACTCGCGGACGAGCGGTCGGTTCGGGCCGCCTCATGGGGAGTACGACGGCCCGCGTCGTGCGTCGTTCGTCGATGCCAGTTCTGACCGTCGACTAGTCGGTCGATCGCTGGGCGAGACCGTATCGCCCCTTGGAGTTATTGCTCGATACCTCCTCGTACTAGACATGGCATTCGTCGTCCCGTTCGACGGCTCAGACCTCGCCGAAGCCGCACTCACAAGGGCAGTCGAGTACGCGCGCGTCCTCGACGAGGACGTGGTCGCTGTAACGGTCGTCCCCGAACGGAAACGCTACGGTCGGGAGAAGGGCTGGATCGACCCGGGCCAGTCCTACGACCCGGACGAGATCATTGAGTCCCTGCACGAACAGGTCCAGGAGCTAGCCCCCGAGGCATCGTTCGACTACGAGCGGATCCGGGAGTTCCCGCCCGAAGCGGAACTCGCCGGTCATATCGAACGGCTGGCTATGGAACACGACCCGAGCGTCCTCTTTCTGGGGAGCGACAACGTTGGCCGAGTGGTCACGCCGCTGACGAGTGTCGGCGTCCGCGTCGCCGCGGAGGACGTCTACGACGTGTTCGTCGTTCGTCGCGCGGATCCGCCGAACATCGACGCAATCGAGCCACACGAGGAGTTCTACGAGGACGAGTCGTCATAGCGAGCAGGGGTATGCAGGGATGTGGTACTGCCACAGCTCGCCGCCAGGCCTGCAGACCGCTCAAGAGGTCGTCTCAATGTACTGTGTGGCGTCCTCGACGTGCTCGGCCAGCGTCCCGAGGAAGCGGGCGGCGTCGGCGCCGTCGACCACCCGATGGTCGAAGCTCAGATCGAGTGTCAGTTGCCGGCGGAACTCGACGCCGCCGTCATCGTCACTGTCGCCCGGACGCGCCCGCTCGACGATTCGGCCAACGCCCAGAATCGCCACCTCGGGCGGATTGATGACCGGCGTGAACGAGTCGACGCCGAGGACGCCAAGGTTCGAGACGGTGATCGTCCCGCCCCTGAGATCGCTCATGTCGTACTCGCCGCGCTGGACGAGCTCCGTCAGGCGACGGCGCTCGGCGGCTATCTCGCCCGGTGACTTCGAGCCGACATCCGCGATCACCGGCGTGACGAGGCCGGCGTCGATATCGACGGCGACGCCGACGTTGTGCTCCTCGTAGCGCCGGTGCGTTCCGTCCTCGAACGTCCCGTTGAACGCGGGGTGGGACTCCAGTGCGTCCGAGAGCGCACTGAGCAAGACGTCGGTGAGCGAGACGGGATCGTCGAGGGCGTCCGCCGCTCGCACCAGCGCTTCGGCATCCACCTCGCGGCTCACAGTCACGTGAACGGCGTTCTGATAGCTCTCCTGCAGTCGGTTCGCGATGGTTCTACGCATCGGCCCGAGCGAGTGCTCCTCTGCAACCGTACGCGGGGCAGGGCCGTCGGTGTCGTCGCTCACACCGTTTCACCCCGGCTCGATCCAGGCGAGCGTATCGCCGATGGTAAACTCGTCGTCTTCCCCGCGAGCGATATCGACCAGCGTGCCATCAGTGGGTGCGAGGACGTCGATACTCACCTTTTCGACCTGGATCTCACAGAGCGTGTCGCCCTCGCTCACACTGGCCCCCTCGCTGGTGAACCAGTTGACGACGATGCCCTCCTCTTCGTCGACGTCCGCCGTCCACTCGCCGTCGGCGGTGACCGCGACCCCATCGGTAGCCTCGGACATCTATTGAAGATCCTGGACGGCGGTTTTAATGTCGTCAGCGTCCGGGATGACCTCGTCCTCCATGGGTCGGGCGTAGGGAATCGGGACGTCCGGAAGCGCGACCCGTTCGACGCTTTCGAGGTCGTCGAGCGCCTCATCGGCGACGCTGGCGACGATTTCGCCGGTCACGCCGAACGAGCGGTAATCCTCGTCGACGACGACCAGACTCCCTGTTTTCCGGACCGAGTCGACGACCGTCTCCGTGTCCAGCGGGACGAGCGTTCGGAGGTCAACCACCTCCGCGCTGATCCCGTCCTCGGCGAGCGACTCCGCCGCTTCGAGGGCGCGGTGGACGTGCAGGCCGAGGGTAACGACTGTCACGTCCGAGCCCTCGCGTTTGACGTCGGCGCTGCCGAACGGGATGGTGTAGTCGTCCTCTGGAACCGGCGTTTTCGGCCCGGTCGGGGCTGGCATCCAGCCGATGCCCATCAGGCGCTTGTGGAACATGTAGACGACCGGGTCGTCGTCGCGGATGGCGTTATGCATGAGTCCCTTCGCGTCGTAGGCGGTCGACGGGACGACGACTTTCATACCCGGGAGATGCGCGAAGGTGCCATAGAGCGTCTGGGAGTGCTGGGCGGCGTCGTTGTAGGTCCCGCCGACAGCAGTCGTGAGCACCATCGGGACGTTCACTGACCCGCCGCTCATGTAGGTGTTTTTCGCCATCTGGTTGTAGATCTGGTCCATCGCGACGCCGAAGAAGTCGACGAACATTAGCTCCGCAATCGGGCGCATTCCCGACTGTGCGGCACCGACTGCCGCGCCGAGATACGCCGTCTCGCTGATCGGGACGTCCATGATCCGATCGTAGCCGAACTCGTCGAGCAGGCCCTCGGTGCTGTCGAAGATGCCGCCGTAATCGGCGACGTCCTCGCCCATGTAGAACACGTCGTCGTTCTCGCGCATCTCGTGGCCGATCGCTTCGACCATCGCACGGCTCATCGTCAGTTCTCGCTCGATCGTTCGTTGTGGTTCCTGTTGTGCCATCAGTCGTCACCTCCTGTGAGTTCGAAGTCCGGTTCGGTCTCTGTCACGCCGGCCGGCGGGTTCACGAACACGTCGTCGTGTGCCTCTTCCGGGTCCGGCTTTGGCTGGTCTTTCGCCCACTCGATCGCCTCGTCGACGCGCTCGTGGGCAGCCGTCCGGATCTCCTCGAGCGTCTCGTCCGCCACGCCGTCCGCTCGGAGATCCTCGGCGAGGCGCTCGATCGAGTCCCGCTCTTCGGCGGCTTCCTGGTCCGCTTCGGATCGGTAGGTCTGCGGATCGCCCATGAAGTGGCCCATCCGCCGATGTACCTGTACCTCGATGAGCGTCGGTCCGTTGCGGTCTCGTGCCCGACCGATCGCCTCTCTCGCGGCGTCGTAGATAGCGATGGCGTCGTCCTGGTCGACGCGGACGCCGGGCATCTCGAACCCGCCTGCACGGTCGGAGCCCTCCCGGACGTCGGTGATCCGATCTTTGGGCATGCTGATCGCCCAGTCGTTGTCCTCGACGACGAACACGACCGGCAGGTTCTGGACGGCCGCGAGGTTCAACGATTCCAGAAAAGCGCCCTGGTCAATAGCGCCCTCGCCCAGGAACGCAACGGCAACGCTGTCCTCGTTGCGCTTTTTGGCTGCGAGGCCGGCACCCACGGCAGGCGGGCACCCCTCGGCGATGATGCCGCTACACGCGAAGTTGACGTCCGGGTCGAACAGGTGCATGTGGCCGCCCTTGCCCTTCCCGAGTCCCGATTCACGGCCGAATATCTCGGCGGTCATCGGCTTCAGATCGACGCCTTTCGCGATGGCGATATGGTGCGGTCGGTGGGGAGCAGTCACCGTGTCGTCGTCGCGCAGGTGTTGACAGACGCCCGCGCCGGACGCCTCGTGACCGGCGGCGAGATGCAGTTCGCCCGGGATCGGTCCTGCCGAGATGTCAAAGGCCGGTTGCTTTCCCTCCAGGTACTCCTCCTGGAGTCGCTCTTCGTAATACCTGGCCGTCACCATGTCCTCGTACATCTCTTTCAACCGCGGTGTGTTAACAACCATTACAATACTGGTCTCATCGTAACGGACATAATAACTACGTGCGGGTTCGTTGCCGGGAGGTTACTTCCGGGAGATAACTGGGGGCAAGCACAAACGGTGGTTCCAACAGATCAGAAACGGCCACACGACCATACCGGCCGAAACACCGTCAGCTAGCCGCCCCTACAGTCGGACGAGCAGTGGTTTTACCATCTGACTGCATAGTTCTCAGTATGACGCAACCAGAGCGGTACAGCTCGCCGCGCAGGAGGCATCCTCTCGTGGCCAGGAGCAACAGTGCGCATCTCCCGTTGGTGACGAAACATCGGTCATGCTAGCGTTTCAGGAGGAGTTCTACTGGATCGCGGTGTTTGCCATCGTCGCCGCAGTCGTGAACGGGGCAGGCATCATCGCAATCTTGCAACACCGGGAGCGGGCGGAACAGACGCTTCCCTTTCTCATGTGCTTTGCCGCGGGAATCCTGCTCACGACGCCGCTGATTCACGCGCTACCGAACGCGATCGGAAGCACCGCTGACGCGGGATTCACCGCCCTGGCTGGCTTTCTCTTCATGTACCTCTCCAACGAACTGATCCAGCGCCGGACCGGAGAGGCGACCCTCGCGTTCGGGGTGACGGCCGCGGAGGGCATCGGGATCCACTCGCTCGTAGACGGCGTCGTCTACACGGTTACGTTCAACATCTCCCTCCTGACTGGCGTCCTTGCAGGAACGGGATTGGTGGTCCACGAGTTCGCCGAGGGGGTGATCACGTACCTGGTCTTGCTGAAAGGGAACGTCAGCGAGCGAACCGCGGCGATATACGCGTTTTTCATCGCGTCACTGACGACGCCGTTTGGGGCCTTCGTCGCCTATCCGCTGGTGAGCGGCCTGGAAGCACACCGTCTCGGACTCCTGCTCGGCTTCGTCTCGGGTGTGCTGATCTACGTCTCCGCCGCCCATCTGCTTCCCGAGGCGCGGTCGTACGAAAAAGCACATTCGGTGCTTGCATTTCTGGCCGGCGTCGGGCTGGCGTTGTTCATCGTGTTCTCGCGGACGGTGTGATACGGACTGTTGACGGCGACACGACCAACCGATTGAGCCGTCGGATGCCCTACCGAAATTCGTCGACGGAGTCGTATCGGTCGATATCGACACCCCTCTGCGAGATTTCGGCGACGTGAACCCCGACCCCGGTCTGGACATCTCGCTCGATGGCGCTTTCGATGGCACGACCCGCAATCAGTCGGGCTTCCGACAGCGACGGCGACTGTGGAACTTCGGCGTCGAGAATTCCATAGGCGGCCTCCCGACCGCTTCCCACGGCAGCATACGTCTCCTCGACGACGCCTTCGTCCCGACCGATGGTGAACACGTGCGAACCGTCATCGACGCCCCCGAGGAGAACGGTTATATCGGATACGGCGTGTTCTCGAAGCTCCCTTGCCGTCACGGTGCTGAGCGTTGCACTGTCCATCGGTTCGTCGTGTTCGGTCTCGTAGCGGTCGGCTTCGGCTCTGATCGTCCGGACGAACGATTGCAGTTCTCCGAGGTCCCCGGTCGATCCCAGTACAGCGGTCGGATGGACCTGACTCATCTTCTGGACGTCCTCACTGCTCGTGACCGTGCCCCGACTCGTGCGTGTATCTGCTGCCATGAGTACACCATCTCCCGTCGTAATCCCGAGGAGCGTACCGCCCGACGCGGTCCCACCATCGGCTATCCGAACCGGGTCGAACGACCCTCGGTGGATCGTGCGAGGTCGATCCATCTCGTCGATAGCAGACCCATCGTTCTCATCCCGTGACTCAGCCATATGGGTGCCTACGGAACAGGTTCGTAACAAGCTTTCTCGGAACTGGAGTAGAAGGATACATTGGTAGTGCCGGGGAATCTATATCCGACTATGCCGAAATCAGCGCCGTTCGAGACCCACACTGAACGATACGAGGGTTGGTTCGAGAAGCACGAGGACGCCTACCAGTCCGAACTGGCTGCGCTGGATCGGCTCGTCCCGGCGACCGGCCGCGGCATCGAGATCGGTGTCGGGAGCGGACGCTTCGCCGCCCCACTTGGCATCGACGTCGGGATCGACCCGGCCGAGGCGATGCTCGAACGGGCCCGCAAGCGGGGAGTCGACGTGGCCAGAGGCGTCGCTGAACAGCTCCCCGTCCGGGACGCCACGTTCGACACTGCGCTGATCGTGACGACGATCTGCTTCGTCGACGATATTCCCCGAACGCTGGCCGAAGCCGACCGGATCCTCTCGGCGTCGGGCCAACTCGTGATCGGCTACATCGACAAAGACAGTCCGGTCGGCCGGATCTACCAGGAGAACAAAGAACAGAACCCGTTCTACAGGGAGGCGACGTTCGTCTCGACGGATGACCTCCTCGACTCACTCGAAGCCGCCGGCTTCAGTGAGTTCGAGTTCGTCCAGACGATCTATCAGTGGCTCGATGAGATAGACGATCCCGAACCGATCGAAGACGGATACGGCGACGGTTCCTTCGTCGGTATCAAAGCCAGCCGCTAGTGGCGAGAGGCGCCGAATAACCCAGATAAGTTGTAATCTGCTCCTTGTCTGGCCGATCACTGTACCCCACCACAATCATATATCCGTGAATTCGCCGTAGCTTTTCGTATGCTGCAGCTAGCGTTGGTAACTCCCATTAGCCGCCCGCCAAGCGGAGGTGGGGCCAGGAGATGACCGATTCTACCGTTGCCGAGACGGACAGTCACTCAGATACGGCAGTTTCCGTCCAGCAAGTGGTGAAGACGTACTACGTCGGTCAACCCGTGCATGCCCTTGATGACGTGACCTTCGAACTACCACGTGGCTCCTACACGGCGGTTATGGGGCCGAGTGGCTCCGGGAAGAGTACCCTGATGAACCTCATCGGGTGTCTTGATACGCCGACCGAAGGAACTGTCGTCGTGAACAGTCAGGACGTGACAAGCCTCTCCGACCGCGAGCGAACACGGCTACGCGGAGAGGAGATCGGTTTCGTTTTTCAGACGTTCAACCTGATGCCCCGGCTCACCGCCCTGCAGAACGTTGCCTTGCCGATGGTCGCTCGGAACGTGTCTCGTGACCGGCGGGTCGAGCGTGCACAGTCGCTACTGGGCCGGGTCGGCCTGGCTGATCGGGTCGATCACTTGCCAAACGAGTTGTCCGGTGGCCAGCGTCAGCGGGTTGCCATCGCCCGGGCACTCGTCAACGACCCCACACTGCTTCTGGCCGACGAACCGACAGGCAACGTCGATACCGATACGGGAGCAACCATCATGAATCTCTTCGCCGAACTCCACGCCGCCGGGAACACTCTATTGGTGGTCACCCACGAGCGCCGAATCGCCGAACATGCTGACAGAATACTCCACCTCCTCGATGGCGAACTGGAGCGTATCGAACGGATAGAGACACCACGGCGGCCGACAGTTGACAGTGGGGAGGAGACTGATGGAGGTCTTCGAAGCTTTCGGATGGCCTGGCGGTCGATCCGTGGTCATCGCCTCCGCTCGACGTTGACCACTCTCGGGGTCGTCATCGGCGTCGGTGCAGTCATCACCTTCGTCATGCTCGGCGCCAGCCTGGAAGGTGCGATCATCGGTGACGTCGCCGCCGGACAGTCGCCTGCGATGGCCGTCTCGGCCCAGCAAGTAGACGGTCAGGGTGGTCCGGGCGTAGAGAGCGGTCAGGCGGTCTTCACCGAACACGATATTCAGGAGATTCAGCGCCTCGAAGGGGTCGAATCAGTCGTTCCTGAGGGGACCGTTTCGCTATCAGGGGTTACGTTTCAAAACCAGACCATCGGACTCAGGTCGATGACCACAACCACGCCGAACTACTTCAGAGCGACGGGGACCCAGAACTTCTCTGAGGGTGGAACCTTTGCGCTCGGTCAACGCGAAGTGGTTCTCAACGACGCGGCGGCGACGGTCTTCGATACAAATGTCTCGGTTGGAGACACGATTGCGATAACGTACAGCAGCGGAGAGACTGTGGACGCCGCGGTCGTGGGCGTCCTCAAAGCGACGTCGACTGATGGCGGGGGATTTCAACCCGGTGGCATCGGTCGACCACAGGTGTACGGACCAACCGATCCCTTTGCGCAATCTCAACTTACGAGTCCATCTACGGGCGAGCGCCAGCGGGTCTACTCGCGGTTGACAGTTATCGCGACGGATTTCGACCAGGTCGACGCAGTCGCCGAGAGAGTCAGAGGCTATCTCGAGTCCGAGTCCGATGCAAGCGAACTCCTCCCGTCGTCGTACGAGACGTCCGTGCAAACGAACGAGCAGTTCGTCGAACAGATCCAGAACGTTTTGAACACGTTCACGGGATTCATCACCGGTATCGCGGTCATCTCACTCGTCGTCGGTGCGATCGGTATTGCCAACATCATGCTGGTCAGTGTGACTGAACGGACTCGTGAGATCGGCATCATGAAAGCCGTCGGCTTCCAGAATCGGGATATCCTCCAGCTATTTCTGGTCGAGGCAGTCATTCTCGGACTGATCGGGTCGGTCGTGGGAATTCTGGTAGGGATACTCGGCGGGTATGCAGTCACACGGGTTCTGGATCTTCCGTTTACGTTCCCACTGGAATGGGCCGTTATCGCGGTAGTCGTCGGTATCGTCGTCGGTGTGGTCGCCGGTCTCTATCCGGCGTGGGACGGTGCGCGAACTGATCCGATCGAGGCGCTTCGATACGAGTGAACTGCAGATTCCAGTTCATCGGCTCTGAAACGGGACCACGTTGTCGATGAAGTTTCCCTGTTGACGTCGATCAGTGTCGCAAGCCATTCACTCGCTGCGTCGAGATCGGCTGGCGTATTCACATTTGTTCGTCACCTGTCGCGTTCGGCCAGTTCGACGTACTGATCGGCCACTAGCTAACAGTTTCGCTCAGTTCGTGTTCACCCTCTTTTGTGGCTGTACTAACTACGTGTAGTTTCTGTGTAGGGGACGTACCAGTCGAGCCGACCAATCCACGGTCGTTTACATAGCTGCTGATCGATACAGAGCGTTCTCCTTCGAGTCTCTAGGTGGCTCAGACGTCGTAACGGACCGATCATACTGCTCTCACGTCCGGTACTGTGTAGAAGTTAGCTACGATCCCCGATCTAGGAACGAAATCACACAAGGGCAAGAAGAGATAGAGTGGCCTCCAGAGCGGGTGGACAGTCTGTGGTCCCGGTATCCACAATCAACGATTTGAGCGTCGACGTCGAACACACAGTTGACTGCTTCATAATCGGGTTCCGTCTATCGGTTTCTCCTCTGCGGGCGTGAGATGGCTGTCAGAAGACATGAGGCACTCGTCTGTATCACAGTTAGCCAGCGGGTAGATCCGGTCTATCCTCCGTTTTCGTCGAGTATGACGTATGATCTGCCGGGCTGGGTTGCTCGACGACGGAGCGTCCCATACTGGCGCTACAGACGCTTACTCGCCATTACAAGCCGATTATGAAGTTTTGACGTCTCCCGCTTCGGAGCCGAGAGTTTCGAGCCACCAGTGGGAGGCGATTCCCTGCTTTTCCGCCTTTCTGTGCTCGTCGCTCGCTCCGACTGCCAGTTTTTCTCCTAGATCATATCCGAACTGTCTGTCCACACTCTCTTGCGGGGCTGAGAACCGATTATGAATCATCGACGACGACGAGACCGCCATCCGGACAGGCGCTCAACGACGGAGGTGGCTTCGGAGTGAGTATGACATTTACCGTTTCTTCCCGGCATGAAGAGTTGATAGAAGGTTCGTCAGGGGAGAGCGCGTCTCCGTACCCTTACCGTTCTCACTGATGAGCAGCCGAGCGAAACAGCGAAGCACTAATTACCTGCGAGAGTGCCCCCGTCTTTGTCAGGCACAGCCTCAGTATTTCACTCGTGCATAATACTCAAGGAGACAGTATCTACTTCTAAGATATGGAGACCTAAGACATTGCTATTGTCGGGGGTGGCTGCGTGGGGTGTTCGGTCGCGTACCACCTGGCGAGGGACTCGTCTCTCGATATCTGTGTCATTGAGAAGGAGCACCACCTCGCCGAGCACCAGAGCGGTCGGAACTCCGGGGTCTTACATCCCGGATTTAATTATCCACCCGGGTCACTGAAAGCCGGTTTGCAACCGAGGGCACTCGACGAATGAAAGAGTAATGCAGGGCCAACATTCTCCCTCTCGATGAACTCGGTGTCGTAGTAATCGCAACCGATCAGGAAGAACGACACCGTCACACTGAACTTCAGGTTCAGGCCACCGAGAACGGTCGTGTTAAGTTAGGAACGAGGCGGTCGAAGATTCGGATGTTCATGGCCGAAACCGACCGCCTCAACGAATCTACAGACTGGATCGACTTGGAGTTTGTGCAGCGTGAGAGGACACCCCCGCAGCTCATTAAAAAGGGTATTCGCCACCATCTTGCGGGCCTATCACTCTCGAATACAGTTGTGTTACGTGAGGAGTCGGGTGTCAAACGCAGTCGCACTGCGGTTCACAACTGGGTTCAAAAAGCGGATTTACAGCCGAGCGGCGGTGAGAATCTGGATCGAGTTGCGGTCGATCAAAAATCGATCCGGATCAACGACGAGCAATACTGGCTGTACACCGCGGTTGATCCTGAATCCAACAAAATTCTCCATTCACGACTGTTCCCAACGTATACGGTGCCGATTGCACGAGAGTTTCTCACTGAATTGACCGAGAAACACGCCGTCACAGACGCCGTGTTTCTCGTCGATGACGCAGATGACCTCATCGCCGGCCTTCGACGAGAAAATCTCAGCTACCGCGTCCAGCAACACGGCTTTCAGAACGCCGTCGAACGTGTCTTTCGTGAGGTAGAACGACGAACATCTTCGTTTTCAAACTGCTTCAGCCACGTTGATCCAGATACCGCAGAATCATGGCTACAAGCTCACGCCGTCTGGTGGAATCAATGGCTAAGTTAACACCGCCCCGAGAACGGGGTTAAAACCGAACTCCTCGAGGACCAGGGCGCGATTCGAGAGCAGGAACAGTTGCTGTTGGAGTGACTGCTCTCTACTGTCCGGAGGCTGCATCGGTTGACTCACAGAAATACGTCTACTCGCTTGCTGGAGATGCAGAGAACATGGGCGTGGATTTTTTCACCGGCTACGAGGTTGAGGCGATCCGTACTGGCGATCATAGCCATCGTATTCAGACATCAAACGGAACGATCACGAGTTCGTATCTGGTCAATACTGCAGCCCTCAACGCAGACGAACTCGCCCATCAGATGGATGTCGGAACCGAGTATTAGATCGTTCCGTTTCGTGACGAGTACTACGAACTGGTCCCGGAGCAACGCCACCTGGTACGATCGATGATCTGTCCAAGGCCCGATCCTGACCTGCCCTTCCTGGGCGTCCACTACACCCGGCGGACCGATGATAAAGTGATTATCGGTCCGAACGCCGTCCTCGCATTCGACCGTGAGGCATACGAAAACACACCATTTGATATATCTGAACTCCTCGATACGCTTGGATTCGAGGGATTCTGGAAGTTGTTCGCGTCCCCAAAGATGATTAGCGTGGGTATTACCGAACTGAACAAGTTCCCTAACGACGGGACACTGATCAAGGATCTACTCTTCGAACACGGCCCTTGTTCCATTCACGTACTCAATGCTGTGTCGCCGGGATTGACGTCGTCGCTTCCCTTTGGCGAGTATCTTGCAAGTGAACTCACAGATCGGTTCGAGTCATTATGCCACCGGATGAGGATGATGACGTGAATCCGGACGATGTGCTTCTTCTTTGTTTGGAATCACCATGTCGAACTTCGACTTCAGCTCAGAGGCACCATATGCAACCGATAGCCGATGGCTTGAGATTCAGTTCTTTCTCCGTGTGTGGGGTGGCGAATCGGCCCCACTGTGACCTTTCGTTTGGATCCACCTGAGAACCCGTCCAGCCCGGCTGGTTGCGAGTGCATCGCGTGCCGAAACCGCTTTTATTTCTGGTTCTGATCCGTCCGAATCTACAGAAGTATAAGGCCGACGAACAGGCCAAGGAAAACCGACGAAACGCCCAGGCCACCGAGAAAGTGAGACTCGAAAATCATATAGACGTATATTGCGCTGGCCTTACCAACAACGTACGCATTCCATGTCGTCCAGCGCTTCCTGATTCCACAACCGAGTGCGTAAGCGAGCGATCTGAGGTAGAGTGAACCTGCAATTAGCCCTGGGCTTGGAAGTGGATATAGATAAGAACGTATTTATATAACATATTTTTGAGGTTAAGCAGGCTTGTTATTGTTATGAATCAAGCGAGAATAGAATCCTCTGGTTGGGCACCCGACAGGCTGCTTCGGTTCAATTCTATTGTGGCGAATTGTTTCAACAATAGCCATTGGAAGAGTGTCGACGGAAAGACCGGTTAGGGCCGACTCCTGTTGATCGCAGAACAGCTTAATGCACGTCTGCAGCCAGTAAGCCAACCCCTTTCGCCCGCTACCGTGCATAAGATATTTATACTAATATTATCTGCGACGGTAGTACACGTGGATGCACCGGCGGCAATATCTAGGACTGATCTTGACCGGAGCCGTGGCACTCACGGGCTGTACGAACAACAGTAGCGAGGACGCGCCGGCAACCACTGACCAGCCCAAGGAGACTACCGTCGGTGACAATCAGGCATATATCTCTTACGATTCCCTGGCGTACCGCGAGGTCTTTGACTATGAGGAGGAACGAAGTAGGGACCTCCTCACGAACTCCCCCTCGCACAACGGCTCGGCGCTCGAAGTTCCTATTCCGGAGGGGCAGCACCGTGGGATGCGGATGCGCTTCTGGTTTGCGGACCACTTCAGCGAGGAACCCGAAGCCGCGTCCGCCACTTACTGGCTGTACGTCCCGAAGGACTTCGAGTTCGCCGCGTCGCACTCCGGTGGTGGGAAGCTACCTGGGTTCCAGGGAACGTATGGGAACTGTGGCGCTGGTGACCTCGGCCCCTGTGACGGCTCGGACGGCTGGTCGGCGCGGATGAGCTTTATCCGTCCGAAGGCGGCGTACCTTGATACAGATATTGGGCTCGCACACTACGTCTATCACGGCGAAATGAACTACAGCCCAACCTACCCGTACGGCACCTACCTACGATGGAATCGCGGTCTCACGCTCGGTGAGTGGCACCGCATTGACCAATTCGTCCAGATGAACACTCTCGGTAACCACGACGGTATACTCCGCGGCTGGGTTAACGGTAAGCTGGCGCTCGACCGAGACGGGTTGCTCTTCCGTGGGGCCGAGGCCGAGGACATCCGTATCGAGGAGTTCGTGAACACGGTCTACTTTGGTGGCCAGTGGCCATCCCCAGTGGACAACGCGATGTACTTCGGGGATCTCGAGATCAGGACCGGGCCGCCGGAGTCCTCGTCACTTGACAAGCCGACATGACGGGCGTCGCGAACACCCTCACCCGTCACGAGTTACTTTCCGAGGTTGAGGTCGTCTGCGAAGATATGGTCGTCGTACCGGATCATATAACGGTCGGCGACGTACCTGTCGACAGGCGCTACCGTCTCGTGGAGCGCGTCCCTAACGAGGAGGTCAAACTCATTGACGTCAGCCGCGACAGTCAGACACGAGGTCGACGAGAACCGGGGATTAACCTCGATAGTTTTGGGGATTCCCTCGGCGTCCAGCACCTGCTGGACGTTCACCGGCCCCTTCGGGTCTAGCGTATCGAAGATGCTGCGACACGAGTCCGCAACAGCGGGCGCGCGACGCGTCACGCCGAGCACCGTCGAGCCGTCCTTCTCGATTGCTTCCTTGGGGACGACGCCGAGCAGGCGGCCGTCTCTCGTTCCGACCACGCTAGTCGTGAACTCGGGGCCGTCAAGGTATGCTTGCACCAAGAGGTCCTCTGGGTTCCTCTCGGTCCGCGCCAGGTGGTCGTGGAGGCTAGACTTGTCGTCGACACGCTGGACACCCCGGCTTCCGCGCCCGCGTCGAGGCTTCACGATGAGCGGGTACACTTCTTCGTCGATACGCTCCGCCTCGGAGGCGAGCCAAGTCGCGGGCAGGTCATCGCCCGCGTCGGCCAGCCACTGGTGCATCTCGTATTTGTCTAGGGCGGCGTCGATAACGGGCTGCCGGGGGCGACTATTGGTGTCTCGGATGGCAGCGCCGCCCGGAGGCGTGTGAGTTCGGCTAACTCCTCGTCGACGGTTGGGACCAACACGTCTACACCGAACCGATCGACGACCGCGGCCACCGCAGCTGGCCAGTCGTCGTCGGTCGCCAGCGGGACGGGTGCCCCCGCGTCTGCCAGGCGAATTCCCGCAGCTGCGGGGTTCGCGTCGATACCGATCACCTTGTGATCCGTCCTGGCCAGCAGCGATTTCACCGCCCCAACGCCGCTTGCGCCGCCGACGCCGGTCACGAGTACTGTCGCCATGTAGTTCGTTTGCCAGTTGTGACACTTATCTAATAACTGCTTACGACGGGACGACTACAGTAGGACCTAACTATTGAAATGCTATTGTCCCTAAATATAACCACTTGCAATGCCTGCCGCAGTGTGTTTCGACCTTGATGGGACACTGTTCGACGACCGTCAGTACGTGCGCGCGGGCCTCGAACGTGCCGGCGAAGTCTACGCTGAGCGAACTGGCGTTGACTTGACCGATGCTTTTCTTCGGGCGTACTTCCAAGCCAATGCGACCGACGCAACGTTCGATGCGGTGCTCGCAGAGCGTGGATACTCCCTTGATGCAGTCCCGGAGTTGGTCGATGCGTACCACGCCAACGACGCCGCGCTGGTACCGTTCTCGGATGTTGAACCGACGCTGTCGGTCCTCAAAAACGAGTACGCGCTCGGCTTGGTCACCGGCGGGCGAAACGGTCGCGCAAAACTTCATCGGCTCGGGCTGGCGGACTACTTCGATATCGTGATCGTCACATCGGAACTCGACACATCCAAGCGGGAGCCCAAACCATACAAGACTGCACTACGGGAACTCGACGTGCCGGCAGAGGCGGCGGTGTACGTCGGTGACCGCCCCAGCCTGGATGTCTTACAGCCCCGAGCCCTTGGCATGCGGACCGTGCGAGTACGGCGGGGCCAGTACGCGGAGCGCGTCCCGACCGGGGATGCCGTCCCGGATGTCACCATCGATAGCCTTGCCGAGCTCCCAGACTTGCTGGCGTCCCTGCCGGACGACTAAACCGAGTGAGGTAGGCCGGCAGAAAACACCACTCAGGGACTCGTCCGCTAGTTCCTCGGATCCTGCTTGATGCGTATGACTTGGAACGCCTCGGCATATCGGGTATTTGCTTGTCGCCCGCGGAACCGTGCCAGCCCTTCCATCGCCTCTGCTTCGAGATACTTCTTTTCGGACTGGCTCTCGTGAGTGCGAATTGCCTCGATCTTCTTTTTGAGCACAGATTCAGGCATGGGGCTGTAGTATTCCGGCGCGAACGAAGACCGCGTTGACGGCGACTCGAAGGACAGCACCTCGTCGACGTTCCGGGCCGCCGCGATAGATGCCAGCGCGGTGTTTCGGTGGTCTTGGTGGGTGTCTTTTTCCGAGTGGATGTAGACACGGTCGGCGCCGACCGACTCGAGGATGTCATCGATCTGCTTGACGAGTTCACCCCCGTAAGCGACTTCGGTGTCCGTATAGCCGAGAAAGTGGAGGTTGTCGACATCAAGAATCTCTGCTGCCCGCTCGCACTCGCGCTCCCGTTTGGCCGTGTTCGAGAGTTCGCCGCCGCTGGTCACCACGATGAAGTCTATAGTGTGTCCCTCGGCTCGGTGGAGTGCAACCGACCCGCCAGCCCCGATCTCGATGTCATCAGGGTGAGCTCCGATGGCGACAATGTTCATAACAGTAAGATGATTTCATAGGCATAATGTTATTTTCCAAATACCACTAGCGATGAGTTCGGGTCCGGACCGGTCGGCTGTTACGAAACAGTCAGGTGTAAAAATGTTGATGCTGCCGGTCCACTTGGCTTTTTCACTCGTCATCGAAACTGTGCGAAACTCGTAGTCGATCTCCGGGGAGAGCCCAGTGAGGCTTGTTACAAAGAACCCGGTCTCTACCCGCGTCTCGCCGATGCTACGGTCTATTCTTGTCGTCAACCTCAAGTCATTTGAAGTGACAGTTGGCAAACTGCGCGCCATCGAAGCCACTGAACGCCCAAAAGTCCATGGCTATCGTGTTCGGTCACGCCCCCACCCCTTAGAACCATATCTCTATAATTGCGCTATTCACCACCATAGGCACCCCTGCCGAAGCCCCCCTCGCCGTAGCCACTATTCCCGGCGCGTGTGCTACCTTTCTGGCTCGCCACCGCTCCGAGACCAATGGCGACCGCCCCAGTCATATGCACGAAGCCTCGTCGATCCACGGAAAATTCGGAATCGGGACTGGTAATATCGTCATACTCGTGTTTAGGATCTTCTACCATATGCGTAGGTACAAGCTACTACGGGTAATTAATACTTTTTGCTAACTGCTTACCTACTATACAAATTTATATACTTACTAATATAATATAGGATATTTATACTAACTAGATAGGAATCTCCAAACCTAAAGTAAGGTACTATTACCTCCACCGATCAGGCGACTCTGAGTGTTCGCGCTGTGCAATCGTCGCTACGCTCGTGGAGTCGCGATTCCCATGTGCGGAGCCGGTCGCAGGGGTGCTCGGACGCCATGAAAGCTGCAAATACTATTGCCGGGCCTGATGTTCTTTGTGCCACAGCAGTCGTCACGAAAGCCGGTCGACCCGTATCTGTGCGTCGCAACCGGGTGGGTCCAGGGTAGCGTTCGCGCCACTCCTATGATTGACGGGGCCGTGCTTCGTCGTGGCGGTTGTCACTGGATACGATGGTCGACGCTTCGAGCCTCTCACGGGACTTCGCGACTGAGACTATGGCGAGACTGGTGTACTACGTGACCTCGGGCTTAGTCATCGTCTTCCTCTCCCGAGAGCTGATGCCGTCGGACTATGGCAAGTTGTTTTTCGCCATCTCTGTACTGACCGTCTGCCGACTGTTCAGCAGTCTCGGGATCGCGAAGTCCGCGGCGAAACACGTCTCGTATTACCTCGATGCCGACGGCCAGCAGGTCCGCCACGTCCTCACACAATCCGTACGGTACAATGCCGTCTCCATCTCCGTGGTTGCTGGCACGGTCCTGTTCGGCGCAGGCACCATTGCGTCCGCTCTCGGCGAACCGACCATCGCTCCGCTGCTCGCCGTCGGGAGCCTCTACGTGGTGTTCGCAACATTGTACAACTACACTCGCGTGGTGCTCCAAGGGTTCCAGGACATCACCGCCAGCGCGACCGTCTATGCGAGCGAGGGCGTCGGGCGCATCGCTGGCGTGTTCATACTCGTCACGTTAGGCTACGAACTACTGGGAGCGCTCGTCGGCTACATCGTCGGTTTCGTGCTCGCGGCTGTCATCGGTGTCTGGCTGCTCGCCCAGCGAATCCCCTCCCGCAACGAGACCGACCCCATTGAGAACGGACTGGTCAGGCGTATGCTCCGGTACAGCCTACCGTTGACGGTGACGCGGGGTGCGTGGGTGCTCGACCGGGAAGTGGACATCATCCTCGTGGGATTATTTTTGAACCCCGCGGTCGTGGGATACTACGTCGTCAGCAAGCAGATCATGACGTTCGCGACGGGGCCTGCCCAGTCCATCGGGTTCTCTATCGGACCGCAGTTCAACGAGGCTGCGGTCGCCGAGAACGAGGCGTATGCCAGAAAGACCTACGAGCGCGTCCTCGTCTACCTCCTGTTGTTCTACCTCCCCGCCGTCGTCGGGCTGTTCCTGCTGGCGGCGCCGGTGGTAACGACGGTGTTTGGCGAGCAGTACCGGGATGTCGTGCCAATCCTCCAGACGTTCTGCGCCGCCATCGTGCTGGTTGCAGTGACGAAGTCGACAGAAGATATCCTTGACTACCTCGGGCGAGCTGACTCCCGTGCCGTCTTCAAGATACTGACTTCCGCCGGCAACGTTGCGCTTACTGTAGTGTTCATCCAGTCGCTAGGCGCGATCGGGGCCGCCGTAGCGACGGTCCTCATGCAGGCGGTGTACGCGGCGCTCTGTCTCGGAGTTGTGAACACCGAGCTCGGACTGCGGGCGGGGTTCCTCCTTCGGCAGTCCGTACAGGTCGTCGGAATCAGCACGATGTTGGCTATGGTGGTGCTGGTGATCCGCGGATATGCGAGCAGCCCAGTGGCAATCGCGGGCGTCATCGTCACAGGGACGATGGTCTGGACCGTGCTCGCCGTGTTCGGGGGTTCTTTTCTTTGGACTCGCTGTACAACCTAGCGCCCGGAAAGGAGTAGCGTCCCCCGATGGCCGACGGTCTCATCGACCCGCCGCCCCGCACGCATTCTCTTCCAAACGGGTATTCGATCACATTACAGCTCACGCTACGGACAGACAGGGAGAGTGTTCGCGGATATCTGGGAGCTTTTCTGCGCTTGCAGTGGGGGGTCGATCCGGCGCCACAGTACTTTGGCTGGTAAGTTTCAGTTATATATAATTCGTTGCTCATAACCAAAAGGGCCCTCCACAAAAGGGGGATAGCATGACGGAGATACGCGTCATTGGGATGGGGTTCGTTGGGATTCCACTCGCAGTCGCGTTCGACGACGCCGGCCACGAAGTCGTTGGACTCGACATCAAAGAAGAACGGATTCGAGAACTCAGACTGGGAACGACCCGACTAACGAACTAGAGGACGCGGTGATCAGGGAGAGTGACGTCGAGTTCACGACCGACCCGACAGCCGTCGAGGGGTTAGACTACGCCATCATTACGGTTCCCACGCCCATCGACGACTGGCACCGACCGGAACTCGACATGATAAAAGCCGCTGGACGCATTGTCGGCGACCAGCTTCAGCCGGGGGCACGGTCGTTCTTGAATCGACCGTCTACCCCGGGGGTACAAGGGAGATCCTCGTCCCGGCGCTTGAAGCCGCCTCGGGGCTGGAGGCCGGGCATGACTTCGGAGTCGGCTACTCTCCCGAACGCATCGCCCCCGGCCCCGCTGACGACTACAGTTTGCGACAAACGAGCAAGCTCGTTAGCGCGGGTGACGAACAGACGCTTTCGGAGACCGTCTCGCTCTACGAGTCCATCATCGAGGCCAGCGTCCACCCGGTGCCCACCATCGAAACGGCAGAGGCGGCAAAGTGTTTGGAGAACGTCCAGCGAGACGTCAACATCGCACTCATCAACGAGTTCACCATCGGATCCCGGAAACTCGACATCGACCTTGACCCCAGGGCAGTCCTTGACGCGGCAGGCACGAAACCAGCGTTCCACGACTACCAACCGGGTATCGTCGGCGGCCACTGCATCCCGATCGACCCCCATCTGCTGGCGAAACGGTTCAATCGGGACGGCTTCTACTCGGCACTAATAGAGA
The DNA here is from genome assembly GCF_042661985.1 of Natronoarchaeum sp. GCM10025703. Lineage (NCBI taxonomy): Archaea > Methanobacteriati > Methanobacteriota > Halobacteria > Halobacteriales > Natronoarchaeaceae > Natronoarchaeum > Natronoarchaeum sp. GCM10025703. The sequence continues at coordinate 1,695,422 of NZ_JBHSZF010000001.1, forward strand.
GCGCCCGCCGGACGAACGATTCCTTTCCGCGGCATATCGCCGAGCAGGTCGCCAAGAACGTCCCTCAAACCGAGACCGTCCTGCAGGCGGACGGGGGCGGAGTGGAAAGACTATCGGACGGAACGATGGCTGACAGGGAGTCCGAGGGGTTCCGTACGCTGGTCCTCGGATTCGCTTACAAGGCGAACATAAGTGACCCACGTAACGACGCCCTCGGCACGCTCATCGACGAACTGAACTCCTACGGCGCGTCCGTCGATGGTTACGATCCGCTGGTCGACGACAACCATTTGGCGGCCGAGTTCGGCGTCCATCCCGTCGATGATCCCGACTTCGCGGCGTATGACGCTGTCATTGTCACGACGCTTCACGACGAGTTCCGGGATTACAGCCTCAACGACCACAACACCGCGGACGAGTCGCCGTATATCGTCGATCTGACCGGCCACTTCAGGCAGTCCGCGGACACGCTGTCGACAGAGAATAATGTATCGTGATGCCACCGTCGGCGTGGTCGTCCCCGCCTACAACGAGGAAGGGTTCGTCGGTGACGTGCTGCGGGACATACCAGACTTCGTCGACCGGGTATACGCCATTGACGACTGCTCCACGGACGGCACGTGGTCAGAGATCCTTGACGCTGCCTCGGTAGCGGTGTGCGGCAACGGCGCCGGCAAACTCCAGTACCGCGACGAGCGGCCGGACGCCCACGGGTCATTCCTTCGCGAGCCCGAAGCATCGCGGTCAGTCGTACAGACGTTCGAAGATCGCATAGACACCATCGAGTCCCGTAACGATCTGGTAGCAATTGCACACACGGAGAACTTCGGCGCGGGCGGCGCCATCAAGACGGGCTACCTCGCCGCGCTCGTTGACGGCATTGACATCACCGTGACCATCGACGCAGATGGACAGATGGACCCACGAATCATGAATCGACTCGTCAAGCCCGTCGTCGACGGCCGCGTCGAGTACACGAAGGGGACCCGGCTCGTAGACGGCCGGCACTGGCGTGAAATGCCGCCAGTACGCGCGTTCGGTAACACCGTCCTGACATGCATGACGAAGGTAGCAAGCGGTTACTGGCCGATGACAGACTCCCAGAACGGGTACACGGCAATCTCTCTAGACGCCCTGCAGCGCATTGGGGTGGAGAACCTCTTCGAGTACTATGCGTACTGCAACGCAGTCCTCGTTCGCTTGAACACCCAGAATGCGCCCATCGCGGATGTCGAGGTCCCGACCACATACGGCGAAGAGACAAGCAACATCGAAATTTCAACGTTCCTGACCAAGGTAACGCCAATGCTCGCGGAGCGATTCCTCTGGCGGCTCCGCACTGAGCTTGTCGCCGACAAGTCGTCGCTCGTGGCGCTGCTGTACCTCGTCGGAGTGGTCTGTCTCCTCATCGGTTCAGTGCTCCTGACACCGCTTTGCCGGCTGGTAACCGGCCGGCGGTCCTACCGAGGTGCGGCGGAAACCTTGGGTGCGGGCGCGCTTTCGTTGACAGTCGCCATGGTCGTCGAGCGCACGGCATCAGCCGACCTCGTCGAAGTGGTGCTGCCGAGAACCACGACGGCTGGGGAGGTAAACGATGACCCGGTATTCGCGATTGGAACAGTCTCACCACCGACGCCCTGCCCCCGAGCATGGGTGCCGCTGCTCGACACTGACCAACTATGACGTTGCCGATGGACGTGTGGGCGATCGGAAGGGATTACGACAACATCGCAGGTACCGTTGCATACCTCGCGCCGGCGGCGGCCATTTCCGCGACAACCGGTGTTTACGTTGCGGGACTGACGACATTCGCTGTCGTCTCTCTGTACGCGACCGTGCCGATCGTGGTCGCGTCGACGACGGCACTCCTTGTCAACCGCGTTTCGATCGCGCGCGAGGTGGTGTTTGCGAGATCACTCACCCCGGCCAGATTGCGGCTCTCTGTTGCCGGCTACTTGACAATTCACGGACTCTCCCTGCTGACTGCGTCGGCCGGGGCCATCCGACCGTATGCCTACTACGGTCTTGTTGCGCTGGCGGCCGCCATCATACTGTTCCAGCTGCTCCACACTGAACCGAGCCGAGCACGAGTCGTTCTCTTCCTGACGGAGATTGCAGCCCTACTTGCGACTCTTGTCTGGTCAGTAACTCTAAAGTACCGGTATTTTTTGGACGCACAGATGTATTTCCCCACCACCGTTTTGTCGACAGCCTGCTGACCACCGGACACATTACTGATGCCTTCGGTTCGTACCAGGGGTTCCCGCTATGGCACGTCCTAATGGCGTTCCAGCAGCAGCTCTATGGCGGCGTCGTGGACACGCTCGTAGTGTTCTTTGTGACAACGGGCGTCGTCTATGCTGTGGCGACAGTCGCCATCTACGCGATGGCGAGACGGTTCGGATTTTCAAGAGTCATCGCCGTCGTGGCGGCTCTCGGGATGTGTGCGATACCGTTCGTGGTTTTATACGGGATGTATTCCATCCCGCGGAGCGTCACAGCTGTCCTGTTCCTGTTCTCCCTACTAGCCCTGCTGCTTGAGGACCGTCGAGGGACCTTCATATTCCTCGCGTTCGTCGTCGGAATCGCAGCCTACCACACTGTCAGCCTCCCGTTTATTTTCGTCACCCTTGGCGCGTACTACGCCGCGGAACGACTTCTCAACACGCGCTCTCACGGGAACGGAGCGTCTTCGTATGTGGTCTCCACAGGAGCCCTGCTCACGATACCGGTTGTGCAGGTGGTCTACTGGGGACTCATGGATCCTGCTTTGATAGAACGGCTCATCTCCCTCGCCACCGAGAACGCGACATACGGCCTGTCCAATGAGACCGGAGGTATCACGACACAGTTCATTGAGTCGCCACTGCACGAACTCGCAAACTACACTCCGTTCGGGTTCCTGTTGCTGTTCATAATGTTCGCCGTTGTCGGCTCGGCGGCCGCAAGCAGGCTCTCGCGGCGCGGCGAGTGCGTCCTATTGGCGACGCTGCTGCTGGTCCCACTCTCGTTCCCAGGGCCGGCGATGCTATTTAGCGTAGTGTCGAACGTTACGGCTGACATGGTCCTCCGGTTCGGCCAGTACACATACCCCTTCGTCGCGCTCACGTTCGGCGTCGGAGTCGTGTCTGCGGCGCGGGCCGGGGCGGCCGTCGGCGGCCGTCGCATCGCGCTGGCGGTTGTCGTCGTGCTGGCGTTCACCACCGTCTTCTTTGCCGTCTCGAACGACTTCGTCGCCTCGGACAACCCGGTGGTTGAGCGCGACGATTTCTACACTTTCTACCTCTCCGAGTCCGAGGTGACGAGCGTCGGGACGATCACCGAGACAGCCGACCGGTCGGTGACCAGTGACTACGTGACCTGCAGGTACGTTGAGAACCCCGGGAACGGGGATTGTCACATTATCCAAGCAGACCCGATGAACAGGGAGTTGCACACCGCGGACGGCTCAGTGTTCGTTCTCCGGGGCGCCGAACTAGCACAACGGCCGCTGAGCGTGTTCCCGACCAACGAGAGAGTGGAGGACCCGCCGTACTCGAACTTCCGCCAGTCCCTTCCGGCATCCTCGCCAGTCTGGAACGACCTCGACGACCGTCACCGCGTCTACGACTCGGGGTCCGTGACGGCCTATACAGCGGACTAACAGTACGCTCAGCCAGGGGTGGCCGCTTTCCGGATAGCGACATTATCTTCCCAGGAACAATTTATTACATTCCAACTACCGTACTCATACGGTTTCGATATATTTTTATATTAGTTATATATATACATATAAAATTAACCAAAAAGAGTATAAACCGTTTTGCTATATGGGTACCTATGACAGAGAACCACGGCTTCGACACACCCGAGCAGGGCACAAGCGACTGGGGGTGCCACTGAACCGGAATTTCTGAACGACTCGACATTGCCGTCGAGGTGCGCGACCAGGAGTCCGAACTCGACACCTACGACCCGAAATCTGGTGCCAAGTTCTACGCCGTCGATACTGGGAACGCGTACGTCGGTGACGGAAGCGAGTGGTCCCAGGTGCCAGTCGCGACCCATAACCACCAGCAACTCGCCGTCGGGGACTCCTCCGACTCCCGGTGAAGGACAGCGACCCCGATTCGCCAGCTCCCGGCGACGTGTGGTTCCGCGGCGACGCCGGTGAGGTCCGCGTCCACACTACCGATGGCACTCAGACGCTCGGCGGGTCCTCGACCAGCACAGCCGACAGCACCCAGGTGTCCTTCGACGTTACCGAACCGTTCGAAGACGACAACTGGACCGCCACCTTCGGCGACGGCTGGGACTACGGGCTCGCCGCAAACGCCGATATCCGCGATGTCGCGGGACGCGACGGGAACCAGCTCCAGGCAACCGTCCCCGGCGGCGAGAACCGTGGCATCTACACGATCCACAACCATGCGGCTCGAACCGGCCAAGCGCCGACGTCGTGCTACCACAGCTTCGCACTCCGGTTCGAGCCCGGGTTTACGGACAACATCACCGACGACGGGAAGCTCCCCGGGTTTGCCGGCCGCGACGGCACTGACGAGGGCGCTGGCGGCAGTCCCGCCAACGGCACGGGCTGGTCGGCGCGCATGGGGTGGGACGACCCCAGCGACCACGGCCCCGGCATCGCAGTCGACTGGTACATCTACCACATGGACGTATCGGGCTCGTACGGCGAACACGATTATTGGGGCCGGCTCCTTGAGGAGGACGTGTGGCACGACTTCGAGCAGTACATCGACCTCGGCACGCCCGGCGAGAACGATGGCGTGCTCCGGGGCTGGATCGACGGGAAGCTCGAGTACGAGCGGACGGACCTCCGCTTTCGGGACAGCGGCGGAAACGATGTCCAATGGTCTTGGTGGGATTTATATCACGGTGGCGGCAACACGCCGAGCGGCAACATCACCGTCCAGTTCGACGATCTCGGCATCGTCCGCGGTGGGATGCCATAACCGGCACAACCCACCGCAACCGACCCGGTTGCCGAGTGATCACGCAACCATCGCGGGGTTGGCCGGGTAGGCTGTTTAGAACAATACCTTAGGCCCTCTTGAGAATGTCAGACAATGACCAGCGACGACACGGACTGCGACGACCCAGGACCCGGGGTCCAGATGATCGGAACACTCCCGCCCTGGAAGGGCATCTCGTCGTACTGCAAGGCGCTGTACGACGGACTCAACCGGTCGCTCCGTAACTTCACGTTCGCCGGCTGGCGGAGCCTCTACCCGGCGTCGCTCTACCCGGGCGGCGACCCCCGGACTGGCGAGGAGCCTGTCAAGGCCGAGAACGTCCAGCGTCGGCTCGCCTGGTACGACCCGGTGAGCTGGCTACGCTTGGGCCTCGACCCGGATATCGACCTGATTCACGCCCAGTGGTGGTCATACCCGTTGGCGGTCCCGTACGTGGTCGTCTTCGCCGTCGGCAAGGCCCGCGGCAAGACTATCCTTCTGACCGTTCACAACGTCGAGCCGCACGAACAGACGCGGCTCAAGATGTTCCTGAACGCTGCCGTCTACCGGTTCGCCGACGAGCACGTCGTGCACAGCGACCGCAACCGTAAACAGCTTACCGACGGGCGCCCCATCTCGCCCGAAGATGTCCACGTCATTCCCCACCCGACCATCGGCCCGGACCGCCGCGGCGTCACCGCGACAGAAGCCCTGTCCTGGCTCAACCTTGACGAGGACGCTGATGTAGTCCTGTTCTTCGGGAACGTCCGAGAGTACAAGGGCCTGGACTCGCTCGTCGAGATGGTCGCGGCGCTCCAGGAAAATCGGGACATCGAACTGGTCGTCGCAGGCAAGTCCTGGGTCAACTGGAGTAACTACGAGGCGCTCATCGCCGAACAAGACCTTACAGAACACGTCCACCGGTTCCCCGGCTACATCCCCGAGGCCGATCTTGAGTACTTCTTCACGGCCGCCGATGTCGTCGCGCTTCCCTACGATTACTTCGACGCCCAGAGCGGCGTCGCGGAGCTCGCGGACCACTTCGAGACGCCGACCGTAGGATACGATGTCGGGGGACTTGCCGACCAAGTGGACGTCGTTGCTGACGACCGCGCCGAGTTCAAGCAGGCGCTTTGCGACGGTATGGACAGCAATTTGTCCAAGTCAGCGGACTCTGAGGACGCGATCGAACGCCACCTGCGGCTGTACGAAGACCTGCTCGACGAGAACGTGACTGTTTCTGAGGAGCCTGTGCCGCGCGGGCACTGACGGCGGTCACTGCGCCGTCCGATAGTCGGACTTGCTCGCGTTCGATACAACCCAGAGGTATACATGGTTCGCCGCGGACGCCGTCGACGCGGTGTCCGGGACGTCGTTAGGATAGAGGAGCCAGACGACCCGGGATCGGTCGTCGCGGGCGGCTGGCGTGAACGTATAGTTCCGGACCACGGTCTCGTCGGCGTCGACGGCGACGGTGAAGCTGTCGAGCGGCGTCTGGTCGCGGACCTCTGTTGCGTTCCCGGCCTCGTCGACAGTCTGCTGGATGACGACGACCGTGTAGTTCTTAGGCTGTCCTTCGTGGTTGCTGATGGCCACGCCGATGGTTTGCTGGTCGCCCCCGACAACCACCGAGGACTGGTCGACACCAGCGAACGTCTCCCCATCTCCCGACAGCAGGTAAAACTCCGAGTACTGCTCGTCGTAGGACAGCTCCACGGCTGCGTACCCGGCGCTCATCGCGAAGAAGAGGACCGACACGACGAGAACTGCGTTCACCACCCTCACTGATCCACCGCCAGTGCCAACCGGCCACACCTCGTCGAGACCGTCTGGCAGACCTGGCCGGAACTGTGCATTGCCGGGAAGCTGCCACCGGCGCAGTGCGGCGAGGACGGCAACCACGATTGTGAATCCGCTCACTGAGAGCAATACAGGGACCAACTGGATGCCCCAAGGCGTGAAGTTCCACGCGTATCCGATGGCCGGTACTATGATGATGCTTAGCCCGACGGAGAGCAGGAACCGCTCGGTGACGGTGACGCCGTTAGCTCCCTCCGTCCCGGGCGCTGACGATAGCTGTCCTCCAACACGTTCGCCGCTCTCAGCACGGAACCGCTCTGGGAATAGGGCTGCGACAACGACGTACCCGGGCACGAGACAGACGAAGACGAACCCGAGGGGTACTCGAAGCGGCGTGCTGCGGAGGATTGGGAAGAAAACGGCAGTGTTCAACGCGAACGTCAGTCCAATCACCCCAGGAGGTCGACCGGTACGGGGCGAGCTGTCGAACGGAAAATACCCATTTATGGTCCACGTTATCATACGGTAGTAAAGTAATGCGGCCCGAAACGACCTGACGGTCGCCGTCCGACGGACGAATCCACTGACCGTTGGCGAGGCGCTCTGGGTACGCCAATGCTACTGTCAGTCGTCGGGACTGCACTAGACGGAACGCACAGACCGACTGACCTGCCCCAAGTAACACTGCAGCACGACTCCTCGAAATCTAGAACTCCGCGGAGAATTCGAGCCGACCCAGACAGACTTGGGACGCGAACAACACAATTTGCGAGTATAGTTTTGTGGCTGGATAACGTTATTATCGGTGAACAATGGGACACAAGCCAATCAATCGGCGACAACTATTAGGTGCGCTCGGCGGGAGCGTTACCGTTTCTCAGCCGGCTGCCGCCGGATTAGAGAAGGGACACAAGCATCGCCAGATTCTGAACCAATCTGATACTACAGATAGTGACGAGACAGAATATAACACGGTTGTAATATTCAGAAACGACGATCCAGCGCCCTGGACAGATATTGAGGTTCTTTCTGGTGTCAATGAAGTCTTCATAAATAATGAGATACCCTTCACACAGGGGATAGTTCCATATGATAAAAATGAAGACGAAGGTATTAATTTAGAACATGAAGTCTGCGAGTACTTAAATTCTGTCGCCGAAGACAACCCAGAGTTGGTTGAAAATGCCCTGCACGGTTACACTCATGTCCGAGAAACGGATTTCTTCTGGGGTAGTGAGTTTGGTGGCCTAACATACGATCAACAGAACCAAAAAATAACAAATTCACTACAACAGTTCGACGAATGTTTTGACCAGACCCCAACGACATTCATACCACCCTTCAATACATATGATGAAGCAACAGTACAGGTGTTAGCCGAGAAAGGATTCCGGCTGGTATCCGGTGGATTTTATTTTCAGAGAGACTATTTTGGAAAAGAAATGGTTTGGGAAGATAACGGAATCATACACCTACCAGCTAACCTGGCTATGGAGGACTCAGAGACACAAGAAGTCAAGAAAATAGACAGTTTAGAACAGGAATATGACAAAAACAGCGAGGAATATAGTCTAAATGTTATAATGTTGCACTATAATCGTTATTCTGAAGAGGCGGATAAACAAGTCTTGGAGGGAATGATACAGCACGCCTTGGAGGACAATAGTAAATTTATGACGTTGGGTGGGTTTGCAGAGCAGATCGAAAATGGCGCCCTCAAGAGAACGGAAGACGGGTGGAGAGTGAAGGAAACCCACTCCACCAAATCCTCTTGAGAATGAACGAAGGGGAGGTTGCCACTATCATACCCGTCCAGAATTCAACGAACGTCTAATATTATAAATCATAGTATAAATTCCCTATAGGGAACTGTCTAGTTGAGGGATTGAGGAACGAGGAGGTCGTAGTGAGTTCTGTCCATGAAACTCGTAGACCTCCTCAAAGAACGCTTAGATGTGGAGAATAAAGATACTTGGGAGAACGAGCGCACGCCGACACCCGTGCGCTGTTTCGCGATTCGACTTCACTCGAGGGGGTTGTCAGTGCGTAAAGTCGAGGTCGTCTTGGACTAGTTGGGTGTCGATCGCTGCTATCAGGCAGTCTGGAACTGGAAAGAGAAACTAACCGAGACAGAGCCCGAACCGCCGATGTCCACGAGAACAAAGTTCTCGTGCGACCCATCAGAACGCTTGAGTTCTGAGGACGGTGGAGCCATCGCGGGTTGCGGTTGACGAGAAGCAAATCAAAGTTGACGGGGAGAAAAGTTGTTCTACGCCGCGATCGACACAGGGTCAAAATTGCTGCTTGAAGTCGATGTCTACAGCTGCCGCAGGACAGACCTCGCAGCGGCGTTCCTGTATCGCCTTACCGAGAAAAATGGGATCGCCAATACAGAGTTTCTCGTCGATGCTGGAGGCTACTTGACTGCCCCTGCTCGCCGAGAATTGAGCGGTCAGCTCAACTACATAAGGCGGAACCACATCGAAAAGTGGTTCCAGACCGTGACGATGCGAATCAACTGCTTTCACCCGTTTTGGCGGGGCAATCCATCCAGTGCGAAACGCTGGCTGCGACGATTCAGACACTACTACAATCGACACCGACCGAACCAAGCGTTAGATGGAGCGATTCCTGCCGAGGTGGTTCTGAACTAGACAGTGCCAAAAACAGGCGTTTGTCAGCCATTCGGTGGCTTGTTCGTGTACTGGCGACACACTCGTTTGATACCTTCTTCGAATGATACTTGGGGCACCCATCCCGTTTCTTCCTTTATTTTCTCTATATCGGCACACGTGTCAGAGACATAGACATCCTGTGGAATCGGATTCTCCACGTATTCTGGATCGATATTTCGTCCTAGTTCCTCGTTCAGCAACTTGACGACGGTGTTGAAGTCGTAACTTGTCTCGGTACCGAGATTGTAGGTGCCATCGAGTTCGTGATCAGCTGTGAGTTCGAGCCCGCGCACTACGTCGTTGACATGGGTGAAATCCCGCGTCTGGGTACCGTCCCCGTATAGTTTCGGCGACTGTCCGTTCGCGATATCGTCGGCGAACTGAGCGATCACGTTCGCGTACTCCCCTTTGTGTTCCTCGGCGCCACCGTACCCCTGGTAGACCGAAAAGAACCTCATTCCGGCAACGTTCATATCGTAGTGATTCGAGAAGTACTCGCCGTACCGCTCGCGAGCGAGTTTCGAGGCCTCGTATCCCGTATTCACTGAGACGGAAAGGTCCTCCGGCGACGGTTCAGTCCGGTTTCCGTAAATCGAAGAGGTGGACGCATAGACGATCGTCTCACAGCCGCTTTGGCGGGCGTGTTCGACGACATTTGTGAATCCTTCGACGTTTACACGCGCACCGAGCTGGGGATCCTCCTCGTGCATCGCGTACGAAGAGAGTGCAGCGAGGTGGTATACGACATCGACATCGGTCGGGAGATCGTCTTCGAGCACGCTTCGCTCGTGGAACGTGACCGCTCGGTCGAGATTGTCCGGCGTTCCCAGATACCCGTTATCGACTACGACGACGTCGTTATCTTTTGCGAGGTAGTTTGCGAGATTCGATCCTATGAACCCGGCACCGCCGGTTATCAATACGCGATCGTCCTCCATAGAAGAATACGCCACAAACGGATACAAAAACGTGCCACCCGTCAAACACTGTGATGAAATTCCATGTCAGAGTAGGCTACCCCGCATGGACGGCCGAACGAGACGGTTAGAGCGGTCGACGATGGATCCGAACTATGGCCACCGTGCTCAAACACAAAGACGTGTATACCGGACAGTTTTCGTGTGTGTCGTACATCGGATCGATGCCCGGTAGTCCCCTACCGATTGATATAGCATTATTTGATTTATTAGGTGGCAGTCGGACAGCTTTTACCGTTCAGCAAACCAGAAAGTCGCTCCACTACACACGAAATCAGTCGTATCGGTGTCGAACTACAACAACGAGTAAATACTCTCCTCGTACGTCTCCCTTACCCGATCCCCCCAGTTGTGGGTGTACGTATCGATGACGTCGTCGGCGACGTCCCCACGCAGATACTTCACAATCCCACGGTCACCCGTCTCACTCCGAAGGTGCGTTGTGAAGAAGTGCCGAAAGTAGTGCGGCGTGACGTTCTCTGCGGCCCCGCCGCCGGTCCGGTACCAGCCCCGCTCACTGGCGTGGTCCGTGACGAGCGTATGAGCCATGTCCGTCGTCAGGCGGTGGCCCCACGAGTCACCGGTGCTTACGAACAGTGGATCGGCCTCGGAGATCGGATCCGGGCGGACGGCCAGCCACTCGACGAGCACGGATCGGAGCTCGTCGTCTATCGGAACGACCGTCTGGCGTTTCCGCTTGTTCGAGGCCGTCCGTTGCTCGCCGTTCGTCAGTTCCCCACGGGAGGGCTCCGGCGAAACGTACAGTGTGTTCGTCTGTCCGGAGAGCTGCGGTCGGACCTCACTCTCCGTGTCCAGATCCAGGGGCTGTAAATTCACGTCCTGGATGTCGAGATTGCAGAGTTCGCCGACCCGCAGTCCGGTCTTCAGCAACGTCACGACGACTGCTTTATCCAGCGGGTGACAGATACCCTGTACGAACTCCCGTATCTCCGGGATGGAGATCTCTCGCCGGGCGGGGTCAGTGTCGATCGATTCCTCGATCTGTTCGACGACCAGCGTCATCGGGTTCGATTCGAGTACGCCGACCTCCATCATGTAGCCGTAAAACCGGTGGAGATACGAGGCGTAGGTCGCAACGGTGCTTCCCGCATGCCCTCCCCGTAGCGAATCGACCCACTCCATGCAGTCCCGATGGGTTGCCCCGTCGATACTGAGGCCACCCTGAGAACGTTCTGTCCCCTCGCCGAGGAATACCTCGAACTGCCGCAAAACGCGTTCGTAGGCCGCCTGTGTCCGCTCTGTCTTGCCGTGATAGCCGACGTCGCGGACGAAGTATTCGATCGGATCCTCGACGCTCTCGTCGGGCGTTTCGGTACGGCTCATCTGTCCCCCGAGAGCGTGTAGCCGCCATGCCGGCCGCTGTAGCGGACCTTGCTTTCGTCCTGCAGTTCGGCCATCGTATCGTCAAGCCGTTCCTCGATGTCGTCGGTCAGCGCCTCGACCAGTGCTTCCCACGAGAGCGTCCCCTCGCGTTCGAGCAGGGCAACGACCCTTTCGGAGAGTTCACCACTGCTGCCGGCCTGTCGGACCATGTTCTCGTTCTCTCTCTCCTGGGCCGATGCACCTGCTGGGGAGGAGTCATCGGCGTCGCCGTCCGACCCGCCGAATCCACGCCGACCGGCCTGCACCATCGACCGGACGAACTCGCTCTGACTCATACCGAGTTCGTCGGCGTGAGATTTCCATTGTGCTTTTTGATACGCCGGGACGTAGGTCTTCACGGAGGTTCGCGAGGTATCGACGTCGTCGTCGGTAGCCATGAACGGGTGAACGACTCCCGCCTGCATTAATGTTACCATAACTCCAGATAAACATACTTATCCCTAATTCTGACACTGTATATTTTCTTTCTAAGAGCCTGATACCCTTCGTTTAGATTTTTATATTATATTTTAGGACCATATATTGATCGCTGGTTTGAGAAGAATCTCCAGATTTGCGGAGTACGGTTATAGAGTGATCTCCTCATTCACCCTTGGGAATAGAGCCCGACAGTCGTCTTCCTGAAGCGGGTTCCAGACGCCGAATCTGGTATGGCTCTTGCTTCAGATTCGCTACTGCGATGCGAAGATTCCGCAGTGCAGTTGTTGATTTACTCGGTCGAGATGCTCATATCAGTGGGATGATGATCGACGGTTGCACCCAATGAGTGCGTCGGCCGGGTGGCGGCGTGTCGGCGAATCACGCGGGAGGCCCGCGCCTGCTCCAGGCAGATCAAGCATCCGGACCGTCGTTGAACCCGGAAGAGGTGGTATATCGAGAACATCGTCTCGTCCGATCGACCGACCTGTCGGGCGGGGTAGTCCCCTATCGGGCAGTCGTCGAGAAGTATGTGCGAAGCCGTTTCATGGGTCAGTCCGAGTAACAACCGACCGGGCATCCCGCAGTTTCAGAGTCGTTTGACCACCCTGCCGCAGGAAGTACGGTTACAGCTACGACTGCAATCGGATGCTCCTTGCCAGAAAGCTATGTCGGATCGAGAGTGTCACCATGACTGCGGTGGTAGCTAGCGACCCGCCTCGAAACGAATCGCTTGCCAGGTGAGCAGCGTGAACTCCGATACGAGACCACAGTTCCAGTGGGGCGTCTATGTCCCGGGAGTGGGGTGGCTGTGTCCGCCGACGGGTGTCATCTCCGGGGGGACACATAAAAGCACGCCCCAAGGTAGATGTAGGATAGTTTGTCTGTGAGAGTGTGGGACGCTGATACAGAGTCCGATAGCCGCGCTCCAGTATTCGGTCTCCCCGGGTGACGGTTCCCCTGGCTGATTGGGGTGGGAGTACCCGCTACCACTTGCAGGATACACCCCTCGCGCCTGTGCACACCAGGGGTTCCGGTGTAGATGATGGCATCAAGCCACGGGTATAATGGAATTGACGGTGCCGGATCCAGGCTTCCGGCCGGGGTACAGTTGGGTCGATCCAGAGCGGTGAACGAGCCGTCGAGTATGGGGTGTAGGATTCACGATGGACAATCAACGACATTTCCCGGGGTCGTCCGGGAGGGCTCTGTACTCAATCATCAGCCAGCCGGGAGCAGTGATAACGACTCCGACGATATCGGTAGCGGGCAGGTACAACCGCCGCTGGTTCTTGGATCTGTTCGCAGTCCTAGATCAATAAAATCCTGCTTCATACCTCTCGACGACGGATTCCGGCATCGACCAGACTACCGAATCCGTTCTCAGTAGAGTACAGATACTGTCCGAGTGTGTACGCATAAACTACATATAGCTATATCGAAACTGGGGATGTGTTTGTAGATAATCGAGTGAAAGATACTTAATCAATTCAGCGGGAATTGCGCTCGCTGGATGGGCTCGTACGGGTTGCAACGGGAAGTGGACTCTCGTCCACCCCTCGCTACGGCCTACCCGCTCTCGGTCGTCTGCCCGACTGCCTTCGCGAGCGAGAGGAAAAAGCCAAGGCCTTCTTTGACTTCGGGGTCTCGCAAGGCTTTGACGACGCCGACTGCACCGACTGGCTCCGTCGGTTCGGCACCCGCTTCACCCACCGCTTCGAGTAGCGACTCGACAGTTCGGGCGACGTCGTCGTCCGAGGCAGTGTCCGCGACCTCGCCGAGCGTCGTTCCCGTCGCCGCGAGTTCGGTCACCATCTCGTCGTCCATCGCGTTCGAGGCGAGTGCGATGAGGTCAGCCATCGCCATGAGGTCCTCGAGCGTCCCCGACCGCTGCAGTTCGGCCACTCCCTCGATGGCGTCGGCCATGTCCTCAGCGTTCTCGCCTGCGGCCTCGCCGAGTTGTGCGGCCTCGGGCGTCGCCAGCCTATCGGCCGCCGCACCGAGATTCGTCGCAGTGCCAGACAGTTCCTGGACCATCCGGTCGTCCATCGCGGACGTCGCGAGTTCGGCAGTGTCGAGCAGGTCGTTAGCGACCCCAAGCCGATCGAGAAAACGGGCGACCTCCTCGGGGTTCTCGGCGACGAGGCTTTCCAGGTCGACCTCCTCAGCGTCGGGAGGGTGTGCAGTGTCCGACATTACAGTAGACCCCGTGCTGTCAGCCAGTAGGACTCGTTGTAGCCCAGTTTCGCCCAGTGGAGATGTTTCGACGGCTCACGGACGAACGGTTCATCACCGTACTCGAACTCGATGAACGTGGCCTCGTCCATCCCAGCCTCGAGGAAGCAGACTGTCTTGCCGCTGTAGGTGGCGGTAGGAACCGCTCCCCGGGCCTGGCTAGCGATCCGGTCGGCGACCACGTCTGCCTCATAGTGGGCGACGCTGCCGGCCTTGCTCGTCGGGACGTCCGCCGCGTCACCGATGGCATAGACGTCTTCGGCCGCCGTTGCTTCAAGCGTGTTCCGGTCCACGTCGACCCAGCCATCGTCGCCGAGACCGGCGTCAGTGACGAGGTCGGTGCCGCCGTGGGGCGGAATCGCGACCAGCAGGTCGTACGACAGTTCGGAGCCTTCCAGCGTCTCGATGACCTCCGCCTCGGGGTCGACCTCGTCGACGTTGAAGAACGTCTCGTAGCCGATGTCGCGTTCGTCGAAGAGATCCGTCGCCCAGTCGGCGATCGATTGGATCCCGTGAGTGCGGTTGATGGGATATGTGTACGTGATTTCGACGTCATCGCGCAGGCCGCGCTCGCGGAGCCAGTCGTCGACCATCAACACGAACTCGACGGGTGCGGCCGGACACATATGGGGAACGCCGATGACGCTCAACACCAGGTGTCCGTCGGTGAACTGCGCAGCTCGTCGCGCAGTTGCTCGGCCCCGTCAGGGCCGTAGAAGTGGTGTCCACCCTCTACGAGCCCCGGGACGGTCTCGGGTTCGAGGTTTGCACCGGTCGCCACTGTGAGTTGATCGTACGCGAGCGCGGGCCCGTCCGCGAGTGACAGGCGCTTCCCGTCAGTATCGATGTCGACGACCTCGTCGATGGTAAGGGAGACGCGTCTGTCCACGAGTTCCTTGATCGGTCGCTTGGCGTCCTCGACCGTCTTCTTCCCGAACGGGATGTAGAGGAACGTGGGCTTGTAGACGTGGTTCTCGTCGGCCGTTATCAGCCGTACCTCGACGTCGCCGTTCTCGATTTCGGTCTGGAGTTCGTCCGCGAGTCGGTTCGCGAGCACGGTCCCGCCCGTCCCGCCGCCGACGATAGCGATTCGCTCCATCTCAGGTAACCTCGATGTAGATGTTCCAGTGGTCGTCGAGCTCTTCGATCTCGAGTAGCTCGTGGCCGGCCTCGTCGAGCCACTCCGGAACGTCAGTAGTGGAATTACGCTCCGTCGTCTGTAGCTTGACGACCGTGCCGGGGTCGAGTGTCTTCACCTTCCCGATGAGGTCCATTAGCGGGCCGGGACACGTTGCTTCGCGCGAATCGATCGTAACGTCCGCAGTGATATTTTCTGTCATTGTTTTCGGTTTCGTAGTCGAGCACCGCCGCGTCGTCGATGGAACTCGTCCGCGCCGAGTTCACCGTACGCGTTGCGGTCGCGGGTGGTCACGAGTGCTCAACCTCCGTGATCACAATGGATCTACAGTATTGTTAAATAAACCCATTTCTACAAATTCCAGACTGGGAGATTCGGCGATACGTATATATGCGTGTAGACGTTCTGGGGGTAGGATCCGCCTCCAACGACGCCTCAATGAATACACTAAAACCCGAAATAGGGGCTATAACGCTATAAAACGCATTTTCTTGACGAGGCTAATGTCTCGATGTCGGTCAGTCCGACAGTCATAGGAATAGCACGATCCAATGGGAACGACGCCGCCGCGGTTCTGGGCGAACCCGTCTTGTTTTATATGCACACGATAGCTGTGTCAACTCCCGCAGTTAGCGGACTCCGTCAATCGTCGGACGGCACCTGCTCCGACGACATGCCGTTTTGCTCCCCGAAGCCGGCGCTGAGGACGCGGGTCAACGCATCCTCGATCGACTCGTCGATCTCTTCGAACTCGTCATCGTCGAGTTCGATGACGAGGCCGCTGGTGACGTTCGGGGAGGTCGGAACAAAGATGACGTGATCACCCGATTTGGACCGCTTTCCAGTTTTGAACGCGGTCATCCGCAGGTCCCCCCAGAGGTTCACTTTGACAGGCTGATTGAGCTCGGACGATTCCGTGACGGCGGTTTCGACAGCCATCTGGGAGGCGTTGTAGACGATCCGAAGGCCGGGAACGCGATTCATCAGGGAATCCATCCAGCCCGCGAAGATGGAGCCAATCGCCGTGCGCATTAAGTATCCGACGCTAAGAACGACGGTCGCAACCAGTAGAATGCTGAGGACGACGCCGACCGGGGAGGGGTTGATGTCGTTGAACAGCGGTAGCCCTGCAATAAACCCGTAGAGCCATCGGAGTGCGTACAATGAAACGAGAATCGGGACCAGAACGACGAAGCCGCTTCCGAGGTCCCGTTTCACCCAGTCCATATCCTACCCTGGCTACACAGCCTCATATGCGTTCCTGTCGATGCTACGAGAGGCGGCCGGCGATGTCGGCCTCGGTGAGGATGCCGACGGTCTCGCCGCTATCGGTCACCATCACGGCCTTGTAGTGTTCGAGTAGGCTCGTAACTTCGTCGAGCGTAGTATCTTGGGACACCGTCGGAAAGCTCTCGCTCATGAACTCCCGAACCGGTTCGTTCCTGTCGTCTTCGTCGGCATGAACCAGGTCGCCCTGGCTTATACTGCCGACGGGGATACCGTCCTGCAGGACCGGTAGCTGGGAGTACGCCTCCTCTTCCATCTTCCTGACCGCATCGCTCAGTTCGTCGTCGGGCGAGACGCTGATCACGTCGCTGTGCATCAGATCCTCGGCTCGCACGATTCCGGTTTCGGCCTCGGCGAGCGCGCTAACGATCCGCCGAAGCGTCGACAGTCGCGGATCGACATCGCCTCCTCGATTCGCGCGATCAACGGCTGTGAGACGTCCGCACGATCCGCGAGTTCGCTCTGGGTTAGCTCCAGTTCGTTCCGTCGTTCTCGAAGATCGGCTGGCGTCGGGAGGTCCATACCGGTAATTACCCGGGGTTATAGAATAATGTTTGGGTCAGGGTTCCGATTCTTCTTCGAGTTCGGCCTCGTCCTCGTACTCGATCGTTTCGACGACCGAGAGCGGGACGTCTCGAAGGGTGCCACCGACTTCGCTTTTGCCGATGCGCTGGGCGTGCTCCTCGCTATCGGCGTTGAACACCTTCATCTCCAGCACGAGGCCGACGAGCGCGGTGTCAGCGGCGATGAATGCCGAGTCGAACGGCTCACCGCAGGCGGGACAGCCCGTCGCCCCGACATCGACCTCGACGTAGTCCATGTCCTGCTGATTCAGTCGCTTCCCGGCTTCGCTGACCGCGACGCCGATTGCGTCGTCGATCGAATTAACGTCACGAACCAACCACGCGGCTTCCATCACAACGAGATAGTTGCTCATAGCTGTACCTTCCCGCTGGAGGTTATCGTTCTTTGCGGTTCGTCCCTGTGCTCGACGAGCGGAAAACCGTCACTGCCGGGCGCGCACGAGAACGGGATAATACTTATAACTTATACAGTGCCACCGGATGTGCGCTCCGATTCCTACCGCACGTCTGTCGGCTATCCTACTGTAATTTCTCCCGGGAAAAGCGGAGTTGAATCGCACGACGTAGTCGGTGTGATCCAGCTATGATCTGTCATTCTATATGATTTCATTAGTTATGCTTTTATACGACCCTCGCAGAGCCACGAGCGAAGACAGATGATCGAACGCGTTGCCAAAGCCACACTGCTTGCCCTGTACCAGCTTACCATCGTGATCGGGATCGTCCTGATGCCAGTCGCGGTAGCACTCCAGCGCACCCTCGGGCGCGCCCCCCGCTTCACCGGTTTATCGAGCGCGTCGATCGAACGTACGAAACGGCGGTCTGATGGCAGTACTCTCGCTGAAACGCAGTATTTGGCCAGCAACAGTAGGGTTCCGATAGCTGCCCTCGAATACCGCAAACTCGGCCATTTATATGTGGCCGGCTTGTAGTAACGCCCAATGCGTACCCCCATGGATAACTCCCAGTTCTCACGCAATCAGGACCGTCTCGATAATACCGGTACGGACCCGCTGAGCCCTCGCTCGGCTCTCTGCCGGACCCGCAGGTCTCCGAATCCGAACTCGAAAACGTCAACAAGACCGGGACGACCACCATCGGTCTGACGACCGACGACGGCGTCGTCGTTGCGACGGACATGCGTGCCAGCCTCGGCGGCCGCTTCGTCTCCAGCAAGGACGTCCAGAAGGTCGAGCAGATCCACCCCAACGCCGTTCTCACGCTCGTCGGCTCTGTCGGCGGCGCGCAGTCCTTCATCAAATACCTCCGCGTCGAAGCGAACCTCTACGAGACCCGCCGCGGCGAGACGATGTCTATGCAGGCGCTGTCGACGCTCGCCGGGAACTTCGCCCGAGGCGGACCGTTCTTCGCCATCCGACCCATCCTCGCCGGCGTCGACGAGGAAGGCTCCCACGTCTACAGCCTCGACCCCGCGGGCGGCGTCGTCCGCGACGACTACACCGTCACCGGAAGCGGCATGCAGGTTGCCTACGGTACCCTCGAACAGTATTACGAGGAAGGAATGTCGAACGAGGAAGCAATAGAGGTCGCCGCACGTGCGATCCAGAGCGCCACCGAACGCGACACCGGGAGCGGTAACGGTATCTTCATCGCCGAAGTGACCGAGGAGGACGTCGATATCCACGGTCACAAGGACTACGACGAACTGCTGTAGGCCACGTGCCATCCTTTTTATAGCAACACGCCGAACGCGCGTCCATGGCGACGATCAAAGACAGCGTCCACGACCATATCGAGGTCGAGGGCGTTGCAGCGGCGTTGCTGGACACCCCCGCTGTTCAGCGGCTCCGACGGATCAGACAACTTGGAACTGTTTCCTACGTCTACCCGTCCGCGAACCATACCCGATTCGAGCACAGCCTCGGCGTCTACCATCTCGCCTGCCAGGCACTCGATGGACTCGGCGTCCACGGCCAGCAGGCCGAACGGGTCCGCGCTGCCGCGCTCCTCCACGACGTGGGTCACAGCCCGTTCAGTCACAACGTCGAGACGGTGATCCACCGACACACCGGCCGGTATCACGACGACGTCGCAGAGCTCCTCGCAACGAACCCCGTCGGTGACGTGCTACGGGCACACGATCTCGAACCGGCCAGGATCGCGGATCTGATCGCCGGAAACGGACAGTACGGACAACTCGTCTCCGGAGAACTGGATGTCGATCGGATGGACTATCTGGTCCGTGATGCTCACCACACCGGCGTCCCGTACGGCACGATCGATCACGGGCGGCTCGTTCGGGAACTGACGTTCAAGAACGACCAACTCGTCCTGCAGGAGGGGAACGTCCAGAGCGCCGAGAGCCTGCTGGTCGCGCGTGCGCTGATGAACCCGACCGTCTACAACCACCACGTCGCCCGGATCAGCAAGTCGCTGCTCAGACGCGGCACCGAGCGGCTGATCGACGAAGAATCCGTCTCCGGGTCGGACCTTCGCCGGATGGACGACAGTGACCTACTCGTTGCGCTCCGGCGTCACGACGCGACCGAATCATACGCGGAGGCCCTGGACGAACGGGACCTGTTCAAACGAGCCGTCTGGGCCGAACTCATGGACGTCCCGGACGAGATTATCGAGGCCGGACACGACCGCATCCGCGATCTGGAGGCGGATATCGCGGATCAGGCGAACGTCCGATCCGCACAGGTCATCCTGGACGTCCCGGACCGACCGACGATGACCGAGTCGACGACACGGGTCGTCGTCAGCAACGAGATCAGACGGCTCGATCAGCAATCGCCGCTCGTCGAGGCGCTCCGTGCCGCACAGCAGTCACAGTGGCGGCTTGGCGTATACGCCCCCGAGGAAGTAAGCGAACGCGTCGGGCGGGCGGCCGCGTCCGTCCTCGGTCTCGATACCGATGGTGGCCTCGTCTCCGACGTTCGCGAGGGGCACTACGCCACACTCGACGAGTTCGATCACGCCTCGAACTAACGGCGATAGACCCGCTGGGACGGTCTCGATCCGGAACGACAGGCAAATGGGTGATACGCGTGTACACCCGCGTATGCATCTGGACGGGACAGTGCTGCGCGGTCCCTCCTTCGAGCCGGTCGAGGGGCGCGTGGTGATCGATGGCGGGGAAATCGTCTCTATCGAGGAGATGGAGACGACGAGCGATGACATCATTCTCCCGGCGTTCGTCAACGCCCACACCCACCTCGGCGACTCGATCGCAAAGGAAGCGGGCGGGGACCTTTCGCTCGAAGAGCTAGTCGCGCCGCCGGACGGGCTAAAACACCGACTGCTCAGGGAGGCATCACGGGACGAACTCATCGAAGGGATCCGGCGCTCGCTCCAGTTCATGGAGTCGACCGGGACGGGCACCTGTCTCGAATTCAGGGAGGGCGGCGTCGAGGAGTCCGAATGTTCCGAGAGGCGGCCGAGTACAGCGACCTGCAATCGCTAATCCTGGGGCGGGAGACCATCGATGCGATGCAGATCGCGGACGGCTTCGGTGCCAGCGGCGCGAACGACGCCGATTTCGAGACCGAACGGACGGCGACTGGGGAGGCTGGCAAACTGTTCGGCATCCACGCCGGCGAGGTGGACTCCAGCGACATCAACGCCGCACTGGACCTCGACCCGGAGTTCGTCGTCCACATGGTTCATCCCGATCCAGTCCATCTCCAACGCATCGACGACAGCGAAGTTCCGATCGTCGTCTGCCCGCGATCGAACATCGTCACCGGCGTCGGCCGCCCGCCGATCGCGGAGTTGGCCGAGCGCACGACGCTCGCGCTCGGCACGGACAACGTGATGACCAACAGCCCCTCGATGTTCCGGGAGATGGCCTTTACTGCGAAACTGTTCGATCTTTCCGCCCGGGACGTACTCCGGATGGCGACGGTAAACGGTGCACGGATCGCGGACCTCGACCGTGGCCTCGTCGAGGAGGGCCGGCCCGCGAAACTCCTCGTTCTCGACGGCAACTCCGACAATCTCACCGGTGCACAAGACATCGTCCGGGCGGTCGTCCGCCGCGCGGGACCGGCCGACGTGAAGCGACTCGTTCTGTAGCTATCGGGCCGTCGAGCATGTTTCGGTAGCGGTCCTCGTCGACCGTTTCCCGGGCGTTTAATACAATCCGCTGATTCCATCGGATTAATGGAGGCGGTTCTGTGGTACGTGCTAACCGGAACCCGCGGTGGTGAGAACCGTGTTCGGATCCTCAACGCGCTCGACGAGAAACCGCGAAACGCCAACCAGCTCGCTGAAGCGCTCGACCTCGACTACAAGACGGTTCGTCACCACCTCGACGTGCTGATGGAAAACGACATCGTCAGCAAGAGCGGTGACGACTACGGAGCGATCTATCTACCCGCTGACCGGACCCGCCACCACTGGGAGACGGTCGAAGAGATCATCACACAGGTGGAGTAACTATGTACGAAATTGGGAAAGGACGTATCAGAGCTGACTGTAAAGGAGGGGACAGATGAGTATCTGGGTATCAGTGGCTCAAGGCGCCACTGCCATCAATGTCCTGTTGCTGCTCGGGTTGAGTTACATCTGGGGTAGCAATTTCCTCAAGTTCCGGTCGAAGCACGCTTTCGGACTACTGCTGTTTGCTGTCTTCCTGCTGCTGGAAAACGGTCTCATGCTGTACTACTACCTGATCGATCCGATGCTTTCAGCGTGGTGGCACAACGAGTCGTTAGTGCCGATAATCGTCTGGCAGACACAGATGGCGATCAACGTCATGCAGACGGTCGGTCTCTCGGTGCTGCTCTGGATCACCCTCGACTAACGCTCCTGCGGGCACCACTCCCTTCCTGCGCTCCCTGACCGCCAGCGACGCAACGGCCCGCGCGTCGCGGACTCTCCGGGCCTCTCGACCCCCCGCCGTCCCGTCCGATGTGGCGGAATTTGGGTGACAATCAGGCCGGAATACTGCACGAGTACGGCCGTAGTCCGGGAAATCTTCTTTTAAGTAGTCCCGGGGAAGTATGATATGCGTCGAATCAGCGCAGCGCTGATGGCACTCGTCGTTGCGACCAGCGTGGTCGGGATGGCGGGGGTCGTCGGTGCGAGTGCGACCGAATCGAGCAGTATCGGACCAGCAACAGAAAACGAGGCAGCAGTGACCTTCGAGACACAGACTTCTGGCGGATCGACCGTCACCGTCGACGAGGCGACACTCCCAAACGGCGGCTTTGTGACGATTCACGATAGCTCGCTGGCCGACGACGAGGTGTTCGGCAGCGTCGTCGGAACGAGCGCGTATCTCGAAGCGGGCACGCACGAGGATATCGAGGTCGCCCTCGAAAAACCGGTGACCGAGGACGACACCCTGTTCGCGATGCCCCACACGGACACGGACGACGACCGGATCTACTCGTTCGTGTCGAGTAACGGCGACGCCGATGGCCCCTACACCGTCGACGGGGAGATAGTCCTTGACGACGCGGACGTGACGGTGTCGGCGTCTCTGGAGGCGACGGCACAGCCAAGCGACGGCGAGTCCGTCGTCGTCGACCGCGTCGAACTGTCCGAGGGCGGTTTCGTGACGATTCACGACAGCACGCTCGAAGACGGCGCGGTGTTCGAGAGCATCCGCGGCACGAGCGAATACCTCGCCCCCGGCGTCCACGAGAACGTTCGCGTGACGCTCGACGAGTCGCTCCACGGCCACGAGACGGTGTTCCCGATGGCGCACATGGACACGAACGATAACCAGTCCTACGACTTCCCCGAGACTGAGGGTGCCGAGGACGGGCCGTTCGCCGATGCGCATGGTGCTCCAGTTACGGTCTCCGCGGACGTGACAGTTAGCGAGGACGCCACGGTCTCCTTCGAGGCACAGTCCTCGGGCGGCAATGCGGTCGTCGTCGAGGAGGTCTACCTGCCCGACGGTGGCTTCGTCACGATGCACGACAGCACGCTCGAAGACGGCGCGGTGTTCGAGAGCATCCGCGGCACGAGCGAGTACCTCGACGCCGGACTTCACCAGAACGTCGTCGTCCACCTGGACGACACGGTGGAGGCTGACGACACCCTGATGGCGATGCCGCACACCGACACCAACGACAACGAGGCGTACGACTTCCCAGAGACGGAGGGGGCGGAGGACGGCCCGTACACGGTCGACGGTGAGATCGTGATGGACGGCGGCGAAGTCGAAATTTCGGCCGCGGTCTCGGTGAGCGACCAGGACTCCGACGGTACCAACCTGGTCGTCGACCGCGTCGACACCGCCGAGGGCGGCTTCGTGACAGTTCACGACGCCAGCCTGTTCGGTGGCGACGTCTTCGGCAGCGTCGTCGGGACGAGCGAGTACCTCGCCCCCGGCGTCCACGAGGATGTCGAGGTTCAGGTCGACGAGCGACTGACAGCGAGCCAGGTGATCGTGCCGATGGCCCACACGGACAGCAACGGGAACGAGGCCTACGACTTCCCCGAGACGGAGGGCGAGGAGGACGGCCCGTACGTCGCTGATGGCGGGGCAGTCGTCGACACGGCGAAAGTGACGGTCCCCGCGAGTATCGACGTGAGCAATCAGGACTCCGACGGCAAGTCGGTCGTCGTCGACGAGGTCACGCTTCACGACGGCGGCTTCGTGACGGTTCACGACAGCACGCTCGAAGACGGCGCGGTGTTCGACAGCGTCGCTGGGACGAGCGAGTATCTCGGACCGGGAACCCACGAGAACGTCGAGATCATGCTCGACAGCGAACTGACCGCCGACGAGACGGTGTTCGCCATGCCGCATCTGGATACTGACACCGACGAGACGTACGACTTCCTCGACACCGAGGGTAGCGAGGACGCACCCTACACTGCTGGCGGCGAACCAGTGCTGACTCCGGCAACGATCAGCGTCGATGGCATGGACGACGAGGAGATGAACGGTGACGAAGAGATGAACGGTGACGAAGAAATGGACGGTAACGAGGAGATGGACGACGAGGAAATGACCGCCGAAACCGACGATGGCGACGACGGATCGCCCGGCTTTGGCTTCGTCGCTGCAGTCGCTGCGCTACTCGCCGCGGTCGGTATCGCCCGACGGCGCGAGTAGGCCCGAACGGTCCCATTCGGCTCACGCTGGTGGTTCGGCCCTGCTTTTCACCCCGTTTCCGCTTTCCGGGAGCGGCGCGAGCACGCACCGAAACGTTATACTCCCTGATGGTAAGGTACCATGTAACAAGATGTACGATCGGATACTGGTTCCGACCGATGGCTCCCCTGGCGTCGGACGCGCGGTCGATCACGCGGTCGACCTCGCCGCAACCCACGATGCGACAGTCCACGCCATCTACGTCGTAAACTCGGCGACGTTCGCAGGACTCCCCATGGAGGCGTCGTGGAACGGGATCAGCGACGTCCTCCGCGAAGAGGGTCAGGAAGCGCTGAAGCTGTCGAACGAACCGCTGATAAAGCGGATGTGCCCCTGAAGACACGCCTGATCGATGGCTCCCCACGCCGTGCAATCGTCGAGTACGCGGACGGCCACGACTGCGATCTGATCGTCATGGGCACCCACGGCCGCGGCGGGATCAACCGCCTCCTGATGGGCAGTGTCACGGAAGGCGTGATCCGGACCTCCGACCGACCGGTGCTGACGGTGCAACTGGGGGACAAATCCGACAATGACGACCAGCGAGACGACACACCAACCCAAGCCTGAGTCCGACGATCAGGTCGCCCGGAGATGTTCGCAGTCCCCCGCGTGGACCCGCACCGTTTCCGTTCCTGTATCGACGAGCAATGTCCCCGGCCGTTCGACGTCGATTGCTTCTCCCTCTACGACACCGTCCGGCGTCTCGACGCGGACGCGCCGGCCGAGCGTCAGCGCGAGGTCGCGCCAGCGGTCGAGAATCGCTTCCTCGTCAGCGAGCAGGTCGTCGAGTCGTTCGAGCACTCGCTGAGTGAAGGTTCGCCGGTCGACGTCGCCGACCTGCTCGCGGATGCTCGTCGCCGTATCCGGGAGTTCCTCCGCGTCGATGTTCGCGTTGACACCGATCCCGACGACGACCCAGGAGACGCGGTCGGCTTCGCCCTCCATCTCCGTGAGGATGCCAGCCAGTTTTTTCTCACCGTCGTCGGTCGGCACTAACACGTCGTTTGGCCACTTGATCCCGGCGTCGACGCCCGTCTCGCGGGCCGCCGTGGCGGTGGCGACCGCAGCAGCCAGCGTCACCAGGGGGCATGCGCCGGCGGCATGGATGGTCGGAGGACGGCACTCAGCCAGACGCCGCCACTCGGCGCGGCCCATTCACGGTCGAGTCGTCCGCGCCCACCCGTCTGCTCGTCGGCGAGCACGACACGGTTCTCTGCCCCCTCGCCTGCCGCCTCGCGTGCGCGGTCGTTAGTACTCCCGATCGAGTCGTGATATTCGATCTCGAAGGGGGCTTCGAGGCCGTACTCGACGGCGCTTTCCCCGAACTCGGGGACCGATTCGAGGACGTAGCCGTCGCCCTCGCTCTCGATGACGAAGCCCTCCTCCCGGAGCGCCTCGACGTGTTTCCAGACTGCGGCACGGGTGACGTCGAGGCGCTCCGCGATCTCTGCCCCGGAGACGTCGTAGTCGGCGATTGCTTCGAGAACGGCGCGTCGGGTCTCGTTCATGCGTGGGTGTTCAGAGCGGGGGTATTGTCGGTTCTGTCACGCCGTCGAGACCTGCCCGACTTGGGAAGCCCTAAATTCCCTCCCCGATAGAGTGCTCGTATGGATACTTACGACCTGATCACTCGCAACGCCGAGGAGGTCGTCACCGACGAGGAAGTCGAAGCGCTCGCGGCCGACCCCGACGAGAAACGGGCATACGTCGGCTACGAGCCATCCGGCGTCCTGCATCTTGGGCACCTGCTGACAGCGAACAAACTGATCGACCTGCAGGACGCGGGCTTCTGAAATCGTCGTCCTGCTCGCCGACGTCCACGCCTACCTCAACGGGAAGGGGACGTTCGAGGAGATTCGTGAGACGGCCGAGCAGATGCGCGAGCAGTTTCTCGCGTACGGACTCGACGAGTCCCAGACCGAATTCGTCTACGGTTCCTCCTACCAGATGGACGAGGAGTACGTTCTCGACCTCCACGCCATCGAACTGGAGACCTCGCTGAACCGTGCCCAGCGCGCGATGGCCGAGATTCAGGGCGACGAGACGGCGAAGGTCTCTCACGTCGTCTACCCGCTGATGCAGGCGCTCGACATCGAGTATCTGGACGTCGACCTCGCTGTCGGCGGTCTCGACCAGCGCAAAGTCCACATGCTCGCGCGTGAGGAACTCCCGAGTCTGGATTACGAGGTCCGGCCGTGTCTGCACACGCCGATCATCGCCGACCTGACGAGCGGCGAGGGGAAGATGTCCTCCAGCAGCGGGACGACGATTTCGATGGAGGACACGCGAGACGACCTCGAAGAGAAGATCAACGCGGCGTTCTGTCCGCCCACGCGGGACCCCGAACCGGACGACGACGGTAACGAGCGCGAAAACCCCGTCCTCGAACTGTTCCAGTACCACGTCTTCCCACGGTTCGAGTCCGTGACTGTCGAACGCCCCGACGAGTACGGCGGCGACGTCACCTACGAGGAGTACGAGATACTCGCCGAGGACCTGGAAAGCGGCGAACTCCATCCGGCCGACGCAAAGGGTACTCTCACCGCCTACCTCGACGAACTGATCTCGCCCGGCCGAGAGCGTCTCGACGAACTCCGTGCGTAAGCAGTTCTTCTGATCGTTTTTGAATTGAGGCGCTACGACCCCTTCCTCAACGGGCGACCGAGGGGAGCGAGTAGAGAGGAGAGACAGCGTTCACTGCTCTTCCATGAGATCAGTCACTCGGTGCTATAGTCACGCATAAGTTATAGAGATATAATTTAGCACATATTGCGTGGTTCATCAGGAAATTTGTAAAGAATCTGAAGAAGTGTTTTAGTGGGATTACATAGTATATCTTCCTGTACCGGTGATCAAATGTCCCAGAGCACGTCAGATCCCACTAGAGGCGAGTTGTTTCAGAACGAGCGACCGACCCGGCAGGGATCAATATCGAGATACGACCTCCTCCTCGCGGTCATACCGCTGGTGTTTCTGATCGCAGCAGTGTTCGGCGCTTTGCTCTCGGTGCCGCTAAACCTCTCGCTGTTCGGTGCGGCGCTGGTCGGTGCTGTCGCAGTCGTCGACGGCGTGTTCTGGAACCCGCCAGTGTGAGGATTCGGCAGCGTCGAATCCCGACGCGCACGTTCGTCCAGCAGTCTCTACAATCAGCGTAGGATCTCAACCAGTTCGTGCACCTCGACGGAATCAGCGGTTACGCCGCGATGAAAGGCATTCCCGCTCCGAGACTGAGCGTTGCTTTCAACGGTGGTCTCCCGGATCGACGTCGAGCGGACCGGTAGCCCCGGTTAAGGTCGCTTAACTATCGGTGAACGGCGCGGTAGCCGACTCGACGGTCGCGTATTCGTCGTCGCTATAGGCGATAAACCGAACGTCCGATAGCGAATCGGGGTCGTACTCGGCGATCGTTTCCGCGATGATTTCAGCCCCTCGGTCGAGGTCGAAGCCAGCGACGCCACAGCCGAGTGCGGGGATCACGAGCGACTCACAGCCTCGCTCGTCCGCGGCTTCCAGCGCATTTTGTGTGGCCTCGCGGATGCTTTCGGCCGTCGCCTGGCCGTCGCCGTAATGGGGCATCGCGGCGGCGTGGATGACGTACTCCGCGTCGAGGTCGTAGGCGTCGGTCACCGCCACCTCGCCGAGGTCGATGGGCCCTTTCGACGTCGCTTCATCGTCGAGTTCCTGGCCTGCACGACGTCTGAGTGCCCCGGCGACACCGCTTCCCATTTTGAGACTCGTTCCGGCCGCGTTGACCAGTGCGTCAGCGGACTGTGCAGCGATATCACCCTGAATGGTCTGGAACTCCATGATCGGAGCTACCACCTCCGACCCCCTCACTGTAATGGGTAGTAACGGTACCATTTGACATGGCATGGAAAGGTAGAAATGCCCTCGATAAGTAGTATATAACGAGACAGTACCCCGCAAATGAGTCCCGACGACACACCGGATCCCTACGGCGATTATGCCGAGTTACTCCGTGAGATCGGTATTCCAGACGAGGAGACCCGATCACTCCACGTTGGCGACGGCCACGACGTCGCCGACCAGCCGCTCTTGCCCTTCCTGGAAGACAGAGTTGAATCGTCGGCCGCGACAGACCTCGCCCGCAAACTCGTCGACGTCCTGACTCAGTCGCGGCGCGGGATGAGCGCGACCGGGAGCTACTGGAACTACGCGCCGGAGGTGCACCTGAACGAAGTGTTCGAGCCCTACGGCTGCTCTGTGACGTTCCAGGACGCCTCACACGGCGATGGCCAGTCGAGTTTCGAGGTGATCCTCGAAGACGCCTCCGGAACTGGCCACCGGACCACCTTCGAGTACCCCGAAACGCCGCTCGGAGACGATAACTTCCCGGCGCTGCTCGCAGCCATCGAACGACGCCTGCTCTCGAACACCGACCTGACGTTCGTCCTGCTGACCCCAATCGACCGGCGCTGGCGAGTCCTCATGATCGAGCACGCACGGCTCGACCATCTCCGAAGCGAGTACGGCGAGCGAATCAAGTTCGCCGGACTCCCGCTCCTGCGCGAGGACCAACTCGAGGCCTTCGAGCGTGGCGAGGCGACCACAGTGAAGCCACAGTCTGGCGAAACGATGGCGGGGACGGATCGCGACCCCAGCACCGCCCATCGGCGAACACACCCGGACGCGGCCGACGGTTCGCTTGCACGTATCACGAGTGTCGATGACGGACCGACGCCCGATCCGGACAGCGAGGGCGATCCTGGGGCGGTGTTCGCGGGCTCTCCGGACGACCTCGCCGCCCAAGCAGGGGAAGACGCCGGCCAGTCCAAGCGCGACGGTATGCAGGCCACGGATGGCGAACTCAATCAGGTGTTCGGCGACCTCTCGGGCGTCTCGCTCGAACCCATCGAGCAGGAGACCGACAACGACGGCCCGGTCGAGGAGTCGGTCGATATCGGCGAGCGAACCGAATCCGAGGCCGAGGCCGAACCGGATGGCCTCGACGACCTGTTCGAACAGATCGAGCGCGAAGCGCTCACCGACGAGGATAGCGCCTCTCCGGCCGGACCCGGCGACTCGACTGCCGTTGCTGCCACGGCAGGGGAGGCGGAGCGTTACTGACGGCGTCCAGCAAGGGCCAGTTGGCCGAGGACAGAGAGACGACCGACGGGACAGAGATAGCTTCAGACGCGGATTCGGCGGACGAAGACGCGTTCGACATCGCCTCGCTGGTGGCAGGGCTATCCGCCGAGGAGGATGCCGACGCTACGGAAACGAAGGAGAGAACGGAGGACACCGACCCCGTCGAGGACGCCGACAGCACCGAGTCGTCTCCCGAGTTCGAGTGGGTGAGCGACGACGAACTCAGCAGTCGTTAGAGGCGAAGCCAGTCGCTGGAGACGTCTTTGCCGAGCAGATGCCAGCGCTGCTCGGCGATTCCGTCCTTCTCACGAACCTCGACCAGTGCGTCGAACAGCGGTTCGATCAGGTTGACATGATCGCTCCCCCGTTCGACGCGAAGGTGGTAGTGGCCGATCCCGTAGACGCGTCTGACCGAGGCCGTAAGGACGTGCAAGAGCCGAAACAGCTCTTCGGGGTCGTGGTCGACGAACAGGGGGCCAAGCGAATCGAAACAGAGTCGCAGTTCGGCTGGCGAAAGCGCTCCGGCACGCGTCTGGAACTCCTCTATCCGGGAGACGACCTCGCTCCCGAGCCCGCTCAGTGAGCTCTCGCCCGTCGCAGACTCCTCGCCAAAGCGCACGATTTCCCGGTCGATGCCGTCGAGGGTGTCGGGAGCACAGGCACAGACCGGCCCGCGTCCGGAGAACACGAACAGTCGGCGACGGTCATCGTCACCGACCAGATGGCGACATGCGTTGCTGTGGACGTTCCCGTTACCGACGAGCAGGAGGTTACAGCCGTTCTGTTTGAGTTCGGCCAGTTCCTGGGAGAACGTCGTGCTGTCCGGAACGCCGTCGCCGCGTCCGAATTCCATCACTTTTTCGTTTGAAAACAAGGTCTATTAAACATTGCGGCGTCCGGCGTTCTCAGGTGGCTACAATCCATCCTCCTTGAGCACGCTTAAGAACCGCCGGAAACTGGTAGGGAGTATGAACCCA
Organism: Natronoarchaeum sp. GCM10025703; assembly: GCF_042661985.1. Taxonomy (NCBI): domain Archaea; kingdom Methanobacteriati; phylum Methanobacteriota; class Halobacteria; order Halobacteriales; family Natronoarchaeaceae; genus Natronoarchaeum; species Natronoarchaeum sp. GCM10025703. The sequence goes on from NZ_JBHSZF010000001.1 coordinate 1,726,061, forward strand.
CGCGACCTGTCGGCCCACACCGAGTACGTGGCGGGCCGAGGTATCGAGGAGGTCGCCCGCGACCTCGGCATGGATCCGTCGGACCTGATCAAACTCGCGTCGAACGAGAACGCGTTCGGCCCGAGTCCGGCCGCCGTCGAGGCTATCGAGGCCCACGCCTCGTCGGTGAACAGCTATCCGAAGACCTCACACGCGGATCTGTCCGAGGAACTCGCCCACCGCTGGGATGTCGAGCCGAAACAGATCTGGCTCTCCGCCGGCGGTGACGGCTCACTCGATTACCTCTCGCGGGCCATGCTCGCCCCCGACGACGAGGTGCTCGTGCCGCAACCGGGCTTTGCCTACTACGCGATGAGCGCTCGCTATCACCACGGCGAAGTGAACGAGTACACCATCTCACAGGCGGACGGCTTCGCACAGACCGCAGAGCGGGTACTCTCGGCGTACGACGGCGAACGGATCGTCTATCTCACGAGTCCACACAACCCGACCGGGACGGTCTGTCCGCTCCCCGACGTCGAACGGATCGCCGAGGAGACTGCCGAGGAGACGCTCGTCGTCGTCGACGAGGCCTACGGCGAGTTCGCCGATATCGATTCGGCGGTCGGCCTCGTCCGCGAGCGAGAGGACATCGCGATCATCCGGACGTTCTCGAAAGTGTACGGGCAGCAGGGCTTCGGCTGGGCTACGCCATCACGCCGAGCGAGTGGGCGGATGCGTACGCCCGCGTCAACACGCCCTTTGCGGCGGGAGAGCTCTCCTGTCACGCCGGCCTGGCGGCGCTCGACGACGAGGAACACGTCGAGCGAACCGTTTCGACGGCCGAGTGGGCGCGCGAGTATATCTACGAGCACGTCGACGCACCTACCTGGGATAGCCAGGGGAACTTCGTGTTGCTCAGGGTCGGAGAGGCCACTGCAGTCGCCGACCGACTGCAGGAGCGCGGCGTCATCATCCGCGACTGCACTGCTTCGGGCTGGACGACTGCATCCGGGTGACCTGCGGTACGGAAGCCGAGACGAAACGCGCCGTGGACGCGATAAACGAGGTGTTAGCGGAGTGAGAGTCGCAGTGACTGGGACGCCCGGGACGGGCAAGACCACCGCGACGGAACTGCTGGAGACCGACCTCGACGTCGTCCACCTCAACGAGGCCATCCGCGAGGAGGCTCTCTACGAGCGGGTCGACGAGGAGCGCGACAGCGTCGTGGCCGATATGGATGCCGTCGCGGAGTGGCTCGGCGGTCGGGACGACGTCGTCATCGACTCGCATCTGGCCCATCACCTGGACATTGATCGCGTCGTCGTCCTCCGCTGTCGCCCCGACGTGCTTGAGGAGCGCCTCGTCGAGCGTGGCGAGGGCGAAGCGTCGGCCGCGGAGAACGCCGAGAGCGAGGCGCTCGACGTGATCCTCTCGGAGGCGGTCGACACGCACGGCTTCGATTCCGTCTACGAGATCGAAGCGACCGAGCGCACGCCCGAGGCGGTTGCCACGGAGATCGAAGCGGTCATCGAGGGAGAGCGCGATCCGAGTGCCGGCGAAGTTTCGTACATCGAGTATCTATGACACTGGATCAGTTCCGTTCGGTCGCCGACCGAGCACTCGAACCGTTCGTCGCGCTATCGACCCGACTCGGACTGTCGCCCGACGCGATCAGCGTGCTCGCCTTCGTCGCCGCGGCCGTCGCAGGCGGTGCCTACTACCTCGCGAGCGAGACGGCGATCCTGTATCTCGCGGGGGCCGTTCTCGTCGGACTCAACGGGGCACTCGACCTGCTCGACGGCGCGGTCGCTCGCGAGCAAGAAGTCGACTCGAAGGCCGGGGACCTGCTCGATCACGTGCTCGATCGGTACGCCGATATCGTCGTCATTGCGGGACTCGCCGCGGGAATCGGCCACTACCCGCTCGGGTTCGCGGCCGTCACAGGCGTCCTGATGACCTCCTATCTCGGAACGCAGGCCCAGGCGGTCGGGCTGGACCGGGTCTACGCCGGCGTGCTCGGGCGTGCCGATCGGCTCGCACTCATCGGCGTCGTCACCGGCGTCGCCGCGTTCGTTCAGCCGTCAGTGGCCGGATTCGGCCCGATCGGCTGGCTGCTCGTACTCTTTGCCGTCGTCGGCCACGTCACGGCGCTCCAGCGGTTCTGGGGCGCATGGGGCGCACTCGATTGACCGACGGCGTCGCCACGGCGTACCTTTTATCAACGCTGGCAGCGAAAGGGGAGACATATGGTGCAGTGTGAAATGTGCGGCGCCTCGGTGTCGTCGCCTAAGACCGTCAAGATCGAGGGAGCCGAACTCGACGTCTGCAGTGACTGTGCTGACTTCGGGACCGAAATAAAGACCCAGCAGTCCTCAAGTTCGTCCACGAAGTATTCGACGGGGTCGAGTTCGAGCGGCTCGGATGGTTCGAGCGGATCGTCCGGAACCAGCGGCTCCGGCGGTTCCAGCCGATCGCGATCCCGCTCGGACATGTTCGACGACATGGACGAGATCGTCACCGATTACGACGAGCGGATCCGCTCTGCACGCGAAGAGAAGGATCTCAGCCAGTCCGACCTCGCGAACGAACTCAACGAGAAGGCGAGCCTCATTCGAAAGCTCGAACGCGGTGACACGCTACCGAGCGACGACATCAAGTCGAAGCTCGAGAGCTTCCTGGGACTCTCGCTGACCGGCGGCGTGGCGTCGGACGACGAGGAGTGGAGCGGCGGTTCGGCTGACGGCGAGTACACGCTCGGCGACGTCGTCAAACGAAAAGACTGAATCCGGCCTCGAACTGGGGAATCGTCTTCTCAGCGGCCGGGAGTTCTCGCAACCTATTTGTCGCCAGCGACCGCTGGTGAACGTATGTTCGTCCTTGTAAACCTCAAGGCGTATCCGTGTGATCCAGTCGAAGTAGCCACCGCAGCGCGCGAGGCAAGCGAGTCTTCCGGCATCGACGTCGGTATCGCGCCCCAGGCCGCAGCGATCGAGGCCGTCGCCGAGACGGGCGTCGAGACCTGGGCCCAGCACGTTAGCCCCGTCGAGCACGGGAGCCACACCGGTAGCACCCTCGCCGAGGCGGCCGACGACGCGGGTGCGACTGGGACCCTGCTCAACCACTCGGAGAACCGTCTCAAACTCGCCGACATCGATGGCTCGCTCGACGCGGCCGACCGCGTCGGCTTCGATACGGTCGTCTGTGCGAACAACCCTGATCAGATCGCCGCCGCGGCCGCGCTCGGTCCCGACGCCGTCGCTGTGGAGCCGCCGGAGCTAATCGGGACCGGCACGCCGGTCAGCCAGGCCGATCCCGACATCGTCCGTGACGCCGTCGACGCCGCCGCCGCGGTTGACGAGTCCGTCGACGTCTACTGCGGTGCAGGGATCAGCACCGGAGAGGACGTCGTCGCAGCCGAGGAACTCGGTGCTGACGGCGTACTGCTCGCCAGCGGCGTCGCGAAGGCCGACGACCCGCAGGCGGCGCTCGAGGATCTGGTCGAACCGCTGTAGACGCCCGAAAACACTCCTGAAGTCACGATTATAGCGAAACCTCGGTTTCGTCGTTTTCGAGGTACCGTCGCTCCCACTCCCGCCGCGCTTCGAGTTCCCGGTCGCCCCGCTGGGTGAGTGCGTAGTAGTTGGTTCGGCGGTCGAGTTCGCCTTTTTCCACTAGCCCCTTATCGACGAGAGCATCGAGATTCGGGTAGAGCCGTCCGTGATGGATCTCGCTCTCGTAGTACTCTTCGAGTTCTTCTTTGATCGCGAGACCGTGTGGGTCGTCACGGCCGGCGATGACGTACAGTAGGTCCCGCTGGAATCCGGTTAGGTCATGCATGTTCTCCCCCATATAGTTATCCAACTATCAAACTGATAAATGTACAGGGAGTTAGGAGATACTGAGAGGGGTATCTGTCGGATCCCGGTGAAGATCAGGTAACCGTGTTACCTCCGAGACATCGGTTATTGGTCGTCTTTCACCGACATATTCGAGCATGCTAAACTACTGCTGAGAATTCATGTCATATATTGATAGTGCTCAGGAATACGTGTCAGTTACATACGGTTCTTGGGGGCGTTAATACTTTCAGCTAACCGTAGCGTACTGCAGAAAGAATCGTGAGGTCTTGGCGGCTACACTACTCGAAGTGGTCGAGGCACTTATCGTACTCTTCAGTTGCCTTGTCCCAATCGACGACCTCGAAGAACGCGCTGATGAAGTCGCCACGGGCGGGGCCGTAGTCGTAGTAGTAGGAGTGCTCCCAGACGTCGATGGCGAGAACGGGATGTGCGCCCCAGAGCGCGCCCTGGTCGTGCTTGTCGACTGCGACGTTACGCAGTTGTTTGGCGACCGGGTCGTAGACTAGCAGGGCCCAGCCACCAGCAGCGCTGGCGGCGGCCTCGAACTCGCCTTTCCAGCCTTCGTAGGAACCGAAGTCCTCTTCGATGCGTTCGAGTAGTTCGCCGTCGGGTTTGCCGCCCCCGTTGGGATCCATGTTCTCCCAGAACAGGGTGTGGAGATAGTGTCCACAGCCGTTGTGGGTGACGTTGCCGATAGCGCCCGCGGAGGTACCGAAGTCCCCGTTCTCACGGTTCTCGGCGAGGGTCTCCTCGGCGCTGGCAAGGCCGTTCACGTAGCCCTGATGATGGGTGTCGTGATGCCACGTCAGCACCTGCTCGGAGATGTGCGGTTCGAGCGCATCGTAGTCATACGGCAGCGGCGGCAGTTCGGGTTGGGAATGTTCTGGCATAGCTATTGCCTCCAGTTCCAGTATCGGTTCGATGACTGTTAAACGTTTAGAAGAGGGTAGTTGACATACCACATACCAGAGAGTTGTCCCCGGCTTTCACAGTCGCCCTGGTCACTCGCCCCGTGCCGTCTCGAACATCTCGATTGCCGCTTCTCGGCGCTGGCTATGCTCGACGATTGGGTCGGGATACTCCGGTGCGAGTCGACGCCGTTGTGTCGCGGAGAGTTCGTGCCAGGTGTGGATCTGCTCGGCCTCGACCGCTTCGAGTTCTGGTATATACCGCTTGATATACGTCGCGTCGGGGTCGTAGCGCTCACCCTGCGTCATCGGATTGAAGATCCGGAAGTACGGCTGGGAGTCGGTGCCGGTCGAGGCGGCCCACTGCCAGCCACCGTTGTCGTTTGCCGTCTCGTGGTCCACAAGCCTCTCGCGGAACCAGTCGTAGCCCTCGCGCCAGTCGATCAGCAGATCCTTGGTAAGAAACGAAGCGACGATCATCCGCACGCGGTTGTGCATATAGCCTTCGTCAGCAACTGGCGCATCCCGGCGTCGACGATGGGATAGCCCGTCTCACCGGCTTTCCACGCCGCCAGATGCTCCGGGTCGTCGCGCCACTCGATTCCGTTCTCGTACTCCTTGTAGTTCTCCGAGACGACTTCCGGATTGAAGAAGAGAACGTGGCTGTAGAACTCCCGCCACGCGAGTTGGGATTGGAACTCCTCGACGGACTCTGCTTCGGCGTCGCTGTCGGCACGCTCCATCGCGTCGGCAGTCGCCGCGTACACCGTGCGAATCCCGATGGTTCCCCACTTCAGATCCGCCGAGAGCCGCGAGGTAGCGTCGTCTGCCGGGTAGTCCCGCCGCTCGTCGTAGCGGTAGATATCCCCGGCACAGAACTCGTCGAGACGGTCGCGGGCGGCGTCGGTGCTGGCCGACTGCAGGTCGGCATCAGGTTCGTCGAAGCCGAGGTCGCCGACGGTGGGTAGCGACGTCGACCACCGATCCGGGACCGAGTGCGACGCCGGATCGGCGAGGTCGTCCGCATCCGGTGTCTCGTAGGGGTCTCCTTCTCCCGATCCAACCACTTCCGGCCGAAGTAGGTAAAGACCGAATACGGGTCACCGTCGTTCGTCGTGATCGAGCCTGGTTCGTGACAGATCGCGTCGTGGTAGCTCTCGCGGGCGACGTCAACCTCGTCGAGCGCCTGTCGAACCTCGGTATCGCGTTCCCGCGCCAGTCCCGAGTAGTCCTTGTTCCAGACGACGGCCTCGGCGTCGGTCGTTTCGGCGAGACGCGACAACACGGTTCGAGGATCACCGCGCGCGAGGAGGAGGTCACTGCCCTTGTCACGATAGGATTCTCTTAGCGAATCCAGCGCATCAAGCATATACGCGACCCGTGGTGGTGATCCGTGCTGGAGGACGGCTTTGTCAAATACGAAGACGGGCAGAACCGATCCGGAACCGGCAGCCTCGGTGAGGCCGCAGTTGTCCGTCGGTCTGAGATCCCGTCGGTGCCAATGGATCTTCATACCCTTCTTGACGACCCGAAGGGAATAAATCCTCCTCCTGACCGGTCGGAACGCTCGCTATCGAAAGCTACAAACCCGCCACAAGCAAATTTGTCGACATGGAACTACGGGTCATCGAAAACACTGAGGACGAACTCTCTATCGAAATCGGCGAAGAGGATCACACCTTCATGAACGTACTCAAAGGCGCGCTACTGGAGACAGAAGGCGTCACTGCGGCGACCTACGACATGAACCCGGAGCAGTCCGGTGGACAGACCGAACCGATCCTCGGTATCAAGACGGACGAGTCGACGGACCCGCTCGACGCGCTTGAAGACGGCGCGGGACGAGTTCGGGACAAGACGAACGCCTTTCGCGATGCCTTCGAGACGGCGGCCTGATCGGAACTAGCTTTTCTGTTGTGGTGTCGGATCGGACACTGGTCGTCCATGCCGTTCAGTGAACCGCCTCGGGGTCAAGCTCCGAAACACTCGGCCTGTTTAGATGTCTCACAGCAAAGCATCTGCTTCGGTTTCGCCTCTGCCGTGCCACCACAGGCAGTTCAAGGCTAGAACCCTGCCCGGTCTGAAACGGCATAGCTACGCGTCGCCGGTCGATCACCCCCTTTTTGAGTTCTCGGAGAACATAGTTGAGAACATGTACCAGATCGAGTCGTCCTGGGGTGCCGTGATCGGATTGCTCGTTGCTGTCGTCGCAATCGTCGGTACGCAGATGCTTGGCTGGGAGTGGGGATCCGAACAGCTGGTGCCAACGATTATCGGCGTCGCTGTCGCCGGAATTGCCGTCGTACTCGTCGTTCAGAAGACTACTGGGGTAATAAGTAATTAGGATCCAGTCATCACCGGGCCGTCCGCGCCCCCCACCGTTCAGTCCGGGTGGGTCACTGATCGGTCGGTTTGGACCCTCCAACGTCTTCCACGGCACCGATTACAGCGCGATGAGCGCGATCAGTCCGAGTCCCGCAATCGCGATCAGCACCATCAGCGGCAGGTACGGCCTCGCAATCGATTTCCACCCGGTCCGGCGTTCGAGGTCGCGATCGAGTTGTTCGTAGGAAGGTTCGATCTTCTCCAGTTCCTGACTGCCACAGCGACTGCAGGGGGCGTGTGCTTGACGTGCTGGCGACCGCAGTCGCTACACGCCCAGACGAAGTTCGGGCCCGTCTCGACCGTTGCCGACGTCTCCTCGTCGTACTGCTTGAACGAGTCGTACCCACAGTCGGTACAGGGCGGGTCGTCGCGTGCGTGAGGTTTTCCACAGCGCTCGCACCGGTAGACCATTCATTGAACCTGGGAGATGGTACATATAAGACCCGTGAAACCCCCTCCCCGGCGCCGGAGAAGGAAGGTTTTAGTCACGAACTCGGCTACATTCGACTATGATCAGAGCGCTCGTCTTCTACGTGTCGACGGCGGTAGTCCGGGCCATTTTCGCGGCTGTCGGCGCGGTGAATCTCACCGGCGAGATCATCGGGCCGGGGTCCATGCTGATGGCGCTTGGCGGCCTCGCGCTGGTGGTGTTTGCGGCGTACAGGCTTCTCCTCGACGACCCGGCCGAGTCCGCGCCGGACGATAGCTGGGTCGGGACGATGGTCGTCGCTGCCGTGCTGTTGAGTCTCTGGGCGGTGACGGTGTCGCCGATATCGAGCGGGTGAGGTCGTGGCTTGTTTTCGACGTGGTTCGAGTATCGTGACAGACCACTTCGAGAACTGTAGCGGTATACTTCGAGAAGTGTAGAATCGAACTTCGCAGCGACAGACGAACGGTCTACAGCCGAACAGGCACGTCCCGCTCGTCCAGATACTGTTTCACTTCCTGAATCGAATACTCGTCGAAGTGGAATATCGATGCCGCAAGCGCGGCGTCGGCGTTCGCCTCAGTGAATATATCGTAGGCGTCTTCGGGTCCCCCACAGCCAGAGGACGCGATTACGGGCGTATCGACGGTATCACAGACTGCCTTCGTCAGCGGGATGTCGTAGCCGTCTTTGGTCCCGTCGGCGTCGATGGAGTTGACGAACAGTTCGCCCGCGCCGCGGCGTTCGGCCTCCGTGGCCCACTCGACGACGTCGATGCCGGTTCCCTCGCGGCCACCCTTCTTCGTGCACTCGAACCAGCAGGACTCGCCGTCGACCTCGACGTAGTGTTCGCCCCCTCGTCGTAGCGGCGCTGGGCATCGACGCTGATAACGATACACTGGCTGCCGAAGGCCGCCGCCCCCTCGTTGATGAGGTCGGGGCGTTCGAGCGCGCCAGTAGTGATCGAGACTTTGTCCGCGCCGGCGCGGAGCGTCTCCTTGATGTCCGCACGGGTCCGGATGCCGCCGCCCACAGTGAGGGGAATGAACACCTCGTCGGCGACGTCCTCGACGACGCCGAGCATCGTCTCGCGCCCCTCCGCGGAGGCGGTGATATCGAGGAAGACGAACTCGTCGGCACCGGCCTCGTTGTACCGCTTTGCCATCTCGACCGGGTCGCCGGTGTACTTGAGATCCTCGAAGTGAACGCCGGTGTAGACCGCGGGGTTGCCCTCTTCGTCCAGATCCACGTCGATACAGGGGATGATCCGCTTTGTGAGGCCCATATGCCCGACCGTAGTGTGGGAGGGTATACAAAGGGACCGCTCCACGCAAGCGCGTCAGTCGGCGACGATCCGTTCCAGTCCGGCACTGACGACGACGCCGCCGACCAGACCGAGCCAGTGCGCGTAGACGTTGATGATCATACCGTCGACGACGACCCGTTCGGGGAACAGTCCCACGACGAAGGCGACGAGGAGGGCAGTGACAAGGCCAACGGGAATCGCTTCGGCACCGAGTTGAATCCAACTGGCCCGGTCGTTGGGGAGTCGACCGCGGACGCTGACGGCCAGCGCTCCGAGACACAACACTGAACTCCCGGCCGCGCCGGCGAGCACCAGCGGGTCGACGACGCTGGCGTGCGAGAGATAGAACGTCACCAGTAGTATCAGGAAGATCAATGCGCCGGCAAACGTCGCGGTGCTTTTCGAGTAGGCGGTTCGCAACAGGACGAGCAGGGCGACGTAGACGAACCCCCGGCGGCGGCGACGACTGCCGAGAAGCCACGCGTCGTCGGTGCTCCGGGAAACATCGTCGCGAAGGTCGTGTAGCTGACGACGTTGACCGTTATCGGAACGACTACCAGTATCGCACCGAGCGTGGCGAAAAACCACCGACGGCGTCCTGCTTCGAGACAGAGCAGGTAGGCCATCACGATTGCAGCGACGTAGCCAGTGACGTTGTTCCGTAGATGTGGGACGTTCGAGTGGACGTAGGCGGCGGTGAGAAACTCCAGTGGCTCCGGATCGCCGTGCTGGAGGATGAGCGTTGTTCGCAGGCTCTCCGGTGCCAGGAGATGAACTCCGATCAGCAGCGCCGGGATCGCAGTGGCCACTACGAGCACGTCGAGCGCGACGCTCCGGCGCCTGTAGCCGAACACCCGATGAGCCTCTTCCATGCGACCTGTCGTCAATATGTAGCGTCAGTAGGGCTTTCCGCGTTTCGGCTCCGGCCATCGAGACTGCCTGGAGAGAGTCAGTTTTTTCTCCGTAGCTTCTGTACGAGAGTCTATGCCCGGACCCGTGTTTCTCCAGGGCGAGCAGGTCGAGTTACGCACCATCGAGAAGGCCGACCTGCAGTTCATGCAACAGCAGGTCAACGATCCGCAGGTCTGGCGGGCAATCGGGAGCGACCGACCGATCAACGCCGAGCAGGAAGAGGAGTTCTACGACGACGTCGTCTGTGCCGAAGACAACGTGAACCTCCTGATTACGGACGAAGGGACCGCCGTCGGGACCATCGGCCTCGACAAACTGGATACGGGTAACCACACTGCGGAACTCGGTTACTGGGTCGCACCCGACCACCACCGGATGGGCTACGGCGGCGACGCCGCCGCCCGGATTGTCGAGTACGGCTTCCAGCAACTCGGCCTCCATCGGATCGAGGCCCGCGTTTTCGAGTTCAACGATGCCTCGAGTGCGCTGCTCGAATCGGTCGGCTTCCGAGAGGAAGGCGTCCACCGGGACGCGGAGTTCGTCGACGGCCAGTTCCAGGACGTCTACTGGTACGGCCTGCTGGAAGACGAGTGGCGCGAGCGTCAGTGAACTCACACGGCCCCCTTACGGCAGTTCTTCAGTCGCTTCTACGAGATCAGACACCGTCCGCCAGCGGTACAGTCGCCCTTCCCCTTCGAATAGCTCGAAAACGCCGTCCTGCATCCAGCCGAACGGGTGGTCCTCCTCGTACTCGCGTTTCAGCACGTGGCTCCTCTCGAAGTACTCCTCAGTGCCGACGAGCAGTCCCTGCTCGACCAGGAAGCCGCTCTGCTCTTTCTCGGCGACGCCGACGAGATAGGTGACAAGGTCGGCGATCAGGCAGAACTTCTGGATACTGTTGTCCCACTCGCCGCGGACGTCGACCATGCGGAAGGCGTAGGCGTCCCCGCGGCGATTGAGACGGTCGACGACGAGATTCAGCCGACGTATCGGCTCACGGTCGTAGTTCCCCAGCACGAAGTACGACCGATCCGTCTCGTAGACCGGACCGAGTTCGGCCATCGCGTGGAGGATCTCTTCGTTGTCGGCCAGCGTGATCTCGTCGGCGTCGAGACGCTCTGTCGCACTCGTCAGGACGTCCCCGGGCACGGAGGGATCCTCCTCGTCCGCGGACTGTTCGCTGGAGGTGGACGGCGCTTCGTGGGAGGGCCCCTCGTTCGGGGACGACGACTCCTCGTTAGACATATCGGTGTCGTCTCACCGGGGTTGCATAGGCGTTGTGTCCGACTGCTCCAGCAGATCCTCTAGAGTACTTTCTCTCGAAGTAATCTACCCGAAAGTGATTTACTCCAGAGTAAACTACTTATGGACACTTCGCGTAGATCACAGTATGAGCACCGACCTGAGCGAGGACGAGGGCGCGGACAACCGCGAACTGCTGCACTTCGTCACGCAGGAGACGCGGTTTGCCATCCTCAGCAACGTCCTGCAACATCCCGAGGGACTGCCGTCGATGTACGAACTCGAACAGCTAAACCCGAGCGTCAGCGAGGCGACCGTCTACAAGCACGTCCAGAAGCTCATCGACGCGGGCGTCCTCGAAGAGGTCGCGCTGCCGGACGGCGAGCACCGGCAGGGCTACCCGTGGAAGTTCTACGGCCTGACCGAGGAGGGACGGGCGTTCCTCGAGGAGCACAACCTACTGGCCGCCGAGGAGACGCTCCAGCGGATCTACGAGTCCATATCGGACAGACCCGAGAAGATGGAAAAGTACGAGAACGCGCCGCGGCCTGACGGCGGATAACCGCGGGCACTCTCCTCCAGTTCTGACGGATTTCTTCGGGCAAGGCAGGCGGTCGCTCGGAGTAGTTGAGACCGCAGGAACGGACTCGCACACCTGCAGATGGAGCACCGGTTCGGATTCTGCACCGTCCGGACGATGAGGGCAACAGCCTACGGACAGAACTGCGCCCCCTGCAGGGGCAGTTGATGCCGTCCGAGTCGTAGTCAGTTGGCCTGTCACATGTTTTGCAATACACACTATATCATACAATGACGTATCTACTACTGTGACCGGCATATGAGGCCATCATTACACCGTCTCGGCCGCATCGCGCATAGGGTCCTTCAGCAGGACTCGTGCTCGGTGCAGTCCCAACTGCTATCGCCGCCCCGCAGCAGCGAACTGGCGAGATGATGAACGAGAGCTGGGGCCTGTTCGGTGTCTGGTGGATACTCTGGCTGTTGTTGCTCGTCGGACTGATCGTTCTCGTCCTTGTCGTACTCGGCCGGGGCTCCCAGTTTCAGTCCAGCGATGAGCCGGATCGAGCCCTCGCCGAACTGCGCGAACCGTACGCGCGCGGCGAACTCGACGACGAAGAATTCAGAACACGATGCCGGCGGCTACGCGAGGAGCGATGATTCCCCATGACTGAAAAGAAACTCACTCGACGACAGGCGCTCGCAGTTACCGGTGGTACAGTCTCGGCCGGACTCGCTGGCTGTCTGGACAACTTTCCGGGCGGTGATAGCTCGCCCGAAACAGGTCCGTTGCCGGAACCGGAGTACGGTGATCCGGACCGAACGTATCGCCTGACAGCAACCGAGAGCGACGTCTCGGTGGCGTCCGACGAACGCCACGACGGCTGGACGTACGACGAGGAGTACCCCGGTCCGGAAATCCGGGCCCGCGAGGGCGAACGCGTTCGCGTCGTCATCGAAAACGACCTCCCGGAGGAGACGACGATCCACTGGCACGGGATGGTCCTCGACGGGGACAACGCGATGGACGGCGTACCCGGCGTCACCCAGGAAGCGATCCAGCCGGGCGAGGAGTTCACCTACGAGTTCGACACTGAACCGGCCGGCACACACTGGTATCACAGCCATGTCGGCCTGCAACTGGATCGGGAACTTCTGGGCCCACTCATTATCGAAGAGAGCGATCACCACGTCGAGTACGATACGGAGGAAACACTCATTCTCGACGAGCACCTCCCCGGTGAGCCGCGGGTAGAGACCTCGTCGAGGAACGGCCGGGGCATGGGCGGCGGATTCCCCGATGCGCCACCTGCAGTCGGCACGCTCGTGAACGGACAGCTCCCTCGCGAACCAACACACGTCGACGTCGAGGAAGGCGAGCGCATCAGACTCCGACTGATCAACGCGGCAGCAGCAGCGACCTACCGATTCGGGATCGAGGGACACGAGCTACTCGTCACGCACACTGACGGCCCTGCTGTCGAGCCTGTCTCCGTCGATACGCTGGAGATCGGCATGGAGGAACGATACGACGTCGTGGTCGAGGCGCAGTCGCCGGGACGATGGCCGATCCGGATCAGGCCGGTCCGCTCGTCGACGCCTCCCGGCCGAGCGATACTCGATTACGAGGGGAGTGACGGGCGGATCACCGAGGAGGGATCGGCCGTCGGATGCTCCAGCTAACGGACCTCCGATCGACCGACTCACAGGCCGCGTCCGAGGGGACTCCTGACCGGACGGTCGATCTAACCCTATCAGGGACGATGATGAGTGGCGACGCGTGGACTATCAACGGACAGACCTACCCTGATGCCGATCCGATCTATATCGCCCCAGGGGAGCACGTTCGGTTCCGGATGGTCAACCGAAGTCCGATACGCCATCCGATGCATCTTCACGGACATCAGTTCAGAGTCGGCGACGTACTCAAAGACACCGTCGTCGTGCCCGGTCGCATGGGCCAGGTGACGTTCGACTTCGTCGCATCGAACCCCGGCGGCTGGTTCTTCCACTGCCACCATCTCTATCACCTGGAGACCGGTATGGCGCGGGTCATTCGCTACGAACAGTGATCGAAACGATTTGCCTGGTCTGCGATTCAGAACTACTGCTGGTAGACGCGTGCTTCGTAGGGTCGTAGCTCCAGCACTCGATCCTCCGGAGTCTCGTCGACGTCGTAGTTGCTGACGACGAGTTCGGCGTCGTCTGCGAGATCGCCGATGTGGATGTGGGGATGACCGTTAAAGAAGTTACAGACGACGATCAGTTCGTCGTCGTCGAGTCGGCGCCGGTAGGCGAACACCTCGCCGTGTTGGGGATCGATCAGTTCGTAGTCGCCGTAGACGAAGACGTCCCGCTCCTCGCGGAGATCCATCAGTTCGCGGTAGTAGTGCCAGATGGACTCTTCGTCGGCACGAGCAGCCGCGACGTTTACTTCGTCGTAGTTGTCGGTGACGTGGATCCAGGGCTCGCCGTCGGTGAAGCCCGCGTGCTCGGAGCCGTCCCACTGCATCGGCGTCCGGGCGTTGTCACGGCTCATGTTTTCGAGAATCGGCCGGACGTCCTCCTCGTAGTCGTCGGCCCAGTCGCCGAGTGACATCTCAGTGAAGTTCTTCGCTTCGACGTCCCGGATCCGGTCGGGATCCTCGAAACTCGTGTTGGTCATGCCTATCTCCTCGCCCTGGAACACGAACGGCGTCCCCTGCAGGGTGAACTGGAAGGTGGCGAGCATCTTCGCGGACTCCTCGCGATACTCTCCGTCGTCGCCGAAGCGCGATACTGCGCGGGGCTGGTCGTGGTTAGTGAGATAGTTACAGTTCCAGCCGTCCTCGGCGAGGGTGTTCTGCCAGGAGCCGATGATGCGCTTGAGTTCGCGCAGATCGAGTTCCTGCAGGTCCCACTTGTCGTGGCCGGTGTCGACGCCCATATGCTCGAAGTGGATCAGCATCGAGAGGCCGGTCCCCTCCTCGGCGACGTACTCGCGGGCGCGGTCGGCATCGACGCCGACCATCTCGCCGACGGTCATGACGTCACGGCCGGCGACGGTTTCATCGACCATCTCGCCGATGTACTCGAGGATGCGTGGGCCGCCGACGAAGTGTGAAGCACCGCCGTGTTCGCCATCCGGTAGGCCCTCCGTCTTGGAGACGAGGTTGATAACGTCCATGCGGAAGCCGTCGATACCGTGGTCGAGCCACCAGTTCATCATGTCGTGGATCTCCTCGCGGACGGCCTCGTTGCGCCAGTTGAGATCGGGCTGTTTCTCGTCGAAGAGGTGGAGATACCACGCCTCGCGTTCGTCGTCCCAGCTCCAGGCCGGGCCACCGAAGAAGGACTCCCAGTTGTTCGGCGGTTCCTCCGGGTCTCCCTCACGCCAGTAGTAGTAGTCCTCGTACTCGGGGTTACCCTGCCGGGACTGCTGGAACCACTCGTGCTCGTCGGAGGTGTGGTTAACGACGAGGTCCATGATGAGCCGCATGTCGCGGTCGTGGAGTTCGTCGAGTAGCGTCTGCCAGTCGTCCATCGTCCCGAACTCGGGGTGGATCGACTGGTAGTCTGCGATGTCGTAGCCGTTGTCGGCCATCGGGGACTCGTAGACGGGGTTGAGCCAGACGACGTCGACGCCGAGCGCGTCGAGATAGTCGACTTTTTCGACGATGCCCGGGATGTCACCGATCCCGTCGCCGTCCGAGTCGTTGAAGCTTCGCGGGTATATCTGATAGACTACTGCCTCCTTCCACCAGTCACGGTCAGGAGACTGCTCGTCGGTTCTCGTCATTGCCAGATTGTCAGCAATGGACAGTCAAAAAGACAGTGATCCGTTTCTTTACGGCCTCTACCGGTGTATCTATTGGCTCGGACCGCTGAGCACGGTCCCCCAGCGGTTCAACGTCGGAAGGGCGGGCCGTCACCCCGCGAATCTCGACTGGACAGTCTGGAGCCCTCATCGGCGGACAGAACTGCTTAAGTTCACCCGTCGTAAACATCCGCCTATGACCGATGCTGACGACGAGGCCGACGACGAACTCGCAGTCGACCAGAACCCCAGCAAGACGGACGTCCCGTTCGGTGAGGGTAGCGAGGACGACGAGGAGTTCGAAGAGCCCGAGTCGACGTCAGAACCCACGGAATCGGATGAGGACGCCGACAGCCCAGCGACCGTCGAGGGGCGGACGACTGCCCCGCAGAGCGCGTACAGCAACCGTCAGGCACTGATCGGCGGCCTGATCACCGCGGTCGGTCTCGTAGTCGCGTTCGGCATCCCGCTGTTGCTCTGAAGACGCCGTACCTGAGGACTGCAAATCGCGTCGCGTCATCGCTGGCTTTCGATCCCTGCTACCGCTGCGTGCGTATCCGGGAGACGTATTAATCGCCAGTAGACAGGTGTCGCTCCTGTTCGAGGCGCTGGCAACCAACGACCAGCGAATCGGGGATCCGGCCCGTGGAGGTGTGAAGTGCCTCAAAGACGGCCGCGACTTCCTCGAACCGCGGACCACGTTCCACGACGAGGGGATCAGTTTTCCACTCGACGAACTCTCGGTCCGCCAGCAATGGCAGGTGGCGGTGATACAGCTCTACTTTCAGTGCCTCCGAGTCGGCGGGAGCGTTCGGATTGACGGCACTCTCGGGCAGGGGAACTGCTCCCTCGGTGTCCAGCAACGAGACGATCAGTTGCCGACGGGGTTCAGCTGTGAGGACCTCAAATACGTCATTCCATTTCTCGATATTATGTTTTCCGTTTTTAAATTGGGTACCGGTCATACTGTCAACGAATGTGGACATCGCATAAAGTATTATCTTGACAACGCTAGACACAGAGAATCCATCGGGACTCCCTCTTCTCACAGGGATAACGTTTGCGAGTCTCGGCCCTCTCCGTGACAGAGTGTATGGCCGTTTCAGCGAGTCCGGGAGAACACGACCGCCTCGCTGTCGTTCAGCGTCAACGGTTCATCGGCAGCGACCTCGTCGAGGGCTGGAGTTGCCAGCGCGACTTCCCAGCCGTCGCCCGCCTCGTCGACGAGGTCGGTCGGCGTGACTGTCGCCGCCCGTCCCTCCATATTTGCCACGAACAGGAGCTCTTCACTGTCGTCGGGCGCACTCCGCCGACCGTAGTAGAGTACAGATCCGTCCGTCGGGTGACGGTAGTCGAAGAGCTCGCCCTCGTCGAGCGTCTCGCGGAGCCACGGCCGGTCGTGGCGGAACTCGCGGATGCGCAGGTCGAAGGCCGTCCGGTCGGCGTCCTGTTCGTCCTCGTAATGAACGAGATTGGCAAACTCGGCGACGTCGCGCATCCAGGCGAGCGCGTAGGCTTCGAGGTCGTCGGGCGTCAGCGGTCCGTCGCCGAGGGGCGGATTGGTCGCGTCGAGCAGTGGTGCCATCTCCTCCAGATCGAAGTCGACGGCCTCCCCGATCGCGGCGAGGGTGTGGCCGAACGCACACAGGGCGTCTGCGCTCTCGAAGCCGAGTTCTCCGAGTCGGGTGAACTGTTCGGGATCTGCGAACGCCTCGTCGGTGACGTACCAGTCGACGAAGTACGCGCCGTTGGCGACGACTTTGACGTTCCAGCTATCGTCGGTATCGCGGGTGAAGTACCACGGTGCGCGGGCGTTGCCGTGAGCGAAGTCCATCGGGACGCCCGGGAGGAAACAGTACATCAGCGCGTTCGAGGCCGGGTTGTCGTAGGCGCGTTCGATCGTTCCACGGAGCGTCTCGGCGAGATACGGGTTCTCCTGGGTGGCGTCCCACTCCTTGCCGACCTCGACCTGCGCGCCGCGGCGCATCGTATCGTGGTTGGCGACGCCGGAGATCCAGTGGTCGCCCAGATCAGCAGCTCTTCGACACGCCACCATTTGCTCGCCCAGAAGGTGAGGATCGCAGGCGTGTTGTGGGCGAACGTAACCGGTCCCCACTGGAACGAGTGGGGGTGGTCCTCGATCAGTTCGCGGTAGGTAGAGGCGAGTTCCCAGTCCTCCTCGGGCCACGGCCGGCCGTCCTCGAAGATCATCCACGGCCGGTACTCGGTACCGGCTATCTCCTGGGTGACCTCGTCCATCTCGGTGAGATACGCGTCGTCGTGGTACTCCTGTTCCGTCTCGGAGTCCCAGTAGGTGAAGTCCTGTGCACCGTCGACGCGAATACCGTCGGCCCCCAGTTCATCTTTCGCCGCTGGAGTTCGAGCAGGATCGCCCGAACGGTCGGTTGGCGGTAGTCCAGTTCCTGCCCGTACATTCCCGGCCCCTCGAAGTAGTAGTCGTTGAGTAGCGGGAGCGCACCGTTATCGGCGTGGCCGAGCGCGATGTCGAAGACGACCCGCATCGGCGTCGGCATCTCGTGGAGGGTTGCGATGAAGTCGACCAGTTCGTCCGGACGGCCGGTTTCGAGCACCGCGGGGTTGATCGCCGAGAAGCCCGAGACAACGATGTCGTAGCCCCAGTTGACCATGTCGGGGGAGCGAGTCGTGATCTCGACATCGGTCGGCTCCGGGTCCGTAATCGGGCCGTCGATCTCGAAGTGATTCGGCTGGTGGTCGCTCTCGACGATCGGCGCGATCGGCATCACCTGCACGCCGTCGTAGCCCGCGAAGTTCCGCTCCATCGGAGTCAGTGCCTCGCCCTCGCGCTGTTTGCGGGCGATCTCCTCGTAGCGACGCGCAAGTCCCCCGAGCGACCCCGCTTCCGAGGTGGTGCCGGGGTGCAGTTCGAGCAGATTCGTCGCCGGGTCGACCCGCGGAAGCCCGTCGTGCTCGCTCGTCCCGACCGGTTCCTCGTCGGCGCCCAGCGACTCGAAGTACCCCCGATCCGGACGACTCGCGTTCAGCGCGTCGACGTCGTATAGCTCCGCGGGGGCGTACGCGCCGAACGGGAGCGAGTACGCGAGCGGGTCCTGAATCGTCTCCCAGCCCTCGTCGGTCTCGTAGGTGAGACGGTAGAGTGTTCCGAGCGTCTCCCGGGTTCCTGGCTGTGCTCCCTCGACGGCGGCCCAGGTGTACTCGCCCTGACGTCGAGTCGGCACGCGCTCGTGGCGGAACGTTGTCGTGGCCTTGTCCGCACCTGGATCGACGTCTTCGACCGGCGTGAACAGTTCCAGAGAGACATCGTCGGGGCCAACGCCTTCGTCGACCAGCTCCGGCGTCCAGAAGCCGAACTCCGCGACGTCGCCGTCAACGTGCGCGCCGAGTCGCTCGACGACGACCTGAGCGCCTTCGAAGGACTCGTCGTGGCGCTTCAGTCGGTCCACCGTCCATTCACAGAGTCGTTCAGTCCGACGTTCGTGCAACGTACAGGGGTCCGATGTGTGCTCACTCATGCTATCTCCTCAGTCCGTGGCCGGGAGTCGACGGGGCGCGCCGCCGTATCTCCGGTCCACCGATGGCCTGCTGCCTGGGTTTGTCGTAACAGGTGTTGATAATACTTTTCGATACGCCGGATGACCGGGTAGTTAGTCGATCAGCTCTGGAGGTGTGGACTCGTCTGGGGCTACGCCTGAACGAGCAGTAGCGCGATTCCCATTGCGATGAGCCCGCCGACGAGGTTCCCGACGACGTGGAGCGCCGACATCCACTGTTGCCCGCGGTCCCAGAGGTCGACCGCGACAAACGAAAACGAGGAGAAAGTGGTGAAGGAACCACACGCGCCGACGCCGACGAACAGCATCGCGCCTTCGCCGACGCCGCCGAACGCGACCAGTCCGAGCACGAAGCTTCCGATCACGTTCACGACCAGCGTGGCCCATGGGAACTGGGCGGCCGGAAGCGACTCACCGACGGCGTAGCGGAGGACCGCACCGATCGCACCGCCCGCCCCGAGGAGATATGCTGGCTCCATCTACGCCACCTCCTCGACCCTCGGCGCGACGACCCGGTGTACGACTACGCGCCCCAGAAACACGGCCGCAAAGCCGGTGACGTAACTGGCGAAGATGTAGCCGAGTCCGATCAGCGGGTCGGCGGTGACCACGTCCAGCACGAAGGTGCTGAACGTCGTAAACGAGGAGAGAAAGCCCGTGCCGAAGACGAACTGGGACTTGTCCGAGAGCGCGCCGATCATCGACGCCTCGTAGAGGATCAGCGCGAGCGCGAAACTACCGAGAACGTTGACGGCGAACGTCGCCCCGAGCGTCGATGGGATGGTCAGTTCGACGAAGTAGCGCAGGTTCGAGCCAGCGAAGCCGCCGACGGCGATCAACAGTACCGTTTCCAGACGCACGAGTGGATGAGGGCCTGACATTGTAGAGTCCCACCTGTAGCGGCGGGTTCGGGGTAGGAGTCATCAGCCAGCAATGCTGCTGGCGGTTGAGTCAGGCGGACTCCATCGCCCAGTACAGAAAGATAGGTGATAGAAGGAGTAATAAATCTATTCGTTCCGGCGACTACTCGGCGGGAACGACGACGACGTCCTCGACGAGCACGTCGGCGTCATCGGCGTCGATGTCTTCCCCGGAGATGAGGTCTTCCGACCCGACGGCCTCGCCGAGCGAGACGGACTCGGCGTCGGGGCCGAAGTTCAGGACGACGACGACGCGTTCGCCCTCGTTTTCGCGGGCATAGGCGACGACGCCCTGGTGAGACGCCTCGCTCTCGACTTCCTCGTAGTCGGCATCGTAGCTGAGTGCATCGAGTTCGTCGCGAACGTTCACCAGTCCCCGGTAGTGGTTCCGCAGGTCCTCGTCGGGGTCGTGCCAGTCGACTTTCTCGCGGCGGGTCTCCTCACCGATCTCCTGACCCGCGTACAGGAGCGGGATACCGGGCAGAGTAAACAGCGCACCAGCGGCGGCCTTGGCCTGGGTCTTCCCGCAGTCCTCGGCGTAGCGGCTCTCGTCGTGGTTCTCCATGTACAGGAGGAACGCGGCGTGATCCGGGAAGCCGGTTCGCGCGCGGTTCTCGATGGCGTCGGTGATCGCGGAGGCGTCCATCGCCGCGTTACCGACCTGCCGGAGGTTGTGATACAGCGTCGTGTCGAAGTGGACGTCGAAACAGAGTTCGTGGAAGTCGGCAATGTAGGGAATCGTCTCGTCGAGCAGGAGGAACTCGGAATCCTCGGCTTTCACGCGGTCGCGAAGTTCCTGCCAGAAACTCGTCGGGACGGCCCAGGCCATGTCACACCGGAACCCGTCGACCAGCGGTGCCCACTCGTCGACCGCGTCCAGCAGGTGACGACGAACCTCCAGGTTGTCGAAGTTGAAGTTCGCGATGTAGGGCCAGTCGAAGTAGGTGCCAGGCTTGTCGTTCTCCGGATCCTCCCACTCGTACCAGTCGCGGTACTCGGAGTCACCGATCTCGGCGCGTTTGAAATACTCGTGTTCCCGGGCGGAGTGGTTCATCACGAGGTCGAACAGTACCTTGATACCGTTGTCGTGACAGTCGTCGACGAACGCCTCGAACTCCTCGCGGGTGCCGAGGTCGTCGGCAATCGAGAAGAAGTCGACGATGTTGTAGCCGTGATCGAAGTCGTCGTTCTGGAGTACCGGCGTCAGCCAGATACAGTCGATACCGAAATCAGAGAGGTCCTCCAGTCTCTCGGAGATCGCCTCGAACGTCGCCTCCTCGCCGTCGGAGAAGGTTCGCACGTAGATCTCGTAGAGTGTGACTTCTTTGCCCCAGGCCGGCGGTTCGTTGAGACGGTCGACCGTGACCGTCTCCCCGGTGGTGTCGACTGCGACCGCGTCGGCGACGCTGTACGCGCCGGGAGCGACGGCGACCGCGTGGAACCGGCTGTACTCGCCGAGCGACTCGATCGGGACTCGGGCGGTGTGATCATCGACTTCGATGTCCTCGGTCGATGCAGCATCGCGGTCGTCGGCGACGAACTCGACGTCGAGATCATCGACGGAGAGATCGCTTCCGACCGGCGGCGTCGCGTCGCCAGTAAGCACGAGGTAGTCGCCGTCGACGTGTGCGTCGAGTCGGAGGCGAGGTCGGTCGCCGGAGCCGTGGACGCCCGTTCCTGCGCCGCTCCCGCTACCGCTTTCCATGCCGGATCCCGAGCGCAGACCGGAGCCAGAGCGAAGGCCCGATCCGGAGCGCAGACCGGAACCGGATCGTGGACCGGAGCCTGCCGGATCGAGCACTGGTGGGCTGTAGTTCGACGGGAATGCCCGGATCGTTAGCTCGTGGTATCCGTCCGGGGCCTCTAGTCCGATCGTATACGTCCCGACTCCGTCGGGGACGAACGTTTCCACAGGATCCGAACCGACTGCCGCGTTACTCTCGTCAGGTGCGTCGACGACGTTCCAACTGTAGGTGCCGGAGGGATCTGGATCCCTCGGCGCGAGATCGATCTCCGAACCGACTGCCTCGAAACGAGGCGGGCCAGGGTGATGCATAATCACTTCAGAAGTTCATCCTACCCCACCTTTTATTTCCCGGTTCCCGTTTTCGTATGTACTACCGCAATTAAACATGTTGATTCCGGTTATATGCTACCTAAGAATCGTCCTCGTAGGCATCGGATCACGACGCAGCCGGGTGATTTTGCTCATCGAACCCGCCCTTCCACAGAGAAACCCCGAAACAGAAAACACCTGTAAAGTTCTCACAAGTTGTACACGATTTATACATGCGGCTGCCCTACGAGCGCACGATGCAATCAGTGCTGGTCGAGGCGTTCGGCGGGTCGGAGACGATGACAGTCCAGGAACAGGAACGTCCAGAGCCGGGTCCCGAGCAGGTCCGCGTCGAGGTCGAAGCGGCCGGGATCAACTTCGCAGACATCATGCAGCGCCGCGGCAAGTATCCCGGGGTCCAGAGCCACCGTACGTTCCTGGGATGGAGGCGGCCGGACGTATCGACGCGACCGGCGAGCGCGTGAATCTGGACGAGGGCGACCGTGTCGTCGCAACGCTACCCGGTGGCGGCTACGCGGAGTACGCTCTCGCCGACCCACAGGCGCTGTTTCCGATTCCCGACGGAATGAGTTTCGACGAAGCTGCGGGCTTTCCGGTGCAGTTCCTGACCGCTCACGGCTGTCTGTTCGGCTGGGGTGACCTCGAAGAAGGCGAGCGAGTACTGATCCAGGCCGCCGCGGGCGGCGTCGGAACTGCGGCGGTGCAGTTGGCCTCGCAGGCGGGTGCGGAAGTGTTCGGAACGGCGAGCACGGCCGAAAAACTCGACCTCGCCAGTGATCTCGGCTGTGATCATCCGATCAACTACACCGAGACCGACTTCGTCGAAGAGATCGACGAGATCACCGACGGCGAGGGGGTCGATCTGGTGCTCGACGGTGTCGGCGGCGACGTGTTCCACGAGAGCCTCGATGCGCTCACCCCGTTCGGTCGGATCGTCACGTACGGTGCGGCCAGCGGCGAAACCGCATCCGTCGACACCGGGCGGCTCCTGTTCGAGAACAAGAGCGTGATCGGCTATCACCTGGGCCGCGCACGGGCGGAGGATCCGGGCCGTGTCCTCGAAGCCGTCCCGGAGCTAACGGGTAGTCTGACGAGCGGCGATATGGAAGTCGTCGTCGGCGAGTCGTTCCCCCTCGAAGACGCCGCGGAGGCTCACGACTACATCGAGGACCGACAGTCCTCCGGCAAAGTCGTACTCCATCCGAACTAGATCGGCAGGTCGGACGTATCGATTTCGTCCCGCCGACCATCGAGAACCTCGAACTCGTCGCCTCGCCGACGCTCTAGCCAGTACAACAGGCGTTCGGCCCAGTCGAGTTTCTGTCGTTTCATCGGTTCGACCGAGTGGTCGTCCAGATCCCACCCGGGAAAGCGTAGCTCCCGCACACCGAATTCGTCGGCGAGAAACGCCGCCCGGTCGCCATCAGTAAAGCCGCCGAAATTGTAGACCGGCCCGACTGGAGCGGCCTGCGTCGTCGCAAGCACCTGCTCCTGGTCGAACTCCGGGACGTGCTCGCGCACCGCAGGGACGTTGTCGCCGTGTGCGTGGACGGCGACCGGAACACCCGCGTGGGAGAGTTCGATGGCCGTGTCGACGTTCTTGTCGAGGTCCGTCACCATCAGATCGATGTCGACCCCTGCGTCTCTGAGGTGATCCGCCGCGACGGAGGCGGCGACGACGAAACCGGCCTCGGCCGCGCGGTCGGTCTCTGCCTCGATAGACGGCCCTCCGCCAGCGATGGCGACCGTCCCATCCCCTACGTCGACCAGCCGATCGAACTCGAACGGCGTCGCAATCTCCGCAAGGACGTCACGCGCGTGCTCGTCGGCCGTCCGGTCGAAGCCGAAATCCCGAAGAATCGCTTCGTACACTGGCTCCCACTCGGCTAGTTCCATGCCGGTCCCCCACGGTGCCGAACTGGACTGCCGAGGCTGTTCGGAGTCCCATCGGCAGTAGAACCGCGCACACGGCGCTGTCGCTCGGATATGTAGGTCCACAGCAAACCGCTGATGTGGGCCGGAACGGCACCTCCAAGTACCCCTACCCGAGGGCCCTTCCGGCTTCCAAGCTTTCTTTTCTGGTCCTTTGGCATAAGCTTTCTCTTACTCAAGCACCGTCCGGAGAGCGCTCGTAACGGACTCTCGACCCGTCTCAGGTTCGTTTGCCGTAGCTGAATCCGTTGTTTCCGAGAGCCGTTCGACGACCGATCGGAGCGCTCGATCCGACCCGACCAGAAGGCTGGATTCGGTCCCCGCGACGAACGACACGCCGGCGGACTCCGCCACGTCTGCAACGAGTTCCGCCGTCGCCGCACTGACTCCGCTCAGTTCTATCGTGCGAGTGACGAGCGCGTCGGGATCCGGTTCCGGCGCACCGATCCGGTCAAGATGACGCGCCACGTCGCCCGCCGTCCTGACATCTAGCTGTTCTGCGCTCACGTCACTGCCCCACTGTCGCGACGAGGAGCGGCCGAACTCGTGACCGATCGCGGCGGCGTCGACCGTCTCCTGCACGTCGTGCGTTCGGATGACGTGTGCGCCTCGTTCGACCGCCATCGACGTCGCGGCGAGGCTCACCGGAAGCCGCTCGTCGGTCCCGCGGCCAGCGACGTCACCGAGGAAGTTCTTCCGGTTGATCGAGACCAGCATTGGCTGGCCGAAGCCGCGGAACTCCCGTAGTCGGTGGAACGTCTGCTGGTCGTCCTCGATGGTCTTCGCCTCGCTCCAGCCGCCGAACGCGGGGTCGACGATGGTCTTGTCCGTCATCCCGTTCTGCTTGAGCGCCTCGTACAATCGATCGACGTAATCGGCGCTTGCCGCCCACTCCGCCGAGCGGCGCTGTTCCCAGTCGATAGCTTCGATCGCTCCCGGACGCTCCAGATCGGCCGGGCTAGCCATCTTCGCGACGGCGACGTCGTACTCCCGGCAGACATCGGGCATTCTGGGATCGGCGAAGCCACAGATGTCGTTGACCATGTCGAAGCCGCGGTCGAGTGCGGCCTCTGCGACGCTGCGTAGCGCGTCTCGATCGAGAAGACGGCATCACCGCTGACGCTCTCGATCGTCTCGATGGCCGTATCCAGCCGTTCGAGTTCTCCTCGGCCGAGAGCACCTCGAAGCGTTTGTTGGCCGATTCGAGGCCGACGTCGACGATGTCGGCTCCCTCGCCGATCAGTTCGTCGTCGACGTAGGCCGCCGCCTCGCCCGGATCGTCGTAGACGCTGGGGTCGTAGGGGAGTCCTCGCTGACGTTCAGAACGCCCATGATCCGCGGGGGATGATCGTCGCCAATACCGAGACCGGCCGCGTCGACGGTTTGCATGTGCGGGTAGTAGGATCGAAGCAACATATGGGGACCGGTACACCCGACCACGGACCGGTATTCGATCGCCTCCTCGGCGGGATTGGTGTCGAACCTGGCCGTTGCGATCGACCTGCAGACGCGCTCTTTTTACTCCCGCGGTGGCTATCCGGATCCATGAGCAAGGTCAGTATCGGTCTGCGTGGCTGGCGGTTCGACGAGGAGAAGGTCTTCACCGACGACGGCGAGTTCAGACCGCTCGAAGAGATGCCACTGGAAACGAAAAAGCGGCTGGTACGGTTGCAAGACATCGTCAGCGCACCGTGTGACGCCTGCTGGCTCGAACACGGCGACGAGAACCCCGACGAGTACAATCCGAGCGAAGTCGTCTACGGCGAACCGCTCTCGGAGGTGTTGCTCTGTGGCGAACACGAGAACGATCTGGTCTACTGGTTCCGCGAGGCTGGCGGGAGCGAGTACGCCGAGACCGACGAGTTCGACGACGCCTTCCACGAGTGGTTCCTTGACGGCGGCCGCGCCCCAGAGG
This sequence comes from Natronoarchaeum sp. GCM10025703, assembly GCF_042661985.1. Lineage (NCBI taxonomy): Archaea > Methanobacteriati > Methanobacteriota > Halobacteria > Halobacteriales > Natronoarchaeaceae > Natronoarchaeum > Natronoarchaeum sp. GCM10025703. The sequence goes on from NZ_JBHSZF010000001.1 coordinate 1,751,793, forward strand.
GGTACGACGGCGTCGAACACGTTGCGACGGATCCCGACGAACTTCCGGATCCGCCGGCCGTCGACGAACAGGAACAGGACGGAGAGTGGGAAGTGACCGAAAAGGTCGATCTGCAGGACCTCGATCAGGAGTACCCGGGCGCGGATGAGTAGTGCCCCAGCGGTCGCAGTCGTCGACGCCCAGACGCCCGGCAACGTGGGGACCATCGCCCGCGCGATGAAGAACTTCGGGTTCTCCGAACTGTTGCTTGTCGACCCGCCCGAACTCGACCGGGAGGGGAAGCCTACGGCTACGCAGGACAGGCCCGCGAGGACATCCTGCCGAACGCTACCGAGATCGAGTTCGACGACCTCGTGAGCGAGTACCATACCGTCGGACTGACGGCGACGACCAACAAGAACGCGACCAAACACGTCCGCTATCCGTTCTCGACGCCCGACGAACTGGCCGAGGAGTTACAGGTCGTCGACGCCCCCACCTGTCTCGTCTTCGGCCGGGAGGACAACGGGCTAAAAACGAGGAGCTGGCTCGCCTCGACGAGGTCTGTGCGATTCCGGCCAGCGAGGACTACCCTGTTCTCAACCTCGGACAGGCGGCGACAATCACGCTCTACGAGTTCCGCGAGTTGGCGCTATCGAGTACGCAACTTCCCGATGTCGAGCGGGATCGGGCCAGCGAAGCCGAGATAGAGCGGCTTTACAGCCAGTTCGACGAACTACTCGCGGGGATCGGTCATCCCGACGAGAAACGCGCGAAGTCGGGACGGATGTTTCGTCGGCTAATCGGTCGCGCACATCCGACAGATAGAGAAACGGTAACGTTGCTCGGGATCTTCCGCCGGGCGGCCGAGGAACTGACTCAGGACGTCGACTGAGCGGCGTCCCGATCCGCGATCAGTTCCTTGCGGCGGAGTTTCTCCTTGTCGAGCCACATCCAGTCCGCGCGTGGATGGGTCTCATCCTCCGATTCATCCGACCGGACTCCCTCATCGTCGATGGCCTCGCCGATGATCTCTCTGGCAGTCAGTACGGATTCCTCTCGCTTGTCTTTGATAATCTGTGCAGGTGTCAGTTCCGGAGAGTTGCCCATGCTCCAGGATAGGACGCTATCACTCGTTAGTATGAACTCCATACGGCTACAGTAAGCTGTGTTTACCTTCGTTTAACGACTGTATTCTATCGGCAATCTACCAGACATAACGATGACCTATCAGCAATATAGGAAAATTATAACATCGATACGATTAGTCGGCATCCTGTTCAGTCGGCCGACCGCCGTCAGTTCGTGTTGGGCCCCCGTGGGCGTCTCCGGTAGTTGCCGCCCTGCCAGTAGCAAGCGTCGACCGGAGCAGGGCGCGGATGGACTTCCGCTTGATGAGTGCAAAGCCGGTCGCGATGGTCACGAGGCCAACCACGGTCAATGCATCGACGACGGATCCGAGCAGGAGCCAGCTAATGCCGATGGCGACGACGGGTTCGGCGTAGCCGACCAGGTTGACCTGAATCGCCCCGCTCCGCTCGAGCAACTCGAAGTACAGCAGGAACGCGAGGACGCCCGAGACGAGCGTCAGATAGCTGTACGAGAGCACTGCGGTCGCCGTCATCTCGACCGCTGCGAGGGACTCACCGCTGGCGAACGCCCAGACGAGCAGGACGGCAGCACCGATCAACATCGCCCACGCCTGCAGGGTTTCGATCGGTAGACCGGCGTCGATCGGTCGGACGAGCACGCTCCCCAGCGCGAACGCGGCCGCGGCCCCAAACACGAGTGCGACGCCGACGGTGACGTCGGAGGTCAGGGCCGCTCGTGAGGGCTGGACGACGAGGCCAACGCCGATCAGACCGAGGACGAATCCGACGACGCTGATGGCGCTCAGTCGCTCGTTCGGGAGGATCGTTCCCGCGAAGGCGACGGTCAGGATCGGTGACGTGCTGACGATAGTCGCCGCTACAGCCCCCGAGACGTACTGCTCGCCGATGTACAGCAGGCCGTGATACAGCGCAATGACGAACACGCCTGCGACGATCACTGCGAGCCACTCGGCCCAACCCGTCGGTCTGAGCCGATCAGTGACGACGCCGGCGTAGCCGAGCACGATCACACCCGCCAGCGCATAGCGAAGACCCGCAAAGAGCAGCGGGGGGACGTGTTCCAGTCCGATCTCTATCGCCACGAACGAGCCACCCCAGGAGAGGGCGAGCAACGAAAACAACACTGTATTCCGAAATCCAGACGGCATAGATCCGAACGTTCTCATACTGGGTTCGAAATTGTTGACTAAACTTATAGTCTTCTACAACACACCGTGATATCGTTGATGATGATTCCCACATATGGATAATATCCGAGTCTATACCCATAGCAGGCCCATCAGTTGTAGCTTTCTTCAATCATATACGCCGAAGAACATTAGTGACGGTATCGCAAAGGGCGGATCATGGACGAACGCGACGTGCGCCTCCTGAAATCCATCGCCGAACTCGGGACGGGAAGCCCCGAACAACTCCACGAGGAAACCGGGATCCCGGTCTCGACGATCCACTACCGGCTCTCGAACCTCCGGGAGGAGGGTGTCATCGAGAACGACCGTTACGAGATCGACCTCGACGAACTCGGCCTCGGCGTCACGGTGCTGATCGAGGTTCACGCCGATTACGAGGGGTCCTACGAGGAGTTCTCGGAGCAGTTGCTCTCCGTCGAAGGCGTCACGAACGTCTACTTCACGATGGGCGAGACGGACTTCATCGTCGTTGCACGGCTGAGCAGCAGCGAAACGGTCGAACGACTGATCGCGGATTTCGAGCAACTCGATGGCGTCGACCGGACGGACTCGACGTTCGTCATCTCGGCCATCGAAGAGAGAGACGCCCTGCAGAGTTACAGTCTCAACACGTTACTCGACGAACTGGTCGAGTAGTTCAGGCTCGCTTCTGGATCTCCTCGCGCAGTAGTTCGCTCACGAGGTCACCGTCGGCTTTCCCGCGAAGCGCGCCCATGCACTCGCCCATCAGGCCGGAGAACGCGCCCATCCCTTCCTCGGCGACCTGCTCTTCGTTGCGCTCGACCACTTCGACGACTGCCTCGCGGACGTCGTCTTCGGCCGCACTGCCGAGCCCTTTTTGCTCGGCGAGTTCTGCGGCGTCCGAATCGGGATTCTCCGCGAGCGCGGTCAGGAGTTTGGGGACGCCCTCTTTGGCGAGGTCACCGTCGTCGACCAGTTCGAAGACGGCGAGGAACTGCTCGTCCTCGAGCGCTTCGACCGGCACGTCGTCACGGCGGAGTTCTGTGACCGTGCTTTCGAGCGTGCCCGCCACGAGCGTCGGATCGGTCCCGTTCTCGACGGCGTGCTCGAACAGCGGCATTCGGCGGCCGTAGGCGACCTGCTCGGCAGCCCCTCGCCGAGGCCGAACTCGGACTGGTAGCGCTCGACCTTCTCCGTGAGGAGTTCGGGCTCTTCGACCGCCGAGAGGTCGGGTTCGACCGGCGGAACGTCCGTCTCGGGATACATTCGCGCCGCACCTGGCAGGGGCCGGAGATACTTGGATGTGGTGTCCTGGTTCGCGCCGCGGGTCTCCTCGGGAACGCCCTCCATGGCCGTCTCCGCTCGCTCTGCGGCGGCCTCGATTGCGCCGTCAGCGACGTCCGCCGCCGCGGCGACGATGGCAACTGCGTCCTCTTCGCCTGCGCCGACCGCGTCGCGGAGCGCCGCGACCTCTTCCTCGGTGACGCCGTAGGCCGGCAGTTCGTCGGTGTGGAAGATACCGCCAGCGCCGTGTCGTTTGGCATGATCGGAGAGTTCGGTTCCGAGTCGGCGGTCGGGCTGGATCTCCTCCCGACCAGCCCATCGAAGCCGTAAAGCGGGACGGCAGTGACGGCACCCCCTCGTCCAGTGCGCCGCGGATGACACCGCTGTCGGTGTCTGCAAACACGTCCGAGACGTCCTGTACGTCCCCGACTGCGGCGTCGCGCTCGCGGAGTTCGTCGCGAATCTCCAGCAGGCGTGCCTGGCGGCGGACCTCGTTGCGGACGAACTCGTCGATGTCGTCGAGGCTCTGGACGCCTTTGAGTTCGACGCGTGCGCCGTCAGCAATCGAGATGTTGACGTCCTGGCGGATCGTCCCGAGGCCGCGCTTGACTGCTCCCGTCGAGCGGAGCAACATGCCGATGCGCTCGGCGGCGTCGCGGGCCTGCTCGGGGAGGAGATGTCCGGTTTCGTCCCGATTTCGACGAGCGGGATGCCAAGTCGGTCGAGGCTGAATCGGACGCCCTCCTCGGTCGCGGCGACGCGCTGGGCGCTTTCCTCTTCGAGCATCAGGTCCTCGATGCCGACCGGTCCTTCGTCGGTCGATATTTCGCCGTCGTCGGCCATCTTCGTGGTCCGCTGGAACCCCGTCGTGTTCGAGCCATCGACGACGATTTTCCGCATGACGTGTGCCTGATCGACTGGCGTCATGTCCAGTAGTTGGGCGATTTCCAGCGCGACTTCCAGCGCCTCGTCGTCCAGCCGTCGCGGCGGTTCGTCGTCCTCCTCGACCAGACAGGTCGTATCGTAGCCGAGATACTCGAACTCGCGTTCGACCTGGCTCTCTTCGAGCGCGGCATCGTCGATCTCGCCGAGTTCGGATTTCGTCGGGTGGAGATACCGCGTGAACCGGCGCACCGACTCCTCAGGGTCGCGTAGCTCCGTCGGACAGTCACAGAAAAGCTTCGTCGCCGTATCCAGTTGCTGGTGGATCTCCAACCCGGCGACGAGGCCCAGTTCCTCGTAGTCGTACTCGGTCATTGACTGACAGTCGGACCGCGAGGGGTAAAAAACCGTTCAGTTCTGCTCGGCCAGCGGTCTACCGACACACCGGTTTGGTGGGGTAGGTTCCGGCCGGACTGACCGACCCCTGAGCGACGACTGGCACGAGAGCGGTCGCTGTCTGTGCGCCGGTCGCTTCCGTCTCCGAACGGCGTGGGTGGGCAGCTTCGGCGTTCTACGCTTGCGGTATTCAGTCGATAGAGGTCCTCTGTCAGTCCTTCGCCGTCGCAATCGTCGTTCGGACATCGATAATGCCAACCGTCCCGTGTCGCCGCCGCCTCACTGAACTTATCTCCGCACTGTTCACAGAGGAGTGTGTCCTGTTTGCAGGTGTCGCGGTGGAGTTCTGCTTTAGCTTCGTCGAAAACGTCTGATTACAGATACGACAGGTGTGCATACTGCTACTTCGGATTCAGGGTTAAAAACTGCATGGGATCGTTCGCGCGGGTATTAGGTGCTGAAAACTCCGTTTTCGCCAGAACTAACTGCCAGACAGCGCTACGATCCGCTGACAGTGTAAGAATTACGAAAGAATCGACGTAGTATGTTCGAGCAGTCGGTATCGAGGGGCGAAACGCTTAGATATCCGATAGAATCGGGTCGGTGCTTGCGCGCCCGAGGTCAGTCCCCGCCGAGGATGCCGGGCGAGGTCATCTTCGCGGGGTCGAGCACCTCGTCGGCCTCCGCCTCGGAGAGGTAGCCCTTCTCGACGACGACTTCACGGACCGTCTTGCCCTCCTTGAGCGCCGTTTTGGCGGCCGTCGAGGCTTTGTCGTAGCCGATGTGGGGGTTGAGTGCTGTCGCCAGCGCCATCGACTGTTTGACCTGCGTCTCACAGTGTTCCTCGTTGGCTTCGAGGCGGTCGACGAACCGGTCGGCGAACACCTCGCTGGCGTTCGACAACAGGTCCGCCGACTGGAGGAAGTTGTACGCGAGTACGGGTTTGTAGAGGTTCAGGTCGATCTGACCTTCCGCGGCACCGGCGGAGACGGCGGCGTCGTTGCCGACGACCTGCTTGTGGACCTGATTGACCGACTCGGCGACGACGGGGTTGATCTTGCCGGGCATGATCGACGATCCGGGCTGGTTCTCCGGCTGTTCGATCTCGCCGAGGCCGTTCCGTGGGCCGGAGGCGAGCAGTCGGAGATCGTTCGCGATCTTGTTCAGCGACCCGGCGACGACCCGAAGCGCGCCGTGGGCCTCGCTCATCGCATCGTGTGCGGCCTGCGCCTCGAAGTGGTTGTCCGCTTCGCGGAACTCCAGTCCGGTCTCCTCGCTGATGTACTCGGCGGCGCGCTCGGCGAACTCCTCATGGGTGTTGAGGCCGGTGCCGACCGCTGTCCCGCCCAGTGCGAGTTCGCCGAGATGCTCCCGGGTCGACTCGACGCGTGCGATCCCTTTCTCGACCTGGCTGCGGTAGCCGCCGAACTCCTGACCGAGGCGGATCGGCGTCGCGTCCTGCAGGTGTGTTCGACCGGTTTTGACGATCCCGTCGAACGCCTCTTCTTTCGCGCCCAGCGCGGTCTCAAGCGTCGACAGCGCCGGCAGGAGATCCTTCTCGACGGCTTCGAGCGCGGCGACGTGCATCGCCGTGGGAATCACGTCGTTGCTCGACTGGCCGTAGTTGACGTGATCGTTCGGATGGATCTCGCGGGATCCGATCTCGCCGCCCACGATTTCGGTCGCCCGATTGGAGATCACCTCGTTCGCGTTCATGTTCGAGGAGGTCCCACTCCCCGTCTGGAACACGTCGACCGGGAACTGATCGTCGTGCTCGCCGGCGATCACTTCGTCGGCGGCCTGGACGATGGCTTCGGCGGTCTCCTCGGATAGCAGGCCGAGGTCGAGATTCGCCCGGGCGGCGGACTTCTTGACGATGCCGAGCGCGCGGACGAACCGACGGCCGAAGGTCAGCCCGCTGATCGGGAAGTTCTCGACGGCGCGCTGGGTCTGTGCGCCCCAGTACGCGTCAGTCGGCACCTGCATCTCTCCGAGACTGTCTTCCTCCGTACGGTAGTCGTCCGACATATGATACCGTACTCTCGACCGGAGAGTAAAACCACCGAAACGTCGGCGGCGAGAGGGGTCAGGTCCACCGGTCGAGACCGGTCTGGGTGAGCGCTTCCTCGATACGCTCGAAGCCGCGTTCGACCTCCGCCGCATCGACTTCCCACTCCTCGACGACGTACTCCCGGGCGGCCTCGACGTCAGGCGAGGGATCCGTCGAGAAGTCGTACTCGTCGGTCACCGCCGGATCGAGAAAGAGCGAGCGGATCCGGTCGGCATGTTCGATGTGCTCGTCGCGCTCGTCGAGGACGGCCCACAGGTCGCCGTGCTCGTGGATCAGTTTCACCGCCGTCTTCGGCCCGATACCGTTCACGCCGGGGTTGAAATCCGTGCCACAGAGAATCGCCACGTCGACTAGCTGTTCCCAGGTCAGGTCGTGCCGGTCGAGCGTCTCCTGTAGCGTCATGAGTTCGGGGTCGCCCTTGCTCGTCAGTTGGCGGAGCGTCTTCGGCGCGCCACAGAGCAGGGCGTCGTAATCCTCGGTTCCGACGTAGTCGACGTCGCCTTTCCGGGCCATGTATGCGGCCTGTGACTCGCCCTCCGCCGGCGCTTCGACGTACGGGATGTCGAGCAGGTCGAGTAGTTCCCGCGACGTCTCCTGGATCGTCGGCGTGAGTCGCTGGGTGCGAGATTCCAGCCGTGCTACGGCGACGCTATCGCCCCGCTCGCGGGCGTCTGCGAGTTGCTCTTCGGCGTCCTCCCGGGCCTCGCGTCGGGATGCTATCTCGTCGTCTTTGAGTTCGGACGGCCCGCCGTCGAAGACGAACACCGGCGAGAGGTCGTTCTCGAAGAACTTGGGCAACCCCTGCACGATGCCGACGAGATTGGCCACTTCGGTGCCATCGGCCGTCGTGTACACCGCGTCGTTAGTGAACTTCACCGTCGTCGTTAGATACCGATAGAGCCAGTTGTGTGCGTCGACGCCAACGACCCTCCCGTCGAGGTCATCGAAGGACACTGTTTCGAGTGCGGCCAGTTGGCGGAGTGCTGCGTTTCCCATTACGGTTTCGTAGTGTACGACGTTTTGAATACTCTCGGTTCGCGGCGACGAATCGGAGCGGATCGGCCACTATATCATGTCGATTGTTACCACTCCATATACGTGAGATACTCGGTGCCCTCGTACTCCAGGAGCCACGTTCCGTAGAAACCGTCTTCACGGATCCCCTCGTGCTCCCGAATCCGTTCGCTCACAGACTGGAAGTCCTCGTCGTCCGAGAAATATCCCTCATCTATCGCCTCCTCGACGACCGCGCGTTCGTCCTCGGAGAGGCCCGATAGCGTGAACAGATACTGCTCGCGAACCTGATCGGCGAACGGTTCGACGCCGGACGCGACTTCGTTTACCTCGTACCGATACTCGTCCTGGGTGGCGGTTCGCGAATCGACAGCGACCCGATACCGGTTCTCGTCGTAGACGAGGATATCGTACTGTTGCTCCGGGACGAACACCGACTCGCCCTCGACTTCCTCGGCGGTTCCGTAGCCGACGCCGAGGTCGTAGCCATCAGTGTTGGGGGCTGATTCCCTCGATACGATCGGGTCCAGACGCTGTCGATCGGCTTCTGGGAGGTCGTCGTACTCGATCTCACCGCGTTCGGGCGTCGAATCCGCCGGATCGAAATCGATCTGGACCTCGTAGACGGTTACCTCGCCACTGTCGATCGGACTCTCCGAGACCTCGTAGAACGTGTCCTCGTACCGGACTGTGTCCTCTCGGTCGAACAGTTCGTATCGCCCGCTCCGGGTGGCCGATCCGTTTTCGAGGGCGGACGAGACCACCGTATACTCCTCGGAACCGGGTTCGGCCGTCATCGAAACCTCGGAGGCGATATCGTCTGGCGTTGCTTCGTCCATATCGAGGACGACGGATGGATGAGCGCACCCGGCGAGAGCAACGGAGAGGAGGGCTGTTCCGCTCGCGAGGAACTGGCGACGTCGCATGGAGGAAGTGACAGGGGATCTGCATGAAAGCTTTCTGGTTCGTCCCTGTATCGACCACTCCGCACCGCTCACCGTGGCGAATTCGACCGAGTCACAAAAATCGGCTCGTGGCCCGCTACGAATCACTCCCCGGCGGTTCGGCGTCACGTCGCACCGAGAGGAACTCCCTCTCCTTCTCGGAGAGCGTCTCCCGGCCCCGGAACCGCTCGATGCCGCTCCGATACAGTTCCCCCATCGAATCGGCGTCTCCATGCGCGACGAGTGCCTGCTCGCGGGGGTACACGAGCACCAGTTCCGCGATGCCCGTCTCCTCCCCGGTAAAACCGAAGCCCGCTTTCCAGAGCGCCTCGTAGGCGAACGGGTTGTTGACGGCGATTCGGATCCGCTCGTAACCGCGGGCCATCGCCCTGTCGACGGTCTCGGAGACGAGTTCGGGACCGAGTCCCTCGCCACGCAGGTCGGCCCGCACGGTGACGTAGCGAAGCCAGAGCGTCGTCTCGTCGGTTCTGTCCTCGTTGAACGCCACGGCGGCGAGCACGTCCTCGGGGTCGATGGAATCACCGTTCGCGGTCCCATCGCGACGGAGAACGGCCTTCCCGGTTGTCGACATCACGAACTTCCCCGCGTAGCTGAACACCTCCCAATCGAGTCGGAGCGTCGGGCCGTCCTCGGGCCAGCCGAGGAGTTCGAACGCCATCCCTCAGAACTGGTAGCGGCGCTCGTCCTTCTGTTGTTGCTGTGGGTACTCGATGCCGCCGCCCATTTCGTCGTAGGTCATCCCCGATAGATACTCGTCGTAGGTGACGTCGTACGCGCTTCGGAGATGGAAATCGAGCTTTCCAGTCTCGACGGTGCTCTGGAACAGCAGCCGAACCGCCTCCTCGATCAGATCCTGCGGGTCCTCTTTGTCCATCGCGGCCATCAGCATCGTTAACTCCCGGCGTGTGTCGTCGTCGAGGTCGAGTGCGAGTTCCTCGTCCAGCGACTCGTAGGTCTCCTCGACGTCTTCAGTCAGGTTGTCGAGACTCATATCCAGCATTTGCGCCGAGTCGCGGATACCCCTTTCGCTGTCCGGTCACAGCGGGTGGCGTTCGCCGCTCAACAGCGGTGATCAGAGGCGATAAACCGATGCCGTCCCAATGGCTGCCAATGACAGACGACGCGGCGTCGACCGACGATGGCCCGTTCCCCGGCGGGCAGTCGCTCCCGGACGACCCCGAGGCGGTTCGTTCGGCCCTGATCGGGTGGTACGAGTCCGACCACCGTTCGTTCCCGTGGCGGGAGACGACCGATCCGTACGAGATTCTCGTCTCCGAGATCATGAGCCAGCAGACCCAACTGTCCCGGGTCGAGAGCGCGTGGGAGGAGTTCGTAGACCGATGGCCGACGACGGCGGCGCTCGCGGCGGCCGACCGCTCCGATGTCGTCGGCTTCTGGAGCGATCACAGCCTCGGCTACAACAACCGCGCCCGCTACCTCCACGAGGCTGCCAATCAGATCGAATCGGCGTACGACGGCGAGTTCCCCACCGATCCCGAGGCGCTACAGGAGCTACAGGGTGTCGGCCCATACACTGGCAACGCCGTCGCCAGTTTCGCCTTCAACAACGGCGATGCGGTCGTCGACACAAACGTCAAGCGTGTGCTCTATCGGGCGTTCGACGTCGAGGACGACGACGGAGCGTTCGAGGCCGCAGCGCAGGCGCTCATGCCCGACGGCGAATCGCAGGTCTGGAACAACGCGATCATGGAACTGGGTGGAGTTGCCTGCGAGAAGACGCCCTCCTGTGACGCCGCTGGCTGTCCGTGGCGCGACCGCTGTCACGCTTACGCGACGGGCGATTTCACCGCGCCGGACGTTCCGACACAGCCGAGTTTCGAGGGCAGTCGTCGGCAGTTCCGCGGCCGGATCGTTCGACTGCTCGGCGAACACGAGGAGATGGATCTTGATACGCTCGGCCACCGGATCCGCGTCGACTACGCCCCCGACGGGGAGTACGGCCGTGAGTGGCTTCGCGGACTCCTCGAGGACCTCTCGGACGACGAACTCGTCGAGATAGAGGACGGGGGCGAGGAGACAGTCGCAACGCTTCAGTCTTGATGTGAAATATATGGGCCGCGAAAGCCTCCGGCGCACCACCGAACGGGATGTCTACAGTTCCACGGCAACGCCCTGGAAACGACAGGTACCACACGGTTTTTGACTGCCGAGGACGACTCCACGCTATGGACGAGTTGCCACACGTCGTCGCGATCTGCGGGAGCCTTCGGGAGGAGAGCCACACCAGGAACGCGTTGCTGGTCGCCCTCGCCGGCGCGGAGGCCACCGGTGCGACGATCGATCTGATCGATCTCCGAGAACTCGATCTGCCGGTGTTCGACGCCGACGAACCAAGCGCCGGGGACGCCGAAGCACTAACTGATCGGGTTCGGCAGGCGGACGCAATCTTGCTTGGAACGCCAATGTATCACGGGTCGTACTCCGCGCCGCTGAAGAACGCGCTCGATTACTGCGGGTTCGACGAGTTCGAAGACAGATCCGTCGGGCTACTGGCGGTTGCAGGCGGGCGGTTTCCGGTCACGGCGCTCGACCATCTACGCTCGGTGTGTCGCGCGCTCGACGCCTGGGTACTCCCGTACCAGGCGGTCGTCCCACAGGCCTCCCAGGCGTTCGAGGGCGGCGAGTTCGTCGACGAGGAACTCGCGAACCGCGTCTCGACGCTCGGTCGACGCCTCGTACAGTACGCCGATATTCGGCCCGATCCCGCTTCCTTCGAGAGCGAGGAGAACGTCGGTGCCCGATGAGCGAGACAGTACAGCCAGGAAAGCGTGGTGGGCTCTTCTCGGCGCTCCTCAGCGCCTGGCCGTCGGTAGTTCTGTCCCCGAGAGAGTTCTTCCGCACCAGCATCGTCCCCGGCGAACAGGCTCCGGGGCTCCTGTTCGCGATGGGCGTCGTTCTGGTCTCTGAAACTCTGCGCCTCCTGCTCAGCGGGAACCCGCTACCGGCGCTGGGTGGCTATCCGGTACTGTCCGCGATACTCTGGATCTCGGCCGCAGTGCTGTTTCTGACACCGGCGGCTCTCCACCTGATCGCCGCCTTACAGACGGTGTTTCTGATCCCGGTCGCGGCCGACCGTGCCGGAGTCAGCGAGACTGTACAGCTACTCGGCTATTCGGCCGCTCCGTGTGTCCTCGCTGGGGTTCCGGTGCCCGAGGTACGCGTCCTCGCAGGCGGATACTCGTTCGTCCTGTTACTCATCGGGCTCTCGGAAGTCCACGGGATTAGCTTCGAGCGAAGTCTGCTCGTCGGCATCGTTCCCGCGTCGCTCGCGTTCGGATACGGCTTCCGGACCTTCGACGCTCTCACGACCCTGCTCGCCCGCTGGTACATTATCTAACGCCCGAGAGATATGGCATCCCAAAACCGAAAGAGCTGAGATCTAAAACTGTTACGAGATCCCACGTCAGTTTTTTATCTCCAAAGGTATAGGTGGGATACGATGACTACAATCGATCCGCAAGGGCAGGAGTCGGTCAGTACGACGGTTGTCCATGCGCTCGCGGATGCGAAAGAGGTCGATCCTCTGGAACTGGACCCTCTGTACGAGGCGCTCGATCCGGACGCGCTCGACGCTCTCTTTGCACCCGTCGAGGGATCCGAATCGGAGCGCCACGGGAAAGTCCAGTTCACTACGAACGGCTACAAAGTCGAGGTGACGAGCACTGGGCGGGTCCACCTCACTCCGCAGGCCGTAGAGCCCCAGTAGCGAAGCGGCCCGGCCGGTCCTGACGACAGTATCAGCCTCGATGCCGAAGTGTCTTTGAATGCGTCTCGCCAAGTGTAGTGTATGCTCGACGACCAGTACGACGCAGTCGTATACGATCTCGACGGGACCCTCGTCCGACTCGACGTCGACTGGGGAGCGGTAACACGGGACGTACAAGCCGTCTACGACGAGCATGACGTAGACGACGTCGACGGCGACGGCGGTCTCTGGAGTCTCTTTCTCGCCGCCGACTCACACGATATCGCAGCGGAAGTCGAACGGACGATCAGTCGGCACGAACGAGCGGGGGCGACATCTTCTCGACGGCTACCGCTTGCTGATCGCGTGAGCGACCACTCTGTTCCCGTTGGCGTCTGCTCGCTCAACTCCGAATCAGCCGTGCGCATGGCCCTGGAGACGCACGGTCTCGACGCAGACGTCGCGGCGGTCATCGGGCGCGACTCCGTCCCGGGGCAGAAACCCGATCCAGAACCGCTACTGGCTACGATCGATGGACTGCCAGCGACGGTCGAGCGCCCGGTGTTCGTCGGCGATTCCCCACGTGACGCGACGACAGCGGACCGGGCCGACATCGCATACAGGGCCGTCGACGACCTGCTCAAATAGGAACACGAGTCAGGAGTGCAGTCAGTGTGATGAACTTGTGGGCCGTGACGGGAGCCAGTTCAAGTGCCCGCACTGTGGGTACGTGAGACACGCGGATTTGAACGCGGCTGAGAACATCAGTCAAAGAGAGGGTGATCCATGCACGGCGTAGCACTAACGGTGACGCGAACCGTGCGGCCCAGCACGCTGAAAACCGTGCCGTCTGCTTCGCAGACGCCTACCATGTGCAGGTGGGAAGGCTCGTTTGACCGAGCTACACGCGCTGTAAAGCACGCTCGTGGTAATAATCGAGCGGCGACCTGTGACGCTGGCCACGCGAAAGCGTTTTTGAGCCGCCAAGGAAACGCGCAACCTTAATATCCCCATCGGGGAATCCCACGGGTTCAACCGTGGGAGGAGGTCAACGAACGATGTACTGATCCTGCGTCGCGACGAATCGACCGAGTTCCGACGCCTGGCGATAGTCAGACGCGAGGATCGATCGCATCCGAGAAAGCAACTGTTCTCGCTCGTTCCCGCCCCAGTCGGTCGGGTCGGCAATCGGCACCACGAGAAACCCGCTTCCACGGAGTTCAGAGGCGTGTAACTCCTCCATATCAAGCGCTTCGCCCACCGGTCGTGCGGTGTATGACTCGAAGACGCGGCGCGTCGCTCTCTCGCCCACTGGCAGGAGGACGTGGGCCGAGATTGCGCGAAGTTCGGCGTCGAAGAACGGTTCGAGTCGGGCGTACTGGCGCTCAGAATGGCGATCACCCTCCGGCAGACAGCACATGTGGAGATAGCTACAGAACAGGTCCGAAACTCGTGGGTCCGACTCCGCGTCCGGATCGACCAGGTCGACGTCAGCGAACACTGACAGTAGTTGTTCGCCCGCCTCGCTGCCGGTGAACGGAATACCACTCCCTTCGCCGCCGTGGACGGCCGGGCAGTCGCCGATCAGGTGGAAGTCGGCATTCGCATCGCCGTATCCGTACACTGCGTCCGATCCATCACCCTCACAGGGAACCTCACACGGAGGCTGCATCCCGAACGGATTACTCGTCCGATCTGTTACGTTTTCCACGCGAAGCGGCTACGTCTCAGGACAATAAAACCGGACCGGTTCGCGCAAAGCAAGGGGTTGTCGGCGTAGTTACCACTTGCTAATTGGCCGAAATATTGACACCTGCGGCAACGAGAATACTGACAGCGACTACCAAACAACTCCCCACGGCGGGCCCGCCCTGATAGTGCGTTATCGCTCGATAGTCTCTCCATAGGTCGGACAGATTGTCCGCAATCCCTCCGGGGACTATCCGGGGGTAACTGCTTCCAGTATCTGGATGTGTACGATCCGAGGAGATTTCTCGGGTCCATCTCCTCGCCGTTTACCAATCGAAAGTAGATAGTCCGTATAATCGCGACGAACGATACCCCAATGACGGGTATTCACCAATGCCACGCGATAGTCCCGATACTCTTGAAAATTACCGAGAGATATATAGGAGTATTGCCATCTATTAGAAACTTATTAATCCGAACGCGGACAGTTTTCATTACGAAGCCGAAGTCCTTCGAGAAGCCGCTTTAAATTTCAATTCAATGACTATACCGCCCCAATTCAATCATGATGTCGAAGCACACCACCAGCGGTTTGACATCGATGGATACGATCAGGTCTACATCGTCGGAGACGTCCATGGAAGCCAGTCAGCGCTTGAGGATCTGCTTATCGAACTCGAGTTAACCGCCGACGACCTCGTCGTCTTTGTCGGCGATTTGGTCAGAAAGGGACCGAACAGCCCCGGAGTCATCGATCTGGTTCGCGACGATCCGCGTCTTGTCAGTATCCGCGGAAACAACGAGCAAAAAATCGTGCGGGGAGACAAGAACCCTGAGTGGCTCCGTAATGGTGATCAAGAGTACTTCTGAATCGCTTCCAGTCGCGATCTCTTTTGACGATACTCTCGTTATCCATGGCGGCATTGACCCGGAACGAGCACTTGACGACCACACTGTGGAAGAGCTGTTGACGATGCGTGCACCACACGGCGATGGGTACGCCGGACCGTTCTGGTACGACGAATACGATGGTCCCTACCGTGTGTTTTTCGGTCACACTGTTCATGACCACCCGGTGGAAAGAAACTACGCTGTCGGCCTCGATACCGGCTGTGTCTATGGAGGAACGCTCACTGCGTACGACTACCGGAACGACGAGTTCGTCACGGTAAATCCGACGACGACTCATCAAGACCGGGCCAGTTCAAAGGTCGTTGACCCGGCCTGACTCGGTAACCCCACCCGGGTGCTATTGATACTCGGAACGAAGGCGGTTGCGTGCGCCGTCACGCGTTTTGAAATATCGACGGTCACCATCGGTCGTTCGAATCGCCCAGCCGTACATCTCGCTGTCAGGACGATACCACTGCTCTGAATACGCGTTGAACACGGACACGTGTCCACCGTCCGATTGAGCGTTTTCAGCATCAGCGCCAGTAGCTTCGTCCGACTCCTCGGATTCAGCGGTCGTCTCGTCCTCCGTAGCATCCTCAACGAGGAGATTCCCCTCGATTAGATCCGCATCGACCACTATTCCCGGTCCGTAGCCGCGGTCGAGGGCTGCTTCTGTGGCTGTTATTAGTGTCTCTTGGATATCTCGTACCGGCCCGTCATCGGGGGACGCTTGTTCATAGCTTCCGTCGCTTTGCATCACCCATCGGCGGCGATTATCCCTCAGCGAGACTTCCAAAATGAAACGGAGTTGTCTACGCAGTTGTGTGGCCTCCACAGGTGTAATAGCCTCTACTCGATAATCGAGGTTGCGAGTCATCCAATCGGCCGATCCGATGTACCACTCAGGCTGGCCTCCGTTCTCGAAGTAGAATATCCGGGCGTGTTCGAGGAATCGGCCGACGATAGAATGAACGGTTATGTTCTCACTCAGCCCCTCGATACCGGGGCGGAGTCGGCAGATGTCCCTGACGATCAGGTCAATCTCGACACCAGCCATCGAGGCACGATAGAGTTCCTCGACCATCGAGGGGTCCTCGAGTCCGTTTACTTTGACCACGATTCGTGCGTGACGGCCGGCATGAGCGTTTTCAGCCTCCTTTCTGACCATCTGCGTGAATCGCTCTCGCATCGTCACAGGTGCGATCAATAGCTTCCGAAAACGGTCGTCGAGCGTGGGTCCGGTAAAGAAATTAAATACCTTCGTGAGATCAAGACCGATATCGCGGTCAGCAGTCAACAATCCTGCATCAGAGTATCCTTTTGCTGTTCCTGAGTGATAGTTTCCGGTACCGACGTGTGAGTAGAGTTGGACGCCGTCGTCCTCCTGACGAACGACGAGCGCCGTCTTGGTGTGGGTTTTAAATCCGACGGTACCATAGGCGACGTGGATACCTTCCTCTTCGAGTTGTCGAACCCACTCGAGGTTGTTTTTTTCGTCGAACCGAGCTTTGAGTTCGACCATCACCGCTACCTGTTTGCCGTTTTCGGCGGCGTCGATGAGGCTCTGAATAACCTTCGAGTCGCTTGCCGTCCGATAGATAGCCGCTTTTACTGCGAGCACGTCAGGATCGTTCGCCGCTGCGTCGAGAAACCGCTGGACAGTCCCCTCAAACGAATGATACGGGTGTTGCGCAAGAATGTCTTCTTTCCGAATCTCACTGAAGATATCTATCGATCCGGCTTGAGTGTCACTCGTAATCGGTCCAATTCTCGGGTGGGGTTGGGGAGTCCAGGATGACGGTTTGAGGTCGGGACGGTCGAGCTCACTCAGTTCGAAGAAATCCTCAAAATCGATCGGTCCATCGCGATAAAACACCTCTTTGTCATCCATATCGAGTTGCTCCTTGAGGATCGAAACCGATTTGTCGGGCATATCGGCGTCAACTTCAAGTCGGACAACTGTCGCAAAGCGACGCTGTTCGAGGACTTCCTCAACCCTATCTATAAGATCTTCAGCAACTTCTTCGTTGCGCCGTACCTCGGCGTTTCGGGTCACTTTGAACTTCGATACGTCCTGGATATCGAGGTCGGGAAGTAGCAGGTCGAGATTGGCTTCGATGAGATCCTCGATGAGAATATAGCGGTTAGCCTCACCAGGGACCGTTATCAATCGAGGCTGGTTCGACGGGATTTTGATTCGAGTGAACGTGGATTCGCTGGTCTCGTCCGACGAGAGTACAGCAAGAGAAAGCGAAAGGTTCGAAATGAATGGGAACGGGTGAGCCGGGTCGAACGCGAGTGGTGTCAGGGTAGGGAGAATTGACTTCTCGAAGTCGGTCCGTAGTTCTCTTTGCTTATCCACCGGTAGTTCGTCGGGGACACGGATCTCGACTCCCTCTTCAGCAAGCGTTGGCTTCAGTGTCGTCTGCCAATAGTCAGACTGCTGTTGAAAGAGCGGATGTGCCATGTCGAGCACCTCGTGCCACTGTTGTTTCGGCGTTCGGCCGTCCGGCGTCGTCTCCATCACACCCGCATCGATCTGTTGTTTGAGGCCGCCGATGCGTTTCATAAAGAACTCATCAGTGTTCTTCGTAAAGAACGCGAGAAACCGAAGTCGCTCGAGCGGCGGATTACGCTCGTCCATTCCCTCACGGAGAACGCGCTTTTGAAACAGGAGTTCTGAGAGTTCTCGATTGAGATAGTAGTCGGGGTCTTTGAGGTCTCTGTCGCTCACCGGATCACCCCACCGGGGGAAGTTGACGTGACGGAACGATATCCGGTTTCGTGGGCCTGAATATACCTAATCATGGAAGCAGTATATGATTTCTTTTGGTCATTCTATGATTGCTAGTAATTTCGTTTGCCTGGGTTGACAGCGACCACTCAGTTCTCGGTAGGGGACTGGAGGGGTGGACTCTCACTCGGCGACTCAGGTGGTTTGTCGGACGTTGTGACACCCGATGATACGCCCTCAGGTAGCCATGTGGTAGTCCGTTTCCGCCACTCTCCTATCGGCAGGTATTCGAACTCGTCTGGTGTGACAATAAGCTCAAGCGTTCTATCAGTTATCTGGTGCTTTCGAATGGCGGCCTTGCTCTCATCTAGAGGGTGATTACGGAGGTGATTCTTAACGATTGGAAAGAAATCATCCTTCGAATGATCGTTCCTCTTTCTTTCAAGTACTTGAATAGAGTCACAAGTAGGACACTCTGAGAGAACGGCGCTTGGCATTATGGTACCTTTGTAATCCAATCATAAGTAACATAGTAAATAGTCCTATTGTACAGTATATAGTTTTTACTCGTTGATACCGGCGTATTAGATTTAAATAATTAATGTCACTGATTCCGTATTATACTTTAATAGATCCATTTCTGGCACGGTTACTAATCCTGACTTTTATCTTATATTTTAGTCGTTCGCGCACTGTTTTGGAGTTCGACAGCCTCCGTCTGCTCAATCGACGACTATATCGAGTTGGTCTGGTCATCAGTGACCGGTTCAGCCTCGTCGAGTCGGCCAAAGAAATCGTTGGGTCGGTCACTCCGACCACCCCGTCTCCGTGGGTGTCCCTCACGGATTGTTCGGGGCACCAAGCCAGGGCAGGGATTTGAACTACGTGAAGACGGTCCTGTTCACTCCGTCCACAGGCTGCAACTTCTCTCGTTCAAATCACTTTGTCGACGTGGGTGTCCCTCACGGATTGTTCGGGACACCAAGCCAGGGCAGGGATTTGAACTACGTGAAGACGGTCCTGTTCACTCCGTCCACAGGCTGCAACTTCTCTCGTTCAAATCACTTTGTCGACGTGGGTGTCCCTCACGGATTGTTCGGGACACCAAGCCAGGGCAGGGATTTGAACCCCGGGAGTCTCGATTACAAGTCGAGTGCTTGAACCGCCCAAGCTCCCCTGGCGCAATCTGTGATAGGAGGTACCCCTTTGAGTGGTTTTCGTCTTGGAGTCACGAGAAAGAGCGACGGCGATCAGACGTCACGGCAGTCCGCACAGAGCATCTGCCCGTTGAAGTTCTGCAGTTGCTGGGTCAGGCTGCCACAACTCTCACAGACGCTCTGACTGGAGTACTCCGATCCGGGACTTGGCGAGACCGTTCGGTCGGCGACCGCCCCGGCGCTCGTCGAGGCGACGGCCTCGGTGTCCTCACGGGGTTCCGAGCCGTTTTCGAGCAGTGATGCTGTAGCGGTCAACAAGTCGTCAGCGGTCACCACGCCGACCAGTTCCTCGCCCTCGGTGACGAGCAACCGGCCGGTGCCCTGCGTCGACATCCAGTCGATTGCCTCCACCAGTGGGGCGTTTGGCGATAGTACGGCTTCTGGCTCTCGCATATACTCGCTCGCCGTAGACCCCGACTTGGAGTCTGGAATGAGTGGTAACAGATCCAAGGCGCTGATAATCCCGACTGGTTCGCTTCCCCGGACGACTGCCGCCGTGGATGCCTCCTCTTCGCGCAGCACATGCGCGACGTCGGAGATCTCATCTGCCTCGCTTACGCCGACAAAGTCACGAGACATGATTTCGCGTACTGTCAGATCGCTCTGCATGTGAGAATGTACCACACCTATCGTCTAAAAGCTACCCCCATCAATTTTATATTTGTAGCAGCGGTAGTTACTAAGTCCCGAAACCTCACCGACGGAATTCGACCGTCGTCTCCTCCGCACGGGCGTGCTCCAGCGCGTGTTTGGCGTCCATCCCCGCATTGTGGGCGTTCCGACCGACACCGACCCCAACTCGCAGGTCTACCGCAGCGGTATCGGTGACGTGATCGACCGCAGCATCGTACTGCTCGGCGCTCAACTCCGGACAGGTGGCGATGATGTTGTCTCCGCCGACGAAAAACGAGAGCGCGTCGTTCTCCCGACGCATGTACTTCATCAGTGCCGCGTAGCCCTGCTCGATCTCGATGAAGCTATCGAACGCGTTGAGCTGATCGGTGTACTCGCCGGTGGCGTCGATGACGTCGAAATGAGCGATCTGGACGTCGTCGTCGGTCCGGTACTCGAGGTCGATCGTCCGGCCGGCGAGGATCTCTCGGCGTCCCTTGTCCTGTGCGCTACCGGCATCCTGCAGCCGCTCGGTGGCGTCCGACAGCGCGGCCGCGGGTGAGACACCCGTCGCGACGGAGAGGCTGATACTTACCGGATAGCGGTTCCCGATGGACTCCTGGATCAGTTCGTGGTCCTCGACATCGAGGCCGTTCGTCACGGCGATCATGTTGTCGAATCGGGTGAAGAAGACGTAGCCCCCACGCTCCCCGACCTTCTGTGAGAGGTCGGCGTAAAGTTGGGACTGGAGCGTCTGGAGGTCGACCTCTCGTCTCGGTTCGGGCGTCACAGTCCACGGGCCGTAGTTGTCGATCTGAACGAGCGTAACCTGCGTATTCGTCACAGTATTCCGTGATTGGCGTGACTACCCCATAAGTATCCTGAATCGCAGTGCAGTCGGTCCCTATGCGTGCTTGGTCTCCGGGTCCGCACCGACCGGGTGGTAGTCCCAGAAGTCACCGCGTCGCATCGCGTCGCCGAGTTCGCCGTGCATGTCGACGAACGACTCGAACTCGTCGGCCTCGACGTACTCGAAGATGTCGGCCACACTGACCACTCGCTGGTAGTTGATCCGGATCGGTTCGTCGCCGTGTTCCTCGACGAACTCGTCGACGGAGAGCGGGAAGTCCTCCTCTTCGTCGACCTTCTTGGCGATGATCGCGATACCGTACTTGCGCATCCCTTCGCTGCCCTCGTCTCCGTCGGGGTCGTGGGGCCAGTCCATACCGAACGTGTGGACGGGGTCGGCAAAAACGTTCCTATCGGATCAGTTAGCTCGACACCGTGACAGTCCGTTCGGTGACGTGGAGGTAGTAGAACTCGGGGCCGCTGCCTTCGTCGACGAAGGAGAATCCCTCGCCTGCCGTGATCGATTCGTGGTAATCGAAATTGTTGGAGTTGACGCTGCTCCCGAACTCCATCTCGTCGGCGATAACTGCCCCCTTGAATTCCTCGTTGCCTGCCTGCATGTATCCGTCAGAATCGGGGGCGTAAACGATTGCGTACACATCCGTTTTCGGATTTTTACTCCCTTCCCCATCGCTGAAGACGTATCCATCAGAAGAGACAAATATCACCGTTTGCTTAGGTTCGGCGTCGTTTCCGACGACTGCGTTGTTGTCTTCGGTGGTATCGAAATTCCCACCGACATAGAAGATCACTCGATTGTCCGCTCCTTCGACAGTGAGCCCGTCGCCGTCGGCGATGACGTTGCCGTCAACGTACACCTCGATTTCCTCGTCGTCCTCAAAGTCGCTGGTATCAAAGTGGTGTGCGCTGTCCAGATCGTCATCGATGTAGTAGAACCCTGGATCGTCGACGGTATCCGGCAGTTCGTTGTAGTCAGCGTCGTCCCGGTCGCTCGCCTTGTTCTTGATGAGAGTATTGGCCGAAACGTGGTCACCCTCGGTTTCCGCCAACTCATCGTCATCATCGGCTGATGCATCAATGTACTCGGTCGCACCGATAGCGGTTTCATGATCGAAGGCTTCCGGACCGAGCTCGAATGGAACACTCAGTTCGACTTTCACCATGCCTTCGGTACCGTCTCCACAGCCCTCAGAAATAGAACCCCGAGTCTGCTGGCTGAAATACTCCTCCCAGCCCTGACAGTACTCACTTTCCAGTTCGACGTAAACAGTACCACCGCTTAGCGGATTGTTCTTGTTGACATCGTCCGTCGGGTAGTGTCGGTCCTCGCGTTCGAGTTCCAGTTCACCGCTGAGGGTGCCGCTACTGCTGATATCGCCGTCGACTTTCTGGATTGGGAACGAGAGCGCGTTGTCCCGGTAGTAGAAGTCCGGCGCTGAGACGAGCGAACTACCAGAGCCACGCTGTCGGAAGACGCCACCGCCCTGATACGCAACCGTGTCGCCGTTCTCGTTCGTGTAGACCAGAGAATTGATCGGAATCGGATCGTCACCGTCGCTGTAAACGTTTTTTGTCCCGTCGGTCCCGACGTGGTAGATCTTTAGCTTTCCAGTTCCTTCCTTTACTTCCAGGTTGCCGTCCGCCGTCCCGAGGTCGAACTCGACCGAGTCACCGTCCTCCAGGTCGCTGGCGTCGGCGGCAAGACTCGAGAACGACGACTCGACCTGCGCCGTCTCGATACCGCTCTGGCTCTCTGTGAACATCGCCGCACCGGCGACCGCAACTGTGGCCGCGACCGTTATCGCAAACCCGGCCATCAGTATCACGCCGAGAACGTGGGCGACGCCGCGATCTTCATTCATTATGGATAGGTACACTTCCCAAGTACATATGTTTAATTGCTGGCCGGCAGTTGCACGGAGATGTTCGGAATCGGCCCGTCTGTCGAAAGGGACGTGCATTGCCGGGTAGTGGCTAATCAGGACGCGGCGTCGATATTAGACGATAAAATTAAATACGTATCGGGGTAACAGATTAGCCGTGATGAGTAATAATTTACTCGATCGAGCGCGCGAAGATCTACTATCTGACGTCCTCTCGGGGACGACGGACGATCTACTACTGGTAAGTCCGTCCGAAGCGACGCTCGTCGATCTGATCGACGTGCTGTCGGACCACGAAGACGGACCGCGTGTAGACGTGCTTGCCGACGCTGCGACGATCAAGAACGTCATGGAGGACTTCATCGTGGCCAGCAGGGCCGCGGATCTGCTCTCGGCCGGGGTGCTCTCGCTCCGAGCGAGTGACTCGCTGGCGACCAACCCGCTGGTGATCACCGCCACTGGCGTCATGACCCTCGTCACGACCGACTCGTCGGTGAGCGGACTCACCTCCGAGGACGGCGCGTTCGTCGAGGATGTCCGGACGGAGTACCGCGATCAGTGGGACGATGCAGAGGAGTACTCCCTGCGGACGCCGCCGATTTCGGAGGTCAACGACGGCCTCGCAGAGAGCCTCGGCGAGGACGCCGAAGGCGATTTCCGCGCGATGCTCGATTCGCTCGAAACCGCGCGGGGTGACGACGGACTGGACGAGGTGACCGTCAGTCTGCTCGTCGCCGCCAAGAACGAGGCGCTCCTGTACGACATCAGCAAGTGGGGCGAAGATACGGGCGTCGCCAGCAAGGCGACGTTCTCGCGGACGAAGACCCAGCTCGAAGAGAAGGGCCTGATCGAGACGGAGAAAGTGCCGATCGAGGTCGGACGCCCGCGACTTCGGCTCACACTCGCAGACAGACGGCTCCAGTCCGCCGACAGCGACCAGATCGCATCGGCCGCCCAGTCGATCCTGACCTAATCCTCGAACCGATGCAGTAGTTCTTCGAGCGTCTCCTGCTCGGCGACCGACTCTATCTCGCGTTCGAGTACGTCCTGCTCTAGCCGGTACAGGCCCGTTCGATCACGTGTAATGAACGGTCGCTCCCGGAGTTCCGAGAGGAACGTCCAGACGTACTGTACGGGCACCTCAGTCGCAGATTCGATCTGAGCTACGGCTACCGGGCCGTCCGCGGCAATCGTCTCGACGATCTGCCAACACTCGTCGTTCCCGACCGGGACTTGCGTCGCGGCCGCCTCGATTTCGGAGACGATCGGCTCGCAGTGGAGGCGATCGATCGTTTCGGACACGGACACGTCGGAGTCGACGTCGCTCTCGTCAGGGGAAGCCTGTTCCTGCCCCTTCGGTACGTCCGTCGCCGTCGATCCCGCTTCGCTCTCCGAGAGCGACGATGTCTTCTCCTCAGGAGAATCCGGTAGATCGATCGGTGAGTCGTCGCTGTCCGCTGGCTCGGAGTCGGCAAACGCGGTCTGGACGACGGACTCCTCCCCGTCGTCGAAATCAATGGTCGCTGTGGCGTCCCGAAGCCGCTGGTTCTCCGTCTCTAGCTCCGCGATGTGCTGATGAGCGTCCCCCAGTTCGGTCTGCAGGTCCTCGATCTGTGCTTCGAGTTCTTCGATCCGGTCGTCTTTGGCCGCGAGGCGCGCTTCGACGTCCTCGGGGGTCATGGCTACGTCGCCACGAGAAAAGGCGTTAGCGAGCTGTCTCGCCGCGTTCGAGACGTCACGAGCCTGATCGAGTTCCGATTCGAGCTGGTCGATCTGGGACCGTTTCTTGTCGAGTTCCTGTTGCATGTCAGCCAGTTCACTCGACCGTTCCTCTTCTTCCTCCGATAGCTCCGCCAGGTCGTCCATCAGCGAGTCACTGACCGATTTTAACTCCGGGCGCTCGAAGTCGTCGAGGCCGGGCGTCGCGCCCGCGTCGAAGGTCCGCTTGCGTCGGAACTGGATCCGGCGAACGTCGACTTCCGTCCAGTCGGTCTGGACGAACGCCTCGCCATCGCCCAGGTCGGCGACCAACTCCTGGTACTCGCTCTCGACGACCCGCCCGACGACTTTCGTGTCGTTGTCCCAAGTCAGTCGGTGCCAGACGAGCCAGTTCGCCTGCGTGATGAAGTCCTTCTTGACGTCCGCGGGCCGCTGGCTGATCCCCATGATCCCGAGGCCGTGTTTCCGGCCGCGCTTACCGATCTTGATGAGCATCTTGCCGGTCTCGCCGCCACCACCTTTCTGTGGGAGATACTCGTGGACCTCCTCGACGACGAGCAAGAACGGCTTCTTGAGCTTCTTCTCTTTGGTAAACAGGTGTCGTGCCGTCTCTCGGAGGAGTTCGTCGGCGACGTCCTCGTCGAGATAGCCGGAGACGTCGAGGATGATCGGTACGTTCTCTTCCAGCGCGAGCGTGGCGATCCGCTCGGCGTGTGCGGGACCGATCTGGATGTCACATTCCTCGTCAGCACCCGCGTGAAGCAGTTCGTACTCCTCTTTCAGGCCGTAGTACTCGCCGTCGGTATCGACGATCAGAACCGGATAGCCGGAATCGAGTAGCTCCTCGATGACGACGCTCGCAGTGTTCGACTTCCCGGAACCGCTCTTGCCGGTGACGAAGCCACGGCCGGTCAGAACGTCGACGACAGGAAGTCGGACCGGGGTTCCAGCGACGGCATCCCCCGCGTCGGTACTCAGTTCGCCGATAGTGATCCGCTCGCGTTCGCTCACCTACGACCCCCTCCCCGATTCCCTGCGTGTTGCATTACTCCGTATCTCACGTGACGACCACTTGAACCCTTTGCCGGGTAGGGATCCCTACTCGTCGCTCGGCGTCGGTCGGCGGGTCGACGCCCGCACTTGCTCGTCGAGTAGTTCCGCTCGATTCTCGTCGAGCAGTGGGGCACGGTAACCCGGGTCCGGCGGGGTTCGCGTCATCTTGATCGGGTTGCCGGCGACGGTGACCGACGACTCGGTGCCTGGCTGGGCGACGTCGACGAGCATGTCACGGTCGTGGACGTGGTCGTCCGCAAAGACGTCCGCGACGTCCTGCACCGGCGCGACAGGGATCCCGGATAGCGCCGAGAGAACCGTCTCGGTGTCGTGCTCGCGGGTCCACGACGCGATTGCCTCCCGAAGCGTCTCCCGGTGTGCAAGCCGACTGGCGCGGTTGGGGTACTCCTCGGCGAGCGCTGGGCGGTCCATCGCCGTACAGAGCTGTTGCCAGTGGTTCGTCCCGAACGCCGCGATGACGACGTAGCCGTCAGTCGTTTGAAGGCGTCGTACGGGAACAGCGTCGGATGGGAGTTGCCCTGACGAGTCGGCGCTTCGTCCCCGTAGGAGTACTGGTAGACGGTGCGCTCACAGAGGCTGATCATGCTGTCGTACATCGCGGTGTCGACGAACTGTCCCTCGCCGGTTCGCTCGCGGTGGTGGAGCGCCGCGAGGATCCCGACGGCGTTGAGTGCGGCTGTAAAGAGGTCGCCGACGCCCGGCCCGACCTTCGTCGGAGGCCCGTCCTCCTCGCCGGTGATCTCCATCACGCCGCCGAGCGCCTGCGCGATCAGGTCGAAGGAGGGCTGGCCCTGTCGGTCGGTCTCGCCGGTGCGGGGGTCGCCGAAGCCACGGATGGCGCTGTAGACGAGGCCGGGGTTGTGCTCGCGGAGTCGTTCGTAGCCGAGGTCGAACTTCTCCATCGTCCCCGCCCGATAGTTCTCGACTACGACGTCGGCTTTTTCGACGAGCGAGAGGAACGCCTCGCGGTCCTCGTCCTCGCCGAGGTCGAGTTCGAGGCTCTCCTTCCCCCGGTTAACGCTCTGGAAGTAGCCGCCGTAGGCCTCCGCGTCGGGGTCGTCGTAGAACGGCGGGTTCGACCTGATCAGGTCCCCGCCCGGTCGCTCTATCTTTACGACCTCCGCGCCCATGTCCGCGAGCAACATCGTGCAGTACGGGCCGGCGAGCACCTGTGTCAGGTCGAGAACGTACAGATCGTCTAGCGCACCCATGGTTCGGCGCTCGGGGAGGTGGTCAAAAAACCTTATGGATTAATCATTAAGAATACGTCGAACGTTCGGATTTCTGTGGGTATGTACTGGTTCACATTGGGTGTGTATAAGGATCCTTCGAGAGTAACATCATGAAAAATCATTAAGTTTAAGTCCGCCTCGGTCAACGACTTCGATACCGACATGCAAAAGACAGTCATCCTCGGCGTGATCGGGTCCGACGCACACGTCGTCGGCATCACGATCCTCGAGCAGGCTTTGCAAGCGGCAGGGTTCGACGTCGTCAACCTCGGCGTCCAGACCTCTCAGGCTGAGTTCGTTGAAGCAGCGAGCCGCGAGGACGCCAGCGCGGTACTGGTCTCGTCGATGTACGGTCACGCCAGTCAGGACTGTCAGGGCTTCCACGAACGGATCGCCGCGGCTGACCTCGACGTCGTCACCTACATCGGCGGCAATCTCGCCGTCGGGCAGGACGACTTCGAGCAGACCCGACGGGAGTTCCGGGAGCTCGGGTTCAACCGGGTCTTCGATTCGGAGACGGATCCGGAGGAGGCTATCGCCGCGCTCCGGCGCGATCTCCAGATCGCAGCCACAGAGCCGGAGAACCCCCGATCAGAGGCTAATACGGATGCTACGGGACGAATGCATGCCATCCGACGAGTTGCAACGCATCGACGAGCGCGTCCGGGAGAACTGGCCGACCGGCGCTGCCGCGGCGTTCGAGGAAGCCATCGAGTTCCACGAGTCGCTCCCGCGAGAGAAGCAGTTCGCGACGGTACTCGAGTCGGCCGACAGGCCGCTGTTACAGCCCCGTGCCGGCGTGCCGTTGCTGGACGACCAGATCGACCTCCTGGAGCATCTCCGATCGGCCGGGAGCGCGGACCTGCTGCCGACGACGATCGATTCGTACACCCGCGACAACGAGTACGGGAAGGCCGAAGACGGTCTCAGCGACGCACGGGAGACAGGCGAGGCCACGCTCAACGGCTTCCCCGCGGTAAACCACGGCGTCGAGGGCTGTCGAGAACTGATCCTCGCGACCGACGCGCCGGTCGAGGTGCGCCACGGGACGCCGGACGCCCGACTGCTCGCCGCCATCACGTTCGCGGGCGGCTTCCAGAGCTTCGAGGGCGGTCCGATCTCCTACAATATCCCCTACACCAAAGAACACGATCTCGCCGAGACGATCGAGCACTGGCAGTTCGTCGATCGGCTGGCCGGGGCGTACACCGAGCGCGGCGTCCGCATCAATCGCGAGCCGTTCGGTCCGCTGACCGGGACGCTCGTTCCGCCCTCTATCGCCATCGCGGTGATGCTGCTGGAGGGCAAACTCGCTGCGACGCAGGGCGTCCGCTCGCTCACGCTCGGCTACGGACAGGTCGGCAACCTCGTTCAAGACGTCGCGGCGCTCCGGTCGCTCCGCTCGCTCGGCGAGGAGTACCTGCCCGACGAGGTGACGGTGACGACGGTGTTCCACGAATGGATGGGCGGGTTCCCGCCGGACGAGGCCCGGGCGAACGGCGTCATCGGGCTCGGCGGCGCAACGGCCGCCGTTGCACAGCCCGACAAGGTCATCACCAAGTCACCACAGGAGTTCCAGGGCGTCCCGACAAAGGAGGCGAATGCCGCCGGACTCCGCACCACGCGACAGCTGATCGACATGATGATCGAGCAGGACGTCCGGCTCGACGGCGTCGAGCGCGAGCGCGAGTTGATCGAGCGTGCGACCCGCGAACTGATCGACGCCGTTGAGGCCGCGGGCGACGGCGATGTTGCCCAGGGGACGATCAATGCCTTCGACTCCGGCGAACTCGACGTCCCGTTCGCGCCGAGCGACAGCGCGCAGGGGGCGGTTCTGCCGGCGCGAGACGACGACGGCCGCGTCCGGATCTTCGAGTTCGGCGAACTGGCGGTCGGCGAGGAGATCAGGAGATCCATCACAACCGGCTCGACGCCCGGGCGGAAACGGAAGGGCGCGACCAGTCGTTCCGGATGGTCGCCGACGACGTCGATGCGATCAGCGACGGTCGGCTGATCGGCCGTCCCACGGGGGTGACTGAGATGCGGATCGAACGCGTTCGCGCCGTCCCCACCGTGTCGGGGTTCTTTTTCGACGACCAGCGGGCGATCAAACGCGGCGCGGAGCAGGACGGTTTCGGCTACCGCGGCGAACCTGTTACGCCGGGGTTCGACAGCATCCGGCAGGCCGGCGAGGCGCTGACGGTCGAACTGGAGCTAAGCGACGGCTCGGTCGCCGTCGGGGACTGCGCCGCGGTCCAGTACTCCGGTGCCGGGGGCGCGATCCACTCTTCCGGGCGGAGACGTACCGTGATGTCGTTAGGGGGTCTGTCGCGGACGAACTCGTCCGCCGGGATCCGGACGCGTTCGCGGACAACGTCGCAGTGATCGAGGCACTGCCGGCGGTCCATGGCGACGGCGGCGCGCTCCACACCGCGGTCAGGTACGGCGTCTCGCAGGCGCTGCTCGATGCCGCCGCGACCGCCCGGCGAACCACCCCGACGGACGTCCTCGCGGAGGCGCTCGGGACCACGCCGGCGACCGAGCCTGTGCCCGTGTTCGGGCAGTCCGGCGACGACCGGCGAGCCAACGCCGAGAAGATGCTGCTCAAGGGCGTTCCGGTGCTCCCGCACGGACTGTTCAACAGCGTCGAAAAGCTCGGCCCGGACGGCAAACGGCTCCGGGAGTACCTCGCGTGGCTCGCCGACCGCGTCGACGACCTCGGCCCGGCGGGGTACGATCCGCGCTTCCACGTCGACGTCTACGGCATCATCGGCGAGGTCTTCGGCCCCCGTACGACCGGGCCGAACTCGCCGAGTACTTCAGCGAGTTACAGGCCGCTGCTGACCCGTACCCGCTCCAGATCGAGGGACCGATGGACGCCGGCAGCCGTGCCGAACAGATCCGGGCGATGGCGACGCTTCGCGACGGGCTGGCCGAGGCTGGCGTCGACGTCGACATCGTCGCCGACGAGTGGTGTAACACCGCCGGGGACGTCCGCGCGTTCGTCGACGCTGGCGCGGCGGACGTCGTTCAGATCAAGACGCCGGATCTCGGCGGGATCCAGCACAGCGCCAGAGCAGTGGAGTACTGCCGCGACACCGACACCCGTGCGTACCTCGGTGGGAGCTGCAACGAGACGGAGATATCCGCCAGAGCGTGCGCACACGTCGCGCTCGCTACCGACGCCGCGCAGGTGCAGCAAAGCCCGGCATGGGGTTCGACGAGGGGTACATGATCGTGACCAACGAGATGCGGCGGACACTGGCGCGGCGACGGCGGGAGGACCCCGTCGGGGCACCGACGACCGACTGATGCGACCGACACTCAACCACAGACGATGACGGATACCACAGAACCGACCGACTGGACCGACACCGAGACGTTTCAGAGCGCCCTGGAGCGCGCCGAGACGCTCGAGAAAGGCACGTACTTCGAGGGGTTCGCGGAGGGCGACTCGATCGCTCACGCGCCCGGACTCAGGCTCACGCGTGCCGGTAACGACCGCTGGATGAGCCAGACGCTGAACCACGATCCAGCCTACTGGCGCTCGGACGCCGCTGCCGCACTGGGCTACGAGGAGCCGCCGATCCACCCCGACTACCTGCTTGCGGCCGTGATGGGCCCGACCGTCGAAGACCTCAGCGAGGAGGGGGCTACTTCCTGGGCCGAACCGACGTACAGTATCACACCGACGCCGTCTACCCGGGCACCGAACTCCGCGTGGAGTCAGAGGTGCTCGAAACGACGGCCTCTAGCTCCCGACCCGCCTACGGCATCGTGACCTGGGAGACTCACGGCTACGACGCGACGACCGAGGAGCCCCTGCTGTCGTACCGCCGGACGAACATGGTGCCCCGCCGTGAGCCGGTCGAGACCGACGGCGAGGAGGCCGACTCGCAGGGAGAGACCGAGCGCAATACGCCGGACCTACCAGAGGAACTGATCGCGCCCGACGGGCCGTACTTCGAGGACTTCCGCGCGGCGCTGGGCGAGGTCGCCGGCCGCGACGCTACGGTGGCCTATCGCCACGAGCGCGGCCGAACCCAGGACGACCTGCTCGTCGCTGGTCTCCCGCTTGCGACGCTCAACACCGCAAAACAGCACCACGACGCTTCGGCGATGGCCGATTCTCCCTCCGGCGAGCCGGTTACCTACGGCGACGTGACACGCTCGATAGCGCTCGGGCACGCCCGCTCGGACGAGCGGACCTACCGCGAGCTCCGGTGCGAGGACGAGCGGTTCCACGACTTCGTCACCGCAGGGGACACCATCTACGGCTTCACTCGCGTCCTCGACACGGCGGCGACGCCGACCGTAGCGATTCCAGAGAACACCGATCCCGGCCGCGCCGGACAGGTCACCTTCGAGCATCTCGCGTTCAATCAGCACGACGAGCCGGTCTACTCCGGCCGTCGAACCGCACTAATCGAAACCAGAACCCACCGATGACACGACTCTGTCGCACGTTCCAGACCGCACCGGCCGCCGTCCCCCGCGAGGACTCGGCGAAGTACCTCCGCTCGGGACTCACCGCCGAGGGGTTCCAGCTACCCGACTGGCTCGTTCCGGACATCGAGGACGGCACGGCACCGGAGATGAAAGACGCCGCACTGGAAAACACTATCGAGCTACTCGGAGAGCACGGCGACGCCTTCCCCGGCGAACTCTGGCCCCGCGTGCAGTGGGGCTACGACAGCGAGACGGCCCGCGAGCGGGGTCGCCAGGAGATCGAGACACTCGTCCGCTCGGTCGGCGACCGGATGGACGGCGTCGTCGTCCCGAAGGTGGGCCGCGTCGAGGACGTCCGCGCTGCGGCGTCGGCGATCGAGGAGTACGAAACGTCGTACGGCTACGAGGCCGGATCGATCGAACTCGCCATCATCGTCGAGACGGCGCGAGCAGTGTCGGATCTCAACCGCATCGCACGGCTGGGCGAGGGCCGCCTCGCCGCGCTCGTCTTCGGGCCCGTCGATTACACGGCTGAACTCGGCGGGCGCGAACTGGACGAGGGACGGCCGGCCTGGCCCGGCCTGCTCGAACGGCTCTCGAACGAGGCCAGCGCGGGCGGCCTGCTGGCGATCGGCGGCCCCTTCGACCAACTGTACCGCGAGCGCGCCGGCGTCCAGTTTTATAACGGCGACGCCTACGCCGAGCAGGTCGAGCGCGAGGCGACGGTCGGGCTCGACGGGAGCTGGTCGTTGCATCCCAATCAGACCGCACAGGCGAACCGGATTCACATGCCGCGGGAGTCGGAACTACGGCGCGACGTCGGGCGCATCGAGGCGTTCGAGGAGGCCAAATCGACCGGCACCGGCGCGGTCTCCGTGGACGGGCAGATGGTCGACGAGGCGACGTTCAAGAACTTCGCAAACACCGTCGAGACGGTCCGCCGCATCGATGAGACGCGTCCCGAGCAGACGGCCGCCAGATACGACGACCGGCTTCTGTCGCGGGCGCTTGATCTGGATACGGACTGGTGAACTCTGACGGGTGGATTCGCAACTGCAGATGCTGTAGCTGGCTCTCGAACGATACTCCCGCATCTGTGATCCGGTAGAACGGCGGTCTCAGCCGTCGAGGAACTCGCCATCCGCGAACCCGAGTTCGTCGTGTTCGGCCAGCATATCTTCGAGATCCTCCTTGATCGACGTTGCGAGCACGGTCAGTTCCTCGTAGCGGTCGTCGTCTTCAGCTCGAATCGGGGCTTCGAGCCTTCGAGCGTTCGTAGCTTCGATTTGAGTCGGAAGTACTCGTTGAGACGCATCTCGTAGGAGTCCAACAACAGTTGGGCCTCGACCACGTCACGGATCTCCTCCCCAGTTACGGGCTTGATGACGTACTCGTCGAAGGGCATGTCGACGATGTCGAAATCGGGGTCGGCGGCGGTAACCATCACGACTCTCCCGCTGTACCCCTCGGCTCTGATCCGGTCGAGGAGTTGATCGCCCGGTAGTTCCGGCATCCGTCGGTCGAGAAGTACGACGTCGAACTCGTCGTCGATCAGTTCGAGCGCTTCGGCACCGCTGTAGGCTGTCTCTACTCGGTACGTCGTCTGAAGATGGGACGCGTAGAGGTCAGCCAACCGTTGCTCGTCGTCGACGACCAGGACGGACGCTCCCGGATCTGCCGTCGTCTCCATCATCGGAGAGTTTGGCCTGATATGACAAGTAACCATGGGCACTACGGACCTGCTTCATTCAGAGGGCCGAGCGTTTGTCGGGGACCAATCTTATATTAGGCACCATACGTAATAGCCCACTTAGTCGGTAGCTACCGAACCCGTCACAGGGCTACCAACGACGACCAGGGGTGCGAAACTCTCGGTAGCACACAGGGTGCAGTACTGAAAAACATGTTAGGGATACACGAAATCGCCGGGATCATCCACCGACGCTGGGACTGTCTAGATGCCATCGTCGAAGCACCGGGACCGAAAGGAGAACTAGCCGACCGTCTCGATACCCCACGATCCACGCTCGACGACATCGTCCGCGAACTCGAGGGGGCAGGCCTCGTCGCCTACGAGGAGGGTAAATGGCGTGCCACCACCGTCGGTCACTATGCCCACGATAGCTATGGCCGATTTCTCGGGTCACTGGACGGTGTGCAGGCGGTCGGAGACATCCTCGCTCCGCTCTCGGACGCCGAGAGCATCGCGCCAGCCATGCTGAACGGTGCCGTCGCACACGAGGCAACGGACCCGGTGCCGGATGCGGTCGTCCAGCAGTTCATCACGCGCATCGGCGACGCCGATCGGATCAGGGCTTTGCCCCCGGGCAGTGTCAGGCTACGCCGATACGGTCCCCGAGCAGGCGGCGGAGACCGACACGACCGTCGAACTGGTGATGACCGAGGATATCTACGAGCAACTCACGACGCTGTACCCGCCCGACAACCGGCCGGCTGCCCAGCGGGAGTCGCTACGGGTCTTCCACGGACCGATTCCGTACGAATACGGCCTCTGGATCGGCGACGACTCTCACGCGGGCCTCGTCGTCTACACCGACCAGGGTATCAATGGCCTGATTATCAACGAGTCCGACGCCGCCGTCGAGTGGGCGACCGAGCAGTACGAGCAGGTCCGCGAACGAGCAACGCCGGTCACCGAGCAAGGGGCCTACGACACTACTCGGTGACGACCTCACAGAGGGGAGAAGGCTGTTAAGACCGGACGTCGAACGACGACGTTATTTCGGGATTTGAACTCGATGGCAAACGTGAGCGTCAGCGAGCGTTTGCGTAGTTCAAATCCCAGCACGGATGCTTCGCTCGTCACCACTGTTCCTCGCAGAAGCGGTGGGGCTGGGATTTGAACCCAGGAATCCGTGAGGATACCTGCTCTCAAGGCAGGCGCAATAGGCCGCTCTGCCACCCCACCACAACTACCAGTATACGGGCGGGCGGTTAAGACCTAACGGATTCCACCGATACTCACTCGCGAGTCAGTACTGCGTCTCCATCCTTCTCAGTGACGTAGAGTCCAAGTTCGTCGAGATGTTCCGTCGTGTACTTCGGGACGACGCGCTGGGCCGTGACGCGCGAACGGATCCGCGACCAGAGCGTCAGGAGGTCGTCGCCGTCTTCGAGCAGCGGGAGCGACTCGATGAACTCGATATCGTGACCGGCATCGCTACCGCGCGTCGAGAACGTTTCGAGGGCTGGCGTGCGGTAGACGTCCTCGAAATCGACCGGTTCGGTGAAGCCGGCGAAGTAGACTCGACCGCTCGACGCCGGACCGAGCACGAGTTCGTTGGTTCGGAGTTTCATCGCCGCGCTGTCGATATGTGCCCGACCGAGCAGCGGCGCGGCCGGATCGGCGATCGCCGCGGAGCGGACGCCCTCCTCGTCGAGGAGGTGAGTGATGGTGTTCCCGACGCGTGCGGCCCGGTTCGACCCGACCTGCACCTCGAAGCGGATCTCGCCGATATCCTCGACTGCCTCGGCGGCGAGCGCGCGAAGTTCGGCCTCGGGGCCGGCGTCGTACCGATCCGGCAGGTCCGCCGCCGCGCGGTAGTTGACGAGTGCTTCGCCCCCACTCGCGTCGATAGCGCGCACGACGTCTTTGAACATCGCCGCGTAGAGGTCGGCGGCCTCGTCGGCCGACAACGGCGACGTATCGGGGAGATCTTTCAGCACGAGTTCAGGGCGAGGCAGCGTCGCGGGAACGGCAACCACGGTCATACTACGCCATACCGGCCAGTCGGTTTTAAACCTCGCCGTTCGATCCGTCCTCGTGTCGTTCCGCCGGTGTTTAGGTAGACCCGGTCCGGACGTGTACACATGGATCTGTTCGGGACGGCAGGGATACGAGGACCAGCTCGCGACCGGGTCACGCCGAAACTCGCACTTTCGGTCGGGCAGGCGGTCGGCAGGTATATTCGAGAGAGCGAGACCGGAACACCGCCGGTAGTGACCCTCGGTTGGGACGGCCGCGAGACCAGCCAATCCCTCGCTGCCGCCGTCGAGGCTGGCCTGACCAGCGGTGGCGTCGATGTGCTCCGGGTGGGCGAACTGCCGACGCCGGGACTTGCCTACTGTTCGCAGGGGCGCTACGGCGTCATGATCACCGCAAGCCACAACCCGCCGACAGACAACGGTATCAAACTCTTTACCGACGGCGAGGAGTTCGACAGCGCCGCGGAGGGACGGATCGAGCGACTCGTCACCGACACCAGTGAACCGACCGAGTGGACCGAGTTCGGGACGACGCGAACCGCCGACGAACTGGCGACCTACCGCGACCGGATCACCGAGTACGCCGCCGAGACGCTGGGAGGGGCCGAGGAACCGCTCTCTGGCGTCTCAGTCGTCGTCGATTGTGGGAACGGCGTGGCGAGCGTCGCGACGCCGCAAGTGCTCCGCGCGCTCGGTGCCCACGTCGTCACCCTGAACGCGAACGTAGACGGGACCTTCCCCGGCCGCGAGAGCAAGCCGACCCCGAGACGCTCGGCGATCTGCGTAGATTCGTCCGCGACGGCGACTTCGACCTCGGTATCGGCCACGACGGCGACGGCGACCGAATCGTGATCGTCGGGCCGGACGGTGATGTCGTCCACGAGGATACTATACTCGCCGTCCTGGCGCGTCACTACGTCAAAGCGAGCATGAACGAGGATCCTGTCGTCGTCACGACGCCGAACGCCTCCGCCCGAATCGACGAGGCGGCCCGCGATCAGGGCGGTCGGACCGAACGGGTTCGACTCGGTGCACTGCACGAGGGCATCGCCCGCGAGCGCGACGCCGGAACCGACGAGACCGAGGTCGTCTTTGCTGCAGAGCCCTGGAAACACGTCCACACGGCACTTGGCGGCTGGATCGACGGCGTCGCCAGTGCCGCCGTGCTCTCCGGCCTCGTCGCGGAGGCCGGCGACGTGGCGACGCTTATCGAACCGATCACCGAACGTCCCTACCGGAAGGTCAGCGTTCCCTGTCCCGACGGGGTCAAATCACAGGCGATGGAGCGAATCGAACGGGAACTCCCCGAACAGTTCCCCGAGGGCGACGTCTCGACCGAGTACGGTGTCCGCATAGAGTTGCCGGACGCGTCGTGGGTGCTCGTCCGTCCCAGCGGCACGGAGGAGTACATCCGGTTTTATGCCGAGAGCGACGATATCGATGCTCTGGTCGAGACGACGCGGGGCGTCGTCGAGGAGTGCATCGCAGCGAGCGAGTAGACCGCCGAACTGGACGTCCCTTACTCTCTGCCGCAGGCTACTTGTGACTACTCCGTCTACTCCGCGCCATGGACGACCTGATCGAACTCGCCCGCGAAGCGCGTGAGGCGTCGTACGCACCCTACTCCGAGTATGCGGTTGGCGCAGCGCTCGAAACGAGCGACGGCACGCTCTTTACTGGCTGTAACATCGAGAACGCGAACTACTCGAACAGCGTTCACGCCGAGGAACTCGCGCTGTCCGAAGCGGTCCGGGAGGGCTACCGGGAGTTCGACCGGATAGCCGTCAGTTCGAGCGAGGAAGACGGCGTGACTCCGTGTGGGATGTGCCGGCAAAGCCTCGCCGAGTTCTGCCCGGAGGACCTCGAAATCCTGTGCGACGAGGGCGATACCGTCTCGGAGTATACCCTCGGGGAACTGATCCCGAACACGATCCACCGCGGAATGCTGGAGTAGCGTTCGACACCGGGCTATTTACTGGCTGGCAAGAAACGTCGGTTTATGAGCGACGAGACAGACGACAGCGCGACCGGGGATGTCGGCGTCCCCGGCGACAGCGAGGATCCGAACGACGAACAGCAGTACCACCTCGAAGTCGGGCCGGACGACGTCGCCGACGCGGTCTTGCTGCCGGGCAACCCCGAGCGCGTCCCGACGATCACCGGCTTCTGGGACGACAGCGAGGAGGTCGGCCGCCACCGCGAGTACGTCACCTCGACGGGACAGTACGAGGGAGCGTCGATCAGCGTCACCTCGACGGGAATCGGCTCCCCATCGACGGCCATCGCGGTCGAGGAACTGGCCAGGACCGGCGTCGAGACGTTCATCCGGGTCGGCTCCTGTGGCGCGCTCCAGCCGGAGATGTCGGTCGGCGACCTGATCATCACGACGGGCGCAGTCAGACAGGAAGGGACCAGCGACGAGTACGTCCGGGAGGACTACCCCGCGGCCGCGGACCACGAGGTCGTTTCTGCGCTGATCGCCGCCGCTGAACGGCTCGGACACACGTATCATACCGGCGTGACGATGAGCGCCGACAGTTTCTACGCCGGGCAGGGACGACCCGGCTTCGACGGCTTCGAGGCCGCCGGAAGCACTCAACTGATCGACGATCTACGCGAGGCCAACGTCGCCAACATCGAGATGGAGGCCAGTGCGATCCTGACGCTGGCGAACGTCTACGGGCTGAGAGCAGGTGCGGTCTGTACCGTCTACGCCAACCGGGAGACCGGTGAGTTCAGGACTGAGGGGGAGGCAGAGCCGCGGAAACGGCGTCGCTGGCGGTTAAACTGCTGGCGAGGATGGACCGGATCAAGGCTGAGCAGGATGTCGACCGCTGGCACGCCGGACTGTCGCTATAGGTCGCTCCAGGCCTCTCTGGCGCGGGACCAGGAGGTCAGATCCGCGATCCAGCGGGCGGCGATGAACTTCTTGAGCGTCTGTGCGGGCACCGAGCCAAATGTCTCGATGGGCATGTACATGACGTCGCTTGCAACGGCGTCCTCGCCGACCGAGATGACCGTTCCTTTGTCGTGGTGTGTCCAGGTCTTTAGAGGCCGATTATTGACCGCTCGGGCGAGGTTCTCACCGGCGACTTCCGCTGCCTGCCAGGCCGCCTGAGCCGTCGGCGGCGCGGGCTGGTTGCCCTGTTCGATGATCGCGCTGTCACCGATCGCAAAGACGCGGTCGTCGCTCGTCTCGAACGTCGACTCGGCGTTGACACGATTGTGCTCTTTCTCGACCTCCGCATTGTCGAGTGCGTCGCGCCCGGTGATACCGCCGGTCCAGACGAAGACATCGTAGTCGATCGGTTCGCCCTCGTCGAAATGGATCGTCGCCTCGTTGGCTTCCGTGATCGGGTCGTCCGTCATAATTTCGACTCCGGCCTCTTCGAGTTCCTCCCGGAGTGCCTGCTGGATGGCGTCCGATCCCGACGGGAAGATATCTTCGAGGGCTTCGACGAGCGTGATCTCGATCGGCGCGTTGTGGATGTCGCGGAACTCCGCGACCTCACCGGCGATCTGGATGCCCGAGAGTCCGGCACCGCCGACGACGACGTGGGCGGGATCGTTTCGGGTCGCATCCTTGGCGGCGGCCGTAACCTGCTCGTGGATCTCCAGCGCGTCGTCGAGACTCTTGAGCGTCAGGGAGTGCTCTTCGAGGCCGGGAATGCCGTAGTACGCAGTCTGGCTTCCCAGTGCAACGAGCGCGTAGTCGTAATCGACCGTCTCCCCGTCGGAGAGTTCGATCTCTCGGTCGTCGACGTCGAGGCCCGTGACTTCTTCCTGAATAAACTCCGTTCCTGGAGATTTGATCTCGTCGACAGGGATCTTGATGCTCTCCTGAACTGCTGGGTTGCGGATACAGCGATGGGATTCGTGTAGAACGAGATGATAATCGGTGTCCGAGATCCAGACAATATCGGCAGTGCCACTCAGCTCTTTTTCGAGTTGTTGTACTGCGCCAGCGCCCGCATAGCCGGCACCGAGTACAACGACCGTGTCCGTCATGGATGCTACTCAGCAACCCTTGGATACAAACCCTTTGCATCACAGTTTGGGTAGTGACAATGTACCATAGGCTGTCCGGAAACTCGAAACGCAAAGAGAGAAGAAAGCGCTGTGCTCGGGCTCTTCGGCCGGAGCGACCATCTCGTTCAGCTGGAGGATGAGGATATTGTTGGTGTCGTCTTTCCCGTCAACTGTTCCTTCGATGAGCAGTTTCGAGAGCGGCGTCGGACCGACGGTGACGTCGTCACCCTCGTGGATGTCCCGCGACGAGCCCTGGAGGTGGATCTCGGCGCGACAGAGTTCGGGGTGATGGACGCTGCTGAGGTTGATCTCGCTAATGTTTGCTTCTTCGACCGGTTCGCCCTCGTGTGCGAGGGGTACGGAGGCCGGTTCGTCCATTCGCTGGATGTCGAGCGCCTCGAACGCGGTAGCCGTCGGCTTGTAGCCGCCTTTCGGTCCGGGTACACCCTCGACGAGTTGGAGTGCTTTCAGACTCTGCATCTGGTTACGGATCGTCCCCGGGTTGCGGTCGACCTCGTCCGCGATATCTTCTCCTTTGACTGCGTCTTCGGTCTCCCCGTGAAGGTTGACCAGGGCAGTAAGGATGGTCTTCTGGCTGGGAGTCAGTTCAATCGATGACATAGCCAATTATTCGGAACAGATCCTCTTAAATGCGGCGAATA
This sequence comes from Natronoarchaeum sp. GCM10025703, assembly GCF_042661985.1. Classification (NCBI taxonomy): domain Archaea; kingdom Methanobacteriati; phylum Methanobacteriota; class Halobacteria; order Halobacteriales; family Natronoarchaeaceae; genus Natronoarchaeum; species Natronoarchaeum sp. GCM10025703. Next base: position 1,791,143 of record NZ_JBHSZF010000001.1, read on the forward strand.
GCACCGTTATCATTTCTGAATATAGTAGCGTCAATTCAAAAAAATAATCCATCTAGGATGCACGTCAAACAGACGTTGTACTTTCCGAATAGCGTCCCGGTTGCGGCTAGTTCGTCAATCGTGCAGTCGATGTCCGGTCGACTTCGACGTTCGCCGCGATCCGTTCGGGGAGCGAGACTGTCCCTCCGCCCACCTGTACGGTCACCATTCCGAACGGTGCGATCTCATCGATCGTTAGTTCCACGCCGGGATCGATGTCGTGTTCCGACAGATACTGCAGAACCGAGGGGTCACGGTCGCTGATCCGGTCGACGACCACGCTGTCACCCTCCTCGAACTCGATTAGCCCACGCCCGTCGCGCTCGACGGGGGTTCGAGTTCGGCGTTGGGAATCGGGTCGCCGTGTGGGTCGACCTCCGGGTCCCCGAGTGCCTCGACGACGCGCTCTTCGAACTTCTCGCTGATGTGGTGTTCGAGGCGGTCGGCTTCCTCGTGGACCTCGCTCCAGTCGTAATCCAGTTCGTCGGTCAGATACGCTTCGAGCAAGCGGTGGTGGCGGACGACTTCCAGTGCCACCCGCTCGCCCTCCTCGCTCAGTTCGACACCCTTGTACTTCTCGCGCTCGACGAGACCCCGTTCGCTCAGTTTGTCGATCATACTGGTGACAGTCGGGGACGTAACGTCGAGATACTCAGCAATCTCCGAGGTCTTGATCCGGCCGTCTCGCTCTTGCTGGAGGTGGTAGATCACCTTCAGATAATCCTCCATGACGTCGCTGAGCATCATCGTTGCAGTAATTAGACGTGGCTAACTTGTATATCTACCGTCAGGGCAACCATCGCTAGACGGGTCTTTTCACGACAGTACTACTAAATCGCCGGTTTGTGTAAAACCGTGTATGAAACGCACCGTTCGGATTATCGGCGCACCGACGGACTACGGAACCAACAGGCGTGGTGTCGACATGGGGCCGTCGGCGATCAGATACGCCGGGCAGTTGACCAACTCGACGCCTCCAATCGACAGACGACCGACGTTGGCGACCTCTTCGTGGCCCGAACGGCCGCCGAGGACGAGCGAACCACCGACCCGAACGCGCGCCATCTCGACGAGACGCGGGAGGTCTGTGAGCGCGTCAGCGCCGAAGTAGGCGACGCTGTCGACGACGGCGAGATACCGCTTCTTCTGGGCGGCGATCACTCCGTCGCAATCGGCACGGTCAACGGTGCCGCGCGTGACTCGGCGCTTGGCGCAGTCTGGTTCGACGCACACGGCGATTTCAACACGCCCAGCACCACACCATCAGGGAACGTTCACGGTATGCCCCTCGCCGCATTGCTGGGCCACGGCGAGTTCGAATCGATGGAGTGGGCCAGAACGGAGGGACTCAGCGAGGAAAACGTCGCACTCGTCGGCGTCAGAACCCTCGACGAGAACGAACGCGAGCACCTCCGTGAGAGCGATATCACCGTGTTCACCATGTCCGATATCGACACCCGCGGACTCACGGACGTCGTGCAGGAAGCGCTGGATATCGCGACAGACGGGGTCGATGGGTTCCACGTCAGCCTCGATATGGACTGGCTAGATCCCCAGATTGCACCGGGCGTCGGAACGCCAGTCCGCGGGGGCGTCACGTATCGGGAAGCACACGCCGCCATGGAGCAGGTCGCGGCGCGGGACGATGACGGGTCCACGCTTCGCTCTATCGAAGTAGTCGAGGTCAATCCGATACTGGACGAACAGAACGAGACCGCAGACCTCGCCACCGAGTTGGCGACGAGTGCGCTCGGCAAACGGATCTACTGGTTTACTCGCCGTCGCTGGATGGGAGCACGTCCACGCTCGCGACGGCGTCGTCATCATCGACTTCCATCACCGTCACGCCCATCGTGTTCCGGCCGACTTCGGAGATGTCCGCGGCAGGGATCCGCATGATCTGGCCGCGTTCGCTCATCAGGACGAGATGGTCGTCCGGACTGACGGACTTGACAGTCGTCACCGGCCCGTTACGCTCGCCGGTCTTGATGTCGATAAGCCCCTTGCCGTACCGTGACTGGGTACGATACTCCGATAGCTGGGTCCGCTTCCCGTAGCCGTTTCGGGTGACGGTCAACAGCGCGTTCTCGTCGTCCTCGTCGGTGGCGACGAGGCCGGCAACGGCGTCGTCCTCCTGTAGCTTGATACCGCCGACACCGCGGGTGTTCCGACCCATCTTCCGGACGTCGTTGACGTCGAAGCGGATGGTCATCCCGCCCTCGGTCGCCAGGACGATATCCTTGGAGCCATCCGTCACTGCGACGTCGACGAGTTCGTCGCCGTCTTCCAGGTTCGCCGCGATGATCCCCGTCGAGAGGACGTTCTCGAACTCCGTGGCCGCGGTCCGTTTCACGTAGCCGTCCCGAGTACAGAGTGTCACGCACTCGTCGGACTCGAAGTCGTCCGTCGCCACGACGGCGGTGATCTCCTCCTCGTCGTCGAGGTCGATGAGGTTGATCGCGGACTTCCCGCGGGCAGTCCGGCCCATCTCGGGGATCTCGTAGGCCTTTAGCTGATAGACCTGTCCGTGGTTGGTGAAACAGAGTAGGTAGTCGTGGGTGCTCGCGCGGAACACCTTCGACACCCGGTCCTCGTCTTTGACGTCCGCGCCGATGATCCCCTTGCCGCCGCGACCCTGGGGATCGAAGTTGGCGGCGGGCATCCGCTTGACGTAGTCGTCTTCGGTGATAACGACGAAGACGTCCTCCTCGGCGATGAGGTCCTCGTGGGTGACCGTCCCGACGTCCTCGACGATGCTCGTCCGCCGGTCGTTCGCATACTCGTCTTTGATCTCTCGCAGTTCGGTCTTGATAACCTCCAGCAGTTCGCTTTCGTCCTCGAGGATCGTCTCCAGTCGCTCGATGGTCTCCTGGACGGACTCGTGTTCCCGCTTGATCTCCTCGGCTTCGAGCGAGGTCAGGCTACCGAGTTGCATCCGGACGACGTGGTTTGCCTGCTCCTCGGAGAACTCGTACTGTTCGCGTAGTTGGGCTTTCGCCGTGTCGCGGTCCTCGGAGTTCTGGATCGTTTCGACGACGTCCTCGACGTGTTCGAGCGCGTGGAGTCGGCCTTCGAGGATGTGTGCACGGTCCTCCGCCTCGGCCAGGTCGTACTCGCTACGGCGTCTGACGACCTCCTTGCGGTGGTCGACGTAGTGTTCGAGCGTTTCCTTGAGCGTCAGGACTCGTGGCTGGCCGTCGACCAGCGCGAGGTTGATAACGCCGAAGGTCCGTTCGAGGTGGCTTTCGAGTAGCTGATTCTTGACGAGGTCGACGTTCGCGCCGCGCTTGCACTCGATGACGACGCGGACGCCGTTCCGATCGGACTCGTCACGCAGGTCGCTGACACCCTCGATCTTTCCTTCGTTGATGTCCTCGGCGATCCGCTCGACCATTCGCGCCTTGTTCTCCTGGAACGGGATCTCGGTGACAACGATCCGGTCGCGGCCCGTGTCGGTCTCCTCGACTTCCATCTCGGCACGCACGCGAAGTCGCCCGCGGCCGGTAGAGTACGCCGAATAGATCGCGTCGCGGCCGACGATGTTCGCGCCGGTCGGGAAGTCCGGGGCCTTGATGTGTTCCATTAGCCCGTCGACTCCGACGTCGGGATTGTCGATCAGTTCGACCGTCGCGTCGATGACCTCCCCGAGGTTGTGCGGCGGGATGTTCGTACTCATCCCGACTGCGATCCCCGAAGAGCCGTTGACGAGCAGGTTCGGGAACGCGGAGGGCAGAACCTCCGGTTCGGTTAGCCGGTCGTCGTAGTTGGGCTTGAAGTCGACAGTGTCTTTGTCGATGTCTTCGAGTAACTCCTCGGCAAGCGAGTCCATCCGCGCCTCTGTATACCGCATGGCTGCGGCCGGGTCACCGTCCATCGAGCCGAAGTTACCCTGACCGTCGATAAGCGGATGTCGCATCGAGAAGTCCTGTGCCATCCGGACCAGCGTGTCGTAGATCGCCTGATCACCGTGGGGGTGGTAATCACCCATCGTCTCTCCGATAACTGAGGAGGACTTGCGGTGCGAGGAGCCGCTGCTGACTCCCATCTCGTTCATGGCGTAGAGGATCCGCCGGTGGACGGGTTTAAGCCCGTCTCGGACGTCCGGCAGCGCGCGGCCCGCGATGACGCTCATCGCGTAGTCGATGTAGCTCTGCTCCATTTCGTCTTCGACGCGAACGCGCTCTACGCGAGCGGCGTCGGCGTCTGCGTCTGCTGGATCGGGAACGTCTGAACTCATACTAGAACCTCCATTAGATGTCTACCCACTCTGCCTCCGGCGCGTGTTCCTTGATGAACTCCTTGCGTGGCTCGACGGCGTCGCCCATCAGGACCGAGAACATCTTGTCCGCGGCCGCAGCGTCCTCGATATTGATCTGCTTGAGGACGCGGTTTTCGGGATTCATCGTCGTCTGCCAGAGCTGTTTCGGGTTCATCTCGCCCAGTCCTTTGAACCGCTGGACCTGCGTGGGGTTGCCGTTACACTTCTCCTCGACGATCTCCTCGCGTTCGGCCTCGGTCATCGCGTCGTAGGTGTTGCCGTTGTACCGGATGCGGTACAGGGGTGGCTGTGCGGCATAGACGTAGCCGGCTTCGAGCAGCGGCTTCAGATGCCGGTAGAACAGCGTTAGCAGTAGCGTCCGGATGTGCGCGCCGTCCACGTCGGCGTCGACCATGAGGATGATCTTCTCGTAGCGCACGTCCTCGATGTCGAACTCGTCACCGATCCCCGCACCGATAGCGGTGATCATGTTCCGGATCTCGTCGTTTTCGAGGATCCGGTCGAGGCGGTGCTTCTCGACGTTCAGAATCTTCCCACCGAGGGGAAGGATCGCCTGAAACTCGGGATTACGGCCCTGTTTGGCACTGTTGTGCACGAACACCCCCGATTCGAGAGCGAAGTTATGGGTTCCGGGTACTTCAATATCGTAGACATCCTCGGTCACATCAAGTTGTTCGACGGATTGGACAGTGTGATTATGGGATTCGACAGCCTCTATCATCGCCGACTCGTCCTCGAAGAACTTCTCGATAGTCGTCGCTTTGGTCAGGACATTCGGATCGTCCTCCTCTCGTCGTAACTTGTCATAGTTTTCGAGAGATCCTTTTGATTCGAGAATCTCCTGCATGAACGGGATGGTGTTCTCGTAGTAGGTTTCGTTGTACGCTTCCATCCGTTGTTCTCGGAACTCCTCGGTCCACTGCTCCTCAGTCTTCTGACTTCGCCACTCCAGAAGTTCTTCGTCGTCCCACTGCTCAAGTGCTTCTTTTCGTCGCTTTTTTACTGCCTCTGGGTTGTTCTGGAAGTACTCTTTCACACGGTCGGACTGTTCCTTTCGGTTTTGCTCGTCCGACCAGTACTCTCGTGCTTCCTCTGTGAGACGTTGGTGGACCCGCTCTCTATAGTCAGGGTTATTATCGTAGTACTCTTGCCACGCGTCCATCATATAGGCCTTGTACTCGTCGTCTTCCCACTGTTTTTTGGCCTGTTCGCGTAGGATCTCAACCGTTTCATCTCGTTGCATCCGCTCGCTCATCATCGCCCGGAACTCCTCGGATTGTCGTAATTCTCGGAGCTTCTCCCACACTTCCTCCGTGTGAAGCGTCTCCGCCGCGTGTTCTCGGTGAAGCTCCATGTGTTCGTCATGCGAGAGCCGTTCTATGTTGTCAGGGCGGTTGTTTCGCTTATCGAAGTCGACGTGATGTTTATGATCTCCTTCATCCGGGCTGTAGGTTCCGTTTTCAAGATTGAACCGATCAGCGAGCAAGTGGGTGAACTCCCAGAAGTCACGCATGACTGGCTGTTTTACCATCTCGTAGCCGTCAATGGTGATGTTCTCTTTATCCGTATCGGACGCCTTCCGGTACAGAGGCATCAGAGACTGACCCGCATCGAGGTCAGCAGCCTCACAGTAGCTGCCGTCTCTGAGCATGAACTCGTGGTCCGGGGTACATCGAATTGACTCGCCATTGTCCAGCGTGACTTCGACAAGCTCAGCATCTTCTTTCGTGACGCGGGGGTGTTCGACCCGACCGATGCCGATTTTCCCGTCGTCCTCGACTGTGTAGCAGTAGTGGCGTCGGCCGTTCTCGTACTCCTCGACGAGTTGCTCGAATGAGACTGAACGTCCTGAGGCCAGTGCAACTTCAGTATCACCGGTAAAGCAACCGCCGGCGCTGTCGCCCTCCACGATGAACAGTTCGGAGTCCTCGGGGTCGCGGCTCTGGCAGTCGGCCAGTTTGCCCGGCAGCGCGGTCGATTCGAGCGCGCTCTTGCGGCGTGTCAGCTCTTCGGCCTTCTTGGCGGCTTTCCGCGCTTTGGCCGCTTCGACGGCCTTCGAGACGACGGCTTCTGCGGTGTCCGGGTTCTCCTCGAAATACGTGCCGAGACCGTCGTGCACCGTTCCCTCCACGATCCCACGGACCTCGCTGTTACCGAGTTTCGTCTTCGTCTGCCCCTCGAACTGCGGGTCGGGATGTTTGATCGAGACGACTGCGGTCAGACCTTCGCGAATGTCGTCGCCTTTGAGGTTCTCGTCGAGGTCTTTGAGCAGGTTGTTCTCTTTCGCGTAGTCGTTGACGATCCGCGTCAGCGCCGTCTTGAACCCGGTCAGATGGGTTCCACCCTCTCGCGTGTTGATGTTGTTCGCGAAGGCGTGGATCGATCCCTGTAGTTCGTCGGTCGCCTGCATCGCGACCTCCACCTGGATATCGTCCTCTTCGGCCTCGAAGTAGATGATGTCCTCGTGGAGGTTCGTCTTCGTCTCGTTGAGATACTCGACGAACTCGCGGATGCCGCCTTCGTAACAGAACGATTCCTCGCCCCCGTCGCGGTCGTCCTGCAGTGAGATTTCGACGCCGGAGTTGAGGAAGGCGAGTTCCCGGAGCCGATTTGCGAGGGTCGAGAACTCGAAATCCCCGGTCTCGAATATCTCGTCGTCGGGCCAGAAACGGATCTCCGTTCCGGTCTCCTCCGAGGGTTCCAGATCGCGTACGCGCTTGATATCGTACTCGGGTTCGCCGTGGTCGAACCGCTGTTTCCAGACGGCACCGTCACGGCGTACCTCGACTTCGAGCCACTTCGAGAGGGCGTTCACGACGCTTACGCCGACGCCGTGAAGCCCACCGGAGACCTGGTAGGACTTGTTGTCGAACTTCCCGCCGGCGTGGAGGACGGTCATGATGACCTCCAGCGCTGGCCGGTCGTGCTTCTCGTGAGTATCGACCGGGATCCCACGACCGTCGTCGCGGATAGAGACCGACTCGTCGTCGTGGATCGTCACCGTAATCGAGTCACAGTGGCCCGCAAGTGCCTCGTCGATGGAGTTGTCGACCACCTCATAGACGAGATGATGCAACCCCCGAGAATCTGTAGAACCGATATACATCGCAGGGCGCTTTTGGACAGCCTGGAGTCCTTCGAGGACCTGTATCTGTCCAGCGCCGTACTCCGTTTCATTGGACATTAAAATCTACTTTCCTCTAGTCTTTCGGGGGTGATAAAGTTCACGTACGCGCGCGAGCGCGCTCGGCCAGCAGGTTTAAACAGGAGGCGTATGCTCTGCTTACCGCCCGGTGTTTGGCGTGTAATCGGATCTTTCTGAACGAATCCCACCCGATTCCACTTTCACTCCGCTAACGAATGGGTTTTATTTCCCCCACCGCTAACCGTTCCGTAATGACCTCGTTTCAATCGACGCTCGGCGAGGACGAAGGGATCGCCGAAGAACTGGCCGAGAGCCAGCGAGCGATCTCTATCGCCGAGTTCTTCGAGAAGAACAAGCATATGCTCGGCTTCGACAGCGGTGCCCGCGGGCTCGTCACCGCCGTCAAAGAGGCGGTCGACAACTCGCTCGACGCCGCCGAGGAGGCCGGCATTCTCCCGGACATCTACGTCGAGATTCAGGAATCGGGCGACTACTACACGCTCATCATCGAGGACAACGGTCCCGGTATTACCAAAGAACAGCTTCCGAAAGTCTTCGGAAAACTGCTGTACGGCTCCCGGTTCCACAAGCGAGAACAGAGCCGCGGTCAGCAGGGGATTGGAATCTCCGCGGCAGTACTTTACTCCCAGCTCACCAGCGGCAAGCCGGCGAAGATCACCAGCCGAACGCAGGGTTCGGAGGAAGCCGAGTACTTCGAACTCGTCATCGACACTGACACCAACGAGCCGGAGATCCGGGCCGAGGACACGACCTCGTGGGATCGGCCACACGGCACGCGGATCGAAATCGAGATGGAGGCGAACATGCGAGCGCGCTCACAGCTTCACGACTACATCAAGCACACTGCAGTCGTCAACCCGCACGCACGCGTGGAGCTAAAAGAACCGCAAGAACACTTCAAGTTCGAGCGCGCCGAGGAGGCCGAACTGCCCGCCGAGACCGAGGAGATCCGCCCCCACCCCCACGGCGTCGAACTCGGGACGGTGCTGAAGATGCTTCAAGCGACGGACTCACACTCCATATCCGGATTCCTCCAGAGCGAGTTCACCCGCGTCGGCAAGAAGACGGCCGACAGCGTTATCGACGGCTTCCGCGACCGACACTACGGTCGCGAGATGTCGTGGACACCACCCCAGACCCACGAGGCTGGCATCGCCGACGCAGTCGTGGACGCGACCAACGGCAAAAGCCCGGCCGCGACGGAGGCGTTCGGAGAGGCGGTCGAAGCGGAACTCGACGACGAAGAGCGGATCGCCCACCACACGGTGGTCGCCGCAGTCCGCGAGGCCGCGACCGAGGTCGGCAACGGCCACGATACGACCCTCGGCGAGACGGTTCGCGAGAACGTCGTCGAGGCAGTCTGGACCGTCGTCACTGACGGACGGCTACCGGACGAGAGAGCCGAAGACGACGAAAGCGAGGGAACTGGACGGCGCGCAGCCGACCTCTACACTATCGTCGACGACGCGACGAGTACGCGCAAGGACGACGCGACGATCAAGGGAATCGCCGACCGCCTGGCCTCGAAGTTCGCCGACAGCGACGATTTCCGCGACCGGACGACCTACGACGAACTGAACCGGTACATGGACCGCTCAGCGGACATGCTCGAAGAGCACAGCGAGGCGACGTTCGGCGGGACAGCGCGCGAGAACGTCGTCGAGGCGGTCTGGGATCGCATGCAGACCGTGCCTGACGACCCGCCGAAGGTCTCGGCTATCGCGGACAGCCGTGACACGGCAAGCGAGCTACTAGAGGCGATGCGCGCGGCGAACATCATGTCGCCGCCGACGAACTGCCTCTCGCCGATCACCGATACGCTGGTCGAGGCCGGACTCCGCAAGGAGTACAACGCCGACTTCTACGCGGCGGCGACGCGGGACGCCGACGTCCATGGTGGCGACCCGTTCATCGTCGAGGCCGGCATCGCCTACGGCGGCGACCTGACCGCCGAGGGGAAAGCGGAGGTGCTTCGGTTTGCCAACCGCGTCCCACTGGTCTATCAGCGTGGCGCGTGTGCGACGACCGACGTCATCAAGAATATCGGCTGGCGGAACTACAACCTCGATCAGCCGGGCGGCAACGGCGTTCCGAACGGCCCCGTCGTGATCATGATCCACGTCGCCTCGACGAACGTTCCGTTCACGAGCGAGTCCAAGGACGCCATCGCCAACGTCCCGGAGATCGAAGACGAGATCGAACTCGCCATCCGCGAGGCGGCCCGCGAACTCAAGAGCTACCTCAACAAGCGCCGCTCGATGGAGAAACGGAAGAAGAAACAGGACGTCCTGGCGGATATCCTGCCCGAGATGGCCGAGAAAGTCTCCGAAGTCACCGACCAGTCGGCGCCGAACTTCGACGACGCGCTGGCCCGGATTATGAACAACGTCCTCGTCGACCGAGCGGTCGAGGGCAACGGCAACGCCAGCACGGTGAACCTGACAATAGAAAACAACTCGAACACGAACGAATCGATCGAACTGACAGACATCGTGACGGCCGAGCCCAGCAACCTCCCCGACGACGCGACCGTCGTCGAGATGGACGGCGAGTGGTTCGTCAAGTGGTCGCCGACGATCAAAAGCGGCGACGAAGCCACGCTATCGTATGCCACGGATCCCGATGCCACGTTCGACGTGACGGTAGAGGGCGTCGAAGACGCGAAACTGACGGTGAATGACCAATGAGTACTGACAGCAACACGGAAGCCCAGAAGAAACTGATCGACCTCGCCGCGGAGTTTTACGACCAGTTCGACCGCGGAGAGATCCCGACGATGAGTCTGCCGACCCGGACCAAGACCAACATCGAGTACGACGAGGACTCTAACGTCTGGGTGTACGGCGACCGCGAGAGCACCCGCTCTGCCAACAGCATCCGCGGTGCGAGAAAACTGCTGAAGGCGGTCTACACCATCGAGTTCCTCAACAACCAACTCGAAGAGGATCGCTCTTCGACCCTGCGTGAACTCTACTACCTCTCGGAGTCCTGGGACAGCGACGAGGCCCAGTTCTCCAGTCAGGACGAGTCCAACCAGATGATCGAGGACCTGGAGATCGTCTCGGAGGTCACTCGCGAGGACTTCCACATGCGTCCCGAGGAGTCCGGCGCGACGGTCATGGGGCCGCTCCACATCCGCGAGCAGACCCGCCGCGGCGAGCGCAAGATCCACTGCCAGAAAGACGTCGGCGAGGGGGCTACCAGATCCCGAACAACCCCGACACGATCGAGTTCCTCGACTGCGACGCCGACTTCGTCCTCGCCGTCGAGACCGGTGGTATGCGCGACCGCCTCGTCGAGAACGGCTTCGACGAGGAGTACAACGCTCTGATCGTCCACCTCAAAGGCCAGCCAGCGCGGGCGACCCGCCGGCTGATCAAGCGACTGCAAGACGAACTCGGCCTTCCGGTGACGGTCTTTACTGACGCCGACCCGTGGTCCTACCGGATCTACGGCTCCGTCGCGTATGGCTCGATCAAGTCCGCCCACCTCTCGAAGTATCTGGCGACGCCGGAAGCGCAGTTCATCGGCGTCCGCCCCGAGGACATCGTCGAGTACGACCTGCCGACCGACCCACTTTCGGACTCCGATATCAACGCCCTGGAGAGCGAACTGGAGGACCCGCGCTTCCAGACGGAGTACTGGAAAGAACAGATCGAGATCCAGCTCGATATCGGCAAGAAGTCCGAACAGCAGGCGCTTGCCTCGCGCGGTCTTGACTTCGTGACGGACACCTATCTCCCGGACCGTCTGGAAGAGATGGGGATGCTATAGACTTTTTACGATTCGTCCAGCGCGACGGGCAGGCCCCGCTTTGCCAGATCGACCACAAACGCGTCCGAGTCCGCCTCCAGCGCCCCGAAGGTGTTGTAGTGGATCGGTAGCGTGAGGTCCGGGTCGAGTTCCTCGGCGAGATCAGCCGCGCTGTGGCGGTCCATCGTGAAACTCTGGCTGATAGAGGGCAAGAAGACGTCGACATCTAGCTGCTCGTGGCCCTCCAGCACGTCCGAGTCCCCCGGCCAGAAGACGGTCGTATCGCCGAACGTGAGGTGATAGCCCACGCCGAACCCCTCGGGATGGATCGGCTCGCCGCTCGCGTCGACGTTCGGGCCGTCCGGCCTGTTGTACGCCGGTACTGTCCTGACGATCACGTCGCCGAGTAACTCGTCCGTGTGTTCGTCGACGCGCAAGACGTCGTAGGGCAGATCCTGCAAGCGCTCGACGTCGCGGCCGATTCCCGGTGCGTACACTGCATCGTAGGCGACGACCGTCGCGTCTTCGTCCGCCACGCGGCGAATCCCGTCGGAGTTGTAGTGGTGGTCGTGGGTGATACAGACGAGGTCGCCGTCCTGCGCATCGTACTCTCGGGCCGGCGGGTGGCCGACGTCCCGCCCCTCGGGCGTCCATTCGCCGGTCAGGACGCCGTAGCGGCCGGGATCGAGGTAGACGACCGTATCGTCGTGTTCGATCCGAACGGTCGCGTAGCCGAGCCAGTCGATAGTGAGGTCGCCGTAGGTAACAGTCATAGTTGGACGCTAGTCGACTGGATCGTTAAGCGTTCGGCTTCCGGCGTTCGGTCAGGGCTCAGTCTGCAAGCCGTTCGACCCGTTCTAGACTATCCGCGTCGTGGACGTCGATATCGTCTCTGACGCCGACGAACCGGGGGAAACGGAGCGCGTAGCCCGAGGAGTACGTCGGCGAGGACTGGATCTCCTCGTAGCCGACCTCGAAGACCACTTCGGGGTCGATATCGACGCTCTGGCCGTCCTCGCCGCGCATGTGCGGTTCGAGCAGGTCCGTCAGTTCCGCGAGTTCCTCGTCGGTGATACCCGTGGCGACTTTTCCCAGCGTCTCGTAGCCGCCTGCGGTCCGGGCCGATAGCAGGAACGTGCCGAGGAAGGTGGCCCGTCGCCCCTCGCCCCACTCCGCGCCGGTAACGACGAGGTCGAGCGTCTCGACGTCCGGTTTGCGTTTGAGCCAGTGCTTGCCGCGACGGCCCGGCGAGTACGTCGAGTCCGGATCTTTGAGCATGATCCCCTCGTGACCGGCCGCCAGCGCCTCGCTATCGATTGATTCGATCTCGTCGGGATCGTCGGTAATTTCGAGCGTGGAGCGCTCCGGGCCGTCGCCGAGCAGGTCGGCAACCCGGTCGTGACGCCGGGAGAGCGGTTCTTCGAGCAGGTCCTCCCCGCCCGCGTGCAGACAGTCGAAGAAGGACGGCCGGACCGTCACGTCCTCGCGTGCGGCCTCGATATCGTGCTTGCGCCGGAACCGCCGGAGCACCTGCTGGAACGGGAGCGGGTCGCCGTCCGCGTCGATGGCAACCACCTCCCCGTCGAGGATGACCGGTTCGGCGAGACGGTCCTCCGCGAACTCGACGACCTCCGGAAGCGCGGCGGTGACGTCCTCCATGTTCCGCGAGAAGACGCGGGTCGTCGTATCACGCTTGCCCTCGATTCCGTTGGGGTCGTAATGCAACTGGACGCGCGCGCCATCGTACTTCCACTCCACGGCGGCTTCCTCCCACTCCTCCAGCGCGTCGGTGACTGACCCGGCCTGTGCGAGCATCGCCTGTACGGGGCGGCCCAGTTCCAGCGTGATCTCTTCGAGTCCCTCGCCCCCCTCGTCGCAAGCGACCTCTGCGACCAGACCGTAATCGTTCGAGACCTGCAGGGCGCGCTGGACGTCCTCGACGGGCACGTCGAACGTCGACGCGATGGCGTCCCTGACAGCCCCTTCGCCGACGCCGATCCGCATCTCCGAGAGGACGATCCGGGCGAGATAGCGCGCCTCGATCGGCTCACAGCGGTTCAGGAGGCCAAAGAGGAGATCTATCTTCGTGTCCTGACTCCCGTCGCCGGAGACTGCTGCGAGCGTCTCCAGTTCGTCGGCTACCTCGCCGACCGTCAGGGCATCCTCGTCGCCGCCCGCACCGAACGACGCGAGGCCGCGCTGGCCGCCGAACTCGTAGCTTGTCGCGACGGCACCGATCTCACCGACATCGGCTAGCGTCGACTCGACGTCGTCCGCGCCGACGTTTCGTCCGGCGGCTCTGGCGATTGCCTCGTAGAGGTAGTTCGGACCGATGTCGAGCGTCGTCGAGTCCCACGCCGGGAAGACGCGACCCTGCACGAACCGGGCGATCAGCGGGAGGTCGTCGTTGCCGGCCGCGAGCAGGTCGGTCACCAGCGAGACGATTTCGAGATCCGCTGGCTCCTCCTCGATCCGTTCGGCGTGGTCGGCGAACTCCCTGAACTCCATCGCCAGCCGGTACGCCCGTCGGTGTTAAAAACGATCCGAAGGTGACGCAGCCGCGGGTTTCAATACCGTCGGCGTCACAGAGAGGGTATGCCGGAGGCCCAACTCGCGGCGCAGGTGGCAGACCTGCTGTCGGTCGACGCCGAGGAGTTCCAGGCGGCTGTCGAGACAGACACGGAGGTCATCAAGGAAGAGCTTAGAGCAGGAACGTTCGACAACTCACAGGCCATCGTCGGCTTCGAGTACGAGTTCTACGCTGTTGCCCGCCCGGACAGCGACCCGTGGGCAGGTGTCGACGATGCCGTCGGAACCCTTCGACGGGTCCCACGACGACTGCTCTCGCTGGTCGGCTTCGAGAAGGAACTGGGCCTCCATAACGCCGAGATGACGACGAGCCCACAGCCACTCAACGCCCACGGCCTCGCCGCCGAGGAGGCAGAAATCTGTGCGCGACTCTCCGCCGCGCTCGACTGCACCCGACCCGAGGGGATCGAACTCGTCAGCGACGGCATCTGGACGATACCGCCGGAGGGCGAGACGGCCCAGAACTATCTCACCGACAGCGTCGAGGACAGCGAGATTCGGATCGCAACGAACATGAGCAACACCGCCCGGTATCACGCGATGGCCAACGCGGACGGCACCACCGAGGCCGGAATGTGTATCGAGGCACCCCACGTCTCCCTATCGGCGGACACGGTGATGCCCGAAAGCCTCATCACGTCGATCCAGCCACACTACCAGGTGCCACAGGCCATCGACCTCCCCGAGTACTTCCGCTATGCGATCCGGATCGCCGGGCCGCTCCTCGCGCTGGGGGTCAACTCCCCGTTTTTCCCCCGGACCTCTACGACGAGGACGCTACCGCGGCGGACATCCTCGACGACGGCTGGATGGAACACCGGATCGCTATCTTCGAGTCCGCGCTCAATCCGCCCGGATCGGAGCGGAGTGAGGGGAAAGTCAGCTTCCCACGCGATGTCGACTCCGTCTCGCAGGCCGTCGAACGGATCGCTACGGACGAGACCATCGTCCCGATGCCAGTCGAGACGGGCAACCGCTTCGACGACGAGTTCGCTCACTTCCGGCGCAAACACGGCACCTACTGGCGCTGGGTCCGCCCGGTCCTCGGCGGCCCGACGCGCTCGGAAGCGAACGCCCGAATCGAATTTCGCCCCATCGCCGCACAGCCGACGGTCAGGGACTCCGTCGCGTTTCTCGCCGTCTTCGCGGGGCTGTTGGAGAGCCTCCCACAGGTCGAACACCCCGTCGCCGATCTGGAGTGGGAGGCCGCCCGGGACAACTTCTACGCGGCGATGCGGAACGGCCTCGACGCCGAGTTGCAGTGGATCACCAACAGCGGCGAGCACACAACCGACACGTCGGCGCTGTACGGCGACCTCCTCGCACACGCCGCGGAGGGGCTTCGCGGCCGAGGCCTCACCGACGAAGATATCGAGACCTACCTCTGGCCGCTCAGACAGCGCGTCCGTCACGGGATCACGCCTGCCGAATGGAAGCGCCGCGAGGTGCAGAACCGACTGGAGGACGGCGACGACTTCGAGAGTGCGGTGTACGGGATGCAGCGCCGGTACGTAGAACGCCAGCGCGAGTCGTTGCTAGATGGTAGTTTCACCGACTGGGTCGACGATCGGTAGTCGACCGGACATTGGGTCGACGATCGGTAGTCGACCGGACATTGGGTCGACGATCGGTAGTCGACCGGACATTGGGTCGACGATCGGTAGTCGACCGGACATTGGGTCGACGATCGGTGTCTAATTAACTGTCCGGTGGATCGTACTTCTGGGATTGGCGAATAGCGAGCGCAAACACGACGACGACGGCCAGCGACGCGATGAAGAACTCGATACCGGGAACGATTCCGCTATTGATCCAGATGAAGATATCTTCGATAGTCAGGATCAGAAAGATGGCGACAAGGACCGCCACTCCGTGTTTCCCGATACGAAGGTCTCTCATACGTACTATTTGACGGGACGAACGCTTAAAACTACATAGAGGCGTCCAAGATCCACATTTCGGGCATTAGGAGGCCTCTACCGTCGTAGCTCCGTGTTGATCACACAAAATACAAGACCACTCGAAATCAACCCAGTTCCATGCTATCGATGACGAAACGTCTGTTCCGTCTATTCCCGTACGACCTTTCTGAACGGATCGTTCGAGTTCGTCGTTGCCCCAGGATTCAGTGATCGTTGATGTATATGATCATCGTCGGCGCGGGCGATATCGGTTCGTATCTGGTCGAACGAGCGGTAGAGGACGGCAACGATATCGTCGTCATCGAGCAGGACGAAGAACGGGCGAACGAGGCCGCAGCGACATACGACTGTCTCGTACTGAACGACGACGCGAGAGACCACGAGACGCTCGTGGAGGCGAAAGTCGATCAGGCGGACGCAGTTATCTCGACGACCGATATCGACGCGACAAACATCATGGTGATGTTGCTCGCCCAGGAACACGACGTTCCGAACCTCGTGAGCGTGGTTCACGACCCCGATAACCTCCCCGTCTTCGAGAAGGTCGGCGCGACGCTGATCGAGAACCCACAGCGGCTGATCGCCGATACACTGTATCACTCGGTCCGATATCCGAAGGTCAGCGACTTCATCGAACTGGACTCGACGACCGAACTCGTGGAGCTAACTGTCAGCGAAGATGCACCCATGGCCGGGGTGCGTCTCAACACTGCACTGGAATCCGGCGGACTGCCCGAGGGGGCACTCATCGTTGCACTCGAGCGGGAGGGGAAGATTCGCGCACCGAAAGGGAGCACGAAGATAGAGGCGGGTGATATGGTGACCGTCTTTACCGATGATGCCTCGCTGGACGATGCGGTTTCGGCGTTTACCGGCAGTCCGTCATGAAGCAACGGTATCGGACGATTGGACGTGACCTCGGTCGCATACTGCAGGTCGTCTCGTTAATGATGCTAATCTCGATACTCGTTGCCAGCATCTATCGGGAGTTCTACGCGATTCCTGCGTTCGCGGCCTCCGCAGCCATCGTCGGTGGCCTGGGGACCGCCCTCGTTCGTCAGTGGGAGACGGCTCCGGACGCCGGGAAACTCGAAGCGATGATTACGGCCGCCTCCGCATGGGGGCCGTCGGGATACTGGGTGCCCTTCCGTTCCTGTTCATCGCGTGGACCATCGCAGTAGATCCCTATCCGGCCTGGGCGAACACGCCGCCGACGAACGAGACTGTCGCCGTCTTTCGACGGCCGGTCAACGGTATCTTCGAGAGCATCAGCGGCTTTACTAGCACTGGGCTGACGATGGCCGCAATCGAAGAGCAGTTACCACGATCACTGCAGTGGTGGCGCTCGTTCACCGAGTGGATCGGCGGTGTCGGCGTCATCGTCCTGACGGTCGCCATTCTCGCTCGTCCCGGCAGTGGGTCGCTGACGCTGTACGAGAGCGAAGCACGGTCGGAGAAGATCCACCCCAGCATCGTCTCGACAGTAACGGAGATCTGGAAGATCTACGTCGGCATCACGCTCGCAGCAATCGTGCTCTTTCTCGCGGCGGGGATGCCGCTCTGGGGCGCGATCAACCACGCGATGACCGCGATTGCCACCGGCGGGTTCTCGATTCACGCGAACTCAATCGGCCATTACGGCGAGCCGTTGATCGAGTACGCAGTCGTCCCCGTGATGATCGCGGGGAGCATCGCGTTCCCGGCCCACTACATGATCCTCAAAGGCGACCTGCGTAACGTCTACAGGGACATTCAGACCCGCTGGGTGTTCATCTGGTTCACCGTCGGAACGGTCGTTCTGACCGCCCTGCTCTGGGCAAACGGACAGTACGAAACGTTCGAGGAGACGTTCCGGATCGGACTGTTCCAGTTCGTCTCTGCGACGTCGAACGCCGGGTTCGGAACGACGACCATCGGTAACGGGACCGAACAGGTCTGGACTGCGGGAGCGACGTTTCTGCTCTGTCTCGGGATGCTCACCGGGGCCGCGGCGGGGTCGACTGTCGGCGGTCTCAAACTCATCCGGGTCCTCGTCCTGCTCAAAGGCACTGTCTGGCAGATTCGGGGCGTCTTCACCGCCGACAGCGCAGTACGATACCTGCAGCTAGGAAATCGGAAACTCGACCAGGAGCAGGTCGAGCGAGAGTACACGGAGGCAGCCGTCGTGCTCGTCCTCTGGATCCTCTGTCTTATGGTCGGTGTTGCCCTGATGCTGTTCGTTCTCACACCGGACTATCCGGCCGAATACGTGATCTTCGACGTGATGAGTGCACAGAGTACGGTCGGACTCGATAGCGGGATCACCGGGCCGACGCTCCCCGACATCGCAAAGGTGACCCTGATCTTCAACATGTGGGTCGGCCGACTGGAGATCATCCCCGTCGCCGTCCTGCTGGGGACGGTGTTCCAGAAGCTCGATCTGTACCGATAGCCGTGTGACTGGCCTGGTCGGATCTTTCTCTGGGTGAAAGCGGAGACACTCGTCACTACTATATTCCCGCACTCCCCTACGACTCGTATGGTTACGTTTCTCTCGGGCGGTACCGGCACGCCGAAGCTACTGGACGGTGCCGCAGCCTCGTTTTCTCCCGACGAGACGACGGTCATCGCGAACACGGGCGATGACGTAGAACTCGGCGGACTCCTCGTCTGTCCGGACGTCGACACGCTACTGTTTCAGGGCGGTGGCGTCCTCGACCGCGAGCGCTGGTGGGGGATCAAGGGGGATACGACGCGCAGCCACACCGCGCTTCAGGAACTCGGCGAGGCGATGGGAATCGACGACGAACCGGCATACCTACCCGACGAGAAACAGACGGCAGGTCGGCCGCTGGCGAACTGGCGTCGGTTCTCCGGAGCCGCGGAGTTCATGGAGATCGGTGACCGGGACCGGGCGGTCCATCTCACCCGGACGAGTCTGCTCGATCAGGGCAAGACGCTGTCGGAGGTCACGACGGCGCAGCATCGGGCTTCGACATCAAGGTGGACGTCCTCCCGATGAGCGACGATCCGGTCGCGAGCATGATACATACACCCGACAGGACGATGCATTTCCAGGAGTTCTGGGTCGCCGAGGAGGCCGACCCCGCGGTCGACAGCGTGGAGTTCCGTGGCTCCGCCGATGCCGAGCCAGCACCGGGCGTGCTGGAGGCGCTCGAAGACGACGTGGTCGTCGGCCCCTCGAACCCCGTGACGAGCATTGGGCCGATGCTCTCGGTGCCGGGCATCGGTGACGCGCTCGGGTCGACGAACGTCGTCGTGGTCTCGCCGTTCATCGAGGGGGAGGCGTTCTCCGGGCCAGCCGCAAAGCTCATGCAGGCGGTCGGCGCGGAGCCGGGCAGCGCGGGACTCGAAACCGCGTTCCCGTTCGCCGACGCGTTCGTCGTCGACGAGAGCGACGACACCGAGTTCGAACAGCCGACCGTCGAGACGGACATTACGATGGACGACCGCTCCGACGCCGCACGGGTGACGACGGCGGTCGAGCGCGCGCTGGAGGAGGTCAGATAGCGACGTGTTCGCACCGCGCGTCGCGCTGGCCAGTCTGAGCGGCCGGGCGGATGCCGAGTGGGCCGAGTACGGCGCCGAGTACGCCGGTGCGGCGTTTCTGGGCGGAATCGCCCTCGACGAGAACAGCAGGGAGGCCGCGCGCTCGCTCGTCAACCGCGACCGCGAGGAGTTCCTACCGGACGATCCGCTCGCGTTCGTGGAACGGGAACTACAGGCGCTCGAGGACGTGCCGATCCGGCCGGGGTGGAACGTCCGGACAACCACCCTCGACCCGCTCCAGTCTGCCGCACAGGTCTGTGCGCGTCACGACGCGCTCCTGGAGATCAACGCGCACTGCCGACAGGACGAACTCTGTGCGGTGGGCTGTGGGGAGTCCCTGCTCGCCGATACCGACCGCCTCGCCGAGTACGTCGGTTGCGCGGCGGCGACGGGGGCGACCGTCGGCGTGAAGATGCGAACCGAGGTAGAGGGTGTCAATCTGGTGGGTACGGCCGAAGTCATCGAGGATGCCGGGGCATCGTTCGTCCACGTCGACGCGATGGACTCCGAACCGATGGTCGACGAGATAACGGACGCGACCGAACTGTTCGTAATCGCCAACAACGAGGTCCGTGATCGGGCGTCAGTACAGGAGTACCTCTCCTACGGAGCGGATGCGGTCAGCGTCGGTCGACCGAGCAACGAACCGGCCGTCCTCCGCCGCGTCCGCGAGGCGGCCGACGAGTGGTTCGGGCAATACTCCGTCTAATTGTGATCGTAGGCGACCCCCTCAGCCCAACTTTCAAGCGCCGGTACGGCTACTATAGCACATGGCCCTGGCCGGTTGGTTCGACGACCTCCCTCCCCGGGCGACGGTCGTAGCCATCCTGATCGGACTAGTCGTCGTCATGACGGTCGCGTCGATGGCGCTCGGCGTCGTCTTCGCAGCGATAGCTGTCGGCGCGGAGACTGGCAACGCACTTTTCGGCCTGCTCGCAGGAACCCTCGGGATCGCAGTGATCGTCGGCCCGCTGATCGCGTTCGCCTGGATGCTCACGAGATCCGAGTCGGATGAGGTGGCGGAGGGGAGGAGACAGATATCGTCGACGAACTCAGAGAGCAGTACGTAGCCGGCGAAATCGACGAAGAGACCTTCGAGCGTCGGATCGAAGGCTTTCTCGACGACGACGCCGAACTGGACTTCGATGGCGACACGCGTCAGTCCGATACCGACGCGGCCGCGAGGGAACGCGAACGGTGACCGGATCATCGGCTGTCTCGCCACGTTATAAGTAGCCAAAGCGACCACGTAGACACGTATGCGAACGCCCGCACAGAACGCCGAACTCGCGCTCCTGGTGGAGGTCACTGGTACCCCGAAACCGGGCAACGTCGATCGGAAACACGATCTTCCGGGACTGCGGTTCGAGCACTTTCTCGCCGGTGCAGTCGGTGCACAGAACGGACTCCGCATGGCGCTGGATCCCGAACGGGGGTCGGTACCGCGTTCGAGCGATCGATCGAGGGGATGGCCGACCAGTCCGGCGGTAACACGCAGTTCGGCGCCCTTCTGACTCTCGTACCACTCGTCAGAGCGACTGCCACGGAGGAGTTGACCCGGGACGGTGCGCGGACAGTGGTCGGGGGAACGACCGTCGATGACGCCGCCGAGTTCTACCGCGCGTTCGACCATGTCGAGGTCAGAGCGGGCGATCCACCGGAGGAGATGGACGACCTCGACGTCCGGCGTGGAAGCGAGGCGGTGCCCGCAGTCCGGGAGCGCGGACTGACCCTGGCCGAACTAATGGAAAAGAGCGCGGATCGGGACGGCATCGCACAGGAGTGGACCAACGGCTTCGAGCGGACGTTTCAGGCCGCGGATCTGATCGCCGATGGGGACGGCCCGCTTCCGGACCGCGCCGCAGCGACGTTTCTCTACTTGCTCTCGCGGGAACCGGATCAACACATCGCCAAGAAACACGGGAATGGGACCGCCCGGAGCGTGATGGTGCGGGCACAGGAGGCGCGCGAGGGAGGCCCGGAACTGGTCGAGGCCTTCGCCGAGTCGCTGCTACGGGCCGGGATCAATCCCGGAACGACGGCGGATCTGACGGCTGGCGGACTCTACGTCGCGCTGGAACGGGACAGGATCGAACCGTGAGTCGGGACGCGTCCGGGCGGCGACCGGGAGGTGTGTTCACGTGAGCGAGACCGACACCGCGGAGTGGCCCGTCGACCTCGTCGGCGTGACAGAATCCCTCGTCACGACGCTCGGGCCGAACGATCTGTGGAACGTCGCCGCCCTCGGCGTCCACGCGGGCGATCCGGTCACCGCGACGACGTGGGGGAACACCCGGACGCGGCGCAACTTCCGCCGGAACGGTCGGGGCCACGTGCAGTTCGCCTACGATCCCGAACTGTTCGTCGACGCCGCGCTATCGATCCGCGAACGTCAGGAACCCGTGCTCGACGAGGCCGACGCGTGGGTCGAAGTTTCCGCCGAATCGATTGGCGTCGAGAACGACGAGGGGACGAAAACGGAACAATGGGCACTCAGACCCGTCGATAGCGCGGTCGCCGAGCGCCACCCCAGAACCACGAACCGTGGCTACTACGCCGTCATCGAGGCCACCGTTGCGGCGTCACGCCTCGACGTCGACGCCTACGACACCGCGACGCTGGTCGACCGGCTAACCTACTTCGAGAGCGTCGTCGATGCCTGCGGCGGACCGGGGAGCAGGCCGCTTTCGAACGGCTCTCGGAACTGGTCGACTGGCGAGACGCCCAGTGAGAACGTCCGCTAAGGATGCGGAATCGAACCCTTTTAGGCACCGAGCGGACAACTCTCCTATCATGCCGATCAAACCAGGATACGTCAAGAAGACAGGCCACATACTACTGGAGCGGTACCCCGACGCGTTCTCGGACGACTTCGAGCACAACAAGAAAGGCGTCGACACGCTCACCAACATCGAGTCCAAGGACGTTCGTAACCGCGTCGCGGGATTCATCTCGCGGAAGAAAGCCGGTCAGGTAGCGTAACTCGTTTTCTGCGTTCCTCGTGAATCGAGTTCGGCACCGACAGGTCCGTCCTCGAACCGTGAGTACGGCCGACCCCGCTCAGTCGTCGTCAGCGGGGAGTTCGCCGCTCTGACGGTCGAAGACGCGATCAGAGATGACGTTCCGGGCGCTCTCCTGAGCGGGTTTGCGGTGGAACAACACCTTCTCGGCGACGTCCCAGGCGAAGACGAGCGATCCGAGGATCACGAGCGTGTCGCCGGGCATACGGAGCCAGAACAGCGTCTGGATCAGTTCACCGTTGTAGAACTCCAGGCTCCGCGCCGCCGCGTAGCCGTCGGCGAAGGCGACTTCTAGCTGCAGGAAGCCGATCGGGAGCAACGAGAGGAACAACATCAGCGCGAGACCGAT
This sequence comes from Natronoarchaeum sp. GCM10025703, assembly GCF_042661985.1. NCBI lineage: Archaea > Methanobacteriati > Methanobacteriota > Halobacteria > Halobacteriales > Natronoarchaeaceae > Natronoarchaeum > Natronoarchaeum sp. GCM10025703. The sequence goes on from NZ_JBHSZF010000001.1 coordinate 1,813,809, forward strand.
GTTGCACAGCCAGAACGACCAGCGCAGGCGTCGCTCGGACCAGCGCTCGACGCGAGTCGTCACCCGCAGGATGTAGACGGCCATCCCCATCGCGAGGAAGCCGAACGCGCCGAACATCGCACCGTGGGCGTGCGCGACGGTGAGATAGGTTCCGCTCTGGAAGTAGCTAATGATTGGGAGGTTGATGAAAAAGCCCATCACCCCGCCCCCGAAGAAGTTCCAGACGCTCGATGCGATAATGAAGTAAAACGTCATCCTGTAGGGGAAGTCACGCTTCGTACTGCCCATTGCCCGGTACTGGCCGATGGCCTCGTAGAGGATGAACAGCAGCGGGACGAACTCCAGCGTGGAGAAGATAGTCCCGAGTGGGAGCCACACCTCCGGCAGACCGATCCACCAGTAGTGGTGCGAGACGCCGATGATCCCACTGCCCATCACGAATATCGCCTGGAAGATGACCGCCTTCTCGGCCGAGCGCTTCCTGAGGAGGTTCATCGAGACGAGCGTCAGCGAGATGACTACGAGGATGAAGAACTCGAAGACACCTTCGACCCACATGTGGACGACCCACCAGCGCCAGAACTCGGTGGTCACGATGTTCGTCTTCGGCGTGTACATGAACCCCGCGACGAACAGGAGTCCGATCGATCCGCCCGCGTAGACGATCATGTGTGCAAGCCCGTAGCGAGGTTCTCTATCGAGTAAGGGCTTGAACGCACGTGCGACCAGTGCAGTCCATCCCAGGAAGCCGACGAGGAGGCCCGCCTGCCAGACTTTCCCGACCTCCAGGTACTCGAGGCCCTCGGTACCGAGGAGCCACCACAACTGCCCGTCGAAGAAGTTGTGGACGCCGAGCCAGATTCCGGCGAGTCCACCGACGACAACGACGAGCAGGGCGGCAAGCAAGCCTTTCACGTACAGCGCCTGCCGCGGCGGATCACGGCCGGTCATCAGCGGTGCGAGGAACAGGCCGGCCCCGATCCACATCGTCGCGATCCAGAGGATCCCCATATCGATGTGCCAGGCCCGGACGATAGACCACGGTAGCCACTCCAGAATGTCGATCCCGACCAGTTCTCGGAGCGCGAAAAAGCCGTCGCGCTCGATGTAGTAGTGGGCAAGTAAGCCACCTAACAACGTCTGTGCGAGAAATAAGAGCGCGCCGACGAGTATGAACCACGAACTGAGCAGTTGACTCGGCGTGAGATCGATATCTCTGGGATGCGGGATCGACATCCCTGCGGCGTTAGGTTCGGGGATTTCGACCGCCTGGTAGAGCCAGATTCCGGCCCCGGCACCGGTAACGAGCAACACAATCGCGACAACGCTCCAGGTCATCACCGACGCGCTGGCGTCGTTCCCCGCTGCGGGCGAGTACGGCCACTCGTTGGTGAACGAGACGTCCGAACCCGGTCGATCAGTGTGGGAGATCCACGCGGTCCACAGCGCGAAGTCAGCGAACTGCTCGGCCTCTTCAGCCGTCGAAATCTGCTCGCTGGGGATGCCGCGTTCGCGGTCGCCACCGTAGTAGCGCTCCACGTACTCCTCACGGACCTGCTCGTGTGCGTACAGTTCGGCCGCGGAGTACTCGATTCTGGACTCGTACTCGCTGTTGTCCAGTTCCTGGCGAACCTGCTGGTCGACTCCGGCCTGATCACTGGGATCGAGGGCCGAATACTCCGTGCCGTACCGTTCGTCGGCGTAGTACGACCGCATGTGTTCGGCTTTCAACTCCAGCGTCTCCGCCGTGTAATCCGTATCGTAGTAGCTACCGTGTCCGAGGATGGAGCCCTGGTTCATCAGGCCGTTCTCCTGAAAGACGGTCTTTCCGGCCTGGACATCCGCATCGGTCGTAACCGTCTCGCCGTCCGGGCCGACGATAGTGCCCGGTATCTCCGGTTCGTTCTCGTAGGTGAGCCATGCGCCACCACCCATCACGATGAGGTTCACGATGAACACTCCCGCGAGGATGGTCGCGATAGTCGAGCGTTGTAGCTTCATACCCGGCCCTCTTGCCGGACCACCTATCAACCGTTTACCGATTCTCAGCCACCGGTAGGGGGACGAATATGTTCGGCCGATCCGAGTCGTCCCGCTACCGAGACCGTATCCAAACCGTTTTGACTCGTGGAATCTCACCTATACCAAATGTCTGTACGCGTTGGAATTCTTGGAGCGACCGGTGCCGTTGGCCAGCGACTGATCCAACTACTCGACCCCCACCCGGAGTTCGAGATAGCGGCGTTGACCGCCAGCGAATCGAGCGAGGGATCGGCCTACAGTGACGCGGCGAAGTGGCGCGTCAATTCGCCGATTCCGGAGGACGTCGCCGACATCACCGTCGGCGCGACGACGCCGGACGCCGTTCCGGACGACGTCGACCTGATCTTTTCCTCGCTCCCCTCGAGCGTCGGCGAGACAGTCGAACCGGACTTCGCTGAGGCCGGCTACATCGTCTCCTCGAACTCCTCGAACTCACGGCTGGCCGAGGACGTTCCGCTCGTGATTCCGGAGGTCAATCAGGACCACATCGACCTGCTCGAAGTCCAGCGAGACGAGCGTGGGTGGGACGGCGCACTCATCAAGAACCCCAACTGCTCCACCATCACGATGGTGCCGTCGCTCAACGTCCTCGACCAGTTCGGCCTCGACCGCGTCCACGTCGCGACGCTCCAGGCCGTCTCGGGCGCGGGCTACTCGGGCGTCACCTCGATGGAGATTATCGACAACGTCCTCCCGCACATCGGCGGCGAGGAGAACAAGATGGAGACGGAGTCCCGCAAACTGCTCGGCGAGTTCGACGGCGCGGAACTGACCTGGCACGACGTCGACGTCTCGGCATCGTGTAACCGCGTCGCGACGCTCGACGGTCATCTCGAGAACGTCTTCGCCCGACTCGACGATGACGTCGACAGCGCAACGGTCGAGTCGGCGTTCCGCGCGGCCGAGACCATCGACCTCCCCAGCGCACCGGACGAACTCATCAAGGTCTTCGAGGATCCGAACCGGCCCCAGCCACGTCTGGATCGGAACCTCGCGGACGGGCAGGCGCTCGCAACCGGCCCGGTCAAAGAGACCAGCGACGGCATCCAGTACGACTGCCTCGCACACAACACCATCCGTGGGGCCGCCGGCGCGAGCGTGCTGAACGGCGAACTACTGCTGGAGAAAGGCTACCTCTAGAACTCGATTCCGTCTCCCAGTCGGCTGTGTATCCCGAATACATTTCAGGAGAGATACTATACCCTGTCCAACCGATTCTGCTGACATAATGGGAGTCCGATCCTACGAAAACGAGCAGTTCACTTTCACCGCCGACTTCTGGGTCATACTCGTTCTGAGTGGACTCATCGCCGGCGTACTGATGGGCATCGTAATGTATCTCGTCATGGGGATCATGCAGTCCGTCGCAGGGCTGTACACGCTGGAATCCACAGTCGCGGGCTGGGCCGCACATATGGCCCATTCGGTGATTTTCGCGCTGACGTTCGGCGTCGCGTTCGCCTGGCCACCGCTCGATCAGTACCGCACCGAGGTGCTCTCCAGTATGTCGCTAGGGATCATCTGGGGAGTCGTGCTGTGGCTGTTCGCAGCGGGAATCGTGATGCCGGCATGGCTCGGTGCCGTCGGCCCCGCATCGCCACCGATACCGGCAGTCAACCCGATTAGCGGGCTGGGACACATCCTGTACGGTGCGGTCCTCGGGAGCGTCTTCGCGGCGTTGCAGAGCCGATACTGAACCGCTCGTGCGGAGCCAGCTATCCGTCTGGCCGGTCAGGTCTCTATATTGTCTTCCAGTTGATCCCGCAACTGCTGTGCAAGCCGCTCGTCGGCCTTCGTGGGGACCTGCTCTTCCAGTTCGTCGGCGACCGCCTCCTCGTCGTCTTGCAGGATCCGCTCGTACACCGTCATGTTCTCCCAGATGCGGAGGAAGTAGCCGAGGATCAACTCGCCCTGAAACGCGGCGATGCGGGCATCCAGACCGACGAACAGGAGATAGCCGAAGCCGAGACGCTCATGTATCGGTCTCATCGATGCCGGTCGCACGCAGATACTCCTCCAGCAACGTCGGGAACTGCCCGCCGCGGACGTACCGGAGACCGAACTCGTCCGCCCAGGAGATGATTCCTCGGTCCTCGGTGACGACGCCCGCCTCTAGCTCTCTCGCCAGGATCAGCAGGTCGAAGTCCTCCCGCGAGTCGAGGACCCCCTTTCTGAGCGCGCGGCGGTATCTGTCGCGCATGTTCGAGAGGATGCGGTCGGCCTCGGTCATGTACTCGTTCCGGCCGTCGCTCGTGTCGGTCGCGAGTTCCTCCGGATCGAGTTGTTCTACCTCCCGGAACGCTTTCTCGGAAACGCGAAGGCCACGGTTGACCCGGTCGCTCATCTCGTCGATGAAGTTGTACACGATGTCCGCTGGGATAGAGACGCCGTAGCGGTCCGGGCTCTTCCGAACGACCCAGGTATCGAGTCGCGAGAACACTTCGTCGCTGACGTCGCGTTCGTGCAGCATTGTCGCGAGTTCGTCGTGCACTGAGGGTGGCATGTAACAGGAGATATTGAGTTCGAGGCGGGCCGTCGCGACGTACTCGAGTAAGCGCAGGACGGCTTCCTCGAGGGACTCGTCGTCCGCCCGGATCTCTTCGGTGATGAACAGCGAGGTGTCGAGCACGAACCGCTGGCGTGGGATTTCTCCCGGCATATGCCCTATTTCTCGGGCGAGCAACAAAATGGTCCTCCCCGCTGGGGCCAAATCGTAGCCCCCAGAGATCACCCCCGGTGTTTTTGCTCGGCTATCGACTCAATCGAACTATGGACCGACGGGAGTACTTCGACCGGCTGGATACCGCCGCGGAGGAGCCCGCTGAGCTGTTCGAACACTTCTGAACAGTACTCTACTGCCGATAGGACCTACCATGCGCTTCCCGATGCGCGCCACGGCCTCGAGCGCGGGACAGTCCTCGTCCCCGCGGCCGACGCCATCGTCCGTGGCTATCCGAGTATCCCCCGCATCCTCGTCCTGGACCCCGGCGTCACCGACTTTTTCGACGACGAACCAACCATCGCCGTCGAGGAGAAACTCAACGGCTTCAACGTCCGAATCGCCGACGTCGGTGAGGTCGTCGCGTTCACCCGGGGGGATACGTCTGCCCGTACACCACGCCACGGGTGCGAACACTCCTCGATACCGAGGCGTTCTTCGCCGACCACCCCGAGAAGATGCTCTGTGCCGAACTGATCGGCCCGGAGTCACCGTACACACCCCACGACTACGATGCGATCGAGTCACACGCGGTACGCGTGTTCGGCATCCGTGATCGCGAGTCAGGGACGCCGTTGCCCGTGGCCGAACGGCGAGCACTCTGTGACTCGTACGGCTTCGACCAGCCGCGTCTCTTTGCCCGCGGCGAGCCATCCGAACTGGTCGGCCCGATCCGCGATGCGGTCGCGGAACTCGATGCGGCGGGACGAGAGGGAGTACTGATGAAGTCCGCAGATGGCGAATCGATGGTCAAGTACACGACCGAGTTCCAGCATCATCACGAACTCGCTCACGCGTTTTCACTCCCCTTCGAGTATGGACGGGATTTCGTCTTCTCCCGGGTCATTCGCGACGCGTTTCAGGCCGCCGAGTTCGACGAGACCGACGAGCGCCTGCGAGAGCGGGCACACGACCTCGGCGAGTCGATCCTGTTGCCGATGGTCGAGACGATCCGAGAGATCGAGGCCGGAAAGACCGTCGGTGAACGCCACACGGTGCGGGGCGCGCCAGAGCACGTCGCGGCCCTGCTCGAGCATCTCCGCGACCACTCGCTCACCCTCGAAATCGAAGCGGATCGGCGCGAAGACGGCGACCGGGTCGTCGAGTTCGTCAAGGTGGCGGAATCCACGCGGGATCGCACGCAGCATTATCTGGAGGGCGGCACTCGTGACGAGTGACAGGAGAGGCACACACTGAAGCCATTTCCGGCCATACTGTCCGTATCGATGGACGATGATTCACCGGTGCCGGAACGGCTCTCGCGAACGCGAAAACGGTACGACTCGGACGTGGATCGGCGTAGCTTTCTTCGGCGCTCGACGGCGACGGGTGCTGCTGCCGCGACCGTAGCCAGCGCTGGCTGTGCGGGGCTAACCGACGATACCGACGACCCAGTAGACGAGGACCCACGCACTGTGTTCGTGTTCAACACCGGCGATTCGACGGTCAGCCTGATCGACGTCTCGACCGATCAGGTGTTCGATACGGTACACATCGGCGCGACGTCGTCCTATCCCGCCAACCAGTACGCGACGGTCGAGCGCGACGACGAGACGCTCTGGATCAACGTCGAAGGGGAGTGAGAGCGTTCAGGCCGGACTCGCTCGACAGCGTCACCCGGGTAGACACCGGCGCGGAGGCCAACTGGCAGGAACTCACGCCGGACGGATCCTCGCTGATCGTCAGTGCACGCGAACCGACGCACGCGCAGTACCGGATCGACGCGGACTCCAATTCGGAGACGTTCGGCGAGGTGACCGGCGAGATAGACCGTGGCGACGCCGGCCCCTGTGACGTGACGATGGGACCCGACGGGGCATACGCGTACGTGCCTGATCTCCGGGCGGACACGCTCACGGTGCTGGATCTCGACGGCTTCGAAATCGCGGCCCAGGTGCCGGTCGATCCGGTGCTCGATGGCGTCGACGACGTCAACTCCTACATGGGGACCGCCGCCTGGTCGGGCGAGTGGCTCGCAGTCGAGAACGCGGAAGGCGATCACGGCACCGAGAGCATCTGGGACATCAGCTATCCGACGGCACCGGAAGAACGGTATCGGTTCACCGAGGCGGACGACCTCGGTGCGGGCGCGCTGACGAGTGAGATCGGTCCCGACTCGGAGACGCTGTACGTGTTCACCCGGAACTCGAACGACGTGACCGTGATCGACGTCCCCGAACTGACGGTTATCGACCGGATCGACCTCGGCGGGAGTGCGCTCGTTGGCTCCTGGGATCCGGACCGTGAAAAACTGTATATCCCGGTGCAGGATAGCGACGAGGTTGCCGTGCTCGATCACGCTACGGGCGAGATTACGGCCCGAATCGACGTCGGTGCAGCACCAGTCGGCGCGACGGCCAGACGGGTCCGGCCGGAAGTGGATACCGGTGCACGGCTCCGCGCCTCGCTCTCACAACTGGGCTTTGGCTTCGACGACGACGATACGACGTTCTGTTACGGCGACTGTTACTGCGGATCGAGTTGCGAATAGCCCCCAACAGCCAGTTGTAGCTGACGTATCCGATCCAGAACAGTGAAGACCAAGACGAAAGAGGGCGAACGTTCACTCGTCTATGGGAGTGACCAACACGGAAGCGGACCTCGTCGTCGTCGGAGCGGGTCCGGGCGGCTATACCGCAGCAATACGCGGCGCACAGAAGGGGCTCGACGTGGTGCTGGTCGAAAAAGAGCGGGTCGGCGGTGTCTGTCTGAATCACGGCTGTATTCCCGCGAAGGCCCTGATCCACGCGGCCGGTTTCCAGCGGGATATCGCCCACTGGAACGATATCGGGATCAATACGGGCGTTGTGGACGTCGACTTTCAGGCGATACAGGAGTGGAAAAACGACGTCATCGAACAACTCGACGACGGGATTTTACAGCAGTTAGACTATCACGACGTGGAGTACGTAAACGGGACGGCGAGTTTTCTCGATTCGAGTACGATGAGAGTCGAGCACGGGGACGATGCGAGAGACATCGCGTTCGACACGGCGGTACTCGCGACCGGATCCCAACCGATCGAGATCCCGGGTCTGGAGTTCGATCAGGATGGCGTGATCTCCTCAGGAAGTGTTACAGGTCGACGAAGTACCGGACGAACTCGTCGTCGTCGGTGGCGGGTATATCGGGATGGAGGCAGTAACGAAGTTCTCCAAGTTCGGATCGCTGATCAAAGTCGTCGAGGCACGTGACCGCGTCCTCACGATGTTCGAGGAGGAAATCGTGAACTCCATCCAGGAGACCAGCGAGATGTACCGCGATCATATCTACACGTCGACGATGGCGAAAGGCGTCGAGTACGAGAACGGGAGACCCGTTCTGGTCGCCGAGCGGGAGGAGAGGAACTCAGGCTGGGCGGTGACTACATAATCGTCGCGGCAGGGCGAGAGGCAAAAACCGCGTACCGTGCACTGAATCTGGGGAACACGGCGATAGAGCGGGACGACCGCGGCTACATCAAGACCGATCGCCGGATGCAAACGACGGATGAGAACGTCTTCTGTGTCGGGGACGCCGCTGGAAACCCGCACCTGGCGCACGTCGCATACAGACAGGGGAAAGTGGCCGCAGAAGTCGCGGCGGGCGGTGACGACTCGTTCGATGGCAGGTATATCCCTGCTGTGATGTACACCGACCCGGAAGTCGCTATCGTCGGCCTCAGTGAAACGGACGCCGCCGAACAGTACGACGGGATCAAGGTGGGGAGAGTCCCGTTTAGCGCTTCGGGACGGGCGCTCACGACAAACAAGAGTTCGGGGTACGTGAAAGTGATCGCAGACGCCAACGAGAAGCTACTGGGTGTGCGGATAGTCGGAGCACGAGCATCGGACTCTATCGCCGAGGCAACGCTCGCGCTAGAGATGGATGCGCATCTGGACGATATCGCGACTACGATTCACGCCCATCCGACGTTCCCCGAGGCAGTCGCCGAGGCCGCGGAAGCCGCGAAGGGCGAATCGATCCACTCGCACTGATAGTTCGATTCAGGGTTCGACCTGATTGCGAAGTCCTCGTACTCGCCGGTCTCGTCGATCCGGCCGACGTTCTCGGCGACGATGTCGGCGAGGCGTTCGTAGTACTCGGGCGTGTGACCGGCGTTGTGCGGCGTGATCTGGACGTTACCGAGGTTCCAGAGCGGGTGTTCTTCGGGCAATGGCTCGGGATCCGTGACGTCGAGGGCCGCGCCGCGGATGGTGTTGCTCCGGAGCGCCGCGACCAGCGCGTCGGTGTCGACGACTTTGCCGCGGGCGACGTTGACAACGACGGCGTGCGGCGGCAGCGTCATCAGTTCCTCGCGGCCGATCAGCCCCTCGGTCTCGTCCGTGAGCGGGCAGGCAAGCACGACGTACTCCGAGCGGGCGAGCGCGTCGTCGAACGCCGCGCCGCCGAAGCCGACTACCTCGTCGGTCGGGCCGCCCTTCTCGGGCGTGTACCGGACGCCGATGGTTTCGACGCCGAACGCGTCGAGGCGTTCGGCCGCGGCCTGGCCGATGGGGCCGAGACCGACGACCGTTACCGTACTGCCCTGTAGTTCGCGTGTCTGGTAGTGACGCCACTCGCTGCGCTGTTGTTGCTGGAACCCCTTGTGGAACCGCCGCGTGAACGTCAGCACGTTGCCGAGGATATGTTCGCCCATGTTCGGCCCGTGGACGCCGGAGGCGTTGGTTACGGTGACGCCCTTCTCGCGGAGTTTTTCGAGGGGAGGTGGCCGACGCCGGCGTACGCGCAGGCGAACACCTTCATTTCGGAGGCGATGTCGACTAGTTCCTCGTCGAGGACCATTCCCGCGACGAACTCGGCGTCCTCGATCAGTTCGCGTTCCCCGCCCGGCGTCCGGGCAAGCGTGATCTCGTGGTCCGGGAGTCGGTCACGGAGCGCGTTTGCGTACTCTTCGGTCGGGACACCGTGCGTGTCCTTTCGCAGGACGAGCACGTCAGTCGATGAATCGGACATACCCTGGCTGATGGGATACAGGGGTTTATTTTTGGCTAACCTGCGTCCGGAGAGCGCCCCCGTTGCATCCGCCGGTCAATGCCCCTCGAACTCGGGATCTTCCTCTTTGAAGAAGGCCTCGTGTCCGCTCGCGTAGTCGTCGGTACCGGCGAGGCGGGCAATGGTGTTCGCCTCCGCTTCGAGGTGATCGTCGAGCGAGCGGGTGTGGCTGTTCGTCATCAGGCGCTTGGACGCGCCGAAGGCTCGGGTCGGTCCGGAGGCGAGTTCCTCGGCGAGTTCGGCGACGCGCTCGTCGAACGAGCTGCCGGAACGACTTCGGTCGCCAGCCCCATCTCGACGGCCACCTCGGCGTCGATGGGTTCGTCGAGCAGGGCTATCTCGCGGGCACGCCGGTGGCCGACGAGGTCCGGCAGGAAGTGGGTGATGCCGCCGTCCCCGGAAAGCCCGAGTCGCGGGTAGGCGAACTCGAAACGGGCCTCCTCGCTCACGACGACCAGATCCGCGGCCATCGCGAGGCCGAAGCCGGCACCCGCCGCGACGCCGTTGACGCCCGCGATAGCGGGCTTGGGCGCTGTGGCGATGTGCTGGACGGCAGTGTGGAGTCGGGAGGCGAGGTCGCGAAGCCGGCGACCGTCGGACTCGTCGCCCTCCAGGTTCGCGAGGTCCGCGCCGGTGTTGAACCACTCGTCGGCCCCGGTGAGGACGGTACAGCGAACGTCATCGTCGGTCTCCATCAACTCGATGGAGGCGTCACGGATCTCTCCTGCCATCATCTCGTTCATCGCGTTGTACGCGTCGGCTCGATCCATCCGCAGATAGCCAACCGCTCCGTCCCGTTCCACGCTCACGTGTTCGTACTCCGCGGTGAACTCGTCGGTTGCCATACTATTACCTGCGCCCCCCGAGGGGAAAAATCTTGCACGCCGTCTTCGGGCAGACTGAACAGATCCTCTGCGGTTCGTCCGGACGAGGTGTTCCGGGAGTTTAATATCTCTGGGCTTGACCTTTCGGTGTATGGATCGGTACGACGTAGCCGTCGTCGGTGGCGGTCCCGCTGGGACGAGTGCTGTCTGGGAGGCTGCTAAGCAGGGTGCTGACGCAGTGGCTCTAGAGAAGGGCGTTCCCCGCGAGGACCGCGACCGGCTCGGCCCCGACTCGACGGACGCAGCCGGGATGCTCAACTACTGGGTCGATATCATGGACATCGATCACGAACAGCTCCCTGACGGCGTGATCTTGCGCGAACTCGACGGCACGGACTTCATCGGTCCGTCCGAGGAGTTCGAGATGAACACGACCGGAATCGACTCCTCGTATCCGAACTTTGGGTTCACCTTCCAGCGCGCCCGACTGGACGACTGGCTGCGCGGGGAGGCCGAGGACGCTGGCGGGGAGTATCGAACCGGCGTCAGCGTCCTCGACGTCGAAACGAACCGCAGTGAGGGCCCACGACACCTGCTCGAACTGCGCGACGGCGAGGATATCGCTGCCGACGTACTGGTGCTGGCGGACGGCCCCCAGCGCCAGGTGACCAATCGGGTGCTCGACCGGTATATGCCCGCTGACGAGTCTATCACGGACTATCTGGGGACGACGCATGCTAACCATATCGCCTATCAGGAGTACCGGGAGATCCCGGACGAGTTGTTCGAGAAATCGAGACTCAAGTTCTGGTGGGGGTATATGCCGGGCGAGACAGCCTATCCGTGGGTCTTTCCGAACGACGGCAACGTCGCCCGCGTCGGGCTGACGATGCCGATCGGACTGAACATCGACGAGATCGAGAACCCGACCGACTACGTACTCATCGATGAGGACGACGAAAGCCTCCCGTCGGGGAGCGAGTATCTCCGCCGGCTACTCGAACACGAGTACGGCGACGAGTACGACATCGAGACCGACTTTCCGCTCGTCAAGGACAGAGGGAAACGGAAGGGGACCGAGACCTATCCGATCTCCTCGACCCGGCCGATCGACTCGCCGACTGACGCTGGCATTCTCGTCGCAGGCGGTGCCATGGGCACGACCTCGGCGTTCCACGAAGGGGCGATCACGTCGCGATCCGGACTGGGCGCATCGCTGGCGAACTGGCGGCCAACGCCGAGGTAGAGCGATACAACGAGGCCTGGAAAGACGCGATCGGTAGCGAGATAACCCGCAACGTCGCGTTCGCGGATATCGTCTCCGATTACACCCCTGCAGACTGGGATCGGACGTTCTCCGTTGCGGAAGATCTGACCGCCACTGACAACGACAAACTGATCGACTGGGAGCTTAGCTCCGGCTTTACGGGGATGAAGCTAGTCGGCACGTACAAGCGCAAGAAGTTCAGCTATCGGAACGGCGGCTACGTCCAGTTCGCTGAATCGAAGTACGTCATCTAGGACGCTCTGGTTCCGTCTCTGCAGTACACGCGCTGTCACGAGCACCACCAGGGCGACCGCCGCGACACCCAGACCGAACCCGGGGAGGGACTCGTCGGGAGTGTTTGCCTCGTCTCCGTCCGACGCTCCGGCGTCGACAACCGAAGCGTCCTCGTCGACGACGAGCGTCCCGCCGTTGAGGAAGACGTCCTGTGGCCACCCGTTCGTCAGCGACGCCTGGCCCCCGGTGAGTTCGAGGGCGTACTCGCCCTCCGGGGCGTCCTCGTCGACGGTGAAGGTGAAGGTGACGAATCGCTCCTGGCCGGTCGCACCGCCTGCGTGTGGGTTACGGATCTGTGTGATCCGTGCGTAGCCCGCTTCCTCGTCGGTTTCCGTCTCGGTCCGGATCTGGGTCTCGTTGCCCTGCTCCATCCACGCCCCCCGATCGACGGATTCGAGCGTCAGGACGTCGCTGTCGTACTCCATCGCGACGGACGCGTTGGCCACGCCCACGTCGCCGTAGCCGCCATCGCTGGTCATCGTGACACCGATATGCACCGTCTCGCCGGGCGGTGCTTCGTTCGTCTCCGGATCCACATCCAGAACGGTCGCGTTGTCACTGCCGGCACTCAGTCCGATTATTCCTGCAGTGCCTGCGCCCGCGAGCAGGAGGAACGCAACGAGGATGGCGGCGTGTTTTTGGGACATGCTCACAGCGTATCGATAGCGAGTTGTCGTTCGCCAGTTTCGGTGAAAGCCGTCTCGTAGCCCTGATGGCGCGCCGCCTGCGAGACGGAATCTATCGCAAGGACCAGTTCGTCGCCGACTTGGATGTCATCGACCGTTGCTCCGTAGTGGAACTCCAGTTCGTGGTCGAGCGTTGGCTGAAGTCCACTGATGTCGAGTACCTCACCGTCCCGTTCGAGCGTCGCGGACAGGGACATCTGCGGGAGTACACACCGGTTGTACGGCGTTCTGGGCGAGACGGCGAGATACTGTTCCTCACCCTCCACGAAGCGTGATCCGGGCTCTAATAGCGTCGTCGCGTAGACAGCGTCATCGAACGTCGGCGTCCCGAGAAGGGTACCGGGTAAGGTCTCGGGGTCAGGCAGCGAGGAGTACGGCATCTGGTGACCGCCGTCAAGGTGCTCGCCGTTCTCGCCGCTGTCTCCGTCCTGCATCCCGCGCTCGTCCCCGTCCTGCATCCCGCGCTCGTCCCCGTCCTGCATCCCACGCTCGTCTCCGTCCTGCATCCCGCGCTCGTCCCCGTCCTGCATCCCGCGCTCGTCCCCGTCCTGCATCCCGCGCTCGTCCCCGTCCTGCATCCCGCGCTCGTCCCCGTCCTGCATTTCCCCCTCGCCCATCCCGCCCTGGCCGCGGTTCATCGGAGGGACGGCTGCTCGGCTTCCCCAGCGCTCCTCCTCGAACCGCTGTACTGATTCGACGAGACGCTGTCTGCGCTCGTTGGTCATCTCGAACTCGACTGTCACCGTCTCGGAGCGCTGGAACCGGCCCTCCATCTCGCCTGTTAACCGTACGTTCTCCATCGACCCGGTGGTGATAGTCGCCGTGTACTGGCCGTTGCCGTCGAGGTCGTAGTTGTCGCCGAAATGAAAACCCATTCCCTGCGAGAGCATGGCCCAGGGCGCTCGCGAGTCGACGAGTCGACCGTCCTGCTCGATATCAATCGAGAGGCCTGCATCGACCGGGAGGACCACGTCCGTCTCGGGATCCCAGACGCTCGCCATGAAATGAACTGAATCACTCTCTGGGGGATCGACGCGCTCGACGCCGTCGCCGATGCCGGTCTCGACGATCCAGAAGAAATGTGGGATCGAGAGCATCGGCGAGACGGCCACCTCGCCTACGATTTCCGTGTCCAGCATCGCCATCCCGTCAGTGTGTGAGGGCAGGTAGACCCCGTCCGGCGGGTTCTGGACGCGGGGCATGTCGTCCGACGTTGTCGGGTCGTCCTCGCTGTCGTCGCTTGTACAGCCAGCGAGTCCGGCCACCGCCGCGGCCGTGGCTCCGGCAGACAGAAATCGACGTCGGTTCATCGTACGTTATCTCGGGTTGGGAAATATTTATACCCCGGGACAGGCGGGGCGATGCACCGGGTCTGCAAGTCTCACTCCGGTCGCGGCGACGGGAGCGAGCGGTGCTCACGAGGCGGAACGAGGAAGTTACCACGGCGTCGAACGGAGATGTATTGCAGAATGCCGTTGTTCTGCACCGATCCGATGGGCAGGTCCGCCCCGGTCATCGCCTCGCGAGTCTTTACGAAGTCCTCGATCCGACGCTGTAACGAGAGGAAGTGGAGGCCAGCGATGTCGTCGTCGGTCGTCTCGAAGTCGCGACGGAGAATAATCGGGGATCCGTCCTCGCGGGCCCGCGCGGCCTTCTGAGCATGGCCGACCAGCCCCGAGGCGGCGTCCGACTCGGTGTCGTCCACGACGTCCGCTACCTGCGAGGAGTCCGTGAGTTTCTCGCCGTGCTCGCCGACCCGGCCCTCGCGTTCGTGGGTCGGACTGAACATCTTCGCGACGCGGATCGACTGGCTGTCCTGGTTCCACCACTGGGATAGCTGTTCGCGGATCTTCGAGACCTGCTGGGTCGTTCCCCGGCGAACGGGCCCTCCTGGATCGTGACGCGGTCCTCGCTCGGTTGCGTGCCCGCGAACCGGCCGCGAAAGCCCATAAACATCGGCGCGCCCTCCGGGATCGGCGCGTCCTCCGGCACCCCGATCGCGCCCGTGTTCTCGGCGGGGAGTCCCGCGCCGAAAAAGCCGGTCCGCCGGTCGGCGCGCTCGAAGACGTCCGAGAGTCGCTCCTCGACGTCGACGCCGTTGACGGTATCGGGGCCGGTATCCCGTGGGCTCGCGTCCGACCCGCTAAGTTGGGCGGTGTCTCCGAACATCGCGAGTTCGGCCTCCAGGAGGGCTACTGGCTGGTCGCTTGCGAAGTGGACGAGCGCGTCGTTGTCATCCAGATCAGATTCGTCGAGACTCTCCAGCGAGTTCAGCGCCCTCGGCGCGGGCAGATCGACCGACTCGGAGAGGGGTTCGTCGTATCGCTCGAAATAGGCTGGCGAGTAGCCAACCGTGAACAGAAGTCCCTCGTTGCTCCACTCGTAAGCGCGTTCGAGCGTGCGTAGCGCGGCTTCAACCGTCTCTCTATCCTCGGCCGTTGGCGCGCCATCGACGTCGAGATACGCCAGCACGTGGTGGCGCGGCAGTTCGACGTTGCCGTCGTCGTCCCGTGAGAGGAACGGGTCCCATTCGTGCTGTCGGGTCGGGAGGTCGCCCGGCGTCTCCGTTCCCGACGGAATCTCGACCCTTTCGTCCTCGCCGAGGCAGGCGGCCAGCGCACCGGCACCGCCGACCGCGACGAGAGATTTCACGTACTCGCGGCGCGAGAGACCGTCTCGGTCAGGAAGGGACATTCGTTGGCCGAACCAGGCAGCGACGATACTTGTACCGAACGCCTCCGACCCGGTCCAGTAGCCCGGACCACGGTGTCACCGAGGGGTCGAATGGGTCCTGAACCGGCCATACTCCCGCTCCGATGACCGGTTTCTGTCGAGGCAAATCACTAAGAGCCGCGACACCGTCGACCCTGCTAGTGAACGAGCACACGATTGTCAAACTCGGACTGCTCGCCGGCGCGCTCGCGGTGGGGAGCTTTCTGCTACTAGGAACGACGCGACTGGTCGTCGGCTTCGACACGGCCCAGACCGTCGCAGCGCCGTTTTTCGCCGGTGGGTTCGTGCTCGCAGTCGTCGTCTCCGTCCTCTCCGTCCTGGTAAAACTCGGCGTGATCAGTGTCGACGAGGGATGAGTGTGCCCGCCCTGACGACACCCTTTTGCGACTTCCCCTCATAGGGTCGACTGCGTGCCTTTGTCCCCGCCCGAGTATGTCCACACGGACGCAATGACGCGCGGCGAACCCAGGCATGCAACACGCGGCATAAAACACAGGCACCTGCCGCACTGCCAGCCCGGCACGAGGGTTTCCCGGCTGAGACGGCATGCCGCCAGCAATGATGCCGGTCGTTAGTGTTCCGGGCCACACATTCATTTACCGGTATAAATCGACGTATAACGGCTCCTATTTGCTGTATTCGGCACAATTCGATTACAACTCGGAGGAGCCCTATATCGAGTTGAACACTAACGACATTATATATTACCTCAGGAGGTGCGCTTTCGATGCCTCCGCATAATTACGATGATCGCCGGGGAGAAGTCTACTTTGGCCCGTCACACAAGGTTGACGTGACGAAAGAGTAACTGGCGGAGTTCATCATTGAGGAGATGGCTCTCGAACAGTCTGACGGTAGGCCGAAGTGAACTGATGGCGTTACCGATGTCGTTGAGCTCGGGATGGAAGCGTTCCAAGAGCGATACCAAGATGGGCCGGAGTTTGCGGAGGAGATTGTAAAGCTGAACCGGAAGCTCGATGAGTACCGGAGCGAGGTCAGGGAAATAGCCGCTACACAGCAAGAACCCGTTGACACTCGTATTCAGGCGTCCAAATTAGCCCACCAGTCACAGGCACGGATTCTCAAGGTCCTGTCCGAGGCGGTATCCGTAGATGAGAGTTTCATTCCCTTCGTAGATTTGTACGAAGTGGCTGAGGAGGCTGATCCGGATTATAGTGTCGTCTCGCATCACGCAAAGTTACTCGAACACTCTGATCCCGGTGCCTATGTCAGGAGGGACGATCTGGGAGAGAAAGCCAAAATAACGAGGAGAGACGCACTTGATGAGTTTTGTAAATCAAAAGACATCACTGACGACTGTCGCAGTGTCATCGCCCTCGACCGGGTAGTGATCGGACCCAGTCCGTATCGTCCCATCGAACGCCAGCTCGTCACCGTCGTTGGCCCCTTCAGGAAGTTCGACCGAATAGGAGAGGGTAGGCCTCAGTCTCCGATGTCGAGCTCCCAGAGAACTGGTATCTCTTCGCCATTGCGATTCACGGCAACTGGTTTGGGGTCGATGTCAACAGCTGTGATCGCCTCTGGAATAGGTTCGCGGACCGACGTATGACCTTCGATACCGCGGATCGAGACAGTAACTGGGATCGACCGCCCGGGAA
This sequence comes from Natronoarchaeum sp. GCM10025703, assembly GCF_042661985.1. Lineage (NCBI taxonomy): Archaea > Methanobacteriati > Methanobacteriota > Halobacteria > Halobacteriales > Natronoarchaeaceae > Natronoarchaeum > Natronoarchaeum sp. GCM10025703. Next base: position 1,830,989 of record NZ_JBHSZF010000001.1, read on the forward strand.
GGGGATATGGTCGCCCGATCGTTCGCGTTACGAAACGGTCTGTCTGGGACGGTGAGTTGCTTCCATAGTTGGTTGCTCTTCGGATGTTCGTGTTACGACATGATCTGTCGGAGTGGATGTCACACTCGCTCTCGTGGCTGTTTAGTCCTCGTGTCCCGTGAATCGGGCCCAGACGATCAGGATACTCGGGAGGACGAAGACGGCCGCCAGGAACGCGTAGACAATGGTGAGTGCGGTGATGAGACCGAACGACTGGAGGAACGGCAAAATTGCGACGAGCAAGACGGCAAAGCCCGCGGCAGTCGTTGCCGCACTCGATAGCAAGGCCCCGCCAGTACCGATCACTGTTTCGTGGAGGGCTGCTGCGGCGGTCTCCGCGTCAGCGAGTTCCTGATTGAACCGCTCGCTGATATGCAGACTGTAGTCAACGCCCAGCCCGATCGTCAGCCCAGTAATCATTCCCGTGACTATGTTGAACGGGATCTCGAGGAGTGCCATCGTCCCGAGGACCCACGTAAGCGTCATAGCGACCGGTATGATCGTGACAAAGCCGAGCGAGGCGCTCCCTTCAGTTACCCGGTAGGCAATCGAGAGGAACACCGCCACTGACAGAAGCGCGACGACGAGACTCAGGATAGCTGTCTCGGCGAGTTGATCGGCGGTGATCTGGTTGATGATTACGTCTCCCGTTGCGATCGCGGCGACGTAATCGCCCCCGATATCCTCGGCGATCCAGTCCATCTGGTCGGTCACCGTCTCGCCCTCTGCAACTCCATCGACCGTCACGACCATCCGAAGTGCTTGGTACTCGCCGTCTTCACGATGAATGACGTTGCTCGCCTCGTCGGGGGCGATCCGGTAGAGGTCGTCGAAGACAGCAGTTACGTTCCTGTCGGGGACGCCATCGTCATCGCTATCTGACGCCGCGAGCGTGGCGTTGAACGATTCGTTTCGCGCTGCAACGTCTTCCATCAAGGTGATCGGGTCGGAGATCGCGGCCGAACCGTCGGCGTAGGTTTCGGTGACAGACAGGTCACTGGCGTTTCCTCGCGCTTCTTCCATCCGATCTACTGTTCCGGGATCAGTCACATTGCCACGGACGAGGATCGTCGCCGTCGTATCTCGCCTGACGAAATCTGCGTCGAGCGTTTCGATCGCCGTTTCAGACGTGTACGTGCCTGGTGCGATGGGATCAGGAAGGTCTTTCAGCCAGTCGGCCGGATCTTCCGCGAGGAAGTCCGACTGTTCGAAACTCGCGTCGATATCGGTCGCACCGTACGCACCGACGCCACTGATCAACACGGCGACGACGATGACGACGTAGGGTACAGTCGTTGCCAGCGTCGAGCCAGTGTCCAGGATCCTGTTGATCGGCCCGCGTCCGGTGCCGACCGCCGGTTTCACTCGATCAAACCCGTGGGATTCCAGTACGTCGTCGAATTCGACCTTCAGTGCCGGGACGAGGACGCCGAAAACGAGCAGCGCGGCGACGATCCCGATCGCGCTGACGAGGCCGATCTCTCGGAAGATCGACAGGGGACTCGTAAGATTCGAGAGAAAGCCGATAGCTGTCGTTGTGGTGACGTAGACGAGCGCGACGCCGACGCTCCCGAGGCCGACAGCCATCGCTTTCGAGGGGGCGTGTCTTCGTCCTCGCGTTCCTCGCGGTAGCGCATCACGACGTGGAGGCCATAGTCGATCGAGAGCCCGATCAGCAAAACGAGGACGACAATGAACGGTTGACTGAACGCGATGTCGAACCACCCCATCGTGCCGAACGTCCAGACGAGGACTAGTCCGATTCCGCCCAAGCCCAGCAGGATGTCCAAGGGGTCCCGGTAGACGACGACGAGGACGAACAGGACGAACGCCGCGGCAAGCGGACCAACCAGCAGAACGCTGTCGATCATGGAGTCGAGAATCTCTGTCGAGACGATCCCATCACCGTAGACGAGCGCCGACATCGACTCGCCCTCGGGGGTAAGATCAGCGATCGCAGTCTGTGCCTCTTCGATCGCCTCAGGGGCGTCGCCCGGGGCGAACGATCCGCCAGAACTCTCCTGTGTGACGACCAGCAACGTGGCGTTCACGTCGGACGATCCTGGCTCGTAGTACTCTGGTATGAACGCCAGCGCCCGGGAGGACTGGCTCGCGTTCCCGGCGAGTACGTCCGCAGAGAGGTCGTCGATCTGTGAGTCACTCAGCGACTGTAACTCTTCGATCTGTTCGTCGAGGGTCGGGTCCAGATCCGCGATCTCCGCCTGCTCGTTCGACACATTCGCGTATTCGTCGGCGAGAATGTTCTTGCTCTGGTTTCGATTTTCCACCCCATCGGCCCCGCTCTGGCCAGCAGGTGCTGTTTCGTTCGTGGGAGCAGCGCGACGCTCCGCAACGGTGCTATTGAAGAGATGGTAGTCCTCTTCAGTGAGATTCACCGAGCTGTTGGCATCAACGCTCTCGAACGCCGGGCGCACTCTCCGGTTCGGATTCGAGACGAGCGATTCGAGCGTGTTATCGAGGGCCGTTGACGTCTCGTTGAGTTCGTGCTGCCGGTCTCGTAGGTCTTCGATGCGGTTCTCACGAATTGACGTGGTTGCAAGTGTTTGCGCGACGCTCGCGGTAGGGTTCTCGTCCGCGAGCGTTTCGTTGATTGTCTCGTTGTTGCGTATGGACTGCTCGTATTCGACCATCGCCACGAGCGTCTCCCGGTCGAGGACGTCCTCATCTTGGATAATGACCTGTGCACGGGTCGCGTTTTCAGCCCCTGACGAGAAATTGGTCTCGACGTAATCGAGTGCGTCAGCCTCGTCGGCGTCGGTCTGGAACTGATCGAGCGACGTCGAACGGTCGAGCATCGTAACCCCACTGCCGACGACGACCGATGCTACGAGCATAACTGCGATAACGATCCGTGCGTTGTCTGCGATCGCTGCGGCAATATCTCTCGTCATCGGATCCCGCCCCCGATCCGTCCTGGCTCGTCACCGAACGTTCGTTCGACCATTGTGTACCGAACGTTCGTTCGGCAACCGTAGTAAAACTTTCGACGAAATGATCGGCTGTCGAGGGATTACTCGTCGCCGAGTCGCTCACATTTTCCTACCATGTGTTGAACGAACGTTCGGTATATAGATACTTGGCCTCTAGAATGGGCAGCTACGCACTGACAGGGCGACAGCGCGACCCGGAGTTATTTCATGCTTGCCGAACATTCGTTCGGTATGGGCGAAGATTCGCAGGAAGCGTTTCCGTTCGGAGGCGAGCCAACAGATACGCGCGGACGGATCATGCAAGCGACGTTCGAGACGGTTCAGGAAAACGGGTTCGCTGGGCTGTCGATCCAGCGGATCGCTTCGAAGGCCAATCTGAGTAAGTCCTCGGTTTATCATTTCTTCGAGGACAAGGACGATCTGTTGCTCGCGTTCTTGGACGAGATGCTTGGCCAGTTCGGGGGCCTCTAAAAGGGCTTGAAGCCGATGCCGCCCCGATCGACGTATTGTGGGCGTACATCGACTTCGGACTCTACGGAGTGACTGACGAATCAGTGCCCCCCGTAGAGGGAATGGAAATTCAGCCTGGACGACCGCTTGTCGAACTGCGCTCGCAGGGAACGTACAGCGAGGACTACCGTGATCGTTTCACCGAGATGGACGGCTCAATGCGTGACCGGCTAACGAGCGTCCTCGAACGGGGTATCCAAGAAGGAACGTTCCGCGACGTTGACCCTGAGCGGACTGCTGAGTTCCTGTTGACGGTTCTACTGGGTGGACTGTTCCGCCGGGCAACCGCCGATGGCGTCGACGTCGATGCCGTCCGTAGGGAAATAGAAATGGTCATCGAAGCTCGTATACTGAACGAAAGCTGAACAGTGTGCGGAGATACTAAACGCCCACGCACGGGAGTTGGCTGAACATGGCCGAACTCGTCTGGAGAACGTTCCAGACGCAGTGTCTCAACCGACGGATTCCGGATGCAGCGACCATCCATGCGGAGGTCGCTGCGTGGGAACAAGGACGCAACGAGCAGAATGTTACTGTTAACTGGCAGTTCACAAGCGAGGATGCGCAGACACAACTTCACCGGCTGTATCCGTCAATCGAGGAGGTCGAGAACTACCAACTCGACGGTTGGGAAGGTACTAGTAGTTCCTCGTCCGGTAGTGTTCCGGGCCACATTTCCGTATGCGAGAGACGATGTCCCCGTAGCGAGGCCGCTAGCGGATCTCGAACCGATGTCTCCGTAGCCGAACAGACCATCCGTCGACGACATCGGTTGGCCTCAGTCGGCCACCATGTGAGACCAACTTTTAGCATCTCTGCCTCGTAGTGCTATCTAGTAGCAATGTACGACGATATTCTGCTCCCGTTCGACGGGAGCGATGGTGCGATGACGGTGCTGTATCACGTCGCCGAGATTGCACACTGGGCCGATGCAACCATCCAACTCCTGTATGTCGCGGATACGACCCGGGAGAGCGTCACCGTCGTCGAAACGGAAGTCGTCGACGCACTCGAACAAAAAGGAGAGGTGGTCCTCGAGGAGGCAGAGGAGGCCCTGAGTACGCTCGGTGTCGACTACCGGTCCGACGTAGTCCAGGGGAACCCTGCGCCGACCATCGTCGAGTACGCCGAGCGATACGATCAGGACATGATCGTGATATCGACTCACGGCCGGGAAGGGGTCTCACAATACCTCATCGGGAGCGTCACCGAGAAGGTCCTCCGTCTGTCCTCCGCTCCGGTTCTCACGGCACGGATGCAACCCGACGAGCAACTGGAGTTTCCCTACGAGGACATCCTCGTGCCGACGGACGGGAGCGCCGGCGCAGCATACGCTGCTCAGCACGGCATTTCGCTCGCAGCATCGCTCGATGCAACCGTGCATGCCCTCTCCGTCGTGGACGATTCCCTACTGGGTATCGACGTGCTGTCCACGCTATCGGGGCAGGATAGCGAGGAGGCGGCGACCGATGCCGTGGACGACATCGTCGAGGAGGCCGAGGCACAGGGGGTGACGAACACCGAACGGTACATCGAACACGGAACGCCCCTCTCGGAGATTCTGGACTGTATCGAGGCACAGGGCATCGACGCCGTCGTGATGGGAACGACAGGCAGGCGAGAGACCGATCGGATATCGCTCGGTGGCGTCACGGAGAAAACGGTCCGCTCTGCACCAGTGCCGGTCATCACAGCCAGGAAACCGGACTGAACGCGCAGTAGTAGCGACAGGGTCGACTCCCGAGACGGAAGACTACCCGCCGACGCTGCGTTCGAGCGACTGCTGTAACTGTTCGGTCTCCGCCTGCAGGCCATCGCTGATCCGAACCTCGTAGGAGGCCGGGTCCTCGATACGACGAGACTGCTCCGGGAGTTTCCGTCTGCGTTCTCGCGCTCTCTCTCGGATCGTGTCGATATCGGGGAGATCGATCACCTGCTCGCCGTCCTCGACGACGGTGACGAGTTGCTCGGTTCCGGGAAGCGACTCCTCCCTGAGTCCGACCGCGTCTCCGATGTACTTGCCGTCTTCTTCGATCCGGTGGACGCTTTTCGCGCCGGGATAGGTCAGTTTCCCCTTCGAGAGTTTCATCGAGGGGTGCATCTCGCCGTCGCGTTCGACCGCGACGAGTTTGTAGACGCCTTCGATCTTTGGTGCGTCCGTGCTCGTCACCAGCGCCGTCCCGGGCCCGAACCCGACGCCGATGCCGTCGCGCTCGAAAAACTCTCGGAGGGCGTACTCGTCGATGCCGGAGGAGATGAACTGGTCGAGTTCCGGAGCGACCTCGTCGACCGCTTTCGAGAGGGCTGGCAGATCGCCGGAATCGAGACGGACGCCCCGCAGGTCTACGTCGGCCGCGTCCGCGACGTCGCGTGCGAGTTTCGCGCCCTCGACCGTGTCGTAGGTATCGATCAACAGGACGCTCTGGTCGCCGTACTCGTCGACGAACGTCTCGAAGGCGTCCCGTTCCGACTCGAAGCTCTGGACCCACGAGTGGGCCATGGTCCCGAACACCGGGATGTCGAACAGCTCGCCCGCCGCGACGTTCGACGTCCCATCGAAGCCAGCGATGTATGCGGCCCGGGCGGCCTTGATCCCAGCATCCGTCCCGTGCGAGCGCCGAGAGCCGAAATCTACCAGTCGCTGATCGTCGCCGTATCGGTCGATGACGTCCTGCATTCGGCTCGCTTTCGTCGCAATGAGCGTCTGAAAGCCGATCTGGTTGATGACGGCCGTCTCGAACAACTGTCCCTGCAGTATCGGTGCGGTGACTTCGAGCATCGGTTCGTTCGCGAAGACCGGCGTCCCTTCAGGCAGGGCGCGAACCTCGCCGGTGAACTCCAGAGAGTCCAGGGACGCGAGAAAGTCGTCGTCGAACCCCTGTTCCTGCAGAAACTCGATCGCCCGGTCGTCAAAGGAAATGTTCTGAATGTACTGGATGGCCTGTTCGAGTCCGGCCGCAATCGTGTACCCACGTTCGGGCGGGAGATCACGGAAGAACAGGCTAAACGTCGCCCGTGGATTGTGATCCTGATTGTAGTACGCCTGCATCATCCGCAACTCGTAAAGATCGGTGAACAACGGTAGGTTCTCCGCCATGAGGTAGCCAAATCTCGACTCGCTCATACGTATACATACGTCGACGCGAACAATAAACGGGATCTGTCGACCGAACACTGGTCAGTCGAACGCGTCCCGCGACTCGTTTGGCGAGGGTTCTGTCCGCAGACAGACACAGACGGAAAGCGGTTTTGCCCTCCCGGCGTAACGGACCGTATGAACTACAAAACAGTCGCCGACCTCTCGCCGGACGAGCGGTCGAGCCTGTTCGACCGCGACGCGGGCGTCGACGAGATCCGGGCCGATGCCGCGGAGATCGTCGGCCGCGTCGGTGAGGAAGGAGACGTCGCAGTCCGGGAGTTCTGCCGGGAGTTCGACGACGTACAGGTCGGGAGCCTGGAGATCACGGATCAGATCGAGCGCGCCTACGAGGAGATCGACGACGACCTGCGCGCGGCTATCGATGACGCCGTAGCGAACGTTCGCGAGTTCCACGAGGCACAGATACCCGAGGACTGGACCGACGACTTCGACGGACGGGAACTCGGTCGGCGGTTCCGACCCCTCGACAGCGTCGGCGTCTACGCTCCTGGCGGGACGGCCGCGTACCCCTCCAGCGCGATCATGGGCGTCGTCCCGGCAAAAGTCGCAGGCGTCGAGGATGTCGCCGTGGCGACGCCGCCGGCCGACGAGATCAATCCGGCGACGCTGGCGGCGATCCACGCCGCTGGCGCGGATCGAGTCTACAGCGTCGGCGGCGCACAGGCCATCGCCGCGCTGGCCTACGGCACCGAGTCGATGGAGCGCGTTCAGAAGGTGGTCGGGCCGGGGAACCGATGGGTGACGGCCGCGAAGGCCGAGGTTCGCGGCGACGTCGAAATCGACTTCCTCGCCGGACCGAGCGAACTACTCGTCGTCGCGGACGAGACCGCCGATCCGGAGTACGTCGCGGCGGATCTGGTCGCACAGGCCGAGCACGACCCGAACGCGTCCGTCGTTGCGGTCACCGACGACGAGGCCCTTGCCGAAGCAATCGGCGAGGCGGTCGAGGCAAAAATCGACGAGCGCGAGCGCTCCGACGTGATTCGCGAAGCGCTCGAGGGCGAGGCGAGCGCAGTTCTTCACGCCCGGTCGATGAGCGAGGCGATCCTCTTCGCCGAGGAGTACGCCGCCGAGCACCTCTCGATTCTCGCCGAGAACGACAATGAAGTACTCGACCGGATCGACAGCGCCGGGAGCGTCTTTCTTGGTCCGTACACGCCGGTTGCGGCGGGCGACTATGCGAGTGGGACGAACCACGTCCTCCCGACGAGCGGTGGCGCGAAGTTGACGGGCGGGCTTTCTATCGACACCTTCGTGCGCTCGACGACAGTACAACGACTCGACCGTGATTCCCTGAGCGAGCTGAGCGAGACGATTACGACGCTCGCGGAGGCAGAAGGCCTCGACGCTCACGCCGAAAGCGTTCGGACGCGTTTCGAGGAGTAACGTCTCCCCGGAGGCAGGTTGGATTTTCTCCTCGTAGAAAGATAGCAAACGATCCACAGATAGCACATTAATTATAATTTCCGGCGAATATGCTATTTATGGATTGATTGGTAGTTTTGGTATTTTGTTTACCAGATCTGTATACACTGACTTACTTTATACAGATATAGAATACACGTCGATATGGCATCTGGCAGGACCGATTCCGCGGACAGTAATGCTGGATCGGACAGAGAGGGTTCGGGGGCCCGGGGAATTGGAAGGGATCATCAGTCCCCCGTCGACAGGAAGCGACAGAACCGATTCGTTGAATCGGGTCGGAGTTCGATCGGACGGTGGATAGCAACACGGTTCCAGGATAGTGTCATTAAGACCGTTGGCTCACTGGTTGCATTTTCTAGACTTGCACCAACCGTCGACCCTCACAGGGACGGTGACTCCGGCAGTACGCGACTGGGAACGGTCTTTTGACGACGACAACATTGCAATCTGTGATATCGCCGCGGATACCGAAGGGGGTATATTCTCGCCGGCGGAATCGGTGACAGTCCGGACTTCTGGATCGCAAAGACGGATCAGAACGGATCCCTCGAATGGTCCTCACGAATGCACCACGAGGGTGTCTGTGTCGTCAGGTCGATACAGCCAGTCGAGGATGGACACGTCTTCGCCGGTACATCGTCTACTACCGATGGCGACGATATCGTCCTCACTCGCACTGGTCAGCGTGGAACCGTTCAGTGGGAACGGACGTTCGGCGGCGACGCGTTCGACTGTTGCCAAAAAGTCGTCCAGAGCAACGATGGCGGATACGTGATTGGAGGCAGTACCCAGTCCTACGCGACCGCCGGGCAGGATATGTGGTTGCTCAAGACGACTGGGGATGGCCGAGTCGAATGGGAACGCACCTACGACCGGAGCTACACGGATATGCTCGAAGACATTGTCAGAACAAGAGACGATGGCTACGCGCTCGTTGGAACGACGTTAGACGAAGATACGGATTGCTGGATTGTAATGACCGACAGTGACGGTACCGTAGACTGGGAAGAAAGTATGTCACGGAACGGGGGTGTCGTCGGTAGATCGGTTATACAGAAAGACGACGGTGGAATCGTCATCGCCGGAGTGAGTAATAACACCGGTGGACAACAAAAAGAGGGATGGCTCGCAAGTCTCGACGCGGAGGGAGGCATGGAGTGGCAACGAACGTACGACGATCCGAACGATATGCTGGCTGTCGATATTATCCAAACGAGTGACGATGGACTCCTATCGGCGGGTACTGTACGGTCGTCGAAGCAGAAAAATATACTATTAGTGAAAACTGATTCTGAGGGTAACCGCGAGTGGGCGAAGAAAGTAGCCGGTAGGAGTTCGATACCGCCGAGTTTGTTGAACCCATCTCCCGGAACCTACGTCGTAGGAGGTAGCTGGGAATCCGGTCGGGCTAAACGCGAGACTGCTGGTTGGTTGGCGCAGTATTCACCATCTACAAAAGGACCAGCAATCGGCCGGGAACTGGACTAGAGGCCGTATATGGGGGTGGCTATTGTAGAATACTGTTTATAACTAATTGAATCCTTTCTCAGCGATAATATACCGTATCAACAACAATGTCCGGAAATAGACGACTTGCCGTAACACTATCTCCTCCTGATCAGTTGGCGCGCGCAGTCGATAGTGGGGTCATTGATTTTGCCCGAAATCAGTGGGCACCTCTCGGCCCATCGGCCGGTGGACGTCATGTATAAGAATAAGACGATTGGGGTCGTCGTTCCCGCGTACAACGAAAAGGGTCTCGTAAGCGATGTCATCGAGACGCTGCCCGGATTCGTCGACAGAATCTACGTGGTAGACGATTGTTCGACCGACGGAACGTGGCAGGAGATCAGAGAGACCATTCAGGAGGAGAATCCTGAAGATCCGGGGGGCAAAAAGAAAAAGATCCACGGTGATGGCGGGCAGTTGCTCGCGGACCGGGCTATAAGTATCCGACACGACCAGAACCGCGGCGTTGGGGCGGCGATCAAAACCGGTTACAGGCGCGCTCGTGAGGACGGAATCGACGTTACCGCTGTGGTGAACGGCGATGGCCAGATGGATCCGACTATTCTGCACCGGATTATCGACCCGGTAGTCGAGGGGAACGTTGACTACGCGAAAGGCAACCGACTGTCTCGGAGCGACCACCGGAAGCAGATGTCGGCCTGGCGGCTGTTCGGCAACTCGATACTGTCTTTCCTGACAAAAGTCAGCAGTGGGTACTGGCAGATATCGGATCCGCAGAACGGATATACAGCAATTTCCTCGCATGCGCTGGCAGTAGTCGACATCGATAGCCTCCACGACGACTACGGCTTCCTCAATGACCTACTGGTCGCCCTCAACGTGCACAGAATGCGGGTTACAGACGTCTGGATGGAGTCGAAATACGGAGACGAAGAAAGCCATATCCGGTATTCCCGGTTCATTCCGATGCTCTCTGGACTGCTCGTTCACCGCATGTTGTGGCGGTTCAAGACGAAATACGTCGTTATGGAGTTCCACCCCCTCATCCTGTTGTATGCACTCGGATCGATCGGAATCTGTAGCGGACTGACGTACGCTGGCTGGGTAGCACTCGCCTCCACGCCCACGCCACTCGACGGAATACTGTCGCTACTGACGCTCCTGATCAGTGGTCTCTGTATCACGCTTGCGATGATCTTTGACAGGAGCAACAGCAAGCCACTCGAAAGGAACGTCAACGAACGGCTTCCCGATATCGAACGATGAATGTCCTATCAATCGTCGGAGCACGACCGCAGTTCGTCAAGGCAGCCGCGGTTTCCCGGGCCCTCCGGGAGAGCCACACCGAGACGCTAATCCATACTGGTCAGCACTACGACGAAGAACTCTCGGACGTGTTCTTCGAGGAGTTGGCGATTCCCCAACCGGATCACAATCTCGGCGTCGGTTCTGGCTCTCACGCGACTCAGACCGCCGAAATGATGGTTCGATTGGAATCAGTGATCGGTGACACCTGCCCGGACGTCGTGCTCGTGTACGGCGACACCAACTCGACGCTAGCCGGTGCACTGGTCGCAGCAAAAGAGCAAACACAGCTCGCACATATCGAGGCGGGGCTACGCTCCGGAGACTTTTCGATGCCGGAAGAAGTAAACCGGATTCTGACGGATCATTGCTCGGATCAACTGTTCGCCCCGACAGAAGCAGCTAAGAAAAACCTGCAAGCCGAGGGAATCACCGAAGGTGTGTACACTCCGGGAGACGTCATGTACGACACCCTGCTGCAGGTCCGTGACCGTCTAGATACGGTCGACGTGATCGATATCCCTGGCGAGTTCGTGCTCGCGACCGTCCACCGCGCCGGAAACACCAACGATCCGGATCGTCTCGCAGGGATCGTCGAGGGGCTAACGAACTGTCCGTATCCAGTCGTCCTTCCGGCACATCCACGTACCGTCAGGGCACTCAAGGACTTCGGCCTGTGGGACCGCGCGACAGAAACCCTCGATATTGTCGATCCTATCGGATACCTCTCCTTTATCAAGCTCATCGAAAAGGCCCGGTGTGTCGCGACGGACTCCGGCGGCGTTCAGAAAGAAGCGTTCTACCTGAACACACCCTGCGTAACACTGCGAGACACGACGGAGTGGACGGAGACAATCGACGCTGGCTGGAACGTGCTTGTCGGTGCCAGCGCTGAGCGGATCAGCGCCGCGATCCGTTCCGCTGGTAACCTTCCGTCGAAGCCGGATCTGTACGGTAATGGCACCGCCGCCAGTAGCATCGTCGAAACGCTCGAACGAGAGATTGAACGATAAACGGGCGCGGTTGCACTGGATAGAGCATCTGGGCTGCTACGATACGGGTGGGTTGGAGGTCGGTCTCCACGATTTATACCGCTCTCCTGATGATCGGATTCGACTGTGGCCACCGCTCGTTGCGGTCCTTCTATAAGACAATTATTCCAATATTTTTGTAGAGATATCAAAAAACCCGGAGCGGATACCAGGGAATAGGTCGGATTTTCGATCAGATTCTCTCTGCCGGTTGCGGCGGTTTGATTCTTTCCGGTTCGCCGAACGGCCGGAGTGACTCGATACCGTCGACGGCCCCACCATTTTCGGCCACCTCCACGAGCAGGTCGGTGAGGTTGCATTTCTCATCGAGATACTCGTTTCGACGTCTGTTCCACATAGAGGCCGTCTTCTCTGCATCGAGCAGCAACTGGGCCTGCTCGATGACGCCGTCGAACGAAGCGATGTTGAAAATAAGGCCCTCGTCTTCGAGTTCGAGGAAATTGCCCATATCGGAGTCCCCGACGAAGGAGTTCGAACGGATCGCTGGAGTTCCCAGCAACGCTGCTTCGGTTACCATCGTTTGCGTGTCGGCAATGAGCAGTTCTGCTTCCGCGAGGGCGTCGTGGAGTAGCGCTGGATGCAAAGAAAACGGCTCTGCTGGAACCGATTCGAGGCTAACGTTGCGTCCTTCATCAGATACGAATACGGTTGCACGGTCCGCGAGGCGCTCGATCAGATCCCGGCACTCGGACTGACTGATACCGCCCTCGCCAACATCGTGATGTGACCCGAACGCGTTCAACCGGACGATTACGTACGGTTCGTCAGGCCCCACACTCAGAGACTCACGGATCGACTGGTCGTGCTCGTAGATATCGGGATGAAGATACGCACACTCCTTGAATCCGGGGAATACGTAATGTTCGTCGCCCAGAGATTTCCGGAACGTATCCGGTGTGAGCACTGCGCGAGCGAATGGGATCGACATCGAATGATCGAGTGAGGTGGACTCGGAGTCGAGTACCAGCACGGACGGAGTTCGGGTGAGTGCCGCAGTGTGAGCGGCGTATCCGCCCATCCCGAAGATCAGGTCTGGATCGAACCGATAGACGGCACGGACCGCTCGCGCGTAGTGGGCGGGCAGACGAGCGAATAGCGACCCCTTCGCAGTGGCACAGTAGCCGTACACCTCGTACGGCAGATCATACCACTCGAGTAGTTCGACAGTGCACCCGTAATCCCGTGCGAGGACGAGTACCTCGTGCCCTCGTGCGAGTAGTTTGTCGACGACGTGTTTGTACAGATGAACGTGTGCGGGCGTGTTTGTAAAAATCAGATACCTCATTTCAATTGAGACTACGGATCAACTCTATTTGTTAATCGGATATTATATTTATTCATAAAATCTACACACACGCTCAACTTACCTAGAAGACGTATATCAAAACAGTAGTTCGAGAATAGATTTTGAACCGGACACAAACCGCTTAGAGTTTCGAAAACACGAAAATATGCAAGATTGTTTCGGGATACGTCTTACATGGCACGTCCCGGGCTTCATCGGTAGTTTGCGTAGAGCTAGAGACCGACACGCCTCGTCGAGTTACGACGGTATAACTCTCATAACAAAGAGACGATGGCCGGTGTGTAGATTCTGAACCCGCAGATGCACGTGCTAAATCTGACGACGAAAGTGAAGTCTCCGTGTTTCCAGTTGCAGGTGCGTGCATTGGAAAACCGAGGAATCACCTGTACGAACTTGTCGGTCCCCGGGGAGTACGACCGGGAGTCCTCTCGATCGGTTTTCGACTACATTCGGCTCTATCCGGAGGTTCTGAAACACTCGTTCGGTGAGTACGACCTCATCCACGTAAACTACGGCCTGACGGCGCCAATTGCGCTCGCACAACCGCAGTTGCCGGTAGTGCTCTCCCTCTGGGGATCGGACCTTACCGGACGGTTCGGCTGGTTGAGCGAGCGGTTAGCCCCATACTGTGACGCGACGATCGTCATGTCTCACGCGATGAATGAACGACTGGACTGTGATGCACACGTCATTCCACACGGTGTGGAACTCGACAAGTTCGAACCGATCGGCCGGTCGACGGCGATCGATCGAGTCGGCTGGGATCCCGACGTAAAACACGTACTCTTCCCGTACGGCCCGGATCGAGCGGTGAAAAACTATCCACGGGCGGATCGCGTCGTCTCGGCGGTCGCCGATCGGTTGCCGGATCCCGTCGAACTGCAAACAGTCAGCGGCGTCGCGCACGCGGAGATGTTCGAGTACATGAACGCCGCTGACTGTCTCCTGCTAACCTCCCGGCGTGAGGGATCACCCAACGTCGTCAAGGAGGCGATGGCGTGTAACCTTCCGGTGGTCTCGACGGATGTCGGCGACGTCAGCGAGCGGCTTGAAAATGTAGATCCCTCTGCAGTCTGCCGGAGCGATCAGGAGTTGATCGACGGCCTCGTCGAGATACTACGAAAAGACGAACTTTCTGAACGGTCGAGAGTATGCGATGGAACTCAGTAGCGAACGGATGGCGAAGCAAATTCACGAGGTATATCGGACCGTTGCGGACGGTTATACTCCGACTGACGAACGGACAGCAAAGCGCCAGACACTATGATAGCAAACATAGGGATAGGAGATCGTTCTTCCCTGATACAAAAGTGGGGATCGTATGTCTGATACGCTTCGCATCTGTGTACTTTTTGAGAGCGATAAGATGCGTGTCTGGCAGGCGAACGCGTTACGTCGACTGCTTGACGACGACTCTCTAGAACTATCGTTATCAGTCGTTAACGCCGATTCGCCACAGCAGTCGTTCTCGGAGATGGTTCGCCGCGCGCTCGAACTCCGGGAATGGGCAATCGTCGGAGGGCTACTCACCGCTTCACGTCACCTCAGAGGCCCCATACGACATGAACAACAGATTCCGATCGACGATATCGACGCGATACGGTCTGCCCCTCGACGTACCTGTGAGTCGATTTCCGTCGACGGGTGGAAACAGAAGCTACCGGAGGATATCGTTGACGAGATAGCGGCGTCAGCCGATGTAGTGATCAGATTTGGGTTCGGTGTGTTGGTCGGTCGTGTTCTGACAGCGACAGAGTACGGGGTTCTGAGCTATCACCACGGTGATCTCCGTGAGTATCGGGGGATGCCGATGGGATTCTGGGAGTACGTTCACGGGCGAGAGACAGCGGGAGTGACGTTGCAACGATTGAACGAAACGCTCGACGGGGGAGAGATCATCGTGCTCAAAGATGTGGACATCAGTGACGCGAACAGATGGGGAGATATTAAATCACGTCTCTTCGAGGCGTCCGAATCAATGCTTGCAGATGGGGTTCGTAATCTACGCAGCGAATCGTTCGAGCCGACGACTCCTGGCCATCTGGGCGAACTCCACACGATACCGAAGGGAAAACCTGTGATAACGTACCTTGTCAGGACGGCTCGTGGGTTGCTGCGGTAGACACCATTGTCAACGTATAGGGAAACGATGTCCCTCTGGAGGTCTCTAAGTACCATTTACTGGACCTCTCAGGGGAATATACAGGTCATAACAAAGCCACACTCTACTGAGTCTCTTGGCAAACAGATGAATACTGACTTTGCTTGGTTGAGTAGAGCGTGGTGGGCCTACATTCGGTTTGTTAGTGCAATACAAGGGGCACGATGAGCAATCCGAACGTCCCGGATTCTACGGCCGCAATCGTTTCGCGGCTACTGGCGAGGGTTCCATCGGACGTCATCGTACTACTGTCGTTCCTGGCAGTCGTCGATCTTTCGATTGTAGTAGTCGGGCTGGAGTCACCGCCACTTCGAGTCGCCCTGGGCGCTCCGTTGTTGTTACTTCTACCGGGTTACGTACTGGTCGCCACCCTGTTTCCCCGATCAACCGTGCCAGAAACCAGGCAGAGATCCAGCGGTGTCAGTTTCTTCCCCAAACAGTTCTGTGCGCTCAACGGCCCGGAGCGTGCGGCCCTTTCGTTCGGACTGAGCCTGGCGATTCTCCCTCTCTTCGCGCTTGTAGTCGCCTTTTCGAGGTGGTCGTTCACCGTCGACGCAGTCGTACTTGGACTCTCACTGTTCGTCTTCTTGGGTGCTGTGACGAGTGCCCTCACCAGAAGTGCTGTCAGTCCCGAAGCACGATTCGAGGTGTCGATACTAGCGTGGAGCGGCCGGATTTGGAAATTCATGGTTGCAGGCAACCTCCGAAACTCGGTAGTGAACGTTGCACTCGTCTTGAGTATCGTTCTCTCGGTCGCAGTCGTTGGGTTTGCGTTCGCGGCACCCCAGGACGGTGAGCGCTATTCAGAGATGACTTTGCTGACCGAGACAGAAGACGGAGAGTACGTTGCCGGAGAGTATCCCGAGGTGTTTGCTACGGGTGAGCAACGTGAGCTTGTCGTCGGTATCGAGAATAACGAACAGGTCCGGACGGAGTATACGGTCGTGACCCGAGTGGAGCGCGTCAGCACAAGCAACGGGTCGGTGGCCGTTCTCGAGGCCAACGAAGTCCGCCGTAGGGTGGTGACTCTCGATTCTGGAGAACAACGGTACGACAACCACGCAGTTACGCTCGACACTACTGGAGAGGATCTCAGACTCAGCTACTACCTTTACAGGGACGGTGTTCCGGAGACGGTCAACGAGGAAACCGCCTACAGGCACACGTTCATATGGGTCGACGTGACGGATGATTCCTCGGAGACCGCAGAAAGGTTGCGACGTAGCTAGCGGTTACCAAAAGAATAGCAAGTATAACAACGTGTACTGTACCGAACGATTCGACAACAAATGCAACACTCACCCCCAGGATCGCTGACTGAGAGAGCATTACTCCTACTGGGGTACGTCTCTCTCATCGGTGCCGTCGTCGCAGCACACTCGAATCCGGCGACTGGGTACGAACTCTCCCTGTACACCGCGACTCCGCTGCTGTTCTGGCTAACGTACGGTTTTGCGATGTTCATCGCACTGGTGGTCGCTTTACGAACCTCTGGCGACTGGCTTCGGCGAGGTGCGTTAGGACTCGGTGGCACAGCTACGGTGGTGTTCATCGGTCTGCCGATTTTGCGGGGCTACCGATTCTACGGTGGCGGCGATTCACTCACCCACCTGGGCTGGATGCGCGGTATCGGATCGGGATCGTTCCAGCCCACCGAACTGATTTATCCTGGCCTTCATACCTCTGCGACGTTGTTTAGCAATACGTTTGGACTCGACCCGTCCCATGCACTGTTGCTGGTGACTGTGGTCCTGTCTGGTGTATTCTGCGTCTTCGTTACGTTGTCGACGTCGCTCGTGTTCGAGAGTAGGTACACGACCACCGTCGCCGCTTTCTCGGCGTTTCTCTTCCTCCCGATAACCTCACTTAGCACGTTCGTGTTTCCACACACGATGTCTCAAGCGATCATGATGAGTTCGATCGCTCTGTATCTGTTGTTGAAATACGTTCGGATGGGAGACGATGCGAGATCGCTGTCCTCTGTGGGGGCGGCACTCGCGACCACGTCGATTGCTCTCGTAATATATCACCCACAACTCGTCGCACATCTGCTGGCAATGTTTATCGCTGTATCAGGGCTTCAATTCCTGTTCCGACGGTACCGCACAGAACATCCTATCGCGTCTCATCGCACGGTCTACGCGCAGTCTGCATTCATGATAGTCGCGTTTCTTCTTTGGACCTCCAATCACGGATTTTTCACCAGTGTGATCGAGAGGTCTGTTATAAGAGCTGTCGAGTTCTTCCGCGGTAATGGATCCGCAGCTGCGTCCGCCGCCAGCCAGGGTGCATCGTTGGTAGAGATCGGTGGAAGCATTATCGAGATTTTCTTGAAACTGTTCGGAGTGAGCCTACTTTTCACCGGGATAGCCGGTCTACTGTTCCTATACTCCTTCTGGGAGAAAGACGAAAAATTGACCCACAACACTGATGGGGTCCTCACCTACTTCGTAGGGGGTCTGTCTGGACTGGCGGTGATATTTGCACTGTATTTTTTCGGATCTGTATCAGAGATGTACTTTCGTGTCTTCGGTCTAATGATGGTACTCGTGACAATAGTGGGTGCTGCTGCCATCTCTTACGTGTTGAACACACTCTCAAGTGAACGATCAAACGGGACGCTTCACAGCGTTACTGTCATCGGATTTGCAATCCTCCTCGTGCTGTCGTTGTTCACTATATTTCCATCGACGTTCATCTTTCTACCCTCACCACATATTACAGACATGTCGATGTCCGGTCACCAATCGGCGTTCGGACATCAACAGGATGGCGTCGGGTTCGACGGGATTCGATCCGGCCCTGATCGGTACGCAGATGTAGAACGCGCCGAACCGGGCCGAGCACGTGGGTTCGGTTCAGTCTCGGGCGAGGAAATCGAAGCAGGGGTAGCTGAGCAATACTCTGCACCTCGTTATTTGACAGTCACTAGAGTCGACAGAGAACGAGAGGCAATCGCATTCAAAGAATTGCGCTACTCACGGTCACAACTGAACTCTATCTCGGCCCAACCAGGTGTGAACCGAGTTCAGTCGAACGGTGCTTTCGAGTTGTTTTATATAAGAGGTGCGGCAGAGTAAGCGGATAGGATACGAAGTTACGATCGGTAAACGACTTATATTCTTGATATAGGTTCGTCGAGTTCACGAAGTCGCATAGATCTTGGGGGGTTTACTGGCGCGTTTGGTGGACTTTCTCCTGTTGATCACCAACTATCGCTACATTGCTCGATTCTACATTCCGGAGTATAGGATCCGTCGACGTGCCTGTTACAATCGGTGACGGCTATCGGTCATTAGAAATACAATCGGTTTGCCACCGGATCTTCACACTATTTCCTCGGTGTGTATTTGGTTTCCACCGATCTCCCACATCGGCCCAGCTGTGGTTCCGTCGTTGCAGTCCGTTCGCTACCAACGTAGCTCATTCGAGTGCTCCGATATTTCCAACTAGTAGTAATATGAAAGTAACATACCTGATTAGTAAACAAGTTTTTTTATTTTACTGTAGTAAGCAATAAATAGTAGTACAATAGTAACTATTACTGGTAATCTAAAATCAATACTGTATGTCAACACACAATTCTAGCAACAGGGACGGTTGCTGGCCAATGATGAACTGCCTGTTGATCGCTTCAGTAACAGCCAGTAGAGGGTTCAGAAAGTCACTTGCGAATCGTAGAATCGCTCGTCAGATACGGACGGCTGTCGGAGCATCTTCTCAAGGGTTTACTGCTGACTCGTGGAGGCGTTATACCAGTGGCGCGTAATTCTCCCCTCAATCGGCTGAATACTGACGTCATTGACAACATATATATCTTCATTGCAGATTCGGTTCGCTACGACTTTGTTCCCGATAGAGTCACAGAGAAAGGTGTGTTGTTTAAAACAGCTGCAGCTGGCCTTTGTACACCGCAATCGGTATCCAGTATCGTTACTGGACGCCATGTACCACGCCACGGTGTTACTTGGTTTAACGACTCACTCGATCGCTCGATTAGCCAACTGTTCGATCTTACGCCGAATTCGGGGTACAACGAAGTTTTCTGGACCAGGGCGGCAGTTCAGGAGATACTCAACACCCCCGGTGAGATAGAGCTTGATGGAGTGAATGAGCCGTTTATCGCACTAGAACATGATAACGGCGGCCATGCACCGTACGTTGGCTTCCGTGATCAATCTCCCTCACAAATGTTCTCAGAGATCCCTGATACTGATTCTCTCAGAGAGTTATATCGCGACACTGTCAAAGGAAGCACCGATCGGTTCGAGGAACGGCTTGCGCTCCTCGAATCTCAGGGATTACTCGAAAATACACTTGTGATATATCTCTCAGATCACGGTGAGTTACTGGGAGAACACGGCGGGTTTCTCGGCCATGGATTACCGTCCACCCCGGAAGTCGCGTACGTTCCGACCGTATTTATACACGATTCTCTCTCTTCAGACCGCGCAGATACTTTGATACAGCACGTGGATCTCTTTCCGACAATCAAAGAAATCGTCGACGGTGGAAATACTGCGATCGATGTCGACGGACGATCGCTTCTCGGCAACATAAACGAAGATGCACCGGCCTATACAAACGGCCTCATGAGAGCGCCGTTCAAGTATCGCGATACAGCCGTCGATCCGTGCTACAATGCTCCTAGTATCTGGACGAGAGATGGGGGGTACGTGTTCAATGACACGAGAAAGTACGTTAGACCGATGACAGCCACTTACGATGCATTCGTATCGGGATACACCGGTTCGTTCGACGGAGATCGCCATCGTTCGGTCAAACTGTTACACACCTTCAGACAGTACCTTGCCTCGAGCCAGTCGTACGGTGATCCCTCTTTACCGAAGACGGAAGCCAGAGAGATGGTAAATCGGATTTCAGAACCGATCAGTAGAGGTGGAGCAGAGGTCACTCGACGTAGAGACGAAAAAACAGTTGGAACAGCTCGGATATCGATAAATTATTCCAAGTATCCCAACCCTCGCAGTCGGTCCTCGACTTCGTCGAACTCTTCATCGCTCGTTTCACTGGCCGAGTCCGTAGCTGCTATCTCATACGATTTTTTCCCGACGGGTTCGGTGGTATCAGAGGTTTCCCCTGCAAATATTTCTTCTAGAATTCGTCCGTCGGCGGCCTTGGGAATCGGTTCGCCGACATCGTAAAGTACGGTCGGTACGACGTCGACGACGGACGCGTCCCTCGGCGACGACCCTGGCGTCACATCCTGTCCCCATGCGAGGAATACACCCTCAGAGCGGTGACTGGCAGCCTTGGTTCCGGCGGGTGCGAACGCCTCATCAGAGATTTTGGTCTTTTCCTCGTACTCACCGCGGCCGACTGCGACAAGATCCGGGGCGCTGGGATCGTTCGGGAACAGCTCACTGCCGTCGTGAAGGTCTAGCACCCGTTTTCCGGTTTCGGGATCAGTGACCTGCGAGAGAGCCGACATAACGTCTTGCTTGACCGTTTCTACCTCGGCCTGCGGAACAGTTCCGTCTTCAGAACCGCTCTACGTCGTTAACGAATATCTGACTCGGATCGTGTGCAAATGCAACAGTTTCCTCGAAGTCGACGTCGTAAAGTCCGTGTTCTCCAGGAATCTGCTCTGCAACGCCGTCAATAACTGATTTCGGGAGGTGTCGTACAAGCGTATCTGGTGTTATTCCGAGTCGATCAAGCGCGTCGAGTACTGTCGTCTTCGTCACGCCCGCCTTCGCCAATGGCCCTCGCGCACCGTCGTTGTTTTTGCGCGTGAGGAATCCTTGCTCCGCGAGCAAAGTATTGAGGTGGACGAATTTCGAGATAGGGCCAAAACCGTGGTCCGACACGACGTATAATGTTGCGTCTTCGTCTTCAGCATAACTCATAGCTTCTCCGACCACGTCGTCGAGTTTTCGGTAGTGATCGAGTATCACCGTCCTGTCCCAGATAAGATGCTGGAGTCGGTCCGGGGCAGTGTACACGAAAAAGAACAATCGCCAGTCACGTTCACTGGCGAGCAGATTCATCAACTCCCGCCTGGCCGCAAGCAGCCCGTCAATATCGGAGATAAAATCATCGTGGTCGTCGGCGTACTCATACCAGTCGAGTCCGATCCGGTACTCCGGGATTTTTTCTGTATTGTTGACCGTAGCTCTGGCGGATGAGTAAACCCTTCGTCGATATCCGGTGACATCATACCACTGATCATCGTCCCGTCGATCTCGTCGGTCGGGTACGTCATCGGAACGTTGCCTACAACCGCCGGCGAGAGGATATCCCACAGCGCGGGCTGTTTTCGGTCGTCTCCCGTGTACATGCTGTGGGTATAGTTGGATTCAAGCGCGTGAAAACCGTAGATGCCGTGCTTATCTGCCCATTTGCCGGTGGCGATAGACGGCCAGGCCAGAGGTGTTGTCGGCGGGACGGTGCTTTCAGCGCTCCGGCAGCGCCCTCTTCAAAGAGTCGCTGGAAGTTTGGTAGTTCTCCTGCTTCACTCCACTCTCGCAACAGGTTCCAGGGAACGCCGTCGATACCCAGAATAAATGCCTTCTCTGATGTTGTTCCAGTCATAGATTCAAATCGTTCATAAATATGATCGGTAGAGACGGATATTGTTATATGTCTATTGATCCAAAGTTGATGCAGTATTTTACTGAGAGGGGACATTACAGCCCTGCTACCGATTATGATGTATCGATTAAATAAGGCCGGTAGCTGCTTTCTATGTTAATACGTAGAATGTCAATCGACAGTTCTGAAGAAAATAACAAAACACCGCATATTGTGCGTCGACCCGTCAGGAGATAGCCGTCAGTAATGACTTATTGCCGGGTACATGTACTATACTTAATTTTATAGTATATTACTATAGTATGCCTATTATTAAATATATTAAGTTAGATTTAAGTGCTTTTTTAATATTTATAGTTTAATAAAAAGAAAGCTTATATAGATAAGGTTAGCTCTAACTAAATCGTATGAGCGAAGAACAAACTGACTCATCTGGTAAGCAAGCGAATGCGAAGGATAACATCTCACTCTGCCGGCGTTCGTATCTCAAGGCAACTGCCGGGGGAGCTGCGTTGATTGCTACAGGTAGTATGGTCTCGGCTGAAACTCAGTATGATATAATTAACGTATCGTCAGGAGAAACCTACCGCAAGCATTTAGGCGACGAAGAATCCTTGGAAAACGTTCTGATCGACATTTCGGCTCAAGGTGCGGAATACGACATTTCTGCATCAGGTAACGATTGGTCGATCCGCAATGTCGGCATTCGTGGTCACTGGGATAGGACGACGAACACTGATCCGTTTCGTCTCCGTGTTCCTGATGACGACAAGACAGGTGTCGTCGAGAACGTACATCTCGGGATCACCACTGAGTCCGATAGATCATACGGCGGTGGCCCATCAGGAATGTTTGTTTGGCGAGATCATGCTGGCCATATCGATATCCGTGGCTGTTACCTTAACGATTATCAGGATAACGGCATCTATGCAAGCGCGCCAGGAAACCCGAATAGCCATCCATTTCCCGGATCAGGTGGGACTGTTCGGATCGAAGACTGTTATGCTCACGAATGTGGCACCTCAAACTTCCGTCTGGGGACGGACGGATCAAGCATCCACAACAGCGTCTCCGTTGGAGGGTGGCGCGGCATCTGGGCGTTCATAGAGGAGACTGATATTTACGACTCAGATATCCTCAACTCCGAATCCGGTGATATAGCGTTGGGCGATGGAAATTACGTCGAGAGTGACACTGCCGAGGTAGCTCTAAACAATAGCCGATGGGGTACTGAGGTCGCACACGGGGGGCAACGACCGACAACATACACGCAACATCGGTTGACACACCGCAAGATCGGCTTCCCGAGAACTGCCCTAGTAGTCCTGAAGAGGCCGCCTCCGGCGAGAGCATCACGGAATCTGATTCTTACCTTCCCGAAGGCGACTTCGAGGTAGAAATCACGACGAATAGTAGTCTCGCGGAATACCTGATTGAAGTTGATGCCGACGAAGTCATCCCCGGTTCGGATACGAATAAAGACGAAGACGAGTATCAAGATCGTGCATTCAGAAAGAAACGGTCGCTGGTATATCCATGGGTACACGGCGGGCGGTGTGGAAAGTTACCAGATCAAGGATGGACAGATACTTAGAATAGGCGACTTTGAGGAGTCTTCGATAGTTACTGTTGCCGGTCAGCGTTTAGATTTGGATACTTTCGACTCGATCACAGAAGTTCCAAACAAAGAAACGGAAGACCGTGATGGAGATGATATCTTGGCAAAGAAGATAGTTGTCGATGGGAGTAACAATGATGATGTTAGCAATTATACATTCAAGGTCACTGGTGAGGTCGAAAAAAATGACACGTTAACCCAAGTTGAGAATAGTACTGCCTGGGATGAGCTTCCATCGGATATCTCTGACCAGCGTGTTATCGGGATTGTCGGAAACGGTAAGAACATGTATCGATACTCTGGAAATGTCACGGTGCTTCGGATTTCAGGCAATGCAACTGTGAGATTGGGAGAATAATGATTATGTGACTAGATGAGATAGGTAATAATCGATTATTAAAAGAACCAAAGGCCAAAGAGCACAGTTCACCAGCAAGTGAAGTTCTTCAGGTTATATATAATGTAACCAGAAGGATCTCGGAGAACAAGTGATAATATCAATGGTATATTTTCTGAGTAACTAATACAGAACAGCCGCACTTAGCAAAATAAAGATCCTTTCTTATATGATTTCCTATGATACCGGCGAACCTTTCATTGACAGTTCCATATCAACTATCGACTTGAGTTCGTCGGGATCGACTACTAAATCTGGACCTTCATACTCACATAGTAAGCAGCGATAGCGGTGATTGAGATGTTCTGAGAGAACGTAGTACGTTGGACGTACGTCGTTCGACCGGAAGAGTTCGATGACGGTGGTATCTGTAGCATAGATAAGGTCCGTAAGTCCTGCCCCGTGGGGAGCCACAATCAAGTCTGCCTGCGCGAATAACTGAATGTTCTCGGCAACGCTGTTCTCTGAGAGTACATACTTTTCAAATCCCCGATTTTCGAGGATATCAGTTATCTCGTCTTCATTAACAACCTGGCGGCGGGGAGCATCTTCACGAGAAATATATATACGCTTTGATAAGTTCTCCGTTATGTCAAGTTCTCTATCTGCGACTGCTGTTCGCATACGGTCGCGGAGCCACTGGACTGCAACCGGTGATACTGTTCCCAAATTGTACTCGCGTCGCATCGAGGGTACAACCAACCGGTCGACTGACTTCGTCCGTTGATCCCACTTGATAAGATCGTCTTCTTCATACCCAAGAAGTTCTAATGTTTCTAGTTGAAAACGGTTCGGGTCAGGACCGACAATGAGTTTCGGTTGGTGACCAGTTCTATCGGTGTATTTTTCGACACCCTCGAGTCTGTTCAGGGTCTCAACCGTCCAATGATAATATCCGTCGTTCCATCGATTATAAAGCAATACTGCACTCCCGATGGACCCGGAGTCCCCCTCGGTGCGGCCCTCCAGAGGATTGGAAACAAATTCCCGTGCAGAACTCATAATATTTAGCGTTAGTACCTCCGGACTAACAATTGCCTCCATAACGATATTGTTATTGTCGTCTACCGGGATCGGATATGCGCCAAAAAGGTTGGCATCTTGGAGCACCCCTACGAACGGTTGACTAATCGTATATGTGCCGACACGTTTGCCGATCGTTTCTACGTGATCTTCCCCGGCTGGAAGATCGATCTCTATCTTTCGCTTACGATCATAGTATTCGATAGACCGATTAGTTTGAAACCGCTGTTCCATCTCTTTTCGATCGAGTACAAGCGGCGATATCGCGTCTACAAACCTGTATGCTGCTGGGTGATAAAAGGAAAGAAGAACGTTTCTTCCGGCCCACTTTCCAGCCTTGAGTACGCCTTCGTCGCGGTGTACTGATCTAAATTCTTCAATTACACCCATATTGAATCACCTATTTATGAGTCACTATTAGTTAATCATAAGTATAGACTTCCTTCGTATGGGCTACAACTTTTTCTATTTAAATAAATATAATATCAAATAGATATACTACAAAACTATTTGGAGACAGTTCTTGGTCACGCCCCTAAGTTTCTACCTCCTCGCTTGAGGTAGTTCAAAAACTCAATGGGATTGGTGACTCAAGTTACTACTCCTATATTTGCGTCCTACGTCGACTTGAAAATAGCGAACAAAGTAATTATGAGTTGACAGTCGAACTTGGCTGCAAGTCGATGATCCGGTGACGTCGACGGACCGGTACGGATAACGCTCTATATGAGGGCAACGGGTTTGATTACGCCTCGTTTATATAGATATTCATAGGTAATATGAACAGCTTTTGAATCCGTGTTTTTAGCCATATTGGAATGTGAAATATAGTTTCGGATCATGAGATACAGAATAGATTTTTTTGAATAACAACGCCAATGTTTTTGTGATATCATAGACTCATAAATACACCATATTATAACATTTCTTATATGTGAGTAAAGAAAGGATAGTATCATTCATAAATAATTATAATGATTATGAAGAGCGGCTCAGATATGTAATAGCTTCTTGTATGTCAAGTAAACCACTGACAGAGGCCAACCCCGCCCATATCAGGACGCCAAATAAAATGATTGCTCCTAATGATAGATAGCCAGAGACGTATGGAAGGAGGAGGACAACAGCGCCACCCATTATTGCTGAAATAATTGTAGTTCCGCCGACCATTTTCGTCAAATACCCAATTCTAAGTGGCAATTCGATGTACATTATATATACGTTCAAGATAGTGTAGATGCCGTATGTAATAACGGTTGCACCTGCTGCTCCGACGACACCTATGGTCGGTATAAGTATGATGTTCAGTCCGAAATTTGCGATAGAAGTAGTTCCTTTCGCAACAGCACGGTATCGTGCGCGCCCAAGATAATCAATGCCCTGTGTGGTTACGCCAGTCACTGCTTGGAACAAGAGGAAAACGCTGAGTATTTGTATAACTGGAACTGCGCCAAGATACGCCCTGCCAAAAATAAGGAGGATCATCGGTTTCGCAACTGCCATCAACCCAACTGAAGCAGGAATGTACAGTAGCAGTACGTACTGAAGCGTTAACTCGTAGACCCTCGCAGCCTGATCGAGACTGTTGTTGGCTTTCTGTTCGCCGTACGTCGGTGAGACAGCAAAACCAATGGATCCTGCGGGGGCACGGATAAATTCGGTAATCTGTTTCCCCAGAGTATAGAATCCTACTGCGACAGGGTTCAAGAAGTAGCCAACCAA
Source organism: Natronoarchaeum sp. GCM10025703 (assembly GCF_042661985.1). Classification (NCBI taxonomy): domain Archaea; kingdom Methanobacteriati; phylum Methanobacteriota; class Halobacteria; order Halobacteriales; family Natronoarchaeaceae; genus Natronoarchaeum; species Natronoarchaeum sp. GCM10025703. The sequence continues at coordinate 1,857,686 of NZ_JBHSZF010000001.1, forward strand.
AATAATATCTACTCGTCCATCAATGACATTCGCACTGCGAGTCGCTGTCAGTGGAATGCTATACTCGACGATTCGTTTCCCAAGTCCGTTCTCACAAGCAGCATCCATGTCGAAATTCCGATAGAACCGGACGTAAAGAATGGTCAGCCCAACTGCTGCAGTGACACCTGCACTTAGGACATATCCGAGCAATGCTCCAACTACTTTCCAACCGAAAGTCACAAAAACGACAACAAAGAGCACCTTGCTCACACTGCTAATAGTCTTTATTATAGCGCTGTACTCAACCGCATTGAAGCCCTGAAAAATAGCAGAACTGAACTGTTGGAGAGATTTAAATGTAATAAATCCAGTGCCGATCAAGAGCAGTAATTCTAGTTTCTGGTCATTTAGCAGTTCTGCGATCATGCCTCGACCTGCAATTATTGCAATACAAACAATTCCAATTAAAACCAGACGATATTTTAGCGACATTTTTAAAATATTCGTTATCTGAGATGGATCCGATTCTTTATATTCGGTAACGTACCGTGCTGCCGATCGGGCTATCCCTAAATCCGCGAATAGTTGGGCAAGATTGATGATTGCGATAGCGAGAAATAGCCTTCCGTACCCGCCCGGCTCCAACAGGTAGTTCGCGAGGAGAATAATCAATATCCCGTTGGCTACAATGTGGATTACTCGCGCAATGAGTGATGCCTTCATTCCCCGTAATAGCTTGGATGAGAGAGCCATTCTGTATTATAGAGATGGTGTCCGGGGCACAGGATATTCATACACTTTGTAAAATTTGCAAGTAGAAACTCGAAGCAGACTGGTGCTCGTCATTCAAATTGAAATAGCTCCATGCCTAACTTTGTTATACATCTTATTCGATTACTGTTGCTCACATAGTATTCCGTATAGAGGGCCCAAATCGGGCATATCCGACTCAGAACCACTCTTTCAGAGGAATATTCGGTTTGTAAAATAAGTAGTCCCAGGAGATGTAGGTTGTAATATTTGGCGTCCTTGCCAACGACAGACTAGCGACGTGGTTTTGAATTTTGAGTGGCACCGACGACCGTTATACCGTCCAGCGTTTGCGCCCAGTTCCGGTTTAGTAACTTGTAAGCGATCACCTTGGGATCGGCGTTACGAGAGAGCCTTCTTTACTGTTGAATTACGGTCTACAAGTGTCGATATCGCATGTTGATTATTAAAAAGTAGTTTCTATATGCAAGTAGCTTGTTTCGTCGTTGGAACTCTCGAGCAACGCCACACTGAATAGGATGCGACCATCGCAATGCTGTGGTGATCCCGCGTAGCACGTAATATCGGTGGAAATCTTAGATATCGACAGACGGTATAGCCGTCTAGGTCCTCCTCAATCCGAACCGAGATTGAAGCCGGATCCTCAGACCGTCTTCGTTCTATTAGATGTAATCAGATGCCCAAAATTGGCATAGTGTATCTACATTCCTATCGAAGGTTGCGTAACAGTATGAGATCCATTACAAAACGGATCTATGAGTTCCTTTTATACGAAAGTTCGCTAATCGGACCTAAAAGGAATAATGATTATAGATAAAACTGGACTATCCACATATCTTGGGATATGCATCGCACTGGCCGCAATACTGTCTCTCACAGTCGCTCCCGTCGCGGGGGGATCAGTCTACAGCAACAGGACGACGATACCCCGCAGAACTACTCCGTCATCCAGGGCGGCGAGTGTACGACGATTACGTCGTTCGGAGACGGATCCGAATCGGTCGAGGAGTTCTACGACTATCGAACGCCGTACACCCAACAGAGCAGTTACACCTACAGTTCCTTCGGAACGACCCAGTTTCAACAGGACAACACCAGCATCCTCTTTCTCTACGAGGGGGCAGAAGGGACCAGCCTCGTCCTCGTCAACGGTCATCTCAACGGTGATTCTGCGGGCGGCGCTCTCACGATGGAGATAGACGGTCTTCCCGAGGAGGGAGCGTGGGTCATCGAGGACGATAACTACGAGGGACAGTTCGACGAGTTCGACCACGCTGCGACGTCGAGTCGAATCACGTGGGCATGGACTGAGAACCGGACCGACGGCGGGGTGTTCCAGGGGGACTCGAAGACGATTTCGAGATAACGGTCGATCCAGCGTTCAACGACGACGCTGACTTTCGGGTGTATCAGGGCGATATTACCGAGTGGCAGGCCCTCTCGGATACCGGAGACAACATCGAACGGACCGCTCTCGACTTCCAGCAGATAACGATTCTCCCCGGGACGTGTTCTTCGTTTGCGGTGTCCGAACTGAGCGCACCGAACGAGGTAGACAGTAACGAGGAGTTCGAGGCCAGTGCAACCGTCCTGAACGATGGTAACGCCGAGAGCACGTTCACCGTTCCATTCAGGGTTGACGGCGAGGTCGTTGAGGAAGCAACGACCACGCTCGAACCGGGCGAAGAAGCCGATGTGGCAGCGACGATGCGGTGGGCAGGGGACGGTACGCACACGATCGAGGCCGGTGATAGGACGGCCGAAGTGACGATTATCGACCCGAAACCCCCGTCTGAAAACGGTGGGGAAGGACCCGGAGACAGCGGGCAATCAGGCGGATTTACGTATGCTGCTGCGATCGCTGCACTCGCCATAGCGATGGTATTCTGGCGTCGACATCGGTGAGCGTGCCGCTTCTCAGCGTCGCGTCCGTAACATCTCACGCTCTTTCAAACGTACTGAGACGGTCGACAAAAAAACGCCAGAGAACGAGCGTCGATGGATGATCCATCCTGTGAACTCCAGTGTACAGCGTCAGTATTATCTGCGTACCCGTGTTATGAACCCCTATGAGTACTGAAACGGCATCGAACGACGACGGTTCGGGAACCGTCAGGGTGACAGAGGCCGCCGCGGAAGAGGCTCTGTCGCTCCTCGAATCGGAGGGGCTTGACAACGGGGTGGCGGGACTTCGACTGTTCGTCCAGCAGGGCGGGTGCGCTGGCCTTTCGTACGGGATGCGCTTCGACGACGAACCGGACGACGACGACACGATCACCGAGCACAACGGCTTGCGCGTATTCGTGGATCCGGCTAGTCAGAACTACATCGAAGGCAGCGTCGTCGACTACGAGAGCGGGTTGCAGGCGGAAGGGTTCCACGTCGAGAACCCCAACGTGGTCAGCGAGTGTGGCTGTGGTGAGTCGTTCCGAACCTGATCAGTCTTCGAGTTCGAACGCGATGTCGACCTCTGCCTGATACTCGCGGCCCTCCACGGACGCGACCTCGACGCCGAGATTGTCGACTTCCACCCAGTGAATGTTTTCAGCGTCTGTTCGGCCCGGTCGACTGCGTTGTCAGCCGCATCCTCGAAACTGTCCTGACTCGTGCCGATCATCGTGATCTTTTTGAATACCATGATAACGTACCTCGTACGTGTATTTTTGCCGAGGTCACTTAAAATGCGCCCGCGGATCGTCGCGGACCACGCTCGGTAGAACGTGTGAGTCAGTCGAGCGGCCAGGTGCGGCGGGCAGGAGAATGGCCGGTTACTGCTGGGTTAGCAGGTCTCCTTCCCCGTCGTACCGGAACCCCGCGTCGCGAAACAGCGATCTGGCCAGTTGTGGGTCAGCCTGTCCATCCTCGCCCGGGAACGGGCCGAGCATGCTCTCGCCCGTCCACTCGAACTCCTCGGTGAGATATTTGGTCCGCTGAAGCGGCGTGTTCGACGGTATCGCGTATCCGTTTGCAACTTCCTCGGCGATATATTCCCGGTCGACGAGACGGCTGACGACCCGTCTGAAGCGGTGGTTTCCAAGCGGATGTCGACGAGTGTTGAACCCGATCAGGAAGAACTCGGTCCCTTCACCGAGGAGCACCTCGAGTTCCTCGAACTCCTCTTCGAGAGCATCCGTGTCCAGTACCGGTATCGAGGCCGCGGTAATATCTCGTTCGCCGCTGTCGATGGCGTCGAACGCGACGCCCGCGTTCGCAGCCACCTCGAAATCGACTTCCTCGAACGTCGATTCGGCGATCAGTGGCTCCAGCGTCTCGTCCGGATCCTCGATATCGAACAGGAAGTGATCGGCGTTGCGCGTCAGCGTTAATCCCTGTTCGTCCGTTGCCTCCTCGAAGACGAACGGACCGCTCCCGATCGGCTCTTCGTTGTCGATCTCAAGAGCTTCAGACTGATACGTTCGTATCCGTTCCGTGCGATCTTCCCACCTGTGCATCGGGAGAATCGGCACCGTCAACGCACGGCGTGCGACTTCGACACTCGTATCCTGGAACTCCAGAACGACTTCGGTGTTCGAGTGCGTGTCGACGTCGTCGACGAGCGAGCTACGACCGCGAAAGCGCATAGCGGGCACTGGATCTTCGGAATCGCTGAGAGTCGTATCCTGCAGGAACTCGTACGTGAACGAGATATCCGCGGTCGTCAACGGCGTGTCGTCGTGCCACTGGAGGGTCGGACGTAACTGGATGGTAGCGGTGACACTGGTGCCGGAGTCGGCCCACGTAACGTCCTCGGCCAGCCATGGCGTCAAGTCGCCGTCGATCCGCTCGAAGAGCGGTTCGTAGATCAGGTCGAGGATCGCGTTGCCGGTCTCGTTTTCCGGAACGAGTGGGTTCCAGTTCGTCGTGGCGTTCGATCGGAGCAGGCTCACACGGAGGCTGTCGCGGTCAGGGTTTGCCCGTTCGAGGTTGAGATACGCGTGTCTCGTCGCCAGTCCGTTCGGTATCGACTCGGTCGAGAGGTCCCGTCGCGTGGCCGTCAGTCGGGACGGAAATCCGATGGTGGAAAACGGCTGTAGTTCGATCAACCGGCGCTGCAGGTCCTCGACCGTATCGGCTCGCTCGGCTCCCAGACTCCGGCGTTGCCGTTCGAGCAGGTCGTCGATAATCGGACTCGTGATGCCGTATGGGTTCTGCCAGCCGGGTTCTTCGGTGAATCGCGTATGCAACAGGGCCCGAAGTTCGTCCGGGTCGTCGATCAATGGATGTCGGCCCACGAAGATGTCGAAATCGTGGTCGATCAACAGCGTACGGAGGGCTTGTTCGTCGTCCTGAGGGTCGAGCGTCGCGTCGATACCCGCATAATTTAGATTATCAGCGAGTTGGCGGGCAATCTGGACGCCGACAGCGTCGTCATCGGCAGGGAGGGTCATAACGTCGAGCGACAACTGGTTGGGGTCAGAACCGTCAAACACGTCGAGCATACCCATACAACCGGCTGTCGAAGCCAGTGTAGCCGCTCCCGTTGCGGCCAGCAGCTCTCGACGATAGGTGGTGGAGGGGGACCCATCTAATGAAGGTAGAGTGGTCCCCGACTTACAGTTTTCTCATCAGTCTGACTATGGGCCGCGAAGCTTGGCGCTCGAATAACCGGGGCTTGGGGGCTGAAAAAGAGCGTAGTGCGGTTCAGGCCGCTTCTGCGGCCGGTGGTGCGCGGACGACCTCGTAGTCGTCGTCCTCGACGGTGATGATGGCCCAGTCGTACTCGGGATTCGCACGCCGGATCCGGCGACGAACGTCTCTGACGCTGTGTTGATATGTTACGAAGCAGCGTAGAGATCCGGACGTCGGCGGCGACGTCGGTTCGGGCATCGGTGTGACCTCCACGGCTTTCCACCCTCGTTCGGCCGTGAACTCGCTGCCACTTTCCGAGACTGTGTACCCGAGCTCTGCGAAGATTGACCTCGCTTCACTGGCGAGTGGGTTGTTAACGGTTCCCATTCGAGTTTAGCTAGCACGCCAATCATCATAAACCTACTGGCAAGGGGGATCTCGGGCTACTCGTGGGCGGCGTCCCACTCCGTCGGCTTCCGGAAGTTGCCACACTGGTTACATTGTATGCGTCCCATCGCGTCCATGGCGTTGTCGACCGTCTCACAGTGGGCGCAGAACCAGCCGTACTTCTCTTCACGACCTGATGTGCCGTAGGCGACATAGAACGGTGCCTTCGAACCGCGGTCGCCCTCGTCTTCGGCGACGAACACCGTCACCCCATCGTCCGTCGTATGCGTTCTCATACGACAGTACTGGGGAGAGAGGGTCAAAGGTGATTCGACACGCCCCGCGACAGTCGCCTGTCAGCCGAGCAGTATATACGGGCTCGCCGACTCTTTTTTCGGTATGTCGTTGCGGCTCCTCCACTACTCTGATCTGGAAAACGCCTTCGATGATCCCGGCCGTATCGCTCGGCTGGCGGGGCGAATCGAATCGCTCCGTGACGGCGCGACGCTCGTCGCCGGAACCGGGGATAACACCGCACCCGGCGTCCTCGCACTGAGCGAGGACGGCAAGCAATCGCTCGATTTCTTCGAAGCGGTCACGCCCATCGTCGATACGCCCGGCAACCACGACTTCGACCACGGCTACGATGCGCTCCGGGAGATCATCGCGGAATCCCCGCAGACCTGGGTGAGCGCTAACGTCGAACTCGACGGTCACTGCTTCGGCGAAGAGGTCGGTGTCGAGCCCTGGACCGTCGTCAAGCGCGGCGACTACCACGTCGGGATCATCGGCGTCACAACCCCCACAACGCCATCGATCACACCGCCAGCATCGACTCTCACAGTCACTGATCCGGTCGCCGCTGTCGAGGACGCCATAGAGGTAATGGACGACCGTGGCGTGGACGTAACCGTCGTGCTCGCCCACCTCGCCGACGACGAACAGATCGCTCGCCAGTGTGACGTCGACGTGATCCTCGGCGGCCACGTACACAGCGAGCGGATCGAACGAATCGACGGGACGGTGCTAACCCGGCCACCAGCGGGTGGCGGCGCGCTGTACGAGGTCGTGCTCGACGACGACGGCACGGCGTCGGTGAACCGACACACGGTCGAGGACGCTCCCGTCGACGAGGGGTAGCAGCGGCGCTCCGCGAGCGAAAACAGCGTGCTGGACTCGAATCGACCGTTGCGACCGTCGACCGCCCGATAGAACGCACGGAGGCGACGACACTCCGCGGTGAGAGCCGAATCGGGAACTTCGTCGCCGACGCCTATCGCTGGTCGACTGGGGCGGATATCGGACTCCAGAACGGCGGCGGCATCCGGGACGGCGAACCGTTATCAGGAAACGTAACTGTCGCCGACCTGATCGGTATCGTTCCCTTCGAGGAGGCGACCGTCGTGGCGGAACTGAACGGCGCGGAACTGCTCGACATCTGCCGCGAAGCCAGTGGCCAACGGCTCGATATCGGTGATCCGGACTGGTGGCACGCACACGTCAGCGGCGCCGAGATCGTCTGGCACCGCGCTGATGATAGACTCGTCGAGGCCTCGGTAAACGGAAATCCGGTCGACCCGGAGGGGACGTACACCCTGGCGACATCGTCGTACCTTGCGGTGACCGACGAGGAGTTCCCGACGCTCACCGAGGCCCACGTCGTCAGCGAGGGGCCGGTCCAGTACGACGTGCTCGTAGAGTACGCCGGCGAGGTCGGCATCCAGCCCTCGATGGAAGGGCGAATCCGGTGGCACGACCGCGCCGACACGGGACAAGCGGCACCTCCGAACATGGCAGGTGGCGAAGAGTGAGAAGGTTTAGGCCCGTTGCTGTACTTGACCTATACGATGAGTAATGTGGTCGTCCCAGTCCGGTACCCACTCAGCAAACACTCCAGACAGACGCTCGGACAGGCGATCGAACTGGCCGACGAGCGGGATGCCGACCTGTCGATCCTCCACGTCGATCTCTACCAGAGCAGCCACGACGTCACGCGAGCGGAGTTGAAACGCTCCGTCGAGGACGAGTTCGGCAAACTCCCGAACGCGCGATACATCGTCCGGAAGGGATTTCTCGTGGAGGAGACGATCCTGGAAGAGATCGCGAACGAGGACGCGGACGTCGTCGTGATCGGCCACAAACAGGAAGGGCGATGGCGACAGATGATCCGAAAGCTCGTTTCGGATCCGGACATCGAGAGCTATCTGCGCGAACGGCTGGACTGTGAACTCGTCACCGTCGGGGCACCGACCCAGTAGTTCCCTTTCGGATGCCCGGTCCCTATCGCTCACTTCCCCGACCGATCGGCACCAGCGTCGCGGTCGGTTGCCCGGTCTGCGGACTCCATGTCCGGTCCGCCGTCCGGGCTTGTGGAACCCTCGGCTGGAGACTGTCCTGACCGCTGCGAGTACGACACCTGTGCCTGCCCGCTCGTCTCGTCGAAGACGAGATGTGTGTGCGGGTAGGCTATCTCGACGTCGGCCTCGGTGAGTGCGTTCCAGACGTTCGATTTCACTTCGGATTCGACGACCTGCAGCTTGTACGGCTCTTCCACCCAGTATCTGAGCAACAGCACGATTCCGTTATCCCCGTACTCCTCGAAAAAGCAGGTCGGCGCCGCCGCGAACCGAGTGCTCCCGATCCGGATATCCGGCCCTCCACTGATCACCTCGTCGACGCGACGAGCGGCACGTTCCGTGACCCTGCGAGCCTCTTCGATGTCGCTCTCGTAGGTTACCTGTAGCTCCAGGGACCGACGCGTCCGCTCGTCTTCCGCGGAGTAGTTGATCACGTCCCGGTCGCGAATCGTCGAATTAGGGATGACGATGAAGGTGTTGTTGAAGGTGAACAGCTTTGTGTACCGGAGCGTGATGTCGTCGACAAAACCCTTCTGCCCCTCGTCGACGAGTTCGATCATGTCGCCGATCTCGAACGGTCGATCGGCCAGCACGAACAGGCCGCTGATGACCGAGGCGACGATGGGGGCGAGGATCACACCGAGCACTGCGCCGAACACCGCGCCGGACACCAGGACGTCACCGGTATCCAGACGGAGGATCCGCGCCGCGATAAACACAAAAATCAGGAGGACGGTGGCACGGATCCCGCCCAGTACCGTCTGCGTGATGCTGGGTCGCTGGAACTGACGGGCAATCGCCCGGCCGACCGATCGGACGACGAACTTCGATACGTACCAACCGAGCACCAGGGTGAAGAGGGCACCCAGTACTTCCCAGACACGGATCGGGACGTTCTCGATAGCCAACTCCCTGGCCTGTGAGATGACTGAAAGCGCGAGATCCGAAGCCAGAGGGAGGAAAAGGCGGTGAGAGAGAGGCATACTGTATGCATTCTGGCACGCGCGATAAGCGTTTTTGTCCCGGGCGACAGACCCACGTGACTGGACCGCAGATGTAGGTATATGAACGATCACACGCGGGACCCCACGGTAGGCCCACCGGTTGCAGGGAACCCGACCGGGTGGAATCCCGAAACCGGGGAATGGGAACACGCAACCCTTCGCCGGGCGGTGATTCACGGTGTCCGTCTATACAACGGCGACGCCTTCCACGAATCGCATGATTGTTTTGAATCGGAGTGGTACAACTACGGGAGCGGAACCACCGAAAGCGCCTTCGCTCATGGGATGGTACAAGTCGCGGCAGGCGCGTACAAGCACTTCGACTTCGAGAACGACGACGGAATGCGGAGTCTCTTCGAGACGGCTTTACAGTATCTCCAGGGCGTCCCGAACGACTACTACGGGGTCTACCTTCTCGACGTGAGAACCAAACTCACGAACGCGCTTGACGATCCGACCGTGTTAGACGGGTGGCAAATCGAACTAGACGGGGAGCGACCGGGAGCGGGACCGGAGGATTACGAATACACCGAGCGCCTCGAATGAGAACGTGTGAGGATCCGAGTAGAGTACGACCAGCCAACAGGAGCGGTCGCTGTTTGGGTTCGTGACCACGCGAGGATCGCTATCCGCGACCGTTCCCGTCATCTCTAACGGTTCTCGACGTGGGGTTTCGTTCGTGTAGCCACCAGTATCACTCGCCAATGGCAGTACCGTCGCCGCCGTAGACGCGCTCGGCAAACAGCAGCGCTACCAGCGCGAAGATAATGATCGCGTACGCACCGGCGGCGTAGAGCGCATCCTGGACGCTTGGGTACTCGCCAGTCCGGAAAATGATCACCTTTCGCACCATCGCGATAACGCCAGTGTAGATTACGAGGCGCACGATCAGCCGGGTGTTGGTTTCTTCGACGTACGCGAGGACCGTCTGATACACCTCGACGATAATCAGCAACAGCAGTCCAGTGTCGATGAAGCCAATAACGATCAGTGGATCGGTGATGCTCCCGTTCCGTATTGCCGTGATGATCTGGAGCGTCAGGTCGATGACGCCGATTGCGAAGAGTATCGCGAACACCGTTGCGGCGGCTAGCTCAACGAACTCGACAAACCGGCTGACGAGGGTCGAATATCGTTCGGATAACAGACTCTTGGCTGTTTGTTCCACCTTCGTAGACGGACCTTCCGTCTTGGTTTCTTGTTCAACCTTCGAGGATGGATTCCCCGAGGCAGGGGGCTGGTCATCACTACCCATATATGCGGTTGTCTCGCCCCCATCCTCGGAACTGAGAACTCATTCCCGGTGATAAGTATCACTCCCATATATAATCTGGGAGGGTCCAACGAGTGGTACAACCACGAAAGCGGAAGCGCGGAAACCGCCTTCGCCCACGGAATGGTGCAGGCCGCCGGCGGCGCACGAGGTGGGTTTCTCGCTCGGGGCCCAGCGCTGAGAGGGAGACCAGGCTGTTCGAGACTGAACGACTCTCACAAAAAGTACCGAATCGAGGCGTGACTTACCGCGTCGGCGAATCGAGGACGGCTTCGAGCAGTTTCGTCTGTGCGGCCGAGAGATGCTCCGAGAACGTCGAACGGGCGATATCCAGATCATCTGCGACTTCGCCGGCGTTCGCACCCTTGGGATACTCGAAGTAGCCGAGTTCGTGCGCGCGTTCGAGCACGTCCCGCTGTTTGTCCGTGAGCCGACTCCGATCGACCGGGACGATATCCTCGCCTTCGGCCGGATCGAACTTCGAGAGGGTCTGGAGTCGGACGCCGTCGTAGCTTTCCCTGAGTTGTTCGATCACCGATCGGACGTTACTGACATCCTGTGCGCGGAATGTGATAAACAGCGACCCGTCCTGAGCCCGGACGTCCGCAACCGGTGGCCCAGACATTTCGACAAGGTCGCAAGCACACGGATCGGCCCGATCACGGTCGAAGCGGTAGACGGATCGGGTACCGTCGGACGTGATCTCCGAGGCGTCTATCTCCCCTTCGGCGGTCGCAGAGACGACGAACTCTTCGCCGACAGTCCCATCCACATCCGCGCTCGCACGATCAACACGGTCGATACGCGTGTTCGTTTCCGACGAGGCGCCTGCAACGGGACAGTCCTCCGGCGACGATACTTCGACTTGGGCGCGCACACCTCCGGTCATATACTGGGTGTTAGAAGCCAGCCGTCATATACCGGGTGAGTGATTTTCAGGATCTGAGAATCACTTGTGTGGTGAGACTACACGGCTACACACAACTGAGAACGCGAGGCAAACTCCACTGAAACAGAAATCGACAACAGTCGATTTATATGAATGTATCCTCCATCTACGGTAGAATGGTACGGGATCCGTTCGCGGAGGAAGAGCGACCCGACGTGCAGGATCTACTCGGAGCCCTGGAGGATCCCGACTGTCGGACGATCATCCGAAAACTCGACGAGCCTATGACGGCCGGAGAGCTATCGGATCACTGTGACATTCCACAGTCGACGATCTACCGAAAGCTCGATACCCTCTCCAACGCGACGTTGCTCGAAGAACTGACCGAGGTTCGGAGCGACGGACATCACACGACGCGATATGATGTCGCGTTCGAGGAGGTTACGCTCGCACTGAACGAGGACCGAGAGTTCGAGTACGAGGTCTCCCGCCCTGCACGGACGCCGGACGAACGACTTGCGGACATGTGGTCGGAGGTCAGTAAGGAACTATGAGCCCACACGCCGAAACTGCAGCGGAAGTTACGACAGCACTCGCGATCGTAAAGACACTGATACTGATCCTCGGGACCGTCATCACCTACTACGCATTCAAGGCGTACCGACGGACCCAGAACACGGCATTAGGAGCGCTCGCCCTCGGGTTTGGGACGATTACATTAGGATCTTTCCTCGCGGGCGTCGCCACAGACGTGCTGAACGTCCCGCTGGCTCTCGGCGTCCTCATCGAGAGCCTCCTCGTGTTAGTCGGCTTCGTAATTATCGCGTATTCGCTGTACGCGCGGTAGGACGAACTTACCGCAGTCACACCTCCCCCGGATCGGCCGTATCGGCCCTCGATAGCCCTGTGGCGTCCAGTCGCTCCGTATTTCCAGAGCGAGACGACACGACCGAAAAGCGTTTTCTCCGGCGTACGTAATCAATACCCATGCACGTCGTCGTCAACGCCGCAATGAGCGCGGACGGGAAACTCTCCTCGCGACGACGCGAGCAGATCCGTATCAGCGGCGCGGACGACTTCGACCGTGTCGACCGACTGCGCGCGGAGAGCGACGCCGTCATGGTGGGCGTCGGAACGGTACTCGCGGACGATCCGAGCCTCACCGTCGACGAGACGGATCTGCTAGGCGACGACGCGGCGAACGGGCCCGTACGGGTCGTCGCTGATTCGCGCGCTCGCACGCCAGCGGACGCACGGATCCTCGACGACACTGCGACGACCTACCTCCTCGTGAGCGAGGCCGCACCGGCGGATAGGATCGAGACGCTGGCGGATCGAGGGGCGAAGGTCGTCACTGCGGGCGAAACACAGACCGACCTGACTGCGGCCCTCGACGCACTCGAAGCGGCCGAGATAGAGCGCCTGATGATCGAGGGAGGCGGGGAACTAATCTACTCGCTGTTTGCCGCCGACCTCGTCGACGAACTGTCCGTATTCGTCGGTCCGACAGTTATCGGCGGCCGCGATGCGCCGACGCTCGCCGACGGTGAGGGATTCGTCGAGCAGTTCCCCTCGCTCCGACTCGCTGACGTCGAACGACTCGACGGCGGCGTGTTGCTCCGATGGGATGCGACCGGCAAACAGTGAACCGAACAGTTATTCGGGATCCGCCCGAACCGTTCTCGGAAACGGGGTCTACCACGTGATACCAAACAGAGAGTGCCTTCAATGCGACTGATCCAGACGCTCGTCCCGGAGGGCAAGCGCGAGGTCGTCATCGAGGTCATCGAGGAGGCCGAAGTCGATTACGCGATGACCAGCGAGACGTCGGAGCAGGGGTACAGCGATATCCTCTACATCCCGACGGAAGCGGACGACGTCGAAGGGATCCTCGACGAACTACGCGATATCGGCGTCGAGCGGGAGGGGTATATGCTCGTTACCGACGTCGAGACCATCGTCTCCGAGCAGTTCGAGGAACAGAACGAGGACGACGAATCGGACGACGAGCGGATCTCACGGGAGGAACTCTCGACGAAGGCACACAATCTCTCTCGCTCCACCACCAACTACATTATCTTCACCGTGGTAAGCGCAGTCGTCGCCACAGCAGGGTTGCTCGAAGACAGTGCGGCGATTGTCGTCGGGTCGATGGTGATCGCACCCCTGATCGGGCCCGCGATGGCCTCTTGCGTCGGGACGGTGATCAACGACGACGAACTGTTCTGGGAGGGGATCCGCTCACAGACGCTCGGCATCTTCGTCGCCGTGCTCAGTGCGACGCTGTTTGCGTTCTCGTACCGCCTCCTGCTCGTGTCGGAACTCGATCTGCTGTTGATCCAGCAGGTGGCAGAGCGGGTCCATCCGGGCTTGCTCGCACTTGCGGTCGCACTCGGTGCCGGGGTCGCGGGTGCGCTCTCGCTGACCTCGGGCGCGGACGAGGCGCTCGTGGGCGTCATGATCGCCGTCGCGTTGATGCCGCCTGCCGCGAGCGTCGGTCTCGGTATCGCGTACGCTGATCCGGTCGTCGCTGGCGGGGCCGGCGTTCTCGTGCTTGTCAACGTGCTCTCGATCAACGCCGCGGGAATCGTGACGATCTGGAGCAAACGCTACCGGCCGACCCACTGGTTCGAGGAGCGCCAGGCCAGACGCGACACGATCCGGCGGTTCGCCGCATTCGTCCTGGTCATTCTGATTCTCACGTCCTTTCTGGCGGTTAGCTCGCTCGACGCGCGAGACAACGCCGTCTTCGAGACGACCGTCCAGACAGAGATCGAATCCTCGGTCGATGGTAACGTGCTTGCCGTCGAGTTCGATTACCAGCCGCGACTGCTCTCACAGAGCCAGAGTGGCGTCGTCGTGCACGTAAACAGCCAACAGCGCGGGCAGCCGACGACCTCCAGACGGCTATCGAAGCGGAGACCGGCGAGCGACTGAACGTGACGGTCGTCTACGAGGATACGGAGCATTCGGACGGTTCCAGTGGCTCGTCGGGCGGCGGACAGTAGCGACTACGGACGAGCGTCGCAAAAAGGGGTCCGAACGCGTCTCCGGCGATTAGTGGTCGTGACCGGTCAGTTCGCCGAACGTCGCGCCGAAGCGATCCTCGAAGAGGTCCATCGTCTGTTCTTCGATTGCCTGAACCTCCTCGCTCGGTTCGGCCTCTGCGTGGTGGACGGCGCCGTGGATACGCTGTGCGAGGCTGATCATCGCCATGTCGGAGACGACCGTCGCTGCCGGCTCTTCGCCCTCGGAAAGCAGTTCCAGCAGTGCGGGGGGACCTCGAACTCGTCAGCGGATTCGTCGTCGGCTTCGACCGTGATCGAAACAGTTTCGCTTGCCATACCCCCGCTTGGTCTCGTAAACGTAAAAGAGCGGCTTTGTTGATTCGTGACAGTGTGCCGGGCAAAATCGAACGCCCTCCTCGGAAGTCGGCCGACAGAACACGATGCAGTCCCGCGAAAGCTACCAGTCCGGTCGCAGCGTCAGTCGTCCGCGACGGCCTGCTCTTTCGCGCTCTCGGTCTCGTGTGCTTCGAGATATTCGTCGGCGTCGATAGCCGCCTTACAGCCCATCCCGCCGGCGGTGATCGCCTGCTGGTAGTGGTAGTCAACGACGTCGCCCGCCCCGAAGATGCCGGGAACGTCCGTCGCCGTCTGGCCGCCGTCGAAGCCGCCCTTGGTCTGGAGATAGCCTGCTTCGTCCATCACGGCGTCGGTGCCTTCGAGATACTCGGTGTTCGGCGTGTGACCGATAGCGTAGAACACGGCGCCGATTTCCGTCTCGTACTCCTCGGTCTCGGGGTCGTCAAGTTTGTCGGTCGGGTGGCCCTCGGGGTTCGTAACCATCGTCACCGATTCGACGCCGTCCTCCGGCGTGCCGTGGAGTTCGGTCACCTCGGTGTTGCGGATGATCTCTATCTCGCCCGCCTCGACTTTCTCCTCGACGCGGTCGATCCAGTAATCCTCCGCGCGGAACTCCTCGCGGCGGTGGACGATGAAGACCGTATCGGCAAACTTCGTTAGAAACGTTGCCTCCTCCATCGCGGCGTCGCCACCGCCGACGACGATCATGTCCTCGTCGCGGAAGAATGCGCCATCGCAGGTCGCACAGGTAGAGAGACCGTAGCCCATCAACTCGTCCTCGCCGGGGATACCGAGCGTCCGGGCGCTCGCACCACTGGCGGCGATGACGGCGTCGGCCGTGTAGACGTCGCCGTTGCGCAACTCGACGCGGAAGGGGCGCTCCGAGTCGTCCACGTTCTCGACGATGCCGTGTTCCGTCTCCGCCCCGAACTGCGTGGCCTGCTCTTTCATCCGGTTGATCAGGTCCGGCCCGCCGATGCCGTCGGGGAAGCCAGGATAGTTCGCGACGTCGGTCGTCAGGGTTAGCTGACCCCCGGTTCGTCGCCCTCGATCACCAGCGGTTCGTTGTTCGACCGGCCGGCATAGATGGCCGCGGTCAGGCCCGCGATTCCCGTGCCAGCGATGATCAATTTCCTGTGCTCGACTATCTCGTCGTCCGAACTCGACTGGTCACTCATATACTCTATTAGGTGTCTGAATCGGTATTTAGCTTGCGCTGTCTGGTCGTCACCGTGCATAGACGGCTCGTTAGACCTCCCGAGCAGTACGTAACTGCGGGCGGAAAGGCGTCACGCTACGGGTGACGAAAGCGTCAGGCTACGGGTGACGAAAACGTCGCGTCGAAGGAACTTCCTCCGACAGAGTTACACCCGACTCGGCCGATCAGGCGAGTATGCCTGCCGATCTCGACGAGAAGACCGACCGGTACGAGAGACTGCTCACGGAGGCGCTAGACGCCGCCGAGGTCGCACCGCCAGCGGACACGCCGATGGGTGAGGCTGCCGCGGAGTGTCTGGAGATGGCCGAATCGTATCTGGAGGACGGTCGCCATTTCCGCGACGACGACGACCGGGTGAACGCGCTTGCGGCCTTTTCGTACGGCCATGCCTGGCTTGACGCCGGTGCGCGAGTAGGGCTGTTCGACGTCCCAACGGACGGACACCTGTTCACGGTGTGACCGGAATCTGACCTCTCAGACCGTGAATGGGCGGTAAATACTGCTGTTCCAGTCTTCGGGATAGTTAAGTATCGCCCCCGCAACGCTTTGCTCACATGAGCGCTGGGGTCACGATATCTTCGATGGCGAACTACGCAATTCTCGGGTGTGGGAGCGTCGGGCACGTGGTAGCAGAGGAGTTGGTCGAACAGGACAAAGACGTCCTGATCATCGACAAGGACGAGGGACGTGTCGAGGCGCTGCGAGATCAGGATCTGAACGCACAGACCGCCGACATCAGGGACGAGGAGGTGGCAGACACTATCGCGGATCGCGAGGTTGTGCTGATCCTCTCCTCGGACGTCGAGGCGAACAAGGCCGCAGTCGAGCATATCCGGGCACAGAACGGCGACCAGTTCACAGTTGCCCGGGCGAGCGATCCGGTCTCCGCCGACGAACTGGACGAGATGGGTGCCGACGTGGTGATCAACCCCTCGTCCGTCATCGCCGACTTCGCCCTGCGGTCCCTGGAATCCGGTGAACTGGAGTACAAGGCCCGCCAGCTCGGCGACGTGATCTCGAACACGAAAGATCACATGGCCGTGATCACGCACGACAACCCAGACCCCGATTCGATCGCCAGTGCAACGGCGCTGCAGGCGATTGCGGAGCATCTCGGCGTCGACGCGGATATCTTCTATCTCGGCGATATCGGCCATCAGGAGAACCGCGCGTTCGTCAATCTGCTCGGTATCGAACTCAACGACTGGCACGAGGCCGATCCCGAAATCGACTACGACACCATCGCGCTGGTCGATCACGCCAAGGCCGCCGAGTCCGAGGCCGAGTGGAACCCGGACGTCGTCATCGACCACTACGAGTCGGACGCAGAGTACAACCCCGGTTTCGCGGACATCCGGCCGAACATGTCCTCGACGTCAACGATCCTGACGAAGTACATCCAGGAGTTCGACATGAACGTCGGCGAGGAAGTCGCAACGGCACTGCTGTACGGCATCCGTGCCGAAACCCTGGACTTCAAACGCGATACGAACCCGGCCGATCTCACCGCGGCGGCGTATCTCTACCCCTTCGCCAACCACGAGACGCTCGAACAGGTCGAGTCGCCGTCGATGTCGCCCGAAACGCTGGACGTACTCGCCGAAGCGATCACGAACCGCGAAGTGCAGGGGAGCCATCTGGTCTCGAACGCCGGCTTCATCCGCGACCGCGAAGCGCTCGCACAGGCGGCCCAGCATCTCCTGAATCTGGAAGGGATCACGACGACGGGCGTGTTCGGACTGGCCGACGACAAGATCTACCTGGCGGCCCGCTCGAAGGATATCCGGATGAACATCGGGAAGGTTCTGCAGGACGCCTACGGCGAAATCGGCGAGGCCGCGGGCCACTCGACACAGGCCAGCGCGGAGATTCCGCTGGGGATCTTCACGGGTATCGAGACCAACGATGACAACCGCGATACACTCCTGCAGTTGACCGAAGAGGCGGTGAAGAGCAAACTGTTCGATGCGATGGGCGTCGAAAGCGGCGACAGCAACGGGAGTTAAAAGGAGCGAGACCGATCAGTCGTCGGCGCTGGCCGCCGGCGCGTCGACCTCGATTTCGCCTGCGTCGAGTTCTTCCTCGACTTCGCGGGCCGCTTTCACCATATTCTCCATTTTGCCGTAGGCGACGTCTCGCGGGAGGAGTTTGACGCCGCAGTCGGGGCTGACGACGAGTCGCTCCGGCGGGACGACCTCCAGACCCTTTTTGATGTTCTCTTTGATCTCCTCGACGGACTCGACTTCCGCGACGTGAACGTCGGAGACGCCGAGCGCGAGATCCTTCGTGAATCCGGGGTCTTTGAACACATCGAGTTGCTCGTAGTCGCCGTTCGCGAGTTCGAGGTCGAACTCGTCGACGGGGAACTCGAGGATGTCGGGGTAGATCCGGAAGTAGTCGCCGTAACAGACGTGTAGGCCGATCCGGACGTCCTGGGGGATGTCCTCGACGATGCGTTCGAGACACTCGCCGACGATCTGGTGGTCGTCGGGCGTCGTTGCGAGCGCTGGCTCGTCGATCTGGATGTAGCGCGCACCGGCGTCGACGAGCTTTTCGATCTCCTCGTTGACGAGTTCGGCCAGATCGAAGGCGAGGGCCTCCTCGTCCTCGTAGGCCTCGTTGAACGACCACGAGGCGAGGGTGTAGGGACCGGTGATCGGCACCTTCACCGGCTTGTCGGTGACGCTCGCGGTGAACTCGTACTCGTCGACCAGCCAGGACTCGTCGTACTCGACTTCGCTGGCGACGCTTGGCTTGTCGAAGGTGTTGTGCCCCCAGACCTTGACGGGACCGTTGAACTCGTAGCCCTCGATCCGGTCGGCGAAGAACTCTACCATCTCGTTGCGGCGCATCTCGCCGTCGACGACGACGTCGAGGCCGGCGCGTTCGTGCTCGTCCGTAATCAGGCGGGCGGCGTCGTCCTCGGCCTCCTGCAGGTCTTCCTCGTCGACTTCGCCCTCCTCGTAGAGGTCGCTCATCCGGTTGAGCCACTTGGGCTTCGGGTAGCTACCGACGACGGTCGTCATGATGAAGTGGTCGTTCGGATGGTTCTCGGGTTTGAACTGATCTTTGTTCTCGTTAGTCATGCTTCCACCTCCGTGGCCGCGGCGGCCGCAAGCGCTTCGAGTTTCGCCTCGAACTTGTTGACTGGTAGATAGAACAGCTCGGTGTTGGTCGTCAGATACGCCCGGTCGAAATCGGCACTGGGCGTCTGGTTCTCGACCCACTCTACGCGTTCGCGGATCGTCTCGGGGTCCTCGACGAGCGTGTTCTGCCCGTCGACGAGGCCGAGCGCGATGTCGTCTTTCGTGCCGTACTCGTTGATATTGTAGAGGTTGTCCTCGGTGTTGGAGACGAAGTCGTAGCCGACGGCGTCGATGTCGGCGTCGAGCAGGTGTGCGTGCACCTTCTCGTCGAGTGCGTCCCAGTAGGTGTTGACGACGACCTCGGCGTCGAGAGCGCTCGCGACAGTGTCGATAGCCTCGCTGGCTCGCTCGTCTTCGCCCTCGTCGGGCGCGTTCTCGGTCAGCGACGGTTCGAGCAGGAACAGCGTCTCGACGTCCGGGAAGGCGTCGGCCTCGTCGGCGAGGAACTCGGCGATTGCGTCGAGGAAGGCGGCGTCGTCGCCGTAGTGCTCGTCAGTAGCGAGGTCGGCAAGCGAGTACGGACCCGGCAGGACAGCCTGCAGTGGCGCGTCGGTTAGCTCTGCGGTCGTGTCCAGCTCGGCGGCGATGTCGCCGTCGAAGTCGAGGTCGCCCTGGACGACCGGGTCGCGATAGAAGTTGTTATTGTCGTAGTATCGGACGATTCCCTGCGTGTCGACGTTGTCGTGAACCGCAAGCGGGTGCGCGAGCATGTCGTCCCAGCGGAGTTGCCCCTCGACGACGCGGTCGAGACCGGCCGACTCCTGTACGTCGACGACTTCTTCGCGTGCGCGTTCGTACACGTCGACGATCTCTTCGCCCTCGTCACCGCTGATGAGGTCGTGTTTCTGGTGGCCTTTCAGGTCTCCGAGCTCGTCCTTTGCCCAGTCTGGAAGCGGATACAGACCGGGGGACGTGGCTACGAGTTCTGTCATCGTTCGATAGAACGTAATGACGGGCTTTAATATTTCCTCTTTCGATTAATGCCTTGTAGTAATTTACCGGCGTGGTGCCTGATAACTGATAACAACCGAAGCTGGCAGTCGTCGCTCTCCGTCGACGCCGGATCAAGTAGGGATCTATCGAGACGGTGGATCCTCCGCTGCCTGCCAGCATCCGTCGAGATGACCTGGACATCGCTCGGGTCGAAGCTAACGACGGCCGATCCATGCTCCGGCGTCCGGTCGTCGAGCGCAACCAGATCCCGGCCGTTCCACCGCAGGTGGATCCGCACCGCACCACCGAGGAACTCGCTTTCGCCGACATCCGCGCGAAGTTCGTTCACCCCACCGCCCACAGTGAGCGCCTCCGGCCGGACACACACCAGTGCCCGGTCGGCGTCGACGCGTGGAATCCGGAGCGTCGTGTCCGATACCGACAGCAGGGAGTACTCGCCATCGGAAGCCCGCGCATCGGTGACCGGCCCCTCGAAGACGTTGTTCTCGCCGAGAAACGTCGCGACGAACCGGGTATCCGGCCGGCGGTAGACGTCCCGTGGCGACCCGATCTGTTCGATCCGGCCGCCGTTGATCACTGCCAGCCGATCGCTGATCGCCAGGGCCTCGTCCTGATCGTGGGTGACGTACAGCGTCGTCACGCCGAGTTCGGACTGGATCGTCTGTAGCTGTCGGCGGAGAGTCTTGCGAAGGCGAGCATCGAGTGCGCTCATCGGTTCGTCGAGCAACAGGAGTTCGGGCCCTGGTGCCAGCGCGCGGGCCAGGGCGATCCGTTGTTGCTGACCGCCCGAGAGTTCGTCCGGATCCCGTTCCTCGAACCCGTCGAGGTCGACCAGCGAGAGCAGTTCGGTGACGCGCTCCTCGCGCGAGACGTCGCCCGGCGGGTCACGAAACCGCAGGCCGTAGGCGACGTTCTCCGCGACGGTCATGTGCGGGAAGAGCGCGTAGTTCTGGAAGACGACGCCGATATCTCGCTCTTCGGGTGGCGCTCCAGTGACGGACTCCCCGTCGATCCGAACCGTGCCAGCGTCAGGTGACTCGAAGCCAGCAACCGTCCGCAGGGTGGTCGTCTTGCCACAACCGGATGGGCCGACGAGCGTGAAGAACTCGCCGTCCTCGACCCTGAACGAGACATCGTCGAGCGCGGTCGTGTCGCCGTAGCTCCTGGTGATATCTACCAGTTCGAGTTCGCTCACAGGCGGTCACCTCGCCCGCCGCCGACGCGGTCGATCACAACGAAACTGGCGCTCGTCACGGCCAGGAGTACCGTCCCCATTGCGGTCGCGGGGCCGAGCGTCCGGTCGCCGAGATACCGTTCGACTGCGACGGGCATCGTGTAGTAGTCCCCACCTTCGGCGAGGATCACGGTCGAGTTGAACTCTCCGATACTGATCGCAACCGCAAACGCCGCGCCGGCGACGATACCGGCGACAGCAAGCGGGAGTTCGACGTCGACCATCGCCCGGACTCGTGACGCGCCCAGCGCCCGTGCAGACTCGACCAGCGACAGGTCGACCCGACCGATAGCCGGC
This sequence comes from Natronoarchaeum sp. GCM10025703, assembly GCF_042661985.1. Taxonomy (NCBI): domain Archaea; kingdom Methanobacteriati; phylum Methanobacteriota; class Halobacteria; order Halobacteriales; family Natronoarchaeaceae; genus Natronoarchaeum; species Natronoarchaeum sp. GCM10025703. The sequence goes on from NZ_JBHSZF010000001.1 coordinate 1,879,133, forward strand.
GCGACGTTGCGCACCACGAACGGATAGGTGGCGGCGGCGTGAGCGGCGACGATAGCGACGCCACCAGTGACCTGCAGTCGCCAGCCACCGGGGAGCGGAAGCCCAAACACGAGTCCACGGAGCAGTCCGATCCCGAGCACGATGCCGCTGACCGCCAGCGGCGCCGTCGCCAGCACGTCGAGCAGGACGCCGCCACGGTCCCCCGGACCCGGCGCACCGCCACGACGATGCCGGTCGGCAGGGCGATTGCCAGCGTCGCCCCCGCGAACAGCAACGAGTTTCGAACGGCCGGCCAGGGTTTGATCTGGAACGCGGTCCCGCCGGACTGGCGGTCGAACAGGAACGCGTAGTGAGAGAGCGTTAGCCCGTTCGGCCCTGTGAGGCTCTCGGCGATCATGCTGACCATCGGGCCGATGAACAGCACCGCGACGAAGACGCCGTAGACGCTGATCGCCACTCTGCTTGGGCGAAAGAGTGCCCGAAAGGAGGGCAAGAGAGGTTCCCGGTCGATCTGCGTCGGTGCCTGTCCCGCGCCGTACTGGCGAGACTCGAATCGGAGATACAGCGCCAGCACGCCGATCGAAATCACGGTTTCGACGATTGCGAGCGCCGCTGCCGTCGTCAGGTCCAGTTGCTGGATCCGACTGAAAATCCACACCTCGATGGTCGCCATTTCGAGTCCCCCAGTGCCAGCACGATCGGAAAGGTCCGAAAAGTGAAGACGAACGTCAACACCGTCCCGGCGAGAACGGCGGGCGCTAACTGGGGCGCGAGTACGTCGAAAAACGCGCGTCGTCGACTGGCACCCAGACTCCTGGCGGTCTCTACCGTTCGTGCGTCGACACCCTCCCAGGCGGCAGTCGCGAGACGGGCAACCAGCGGCGCATTGTAAAACGCGTGAGCGAGTACGATGATCTCCAGCGTGAACAGCATCTCCACTGGGGCGACACCGAAGACGCCGAGCAGGGCGTTGAGCGGGCCGTTCGTACTGAACATGGCGAAAAAGCCGATTGCGACCATGATCCCCGGAAGGACGAACGGAAGGATCGTCAGTGATCGTAGCAGGCGGCGGCCCCGAAACTCGTACCGGGCCAGGATGTACGCGCCGGGGAGACCGATGGCGACGCTCGCGACCGTCGACAGCACCGCCTGATACGCAGTAAACCCGATCAGTCCGAGCGAGGGGCGAGCGAAGCCAGTAGCCGCCCACCGGAGCAGCGAGTCGAGATGCTCGCCGGTCGCGGTCGGTCGCGCGAACACGTCGGCGAGGACGCCGACGTAGAACGGATCCGTTAGCACCTCCCGGAGCGGCGCGAGCGACGGTAGCCCGTCGACGACGACCCCTTCGAGGAAGACGACTGCGACCGGGAAGTAAAACACCACGAGCAGGACCATACCGGCAACCAGAGCCGCGATGGGGAGCGAGCGTTCGCGGACCCACTGGTAGCCGCGCCGTGTCAGACCGGTTGCCCGCCGAGACGCACCCTCCGAGGCCATCTTAGCCGGCGATCTGTCGGGCCCAGTCCTCGACCCAGCCGCCCAGATTACCCTGTAGCTCCTCGTAATCGAAGAAGACCGTTTCCGGCGGTTCGACCGCGAACTGGTCGTATTCGTCGTCGAGTTCGGCCTCCTCTATTGCCGGGAACTGGACGTTCAGCGTGGCGATCTGGCCCTGTGCCTCCGGCGTCAGCAGGAAGTCGAAGAACTCGTGGGCCACGTCCGTATGCTGGTCGTCCGACCCGCGGAAGACGCCCATCGCTTCGGGGTTAGCGTAGCCCTGGTCTTCGAGGAAACCGATCTGATGACGGGACATGTCGTAGCCATCCCGGTTCGCGAACACCTGATCGGTCGAGTACGAGACGACCATCGGGCGCTCCGCTTCCAGATAGGCGCTGTACGTGTCCCACCAGGAACCGAGGATCCGGACGTCGTTGTCCTGGAGCTTCTGCCAGTAATCGAGATAGCCCTCCTCGCCGAACTCGGCGATAGTCCAGAGCAAGAACGCCTGACCGGGGTCGCTCTGCTGTGCGTTCTGGGCGAGAAGCGTCCCCGAGAACTCGTCCTGAGTGAGCTGATCGAACGTTTCCGGGCCCGAAACCTCGTTTTCGTCGTAGACGAGGCTGATATATCCGGTGTCGTACGGGAGCACCCGTCCCTGCGGGTCGAAATCGAGGTCGGATCGTAGCCGCTCGGCGTTCCCGACGGCGTCCCGGTCGAGGTCCTGAAAGAGCGAGTCGTCCAGTCGGTCGTCCGCCCGGATCAGGTCGTCCACGTTGACGCCGAGATAGATGTCGGCGTCGAACTCGATTCCTTCCTCGAACCGCTGGATGTAGTGATTCAGGCCGTTCTCCGGAGTTTTCCAGTCGATGGTCACGTTGGGATGTTCGGCCTCGAACTCGGTTTTTACCCACTCTCCGGGCGACGTGCTCGGGCCGTCGAGAAAGCTCTCGTAGGTCGCAACAGTGAGTGTCGTCTCGTCGTCCGTATCCTCAGGGGCGTCGGTGCTGTCGTTGCGTGAGAGACAGCCTGCAAGCCCTGTGCCGACAGTACCGCCCATCGCTGCGAGGTACGTTCGTCGCTTCATTACCTGGTGTTTTCACCAGGTGGTAATAAGGGACGTGATCCGGGACGGCGGCGGGATTTCGGAGCGCTCCTGCCGGGAATCACTGAGGAAATTTCGGTAGAAAAGTCTACTGGCGGCCAGGCGGGCTACTGGACCAACTTCAACACCGTCAGCGACTCGAACGGATAGGACTCGTCGTGCAGTGCGACCGCACTGAACCCCGATTCGGCGGCCGTCTCGACGACTTCTTCGACGCCGGTGAGGCTACTAACCAGCAGGAGAACGTAGCCACCGGGGGCCAGTACGCGCCCAACGACATCCAGAAACGGATCGATCACTTCGCGTCCGGTCTCGCCGCCGGAGAGCGCGACCTCCATCCAGTCGTTCCACTCCTTGGCCTCCTCGGTCGGCAGGTATGGGGGTTGAACAGCACGACGTCAACGGCATCGTCAGAGATTGGCGAGACGAGATCCGCGCGAAGCGCCTCGACGCCGCGGTCGCGGGCCGCGCGACAGGCGTGTGGATTCAGATCCGTCGCGACGACGGACGCACCCGTCTCCTCCGCGATATGCTCGGCGACGTAGCCCGATCCCGTGCCGACTTCGAGGACGCGCTCGTCGGTGCTGATCTCCTCTGCGGCGACGGTCGCTAGCAGGTGGGAGTCCTCTGCAGGCTGGTAGATTTCGGTTTCCATGCCGCGCTGCTCGGCGAGGTCGGTCACTCGTCACCACCCGCCGACGGTTCCGGGCGCAGATCCGCGTCGTCGTCGCTCATTGCTTCACGCCGACTCACGGCACGCTGTGGGAACGGGATAGAGATCCCTTCCGTCTCGAAGGTCCGCTTGATCGCGCCGATCACGTCCGTCCGGGCCCGGTGGTACCGCCGTGCGCTCGGCCTCTCGATCCAGAACCGGACGCCGAACAGGATGGCCGAGTCCCCAAAGCCCTTGTAGACGACCTGTGGCGTCGGGGCGTCCAGAATGACAGATACGTCGTCGACAGCCTCCAGCACTGCTCCTCGGCCCGTTCGAGGTCGGTCTCGTAGTCGACGCCCACGTCGATTTCGATGCGGAGGCGTCCCTTTCGGCTCCGATTAACGATCGACTGACTCGAGATGACGTCGTTGGGGACCATCACGTACTCGCCGTCGACCGTCTCGATACGCGTGTTCATCATCGTGATGTCGGTCACGATGCCCTCCTGCTCGTCCTGTCCGACCTCTACCCAGTCACCGATCTCGAACGGTCGCGAGAACATCAGGACGAAGCCCGCGAGCAGAGAGCCGAGTGTCTGGCGTGCGGCCATACCGACGACGATGCCGAGGAACCCCGCACCGACGAGCAGCCCACCGAGATTGACCCGCCAGATTCCAAGGACGATAAACAGCGCGAACGTCCAGACTAACAGCTGTGACAGGCGATACGTCACCTGTCGCTGGTGACGCGTTACCGCGTTGCTCGACCCCATCAAGTCGTCCAGGAGCCGTCGGATGATGCCGATGAACACCTGCGCGCCGACGACGATGAGCGTGGTGACGATTAGCTGTGGGATCAGCGATCCCAGACTGAACGATTGTACCTCGGTGAGGACCTCATTGCTCAGCCCCCACAGTTCGACAATTACCGCGATGGCGCTCGCGAACACGCCGATAACGACCATCGAGGCGACCACGTCGGCCAGGGGTGGCGAACCGAACCCTTTCAGGCGCGTCTGCGCCTGCCGGGCGAACCAGGTCGCCAGGACGGCACCGAGGATTGCCAACACGGTGACGGCGACCTTCCCTCCAGTCGACCCGACCTGCTCGGCGAGCCCCGTCACCCCCATCACCAGCGTCGGCGACGAGATGTCGACAGCCTCACCGAGCACGGTCACTCACCCGTCGGTGTGTCGACGCCGTGATCGAGAGCTACCGTCGCCAGTTCTGCAAACGTACTCGGCGGGAGCTTTCCCGGTCTGCGCCGGAGCAGGTCGTCGTCGACTCGGTCGATCACCGCCGCCGCGTCGTCGATACCGGAGATGTGGACGGTGTTGCGGATCGCGTTCCGAAGCGTCTTGCGACGCTGGGTGAACACCGCTTTCACGAACCCGAGGAAGAAGTCCTCGTCCTCGACCTCGTAATCGGGGGCCCGGGGCGTCGTCCGGACGATTGCGCTCTGCACGTCCGGCGGCGGCGAGAACGCCTGACTGGGCACCGGCTCGACGACTTCGACATCGGCGTAGTGCTGCGCGCTCACCGAAAGGCGGCCGTACTCGTCGGTACCCGCAGAGGCCGCCATCCGTTCGGCGAACTCCTTTTGAAACATTAATACGGTCGGCTTGCCCTCGGGCAGCAGGCGGAAGGCGAGTTCGCTAGATGCGCCGTAGGGGAGGTTCGAGACCGACGCCGTGTACTCGGGCAGGTCGACCTCCAGTGCGTCCCCTTCGATCACGGTCAGTCGACCTGCCTCGATCTCCTGAGCGAACTCGCGGCGGAGGAAGTCGGCGAGATTGCGGTCGCGTTCGATCGCTGTCACGTGATCGCCCGCCTCTAGCAGTCGGTCGGTCAGCGCGCCCGTCCCGGCACCGATCTCCAGGAGATGACTGCGATCGGTCTCTGCGGACAGATGTTCGGGGAGTCGGTCGAGCACGCGATCGTCGATCAGGAAGTGCTGATCACGGTCGGGGTTGCCCCGGACGCCGGCCCGTGCGAGCAACCCATCAGGATCTCTCATTGGTTCGACCGATAGGCCGCCCGTGCGTGTAAACGCATTGGCTCGGGCTGCCGGGCGACGACGTGCCGTCTCAGTCTGCCCCCATTGCGAATATTTGCCCGCCCGATCCGGTCGTGAAGACGGCCGCCGGCGTGGCGACGACATCTCCGCCGCCCTCCGAATCGACGGTCCACCGTCTCTGCCCGTCGTCCCGTCCGACCGCAGTGAGTCCGTCATCGTAGACGAGGACTTCGCCGTCTACGACTGTCGGCGGGCCGCCTCGCTCGCTGGTGAACTCGTACGTCCACGAGTGTCCGCCGTCACGACCGACCGCGACGAGCGCGTCTTGAGTCGCGACGTAGACGTGTTGCTCGTCAAGCGCGAGTTTTGACGCCCTGTCGCCACCGGGAACGGCGAACGTCCAGCGTTCTGTACCATCGGTATCGAACCCGACGAGGAGGTCGCCTGCCTGAACGACGACCAGACCGTCGTCGACGGCCGGGCCCGAAACAACACGGGGTGTCGACCGGGACCAGCGCATCGCTCCCGTCGCCGCATCTACTGCCACAAGCCCCGTCCACCCGGACAGAGAGCCGAGAAACACGGTATCGCCGTCGACTGCGGCGGGTATGGCGAAGGTGTGATTCGTGTCGTCAGCCCCGATCTGTCGGGACCAGCGGACTGCCCCGTCGGTAACCGAAAGCGCGTGGACGGTCCCGTCCCAGTCGGGGAGGTAGACCCATCGGCCGTCGACCGTCGGCGACGCGGTAACCCGCGCGTCGACATCGAACAGCCACTGTTCGTCGCCGTACTCCGCCTCGACGGCGACGAGGCGTCCCTGTTCGATCCCACGCTGTGCGCTGACGACGATGCGGTTCGCTCCGACGGCCGGGGATCCGTTCGGATCGGACCGAAGGGGGACCCGCCAGCGCTCTTCGCCGGTTCTCGCGTCCAGTGCGTGCAATCGGTACCGATGGCGCGCTCGGTCGGAGACCGCATCGGCCAGCGCGTACACTCGACTGTCGGCTATCGACGGTGATCCTGCGCCACGGGCGTCATCGAGTTGGGTCGTCCAGACGGTCTCCGGTTCGGTCGGACCGGACGCGACCCTGCGCGTCCGCCGTGGATTGGCACCCTCTGTCGGCCAGTCTCCGTCGACGGCATCGAACTCGCCAGACGGGCGGCCCGAGGACTGACAGCCAGCAAGACCGACGGTGGCGGCTCCGAGCAGCGTTAGCAGTTGACGGCGCGAATGGGAGGGCATGGCAGGGTTGTATCTGCTCCTGACAAAAGAAGATCCGGGATCCCCAGGAGCCAATCAGTCGCTTCCGCCCTCCAAACCGGCGTCCAGCGTTATTCGTCGCCGACGAACGTCCGGTATTTTAGCTCGTCCTCGCGCAACTCTTCGAGGATCCGATCGACGATGACGCCTTCCGGATCGTGTAGCCCGCTCACGCGGTCTTCGACTTCCTCGAAGCTCTCGAAGGGCTTGCGCTTTCGCTCGTCGAGAAGGGTGTTGCGCAGTTTCTTCCCGATACCCGGTAGCAGGTTTAGCTGATGGAGGCGGAGCGTAATCGGCTGTGCCTCGTTGTAGAAGTCGACGAACCGCTGTTCGTTCTCGTCGACGATGTCCTCGACGACGTAGTCGAGTTCGGACTGCGCACCGCTAGAGAGGTCGTCGTACTCGACGGTGCGTAGTTGGTCGATCGATTCCCGTTCTTCGGCTGGCGAGACGACGATCCGATCACCGATGCTCACGTCCGAGTCGTCATCGAAGAGGAGTTCGTAGAGGTAGAAATCCTTCTCGCCGACAGCGTACGCTGCCGACGGCGTATCGTACTGGGGTCTCTCGTCTCCCGGTAGGCCGTGAGGCAGGTGATCGAGTACGACCGCGTGACGCAGCGTCGACTCTTCGCCTGTGGCGTCGCTCATCGTACATACGTGTAAGTCGACCTGTTACTTAAAGAGTCGGCCCCTCAGGCGTATTTTGCGACGACATCGAGAATGGCATCGAGTTCGTCGCCCGATAGGGTGTACCGCTCCTGCGCGTAGACGGTACGAAGTTCGTCGCGGTCCTGAGGCAGTAGATTCGTGATCTTGTAGGCTGTCGACTCGTCGACCTTGTCGAGCTCCTGAAGCTCTTCGACGAGTTCGCGTGACTCCTCGGGCTCCAGTACGCTAAAGCGGTTGACGTGCTCGATGGCACGCGCTAGCTCGTAGCGCATCTCCCGTTCCGGGTCCTCGGCTCTGTCCTCCTCGACATCGGCGAGCAGTTCCTTCGTCTCGGAGACGGTGAGGTACTCCTCGCTGATCTTCTCTTTGAAGATCGTCATCGCTTACTCCTGAGCCGACAGGTGGGCTGGGTCCACGATGAGGGTCTTCGATTTGCCCTTGTCGCTGATCTCGACCTGGAACGAGCGACCCTGTTTACCGAGAACGGTCCCGGTGTGGCCGTTGAATCGCGGGTGGAACTGGCCGTCGGGAACGCTGGGGTCGATATTGAGGTGGACTTTCTGGTCCTCATCGTAGTCCTGAATCGAGCGCTGTGGCGGCGATGTGCCGCTATCACGCGGATCGTTCGACATCTTGTTCCGAGTTCCGGAACGGGGTCCATTGGAGTTTGGCATAGTCGTATCCCGCCATTGTCCGCTTGGCGTAATAAATGGTGCGTTCCCGTCCCGCGAGCGCGCGTGATAACGGCTCGCACTCGGTTCACAATGCTTTTCGCTCGACACCGGCCTAGATACGGGTATGGACCAGGATGCAGTACGTGACCTCCTTCGCGAGGTCCACGACCCGGATCTGGACGACGACATCGTCACCCTGAATCTCGTCAACGGGATCGAGTTCGACGACGACGACACCGTCCACGTCTCGCTTGCACTGGGCGCACCCTACTCACCGACGGAGACGGCAATCGCCGACAAGGTGCGGCAGGTGCTCGGCGAGGCGGGACTGGATGTGGAACTCTCCGCGCGGATCGACGACGATATCGAGGCCGAAGAACAGGTGTTTCCCAACGTCGAGAACGTGATTGCCGTCGCGAGCGGCAAGGGTGGCGTCGGGAAGAGCACCGTCGCAGTGAATCTGGCGGCCGGGCAGCGGACATGGGCGCAAGCGTCGGCCTGTTCGACGCAGATATCTACGGGCCGAACGTCCCGCGGATGGTCGACGCCGACGAGCCACCGCAGGCGACCGAAGACGAGACGCTCGTCCCGCCCGAGCAGTACGGGATGAAACTGATGAGTATGGCCTTCCTCGTCGGCGAGGACGACCCCGTCATCTGGCGCGGCCCGATGGTCCACAAAGTTCTCACACAGCTCTGGGAGGACGTCGAGTGGGGCCACCTCGATTACATGGTGATCGATCTCCCGCCGGGCACCGGCGACACCCAGCTGACCCTGCTCCAGACCGTCCCCGTCACCGGCGCGGTGATAGTCACGACGCCACAGGACGTCGCTCTCGACGACGCACGCAAGGGCCTAGAGATGTTCGGCAAGCACGACACGCCCGTCCTGGGAATCGCCGAAAACATGGCCGGGTTCAAATGCCCGGACTGCGGCGGTACACACGACATCTTCGGCTCCGGCGGCGGCGAGCGCTTTGCCGACGTACACGACATGCCACTGCTGGGCTCGATCCCCATCGATCCCGCGGTTCGGACCGGTGGCGACTCGGGCGAACCCATCGTTCTCGAAGAGGACAACGAAACCGGAGCGGCGTTCAGACACATCGCTCGTGAGGCGGCGAACAACGCAGGCATCGTCCGCCGTCGTCGCCAGTCGTAGCGACCCATGTCTGAGATACCAGCCAATCGGTTCGAGGCCGACCCCGAGCGTGTCGACGCACTCCGGGAAATCGCCGACGACGTCCGCGGGGAGTCCTCGGAGAGCCGCCAACTCGCGGCGATTCTCTACCGTGTGAGCGACCTCTACGACGAGAGCGAGCAGACGGATCCGGTCGAGATCTACAAGAACGTCGAAGCGATCATGCAGATCAAGGCACAGGGCGGCCGGGAGTCGTAAGGCCGTCCGGCCGATCCCACAGCCACCCACTCTATTGCTTCGCCGGTGCCAAAAGTCAGTATGGACCTGTACGATCCGCTCGAAGATCTTTCCGTCACGATCGAAGACTGTACGCTCCAGCGACGCGAGCGCGAGACGTCGAGCGACTTCACTCGGGTAAGCACGACCGTCGAACTGCAAGGGAACGGCGTCAAGGGGCGCGGCGAGGACGTGACCTACGACACGCCGGATCACGACGTGCTGCTCGACGCCGGACCGCCGGACCTGGCGGGCGAGTACACTTACGCCGAGTTCTCCGCCCTGCTCGACGAGCGGGAACTGTTTCCCGAACCACCCGAGCGAGAGGCCTCACGGCAGTATCGTCGATGGGCCTACGAGAGCGCTGCGCTCGACCTCGCGCTGAAACAGCGCGACGAGTCACTCGGCGACGTGCTCGGCCGGGCGTACGACCCCGTTCGGTTCGTCGTCAGTACGCGACTGGGCGACCCGCCGTCGCTCGACCGAGTAGAGCGCTGGCTGGAACTGTGTCCGGACATTCAGTTCAAACTCGATCCGACCAGCGACTGGACGCCCGAACTCGTCGACGCGCTGGCCGAGCGAGATGTCGTCAGGATCCTCGATCTCAAGGGCCAGTACGAGGGGACCGAGGTCGATCAGCCGGCCGACCCCGAACTCTACGAGTTGGTGACGAGTGCGTTCCCCGACGCGGTGATCGAGGACCCCGCACAGACCGACGAGACGCGGCCCATCCTCAGCGAGGCGTGGGACCGGGTTAGCTGGGATTACCCGATCACCGGCGTCGAGAGCATCCGATCGCTCGACCGGGACCCGGAGTGGCTGAACGTCAAGCCCTCCCGGTTTGGTACCGTCGAGTCGCTTCTGTCGAGCATCGAGTACTGTCTGGATCGGGAGATCACGCTGTACGGCGGCGGCCAGTTCGAACTGGGCGTCGGTCGCCAGCATCTCCACGCGCTGGCGTCGCTGTTCTATCCCGACGCACCGAACGACGTCGCGCCGCGGGCGTACAACGATCCCGAACCGTCGGCGGGCCACCCGGAGAGTCCGCTTGCGCCCCCGACCGATCCCACAGGGCAGAGTGGCAGGGCGAGTGACTGGTCAGCGAGACGTTTTTGTCGACCCCTCCCTTTCTCCGATGCGTGGACGCAAATCAGGACGAACTGTCGAACCCGTTCGGAATGGACGAGGACTGCACGAACTGCCCGGCGCTCTGTGAGACCCGCGAGCAGGTCGTCCATGGCTACGGGGACGTCGGTGCGGACTTCATGTTTATCGGCGAGACGCCAGGGGCCGGCGCGGACGGGACCGGCGTTCCGTTCACCGGCGATGAAACAGGGCGGGCCTTGCTCTCGATTCTGCGACGGCTTGGCCTCTGTGGCTCGGCAGTCAACAGCGAAGAACCGGAACTCGCGAACGCCTTTCTGACCTACACGGCGCGCTGTCGCCATCCCGAGCGCCCCCGACCGACGAGGAACTCGGAAACTGCGAACCGTATCTCAACGCCGAGATCCGGATGATCAACCCCGAAATCCTCGTCCCGGTCGGCGAACGCGCGCTCGAAGAGATCGGTACTGAGTACACGACGACCCCGGTCGAGGAACTCGATATCGTCGATGATCACGCGACGCGGATCCGTGGCCGCGGGTTCGAGTTGATGCCCATGATCGTGCCGGACGAGCAGACCGACGAGCAGACCCAGACGTTCGTCGAGGCGTTCTCGGCGCTAATGGCAAGCGATTATCGGCAGACAAAAGGACGACGCGGACGGTGACTTCGGCGTGATTATAACTCGACGCCGCTCGGAATGAGACTGTGTTTTCGCAGGAGGTTCCCTTCGTCGTCGTAGACGAGGAACGTCTGCTTGTCGTAGGTAAGTAACTCGTCTCCATCGATCCGGATCCGGACGCTGTAGCGGCCCTCAGTGTCCGGGTCGTGCTCGCCGTAGCGCCGTGCGGCACGGATGAACTTCAGCACGCTGTCGGCGTCCTCGTTGAGTTCGAGGACGAAGTCGCCCGTCGTCCGGTTCGTCACGCTGATGACGCCCGTTGCGTCGTCGGCGTCGGGCGGCGATTGAAGCCGAAACGCCACGTCGGTGTCTTCCGCCGTCAGCAATTCCCCCTCCATGTCTGTGAGGCGCTCTCGAAGTGTTGTCGCGGGCCCGTCGAATTCGATCGTTACCTGTGGTTGCGCGGGCTCGCTTTCCTCGTCGATCCAGTCAACGTTCTCGGCCTCCAGTGTAAAGTAGTCGCGCCTCATTCCCTATAACCCGATACGACCTCACGGGCAATGAACGTAACGCCTGCAGGTAATACCACATTTGTCGGCCCTGTGGATTGCGACCGCGAGTTCGGACGGCACTATGACGGTTGCTTTTATATTGGTGCCGGGTCGTCCTCCTGCATGGCCTGGGTTCGTTCCGAATATGCCGGTGAACTGTCGGTCGTTTCTGCGTGGCTCGCGGCTCTACTGCCGTGGAACCTCACGTACTCGACGATAGCCGAAGGCGAAGTCACGATACTCTCCGCCCGGTTCCCGTTCGTCCAGTTGCGATATCTGCTGGGGATCGAGCTTCCTGGTCAGGAGAATCCTGCGATCGACCACCCGTTCGCGGCGCGCGGCGCAGTCGAGGGGATGCCGCTTCTTGTCTACGATCTCTGGATCGCCGGGGCCGCTTTCGTCCTCGTCGCCGTCGCCCTCAGCATCGCTATGTATCTCGACGAGGCGCGGATCGAAGACGCCCTTCCGACAAGCCCTGTCCGGGTGATGGGCGGACTACTCGGGGCTGCGACGCTGCTGCTATCCGCGTCGACGCTCGCCATCGTGACTCGCGGCGAGTTCGGCGGTGGCATCCCGGTTCCCATCGGACTGCTCGTCCTTGGCGTGCTCTCCTGGGTGCTGTTGACCGTCGATCTCACCTGAGGTCGCCCGCCCGATTTAAGTCAGTCGACTACATGTACCTCGACAGAGAGAACAGCTCCGCCACGCCGGATTCGGAGCGTCGATGCACCGCCGGTGACCGTTGCGGACGATAGTCCGGTACGATAACAGAGAGGCTGATACATGACTGAGGACAACGAACCCGGCGAGATCCCGCTCGGAATGGAAGACGTACCGACAGAGGAGTCAACCGAGCGCGATACCGAGTCGCAGGACAGCCTCGGGCAACGGCTCCGGCGTGTTATCGACCTCCTCAAGGGGTCGACCATCGATGTCGACCGGTACCGCCCCAAGGACCACGGTCCACTGGTCTCGTTCGATGGGCTCGACGGGTACGAAGAGATCGACCGGTACTGGGTGAACGCACCGTTTTCGTTCGTCTCGATCAACCACGACCGCGAGGGTAACCAGCGGCTGTATCACGCCGTCGAGCCAGAACTCGACGCCGACGAGTACGAACTGCTCGAAACGCTGTTCGACGATATCCGCGATCCGTTAGTGTACCGCCGCGACATAGACACCGAGAACGTCGAAGCGGTACTCGTCGAAGAGCTTCACGAACATCTGGAGCGGTACGGCGTCGAGATAGACACCGTCGGCTTCTACAAGCTGTTTTACTACCTCTACCGGTCGTTTCGTGGCTACGGGAAGATCGATCCGATCATCAACGACCCGCATATCGAGGACATCTCCTGTGACGGCTACGAGCTACCGATCTTCGTCTACCACGACCAGTACACCGACGTCGAGACGAACGTCTCCTTCAAGAAAGGGGCGCTGGACAACTTCGTCATCCGCCTGGCACAGCAGTCAGGCCGGCACATCAGCGTCGGCGAGCCGATGGTCGAGAGCACGCTTCCCGACGGGAGCCGTGCGGAACTGGCGCTCGGCGAGGAGGTGACGCCACGCGGCTCCGCGTTCACGATCCGAAAGTACTCCGAGGAGCCGTTCACGCCGATCGATCTGCTGGAGTACGGCACGTTCAACGTCGACCAGATGGCGTTTCTCTGGCTGGCAATCGAGCACAACAAGTCACTGATCTTCGCCGGTGGAACCGCCTCCGGGAAGACAACCTCGATGAACGCCATCTCGATGTTCATCCCGCCGCGCTCGAAGGTGCTCTCCATCGAGGATACCCGAGAGTTGACGCTGTATCACGACAACTGGCTTTCCAGCGTCACCAGAGAGCGGATCCACGAGGGCAACGACATCACGATGTACGACCTGCTGCGATCCGCGCTGCGCCACCGACCCGAGTACATCATCGTCGGCGAAGTCCGTGGCGACGAGGCGATCACGCTCTTCCAGGCGATGAACACCGGGCACACGACCTACTCGACGATGCACGCCGACTCGGTGCAGACGGTGATCAACCGACTCGAGAACGATCCGATCAACGTCCCTCGCTCGATGGTCCAGTCTCTGGACGTTCTCTGCGTGCAGACGCTGACCCGGTTCGACGACGAACGCGTGCGCCGAAACAAGACCATCGCGGAGATAGAGGGCGTCGACCAGCGGACCGGCGAACTGGATTATTCGACGAGCTACACCTGGAACGGGAACGACGACAGTTTCACCGACAGCGGGAGCAGTATCGTCCTGAACGAGATCAGGGACGACCGGGCGTGGTCCCAGGCCGAGTTGCTCTCAGAGCTCCGGAACCGACGCACGTTTCTGCAGTACCTCTGGGACAACGAGATATCCAGCTACCGACGGTTCACCGCGCTGGTCAACGACTACTACGCCGACCCCGAAGCGGTGATCGAGAGGATGGAACGCGACGAGCTGACTCACCCGCGGCTACCGCTGACTGACTATGGAGGTGTATCCCCTGCTCGTTCTGCTTGCGGTGCTAACAGTCCCTGCCATGCTCGCCGGCATCACCGATCAGGGGAACCGGATCGTCACGCGGCTCTCGGTCGTCCTGTTCGCCGACCGGCTAGAACTCGACGGTGCCAAACGACTTCGCCACGAGCGACGGCTTCGACAGGCGCAGTTCCCCACGACGTATCGGATCTACGCGGTCAAGACAGCGCTGTACGCCGTCCTTGGCGGGGTTGCCGGAGTCGCCCTCGGCCTCTACGCTGGCGTCGCCATCGGTGGCTTCCTCACGATGTCGCCGGCAGCCGTCGAAAGCGCCGTTCCAGCCGCGCTCCAGTTTCTTGATGCGTTTGCGGGCCTTCCGCCGCTGACCACCGTCCAGTGGTTCGCGCTGTTGGTCGGTAGCTGTCTGGTCGGGGGAGCCACGGCCGCAGGACTCGTCTACTGGCTCCGCTGGTGGTATCCGGCCAGCGTTGCGACGACCCGGCGTGGACGGATCGAGGCGAACCTTCCGCAGGCCGTTGCGTTCATGTACGCGCTCTCGCGAAGCGGGATGGAGCTACCGGAGGTCATGCGGATCCTCTCCGAGACCGAACACGTCTACGGGGCTGCCGCCGAGGAGTTTTCCGTCGGCGTTCGTCACATGGATCTATTCGGGAAAGACGTCGTCACCGCCATCCAGACGATGGGCAAGCAGACGCCGAGCCCGCAGTTCAAGGAGTTCTGTGGGAACCTTGCAAGCGTTCTCCAGAGCGGCCAGAGCCTCTCGGAGTATCTCGAAACGGAACACGAGTCGTTCAAAGAAGAAGCCGAGGCCCAGCAGGAACGATTGCTCAACGAACTCGCCACACTCGCCGAAGTGTACGTGACGGTGCTGGTCGCCGGTCCACTGTTTCTGATCACGATTCTCGTCGTCATCGGCATCGCCGTCACTGACACGCTCGGCTTCCTTCGCCTGTTCGTCTACCTGCTGTTGCCGGCGGCGAATCTCGGGTTCATGCTGTATCTCTCGACAGTCATGAGCGAGCGCTCGCAGCAGGACCCGGTCGAGGGGCTGGTCGAGTCGTTCGACCGCCTCTCCGGCGTGCGACGGAGCGGCGACGATACCGTCCGCTCGGACGGCGGCCGAGCAGCGTCACGGGCCGGACAGCGAGACGAAAACCTCACGAATCTGGCACTGTACAAACGGCTCCAGTGGTTCCGTGACCGACTCAGCCAACCCGTCCGGACGGCAATCGACCGCCCGGAGACCGTGCTCTGGGTGACTGTTCCGCTCGTCGTCGTCCTCACGATACTTCGCCTCTACTGGACGGTATCGCTTGGCGTCCCGATACAGGTCGTCCTCGACGACATCCTCATCCAGTCGACCCTGTTCGTCGTCGGCACCTTCGCCCTCGTCTACGAGGTCCATCGCCGGCGGATCGAGGCAATAGAGGCGGTCGTCCCCGACCTCATGGACCGCCTCGCCAGCGTCAACGAAGCCGGAATGACCGTCATCGAGAGCATCGGGCGGGTCCGAGGGAGCGAACTCGGCGCGCTGGACGACGAACTCGACCGCGTCTGGGCGGACATCCAGTGGGGCGCGAACGTGACGACCGCCCTCCGGCGGTTCGAGAGCCGCGTCCGGACGAAGACCATCTCGCGGACCGTGACCCTGATCACGCACGCGATGAACGCAAGCGGCGACCTCGCACGCGTGCTCCGGATCGCCGCCGGGCAAGCCAAGGCCGACCGACGACTCAAACGCGCCCGGGCCCAGGAGATGCTGACCTACGTCGTCGTCGTCTACGTCGCCTTCGGCGTCTTCCTCGTCATCATCGCGGCGCTCGACCTGGTGCTCCTCCCGAGCCTCCCGGACAGCGCCGTGCTCCCGGAATCGACCGGATCCGCCGGGCAGGTCGGCCTCGGCGGCGTCCTCGGCGAACTCGGCTCGGTCAACGAGACTGCCTACACTCTCGTCTTCTTCCACACGACCGCCATGCAGGCGGTCTTTTCCGGGTTGATCGCCGGGCAGATGAGCGGCGGGAGCATCAAAGACGGCGCGAAACACGCCGCCATCCTGCTCTCCATTGCCTACCTCGTCTTCCTGTTCCTCTAAAACGTCGCCGTTTTGTCGACACGCCGCGATTGGCGAGTATGGACCGATCGACGGCCGACGTTCGGGACACCTACGACGAGATTGCGGACCACTTCGCGAAGACCCGCGAGTATCCCTGGCCCGAGGTCGAGGAGTTCCTCGCCGAACGGCAGGGCGGCATCGGCCTCGATCTCGGCTGTGGTAACGGCCGTCACGCCGAAGCCCTCACAGATCATACAGAGCGCGTCCTCGGCCTCGACGTGAGCCGTGGCCTGCTGAAACCGCCCGCAAGCGCCGCACTGAGCGCTCCTTTAACGTGGATCTGATCCAGGGCGACGCGTCGAGGCTTCCGCTTTCGACTGGCTCGGTCGACCTTGCCGTCTACGTCGCGACGCTCCATCACCTCCCTGACCGGGCGACCCGCGTCGCCAGCCTCGACGAACTCGCCCGGGTTCTCGCAGCCGACGGATCGGCGCTCGTCTCGGCGTGGAGCACGGCACACGACCGGTTCGACGCCGATGAAGGGTTCGACACGACTGTCGACTGGACCCTTCCCGGTGGCGAGTCGGTTTCGCGTTTTTATCATATCTACGACCCCGACGAGTTCCGCGCTGACCTCGACCGAAGCGCCCTCGACCCCGACGACGTCTTCGTCTCCAGTGGCAACTGCTATGCTGTGGTTACGACGAAAGGGAAACGCCCTTAACGTCCGACGGACTACGACGGAGTGCACGCTGGTGTGGGCCTACGGCCCACCGGTACTTCGCATCGAGCGGTCGTCTCGACCGCACCGATGCGTTTCACCGTGTACGCGTCGGTGGTCTAGTGGTAGGACCTGAGCCTTCCAAGCTCATGGCCCGGGTTCAAATCCCGGCCGACGCATTCTCGCTTCTCGCTGCGCTCGTCGCTCGAATGCGTCGCCCGATGCTCGCAAACGCTACGCGTTTGCTCACTCCCGGCCGACCCTCGCGATCACTGCGTGATCGTTCGGTCCCGGCCGACGCTTTTTTGGGGTAGATGCGGACTGGGTGAGGGACGACTCGGCGTAGCTTGCTACTTCGATGAACGAAATTGAGGAGCAGAACCGTCAACCAATTGAATCACCAGACGCAGGTGTAGCAAGCATTTGCTTCGCTACGATCCACAAACTCTCTGTGATCGTACATCGTCCCCACGCAGTCCCTGATAAGTTCGGATTACTCCACACGACTGACGCTGAAAATCGCAGTAAATCCCTCTACCGAGCAGTTCTCCGCGTTTAAACGACCCGATTTGAGGATCCAACAACTCGAAAATACCGCAGAGAAACGCAGACGTAACCGTTCTAAGGAGTTTCCCGTATCGAACTGTTCACGATTGTTCATTCGTACTCAGTTAGTAACTAAGCGGGATACACCGTTATCTTCTGAGTATGCCAACGTGCAACAACTGTGGGGCGTTCGTTACCCGAGACTTCACCCGAGTGTTCGGAGACAATCAAGAGAACGTCAGCGGCTGTGTAGAGTGTACGACTGGCAGAGATCTGAAGTCCGGTGGTGCGACGGAGTCGGCAACCCAGTGATCAGTTAGCCTCGACGGACTGGGCCGAGTCGTCGACGTACTCGGACTCCCACTCCCTGCGGGCCTCGATCTCTCGGCGCCCGCGCGAGGTGAGCGAGTAATAGTTGGTCCGCCGGTCCAGTTGTCCTTTTTCGGCGAGGCCTTTTTCCACCAGCGTGTCGAGGTTGGGATACAGCCGACCGTGGTGAATCTCTTTTTCGTAGTACTTTTCGAGTTCGTCCTTGATGGCGAGGCCGTGCGGGTCGTCGAGGCCGGCGATGACGTACAGCAGGTCGCGCTGGAAGCCAGTGAGATCGTACATGTGACTGCTGTATTATAGTTCCCGTGAAGTGTTAAGTCTGACGCTCTGGAAGTATATTATACTGAGTAAATAAGACTAACTGTGGATTATACTCCCTCTATATAAATAATACAGTAAAATATAGTAAAAATAAACAGCACAGCGACACGCCAGTAGGTGTCCGGGGCATTGGTATACCCCACATATCATGCGTATTCATAAACGATAGATTACTTCGCGCTCAGTGCTGGGATGCGATATATCGGCGTCCGGTGACGACGACCATATCGACCTGAGAACGCGCCTCAAAAGCTACTGTAGCGGTGTGCCGGACTCACCGACCCGCTTCGTCCGTGACCGTTCGCAGTCGCTCGGTCGGGAACTGGTCGAGTCGCTCCGGCGTACAGCGCCAGTCCCAGTTGCCGGTCTCGGTGCCGGGAGTGTTGAACCGCGCTTCAGCACCGAGGCCGTACAGGTCCTGTAGGGGTGTAATCGCCATCACGGATGCCGTGTGCCAGGCGCGTTCGATCAGATCCCAGTGGATCTCGCTCCCGTCGGTCCCGAGATAGTAGTGGAGACACTCGACCTGCCGGTCGTCGAGCGACTCGTACCAGCCTCGGACGGTGTTCGTGTCATGGGTTCCCGGATAGGCGACAGTATCTCTTTCGTAGGTATGAGGGAGGTAGATGTGTTCCTCGCTGCACCAGTCGGCGTACTGCATCACTTTCATGCCCGGCGCGTCGATGTCCCGCCGAAGTTGTTCGATCTCCTCCGTGACGAATCCGATATCCTCGGCGATGATCGGCAGTTCCCCGAGTTCGTCCTCGATGGTGCGGAAGAACTCGAGGCCGGGACCGGACCGCCACTCGCCGTCGCTCCCGTCGCCCTCGGCGGGGATGGCGTAGTACTCCTCGAAGCCGCGGAAGTGATCAAGCCGGACGATATCTGCGAGTTCGAGTTGCCGGTCCATCCGGTCGATCCACCACTGATAGCCCGTGGCTTCGTGCTCGGCCCAGTCGTAGACTGGCGGGCCCCACTTCTGTGCCGGGTTGTTATCGTCTGACGGCACACCGGAGACGTCTTTCGGGGTACCGTCGTCCTTGAGCTCGAACAGTTCGGGGTGGGCCCAGACGTCGGCGCTATCCTGGGCGACGTAGATCGGCATGTCGCCGACGACTTTCACACCCACCTGAGTGGCGCGGGTTCTGAGCTGATCCCACTGCCGAGCCGCGACGAACTGGAGGAACTCGCGGTACCGGATTTCGTCGGCGAGTTTCTCTCGGTACTCGTCGAGCGCAGCCGACTCGCGCAGTGCGACTGGCTCCGGCCAGTCGGTCCATGCCTGTCCATCGAACTCTCGTTTCAGCGCGCGGAACAGCGCGTAGTTCTCCAGCCAGTCCGTCTCCTCCTGAAAATTCTCGAAATCGGACCACAGTGCCGCCGGGCGCTCCTCGTCAAAGCGCTCAAACGCGGTTCGGAGGAGCGGATACTTGAACTCCCGCACGGCCTCGTAGTCGACGCGCTCGTCCGAGAACGGTTCCGCCGGCGTCGTCTCCTCCGCCATCAGCAGTTCTTCCTCGACGAGCGGGTCGAGATCGATCAGTAGCGGTTCGATGGCGAACGCCGAGTAGGCCTGATACGGCGAGTTGCCGTGAATGCTGGACAACGGTCCGAGCGGGCATAGTTGCCAGAGCGACTGTTCGGCGTCGGCAAGCGTGTCGACGAACTCGCGGGACGGCTGTCCAATCGATCCGATTCCATGCGGACTCGGTAGCGAGGTGGGATGTGCGAATACCCCGCTCTGCCGGGAAAATCGACTCATAGAGGTAGTTTCAGAGGCAAGTGTAGTAAACGTGGTGCAACGACCTCTCGGTGAGGCGCACTCACATACGCGTCACAGTTCGACGGTCGTGAGCGTCGTTCCGATCTGAGCGAGATCATCGCCATCCGTTGCGGCGATGACGGTTACGGATTCGGCACCGGGGCCGATATCGACAGTTCCCTCGAAGTCGCCGTCAGTGACCGGATACCGTTCGGTGCCGTCGTGTGTCCAGAGCACGACGGTGGCGCCGCGGGTCGTCCCGGTGACGCTTGCGGTATCTCCCTCGACGGTCACTTCGTCGACGGCGAGCGGCGGGCCGTCCGGATCGTGGACGGTGTAGCGTTCCTGGACGAACGCCGGCGTCTCGACTGGCGTGCCGGCGTCGATGCCGTCAGCGAGACGAATGAACTGAGCCATACTCCACGCCAACGGCGTGGCGGCACCGGTTCCCTCGCCGAACTCCCAGCCGTACTCCGTCGGATACTCGCGGTCCCAGACCTGTTCGGGGATCATCCGCCCGGAGTTTGCGAACCGCTGCATAGTTTCGAGCAGTCGCTGGGGGTCCTCCTCGCCGCTTTCCGTGCCCGCGAGCAGTTCGTACTCCGCTCGCTCGCCAGTGAAGATTGGCCAGAGACGACCTGCGCCCTGCCGATCCAGCGCCCACGGCGCGCCCTCGTCGGGCTCTACTTCGCTCATCTCGCCGTAGCAGTCGTCGTTGTACCGGTACCAGCCGGGGCCGTGCGGTGTCTCGACGCGGATCGTATCGTCGGCGACTTCGATAGAGTTCTCGATCAGGTCGTAGTCCGGCGCGCGGATGCCCAGACGGACCAGTTCGAGGAAGCCGCCGTCGATGATGTCTCGCTCGTCGAGCGTTGGGCCGTTGTTTGCGAGTTCGCGCTTGACGGCACTATCAGGGTCCCCGTTTCGCGAGACGCGGATGTAGTACGGCACTTCCTCGTGTCGCTCCGTGCCGTCGTAGGTCGCACACCAGCGGTCGACTCCTGTCCGCCAGTAGTCAGCAAAGCCGAGGTAAGCAAGCGCGTCTGCCCGCTCGCCTTCGCCCTCCGCCAGCGGCGCGGCACAGGCGATCCCGGCGATCTCGGCGGCGATCGTCGACGGCGAGTAGCCGGCCTCTTCCTCCCAGCGCTCCTGGCCGCTTCGTGGACCGGACCGGAGGAGATACTCGACGGAGCGTCGGACGTGATCGTACTCGTAGACGACCTCCTCGAAGTCGATGTCGTACTTCTCGTAGAGCTGGTAGGCCATCACCGACGGGAAGGCGACGTTGTCAGCTGTTCGCCGCCCCAACGGATCCGCCCGTCCAGATACGTGTTCTGCGAGATGAACCCGTTCGGACGTTGCTGGTAGCCGTAGATGTACTCCGTGGCCTCGATTGCGCTGTCGAGGTCGCCGATGGCTTCCAGCGCCGTGAACACCTGATAGAGGTCCCGTGCCCAGGTGAAGTTGTAGCCGAAGTCCATGGGGTTCTCGGCATCGACGTTGTCGCCCCACGGGACGGAGGGACTGGCGATACCTGCTCCGACGAACGTCTTGTCCTCGACGGCCTTGAGCACCATCGACGCGGCCCGATACTGGTTCGCAAGCGCCGGGTTCGACTGGACCGACTCCGGTAGTTCGATCGCTTCCGTATACTCCTGCCAGCCCTCGACGTACTCGCTTCGGACGCCGACGTAGCCCCGCGAGAGCGCTCGCTGTGCATCCGTCAGCGCCCGGTCGGTATCGGCGTCCTCGGCGAAAGAGAGCGCGATCGTGTCGGCGATCGAGCCAGTTTGCTCGCCGATTCGACCGACGAGCACGCCGTGGCCGGGCGCCGCATACCGCTGTTCGTCCGTCGGATCTCCGTCGGCGAACAGTTTCGCCAGATGTTTTTCGCCCGCTCTACCGACTGTCGCCCAGTCGAACGAGCGGTGCGAGGCGATGGCAGTGGCGACCTGATACGGTTCCCCGTTCGGGTCGACGAAAGCCGGATCCTCCGCGACTTCCGTGTCCCACGCCGTCAGTGCGTAGCCGTCGGCATCCTCGACGAGTTCGCTCGCTGTGCCCTGCATATAGCCGGACAGCGCGGCGTCACCGATGATGTAGATGTCGTACTGATTGCTGTCGTTCGCGGTGAAGCCGACGTCCATCAGCACGGTTTCGGTCTGCGGATCGGTGATATACTCGACCTCGATCTCCCAGTTGTGGCCGTTCGAGCCGGTTTCGGTGACCGTCTGCTTGTAGACCAGGGAGTCGGAGCCGACCATCTCGGTCTCGCGTTCGATCGTCTCCAGCGTATCGTCGGTCCGGTCCTCGTTGTGTGTCCGTGCCGTATACGTCGACTCGTCGTTGGCGTCGACAACGAGGAAGTCGACGGTCCGGAAGTTCATCAGGTCGGCACGCGGGAACCGCGGTTCGGTGAGCGCGCCTTCGGTGAGCGTGAACCAGACCCGGGACGGCGAGTCGCTTCCGTGATCCGCCGCCGTTCCGATACCGTACTTCTCGCCAGTCGTCCAGGTCGAAGCGACCGCGGGACCGACCGGCTGTGTCGTCTCCGAAGACGTCGAGAGACCGCCCGCGTCCTGTAGCGCAGCGATTGCTCCCGAGCGTTTACCGTGCGACCACGCCGACGGCGTCGCGCTGTCGGGCGAGCCATCGTCGAACACCTGCTCGGAGAGGAACCCGGTCGAGTTAG
Organism: Natronoarchaeum sp. GCM10025703; assembly: GCF_042661985.1. Lineage (NCBI taxonomy): Archaea > Methanobacteriati > Methanobacteriota > Halobacteria > Halobacteriales > Natronoarchaeaceae > Natronoarchaeum > Natronoarchaeum sp. GCM10025703. Next base: position 1,901,617 of record NZ_JBHSZF010000001.1, read on the forward strand.
CGAGGAAGCCATCCTGTTCGATGAGTGCCAGAAGCTCCCGGGCCTGCTCGAACGTCTCTTCCTGTCGGTCGCTATCCTCTTCGAGTAGCGCGCCGAGTGCTGCCGTGGCCTCGGCCGCCCAGCCTGTCGCAAGCGCCCAGACCTTCGGTTCGTCCTGTCCGCGCTCGCGGAAGGTGTCGTCCTCGACTCGACAGAGGCCGAGAAGTTCGCCTGCGTCGTTCCTCCGCGAGAGTCGGTCTATCGTCGTATCGACGTGTTCGACCAGTTGTTCGATTCGGTGCTTATCGACGTCACCGGTCAGTTTCGCGTACTCGTGATGGGCTTCGACGAGCGCGAGTGTGCTCGCGTCGGCCGTCGTGTCGCCGGGCTTTCGCTCGAAGACACCCTCGTCGCTGAACCGACCGGCGAGCCCATCGTAGACGGCATCGGCACGGGCTCTGGCCGCCTCGGTCAGTTCCTGCTCGATGGGAGCGCGCGCGATGGCCGAGAAGGCCAGCAGTTCCATCGCGGCCGTGTGCGTGAACCGTCCGATATCGCTCTCCCAGATGTCGAGACACGGTTCGGGCAGTCCGTCTTTTTCGAGCAGAGCGACAAGTCCCTCGAAGCCGTCGCGGATCGTCCCTTCGATCCGGGCGAACAGATCGGTGTCGGGCGATCCCTGTCGCAGATAGGTCGCGAGGAACGTGAGCACGCTTGCGGTGCCGTCGGCGGCGTAGTCAGAACCGCCGAGACCGACACGGGAGTTGCCCCAACCAGGAGCCAGCGCACCGTTGTGCGCCCAGACTCGCTGTGGCCAGGTCCCGTCGGGAAGTTGTGTATCGGCGTAGAATCGCGCACTCTCCGCGTGCTGTGTCGCGAGGTCGACGCCGAACTGTTCGTCGACGTCGAGCAGCTCACGAGCGATCTCTGCGTCGTCGCGGAACCACGTGTAGCCGTAGCCGCCGGAGTAGACGTGATACGGATCGAACTCCGGCCCTTTGATCCGCGCACCGGTCGGTGCGGTGAGCAGGGATAGGGCGCGCAGGTCGTCGACGACCGACTCGCGGGACGGAATGTCGGGAACGTTGAACCCGGTTTGCAGGTTCGCCCGGTTCCGGATCGCGCGGTCTGTCTGGTAGTGATCCGCGAACGCACGCACGTGTGCGAGCGCGTCCTCGCGGGTCGTCTCCTCGTGGTCGGCGACCAGCGTGACGAGCGTTGCCTGTGCGTGCCCACCTTCGTCGTCGAGATGGGTCTCGATCACCATCGTATCCGAGAGGTCGTCCTCAGTGCGTTCGTTGGTGCCGAGCCCTGAGGGATCGTCCGTCAGTAACGCATCGAGTCCCTCTCGGCGCTGACTGTTGACGGACGAAAACCCCGTCGAGGCAGTGATGTAGTCGTGCTCGGCGTCGTGGAAGACCTCGACGACGTCCTGATGGTTGAGGTGACCGACGCTACTGGACTGCCCGTCGGGCGCAAAGGCCATTGCGGCGAACAGTCGTGGTCGGTCCGGCATGTCTCCACGGACTTCGACGTGAGTCAGATGCGCCCCCTCGAGCGTGTAGTCGTACTGGTGGACCGAGAACTCGCCGGCGTCGTGCTCGGTGACGATCATCGTCGTCTCGCCCTCGTAGGACTGACGGGTCGTCTCCATCTCGTCGAACCAGTGCACTCCCTCGTCCGAGCCGATTCCCAGACGTGAGCGTTCGATACCGTGCTTGTTCAGTGTCGCGCCGGAGTAATCCCGGATGGATCCGCTCCGGTCGACGTAGACGAGTCGACCCTCGTCACCACTGAACAATCCATCGACGGACGGTCGCTCTCCCGGATGAGAGTCTTCCGCGTGATGGTCTCGCTTGTACTCGTCTATTGCAATGCGCATCGTCATATTATCGAAGATCAGAGCCCCCGCCTGGATCTTGGCGGAAATCGTTCATCACGACGCTAGTCGGCTTCGATATTTAAAGTTGCCCATGATTTGGCGTCGTTCAGAATTTGCTGACGTGTCTGGAAAACCGGCCATACGGCCAGCCGTTCGGTCAGTTATCGGGAGCCATTGCGTCTACCGTCGCAGCGATATCGTCCCCAGAAGCACCCCGCGGCGGCGCCATCGCGATGGCGTCGAGGCCATCGATATCGGCGAACTCGGCCAGCTGTTCGCGTGCATGCGCTGGGTCCCCGGCAATGGCAAGTTCGTCGAGCAGGCCATCGTCGAGGACGTTCACTGCGGCCTCCCGATCACCGCTTGCCCACGACGCCGCTATCTCGTTCGCTTCGTCTTCGTACCCCTGTCTGGACAGCGATTCTCGGTAGTAGGTGCCCATCCCGCCGACGTAGAAGGCGAGATGCTGGGCCGCCAGTTCGCGAGCGCGCTCGCCGTTCTCTGCACACAGCAGGGCAACGACAGCGTGACACGGATATCGTCGGGCGAGCGGTCGCCCAGTTCGGCCCCGCGGTGAAGATCCTCCAGTCGCTCGCGTAGTCCATCAGGTGTGAACGTGGTCGCGTGCCAGCCGTCAGCAAACCGTCCGGCGAGTTCGACAGATTTCGGTCCCATTCCGGCGACATCTATCGGTGGCGGCGTCTCGGGCGGGTCGAACCGAAGCCGAAAGCCCGACAGCGTGTAGATGTCGCCGTCGTACTCAAGACCGTCTCCCTCGACGACGCGCCGGACGATATCGATATACTCCCGGGTCCGTCGAAGCGGCCGTTCGAACGATTCGCCATGCCAGCCTTCGATCACGGCGGGGCCGCTCGGGCCCATCCCCAGGCGGAAGCGCCCGTCCGACGCCTCCTGGAGGGTCGCGGCGGTCTGGCCGAGCAGTGCTGGCGACCGCGAGAAGACGTTCGCGATGCTGGTGCCGAGTTCGATCTCGTCGGTTCGCTCGGCGAGCATCGTGAGCGTCGTCACGGCGTCACGCCCCCACGTTTCGGGCATCCACGCGCGGACGTAGTCGTTCTCCTCTGCGCGCTGGGTAATCGCGACGATGTCGTCGATACTGGGCTGTGCGGCCACGGGGAGGTGGATCTCTCTGTCTGTCATTGGTCTGGTGTCTTCATGAGGTCCGGGACGCCAGCGGCGCGGATCGTCTCGCCGACGACGTAGGATGCTGCTGGACTGGCAAGGAACTGTGCGATGTCGGCTATCTCGTCGCTCCGGCCGATCGTCCGGTCCACATCGTCGCGGTCGATGTCGTCAGCGGTGACGCCCATCTGTGACTCGACGCCCGGCGTCGCCACGTAGCCAGGTGCGATGCAGTTGACGCGGACACCGTCGGCCGCCCACTCGTTAGCAAGCGTCGTCGTCAGGGTGATTACGCCCGCCTTCGCAGCGGCGTAGTGGCTCATGTACGGTGCACCGTCCTGGCCCGCTTCGCTGGATAGGTTGATGACGCTTCCGCCGCCGTCTTTCAGATACTCGCCGGCGGCCTGCGTGCAGTGGTAGGTGCCCGTGAGATTGATGTCGACGATCTTGTTCCAGCCGTTCGGGCTGATCCCGTCGAAGTTCGCCATGAACGACGCGCCGGCGTTGTTGACGAGCACGTCCAGCCCGCCGAACTCCTCGACGGTCGTCTCTACCAGCGCGTCGACCGCGTCCCGGTCGGTGACGTCGCATTCGACCCCAGTGCCCGTCCCGCTCGCTCGCTCTCGTTGATCGCCTCGGCGACCGGGTCGACGTTTTCCTGTTCGCGCGAGCAGATCACGACATCGAGTCCGTCCGCCGCGAACTGTTCGGCGATCGCTTTCCCGATCCCGCTGACGCGCCCGTGACGATGGCCGTCGAGCCGTCGATGCTGAACTGCCCGCCAGTCATACTACCCTCCGGACGGTTCGGCTACTGTGAAACATCCTCACGGCATTGTACATAGTCAACTATGATAAAGTTTCCTCGGGCCGAGTTCGCGTTCAGGAATCCCGAGCAGTCCCAGAGATACCTGCCGCGAATCCGACCGGGATATCGTCCTGAGTCCGTCTCCCGGCGACGATGATGCGCCCCCTTCGACGCCGGTAGTGGCTCGGACGTCGCCCTCGACGTCGTGAAGCCGCCGCTCGTCGATCAGTTCGCCGTCGGATTCGATGATACCTACCCACGCGACGCCCTCTTGTTCGCCACCGAGGAGGTAGTGCTCCTCGTCCAATCGCTCGACCGTCCTGATCGAGGTTGATTCCAGTCGTCGCTGCCAGCCGAACGATTCCCCCTCGACGCTTGCGATCCAACCCTCCCCGGTGAACACGTTGGACCGGAACGAGCGGGTGTACTCGTAGTTGCCGACGGTGCCGACCGCGAGATAGCCACTGTCTGCCGGCGCGATATCCGCTATCACGCGATCCTGGCGCTCTCCGCTCTCGGCCGGGTCACGCTCCTCTAACGTATCCCACAGTTTCTGTCCATCGGCATCCACGCCGACGATCCACGGTTCCGAGGGGACGGTGTCGGACGCCTCTCTGGGCGTCGTAGTCCCGGCCAGCAGATAGCCGTTCTCCGTGGACTCGATGGTGGTGAAGCGGTCGTGACGCTCGTCTTTGGTCCAATCCGTGATGGTAGTGTCGGCAGTGTTGTAGGTTCGATCCCACACCAGTTCGCCGTCGGGAGCGACCTTCGCTGCCAGCCGTCGCCTCGCCGCGTATCGATGAACTCGGACCCGAGCGTGACGCCAGCGAGCACGGCCCCACCGTCGTCGGTCGCGACACCGTCGAAGAAGACGTCTCGAAACGAGTTGACGCCCGGGCGGCCGTACTGTTTCTCCCACTGTAGTCCGCCGTTTTCGTTGATCCGTCGGAGCCACGCCGACTTGCTGTCGGGAGAGAGGTCGTGAGTCCACCCGACCAGCAGCCAGCCATCGTCGACCCGGAGAATGGTTTCGACGGCGTCGTGGATCGCATACCCCTCGTCTATCTGCCGTCTCGATCGGTTCAACGCAGAGGTGTGTCGCAGATCGGTCGTTTCGGTGTCCGGACCGCCGCTCTGGACGAGCCATCCTACGCCGGCGTCGTCCTCGTCAGCTGGACGCCCGCCAGCGCGAACCCCTTCTCGGCGCGCTGTGCGCTGGCAAACGAGCTGGTTGCTCGTCCCTGTAGATCGAGTTCCACTCGACTGATAGGGAGGGTGCGGGCTCTTCCGTCTCCCCGGTGCCCTCTCCATCGTCATCGTCTGCAGTCTCGGACTCGTCGTCCGGATTATCGTCTGGTTCTATTGAGGTGCCCGTTGCCACCAGCGTCGCCGACAATGCAGTAAGACCGGTTACTCCGAGCAAACCGAGCAGTTGGCGTCGGTTGGGGTCTGACTCGGACCCAGCAGATCCTCGTTCTGACATCGGAGTGTTACAAGGCCCTTTACCGGTTAGTTATACTGGGGCAAATACCGGTAGGACTATCGTATAGAACGCAGGGTTTGCCCGAAGCGACGTAATATTGTCTTACTTCGGCTGCCTGCTGGCGATCCGACGAGGGACACCCTTGATACCCTGTCTCACCGACGCGACTGTAACGGTACCTTAACTATGCTCGCTCTCATACGACAGTAACCGATGGAAGAGCGTACCCGTGCGTACCTCCGCGGCCGGTTCCGAGATTACTATCGCCGGACAGCGCTGTCGCCGCCCCCGGACGCAAATCTGCGGGAGTGGGGCTTCATTCCGTGGACTGCTGGCTCCGGAACCACCATGGTACGCCATCGCTCGCTGCTCGATATCGGGTCGCTCGACGACTTCCTCGCCCGAAAGCGCCCGCGCCACGTCTACTTCTCGGCCGGGCGGTACGACGACCCGGGTGCCGGGACGATGCAACAGAAAGGCTGGCGGAGTTCCGACCTCGTGTTCGACCTCGACGCCGACCACCTTCCCGGAGTCTCGCCGGAGGAAGACAGCTACGAGGAGATGCTCGCGACCTGCAAGGACGCATTGATCAAACTGCTCGATTTCCTGGAGTCCGATTTCGGCTTCGAGGACACTACGATCGTTTTTTCGGGCGGCCGAGGCTATCACGTCCACGTTCGGGACGAGGGGATCCTCGAACTCGACCGGGACGACCGGCGTGAGATCGTCGATTACGTCCGCGGCATCGATGTCGAATTCGACAACCTCATCGAGCACGAGGCTGTCGGCGGGACCGCCGGCCGCTCTGCCCGGCACACAAACGCTCGCTCGTCACGGACGGTGGCTGGAGCGGCCGCGTTCACTCGCGACTCGTCTCGTTCGTCGACGACCTGCTCGACCTCCCCGAGGAGGATGCGCTCGAACGGTTACAGGAGTTCGACCGGATCGGCGAGGGGAAATCGACTGCCGCGCTGACCGCCGCACGGAACAACTACGACGAGATCGCGGCGGGCAACATCGATGTCCACCCCGCTTTTTACCAGGTCGCACGCCTGCTCACCGAGGACGTCCTCGAAACTGAGAGCGCGCCGATCGACGAACCGGTCACGACCGACACGAACCGACTCATCCGTCTACCCGGAAGCCTCCATGGCGGGACCGGCCTGGCCGTGACACGGGTCAGTCGCGACGCGCTCGATTCGTTCAGACCGCTCGCCGACGCCGTGCCCGAGCAGTTCGTCGGACAGGAGATCAGGATCGACGTCCCGGACCTCGACGGCCTCCCGGGAACTGGGGCGGAGCGCGGAGAGATCGAACTGGGCGGCGATAGCTTTACAATCACAGAGGGTGCACAAATCGTACCTGAATACGTGGGCGTCTACCTGATGGCCCGCGGTCACGCCGAAAAGGAAAAAGAATGAATCTCGACGACCTGCGTTCCGTACAGAGCAAGGAGCGCCAGAAAGACAGCCTACAGCATCTGCGCGACTCGTTCTACGAGGACGTCGGTGACTACATCGCGAACCTCAAAAACGAACGTGACCGTGCGGCCGAGCGTGCGGAGGATCCGTTCGCATCCTCGGAGGTGAGTCAACTCTCTGATGAGATCGAGACTGCCGAGGAGGTCGTGGAAGCCGTCTACGAGCGCCGAATGGGCAAAATCGTCAAGCGAGCAAGCCTCGCGGCCGCGGGAATGCCCTCCGACGAGGAAGGGCTAACCGCCGAGGAGTCGGAACTGTTCACCGACCTCGTCGACCGCATCGAACAGAACAAAGGGCACGTCCTCGATATCCTTTCGGGCGAAGCGAGTCCGGTATCGACGCCCGCCGAGACCGGTACTGCGACCCCCGTGTCCGACACCACTGAGACGGGGAGTCCCGACGCCGACCCGACAACGCCACCGGCCCCACATGAGGCGGCCGAAGCAGACGCGGAGTCGGCGAGCAACCCGAGCGTCGACGCCGCGGACCTCATGACCGGCGACGGAGCGGAGGCCGCCCCCGAAACGAGGAGACTGACGATCCGACCGAGTCGACAGTGGATGCCTCCAAAGCCCCGACACCGAGGGCGGATCCGCCGGGAGACGACGCCGGGGCGACGCCCGAGATGCCGCCGGAGGAAGGGGCAAGCCCCCGGACTCTGACGGTACTGAGCGGACGACCGTCCGCATCACAGAGGAGATCGGCGACATCTTCGGCGTCGACGACCGGGAGTATGAACTGAGCGCGGAGGACGTCGTGACGCTACCGACGGCCAACGCGGAGCCACTGGTCGAGCAGGACGCCGCACAGCGGATCGACTGACCCCCGAACCGAAACTCGTTTTACACTTACCCGTCAGGGTTCGATATGCTCAACACAGGCGCAGACGCGCCCGACTTCGAACTGCAGAACCAGCACGGAGAGTCGGTCGCGCTCTCGTCGTTCGACGGCCGCGTCGTCGTCTACTTTTACCCCCGCGCCGATACGCCTGGCTGCACCACCGAGGCGTGTAGCTTCCGGGATCGCTGGGACGAGTTCGACGAGGCTGGCGTCGACGTGATCGGGATCAGCGACGACCCGGTCACCGATCTGGAGGAGTTCGCCGAGGAGTACGACCTGCCGATTACGCTGCTGTCCGACGAGGACGGCGCGGTCGCGAGCGCGTACGACTCCTACGGTGAGAAGTCAATGTTCGGGAACACCTTCGACGGCGTGTTCAGAAACACCTACGTCGTCGAGGACGGCAAGATCGTCGCCACCTACGAGGGCGTCGATCCGGAGGGACACGCAGGCGAGATCCTGTCGGATCTACGGTGAGTGTCGTGAGCCCCATCGCCTGCACGAGTGCGTCGGAACGTAGCGTCTCCCACGTGAGGCGTCGCATGCCTGGAAACGCTCCAGGAGCACCCGGAGACGAGTAGTAGAAACCGATGCAACTCCGCCGAAAATTCCTGTTGAGTCTGGTTCTCGTTGCGGTAGTTATCAGCGGGGTGATGTTCGTGACGTTCAACTCGCAGCGGTCGGCCGCGATCGACGAGGCACAGACGGACATCGACGACCGGGCGGGCCAGACTGCATCGACACTCGACCAGCGACTGCGGTCGAACCAGCAGACACTTCAGGTTGTCGCCGACGATCCACGACTCTCCGACCACGGCACCGACGCCCAGCGGACCGCACTTGAGACCGTCCAGTCCCTCGACGGCGTCGGCGGCGTATCAGTCGTCGACAGGGACGGGGAGATGGTCAATCTCGTGACGGTGACGGGCGGTTCGCCGGACACCGTAATCGGGCAGGACTACAGCGACCGGGAGTACGTAACCAGCGCGCTCGCCGGAGAGGAGTACATTAGCGAACCGCTTCGGGCAGCGACCGGAAACCGGATCGTCGTACTGAGCATGCCGATCTACGAGGGCAACGACATCGTGGGGACCCTGAACGCGGCGCTGTATCTGGACGGGTCGTTTTTTCAGTCGGCAGTCGGCCTCCGGAACATCTCCGATACGAGCGTCTCGGTGATGTCGGGGACGGAGGCACTGTTTCAGAGCGAGGAGCAGTTCGATACGACGATCAGCGGAACTGCAACCGTCCAGTCGACGGGATGGACCGTCACCGTCGATCACCGGGAAGGCGCGGTAACCGAGGAGATCCAGCGGCTGCGCTCGTGCAGATCGGGTCGAGTCTCGTATTGCTCGCCGCAGTCGGCGGGTTCGGACTCTGGATCTATCGCAACCACATTCGGCAGACGGAGCGGCTACAGACCAGGCTGGAGCAACTCGAACAGCGGCGGTACGATCAGCGGATCTCACTCACGGGGAGCAACGAATGGACGGAGATCAACGAGGCAGTTGACCGGCTTGCGTCAGCACTCGCCCGACGGGAGCAGATGTTGCTCGTACTGAACCGGTTGTTGCGCCACAACCTCCGGAACACGCTGAACGTCGTGATCGGACGCATCGGTCGACTCGATACCGCCGACGACAAAACGGTCCGCGAGATAGTCGAGACCTGCAAGCAACTGCTGACGATGAGTGATCGCGCGCGGATGACCGAGAGACTCGTCACGAGGGACGCGGACCGCCACGACAGCGTCGTTGATCTCGTGGAGGTCCTCGAGCACCAGATCGAATCGTTCGAGGACAGATATCCGAACGTAACCACCGCCGTCGAGGCGCCGAAAGCGGCACATGTCTCGGCTGATCCCGCAGTCGCGACTGCAATCGACGAACTGCTTACGAACGTCGGACAACATGCCGGAGCGGACCCGACCGTCGAGATAGAGATCCGACGAATAGACGATCAGGTCGAACTGAGAATCAGCGACGACGGTGCGGGGATTCCCGCGGAGGAGCGGTCCGTCTTCACTGGCGAGAAACAGATCTCGCATCTGCACCACAGCGGCGGTCTGGGACTCTGGCTCGTCGACTGGATCGTTTCGCAGTCGGGCGGAACCGTCGAGATCAGGTCCGACTCGGGGACGACGGTCGTGATACGGCTCCCCGCGGTCGAGCAGGGCCAAGGCTCGACATAGATACTCGATTGAGTAATAGTGTGCTACTCGGAATATAATAAATAATTTATCGTTAGAGGACGGTGGATAGTGTATGAGCTCCGATGACTTGCGAGGACAGATGGAACGTGTCGGCGACCGATTCGATCTCGGGGAGTACGAGATCGACGCCTATCTGGCCGTTCTAGAACAGGGAACGCTCACCGCGAGCGAGATTGCGGAGAACACGGAGATTCCGCAGCCACGGGTCTACGACACTGTCCGGAGCCTCAGCGATCGGGGACTGGTCGAACTCCGCGAATCGCGGCCCATGAAGATCACCGCGGTCGATCCGTCGATGGCCTTCGCGGACGTGACCGATTCGCTGGAGGACATGATCGCCGAACTCGATGCACGGTACACCGCACCGGCGCGTGACACCGAGGCCGTCTCGCTCGTGAAGTCCCGGTCGACGATCCTCCGGTACGTCGAGGATGCGATCGAGTCCGCGGAGTACGAACTGGCGCTCTCGTTGACGCCGGAGTTACTGGAGCGGTTCGAGACGGAACTGATCACACAGCGCGCGAACGGTATCAGTATCGACCTGCTGGTGACGCCTGCGGCCGAAGCGCCGGATCCCGACGAGTACGACTATCTCGACGTTGCGACCACCGCGCGGGCCCGCGAGGGCATCACGACGCCAATCATCGCCGTTGCCGACTGGGAGTACTCGGTCTACGCCACGCAGGACGCCATCCGGAACAACGACCGTGACCGATACGGCGTCATCTTCAATCGGTCGGCGCTTGGCTTTCTGGTCTCTGGCTTCTTTGGCACGGTGCTCTGGACGACAGCGGCCGAGACGCTCGCCGAGAACGGTTCGGGCAGATCGTTCCCGCGGCGCTACGCCTCGATCCGTCGGTGTGTCAAAGATATCAATCGGGGTGGCGGAGAGTTCTACGCGACTATCGATGGACGGGACGTCGAGACGGGGCGCAAACGAAGCGTGAGCGGGCGGGTCGCCAACGTAGATTTCGACCAGAGCGAACAGGTCGCGTCGCTAACGGTCGATACGGGGTCTGAGCGACTCGAAATCGGAGGGCTGGTTGCCGCCTTCGAGGATATCGAAGCCCACGAGATCCACGTCGGTCGCGACGAACCCCCGGTGACTACGCGGTAATCCAGCAGGAGAGCGGAGGCAACTGCCGCAGTCACCACTATTTTATTACTGGTGTTGTACCTATTAGTGGCATGAGCGTAACGGCTAGCAGACCGGAACCCATGGGTCTGGACAGGAGAGAGCCATCCGGGGACAGGGCTCGCCTCCGAACTCGAAACCGGAGAGAGTTCAGTGGAGTGCGCACCCACGGCCCGTGGGCGGAAGAACCGAAAGGCAGTGGACAAAGAGACTCAAACGGTACACAACCATGGAACAAGACGAGTTGACGACCGTTCTCGAGGACGCAGGACTCTCTCCGTACCAGTCGGAAGCGTACGTGACGCTTCTCGAGCTCGGTTCGGCCTCTGCGACTGATCTCGCGGACCTCAGTCAGGTTCCCGATCCGCGGATTTACGACGTCCTTCGTGATCTGGAGTCGAAGGGATTCATCGAAACGTACGAGCAGGATAGCCTCCACGCCAGAGCACACGACCCCGACGAGGTGCTCGATGATCTCCGCTCCCGTGCATCCCAGTTCGAGAGCGCCGCCTCGGAAATCGAAGAGCGGTGGAACCAGCCAGAGATGGGCCAGAGCAAGGTGAGCATCGTTTCGCGGTTCGAGACAGTCCTTGACAGCGCGAAGCGGTACATCCGCGAAGCCGATAATCAGGTCCAGTTGGCAGTGACGCCGGACCAGTTCGAAAGCTTCGACCGTCGCTCGTCGAGGCCATCGAGAACGACGTCCTCGTCAAGCTATCGCTCCATTCCCGGGAGCGGGACACCATCGACGACGAAGCCCTGCCCGGTGCGTGTACAGAAGCCCGCCATCGCCCGCTCCCCTCGCCGTTCGTCGTAATCGTCGACAGAGAAAAGACCTGTTTCGCCCCGCACAGCGACTCGATCAATCAGTACGGCGTCCTGGTCGACGACCGAACCCACACCTACGTGTTCCACTGGTTCTTCCTCACGTCGATGTGGGACGTCTGGGAGACGCTGTACGTGGATCCGGCGCAAGGAGAGCTACGTAACTACGTCAATCTGCGATATTTCGTCCGCGACGTCAAGCCGCTGTACGACGATGAAGCCGAAATCGAAGTCGACGTCGTCGGCGTGGATACGACAACGTCCCATACGCGAACGATCCAGGGTCGTCTCGTCGACATCAGAACGACGAACCAGTTCGACGACGGCATGCGGGAAGCCGATGCGAACCCCTCGGTGGCCGAGTACGCGGGCGTCGCGGCCATCAGCGTCGACACCGGCGACGATGTCGTAACGATCGGTGGCTGGGGCGCTACCCTCGAAGACGTCGAAGCGGAGCGGATCACGGTTACGAACTTCGAGTCTGAGTGAGTATACGCCGATTCCGAGCGGACTGTACCTGTGCTTTTCCGGCCAAAAGGCTATACGGGTAGCTGTCGAACGGTAACATCCAACATGACTGGTATCCAATACGACGACTTCCTCGATCCGACCTACGAACCGGTCGCAACGGATCTCGTCTGCGAGTTCCGACTCGACCCGGCAGAGGGAATGAGCATGGAAGACGCGGCGAGTCGTGTCGCCTCCGAGAGTTCGAACGGAACCTGGGCACCACTGCAGGCCGGCGAGGACGTCACCGACCTCAGTGCCGTCGCGTTCGATATCGGCGACGACCGGGCGCTGGTCGCCTACCCGACGGCGCTGTTCGAGGCCGGTAGCCTCCCGCAGATCCTCTCGTGTATCGCCGGGAACATCATGGGGATGAAGGCCGTCGACTCGATCCGCTTGCTGGACTGCGAGTGGCCGGAATCCCTCGTCGAGAGCTTTCGGGGCCCGCAGTTCGGTTCGGCCGTCCGAACAGCACTACTCGACGCCGAGGACCGACCGATCACCGCGACCGTTCCGAAGCCAAAGGTCGGACTCTCGACCGATCGTCACGTCGAAATCGGCCGAGACGCGTGGCGCGGCGGCGTCGACCTGCTGAAAGACGACGAGAACCTGACCGATCAGTCGTTCAACCCCTTCGAGGAGCGCGTTCGGCGGAGTCTGGCCGCCAGAGACGAACTCGAAGCGGAGACCGGCGAGCGGAAAGGCTACCTGATCAACATCACCGCCGAGACCGACGAGATGGTCCGTCGTGCCGAGTTCGTCGCCGACCACGGCGGCCGGTTCGTGATGGTCGACATCATCACCGCCGGGTGGTCGGGGCTCCAGACTGTCCGCGAGACCTGCGAGGACCTCGGGCTGGCGATACACGCCCACCGGGCGATGCACGCCGCCTTCGACCGACTCGATCATCACGGCGTCTCGATGCGCTGTCTCGCTCAGTTCGCACGACTCGCCGGTGTCGACCACATCCACACGGGTACGGCCGGACTCGGCAAACTCGCCAACGAGGATACGGTCGGCATCAACGAATGGCTCCGGAGCGACCTCTACGGCACGACCGACGTCCTGCCGGTCGCCTCGGGCGGACTGCACCCCGGCATCGTCGATCAGCTACTCGATGCCGTCGGGACGAACGTCTGCGTGCAAGCGGGTGGCGGAATTCACGGCCACCCGGACGGCACCGAGGCGGGTGCGCGGGCGCTCAGGCAGGCCGTCGAGGCCTACGTAGACGGTGAGTCGCTCGAACGCCGTGCCGAATCGGTGCCAGCCCTCGATACGGCGCTGGAAGAATGGGGAACGGAGACGCCGCGGTAGAGAGACTGCTTACGGTTCGTCGCCGAACTCGATTTCTTCGAGAACGCCACCCTCCCGATAGACGACGTAGACCGCGCGTGGCTGTTCAGGCGCAGCAATCGTCGTTGCGTCGCCCTCGGTAACGGTGTCAGCACCCTCCCAGTCGACCAGACCATCGGTGACTGGCTGGACGGCGATGCCGAGGTGGGTGGCGTCAGCGCGTCTCCACCTGCGTGAGTGACAGCGACCGTGCCCGCCTCCGGATCGTAGTCGGCCGCGAAGGCCGCGTCGGGAAGGACGACATGGTTGTCGACCTCGACCGGTTCGTCCGGAACGGTCCACTCGACGACGAGTGTTACCCCGCTGGCAAACTCGCCGAGTTCGAGTTCGTCCTCCATGGAGACTGTATCGTACTCGTCAGCAGGCTGGATCTCAGTTTGCTCGCCGTCCACCAGAACGCGGAACTGTTCGGCGTCGCGGTCGATCTCTCCGTAATAGGTCATGATGACTTCACCGTCACGCTCGTCGAACCGGAACGAGTAGCGCGGCTCCGGCGTGAAGTGAACTATCGCCCTATGGGCGGCCGCGTCGTCCGAGAGCACCACCTGCATTCGCTCGTCCGTCGCGACGTCGTCGAGCACGACGCTGTCACCCTGCGTCAGGGTGTCGTACTCCTCGCTGAAGATTGCCGTCTCGCCACCGGGGGCGGCATCACCGCGACGCTGGACCACAAGTCGATCCGGATCGGCCTGCGGTTCGCCGACGTATACGAGTTCGACCTCGCCGGCATCGGGGTCGTAGCCTACGTCTATGAACTCCTGGCCGGTAACGAACTGGACCAGTTGGGTCTGGCTACCAGCCCTGATGCTCCGTTCGACGCCGCCGCTTGCGGAGTCTTCTCCGGTGTCGTCTTCGGTACTATCCGTCGATTCCTCGGCTCCGACCCATTCGACGCTGACGACGACGAACGGCTCGACCACCGTCGAGAAGGTATCGCCCTCCGCGAAGGTGTCGTGGTCGTCGACGAACTGCTCGTCGGCGACCTCTCCCTCGACGCGTAGCTCCAGGTTGGCTGCGTCGATCGGTTCACCCTGCGCGTGTTTGATACTGACCGTGCCGTCAGCGGCGTAGCTCGATTCGAGGTGGGACTGAGGCGTCACCAACAGGCTCCCGACCTCCATCGGCTCGTCCGGTTCGACCCACTCGGCGACGACCTCGCTGCCGGTCTGAACGCCTTCCAGCGTCACACTGTCCCGGCCCCCGAGGGTCTCGTGATCGTCCTCGAACTGCGTCGCCGCAGGCTCGTCGTCGACGAGCACTCGGATTTCCGACGCCTGAAGCTCCTGGTCCCCGTGGTAGGTCACGGTCACCCCTTCCTCGCGCTGGCGGAAATGAACCCGCGGCGGCGATGCGCGGAAGTGCAGCACCGTCCAGTAGGCACCGCGAGGCTCGTTGGGGATGTCGGGTCTCAACGCGATTGACTCCTCGAGTTCGACGTCTCCGATAGTGATTGTATCGCCGGCAGTGAGCGTCTCCTGGGACGTATCGACCTGCTCTGTCGGTCTCGTCCCGTCGCTTCGCTCGCGCCTCACCGCGAGCTTTGTGGGGTCTGCCTCGCGGTCGCCACGGTAGGTAACCTCGACCGCGGTAGCGTCGTAGTCGTAGCTTGCTGTGAAATCGTCCTCGCCGACGATCAACTGTACGTAGACGTACTGAACAGTCTCTTCCTCGTCGACCCAGCGTAACGCGATGGCAGTCAGGGGCTCGGCCTCGGTCTCGATGGTGTTGCCCGCCGCGAACTCGTCGTGGCGGTCGGCTGGCTGGCGCGCGGCGCGCTCGCCGTCGATCCATAGCTCCAGTTCGTCGGCGTCGATCGTATCGCCGGCCCGATGTTTGATCTCGACGGTGCCCTCGTCGGGGTCGAACGAGGAGCGGATCTCTGCGTCCGGTGCAGCATCCGGATCCCGCCTGAGCGGCTGTTCGACGACAGCCTCGACGTAGACGGCGTCGTCACGTTCGATCTCGGTCTCGAGGACCTCCCCTTGCTCGATCACGGGGAGCAGGTCCGAAACGTCGTCGTCATCGATGGTAGCGCCGTCAGCGGGATACAGCAGATACTCGTTTTCGACCGTCCCGTCCTGCTGTCCCGGATACGTCTCGAATCCGGCGGCCATGGCCCGGAGTTTCTCGTGGCCGATGCCGGAGAAAATCGTTCCGTCGACATCTGGGATAAACACCACAAAGCCGCTGTCTTCGAGGCGTCCAAACGCTTCGGGGACGCCGTCGGCCGAGGCTCCGAGGCTCTCGACGTCGGCGTCGACGGCCGCCTCGGCACTATCGCTCTGGGGGCCGGACTGATCCGCAGCGAACACGGCGATCCCGTCGTCGCTTGCGAACGCGTACTGGTCGTCTTCGGCCAGCCGCCAGTCGCCCTCGGAGCCGACTTCGGTTCCGGGCTCCGGGCGGTCGAAGTCGCCGCTAAGAGCACCAATAACGCTCCCGTACCCGTTCGAGCGGATCAGCGTCAGATAGTTAGCGTCCTCGAATTCGATGTCGTCGAAAGCGTCGATGATGTCGCCCTCTACGCCGAGTTCCTTGCGACTCTCGAACTCGTCGAGGTCGGCGAACATGAACAGCTGATACTCCATCTCGACGGCCGACTCCGCGGGGAGGTGCTCGTACATCGCCGCGATATCGTCGGGGACTTCGGGCTCCTCGGGGTCGGCATCTGTGGATTCTGGCTCGTCGTCCGCAGGGCTATCGTCGCTTGGCTGGGGCTCAGAATCGTCTGTACTAACGCAACCGCTCACGGCAGTGATCGTGACGGCACTCCCAGTAGGAAGCGTCGCCTGGAGGGCTTTCGCATCCATCTGATACGTTTTAGACAAACATAATAAAATTACTCATATATGATAGAAACAGACATCTTGGAGCGGTTCACCCCGCTCAGCGGGGCGTCGCCACGACTGCCAGATGGTCGTCGTGGAACGGCTCCATCCGTTCGGTATCGAGAATCTCGTAGCCGTTTTCGAGCGTCGATCGGACGCGCTCGAAGACGTCCGCCGGATCGGCCGTGACGTCCTCGCTTCTGGCTTTGAACGCGGCAACGAGGCGACCGTCCTCGGCGAGGAATCGCCTGTTCTCGACGGCGACGCGGGCCTGGCCGCTCGTCGCGACGTCCTGTACGATAGCGTCGAGACCGCTTTCGACGACGTGTGCGTACCCGTCTGGCTTTCTGGCGTCTTTCACCAGCGGAAACAGGCGGTCGCGGTCCTCGGCGACGTCGAGCAGGTCTCTCGCGGGGCGCGTGGCGAACTCCACTGCATAGGTCGGCCCGGCGAAGTCCGCGACGTGGCTCACCGTCGTCCCGCTCGCGGCACCGAGATAGAGGACGCGGTCGCCGTCGGCGAGACCAGTCTCCATCCCTAACTCGAACATCGCGCCGAGTTTCGAGCGCCGGGCGTCCCAGAGCCGCCAGTCGCCGTCGGTCGGTTCGCCGTACACTGGCTGGCCGCGGGTAGCGAGTCGCTCCTCGCCGTCGAACTCCCGCCGGGTGACGCTCTCGGGCAGACTCATTCGTCGTCACCTCGGGTGCGGATCCGCTCGATCCGTCTGTCGAGTTCGGCCTCCAGTTCGGGGTTGTACTCGCCGGAGTAATGGTCGATCCGGGCGGCGATAGAGAGCTTTCCGGCGAGCGCCCGTGCCGCGGAGCCACGCTCGTCAGGGGTGGTTCCCCGCACGTACTCGTGGGTGAAGATGACGCCGTGTTTCGGCGACGTGCCGTGCCCGCGGAGGTGGGCAAACAGGGCGTCTTCCGCGCCGAGCACCTGCACGGTGCCGCTGGGTTTTTTGGCGAGCGACTCCAGATCGCCGGCCAGCGAGATCAGTCGCGCGGCGAGTACCGGCCCCGCGAGCGCCGCCAGATTGGGTGCCACGTCCGGCGCGCGTTGCTCGATGAAGGCTCGTAGCTGGTCGGCCTCGTCGTCCAGATCGACGATCCGCTCGGCGAGCGAGAGCAGGCGCGGCTCCGCCACGTCGTCCGATCCGACGATGCTCCGCGCGTACTCGACGCCGGAGCCAGCCTCGTCGTCCAGACTGCCGGCCCACTCGGTAAGTCGTTCGGCGAGTTCGTTGGCGACCCGCTCGCAGTCGTCCATCGAGCGGACGGCGTGGATCAACTGTCGGTCGTCGGCGCGCTCTCTCTCGTTGACGACGTCTCGAGCGGCGGTCAGTGTTGCTTCCCTGAGCGCGTCGTAGTAGGCGTCCTCGTCCGGGACGACACCCTCGTCGACTGCGAGAGTCGGCCATGCCTCCGGTGTCTCCGCCCGTCCCTCACGGATCTGCATCGCGGCGGCGTCCGGATCCGCCGGATCGACCCCGGCAAACCAGCCCGCATGAGCGTCTTCGTCGTTCATACCTACTCCTCTCGGCCCGTGCCCCATATCCCTCCCGATCCGGTACTGGGTCGGCATCGCAGGTGTGACAACCGTTCACAGGAGCATCGATCACGTCGATATCTTGAACAGGCCGTGTGGGCTACGATGAGGAAATGGCGCCCAAATCGAAGACACTGGATTCGACTCGCGTACTCCTCGCCGGGACGGCGGCGTGGGTCGACGAGTTCGAGGCGGTACTGAAGGCGCGGGCCGGCGACGTTCACAGGGTCTCGACGGCTGGAGCGGCGCTCGAAGCCGTCCGTGACGGGTCGGTAGAGTGCCTCGTGACGGCGTACGCGCTCGAGGACTCGACGGGCACGGAGCTACTGCGGGCGGTTCGGCAGGAGTCGGGAACGCTCCCGACCGTGCTCTGTACGACGATCGGCGACGAGTCGGTCGCGAGTAAAGCGGTCTCGGCCGACGTCTCCGAGTACGTACCGCTCGACGAATCCCATGGGGGTTCGACACCCTACTCGACCGGATCGACGAGAGCGTCCGGACGGCCCGACGGACGGCGACACAGCGCGACCGCGCGAGACAGTTCGACGCGATCTTTCAGGACCCGCGAACTGCGACGTGGGTACTGGACCCGGAAGGCGCGCTCCGGCGGGCGAACGAAACCGGCCGCGAACTGATCGAGGGCGATGTGGGGAGCGTGCTTGGCGAGCGGTTCTGGGCGCTCCCGTCGTGGTCAGGCGAGAGCGGCGTCCAGTCGGATGTTCGCCGGATCGTCGAGACGGCAATCGACGGGGAGTTCGGTAATGCGGTCGTGACGCGATCCGTCGCGCCGGACGCACAGGTCGTCGATCTCTCCGCCCGGCCGGTTCAGGACGAGCGCGGTCGGCTTCGATCCATCGTCGTCGAGGCGGTCGACAT
Source organism: Natronoarchaeum sp. GCM10025703 (assembly GCF_042661985.1). NCBI lineage: Archaea > Methanobacteriati > Methanobacteriota > Halobacteria > Halobacteriales > Natronoarchaeaceae > Natronoarchaeum > Natronoarchaeum sp. GCM10025703. The sequence continues at coordinate 1,920,516 of NZ_JBHSZF010000001.1, forward strand.
CTCCGATCGGGTGGCGCTCGAACGTGATCTCCGCCGCTCGGAGGAACTGCATCGCGTGACGCTGAACAACATGACGGACACGGTCCTGATGACCGACGAGGACGGCGAGTACACCTACGTCTGTCCGAACGTCAACTTCATCTTCGGCTACACGGCCGACGAGATCCAGGAACTTGGGACCATCGAAGACCTGCTCGGCGAGGATCTGTTCGACCGCGAGGAACTGGCAGAAAAAGGCGTGTTGAAAAACATCGAGGTCAGCGCGACCGACAAGGCGGGTCGTAAACACACCCTCCTGGTCAACGTCCGCGAGGTGTCGATACAGGACGGCACACTGCTGTACAGCTGTCGGGACGTGACAAAACGGAAACAGCGTGAAGAGGCGCTTGCGACACTGCAGGAGACCGCCCGGGAGTTTCTCTACGCCGAGACTCGCCAGGAGATCGGTGCGCAGGTCGTCGACGATACGGCGGGCGTCCTCGACCTCGACGCGAGCGCTGTCTACCTGTTCGACGCGGAGAACAACGAACTTCGACCGACTGCGAGTTCTCCAGCGATGGATCGGCTACACGGGCCGCTTCCGGACGTCCCTGCCAATGCCGAGAGCCTGCCCAGTCACAGTTTCGTCGACAACGAGGCACTGTTCGTCGACGACATCCACGACTCGCCGCGACTCGACGATCAGGCGACGGAACTTCGAAGTACGGCGTACATTCCGCTTGGCAACCACGGGGTGTTCGTGGCTGGCTCGTCGGCTATCGGGGAGTTCGACGAGGTGACCAGAGAGCTGCCGATCTGCTGGCAGCGACTGCAGAAGCGGCGCTGGACCGGGTGACAAGAGAGACACAACTTCGCAGACAGGACAGGGAGCTACAGCAGCAGAACGAACAACTCACGCGATTGAACCGCATCAACGAGACGATCCGGGAGATCGATCAGGCCGTCGTCCAGGCCGAAACTCGCGAGGAGATAGACCACACGGTCTGTGAACTACTGACAGCCGACGACAGATTCACGTTCGCGTGGATCGGTGACGCCGATCCGGCGACCGAAACAGTCGTGCCGCGGGCCTGGGCCGGCGCGGAAGGCGGATATCTGGATAGCATCGAGTTTTCCGTGGGGGAGGCTGAAGTCGAGCCAGCAGGGCGAACGGCCGCGACGCGAGAGGTGACGAAGATCTCGAACGTAGCGGGTCGCCTGCGCGAAGAGGAGTGGCGAACGAACGCGCTCTCGCGGGATTTCCTGTCAGTCATCAGCATTCCGCTGGAGTACAACGACCTCTCGTACGGCGTGTTGAACGTCTATGCCGAAACCCAGGACGCGTTCGACGAGACGGTGCAGGCGGTGTTATGCGAACTCGGGGAGACTATCGCCTCGGCGACGAGCGCCATCGAACGGAAGAACGCGTTGTTGACGCGATCGGTAACTCGCATCGAGTTCGACATCGACGATCCGAGCTTCGTTCTCTCCAAAGTCGCACGAGAGGCCGACTGTGAGCTGTCGTATCAGGGCGGCGTCCAGCAGACAGCAGAGGGAAGCTACGTGTTCGTCACCGTCGACGGAGCCCCAATCGAGCGCGTCGAACAGATCACCGCCGACCTCGTCGCAGTCGAGGAGGTTCGACAGATCAGTGGTGACGAGGACGGTGGCGTGCTGGGCATCCGGCTTGGACAGTCGTTCCTCGCGAACGAACTCGCCGATCACGGGGCCGTCTTCCGGAGCGCGTCGGCCGATCCCGAATCGACGACGCTCGTCGTCGAGGTGCCCGAAAGCGTCGCGTCCCGCCACATCAGCCAACTCGTCCGCGAACTGTTTACTGGGGTCGAACTGCGGTCGAAACAGCAGCTAGATCGCTCCGTCGCGGAGACGGTCCAGTCGCAGGCGCTGGATCGGCTCACCGACAGGCAACTGGAGGTGAGTCAGACTGCGTACTACAGTGGCTTCTTCGAGTCGCCGCGGGATCACACCGGTACGGAGGTAGCGGAGATGCTCGACATCTCACCGCCCGCGTTCTCGAACCACATCCGGGCGGCCGAGCGGAAGTTGTTCGATTCGGTGTTCGATGAAGCGTGAGCCTCATTGGTCCCGGAAATCGAAGATTTCCGATATTCGACGGGGCATAGGACTCGTCGAGCCAGCAGACACGAAGTGTTTGCGCTGTTCAACTGTGCGGTAGCGCGGAGTCCCCGTCCTCAACTGCCTGGGCTCTGAAACGCTTGCCGGGAGGCGTGGTTAACATATGAACCAAGTAATCGATAGTTAGGTTCATCAGTTAACAACCAGCCTTTCTTCTATACATCCGATAGCTCTCTATACGCCACTCAAGCGATCGATGTGGCCAAAATGCTCATGAAAGACGTAATCCAGGATTCGTCAGAAGACGTGACCTACGAGTGCTTCGAGTGTGGAACTATCGTCGTCGATCCGGATAGCCCGGGTCTCTGTCCGGAGTGTGGCGGCGAGTTACGAAACAGGGGAACACCAATCGAGTAACGATGGCATCCGAGCCGACGCACAGCGACGGTGAGGAGAGTGCGACCATCGAGCCGTCGGACGAGGAGTCCGCCCTCCAGACGGCGCGACGGGAACTACACCACGCGGCCGAGCGGCTGGATATCGATCCTGCAATCGTCGAACAACTGAACCATCCGGCATCTGTCCACGAGGTCACGGTGCCGATAGAACGTGACGATGGCACCGTCGAGGTGTACACCGGGTATCGGGCCCACCACGACAGCGTCAAAGGGCCGTTTAAAGGTGGGCTCCGGTATCATCCCGAGGTGACGCGGGACGAGTGCGTCGGCCTCAGCATGTGGATGACCTGGAAGTGTGCAGTCATGGATCTCCCCTTCGGCGGCGCGAAAGGCGGTGTCGCAGTCGACCCGAAATCGTTGAGCAGGGCTGAGAAGGAACGGCTGACGCGTCGGTTCACCCAGGAGATCCGCTCCGTGATCGGACCAACGAAGGACATTCCGGCCCCCGACATGGGGACCGATCCCCAGACAATGGCGTGGGTGATGGATGCCTACTCGATGCAGGAAGACGAGACGATTCCTGGCGTCGTGACCGGAAAGCCGCCGGTCGTCGGCGGCAGCGAGGGCGCGAACAAGCGCCCGGACGAAGCGTCGCCATCGTCACGCGCGAAGCGATCGAGTACTACGGGCGCGACATCGAAGAGACGGATGTCGCCGTACAGGGCTACGGTAGCGTGGGTGCGAACGCGGCCCGCCTCCTCGATCGGTGGGGCGCAAACATCGTCGCGGTCAGCGATGTCACGGGTGGGATCTACGATCCCGACGGGATCGACACAGGCTCGGTTCCATCTCACGACGAGGAGCCGGAAGCGGTACTCGAACAGGACGCCCCGCTGGCCGTCACGAACGATGAACTGCTCGAACTCGATGTCGACGTCCTGATTCCCGCAGCTATCGGGAACGTCCTGACGGAGGTGAACGCGGGCGATGTCCAGGCCGACCTGATCGTCGAGGGAGCGAACGGCCCGACGACGAGCACGGCACAGGAGCTTCTCGCGGAGCGTGGCGTAACCGTAATCCCCGATATCCTCGCGAACGCCGGCGGTGTCACGGTCAGTTACTTCGAGTGGTTGCAGGACATCAACAGACAGTCGTGGTCGCCAGAGCGCGTCCACGAGGAGCTAGAAACCGAGATGCTCTCGGCGTGGGATGCGGTCCGTGCCGAGAAGGAAAACGGCGCGTCGACGTGGCGCGATGCGGCCTACGCGGTAGCCCTCTCCCGGATCGCTGAAGCCCATGACGCGCGTGGACTCTGGCCCTGAACCGGATCCGATCAGTCTCCGACCTGCAGTGCCAGTGACGGATTCAGGCTGCCAGTCTCCGCACGGATTCCGACCAGCAAGACGACGCCCGCGACCAGGGGGATCACCGCGCAGGCGATGTAGATGGGTGCAAACCCGACTCGTTCGACGAGCGGGAGCGTGACGAGTGGTCCGAGACCGCCGCCGATGTCCCCGAGGACGTTGTTGGTCCCCATTGCGCGTCCCATCCGTTCGTCGGGAGTGAGGTCGGCCAACAGCGCCATCATCGGACCGCCGGTGCCGCCCTGTCCGCCGCCGATCAACAGACAGGCGACGATTAACCGGCCGATCGAACTGGCAGTCGCGAGCAACAGGAACCCAGCCCCCGAGACGACCAGTGAGACGAGGACGATGGGAACGCGATAGCCGTACAGGTCGCTCAGTTTCCCGCCGCCGAGCATGCACGCCGACCCAGCGAGTACGGTGACAGCCATGAGGAGGCCGGAGGTCCCCTGTGCATCGAAGCCGAGGACACCGATCTCTAGCTCGACGAGGAAGACGACGAGCGTCGCAAAGAGCGCGCCGATATACGCGAAGAAGACGCCGAAGTTGACGAGGCCGACGGTCAATGCGGGCAGCGAGGTGTCTATCTCCCAGGGCTTGACGCCGCCTTTTCGGCGCTCTATCGCGCCGGTGTGGGTCTCGGGGATGATGAAGTACGCGAGCACGCCAGCAAAGAGCGCGAACGACGCCGCGAGGACGAACGCGGCCTCAACGCCGTAGAGATCACTGACCAGGCCACCGAGCACCAGACCGGCGGGGAAGCCAAAGGTGATCCCCGCACGGACGATGCCCATGCTCGTCCCCCGCGAACTGGATTCGCTGACGTCTGCTGTAATCGTATAGGCCGTGGCAAACACGAGGGCGCTCCCGACGCCCCAGAGGATCCGGGCGAGCAGAGACCACACCTCTGGTGCGGGGGCGACGACGGCGACGACGTAGCCCAGCGTCGCGATGCCCTCGACGAACAGTCCGACGACGAAGGGCCTCCGGGTGCCAATGCGGTCGACGAGCGCGCCGGCGGGCGCGCCGGCGGGCGCGTTCGCGATCAGGCGGGCGAATCGGTTCGCGCTCAGGATAAGTCCGACGAGGAACGAGGAGATACCTAACACTGCGCCCGTGGAGGGAACGCTCTGCCGCGTCCGGGAGTTTATTGTCGGTTCGCCGGAACCTACCAGTAGTTGACTATGAGTGCAATCGAACTAACAGACGTGGGCAAGCGATACGGCGATTTTCAGGCGCTGGACGGCCTCTCTCTGTCCGTCGACCGCGGCGAACTGTTCGGATTACTCGGCCCCAACGGCGCGGGGAAGACGACGGCGATTCAGCTACTGACCGGGCAGTTAGCACCCGACGATGGGACGCTCTCCGTCCTGGACACAGATCCGGCGACGGAGCCGATAGAAACTCGCCGTCTCGTCGGTATCGTGCCCGAAAAGGAGTCCCCGCCTAGCTTTCTCACGCCCCGAGAGTACTTCGAGTTCGTCGGGCAGGTACGCGAGATGCCGGCAGATCTACTCGATGACCGGATAGAGGAGTGGGCAGATCGGCTCTCTTTCACCGAAAAACTCGACGCGATATCGACCGACCTCTCGCGGGGCCAACAACAGAAGGTGATGATCACGCAGGCGTTTCTCCACGACCCCGACGTGGTCTTCATCGACGAACCGCTCGCGAACCTCGATCCGATCATGCAAGAGCGGGTCAAAGAGTACTTCGAGCAGTACCGGAGCGAGGACAACGCGCTGTTCCTCTCGACACATCAGATCGAGGTCGCCGAGGAGATCTGTAGCCGCGTCGGCGTCGTCGGTGACGGCCGACTCGTCGCCGAGCAGCGGCCCGCAGAGATGAGCGAGGAGGAATCGCTACTAGACGCCTTCAAGCAGGGCGCAACAGCCGAACGCCCGGCAGCGGCACCGAGGTAACGATGCTGGTATCGACCGCATCGACCGCGTCGTCTTCACTCGGATGCTGGGAGAGGAGTGGCGACTCCACGCCTCCCTGTTCGGCGGCCGGCGGTTCGCACTGTTCCCGCTACTCGTTGCGGCGTTGACCGCCGCTGGCGTTGTCGCACTCGTCGAGACCGGGACCAGCCTCTCGTCCGTGATCGCCGGACTGCACGCACTCGTGTTCGCCTTTGGACTTCACACTGGCTCGATCGGTCTGGTCGGCCGGGACGCCATCGAGGACCTGCTTGGCGACGTAACGCTGCTGGTGTTTTCTGCACACACGTTGCCGATCTCTCGCCGGCGACTGCTCGGTCACTTCCTCGTGAAAGACGCCCTCTACTACTCCGGGCTCTTTCTGGTGCCGATCACGGCGGCGTTCGTCGTGGCCGTCGGACAGGGCGGGTTCGGCTTCCTCGACCTTGGTCGACTCTGGCTCTCGACGACTGCGACGTTCCTGCTCGGTCTCGTGGTGACGCTTGCGCTCGTCGGCATCGCCACTCGGGGCGTCTCTGGCTGGTTTTCGATCGGTGGACTCTCGCTCGTCGGCGGCGGCCTGTGGTACGCGAACGTAGACGTCCTCGCCGCGACGCCGTACGCGCTGTACGCCGAGCCGTCAGTGCTGGCGTTCTCCGGAACGCTCGCCCTGCTCGTCGGGACGGCCGTGCTCGGCATCTATGCCTACGAACCGGTCGACGCCGCCCCGACCCGTACCCGGGTTCCGGTGTTCACGAAATGGCGGCGACGCCTCGGCGACGACACCGGTCTGACGACAAAGACGCTCCTCGACGTCGCCAGAAGCAACGGTGGCCTCTGGAAACTCCTTTTCTCCGGAGGAATCCTCTTTGCCGTCTGCGTCGGACTGGTCGAACTCGCAGAGCGGATTACCGGTGTTGCGCCGTCCGTGGGAATCACGTTCGGCGCGTTGCTGGGACTCTCGGCGTTCACGTCGTACAACTGGATCACTCAGTACGACGACCCGACCTCGTACCTGCGCTATCCGCTCGGCGTCCCGGACCTATTCGCCGCCAAGCGGCGGGCCATGGTGTTGGTCGGGCTCCCCACTGCAGTCGGCTACTTTGCCCTCGCGGCACTCCTGTTCGGTGCGAGTGCCGTCGACGCCGTCGCGGGACTCCTCTTGCTCGTCGGCTACCATCAGTACCTGTTCGGCCTCACGGCCGCCCTCGCAGGTTTCGAGCCGAACGAGTTCCTCTTCGACTCGCTCAAATTTCTGCTCTTTACCGCGGCTGTCGCCGCCGTCCTCGTTCCGGTACTGGTCGTCGGCCTCGCGCTCGCACCGCTCGGAGGGACGACGCTCGCGCTCCTTGGCGGCGTTGGCCTCGGACTGCTCGTTCTCGGCGAACTCTGCTACCGATACGCAGTAGCCCGGTGGACGACACGTCTTGGCGACTGAGTCCTTACTTTTCGACAAACACCCAAGGGACGCCTCAGAGAGATACCGAAGTTCCAGAACGTCGCCAGTATGATTTAAGTATTGTGAATTGCTACCAAGGATCATGGCAGTTCGTCATGCTACGCTCGAAGATCGAGGAGGGATCAGGAAGATAGCCCGGCGGTCGATGCACTGTTCATACACGATGAGTCCAGATACGATCGACCGGGCCATCGAGGAGTGGTACGGCGACGAAACCCTCGAAGACGCTTTCGCGGACGACAGTCGATACCTCCTGGTCGCCGAGGAAGACGACATACTTACTGGATTTACCGACGCCGTCCTCCACGGGCAGGACCAGCCAGCCGATCTGCTCTGGTTACACGTTCACCCCGACCACCGCGGACAGGGTATCTCGCGGGAACTCCTCGAAGAGACCAGAACGCGACTTATAGAGGCTGGAGCGTCGCATCTCCGGGGCCTCGTGCTCGCGGACAACAGCGAGGGCAACTCCTTTTACAAACATTTCGGGTTCAGGAAGATCGGCGAACGTCACATCGATATCGACGGTAAGAGACACGTCGAGAACGTCTATCAGGACGTCGAACCGGCCGGACTGACCACGCTCACCGTCAACGACGAGATCGTGTACGTCGCCGACGACGACACCGAGCGGGGAACGATCGCACCGTTCAACACGGTCTACGCCGATCCGAACCGCGACGAGCGGTGGGCCTACTACTGTACGAACTGCGACAGCGTGGCCGCGGCGATGGACGCGATGGCCCGCATCGAGTGTTCGACCTGTGGCAACACGCGCAAGCCGACCCGCTGGGACGCCGCGTACCTGTGATGTAGAGCCATCGCGAAAGACGAATATAAGACGGCGCTGTTCTAACCGCAGAGTATGCAAGCGCAGGTCAGAGAGCACGTCCCCGCGGTCACGGCCGTGTTGACTGTCGTATCGCTGATACTCGTGTTCAGCGCGGCACTGCAGGCCATCCCACAGGACGCGATCCCGACTGCTCCCGAGTGGATACTCGACGCTATTCCGCACCTGAACGCTGCCCTGAGTGCGCTCGCTATCGTCACCATCCTCTCCGGTGTCCGAGCGATCCGCCGCGGCGAGATTACGCGCCATCGACGCCTGATGGTCACGTCGTTCGTCCTCTTTGCCGGCTTTCTCGTGATGTATCTCTACCGCGTCTCGCTGCTCGGCCCGTCGTCGTTCCCCGGTCCGGAGACCATCGAACTCTACGTCTACCTGCCGATCCTCGCTATCCACATCCTGCTCGCGATCAGTTCACTGCCGTTCGTCTACTACGCGCTCTTGCTCGCGCTGACGAGACCGATCCACGAACTTCCCCAGACGAACCACGCACGCGTCGGCCGGATCGCCGCGAGTCTCTGGACGATTTCCTTCGCCGGCGGGATCATCATCTACCTCATGCTCTACGTTCTGTTCTGAGCCTCCACAGGTTCATATACGAATCCGCGGCCAGAGCGGGGTATGTCGTTGTACCCACGACGCGACGTCCTGGAGACCCTGGCTGCACTGTTCGGAGCGACGCCCTTCGCCGGCATCCCGTTCGGCGAAGATACGGAAACCCTGACCGGCGTCGTCGACCGGGTCGTCGACGGCCTCGCAGTCGTCCTGCTCGAAGACCACGGCGACCTCGTCGATCAGACGACGATTCCGGTCGAGGAACTACCAGCGCCAGCCAGCGAGGAGGGCGCGGTACTGGATCTGGTGATGGACGGCGATGGCGTCGAGCGAATCCACTACGACAGGGAAGAGACGGAGCGGCGGCAAAAAGAGGCTAAAGATCGGATCGACGAACTGTCCGATTAATCGTCCGCGACTGTCGATTCCGTCGAAATCTCGGGACGGGTGACGTCCCGATCAGTCGCCTCGCCCTCGATATCGTAGGGATACTCGCCGGTGACACAGCCGAGACAGAGATCGGCACGGGAGGACTCCAGCGCGCTCGCGACGGCGTCGATAGAGAGATAGGAGAGACTGTCGGCGTCGATCTCCTCTCGGATCTCGTCGGTCGACTTGCCGGCGGCGATCAGTTCGTCGCGTGAGGCCATGTCGATGCCCATGTAACAGGGGGCGAGGATCGGCGGCGCGCCGATCCGGACGTGGACTTCCTCCGCACCGACGTCCTTGAGCAACTGGACCAGCTGGTTCGAGGTCGTCCCGCGGACGATGCTGTCGTCGATGATCGTCACGGACTTGCCCTCGACCGTGCTCTTGATCGGATTGAGTTTCAGGCGGACCGCGCGCTCGCGCTCGTCCTGTGTCGGCATGATGAACGTCCGGCCGACGTACCGGTTCTTCATCAGCCCCTCGGCGAACTCGACGTCCGCGCCGTCGTCGTTGGCCGCTTCGGCGTAGCCGCTTGCAAAGGAGCGTCCCGAGTCGGGCACCGGCATCACGACGTCACTGTCGACGCCGTTTTCCTCCCATAGCTGTCGGCCGAGTTCACGGCGCACCTCGTAGACGAGTTTCTCGTCGATGACGCTGTCGGGCCGGGCGAAGTAGACGTGCTCGAAGAAACAGTGGGCCGAATTTTCCCGATCGAACAGTTGGTACGAGTCATAGCCTTTCCCGTCGTCCTGGAGGACGACGAGTTCGCCGGGTTTGACGTCCCGGACGAGTTCGCCGTCGAGCGTGTCTATGGCCGCACTCTCGCTGGCGAGAATGTAGCCATCGTCGAGTTCGCCGATACAGAGCGGCCGGTTCCCCTCCGGATCCCGGACCCCGAGCACGGTGTCGTCGTGCATGATCGTCAGCGAGTAGGAGCCATGGATCCGCTCCATGGTGGTCTTGACCGCGCGAACGAGATCCTCTTCGAGCAGGTTTCGTGCGAGGTCGTGGGCGATGACTTCGGTGTCTCCGTCGGAGGTGAAGGCGTGGCCGAGGCCGGCCAGTTCGCCGCGAATCTCGTCGGCGTTGACGAGGTTGCCGTTGTGCGAGAGGCCCAGCGAACCGCTCTTGAACGAGACGGAAAACGGCTGAGCACAACAGGAGTTGACGCTTCCTGCCGTCGGATATCGGACGTGACCGATTCCGACGGGCCCGTTCAGACTCTCGACGTCGCCCTGACTGAACGCGTCGCCAACCAGTCCCATCTCGACGTGGCTGTACTGCTGGAAGCCGTCGTGGGTGACGATTCCGGCAGACTCCTGGCCGCGGTGCTGGAGCGCGTACAGGGAGTAGTAGAGTGGACGCGCGGCGGCGCGGTCCTCAAGAGACACGCCGACCACGCCGCACTTTTCGGTCATCCCGTTCCGGGAACGCCTTTCGACCCGCCCGTCTGACATGGACGTATCTAACGAGTCATCGGGGATAAATCCTCCCAATCGTGTTCTACTTGGCGTGTTCAAGAACTTATCTATGCACGATTATGCACATCATCGTGTGATAGATAGACACAGCAGTCGCTCGTCAGGAAAGGAGAGAAAGAACTGTCGTGAGCCTCAGTTGTCGCCAGTCTTCGACTGCCAGGCGTAGCTACGCTTGCTCTTGGATTTACCGAAGCCGCACGACGAGCACTTCTTTTTTCTGATGTGATAGGACTTCTCACCACAGCGCCGACATTTGACGTGTGTGGTCTTGTTCTTTTTGCCCTGGCTTGGGGTTCCTGCACCAGTCATGGGATGATCGAAACGACGTTATCGCCGCGTATAATGGTTGTGTCTTCGACTGGCGGCTCCGTATCGCCGGCAGGCTCTTCGGCCGCGGGCACTCTCATAGCGTCTTCGAGCACGAGGTTCATATGCTGATCGTAGCCTGTCAGGGTTCCTTCGTAGATCTCGCCGCCTTTTAGCTGGACCTCCACGTCTTCGCCGAGTGACGCTTCGAGCACGTCGAGGGGTCGTCCACTCATACGCTCATTCGCTCGCGTTACAGGCATAAACGTACCGGGTTCCACTCGGAGTTTACTGAACGATGTCGATCAAACAGGAGTTACTGTCGACGAAACCGCCGAATTAGACGTCGACCGAGAACTCCTCGTACTCGCTCGCGCGGTCGGCAAAGGCGGCGAGCAGTTCGACGCTCGCGGTCAGATCGTCGGTATCGATGACCTCGACGGGCGTGTGCATGTACCGGTTCGGCAGGCCGAGGTTCAGCGAGGGAATACCGCCCTGCTGGACGTAAAAGGCGTCGGCGTCGGTTCCGGTCCGGATCCCGGCAGCGTCCAGTTGGACGTCGACCTCCGACTCGTCGGCTGCCTGACGCACGGCGTCGACGACAACCGGGTGGTTCGTAGTTCCCCGAGAGATGACCGGCCCGTCGCCGAGTTCGATGTCCGCGGTTCGGTCCGACGGTGCGCCGGGGTAGTCCGTGGCGTGGGTGACGTCGACCGCGACCGCCGCGTCGGGGTCGAGGTCGAAGCCGACCATCTGTGCGCCTTTGAGGCCGACCTCTTCCTGGACCGTGCTCACGGCGTAGACGGTGGCGTCGACGTCCGCCTCGGCGGCCGCACGGAGCGTCTCCGCGGCAACCCACGTCCCGACGCGGTTGTCCATCCCACGGGCCGAAACCAGGGTACCCTGCAGGTCCTCGACTGTCGAAGAGAACGTGATCGGGTCGCCGACTTCGACGAGTTCCTGGGCCGATTCGTCGTCTTCGGCACCGATGTCGATGCGCTGTTCGCGGATCTCGTCGTACTCGTCGTCGCCCGCATCTCGCAGGTGGATCGCGTTCTGTCCGACGACCCCGCTAACCGGTTCCTCGCCGTGGATAGTGACGTGCTGGCCGCGCGTGACCGTTCGGTCCGAGCCACCGAGTCGGCCCATGTGGATAAAACCGTCCTCGTCGATCCGGCGGACGATGAAGCCGATCTCGTCGGCGTGGCCCGTGATGGCGATTTCGGGATCACCGCCGTCCAGCACGGCCACGGCGTTACCATACTCGTCGGTTCGGACCTCGTCGGCGAACTCGGCGACGTGGTCGATCCAGACGCGCTGGCCCGCCGTCTCGTAGCCGGTCGGACTCGGTGTCGTCAGCAGTTCGTCGAGAAAACTCCGCTGAGTCTCGTCCATACAGGCAATTAGAGCGCCGGTGTTTCAAGGCTGGCGTCACGGCAAAGTCGTCGGTAGGCAGGGATGCTACGGGTACTCACCCACATTCATAAGTTACCGCTGGTCGAACAGATACGTATGGCAAAGATCACATTGTTCGAGTTCAACCCGCGTGGACGGATCCAGGTCGGCCCGAGTGGCCCTGACGGCGAGGGACTGTTTTCGGCGGAGATCGATGAGACGGGCGAAGAGGAGGCGGTCGAAGAAGCCGAAGACAGCGGACTCAGCATCACAACCGTCCTGCTCCCGCTGGTCATCCTCGCAGCCATCGGCGTCGCGGTGCGGATGCTCACCGGGGAAGACGAGGAAGAAGAGGAAGAAGCCGAGATCGAAGCGGAGGAAAGCGGCCCGATCGATCGGTTCACCTCGACGACAGAATAACTACTCCTTCAAAAAGCGCTCGGGCGTCATCCGCGAAAGCCGCATCGCGTTGCCGGTGACCCCGAGGCTCATTCCCATATCGCCAACTACGACGGCGACGGCGACGCTGACGTAGCCGAAGGGGACGCCGAGGGCGAGCAGGGCCTTGACGCCGAGGCTGGCCCAGATGTTCTGGCGGATCACGGCGTTACCCTTGTGCGAGAGCGCGTACAGGTAGGGGAGTTTCTCGACGTTATCGCCCATCAGCGCAATGTCTGCCGTCTCGATAGCGGTGTCGGTGCCCGCGGCCCCCATCGCGATGCCGACGTCGGCGGTGGCCAGCGCCGGCGCATCGTTGATACCGTCGCCGACCATCGCGACCGTGCCGTGCTCGGCCTGCAGTGACTCGACGGCATCGACTTTCTGCTCGGGCAGGAGTTCGGCCCGGTACTCGTCGATGCCAGCTCCGCGGCGACCGCCCGAGCGGTGCCTTCGTTGTCGCCTGTAAGCATCACCAGCGGGGCGACACCGAGGCGTTGCAGGTTCTGAATCGCCGTTTTCGCTTCTGGACGAATCTCGTCTGCGATACCGATACCCCCGAGCAGTCGGTCCGCGGTACCTACGAGGATCACGGTCTTGCCGTCGGCCTGCAGGTCGGCGATCCGGTCGGCGAGCGGCGCGACGTCCGTCTCGATGGCCGCGACGCCGCCATCAGTTCGACCGGAGCCAGGGGTGGGAGACGTGAGGTCGAAGCCCAGTTCCTCGAACAGGCCGGGCTTCCCGGCGTAGTAGGCCGTCCCGTCGATGTCCCCGCGGACACCTCGGCCGGTGAGGCTCTCGAAGCCAGCGACGTCGTCGGGATCGATCCCTTCGGACTCTGCACGGTCGAGCACGGCGTCGGCAATCGGGTGCTCGCTCCGCCCTTCGAGCGCGCCGGCCCGGGCCAGGACGTCTCGCTCGTCGGAGCCATCGAGCGGAATCACGTCAGTCACTGCGAGTTCGCCAGCCGTCAGCGTCCCCGTCTTGTCAAAGGCGATGGCATCGGCGTCGCCCATCGTTTCGAGGTGGTTGCCGCCCTTGATCAGGACGCCGTTCCGGGCGGCGCTGGTCACGCCGGAGGCGACGCTGACCGGCGTCGAGATGACGAACGCGCAGGGACAGGCGATCACCAGCAGCGTTAGCCCGCGAACGAACCAGGTCATCGAGGCGCCGGTGAACGTGTGGCTGATACCGGCGACCCCGACCGTCGCAGTGCCGTCGATCAGCAGTGGCGGGAGAAACGCAGTGAGTAGCGCCAGCACGACGACTGCGGGCGTGTAGTAGCTTGCAAAGCGGTCGACGAACTGCTCTCTCTCGGTCTGTTTTGCCTGTGCGTCGCCAACGAGGTCGATGATCCGCGCGAGCGTCGTCTCGCCGGCCTCCTGTTCCGTTTCGAGTTCGAGGTAGCCCTCCTCGTTGAGGGAGCCCGCGAAGACTTCGTCGCCGTCCGTTTTGTCGACCGGGACGCTCTCGCCGGTGATCGGCGACTGGTCGACCGAACTGCTCCCCTCCAGGACGGTGCCATCCACCGGAATCTTCTCGCCGGGCCGGACCACGACCCGCTCGCCGATCCGGACGTCATCCGCAGGCACGACGACTTCGCGCGTCTCGCCGCTCCCGTCGGGATCTCTGAGGACCGTCGCCTCCTCTGGCGATAACTCCATCAGTTCGCGCAGGGAATCGCGCGTCTGGTCCATCGCGTACCGTTCGAGCAGTTCGGCGACGCTGAACAGGACCGCAAGCGTCGCCGCCTCGATGTAGAGTCCGATCCCCGTCGCGGCGATGATGGCAGTACCCATCAGCAGGTCGATATCGAGACTCACGTTCCGGGCCGAGTAGTAGCCCGAGCGGACGACCGGAAGCCCGCTGACGGCCGTCGCGACGAGCAGGGCGGCGTCTGCGATTGTGAGCGGACCGAGTGGGGTCGAGACGAGGCTGACATTCGGGCCCGTCACGACGAAGGTAAGTACCAGACCGACCAGCAGAAACGCCCCACCGATCCAGGTCTTGATAGCGCGAGGACTCGTCCAGATAGCCGAGGACTCGGAGACCGTCGTCTCCTCGCCAACCTGATCGTCGCTCGACGACCGGGAGGCGACTTCGTAGCCAGCACCCTCGACCGCCGTGACGATATCGTCGTCGCTCGCGCGTTCCCCGTCGTAGGCCACGGTCGCCGTTCCGGCGGTCGGCCGCAGGTCGAGAGATTCGACGCCGTCGACCCGGCCGAGCGCGTTCTCTACTTTGCCCGCACAGGAGGGACAGTCCATCTCGGGGACCGAAAGCTGAACCGACGACTCTCCGTCCTCGAATTCCTCGTCGTCGATACGACTCTCTGTCATTACTTCTCCGTACGGAGTAGAGCGGGATAGGAGTTTCTTGGAATATTCCAAAACAGAGGTGCTGGTCAGGCGTCAGATCCGCGGGGAGCCGCTGTCGGGCGACCAGCGCTGGGAGACGTGCTGTTTGGCCAGATACGTCTCCGCTCTCCGAAGCCGATAGGTCAGGGTCGACCGCGGGACATCCAGACGTTCCGCGAGTTCTCCGACGTCGACCTCACGCGGCGTCTCGTAGTAGCCGTGCTCGACGGCGGCCTGTAGTGCGGCCTCCTGTTCGGGCGAGAGCCCGTCGTCTTCCGAATCCGTCGGCGAGGGGGCGTCAGTAAGCCGTCGGACGTCGAGCGTCGCACAGTCACCGACGATGCGTTCGAGTTCGTCGACGAAGGAATGCACGTCGGCCGGCCCCGAGTGGATGATCCGCCAGGTGTACTGGCGCTCGCTGTGTCGCGTCTCGAACAGTGCGCCCTCGCCCAGATTATCCAGTGCAGTGTGTGGCACGGAGGCACAGGCCGGCGTGCGCTCCCAGTAGGAGTAGAGCACGAGCGTGTCGTCGGTGTGTTCAAGCACGTGCGTCGTCTGAGTCGCGCCACAGTGGTCAGTCGCGAGACAGTCGGCGTAGTAATCCGACGTGAGGAACGCGTCCTCGATAGCCGCGAGCGCCTCGGGCGACCCCGTCGCATGATCGACCCGCCAGAGACTTGACTCGGTGACGTGCAGGGAGAGCGAGCGGATTTCGGCGTCGGGATAGTTGGCGAGGGTATCGGCCACCTCGTTACAGCCAGGCCGATAGTCGAGGGTGAAGACGAGTTCTCGCATATGAGATGGTAGCGCCCGGAGAGTAAAACAGGTTTGGCGTGCGGCCCGAAGTCGGGCGAACTGTTTTGCTTGCGTAGCCAGTAACTGCTCGTGTGAATCTGTATCGTAGTGTTCGTGCGGTAACCGGTGCGTCCGGCAACGGTGCCATCGACTGGGACGCCGTCGCGGAGGCGGCCCGTGCCAGTACCGATCCCGGTTCGCTCGACGTCTCAGACGCCGAGCGAGAGGCCTACGCCAGCGACGTCCGCGACGCCCGCACCAGAATCCGCTCGGTCGGTGATCTGGCGTTCGACGTGCCAAACCGGATCGAGGTGCAGAACCGACACCACTGGATCGACGCGAACGTCGACACGTTCAGTCGCGTCATGCAACCCGTCGAGGAGCACACGAACGTCGCCATTCCCGGCGTCTCGCGTGTCGTCAACACCGGGACCATGAGTTTCATGCTTGCCTTCCTGGGTCGTAACGTTCTCGGCCAGTACGATCCCCTCCTGTTGGCGGACTCGAACGATCACGCGCTCTATTTCGTCCGCCCGAACATCATCGACGTGGCCGACACACTCGACGTCGAGTACGACCGGTTCCGGCGCTGGATCGCCTTCCACGAAGTGACACACGCCGCGGAGTTCGGTGCCGCGCCGTGGCTCTCCGACCACCTCGAAGCGAACATGGACGAAGGGATCGAAGCGCTCTCGCAGGGCAGTCTCGACCGCGAGGCGTTCGAGGAGCTGACGCCACGATGACCGTCGTCGAGGGGTATGCAGAGCTACTGATGGATCACGCTTTCGACGGGGAGTACGAGGACTTGCGCGAGAAACTCGACGCCCGACGACAGGGTCGCGGTCCGCTCGCCGGATTCGTTCGGCGGGCGCTCGGACTCGGCATGAAACGGCGCCAGTACGAGCGCGGAAAGGCATTCTTCGAGCATGTGGCCGAGCGCCGGAGCGTCGACGCCGCGAGTGCCGTCTGGGAGCGTCCCGAGAACCTGCCGAGCAGCGACGAAATCGACGACCCCGATGCGTGGCTCCAGCGAGTCAAGTGAGCATCCAGAAGACGTACTGTATCAGGACGGCCCCGAGGACCGCAGCGGCGACGAGCGCCATCGCGATTGCGCCGAGGGATCCGCCCCCGTAGATCGCGGTCAGACCCCCGAAAAGGCGATCAGGGCGATAAAGCCCAGTTTGAGACGGGTGTAGTCCGTGGGCTCGTCGATCTCCTGGCGCGTCGGCCCGACCATTATAGCTCCCGTGGCGCGCTGACGTGCATGCTCACGAACTGCCAGTCCTCACCGCGTTCCTCGAGCGTTCCCGACCATCGGGAGTCGAATGTGAACCGCTCACCAGTTCCGGTGTCAGTCCACGCCATTCCGACGACGTCGGCGAACCAGGCGTAGCCCTCTCGCTCGGTCACCGAGAGGTCGGTCGAGTCGACGCGCCACTCGTCGGTCGTCTCTGTCTGGCGTTCGAGCGCGGCGGCGATGTCGTCGTAGCCCCGAAGCCGTTCCTCGATACCGAACTTGACGGTAGACGCCTCCCTGGCGAAGAACGGGGCAAGGGGATCGCCACGCCGTAGCGCCTCGTAATACTCGCGCACTGTCGTCTCAGCAGTCATGTCACACCGAACGGTCGCTGTCGACTTGAACCCGCCGGAGAGAGACGGAGTCAGTAGAAGCCGCGATCAACGTCGCCCTCGTCGACGAGTTCGTCAAGTTCGGCGTCGAGTATCTCCTCGGCTTCCTCGAACGTCGTCGCGAGTTCGTCCAGTTCGTCAGGACGGTCGTACTGGTCGTACTCCATCGGGCCGAACGCGGGACTCTCCAGCACCTCCATCACGTCGTCGAACAGGTCGCCCGGCGTGGTTGGTGCGTCGGAGTGGGCTCTCAGGACCGCTCCGAGGTTCTTCGCTTTCTCTTCGGCGTCGCTCTCGTCCTCGGGCGGTCGCTGGACGGCGAACCGACCGGCCTCGTTCTGTGTGGGGAGGTATGATCCGATCTCGTCGTCGATCTTCCGGGCGATCCGGGTGCCGACGCCCCGGACCTCGAAGGGGTTCTTCGCGAACGTTTTGAGCTGGTAGACACCACCAGTCGGGTGACCGATGTACATGTCCTCGCCGACGCCGCCGCTGCGGTCGCCCGCGACGGCGCGCCATCCCTCCGGATCGACGTCCTCGTCGACGACGTCTTCGACGATGTCCTGCCAGTCGCGTACGCGCATGATTGGTCGCAGGTAGGGACGCGACGAGAATCAACGTATCGGTTTTTCGGATCGCTGTGGCAAGTTCGGCATCTGAGCGGTCGGAACCGAGCGACCCCGGCCGGTCGGGCATTTAAGTAAGTATGTTCCCAGCGTTCGCAAGAGAATGTCTGCCAGATCCGTGCTGGAAACTACTGCGGTCGGCGGTCGAGGAAATGAGCGCTGAATCGACCCCCAGACAACGTCTGGTAGTGGGCGCAACCGCCGGTGCGGCGTGGATCACAGGCCTGTTCGTCGCCGCGCCGCTGGTGGGTGGGTTCGGAGTCAACGCGCTTGCCGAGGCGGTCATCGTCAGATCACCCGGCTGGCTATCGACACTCGCGATCAGCACGCTGGGTTTCTCCGCCAAACCGGTGCTCGTCGGGGGGTCATCCTCGGGATCATCTGTGCGACCAGCGGAGCGGCGCTCGTCTGGCCCACAGGGTTCGAGTACGGTCGGCCAGTCGGAGTCGGCATCGGTATCCTCGCAACGGTGGCCGTGTTTGTTGCCTCCGGAACGGGGGTCTCGTTCGGCTTCCTCGTCGGAACAGTGGTCGCGGTCGCCCCGCCGTATCTCGTTGCCCGGGGCATCGACCAACTGCGACCGGTGACTGACCGGCGGAAGTTCCTCCGCCAGACCGGCAGTGCGGCAGTCGGCGCGGTTGCCTCACTGGCCGTTCTCCGGCTACTGTTCGCCCGGTTCGGGACCGGAGCGGAAAGCGAGCGCGTGGAGGAGCCACTGGAACGCTCGACATCACCGCCGGAGGGCGACCCAGCCTTCGACTTCGAGGGCATGCCCTCGGCTGTCACGAGCACGAGCGATCACTACGTCATCGACATCAACGTCACTGCACCCCGGATCGATCCGGAGTCGTGGACTCTCACCATCGATGGCGAGGTGGAGCAGCCCTACGAACTGGGCTACGACGAGTTACTCGAACACGATGCGGCCGTCGACCAGACCACGACGATGCTCTGTATCTCGAATCAGGTGGGCGGGGATCTGATCGGCACCGGCCACTGGACGGGCGTCCAGCTATCGGATCTCGTCGGTGATGCCGTCCCGAACGAGGGTGCCGTCGACGTCGTCACCTATGCCGAAGACGGCTACAACGAGGCAATTCCGATCGACCTGATCGAGCGAGAGGACATCATGATCGCTTTCGGGATGAACGGGCAGACCCTTGCCAGCGAACACGGCTTTCCGGCGCGCCTGCTCATCCCTGGCCGGTACGGAATGAAGATGACGAAGTGGATCAACCGGATCGAAGTCGTCGCGGAGGACCACGAGGCCTACTGGGAAGCCCGGAACTGGACCGAAGAGGCCGTGGTTAACACGATGTCGTACATTCGCGGTGCGACGCGGGACGGCGAGACGGTACAGATCGGTGGCGTAGCCTTTGCCGGCCTCGAAACCGGCGTCGAGGAGGTTGCTGGCGTCGAAGTGAGCATCGACGGCGGGGAGACCTGGACCGATGCGGAACTGGAACCCCAGATAGCGCCACACGCCTGGCGGCGCTGGCGCCACGAGTTCGAGGCACCGGACCGCGTTGAACTGGACGTCGTCGTGCGGGCGATCCATCAGGACGGAACCGTCCAGACCGAAGAAAAGAGCAGTCCCCGCCCGAACGGCTCGACGGGCTGGCACCGGCGGACGATCGAAATCTGATCGTAGCGCTCCTCGGCGGGACAGGCGTTGTGTGACGTGGAGAAGACCTGTGGCGTCCGATCAGAGCGACAGTCCGCGGATCTCGACGCGATCACCGTCTTCGACTGTACCGATGACCTGTCCGTCCGTGGCATCGGCCAGCGCCCCGGCCTGCTCCTCGGGGACGGCGGCGACGAAGCCGGTTCCCATGTTGAACGTCCGGTGCATCTCCTCGTCGGAGACGTTGCCCAGATCCTGCACGAACTCGAAGACGTCGTGGGCCTGACACGGATCGGTGATTTCGTAGCGGTGCTCGCCCATCCGGCTCAGGTTCGTCCATCCGCCGCCGGTGACGTGGGCGGCCGCGCGGGCGTCGTGCTCGCGAAGGGGTTCGAGCAGGTAGGTGTAGAGCCGGGTCGGTTCGAGCAGTTCCTCGCCGACCGAGCGGTCCGGGTTCGGCGGGAACGGGTCCGTGTACTCGTACTCCCGCGTGACCGCTGTGCGGGCGAGCGTCAGCCCGTTCGAGTGAATGCCGCTGGAGGGGAAGCCGACGACCGCGTCGCCCGGACTGGCTTCGCCGTCGAACGTTTTCTCCTTGTCGACGAGTCCGGCACAGGTGCCCGCGAGATCCAGCCCTCGGATCACGTCGGGCATCACGGCAGTCTCACCGCCGAGCAGGGAGAGGCCGGCCGCTTCGGCACCGGCGGCTAATCCATCGCCGACCTGCTCGGAGAACTTCTCGCTCGGCTCCTCGACGGCGAGGTAGTCGACGAACGCGACCGGATCGACGCCCGCCGCGACCAGGTCGTTGGCGTTCATCGCGATGCAGTCGATACCGACCGTGGAGTAGTCTTCGAGCGCCTCGGCAACCAGTAGCTTCGTCCCGACACCGTCGGTGGCGAGGCCGAGATACTGATCGCCGATATCGAGCAGGCCGGCGTACTCGCTGTCGACGACGTTGCCGACAGCGTCGAGTAGTGCCGCTGTCGCCGCCTCGCTCTCCTCGATGTCTACCCCCGCGTCCGAATAGGTGAGTCGCTCCTCGTCAGTCATACGAGTGAACCCGCTCGCGGCGAGCAAAAGACCACCGGTCTGGTGTGAGGGCTCTACCACGCACCGTCGGATCGGTGCTCGATGGGGGACGGGACGGATGAAACCCGCGGATTATATTATCCTCACCTGTGAGAAGCCATACATGGATCGCGTTGCAGTCATTGGCGCGTCGATGACACAGTTCGGGCAACGCGACGCCTGGATCCGCGAACTGCTCTCCGAGGCCGGGGAGGACTGTCTCGCGGACGCCGGTGTCGCGCCCGACGACGTCGAGCATCTGTACGTATCGAACATGGCAAGTGGCGAGTTCGAGGGCCAGACGGGCGTGCCGAACGCCCTCGCTCACGACCTCGGTGCTGTCCCGGCCTACACCCAGCGGATCGACCAGACCAGCTCAAGCGGCGGAGCCGGAATCTACGCCGCCTGGCAATCGGTTGCGAGCGGTGCAAGCGACATGACACTGCTCGTGGGTGGCGAGAAGATGACCCATCGGACGACCGCAGAGGCGACCGACGTCATCGCCTCGCTAACCCATCCCGCGGAGTACAAACACGGCGTCACGCTGCCGAGTTTCGCCGGTCTGACCGCCCGGCGCTATCTCCACGAGTACGACGCCCCGCGAGAGAGCCTGGCCAAGGTGGCAGTGAAAAATCACAAGAACGGCGTTGATAACCCCCACGCCCAGTTCCAGAAAGAGGTCGATCTGGAGACTGTCATGGAGTCGCCGATCATCGCCGATCCGCTGCGACTCTACGACTTCTGTCCGATCACCGACGGCAGCGCCGCGCTGATGCTCTGTCCCGAGTCCGTCGCCGAAGAGTACGCGGACGACTACGCAGTCATCACTGGCATCGGCGGTGCGACCGACACGCACGTCGTCCACGAGCGCGAGGACCCAACGGTGATGGGGGGCGTCGTCGAGAGCGGTGAGGAAGCCTACGAGATGGCCGGGATCGGGCCGGACGATTTAGACGTCGCCGAACTTCACGACATGTTCACCATCCTCGAGTTCCTCCAGATGGAGGGACTGGGCATCGCCGACCAGGGTGACGCCTGGAAAGCGATCGAAGAGGGACGGACCAAAAAGGACGGCGACCTGCCCGTCAACACCTCGGGCGGTCTCAAGTCGAAAGGCCACCCCCTCGGCGCGAGCGGCGTCGCACAGGGCTACGAAATCTACAAACAGGTCATCGGCGATGCGGGAGCACGGCAGGTCGACGCGGATGTTGCCCTCGCCTGTAACGTCGGTGGCTTCGGCAACTGCGTCATCACCACGATCATGGAGGAAGCACAATGAGCGACGAGCCACGACTCGAAGCACAGCGCTACGCGGATGGCACTGTCTCCTGTCCCCGCATCCGCGAGGACTGAGTGGGGCCGAGTCGACGGGGACGGTCGATCTCACCGATCGCACCGCCGAAGTCATCACGTGGACGACCAGCACGGCGACGCCGCCCGGCGTCCGCGAACCGAACACGCTCGCTATCGTCGAGTTCGATGTCGACGGGGAGTCGGTACGGATGCTCGGACAGATCGCAGCGGACGCCGACGTCGAGATCGGTGATACCGTCGAACCAGTCTACGCCGACGAACTCCGCGAACCCGGTGCGGGGATCCGCGAACCGGAGAGTCAGGACTGGGACGGGTTCCGGTTCGACCCGGTCTAGGAGGGAGATGAGATCCCGTCAAACCGCACCACGAGTCGCGGCAGACACCCACACGGCGCGGTGAAAACGGAACTATTAAACACATCTCCCCACTACCGGATAGTACACGCTCCGATGGTGTAGTCCGGCCAATCATATTGCCCTCTCACGGCAATGACTTGGGTTCTGAATCCCAATCGGAGCATTCTGCTGCGAACAATTCGCGAGCAGCGGCGGGTTTCTGTGATCGAAGTAGAGAACCGCGAGCGGAGCGAGCGTTTCCCGTAGGTCGAATCCCGTTCGGAGTATGCTACTGCAGCTCGCTCGTGAACGACGAGCGGATTCTGAGACCGGAGTCGAAAAACACAGACAGAAATAGCATATATTTGATTAGAATAGCTAGCTGCTAATGATTCTACTGATAGTGGTATCTGTGCTATACAGGCGATTACAGCACTAATTGAGGACTTGGTACACCGCCAATACGACTCTATTATAGTGTGGTATTGACGTTAAGTACGGCATATTTTTTAATTGCTGGTATTGGCCAACTTTGATTGAATAACCATGACTCTCGCACCAGAGTACGTAAGAAATTACTATGTTAGTAGTAAAAATTGGACAAATTTTTATTCTTCAGGTGAAATACGCAACTGCGATGAGAAAAGAGCTGACGGTGAGCGAGCGTCCAGAGCTCGAGACCATTGTACTCGGCGTCGGTAACCGTGATGAGACCCGTGTGGATGTGCTCGCAGAACACATCAAGGAGGTTGCAATCCCGAGCGATGCCAGGGTCGTCGTTGCTCACGTATTCGATTCGGACTCGTACCGAGAGGCAGTCGAGGAGATGCTCGATGCCTCGGCTGACGACATCGAGTCGGACCAACTGGCCGCGCGAATGGCTATCACTGCGGAGATAGCTGACAGACTCGATGCGGACGGAATCGAGTACGAGACTCGGGCAACGACCGATACCAGCGGGGAGGGCGTCGTCGAAATCGCAAACGAAGTCGACGCCGACCGCGTCATTATCGGTGGCCGTCGCCGTTCGCCGACCAGAAAAGCAATTTTCGGCAGCACAGCTCAAGAAGTAATGCTCAACGCACCCTGTCCGGTGACGTTCGTTCGTAACTGATCGGACAACTCCCAATAATACTACTATGTTATCGCTTTGGTGGACTGTGGAACAGGGCGGACAGTTCTTCGAGGTCTGATTAGTCAGACATCATTTCACACACTACTCAAATCAATGTCAACGGAAAACATACGTGACGTGATGCGTGGGGGCGGCGATCGGTTCATCTACGTCGTCTCCGCAATGGCCGCACTGAACGGACTCCTGTTCGGGTTCGATACTGGGATCATCTCCGGCGCGTTCCTGTTCATACAGGACTCGTTTGTCATGTCGCCCTTCGTCGAGGGCGTTATTGTGAGCGGTGCGATGGCAGGTGCCGCGGCTGGCGCAGCCATCGGTGGGCAACTCGCTGATCGGCTTGGGCGGCGGCGGCTCATTTTCCTCGCTGCCATCGTCTTCTTCGTCGGTTCGTTTACGATGGCAGTCGCACCGAACGTCCCCATCCTCGTGGCTGGCCGGCTAATAGATGGTGTTGCGATCGGCTTCGCGTCGATCGTCGGTCCGCTGTACATCTCCGAGATCGCACCCCCAGAGATCCGCGGGGGACTCACCTCGCTGAACCAGTTGATGGTGACGCTCGGTATCCTGATCTCGTATTTCGTAAACTTCGCGTTCGCCGACGCAGGCGCCTGGCGCTGGATGCTCGGCGCTGGGATGGTTCCGGCGGTGATTCTCGCTGTCGGTATTCTCAAGATGCCCGAGAGCCCGCGCTGGCTTCTGGAAAAGGGTCGAACGGAGGAGGCGCGAGCCGTTCTCAATCGGACGCGTAGCGAAGGTGTCGAAGAAGAGATCGCCGAGATCGAGGAGACGGTCGACAAGCAGTCCGACAGCGGCCTCCGAGACCTGCTTCAGCCGTGGCTCCGCCCGGCGCTAGTCGTTGGACTGGGACTGGCCGTCTTCCAGCAGATCACCGGAATCAACGCGGTGATCTACTACGCCCCGACGATCCTCGAATCGACCGGCTTCGGCGGTGTGACCTCGATCCTCGCGACGGTCGGGATCGGAGCGATCAACGTAATAATGACGGTCGTTGCCATCGCCCTGGTCGACCGCGTGGGTCGCCGGAAACTGCTCCTCGTCGGCGTCGGCGGGATGGTCGCGACGCTCGCGGTGCTGGGGACCGTCTTTTACCTCCCTGGATTCGGCGGTTTCCTCGGGATCATCGCGACGGCCAGCCTGATGCTGTTCGTCTCGTTTTTCGCGATCGGTCTCGGGCCGGTCTTCTGGCTGCTCATCTCGGAGATCTACCCGCTATCGGTTCGGGGCTCCGCGATGGGCGTCGTGACCGTTGCCAACTGGGGGCGAACCTCCTGGTGTCGTTGCTGTTCCCAGTGTTGACTGCCGGGATCGGGACCCCCTCGACGTTCTGGCTGTTCGGTCTCTGTAGCCTCGTCGGACTCGTGTTCGTCTATCGGTTCGTCCCCGAGACGAAAGGGCGGACGCTGGAGGCTATCGAGGACGACCTCCGTCAGAACATCTCGATGATGGACTAAGAGATGTAGTGTCGTAAGCGACTGTGTTCGGTTCGACCGGCACGGAAACTGCGACATTTGTTCCGGTCATTTTTCAGTACGCTGCGTTCACCAACCCCGCCTCGAACCGGTCAGAGTGGCAAAGTAGCCCTTCAGTAGACTCTATCGGCATCAGTCGAGAGAACGAGTCAGTCCACGTCTACGGCTACCGTGAATCCTGGTTAGCCCCGCCAGGTCAGAACGCTTGCGGACCAGGTGTAGCCGGTTCCCGCTGCGAGAAAGAGGACCAGATCTCCCGGATCGAGCAAGCCCGCCTGAAAGCCTTCGTCGAGGGCGAGTATCTGGTCGGCGCTCTGGATATGACCGTACTCGGAGAGGTAGTAGCCGCCAGTCTCCGGGTCTACACCGAGTTCCTCGAAGACCAGATCGTGGAACGACCGTTTCATGTGGGTGATCGCGACGAAATCGACGTCCGATCTGTCGAAGCCCGAGTCTTCCAGGGCCGTGTCAGCTACGTCGAGGTAGTTCGGGAGCGAGACGCCGCCGATGCGCTCTTTCATCTCTTCCTTGTGCGGGACGTCGAGCGTATGGCGTCCCTCCTCGACGCTCTCGACGCTCGGCGGTTCGACCGATCCACCGGCATGCATGATCACGTCCCGCGAGAAGGAGCCGTCAGTGAGAGTCGCGCTCTCGTGGACGGTCGCCCGTGTCCGGTCCTCAGGCTCCGCTTCGAGCACCATCGCGCTCGCACCGCTACCGAAATTGAACATGAACGACGATCGTTCGTTCTCGTAGTCGACCAGATCCTCCTCGCGACTCGCGGTGACCAGCAGTGCCCTGTCGATATCGCCCACTCGCAGTTGCGAGGCTGTCTGTCGGATCGCCACCGGCGCGCCGGCACAGAGTGTGTAACTCTCGGTCGCGTACGCGTTGTCCGCACCCATCCGCTCGCAAACGTCGGCGGCCGCCGACCAGACGATGTAGTCTTTGTACTCGCTGCCGTGGTAGAGTACCAGATCGAGGTCGTCGGGGTCGACGCCGGCGTCTGCCAGCGCCTCCTCGCCCGCCGCGACACACATATCCGTGACGTGATCATCGTCGGGCGGACAGACGCGTTTCTCTTCGAGACCCATCTTCTCGACGACGACTTCCTCCGGGATCCCGCTGATCTCGGCAATCTCCGCTCCAGTGAGCACCTCGTCGGGGACGTAGCGGCCGAAACCTGTCAACCCGACTGTATTCACTCGGCCTCACCTCCTGGTCCGTCGGCCGCACGTTCGACGATGTCGATACGATCCGGAAAACGATCCGCTCCTCGTGTCATTAATACTGTCATTGTGTAGGTCATGAAAGATGGTGACGCTGGTTCAGTCCCGTAGCGATCGGACGTAGCGCTGCATCCTATCGGGGAGTTGGTCGGCGACGGTCCCGCCGAGACGATCTCGTATCGTCCCCAGGATACCTCGCGGCACGTAGAGGACGAACAGGATGAACACGATTCCGAGATAGAGTTCGGCGCGCCCGTCGAGGAGCACGTTGATGCCCCGGACGATGGTGAAGTCACCGACGCCGAGCTCCAGGACGCCATCCGAAAGCGTACTGCGGAGATATCGTGCGAGACCGTGGTCCTCCGTCGAGAGGATGCCGCCGAGCAACTCCTGGAAGAGATAGCCGTACAGCGGCCCGGCGAGAGTTCCAAGACCGCCGATGATCGCAGCCAGCAGGGCGTCTGCGGTGACGAACAGGTCATAGGTCGTCTCCGGGGAGACGGCCCGTCGGTAGCCGGCGAAGAGCGCACCGGCGACGCCGGCGAAGAAACCGCTGATCGCGAAGGCTCCCATCTTGTACCAGAACGTGTTGTAGCCGATTGCACGGGCACGTTCCTCGTTCTCCCGGATGGCGATCATCACTCGTCCGAACGGTGAGTGGATGATCCGCTGCATCGCGAAGTACGAGATGATGACGATCAGCCCGATCATGTAGTACGAGACGTCGGTTGCCGATAGATCGATACCGAGTCCGAACAGGTTCTCGACGGTGGAGCCCTGGAGTCGGCCGATCTGCCACTGCAAGGAGTCGACGAACGGGAGGCCGATCGAGTAGCCACCTTCCAGAGCACCGCCGATAGCCGCCCCATCACGGGGGTTAGAGCTCACGTACCCCCAGTTCTGGATGAAGACGTGTGCGACCTCGGCAAACCCGAGCGTAATCATCGCGAAGTAGACTCCGGTAAGCCGGAAGGAGACGGTGCCGATGATGAGCGCGATCACGACGGAAAGCAAGCCCGCGACTATGAGCAACACCATGAGCGGCGTGTCGTTGGGCAAGAACGGAATCCGCCCAGTTGCAGTCATGATGACGAAGTATGCGCCCGTTCCGTAGAACAACGCGTGTCCAAAGGAGAGATAGCCCGTGTACCCGCTCATGAAGTCGAAACTCATCGCGAACAGGCCGATATAGAGGACGACGGCCATCGTCCGGACGCGGGGAAGGATGATATCGAACTCCGTTCCCAGGGGCGTCGAGAGTAACGCGCTATAGAGCACCGGGTAGGCGGCAAGCAGAGCGATCACGACGATGTGAACGACGTGATCGGAGAGGTATGTGCGGAGATCCGAACTGAACCGTTCGCCCATTCGAACCTCGCTCTCGCCGGGATCCGTCTCGACGGTCGATTCCACGTCAGTCACGTCCTCGGTACGTGACGTCTCGCCCCCGTCCGCCTTGCGGTCGGGGGTGTCAGTCGGATCGCTAATGGCCGCCCACCTCCTCGACGCCGAGCAACCCTTGCGGCCTGACGATCAGGACGAGCACCATCACCAGGAACAGCGACATCTCGGGAAGCCCAGGGTAGGCGACGTGATTTGCGAACACCCACTGCATGAGAGCGAACAGAACGCCGGTGAGTACCGAGGCGACAACGGTGCCACGGAACGTCCCGAGACCGCCGATGATGACGACGACGAAGGCGATCAACAGCGTCTCTGTGGAGAGCGGCACCTGGATGGCGAATCGCGGGTCCCACATCAGCATCACGCCGGCGACGCCTGCCAGTCCCGAACCGACGCCGAAGACGACAGTAAACGCCTGGCGGATGTTGATGCCGAGGGCCTCGACCATCTCGCTTTCCTCGCTACCGGCGCGAATGTACAGGCCGTATCTGGTCTCGTTCAGGAACCACCACGTCCCGATAACGACTGCGGCACCGACCAGGACCTCGAACACTTGCAGTCGGTCGACGTAGGGGATGAGCGACCCCGACAGCAGGTCGGGCATCGTACCCCGTGGCTCGCGCCAGTCCGCGCCCGGTGATCGACCGTACAGTCCGACGACGATCCGTGCGAGTTCGTCGAGTACCAGCACGATACCGAACGTCAACAGAATCTGGAACAGTGGTTGCCGATCGTATATCGGACGTATCATACTGATCTCGACAGCACTTCCCAGTGCGGTCAGGAGGGCGAAGACGAACGCCATCGCGAGGAAAAACAGTATGAGCGAGACCAGTTCGCCGGAAACGAGCGTCAGTGAAGCGAGCATGAACGCTCCCCCAATGTAGGCCCCGAGCATCACGAACGTTCCGTGAGCGAAGTTCAAAACCCCCATCAGGCCGAAAATCATCGACAACCCGACACCGATCATGACGAACAGTGCTGCGAACGAGAACCCCCGAGAGAGCACCCGTGTCAGCTCCGAGACCTGAAACAGGTCCCGCACGATATCGAGCAGCAGGTTCGCGAGTATCGGATCGATAGCGATCCCACTCATGCGGAAAGATACCTCCGGATGAGTTCGTCGTCCGCCGAGACCTCGTCGGAGTTACCTGACCCGACGACCTGGCCGTGATCGACCAGATAGAACCGGTCGGTCAGATCCATCGCCATCGGGAAGTTCTGTTCGACGAGGACCAGCGTCGTGTCGGCGGCGATGTTCTCCAGCGCGTCGACGACCTTTTGAACGATCTGGGGGCGAGTCCTTCGCTCGGTTCGTCGACGAGCAACAGGTCGTTGTCGCCGACGAGTCCTCGCGCAATGGCGACCATCTGTTGTTGGCCGCCGCTCAGGTCTCCCGCCTCTTTCTCGTGGAAGCGTTCGAGGTCGGGGAACGTACTGTAGGCGAGTTCTAACGCGTCGGGCACGTTCTCCGGATCGGGCGTCGCGATCTTGATGTTCTCCTCGACGGTCAGGTGCGAGAAGATCCGGCGGTCCTCGGGAACCCAGCCGATCCCCCGCTGGGCTACCTCGTGGGTCGTTAATCCGGTGACGTCTTCTCCCTGAAACCGAACCGTTCCCTGTTGAGGCGGGGTCAACTGCAAAATCGTCCGCAACGTCGTCGTTTTGCCGACGCCGTTTCTGCCGATGATGGCGACGTTTTCGCCCTCCTCGACCTCGATGTTCAGTCCCTCCAGGATATGGCTCTCTCCGTAGTACGTGTGGACGTCTTCGACGGAAAGCATGGTCATAGTCGCTCTCCTCCGTAGATACTGTCTGGGGGACGTTCGCGCGAACACTGATATTCCGAGTTCTGGTCGCCGATCCGATTTCGGCGACGAGTCGCCAGTCCGACGTTAGTCACGCCAGGCCACCTCCGCTGCTGTCCTCCGACCCGTGTGGCTCCTCGTCGCCGTCTACTGGAGCACCAGCCGTCGTTTCGGGGTCGTAGCCACCGAGATAGGCCTCCTGCACCGCAGGATCCTCGCGAACTGCCGCGGGTTCGTCGTTCGCGATGAGTTCGCCCTGATTGAGAACGAGGATCCGATCGCTCACCTCCATCACGACATCCATGTTGTGTTCGACGAGCAGGATGGCGTGGTCGTCGGCCACGTTTCGGATCAACTCGATGATGTCGTCGATACCATCGCTCGACACGCCAGCGGTCGGTTCGTCCAACAGCAACAGATCTGGATCGCCTGCCAGCGCGATCCCCACCTCGAGATTGCGTTTTTGCCCGTGGCTGAGGTTCGCGGCGACAGTGTTGGACTCTTCAGCAAGACCGACGCGGTCGAGAATCCGCTGGGCCTCCCGTTCGTAGTTCGAGAGGGAGCCGACGTTCCGCCACAGTCTCCAGGAATCCGATCCGCCGTGGGCCTGAGCGGCCACCCGGACGTTCTCGAGCACCGTCGACGTCGGGAAAATATTTGTTATCTGGTACGAGCGGTGAATCCCTCGACGCGCGGTTTCGTGAGGTTCGTCCTCAGTGATGTCTTGCCATCCGTCGTCGTTATACTCGACTGATCCGGTCGTCGACTGTAGCACGCCCGTCAGCAGGTTGAAAAAGGTCGTCTTTCCGGCTCCGTTGGGACCGATCAGCGAGCAGAGTTCACCCTTGGCTATCTCGAAGTCGACGTTATCGACGGCGGTCAGTCCGCCAAACTGCTTGGTCAACGCGTTCGTTCGGAGCAGTCCCGACATACCTATCGGAAGTCACACTCCATCTCGTCGGCGTCTACCGGGATCGTGGTTTCGTCCATCGACACGGTGTCGATCGGCTCGGATGGCTGCACCGACGACGGCCAGAAGTCGGCCCACTCGTCCTGCGTCGGCGAGGGGTACGCAATAGTCATGTCCGAGCGCGCCTGATTGTTGTACTCCTGGTAGGTGTACCCGCCCTCACCCTTCGGCGTATCCTGGACGGTCATACCAGTCATCGCGTCGGCGATGTCTGCGCCGTCGGTAGAGCCGCTCTCCTCGACTGCCTGCACGATAGAGGAGGCCGCTGTGAACGTCCCAGAGGTGAACAGGTCCGGGACGGTGCCGTAGGTGTTAGAGTAGTTTTCGACGAACCAGTCGTTGATCTCGTTATCGTACTGGTTCCAGTGATAGCGGGTCGTGAACGGCCCCAGTTGTGCATCGCGGAGGTCCTGTTCGGTGAAGTCCTCGCCGATGGTGCTCTCGACCACTGATCCGATAGCCTGGTTGGTGATCAGTGTCGCGAACCCACCGAACATGCGCAGGCCGTAGTCGCCGGACAGACCTTCGGTGAGGAACGCCGGGAGCGTCACGACCGTGAACCCGCCGATGATGGCGTCGGCGTCCGCCTCGACGGCGTTGAGGTAGAAGTCCTCGAACTCGGTGGTTCCCCG
The DNA here is from genome assembly GCF_042661985.1 of Natronoarchaeum sp. GCM10025703. NCBI lineage: Archaea > Methanobacteriati > Methanobacteriota > Halobacteria > Halobacteriales > Natronoarchaeaceae > Natronoarchaeum > Natronoarchaeum sp. GCM10025703. Next base: position 1,951,602 of record NZ_JBHSZF010000001.1, read on the forward strand.
CGGGACGAAATCTTCGCCGACGACTTCGACGCCTTCCGCTTCGAGTACACTGCGGTAGTTGCTCGCAACGGCGCGCCCGAAGCTGTAGTCCGCAGCGATGATGTACACTTTTTCGGTGTCGGTCTCGGTAGCGACGTATCGGCCACCGCTCCGGGCATCCATCGCCGTGTTCTCGCTCGCCCGAAACACGAGGTCGCTACAGAGTTCGCCATCGGACGTGACGTCGGCCGCGGCGGCAGGCCCCGCGATGAACGGGGTATCGGTCTGTTCGACGACCGAACTGATTACGCGGCGCGCCGAACCCGAGTTGGCGGTCCCGAAGAGGAGGTCGACCTCCTGATCGAGCACCAGGTCTTCTGCCAGCGACTGAGCCTCTCCCGGATCGAAGACCGTGTTCTCGATATACAGTTCGTAGGTCACGTCGCCCGCTTCGATAGTCTGTTGACCGGCCGTGTCAACATCTAGTGGATCCTCGTCCAGTTTATAACCGAGTCCCGACAGGAAGCCCCAGAGGCTCTGCTGTCCGTAGTATTCGAGGTCACCTGTCAGCGGCTGTAGGACTCCGATATCGACGGTTCCCTCGGCTTGACCGCCGTTCTCGCCGCCGTTCTCGTCGCCGTTTTCGGCTCCGTTTTCGTCCCCGTTCTCGCCGCCGTTTTCACCGCCGTTTTCCTCATTGCCCAAACAGCCTGCGAGGGCAAATGCGCCGATCCCACTCGCGGTTCCGGTTCGTCGTAGTACGTCACGTCGCGTGGTACGCTGTGACATATAATTATAAACAATGGGTATCTGTTAAAGATGGATGGTTGATATGCAAACCCGTGACTCAGTTCCCCGACGAGAGTAGCTTCCGAAATCGGTGGCGTATTGACGACGAGTAGCTAGAGACGACATCTGCGAGACGACTACAGATCGATTCCTCGCCCGCTACACATCCAACTCGTCCATCGCGTTGACGACCCGACGAAGCACTTTCCGCTCTGCTCGGCGGACGTTCTTGGAGACGGCGGTGTCCGAGATGTCGAACTCGTTTGCGAGCATCTGGAGCGTCGCGCCCCGTGGCTGGTCGAAATAGCCCTTCTCGTCCGCAACGGTCAGGGTCTCCCGTTCGGTCTCGGAGAGAACGCGACAGCCCTCGAGCAACTCGCCCGCCGCGTCGGCGTTTTCGAGCAGGTCGAACAGGTCGTCGATGTCGAACTTCGATTTGGACTCCACCGTAAACTCGTTGTTGCGCTCGAGTTCGGCCAGCGCATCGTCGGCGACGGCGGCCTCGTCGAACCCGATCTCCCACTCCTCGCTACCGGACTCGATATGGAACGGGCCGGTGATGTAGCCGTCGTTGTCGGTAATGACCCGCATCGCGTCCGTCTCGTCGATCACTGTCCGGATCATCGCCGTCCCGCTGTGTTTCTTGAACAGATCGTACTCCTGCATATTCGGATGTGATCTGACCGCCGAGAGTCCGGACTCCAGTACGTCCCGATTTTTCGCACTCACGCCCATCCGCGTCTCGAAACTCCGGGTAGCGGAGTTGAACTGCCACTGGACCGCTCTAAACGTGACATCGTGATCGTCCGTGGTGTCGATGAACGGACAATCGTACTGCTCCATGTCCAGCGTGTAGTCGATCATTATTGTTCATCATTTTCATGCGGACGGATAACGGTTCGGGGTGAAAACTAACTTTCGTCTGGAGAGTTCCCGTACTCCTCCTTGATTGCGGCGCGGTCCAACTTGGACGGCCCACTCATCGGCATCTCGTCGACGAACGCGAGATGTTTCGGAATCTTGAATCTGGCCATCCGTTCGTTCAGGAACGCTGTGAGTTCTCCGAGTGTGAGCGGAGACTCCTCTTCGTCCGCCGATTCGAGCGCATTCTCCGCAGGTTCGACGACCGCCTTTCCGACCGTCCCCCACTGCTCGTCCGGCACGCCGATGACGACTACCTCTGCGACTGCGGGATGGTCTGCGATTACGTCCTCGACTTCGGGCGGGTAGACGTTCTCGCCACCGCTGACGAACATATTCTTTTTCCGACCTTCGATATGATAGTAGCCGTCTTCGTCACGGCGGGCGAGGTCGCCGGTCGATACCCACCGGCCAGCGCGCCGACCGTCCGCTTCCGGATCATCGGCCACGGGGATCTGGTTCTCGCCGAACGTCTCTGCGGTCGCTTCCGGGTTCCGCCAGTATCCCGCCGCGGCGTGAGGCCCCGACAGTTCCAGTTCACCGATATCGCCACTTGGGAGCGCCGTTCCCTCCTCGTCGACGACCCGGACGTCCGTATGCATGACTGGCTTGCCCACGGTCTCTACTTTCTCTGGCGCCGGATCGTCGGGCATCGCGAAGTTGTTCGGACCGCACTCGGTGAGTCCGTAGCCCTGTGAGATATCCACGTTACGGTTGCGCCACATCTGGACGATGGCGTCACGACAGGGGCCGCCACCGCTCTTGACGAAGCGAAGCGAAGAGAGATCGGTCTCTTCCCATTCGTCGTGACGGGCCATCGCCCGGAGTACGGCGGGAACCGCGACGAGAACCGTCGCATCGCGCCGATCGACCTGTCGGAGAACGCGCCCGGGTTCGACCTCGCGGTCGATAGTGATCGTCGCCCCGATATTGAAGAAGGGTAGCGAAAGGACGTTCCAGCCCCCGGTGTGGAAGATGGGGAACACCATTGGGGCGACGTCGTCGGGACGTAACCCCCAGGCAGTGATCGTGTTAAACGAGTTCCAGTAGAGCGATCCGTGCGTGATCGTGGTCTCTTTCGGGACCCCTGTCGAACCGCCAGTGTGCAACAACAGGTGCGGGTCGTCGAGCGCTCGCTCGGCGATCGGAACCGGCGAAGCGTCGGCCGGTAGCCCCTCGCTGTAGACCTCCCAGCCGCCGGCAGGATCGTCGGTTTCGATCTCCCGTACTTCGGGCTCGGCATCCGACCGAGCAAGTGCGTGCTCGACGCGCTCAACGAACGGCGACTCGATGATGAGTAGTTCCGGTTGGACGAGGTCGAACAGTTCCGCGAGTTCCGGCGGTGCCAGGCGGTACGACATCGGAGCGAGCAGGGCCCCGATCTTGCCCGTCGCGAAGAAGAGGTCGAACGCCTCGACACGGTTTCGCGAAACGAGAGCGACTCGGTCGTCGACGTCGACCCCGAGATCCAACAGGAACCGGGCGGTGCGGTTCGCTCGCTCGTCGAGGTCGCCGTACGTGTAGGCGGTGTCGTCCGTCTCGTCGATGATCGCCGTCCGATCCGGAGAGAGTGACGCCCGACGGCCGCTCCAGTCACCGGTCCACTCGTACGGATCCTGCCCCCAGTTCATGATTCCTCTGCCGGGGTCGCTATGGGGTTCGAACGGAGAAACTCGTGCAGTCGCTCGGTGACCCACTCGGCATCCTCGAAAAAGAAGAGATGGTGGCCGTCGTCGAGGATTTCGAGTCGGCTCTCGGGCAGTTTCTCGTGCAGCAAGTGTGCGTTCTCTACGGGGACGACGCGGTCTTTTTGACCGTGACAGATCAACGTCGGAACGGTTAGCTCGTCGAGTTCGTCGCTCGTATCGAAGTTCAGCACGCCTGCGGCCTGGGCCTCGCGTGCGGCCTCGTCCGCGTTCTGTTCCAGACGCCAGTCGACGATCTGCTCGACGAGTTCCGGCTTCTCCTCGTACAACGAATCCGATACGGCCGGTCGCATGCGGTGTTTGATACGCTCTCGCTCGTCCGCACCCTCCGGGGCGGCGAACATTTGAGCCTGCGTCTCCTCCGGTATCGGAAGCGCGTCTGGCCCGCCGTGGGTCGTACACAACAGGCCGAGCGTGGCCGTGCGGTCGTAGTCGAGGGCGTAGCGCTGGGCGATCATTCCGCCCATACTCGCGCCGACGACGTGAGCGTGGTCGACGTCGGCATCGGCGAGAATCGCCTCGAGATCCGCGGTCATCTCCTGAATCGTGTACGGTCCCTCGGGGGCATCGGAGCGGCCCGTTCCGCGGTTATCCGGGACGATAACGCGATACTCGTCTTCGAGGGCATCGCGCTGTCGCCGCCACATCCAGCGGCCAGTAGCGAGCCCCTCGACGAGGACGACAGGCTCAGCGTCCGATGGTCCGCTATCCTCGTAATAGAGCGATATTCCATCGTTGGTCGTTGTTGGCATACCTCTAGAAACGTCTACTACGAACAAAGTATCTCACGTTCGAGTATCAACCCGTAGTCGCAACGTTTGCGGTCGGAATTCGATGTCGCAGCGCTCATAGCCCGGACGTGGCGAAGGTTTTCTGCGGTTTGGACGCGTAGTACTGGATATGACACACGATACCCCCCACGACACCAGCGAGCAACTCCGGTGGTGTGAGAACTGTCGACTCAACGTCGTGCCGTCGACGAGCGAGTCCGGCCCCGAGTGCCCGTCCTGTGGCACCGACCTCTAATCACGACGTCGGACAGTACTCAGACGAACTCGGGGTCCGGAATCTCTTCGTCCTCTGCTCTTTTCCAGGAATGCTGTGGCTCCCAGTCAGCATCGACTCGGCTTTCGCCGTCGAAAACGCCGACTCCTCGCCGGTGAGTTCGCACTGCTCCGGGAGTTCACCGTACCCGGCCTCGATAGCATCCTCTGTGTCGATGCCGAGGAAGTTGTCCGGACCGAACGCGTTGAGAATTTCGTGTCCCTCGATATCAGCCGCCAGCGCCGCCTCGACCATGGAGACGACGTCCCGAACGTCGATGTACGACCAGAAGTTCCCGTTCCGATCCGCGTCGTCGACGTCGAACGCCTCCCGGATCTCGGTGATCTGATAGCGGCCGGGATACTGGATCCAGGTCGGACGGATCGAGACGACGGAGACGTCGAACGCGTTCGTGACCCGCTCGGCCGCGGCCTCTCCGGCTATCTTCGACGTTTCGTAGCCGTTCCACGGCGCGACGGGATGGGCCTCGTCGATGGGGAAGTACTCCGGTAACTCCGGGTCGGGCCAGTGTGTGCCGTAGACCGTTTCGCTGGACGCCCAGACGACGTCCGCGCCAGCACGGCCGGCCGCTTCCAGCACGTGGAAGGTACTGACGATGTTGTTCTCGAAGACGTTTCCACCCGCGTGGTCTTCCTCGTGAGGGATGTTACCGAAGTGGACGACAGCAGTGGGATCCGCATCCAGTATCGTCTCCCAGACCGCTCCCTGATCGGTGAGGTCGACGTTCTGGAAGTTGACCCCCTCCACGGCTGTCGACTCGGGGAGCGTCTGATCGAGTGCGACGATCTCGTACTCCTCGCGAAGCGATTCGACGATCCAACTGCCGGATTTGCCGAGCGCCCCGGTGACGACGACTGTCTCAGTCATAGTCTTCAATGGCGGGTCGCCCACTTAATGACTGGTCCCAGTGGCAGGGGTGGCAACCGCGGCGTAACGGAACCGGTTCGCGGACCGTCTCAGCGTCCGATCGTTCCTGCGGTCGTAACCGGTGCATCCGGATCGATCAGGAACGCGACCAGCACCGTCTCGGTCGTGGCGGTAACCCCCAGTTCGTCGCCATCGACGAGCAGTCCGCTCTCAGTCTCGCCGAAATGGGTATCGCCAGCCATGACTGCCCCCTCGAACACGTAGAAGTACGTATCCCATCCCGTCTTGGAGGGGAGGTCCACCGTGGCGTTGTTGCTGAGATGCGCGTCGTAGAAGTGGACCTCGTTCCGAACAGAAAGAGGCGCGACAGAGCCCTCCGGACCGAAGAGATGTCGCCATTCGTCGAGGGTTGGGTCCGGAACAGGTTCGTGCTGAATCGTCGGCGCGAGGTCGAGACTGTGCGGCCGAACGAAGATCTGTAGCATTCTGAGCGGGGGATCCTCTGCAAGCGTGCGTTCCTCGTGCCAGAAGCCGCTTCCAGCGTTCATCACCAGCAGGTGTTCGGGATCGGTGATCAGTTCGTTCCCCTCGCGGTCGTCGTGACGCATCACGCCGTCAGGTACCCAGGAGATGATCTCCTCGTTGTGATGTTGGTGCATCGGGATGAATGTGTCCGGATCCATGAACGACTCGACGACGGTCGCCAGGGGGCCGTAGCCGTGGTCGCCGTGGTCGGGGAGGTTCTGTCCGGGGAAATTGAAATGGATACGGAACTGTCCCTGGTTCTGAGAGATATCCGTTCGGGGAGCCTTGTGGAGGTTGGCCGTCGGTTCGGAGTTCATCTACCACTACTCGGGCAGAGAGCTACATATGTTTGCGGTCACTGAGCAACCGAACCCATTCGATTTCAACCGACCAATCGTCGTCCGTGTCGGCGGCGCGGTCGCGGACCGATCCGAGAGTCTACAGGCAGTTCGAGGCGAGTGCCTCGGGTCGTACGGAAATCTACGATTTCCGTGATGAGGAGACGCTCCGCGTCTCGAACCACTTGACCCCGAGGGTGAAGCCGACACGAACTTTTAACAGACCACGTTTCGTCGTAGAAGGACAGTCAGAGAACCCAGAAAGACGGATTAACGACCTTAATCTAATGCTGACTGAGCAAACGGTTTGGAAACGTGGCCCCTCTCAAAATCCACCACTGGTGGTGCGACGGGGGTTTCAACGGGGGCTGGTGGAGGCCCCGACCTTCACGGACGCTGTGGTGCGTTCGGGTGTTAATTCCAGCCGATCCTGAAACAGCAGGGGAGGTCGAGGGGAATTAAATTCGCCTGCGGGCGTGGTGCAGACCCAAAACGGTGAAGCCTCGGGCCTTGCCCCCGAGGTACTTCACGAGGCAGTTCGGTCTACGGCTTCCGTCACGGCGTAGAAGGGGACGGTATCGAGGAGCGCGACGATCAGTTTGACGGCGTACTGTCCGATCACGATGGAGGCCAGCGCCCAGCCCCAGGTCGGGGTGCCGCCGAGGCCGAGGGCGGGGAAGACGGCGAAGCCGAGCGTGATGAACACGACCGTATCGACGCCCTGACTGATCGCAGTCGAACCGCAGTTGCGGACCCACCGGTAGCGACCGCCGGTCCGCGCTTTGAGGTCCGAGAACAGTCGGACGTCGAGATGCTGGGCGATAGCGAGGGCGACTACCGATGCGAGGATAATCGACGCCGAACCGCCGAGGGTCTGTGCGAACGCCTCCTGTCCCTCGAAGAAGGGAGCCGTCGGCATCCAGATAGCCATGAACACCAGCGCGTACGAGAGCACCAGCGTCAGCACGGTGCCGTTGATTACCGTTGCGGCGTACTTTCGCCCGTGATACTCGACAAGCAGGTCGGAGGCCAGATAGGCGAGGCCGAACGCGACGAACCCTGCCGGAATGGCGACACCGCCGATAATGGGGAGTTCGAGCCACGTCAACTTCGCCGCGAGCACGTTTGCGAGTACGACTGAGCCTGCAAAGACCGCAGTGAAAATCGCTTTCGTATCGTCGACGTTCACCGGTCACCACCTCGGGCGAGGTGGGTGGTGCTGCTCTGAGGTGGTGCTGTCCTGCCGCAGTCGGACGGTAACTCGTCCGATGCGAGCAGTCTGGAACCAGTTCGGATTGCGAGTACTACCATAGCAACTGGTAAGCCGGTGCTATCGAAAGAGTGCTTCGATAATACACAGAGCATATCCACAGACGGTCGGCGTCGACAATGCTTCAACAAGAGGGATCGTATGAGTTCGTCTCGCGCGGGAGGCCGAGCAGTCCGAGTCCCCTATCCGTCGCAACAGACGGTGTACTGCACGTCTGCATCGAGTACGGTCTTGACTTGGTCGGCGACGTCGTCGACCGAAGCGAACGGGCCGAATTTGCTCACCGTTGCGCCGTCCGCTCGCAACGATATTACCCACCTGACGGACTCTTTTGGACCGGCACGACGGGTGATCAGCAGTGTCCTGTCCGGGGCGACGAGTCGGTAGCCGTCGTCCACGTCGTCGAGTGTCCAGTCGACAGCATCATCGAGGACTCGCTCTACAGTTCTCGCGAGTCGATGATCGAGGTCCGGCAGTACGTCCTCGGTGCCCATGCAGGAGAGGACGGGGGCCACGGACATATGGGTTCTGTGACCGACGAGATGGGGCTACTGGGGCGCCACACGCCCGACCGCAGTGCTCACCGATTCCCCCTTTCCTCGACGAACCACGTCAGTGTTGGCCGACGCAGTTGTGAGCGTCCGATCTCCCGAAAAATATAATTTTTATATATTATATGTGAACACGATAGGACACGTCAATGAGTAATCGGATAAAAAGATATGAGTGCCGAAATACAATCAATATATAGACGCAATAGGCCTGTTGATCCCAGATTTTTGATCTAAGACATTGAGATCTCTCTGTGGGGAGTCATTTTAGGTAGTTATTGTAAATAGAGATATAGAAGACAGTATACTCCAGTAATTAGAAATCTAGCTCCAACTTCTGGATTTCCATGCCGATTTTAATGGATTTGTTTTTCAGAAGTCGACTGAATTCTGCGACAGAAGAAATAACAAATAAGATGGATAAATATAATGATTTCAGTTCCTGTATAGTTGTACCGATCCCACACCGATGCTGTGGTAGAGCCGATCCCACCCAACACACAATGCATCGACTGATGAGCAACCGACGCGCACAGCCGGAGCAGGAATAAACCCTCAGGGTGAGATATTCAAGCAATGATAGATTCGCTGGCGTTCGCAGGACTACTGGTCGTTGTGATGACGGTTGCCGGGGCGGTAAACGGCGTCGCGGGCTTTGGCTTCGCGGTGGTGGCGACGATGGCGCTCGCGACGGTGGTCGATCCGGCCACCGCAGTCGTGTTCATGATCGTTCCGATACTGGGGGTGAACCTCTCGCTGATCGGCGAGCTATCCGGCGATCAGCTCCGGACCTGTGGGCGTCGGTTCGCACCGTTGTTGATCGCCGCACTGGTCGGGATGCTGGCCGGGTTAGTCGTTCTCGACGTGATTCCCGATGCGCCGTTGCGGGTCGGCCTCGGCCTCATTTCCCTGGCGTTCGTCGCCAGCGTACAGGAAACGGTCCGGCTTCCGACGCTCGAACGCGCCAAGGAAGCGTGTTTCGTCGAGTCTTCGGCGGGAATGGTTGCGGTCGGTGCCGTTTCAGGCGTCGTCTTCGGCGCGACGAACGTCGGCGTCCAACTCGTCGCCTATCTCAAGAGCTGTAACCTCTCACACGGACTGTTTATCGGCGTCACGGCGATGGTGTTTCTGGGCCTCAACGGCGTCAGAGTCATCGCGGCCGGAGCGCTCGGCCTCTACCCCGATAGTATCGTCTTCATCGCCTCGATCGGTGCGACCGTGCCGGCTGTAGCCGGCGTCGGAATCGGAAAGCGCCTCCGTGACCGGATCAGCCAGCGACTTCGGCGGACACTGGTTCTCTCCTCCTGACCGTGATCGGTGTCCGATTGATTCTGGGTGGGCTGGGTATCGCGTGAACACGCCATTCCCGCCCGGAACAGCAGTACACCGGACTCCCGCGTACCGTCGACGGCGGTCGGCCCGGGAGGTCACACCGCTGGTACCGAGCCCATCTGACAGCCGTGAGTCCGAGTCGTAGAACATGCTGGGGTGCAGTCCTCCCGAGGTGACGGCGCGCGCACTCCCGGTCGAACGGGAAGACTGAGTTGTCTTTCTTCGGACACTCGCCACCCCGTCCGCAATTATAATTGGTTCTGATTTTTGCATAGTACAGGCTATATACTTACAGTATCGTACTATATCGACAACTATCTATAAAATAAAAAACATTAAAATATTTGAAAGTGTAGATATTCCAACCGTGAAACTGAGCCTGAGATCATTTCACTACATAACGGCAGTATCACCCGACTAAAGCCGGGTGTCGTCACCTCGAAGTATTTATAACCGGGACACCCGATGTCAAAATATGGAAGCAGAGTACGACGTTGTGGTCGCTGGTGCAGGTCCAGCAGGTGGGCAATGTGCCCGGGACCTCGCCGCACGGGGCTACGACGTTCTCGTGCTTGAGACGGAACCAGAAGCGGAGTTCCCCCGCCAGAGTAACAAGTCAACCGCCGGGACGTTCCCGTCGATGATGTCAGCGTTCGGCGTCCCCGACGATGTGGTCCAACAGTACACCGACACTGTCGTGCTGGAGTCCCCCAACGAACACTTCACGCGGAATATCTCCGGTGCGGTGATGGACTTTGCCGCGTTCAAGCGCTGGCTGGTCGAGAAGGCACGCGAGAACGGGGCGGAGTTCCGTTTCGACTCTCGCGTCGCCGGACCGATCATGCAGGACGGGGAGATTGCCGGCGTCAAGTACGATGGTGGCGAAGAGGTATACGGGAAGATCATCGTCGACGCCACGGGTCCGAGCGCGCCGCTGGCCTCAGAACTCGGCGTGAGCAATCTGGAACGCGAAAACCAGGCGATCGGGATCGACTACCACATGGAGGGTATCGACTTCGAACAGGACGGATACGCCGACCTACACGACTCCATGATGCTCCGTTTGGATCACGACATCGCACCTGGTGGCTACTCGTGGATATTCCACACCGGCGAGGACACCGCAAAGGTCGGCGTCTGCTACCTCCAGAACGAGCGCCACCGCGAGAAGTCGAAAAGCGGGATGACGATCGACGACTATATGCAGCACTGGTTCGATACCGATCCGCGGTTCGAGAACGCGAGCATGATCGAGGGCGGCGACATCCTCCGCGGTTCGGCACATATCCAGATGCCGGGCGAGATGAGTACGGACAGTTTCATGGCAATCGGCGATACCATGCCCACCATCGATCCCCTGTGGGGCGAAGGGATCAACAAGTGTATGCAGTCGGGGCGGAAGGCGGCAATCGCCGCCGATCACTGTCTCACGCCTAAAGATCCAGACACCTCCGCGAAGCAACTCTCAGTGTACGACAAACTATGGCACGAAAAAGTTGCACCGAAAATGAAGTCGCGGCTGCTGATGACCGAAGTCCTGTATCTCGCAGCGAACGACAGATACGACACGTTGATGCGTGATCTGAACCGTCTCGACGACGAGACACTGGCCAAAGCGAACGACGGAGACAAGGGAGCGATCATGAAGCTACTACATCTCGGGGATATCCCGGAACTGGGCAAGTGGGCACAGCGTCGGCTTCTAGACCCGTCAAATAGGTGGAATCCGTCCTGAGCAGACGGGCTTTCTTTTCCTCAGATCGAACGGGGCCGAACTCTCAGTCGACAGTATAAACCACGTAACAGCCCGGTATACGCCGAGTAACTATACCACATTGGTGAAATACAACAGACGACCCATGCCACGATGTGACAACTGTGGAGGCTTCGTAACGCGTAATTTCGCTCGAGTCTTCGGAGACAACCAGGATAACGTCCAGGGCTGTATGGAGTGCTGTGACCGCACGGCAGTCAGAGAGGGCGGCGTTGTGGCGAATCCGTCGACCTGAGCGCCGCTTCCGTTTGCTCTGTCACGGCTAGTGAGTTCTCGGAGCCGTGGTACGCTCACCACGCTCTCTGCGTTCCAGCCCCACCAGCCCACCAGAACGGTATCACGGACGGGCGCTTCTCGGCCGGCAGTCGGATCGTCTCGCGACCGGTTGTTACTACTTTAGTAGGACCTGTTTACTTCCGGACAACTGGTGTTGTCGGGACCAGGAGCGGCGTCCCAATCTACCCTGACCGGCGGGTGTGACTGCCTGGATAGCTTGCGGGATGGCGTGTGAGCAGAGCTGCTGGGGACTATGCGCCATAGCCGACCACGCCGACGAGCACGCAGAACACGAGAACTCGGTCCCGGCTGAGTCGGTCGGCCAGCCGCCCGACAACCGGCTGTGTAACGCCGTTGACGACGAAAAACGCCGAGAACAGGCCACCGGCCGTAGTCTGCGAGACGCCGTGGTGGGCCACGAGAAACGAGGGGAGAAACGAGGCCGTCCCCTGCCAGACGAACGCACAGAGCACGGAAACGCCAACGGTGAACGCGATTGGTCGGCGGCTCAGCAACTCGACGAGTGGACCCAGTTCGAACCGCTCGGCCATCGGCTGGTCCGGTCGTTCCGGTTCGGTCGGCCGGACGCGCCAGGCGAACGTCACGAAGACGGGGAGAGCAACCACAACGCCGAGCGCAATCGCGTAGCGCCAGCCCAGACGGACGCCGACGGACGCTGCACCGATCGGAGCGAGCAACCCAGCTAACGGCGCGCCGACGTTGTGCAGGCCCAGCGCAGTACCGGTGTTCTCGAAGTTCTTTGTCAACAGGGTCGCGGCAACGCTAAAGTGTAGTCCGGCCCCGGCACCCAGAAAGACCGCGAACAGGACGAACGCGGGCAGCGACGGCGAGAGCGCGAGCGATGCGCTCCCGAGACCTGTCAGTCCGATCGCCGCGAGAATGATCCGGCGCTCCCCGAAGCGGTCACCGAGAACGCCGCTCGGGAACTGGGAGAGCGCGTACGCCAGCCACATCCCCGAGAGGGCGAGGCCGACCGTCGCGTTCGACGTGTCGAACGCCTCGACGATGTTCAGGACGACTGGGCTGATAGCGAGGCGAGCGGTCATTGTGACAAAGAAGGCCAGCGTACACAGCGCCAGTAGGGTGTGGCGATACGACCAGCGCATCGGCTCAGCGCTCCACGTGGAGCGTCCAGATCTCCAGTTGCGGGCTCATCCTCGGTTGACGTCTTGTCATCATCTACACCAGTGGCGGGAAACGGAAATGAATCACTATCCGACTGCGACATTGCGCGGTTCGAGCGAACGCTGCGAGGGGCGTTCCTAGATCTCGGTGACGCGCTCGTGTTCGACGTCGAGCGCGGCGGCGTCCTCGTACAGCAGCGCAACGACGAGATACGGGGCGTACTCCCGGAAGTACGCGACCAGATCGGCGATGCGGTCGGAGTCGATAGCCTCAGTGAGTCCAGTAGCATGAACGGGACCGTCTCGTACACCTCGTGGACGAGATAGCCCGCCAGTGCGAATACGAGCCCGGTCACCTCCCGCTCGCTCTCGCTGAGGTGATCGATGTCGTCCTCGTAGGCAGTCCCACTGTCCGTCGTTCTGACGATCTTGAGATCGAACGTGCTCTTCGAGACCTTCCGACGGCCCTCGCGGACCTCACGCTCACTACGCTGGATCCAGATCCGATCGAGGTTATCGTACTCCAGGACGTCGAGGAGGCTCTCCATGTGGCCGTTGAACGCCTCGACGGCTTCCTCTTCGATCCGGTCGATGCGGGTTCGGAGTTCGGTGAGTTCCTCGGCGATTTCGTCACGTCTCGTTTCCAGGCGCTCACGCTCGTCGAGACGGGATTCGATCGACTCGATCTCCTCTTCGATCTCCCGGCGTTCGCGCTCCTTTTGCTCGATCTGGAACTCGATAGAGTTGGCTTCTTTGTGGTAGTCGAGCACCTCCTCGTAGGTTTCGGACTCCAGCTCTTCGACCTCGGATTCGAGCTGTTCGACGGCGTCGGTCAGTTCCTCACGCTGGACCTCGTAATCCTCCAGTCGCTCGGACCGATCAGCTATCTCGTCGCCGACCTCCTCGATACGACGTTCCAGGTTGGCGGATTCCGAGCGCGTCGATTCCAGTTCGTCGACCTCTTTCCGTCGTTCTCTGAGCTGATTCGACAGCTCAGACCGTTTCTGAAGCTTCTCCTGACGGCTCGACTGCAACTGCTCGATAGTTCGTTCGATCTCCTTGCGCTCGACCTCCGAGCCGCAGGTCCAGCAGACGACCGAATCCGAGTCCGAAAGTAGCTGATCGGTCACGTCGCCGCCGGAAGCGTCCCCAACACCCAGTTCGGTGGCCTCTTCCAGCCGTTCCTCGTTGAACTGGATCGTGCTCTGCAGCTGGCTGATCTCGGCCGTTAACGACTCCTTTTGGCCCTCCAGTGTCTCGATCTCGGCGCGTAGCCGCTCTACCTCGGCAGCGCGGTCGGCCGGAAGCGATTCGAGCTCCGCTTCGAGTTCCTCGCGCTCCGATTTCAGCGCCTCGATACTTTCTCGCTCGGTATCGATCCGGCGTCGCGTCCGTTCGAGCTCCGACCGGACCGACTGAAGCTCGTCGAGTTTCGTTTCGAGCTCCTCTTTCTCCGTGCGCGAGGTTTCGACATCCGCGTCGACCTCGTCGATCTTCGCCTCGATGTCGGTGAGTTCCGTCTCAGCTCCTCGATCTCGCTGGACAGTCGCGTGCGTTGCTCTTCGAGGCCCGGGAGCTTCACCGCAAGGTCGTCGAGTTCGTCCAACTGCTCGTCGAGTCTGCGTTTCTCAGCCGTCCGATCTTCTATCTCCGAGCGGATCGCCGTCGTGTCGACGGGTCGCATGATGAGTTCGCGCAGGTCGTCGCCGCGCGCCACAGCGCGGCGCGCCTCGTTCGACTCCAGCAGGAAAGCGAACAGATCGGCAATCTCGCTGTCCTCCAGATACGGATTGCCATCTGTGACGATGGTGCCTCCGCTCCGTTCGAGCGACCGCTCGTAGACCTCATCATCGAACTCCAGGCTGGCCCGCCCGGCGTCGGCGTCGGCCTTCAGCGAGATGTCGTCGCTTCCCAGTGCCGCCATGATGGCCTGCAAGAGCGAGGTTCGGTTCGTAGCATTCCGGCCGGTGAGTGCCGTTACTCCCCGGTAAAGCGTCACAGAGGTCTCGTCGATACCGCCGATATTCTCGGCTCGGACGGTAACCTGATCGGGGAGGGCCTCGGTGTTCATACTAGTACCTGAGTCCATTGTCAGAGCGTTTGTAGCTCTCCATATTTATTTGTTCGTTATTCTACGGTCCGGATCGCGGAACGGCGGTACTGATTACACATGTACAGATGTAAACGGTCGGGCTGAACAGTCGTCCGGACCGGAGCCGGTCTCTCGCAGTTTAACTCTCTGCGCCTGACTCGGAGTCGTTCTCACACTCACAGCCCCCGCGCTCGAGCAGGTCACCGGCCGTATACTGGTTGCCACAGTCACTGCAGATGATGGAGACGTCGACAAGCACGTCGTACTCGCCGAGATTGATCGCGTCTGACCGATCGAGGCGCTCGATAGTGTCGTCGGTCACCGCTACGGTCCGGTTCTGTAACGCGCGGATCTTGTCGCGAGCGTTCTCGATTCGTTCTTCGTCGTCCGGCGTGACCATCGACGTATCGAGACAGTCGGTCAGATGGTTGTGAACGGTCTGGTGGGACACGAAATCCTGTTCGACCTGCTCGATTGGGACGGAGCCGTGTTCGAGTTCTCGCCGCGTTTCCGTACGCATCCCGCTGCTCACGTCGTCATCAGTCAGGAGCCGATAGGTGTTCTCGATCTCGCCGTCCTTGTACGCGACACCGGCCTCGTCCATCGCCGCGCGGAGGATCGATCGGTTGACGTACTGTGCAAGCTCTCGCAAACTATACCGCTCCTCACCGCGCCCCGTCCAGTACGCTACCAGTTCGTCGTTCAGCGCTGTGAGGTCGTACTCCTCCAGCACGCGACCGACTTTGCAGCCGCAGTCGATGTCGTGGAGTCGCTCGTCGGATGTTGTCACGATATTTTGTATAGGTCAGCGGCAATGTAAATACTTTCTTCTCAGCGGTCTGCGGCGGTTTCTCTGTGTAGTAGATAACTGTTACCTACTAGAAGATTCTGCTTACTTCAGGATCATCAAACCGGCCAGCGGGTTGAACAACCCCATAAAACCGGTAGGACCCGAGTACTATGATGTCTCATCCTGTCAGAGCTGGACGAGGAGAGATTTGACCAGTTTCGCCGCGAATTGCACCCAAATCGAACCACTATAATATCCGTCAAAGTCGGAAAACCGACAGACAGTGTCACTGTCACGACACCACTGACACCGTACTATGTCGGCCAGAAATATAGTGTATATTACATTTGCCGTCAGATGTATATACGCCTAACCTGAACTTATTTCTCATGCCGAAGTGGCTATCCGACAGTGAACGAAAGCGTATTGCAGAGTTCGCGGAAACGCCGAAATACGAACGGGACCCCGAGATGCTGGCTCCGGACGACGACGACAAGGACGACGATTAGACGCCCTCCGAGTGTGTGCTCGCTGCCCACCAGTAGCTGCCATGGCTCTACAGCGTAGCACATACCGGCACCGATCCGCTACAGCAGGCCCGAAAATCGTCGAGCCGCAGGTGTAGAACAGCGGTTCGACGTCGCGCAAGTGTCACCGACGTGCCCGGAGTGCCGTGCTTGTGGAACTAATCCTCATTGAAGCGCCACAGCAGACCATCATCAGCGGTCTCAGCCGATTGAATCGATATCTACTCCGACCGCGCCGGAAAGCGAGACGACGGCTGTCGTGAGCAGGATTGCCGATGACCTCCACCAAGAGGACGAGACTATACTGTCAGTCGCCGGCGGTGAACGTCTCGACGGACTCCTCTCGCCGTTCGTCGCCGATCGGTCTGTATATTCGATGTGTTCCTTCCCAAGCAGGTACGGCCCTCTGCCCTGGGTCGCTGGCCAATGACAGAGCGCAGAGGACGAACGGGACGAGAGTAGACGGAAAATCACTGCTGACTGTCCCGGGGACCGTGATGGCGCTCACACGGAGTGTTTGCTGGAGTGGCGACCGATGGACGACGTGGCGCTGGAGGTCGCCGCTGCTAAGACAGTCGCGGACACGTTCCAGAGCCGGTCAGTTACTCGACCATGTTTTCCGCCTGGATCTGTTCCCAGATTTCCTCGCCCGCATCCGTGATGCCGTAGACGCGCCCCTTTTTTCGGTCCTCCGACACGAGTAGGTCCACGAGTTCCCGCTCGCGCAGACTGCTTAATGCTCGTGAAATGTGTGCGATCCCGGCCCCAGAATCGCTAGCTATCTGTGTCGGCGTCGCTGGGCCTTCTGACAGTCTCCGGAGTACTTCGACACGATACCGCGAACTGATAACGAATCCGATCTCGTCCCATTCGTCGTTCATAATTGAATCTATCTAGCTATCTCTTGCTATGCGGCAAGCGGCTTAATACATGTCCATCGTCAAAACTGAATTCCCCAATATATCATACTTTAAGCTACGTAAAACTACACCGACTATCTGTATCGTAGTAGTATGCTAATAATACTCAACTTTAGCTATCTTTATACAGATATTATAATTCCTAGTTGATGTTCACTCAACGGTATTAGACGATTACCATCAGCATCTATTTGGTGATTTCAATTCGTTTCGACGTTTGCCATTGTATACTATCCGGCCGAACGGATCGAACGATGGGGCTACAGACGGTGGGATCGTATGCAAACACAGTGATTAGACTGACTCTCGAGCGAGGACGGTAACTCGTCGAGATGAAACATCTCCGAGTGCAGTCCGATTTGGGGAGGTCGAAACTGTATATCGACACACGTGTACTCGTATCGTGATCCACACCGGATCTCTGAAATCAGAAAAGTTCGTAACAATAGAGGTACGGACGATGGAGCCAGAAGGACGATTCAGAGCCTCATAGGAGCAGTATAACAAAACACCGGCGTCGCTACCACCGTAGACGAACGAAGAATGTGGCTAGCACAGTCCGGTTCGGCAGAGTGGCGATATCGGAGTGCAAACCAACACAGCCGTCGACCTTCTGATCAGCGATGAGCGAGGATTTCGAGGGGAGTCCCTCCAACAGTTCCAGCGGCTAATCGGACCAGGAGCTGTGGACGCGGCGGCAGCGATCGGTTACGTGGCAATCGTCGGAGCGCTGTTCTACTTCGTCGGACTATCCGGCTTCCTTCGGACGCTGCTCGCACTGCCGGTTCTACTCCTGTTGCCAGGGTACGCTCTCGTCTCGGTCGTGTTTCCAGCGCGGCCCGACCGGTCGGAGACACCCACACCCGACGAAAGATCAGGAATCGGATTGCTGGATACCGGTTCGCCGGGATGGTACGAGCGCCTCGCACTGTCTGTAGCGATGAGTATCGTGCTCCTCCCGCTGTTTGCACTGGTGCTTGCTACGACTCGGTGGGACTTTTCAACCCCCGCAGTGCTCGTCTCGGTCGGGGGGTTCACAATCATCATGATGCTCGGAGCGCTTGCGAGACGAGCCACCATCCCGGCTGACGACCGGTTCCGATACCCCGGCATTGCAGGTGCAGAGAGCCTTTCGGAGCTGATTCCTGAAGACAGCCCGATCGACGGCGTTCTCAACGTCGTACTCCTGGTAACCATCGTACTCGCACTGGGGACGGTTGCGTACGGACTCGCCGCACCACAGCCCGATCAATCGACGACCGAGGTCCAGTTGCTCACCCAAACCGACGACGGAGAGCTGGTCCAGGCAGGCTACCCGGAGACGATTCCAGCCGATGACAGCGTCGAAATGACAGTGGCCATCACTAACGACGATGCCGAACCGTCGACCTACACGGTGGTCATCGAGGCCCAGCAAGTCGAAGAAACCGGTGACGGACTCGGGGTCATCGACGAGGCAGAGATCGCACAACTACAGTTGTCCGCCGATCCCGGAGAACGGGCCACGCAGGAACATTCGATCTCTCCGCCGATGACTGGCGAGAATATCCGCCTGAACTACTACCTCTACGAGGGTGATCCACCCGAAGACCCTGGCCCTGAGACGGCCGATGACCACCTCTGGATCACTGTCGAAAGCGTCTAACTTCCTGCGTTCCGTTTTCTTCGTCCATCAGAAGATACGGCTAGCGTGTCCAGTGTGCAGGACCCTCTCGTAGAAGGGTGGGACATGAAAACAGTTGCAGTGTGTCGGGGAGAGACGAGCGGGGCCAGACCGTCGATCAGTCTGATCAGGGTTCTCGTTTGTCGATCAGTTCGGAGGAGAATTCGTCGCTACGCCGCTGTGTCGTGATCAGATGACCGATGGCGGTGACAGCAAACGCGACGATAATAAGGAGACCGGCGACGAACTGCGAGACCACCCCAATAAGTCCGAGCGCAACAGCACCGTAAAAAAGACCGCCGACGATCGCGATAGCAAGATAGTACTGTTGCCACGGCCGTCGCTCCTCCTCCCGTGACAGATAGGCACTGATATCGACTGCCTGATCTGATAGCGAAACGACACCGGAATCGGAGTCGTATTCGACGATCCCCGCGTCGTCCATCTTCGGGACGTGGGTCTGGTACAACGACACGTAGACACGTTTTCGCTGCTGGCTCGACAGATCCTCGACATCGACTTCGTTCTCCCAGGCGGCGACCTCGTCGGCGAGCTCCCCGATCGTTACCTCTTCGTCGATCTGGTTGAGATAGTACAGCACGAACCGACGTCGTGGACTGCTCAGCAGATCAAACACTACGTCTTGTGATAGTTGATCTTGGTCGGATGTGGACATTAGTTTCGTCTCATACTGGTCACTTCCCCCGCATGCGCTTTTGCCCCTCTACAATAGCAGGTCACCTAATCGTTACTTTGTTACAGACTGACTAAATGAAGAGAGCGAGAATATGGACTCTTTGATCCGTCTGGCGTCAGATTCTGACCGATGCCGTGCTGACGGGTGCCGCCTCCGATACCCCTCTGGCGACAAGCATCAGAGAATACGGGTACTACTCGGCGTACAACCCGTCTATAACAAAGATAGCAGATCAGCAAGGAGGTTGTAGTTCCCGACATCGGACTAATCATGTTGCAGAGCACCATACAATTCTCCGGACGGTCTGTATCGAATCCGCCCAGTCGTCCCAATACGGATACGGCGGGCAGAAAACCGCCGATCAGAGCCCTCCAACCGACCGAAGCCGACGAGGTAGCGTAATGTCGTCGATTCCGATAGCGAACCCGGACCTCGGCGACGAGGAGATCAGACGGGTCGCCGAGATCATCGACAGCGGAATGATTGCCGACGGACCGACCGTCCGGCAGTTCGAGTCGGAGTTCGCCGACTACTGCGACGCCGGCCATGCCGTCGCAACCTCAAACGGCACGACGGCGTTGCATGCGGCGTTCGAGGCGCTGGGGATCGGACCGGGCGACCGGGTCGTCACAACGCCGTTTTCGTTCGTCGCGAGCGCGAACGCGATCCGCCTGGCCGGGGCCGAGCCGGTGTTTGCGGACATCGATCCCGAGACGTACAACCTCGATCCACACGCGGTCGCAAGACTGCTCGCGGAGGAAGGCGACACCATCGACGCAATCCTCGCTGTCCACCTGTACGGCCTGCCCGCGAACGTCGGACCCCTCGCCAAACTTGCTGATACGTACGACCTTCAGCTAGTCGAGGACGCCGCACAGGCACACGGAGCCACCTACGAAGGAGAGCGTGTCGGCGCGTTCGGCGACGCGGCCTGCTTCTCGTTTTACCCGACCAAGAACATGACGACGGGCGAGGGAGGGATGATTACGACGGACCGACCGGAAGTGGCCAATCGGGCCGAACAGTTCGTCAATCACGGGCGAAGCGGCACCTACGAACACGTGGAACTCGGCCACAACTTCCGAATGACGAGCATCGGGGCCGCAATTGGGCTGGTCCAACTCGAAAAGCTTCCGGAGTATGTCGCCACCCGGCGGCAGAACGCCCAGATGTTGACGGAACGGCTCCGTAGCCAGCCTGCCGTTACGACTCCGAGCGAGCCGACCTACTCTCGGCATGCGTATCACCAGTACACGATCCGCTGCAGAGATCGGGACGGGCTGAAAGCCTATCTCGACGACGCCGGGATCGGTGCTGGCGTCTATTACCCGACGCCGATCCACAGGCAACCGGCGTACGACCACGTCAGCGTCGACGCGCCGGTAGCGGAACGGGCGGCAGAGGAGGTGCTCTCTCTGCCGGTTCACCCCGAACTCTCGACCGACGACGTGCGATCGATCACCACCGTCGTCCAATCGTACTACGACTAACGAACTTCACAACAACTACCACACAGCTATGAACGGGAACACTATCGACGTCGGCGTGATCGGTGTCGGCAACATGGGACGCCATCATGTTCGCGTCTATCAAGAACTTCAGGCCACGACACTGGCAGGCGTCGCGGACGCCGACATGGACGCCGCGACGACAGTCGCATCGGACTACGAAACGACGGCACTCTCGATGGAGAAGCTACTCGACCGCGTCGATGCCGTCTCCATTGCCGTTCCGACCGAGTATCACTACCAGATTGCGCTCGAGGCGCTCCGAAAGGACGTCCACGTTCTCATCGAGAAGCCGCTGGTAGACTCAGCAAGCGAGGGTGAGGCGCTGATCGACTTCGCCGACGAGCGCAACCTCGTCTTACAGGTGGGTCACGTCGAGCGGTTCAATCCGGCGATCAGAGCCCTCACCGATATCGTCCCTGAACTGGAGGTGCTCTCGGTCGACGCCAAACGTCTCGGTCCGCCGCTCGACCGGGAGATAGGGACCAGTCCAGTGCTCGATCTGATGATCCACGACATCGACATTCTCCTCTCTTTGCTGGGAAGTGAGGCAACAGTGCTCGATGCGAACGCCACTGCCGACGACCAGTACGTCACCGCGACGGTCGAGTTCGGCGACGTTCTGGGGACGCTTACGGCCAGTCGGATCACCCAGCGGAAGGTGCGCGAACTGACTATCACGGCCCGGGAGTGTCAGGTCCACATCGATTACATCTCCCGATCGGTTCAGATTCACCGCCATTCGGTTCCGGAGTATATCGAGGAGAACGGCGACCTCCGGTACCGACACGAGAACATCGTCGAACACCCGACCATCGAAAACGGTGAACCGCTGAAAAAGGAACTCGCTGCGTTTGCCGAGAGCATTCGCGAGGGAACCAGGCCCGTCGTCAGCGGCGAGGAGGGACTCGAAGCGCTCGCTGTGGCCAGGGAGATAGAAAACGCTGCGCTGGAAAAAACACGGGTCGTTCAGTAGCAATGTCCAAAACGCTTCGAGAGGCACAGCGGTCTCGGTTGTATCGCAGTGAGGCGACGCCGCAGGAGCAACGCGCCGCACTGCAAAGCGGCGACGTTCCAGTGGCTGTGTACGGCCTGGGGCGGCTTGGCCTCCCGCTCTCGCTGGTCTACGCGGGCACGACCGGCAGCGTCCTCGGCGTCGGCGAGGACGCAGAGCGCGTCGCGCGGATCGAGGACGGCGACTGTCCAATCGAGGACGAACCCAGACTCCCGTCGCTCGTACGGACGGCGACTCAGGCGGGGGCGCTTTCCGCGACGACCGAGACGACTGCGGCCGGGAACGAAGCGACTGTCCACGTCGTCGCGACGGAGACCGGCGTTCGTACCGACGGCGCACCGGACTTTTCCGTACTCAGAACGCTACTCCGGGATATCGCACGCGGGTTGGATCGCAACGATCTGGTACTCGTCGAATCGGTGGTTCCGCCGGGTACCTGCAAAGACGTCGTCAAGCCGATACTGATGGCGGGGAGCGGCCTCGATGCCGGCGAATTCGGCGTCGCGGCCTGTCCGACTCGTGCAAGTCCAGGCCGATCGCTCCGGGACATGCGCGGGGGCTACCCAAAAATCGTCGGCGGGGTCGACCCGGAAAGCACCCGCGCGGCCGAACTGGTGTACGACGAACTCCGTATCTCCGGCGTGGAGACGGTCGAGACCAGCACTGTCGCCGAGTGTGCCCGGATCGTCGGGAGCGTCTATCGGGACGTCACGGTCAGTCTGGCGAACGAACTCGCACGCCTCGCCGACGAACTCGGGACGGACGTCAGGCAGGCCATCGAGGCGGCGAATACGCGGTCGGACTGTCACGTCCCCGAACCGAGGCCCGGTACCGGCGGACACGTACTACCGGACTACCCCTACTACCTCATCAACGAATACGCGTCACCGACGCCGCTGCTCGAATCCGCACGGAGTGTCAACGAGTCGATGCCGGAACATCTCGCAGGAACGCTGGTCCGGGAGTTCGCGTCGGCGAATACCCACATCGAGGATGCAGTAGTGTTACTGCTCGGACTCACCCATCACCCGAACGTGGCCGAAACCCGCAAATCGCCCGCGATCGAACTGGCAAAGACGCTCTCTGGCTTCGGCGCAACTGTGGTCGGCGTCGACCCGCATGTCGATGAGGCTCCGGAGTTCGACGATATTTACCTTGCGGGGCTGGATCACGTCCAGGAGATGGATCTGGACGGCGTCGTCCTGGTGACCGACCACGACGCGTTCGACGAGTTCGACTGGGCGGCGTTCGAGTCACCGCTGGTCGTCCTCGACAGCAGGGATTCGCTGGATCCGTCGACCGACCCTGCCGTCGGGACACATCACGTCGCGACGCTGGGCAGGTCTTCGTCGGATTGACTGCCTCTCGGAGTGCTTCCGGCCGGCGAGAGTCGGGCCCCCGTCTCTCGGATTAGTTTCGGCTGGTGCCGGGGATCGGATCGTAGAAAGGAGGGTACGCCGTCGTCGCGCTGAGGATCACTCGGTTCGCCGCGCCCACCCGATGGCAGCGTCGCCACGAGAGCAAGGAGCGCAGCGAGGACGCCGAACCCGGAGAGACCATCGTCGCAGGTGGCCCCTGCGTGTCCGTTTCGCCGCCGTTTTCACCGGTTTCGTTTCCACTGGTCCCGTTTTCACCGCTCACCTCCGATGGCTCCTCGATCACCACAACTGATGTGGTCGATCCGTTGACGCCGACGTCGTACCTTCCCGGTTCGTCGAACGTCAGTTCCGTGGCCAGATGTTCGCTCTCTCCGCCGTCCAATGTGACCGACTGCGTATCGATCACCTCACCCGCCGATGTGAACTCGATATCGAACGTCCCTGACGCATCTCCGGCGTTTGCGACATCGGCCCTCAGCTCGACCGTTTCCCCGGGTCCAGCCGAGGATGGAGTCGTAGAGAGGCCCGATATCGACATCTCAGGGGTCCCCCCGACGTGATCGTTATCGGCTCGTCTATACTCTGTAGCGACGTGCTCGTGAAGGACTCACCGTCTCCCGAAATCACTTTCCAGTCGTCCACCTGTCCGTCGTAGCCCACTGGATCCTCGTACCGGTAGTCCGCATTCTCGTTAAAGTATGGCTCGATCGTTATCTCCCAGTCCTCGCCGTCGAGACCGCCGTTGAACGCGCCGCCATCGCTTCTGCCCTCCGACCAGATCCAGGTAATCCGACTTGACGTTCCATCGTGATCGAAGCTGTCGAGCGGGCCGCCGTAGTCGGTGTAGGTGTCATCCTCGATGACCCACTCGCCCTCTTCCGGCAGGCCATCGATCTGCATGGTAATCGATCCACCGCGCGTGTCGCCCTCTAGCTTGTCGTGAAGGAGTATGAGGCTTAGTCCGTCGCTCCCCTCGTAGAGCATGAGGACACTGGTGTCGTCCTCCTGATACTCGGTCGTTCCGTACGAACTGTAGAGGTAGTCCGGAGGGTCGTGTGTCTCGGGTGTTCGGTAGTCGTAGAACTCTTCGACCGTCTGGGTCCCGTTGCCGACCGGAACGATTTCTATCTCCTGGTCTCCCTGTGTGATGACGTAGGTCTGCTCACCGTCGTTTGGCGCCCCCACTGTCGACGGAGGCGCGAGTGCGGTGACACAGGCGATGCAGACGAGCAGGACCAGAGCGGTTCTCGAAATGTCTGACGTAGAGTCGTCCATTTGTCGGGCGTTACGACCTGTTCCCCGTTTGCCGACTTTGTTATACCACTGCTTGTGTTTCGTAAGATCGTGCTTCTTTGCAGTGTGAGTGGTCGAACCGGTCGATAGCACCGCTTCTACCGGTGATCACACGGGAACTGAGAGGTGAACAATCTCCGCCATGAGTCGACTGACAGCGGGCAAAACAAGCTCTTTATAACAATGAATCGGTGCCGTGTCAACGATTATACAGTGCAACGAATCGCTCGCGTACGAACTTCTGGTTCCTACTATGTACCGCAATCATAGCATCGGCGTCGTCGTCCCTGCCTACAACGAGGAGGGCTTCGTCGGCGAGGTTCTCGACACGCTACCGGAGTACGTAGACCGCGTGTACGCCGTCGATGATTGCTCGACGGACGGGACCTGGCAGGAGATACAGGCCCATGCGAACAAGCAAAAAGTCGGCTCGGAGCAGATCGCAGACGGCGGGGCCCAGTTCGATAGGCGTATCGTCCCGATCCGTCACGACCGGAACCGCGGCGTCGGCGGTGCGATCAAGACGGGCTATCAGCACGCCCTGTCGGATGGGATCGAGATTACGACAGTCGTCGGCGGCGATGGCCAGATGGATCCCACCGTCCTCGACCGGCTACTCGACCCGATCGTCGAGGGGCGAGCGGAGTACGCCAAAGGGAATCGATTGATCAAGGCCAAGCACCACGAAGAGATGCCGACGTTCCGACTATTCGGTAATTCGATCCTCTCGCTTCTGACGAAGATCGCAAGCGGCTACTGGAAACTCGGCGACCCGCAGAACGGCTACACTGCGATCTCCCTGCACACCCTGGAGACCGTCGATATCGATGACATGTACGAATACTACGGCTACTGCAATGACCTGCTCGTCAAGCTAAACGCCGCCGAGCTACGGGTGGCGGAGGTCGCGATTCCTAGCCGGTACGCCGACGAGGAAAGCCACATCTCGTACCCGCAGTACATCCCGAGAGTCTCCCTCATGTTGCTCTCGAATTTCCTGTGGCGACTCCGCGTGAAGTATCTGGTTCGTGACTTTCACCCGCTGGTGTTTCTCTACGGCATCGGCGCAGTGGCGTCTTTCGTCGGGGTTCTCAGAGCCGTCCGGAACAGGGTCAGCGCAGTAGTGGGAAAGAGCGACGACCACAAGAGTTCGCTTTCGGTCCTCCTCATTGGCACGCTGATGCTGATCCTGGCGATGATCTTCGATATGGAGGAAAACGAAGAGCTCGAAGTTCGCGAGTTCGACTGATCCGTCTCGGCCAGTAGAGTAACCTTACCTACGGTAAAATGGGAATAACAATAGCTACCTACGCCGTTCATTCGGGCGGGGGTTGGTTGGTCCCCTCCGATCCGGCATTATTTTTTGAACGGTCTCCGGGTAAAACGTCCGATGGAGAGCCCAGATCAGGTACGTGATTCCGCGATGAGGGCAGCAATCCCCTCGTCGAGCGGAACCGTCGGTTCGTAGTCGAGGTCCTCACGAGCACGTGCGAGCGCCGCCTCGCTACGCCGGACGTCCCCGGGTCGGGCGTCCGTGTGGACGACCTCCGACTCCGATCCGACAGTGCGACGGATCAGTTCGGCGAGTTCACGGATCGACGTGCTCGTCCCCGTACCGATGTTGTACGCACGGCCGGTGTGATCGGTCGTCGCCGCCGCGAGGTTGGCGTCGACGACGTCCGAGACGTGAACGAAATCTCGGGTCTGTTCGCCGTCGCCATGGACCGTGATCGGTTCGCCGGCCCCGGCCTGTTCGATGAAGGCGCTGATGACCCCGCTGTACTCGCCGGCAGTCTGGCCCGGTCCGTAGACGTTGAAGTATCGGAGCGGGACGGCATCGAGGTCGTACAGATCCGCGAACGCTCGGGTGTACTGGTCGAGTGCAGCTTGTCGATGGCGTACGGTGATTTCGGCCTCTTCGCCGCGTCTTCCGGTACCGGGGTCCGCTCCGGGTCGCCGTAGATCGCACAGCCAGAGGCGACGACGATTCTGCGTCCTCCCTGCGTGCCCGTTCGAGCAACTCGACCGTCGCGGTCGCGTTCGTTCGGTGGCTTCGTACCGGATCGTCGACCGAACGATCGACGCTCACGAGCCCTGCCTGATGGAAGATCACGTCGACGTCCGCGGTCGCCCAATCCAGTGCCGACTCGTCGCGCAGGTCGCCCTGGACGAGTTCGGCATCCTCCGGGACCTGTTCGCGTCGTCCCGACGAGAGATCATCTAGCACGCGAAGGTCGTTGTCCGCCACCAGCGCCTCTGCGATGTGGCTGCCGATGAACCCCGCCCCGCCGGTAACGAGGACCGTTTTGTCGGTGATCGGTGGACTATCGGTGTTGCTCCCTGTCATCAGGCGGGCACCCCTCCCGGTGTCGTCGCACTATTCATACGACACAGCACACAGTAGTTGCGGTTTGTTATGGTGCCGCTACGCGCCCTGCCGGATACGAGCGATGGGTCGACGCGCCGCTGACGGCGCTATCATCTACAGGAAAAACGGCAGAATCGATGGCGCTCGGCGACGCTCGATCCTCACTCGTCGGGATCGATCAGGTACAACCGGAACTCACCATTGGACTGGACACGATCGATCTCGGTGCTCTGTTCTAGCTGCTGGAACCCCTGCTCCGTGTACCGTAGTTCGTCGAAGAGTCTGACCTCTCGGTCGTAGTCCGCAGTCGTAGCAGGCACGTAGATGCGTCTGTCGTAAGCCGCAGCCAGATCGCCATTAAAGTCCTCTTCGCTGATCTCCGCACGACTGCCGGGGAACTCGTTGGAAGCTTCCGATCCGGTGCCGTAGTAGGCATTGACGTACCGCCGCGGGCCGGAGCGGATCCCGGCAAACACGATCTCCTCGTCGCGGTCCTCGAACGCCGTCTCGTATCCGCTCATCTGTTGTTCGGTGATCTGATTGCTCGGCTGATACATATACGGAGACGGGTGAAAGGCGAGCAACTGCATGACGAGGAAGATCACGAACAACAACCCGATAGCTGACGATACCACCGGTTTCGCGCCGAGATCGTCGATGCGGTCGATTCCGACTGTGACCGCGGCAGCCCCCAGGATCGTGACGATCACCATCGCAAATCCGAAGTACCGGAAGTACTGATCGGAGGCCGCAGCGACGAAAAATACGGCGAAAAAGAATCCTGCAACGATCAACGTAGCGATCATGTACTGAACGAATCCCCGACCGTCCGGGCCGATCCGGTCTGTGGCCCCGAGAAGCAGAGCGAGGACGAGGATGCCCGCGAAGATCAGGTAGACGAGACTGATGCCGAACAGTTTCACGAACACTTCCTGGAGAGTGCCGCCGAGGACGGCCAGCGAGACGCTCCGGCCAGCGACTCCCGATCCCACTGACCCGCCAGAGAGCAGGCTGGTCACGATGTCGACGATTGCGATGCGGATCCGTTCGAGTCGTGGGACCCACAACAGGTACACCAGCGTGAAAAGTGCCGTCTGGTCGTACAGTCTACGATGCCCGTTGATCGGGTGGTCCGTGTCGCGAAACGTCATGTAGCCGTACTGAAGTAGCGTAATGAGCAGGAACGCCCCGAGCAAAACCAGTGCCTGTTGTGGGTGCAACAGTATGGTCGCTATTGTCGACATGCCAAGCAGGAGTCCAACCGCGGATACCGAGCCGATCGGATATCGGTCACCGCTATCACGGAGATATCCAAACAGCAAGTAGAGGACGACCGGGAGGAACAAGATCGTCTGCGTAGTCGGGTGCGCAGTGGTGTGCGTTCCGAGGTTGTTGATCGGCAACAACAGCAGTCCCGAAAGCAGACCGACGAGCATGGCTGGCCCGGAGTTGGTGATAGAACCCACACAGAGGGGGACGAACAGCAAGAACAGGCCGAAGAACACGACGACTGTCAGCATCACCGCGTGGGTATCCGCAAGCGCACCGCCTTCGGCGAGTATCGTCGCGACTGAGTGGACCCCGGGATACCGCATACTCGCAGGATGCAGATTGCCGGCCTCGAACATCCGGACCCAGCCCAGATGACTCAACGAGTCGCCCGGTCCGTAGAAGTGAAAGCTCCGGAGTATGGGAAGTCCGATCACCGAGAGCACCGCCGATGCGGTCAGCAGCATCGAGCCCTGGCGGATCCGTCGCTCCCCCGCCGAATTGAAGCCGACCCCGATTCCGAGCACGCCTGCGAGACCGAGGCCCACCCAGGTCAGTAGCGGTGTCCCCTGATAGAAGGAAACCTCGTAGCCGTTGGCAGGGTTGGTCCGCGCCACCAGCACGCCCGCTGTCAGGGCGAGAAAACCGACCAATAGCAGTAGCTTTCGAGCGCGTCTTCCCGCCTGGTCAGTCTGTGTCGATGTGGTAGACATTGGTGCTTACTCGTCGAGGACCTCTCGATACACGCGTAGCAGTCGTTCGGCCATTCGCTCGATACGTATCTCGGCGACGACCGCTCTGCCGTTGGATTCGCGGTCGGCGTCGAGGACGGAGACCAGACAGTCGACGAGTTCGGCGTCGTCCTGCGCGACGAAGGAGTGGTGGACTCCGCGCAGGCGCTCGCGAACGTCACCGACGTCCGTCGAGACCACCGGCAGATTGCAGGCCATCGCCTCCTTGACCGAGTTGGGCGACCCCTCGCGATCCGAGGTCAACAAAAGCGCGTCGGCGGCGTTCATGTACACCGACATCCGCCTGTGAGGGACACCGGTCACGAAGTGGAGTTCGACCGGCCCGTCGAGTCGGTCCCGGGCCGCCTCGACGACGCGCTCGGCCAGCGGAGCGTTCTTGACTGACTTCCTCTCGCGTACGGGAAGAGGACGTGGTTGCGACCGTTGTCCCAGCCAAGGTCCGCCTGGGCCTCGCGCTGATCAGTCGGCTGGAACCGATCGAGATCGATCCCATGCGGGATCACGTGGGCCTCGGTTCCCAGTTCCGCGGCCATCCCGTCGGACATGACGACGACATCGTCGGCAAGCCGGGCACAGAGTTTGCTCACCGGGCCGTACCTGCCGAACAGATCCGACCCCCAGAGCGAGACGACGACAGGAAGGTTCGGTTGCAGGACTGCCGCCGGCGCAGTGAGTCCGTAGTTGGCGTGGACCAGATCGTAGTCGCCGAACGACGCTCCGATGGCCCGGGGCAGGAACTCCAGATACTGCACGATCGACCGACCGCGGATGTCGCCGTCGACGACCCGGTCTTCGGGCACCGAGACTGTAGTACAGGAGATGCCGAACTCCTCGAGTATCGAAACCTGCTGTTTGAAAAACCGCGCTTCGTCGTTCGTCACTAGATTTAAAACCGATATGTCGACGTCGGTCTGCGGACTGGCGTCCGGTCCCGTCTCAGGAGCAGTGACCGTACCTCCCTCATCGACTGCCTGCCGACTCATCGTGCCACCATCTGATAGGCCCGTTTCGCGACTTCCATCCCCGGACCCGAGGACTCGGTGACGTAGTACGGTACCAACTCCGCGGCAAACTTGCTTTTGTACTGACAGAGTCGCTCGGTGTTCGCCCCCATCAGGTCGTAGCCCGTCACCGACTCTATCGGTGGATCCTCGATAATGTCCCGGATCACGTGCCAGTGGAGGAGGCTATTGATGCTGACGTTCTCGTGGGTCGCACGAGTCCCGCCCTGCCAGAAGTAGCCCGCGTCGTTCGAGTAGAGTACGGTGATCCCGCTGAGAAACCGCCCCTCGGGCGTTCGGGCGACGTACACGCGCGAGCGATCGTCGAGCCTCGTTACGAGGTCACGGACGTACGGCCAGGTAAGCGGAAACGTCCGATCCTGCTCCTCGTACCGGCGTTTCGTCGCGTCGTACACGGTACGTGCTCCCTGGACGCCCTCGCGTTCGATCCGGATATCTAGCTCTTCACCATCGCCGATCTCCCGGCGGAGACTCTTGCTGAACGACTTCAGTACGTCGTCGGGCGACCGGTCGTCGAGGTCGAGCAGGTAGGTGAACTTCGTCTCGACGTCCATGTCGGCCCACCGGTAGGGGCGCGGGTCGGTGTAGGCGGCGGTACAGATGGATCGGAACAGCGTCAGGGAGTCGTCGACTCCGATTTCGTCGAGCACGGCTTCGGTGAACTTCCGGTTGACGCGCTCGCGCTTGCGCTGTTTCGGGCTTGTCGGCATGACGATCGGTCCGAGACGGGGATCCCCATCCCTGGCGGTGGCGAGAAGACGGCGGTGCCGACCGACCGGTTCTGGACGATAACTGGAAACAGTCCGACCGGCTGTTCGCCCTTGAACCCGGCGTAGAGTCGTAGTTCGCCGGGGGCGTGATCGTCGAGCACGGACAGCGCACTCGGCGTGTGAAATACTTCGATCCCTCGATCAGGCAGGGCACGACTCCAGTCGTCGAGAGCAATATCCTCGATTCTCATGCTGGTCGTTCTGTGTATGATGGTCTTCTACCGCCCTTTGTTATCGCGTTCCTACCGGGCCATGCGGCCGCTTGCATGCTGGTCGGTACGCACCGCCTACGTCGACTCGTAGCTGTGACCGACGGCGTTGATCCCTTGCTCCGACCGAGTCCCTGATCCGTTCGCGTCCGGATGTTCCAGCCGTTCGTACAGGTCGCCAGGCGCGCCGACCCAGGCCCCTCGTTCGAGAGCCTCCTCGATGATCCGTCGGTAGAGCGCTGCGAACCCGGGGAAATCGCATCGACTGAAGTAGCGCGGATGCCAGAGTATCGTCATCACAGCACCGCGTTCTTCCGCCTCCGCGAGCACTGCCTTGCACTCCTCCCAGGCGTACTCGAACTGCTCTGCCGGATCCGGAAGCGCGACCTCCATAATCGTCAGCGGGAAGACGACGAACTCGTCATCGAACGGGCGCTGTACCGAATCGCCGTACTGGAACCCGTAGGTGCTGCTGGAACCGAGGCTGGTGTCGTACTGGAGGCCGATCGCTCGGTGATGTCGCCAGGTTTCAGGAAGTTCGAGGTTCAGGTAATGCTGTCGCCCGCCGACTATCTCCTGTCCGAGCACTGATTCGATGTGGGCTTTCTCCTCTCGGAGTCGTTCCCGGTCGTCGTAGGACTTGTAGGAGCCGTGAAGGCCGACCTCCCACCCCCTGCGTCGAGGTCGTGTATCACGTCTGCGATTTCGGGGTCGTCGAGCGAGTACCGACCCATATACCGATTCCAGTTTTCGGGATCGAACCAGTCACGGATAGGGCGATCACGTAGCAGGTGCTGCTCGTCGAGGAAATAAAAGGCCGACCGGACGCCCAGTGAGTCCTCGATAGCCATGATACGCTTGAACTGCCAGTAAGGGTTCTTCCCCGGGAGCGCGCTTTTCAGGTGGCTGATATCTCGCTCGGTAATAGCGTAGTACGCCGACTGATAGGTCTTGTACGGCCGGTCGACGTCGTGAGTCAGACAGAGTGCGAAGGGGTGGTCATCGATCATTGTGGCCGACCCGTACCGATGGCGTACCGCCGATGCTCAGTCTCTGCGAGGTCCAGCGATGCATGGCCGTCAATGACGACCAGCGGGCGGTCGAAGTCAGTCCAGTCGACTGCGTCGAACTCCTCGTGGGGAGTCGCGAGGACGACCGCGTCGAGGTCGTGGTCGTACAGTGTCTCCAGCGGGATCTGCCCGCCGCCGAACTCGCTCGTGTCGTCGAGCATCGGATCGATGGTCAGGACGTCCGCACCGAGGTCGTCGAGTCTGTGGGTGATCGGAATCGCCGGACTCGCACGGATCTCCTCGACGCCAGGTCGGTAGGTCAATCCGAGGACTGCGACGCGGGCGTCCGCGACGTTCTTCCCGACGCTCGCCAGCTCCTCGGCAAGCTTTCTGATGGTAAAAGCGGGCATCTCGTCGTTGATCTCTCGTGCCGTCTTCAGCAGGCGATTGTCGGTCTCCAGCCCCTCGATGAGGAAGTACGGGTAGTACGGTATGCAGTGACCGCCGACGCCGGGGCTCGGATCGTGGATGTCACAATAGGGCTGGGTGTTGGCGACGCTGATCGCCTCGCGGACGTCGATCCCCAGTTCGTCAGTCATCTGGGCGAGTTCGTTCGCCAGCGCGATGTTGACGTCCCGGTAGACGCCCTCGAACACTTTGACCGCCTCCGCCGTCGTCGTATCCGAGACGGGAATCGTCCCCTTCGCGTTGATCTCCTCGTAGATGAGTTGGGCAACGCGGGTGCTCTCGGCGTCGATACCGCCGACGACCTTGGGGTACGCTCCCTGGATATCTTCGAGCGCCCGCCCGCTTGCGGTGCGTTCCGGGCAAAAGGCGAGACCGAACTCGCCGACGTCTACCCCGCTTTCTCGCGTGAGACGCGGGTGAACGACCTCGGAGCAGGTCCGTGGCGGGACAGTCGATTCGACGATAACGAGGTCGCCGGCCGAGAGGCCGCTCGCCACGTCGTCGACCACACTCTGTAGGATCGACAGGTCGGGGACGTGCTCGTCGGTCAACAGCGTCGGGACGATAATGACGTGGACGGTCGCCGCTCGGGCCGCTTCGGCCGGGTCGTCGACTGCACGGAGGGCATCTTCCGCGACGAGTTCGGACACGAGTTCGGCGAGACCGGGTTCGCGTTTGATATGACTCTCGCCGCGGTTGATACTCTCGACGACGTCCTCGTCGATGTCCGCCCCGATAACGTTGCTGCAGGTTTCTCCGTACACGCCCGCGAGCGGGAGACCCATCTTTCCGAGACCGTAGACGGCGACCGGAATCTCGCCGGCGCGAAACGCCCGGCGCTGTTCCTCGGTGGCACTGTCGCCAACGGCGGGATCGTACAGGGTTGGAGTCGTCGTTCGGCTCATCCAATGAGGTTCCTCCCGTCGAGCGGTTCGGGAAGCGGTTCATGTGTGGCCGGCGCGCCCACCGCGAGCGTCTCCGGCGGAACGTCTTCGGTGACGACAGCACCAGCGGCGACGAACGAGCCCTCACCGACCGTGACGCCGGGAAGGATGACCGCGTTCGCGCCGACGGAGACGTGATCCGACAGCGTCGGGCCGACCAGGCCCTCGTCGCGTCGGACAGGATACGGATCGTTCGTACAGACCGCGTGCGGGCCGAGAAACACCTGGTCGCCGATATCGGTGTACGGCGGGACGTAGACCCCCGTCTGGAGGCTAACCGAGGATCCGATGGTCGTCGTCCCGTCGATGACGGTGTTCGTCCCCACGACGACGTCGTCGCCGATAGCCGTCTGTTCCCTGACGACGGCGTTATGACCGGTCTGGAACCGGTCTCCGATTTCCACGTCGGAGTAGATGATCGTCCCCGACCGGATGGTCGCGTCGGACCCGATCGATGGAGGGTCGCCGTCTTCGCCCGGTGTGCCGATAGTGACGTTCGGCTGGACGTTGACGTCGGGGCCGTACTGGGCCCCAGTCATCGAGACCCTCCGCCGTGTCCTGTCTTCGGGTGCTGCACTGTACATTGCCGATCGGTGCTCGTCATTAGAGTACTGAGTGAATCCATTCGCGGTCACACGCCCGCCGAGGCGTTATCGGTAGGTAACGTGTGATTCTCTTTGTTATACTCGTATTTCGAGAAGTAGGACAGTTATACCTGACTGCGGGCCGGGACACGGAACCGTTAGCGGTTCTGGATGACGTCGACGACGTCCGACTCGTCGGCGACGATGAACGCGTCCGACCGGAGGGCGTCCTCGTCAGCGGGGAGGAACAGGAGTTGCTCGCGACCTGCGGTGTCGGTGGATACGACGTCCCATTCCAGCGGATCGTAGCCCAGGTCGGCCTCCGGGTCCGGATCCATCGGGACGGTCTCCCACTCGTTCGATACCATTGCTAACTCGCCCCCGGAGGGCCTGATCGACGCTCTTTCGGAAACTGTATCGGCATTGTCCGACACGGAGTGGTTCTATAGCGCATGAATCTTACCGCCGATCGATATGAAGCGTTGCGTCGCCCCGGACCTCGACACTGACAACGTTGCCAGAGTAGCGATACCCATCTACACCTTGCCCGATGACGCCGATAGCTTTGTCCTCCGAGACGTTCGATGGAAGCGCATCCCACGCCATCCCCTTGTTAGCGATGGAGGTGTAATCCTCGCTCCGTTCGAGTTCGCCCGAGACGGTGAGCACGTACTGGCTCACGGTGTCGTTTTCGGAGCCATCGATGACGATGACGTTCGATATCTCCTCGTCGTCGGTGTCAGGGTCGTCCCCGTCCGAGGTGTACTGATCGTTGTCCGTGTCATTATCGGTCGTATCCTCGTCAGAGGTGCTATCGTCCTCTTCCTCGGCCTGCGTCCGCTCGACGAGTTCGTTGGCGTCGACCCGGTCCCCGTCCAGTTCGATTACCATGTCTTCCGAGAAGACCTCGGCTTCGGTTACCTGCCCGAACACCTCGAAGGCGTCACCGTAGCCGTTACCGGAGCTGCCCTCTGCGACGTACTGCTCTCCATCGCGATTGATCTCGAAGTTACTCGTCGCCCGGACGCCATTGCCGCTCGGACTCTGATAGGGCGATTCGCCCAGCGGTTCGATCGGGCCATCAGCGACTATCCGATACGCCGAGGAGGGCGCGTCCTCGGTCGTGATGAACGTTACTAGATGCGGATCTGTATCCGGGGTTTCCTCCGTCTGCTCGTCCCCGGATTCGGCCGCGTCACGGTCGCCGACCGGTGCTCGGGGGTCTTCGAGGCCATGTCACAACTCGATCCCTCGCAGTTGTTCGAGCCGGGCTCGATGCGCTGGTTCCCGGGTCCGGTCGCGTGGTTGTCGCTGCCCGACCAGGAGCCGCCACGATATCCGATTGCGGGGCTACCGCCTTCGTTGTAGATGCGAGTGTTCTCGACCACGCCGCTTCCGCCGTTATCCCGGGGGTGGATTTCGATCGGTGCATACGACAGTTCGTTGTAGACGTCACAATCTCGGATCGTGATGTTCTGACCGTTTCCTGACGTCCCCTCGCGGACCCAGATGCCACGCATATTGATACCGCTTGAGTCCCAGAGATCGTTTCGCTGATCGTCCAGAACGACGGTGGCGCCCTCGACCGTCGAGTTCGTGCCCCCGACCCGGACGTTCGCGATGTTGTTGTTCTTGTAGAGGCCGCCGAACACGTTGACCTCGCCGTCGTTCCCGAAGGAGCCACCGGGCGCGCTCCCATAGAGGCCGTTATCGGTGAACCCTTCCAGCCAGCAGTGTTCGAAGTTCGCAACGCCCGCGTGTTCGGGGCGTACGAACACTCCTTCGCCCTCCTCGTTGCTACCGTCGGGCCGAGCAACGCGTCTGATCGTCACCTCGTCACCGCTGTGGGCCCGCGCGGTGATGTTGCCGTTACCTCCAGCGACGCCTCGCCACATGATGTTGTCGACCAGCACATCGCCGCCGTTAGCGGCGATTACTTCCGAGAACGTGTAATCGTCGCCGTGGTCGAACACCACGTCGCCAAAGTCCCCTTCGCCACGAACCACGAGGTCGGCGTAGCCCGAACCGTGCCCACGGCTGAAAGCTCTCGTCGAGTAGTCGTATGTCCCCGCAGGGATGATTATCTCCATCCCGTCGTCGATGTAGTCTGACAGCCATTCGCCCGCGTCGTCGCCCTCTTCCATTCCCTCTTCACCGAGGTGGACAGTGCTCGCAGCGGCAGAGCCACTAAATAGACTCCCAACCCCCACCGCCGCAGTTGCGCCGCCAATAGTTTTCAGATACGACCGTCTCGGTAGCGATGATCCGCTTCTACCGTCGTCCGCACCTCGGTTATAATCTCCCATACTCCCGTAGGAACATCCTACTTTAATAACCCTTTTGACGGATTTGAGTACAATACTCTACGGTTGAGAAAAAATACATATATAAACATATTACTTACTAATATATACTTGCAGGTTACAATCGTAACTGGGTAATAAGGACTTACTCACGCCCGCCTCCATCCGACCCGCAAATGAAGCGGATTACTGTCTGTGTGATACAGCTTACTCGTGATATGATGTTCTTACTGCCGGTGAAGGGCCTCTAGCGCGGGAGTCAGAACGTCCCGAAGATTCGTACTGCCGTCGGAGTGGATTCACTCGCAAAGAACTGGCCTCGTAGGGCTGTAAAGACTACATTAAGAGGGGAAATAGCGGAGTAAGCGGGTTGTGATCGGTCTCGTAGTGAACGAACGCAATCATACGGCTACTCCCATCAGTTCCGTTCGGCGAGGAACGCTATCGCTTCGTGAACGTCGATCAGTCCGATGGCGACCGAGAGCACTGCCCAGATCAGGACCCCAGCAGCGATGACACCGGCGAGGGTGAGCAGTCCCGAGACGTGAGGAAGCGTGAGAAACACGACAAGACCCATGGCGAGGGAGATACCGGAGACGATGACAGCGTCGCGCACCATTTTTACGAGTTGGAGATCGAGTTCCCGGTGGATCACCAGTACGTTCGTGGCAGTGTACGCAGTAAACGTAATAACCGTCGCGGCCGCTGCCCCGGCGACGCCCAGCAACGGGAGCAACAGGAGATTCAAAAAGAAGTTCGCGATAGCTGTGAGGCCCTTCGCGATCGCACGAATTCTCGCCCGGCCGAGATAATCGAGGCTATCGGTCGTGATCAGGTTGACCGCGTTGACGAGGATGAATATACTGAGTATCTGTAAGACGGGGACAGCCCCGAGATACTCCGTCCCGAGGACGTGACGAATCAGCGGTTCGGCGACCAGTACAAGCCCGACCGCCCCGGGAATATACAGGAGTGAGACGTGTTTGAACGATTCCTCGTAGAGCCGTGCCGCTCTCTCCGTTTCGTTGGCGGACTTTTGCTCGCCCAGTGCGGGAGAGATGGTAAAGCCCAGCGAGCGTACCGGTACGGAGGCGAAATTGGCGACCTGCCTCGCTATCGTATAGAAACTCACTGCCGTAGAGCCCAGGATTACGCCGACGAGAACAGTGTCGACGCGCTTGTCGAGAACGTTCGCTCCGCGGGTCGCCGTCAGCGGAACGCTGTATTCCAGAATCCGACGTGAAAGCCCGTCTTCGAACTCCACTGCCGGATCGAAACTGCGGTAGAAGTAGACGTAGAGCCCGACGAGTCCGACCGTCACCGCGGCAATGTATCCCAGAACGTAACCGCCGAACGCGCCCAGTGCCTCGTACCCGAGCAGGACTAGCCCGACGGCGAACACGAGGCGAGTGACGTTCTCGATGATCCCCATCATAGCACTCCAGTCGACGCGGTTGAACCCCTGAAAAACGAGTATACAGTACTGGTAGATCGCTCGAAAGAAGAGGTATGCGACGCCGACGAGCAGGAACGGTGCCAATCTCGGTTCGTCCAGGAAGTTCGCGAGCCACTCTCTCGAAACGATCAGTCCGATCCCGACCAGAACCGCGAGCGTGACGATATACACGAGCGAGCGGCGGAGTATCAGCGGGATTTGCGAGGGGTCCTCCTCGAGATACTCGTTAACGTACCGGGCCGTCGATTTTGGGAGTCCGAGCGTAGCGAATATCGTAATGACGCCGATGACCGAGAGGGCGAAGTACAGGAGGCCATACTCGTCTCGACCGAGCAGGTACCGGGCGAGCACGATGATCATCGCCGCGTTGGCACCCGCCTTGATAATGCGCGAGAGCAGCGTAGCTTTCAGTCCGCGGGAAATACGTTGTGATAGTGACATAAGGAGGATGGAAGGCTACTGTCGGACCGAACCGGGAGCAACAGGCTGTCTCGTGATTGCACTCTATCAAACGGGTGCGGCATAGCGGCTTTGTTATACCTCCGTTACCACAGTTGATCGAACGGATGTGGAACTGCAGTTTCGCCCGCGCGTCGAGTCGGGTCCCGATACACAGGTATGCCGGTCAGGGTTGTACTCTCCCAGGTAGAATGATCACGGAGAGGCCAAAACAGTTTGCTGATAACTCCTGAACGAGGGGTCTCTCAACTGGCGTGTAGCGGGACCGCTTCACCTGGTAATACGCTCCTACTATCGTGTGTAGAACAGAACTGCGGCGGATCCGCACGGCACCCGGATCCGGCGCAGTCGCAGGAATCAGGGGACAGTGGGGCCCACAGAGTGGCGGGAAAGATCGACCTACCGAGCCGATACCCTGTCGCGCTGGGCATGGATCACCAAACCAAACAGGGTGCCGACAGGAACCGGTTCGTCGACGGCCGAACCGATCGGCAGAGCGGTCCATTCGTAGCCTCTGCAGAACAATAGTCGCATATCCGTATCGTTTCGGGAAAGAGATCCATAACAAAGAGTTGCACTATCTACTCATTGAGGTACATGCAGACACTGCTTGTTGGTATCGATGCAGCCTGTGCGCGGGTACTCGACCCGCTGTTCGAGGCAGGAGCGACTCCCACGCTCGAGGCTCTCTTCGAGGACGGTGTCTCGGGCGAGCTCGAATCGCAGATCCCCCGTGGACGCCGAGCGCATGGCCCTCAGTCTACACCGGCGTCAACCCCGGGAAGCACGGCGTCTTTAGCTTCCTGACGTTCGACGGCTACGACTGGGACGTCATCAACCGGACCGACGTAGACGAGTTCGCAATCTGGGAACTCCTCGACCGCAACGAGTTTTCGAGCGTCGTCGTCAACGTCCCCGTGACATCTCCGCCGGACGATATCGACGGGGCGATTGTTCCGGGCTACACCGCGCCGGAGGGGCCACCCTGCCAGCCGGAGGGAGTGCTTGACGACATTCGGGACGAACTCGGTGAGTACCGGATCTACGGAAGCCATCCTGCCGGTGATACCCCTGACGAGGAGAAGATCGAGGAGTACTGTGCGCTAACGCGAAGCCGCGGCGAGGCGTTTCGGTACCTCGCGGACCGGTTCGAGCCGGATTTCGGCTTCCTGCAGTTCCAGCAGACGGACACCGTGTTCCACGAGTATCCGGATCGCTGGGACGTGATCGAGCGGATCTACGAGACCGTCGACGAGCAAGTCGCCGCGATACTCGAAGAGTACGATCCGGACACCGTCGTCGTAGTCAGCGACCACGGCATCGGCGAGTACGAGGGCTACGAGTTCCGGGTCAACGAGTTCCTGAACGACGAGGGGTTCGTCGAACGTATCGCCGGTGAGAGCGGGATGCCCTCGTGGTCTTCAATCGCGCAGAACGAACTCCGAGAGGGCAATCCGGGGGCGAGCGAGGAGCAAACAGCCGTCGAGCGACTGCTGTCGGCGGCGGCCAAAGTCGGCATCACCAGCCAGCGGATGGCCACCGCGCTCGACCGGATCGGCCTGAAAGAGGCCGTCGCAGCGCGCGTTCCCGGGGACGTCGCCAGGGCCGCCTCCGAGAGTGTCGATTTCGAGGCCTCGACGGCGTATATGCGTGCCCGGATCGAACTCGGCGTCCGGATCAATCTACAGGGGCGCGAACCGTCGGGCGTCGTGGACCCCAGCGAGTACGATACCGTCCGGACGCGGCTCATCGAGTCGCTCCGAGGCGTCGAGACGCCGGACGGGGAACCGGTGTTCGAAACCGTCGCGCCGCGCGAAGAGTTGTTTCACGGCGACCACGTCGAGAACGCTCCGGACGTCATCACCATTCCGTCGTCGTTCGATCATTTCCTGACGGCCTCGCTCCGCGGCGAGCGGTTCGGATCGCCACAGGAACCCTGGAACCACAAGATAGACGGGACCTTCGCGGTATCCGGGGCGGCGATAGAAACGCCCGGGACGGCGACAGCGCATCTGTTCGACGTCGCGCCGACGGTGCTGGCGACGATGGGTGTGGCGGCGAGCGAGCGCATGGACGGCACCACGATGCCCTGTATCGAGCCAGCAGGGCGCGAATCGTATCCGGAGTACGAACGCGACGAGACGACCCGTACCGACGACGCACAGGTCGAACAGCAACTCGCTGACCTGGGGTACCTCGAATGAGTGTCGAAATCGAACTGTACGACGGGGACGACCGGGAGCGCTGGAACAGACACGTCGATCAGTCACCACAGTCCACGCCGTTTCACCGCTACGAGGCGCTCGAAGTGCTCGCCGACGCCTCGGGAACGGAACTGTACCCGATGGTCGGTTACAAGGGTCAGGAACCAGTCGGACTGTTGCCCGTTTTCGTTCTGTCCAAAGGGCCAGTCGCTGCGGCGTTCTCCCCACCCCCGACCTGAAGATCAGCTATCTCGGGCCGGCGCTCCTCAACTTCGAGAAACTCAAGCAACGCAAGGCCGAGCGGCGGCACGACAGGTTCGTGGAAGGGTGTATCGACCGCCTCGAAGCGGAGTGTAACCCGCGATTCGTACAGGTACGCTCCGGCCCGTGGTACGACGACCCCCGCCCGTTTGGCTGGAACGAGTTCAAGGTGACTCCGGCCTACACCTACGTCGTCGACCTCGATAGTGATCGGGACGAACTCATACAGTCGTTTAGTAGTGATGCCCGACGGAACGTGAGGGGCAGTACCGACGCTGACGTCGAGATCAAGGTGGGTGGCCGGCGGTCGATCAAGCGGATCATTACGCAGGTGACGGAGCGACACGAGAGACAGGGCGAAAGCTACAATCTGACGCCGGAGACGGTTACTGCACTCTACGGGCGCCTCGGCGAAGAGACCGTTCGCCCGTACGTCTGTACGGTCGACGGGGCGTTCGGCGGCGGCGTCGTGACGCTCGAGGACAGCGGCACGATATACCGGTGGCAGGGCGGCGCGAAACCGGAAACCGACGTTCCGATCAACGACCTGCTGGACTGGCACATCATGACCGACGCGATGGACCGCGGGACCGGGCAGTACGACCTCGTGGGAGCGAACAATCAGCGCCTCTGTGGCTACAAGGCGAAGTTCGCTCCCGAACTGAAACTCTACTACAGTATCCAGCACAGTTTGCCGGGGATGGGGTTGCTCTCGGGCCTGTACAAACAGATCCGGTAACAGCCTCAAGGCCCATACAGCGCAACCCCCGGATGTCCGTGCGGAACGATGAGACTGTTCGGAGTAGCACCGTCTTACTCCGAGGTGAGACCCGGAAGAGAGATCCTTGGGACCAGGTCAGAGCAGGACCGTCGACGGCGGTAGGGTCGACGAACTCCTCCCACAGCAGTACTCGACCAGTGGCGTTACCGGTCGTGCAGAGTAAGCACATGAGAACTCACTCTCCCTGCCGGACGTTCGATACCGCCTTTGAAATCCCGTAAGATAGCTATAACAAAGCCTCGAAAAGCGGCAGTTGCATATATCCGAATCATGCATCCTGACAGAGCGTTTATCCTCGGGTTCGACGGACTACCCTGGAATCTCGTCGAACGGTGGGCTGGCGAGGGGAAACTGGAGAACTTCGCGAGACTGTTCGAGGAGGGGGCTTCGGGGCCACTCAGGAGCACCACCCCGGCAGAGACGGCCCTGGCCTGGCCCTCGATTTCGACCGGTGTCCGAGCGGATACACACGGGATCTACGATTTCCAGAAACTGTATAGCAACTACACACACCGGATGAACACGAGCAGCGACCGGGAGGGCACGGCGCTCTGGGAGCACCTCTCACCGGCCGTCGTCGGCAACGTCCCGATGACGTACCCTGCCAGCGAGATAGATGGGAAGATGGTGACCGGGATGATGACGCCGTCACTGAACGAGGATTTCACCCATCCCCCCGAATTGAAAGCCGAGATCGAACGCTCGATTCCGGACTACGAGATCGGTCTCCGGTGGGTCGAGTACGCCGATGCCCCCGACCAACTGGGTGCGGATCTCCAGGCGAGCGTCGAGAACCGACGCGCGTTATTGCGGATGCTGATGGATACCGACGACTGGCGGTTGTTCTTTTTTGTGTTTACGGCACCGGATCGCCTGCAACATCTCAACTGGGACGAGACGGTATTGCTCGAGCACTACCGATATCTGGACGATATCCTCGGCGAGGTGATCGACTACACCGAAGAGCGCGGAGCGAACCTCTTCGTCGTCTCGGATCACGGGTTCGGCCCGATATCGAAAGCCGGGTACCCGAACCATGTTCTGGAGCAGAACGGATTGCTTGTCCGTGAGCAAGGGAACAGCAAGCGGGGCGTGCTGGAACGACTCGGGATCACGAAAGATGCCGTCGAGTCCCTGCTCACTAGACTGCCAGTCAGCGAGTCGCAGCTAGTCGACATCCTTCCCCAGCAACTTACGGATACGGTTGCCAGACAGATTCCGGGTGATCATCCGCTCT
Source organism: Natronoarchaeum sp. GCM10025703 (assembly GCF_042661985.1). NCBI lineage: Archaea > Methanobacteriati > Methanobacteriota > Halobacteria > Halobacteriales > Natronoarchaeaceae > Natronoarchaeum > Natronoarchaeum sp. GCM10025703. Next base: position 1,994,121 of record NZ_JBHSZF010000001.1, read on the forward strand.
ACGACGTCGATTTCGACAACACGACGGCCTTTTTCCACGGGACCAGCAATCTGTATGTGAACAGGACGGATCAGTTCGACTGTGGGACAGTCCCACCCGAGGACGTCGACGACGTCAAGCGCACTCTGCAGGGCATTTTCGAAGACACGACCGACCCGGAAACCGGAGACCGGATCTTCGAACTCATCGACGGCGACGAACTGTTCCCGAACGACGACCACTCTCCCGATTTCGTCGTCGAGGGGCGCGAGGGGTACCTGGTGCGGTCTGCGCTGAGCGAGGACGTCGTTACCGATACTGGGTCGATGGAAGCGACGCACGACCCCGAGGGAATATTCTTCGCGCTTGGACCATCCGTCGAAGCCACGGAGGTAACCGATGCGACGGTGTACGATGTCGCCCCGACGGTACTGCACAGCATGGGTGAGACGATACCGAAGCAGATGGATGGGGAAGTGCTGAAACTGCACTGACGCTCGACACTGCTCCTCGACGCCAGAATATCCAACACCGACAGGGCGAAAGGGCGACCAGCGAAGATGACGATTTCGGGGAGGTCGAAGACAGACTACGCGGGCTGGGATATATCGAATAGCGACGACGGGGCCGCCTACATGTCGATTGGCGGAGGATCCTGGAAAACGGCCTGGCCCACCTGACCGTCCTCAATGAGTGTCGTCAGAAACGTCGTCGTGTCGATTTTGTCGGAGAGCAACTGCTGGCGGCGTTCCTCCCAGTCGGCGTCGTCGTCCTCCAGAATCTCGACCGCGCGCTCTATAGCCGCGGCGTGTCGGTCATCATCCGAGTAACTGAAGACGAGTTCGTACTCCTCCTGAAGTTCGCGGATGTTACCCATCCCGCTGATCGTCGTGACGAGTATCGCCGGGGTGCCGAGAACGGCGCTTTCGGTCGCCATCGTCGCGCTCTCGCCGACGAAGAGGTCGGCATGGTAGATCAAGTCATGGATCCGTTCGGGCGGTGCGGCGAACTCGTGGGAGCGTAACTCGGGCGGCAACTCCCCTTCGGCGCTGATAACGACAGTCGCACCCGTGGCTTCTAGACGGTCGACCACGTCGGTGGCGTCATCGAGACCGGAGTTGCCGATGTCGTGGGTGGCTTCCCAGGAAACCAGCCGTAACAGGACGATTTGGTCGTCAGGGGAGAGTCCCATACCGTCGAGGACACCGGGATCAGGAGTGAAGCGGTCCGGATGCAGATACGCCAGTTCGTGATAGCCGGGATACTTGATATGGTTGTCACCGACGTGATCCCGGTAATACTCCGGGCTACAGACCTGATCAGCCATCGGATAGACGAATCGCTTTTGATAGGTCACGTGCTCCGTATCGGTGAACACGACGCTTCGACTACCCAGCATCGCGGCGACGTGGACGACTCCCGGTTCGCCGATTGCGACCATGACGTCCGGATCGATCCTGCGGGAGCGCCTGAATAGACGCCACTCGTAGGTCAGTTGAACCATCGCCTTCCCGACCAGTCCACCGGCCGCGCCAGCGAGCACTTCGTGCTCGATTCCGTACGCGTCGAGCAGTTCGAGCGCGACGTCTTTCTCGCGGGCGAAGACGTGCACGTCGTGGCCGCGGGCTTCCAGTTCCCTGATGGCGTTCCGGAAGAAATGGACGTGAGCGGGATGCTGGATGGTCACGACGACATCGAGCGTCCCGCCGTCCGACTGCGTCTTCAGAGCGTCGCTATCGAGCGTCTCCAGATCGGAAAGTTGGTCGTCGGAAGATTGTCCGAACATCGTCATGCGACCGCATCGAGCCCCCGTTTGGCGACGTTGGCCGCGTAGTCTTTTGCCGATTCGACGACGAGTTCCCGTCGGCTTCTCGCCCACCGGTTCGGATGCGAGAGCAGGTAGAGCCGTGGGAGGCGGCGGGAGCGCAAGCGAGCGATCAGTTCCTCGGTCGCGTCGACCTGTATCTGTTTGTCTCTCCCATCCATCGTGTGGTCTTTGATCTTCAATGCGCCGTCTCGCCAGGTGCGTCCGGTATCCCAAAAGTAAGTGACGGCCTCGGAGTCTATCGAGCGGTATGCCTCTCCGAGCAGGTCGTCCGTGGCGAACTTGTTGTCCATGGACCAATCCTCCCACATGTCCCGATTATCGGTATCTGTCAGCGGATTCCCGTGCATACAGACGGTGTCGACCGTGGCGTGCTTGCGAAGGCGCGCCAGTTCCGTAACAAACGGGTCGTGTGCCGCCTCGACAGCGCCCTCGGTCCGATCCATGTCCTCGTAGCGGTAGCCGACCTCGTGACCAAGCCGCTCTATCGTCCGGATGATCTCAGGTCTGAACGTCTTCTCGATCGTTCTGAAGTAGTAGGTGCTCGCGACGCCGTGTTCGTCCTCTAGCCGAGCCATCGCCAGTGCGTTCTCTGGCTTGCGGTCGACGTCATGACGAAGGATCACGAACCGCTCTGGGAGCGTCTCGCTCGCGAGATACTCCCTGACAGTGAGAAACTCATAGCCCGCCTCCAGACCCGCATCAATGAGGTCGGCGTAGATCTCGAAGGTGAAATCGCTGGCCATAACGTGGATGGAACGTCACCCTACCCGAGTATAGTAACGACTCGCCTATGCCCGCTGTCGAAAACGGTAAGTGTCTGTTATGGACCGATATACGTCGCCTCACCCGACTCTTCGAGGGGAGTCGTTTATGACTTGGCCGGTGAGCGACACCTGGCCAGCGCCTCGAAGTAGTGTTTCAGCTCCCGATCACGGGCGTCGATCACTTCACGAAGTTCGCGCTGTGAGACGTCCGGGGGAACGCGACCGCAAGCCTGACGTCGTCCCCATCGAGACCGATCAGTACCTGATCGTCCTCGCCGTTGCGGTGCCAACTGACATGAACGCCGTCGGGATCGATGCTCGACATGGCTACTCCACCGTGACGCTTTTGGCGAGGTTGCGGGGTTTATCAATCGCTCTATCCAGGGAGTTCGCGACGTGGTAGGCAACGAGTTGCAACTGAACGTTCGCGAGCAGTCCGGCGATATCCGGATGGTTCTCCGGAATGGTGATGGCCTCGTCGACGGTGTTGATCACCCGCTGGTGCTCCTCGCTAACGATACCGATTACCGGTGCGCCGCGTGCCTGCACCTCTTCGACGTTGCTGAGCATCTTGTCGGTGTAGCGCCCCGTGAAGACGGCAAAGACCGGCGTTTGCGGCGTCACGAGTGCCAGGGGGCCGTGTTTGAGCTGTCCGGCGGCAAAGCCCTCGGCGTGTTCGTAGGTGATCTCTTTGAACTTGAGTGCGCCCTCCATCGCGACGGGATGAGCGATGCCGCGGCCGATGAAAAAGTACGAGTCCATCCCCCGGTACGCGTTGATAACGTCTTTCGCGTTCGTCTCGTCGAGGACACGGTTGACCATCTCCGGCAGGTCGGCCAGTGCAGTCAACAGACTATCGGCCTGGTCCGACCGCTGGCCGGTAACGTCATCGCAGATCCGCTCAGCAGGAGACCCAGCGAGACGACCTGCGAGGAGAACGTCTTGGTTGCCGCGACGCCGATTTCGGGGCCCGCACGGATGAACAGTGCTTCGTCGCACTCGCGGGCCGCCGTCGAACCGACGACGTTCGTCAGCGCGAGGGTGCGAGCACCCCTCCATCGCCCGGCGGAGCGATTCGAGCGTATCGGCAGTCTCGCCGCTCTGTGTGACGCCGATGACGAGCGTATCCTCGTCGACCGGTGCCGGGAGCATCGCGTACTCACCAGCCCGGAACGTCTGTGAGCTAATGCCGCGGCGGGCCAGCATCGCCTGCCCGTACAGTGCTGCATGGTAACTTGTGCCACAAGCGACGAACTGTATAGAAGAGATGTCGGCGAACGCTCCCGGTGGGAACTCCTCTAACTTGATAGCCGGCGTCGACGACTCGTTATTCTCGGAGTCCGACAGGTTGATCCGCCCTTCGATCGTCTGAGCGAGCGAGGTGGGTTGTTCACTGATCTCCTTGCGCATGAAGTGGTCGTACCGCCCCTTTTCGGCGTCCTCTGGCGTCCAGTCGATCGTCCGCACGTCGCGGGAGATGGGATGGTTCTCGGTGTCGGTGATCTCGTAGCCGTCCTGGGTGAGCGTCACGATATCACCGTCCTCGAGGTAGACCACCTGATCGGTGAACTCCAGAAACGCAGGGACGTCGCTGGCGAGATAGTGACAGCCGTCGTCGAGACCGAGCACGAGCGGCGACCCGCGACGGGTCGCGTAGACGGCGTCGGAGTCGGCCGCCATCGCGGCGATTGCATAGCTACCATCGAGTTGCGTTGCGACACGACGGAAGGCTGCTTCTATCGAATGCCCCTCGTCGAGGTGTTCTTCGAGCAGATGCGGGATCACTTCGGTATCGGTTTCGCTTTCGAAGTGGTGCCCCCGGTCTTCGAGCCCCGATTTGAGTTCGTCGTAGTTCTCGATGATCCCATTGTGGACAACCGCAATGGAATCGGTACAGTCCGTGTGGGGATGGGCGTTCGTGTCAGTCGGCGGCCCATGTGTGCTCCATCGCGTATGACCGATGCCGATCTCTCCGGCCGGGCTAACCTCGCGAGCGCGGGATTCGAGCTGGTCGATCTTTCCCTCTCGTTTGTGAACGCAGAGACCGTCGCCGTTTTTCAGTGCGATCCCTGCCGAGTCGTAGCCGCGGTACTCGAGGTTCGAGAGTCCGGTTAGTAGTTCGTCGAGAGCGTCGCCCTGTCCGACGCGTGCAGTGATTCCGCACATGCTATCACCGCCCTCTTCCCGTGAGCGGGGAATCCCTCGACGCTGACCCAGGCCCTGTACGGACCTGAGAGTGATTGGCATGGCGATACGACGGGTCTGTAACGGTTCGTAGCACGATCATGGATGTCCTCGGTACGCCCCGGCGAGTCCGGGAGACGGTTACTGAATCGTAACTGTCCCTACTCTTTGTTATAGATCAGATGCAGTTTCGACAGTAAATGCCTAGAGCGGATAGGAACCGTATACGCGCCGGTAACCGACCGATGGTTCTGATTGAAAAACTGCCCGCATAGCGTCCTCACTCCTGACGAGCACGCGTGTGAACTGCCGCACAGGCGGCGAGCGCGCCGATCATCAGCAGGACGACTGCAGTACCGAGCCAGTCGACCGGGTAGAATCCCGCCTGTCCGATTAGAAAGAGACCAGCCCCGACGAGGGTGATTCCCAGATAGTAGCGGGGCCATGGCGTCTCGTCTTCGCCGTCCACGTCGAGATACTCGTCGAGTTGGTCGGCGTTCTCCCCGAGTTCGATCGTGCCACGATTACGATCGAAGTCCACTACCCCTGCGTCGTTCATCTTCGGCAGGTGGCACTGATACAGTCCGACGTACACGCGCTTTCGCTCGCCCGACGTGAGCGCCGCAACTGATTTGTCGTTTTCCAGCGCGGCGACGTGCTCCGCGAGGCTCCCGAGATCGATCGATCCATCTTCTTGTTCTTTCAGATGGTGTAGAACGCGTCTACGCCGTCGATTTTTCAGTATCTCGAAGATGATGTCCAGCGGCAACTGCGATGTCTCTGGTTCGCTCTGCTCCACCTCAGCCGACTCTTCTTCCGCCTCGTCAGGCGACTGTGTCGCCTTCTCGGACGCCGTTTGACCGACATTAGTGCTGGTCATACTCTTTCCCCCAGTCGTTAGCTCTCCGTATTCCCATTTATGCTCGTTCATGATTTCCCCCATTGTCTGTTGCGGACTTGCTTTGTTCTACTACGCGGTACGGGTTGTCTTCGCGTATCGATTCGTTCTGTCTATCTGAGTAGTCAACGTCATGCTTTGTAAACTTAATCAAACCAAAGTGATGGTTTCACTTCTGTCGGCACATCACATCTTACCTTTTCTTATACTGGGGTTGCTAGTTCGCAACGAACAGTAAGTCACGAATTATCGACGGGTTTTGTAACGACGGCCGGGCCTGAGGCGATCGGAACGAAACTCGATGTAGAGAACTGTCCACCCCTGAAAAATGGCGTTTAACGCCCTAAAACACAATATATGTTGTTTTCGCAAGTGTCTTATCGGAGCCTGCCATGCAGTTTCTCCTGACAGGAAACTGGCGTTCGTGGTGGACGAGTTCGGTATTGATCGGCTAGTCCTCGGGGAAACCCGTGGACTGAACTGGCCGTACATATGCGAATATCTCCCGTACATAACAGATCGATACAGATCCTCTAATATTGAAAGATCGTGTGATTTCACCCAGCTGATTATATTATCTAGGAGAAATACGATCTTATATACTGATCCCGGTCGCTCGGCGAAGTGTTCCCAACGCTCCCAGCCCGAGCCACGCGCCAGCTCCACGCACTCGATTCACGACCCGGCGAAGCGGAGTACGAGGGTCATGCAGGGAACCGTCTCGGTATCACCAACAATACGCGATCGGCAGCAGCAAAAGGAGACCTGTGCGCCCTATAGCTCGCCTTCAATCGCCTCGACCTGTTCCTGATATCGGTTCCTGATCGTGACCACCGTGACCTGCGCGACGTCGGCGACGTCACGCTGGGTGATCTCCCGATCACACCGCTGGGCCGCCAGATAGATGGCGGCCGCCGCACAGCCTGTCGGCGATTTGCCCGAATGGACGCCGCTCTCGACGGTCGTTTCGAGAATCTCCTTCGCAAGCTGTCTGATCTCGCCGTCGACATCTAGCTGTGAGCAGAAGCGCGGCAGATACTGGGTGGGATCGACCGGCTCCATTATCAGTTCGAGTTCCTGGGAGATGTGTCGGTACGTGCGACCGATCTCCTTTCGGTCGACGCGGGAGACCTCAGCCACCTCGTCGAGGCTTCTGGGGATGTTTTCCTGCCGACAGGCGGCATACAGAGACGCCGTCGACACGCCCTCGATCGATCGGCCCCGGATCAGGTCTTCGTCGAGCGCCTTCTGGTAGATGACGCTCGCAACCTCCCGGACCGAGTGGGGAACGCCGAGCGCGCTCGACATACGGGAGATCTCCGAGAGTGCCTGCTTGAGGTTCCGCTCGCCGGCGTCGCCGGTGCGGATCCGCTGTTGCCACTTTCGAAGGCGTTGCATCCGACTTCGCTGTTCGGGCTGAATCGTCCGGCCGTTCGCGTCCTTGTCGCGCCAGTCGATCTTCGTGGTCAGCCCCCGGTCGTGCATCAGCTCGGTCGTCGGTGCACCAACGCGGGATCGCTCCTGTCGCTCGGAATGGTTGAACGCCCGCCACTCTGGCCCGTAGTCGATCGACTCGTCTTCGACGACCAGCCCACACTCGTTACAGACGAGTTCGTGACGGTCGGAGTTGTGAACCAGCGTCCCGCTCTCACACTCCGTACACGTAGAGCCCTCGTGGGAGTCTTCGATGTTCTCCTCTGACTGGCGCTTCGTGCTGCTGTATGTGTTCATGTTAGTCATGGTTCTCTTTGGGGGTGCCGACTGTTAGGTTTAAGTCGGATGAGGCCGGCATCTGGTACTTAACCCTCACCATCGTTCGTCTCACAAACTGGGTGTAACGGACTTAGTTATAAAGTGTCTAGCGACGTTATAATTCGGTGCATAATCACCGCCAGCGTAGCGGTTACCTACAATACCTCTACTTACGATGCTCGGGCGCGAGTACTCTCACCTTTGTGCTAAATAATACCAATAATCGTGACTCGCCGGGCGGTTGGGGCCGCTTCGGCCAGTTATAACACTACTATGCCAGGATTAGACGTTCCTACTGTGCAAGCGTCGTTCCCGCCGGATGAGCAGCATCGTAAGTACACATTGTACACATTGTGAAATGTCTGACATAGCGAACTACTCAGGTGAGGCCCCCGGCCTATGTCCGTTCCAGTATCGGTCTGGTAGGCGGTAGATATATGTCCTTCTTCTGTGCAGTAGTTACTAGACCAGTACCAGTCTACTGACGGGGGATTGCACAATGTGCACGATGTATTGTCGCAATGCAGTCGGTGGCGTATGGGGCGACGAACTGGATGAGCGGGACCAGCGACCGGATCGTCGCCCTGACTCGCTCCGGGGCGGGATCAGTGACCAATGGTCGCTCCGGAGGGATGGCCGATGACCGAGAAGGACTCCGATGGTAGGACGAACGGCAGGGACACTCCGTCGGAAAGGGACACCGTGACGGATCGGCCAGAAGGGTCAGCCGCCGATACGGGGGCAGACGAGACGGTGGGACCGCCCGAAGTGATCAGCATCGAATCGCTCGCGGATATCGTCGACGACGTCATCGACGAGGACACGCGAGCGCCCGCCGAACTCCACACACAGCCAGCGTTCGAGTTCGACGCCACCACCCAGCAAACGATGTACGTCCGCCCGTCGAGCTGGCAGGCCATCGAGGACGTGGAGGCGCTCGTGGACGCACGGCTCAGAGCTGATCACGACGTCCGGAACCTGACGGGAAGCGAGTTTTACGATGCTGTCCTCCGAGTCGCCGCGAACCACGAGGAGGAACTGATCCACGCAGTCCTCGCAGCGCGAGCGGGCGAGGAGTGATCGATCAGTCAGTGCTCGGTCCGAGCGGAACCACCGGTCCGGTCGCCGCTCTCGAACGGATAATGCACAGTGGCAGTCTCGGCTGTACACCACAGACACTCCTTTTCGACCAGAACGACGTCGTCGTATCGGTGGGACGTAGATTCCCAGTCGTGTAGCCCCAGCCGACACTTCAACCGATGAATCTTCATCGTTGTGTATTATAGTTACGGCTACGGATAGATAAACCTCCACCTGCGCCGCCGCTTTCTCGCCCGGGACGTCGACGTAAAATCGCCCATATTCCGCCGCCTCCGGGGGAACTAAGCCCGCCGAACAGCCAACTGTACAGTATGGATTTCGACCGATTCGGCTTCGGCACCTATCAGATGACGGACCGTGACGAGTGCATCACCGCTGTCGAGACGGCGCTCGACATCGGCTACCGCCACATCGACACCGCACAGGGCTACGACAACGAAGCCTACGTGGGCGAGGCACTGGCCGACTCGGCCGTCGACCGCGAGGACGTGTTCGTCGCGTCGAAACTCGCCACAGCCAATCTTGGATACGACGACGTGGTCGCGACGACCCGGAAGAGCGCAGAACGGCTGGGCGTCGACACTATCGACCTGATGTACGTCCACTGGCCGCTCAACACGTACGATCCCGAAGAGACGCTGTCCGGACTCGCCGCCATCGCCGAAGAGGGAGTCGTCGATCACGTCGGCCTTTCCAATTTCACCCCGAGTTGCTGAGGAGGCCATCGACGGCCTGAACGATCGGGGCGTGTCGCTGTTCGCCCATCAGGTCGAGTGTCATCCACTGCTCCAGCAGGAGGAACTGCGCTCGTACGCCCGCGAGGACGATCACTGGCTCGTCGCGTACTCGCCCATCGCTCGCGGCGAAGTGTTCGACGTGCCCGAGATACAGGATGTCGCCGAGAAGCACGACGCGACGCCCGCACAGGTCAGCCTCGCGTGGCTACTGGCAAAGGAGAACGTTGCGGTGATCCCGAAAGCGGCGACACCGGCACACATCCGGGAGAACTACGGCGCGGTCGATCTCGAACTCGACGAGGAAGACGTCCGGAAGATCGACGGTATCGACCGGGAGCACCGGGTGGTCGACGGCGACTGGACGCCCTGGGAGTAAGTATCCGGGGGAACGGTTTTGTCGATTCCGCCGTAACGAATATCGAATGATAGCAGAGCGCATCCTCAGGAGGGACCGGCGGCGATGACCGTACTCGTGCTCGGCGATGGGCTGTTACGAAAGCGTGGGCCGGTCGCCCGGCGTCCGGACGAACCGATCCTGCTGATTGAAGCGGAGTCGTTTGCCCGCCGACTACCGTACCATCCGCACAAACTCACGGTCGTCTTCAGCGCGATGCGGCATTTCCGGGACGAACTCAGGGAGCGCGGGCGGACGGTTCGGTACTACCAGGCCGAGAGCTTCGACGAAGGGCTACGACGGTACTTCGCCGATCACCCTCGCGACGAACTGGTAGCGATGCGACCGGCGAGTGCGAACGGCGCAGAGCGGTTCGACGACCTGGTCACCGACCACGGCGGGACGATCGAGTTCGTCGAGAACGAACTGTTCCTCTGCTCGCCCGAAGAGTTCGACGAGTGGGCAGGTGACCGGGAGGGCTACCGCCACGAAGAGTTCTACCGGTTCATGCGCACGAAGACCGGCTACCTGATGGACGGGGACGAACCGGTCGGCGGCGAGTGGAACTACGACGAGGAGAACCGCGAGACGCCCGACGCGGAGTTCAGTGCGCCGGAGCCACCCGCGTTCCCCCGGACGAGACGACCGAGGCCGTCGCCGAGTGGGTCGAGAAGTCCTTTGACGGCGGCTACGACGACCCACCGTGCGGCGGCGACTGGGCCGACCCTGAGCCGTTCCGCTGGCCGGTGACCAGAGCGGCGGCGCTCGACGCCCTGGAGGCGTTCTGCACCGACCGACTCCCGGCCTTCGGCCCGTATCAGGACGCGATGGTCGAAGACGAGTGGGGCATGTATCACGCCCTGCTCTCCCCGGCGCTGAACATCGGCTTGCTCCATCCCACCGAAGTCGTCGAACGCGTGATCGAAGCGGGCGAGGACGACGCAGTGCCGCTCAACAGCGTCGAAGGGTTCGTCCGGCAGGTGATCGGCTGGCGCGAGTTCGTCCGCCACGTCTACCGACGGGAGATGCCCGACCTCGGCGAGGCGAACCAGTTGGATGCCGAGCAGGACCTGCCGCCCGCCTACTGGACCGGCGACACCCGGATGAACTGCCTGCATGAGAGCGTCGAGGGCGTCCGCGAGCGCGGATACGCCCACCACATCCAGCGGCTGATGGTGCTGTCGAACTTCGGACTGCTCTACGGCGTCGAACCCGCACAGCTGAACCGGTGGTTCCACGCTGGCTTCGTCGACGCCTACCACTGGGTGACGACGCCGAACGTCGTCGAGATGGGGCTGTTCGGTAGCGGCATCTTCGCGACGAAGCCGTACGCCGCCTCGGCGAACTACATCAACAAGATGAGCGACTACTGTAGCGGGTGTGAGTACTACCACACCAAGACCACCGGCGAGGGTGCCTGCCCGTTCAATGCGCTCTACTGGGACTTCCTCGACCGGAACGGGGACGAACTACGGGACAACCACCGGATGGGGCTGGTCTACAGCCATCTGGACAACAAAGACGACTCCGAGTTGAACGCCATCCGCGAGCGCGCGGAAACGCTCAGGGAGCGCGCACGACGCGGAGAGCTCTGAGCCGTCGTGCGCCCGATATGTGCTGTCGGGGTCGCTCTCGGGCCGTCGGAACCGTCGCGGGGTATTTTGTAGCGCTCGGTACAAGTTCAAACGGATCATGTACGACCGCATACTCCTGCCGACGGACGGAACTCGCGGGTCCGACAGAGCGACCCGCCACGCGATCGGACTCGCGGCGGCGCACGATGCGACGCTGTACGCACTGTACGTGATCGATCAGGACGTCTATCAGGCATACGGCGGCGACGAGTACGTCCACGACAGGGAGGGACTGGAGTCCGCGCTCGAACAGCGTGGGACGGACGTGCTCTCGGAGGTCGAAACGCAAGCCACCGGGGAGGGTATCGAGGTCGTTACGCTGCTGGAGCGTGGCGTCCCACACGAACAGATCCTCGACACGGGGAGCGAAGTCGACGCCGACGTGATCGTACTGGGGACGGAGGAACGTCCGGGCGAGTATCGACGATTACTGGGTAGCGTGACCGAGCGCGTCGCCCGACGGGCCAGCAGGCCGGTTTCAATAGTAAAGACGCCGCCGGACGCAGACGAGGAGTAACGACGGATTCAGTCTCGGTCGATCCGTTCGATTTCGTCGAACTCGGTCGCAAAGCCGGCACCGAACGCCGTCGCTGGCGTCTGAAACCCGCTCGATACGGAATCGTCGAGCAGTCGACTCACCGCCTCTACGGTGGTCAGTCTCGTCGTTTCGTACGGATCGGGCGTCCGAAGCCGTCCAGTGACGGAGTCGCCGTCCTCGTTCGAGACCCGCCCCCAGACGTGACATACGTTCTCCGCCCGCTGTTCGGCCGACGGCCCCGTAACTGTCGCCTCGACCAGTCGCTTGAGCAGTCGCTGAACCGGTTGCGCCCGCAGTACGGGCCCGAGCGGTCGCGTACGGCGCATAACGGTGATTGCTGGCCCCGGGACGGCGGTGTACACCTCGATATCGCCGATCCCCGTCGAGTGATACGCAGTCACGAGGTCCCCCAGGGAATCGTCATCGTCGGCTTCGGGCCATCACCGAAGTCTATCTGCCGGCGCTTGCTCGCGACGGGGACGTGTTCGATTCGTCCGTCCTGACGGATTGCGCCCGGCGATCCCAGCCCCTCGACGAGTGCTTTGGCGGTTCCCTGGGAAATCGTCGTGCCGCCGTCGATGGCGAGTTCGAGGGTCGTCGCCTCGGGCAGTTCTCCAGCAATACTCGCTGCCAGACAGTCGCTCGGGACGACGTCGAAGCCGACCCCAGGCAGGAGCGTCACTCCGGCCTGTTCGGCGTCCCGATCCAGGTCGGCGATCCGGTCGATGACTTCGTACTCGCCGGTGACGTCGATGTAATCTGTCCCGGTCGCCAGACACGCCGACACGAGGGGTTCAGCCGTTGACGAAAACGGGCCCGCACAGTTCAATAGGACATCGACGTCGTCTAGCTGATCCGCGATAACGGTCGGATGTTCGAGACTGAACACACGGTGTGGGCAGTCGAACTCGGTGGCCTGGCGTTCCACCGGTTCGGCGCGACGCCCCGCGAGCATCGGTGAGAGTCCCCGAGAGAGGGCCTGCTCGACGGCGAGGGACCCGGTGAAGCCGTACGAGCCATAGACGAGGAAATCGGCGCTCATGGCCGTCCTTCGTCACAAACGAACAAAAAGGCGCTGTCGGTGGGGTGCCGCCGCCGCATCGCCCCGGTGAAGACCGCTGGCTGATCAGAACGGGAGCAGGACCCAGCCACCGGTCTCGAAGACGCCCCAGAGGACGACGGCAACCGCAACAGAGACGTCAGGACTCGCCGTGACGCTGTGCTTGACGCCGGCAAACACTATCGGGGCGGTACTCGCCGGACCGGACGTGCAGAGTCAGGCCCTGGACACGTCGATACGACGCTTACCCGACAGGCTAACTATCCGAGATTCCAGCCCAGTCCAGGGACCGCTCGACCGCTTCCGACCACTGACTGTACAGTCTGTCGGCCCGCTCGGACTCCATCTCCGGTTCGAACTTCCGATCGATCTGCCAGTTGGCGGTGAGTTCGTCGAGGTCGGACCAGTAGCCGACGGCCAGACCGGCCGCGTAGGCCGAACCCAGCGCCGTCGTCTCGTCGACCTGAGGCCGAACGATACCGGTGTCGATGATGTCGGACTGGAGCTGACAGAGGAAGTTGTTTTTTACCGCGCCGCCGTCGACGCGCAGGCTCTGCATGTCGATGCCGCTGTCCGCTTCCATCGCTTCGGCGACATCGCGAGTGCGGTAGGCGATTGCCTCCAGGGTCGCTCGAGCGATATGTTCACGTCCCGTTCCACGCGTCATGCCGACGATCGTCCCGCGTGCCCGCTGATCCCAGTGTGGCGCACCGAGGCCAGTGAATGCGGGAACGAAATAGACGCCATCGCTCGAATCGACGCTGCGCGCGAGCTTTTCGGTCTCAGCAGCGCTATCGATAAGTGTGAGGTCTTCGAGCCACTCGATCGCTGCACCGGTGATGAAGATCGACCCTTCCAGTGCGTACTGGACGGGTTCGCCCGAGCGCTGGAACCCGACCGTCGTGAGGAGACCGTTTTCACTGGTAACGGCCTCGTTACCCGTGTTCATCAGGAAGAAGCTCCCAGTCCCATAGGTGTTCTTGGCGTCGCCGGCATCGAAACAGGTCTGGCCGAACAGTGCAGCCTGCTGATCACCGAGTGCTCCTGCGACCGGGATTTCAGCCGCAAGAAAGCCGTCGGGATCGGTATGACCGTAGTGCTCGTCGTCGCTGGAGGGGCGGACCTCCGGCAGCATCTCACGGGGCACGTTGAACTCCTCACAGAGTTCGTCGTCCCACTCCATCTCGTTGATGTCGAACAGCATCGTCCGGGACGCGTTTGTCACGTCCGTAATGTGGTTGCCCGTGAGGTTGTAGATGAGCCACGCATCGATCGTTCCGAACAGTATCTCCCCGTCCGTTGCCCGGTCGCGGACGTCGGCTGGGCGTGCGCGCTGGGTCTTGATCGGGTCGGCGTTGTCGAGGAGCCACTCGGCCTTCGTTGCCGAGAAGTACGCGTCAGGTTCGAGACCGGTCTTTTCCTTTACATCGTCGGCTTTACCCTCGTCCTGCAGCGTCTCGATGCGGTCGGTCGTTCGGCGGTCCTGCCAGACGAGCGCGTTGTGGAGCGGTCGGCCGGTGTCTGCGTCCCACAGCAGTGTCGTCTCGCGCTGGTTGGTCACACCGATTGCTTCGAGCTGGTCCGCACTGATGCCCGCATCCGCGAGCGCCAGCACCGTGACGTCTTTCGTGTTCTCCCAGATTTCGCGGGGGTCGTGCTCGACCCAACCGGGTTCCGGGTAGATCTGTTCGTGCGTTTCGTAAGCGTTCGCCACGACTTGCCCGCTGTGGTCGAACACCATGAATCGCGTTCCTGTCGTCCCCTGATCGACTGCGCCGACGTAGGTGTTATCTGTCATGGTTTGTGGTCCGAGTTCTCCCCAGCCGAGTGTCGGTAGCCCGGTGGGGAGTTCCAGTAGGTCCTTGATAATGAAGTTGACAATATATGATATAAAGTTTCCCCCGGCGATCACCAGACCGGATCAGTGCCGTTCCGTGACAGCCGATCGGTTGGTCTCGAATGCCGTGTCGCGTCTCGGAGCGTGACTGGGAGAGACCACCCCCGCTCGGGCCATCACCAGTAATCGGGCTTGTATACGTTGAGAACGACTGTCACGACTAGAAATGAAAATGCACTAATAATACCTGCAAAGAGACCGGTAACGGCACGGACGAACACCGTTTCGCCAGTCAGGGTGAGCGCAACCACGATGGCGACGATGCCGACGACCACGAGCAGTTTCCGAACATCGCGGCGTTCAAGGCCGAGTCGATCAAGCATAGGTTTCCGAACCCCGGAACCCATAAATTTCTTTATGTTCGTCACACGTCTTTTCGTCAGAACTAACAAGATTTATATATACTGAATGTGCCGATTGAATTGTGCAAGAAGAACAGTTCTCGGATCGCGTGCTGAAAGCGGACCAGTGGAGCAGGGCCGCCGCAGTCGGCGTTGCGGTCATCGCGTTTTTCGGCAGTTTACAGCTCACGGGAGGGATCCAGTTCAGTTCGATCACCGCGGCCGCAGCGGGAATCGGTGCCCGGTTTCTCATTCCGTACCAGGTCAGTATGTCGGTCCCGGCCGAGGACAGGGTTCCGCTCGAAGAGCATCCGGCGACCGGGAACTTCCATCACGGGGCCGTCGGCGCGGCGCTACTGCTCGGTGCGCCGGTTACGATTGCTGTCATGTATCTGCACCCCGTATTCCTGACGGCCATCGGTGTCGGCACGCTCGTTTCGGTTGTTGCTTTCTCCGTGCTATCACAGCTTCTACCGCGATAGTTCACCGGCACTAGCTGATATGTTTTTGTGATAGTCTCCCGAAAATTCTGAATGGGATCATGTACGACAAGATACTCTATCCGACGGACGGTAGCCATGGCGCCGAAGCGGCACTCCCACACGTGCGCGATCTCGCTTCGACGTACGATGCAACGGTCGACATACTCTACGCCATCGACACGACAGAGGTCGGCATCGGGATGGTTGGCCACCAGGACACCGAGAGCGAGCCCGGCATGGTCGGCGGCCACGGTCGGGATAACGGTCCGGGGATGGTCGGCCAACAGCCGATGCCGGAGGAGACCCGTGAAGCGCTCGAAGAACAGGGGGAAGCGGTGGTCGAACACACCGCCGAACAGCTTGAGGGGATCGATACCCGGACGGTCGTCGACTCGGGGGATCCCTATCAGGTAATCCTCGATCACGCGGCCGAGGAAGGGATCGATCTCGTCGTGATGGGGACGCATGGACGGACGGGTGCTGACCGATATCTGCTCGGGAGTATCACCGAGAAGGTCGTCCGGACGTCGGATATCCCCGTTGTAACGGTGCGGGCCGAGGCCGAAGAGTAGTGGCCGATCCAGTAGAAACGACAGTGCCATCGCCTGACGGCACGTAACCGAGATTCGATATTTTCCGTGGCTATCGCTATCGATCAGCGAGACACAATAAAAAAGACGGCTGAGTTACCGACTTAGACCGTACCGGGGACCCAGACTCCCCAGGCGAAGATGCCTGCGAGGAACAGGATACCGATCGTCGCGGTCGTCACGACGATGGATGCCGCCGGCGGGTCGAAGTGGGTGTCGGAGTGAGCGTAGAAGATACGCTGGAGGAACTCGCCTGCCAGCGCACCGTAGAGTCCGAAGATTGCACCGACGATGATCGCTCCTGCCGCACCGAACGCGATCCCTGCCGACGGATCCACACCGAGGGCAGTCATCGTCGACTCGTTCGTCGCCGCGTACGCCGTCGCGGCGGGCAGAGTCATGTGGTGGGTGACCGGGATCCGGCCGATTCCGAGGTTCAGGAACAGCAGTGATGCTGCGCTGATACCGAAGCCGGCGAACACTGCCACGCCACCGTGGCCAGCGCCGACGATCATTCTGTGCGTGATGACCGCGGCTGCGAGACCGGCGACCACGCCGATCGTCGCCACATGGGACCACTTGTACATCTCCGGCAGCCACGGCTCGACTGCGAGACGGTCGGCTCCGTCTTTCTCACCGTCACCGACGACTTCGCCGGCGTCACGCGTCTCTTCGCGCTCGAACGGCGACATATCGAGGATACCGTCGGCTTTGTCGCTGACGATACCGATGACGCTGTAGCCGAAGACGAGTCGGTGGACGAGCGCGCTGATCACGATACTGAGCGGGATCGGATCGAGCGGTAGCGCGAGTTGGCGTGAGAGTTGTTCCAGAAGCAGTCCGAACGCACCGAATGCGGCCCCGACGGCCAGTATATCCGGTCTACTACCTAACGCAAACGTAATGTCTTTCCCGTTATGGTAGTCGAAGCCGGATTCCATCTTTCCGCGACTGGCCGCGTACGCCGCTGCTGCGGCACCGCCAGCGAAACTGATGTGGGGGCCGAAGACGGGGCCGAACCCGACGCCGACGCCGAAGCCGCCACCACCCAGCGACCCCGCGATGACGAGGAAGCCGGTGAAGACGAAAGCTGGAAGCGCACCGAGTGCGGCACCAAACGCGCCGCCTGCCAGTGCACCGAGCCAGAGTTCCGGTTGTGTCAGCGAGTCCACAACATCTTCGATTCCGCCCGGACTGTACTCCGGTGCCGAGACCTCCAGAATGAGGTCCGAGACGTCGAGTGCCGAAAGTGCGAGGTCAGGTGCAATCTCGACTACCACGTTTAGTCACCACCATCGCGAGCCCAGTCGCGGGAGCGATCAACGGCGTCCGACCAGCGGTTGTACATCTTGTCCGCTTCGTCGTTCTCCATCTCCGGTTCGAACTCGCGGTCGATCTGCCAGTTGGCGGTGAGTTCGTCGAGGTCGGACCAGTAGCCGACGGCCAGGCCAGCCGCGTAGGCCGAACCCAGCGCCGTCGTCTCGTCGACTTCCGGACGCGCGATGTCCGTGTCGATAATGTCGGACTGGAGCTGACAGAGGTAGTTGTTCTTGACCGCGCCACCGTCGACGCGCAGGCTCTGCATGTCGATGCCGCTGTCGGCTTCCATCGCTTCGGCGACGTCGCGGGTCTGGTAGGCGATTGCCTCCAGGGTCGCGCGAACGATGTGTTCGCGTCGCGTTCCGCGCGTCATGCCGACGATTGTCCCGCGTGCACGCTGGTCCCAGTGGGGAGCACCGAGGCCAGTGAATGCGGGGACAAAGTAGACGCCATCCGTCGAATCGACACTGCGCGCGAGCTCTTCGGTCTCGGCGGCGTCCTCGATCAACGTCAGGTCTTCGAGCCACTCGATCGCTGCACCGGTGATGAAGATCGACCCTTCCAGTGCGTACTGGACGGGTTCGCCCGAGCGCTGGAACCCGACCGTCGTGAGGAGACCGTTTTCACTGGTAACGGCTTCGTTGCCCGTGTTCATCAGGAAGAAGCTCCCGGTGCCGTACGTGTTCTTGGCGTCGCCAGCATCGAAACAGGTCTGGCCGAACAGTGCAGCCTGCTGGTCACCGAGCGCGCCGGCGACCGGTACTTCCGCGTTCAGGAAGCCGTCGGGGTCAGTGCTACCGTAGGTCTCCTCGTCGCTGGAGGGGCGGACCTCCGGCAGCATCTCGCGGGGCACGTTGAACTCCTCACAGAGTTCGTCGTCCCACTCCATCTCGTTGATGTCGAACAGCATCGTCCGTGAGGCGTTGCTCACGTCCGTGATGTGATTGCCAGTCAGGTTGTAGATAACCCAGGTGTCGATAGTGCCAAAGAGCACGTCGCCCTCAGCGGCGCGCTCCCGGACGTCGGCGGGCCGTGCGCGCTGGGTCTTGATCGGGTCGGCGTTGTCGAGGAGCCACTCGGCTTTCGTCGCCGAGAAGTACGCGTCGGGTTCGAGACCCGTCTTTGCCTGCACCTCGTCGGCCTTGCCTTCGTCCTGCAGCGTCTCGATGCGGTCGGTCGTTCGGCGGTCCTGCCAGACGAGCGCGTTGTGGAGCGGTCGGCCGGTGTCTGCGTCCCACAGCAGTGTCGTCTCGCGCTGGTTGGTGACGCCGATGGCTTCGAGCTGGTCGGGCGTCAGGCCAGCGTCGTTGAGCGCGTCCTGCATGACCTCTTTCGTGTTCTCCCAGATTTCGCGGGGGTCGTGCTCGACCCAACCGGGTTCCGGGTAGATCTGTTCGTGTGTTTCGTAAGCGTTCGCCACGACCTGCCCGCTGTGGTCGAACACCATGAACCGTGTTCCTGTCGTTCCCTGGTCGACTGCGCCGACGTAGGTGTTGTCTGTCATGATTTCGTTTGGTTGGTTTGCGTCCAGAGTTGGTCGTATACGATGTCCTTACACGGCTGTTTACTCGTAGCGCCGTGATATCGGTAAACAACAAGTACATTCATTATAAATGTTTCCACTCAACGGCACAAACACCCCCTAAAGCGGGGCAATTATATATATTAAGTTACATGAAATTGGAAATCCCCGGTCGTTCGGAGGTTCTTTATCATCTTCTCGTAAACAGCGGTAAAGTAAAGTAAGCACAGTACGAGCATTCAGAAGACAGATGGAATCCAGTACCGGGGTCCTCGTCATCGGCGGCGGGTCGACCGGCACCGGCATCGCGCGTGACCTCGCGATGCGGGGTGCCGACGTCACCCTCGTCGAGCAGGGGAACCTCACCCACGGGACGACAGGACGGATGCACGGTCTGCTCCATAGCGGCGGGCGATACGCCGTCTCCGATCAGGAGAGCGCCAAAGAGTGCATTCAGGAGAACAGGGTCCTTCGAGACATCGCAAGCCACTGCGTGGAGATGACTGGTGGGTTGTTCGTTCAGCGACCCGAGGACACGGACGAATACTTCCAGAAGAAGCAGGGGTGTCGCGAGTGTGACATCCCCGCGGAAGTGCTCTCGCCCGAGGAGGCCAGAGAGATCGAACCGTATCTGGCCAAAGACATCAAGCGCGCGATCAAGGTGCCTGACGGAGCCATCGACCCGTTCCGCCTCTGTGTTGCGAACGCTGTCAGCACGGAAAACCACGGTGGACGCGTCGAAACGCACGCCCCCGTCACCGACGTCCTCATCGAGGATGGTGAGGTCGTCGGCGTCGAGGTCGAGCACGAGACCGGCCAGGGCAAGCGCGAGCACGGGAAGGCCGGGCAAACGGAGAAAATCTACGCCGACCACGTGGTCAACGCCACCGGTGCGTGGGCCGGACGGATCGGCGAGATGGCGGGCGTCGAGGTCGAAGTACGACCCTCGAAAGGCGTGATGGTCGTGATGAACTGTCGGCAGGTCGACACCGTTGTCAATCGGTGTCAGCCCAAAGGCGACGCCGACATCGTCGTCCCCCACGAGACGACCGCTATCCTCGGCACGACCGACGAGGAGGTCGACGACCCCGAGGACTATCCCGAGGAGCAGTGGGAGGTCGACCGGATGATCGACGAACTCAAACAACTGGTACCGATCCTCGACGAGGCGCGGACGATACGCTCGTTCTGGGGCGTCCGTCCGCTGTACGAGCCACCGGATACTGGAACCTCCGACCCGACCGACATCACGCGCCAGTTCTTCCTGCTGGACCACGACGACCGCGACGATCTGCCGGGAATGACCTCGATCGTCGGCGGCAAGTTCACGACCTACCGGATGATGGCCGAGACGATTTCCGATCACGTCTCCGAGCGTCTCGGCATCGACGCCGAGTGCCGGACCGCCGACGTCCCGCTCCCCGGTAGCAAGGACGAAACCGTCCTCAACGACGCGATGGATCGCTTCGGGCTACGCTCGCCAATCGCCCGACGAAGTAAACAACGTCTCGGCAACCGCGCCGACGAGGTTCTCGATGTGGACGAAGCGAATCCGGTTATCTGCCAGTGTGAGGGCGTCACCCGCGCCGAAATCAAAGACGCAGTCAGTCAGGCCGGCACCGACCTCAACGCGGTTCGCATCCGCACGCGTGCGTCGATGGGTAACTGCCAGGGTGGCTTTTGCTCCCGTGCGATGGCGGACGTTCTCCACCCCGAGTACGAGGAGGAGATCGCCAGAGAGGCGTACGACGAACTGTTCCAGGAGCGCTGGAAAGGCGAAGTACACGCCCTGTGGGGCGAACAGCTCTCACAGGCCATGTTGAACTACGCGCTCCACGCGACGACGCTCAACGCCGACTCGGATCCCGCACGACTCGATCAGGAGGTCGACTTCGGCGCGTTCGACGCCGGACGTCCGACCGACGCAGTCGAGGGAGCCGAAGGTGGCGATAGCGCCGTCGCGACCGATGGAGGCCACGATGGCGATTGAAGACGACGTGCTGGTAGTCGGCGGCGGTCTCGCCGGCATTGCGGCCGCAGTCGGCGCACACGAACAGGGCGCACGAGTCCGACTCGTCTCACACAAACAGAGCACGATGCGACAGGCCAGCGGCCTCATCGACATCCTCGGCTATACGCCCGACGGCGATGGGCCGGTCGTCGATCCGTTCGACGCAATCGAGGAACTCCCGGAGGGCCACCCCTACGAGCGGGTCGGCGTCGATGCCGTCCGCGCCGGACTGGACATGTTCGACGACGCCGCGGGCGACGCGTACACGGGCGGCCACACCGACAAGAACGCGCTCGTCCCGACCCACGGCGGGGCGATCAAGCCGACCGCACGCTACCCCGAGAGCGCGGCGTCTGGGGTGGCGAGCGCCGGCGGAGACACGCTTTTCGTCGGGTTCGACTCCATGATCGAGTTCGACGCCCCGGTCGCCGCCGAGCATCTGGCCGCGACCGGCGTCCCCTACGAGACAGAGGGCGTAACGATCGAGTTCCCTGGCGGACTGCGCGACGACGCCAAAGTTACACGCTTTGCCCATCTGCTGGACCGGAACGACGACCTCACGGTCGACGGAACGGACGTACCGGCCTGAACGGCACTCGCCGAGCGAGTGAAAGATCATATCGGGGATCACGAACGCGTCGGGTTCCCCGCAGTGCTGGGGGACGACCACCCCGCCGATATCCGCGAGGAGTTGGCGAACCGACTGGGCGCGGCCGTCTTCGAGGTACCGATGGGCCCGCCGAGTCTGCCCGGCCTCCGACTGGAGGATCGGTTGTATGAGTATCTTCACGAGGTCGGCGTCCGTGTATCGACTGGCAATCCGATCGTCGACGTCGAACCGGACGGCGGCCACGTCGACCGCGTCGTCAGCGATCACTCGGGCCGCAAAGTCCCCTACAAAGCCGATGAGTACATCCTGGCGACAGGCGGACTGGTCGGCAAAGGTATCGATTCTGACCGGGAAGGCGTCTACGAACCGGTGTTCGACTGTCACGTTCCACACCCAGCGGACCGGTACGACTGGTTCGAGGACGGCGCGTTCGACGACCACGAGTTCGCTCGCTTCGGCGTTCCCGTCGATACGGAACTACGACCGCTGGACGCGAACGACGAACCCGAGTTCGAGAACCTGCGGGCGGCGGGCAGTATTCTCGGCGGCTACGACTTCCCCTCGGAAAAATCCGGCTCCGGCGTCTCGCTGGCGACCGGCTATGCCGCCGGCGAAACGGCAGGTGAACGAGTATGAACGAGACGTACGAATGCGGCGACGAGGTGAGTTCCCATGAGTGATTCCCAGCAACCAGACGATTCTGAACCGGTAAACGTGTTTGCGGAAACGGACGGAATGGATCTCCGACCGGGCTCCGACGACTGTTACAAGTGCTCGATCTGCGATACGAACTGCCCGGTCGCAGAGGTCGACGATGACTTCCCCGGCCCGAAGTTCCAGGGTCCGGAGCAGTGGCGTCTCAAACGCAAGGAGGACGCCGACATCGACGACTCCATCATGGAGTGTTCGAACTGTCTCCGGTGTGACAACGCCTGTCCGTCCGAAGTGCCGCTGAGTCAGATGCACAACACGGCACGAGGCGAGTACGTGGACAACCAGATGGAGAAGCTTTCGGTAGAGTACATCCGAAACCGGGTTCTGGCGAACTACCGGACCTCGGCCTATTTGGCGAGCCTCTTCCCCAGAACGGCGTCGTTCGTCATGAACTTCGGCCCCGTCCGCTGGGGGATGGAGAAGGTGATGGGTATCCCCAGCGAGCGGGAGTTCCCCGAGTTCGCGACGACGACGTTCCGGGAGTGGTGGAACGACCGCGGCGGCGCACAGGTACAGAACCCGGACAAGCGGGTCGCGTACTTCCACGGCTGTTACTCGAACTACAACACCCCGGAAGTCGGGAAGGCGCTCGTGCACGTCTACGAGGAACTGGGCTACGAGATCATGATCCCCGACCAGGGATGCTCCGGGACGCCCATGTTCGCCAACGGGATGCTCTCCGACGCGCGACGACACGCCGAAACCAACGTCGAGAATCTGGCTGCGGCCATCGAGGACGGCGCGGACATCATCGCCTCCTGTACGTCCTGCTCCCTGGCACTGCGCCAGGAGTACCCGGAACTGTTCGACATCGACGGCATCGAGGACGTCTCGAACCACACCTACGACGCACTGGAGTATCTTCGGATCTACGAGGATCTCGAGGGAGAGCTCCAGGGTTCGGAGGTCGATTTCCCGGATCTGGCCTACCACGCGCCATGTCACTCGCGGAATCAGGGGCTTGACGGACAGGCCCTGGAACTCATCGAGAACGTCGACGGCGTCACTGCGGAGGACGTCGGCGACTCCTGTTCGGGCATCTCCGGCACCTACGGCTGGAAGACCGAGCACTACGAGACGTCGATGGAGATCGGCGAGGAGATGTTCGAGCACATGGAACACGCCGAGGGCGACGTCGGCATGACGGAGTGCCCGACCTGCGCGATGCAGATGGAACACGGCACTGGCTACGAGATCAAACACCCCCTGGAAGTACTCGAAGCCGCGCTCGTCTCGGAAGAATAATGACGAGCAGACACATACGATCCGCCCGATGGATCTGAGCGAACGGATCGCTCGTCGTCAGCAGACGACTGCGAGCCAGTCCCTCATCACGCACGAGAACGCCCTGAATCCGGCCGCCCACCTCCCGGAACCGATCGGACGGGGGGCAATACTTGAGCAGCTATTGGACGCAATAGGACCGGTATTCGAGGGGGAGATCCCCGAGGACATCGCGGTCTGTGGGCCAAGCGGGGCGGGGAAATCCGCTATCGTTACTGCCATGTTTACGCATCTAAACGATAGCTTCACCGAGACGGACGGATCGATCGGAACGACCACCCGATCCGGTTCGGCCGCTCCGATGGCACAGTTCGCCTACGTCAACACCCGCCAGATCGATAGCACGTTCCAGTTCTATCACGCCATCCTGGATACGGTCTCGCCGGACCCCGTCCCCCGCCGTGGTATCGGAACGGACGAACTCAAAGACCGACTGGAGTCGGCAATCAGTGGGAGTAGGCCGGTATGTATCGCGGTCGACCACATCGAGGACGGAGCGTTCTCCGTCGACGAAGCGATCGAACTCGTCGAACCCATCGAGTCCTCGGTGGGGTTGCTCGTCATCGCCAATGAGGAGATAGACGACTGGACGGGACAGCACGTCGAGGTCCCGGGATATCGGCCACACTCGCTCGTCGATCTGTTGACTGAGCGCGCCTCCTACGGGCTAGCCAGCGGTTCTATCTCTCATGGCCTGGCGCGACAGGTGGCGAACTGGGCTGACGGCGACGCACACGATGCTCTCGCCGCACTGTTCGGTGCCGCGATCCACGCCCAGAAGAACGCCAACGATCGAATCACTACGGCGGATATCACGGCGGGGATCGATGCCGTGCCCGAGGAGAGCGTACAGACCGGGCGCGTACTTGCGCTCCCCGAAAACCGGCGTGAGGTGCTCGTCGAACTGCTTTCAGTCGGTCCTGAAGCCGTTACGATCAGCGAGGTCGCGGAGGCCGTCGGCCGTCGAACCGATCTCTCGCCGAACACCGTCCAGCGGTTCCTCTACGAACTGGCCGAGGAAGGGATCCTCAAACGAACCGTCGTCAACCGAAGCGGATCGGACGGCCGGCGGCCCACGACGGTCATCCCCTGCTTCCCGACGCTCGTTTTCCAGCGCCTCGAAGCGGAGAAGTAGCACTGACTCACGCCGAACGCTTGGCCGAACACGTATCCGATGCTTTCTTCGAGGAGTCCGTCAGCGAGGCTCAGGCGCTGTCGACGTACTCCAAGTCGTCAGTGTACCGGTCGAGCGCGAACACCGCCGCCGCACCGAGGACGGCCGCGATCAGGATCGGCCCCAGCGGTTCGAGGATGCTGGTCAGGAACACCGTCGGCGAGCGGGTTGCCGGTACGACAGAGACGTTTGCCACGACCTGCTGCGCCGGGAGCAGTAGCCCGCCGATCATGAGCGCAACGAGAAACGCGAGTGTCTCGGCCCGGTGGCGTTCGAGCGCACGTTTGACGAGATGTGCGACAGAGAGGAGGCCGACGGCTGCGCCGGTCAGGAAGGTGACGACGACGAGTCCAGTCGAGAGTAGTTCGGGCGTAGTACCGCTAGAAAGAGAGAGCAGGCCATCGATGAAGCCGTTCAGTGTATCCAACATGAAGTAGTACTGACCGAGGACGAGCAGGAAGAAGGCACCCGAGACGCCGGGGAGCACCATCGCGCTGACAGCGATCACTCCGGCAACGAAGACGACAGGAAGCGCGTGCGAGATAGAGCCCGCAGTGACGAGTGTGACGCCTCCCGCAATCGCAATGCCGACCGTCATGATCGGGACGAGCCGTCGGGGAGGAAGCCGAATCTGATCCGCGAGAACGACCGCCGACGCGCCGATCAGCCCGAAGAAAAACGCCGCAGTCGTCCCGGGATAGGACTCCGCGAGAGTGCCGACGATGCGCGAGACCGCAAGGATAGCCGTTCCCACACCCGCCCCGAGCGCTAACAGGAAGCCGATATCCATCCGTCCGACGCCTTCCGAGAAGGCGGTCCGTGCTTCGGGGTCGTGGGGACGGAGCGCGTAGCCGATCAACCGTGGATCGAGCGTCGTGATCGCCGTGACGAGGCGTTCGTAGATTCCCGTAATCAGGGCGATCGTTCCGCCAGAGACGCCGGGAACCATGTCCGCGATACCCATACAGAAGCCTTTGAGATAGATCGAGAGCCAGTCGTTCATCTACACGTACCAACAGGGGAGGAGATTAAAACGGTTAATGTATCGGACAGCCAGTGTTTCTCACGGCCGACCGATCAGTTCTCGTCGAGGTCGACAGTCCGCTCGTCGCCGTCGTAGATAGCGGGTTCGGGCACGTCGGTCGTGCCGGTGGTACGGACATCGGCGTCGAGTTCCGACAGATCGATCTCGCCGTTTTCGATCGGTGCTGACGAGACGGCCGCCGCATCGAGTTCGTCGCCGACGAGGACGGTGTAGTCGTCGGTCGCCGTCACGGCGCTGTCAGTGTAGCCGTCCTCGGGCCCGAGCTGGTCGTCGGTCGCGTACGGAACGGTGATCTCGAAGGTACCGTTCTCACCGGCTTCCGCGGACTGGACGTAGGTAAACGGTCGGCCGGTATCGCTCTCCAGCGGGAGGGCAACGACGACGTCCTCACCCGCCGCAGCATCGCCGGTGATCGTCGCTCCATCGACCCGTTCGTAGGTCTTAACCGAGGAGACGAGGGCTCGGTTCTCCTGCGTTTCTAACTGCTCGGTGTACTGCGACGCCTGTTGCCAGCCCTCTGCCGAGCGGAGTTCTCCGCCCAGATCGACTGGCCGGTCCGTGGGCTCTCGAAGACGCCAACGACCGAGAACGACTCGCTCTCGTGAACGAGGCGATAGCCTTCCATCCCCTGGGCGTCGTCGTAGTACAGCGACCCGAGCATCGAGTCGTAGTACTCCTCGCTCGCGACCTGAACGCTCCCGCCGCTTACGTCGGGGGCCGACGCCCACTGAGTGATCGCTCCGAACTTGCTACCAGCCATCTGATCGTCGATGGTGACGTACCGCACCGACTCACCGGCTTCCTGCTCGGTCCGGTCGTCGCGGATCGATCGGAGTTCGTCGTTTTCCATCTCGGCGAGGGAGCCGTCGTGGCGCCCGGACGCGGGCAGTGCGTCGAGCAGCAGGTCAGCCCGTTCCTCGGACTGGGCCTGGAAGAAGCCGCTGGCGGTGCCAGTGCCCTGCTGGAACGGGTTCGCCGTCGGGATTCGCTCGCCCTCGACCGTTATCCAGTGGCCGTAGTCCCACCAGGACATGACGCCGTAGGCTCCCTCGGTGTACTCGTGGTCGTCCGTTCGGTCGTACGCTCCGTAGTACGCCATCTCGTCGTCAGCATCGCCGAAGGTGCCCGGTTCGGGAGTCGACTCCTCCATCCAGTCGAAGCTATCGTCCCAGTACTCGACCGCGCCAGGCTGCTGTGCATCCGCCTGTGCCACCGCAGAGAACCCGAACACGCCCGACGCGAGCGGGAAGACGACGACCAGTAAGATGGTGGCCACGGCGATCACCTGGTACGTTTCGACCTCCTCAAGCCGGTCTATCGACGGGATCTGGAGGATGTCGAACGCCTGACTCAGTAGCCAACCGTTCAGCACGGCGACTGCAACAGCAAGGTAGTAGTGATACCGGACCTGGGTCAGCGCCAGCAGGGTGAGAAAGACCGTCCAGACGACGATCAGTAGCTGCTCGGACCGGAACTGGTCCGCGTCGCGTAGCCGCCAGACCATCCAGACGACCGCGACCAGCGCAAAGACGTAGGTGAAGGCGTAGTTGTCGACCAGATACCCACTGAGACCCCCGCTCTGTTCGGCAGTCGGTTGGGCCTCGGCAATCGTCAGCGCGGTATCTGACTGGCCGAGCAGGAGTTGGTTCTGTACCTGGCTCCAGATGGTATTGAAGAGGCTGGGGAGCGCGAGGGCGACGAGCACAATCGCAACGAGACCCAGTCCACCGATAGCGATGGGATAGCCACGCGAGTCGATATCGCGAGCGTCCCACTGTCGTGCGAGCCACGCCATAAAGACACAGCCAGCGGCGACGGCGAACGCCGCCAGTGGCTGAAGCAAGGACAGCGTCGATGGACTGGTGATGCCGACCTCGTCGATAGCGACGAGCGCGAGGACGCCGGCGACGCTCATACTCACCGCGCCGACGATTGCGACGTGTTCCGGGCTACGCCCCTGCAGATACTCGACACAGAGCGCGATCCCGAAGAAAGCCCCGAGGATCCCGACGAGGACGACCGCCGGCGGCCAGGTCCAGAAGTACAGCGCCAGTCCGAATCCAGCAAGAC
Organism: Natronoarchaeum sp. GCM10025703; assembly: GCF_042661985.1. Classification (NCBI taxonomy): domain Archaea; kingdom Methanobacteriati; phylum Methanobacteriota; class Halobacteria; order Halobacteriales; family Natronoarchaeaceae; genus Natronoarchaeum; species Natronoarchaeum sp. GCM10025703. The sequence goes on from NZ_JBHSZF010000001.1 coordinate 2,022,050, forward strand.
CGCTCCAGGTGAGGGTCTCGCGAAGTCCCGCCCAGTCACGCTCGAGGAACTGTTCGTAGACCGGCTTCTGGCGCTCGGCGACCGTCAGCGCAACCATGAGTAACAGGATCGTCGTCGCCTGAAACAGCACCTCTGCGACGTGATGGTCGGTGAAGCCGACGACGCTCCGGGAGAGAAACATACCGGGGAGGAGCGCGAGGATCAGGGCGGCGAACAGTCCGCCGCGACGCCCGGAGAGACGCTTTGCGATGAAGTAGGTCGGGATTGCACAGAGCACGCCGACGATTGCGGGTGCGAGAACCAGCACGATAGCGGCCTGTCGCTCGGTCGGACTTCCGAGACCGACAACCAGGATGACGGTGGCTATCAGTTGGTCGAACAGGTTACCGAACTGATCCGCACTCGTCCCGAAGGGGAACTGCGTCCACGGGTCGAACGGCATCGTCGTAGGGTAGTTCGAGACCGTGTACATCGTCTCGCGGAAGTGGTAGTACGCGTCGTTGCCGCTGAAGTACACCCGATCCGACTGGACGAACTTGCCGTACGGTTGCAGGCGGACCAGTAGCATGAACAGCATCGTCAGTGCCAGCGCGGGGACGTGATACCAGCGCTGCAGGAGGGACGATATCGACCCCGTGCCCTCGAGGTCGAATCGATCGATATCGAGACTCATTGTCAACGACCAATCCCAACCGAAGAATAAACCTTGCTATCTCCAAGCAGTGTCAGAAATGCAGCACGGCTTCCGTCTCTGCAGGAGAGAGCCGCGGTGCTCGAAGTCGTTCGGCTCCGGCGCTCACACGCCGAGCGAGGAAGTTAACATCGACGCACCCTAACCGAGGCTATGAGCGATTTTCGGGCCGCAATCGTCGATGTCGACGGAACAGTCGTGCTGGGTGACGAACCGATTCCTGGAGCAGCGGGTGGAGTCGAACGACTTCGGGACGCCGGACTCGACCTCCTCTTTCTCTCGAACAACCCGACGAAGCGACGCGAGCAGTACGTCGACAGACTCACGCCACACGGGATCGATGTCGATCCGGAGCGAACGCTCACGGCGGCCTCGGTTACGGGCGAGTATCTCGCCGCCGAACACGCCGACGACGACCTGTTCGTCATCGGGTCCCCGGGGCTACTCGCTGGGTTGCGCGACCGCGGGCTGAACGTCGACGCGACGCCGCCCGAGGCGGACGTCGTCGTCGGGTCGATGGATCGGTCGTTCGATTACGAGACGATGACGGAGGCGATGTGGGCGCTGGAAGACGAGGGGACGACGTTTCTGGGGACCGATCCGGATATGACGATCCCGACCGCGGCGCGCGCCGAACCCGGGACGGGAGCGATCCTGAACGCGATCGGAGGCGTGACCGACCGGGAGCCAGAGCGAATCCTTGGCAAGCCCTCGCATACTGCAGCCGAGGCGGCGCTCGAAAGGCTCGGCGTCCCGGCAGACGACGTACTGGTGGTTGGTGACCGTCTCGATACCGATATCGCACTCGGCGAACGGGCCGGAATGACGACTGCGGTCGTCCTCTCGGGGATCACCGATCGGGCCGACGTCGACGCCGCGAGCAGTCCGCCGGATCACGTGCTCGAATCACTGGCGGACGTCGGGGAGTTGCTGTGAGCAATTATTGTATCCGGTTTCGGGCGGGGCTATCCTCGCGTCCAGGCCGCGCAGGCTGTCCGGAGCAGTGCACATTTATCCACCGCTCACGTATCCGATGCCGATGCAGGTCGTAGGGTACGAGACGGCGTCGGGCCCAGAGGAAAGCGGCGCGCTCCTCGTCGTGACCGACGGCCAGGTCGAGCGTCATGAGCTAGCACCGAGCGTCGAACTCGATTTCCGCCTCGGAAACAGGCGCTGTGCCGGGACGCTGGACGGCGACGAGCACGTCCAGTGTGATACTCCCGCGGGACCCTACTGTGAGGCCCACAATCGGACGTGGGTCTGTGCCCGCTGTACCGGCACCTGCCTGAAAGACGAGATGGACTGCTACGAGGAGCACGCCGTCTATCTCGCCGCGTTCGCCCCAGCAACGTTCAAAGTCGGCGTGACGCGCTTGTGGCGACTCGAAACGCGACTCTACGAGCAAGGAGCGGACCGCGCGGCGCACCTCCATACGGTCTCGAACGGGCGGATCGCCCGCGAGTTGGAGGCCGAAATCGCCGAGACGCTCACCGACCGGGTACGGATCCCGACGAAGGTCGACAGCCTCCACCAAGAGGTCGACGGGGAGGCCTGGCAAGCAGTGCTCGACCGACACGACCCCATCGAGACGAAGACCCTCGATCACGGCGTGCAGACGGGGACTCGACCGGTCCAGGAGACGGTCGCATCGGGCGAAGTGCGCGGCGTCAAGGGTCGGCTTCTCGTCGTCGAGAACGGCGGGAGCACCTACGCCGTCGACCTCCGCGACCTGGTGGGATACGAGCTACGACAGGGAGAGACTGAGCGGACGCTGCAGTCCAGTTTCGGTGCCTTCGAGTGATTGCCGGAGGTAGTGGACGAAAACCCTTTTCCAGTCAGCGACTGAACTGACGTGCATGGCAGACGACGACCAACAAGACGAGGGTGACGAGGAGAAATCGTTCCGCGAACGCGTCGAAGAGATCCGCGAAAAACGCGCCGAGAAAGGCGAGGGTGAGGAAGGAGAAGGCCCACCGGAAGGTGGCATGGAAGAGATGATGGGCGGTGGCCCCGGCGGGATGGGTGGCGGCGGCAACCCCTTCGCACAGATGATGGGCGGCATGATGGGCGGCGGCCCCGGCGGCGCGGGTCCCGGCGGTGCAGGCCCCGGCGGCCCTGGTGGCCAGTCCGAAGCGGGCAACGAAGAACTCACTCGGGAAGTTCGACAACTCCGTGACGAAGTTCGTGACGTGACGCGACAACTTCAGCGGATCGCCGACGCGCTCGAAGACGACTGACGACGGTACCGCTTCGACCGCCGCTGCGATAGTTCTTATTTATCAGTACTACGCGAGAGGAGTTCCTCGACTGCAGAGAAGTTCTCGCCCGTCGCGACGACGTCCTGCTCCTGATCGTAGACGATGACGTTCTCGTCGACGAGCTTTGGGATGTCGGAGTGGTACAGCATCATGTAGGTGTCTTTGACCTGTTCGGGCGAGATCTCGGTGATTTCCTTGCCGAGTTGGCGTACCGTCACCGCTTCCGCGATGTCCGGCAGTCCGACGTGGTCGTGCTCGCGGAGCAGGTCGATCGCCTCCCGACGACGCGACGTGGAGAGCAGCCCGAACGTGCGGTCCTGGGGTAGCTCCGAGCCGGATTCGTCGGACGCGGCTTCGGAGCCCGTTCGTGAGCTGTCCTCTGTCATTGGCCGTTTCTTTCGAGTTCTCAGGGATACGTATTGTGATTTGCTGTCTGCGTCAGCATCACGATTGATCGAAAGCGGGCGCGTCGGACGACCGATAGCTGCTCGATAAAACAAAAAATACTTGTCCTCTACTTTCCCATCACTCAATGGGGCAATACTGGACGTCCTCTCTCCTTGTCCGTACTGCCCCGGAATCCCCCACTCCCCCACTTTCCAATGACTATCGCCGACGAGCGTATCGAGCGTCTGCAGGAGCTGGCAGCCGAAGCCGTCGCGACCAACCATCCCGACAGAGCACGACGGTACGTCCGGCTTGCCCGTCGCATCGCCGAGCGAGAGCGACGATCACTGCCGGAAAGCTTCAAACGCTTCACCTGTGACGAGTGCGACGCGTATCTCCAGCCCGGAAACAACGCCCGTGTTCGGTTACAGGACGGCCACGTCGTCCTCACCTGCGACTGTGGGCACCAGTCGCGGTATCCCTACTGACGGCGTGACACTGCCGGACAGGCAACCATTCGACACACGTTGGATCGGACGGCTAAGCACCGGAGAGAGGCCAAAGAGTAAAACCCTCGGCGCTCGGTACAATACTGTATGACTAGTGATGCGTTACAGCGAGAGATTCACGAACTTGATGTGACTGTGTGGGTAGGCAAGAGCGGTCTCGAACCGGTGGTCGACGAACTGGCAGACCAACTGGACGATCGGAACCTTGTGAAAGTGAAGTTCCTCCGAGCAGCGCGTGGCAACGCCACCGCCGAGGAGTTGGCCGATGACCTGGCCGAGCAAGTCAACGCTGAGGTGGTCCAGAGCCGTGGCCACACGGCGGTGATGCACTGATGGGAGCGATCCAGCAACTCCTGGTCGATGCTGGACTGGGAGCTGGTACCGCCGGTAGCATCGAGTCGCTCGTTCTGTTCGCAATCGCGTTCGTCGTCATCTACGTGATCGGACAGCGGACGGTGATTCCGATTGCGGATCGGACGTTGGAGCAACGTGATCTGGATGCTCACGCACGGGGACCGCTGTTAAAACTCGTCTCGTTCGGTATCGTGTTCGTCGCCGTGGCCGTCGCGTTCGGCTTCGCCGGCTTCGGGAGTTTCCTCTCGTCGCTCGCGACTATCGCCGCAGCCCTTGCACTGGCAGTCGGTCTGGCGACACAGGACACGATCAGTAACTTCGTCTCCGGCGTCTTCATCTACGCCGACAAGCCGTTCCGTATCGGCGACTGGATCGAGTGGGACGGCAACTCCGGCGTCGTCGAGGACATTAGCCTCCGCGTCACGCGCGTCCGGACGTTCGACAACGAGATGCTGACTGTCCCCAACTCCGAACTAACCGGGGGCGTCATCAAAAACCCCGTAGCAAACGAGAAGCTTCGACTGAAATTCGTCTTCGGAATCGGCTACGGCGACGACATCCAGCAGGCCACCGACATCATCGTCGAAGAGGCCGAGAAGCACCCGGGAATCATGGATGACCCCGCACCCTCGGTCCGATTGACCGAGCTAAACGACTCGGACGTCGGCCTGCAGTCGCGGATCTGGATCTCCGAACCTGCCGCGCCGACTACGTCAAGACCCGTGGCGAGTTCATCACCAACGTGAAAGCCCGCTTCGACGAGGTCGGGATCGACATCCCCTACCCGCAGCGGGAACTGGCAGGCGAGTTCGAACTTAGCAACTCCACCCCCGTCGAAGCCGAAGAGTAACCGCGCTCCGACGGATCGTCCACACCGTTTTCTGAATACTTGATGTTCGACGAGTAGCGTCGCTATTGCCTGAACGAGGCTCTGGTGAGCAATGGCCGTCGCTGGCGAAGTAAAATACGGTATGAATGGACGGACGCCCGGGGTTGCCCGACGTTCCCGTCCGGGGAATCCCGGTTGCCTCCTCCGCCCCGCGACCCCTCGAGCGACCATCGTCCAGCGGTTCGCTGCTCGCTTCCGCGCCTGACGAACTGCCGCCGGCAAATCGCGACGTGACGCCCCTGCGGGCGGACGCCGCGAACCGTGGCCCCCGAGGGACGAGGTTTCCACGTCGGCTTCCAGGGCCCGAACGGGTCTGTCCGGACGCGTCCGGGGTTCGGTCCCCGCTAAAGACCATAGTGCGGGTAGTGAGCAGGGCCTAACTGCCCGACCTAGTCCATCTTACACTACCCCTCGACCTCTTAAGGGCCTTTCGACTTTCGAGAACTAACCGCGTTCCGTCTGGCGATCATGCGACAGTGTGACAAACTGACGACTCGTCAGGAGCGCGATTAGATGTCTCAGAAACGACTCGTTACGAGCGTCGAGTCGGGCTCAAATCACTCTCAGAGCCTTTGCGTACCATGCACTTGCAACCGGCAGGAGGGCCGACGCCACGACCAGCGACCATCGATGGTACTCGAGCCAAGTATCGGTCCCGAGTTGCTGGACGAACGCCGACGGTACCGACAGCGCCCAGGCCGCCGCACTCCCGGCGATAAACAGTCCCAGTACGAGCGTGGCTCCAGCGATGGTCACTGGATCCGAGCGCTCCTGCCGGCCCGCGGCGAACGCGACGAGGGCGATGATCGTGAGCAGGGTAACGACCCACGGTCCGACCACGCCGTGATCGTAGTAGGCGCTGATTCCACCCGCTCCAACATCCGACAGTAGTAGATATGGGAGCGCCACGATCGCGATGACGAGCAGACAGGCGACGATTCCGAGCGTTGGCGGCGTCCGGTTATCTATCACAGACTGAACTCTTGCATCCGCCAGTATAAACACGGCGTTCCACGGGACCAGCGTATCGGAAAACCCACAAGCCATTGGTGCGAAACGGTTGACATGGGATTCGGAGACACCGCCAAGAGGATCCAGACACTCGCAGACCGGGCCGAACAGCTAATCGCACAACTCAAAGACGTTCGGGAGCGAGTCATCAACCTGGAAGAGGCCACCGAAGAGACAAACCACCGGGTCAGCCGACTCGAAAAGGATTCGGAAAAGCAACTGGTGTTGCTGAAAGAGCTCGCCCGTGAGCAGGGGATCGACGCCGACGAAGTGCTCGCTCAGGCGGCGATCGAGGAGGCTGAATCCGACGACGGAGCGGAGGATGCGGCCGAGTCTCCGGACGGTGAGGCGTCTGCGAGCGAGAGCGACAGCGCCGAGCAGGCCGACGACGCCATCGAAGGCTGAGGAACCACGACGAACCGCGCGTGTTTCTCAGCGGTGTCGTGCGTGCGCTACTTTGAGACAGCGATCCTGTACGACAGCGACGCCCTCGTCGCGGGCACGGGCCGCCGCGTCGTCGTCCCGAATACCAAGTTGTAACCAGAGCGCGTCGACATCGTCCCGTTCGAGCACACTGTCGACGATTCCCGAGACTTCCTCCGACGGACGAAAGACGTCGACGAGGTCGATCCCGTCCGGGACGTCGTCGAGCGAATCGTAGGCTCTGTGACCGAAGATTTCCTTGGCGAAGGGATTGACCGGTACGATGTCGTAGCCGTGTGCGTCGAGATACTTCGGTATCTCGTGGGCGTCCTTGCCGGGCGTCGACGAGCAGCCAACGACGGCGATCCGTTCGCTATCGAGCGCGGTTCTCACGAGTTCGTCCTCAGTTGTCATACACGAATGTAGACGACGTATCGGGAAAAGTGACGCGGGAGCCCTACTCTGCAGTCCGGAGACGCGGGGGTTCGGCACTGTCTTCCGAGAGTTCGATCAGGCCGTCGAACAACTGTGTGAGCGTGTTCATGGTTTGATCGTCGTGTGCCGTCGAGTCGATGACGTAGAGCCCCAGTCCGTTGGCGCTCTGGACGCGGCCAGTGAAAACGTGGAGGAACCTGAAAACAGTCTGCAGGTCAGAGTACATCAGCAGCGTCGAAACGGAGTGCATTAACACGCGGTTTTGTTTGAGACCGCGGCGTTCGTAGAAGTCCTGTAGAAACTCCGAGAGTTTGATCCCGATTCCGGTCATATCAACCGGCGAGGATGCATACTTCAGTTGGGGCCCATCCTCGGCACTGCCGACACCGCGCTGTTTGGTCACGCAGTCGACAATTCCGAGCGGTTCGTCTTCGACGTTGTCGATTCGCTTTTTGTACTCGCTGAGAATCTTGTCACCGCTGTCCTTGGTCGTGACTACGATGGCACCCTCTTCCTGACGGGTGCCGTTCGCGAGGATGTCGAGTGCAAGGCGGCGCTTACCCGAGAGCGGTGGCCCCGTGATCAGGAGGTTCGTGCCAGACTCGAGTTTAGCGTCCGGAAGGACGTCTGCCAGATCATACATGATGTGCCCTCATATACTGCACAGCCGATTGCTGTGTTGGTCGAGAGTGTTAGTGTAAGTATACCGATACCCACATATAGTACTTTTGATCGTCAGTGTGACGGACGAGAAATAACCAATCACCATAGCCGACTACAATACGCTCGGTAATACGACACCTATCCGACCGATTATAAACGCGACCGCAGCCAGAAACATACCGTACTTGAGATACTGCTGGCCGATTCTCGGCCGGCGATAACTCCGGACTACCGCGAACAGCATGACGAGCACCGCAGGACCGACGACAAGCAGGTAGAGAACCCCGAACGTTCCCCGAAGATACGGGATGGGACTCGCGGCGACGGCGACGAGTAACAGCACTGTTGCGACGTGCAGGGCAGGTCGCTCGCCGATTGCGATGGGTAGCGTATTCAGTCCCTCCTCCCGGTCGCCATCGATGTCCTCGACGTCCTTGATGATCTCACGTGTCAGCGTCGAGAGGGCAGCGAGGACGAACAGCACTGCCGACGCGCCCACGTCACCGACCGCCGCACCGCCGAACAGGAACGCGCTTCCTCCGAGATACGCCACCAGCGCGTTGCCGAGGCCCGGTAGCCCCTTAAACAACTCCGTGTACGCGATAAGCGCAAGGAGATTGAACGCCGCGATCCCGATAGCCAGTGGCGGTAGCGTCACCGCGAACGCCGTCGCGACGGCAAACAGGACCAGACTGAACCAGAGCGCCCCCGTTCGCTCACCGCGCCACGGGGGATCGGCCGCTGTGGCTGATTGATCCGGTCGATCTCCCGGTCAAAGTAGTCGTTGATCGCGTTCCCTGCGCCGGTCGCCATCGCTGTCGCGGCCATCGCTGCAGCCACCATCCAGACGTTTTCGGTCGAAGCCCCGGCGACGAACGCACCGATGAACGTCAACACTCCGGCAGCGACCGCGTTCATCGGTCGCGTCAACTCGACGTAGCCTCGCACCCGCGCCTGGACGTCCATACTCACTACTCTCCCAGCCACACGAAATAAAAGACGCGAAATAACGCATCCACGAATGACCCGTGTTCGCACGGGTAGTGCGGGTCCCGAAATCAGTGGGTTTAACTTTACCCTCCTCGGATTTGTGGGTGCGGGCGCTTAGCTCAGCTTGGACAGAGCACTTGGCTTCGGACCAAGATGCCGCGGGTTCAAATCCTGCAGCGCCCACTTTTCCTGCGAACGAATGTGAGTAGTGAAAAGTATACCGCGAAGGATTTGAATCACGCATACACGAGCGACAGCGAGTGTTTGCACCGGGTTCAAATCCTGCAGCGTCCGTGACCTTTCGGAACGATTTTAAACAGATCGGCGCGGGCAGGATAGGTGACGCCAGTCACGATGTCTGCGGCGACGATCCAGGCGGCGACTAGTGTGCCGACAGAACGATGGCGTCCGTCGAAAGACTGGGACGAACGCCGGATCTGGTTACCCGCCAGAACTCTCTCTCGACGTTCGCTCCTCGAAGTACGATACCACCTCCTCACAGAAGCGCTCGATAGTGTCGTCACCGCGTTCGAAACCGAGATACGGCTCGATCAGTTCTAGTTCCATGAGTAGAAGGTCATCATCACGGTGTACGTAATCGATTCTGGCGTACGGAAGGCGGTCCTTTTCGAGACCGATGATCTCACATGCCGACTGTAATACTGCCCCAGCCTGCCGCCGGATCTCGGATGGGGGTCGTACTCGGCATCGATTCCATCGAACTCCGTGACGTCGTCCTCCGCGGGCAGGCTGTTCCATGCGTGGCTATACTCGCCGCCGAAGAACACGATAGACCGTTCGCCAGCGCTGATCTCCGGGACGAACTCCTGGACCAGAACGTCGTGGTCGGTGACGTGGTCAGTAAATCGCTGTTCCGACTCAGCCACCTCAGTTGCCGATGTTCGCCACACGTCGGACGACATCGCGCCGATTGCAGGTTTGACGACGACATCGTCCCACCCGCTGGTTCGAATGACCTCTTCGAGTGACGTATCTGTGCCCTGTTTGATCACTGTCGTCGCCGGAATCTGGACTCCCTCCCGATCAAGAGCGGGGAGGTAGCTCTTGTGCAGGTTCCATCGAAGGACAGACAGGGGGTTACAGATGGGGACGCCTGCGTCCTCGATCTCGTCCAACATCGTCTGAAACCGACCTCTGTCCTCCGGATACTCCCAGCAGGATCGAACGAGCACCCCATCGAAGCGACGCCAGTCAACCGTCGGGTCGTTCCACATAACGGGGTCGCTATCGATGCCGCGCTCGGCAAGCGCTGTCGCGACCTGTTGACCACCGTCACTCAGTTGTGGTGCGAACCTCCCCGTTACGATTGCGAGGTGAAACGGGTCTTGAACCATATGTAACCTCACTATCACCTATACAAAAATATGGGGCGTCGTGAACTGTGCTCGGTAGACGCTGTGCACAGTGCTCGGATTGATACGCGGAGCAGGCGCAATACCACGGTGTTCACGCCGAGGATAGGAGTAACGACCACCTGGAATGGCCAGACAGCCACCGACTACGAGGACTGGGTTAGACGCAAATTCCCGTGAAGTGGCGGAGTCGTGGTTACAAACCTGAAACTCCCACCGCTCGGGATTCCTGCCTCTTCAGGCGCAGAGAAATATCAACCAGCTAATGCAATATCGAGGTACAGCATAATGATGACCCCAGCCATGAGTCCGAGCGTCGCCACGCGTTCATGACCACTCCTGTGTGTCTCGGGGATGATTTCGTCGGAAATCACGAACAACATTGCGCCTGCAGCAAACCCCATCGCATATGGCAATAGCGGCTCGACTGTCGCCACGGCAACGGCTCCCAGCACCGCGAGTGGGATTTCGACGACCCCTGCTCGGACCCCAGCGATTGCAGCATAGAGCCGCCTGTCGAGGCCAGCGTTTATCGCTGCCACAGACACAGCCAATCCTTCGGGGATGTTTTGAAGACCGATAGCGAGCATCAAAGACAACGCACTCCCGAGTTGTGCCGGATCTCCTGCTGCGGCACCGAACCCGACCCCAACGGCCAGACCTTCGGGCATATTGTGCAACGTGATGGCTAAAATGAACAGTACTACGCCAGCCAGTCGCTCGTCAGTGACCGGAAGCGTCTCGTCCGGTTCCGCTGCGTCCCTTCGTCGTTCGCCCGTCAGAAGATAGTGTGCGTGGGGAACTAGAGCGTCCGCGCGGTCAAGGAATAACGCGCCGATCCCGACGCCGATCAGTGTCGGGAGCGGGTTTCCTCCGGAGTACTCTTCGATGCCAGGAATTATAAGACTGGTAAAGGCCGCTGCGAGCATTACACCGGCGGCGAAGCCAAGCATACTATCTAGAGCCCGCTCGGACGGATTTCGCCAGACGAGAACGAGCGAGGCCCCAACAAGGTTCAGTAGGGCAATGATGATCCCTCCAGCAAGCGCCTGCATCACTGGAGAATTCCCGGCGAGTCGGACGAAGGTCTCTGTAAACTCAACGGTCATTGCGTAACTCCAAACGAGATGGAATTTTATAAGAATATACCCATATACGCCTGAAATCAGCTGTACGAACTGATTCCACAGAGAACACATCAGGTTCCATTCGACCTCCGGATTGTGATACCGCTTGAGGAGGTCTCACGACATCGCGAGCGAGACAGTAACGATAGTCGCTCTTTGTGCCTCCAGCGGACTTATTCCCTGTTGGACAGAGACATGTAGTATGGTCAGCGACGATCCGTCGAGCGCGCGACGTGCGGTCCTCCGCGGTGGGCTTCTCGCCACGCTCGGGCTCGCCGGTTGCATAGACAGACAGGACGCCGATTCGCCTGGCGAGGGCGACGAGCGACCGACCGGCGATGCTGTCCGCTGGACGCGCCAGACCGGTGGCTCCGTTCGGAACCAACCGACTGTCGAGGGCAATATCGTCTACGTCGGTGCCGGGACTAACGACAACGCGACCAGTGACCGTGATCACGTCCGCCCGGAGAGAAGCGAGAACATCTACGCCCTCGCAGCGGACGATGGGAGCCAACAGTGGCGGTACGAAGCTCCCGCAGGTGTCGCGTCATTTCCGGTCGTCGGAGACGGCGTCTACGTGATAGTCGGATGGGGCGCCGGCACACACGGTATCGAGCAGCGTCTCGTTCGCATCGACGACGGGTCGGAAACGTGGACGACGGAGTCACGCGACCGATTCCTTCATCTGCTGGACAGTACCGGGGACGCTGCATACCTCGGCACCTCCGACGACGAGTTCGGCCTAACGGGTGAGAAACTGTTCGCCATCCGGGCGAGCGACGGGGACCAGCGCTGGTCCATCGAAGCCGGCGACACGACAGATGCTACTGTCTACGACGACACTCTCTACGCCGTAGAGGGTACTCGCCGGACGACAGCCCTGGCAGTTAGCGACGGGAGTGAGCGCTGGCATCGGGATATGCGACCGGCCACGCACGAACCCCGCCTGCTCGGCGATACGATGTATCTCGAATCCGAACAGAAAAACGAGGCTGGGAACTATCCCGTCGTCGCAGTAAACGCGGCCGACGGGAGCGAACGCTGGCGGTTTTCGGCACCCGTCGACGAGCCGTTCGTCGCGACGGGCGCAGTCCAGTCGGGCGACATGGTATTCATCACCGAGTACGGTGGCTGGCTGTTCGGCGTCGATTCCTCGGACGGCACAGAGCACTGGCGGTACTCCACCGACGGAGACACGCGCGATGCGCCAGTGGTCGTGGGCAGTACAGTCTGTATCTCCACCATTACCGGGAGCGTCCATGCCGTCGATGCGGCAACTGGGGACCGACGATGGAAGCAATCGGTACCCCAACAGCCATCGATTGTTGCTGGGAACCCCCAGACGCTCGTCGTCCGTGGCGGTAAAGAGGAGGAGAGTCAGCAGCTCCGTGCGTACGCGCCTGACGGTACCGAACGGTGGTCGTTCTCGCATGGTGGTCGTTTGACCCAGCCTGCCGTGGAGGGAACGCGCGCAGTCGTCGGGACGGACAGCGGGTACGTCGCCGCGTTGGCTGAGGAGTAGCCGTCTGAAAGACGACATATGCCACAGGACACTCGAAACGTCGTTCTTGGCCCCAGGATGGAGCGACTGGGAGTCCGACTTCCGGATCCGAAGGCGATTCACTCCGCACCACTGACGACCGGATCAATATCAATGGAACTGTTACCATTGAGTAGACAAGTCAATCACGAGGAACGAGTGGTATCGTAATCAGATTCAGCAGTATATCGATGAAACCCAACGAATGGTTCCCCCTATGACAGATCAGAATACCCCCTCTCGACGAACACGCACACGCTATCGGACGGACGAACGCTCGCGTACATCAGCGGTGGTGATCCGGATGGCTACCCAGTCGTTGCCCATCACGGAACTCCCGGCTCACGATTGTTCGCCGCGGTCCTGTCGGAGGCCGCGAGCGAGGAAGGAGTCAGACTCATCGTTCCGGACCGACCCGGTTATGGGCAGTCGTCGTCGCCACCCAGTGACTGGACCTGGGACGATTGGCAGGAGGACCTGACCGAACTCCTCGATGCAGAGTCGATCGAACGGGCCGCAGTGGTGGGCTTTTCCGGCGGTGGCCCGTTCGCGCTCGCGGCGGCGACCAGCGAGTGGGCGAACCGACTCGGTCTGGTTAGCACCGTCGTTCCGCCGGCCGAGAACGGACTGGCGAAACTCTCGAAGATCCCCTTTGCACTGCGCATACTGTTTGGGCTGTCCGGCGTACTGGCATCAGTCCGGGGGCCAGAGGCGGTCGTCGGGCAGTACACCGATCGGTCGGTCTCCGACCCGGTTTCTCGGGCGGTCGCCGACGACTTTCAGGAAGCCCTCCAGCAGGGGTCGAAGGCAGTCGCACGGGAGAATCGGTCGTTCACGACGGATTCGTTCAGAATCGACAGGGTCGTCCGTCCCCATGCATGCCTGGCACGGCTCAGAGGACGAGAACACGCCGCTCACGCCCGTCCGCGAACTGGTGGAGGCTACCGACGGGACGCTGGTAACGTCCGAAACCGATCATCTCGGGACGCTACTCGATCATCAAAGAGACGTATTCGAGTGGCTCACTGCGGATCGGGAGACGTGAGAGCCTCGCGGGTGGAGTCGGTTCGATGCGCGGGCTCATTCCGGCCAGATCTCGAACGTTGTGATCACGCCAAACAGCCCGGATGTCGCGTCCTGGACCGACAGATCCGCTCGTTCGACGACGTCGTGCGGTTCCTGGTTCCAGCGACAGCCCATCTTCTCGTAGTGGGCGTCGGCACGCCGGTCCTGATACCGAGCGATCGGTCCGATGTCGCTCCGTTTCTTCGGTCGAAGTCGTTGGTGTGGTCTCTTGCTGAGACATATCGAATGACGGTTTTGTGACGGCCTCTCAGGTCGCTTGCGTGGCCTGGTGGTCATCGCTACGCCGCCAGCCCAGTTCGAGCCAGATCACGCCGGCGAGGAACATACCCATTCCGACTGCGTCTAGCGGAGTCCCGGCGTGGAACACGGTTGCGAACGGTGCCCCACCGAGCAGGACGGCGGGGACCAGCGGTGCTCCGGACCGACGCAGGAGCACGCTGATCGCGACGACGGCGACGAGCGCTCCGAGGCTCCCAAGAGCGCCGAGCACTGTCGACGGCGTGGCAAGTACGTCCACCGCCGCTGCGACTCCTCCTGCTGTTCGGCCGGCAGGGTGTGGGCATCGTGGACCAACAGCCCCGTTGCGATCCCGCGGATCGCCTCGAAGGCGATGTAGAACGTCATGTAGATGCCAACCCCAACCCGTCCGACTGTGGCGACGGGACCGGTGTATCCCTGCAACAACACGTAAAAGCATGCGCCGAGCAGTCCGAGCATGCTCAACATCGCGACGTGAAGGTCGAGCCACGTTTCACTCACCGCGAGAAGACCCTCGAGTCCACCGCTACCGTCGGGATGGATCAGGAACAGGGCTCCGAGCAGAACCGGCGTTCCCATCAGCAGGAGCCACCGTCCCAGAGGCTTCGCTGAAGCGGCAGCGTCAGTTCGATGCTGTGCGTCAGAGTCTGTCGAATCGATCGTTTCGTTCGGATTCATCGGTCGAACACCACATGCTCACTTCCGAGCGTCTCCCACATAAATATTATAGAGTTTTTGATATATTATCGGAACCGATTCAAAATCTGGTTTGAGTGCTACAGGGAGGAATTGGCGCATACTGCACGTATTCAGCAGAGTGATCGTAAACCCTCTCGATTCGCCAAACGAGTATTTTGAAAGGTTTCTGTTACGAACGTCGATCGCTCCGGCTCCGATCTCGCACGCGCTCGGTTCGTCTGACCACGGCGTTCTCGTCGAGATACAGTCGAAGCGAGTTCGTCTCCTGTTGGAACTCGACTCGGTACTTACCGGGGTCGCTCTCGACGCGTTCCGTGCTCCACTGCCCCTCGTGGAGAAAGTGATGGAACTCCCAGGGTCCCGTACTCATGATGTCGATACCGTGTTCCCAGTGAAACGAGATTGACTCCGGATGGTAGGCAGGGGCGTGGGTGAGTGGGACGCTCAAGAAGCGCAGGCACTCCTGACAATCGCTAAGCGTGGCGAAGGACGCAGGCACGATTTCGGGGGTCGGGACATCGTCCGCATCCACCACCGACGTCTCGATGCGCCCAGCACAGTCCGGGCAGACGCCCTGGCGCATCTTGAGAAAGTCGCCGGCCAGTTCCCAGATGACTGTGTCGATCAGGGCATCCACCGAGTGAGACCGCACCTGCGCTGGCCTGATCTTGTACGAGAACGCGGGACGCTCGCAGTCGGAACACCGAATCATGAAAAACTGGTCCTCGACCATCGCTTCGAGAGCGCGTTCGCCACAGAACAGACAGGCTCCCTCCGTCTCGATAGTCCCGAAATCCGACGGTGAGCAGTAGTTCTCGGCGAGAATGAAGCGAACTAACTGCTCGCCAGCATGGGTGAACGCGTAGCCTCCGTCGTGTTTTCTGAGAAACGTCCCGGTGAGTTCACCGAGGTGGTACGATAGTTTCGCGGTGTTGTCGACGTCGACACGGTCGTAGATGGTCGAAAACGACAGGGAAGCGACTCCCGTTTTCTTCTTTTCCTCGTGCTGTGCGAGCGCGACTGTCCGGAGGATGTCGAGTCGGATCTCGTCGGACAAAAGCCCGAACACGTCGTCCGCAGACCGATCCGCTCCCATACAGGGTGAACTACCGCTCCAGTATTGAAACCACGGCACGCGGGAGTTCGCCTCGGTATCGTTGGTCGGTGCTCCAACGCCTGGATCACCCCTCTGTTCCGACCGGCATAGCTCACAGTCGAACGACTCCGCAGATAAGCACGATGCTGTTTCACGCCGGGTGGAACTCTACGGAGGCGCTCTTGCCCGCGCCGCTACCGGGCGATGGGGGCGGAAGCGCCGCCGCTGGGTCGGTTGCACCGACGGCGACACGAGTCGCGATGGTACTCGTCGTCCTGGCGTTCCTGCTGGTGGCATATGACCGCGAGACGCTCGCGCCTGGGAGGGCCCATCTCCAGCGCGGTCGAACCACTGAGTAGGTTTCGAGGATGGCTACCTCTGCAACAATCACCCGGAACCTGCAGGCTCCGGATCACCACGCCGCTTCGAGCACCGCTCGCAGGTCCTCGACGGTCGGATCCAGCCCTTCCGGCACCTGAGCCATGAAGCGGTCCGCCAGCGTCGTCTCAGCGACTGCCCCGAGATCCGACCGCTCGATGCCGTCGACCGATCGGAGTCGTGTCGTCACTCCCAGCGAATCCCGAACCTCGGTGACGGCGTCGACGATACCATCGGATACTGCGTCCGAAGACCGCTCTGCAGTCTGGACATCGAGTGCCCGCGCGAGGAGGGTCCGGCGGCCGTCAACCTGCTCGAACAGATAGTCGAGCGCGTGCGGGGCAACGATGGCGTGGGCGGTGCCCTGTTGCAGTCCGGCGTGGTGTCGGAGCGCGTGGCCGAACGCATGAATGATGGAAAGGGTGCTCCCGTCCGGCCGGGAGACGCCGTACTGTACGAGCAGGGAGCCTTCGACGGCGCGATCCATCGTCTCCGGACTCGACGAATCGGCATCGAGCGCGGGCAGTGCATCGGCGAGCAGACGCAGGCCGCGCATCGCAGTGGCGTCGGAGACGGGTGTCCCGTTGCGAGCGTAGAGCGTCTCGACGCCCTTGTCGAAGCCGTTCATCGCCGAGCCAGCGAGCACGTCGTACGGCGTCGTTGTGAACAGGGCGGGATCGGCAAACACCGCCGTAGGCATGAGTTGCGGGTCGGAGACGCCGCCGCTGACCGGTTCGTCGACGAGGCCGTTTTCGGGGTCGGCGTTCACGCCCGCGCCCTGTGAGAGATCCGCGCCGGCGAAGGTCGTCGGCACCGCGACGATAGCCGGGAGACCGTCCTCCGGGACGGGGATAGTTCCCGATGTTGCTGCTCGTCGCCGACTTCGGCGGGGGAGCGATCCGTCGCCGCGAGGACGCTGAGGACTTTGGCTGTGTCGAGGCTACTGCCGCCGCCGAGGCTCACCACGGTGTCGGCCTCGACTTCGCGCAAGCGTTCGACGCCGTCGACGGCGGTGCCAAGCAGTTTCTCCGGTGTCGTCTCGGCGAAGATGCCAGCGAGACGGTCATCGAGTCCCTCGGTTACCGGGTCGAGAACTGCAGGCGTCGAACCGACTGTCCGTCCACAGACGACGAGGGCGTTGGTGCACCCCTGCCGGTCGAGTTCGTCCGCAAGCGCGGATACACAGCCCCGACCCAAGCGGATCACGCCGGGGTCGTACTCGAACCTGCTCGTCGAGAGGGAGACTGGATCACTCATGTCGGTGGGCCTGCCAAACGCCGGAGATGTTGTACTGTCGCTGGAGCAGTCCGCAGAGCGTCTACAGCCACTCGTCGGCCCAGGCCTCTATCTCGTCGAACACCGGACAGAGCGATGCACCCTTTTCGGTTAGATCGTAGTAGGTCGCGACGGGGGCGTCCTCCTCCATTCGACGTGTCACAAAGCCCATCTCCTGGAGGTCGTCGAGCACCCGCGAAAGGGTCCGCGAACTGGCGTCAGTCGACCGTTTGAGTTCGTTGAACCGTTTCTCGCCGTCCTGTAGATCGTTGAGGACGATCAGTCGCCACTGGGAGCCGATCTGTTCGAGCGAATCGACGACCGAGCAGACGTCCTCGCCGTGATGTTTCTCGTCCTGAGGTGCACCTGTTGCCATACGAGATTCGTACGCGACGGCCCCATATAGGTTCTGTGACGAACCAGCTATCGGAACGCAACCGGGTGGGGCCCAACCACTGGTGGCCGGCACTTACTCCGGATGGGCGCGCACGTCGCGGAACTCGAACCGTGCGCCACCGCTCTCGCTCTCGGTAACGTCGACGGTCCAGCCGTGTGCGGAGGCGACCTCCCTGACGACCCACAGGCCGATCCCGAGACCCTCGTCGGAGGTGGTAAACGAGGAGTCGAAGGCGTTCTTGCGGACCTCCTCGGGCATCCCTGGCCCGTCGTCCTCGACGTAGAAGCCGGTCGAGCGCGAGGAATCAGCGGTGGGGACGCCGTCGACGGCAGGGAGCAAGCCGACGCGAACCGTCACTTTCACGGCGTCCTGACGAGGTTGCGAGTCAGGGCTCGAAGCGCTTTGCGCTTTGGTGTCCTGCTGCGTTTGCGAGTCAGGGCTCGTCGAGCCATGCTCGACAGAGTCGTCGGTCTGCGACCGACTGTTCGTGGAGCCATGCTCCACACTATCCTGACGAGGTTGCGAGTCAGGGCTTGTCGAGCCGTGCTCGACAGCGTTCCGAAACAGGTTCTCGAACGACCGCAGGAGACGAGAGCGGTCGGCCGCGATAGCCCCGGAGCTCTCAATCTCGATCCGGGCTTTCTGAGTCATGACGTTGGACCACGCGTCGGTAACGACCTCATCGAGAGTGAGCTGTTGGGTCTCGGTGACGGTCTGGCCGTGGCGGGCGAGTGCCAGCACGTCGCCGATGATGTCTTCCATCCGATTGAGACCGTCACGGACGTTGTCGAGGGCGTCCAGATCACCAACCTGTTCGGCAAGGAGGTCGACGTAGCCCTGTGCCACCGAAAGCGGGTTTCGGAGGTCATGGCTAACGATCCTGGCGAACGCTTCGAGTCGTTCGTTCTGGCGCTCAGCTCGCGCTCGCGTTTCTTGCGCTCGGTGATGTCCCGGAGGACCCCGACGGTCCCACGCAGCGAGTCATCCTGGGGAAGCAGCGCGATCTGGTTCTCACAGGGGACCCGCGTTCCATCCTTGCAGTTGATCGTTATTTCGACGGCCTCTTTTTGACGGTCGGGGTCGTTTTCTAACCGCTCGACGGTCTCTCGACGGCGGGCGCTGTCGTCGTCGTCCAGTAGTATCGAGACGTGTTCGCCCAGCAGCCCCTCACGAGCGTAGCCGGTCATCTCCAGCAGACCGTTGTTGACCGTCATGAAGTGCCCCTCCGAGTCGAGCGCGTACATCCCGTCGCCGACGGTCTCGACGAGCCGTTCGTAGCGCTCCAGCACTCGCTCTTGCTGGTCGATCTCTCCCCGGACAGCTATCGAATCGAGCACGTGAGCGGTCGTCTCTGCTACCTCTTCGAGGACGCTTCGCTCCACGTCGCTGAACCCGTTCTCCGAATCGGTGTAGACGCCGAGCACGCCGTGGAGGTCGCCGTTCTCGGCCAGCGGGAGGAACGCAGCAGCGACACAGCCCTGCTGGAGCGCGGCCGACCGCCAGGGGACGGCCGCCGGATGCGCCTCGATATCGTCGACGATCTGGGTCTCGCGCGTCCGAAGCAGGTCGTCAAGGACGGTATCCGGCGCTCTCGCCCCGACGCCGAAGGTCCGGGAGGTGGGCCACTCCTCGGGAGCAGTGCTCGTCACCCAGGGAACGACCTGGCGTTCGCCCGGATCGTACTCGCCGACCCACGCAAAGGTGTACCGGCCAGCGTCGGTTAGCTGATTGCAGACTGCGTGTTCGATATCCATCGGCGAACTGGCGTCGACGAGCAGGCGCTTGATATCGTGGACCGTGTCCTCGGGCGGAGAGCCGACCGGGTGGGTAGCGGGGCCGGAGCCGTGGACGACAGCGTTCGCGACCCAGCCACCGAGCGCGGCGTCGGCGTCCTCCCCGTCGAGTTGGACGAAATCGACGATTTCGGCGATGACGCTATCGCCGTCGATGTCGGAGGTAGACAACAACAGCAGGGGGACTGCGGGGTACTGTTCTCGGACCGCGGCGAGCACGGCCGGGGTCGACTCGACAGTTTCCGCGTCGGCGAGAACACAGTCGACGTCACCGGCTTCGATACGAGATACGGCGTCGTCCGGTTCCGTCGTCGCAACGACTGAGATGCGCGGATACGACCAGCGAAGGGGACTGGCAAGCCGTTCGACGACATCGGCGTCAGTGGACAGACACAGAACAGCGTTCTGGGAGTTCATAATCTCTGATAACCGGTCAGGGCACGGCCCACAGACTCACCCGCAGTACGCCGGTATACCGTCCGAGTCGGAGTGCCACTTATTAATCTTTATTGTTCACAGATCCGACTGGCGAGTCGAAAAAAACGAGAGAGCTGCGGTCGGCCGATCAGCAGGCGGTGACGTCCTGTTATTCCATCGTACCCTCGGTGACGAGCGTGTCGTCCTCGAGGTAGTGTTCGAGGTGGTGACCGTGCTCCTCAACGTCGATGAGGACGTCACGAAGGAGTTCCGCGGTAGCCGGGTCACCGAGGTTCCGCGCTAGCTGTTCGTGCTCGCGGAGCTGTTCGGTGATGTCGCCGAATATCTCGAGGTCGTTCTCGAGGGACGTCCGGATGTCGTAGGCGTCCTTGTCTTCGGGGGTCACGGGTGCGCGGTCCTCGTAGTTCGCGCCGCCAGAGAGCGGGACACCGCCGAGCGCCTGCGCTCGTTCCGCGAGCATGTCGGCACCTTCTTCGAGGTCGGCCGAGACTTCGCCGAGGTACTCGTGGATACCGAGGAACTCCGCGCCCTCGACGAGCCAGTGGTGCTTTTTGATCTGATGGTACAGGACGTACGTCGCGGCAAGGTCGGTGTTCAGTGCTTCGATTAGCTGTTCGGCCTTGTCTTCGGGAATCCGCAGGGCTTCGCTTTCTTCGACATTGTCGAAGCGCTGACGGGCGTGTTTCTGGGAGCTCATGACATCTATTACTTGGGCGGCGATGCACTTAAAGGTTCATACCTGCCAAAAGAGTTTTTAGAAATCAAAAAGTAATCTTTTATTTGAGTTAAGACGTAACGGAGTCGGTCGGGGAGACGACTATACTGGCGGCTGTCGGCGCACGATAACTGTCGCAAAGCGGGTTATCGAGAAAGGGTGACCGTAAGATCAGTCGCAATCCAACCGTCGGTGTTTCCGCTCTCAGTAAAGACTACGCGTCCGGGACTGGTCTCACATGCTTCGACCATTGGCGAGTCCTCGGACGGGGCTTCGCGTTCGTCCGCGTCGGCCGTGGTGCTCATCAGGTGAAGTTAGGTCCGCCTAATTCTAAAAAGGTTTTGGTCGGCCTAAGAGTCCGGGAACCGCCATGTCCTCTCCACGGATCCGCCTTCCAAAGGGTGTATATCCCGCTACGGTCTACGCGAGGATATGCATCCACCGGGCGCTGACACGGTACTGCTCCGACACGGCGAGGTGAACACCAAGAGCCGGCAGGTCCAGTTGTCGATGGAGCGCCGGCTTGCCGAGAGCGTCCGGACCATGCTGGCCGACCGCGGAATCGACGGCGATGTCGAGCGTCGATGGACCCGCCCGCTGATCCACGTCGACGAGTCCGACGTAGAGGCGGCGACGGCGGCCGCCAGCGACGTCTTCGGCGTCGTCTCTGCCAGCTCGGCAGTCGTCGTCGATGCCGACCGGGAATCGATCGAAGCCGCGCTCACTCGGACCGCAAAAGCGTGTTACACCGGCGGTAGCTTCGCCGTCGAGGCGCGTCGCGCCGGCGACACGACCCCGTTCGATAGCGAGGATATCGGCGAGTTCGGCGGCAAGGCTGTCTGGGAGGCCGTCGAGTCAGGCTTCGAGCCAGAGGTCGACCTCGACGACCCGGACCTGACGTTCTACGTCGAATGCCGGGACGAGGAAGCGTTCGTGTTCGTCGAGAAACGACAGGGCCCGGGCGGCCTACCGATCGGAACCCAGGAACCGCTCGTCGTGTTGATCAGCGGCGGTATCGACTCGCCCGTCGCCGCCCACGAGGCCATGCGGCGCGGGAGTCCGATCCTCCCCGTCTATCTCGACCTCGGTGACTACGGCGGTGTCGACCACCGCCAGCGAGCGATCGAAGCCGTCCGGAAACTCGCGGAGTACGCGCCCGGCCAGTCGTTTGACTTGCGGATCGTCGACGCCGGCGAGACCGTCGACCTCCTCGCCCGAACCATCGACGAAGGGCGGATGCTCGCGTTCCGACGGTACATGTATCAGGTCGCCGAGACCGTCGCCAGGGACAACGAAGCAGTCGGAATCGTTACCGGCGAAGCGATCGGACAGAAGTCGAGCCAGACGACGGCAAATCTGGGCGTGACGAGTCAGGCGGTCGACCTGCCGGTCCACCGGCCGCTCCTGACCGTCGACAAAGAGGAGATCGTCGAACGCGCCAGGACGCTCGACACCTTCGATACGTCGACCATCTCGGCTGGCTGTAACCGGTTTGCCCCGGAGCAAGCGGAGACTCACGGCTCACTCGACAAGATCCTGCGACTCGAACCGGACGACCTCGAGGCACGCGCCCAGCGGGACGCCCGCGCGGCCGACGTACTGGAACTCGGGCGGTAACCTTCCTCGGTCGATACACCACTCGTCGGGACTACATTTTACGTGATCGGACGATGGAGTAGCGAACATGTCACGCGAGACAGTCTCACACGAGCAGGGTGCGATCTACGAGTTCGCTCCGGAGATGGATCCCGTCGAGACCGTCCCCCAGGAACGGCAGTGACTATCGAAACGAGAGACAGCCTCGACGGCGCGGTCCAGTCCGAATCCGACCTGATCGATCAGGTACCCGGGGAGGTAAACGCGGCAACCGGACCGATTGCAGTAGAGGGGGCGATGCCGGGCGACGTACTCCGGATCGAAATCGAGGAGATACGCATCGCCGAACCCGAAGGGCGAGTCATCACGATCGACGGCTTTGGCCTTCTCGATGGCTACCCGCAGATCGAGGCACCGGAGACCAGAATGACACCGGTCGAGGACGGTCAGCTATCGTTCGAGGGCATCGACGTCCCAATCGAACCGGTGATCGGAACCATCGGCGTCGCGCCCGCCGAAGAGTCCTTCACCACGCTCGTCCCACACGACCACGGCGGGAACCTCGACACGACCGACATGAGCGCCGGAAACACGGCGTACTTCCCGGTGTTTCAGGACGGCGCGCTCTTTTCGATGGGCGACTGCAAGGCCGCGATGGCCGACGGCGAGATGTGCGGAACTGGCGCGGAGGTCGCCACCGAAATCGATCTGACCGTCGACCTCGTCGAGACCGACGTAGAACTGCGCGCGCCCGCTCGTCGAAACGGCTGACGCGTGGAAGACGATTGCGAGTGCGGAGACGATAGAGACGGCCTGTGAACTGGCCAACGAGGACGCGATCCGACTGCTCGCCGCCGACAACGATCTGTCTGCGACGGAGGCGTACATGCTCTCCAGTCTCGTCGGTGGCCTCGAAATAAGCCAGGTCGTCGATCCGCTCGTCACCGTCCGGAACGCAGTGCCGAAAAATACCTCTCAGCGCCGCTCTAGAGGTCCGCGACGTCTTCGATGGCGTCGGTGAGTTCCTTGATGCTCTCGACGTCGTGTTCGCCCATGTGGCCGATCCGGAACGACTCCTCGCTGAGGTCGCCGTAGCCACTGGAGAAGGCCATGTCGTACTGCTCGCTGACCTGCTCGACAGTCTCGGCGACGTCGATACCCTGCGTGTTCTCGATGCAGGTGACCGTCTGGGACTCGTAGCCTTCCTCGGGGAAGAGACCGAAATGCTCGCGGGCCCAGTCACGGGTGTACTCGGCCATCTCCTGATGGCGCTGGTCCCGTTCGTGATGCCCCTCGTCGAGCATGTGCTTCATCTGTTTGCGGTAGGCCAGCATGATCGGAATCGCGGGCGTCGAGTGCGTCTGACCCTTCCGGTCGTAGTAATCGAGCGTCCGGCGGAAACCGCCGTACCACGAAGAGTCGCTTTTCTCTTCCTCGCGGTCGTAGGCATCGTCGTTGACGACACAGACCGCCAGGCCCGGCGGCATCGCGAAGGCCTTCTGGACCGACGTGAAGATGGCGTCGATGCCGTGTTTCTCGATGTCGATGAAGTCGCCGCCCAGACAGGAGATGGCGTCGACGACGAAGTAGGTATCCGGATACTCGTCGACGATGTCGCCCATCTCTTCGATGGGATTGCGGACGCCGGTCGAAGTTTCGTTCATGACGGCACCGACCGCATCGTAGTCGTTCGCTTCGAGCGCGTCGCGGAGGTCGTCGGGCTTGACCGCCTCGCCCCACTCGTACTCGATGCGGTCGACGTCTTTCCCCAGTCGCTCGGCGACGTTTGCCTGTCGCTCGCTGAACGCGCCCTGGGTCGGCACGAGCATGTTGTCCTCGACGAGGTTGAGCGTCGTGGCCTCCCAGAACTCCGTCCCCGAGGCAGTGAGGATGATGACGTCGTTGTCAGTCTCGAGGAACTCCTTCGTGTCCTCGACGATAGTCGTATAGAGGTCGGTCATCCGGTCCATCCGATGGCCGAACATCGGCTGAGCCATGGCGTCGATGACGTCCTCTCGGACTTCGGTCGGACCGGGGAGATACAGCGTTTTCTCGGGATAATCGTCGGTGTACTCCTGTTTCTCTGTCACGTATATCACCTATCTGTATGGGTCTGCCACGCGCGCAAGTATGGATGTTGTGATACGCCGCTGGCTAAGTGAGGATTGGGTCGAGTACCGGTCCTGAAACGGCCAGCAGAGAATCAGCCGATGTAGCGCAGGTCGTCGTCGCTCGGAACGTTCTGTTGTTGTTCCATCTCCTGAATCTTGCCGATGACTTCTTCCATCTCGTCGGCGCGCTCTTCGAGACTCTCGAAGTCGACCTCGAAACCGAGTTCGGACTGGAGAATCTCCAGCACTGCCTGCGCGCTCTTCGGGTCGACGAGATAGCCGCTAGTCTCTCCCATGAGACAGGCGGCGTCGTGGCCACGGCGGCCACCCAGGCCGAGCAGCAGGCCGCTCACGCCGACGATCCCCCCGCAGGTTCGGACTCACGGAACTCGACGCCAGCATCGGTCAGTCGCTCGACGACGTGCTCGTGAGAGGCAGCGCCCAGCACGTCGTACTCCTCGATTAGCTCGCCCGTCGGGACGCCCCCGAGCGCGTATACCTCGCTCACGCCGAACTCCTCGGCGATGTCGAGGAAGGCGTTCGTCAGTTCGTAATGGCCCTCGTTGCTCTGGGCCTGATGATCTCCCGAGAGGACGAGCAGATCACGACCCTCTGTCTCGACGGCGTGAAACTCCGCACAGGTGAGCTCTGCAACGCCCTCCTCGCCGACTTCGACCTGCGGCGGGAACTGGTCGGAGTACACGCGTCGTACGAGCGTTCCGTCTAGCTCGTCCAGCAGGTGTTCGGCGGCGAGTTTCCCGACGTGGCCGACACCCGGCAGGCCTTCGACGAGCACCGGATCCTGTAGCTCGACAGTCTCGACGCTCTCGATATCGACTTCGTCCATACGGCTTACTCCCGGGCGCGTCGCTTAAGTGCGCGTCGGTACTCCCCGTAGGGATCTTCGGGGTTGAACGGTGAAGGCGCGCTGTTGACGGCATCGCTCCCACACTCCGGACAGCTATCAGAAAGGGTGTACACCGGGCGATCGTGTTCCGTTTCCCACGTGGAACAGACCCGGATATCCGACTTCATTACTCGTCGTCAGTACGGCGCTCGCGGTGGAAATGGCCGGTGCCATCGACCGCTTCGATCGCGTTGATCGCCCGATCCGCGCTCGTTTCGAGTTGGGTTTCGGCGGTCTTGTAGTTCGGCGCTCGAACTTTGATCCGGTACTCCGGCGAACCGACGTAGGAGACTTCAAGATCGACTTCGTCAGGCACTTCGCCGTTGCCCTCTGCGGCCTTGAGTGCCTCCTTGATCGAGTCGACGCCGGTCGGGGCCGGACACTCCAGATCAACGTAGCCGGTGACGTTGACGTAGGGCACCGAGACGTTCTCTCGGGCCGTCTCGACGAGCGCGTCGATCTCGTCGTCGTCGAGGTCGGTGGCTTCCAGGGCCTCGTGGCCGTGGATCGCCGCCTGCTCGAAGCCGTCGTAGAGACTCCCGAACTCGGCGAGGATCTCGTTTGCGACTCGCGTGTACGTCTCGTCGTCGACATCCTCGCCAAAGGCGAGGAGCATCCAGTTGTCCGCTTTCTGTTCGTTCTTCCACTCCTGAATCTTCTCGGAGCGCTGGTGATCGTTGACGTCCTTGATCGAGAGATCGATCTGCTGGGCGTCCTCGTCGACGTCCAGCACTTTACAGACGACGGTCTGCCCTTCGCGGACGTGATCGCGGACGTTTTTGATCCAGCCGGAGGCGACCTCGCTGACGTGGGTCAAACCGCGCTTGTCCTCGTACTCTTTGAGATCGACGAAGACGCCGAAGTCCTCGATCTCGTCGACCTCGCCGACGACGAGTTCGCCGGACTCGGGCCAACCGCTAAATTTCATCGTCGATCACCTCGGCGCTCACTGTGCCTCGACGGTCTCGCCCGAGCGGTTCTCGACGATATCGAGGACTTCGCCCTCGAACACCGCTTTCCCGCCGGTGGGCGTGGCGAGCGTGACGCCACAGACCGCACACGCGACCTCAGTGGAGGCTTTTCCGAAGACGACCTGTTCGTTCTCGCAATCCGGACACTCGACGTTGTAGAAATTTCCTGCCATCGTAATCACTCCTGGAACGTAAGCCGACCTGCTCGCCATCCCTGGCGGAGGTGAGCTTTGCCACACTCGCCACAGCGGTATTTGAGGTCGGTCTTCTTGGTTGGCTTGTCGCCACCCGGTACCTTCGAGAACTTACCGTCGTTCCCGATTCCCTTGTTTCGTTTTTCCTGTCGATCGATCCACTTCATGCCGGTCTGTCGACCGGTCCGAACTTTCTCGACCTCGTGTTCGTAGTGCTCGTTGCAATGCGGGCAATACGTGTTAAATCGGCGTGGCATTTCCATAGATATCGGCCTCTTGGACTGTGGTTGGCCTCCGGTCCTTAAAACCCGTTTGGTTCGGAGCCGATTCACGGCTCGGTCTCGAAGCGCTTAATTGAGGGTCGTACGAACGGTTCCATATGAAGCGCCTCATTATCCGCGGGGATCCCGGGGTTCGCCGCAACGGCGTCATCGAGCACGATGGCGAGGAACTGACCCTGTTCCAGATCAACCGCAACGGCGACTGGCACGGCCCAGAGGAGGTACAGCTGTGGTGTATCAGCGGCACCGAGGACGAGCGCGAGACCTACGATAAACGCGAGTATATTCCGCACTTTCTCGACGTCGAGCGACTCGACGCCGGCGAAGTCACCGTTATCGAGCGCGCAGGATAGCCGACCCCTCTTCTAGCCGTCCTGGTGGACCGGCCGATCCGCAAGCCCTTTGAGCAGATACTCCGCCGAAGCGAGGTTCGTCGCCAGCGGCGTGTCGTGAACGTCGCAGATCCGCAGTAGCGCCGAAATGTCGGGCTCGTGGGCCTGTGCCCGGAGCGGATCCCGCAGGAAGACGATGCCGTCGAGGATCCCCTCTGCGACCTCTGCACCGATCATCATGTCACCGCCCAGTGGTCCGGACTCCTTGCGCTCGATATCCAGATTCGTTTCCTCCATCAGTCGCTTGCCAGTTGTCCCCGTCGCGATGAGATCGTACTGTTCCAGCAGCGCCTGGTGTTTCTGCGCCAGATCGATCATGTCCGGTTTCTTGTCGTCGTGAGCAATTAGCGCGACGCGTGTCATACTCGTGTCTATCGGGGAAGGCAGTTAGTCGTTTTGAACGACGGCTCGGTAGCCCCATGATTTTTTACTCCCGAGCGGAGATATTCATCAATGGCAGACGGCCATACGGCTGTAGAGCCGATACAGGCGAGATGCCGGTCGCTGGTCTCAAGCGGTCGGCTCGTTCGTTTCGCCTCGGTCGGCCTGCTCGGTACGGCCATCGATTTCGCCATCCTCGTCTCTCTGGTCGAATTTTGGGGGCTGTGGCTCGAACTCAGCAAAATCATCAGCGCAGAGACCGCAATCCTCGTCATGTTCGCCCTGAACGAGTCCTGGACGTTCTCGGAATGGGGCGAGTCCGGCTACCGATCCGTCCTTCGACGGCTGGGCACCTCCAACGTCGTCCGGCTTGGCGGAATCGCTGTCGCCATTGTCGTCCTCTCACTGATAGTACGGCTGTCAGCAATCCCATACTTGCTCGCGAACGCCGTTGGCATCGCCTGCGGGTTCAGTGTTAATTTCCTCGCCGAGAGCTACTTCACCTGGAGCATCGGCCAGTGAGTAGAACCCACACAGGGCGACCGAAACACAACCCTTAACTAGCGGACGGCGGTACGAGAATGTAGCGGGATGGGATAGCCAGGAGATTCCGGCGGGCTCATAACCCGCAGATCGGTAGTTCAAATCTACCTCCCGCTACTTTTTGAGAACTCAACTACCCAGCGAGTCGTTTCATCGACGAGCGATCACTGAGTTCTCAAAAGTGTAATGAATCGATTTGAACCAGAAAAACGCGAGCACAGCGAGTGTTTTGCGTAGTTCAAATCTACCTCCCGCTATTTTTCGACGCGAACAATAACGAGAAGCGAAGCGACGAGTGTCGTGAGCGTCGAAAGTACGGCGGGTAGATTTGAAGTAGACGACGAGCGACCAACGGGAGCGACGTCGACGTAGTTCAACTACCGCCCCCTATCGCACGGCGACGTTTTTGATTCGACTACTGGCCTGCTCCTAGTTCTGCAGAAGGGACGCATACCTGCACGATACCTCCCGAAAGCCACGCCAGGATGGCGATACCCATACCCACCCCATCACACCACTCTGTCGACTGTAACTCGCTTTTGTAGCCATTCTACAGCCCCTTTGACGGCATCTGCTTCTGCACCACTTACTTTCAGACGGTTCTTGCCGCCAGTGTCCGGGTAGCTACCGATCCGGACGGCGAACTGTTCGCGCACGCCCGCGAGTGCCTCGACCATCGAACCCTCTGGCTGGGGGTGAAAAGTGTCGTCGAGACGATGTCACCGTCGAACTCGTGGGCGACGTCCTCGAAGAGGGCCCGCATTTCCGCCGGGACGCCGGGAAAGGCGTAGACGTTCTCCAGTACGCATCCCGGGCAGAGCCCTTCGGAGTTGATGATGGCACGACTGCCCTCGGGGAGCGATGCCCAGGCGTCGATGTCGAGATCGAGGTCGTGTTCGGCGACGAGTTCGGGGTTGGCGTCCCGGTATGCAGCAGCCGTTTCGAGGACGTCCTCCCGAACTGCGTCCTCGACGACCAGTTGGCGGCCGAAAGTGTCGGCAATGGCGTCGGCAGTAACGTCGTCGTGGGTGCCGCCGAGTCCGCCGGTCACGACGACGGCGTCGAACGACTCGCGCCACTCCTCGAGAGTGTCGGCGATCAGTTTGCGGTCGTCCGGAACCGTGAGAATGCGGACGACGGTCGACCCATGCGCGGTGATCTGCTCGGCAAGCCAGGTCGCGTTCGTGTTCGGCGTGTCGCCGGCCAGCACTTCGTCACCGACGGTGAGTATGGCGACTTCCATCAGCGGAAGAAGGCGCTCGCGACGCAAAAGGCTACGCTTCGACCGGCGGATGCTCGGGGAGACGTGTGTAATTGGAGCTACCTCGAAAGTGATTCTAAACTAACTACTTATCTCGGACAAACGAAATGTACCCCGAGATGAGACGCCACCTCGCAATCGCCGTCGTGATCGCTCTTATCGGAGCGCTCGCCGTCGGACCGACCGTCGCAGCGGCAGACGAAACCCGGACTGGCGGGACGGTCATCGTCGAGGAGGACGAAACAGTCGAAGATCTATCAGTCTTCGGTGGCACTGTGATCGTGGACGGCAGTACCGAGGGGGAGTTACGTGTCGTCGGGGGACGGTTACGATCGACGGCGACGCCGAGGATATCTCGGTACTCGGTGGAGACGTCCGGATTACAGGGAACGTGAGCGGCAATGTAGAGGTAGTCGGAGGGAACGTCTGGCTTGGCGAGGATACGACTGTCGACGGGTCGGTGTCGATCGCCTCGGGATCGACGACGATCCACGGGACGGTGACGGGCGATGTCCAAGCAGGGCCGGGAACGGTCACGCTCGGACCGACGGCGGTAATCGGTGGTGATGTATCCTACGCTGGGACCCTCGACGTTCAGCCCGGTGCGGAGGTCGAAGGCGACACCGTCCGCGACCCCGCCACGGTGATCGGTCCCGCGGAGTATCCAACGGGGCTGGACTGGATCATCGCAGCGTACGTGCTCGTCATGAATTTGCTCTTGGGGGCGATCTTGCTCGCCGCTGGCCCTCGGTTCGCCCAGTCGGTGAGCGACCGGTTCAGGGGGTCGTCACTAACGAGCGCGGGCGTCGGCCTCGCTGTGGTCATCACTATACCGATCCTCCTCGGTCTGCTCGCGTTGAGCATCCTGGGACTCCCGCTCTCGCAGTTGGTAGTTTGCTGTTCGCCGTCTATCTCTGGATCGCGACCGTCTACGGCCGGTTCGCCGTGGGAATGTGGCTGCTGTCGGTAATAAACGTCAGCAATCGGTGGCTTGGGCTATTGCTCGGGCTTCCCCTGGTCGCGCTCGTCGCACGAGTACCGTACGTCGGGAGTGTACTCGCGGGGCTGGTAACGCTCGTCGGCATCGGAGCGGTGCCGCTGGCCTTGCGGGACGCCAGGCGGGTCGGCGAGTGAGGACGTGGTTCGGACCAGCCGTCGGCGTCGAGCAACAAACCAGGTCTGAAACCGACCGGTGGTCGCAATGGGGCCTGACTTCCGGGCCGTGTGAAGGACGGTCGTATAGCAGTGCGGCTGATAACGACAAAAATTATTCATAATGAACGATAAGACACTCTTAAATGTATAATTGGAATATTTTAGGCCATTTACCAAAATAGGTGATCAAACACATTGTTTTCTGGCTATTATATCTTATAAACTAACAATTAGTGTCAAATTCAATAGGAATAAATATATGTGTATCGGTTAGCATTATCATTATATGCCACAAGGTAACAGAGGACGACTTGGCAGACGGAAACTGATGCAGATTAGTGGAGCGGGCATCGCAGCCGGCCTCGCAGGCTGTTTCGGCGGCGACGAAAACGGCAACGAGAACGGCAACGAAAACGGCAACGAGAACGGCAACGGGAACGGTGATCCTTCGGAAGGACTCCCGGATGTCGAACTGTATGGCCCGGAGGGAGACCGTGTCTCACCGACGCTCTTCTACGACGAGGGGGACGACACGGCACTGGACATCGGCAGTGAGATGCAGCGGAATCTCGCACTGGTCGGCGCGGATCTCCAGCTCGACGGACGGGCCGAGCTACTCGGCACGGACTTCTTCTCGGAGCCCCTGCCTGACGAGAACCCCGACGACTTCGAGTACGGTCCGGTCGGTCGGAACGCAGGGCCGCCGGAACGAACGCGAACCGTCAATGACTGGGACATCCTCATCGGGATCGCTGCAAACTCCTACCCGCGCACCCCCGGAAACACTGAAACGTTCTGGACGAAGGACAGCGCCGTCAACGCGTATGGCTACGAGCCAGAGGTCGACATGGCCGGACTCTACGAAGAGTTCCGAAACGCCGAGTCCCAGGAAGCCCGGCAGGAACAGCTCAACGAGATCATGGGCACGCTTACTGACGAGCTCCCAGCCAACTTCCTCTCGCAGGGGCTCGATTTCTGGGGCTTCGATCAGGCGATCAACACCTCCGACGAATTCAACCTCTATGGAAACTCGCTCGGGACGATCAACCGGTACCGGGACGAGCAATCGGTGGGCGGAGACTTCGTCTGGCTCGACGGCACCCAGTTCTCGTCAGCCTTCCTGCCCGAACAGGACGACAACAACTCGGCGCTTCTGAACCGGCCTGTTGACCGACAGCTCATACGTGATCGACACCGAGGACAACATCGTCCCGCTGTTTATGAACATCGAGAACAGCGGCGACGATCAGGTGTGGATCTGTTCGCTTCGTGACAACCTCCAGTTCGGAACGGATGCCGACGGCAACTCCTACGGTCAGATGACCGCGGAGGACTGGGTGTTCCAGACCGAGACCGTCCACGGTGTCGCAGACGACGCAGCGGACTTCTGGAACGAGGAGACGCCGCCGAGCGAGGCGCTCGGCTCCTATGCAGCGGTCGAGAACGTCGAACAGACCGGCGAACTGGAGTTCCAGCTAGAACTCGCCGAGGCAGACGGCCTGTTCCCGCTTCGCCCCGTCATCTGGGCGGAAACAGTGCTCCCGAAGGCCCTGATAGAGCAGTACGCACCCGACGCACAGGCGCTTCGTCAGTCTGACGAGGTGCAGAACTTCACCTGGACCGGCAACCTCGGCCCCTACACCTTCTGAAAGCCGTACTGGCGGCCAGACGGGAGACTTCACCGTCACCCGCAACGACGAGTACTACATGCGCGAGCACACGCAGGACAGCAACGTGCAAGTGATGGACGACGCCTGGGGGGACGCGCCGTACTTCGAGAACTACCAGTTCGACGTCGAATCGGAGCAATCGACCCGCGTCGAGCGGTTCCGTGCCGGCGAGGCCGACCGGATGGCGCTCCCAACGGATGTCATCCAGGAGTTCGAGGAGGCCGTCGACCAGGTCCGCGTGGAGGACCAGCAGGATCCGTACATCAGCTTCCAGTTCTTCAATCAGCGGGCGAACGGCAGCATACTCTGTCGCGAACGCGACGGACGTGAGGCCATCGCTCGGGTAATCGACAAGGATACGATCACGCAGGATATCCAGCGTGGCCGTACGGAGCCAGCCGTCACCCACCAGCCGACCTGGTCGCAGTGGTACGATGAATCCGCCGTCGACGCCTACGGTACAGGTATCACCGAAGACGACATCGTCACGGCCCGCGACCTTCTCAGAGACAACGAGAACTTCACCGTCGAAGAGGTCTAAAGCGCCCGAATCGTCGCTTTCATTGATATTTTATGACATAAGACTCCTATGAAATGGTATATCATTCGCCGAACTCTGTGGGCAGGATTCGCGACCGTGATTATCCTCTCGATCACGTTCCTGCTGATGGATCAGATCCCGAGCCAACAGATCATGCAGGCGCAGTTTCAGGCAGCAGTCGACGGCGTTGACGTCGAAACAGCCGTCCAGGCCGAGAAGGAACGACTTGGACTCGCGAAGCCCTTCCACGAACGGTACATCGAGTTCATGCTGAACATTTTCCAGGGAAAATGGGGCTGGTCCTACGAGTACAGCCAGCCTGTTAGGGAGGTCATCGTTCAGACGGTGCCATACTCCCTCATGTACGGCTTCCCCGCAATCGTCCTCTCGACAGTGATTGGGACGATCATCGGCCTGTACTCGGCTGTCAACCAGTACACGACCAAGGATTACGTGGCAACGTTCATGGCGTTCTTCGGCATCAGCATCCCGAACTTCTGGTTCGGAATCGTCCTGCTGGTGATCTTCGGAACCTTCCTTGGCTGGGTCGACATCGGCTGGAACGCTGCTATCGTGAAATCGGCCGACGGTGCCTGGGTCCTGCTCGATACGGCGGGCAGCGATCATCCCGCGTTCCTCCGCGAAGACTTCCAGGGCGAACGCTACATCGGCGTCTTCAGTCCCCAGAACATCAAGCAACTCATCCTGCCCACCTTCGTCGTGATGACTGGCGCAATCGCGTCAGTGATGCGGTACGCCCGCGCTGAGGCGCTCGAATACGTCGATGCCGAGTTCGTCAAGACGGCGAAGTCGAAGGGAGTGAGCAACCGAACCATCGTCGCGAAACACATCCTCCGTCCCGCCTCGATCCCGCTGATGACGATCATGGTCGGACGGATCCTGGGACTGATCCTCTTTGGTTCGTATCTGGTCGAAATCGTCTTCGGTATTCCCGGCATCGGTCTCGCCTCGCTACAGGCGATCATCCGCCAGGACACCGACCTGGTGGCGATTACGATCCTGATACCGACGTTCATCGCGATCATGGGGAACCTCATCGAGGACATCATGTACGCGATTCTGGACCCACGGATCGATTACGGTGATCGATAATGGGCGAGAAAACAGACCAACCCGAGACGGACGGTGGGACTCCACAGGAGGACCCCACTTTCGAGCAGGTCGACTGGGCGAGCATCGATAGCGGCGAGACGCCACGTCGAAAGAAGGAGTACGTCTGGTTCGGCATCGTCAGCGCCTGGCTGATCGGCGCCGTCTACGACGTCTACTCCCAGCACATCGCCGAGACGGGCGCCGCCGAGTTCCCGGTAATCGGCGTCATCTCGCCAGTGGACTGGCTCTGGTCGATCACGCTACTCGTGTTCGTATACTACGGACTCGTCCCGCTGGCCGAGAACAGACGGATGACCCGGTACTACTGGAAAGAGTTCCGGAAGAACAAGGCCGCGGTCATCAGTGGACTGTTCCTTACGGTGATCTTTGCCGTCGGCGTGATCGGCTCTCGGGTGCTACCGGCACCCGAACGGACGCCCGGACCAGAGAACCAGCCACCAGTCTGGACCTCCGTCGAGGATTACGTCACCGGCAACGAGTGTCCGGGCGGCACCACCGTCGTCGACGGGGTGACGATGTGTCAGGGTAGCTGGACGCATCCGCTCGGCACGACGTCGTCCGGCGAAGACATCCTGCGAGCCAGCATCTACGGCATGGAGGTGAGCATGCAGGTGGGGCTTATCGCGACGCTCCTGAGCATCACGCTGGCCGCGGCGGTCGGGCTGACAGCCGCCTATTACGGCGGTCTCGTCGACGAAGTGCTGATGCGCTACGTCGACATCCAGATCACCTTCCCGACCTTCTTCCTGTTCCTGTTGCTGGCGTACACGGTCGGTGGGAGCCTGTTCGTTCTCATCCTCATCTTCGGCCTGTTCGGCTGGGGATCGTCGGCCCGCATCATGCGGGCGGAGGCGTTACAACGCCGGGAAGAGCCCTACATACAGGCAGCGAAGAACGCAGGGGCATCGTCGTTCTGGACGGTCAGGCGACATCTCCTGCCGAACATCTCGAACAGCCTTATCACCGCAGCATCGCTCACGATACCGTCGATCATTCTCGCCGAGGCGGCCATCGCCTTCCTGGGACTTGGAGACCTCACGGTCGCGTCGTGGGGCCGGATTATTTCCGGCGGCCGCGACCAGCTTCTGAACCGCGTGGTGGATCGCAACCATCCCCGGGGTGTTCCTGTTTTTCACCATCCTGGCATTCAACTTCCTCGGCGATGCATTGCGAGACGCCCTCGATCCACGACACGGAGGGAGCGGAGAATGAGTTCTATTACGGATAACGAGACTGACGTCGACGCTGTATCGAGCGGGAGCCAGCCGCTGTTGGAACTATCGGACCTGCATACCTACTTCAGGACGGACAGCGGAACAGTCAAAGCAGTCGACGGCATCTCGTTGACGGTCGAAGCCGGCGAGACTGTCGCAATCGTCGGCGAGAGCGGCTCCGGCAAGACGGTTACCAGCGAGGCAATCACACAGCTCTACAAATCACCCCCGGCGTTCGTTCCGGACGGATCGGTACGGATCAACGGTCGGGAAGTGACCGACATGTCCGACGCCGAACTCCGCCAGGTTCGGGGCGGCGAGGTGAGTCATATCTTCCAGAACCCACAGGGCGCGCTCAACCCGGTGTACACGGTCGGCTGGCAGATCAAAGAGGCGATCAATCTCCACTCGGACCTCACAAAGGAGGAAGCACGAGAGCGGGCAGTCAAGCTTCTCACACAGGTCGGCATTCCCGAAGCGAGTTCCCGGCTCGACGATTACCCACACGAGTTCTCCGGTGGGATGAAACAGCGAGTCCTCATCGCAATCGCGCTGGCCTGTGAACCCGATCTGTTGATCGCTGACGAACCGACGACGGCCCTGGACGTGACGATTCAGGCCCAGATACTGCAACTGCTGAATCGACTCCAGTCCGAACGGAACATGGGGATGCTGTTCATCACGCACGACCTGGGCGTCGTCGCCCAGATAGCCGACCGGGTGGCAGTGATGTACTCGGGCAAGATCATGGAGCAGGGACCCGTCGAGACGATCTTCGAGGAACCGGCCCACCCGTACACCCGCGCCTTGCTCGACTGTCTCCCGGGGAGGGGCACGATCGGCGGCATTCCCGGCAATCTGCCGGATCCCAAAGCGCCACCCGAAGGCTGTCGGTTCGCCGACCGATGTCAGCACGCCGTAGAGGGATGTCGGACCGGCGACCAGCCGCCGATGTATCAGGTCGGAGACGATCCACAGCACACGACATCGTGTGTCCATTTCGGTCCGAGAATGGATCCAGGCACGGTCCTGAATTCGGAGGTCGGCGATACCGATCTGACGACCGATGGAGGTGCCGATAGCCGATGAGCGAGCGCTCTCAACCCCTCCTGCAAGTGGACGGACTGAAGAAACACTATCCGATCACGAAGGGGCTGTTGAACACCGAGGTCGGGCGTGCGAAGGCCGTCGACGGGATCAGCTTCGAACTCGAACGCGGCGAAACGTTCGGCATCGTGGGTGAATCCGGTTGTGGGAAGTCCACCGCGGCGACGTCGATGACCCGACTGGAGGATCCGACCGACGGACAGGTGCTGTTCGATGGCGAAGACATCGTAGAGTACGACGCCGATCAACTTCGAGAGTTCCGGAGGGACGTCCAACTGATCTTCCAGGACCCCGACTCCAGTTTCGATCCACGAATGAACATCGGGGATGCCGTCGCCGAACCGCTGATCGTCCAGGGCATGACGGACAAGAAACGTCGACGAGCGATCGTTGGCGACCTCCTGGAGCGGGTCGGACTGTCGGCCGACGACATGAAGCGGTATCCCCACGAGTTCTCCGGCGGACAAAAACAGCGGATCGGCCTGGCGCGTGCACTGTCGGTCAACCCGAAACTGCTCGTGGCCGACGAGCCAGTGTCGGCGCTCGACGTCTCCGTCCAGTCGGAGATACTGCGGCTGATCGATGAGTTCCAGGAGGATCTGGGGCTGTCGGTGCTGATCATCAGCCACGACCTGGGCGTCGTTCGACAGGTGTGTGACCGCGTCGCCGTAATGTATCTCGGCGAGTTCGTCGAGGTGGGGCCGACCGAAGAGCTGTTCGAGAACCCGAAACATCCCTACACGCGAGCATTGCTGTCCGCAATCCCGCGACCGGATCCGACGGATCGCGGCTTCGGCGTCGAACTCAAAGGCGACGTCCCGGACCCGTCCGCTCCGCCGAGCGGTTGTCGGTTCCACACCCGCTGCCCGGAGGTCATTCTCCCGGACGGCATCGATCTGGAACAGGACGTCTGGCGGAACCTGCTCCAGTTCCGAAAGCAGGTGGAGGCCCACGCCATAGATCTGGAGAGCATCGTGGAGGTCGGCGTACTGGAATCCGATCATAGCTACGATACTGTCGAGGAACCGACCCCCGAGGACGTCGACGATGCCGACCTCAAACGGTGGCTCCGCTCGGAGTACGACCTGCCGGATCAGCTGGGCGATCCCGGTGCCGAATCGACGCTCAGAAAGGCTATCGACGCCGTAATCGCCGACGACTACGGCGAGGCCATCGAGTTGCTCGCGGCGACGTTCACAACCGTCTGTGAGACCGATCAGCCGGAGCTGAAAAGCTGTGGGAACGGACAGACGGCAGCGTGCCATCTCAACGACTCGAACCGATCAGCCAACGAAGAACCACTACTGAACGACGGGCAGTAGCGCCCCGGCCATCATCAACATTTTTTATATGGACCACGACGGAGATCCTCAGAACACTGATTCGATCGACGAACAGCGCGAGAACCGAGGCGGCACGGAGGACCCGGAGGTCGACGATCCGAGACCCGGACGGCCACCGGGCTGGACCGAGGAGCGACCGCCCGACTCCGACGAGGGGCCGCTCGGAACGGTCTCCGTCGACGAACCCGACCCGCCGTGGCTTCTAGACGCTCTCGGACAGTTGGGCATCTACATGGGCGTCACTGCGGTTGTACTCACAGCTATCGGCCTTGGCTCCGCACTGATCGATCTCCAGCCCGTGGCCAATATTGCACTGGTCCTTGCGCTGGGGCTGGTTTCGGTTGCCCTGGTGTTTGGAGCCGCATATCAGGCCTACGTTAGCGATCTGTTGCCGTAACAATCGAACAAAAGTAGTGCTTAGCTGGGGCGCTTGAGGAGCGGTGCGTACTCCTCGTGGGGGAACTTCCCCAGGGTCGTGCCATCGATAGTTTTGATGTGTGAGTACAGTACGCCTTCCTCCATAGCAGACTCTACAAGCCCGTCTGCCCGAACCATGTCGTACCTGCTAGCGAGCAGGATCGATCGTTCGGTGGCCGGATCGATGAACTCGGTAACGGCGTACATGAACCCCTCGACATCGGTCCCGTAAGCCAGATACTCGGTGAACTCGTCGGGGTCGAACCACTCCTCGAACTCCTCCGCATGGTTATCCGGCACGACGTGAAACAATCCGAATTCGTCGTGGTCGCCCATGTCCTTACTCACAGTATCAGTATGCGCCGCAGTGAGTGTGAGAACGTCCCATCCGTCCTCGCGTCGCTCTTCAGCGATCGCTTCCATGTCGTCCAACGTCCCTTTCCACGCCTCCAGTTGTACCCCCTCCGGGTCTTTTCGTCGGGCACTACGGGGGTCAGGTATATCGATATCTTCGGACATACAGTACATTGAATCAAGGAGCCTGTTAACTCTTTTCCGACTTGCTCGGTCAACCAACGCCCAGGACCGCCTCTGCGAGGAAAGAGATTGCGAGCACAAAGACGGCAGCGACGAACAGTTGTGTCTGTGAGGATATTCTATCCTCCGGGCGTGGAAGACGCAGCCATCGAAGCGGTGGCAACGAACGGGCGATCGATTGCACCTTCGTCGACGTATCGTTCGCCTGGACGGTAGGTTGGTCCGTCGTACTCTCCAGATCATCAGGTGAGGTGGGCCACAACACGACCGTCGCGTACGAGAGTTGGATCCATCCCGCGATGAACACCAGTATGTTAGCCCGGGCGAGGCTCCCACCGGTCACGACCGAGAGAACGACTGCACCGAGAACGATAAGCGCCGCAACTACCACAGCGTAGGTGAGCGTATCCACCCAGATCCGAACTGTACAGTCTATACGGCTCCGAAGCGGTTCGCTCTCCTCCATCATCAGTCGAAACGAGTCCCAAGCACGTCCTTCGGAGAACGGTAGTCTTCGCCGTGACGGTGACAGTAGCTCTCGTGGCCGTTGGGGGACGTCGAGTGATACTCCGGTGATTCGCCCTCGCAGATGCTGCCAAATTCATCGGAGAACACGGCGATTGCTTCGGACTCCTCGTTGTTCATGGCGTGGTCTGCAATGCGGTCGAGAATCGACTGCACGTCCGCCGGTAGTTCCAGATCACCGAACAGTTCCTCGTAGGTACTCTCGATGGTCGCAAACCGGGTATCCCCGCCGAAGCGCTCGCGGATCCGTTCCCGGATCGACCGGTCGGCCCGCTCACGCTCCCGGAGGACCTCCCGGAGAGTGTTCAGCGCCACCCAGATTTCGTCATCGAGATGGCGGTACTCCTCGGGACGGATCCGGGCCGGACAGCGCGTGCTGAACGGACAGCCCGACGGTGGATAACGAGGGTTCGGTGGCGTTCCATGCAGGAGGATCCGTTCCCGGTCGCTCGTCGGGTCGGGTTCCGGGATCGCCGATAGCAGCGCGTGTGTGTAGGGGTTCGACGGATCGGTGAACAGCTCCTCTGTCGGCCCGATCTCCATGACGTTGCCGAGATACATCACCGCGACCCGGTCGCAGATGTGGCGGACGACCGAGAGGTCGTGGGCGATGAAGAGATACGTCAGCCCGAACTCCTCCTGGAGCTCTTCCAGAAGGTTGATAATTTCGGCCTGCACGGAGACGTCGAGCGCCGACACCGGCTCGTCGAGGACGATGAAGTCCGGTTCGAGCGCGAGCGTGCGGGCGATACCGACCCGCTGGCGCTGGCCGCCGGAAAACTGGTGCGGATAGCGGTAGTAGTGCTCGCGCTGTAATCCGACAGTGTCGAGCAGTTCGCGGACCCGCTGGCGGCGTTCACGGGGGTTTTCCAGTCCTGTGCGTCAGCGGTTCGCGAACGATCTCACCGACAGTCATCCGGTCGTTGAGACTCGAGTCGGGATCCTGGAAGACGATCTGTGCGTTTCGTCGCCACTCGTAGAGGTCGTCTCCAGAGAGATCCGTGATATCGACGCCGTCGAACTTGACCTCGCCGTCAGTTGCATCTTCCAACTGGATGAGCGTTCGACCAAGCGTCGTCTTTCCGCAGCCGGATTCGCCGACCAGTCCGAGCGTCTCTCCCTGGTGGATATCGAACGAGACGCCGTCGACCGCCTTTACTGGCGTTCCGCCGAACAGTCCTCCGTCGTCGTAGTAGGTCTTCAGGTTCCGGACTTCGACCATCGGGTCTCCCCTTGCACCGTACTCCGTTTCGGTGTCCGTCGAGATCACGTCCTGACTCATTAGTCGTCACCTCCGGTTCGATCGATTGCGCTCTTTTTGTGGCGCTCGACTGCCTGCGCTTTTGACTCGTCTTCGGGATAGAGAAGGCATGCAGCGGTATGATCCTCGGCGTTCTCGTCGACCGGTACCGAGACTGGATGGACCGCCTCGCATTCGTCGAAAGCCTTCGGACACCGCGGGGCGAACCGACAGTAGGTCGCGGGTTCGTTCGGTGTCGGGACGTTGCCTTCCATCGTTTCGAGGCGCTCGCCGGACTGGCGTCCGGGGATCGAGCGAAGCAAGCCGCGCGTATACGGATGCCGGGGGATCCGAACAGTTCCTCTACGCCAGCCGTTTCGACGACTTCGCCCGCGTACATGACGTTTACTTGGTCTGAGACATCCGCTATGACGCCCATATCGTGTGTAATAAACATTATTGCGAGGTCGCGCTCCCGCTCCAGATCCGCCAGCAGGTCCAGGATCTGCGCCTGAATAGTTACGTCCAGCGCCGTCGTCGGTTCGTCACAGATCAGCACCTCGGGGTCGCAGGCTAACGCCAGTGCGATGACTGCCCGCTGGCGCATCCCACCGGAGAACTGGTGGGGGTACTCAGTTACGCGTCGACGAGCGTCCGGAATGCCAACTGATTCGAGCAGGTCGGCTGCCTCCCGGGTCGCTGCCTCGCCTCTTAACCCCTGGTGGAGCCTGAGCGCCTCTTTGATCTGGTTACCGACGGTGTAGACGGGGTTGAGGCTCGTCATCGGGTCCTGGAACACCATCGCGATCCGCCCGCCCCGCATGAGTCGCTGTGGTTCGCCGCTGAGTCGTGCAATCTCGACGAACCCATCGGCGATATTCTCGGGGGTGTCGGAACTGCCCTCAGTGACGAACACGCAGTCCTTCTCGTCGACGAGGCCGATTTCATCGCCGTAGCCCGCCGCGAGGAAGTCGGCGATGGTTGCTGCTTCCTTGCTGTCGTAGCCGAACGTGCCGGGCGTCGCATCGACAGCGTCGAACAACTCTATCGGGTCGTGGTCCTCTCTGATTGGACCCACATCGACGGTACGGCCTGGGAACTGCTCGGCGAAGTCACGGACCGTCTCGAGGTGATGGAAGCGAATGCTGCTTCCGTCGAGCACCCGGCCGGGCGAGTCGATAAGTCCCATCAGCGACCGGGCAGTGACGCTCTTCCCGGAACCGCTCTCGCCGACTATACCGACCGTTTCGCCGGGGACGATGTCGAACGAGACGCCATCGACCGCCCGAATCGTCTCCCGCTCGGTGAAGAAGGCGGTCTGGAGGTTCCGCACCTCGACGATCGGCTCTCCTCGTTCGGCCGTGGATTCGACGGTCGATTCGACCGCCATTATCCGCCACCTCCGGCGCCTGGGCCATCACCGACGTCTGCTTCCGGATCGATGGCATCTCTGAGCGCGTCGCCCAGCGCGTTGAACGACAGCACGACCATGGCGATCATGATCCCGGCGACCGTCGAGATGTGCCACGACGACGTCGGAATGTACGCCTTCCCATCGTTGATGAGTCTGCCCCATTCGGGCGTGGGGGACTGGATGCCCAGGCCGAGGAACGACAGCGCGGACACTGTGATGATGATACCGCCGATCAACAGGGACGAGTAGATGATGATGTAGCTAGCGATGTATGGTGCCATGTGTTTTCGCATGATGTTGTTCGGTGTCTGGCCATAGCTCTTGGCCGCGTCGACCCATTCTTCCTCCGCGACCTGTAATGACGGTCCTCGTATAGACCGCCACATACCCGGCCAGTACGCCAGAGCGAGGATAAGCGACAGTAACAGTCCCCCATCCATCGGTTCTGATAACGGATGGTTCTGGAAGACCACGAGTATCATCATCACGAGGATAAGCACCGGTATCGAGATGATTGTATCACTCGTGACCACGACCACGATGTCGAGTAACCCTTTGTAGTAGGCTGTCATCAGCGACAGACCGACTGCGATGAGCGCGCCAAGACCCACCGCTGAGAGCGCGATTACCAGCGAGGTTCTGGCACCGAAGGCTAGATGTGTTATCATATCTTGCCCAGTCGGTGTCGTTCCCAGTGGCGCGAACCGATCGTAATCGTCGTATTCCCAGATTCCAACGGTGTTCTGACCGTTAGAGCGACTGTTGAGGTTGGCAGTTCCGTGGAGGACTTCTTCGACTTCACCCCCGTCATTGAGATGCGAGAACTCGTGATTGTACGGTTCGTAAACGTTGTGTTCGACGGGGACTGCACTGATAGCGGGTGCGAACAGCGCGAGCGTCACGAATCCGAGGACAATGATCAGTCCGAAGATGCCCCAGGTGTGGTTTCGGAACCTGCGGATCGTGTCGTCCCGGGGCGTCCAGTCGGCCTCTCGATAGTGATCGCGGTAGACGTTGAATCCTTTCCAGAACCAGACGAGACACGCGAGCACGTAGGCCCACACGAGCATGAACCGGATCGTCCACGCCCACTTGGGGAGAGTCCGAGGAACGTCCCTTCCCAGCCGCCGCTGGGCGTCCTGTGGCCAAGGTTGGGAATTACCTCGCGGCTTGTCAGCGTCGGGATCGACGACACCGAATCGATAATGCTGGCCCAGAGGCTGACCTCCTCCCTGGCGATGGCCCCGATCGGCGTGAACGCCATCAGGAACGCCCCAACGACCAGAATAGCGGTCAATGCAAACCGTTCGGTCCATATCTTGAACTTGGGCCCTCTATCGAGGTCCACGAAGTCGTCAACGCCCCACGGTAAGAAACTCTGGAGGATGACTGCCACGCCAAACAGGATGACGACGGATACGAAGTCTGCGAAGACCGCGCCAGCGATTGTCCCAAGCGAGTTAGCCACGTTGTCTCCGACCCAACCAGGGGCGGCGCCTATGCCTCCAAGCACGAGTCGGACGGCCCCGCCCAACGCGAGCACGCCGTCGAGTATGCGGCCGAACTCCAGTGCGATCAGAACGAGGGCGCCGGCCGTCCAGAGAACTGCCGGACGCGGGTTCCGCTTGATGCGCTCTCGCAACGAATATGCCTCCAGATCAGTACTCGTCGATTCAGACGTCATTTCGTTGGATATAATTTCGCTCATCTGTCGTGTCCCACCCGTGGATCGATGATCGTGTACAGGAAGTCCTGCAGGATGTTCAGGAAGATAATTATTAGTGTGAACATGAACACGAGCGCGCCCGCAAGCGGCAGGTCACCCTGCGTGAGCGCTCGGAAGTAGATATTGCCGAGGCCGTTAATATTGAAGATGAACTCGATAATGACCGACCCACCGATCAGGATGAACGCCTCGTTCGTGATGACGGGAACCAGTGGGATGAGCGCGTTCCGGAAGATGTGCTTCCAGAC
Source organism: Natronoarchaeum sp. GCM10025703 (assembly GCF_042661985.1). Classification (NCBI taxonomy): domain Archaea; kingdom Methanobacteriati; phylum Methanobacteriota; class Halobacteria; order Halobacteriales; family Natronoarchaeaceae; genus Natronoarchaeum; species Natronoarchaeum sp. GCM10025703. The sequence continues at coordinate 2,065,743 of NZ_JBHSZF010000001.1, forward strand.
AATCGAACGGCTTTTCAGCCCTTTGGCCTTGGCCATCTCGACGTAGTTCGAGTTGACCGTCTCGAGCACCGCTGTCCGGCCGATACGCATCTCGGTCGCCATCGACGCGGATCCGAGGATGATCGATGCCGGTAATATCAACTTGAAATCAGTCAGAAACGCCATCCAGTCGATAGCAGTCGGGACGGTGACTCCGAATACGTCACCGTATGCCAGGAAGTCGAGATCAGGCGTCCCAGTGATGCTCCGAATATCCGGACCGATCGTGTACCAGTCGAAACCCAGCAGTCCGCCGCCCTGGGTCTGTCTGAGGAAGGCGAGTGCCATGACCGCCAGCCAGAAGTTCGGCATCGACAGCCAGAGGATGCCGCTCACGGAGGCGACGTAGTCGCTCTTCGAGTTCGGGTGCAGTCCGGCGTAGAACCCAGCGGGATACCAATGAACAACGGGAGCATGATGGCCCAGAAGCCGAGCCAGATCGTTGTTGGCGCGAGTTGGGCGATGATCTCCGTGATTGGTCGGTTCGCCTGAACGACCCAGGACTCGCCTGAGAACGTGAGAAGGTCAGTTATGAAGTCCAGATACTGCTGCCAGAGCGGGTCGTTAAGCCCGAGTTGCTCCCGTAACCGAGTGACGTCGGCGCCGCTGGCCTGTTCCCCGAGGCGAGCGGCGACTGGGCTGAGCGGCCCCAGGCGGAGCATCAGAAAGAGGAACGTCATCACGGAAAACAGGACCGGGACCGACAGCAGGGCCCGACGCATGAAGTAACCCCATCGGCTCATGATCTAGCACCTGGATATCGGCTCTCTCGTGACACGCCGCGAACGGACCTTTCAGGCGCGGTTTCCATACATACGTCAGATTCCCTCGTCGTGTGCATATTAGCTTTTTGAATCGGGAGTATAAAGTTAATAGTTCGGAGCGATCCGGGCGGGCTATTCGCTGTTCTCCGACAGTTCGGTCTGCCAGTCGAGGTAGTACCCGTTGTTCTCCTCGGGCATACCGGATGTATCCGTGTTCTTCGGCTCGAAGCCGAAGTGACCGTAGGCGACGCTCTCCCAGCTCCAGCCCCATCCGAGGGAGTACATCTGGAGGTCGCCGTCGTAGCCGCGCTGGATAAGTGTCGAGAACTGTGCCTCTTCGAGTTCTATCTCGACGCCGTTACCGGAGAGCTTGTCGCGCAGCAGGCCAGCGGCCTGCTGGTAAACCGGGCTCTGGTAGGTCGTACAGGTCAGGTTGAACGGCTCGTCCTCGGTGTAGCCCGCCTCCTCGAGTACCTGTCGGGCGCCCTCGAGATCCGTCTCGTTGGCGCTGTACGGGTACTCTTCGACAAAGTCCTCGTAGCCGTCCTGGCCTGTGGGCCAGATTCCCGGCGGCGTGAAGCTGTATGCCGGGACACCGCGGCCCGCGAAGACCTGCTCGACCAGTTCGTTCTGATCGGTCACGTACGCGAGCGCCTCTCGGACAGGCTGCGGAACGTTCCCTGCGTTGAATCCGAAGTATCGGGTGACCAGTTCGGGAAGGCCCAGGTAGTTCGCCGTCTCATCGTTCTCGAGGGGACCGTAGGTACCTACCTCGCGACCGCGGTCGTCTGTCTCGGACTCGATTTTGGCCGGGTCGTATTCCTGCGTCGGGATGGGGAAGATGTCGAGGTTCTGTTCCATCGCGAGAGTGTAGTTCGCATCGGTGTCCTCGGAGATTACGAAGTTAACCGTTCCCACGTTCGCCGTGTCGCGGTGGTAGTCATCAAACCGCGTCAGGATCAGTTCTTCATCGAGGGTGAACTGTTCGAGCTGGAAAGGCCCGGTTCCAGCCGATACCGACGTCCGGAAGTTCTGATGTTCGAATTCGCCGTCGTACCCTTCGATGTCGCCGACGGTGTTTTGCGGGATGACCGAGAATGCGGTGTAAGTCAGCACGTCCATCACCGCAGGGTTCGGTGTCTCGACTTCCATCTCGAGGGTGTAGTCGTCGACCACTTCCAGCGCGGCCGAGTCGGGGACAACGTTGCCCTCGTCGTCCGTCTCGTGGACGATTCCGACGCCGTCCGGACTGTCGAGCATGAAGTTCGCACGGACGCTGTTCTGCGATTCGATGACGCGGCGCCAGGAGTATTTGAAGTCGGCCGCCGTCACCTCGCCGCCGTTGTGATACGTGACACCCTCTTTGATATTGAAGGTATACGTCAGGCCGTCGTCGGACAGCTCGAAACTGTCGAGCAACTGGTTCTCCATCTCGGGGACACCGTTGGGGTACTCCACCAGGCGCTCGTAGATCTGAGTGATGATGGTCGACGACGCCTCGTCGTCGGATTCGACCGGGTCGATATGGCTGTGGGTGCTGTTCAAACGGTTCAGCGTATCGTCGCCCTCCAGTTCGACCGTGTGGAGTTGCTGGTGGGCCTGGCCGAGCGCACCGATCTTTGGTACAGTGACGTTGTCGTACCAGAACCGCTCGGAGAAGTCATGCATGAAGTTCAGCATGATCATGGAGTCCCTGACCGCTTCCTCGATCTCTACGTAAGCCTCGTTACGCAGGTCCTGCTGATCCGGTCCAGGGTTGCTCTGGATGCGTTCCCACGCGGCCTGCGCTTTGTCGGCGTTGGTCCCGGACTCATCTCCGTTCTCGTCGCCGTTCTCGCTGCCGTTCTCGCTGCCGTTCTCGTCGCCGTTCTCGCCGCCGTTCTCATCGTCGCCACCAAGAATGGCTGAACAGCCGGCAAGTCCGACTGAAGCGGTCCCACCAAGGAGACCAAGCATCCGTCGCCGCGAACTGTCAACCTTTTGCCGTTCAGAGTTGTCAGGCATACCTCGACATTCATCAGACGGAACTAAAAAGTTACCGACGAATAACGGGGATAATCACGCCATCCTTATTTTATTATGAATTACGTGTCATGAAGAAAAAACTGGCAGTTATCACGTGTGGCTAACTGAGTGGCAGTTATATTACAGTACGAATCACCTCGCTACAGATGAATCGGGACAGCACACGTCTGAGCATCACGGGGCGATTCGGTGTCCGAACGACCCCGATGTAGTAGGATTATTGAGTCTGTAAACCGATCTTAGTCGTCGCCGTTCTCGTCGACCACGACGACCTCTCGATCGACGACATCGACGTTGATCAGCGTCTTTGCGGCGTAATCGGTGTCTTCAAGCGCGTTCTCGCCGCCGACTTTCTTGATTACGGCAACCAGATCGACGACATCCGCGCCGATGTCTTCGAGCGATCCGAGGATCGCTTTGAGGGTTCCGCCGGTCGAGAGGACGTCGTCGAGCACGAGCACGCGGTCGCCCTCGTAGACGTCGTTGATGTACATCTCCGATTCGGAGTAGCCGGTCTCCTGAAAGAGCGCGACCTCGCCGTCGAGGCCGTACTGGCGTTTCCGGATGACGACCAGCGGGATGTCGGTCATCAGCGAGACTGCCGTCGAGATGTGGATCCCCATCGCGGCGGGCGTGACGATCTTGTCGACGTCTTCGAGATCCGCTTTCCGGATGATCCGGATGACGATTTCGCGAAGCAGCTCGGGCTCCAGCATCGGGACGCCGTCGCTGATCGGATGGACGAAGTAATGGTAGCCGTTCTTTTCGATAATCGGCGCTTCGAGAAGTGACCGCTTCAACTGGTCCATGTTGGGTCTACTGCAGCCGATAGGTAAAGATGACGGAACTGACTCGGAGGTCTTTCACGGTCGTTTCGACGCTGTCGCGGGGTTTACACCCGTTGAGCCCCTGTGTTCCGTTGATGACTCCCTCCAAGGAAAAACTACGTGAACCGCCCGATGACCGATCGAAGAGCAGTCTGATCTGTCCGATCTGTAGCCATACCAGTTCCGTCGACGGCGACTGGGAGAGCTACCGGAACAACGATGCTGAAATTCGCACCTGCCCGGACTGTGGCGCCGTCGTCGAACGACGCCCGTCGTTCGACCGCTCAAGCAGCCCCGAGCAACAGCCCTCGCCCGGTTGCTGAACGCTTTTTTCGGCTTATTCCGAATCTCGTTCGCGCCGCTCGCGAAACTGTTGAAATACGTTCTGAGCTAAAACTCAGTACGTTCGGAAATAGAGACGAGAGCCGTAGCAGACGCTATCTGCGGAGAATATCAGAAAGGTGTCAGTTAGACGCGACCGGCGTCACTAAATGTGGCCTTCGGCGCGGAGCTGGTCCGCGGCCTGGTCGTCGTAACGCCACTCGATGTTGGCTTTCTCGTCCTGCCAGTCCCACGGCTCGGCCAGTACGACATCGTCCTCGTTGATCCACGTTCGGTATTTCATGCGTCCTGGGATCCGACCCAGTCGCTCTTCGCCATCCGCGCAGCGGAGGCGTACGTGGTTGCCACCGAGATGCTCGGTGACGACTGCAAATACCTCGGTATCGTCGGGCATTCGAAGGTCTCGACGCCCAGATTCTTCACTCACACTTTGACTATGGTCGAACGCCGTTTAAATCGTTTGATACACGTGGTAGCGTTCGACACGGCGTTACCGAGTCGTCATTCGTCGACGAACTCGACCTCGTGCGTGGCAAGCGCGGCCGTACTGTCCGAGGAGGTACTCGCCCAGAGCACCTCGATTCCGTCCCCGGCGACGACACCGCGGTCGAAGGACTCGTGATCCGGCTGATCGGCGATAACGGTATCTCCGTCAGCGTTGCGCGCGACGTACAGGGCGCTATCCTCGTCGAGGCCGTCCTCGCTATTGGCCCAGTCGTGACCGGTGTTGTTCTCCACTCGCTCGCCGTCGACGAAGACCACGATAGTTCCGGGATCCTCTATCGGTTCGCCGGAGAGGTTCCCGATCCGGACGTACTGGCCGTCCTCGCCGTACTGCTCGATTTCGAAGGTCGTATCGGGAGCCTGCTCGGCGTTCCCGACGAGATAAAACGCCGCGAAGCCGAGCAGTGAACCGACGACAATGATACCGATGACGAGTAGTAACGTCGCTCTCCTCGGCGGTTCCCACGTCTCCTCGACCGGCGGCGGGTCGGCGCGTGACATCTACCGAGAAAACGGACGGGAGAACGTTAACGGCTACGGTCGGGAGCTTACAGTACGAGGAGCATGAGGAGCGTCAGTACTGCGACCAGTATCAGGACAGAGGTGCCAATGCCCGCGCGGAGATACAGCCGCGACGGTGCGCCCCCGTCGGCCGACCGATAGTCCTGGTCGAACGTCGGTCGTAGCGACTCGGGAAGGCGCTTACTTGCACGGAGCACGACGAGCGTCGGGTTCGCACCGATCCAGTAACAGGCACGCACGAGTCGAACCGCGACCCGGTCGACGGCGGCGTAGAGTTCGGTGACGGTAACGACCAGCAGGCGACCGACGTAGAAGAAGCCGCGGTTGTAGACGGCGTCGATATCCGGCACGCGACCCACGCGGTGGAGCGGCCCTTTCAGGATCGCAAAGCCGACCAGACCGGCCGCCGCCAGCCCCACCCCCTCCGCGACGTGGGGGATGGTGAACGTGGTGTACTCGTATTGGCCCTGGAACGGCAGGATCTGGAAGAGGAGTTCCGGCTGAAGGCCAAAGAGCACACAGAGGCCGGCCACGGAGAGCATCGCGACGCTCTGGCCGCGGTTGGCGTCACGCACTTCGCCGGCATAGTCGCCGTGCAGGAAGGCGTGGTACCCGAGTTTGATGAACGAGAGGAAGGTCCCAACGCCCCCGAGAAGGAGCAGGTACCAGAGCGCTTCGAGGTGCTTTTTGTCGGCTGCGGCGATGATCATCCCCTTCGAGACGAACCCGTTGAACCCCGGGAATCCGGCAATCGAAAGGGCCGCGATCCCGAAGGCAATCGCGGTAATCGGCATCCGGGTACCGAGTCCGCCGATCTTCTTGAGGCTTTCCTCGCCGGTCCGGTAGATGACGACGCCGACCGTCATGAACAGGAGCCCCTTGTAGAGGATGTGGTTGAACACGTGGCCGAACGCGCCGGCCGTCGCGAGCTCGGCGTAGTACGCGTCCGCGCCGCCGTAACCGATCGCCGCACCGCCGAGGCCGACGCCAGCGATCATGTAACCGACCTGCGACTGGATGTGATAGGAGAGAAGCCGTCGCATGTCCGACTGGAGCAAAGCCGTAAACGCACCAAAGACGGCCATCGCGCCACCCATATACGCGATCCAGAGGTGGCCCTCCGGGAACGCCCGGAACATCCCGTAGACGCCGGTCTTGGTCGTGTAGACACAGAGGAAGACGCTCGCGGCGATGTGCGGGCGCGGATACGTATCCGGTAGCCAGGCGTGAAGCCCGACGAAGCCGACGTTGACGCCGATCCCGACTGCCGCGAGGACGGACGGAATCCCGGCGGTCATGCCCGAACTGGCCCCGAAGGCCACGGCACCGACTTCCGCGTAGTGCCAGACCACGGCAGCCAGCAGTAGACTTCCACCGATCCCGTGAAGGAGCGCGTACCGGAAGCCAGCCCGGACCGCAGCGCCGCCGTAGTACCACACGAGCAGCGTGCTGGCGACGGCCATCAGCTCCCAGAACAGGATCAGCGTGAGCCAGTCGCCCGCGAAGACGGTTCCGATGCTCGTCCCGACGTAGAAGAGCGCGAAAGCCGTCTGTCTGCTGTCCGCATCGCTCGCGTAGGAGTACGTGACGCCTATCGCACCGATGAAGCCGAAGATCAGCCCCATCAGCCGCGAGAACACGTCGACGTTGTACAGGATGGCGTCGAACGTCCCGAACAGCGTCACCTGCCAGTGCATCCCGGCGGGAGCGACCCAGGCGAGCACGGCCGCGGTGGCAGTCGCCACAACACCAATCGCGTGGGCGGGTCGCCGCGGCAGGACCGCCGCAAGCGCGGCCGCGAACAGGACGATCGCCGCCGGGTGGAGCAGGTCGAGCACCATCAGGCGCTCACCCCCGCAACGATCAGCTCGATCAGTTCGAGGAACACCGCCTCGTAGGGAACGATGCCGAGGACAACCGAGCCCGCAGCAATCGCCAGGATCGGCCCGAGCATCAGCCAGGAGCCCTCGGCACCGGTCCAGCCAGCCCTCTGCCAGCCGTCCGGTCCGGGACCGCCGTGGTGAGCGTCGTGCTCCTCGTGAGGGTCTTCAGAGTGGTGATCGCTCGGGTTGCGGTCGACCGCGTAGTTCGTCTCCGCGGAGTGGTCAACGGGTGATTCTCCGGACTGGGTACCACCGTCAGGGACGGGAGTACGTCCCCCGAATGGCCCCCCAACGAGCGGTTTCTCGTCGGCCGTATCCGCGGACTCGAAAAAGGCGCCGTAGACGATGGGCCAGAAGTACGCGATATTGAGAACCCCCGACACCAGCAGAACGACGGCGAAGACGGCCTGTCCGGTCTGGACAGAGCCGATCAGGAGGAACCACTTGCTGACGAAGCCAGCGATCAGCGGGATCCCTGCCATCCCCGCGGCGGCGACGGCGAAGGCAGTCATCGTCAGCGGCATCCGTTTACCGATGCCGTCCATCTCGCTGATGTAGTCGGTATGGGTCTCGACGTGGATGATCCCCGCACAGAAAAACAGGGTGAGTTTCATGAACGCGTGCGCGGGGATATGCAAGAGGGCCCCTTGATCGCCGTCGGTCCGAGCACGCCCAGCCCCAGAATGATGTAGGACAACTGGCTGATCGTCGAGTACGCCAGTCTGGCCTTGAGTCGGTCCTGGCGGAGTGCGATGATGCTCGCAACAGTGAGCGTGAACGCGGCCAGCGCCGCCAGCAGGACGCCGACGCCGAGGTCCGTGACCAGTTCCGGCCCGAACACGTCCAGCACGACGCGGGCGATACCGAAGACGCCGCTTTTGACGACTGCGACGGCGTGGAGGAGTCCGGAGACGGGCGTCGGAGCGACCATCGCGTCCGGTAGCCACGAGTGCGCCGGCATCAGCGCGGCCTTGACGCCGAACCCGGCCGCCAGCATTGCGAACGCTGCACGGGCAAGCGTCGGATCGGCCGTCGCCAGCCCTGCCGCGGTATCGCCGAAGGTAGTCGTCCCCACAAGCGCGAAGACGAGCACCGTCCCGCCGAGCACGAGGACGCCGCCGCCGAAGAAGGTGTATGCGAGATACTTCCGACCGGCGATGCGCGCCTCCTCGTCCTCGTTGTGCGCGACCAGCGGGTAGGTCGCGACCGACAGCAGTTCGTAGAAGACGAAGATGGTCAGCAGGTTCTCGGCGAAGGCGATTCCGACCGCGGCCGAGAGGCTCCCGGCGAACGCCGCGAAAAAGCGCGTCTGGGAGTGTTCGTCCAGCCCACGCATGTAGCCCGCGGCGTAGAAGGCCGTGAACACCCAGAGGAAACTCGCCAGGAGCGCAAACAGCATGCCCAGCGCATCGGCCCGGAGTGCGAACTCGATACCGGGGACGTAGGCCCCGAACGACCAGCGGAACTCCTCGCCGGCGAGGACGGCAGGCAGCATACTCGCGATTATGCCGAATTTGGCGAGGGCCGCGGCGACGGACCAGCCCTCGCGGACGTTCGGCCGACGATACGACGCAACGATCAACGGAATCGCGATGGCCGAGACGAGTACGGCAAGTAACGGCCGGAGCGAGTAGATAGCTTCTGTCACGAGTTGAACACCTCAGCGATGAACGGATCGAGAGCCTCTGTCACTTCCGCACCGACGAAACCGAGTGCAACGGCACCGATGGCGGCGAGTACGAGTACGACGACTGCACCGGCCGTCGGACTGATCGGTTCGACGGTGGCGGCCGTACCACCGTCGGCAGCAACGCGCTCGGGAACTGCCACCGACCGCGGAGTGAAGTAAAGCCGTTCCAGCAGTCGGGCGACGTAGGCCAGCGTGAGCACGGTGCTGGCGAAGATGACTACAGCCAGCGGCCAGAGGCCCGCCCCGACCGCCCCGAGTGCAATGTACCACTTCCCGAGGAAGCCGACCGTCGGCGGGACGCCGACCAGCGCGAGCGCGAGGACGGCCATCGCGCCCGACCGCACCGGCGCTCGGCGACCCAGTTCGGCGTATTCGGCGACAGTGCGTGCCCCCTCGGTTCGGGCGATCGTCCCGACTGCCGCGAACAGGCCGCCCTTGATCAGGCCATGACCGACGAGATGGATGGCCGTTCCGATGACCGCGAACTCGGCCGCCGTCCGCTCGATACCGGCAAAGGGAATCCCGGCATCGACGGCGGCCGGATGGACGGCGATGCCGATTGCCGCGATAATGAGACCGAACTGCGAGACCGACGAGTACGCGAGCATCCGTTTGACGCGCCGTTGCATCACCGCGAGGGCGCTCCCTGCGACGATGCTGATCGACGCCAGCGTGACGATGGCCGTCGCCGCAATCGTGTTGACCTCGAAGAAGGCCGGAGTGAACACGGTTAACATGACCCGCGCGAACGCGTACGCGGCGACGGTCGATGCAAGCGCGGAGATGTAGACGGTGACGCTGTCTGCCGCCGCGGAGTAGGCATCCGGCTGCCAGGTGTGGAGCGGGAAGATTGCCGACTTGACCAGCAGACCGGCGGTGATGAAGCCGAAACCGGCAATGACCAGCGTGTCGCCGTACAGCGCCCCCTCGACGAACGATGGCTCGCCCGCCAGCATCGCGGCGAGGTCGGCCATGTTCAGCGTCCCGGTCGCCAGGAACAGGTAGCCCACGCCAACCAGGAACAGCGAGGCACCGGTCGTCCCGATGAGCAGGTACTTCAGCGCGGCAACCGCGGACTCGGCACTACGGTCGGCGGCGACGAGCGTGTACGTCGCCAGCCCGACGATTTCGAGGAACACGAACATGTTGAACAGGTCTCCCGTCAGCGAGACGCCCATGAGGCCGCCCGCCAGCAGGAGATAGGCCGAGTAAAACGCGTTCCCGCGCGGACCGCCCCGCCGCGAGATTGCGAGCACGCCCAGCGAGACGACCGAGATCAGCACGACTACCAGCACCGAGAGTTCGTCCGCGACCAGTTCGATGCCCACGGCGAACCCGTCCGGTCCGGGTCGGCCGTACGCGCCCAACTCGTGAACGAGTCGACCGGAGCCCCGATAGACCGAATCGACCAGCCAGATCATCAGCACCGCCTCGACCAGCAGTGCGGCAGAGCAACCATCCAGCCGGAGCGGGCCCGGACGAGCCCAGCGGCCAGCGAGAGGGCAGCGGCGATGATCGGCACGACGATCAGCCCGATAGGGGCCAGCGTCGCGTCACTCATCGGCACGCACCTCGCGGAGCGCATCCTCGCGGAGCGTCCCGTACTCCCCGTAGATCCGAACGATCAGCGAGAGCGCAACCGCGGTCAACGCGATGCCGACGACGATAGCGGTCAGGACGATCACCTGCGGGAGCGGACTGACGAAGCGCCCGCTCGCGCCGGACGGAACGATCGGCGCACTGCCGCCGACGACGTAGGCGCTGCTCACGAAAAACAGGAACAGCGCGGTCTGGAAGACGTTCAGACCAATCACTTTCTTCACGAGGTTATCGCTGGCGACCATCATATAGAGGCCGATCCCCATGAGCAGCGCGAACAGCGCATAGGTGTACTGGGTCGTCAGCAGGTCGACGATGACGTTCATTCGGCTTCACCTCCCTGAGAGACCGGGGCCGTGTCGCCGAGCATCCCCGCCGCGATGGCGAAGAAGAGGCCGACCACGACGCCAGCAACGATCGGTGCGACGCCGACTATCTCGACCGCTTCGAGGGCGTACTTCGTCCCGTGTGGGATCCCGAGTTCCGTCTTGAACAGGTCGTGCTGGAGGAATCGGCCACCCAGCACTATCGGGAGAAGCCCGAGAGTGGCGAATGCGAGGACGCCGCCGCTGGCCAACAGCGTGACCGAGCGGTTCTCGATCCAGTCACGGGTCGGTTCGATACCGAACCCGAAGGCGATCATCAGGATGGTCGACCCGATGATCGCACCCCCTGGAAGCCGCCGCCCGGCGACCCCCACCGTGGAAGGTCAGGAACAGTCCGTACGTGAACGCAAAGGGCGCGACGACACGGACCGTCGTCATGATGATTTCGCTCTCGACGTACACCGACTGTCGTGGCTGATCGACGCCGTCGTCCGGCGACTGTGAATTACTCACCGGTGAACACCTCCGTACCGAAGACGACGAGAACGGCGACGCCTGCCGCGAAGACGACGACCGCCTCGCCGAACGTGTCGAACCCACGATAGCCTGCAAGGACGGCCGTCACGGCGTTTTCGACGCCAGTGTCGGCGTAGGCCTGTTCCAGATAGTACTGGGTGATCTCGGGGTTCGACCAGACGATTGCCTCCGGATCGCCGACTGCGGGCAACGAGACGACGGTAGAACCGACGACGGCGACGAAGCCACCGACGATCAGCAGTGCGGGGACGTTGACCCGCTCGAACAGTTCTCCCTGTCCCGTTCGCACTGTCCGCGCGACCGTCAACAACAGGAGGAGCGTCGTCACGCCCGCGCCGATGGCCGCCTCGGTCATCGCGACATCCGGAGCGAGCAAGAGCGCGTAGAATATCGCCATGCCCAGACTGTAGGCGGCGAACACGACGATGACCGCGACGACGTCACGCAGCAGCGCCGTTGCGACAGCAGTGGTGAGTATGAACGCGATCAGGACGGCTTCGACGGCGGAGATCATTTCTCCTCACCCCCTCGGAAGCGTCGTCATCGTCGGCCGACGAACCGCCGTCGGCGACGACGGACGCCTTCGATGCCTGATAGAGGTCCACGTCGGTCTGCTCGTCGTCGACGGTCCAGGGTTCGATTCCCTTCTCGTCGGCGGCGCGCGTGATGGCGTGTGCCGCGGTCGGGTTCGTGATGAAAATGAACACGAGCAGGAGGACGGTCTTTACCCCCGTTGGCTCCCAGCCAAGTGCCAGTGCAACGCCAGCAAGCGCGAAGCCAGCGCCGAGCGTATCCGCCTGTGAGGCAGTATGTGCTCGCGAAAACACGTCTGGAAGCCGGAGCACGCCCAGCGTGGAGACGAACGTAAAGAACAGCCCCAGCGCGAAGAACACGACAACGCCCGCCGTGTGGGCGGTTCCGATCACAGCACACCACCTCGTTCGACGGTGAACTTCGAGATGGCAAGCGCCATCAGGAAGTTCAACAGCGCATAGATCAGTGCGACGTCGAGCAGCGACGGTTCGTCCAGTCCGACGGAGAGCAACGCGAGGACGACAACCGTGTTCGTTCCCAGGACGTTAACTGCGAGCACGCGGTCCTGCGTCGTCGGGCCACGGACGGCCCGGTAGAACATCGCCACCGCGAGTACGAGAAACAGGGCCGCGGCCGCCAGAGCAATGTCGGGAATCGAGACACCAGTGATGGTACTCATGAAGAATCACCACCCTCGTCGGCCGCATCAGCGGCCGGTTCGTCAGGGAGTCAGGGTCGTCCGGTTCTCCGCCGTCCGTCATCGCCGTCTCCGGTTCAGATTCGGGTGACTGCAGTATCTCCGTCTCCCCGCGGTCCCGGAGGCTCTCGATCCGCATCGCCCGTCGCCCGTAGAACAGGAACCGGACCGCTCGTTCGAGGCCGCCGTCGAACAGTCCTTCGCGGGCGTCCTCGACGAGGGTATGGACGATCATGGTCCGACCGTGGACACGAACCGTCAGCGTTCCGGGGGTCAGTGTGATACTGTTCGCGAGCGTGGTGACCGGCATCGAGCCGTGGACGGCCGGTCTAATGCGCGTCAATCGCGGATCGATCGGTAGCCGTGGGTGAAGAATCACGGCTGCGACGAGGAGATTCGACTTGACGATTTCGGCCAGCAGATAGGGCACGAAGATAACCGCACGAAGCAGGCGGACCGGCGACTGCAGATCGGGGGTTCGTGTCAGCGACACGCGTGACAGCGCAACCGTGACGACGGTCGCGCTCATCGCACCAGTGACGATATCGAACCAGTAGATGCTCCCCCAGTACCTGATAGAACAGAAAAGACAGTCCGAACAAGACGCCCGCACGGGTAGGCGTAAACCGATCGATCAGCGGTCCGCGGATGGTCGACCGCGTGACCGGCGCTTCTTCGACCGGAATCGCCAGCATCGTCTCGAGTTCCGAGGTGAACGGCCGGAGGAACGGTCCACCGACTCCCGGTGTGTATTCGGGGTCGAGGATAACCCGATCGATGTCGGTACTGACCGCGTCCCTGGCGATCACCTGCGCGACGTCTCCCGGGCTAAACAGGTACTCGTCGTCGCCCACCTGCGCCGTCTCGACGCTGACAGCGTCGATTTCCTCGCCCGCATCCTCCTCCACCCAGACTTCCGCACGGTTCAACAGCGCCTCGGCCCGGCTCACACCCTCCTCGTCGCCCACATCCCCGTCGTAAGCGGAAACAGCCGCTTCCTCGGGATGCACGTAGACGAATCGAACGGTTCCCGGATCAGCCACCGTCGACTCGGCGAGAACGCGCTCGACGGCGTGGGCGACAGTCGCCCGGACCGTCGACGAGTCCGATAGGGGGACCAGGACGCGGCTATCCGCCATCGAACCACCCCATCCAGTCGGATCCTGCATGAGCACTCATTGTACTTACTCGAATACAGCAAAGAGCCACTCAAAACGATTACGCTATTCGAACCTGCCGTTCTGCAACTCCCGAAACGAGTGGGCTAGCGACCGATAGAAACGACGAAGATCAGTTCTGTCTGCCCGGGAACGAGAGTCCCGACCAGGTACCACGCGCTCACTGGACCAGTAGTTCCGCGAGTTCATCCGCGACCACCGCGGCGACTGCCGACTTTGTCCCCTCTATCGGGTCTTCGCGGTCCGCGTCGACGAGCAGGACGCGGGTTCGATCAGCCCCCATCACATCGGCGTCGTTCGCCACGACGAACGAGAGGTCGACACGCTCCAAGATGTCGCGGGCCGCCTCGATCATCGCCTCGTCGGAGTCGCTCGTTTCGGCTTTGAACCCGACAATCGGTAGCTCCGGTCGACGGTCCCTGACCGCATCGATCAGCTTCGGCGTCGGATCGAGATCTAGCGCGAGTTCCTGCCCAGAGCGGAGTTTCCGGTCCTGTGGCTCCGGCGTGTAGTCGCCGACCGCCGCCGCCGCGACGAGGGCGTCGGCGTCCTCGACAGCCGCTTCAGTCGCGTCGAGCATCTCCTGTGCAGTCTCGACGGGGACGTACTCCGCGTAAGGGACCGGAGAGCCAGCGCCGAACGTCGGATCGTCCGGCGTGCTGGAGGGTGGATGCGGGCCAACCACACCGTGAACGAGCGTGACCTCGGCTCCGAGGACGTAGCACGCCCGGGCAACACTGCGGCCGGTCCGGCCGGACGATCGGTTCGTCAACACTCGAACTGGATCGATCGGCTCGGCCGTGGCACCGCTGGTGACCACGACGTGGTCGCCCGCCAGCGGTTGGTCGTCGACGCTTCGGGCGACATCGAGAACGATAGCCTCCTCGCTGGCGATTTTCGCTTTCCTCTCTTCGACGCGCGGGTCGACGAACTCGACGCCCCATTGCTCGACGCGCTCGATAGCGTCTAAAACGCCGGGATGATCGTACATCGGCTCGTGCATTGCTGGGGCGATGACGACCGGGACACCGGCTCCGAGCGCCGTCGTTGCACACGTCGTCACCGGGGTGTCGTCGATGGCACCAGCGATCTTGCCGACGGTGTTGGCCGTCGCTGGCGCGATCAGGAACACGTCTGCCCAGCCCTCACGGCCGCAGAGTTCCACGTGCTCGACATCGCCGGTGATCTCCGTAACGACCGGTCTATCCGTGGCGAACTCGACAGCCCATGGATGGAGAATCCCCTGTGCGCTGGAGGACATTACGCCTCGCACAGAGGCACCCTGTCGGCGTAGCTCGTGGGCCAGTTCGACAGTTTTGACTGCGGCGATGCTTCCCGTCACCCCAGCGCGACGTTGACGTCTTCCAGCATTCGTTCCGGAGTTCACGCTAGTCGCTCTAAGTTCTGTCGCAGGAAGAGGGAAGTACGGGCCGACCACGGGACAAGCGGGTCAGTCCCACTCCGAGAGGGCCAGATCGAACGCCTCCACGTCGTCGAGTTCTGCGAGCGAGTCGCTCATCTCCTCTTTGAGCGCCTCGAACCGCGTCGTCAGTGTGGCGAACTCCTCGCTGTGTTCCAGTTCCGTCGCGGATTTTTCGGCCTCGAGCGCCGCGCGTTTCGACGCGATGCTGAAAAACTCCTGAAGCGAACTGTCGACGTCGGAGCGGTAGAACAGATGCTCGACAGTTTCGAGCAACTCCTCGCCGGTCACTGGCTTGAACAGGTACTCGTCGAACTCCATATCGATAATCTCGAAGTCCGGTTCGACCGCGGTGACCATCGCGACCTGACAGTTCAGCCCCTGGTCACGGATCCGTTCGAGCACCTGATCGCCCGTCAATCCCGGCATCCGCCTGTCCAGCAGGACGACGTCGACGTCCTCGTCGAGGCTATCGAGCGCCTCGGTGCCGCTATACGCTACCCTGACAGTGTGTGCATTGCGCAGTTGCTCGGCGTAGACGCGCGCCACTCTCGGGTCGTCGTCCACGACGAGCACACAGCCATGGGGTTCAGCCATCACGCTGGTACTGCGTTTCCCAGGTGCGTAATAGTTTCGGCAACGATCTATGCTGATAGAATCCCACTGACAGGGCGGAGACAACGGGCGGCTACCAGCGCGCGCAACACTTACGTCATATCCACCGTAGAAACGAACGTGGATACAGTAGAGGTAAGCACCGTCGTCTATCTGCCGGCCGAAGAGATCTACGAGTTTCTCGAAGATTTCCCCCGGTACGCGAACTACTCCGAGTATCTCGAGGAGGTTCAAACGCGAGGCGAAGGAAAGGAAGGAACGAGATACGCGCTCCAGTTCGCCTGGTGGAAACTCACGTACACCGCCCACTCCGAAGTGACGGATACGGATCCACCCGACCGAATCGACTGGGAAGTCATCAAAGATATCGACGCACACGGGTTCTGGCGGGTCGACCCGCTCGACGAATCAGAACGGGACGGGCAAGAGCACGCCTGCCGAGTTCACTTCGTCGTCCAGTTCGATACGGACACTGCCAGATCGGGCGCGCTCGATCTCCCGCGATTCGTCTCGTTCGGGTGGGTGATGGACAAAGTAAAGCCGCTTATCGTCAAGGAGGCCGAACGCATCGTCGGACGGATCGTGGAGGATCTGGAGGGTGAATCCCGAGCGGTCGAGTTGACCGTCCACGAGCGGCCGACATCAGTCTGAGCGCGCAGAAACGCCGACCCGTTGCCGACGGAGCCTCTACTTACTCTAACTCTTCGTCGTAGCCGCCGTACTTGATGAAGAAGTACGCCAGCGCGATGGTCGAGACCATCGCACCCATCGTTCCCACCGCAAGACTCATCGCGCTATCCGGAATCGTCGGCGTTGCGGACGCCCCGCCACCGCCACCCGAACTAGCACCTTCCTCGACGGAGAGAGTCCCCTCCATACCGGCGGCGACGTGGGGTTCGCAGATGTACTCGTAGGTGCCTTCCTCTTCGAAAGTATGCTCGTACGAGAAGCCGGCGCTCTCGATCGACTCGTGGCCCCCACTCGCTGGGACCGTTCTCGACGACCATGTTGTGTGTGTCGGAGTCCCAGACGAACTCGACCGTGGTTCCCGGCTCGATCGCCAGACTGGCCGGCTCGAAGACGTTTTCCCCGCCCGGCCCGACCGTCAGCGTCTCCGTTGACCCGTCTTCGCCGCCGTTCTCGGTGCCGTTCTCTTCTTGTGCACTGACGGTGCTTGCTCCGCCAGCAGCGGCAGCAGCCGACCCGGAAGTTGCCCAGATAAACGAGCGCCGGGACAGGTCGCTACGTCCGTCCGTCTCTGTCATACCCACCACTTAGGATTGGGGCGTACTGAATACTTTGGTTCGCGACTGTCGATCACTCCTCGCGCTCGACGACAAACCTGGTAAACTCCTTCAGCATCGACGCTTCCGGTTCCGCCAGGTCGGCGTCGTCGAGATGGCTCCGCGCTTCGGCGGCGAGCGACAGCGCTCGCTCGCGTGCGAACTCGATACTTTCGGTCTCTTGCAAGATATCGATCGCTTCGAGTATCTCCTCGTCGGTGTTTTCGTCGTCCTGCAGGATCGTCCGGAGGCGGCGAGCACGGCCGTCGGAGGCCGTCTCCATGGCGTGGATCACGAGTAAGGTCTTCTTTCCTTCCCGGATGTCGTTGCCGAACTCCTTGCCAAAGGCACCCGCTTCGCCCAGCGAGTTCTCGATATCCAGAATGTCGTCACCGATCTGGAAGGCCACGGACATCAACTCGGCGTACCCCGCGACGGCCCCTTCGCGTTCCTCCGACTGACCAGTGACGATTGCGGCCAGTCTCGCGACGATCCGTCCCAGACAGCCAGTCTTGCACGCACACATCTCGAGATACTGCTCGCGGTCCACCTGGACGCTCCCGTCGTTGTGCCAGCAGATGTCCGTACCCTGGCCCAGATGCGTCCTGCTGAGTTCGTCCGTCAGCATCTCGTAGAGCGCGAGGCGCGTCCCATCGTCGAGATCGGCCGGGTTCTGCGTGATGATCTTCAGTGGCAGGAAGTACAGCGCGTTTCCGGCGTTGATCGCCACGTCCTCGCCGTAGATGTGATGGAGGGCCGGGTCGCCGCGGCGCATCGCTGCCCCGTCCTCGACGTCGTCGACGATGATCGTCCCGGTGTGGAGGATTTCGGGGATCGTCGCGTAGGGCAGATAGGGTTCGTGATCCTCACCGAAGCCTCTGACGAGCAACAGAAAGACGACCGCTCGCCAGCGTTTTCCCCCACGATCGAGCAGTTCCCAGACGGGATCCGACAGCGCACGCTGGAGCGTTTCCGCGTCGTACTCATACGTCGCCGGACCGAAGAACTCCGTCAGGTAGGCGTCATCTAACTCCCGCGGTATCACCTCCTCGATCGCTTCGTCTACCACCGGCTGCCACTCGGCGAGCGTCTCCCGCATACACCACCGGTTGCAACCCCGATGTAAAAAGCTTCAGTTACGGCGTCGAGCGAGAATCGCGTAGCCTTTTGTGTCACGTCCCGAAGTTCCGCTATGGAGTGCGGTCAGGGAACCGAAGAGACTGTGATCGGGATAATCGACTCCGGAGAGAGCGAGCAGACTGTCGAGCACCTCGTCGAGAGCGTCGAGGAGTCGGGAGGCTCACCGGTGGTCGGCACCGCTACTGCAGTCCTCGACACCGAACCGGACGCAATCGTCGCACGGGGTGAAGCCGCGTTGCTTTCGGCAGGCCACACCGGTACCACTGTCCCGATCATGCCGGTCGTGTCGGGGGCGGGCACGCGCTCGGTTCCCGAAGACGCGTTCGACGAAGCGCTCGGTCGGCTCGTTTCGGGTCGGTTCGACCGGGTCGAGCGCTGTCGATACGCGGTATCAGTTGGCGAGGAAAGCGTCGGTCTCGCCATCTCGGACACCATGCTCGTGACGGAGGATCCGGCCCGCATATCCGAGTACAGCATCCGGAGCGCTGGCTGCGACGTGGCACGGTTCCGCGCCGACGGACTCGTCGTCGCGACGCCGCTTGGCTCTCACGGCTACGCCGCCGCTGCTGGGGGACCGATGCTCGCGCCCGGTACCGGCGTCGTCGCAGTTCCGGTCGCGCAGTTCGCAACTGATCGTGATAGCTGGGTGCTCGGGGCGCACGAAACAGTTCAGTTGCGCGTCGAGCGTGACGAAGGCCCGGTCGAACTGCTCGTCGACGACGAACGACACAGCGTCGTCGAACCGGCGAGCGACATCACACTCACACCTGTTGCACCGCTACGGCTCGTAGTCGTTCCCGAAAGCGACCCTTGCTGGACGGAATGACGGGTATCACCCATCATGACGGGTCGATCAGGGGGAGAAGATTGGAAAAACTCTAATGGGTTAACCACTGTGTGTGAGATATGGACCCGAATTCGATGCTCGGCCCGGTTGATCTGCTGTTACCGTACATAGAGGAGATACTCCTCGTACTGGTGCTGATCAACGGGCTGACGCGGCTCGTCGCACAGCGCCAGTACAGATCGCAGTACGAGGAGGGCGACGTGGAGTCGATTACCCGGCATACGGCACATACGGCCACGAACGTGCTCGTGCTGCTCGGAGCGTTCTACTACATGACTGTAAGCCTTCACGCGGGCGTCGTCTTTACAGTGTTGGTGCTCGGAATGTTCTTCACCGACTTCTTCGAGTTCGAGGCCCGAATCGCCGAGGCCCGACGCGAGACTTCGCTGAACCTCCCGAAAGGCGCAGTCGCCGCCTGGGGACTCGTCTTGCTCTACGCCGCGTATCAGAGCATCTTTTTCATCGTCGAGCCGATCTGGAACAGCATCGTATAGCGCCCTGTCGGATCCGTTTTTAGACAACCCTACCGAGCAGCGCGTCCCCTATTACAGCGCACCGACCCTGTTCGCGCTGTGAAGACTGCGTTGCTAACGTCGATCAGGACCGCGAGTTCAGCCTCGACGAGCGTTCCGGTCGACGCTGTACCCCCGCTCGGCGTCGAGACCGGTCGCTAACGCTTGCAATCAGAAAGAACACTCGGAGAGAAAGACGGGCCGCGAGATCAGTTCGAGTTCCGCTCTCGGTACGCGGCGGTTAGCTCTTTGTACGCCGGGATGAGGACCCAGAACGTGATCGGAGCGAGGATCATGAACCAGAACATCCCGTCCATGACCATGATAGCTATCGCGTCGAACGTCCCCGGATCGGAGGGCGCAGCCTCGGTGAACTGCGGTCCCTCGAAGCTCGAAGTCCGATACCAGCCAGCGAGGACCAGCCACAGTAGGGACGCCCCCCGAACGCCGCCAGTCCTTTCATGAACTCGTCAGCCATTACCTGAATCTTGGCTGGCGTCGTCTTTAGCGTTTCCCATCTCTTCGGGGCTGAATCGGGTCGAGAATACGTAGACGACACCACCGAAGGCGATTAATCCGACGCCGAGCAGGGCTGTGATGGCGTCGACATCTTCGACATCCGCGGTTGCCTGATCGGTCGCACTGTCGAGAACGAGAAAGCCACCGACGACGAGCCCGATAGCGAGCAGCATCGAGAACACCGTCACTATCTTGTAGATCTCCATCGGTACGGTGACGTCACGCTGGACGGACGTTCGCTCGTCGGGCGCGTTCGAGTCGGCCATACCTAAAGGGATGGCCGAAGCGAGAAAAGGGTTATCTTGGCGGTCGGAGCCGGTAGTACCGGCGGTTGAGATTGTACATGTACCCCTCTTGCATCGCCTTCAACACGGAGTACGTGATCACCCCTGCAACTACCGGGACGATGAACACCAGATCGAACAGCAACTGGGCTGTGAGGATCGGCAGGCGCGCCGAGATGATGTTGTCAATAGCGAGCATACTCCACGTGAACGAGTACATAACGCCGGTCACGCCGAGCGCGGCCCAGAACGGCTCCTCGACGGGTCGTCGGGCACTCCCCTTGTTCAGGAACGGGACGAGGAAGATCAGTCCGATAACTGGCGCGTGAACGAGGACGCCGAACGTGGGGCCCTCCATCAAACTCTGGCCACCGAGGATTGCCAGTTCGGGGTTGAGCGAGTCGGTCTGGAGCAGTCCGAACGACCAGTATAGATACCAGTCGGGAAGGATGACCGCAGGCGTACTACTCGGATCAGCCGGATCACCGAGGTGTGGCGGCATCGTCGCCGCCAGGAAGATGATGATCCCGATGAAGAAACTGGTGATAGCGAGGTTTCGGATCGTCTCGTGGGGCCAGGCCGGGAAGCCCAGCACGTCCCGCTCGACGTAGTCAGACTCCTGCCGAAGGTCTTGGTCCTCGCGCCGTGCGCGCTCGAAGTACTCGTAAGTCAGCCGGGAGAGTCCCTGCGTGCGCTCCTTCCGGTCGCGCCACGTAGGCGTCTCGTCGTCCGGCGGAACTATGCCTGTTCCGCTTCCGTCCGCTCGTGTTTCTTGTTCGTCTTCTGGCATGATTTAGTGTGGTTCTGCGATTCCCTGCATCCAGACGATGCCGACGTGCAGTGCGATCAGTGCCGTCACGACGAACGGCAAGAGGAACACGTGCATGATGTACATCCGCATCAGTGTCGGTTGGCCCATCTGGAACCCGCCGAAGACAAGCAACGCGGCCCACTCTCCGACGAGCGGCACTGACTGCGCCATCTCGACCCCAATCTGCCCGGCCCACAGCGATAGCTGGTTCCACGGCAGGAGGTAGCCGCTGAAGCCGAAGAGCAACAGCAGCAGGATCAACACGACGCCGATGATCCAGTTGACCTCGCGGGGTTCCTTGTACGCGCCCGTGAAGTAGACCCGCAGCATGTGCAGGAAGACGGCCGCAACCATGAACTGTGCTGCCCAGCGGTGAATGCTTCGCAGCATGTAGCCGAAGTTCAGTTCACCGAGGATGAACAGCATCTGGTTGAATGCGACTGATGCTTCCTCGCCCGCGGTTGCAGGCGCGTAGTAGAAGCCGAGGAGCGCACCCGTTATTGCCAGTACGACGTAGGCAATGATCGACAGTGATCCTAACGAGTATAACGGATACCAGTACCAGAACTTGTTGTCCAGATTGTACTGTTCCGTGTGGCTCTTCGGCATCTGCATGTTCATCTTGTAGTACTGGTCCTCAAGCAGTTCCAGGTAATCGACGATCCGGAGCCGCTTGTCGAGCCACATCAAGGTGAACAGGTACGTCTTCTCGATCAGGGAGAGCTCTTTCTGGTCGAGCCATTCGCCGTGATCGAAGTCGTCTTTTTTCTGTAAGCTCATTCTCTGTATTCACTCGGGATGACCGATGTACCCTCTCTTGGCAGTGCGGTGTACTGCTGTTCGGTGATGCTGAACGGGTCGTACACCGACTGGTGGCAGTTGCAGTAAATGTTGTTCTCCGCGCCGAACTGGCGGGCCTCGCCGAGCACCCGGAATCCGGGCACACAGCAGTAGTGGGTACACTGATTGAGGTTAGCAATGAAGCCCTGATCCGTCGAGCCCTCGACCCAGTCGTCGTCTTGGGCTGCCTCCTCTACCTGCGTACTGCGGATGAGCAACACCGTCAGTCGGTCGCCCGGCGAAAGCCCTTGCGAGCGCCAACTGACCAGGGCACCCTTCCCGATTCCCGCCTCTCCGACAGGCGTGTTGAAATCCTCGTAATCCTCGAAGTCGTCGATATGGACCCGGTCGCCGCCCTCGACCTGCTCGTTCTGCCAATCGTACTGGCTCGCCCCGACGTATCGGAAGTAGTTGTCTCGGTCTTCTCGAGGGTCGACGGCTGGACTCGTCTGCGAGCCACAGTACTGGAACCACTCTGTCGAGTAGGTGACGCCACCGATCTCCTGTTCGGCGACGGGTGCCTCGTTGGGGCCACCCTCCTCGATCTCGGGCCAGATACCGCGAACGTATCCCTCGTCGTCGACTTCGAGCGGGATCTGTGGCATGCCCCGTGGCGCGGGACCGCCGATTCGTTCGTTTCCTCTGTATAACACCGTTCCACCGCCTTCACCGGTCTGGGAGGTCATGGAATCGAGGCTCACCGCGGTGGTGACACCGATTCCTGAGAGCGCGGCGCTCCCCACAACACCCTTGACAAAGCGGCGACGATCCGATTCGACCGGATATTTGTCACTATCTGGCATAATTTATTTCTTGTAGTATGGGTAGACTGCTCGCTTGAACTGTTCGACAGCGTCGTCTCCCAGTTCGTCTCCGTCGGCGTCCTCTTCGCTAATGTATAGATCCTCCCACTTGCGCCGTCGCTTCTTGACGATCATGACGTCCGGCAGGAACTCCTTGCGGTAGAGCGCCAGAATGAACGCAAGATCGATAAAGATCAGCGCCAGGATCGTGCCAAGAAACATGTTACCGGGGTCGGGAACCGCTCCGCGCGCCCAGCCCTCGACGAGACCGTAGGTGAAGATCCCGACGAAGACGATTTCGATGAGCGTCAAGAGGATGATCGCGATTGCGGCCGCTGTACTCTCTCGCGGCTGCTCGTATCGATGAATGTCGCCGTACGAACTTCCTGTTGATGACATTGATCAGTTCTTCTTGTTGGGGTAGCTTGTGTTTGCCGATTCGCCGTACTTGAGCATGTAGAACGTGAACGCGAAGGTCACGAACATCGCGGCGAACGTCGCCGCGCCGAGGAAGTGCTTCTGGACCGGCACGCCGATATCGTGGATATCGAGTTCCGTCTGCGCCGTGCCGCCGCCACCGGCCTCACCATCTGACGTGACGGTGATGGTGCCCTCCATACCGGCGGCAACGTGGGGTTCGCAGATGTACTCGTAGGTGCCTTCCTCTTCGAAAGTATGCTCGTACGAGAAGCCGGCGTCCTCGATCGGCTCGTGGCCTTCCCACTCGTCTGGGCCACTCTGGACGACCATGTTGTGTGTGTCGGAGTCCCAGACGAACTCGACCGTCGTTCCCGGCTCGATCGTTAGACTGTCCGGATCGAAGACGGTTTCGCCGTCCGGCCCGACCGTCAGTGTCTCGGTCGCCCCGTCTTCACCACCGTTCTCGGCGGTACCGTTAGCTTCTCCGCCGTTCTCTTCGGTCCCGTTCTCCTCGTCGCCGTTCTCGGTCTCCCCGTCCTCCTGGAGCGAAGACACGGCGGAGTACGCACTCTGGCCCTCCGCGGCGGCAGGCGTTCCCGCCGCGCTAACAGCGGCCGCGCCGGCCGAAACGCCGCTGGCCGTCTTCAGAAAGTCCCGCCTGTTCATACAGAATAAGGTCAGGATTGTGTTCGCTTAAACCCACCGATGAATCCGCCAAAGAGCGGGCTTTAATCTTCCTTTCGATTCCGGTTCCGAACGGGGTGCAGTCGATTCTCTGGCTCCTCTATCGGCAGGAAGTCCGGTCGCTCGCCGTCTTCGAGTCCCACCTTTCGCAGTCGTTCTTTGTACTCCTCAGAACGGAACCGATCGGAGAGGCGAGCGTTGGCCACGGTGATAAATAGGAACACAGCGATGACGATGAACGCGAGTCCCGCAACGCCGGTAATCAGTGGTGTTCCGGTCGCTCCACCACCCGAGATGGCGAGATACAGCGAGACCCCAAGCAATCCAAGCCCGGCGAGCATCTGTGCGCCCGCGATCACCTGTATCATCAGGTTCCCCACCTCGCTGCTCCGTTCCGGTACTTCGTCGGGCCGTGGGAGGAGAAAGTCTCCCTCCGGGGGCTCCTGCGGGTCGTACTCCTCCATCGAGCATAGCGCAACCGTCGGCTTGACGTCACGCAGCACTGTCCCCGTTCCTTCTACCGTTCCATCGGGGAAGATCAGCGCGTAGTCCTGGTCGGAGTACGCGATCAGCAGTTCCCCGTCGTCGCCGGCGTCGACGCGTTCGAGTACGGCGAACACCTCGCGCTGTGCGATCCGCGTGAGCAACTCCTGTTCGACCCGGTCGATCAGTTCGCCGCCGGTGATCCATGACTGTGGATCGAACGCCGCTTCCCACTCGTCGATCGACATGTCTTCCATGTCGGAGGGGCCGAAGTCGTCGAAGTCGTACTGGGCTTCGATCTCTTCGAGTAGTTCCTCGTCGGATACCTCGTCGTCGGAGCGCTCGTCGGACAGAGGGTTGCCACCGACCTGCTCCCCGTCAGTCGGGCGGTCGGCATCACGTGACTCGTCTGTCTCCTCGACACCCTCCTCGGCGTCCGCCGACGCTCCGGTATCGGACCGCTCGGATTCGTCGTCGGCCTCGGGCGACGTCGATGAGTCAGCCATTACCTGAAATTCGGGTGCCCGGGACATACGTTTTCCGCCATCGTCGTGGGAGCTATCGCGTGTTTTAAACGTCACTCTTCCTAAGATCAGCCGATGTCGGAGTACGTCTATGCGACGGTCGCCACATTGCTGGTGACGCTCAGTTTTCCGCTGTATCTCTATGGGGCGTGGATCATTCTTCAGGAAGAGGTCGTCACGTGGGACGTCCTGATCCACCACCTCAAGTACGTCACCGCAGGGCTGGTGCTGACGACCGTGCCGATGGTCACGTGGATGATTCCGAACGCGTTCGACCAGTTCTCGCCGCTGCTGGCGGTACATATGTTCTTCGGCCTGCAGGCGTACGCGCTGTTGCTCGTCGGACTGACCGGAATCGTTCGGATCTTTCAGGTCAAGCGCCAGCACAATCTCTATCACGAATCGAGCGGCGACATCGACATCAGCGAACTCCACGAGAACATGAGCGCGTGGCGCTGGCGGCTCCGGATCGGCGTCTTCGGCTACGTCGGTTGCTGGATCATCGCCTACCTGATCGGCGTCTTCCGGTTCCTGCTGCGATTTATTTATCTGTTCTGGGGCGGGCGCTCACCACGCCTCGCCGCTGGCGAGATCCACGTCGTTGTCGCCTTTTTCCGAAGGACAGATGTCGGCGAGCACGCAATCCCCACAGTCGGGGTTCCGCGCAGTGCAGACTGCACGACCGTGATCGATCAGGAGGTGGGTGTACTGTTGCCAGACGTCTTCCGGGACGATCTCCATCAGATCCGACTCGATCGCTTCGGGTCGCTCTTGCTCGGTCAGTCCAAGCCGTCGGGAGATCCGCTGGACGTGCGTGTCGACGACGATTCCCTCGACGACGTCGTGAGCGTGCTGGAGGACGACATTGGCCGTCTTGCGTCCAACCCCCGACAGTTCGGTGAGTTCGTCCATCGTGTCGGGGACCTCGCCGTCGTGTTCTTCGAGGATGGTCTGACAGGTGCTCTTGATGTAGCCCGCCTTGCTGTTGTAGTAGGTGATCGAGTTCAGGTCTTCTGCGAGTTCCTCCTCGTCGACGGTCGCGTACTCCTCGGGCCCGTCGTACTTCTCGAAGAGATGTTCAGTCTCCGTGTTGACCCGCTCATCGGTACACTGCGCCGAGAGAATGACGGCGATCAGCAGTTCGAGGCGGTTCGAGTACCGAAGCGATATCGCGCTGTCGGGGTACTCTTCGAGCAGTCGGTCGACGACTTCCTCGGCCTGCGCTTCGCGCGGTTCGAGCGGCGTTCCCATGGCTTCGAGTTTGAGCGGAGGGGTTTCAGCGGTTCGGTTCGGTCCGGCATCCACGGTCCGTCGGCCGAGTCTTCGCGCAAGTACCGGGAAACTACAGTATTATCCTCGCTCGTCCAATCCGCTATGTGAGCAATCACAACGGTTTCGAGATACGGGACGAACTGCTCGGGGTCTGCCGAACTGTCGTGGGTGACGAACTCAGAAGCATCACCTACTACACCCACGACGATATCGAACAACTGTATCTCCGATCGGATCTGGACCGCACGGCTGATCTGGAAAGCTTTGCAGAACACGAACGACGCGGGTTTCGATCCCAGGAAGCGTACAAGGACTCCGAACTCGGGCAGTACGAGGCGACGATCCGGATGTTCGAGAACGGCTATCTCTCCCGCGTCGTCCACGAGCCACACGGCGTCTGGGTGACGACCGACGACATGTCCATCGACCGGTTCGAGGAGCTAACAGTGGCAATCCGGAACGTACTGGAATCGTACAACGAGCAAGTCGGGTGAGTAGCACCGGTAGTAGGTAGGCCTATCACGGACCGATGTCCAAGCCGAACCTTTATGCGCATATCCCGACGCCATGAAGGTATGAAAGCCACCGCAAAGGCGCACCCGATTCAGGGACTGGTGAAGTACCACGGAATGCGAGACGAGCAGTTGCGGCTTCCGTATCACGACAGCATTAGCGTCTGTACCGCCCCGAGCCATACGAAGACGACCGTCGAGTTCGACTTCGAGCGCGAGGAAGACCGCTACATCGTCGACGGCGAGGAACTGGACGGCCGCGCGAAAGAGCGGGTCGACGACGTCGTCGACTACGTCCGCAAGACCTCCGAGGCCCCGCACGCGGTCTACGGGGTCCGACTGGAGAGCGAGAACTCCTTCCCGACCAACGTGGGGCTCGGTTCCTCCTCGTCCGGCTTTGCGGCGGCCGCGATGGCGCTTGCCGAGGCCGCTGAGCTAGAGTGGTCCCGTCCGGAGATTTCGACCATCGCACGCCGGGGCTCCTCCTCGGCCGCGCGGTCGGTCACGGGCGCGTTCTCACACCTCTACGCGGGTCTCAACGACGAGGACTGCCGGTCGGAACGGATCGAAACGGGCCTCGAAGACGACCTCAAAGTCGTCATCGGACTGGTCCCCTCCTACAAGGAGACCGAGCAGGCCCACGAGGAGGCCGCCGACAGCCACATGTTCCAGGCGCGGCTTGCACACATGCACGAACAGATCGCCGAGATGCGCGATTCGCTGCGCGAGGCCGACTTCGAGCGCACCTTCGAGCAGCCGAGCACGACTCGCTCTCGCTGGCGGCAACGACCATGACTGGTCCCGCTGGGTGGGTCTACTGGCAGCCAGCGACCCTGCGCGTCTTCAATGCCGTGCGAAAGCTTCGCAACGAAGAGGGGATTCCGGCGTACTTCTCGACTGATACCGGCGCGAGCGTCTACGTCAACACGACTGACGAGCACGCCGAACTGGTCAAAGAAACGCTCGAAGACTGCGGCGTCAAATCCGCTATCTGGGAGGTCGGCGGCCCGGCACGGCTTCTCGACGAGTCGGAAGCGCTGTTCTGAGACGGGCGACCCCCTGCGTACTTTTTCTCGCTGGTCGACACCAGAGGTATGCGAACGATCGAATCGGCCATCGAGATAGACGCCAATCCCGAGGCAGTCTGGGCCGAGCTAACCGACTTCGAGTCGTACGACGAGTGGAACCCGTTCATTCGCCACGCCGAGGGCGAAGCAGCCGTCGGCAGGCGACTTAGCATCCGGGTCGATCCACCCGGCGGGAGGGGTGCGACGTTCAGCCCGAAAGTGACCGTCGTCGACGAGCCACGGCGACTGGCGTGGCTTGGCCGCTTCGGCCTCCCACACCTGTTCGATGGCCGCCACGAGTTCCGTATCGATACGAACGATGACGGCAGCGTCACGTTCAGACAGCAGGAGTCGTTCGGCGGCGTCCTCGTCCCCGTGTTGCTCAACGAGGGGGCCGTCCAGCGCGGCTTCGAGGAGATGAACAGCGCGCTCAAACGGCGCGTTGAGGCCTAAGTCGCCACCGGAGAGTAGGATCCGGTGGAGACAGCCTTTACTTACCGCGGTCGCTACTACATCCATGAACGTTCTCGTTCTCGGCGGCGGCTACGCGGGCATTGCGCTCGCGCAACGCCTCGAAGACCGACTGCCGCACGACGTCGATATCCTCCTCGTAGACGACACTGGCGAACATCTCGTCCAGCAGGAACTACACCGCGTGATCAGGCGGCCCGAACTGACTGAGGAAATATCGATTCCCCTGGAAGAACTCGTCGGCCGCGCCCAGGTCGAAACGGCGACGGTAACCGGCGTCGACGTCGACGCGAAAACCGTCGAACTCGACGGCGAGCGGACGATCGAGTACGATTTCGCCGGCATCGCCCTCGGTGCAGAGACTGCCTACTACGACATTCCGGGTCTCGAAGCGAACAGCCATCCGGTCAAACGACTTGAGCACGCAGACCGCATCAGGGAGCGATTCCGCGAACTGCTCGACGAGAACTCGGGCCGAGTCGTCATCGGTGGTGCCGGGCTATCGGGGATACAGGTCGCCGGCGAACTCGCCGCTATGAGTCGGAAGGAACAGGTTGGGGAGGACCTGGAGATTGTATTGCTCGAAGCCCTCGACAGGGTCGCACCGGGCTTCAGCGAACCGTTTTCGGCGGCTGTTGCGGACACCCTCGAAACAAACGACATCCGGATACGAACGAATACGACTGTCGCCGGTGCGACGGCGGACCGGGTCGACCTGGCCAACGGCGGGGAACTCGAACACGACCTGCTCGTCTGGACCGGCGGACTTCGGGGTCCGGGAGCACTCGACGGAGAGCGGCCACAGGTGAAGAGTACGCTGGAACTCGCTGACGGGACCTTCGTACTGGGCGATACCGCACGGGTGATCGACGGTGACGGCGAACCGGTGCCGGCAAGCGCGCAGGCGGCCGTCCGCGAGGCGACGCCGGTCGCCAACTCGATTGCACGCGCCGTCGAACACGAGCGCGACGGGGATGCGCTGTTCTCCCCGCGATACGAGCGGTTCAACTTCGATACGCCGGGGTGGGTCGTCAGCATCGGTGACGACGCCGTCGCGGAACTCGGACCCGCAGTCGTCACCGGCCGGGCGGCGGCCGCAGCGAAAGCCACGGTCGGCGCGTCGTATCTAACGACAATCGGGAAGGTGCGAAACGCCGTCGACCTGGTCGACAGCGAGTTAGGTATCGACCCCGACAGGTAGCGCTGCCCGGGACGCCGTACGCTTCGAGACCACCCAATCCGATCGTTGACAGGATGATCAGCGTGACGACCACCGCGACCCACGCGACCAGCGTGATGAGGATGGCGTCGATCCAACCCCTGGATAGCGATTGTTGACCACCCAGAGATACGCAATAAAGGCGACCAGTCCGCCGATCAGTGGGACGAAGAACTCGACGATTCCCCACAGTATCCCGCCGATCAGCGCCGTCACCAGCGCATACGAGTAGCTCTGGACATCGGCCACGAGGTTCGCGCCGACGTAGATGCCGATAGCGCCGATGAGCAGACTCACGCCGAACGTTACGAGTGACGTTACTACCATACGGACACTTCTGAACTACTGTGTATTAAATGCCGTTTGCCCGACATAGTTGTGGGTTCCTCGCGAACAGCCGTTCTCACGAGGCCGTCGAATCCTCGCGCAGGAGTCCGGGAACCCGGAGGGTGACAGTCGTCCCGCTATCCGAAGTCGAAAACGAGAGGTCGCCACCTGCGCGGTGATCCCCGACTGGACGACCCGCAGACCGATACCGCTCCCATGTTGGAGGGCGTCCTCGGTTCCGTCGTGCAGGACGGCGATCTCCTCTTCGGGAATCCCCGGTCCATCGTCTTCGATCTCGATAGAGAGCGAAGAACCGTCCGCTGCTCGGCATCGCGCTCTGAGTTCGATGGTTGGCGATGGGTCAGTCGAGTGATCGAGCGCGTTGTCGAGGAGGTTTCCGATCACGAGGCCCAGGACGTCCGGATCGGTTCGGACAGTGAGGCCCGGGGAGACAGCCACGCTCACCTCGGCAGATCCGTCGTCCCACTCAGAAATCAGGTCGTCGACGAACTCGTGGAACTCAATCGGCTTCCGGGTCTCGACGGAGCGATCGATCGTCCGGTTCAGTTCGCGGGCGCGCTCCGAGAGCGTGAGGAGCCCCGAACTCTCGTCGACGATGGTCTCGGCGGAATCGGTGAGAGCCGGATCGCTCGCGGAGTCAGCGATCAGTTCAGCGTGGCCCGCGATGACGGTCAGGTCATTACGGAGGTTGTGTCGGAGCACGCGATTGACGACGGCAAAGCGCTGTTCGCGCTGGCGGAGGTCAGTGATGTCCTGCAGGACGGTGGTGTAGCCAGCCGGGTACCCGTCACGTCCTCGAACGGTGAGGTCGTAACCCGGTACTGTCGCCGTTCCCCGCCGGCGAGTAGTTCGATGTCCTGTTCCCGGCACTGGAGGTCGATGTCGGCCGAGACCAGTTCCGAGAGATCGGTTCCGACGAAGCGGTCGGTGTGCTCGCCGAACAGCGATGCCGCGGCCGTATTGAAGTTGATGACCCGACGGTCGGTGTCGACTGTCACGACCGGCGTGTCGAGGTCGTCAATCGCGGTTCGCTCCCCGATGCGGCGGGTCGCCGGGTCGAACTCGAACATCCCCGCGCTGAACAGCGCGTAGATATCGAGCAGCATGTGCGGAACTAGCAGGACCGGGAGGAAACTGTACTGCGGGACCGGTCCCAGCGAAAAGAAGTAGCCGATGATGCCGACGACCGGAAAAACGGGCGTGAGAAGCAAGGCGACGGTCTGTGATCGGAACAGTCGGCCGTAACTGACGAGCGTATCGAGCAAGAGCAACTGGGCGACGCTGAGTAGCGTAACGCCGATGGCGAACACGAAAAAGAATATTGCGGTGAGTTCGTAGGAAACGGTCGCAGCGCTGGCGACCGGGTCGAGTCGGAAGTTACTCCAGATCAGTTCGTGGTACTCGTTCGTTACCGCCACGAGGGTAATCAGTCCGAACAGCCCCAGAACGAGCGCGGCGGGCATCGTCCGGAGGACGTACTGTCGCCCGGTGTACACCAGCGCGAACGCGAGCCAGACGACGCCGAGCCAGAGCGTAAAGAGCATGACAAGCATCTCCAGAAACGCTCGCAGCCATAGCGGTTCGAACACCAACAGCGCGACGCCGTAGCCGAAACAGATTGCGCTCATGAGCGACGCGATACCGACGAACCACCTGCCGCCGACCTGCCCGCGCCGTTGCCAGACCGCACCGACGAGCGGCAGGGTGGCGACGCCGCTCGTAAGGGCTACGGCGGCCAACAACGACAACTCGACGCTCGGCAACACTACTGTCAGGCAAGTAGTGGAATACGCAAAACGCTTTGGCTATCGACAGTGCAGGGAGTCGCGGGCGGTGGTGGTCGCAACCGGCAGTCGTTCCGGAACGTTTAGCATCCGCAGACGGTGAGTACCCACCATGGGCCTGTTCGATTCCCTGTTCCGGTCGAGCGAAGTTCTCGGGATCGCCCGGGAGACCATGGAGTTCGCCCTGCAGGCGTCCGAAGACGCACATCCCAACGAGTACATGGGGATGCTGCGGGGCACCGAAGCCGAGACACTCGGACTCGACCGGGAGGGGTTAGTCATCACGGACGTGCTGGTCATCCCTGGCACCGAATCGAACAGTGTCAGCGCGACGGTCAAGACGAACATGATCCCGAACGACAACAAATCGCTCGGCTCGGTCCACTCGCACCCGAACGGCGCGCTCCGACCGAGCCAGGCCGACCTGGGGACGTTCACCCGCGGCGAGAGACACATCATCATCGGCGCGCCGTACGGGCGCGACGACTGGAAGGCGTTCGACTCCGACGGGGAGCCGACGGAACTGAACGTCATCGACGTCTCGCTCCCCGACTCCGAGGATTTCTTCCACTTCGATCAGCACGACATCGACGAGGAACTACGCGACGACGAGCTAGATCGGGGGCGACGATGGTGAGAACAGTCGTCGCACAGGGGACCTTCGACATTCTCCACCCCGGCCACGTCCACTACCTGCGGGACGCCGCAGCGATGGGCGACGAGCTGGTCGTCATCGTGGCCCGCGGCGAGAACGTCACCCACAAGGACCCACCGATCCTCCCGAACTCCCAGCGTGTGACGATGGTCGACGCTCTGAAGCCAGTCGACCGGGCGATCATCGGCCACCCCGAGGACATCTTTGCACCGATCGAACGGATCGACCCGGACGTCATCACGCTTGGTCACGACCAGCACCACGACGACGACGCGATTCAGGCCGAACTGGAACGTCGTGGGATCGACTGTACGGTGGAACGCGCGTCGGCGCGCGAACCCGACTCTGCGGAAGAGTTGCTCTCGACCGGTCTGATCATCGACCGCATCCTCGAACGGCGCGGGTGACGGAGACGGACTAGTTTTCGGAAAATATCGACCGCGACGACTACAGGTAGCCTTCCGCGTCGAGGCGCTCGACAGCCTCCTCGATCCGCTCTTTGCTGTTTGCGTAAGAGATACGCGCATAGCCGGGCGTCCCGAACGCGCTTCCGGGCACCGTCGCGACGTGGGCGTCCTCGATTGCGCCCTCACACCACGCTTGATCATCGTCGTCGACAGGGACCATCATGTAGAACGCGCCGTCGGGTTCTGCGACGTCGACGCCGCGTTCGGCGAGCAGGTCGATCAGGAAGGTCCGACGCTCCGCGAACGCATCGACCATCTCCTCGACCGCCTCGTCAGTGTTTTCGAGCGCTTCGATTCCGGCGCGCTGGACGAAGTTGACGGCGGAGGAGACGGAGTGCGAGTGAAGCTTGCCCGCCTGGCCGATCAGTTCCTCCGGGCCGGCGACGTAGCCGAGGCGCCAGCCAGTCATCGAGTAGGCCTTCGAGAAGCCGTTGATCGTGACCGTGCGGCCTTCCATCCCATCCAGGGTTCCGAGGCTGGTCTGCTCGACGCCGTAGGTGATCTCCTTGTAGATCTCGTCGGCGATGACAGTGATGTCGTGTTCGACAGCGAGGTCACGGACACCCTCCAGCGCCGCGTCCGAGTAGACCGCACCGGTCGGGTTGCCGGGCGTGTTGACGACCAGCAGTTCGGTCTCGTCCGAGACGGCGTCGCCGAGGTCGTCGAGCGCCGGTTCGAGCGCGAAATCGTGCTCCGAGGTATCGACGCGGTTGAGCGACCCGCCAGCCATCTTCACCATCGCCTCGTAGGAGACCCACGCGGGGTCCAGCAGGACGACTTCCTCGCCGTCTTCGATCAGGGCCTGTACAGTCTCGTACAGCGCCATCTTCGCGCCGGGCGTTACGATGACGTTCTCGGTGCCGTACTGATCGAGGCCGTCGTCGTGGAGTTTGTCGGCGATTGCCTCTTTGAGTGCGGGAACGCCGTTCGAGGGCGCATAGCCGGTGTGACCGGCGTCCATCGCGGCTTTGCCCGCCTCGACGATGTTCTCGGGGGTCGGGAAGTCCGGTTCACCGACGCTCAGATCGACGACATCCGCGCCCTCGGCCTCGAGTTCGGTTGCGAGGTCGCTGATCGCGAGCGTCGCGCTCGGTTCGACACGTTCGACTCTGTCTGCGAAATCCATTTATAGGTCCTCCAGTTCGGTTGCGAGATCGATCGCACTTTCGATTGCTCGTGCACCGTAGTCGGTACGCGCTCGGGCCTCGTCGGCGCTCTGGCCGGGGCCAGTAATACCCATCGTGACCGGCGTATCCCGGTCAAGACTGACGTCGGTGAGTTTCTGGGCCGCCGCGGCCCCGATCACGTCGTCGTGATCGGTGTCGCCGGTGATAATCGCACCGAGGACCGCGACGGCGTCGATCTCCTCTCGGCGAGCCAGTTTGTCCGCCGCCAGCGGCGTGTCGTACGCGCCGGGGACTTCGATCTCCGTAGCGATATCGACCCCCGCTTCCTCGGCGGCCGACCGTGCCGACGCAGCCATCTCCTCGGTGACCGGAGCGTTGAACGTCGCGACCACCAGGCCGAGCGTTACCATATGCTCCGGGTAGTCTCGGCACCTAAAAGAACTACCGTTCCAGTGTCGAATCGTGGGAACGATAATCGGCGACGGCCGAGCGATGAGTTCCCGCCAGTCATCGGGACCACGGACCAGACGCCCGAGCAATTAGTACCGTGGGGGAGAAAGGACCTGTCGATGGACGCTCAGGAGCTTCTGAAAGTATGCCGAGCAGACGAGAGAGCGAGTGGCCACGACTACCTCGCTCTCGGAACGGAACACCCAGCTCCGACTGGTCCAGCCGTTTCTCGAGACGCTTGGCTGGTCACTGGATCGGATCGTCGCCGAGTACGAGTTCGCCGACGCCAGGGGGAATCGGTCAATTTCGCACTCCTCGTCGAGAAGGTGCCCGAAATCGTCGTAGAGACGCGAGCGTGTAGCGAGGACCTGCGCGAAGCAGACGTCGAGGCATTGGGATCGGTCCTGCTCGGCACCGACGTCGACTGGGGGATTCTCACGAACGGCCGACAGTTCGTGTTTGCTGGGGTCGACGAGACAGGAACGCTCGAACGACGACCCGTAGAACTGACGGACTCCCCGACCGGATGGACGTGGTGTCGCGATACACGGAGCAGGTGGCATCGAGACGAGTCGAGCGGCGCAAAGAGCGATACAGTACCGCAGTAGAACGGCTTGAAGGCGACCGGCAGGCGATCCAAAACGCTCTCACCGAGCGCCTCGTCGCAACGACCGGCGACGACGTCGCTCCGATGGTCGAGGAGGCAACCGAACGCTTCCTCGACGACCTACTGGATGCGTTTCGCGAACGCCAGGGCAACACCACAGAGCATCAGAGGAACGGAACAGAGATCGACTCGGTTACTGATTCACCGAGCATCGCCGCTGTCCGGCCTGATACCGCAGGTACGGAACAGAACGCTCAGGAAGTGAGTGAAGACGAGAAGCGCGAGCACGACGAACAATCGGCGAGCGCCCAGAGCGTCGCCGACATCGACGAGCTAGAAACCCCGGAGATAGGGAGCGAGAGCCCCCAGAGAGGGACAGCGAGAGAAACATAGGGATAGACAGCGAGGGCAATCGTGAACTCGCACTCGATGTCGAGCGCGAAGAGGAGTTTGTCGTCCGATTTTTCGACGGACGCACTTCCGTCGGCGCAGTCGGTCATCGGAACGCGGCGACCGCGACCCGACTGGCGGTGGAGTACCTGCTAGAACACCGGCAGTTGGAGGGGAGCATCTCGCTTCCATGGGGACCGGAGTCGGAGGAGCCGATGGTTCGGCACGGCGACAGCGGGTCATCGATCACGATGGAGAACGGATGGCAACTGGACGCGTCGTGTTCGGTGCCGACAGCGCGCGCTGCCATCGAAGCGCTCGCCGACGAGTCGGGACTGCGAACGATGTTTCAAGGGGATTGGTCGGACGGCGAGTAACTCGTTCCCGGTTAGAGAGCCCCGAAGTACAGCAGGAGCAACATCGGGGTAAGCATCAGCACGACCCCGAGTAGCATTTTGATCCCGACCAGCTGCGCCACCTTTATTGATGCACTGAACGCGCCCATAATTACACGTTCTGTTCCTTCTTTTTATTTGTTTCTATATAGAGCAATTTATAGATTGAAAGTAAATATTATACAAGAGAAGGGAGTTTTTGAACGGCTAACTGCCGTGGATAGATGGCAAGACATCGATGCCGGTAATGGACGGGTGATGACGATGGATACTACCGTCCACGATACCTCTTATCGTGTATGCACATGCTTCTCGACGGCGAGTGGACGCGAACAGCGTTCAGAATCGAACGACGATTCAGGCGCGTTCCAGCGCCAGGAGACATCGTTTCGCGACCGGGTATCGAATTCGCCGGACGCCAAATTCCCCGCTGAGGCAGGGCGCTATCACCTGTACGTCAGCAAGGCCTGTCCCTGGGCACACCGGACACTGCTCACGAGAGCGCTCAAGGGACTCGGAGACGTCATCTCCATCGACGTCGTTGATCCGATCCGAATCGCCGACGGGTGGCGGTTCTCGCCGGACAAAGACGACTGTACGCCGGATACAGTGAACGGAGCAGACTATCTCCGGGACGTCTACACGGCGGCCGACGAGGACTTTACCGGGCGCGTGACAGTCCCCGTCCTCTGGGACAAGGAGCGCGAAACCATCGTCAACAACGAGTCCGCAGAGATTATGCGGATGCTCGACACCGCGTTTCACGACCTCGGCGAGAAAGACGTCGACCTGTACCCCGAAGGCTACCACGACGAGGTCGACCGCATCATCGACGCCATCTACGAGCCGATCAACAACGGCGTCTACCGTGCTGGCTTCGCCAAATCACAGGAGGCCCACGAGCAAGCTATCGAGGAGCTATTCAACGCGCTCGATCACTGGGACGACGTGCTGTCCGACCAGCGCTACCTCGCGGGCGACGTGCTGACCGAGGCCGATATCGCCATGTTCACGACGCTCGTCCGGTTCGACGAGGTGTACAACACCCACTTCAAGTGTAACGTCGCCCGGATCACCGACTACGAGCATCTCTGGGGCTACCTCCGCGACCTCTATCAGCTACCGGGCGTCGCCGAGACGGTGAACATGGACCACATCAAACACCACTACTACCGCACCCACGACGATGTGAACCCGACGGGTCTCGTCCCCGTCGGCCCTGCCCCGGACTTCGAGTCACCACACGACCGCGACGAACTCCCAGGCGAACCGCCGGAAGCACTCCAGTAAGACGCCGCCGCGCAGAGGCGTCGTACCACTCTCCACACGTTTTTGTACGGAGCCGCGGCGACGGTACCGCGTGGCTCGGAAGGATCGACGGCATAGCACACTCGCAATCATACTCATAGCCGTACTGTTGAGCGCCGCGACAGCGTCTGCTGGGATAGTATCCGCGTCGGCGGCAATGGAGGCGGAGAACTCCACAGCACCGGAGTGGGAAACCGCCACCACAGAACAGCCACGGATCGTGGAACTGTACCCCAATCCGGTCGCAGACGGCAACGTCGGCGAGTTCGTCGCGATCGAGTTCCCCAGCGAGACGGACCCACAGGGGTTAGCGCTTCACGACGACGGCCGGCAGGAAGCACGGCTTCCCGAAACGACGCTCGACGGAACGGTCGTGTTCAGCCACGACCCTGCGGAAACGCGAACACACACAGACCACGAGGTGTACCCGCTCGACGGCCACATCCAGTTCGCCGAGAACGGCGAGACGGTGACGCTTCGCCGGAACGGCACCGTCGTCGATAGCGTTCAGTACGACCGTGCGGCGGAAACGGAGCTATGGGAACGAGACGGCGACACCAAGGGGTCCTGGAGGCCGGTCGAAGCAACCGATCTCGACCCGGCAAGAGTCGGGGGCGGTGAAGCGACCGTGTTCGTCCTGCCGGACGCGTCCGACCGTCCCGTCGGATTGATCGAGGACGCCGACGAGCGGATCATGCTCGCCGCATACACCTACTCCGACGCGCGCATCACCGATGCACTGCTGATGCCCACGAGCGCGGCGTCGACGTACAGGTCGCTGTCGAGGCGTCTCCGGTCGGCGGCACGACCGAACGCTCGGCGGCGCAACTGGACGAGTTAACCGCCGCCGGCATCGATGTGGTGGCATTCGGCGGCGATACAGCACGCTATCGGTTTCATCATGCGAAGTTCGCCGTCGTTGACGACGAGGCACTCGTTATGACCGAAAACTGGAAGCCCTCGGGCACCGGCGGCCAGTCGAATCGGGGCTGGGGCGTCGTCACACACGACGGGCCGACTGCGGACGCGATAGCGGACGTGTTCGTGGCCGACCTGGGGGCCAGCGATTCGATCCCCTGGGCCACGTATCGTGATTCCGTCGCCCCCGTCGAAGAGCCAGCCACAGCAGGGACGTACCCGGCCGAGTTCAACCCCGAACGCGTCCCTCTCCAGGAGACCACCGTCCTGACGGCACCCGACAACGCCGAGACCGAGATCCGCCGGGAGATCCAGGACGCTGAGGAATCGATCCGCCTCACGCAGATGTCGATCGGTGGTCGGGACGACCCGCTGCTCCGGGAAGCGCTCGACGCAGCACGCCGGGGCGTCGAACTCCGGATCCTCCTCTCCAGTGCGTGGTACGCCGAAGAGGAAAACGCCGCACTCCGGGCATGGCTCGACGACCTCGCTGCCGACGAAAACCTCGATATCGAGGTCCGACTGGCGGACCCCGGCGGGCGCTACGAGAAGCTACACACCAAAGGCGTCGTCGTGGACTCGGAAACGGTCATCCTGGGCAGCATCAACTGGAACACCCACTCATTACGAGAAAACAGGGAACTGGCACTGGTACTCGACGGGGAGGAGGTCGGCTCATATTACGCCGACGTGTTCGATGCGGATTGGGCCGGCCTCGTCTGGCGGTTCCCCATCGGATTGGGAGTCGTTCTGGTAGTTACCGGGGTCGGAACGGCGGAGACAGCGCGGCGACGCCTCGCCTTCGAGTAGCCCGGATTCAGACCGAAGACTTCGTGCTGCTGAGTGCTTCGTCGATCTCCGCCTCGGACATCTTCTCGACGAGTGAGTCCAGAACCTCCTCACGCCGCCCTTTGACGAACTTGATCGAACCGACGACGAGGTGGCCGCCGCCGCTGACACCGCCGCCGACGATCTCTTCGTCGAGTTCCGTGACCATCCGCGGGATGTCCAGTCGGACCCCGTCGCTGCGGAGTACCGAGAAGTCGGGGCCGTAGCCGATGGTGATCACCGGATCGCCGGTTTCCTCGACCTTGTGGTCGTGGATCGCACCGGTCGTGTTCCCCGGAGCGGGGTACGTAAACCGGTGCGTGTCGTTCTCGACGTCGATCCGATAGAGATGTGCACCGTTATCGAGACGCTCGTGCTCGACGTGTGGCAACGCTGCCTCTAGCTGCTCGTCGATCTCGCCACGGGATTTCTCCGCGAGGAAATCGACCAGTTCGTGGTGTTTCTCCTCGTCCTCACAGCCGACGTTGAGGGCGTCGTTGACGAGATGGCGACCGGAGTCGTAGCGGAGCCAGTGTGCGGCATAGTCCAGCGCCTCCCCGACGTCTTTCAGGTCGTCAGAATCGTAGCCGACTTCTCCAGCCAGTTCGAGGTAGTCGTCCATCGCATCGGCGGCCGAGCGGTCTGAGATCCCGGCGACTGCGGGGACGTGCCGAAGCTCGTCGGTCAGGTCCGGGTCGATCATCCGAGCGAGTTCGACACACATCATGCCGGTCGTGATCCGGTAGTCCTCGTCGTAGAGATACGGATTGACGTGCTCGGTCAGGAGTGGCTCGACCGCCTCGGGATCCGGATGGTGGTGGTCCAGCACGACGATTGGGATGTCGTAGTGTCGAAGCGTCTCGTAGGCCGGTGTGTCCTCTTCGGTGCTGCCGTTGTCCAGCATGAGCAACAGGGGGAGCTTCTGGCCGTGACGCTCGCGGTCTTCGAGCGCGAAGTTCAGATCCCGTGTCGCGTCTTCCATCTCGTAGAACGGTGCTTTGCTCGGGAGCCGTTTGAACAGGTGTCGTTTGGCCTCCGGATCCTCGTGAACTTCCTCGATAAATCGTTCGAGCGCCAGTTCGACCGGGACGCTGGCACACATGCCGTCACCGTCTGCGTGGTGCCGGATCCTGATCGGCCGCCCTTCGAGCACGGTCCGCCGGAGTAGCCGCGCAACCGATTCGAGATCCGGTCGTAGCTTGTCGAACGCGGGCCAATCGATGAGTGGATCCACGTCCGCCGGGGCCGCACGCTCCTCAACGGCGGCCTCTAGCCGCGCTTCGACCTCGTCGGCCTCCTCGTCGAGGACCGTCAGCGAGTCTGCTTCGATCTGGATCGCACCTTCACGGTGTTCGGGTGTCCCGCTGATACGGACGTAATCGTCGACTGAGACGTCCGGATACGCGCGGACCCCAGCCGACTCGAAGATCGCACAGGGGACGATACCGCTTTCATCGCGCACGTGAAAGAGTGTCGGCCCGCCGGTCTGTTTGATCTGCACGACCTGCCCAGCCAGATACACGGTGTTACCGACCTTGTCCTCTAGCTCGTCGACGGTCGTGATATCGTAATCGTGAGAGATGGTCTGCAGGTCGTACTCGTCGATATCAACCGAACGGAAGGAGACGTCGCCGTTCTCTCGCACTTGGTCGAGGTCGACGACCAGTTCGTCGCCGACTTCGTAGTCGCCGTCGAGTTTCGATTCGTGAACGAGCCCGGAGACGAACTCCGAGATGTCGACGAAGACGCCGTACTCGACGACGCCGTTGACCGTCCCGAGATACAGACCGTCCTCCTCCACGTCGTCGAGCGTACACTCCGGGTCGAGATCGTAGACGACGGGTGACTGATCCGCATCACCCGTGCTGGTTGTCTCGTCGTCAGTCATCATTATCGAAAAAATGGCAACGAGCGTGTAAAACGCTTTGCAACTCGCTCGAACGGTACGACCCGTCAGAGCGGCGATACGGCTCTCAGTCTTCGAGCGAAAACTCGACCGGATCGATATCGAGGAACGCAGTCTCGTAGCCGTCGTGTCGTAACACTCCCGGCGGGGCAGTGACGTCAATCCGAACAGTATCCACCGTTTCGAGTGACTCTGCAGCCAGCCCGTAATGAAAGTCGACTTGGGGGTCGAGAGCGGCCGAGAGCTGCTCGTCGGAAAAGACCGCCTCGCCGTCCCGGAATCCCGTCGCAGTCAGCGACATTTCCGGCAGTGGGACGCGGTTGTACGGTGTCCGAAGGGATATCAGGAGATACGGCCTCACGTCGAAGCGCGAGCCTCCATCGACGAGGCTTGCCGCAAAGACGGCATCACTACTGCTGGCGGTCCCCAGAGACCTTCCCGGGAGTGTATCGGGAGCAGGGACAACCGATACGGGGGCGTGCATATCGTGTTCGTCGTGCCCACCGTCCTCGCCACCCTCTCTACCGTTCATCAGCGGCGCGGCGTCACGCCGACCGCGTTCTGACTCGTCGTACTCCTCGAAGGAGAGGTCGTAGATGTCGTCAACGTCGTACTCGAACTCGATTTCCGTAGTTGCAGTCTCGCGGAGCCGGTCTTCTAGATCACCAACCAGACGTTCGTTTATTGGCGCCGTCCGAACCTCGGCTGTGTAGGTTCCTTTACCGGCGAGTTGCACGTTGTCACCGTAGTGGAATCCCATCCGCTGGGAGATCATCGCCCACGGGCGAAGCGAGGTTACCAGTGAACCGGCCGAGTAGATGTCGACCTGTGGTTCGGCGGGCAACACCGTCCCCGTCTCACGGTCCCAGATGGTGACCATCAGATGCATGGCGTCGGACTCCTGAACGTCCACCCGTTTCGTCCCCGCTTCAGTAATGTTGTAAAACCGATGTGGAAACGTGTACTGAAGCGCGAACCCGTAGTCGCCGCTATGGCTCACGCCATAGGTCGCCATTTCCTCGGCACCAGCAGGGAGGTAAACAGCATCGGGCCGGTCTTCGACGACCGGGATACTCTGCCAGACGGATTCGGTTTCGAGGACACCCAGACAGCCGGCGACGCTGGCACTGCCGACAGCGAGGCCTGCCTGTAGTAGTGTCCGTCGCTTCATATTTGAGAGTCAGAAGTGTGGGGTATTACAACTTCCGCTCTGCGGGAACGGAGAGCCTACAGCACTCTATCGTGACCAGTACCGCCGAGCACCAGCGATCAGTACGATGCCCGCAATCATGACACCAGCAGCGATGTATCTATACGGCGGAATATACTGGACGATCAGCGGTGGGTCGTCGTATCGGTAGGCATCGTCGTCGCCCGCGTACCCGACAGCCTCGAACTCCTGACGCTGGAACGTCACATCACCATCCACCTCGCCACGGAACCACATCTGATCCCGGACACCGTGGTCCTGATTGATCCCCTGGGCATTATAACGGATCTCCCCCTCGATAGTGCTGTCAGGGTCGTCGTTCAGGTCGACGTAGGCCGTTGCCTCTTCCTCGCCTATCGGAACGAGAGCCAGTTCTCCGGAGCCGTGTGTCTCCTTGGTGTGGACGAAAACCTCGCCAAGATTCGCATGCGTCGATGGGTTCTCGAACGTAATCGCTGCCTGAGCGATCGGATCACCGTCCTCGTTAGTTGTTTCGACGAGGTCTACGTCGGCGATTCGCTGTGCGGGTATGTCCGGGTCGGAGAGGTCGAAGTCTTTCTGGACGGTCGTTTCAAGATCCGGTCCCGTCGTTCCGATAGATACGGAGTGGTTGTCTCGGGTAACATCATACTGCTCGCTGAAGTCCCAAGTTTTGTTCCAGGTTTCCCCAGGATCGAGTTCAGGGGACTCGTGTGATATTATTAGATCGTCTACATAATAATTCACACTGACAGGACGTGGTCTCGAAGCCTCATTAGAGGCTTTGACTGAAGCACATTCTGTATCCTTGTCGATCACTAGATTAAACCTCACATCGAACTCACTACCAATTGTAGATTCGGCGTCGGTACTATTTGAATTCAAATTGTTACAGTCTGTAGCAACCGCAGCGACAGGGCTGCCCGAGACAATAATCAATACGATCAGCAAAGCAATTGTAACATAGTTTGCAATCCGACTCATTTTAGCACACCCCCTCGTAGACTGATTGGCAATCCGCGTTCAATCCATCATTCTCACCAACAACTGCAGTTATTAGCTCATTTTCTGAGCGTAATCCAGACGCCGTCGCATCTACGCTAAATTCATCGAATTTTAAATCGGTATTGCCATGTCTACGCTGAGTGTACGGGTATTCTAGGAGCTCACCGTGAACTGTCCCAGAAGTCTCCTGGACATACGACGGATCGTCGTATAAGGCTACAGTTGTTCTGTGTCGTACCTCTTTTGACAATTCCCAGGTAGTGGATTTTGTGGTTTTGCCGATACGAAGATTACCACTCTGAGAGGCCCGTCGATAGGCACCACCAACAGCCGTCGTTTCTCCTTGGGTTACCCAACTTACGTTCGTTTCAGACGTTGTCGATTGCGCTACGTATGTCTGTTTGCTCTCAGATACTGTTCTTGTATATTTATATTGAGTTACTGTCTTTGGTCGTGGGACGGAGGACCGGTGAGGATATTTAGTTATAGTCCGTGTATGGCCAGTGAACCGACCATCAGCACCGTAATGAGAATTTTCCCAAGCGGATACTCTGTCGATGACTGTTCTTGTGTCGTCACCAGCAGTGGACCAGTCACTACGCATCGTGGTGAATCGATCACGTTCGTATTCAGAATCGAACTCACGCGTTTCTGTAGAATAAGTGGTCTCTGTCTCTCGTTTCTCTAGTTCGACAGATTCAGTAACAGTTGAAGTCGAGTCAAGCTTGTAACCCGCCCCTCCAAGCTCATACGTTCGTTCCGAGATGTAGCTGTAACTTCACGGATGACCGTATCGACGGTGTATTCAATATTTTTGACTTCGACGTTTCGGGGTTTCGGCATGATCCCGTCGATACCCGAAATCTGTCGCGAATGGTAGGCTTCATCCGATCGTTCCGGATTGGAAACGACAATTACAGGATCAGCACCATGTGTAAAGGATTCGGCATCAATAGCTACTCGCCCGGTGTAGTATTTGACAGCATTCTGTCGTGCCACGTTGCTAGTATCTTTGGCAGACGGTTCCGGATCAACCATACGCCAAGACTCGATAACTCCTTCACCGTTTTTGATTTCAAGATCGACATTCAGATCGTACTCCGGGGAGGCAATTTGATAGTCTTCGGTTCGCACATCAATTAGAACTACGTCACCCGATTCGTATGGATCTTCTGAGACTTCTGTCATCTCGTCGATTTGAGGTACATAAAAATCGTAGAGATCAAGCTCATAAGTCGTCGACCTTCCCATCGGGTCAGATGCTACAAGTTTGGGTGTATCACTGAACTCGATGCCGATAAGATCATCCTCCGAATAAGTTCGATCACGATCTGCAACGTTGAATTTGAATCCCATACCATCTGGATCGAATGAATCACTTACATCGATCTGAACAAGGTAGCCACGGTCATGCGAATCAGCGCCAGAATCGACAAAGTCGATATGGACTTCCGGCGGGCTTGGAGTCACTTCAAATTTTGAAGAACCAGCAGCTTTGTTTCCCATTTGAAACCCTAAAATATAATCTTTCGGATATTTCCCAGCCCATTCGGTTCTGATTGTAAGAGTATCAGTCGTAGAATCATATTCGTTAGGTACCTCTTTGATCTCTATTAGACCACTGTCTTTGAGGTATTCTATAGAAGGGACTTCACTCGGATCCTCCCCGTTCAACGCAATCTCGATCTCGTGGACGGCAGTATACCGCTCTTCGTCGAGTCGTTCGTGGTACGAATCGACTGGCGTATTAACGAAGCCGGAGTCGATCAGTTCTGGCTGTCCCTGGTCCGTTGAGTCTGTAGTAGCCTGTCCTCGCGCGTCGGTTGCCACAGCACGTATCTCGGTGCGGGAGTCGTCTCGGGGAAGAGCAGCCGAGAATTCGTGTTCGTA
This sequence comes from Natronoarchaeum sp. GCM10025703, assembly GCF_042661985.1. Taxonomy (NCBI): domain Archaea; kingdom Methanobacteriati; phylum Methanobacteriota; class Halobacteria; order Halobacteriales; family Natronoarchaeaceae; genus Natronoarchaeum; species Natronoarchaeum sp. GCM10025703. Next base: position 2,110,203 of record NZ_JBHSZF010000001.1, read on the forward strand.
GGTGGATCGGTTATCTGCGGGATCTAGAGTCGTCGTCACAACCGGGTCATCACCGACGTAGACGGAGACATTCTCCAGAGAACCGAACTTGTCGGTTGCGACAACTTGCCCCATCACGTCGGTTCCGTCTCGGTCCAGATCTAACTCGACGTCGGGCACCGGATCCGCGACCACCTCGTCGCCGTCCGAGAACGTGATACGGCGCGTCGAGCCATCGTGGTCCGCCAGCGCGTACAGTTGATGCGTACCGGGCTCCCAATCGACAGTCATCTGCTCGCCGATACCCAGTTGATTGTTCTCATCGTACCATCGGATCGAGCCGAATTCGTCGGAATCGCTGCCAGCGATCCGATACTCTCCTTCGAGGGGTTGCTGGCCCGTGACCAGTTGATCACCCTCGACAGTAGCTGTCGGCGCGGACGGCGAAGGGCGGGCCGAGTCCTCACGGACGGAGACGGTCAGGTCGTCACTGGCGGAGCGGTTGGCCTCGTCCGATACCGTAGCCTCGACGGTGCGTTCGCCGGAGGACGAGAACTCACGGACGAGCGTGTGTGTTCCTCCGTCGAATTCCGGGTCTCTCTCGATGACGGCCCCATCGATGCGCCACTCGATGCCGTTTATTGGCGTCGTTCCAGATTCGACAGTAGCGGTGTAGGATATCTGGTCGTCGACGAGCGGATTCAGAACTGCCAGAGACCGTCACCGCCGGTGCAGGTGACTGGCCAACGGAGACGTACATCGCATCGGTATCAGTTCGACCATGTTCGTCCGTGACCGTAAGCCGGACCGTGTAAACGCCTTCTCGGTCGGGCACGAACTCCGTCTGGACGCAGTCGTCGCAAGAAGGTACCTGCGAATTCCCCTCGGGCGTTTCGATACGCCATTCATAGGTGGCGAGACCGCCTGCAGGCGAGCGAGAACCGCCGCCGTCCAAGAGGACGATATCACCCACCTGTGCCTCCTGATCTGCCCGGCCTCCGCGAACGGGTCAGCGTTGCCGCCGTTCTGCGTGGCATTCACGTGACCAACAGCGCCGAACGCGACGCCAGTTAGCAGCACCGACAGCAGTAGCAACCGATAATATTCCATTGATAGTTACAGGATATAAATTGCGGATGCAATATAAACCTGTGGAACGCGCTATCGGGTGAAAGCACTAAGAACAGGCACCAAGAAAAAGGATAAATAAGCGGACGAGCGGCGGGGGCCGTCAGTTCTCGCCGGGGAGATCCTGAAACGCGCCGACGAAATCGTCGTGGTCCGATAGGTCAGAAACTGTCTCGTCGACGTTTCCACGGAGTTCGTCGACTTCATTACAGAGTTCGGTGTACTCGTTGCTTGCTTCTAGTTCCCGGTCCGATTTTTCGGTTTCCAGAAGCGATTTCTTGGAGACGAGCGAGTAGTACTGCTGGATATCGGCCTCGTACATCGAGCGAGTCTGGATTCGGTCGACGACCTCCATCAGTTCGTCTTTGGAGACCGGCTTGACCAGGTAGTCGTCGAACCCCATCTCGATGATGTCGAAGTCTGGGTCAACTGCCGTGACCATCACAATGCGGCAGTCGTATCCGCGATCCCGGATCTCGGAGAGAACCTCGTCGCCAGACAGCCCCGGCATCCGACGGTCAAGCAGAACGATCTGGACGGAGTCTTCCATCTTCTCCAGAGCGCTCTCACCGTCATACGCGGTATCGACGGTCCAGTCGGTCTTGAGCCAGGCCGCAAACAGATCTGCAAGTCGTGATTCGTCGTCTACGACGAGGATGTCAACTGGTTGGTCGGGCATAATCAATTATATTTAGGGGTACGTCCGATATTCGTGCACGATAGATGTATGGCGGTAATGGGTGATAAATGCCGCGGCCGTATGTCGGGGAACTTATGTATGAATGAATATACTATTTGCTCTCCTCTTCGTCCTCGCTCTCGGAGAATAGTTCGCTTACACCGCCGCTTTCGATCGTTTCGTACACCACGAGTTCGAGCAACGCAAGCGCACCTAGCAGGAGCACCATGCCGAACACGGGCACTGCTACCAGTACGACGATCAGTAGCGCGCTGAAGAGATACTGGATAGCGCTGTATCCGGGTGCCCGCTTTGCGACGGCAATTCCTTCCAGCGTCGCGTCAATGACGCCGAGGTCGTCTTCCGCCCGAACCAGAACGTGTCCAGTGCGGAACGTCAGCAGAATGACGGCCAGAAGGGTATAAAACCCGAACGCCGCCCCGATCCAGAAGACGAACGAATTACTGGCAAGCGCGAGCGTAACATAGACGATAGTAACGGTGAGACTGCCGAAAATGAGCGCCGAGAACAGTAATCCTTGACGGAAGTTATCACGAATCGAACCCAGAAAAATCCGCGTGAGTTTTTCGTCCGAAACCGAATCCATCTCTTTGCGTTGCTGGACGGAATGCGAGATAGTCGCAACAGCGGCGAGACAGACGGGACCAATTGTCAGAACGGGAAAGACGAACAGCACGCCCAGAATGCTGACGATAGAGACGATAATGATCTGATCGTACACCAGCCGTCCCCACGGCTTGACAGAGCCGAAGAAATCGAGGGCAGTAACTGAGTCCTGAGAACCCATCGTCAGAAGATTTTCGACGACAGGTCAAAGAGTCACCGAAACCCGATCGGACGTGAGAAGAGTAGGCATATAAAAGTTTCCTGATATTTTATTTACAAAGATAGAATAGCAAAAGTATAGATTAGTAGTAGTTTCGAATATATTATAAATATTACAGGGGGGCATCTGATATGAGACAGGGCCTACGGTCAAGCGGGATATAACTTTATTCTGAAACTTTTCAGATCGAACGTACAAAGAGAGACATGACATTGGCAACCGACCGGTCTCTCCGAGTCTCGTAAAGAAATACAGTATAACGACCAAATCTATTTCAAAATGGTTTGAGCAAATATAAAATAGTTCGAGGATCGACGGCAACGGACGGTAAGAATCAATTATGCCGACATGGAAAGCGGGTTCGTCGATTACAGCGTGATCCACAGTCTCGCAATAGTTGGTTGTATATCAGTTTTTGAACTCGCCTGTCACGAATCGAATGGTCAAGACTGAACCATTACCATCAATTTTCAGTACTATATATTCAGATTATAATTAGCCAAAATTGACAAGCTAATTGTCGAGTTTGTGTATCGCCCATCAATAGATGAGCCCAACTTTGATCCAATCACTAATCCCTGTGAAAGTTGGACACTGAGTCGATACGCCAATTCGATATACGTCTTTTGTCTGTCTCTTTTCGAGGTGATGATTTCGTATTCGCGGCGCTGCACGACGCTCTAACAAAGATAATCACCGGATGTGTCAGCTACGTTCGCTTGGAGGACGTTGGACACGCTCTGCGATAGATTTCTGTAACGAAATCTCCATCTGGAGTTCACGTAACGTACTCTCGACGACGTCAAAGCCAATATTTTCGTAGACCGAGATAGCGCGTTCTTTGCCACTCGAGACCTCCAGTGAGAGCCCGGCGTGATCTTTATCGGCGGCGTAAGCGAGGAGTTGTTTCATCAGTTCCGTCCCGATGCCACGGTCCCGAACGTCCTGGTGAACGAAGATCACTATTTCTGGGGTGGCTGATTGTTCCGGGGTAGCGGCGACGTGGCCGACAATACGGTCTCCACGGAGTGCTATCAGCCCCCACCCTCGGTCCATCAAATTCACTAACCAGTTTTCGATCTGCGGTCGACCGGCCGGTGGAAGCCCCATCGTCCGACTGTACGAGTCAAGATCCTCGTACATATCGACGAGCGGTTCCAGATCCTCGGAACGATACGGGCGAGCGATCAACGCTTCCTCCTCTTTATCAGTAAACCGAGGGCAACGAGGGGGACAGTACGGTGTTCCCACACAGTCAGAATTATCCCAGATGTTACATTTGAGATCCTCTGAGTCACCGCTCATGCATAGAAAGTCGTGCCGAAACCTCGTAAGTGCGACCCTGAACATGACGGTTTTTTAAGTACTCCGTAGAGATGCGTCTGTAATTTTATACCCAGCCAGTAATTACGCGTACCGATGGCAACGCAGTACTACTTCGAGGACCTGCAGGAAGGAGAGATCAGGGAACTCGGCGGATATACGATTCCGAGAGATGAAATGATTCGGTTTGCTCGGCGATACGATCCTCAGCCGATCCATACGGATCAAAAAGCCGCGGAAGATTCGATATTCGGCGGACTCATCGCGAGTGGGTGGTATACGGCGAGTATCTGTATGTGATTACTCACTGACAAGTTTTTGACGATGCGGCGAGTATGGGTGCCCTTGGTCTAGAGACACTCGATTGGTCGACCCCCGTACGGGCGGGTGATAGGATAGCCGTCGAAAACGAGATTCTCGAGACGAATCGATCGGAAAGTCATGCAGACAGGGGCTACGTACGCAACGAAACCCGAGGATACGACCAGAACGGGAACGAGGTGATCAGATGGGTTGCAATCAATATCGTCGGGCGGCGCCAGTAAAACGGAATTGACATCTACCTGTGGTCGAGTTACGCCCACATGGACGACAGTAGCGATACTACGGTCTATTTCGAGGATGTCGACCCCGGTACGACGACGGAGTGCGGTTCGACCACCATCACGGAATCGGAGATTGTCGAGTTCGCCGAGCGGTACGACCCACTCGAGATACATACGGAGACCGAAGTGACGGGGGAAAGCCCGTTCGGCGGTCTCATCGCAAGCGGCTATCACACGCTCTGTCTCTCCGTTCGTCTGCTCGTAGAGGCGGTTCGTCGCGACCGAGCGGTCGTCGGTGGATTGGGGTTAGACAGCGTTTCGTGGAACAATCCGGTCGAACCCGGAGACACACTGACTGTCACGAACGAGGTTGTCGATACCCGACCGTCAGATAGCAATTCGGAAACGGGAGTTGTCCACGAAGAGATAGTGGTGACGAACCAGGCAGGTGAGTCGGTGCTCTCGTACGAGAATTTCGAGCTCGTGCGCCGCCGTGATTGACTCTCTGAGGGGTTCGACCGGTCCTCCGGATACGGGAAGTCTTTATTTGCGAAAGATGACAACATAGAGTAGAGGGTATGTCCAGCGAATACGTCACCTCCGAGACCAACCTGCCTGAGAACTACGAGGACGGGGAGATACAACTGCAGATAAGTGACAAAAACACGAAAGAGATCTTCAGTACTCAAGCCAAAGTAAGTAGAGATCCAGAGGATTTAGACGATTCGGAGCCTCTCACGGTAGTTCGTGGCCCCCACGAAAACATAGAAGAACAGTGGTACATCGAGATCCTCGAAACGGATACCGAACCTGGAGGAGTCGACACAGCGGTACTGGAATCAGTAATCGGAGATCTCGAAGAGGATTCTGAATATAATCAACACGCGGTCGGAAGATCTGAAAACTCTTCTGGAGTATCTAACGAGAGCCGGCAGGTACGACTCGGTATCGGAGGCAAGCCGATCGATCATGCTCGAATATATTGCGGAGAACTACCCCGATCTGGTCGAGGAATACGCCGATCTCAAAGTACAGGCAGAGCGTGACGGATTGATTATGGAACTACGAGACGAAGAATGACGGTCGAGACACTGCGCCAATACCTGCAGAGCCTCGAAGCAAGGGATGATCTCGATCGGATCTCGGAGGAGATCACCTGGAACCTGGAAGCAAGCGCCCTCACGATGCTATCGAACCAGCATGACAGTGCGGTTCCACTGTTCGAGAACGTCGAGGGGGCGCAGTTGGTCGGCGACCCGTATCGTGGCTCTCAGCGGCGGCCGTGGGACCGAATTGCGACCGGCCTTGGACTACCGCCGAACTTGTCCTGTGACGAGTTCTACGGAGAGATTATCGGACGACTCAAGAACCCGTACGAACCGGAGACCGTCAAGTCCGACGACGCACTGTGTAAAGAAGTAGTCCGGACGGAGGACGCGGACTTACTGGACTTTCCCTGGCCCTATATCCATGCGGGCGACGGGGGACGATATTCCAACTTGCACACGCTGATAACGTCGGATCCCGACTCGGAATGGGTAGACTGGTCCTACCATCGTTCGATGATCCACGATAGCAAGACCGCAAGCGTCCTCTTGCTCGCTGGCGAACAAACCCCGAACCTGTACTACTACAAGTACGAACGGCGCGAAGAACCGATGCCCGTTGCAATCGCCGTCGGAGCGGAACCCGCGGTACAGTATACGTCGGTTATGTGGATCCCGACCGGGCGGAGTGAAGTCGAGTACGCCGGTGGTCTGAAGGGTGAGCCAATCGAGTTGGTTCCCTGTGAGACGAACGATCTCATGGTGCCCGCATCGGCCGAACTCGTCATCGAAGGTGAGATCCTCCCGAACGCACGCCGAGACGAGGGGCCGTTCGGGGATTACTTCGGCTACATGCATGGGCCGCGCAGATCGATGCCGGCGCTGCGCGTCGATGCCGTTACGCACCAGCGAAACCCGATCATTCCGTTCTGCGTGGAGGGGAGCGGCGTCGGCTACACCGAGAACTCGACCAGTTCGATGGAGGTGGGTTGTGTGGGTCCCGACGCAACGCTCGGTCTCCGTATGGCGGGGTTCGACGTGAAATGCTGTGCACCCTGGACGTCTTCCCCACGAACCGTGTACGTGGTGTCGATGGAGACGGCCGATCCCGGGCGCCTACACGAACTCGCGAACTTCATCTTTACTACGTGGGGGATGCTCCACGTCGACTTTTTCGTGTTCGTCGACGCCGACGTCAATCCGCTGAATCAGCGGGACGTGTTAGAGGCGCTCTCCTTGCATGCCGACCCGGACGAAGATTTTCATCAGTTCGGACGAGAGATGATGCCGAAAGTCCCGCTCAACATATACCAGACACCAAGCGAGAAGGGCGATATACAGACGGGGACCTCCAAAGCAAAGACCGCAAAGGCGTATATCGACGCGACGCGCGGCGGAGAGGAACCAGCAGACGGGGTCACGGATAAGGTCGAACGCCGACACGCTGCTCAAGAAACCCTCGAACAGGCGGGGGTCGATCCGGAGCAACTCCCGTTCGTGTATCCCGGAGGTGACGACCAATGATGACGTTCAGAACCCTCCTCGACGAACTGGAGTCCCAGGAAGACCTCGTACGTGTCACGGACCCAACACACTGGGACGGAGCCGCCGCGTCGGTCGCCAGCGAGGCGGTCAAAAACAGTTGTCCAGCGGTCCTGTTCGAGGAGACGCCCGGGAAGGTCCGGTTCGCGAGCGGTGCCTATGCCGGACCGGACCAGCTCGTCGAACACGACCAGTCGTCCTGGAGACGGGTCAGTACTGCACTTGGACTCGGGCCGGACTGTCAGTATATCGAACTGCTCGATCATCTCGCCGAGTCCGAGCCGGAGCCGATAGATGGAAGCGACCTCGGAGAGCCAGCGGGGCACAGAACCGAAACGGATCTGTACTCGCTCGGTCTGCCGTCGATCACACGGGGAGAGCGCCCCCTGGTCACGCTCGGACTGATCGCCGCCGAACGTGACGGGACGTCCACGTGGGCCCCGGTACGGGGACGAGTACAACACACCACAGGAATGCGGCTATCTGTTCCGGAAGCGTTCGCCGATTGGTACGCTAACGGTACCGAAGCGATGATTCTGCTGGGGGTCTCGGGTAGTGCACTGATAGCTGCCGCAGAGGGCTGGACTGGCGAGCGAGCGACGCCGGAGGTCCCCGAACTGGCGGCAGGCCTCTCGGACATCTCGCTGGCGGAAGCGGATTCAGTTGTCGTCCCAGCAGCCGTCGAGGCTCGGTTCACGGGCGAGGTTCGAGATGTGGAGGGCGACGTGGGCGGACCCGAGGCCGCGTGGGAACGAACCTGCGACGTGACCACCATCGAAATCGATATCGAGCGGAGCGCACTCCGAGAGGACCCGATCGTACCGTTTACTCCGCTCGGCAGCCCGTTGACCGACGACGTACTACTGACGAGTCTCGTCGAATCGGCGGAGCTCTATCGCAGAGTGAACAGCTATTGGGGCGTCTCGCCGGTCAACTGGATACGGCTGCCGTTCGAGGCACGTCTTGGGCTCTGCATCGTTTCGAGCGAGATCCTGTACGCCGGTTTCGAGTGGCAACTGGCGAATACCCTGTTTTCGTTCTCCCGGCTGTTCGACAAGGTACTGGTGTTAGACGAACAGGCGGACCCGACGAATCTGGCGCGCGCACTCGACGATATGTGGGTAAAAGCACATCCGGCGAACGACTGGACGTTCAGCGAACCGAACGCCCCGAGCGCGTCTGCACCCCGCTATCGACGTGACGGGGAGACCGGAACTCGCCTGTACATCAACGCAACGTGGGATCCGCGGTGGGACGAAGAGTATATCGCACCGCGTGTCACCTTCGAGTCCTCGTATCCGGAGAACATCCGAGAGGCGGCCAGAGAACGCTGGAACCAGCTAACCCATGCTGGAGGAAATGATGAGTGACTTCGTCAGGATCCCAGTTGGCCGGGGGACTCCGGAGGGAGTCAACAGCGCGTACGTCGTGCCGGACAGCGGCGTCGTCATCGATCCCGGACCGCCGACCGATAGCTCGTGGAGTGCGCTCCGTGACGGAATAGAGCGTACGGAGATATCTGTGCAGGGGATCGATCACGTGCTGGTGACTCACTGGCACGCCGATCACGCTGGACTCGCCTGCCGATTGGCCGACCGGGCGAACGCGTCGATACACCTCCACGAGGGCGACGCGCACCTGGTCGGTGATTATACTGAAGCACGACAGCGCCGATTACGGCGCGATGCCAGCATCCTCGGCCGCTGGGGCGTTCCCGAGCGGATCCGCGAGGCCTTGCTCGACCGCGACGCCCCGTCACCGTTACCCGATACGTACCCGGTACAGGCACACGAGGAGGGTGACCGGATCGCCGGAATCGAAGTCGTCCACACACCCGGTCACACGAAGGGCCACGTGTCGTTTGCGACGGCAGAGACCCTCTTTCTGGGCGATGTGCTCCTTCCGACGTACACGCCGAACGTCGGGGAAGCGACACGCGCCTCGACGATCCGCTGGCGACGTACCTCTCGTCGCTGGAGCGGGTCGAGACCATCGCAGCGGGCCGAACCGGCGAGCCAGGTCACGGGACGACGATGGACGTGGACGCGGCCATCAAAGCAGTGCGAGAACACCACCACCAGCGAGCGAAAGACGCGTACGACGTAGTCGCTACGACCAACGAACCGACGGCCTGGACCGTCGCTCGCGAACTCTTCGGAGAGATGAACGGCATCCACGCGAAGTTCGGAGCGGGCGAAGCGGCGGCGCATCTGGACCGGCTTGCCGCCCTCGGGGTCGTCGAACGGATCGAAGCGGATCCGGTCCGGTACAGGACAGCGGTCGCCGACTACCCATCCAGCGTGAACTTGACGCCGTAGCGTGGGATCCCTTCCTGCACGTAGATCCGCCGTATCGTCGCCCGGACCTCGTCACCGACGGATGCGTCGTCGAGGTCGGCATCCGTGAGTTGGCCGGGGAGCTGGATCGCGTCTCGCCCGTCGCCCAGTTCGACGATTGCGACGCCGTAGGCTCCGTCGCGCTGTTGCTGTTCTGCGAACTCCGGCGGTGCGCCGCCCTGACCGATCGTCGTCAGTGCCAGAATCGTCCCGCGCTGAGACGCCTCGAACCGCTCGAAATCGACGCGAGCGTGACAGGACTGGCAGGCGCCGTCCGGCGGGAACGAGACGGCCCCACACTCGGGACACCGCCCGGCAACGAGACGGTAGCGCTGGTCGAGCGAGCGCCGCCAGTTCGGGAGACTGACGTTGGCTCCACCGCCGGCGACCTCGCCGGAGACGACGTAGCCGCGTTCGCGGAGGTAGTCGGCGTAGGAGAGTTCGGTCCCGTCTTCCAGGTCGTCGATGCCGGCCACTGGGAGTCCGCCCTCGCAGACGAACGCCGCGGCGGTGCCGCCGCCGAAGAACGCGGCGAGGGACCGTTCGCCGTCGGCCGCCGCGAGCGCAGAGAGAAGGCCGATCGGCACGGTGGCCGCGCCGGCGTCGCCGATCCGATCGACGACCATGCCGGCGTGGACCGCCTCGTTGTCGACCGGTAGATCACCGACGATACGGTACGGCAGTTTTCCGTTGGGCTGGTGGACTGCCGCGCGGTCGACGGAGTCGACGCCGTCGAGATCCGCGGCCGCACCGGTAATCGCGTCTCTGACGACGTCTCGCTCGAACGTCGTGATCCCCAGCGATTCGACGGCCCCCTCGCCGCGCCGCCGGAACCGAACCCCGGGTGCTTCGTCGGCGTGCCAGCCGATCTCACGAATCTCGACGGCCGGGTCCTCGTCCACGACGAACGCGGCGGCACCCGCGCCGAGCGAGTGATCCTCGTCAGCCGGTTCCCCCTCGGGGCAGTCGGCGACGGCGACCAGCGCGGGGCCGTCGGCGTCGAGCGCACTGGCGAGCACATCCGCCCCCGCTGCAGTGTGCTGGGTGCTCGCGACGGTCCGGACGTCGGTCGACAGCCCCAGCGTCCGGACGAGTCGGCCGGTGACGTCACTCTCCTCCAGCGGCGGCGTCGTCGTCGCCACAGCGAGAAGCGAGATCGAGTCGCGACCGACCTCCGCGGCACCGAGCGCGCGCTCGCTCGCCGCCGTTGCCATCGTCAGCGCATCCTCGTCGGCGTTCGGGACAGCCTTTTGATCGATGCCGGTCGCGTGTGTGGTTCCCCACGCGTCTTCGAGTTCCTCGGCCGAGAGACGGTATCGCGGGAGGTAGAGTCCCGCCGCGGTGAGTCCCCTCATCTATCCACCTCCTCACGCTCGAAGACGTGAACCGCGACGCCACCGCCGCTGCCGCCGACGTTGTGGGTGAGTCCGTAGTTCGGCTCGTCGACCTGGACGTGTGCGTCGCCGCGGAGTTGATCGAATGCTTCGGCGATCTGACCCGTTCCGGTAGCCCCGATGGGATGGCCCTTCGATTTGAGACCGCCGCTCGTGTTCGTCGGGAGGTCGCCGTCCGGATCCACGACGCCGTCGCGCAGGAGCCGTTTGGCCTCTCCACGCTCACAGAAACCGAGATCCTCGTAGGCGACTAGTTCGGCGATTGCGAAACAGTCGTGCACCTCCGCGAAGTCCAGATCCTCCGGGCCGATCCCGGCTTCGTCGTAGGCCGATTCCCCGGCCCGGACCGACGCCGGAATGCTCGTCAGTGTGTCGCGCTGGAACAGTCCGACCCGACCGCTCGACGCACCTGCACCGGCCACCCGAACCATCGGATCGCTCGTCTCGCGAGCGACTTCCTCGCTGGCGACGAGAACGGCACTCGCGCCGTCGGTGGTCGGACAGCAGTGATAGAGGTTGAGCGGATCCGCCACCATCGGCGCGTTGACGGCATCTTCGAGCGAACACTCGAATCCGAGATGCGCCTTCGGGTTTTTCGCCCCGTTGGAGTGGTTCTTGACCGCGACGCGGCCGAGGTCCTCCACCTCCGCGTCGTACTTCTGCAGGTAGGCGCTGGCCATCTGGGCGTACACGCCCGCAAACGTCGTCCCGCTCATGCGCTCCCACTCCATCTCACCGCTGACGCCCAGCCACCAGCGAGTGTTGTCGGAACTCGTGTCGGTCATCACCTCGAAGCCGCCAGCGAGCGCCACGTCGACCATCCCCGATCGGACCGCGGCGACGGCCTGTCGAAACGCGAAACTACTCGCCGCGCAGGCGTTTTCGACCCGAGTCGTCGGAATCCCGTGCAGGCCGACGTACTCCGTGGCCGCGGGGCCGCTCAGACCGATCTGTCGCCCGCCGACACCGAGCGTTCCGAGAAACGCTTCATCGATATCGTCTGGAGAGATCGTTCCGTCGACGCTCGCGCGGGCCCGCTCGTAGGCGGAGTCGAACAGCGACTGGTACGTCTCCTCTGGAAACGAGCCGAACGACGACTGTCCGGCACCGACCACGTAGGCATCTCTCATACACCCCAGATTGCCGTGGATACCTAAAAAACCCACAGGTGTGGGTCAGCGTGACGTGATCTTACGCCCAGTCTGCAGTGGGCTTTCCGGCCGCTGCCCGGTTGCCAGGGTCCGAAGTCTTTTTTGGGCACACAATCAACATCAATAAGCATGAGCTATTCAGGGCCGACAGAGCTGTATATAGACGGCGAGTGGACCGATTCCGAAAGCGGAGAGACGATCGAAACCGTCGATCCAGCGACCGAAGATGTCTACGCGACGCTTGCACAGGCGTCCCCCGAGGACGTCGATAGTGCTGTCGTAGCTGCCAATAGAGCGGCTGATCGGGATTCGGAGTGGCGATCGATGGATCCGCGCGAGCGGGGACAGCATCTGAACGCGATGGCCGACGCCATCGAAGACCGGAAAGACGAGATCGTCCTCGTCGAGTCCCACGACAACGGCAAGACGCCGTTCGAGGCGACCCTCGACGTCGATATGGTGATCGATACGTTCCGATACTACGCAGGCTGGGCCGATAAGATCCAGGGCGACGAGGTCCCGGTCCCCGGCAATCGGTTCAACTACACCGTACGCGAACCCCTCGGCGTCACCGGGCACGTCATCCCGTGGAACTATCCCTTCCAGCTGGCCGGACGCAGCCTCGCTCCGGCGCTGGCCTGCGGTAACACAGCGGTACTCAAACCGTCGAGCGTGACCCCGCTGTCGGCTCTCTACTACGCGGTCGCCGCCGAAGAAGCCGGGCTTCCCGACGGTGTAATGAACGTCGTTCCCGGTCGGGGCAGCACTGCCGGTAACGCGCTCGTCGAACATTCCGACGTGGAACACATCGCCTTCACCGGATCGACCGGCGTCGGCAAGGGCGTCATGGAGAACGCAGCCCAGAACGTCACGGGTGTCACCCTCGAACTCGGCGGAAAGGGACCGAACATCGTCTTCCCGGACGCGGATCTCGATGCCGCCGCCAGCGGCGTTCACTACGGTATCTTCATGAATGCCGGCCAGATGTGCTGGGCCGGATCGCGACTGTTAGTCCACGAGGACGTCCACGACGAGGTCGTCGAGAGGGTCGTCGAAGGGGCGGAATCGACGCCGCTCGGGAGCGGCATCGACGACGACGGACGGATGGGTCCGGTGGTCGACGAATCCCAGCAGTCCGAGGTCCTGGAATACATCGAGAGCGGGAAGGCGGACGGCGCGACCGTCGCGACGGGCGGCAAGGTTCCCGAGGACAAGCAGGAGGGGTACTTCGTCGAACCGACCGTCTTCACCGACGTCGAGAACGACATGGCCATCGCCCGCGAGGAGATATTCGGGCCGGTGCTCTCCGTTATCAAGTTCTCCGACCGCGAGGAGGCGATCGAAATCGCGAACGACTCGCCCTACGGTCTCATGGCGGGGATCTGGACGAACGATCTCGAGACCGCACACACGACCGCGGAGTATCTCGACTACGGGATGGTCACCATCAACGAGTTCCCGGTCACACAGCCCCAGACACCCTTTGGAGGGTTCAAAGAGAGCGGCAGCGGACGCGAGCAGGGGACCGAGGCACTCCACGAGTACACGCAGACGAAAAACGTCAACATAAACCTGGGCTGAGGTCGCGTCGGTCCGATGGTTCTTTTTCGGTCGTCCGAGGTGTTGCCGGGACACTTATGTGACCGTACTGTGCGTATTGCAGTATATGAGCCTGATAGAGAGTGTGCTCACCGAGGAGCACCGCGAGTTCCGGGATCGAGCCGATCAGTTCGCGACCGAAGTCGTCGAGCCACGGGCACAGGAGATCGAAGACGACGACGAGTTCCCCCGCGACGTCATGGAAGCGGCGGGCGAGCGCGGACTCCTGGGAATCTTGCTTCCGGAGGAGTACGGTGGGCAGGGATCGGACTTCCTTTCGTACTGCGTCGCAGTCGAGCGGATCGCGCAGGTGAGCGGTGCCGTCGCCGAGAGCATCCAGGGGCACACCTTCGCGGCACTACCGATTGCGAACTTCGGGACCGAACGCCAGTGTAAACAGTATCTCGAACCGATGGCTCGCGGCGAGACAGTCGGGGCAATGTTGCTGACCGAACCGGGAGCGGGGAGTTCCCCGACAGAACTGGCTACTGTCGCCGAAGAAGCGGACGACGAGTTCCACATCTCCGGGGAGAAGTCGTTCGGAACGAACGCCGGGGTGGCCGATGTCCATCTGGTGGTCGCGCGAAAGCGCCCCGCACCGGAGGACAGCCACGGAGTGAGCGTGTTTCTCGTTCCGGGCGTCGACGACGCGGACGGGTTCTCCTTCGACCGCAAGGAGTTTATGGGGATGCGAGGGCATGTGACGGGCGATTCGGCGTTCGACGGTGTCAGCGTCCCGGCGTCGGCGCTCCTCGGAGAGATCGGACAGGGGTTCCGGATCGCGATGGGGACCATCGACATGGCCCGGACCGGACTCGGAGCGATCGGAACGGGCATCGCTACCGCCGCGTTCGAGGACGCCATCGAGTACGCGGGCGACCGCGAACAGGGCGGAAACCCCGTCGGAGAGTATCAGGCAGTGCAGGTTCTGATCGCGGACATGGACGCAGAACTCGATAGCGCACGTCATCTCGTCTATGGCTCCGCGGCGTCGATTGCGGACGGGAACCCGCAGACGCGACAGTCGAGCAAGGCGAAGTACGTCGCGAGCGAGGCCGCCGAGTTCGTCACCCGAAACGCGATGCAGGTCCACGGCGGAAAGGGATACCGTACGGACCTTCCGCTGGAGCGGTACTATCGGGACGCAAAAATACTGAGTATCATCGGCGGCACGAACGAGATACAGAAAACGACCGTCGCCGGTGAGGCGCTCGGACTCTAATCGAACGTCTCGACGATCAGGAATTACTCGTCTGCTGGCTCCTCGTCTCCGAGTTCGACACCGATGAAGTCGGGGTCACGGTCGTTGAGGAAGGCGTCGGTTCCCTCCTTTGCGACGTCGGAGCCGAGGAGGTTGTTCTGGAGTTCGCGCTCGTGAGCGAGCGCATCGCTGAGGGGCATCTCGAGGCCCTCGTTGACCGCCAGTTTGTTGTTTCCGACCGCGAGGTTTGGCTTTTGAACGATCATCTCTGCGAACTCGAAGGCCTTGTCCTCGACCTCGTCCGGTGGGTGAAGTTCGTCGACGACGTCTCGTTCCAGCGCCTCTGCAGGTGTGATCGTCTCGCCGGTTATCAGCATCTTGAGTGCATCGGATCGGTTAATGTACCGCGGGAGGAGCTGTGTCCCTGCCTCGCCCGCAATGAGGCCGAGATTGATCTCCGGCATCCCGAGGTTGTAGTCGTCATCGTCACCGACGAAGCGGAAGTCACACGCGAGTGCGAGTTCCAGGCCGCCACCCATACAGTGACCGTTTATCATCGCGATGAAAATGGTATCTGTTGTCCGCATTTTCATGATGATCTCTTTGCTCGTCTGGCTCGCGTAGCCGATCTGATGGGCTGGTTCGTCCTGAAGTTCCTGAATGTCGAACCCCGTAGAGAAGAACCGCTCGTTCTCGCTCCCGAACACTGCACATCGTACTTCGTCGTCGAAGCGGACCGCCTCGACAGCGCGCTGCAGTTCGAGGAGGACGTCGATGTTGTGTGCGTTTGCTGGCGGACGGTCGAGACGGAGAACACCGACGTGGTCCTCCGTATTGGTGGTGAAATACTCTGGTCAGCTCGTCGAAGGGTTTGAGTGGCATACAAACCATCCATTGACACCCAACTATAAGTAACTTTCCTGATCGACCGAAATCGCCCGACACAGAGCGAATCACACTGCTGTAGCTACGCTGGTCGCGAAGCGTTTCCCGGCCGGTGCGTTGCTACCGTCCCGTATCCGGATTTTCGCCGTCGAACTTGATCCGCTCGAACACTGTGTTACAGCCGTTACAGTAGTACTGGGTTTTGGAAATCTCGCTGCCGAAAGCGGATTCCTGTTCCGTATCCATCGACTCGCAGAACGGGCAGACGACCTCCAGTTCTGTTTCTTGGTTACTCATGGTGGTCAGTTGATCGCAAACTCCGCGTTCTCGACACCGCGTAGCTCTCGGACGTCCGAATCGCTAATCGATCCGCCGTCGACGCGCCGCCGCGTCTCGTTCCAGTCCTCCGGGTCGGGGGCTTCCCAGTCGACTCCTTCGAGCGAGACCTCGGTATCGGCGAAGAGTTCGCGATAGTGATCGGCGAACGCCTGGCGGATCTCGGAGACGGGTCGGTCGGTAAATCCGGAGCTGCACACCGGATCGTTCTCCTCGTCGTGAGTTGCCGGACCGATCAATGCTAGTGCCTGTGGAAGCGTCTCCTCCAGCGTAGTCTGGATCACGTCCGATTGCTCTTCAGCGAGCGTTTCGAGGCGCGCATCGTGATATTCGAGATGGAAGTACTCGTCTTCGCCCATCTTGCGGAACATCCCCTGCAGATCGTCGCGGTCTATCGCGTCGATCATGTACCACGCTGCTCGATCCGCCGGCGCGACCGACGCGATGTACTCGGCCCAGTCGCCATCGATCTCGTCGATACACGCCGCGTTGTTGAACTCCTCTGGCTCTCGGTCGCCGCGGATCCAGTCCAGATCCCGGCCCTGCTCCTGCAGTTTACGAGCTAACTGGCGAACGTGGCCGATCTCTTCCTGTGACGCGCTGGCACCGCCGATATCGTCTTCGAGCGAGGGGCCCGCGAGGCTCCACTGTGCGTATCGGTGCCCCAGGATTAGCTTCGTATCCGAGGCCGCCTGGACGTAGTCGACTGCCGGTTCGGGCCAATCACTCATGGGAGCCCACCCCAGGTATCGGCTTTTCTCCCGTGACTTCGATCAGGTTGTCCCTGCGGACCACCGCCAGATAGTCCCAGTCTTCCTCGTTGAACGTGTTGTGTGCGTACATTTTGGCTAATCGCTCGTTCTGTGCAGTCACGTTACCGATATGTTTGGTATCGTCACCTTGGTTGATCCGTGCGAATACTTCAATTTCATGATACTCTCATCTCTGATTACAGGCTGATCCCCGCTTCGTGCATTTTCTGTCTGACCTCGGTCGTAAGCATGTCTTTCGACCAGACCGGGTCCCAGACGACCTCGACCTCGACGGTATCGACGCCGTCCATCACCGTCAGACAGCTACGGATATCGTTCTGGATCATGTCGTAGGCCGGACAACCCATACACGGATACGTCATCTCTACGGTGACGTCCCCATCGTCGGCTTCGACGTCGTAGATCATCGCCATCTCGACGAGACTCACCGGAATATGTGGATCAGGGATCTCGTCGATCGTCTCCCACAGTTTCTCCTCGAAGGGGGTCGCATCGGCCCGTTGTCGCTCGATGTACTCGCTGTTAGATCCCGGGCCAGTCGAACCGTTCGAGTTCGTTGTTACGCTTCCCATCGTCACACTCCGACGTCGATATTCTCGGACTGGATCAGGTTGACGTACTTTTCGTTGGCCGGGCCACGGGAGCGCCAGCGGTCCATGACGTCCGACCACGAGATCGGCTCGTCGAACAGCCACTCTTTGTTCTCCTCGTCGAACGCGACCGGAAGATCGTAATCGAGGACGTACTCCTCGGCGTCATCGTCGTAGTGGGCTGGCACGTCGAGGTCGAGTTCCTCCATAAGGGGCATTGCCCGGTCGATCCAGTCCTGTCGCAGTTCGTCGTTGGTTTTGCCCTTGATCCGATACTCTAGCTGGTCGTCGTGTTGCTTCTTGTCGTCCGGAAGGCCGAACCACTCGACAGCCATCGGGAACATCCAGTCGATGGCCTCCTGCAGTTTCTGCTTGGTGTTGTCGTCTTTGTTGGCCAGGCGGCGCATCCACGTCTCGCCGTGGCGCAGGTGGAACTGTTCTTCCTTGTTGACTTTCGTCAGCGCGCGCTTCCACGGCGCGTAGGAAGTGTTCTCGTGGATATCGCTGAGCAGAACGATGCCGGCGCGGTCGAACATCCCGTGAGCGCTAACGAGCTCCGCGAAGTTGTCGATGTGCTGGTCGAACCCGTAGGTGTTTCGGAACTCGTGGGGTTCGCGGTCGTAGATGAGCTCTTCGCGGTCCTCGCCGAGGTCCTCTAGCATTCGGTAGGCGATGTGGCCGTGACCGAGTTCATCCTGGATCACGCTGATACACGATGCGCGGGCGTCCGCGGACGGGGCGTTGAGCGTCTGCTCGTAGTAGGCAGGCGCGCTCATCAGTTCCGTATCGGCCGAAACCGTCAGGATCTGTTTGAGGGCCTTCTTGTAACCCTCTGTCATCTCGTCGGTCGACTCTATCATCTTCCCGTTCTGCACTTGTTCTTTCAGCTGTTTCTCGGTAGGCATAGCTTTGATCGTCCAATATACTCTAATGGTCGAAGCATTATAATTGTTTTCTGTATACGTTTGGCGTATCTGGGGTGATCTGCGCCGAATTTATTATATCAGGGAATAGATAATCTGTATGGCCGAGACCGACGCTCCGGATGAGGTTGTCGACGTCCACGTTCATATGAATCCATTCTGGCGGATGAACGCCGACGCGCTGGCGACGCTAAAAGAGCACTCGAAACAGTTCGACCGGAAGATGAATCTGGCGAGACGGCCCGAAGCCTTCGTCGAATACCTCGACAGTCAGGGCGTCGCCACCGCAGCGATAATCAACTACGTGAGTCCGATCCTTGGATACACGCACGACACGAACGAGTGGGCGGCCGAGTTCCGCGCGGAAGCGCCGGAGCGGGTACTCGCATTCGGGGGTTCGATCCGCGGGTGGCCGACCACCCTCACGAGGAGGTCGACCGAGCGCTCGACGAGTTGGCACTCGATGGCATCAAACTTCATCCACCCCACCAGGGTATCAACGTCAACGATTACCGAACCGATCCGGACACGCGCGGACTCGAAGCACTGGAGTATCTGTACGAGCGCTGTGTCGAGCACGACATCCCGGTCATGGTCCATACCGGAACGAGCATCTTCTCGGGTGCCCGGTCCCGGTACGCGGATCCGATGCCGATCGACGACGTGGCGGTCGATTTCCCCGAACTGAAGATCATCATGGCTCACGGCGGACGGCCGATGTACACCGACGAAGCGTGGTTCCTCCTGCGGCGCCACGAGAACGTCTGCCTGGATATCTCGTCGTTTCCCCCATCGAACCTGTTAGAGTACTTTCCGGAGGTCGAACGCATCGATGACCAGGTGTTGTTCGGCAGCGACTGGCCAGGCCCGATGATCCCGGATATCGAGCAGAACATAGCGGCCGTCAGAGAACTCCCGATCCCGGACGCGACGGTCGACCGGATTCTCTCGAAAAACGCTATCGAACTGTTCGATCTGTAATCGACTGGTCCGCACACTGGGCCACTCGTGGAGGGCCTCACCACGTTCGCTGGGTCCCCGGTGTCTGCAACACGACCTTTTTTGGTAATCCACCCCCAGGATAGTACATGACGTATAGTATACGACATGCAACGACCGCTGACGGTGAGGAACTGCTTGATCTCTGGCACGGGTTCACCGAACATCTCTCGGAGTACGACGATCGGTACCAGCACAACGAGAGCGCCGACGAGCGCTGGCTACAGTACTTCGAGAATCAACTTCTCGACTCGGAGTACGGAACGGTCGTCGTCGCCGAACACGAGGAGTCGGACGCGCTAGTTGGAGTCCTCGAAGCACGCGTCATGGGGAATCATCCGATCTTCCGTCTCCAGAACCACGGCTACATCAACGGGCACTTCGTCTCCGAGGAACACCGCGGAGAAGGAGTGGGCAAGGCGATGCTCGAAACGGCCCACACCTGGTTCACCAACTCGTCGAAAGACGTTGATTTCTATCGCGTCGACGTGATACACGGTGACGAGGACAGTGAGGCATTCTACCAGAGCGAGGGCTTCTGAACCGGTCGAGCATGTCTACGAACGGTCGACAGATCAGTGATCCATGGTGGAAAGCTACACTGTCGAGTTCGTCGACGAAGGGCGCAGCATCGAGGTTCCCGCAAACAAGCCGATCCTCGAAGCCGCAGAGGAAGCGGGGATTGACATGCCCTACCAGTGCCGGATGGGCGTCTGTGGCGTTTGTTCGGCAATATGTCTCAACGACGAAGCCGAAGTCGAACAGATGGAAGGAATGTTTCTTTCCGATAGCGAAAAGGAGGAAGGCTACATTCTGACGTGCATAGCCAAACCGAGATCCGATCTACGGCTCAAGACTGGCGAAGGACCGTAATCGAGCGTACTGCTACACGATACATAATATTTCGACGAAAGAATAGACGGATGTGTTCCGAGACGAATAGTGTATACGTATACTGTATACGAAACGAGACGCCAGCCGTCCGGTAGGGATTACTACTGTACCTCTGTAAAAATTACAGCCAGTACACTGCTGGTTGTTGCCAAGAAACGAGAAAGAACGCAGTCCCACGCGAGAACTCTCGGATCGAGCCTGGCAGAAGGAGGATTCAATATAAAAGACCGTGATATATAGCAGGGGAGACGACCTGAAGCGCCGTATACGTATATCGTATACAATCTGGAAAACACAGGGCCAGAGATCCAGAAGAGCCGTTGCTCACGAATGCGAAAAGAACCGGCAATGGAGGAGGCGTTACTGCTCTTTCTCTCGGAGTTCCGTTCTGCGGATCTTCCCTGTCTCAGTTCGAGGGAGCGAATCCACGAACTCGACCGCTCTGGGGTATTTGTACGGTGCAAGCGTATTCTTCACGTGGTTCTGAATCTCTTCTTTGAGGTCCTCACTGGGCGATACGTCCTCCTTGAGGACGACGAACGCCTTGACGATCTCACCACGTTCCTGATCCGGGCTTCCAATAACCGCTACCTCCGCGACCGATTCCTGTTCCTGAACGACGGCTTCGACCTCCGGCCCGGGGATGTTGTATCCACTGGAGATGATCAGGTCGTCGCGGCGGGACTTGTACTCGAACCGTCCGTCCTCCCGCTGGACGAAGATGTCTCCGGGGATCGACCAACCGTCCTCGTTGACCTGCTCTTGCTTTCTCGGGCGGTTCCAGTACGCGATCCCGGTTGGCCCACGGACAGCCAGCAGTCCGGCCTCGCCTCGGTCGAGTTCCTCGCCGGTATCCGGGTCGATGATCTTGCATTCGTAGCCTGGTACCGGATACCCGGTCGCGCTCGGATCGATCTCGTCGTCGTGCCGGTGGCTGACGAAGATGTGGAGCATCTCGGTCGTCCCGATCCCGTCGAGAAGTTCGACGCCGTATTCGGATTCAAACTTCTCGAACGTCGTCGGCGTCAAAGGCTCTCCCGCACTGAGTCCGAGTCGCAGCGACGAGGTGTCGTACTCCTCGGGACCCTCCGGATGCTTGGACATGATCTGATTGTAGCCCGTCGGGATCGAGCAGAGGATCGAGATACCGTGGTCCTCGACCGCTTCCAACAGGTCACCGGGGCTTGCGTCCTCGACCAGACTCGTACTCGCGCCGAACCGGAACGGGAAGGTGAGAAGGTCACCGTAGCCGTACGCGAACGGGAGCGGCGGGTTCCCGCCGAAAACGTCGTCTTCTGTGGGTTCGAGGCAGTATTTCGCGTAGGAATCCGCGCTCGAAAGCACGTTTCGATGGGTGTGGACCGCTCCTTTGGGCTGGCCCGTCGTCCCACTGGTGTACAGCATCAACGCGAGGTCGCTTCGCTCGGTCGGGTACGCATCGAGGTCGGGACTGGCGTCTGCGAGGAGGTCGTCGTAGCTGAGGTGGTCGTGATCGCGACCGTTGCGCTGAGCCACGATGACGTCCTCGACGGTGTCCAGTTCCGGCAAGGCGTTCTCGATCTCTTCGAGCAGGTCGTCGTACACCACGATTTTCGTCGCTTCCGCGTTGTTGATGATGTAGTTCAACTCCTTCGCGCGAAGGAGTTTCATCGAGGGCAATGCGACGGCCCCGATCTTCTGAATCGCGAGACAGGAGACGATCGATTCGGGT
Organism: Natronoarchaeum sp. GCM10025703; assembly: GCF_042661985.1. NCBI lineage: Archaea > Methanobacteriati > Methanobacteriota > Halobacteria > Halobacteriales > Natronoarchaeaceae > Natronoarchaeum > Natronoarchaeum sp. GCM10025703. Next base: position 2,132,084 of record NZ_JBHSZF010000001.1, read on the forward strand.
CTGTTCGGGAACCGGACGACGACGCGGTCGCCCGACTCCACACCGAGATCCCGAAGCGCGTTCCCCATCCGATTTATGCGGTTTTGTAGCTCGCTGTACGTGATCTCCTGGTCCTCGAAGTAGATCGCGACGTTGTCACCCCGGCCCTCGCGAACGTGCCGGTCAACCAACTCTTCGGCCGCGTTGATTTCTCGTGGATAGTGCGCCTCCGGAAGCGCATGAACGTACTCCGGTGCGTTCTGTTCATCCGGTAGATAATCGAGTGGCACTGTTTGCTGCATGTACGAGTACATCATGAAAGTTATAAAAGAAATAGCTAACGGTTCCGAAGCCCATATCGAGGCAGAAAGCACCTCCTAGAGACCGCGCAGAACGTGAGAAAGCGACCGAATGCAGTTACCTGCGGGTACTACTGGGGTCGGTGCGACTGTCTCGCAAAAACAGATCCGACGGGTCGTCCGGTCTCTCATCGGCCAGTCGAGGGCGACACACATCTCACAGTGAGGTCGTGAACGATTACGTCCAGAATCCGTCGGGGTCGAAGGTCCGGATCAGTTCGAGTTCCTCCGCAGTCGGTTCGGACGTCGTCGTGACCGTTCCAGCACCGATGTCCTCGGCGGTGTTCACGTCCCACGGGAAATCGGCGAGCACGCTCGCTGCCTCGGCATCGGGGTGAACAGTTCGGAGGAACAGTTCGCCTCTATCGTCGAAGCCGAACGTCGCTTTCGAGGTGACCAGAGCGCTCGGTCCGCCTCCCGGTGCTGGATGGTTCTCACGCGCGCTTCCGTCGTTCGCGTAGCCTGGGCTGGTAGTGTACGTGACTTCCTCCGAAAATCGCCGGGGTTCGTGGGGCATGAGGAGGACCGTCCGCTGGGCCATACAGGCGATATCGCACGCGCCCCCACTGCCGGGGAGCCGAATCTCTCGGTCACCTGCCTCGACCCGCGTCGTGTTCAGATTGCCGTAGCGGTCGACCTCGGCCCCGCCGAGGAATCCGACGTCGATATCGCCGCGCTGGAGTCGCGACATAATATCGATCATCCCCGTCGTCGAGACGGCGTTGTTCAGGTTCGGCAGATCACACATCGTATGAATGAACCCGTCGGCAGGGGAATCCCTGACGACGCCGCTCTCGTACACGGCCATCGAGTCGGGGGCGTGCGTGCTGACCGCGACCTGGAACGCGATGAGTGGCAGTCGCATCCCTACGAAGGCGGTGTCACCGTCTTCGATCTCCTTTGCGGCAGCGCTGACCATCAGTTCGCGTTCGGTGTACTCCTCACTGGCCATACTCCACCTCCGCGGCGACGGTTCGGTCAGTGATAGCGAGATCCGTTTCGACGAGGTCGGCGTAGGCCTCACGATTCTCGACGCTGTAGACCCACTCCTCGGCCCACGCGTCGAACGCCTCGTCAGTCTCCGTCCGTCGGCTGTACTCCAGATAGTACTCGTTGTCTCGGTTGTAGTGTCCGGCGACCGGGGACGGGTGGGCGCCGAAGGGACATTCGACGACGGACGTGACCTGTTCGCGGGTGATCGCCACCCGACTCGGATCACTCTTGATCACTTCGGGGTCGACGATCTGCTCGGCAGTGACCAGAACGTTATCGGCGGCACCCACGGCCGGATCGACGATTCCGGTGTTGCCCCAGAGATGGACATCCCCTTCGGGACTCGCCCGCTGGGCGTGTACGATCGTCCAGTCGGGAGAGATAGCGGGGACGAGTGCGACCTGTTCCCCACTGAACGGATCGGTCTCTTCGAGGAACAGGTCGCTCTCCTCGAAGATATCGCTCCCGAGAAGCGTCTGTGTCGGAAGATACGGCACTCCCAGTGCGGCGGCCTTGAGCGCGAGGGCGATACTGAAGTTCGAGTGGTTCTCGACGTCGATCAGACTGTTTTCGACCGCTTGGCGGAACTGGTACCCGGTACCGGCGCTGACGTTGCCGACCCACGCCGCCCGCACCGCTGAGACGGCCCCGCCACCGATCAGCTGATCGAACAGCAGATCACTGATCGGTCCGATCATCGTGAGATCATCGGTCTCCTGTCGGAGCAGCTCGTGACCGGCGGCGAACGGAATCGCGTGTTCCAGTGCCAACCCTGCCGCGACCGAACTTCCGGACTCGATTCGAGATACGGCACTCTCCAGACTCTCTGCGTCTGTTGGCATACACTGACGAATCCAGATCTTTGTATATAAAACCACCTGTTGTTAAACTGACTGTAATGGACAACCAGTCGAACATGGACGAAAATTATATATGTATGAGTATACCATCAACTTACTATGCCTCAGGAAGCTGTGGATAGGCCAGACGTTAATACGGATACAACCTCGACAGTGTCGAGACGGCAGTACCTTCTCAGTAGCGCGACGGTCGGCGCAGCAGCATCTCTCGGTGGATGTCTCGGCGGCGACGAAACGCTCACTGTCGGATACGCTCTTCCGACCACTGGAGTCTACTCCCTGCTGGGACAGAGCATCACGAACGGGTTCGAGATGTATCTCGAGGAGCAGGGTGGCGAGATCAATGGCCAGGAGGTCGAAACCATCGGCCGTGACACTGGAGGCGATACGGACACCGGTGTGTCAGTCACACGAGAGTTACTGGTAGAAGAAGGCGCAGATGCGATCGTGGGGCCGGTGTCGAGTGCGGTCGCAATCTCGATGATGCAGACGATCGAAAACGAAGGAAGTGCCGTGTGGCTGAACGCGAACGCAGGTGACTATCGAATCACGCAGGACGGCTGTATGCGGTATCACTTCCGAACGTCGTTCAACGACTGGCAGACCAGCGCACCGCTGGCGCCGTGGGTGTACGATAACGTTGCGGACAACGTCGTGATCGCGTATGCGGACTACGCGTTCGGCCAGAATTCGCGGGATTTCTTCTCGGAAGCGTTCGAGGAAGCGGGCGGAACGGTCGTCGACGAAGTCGGCATTCCGCTCGGCACCGACGACTTCTCGCCGTTTTTCGGTGATATCGAGGGGAGTGGCGCCGACGCCATCTACTCCTTCTTCGCTGGCAGTGACGCGGTGAACTACATTACCCAGGGAGACGACTTCGGTCTCTTCGACGACATAACCCAGACGGGAAGTGGGTTCTTGCTTTCCGAGGATACGCTGCCGGCACAGGGCTCCTCGGCGCTCGGTATGTTCTCGTCGCTCCATTACGCTGGCAATGCCGAGCAGACACAGTCGTTCGTCCAATCGTACGGGGAAATGTTCGACAACAGTGCGAACGTGTACGCCGCACAGGGATACGACTCCGGCCAAGCGTTCGCCAGCGCTATCGAGGAGGGTGGCAGCTCCGACGTCGACGACATGATCGAAGCGATGCGCGGCATGGAGATCGACAGCCCGCGCGGCAGTTTCCGGTTCAGCGAGCAGACGAACGACCCGATTCAGGACATACACATCCGGGAGGTCGTCGAGGGTGATGACGGGCCTGAGAACGAGGTCGTCGAGACGATCGAAGAGGTCGAATCACCGACTTGGGGCTGTAATATCTACTAATATGATGGGCACCGACCAGCAGACACAGAACCGATGATCGAACCAGTATTACGAGCAACCCTGCTTGGGCTTCAACCAGGTGTTACCCTGGCTCTCGTCGCCGCCGGCCTCACGCTCATCTTCGGGATGATGGACGTGATCAACTTCGCTCACGGTTCGCTGTACATGCTGGGTGCGTATTTCGGTGCCACCATCGCAGTAGAACTCGGGAGTTTCTGGGCCGCCCTATTGATCGCACCGTTGATCGTCGGCCTCATCGGCGGTCTCATCGAGACTCTATCGCTCCGACCGCTGTACGGTCGGAATCCGCTCTACCACATCCTTCTCACCTTCGGGATAGCCATCATGGTACAGGGTGCGGTAGTCCAGGTCTGGGGCGCTCGATCGCGTCGGATCCCGACACCTGAACTCCTCTCGGGAACCATCGCTATTGGTCCTGTCAGCTACCCCATCTACTGGCTGTTCGTTCTCGTGTTCAGCACGATTCTGATCGCCGTGATCTGGATCGGAATCGAGAACAGTGATCTCGGGATCATGATGCGGGCCAGTGCTCACGATACCGAGATGGTCAACGCCCTCGGCGTCGACGTCTCGAAGGTGTTTACCGGGGTGTTCATCTTCGGTGCAGCGCTGGCGGGCGTCGCGGGGGTCCTCCTGGGAGCCTCACGATCTGTCAACCCCGATATGGGGTTCGGAATCATCATCGAGGCGTTCGTGATCGTCGTTATCGGTGGGTTAGGAAGCTTCAAAGGGGCGGTCTACGCGGCACTGCAATCGGCCTCGTTACCGCCTACGGTGCAGTTATCGCACCGACACTGACGGAGTTGTTCCTGTTCGTGCTGATGGCCATTGTGTTGATCGTAAAACCGAGCGGCCTGTTCGGAGCAACGGAGGCAGCATAATATGAGCTCAGAATCGGAACTACTGGACAAACTCAAGGCGGCGGCCGGCATGAGTCGAACAACGACTCCCGCCGGTGGACAGATCATCTCGTTGCAGGGCCGTCTGGCACTGGTGGCAGTGACGGCACTCCTCGTCGCGTTCGCACCCCTGGTCAACGTGTTCGAGCCGTTCTGGTTGAACATTCTCACTCGGATACTGGTGTTCGCACTCCTCGCGGTGAGCCTGGACTTCATCTTCGGCTACGCCGGCCTGTTGTCGTTCGGCCACGCAGCGATGTTCGGTGCCGGAGGATACGCGGCCGCACTCTCCGTTCGGGGGATAACGACGAACGCCATAGTCGTGCTTCCGATCTCTGTGCTTGTCGGAGTCCTCGTGGCAGCAGTCATCGGATGGTTCAGCGTCCGTGCTCGGGGGATCTATTTCGCGATGTTGACGCTGGCGTTCGCCCAGCTGTTCTACGTGATCGCGTTTACTGATCTCCCGGCGATGGTTCTCGGGATGGAGACGGTCACCGGCGGAGACGGCGGTCTGTTCGGGATCCAACTGTACGAGATGTTCGGGATCGACTTCAGTTCGCGAGTGGCGTACTTCTACCTGACGTTGGGGCTCGTGATGGCCTCGCTCGCGCTGCTCGTTCGCATGGCGAACTCACCGTTCGGCCGAGTGCTCCAGGGGATCCGAGAAAACGAAGAACGAATGGAGTTTATCGGGTACGATATCCAACGGTACAAACTCATCGCGTTCTCAATTAGCGGCGGGTTCGCCGGTCTCGCTGGGGGATTGTACGTCCCGTTCCAGAGCGTCGCGTCGCCGGGACTGCTTCACTGGACGACCAGCGGGGAACTCATTGTGATGCTGTTGCTCGGCGGCATGGGCACCCTCTGGGGGCCGATGCTCGGCGCCGGCGTCGTGATTTTCCTGGAGGAGCGCCTCGCGGGATTCGCGACGTGGGAGATTATACTCGGCAGCGTGTTCGTCGTCGTAGTTATCTTCGCACCGCGGGGACTTGCCGGAACGATTATCTCCGTCAAGAACGATCCGAAAAACGCAGCCCAGAACGCAAAGAAAGCGCTGAAAAACTACTTTGAGAGTATCCGAGGATAAGAATGAGTCAAGCAACTGACGAAACGACGGCGACGACCGCTTCTCGGGAGGACACGCCGATACTGTCGACCGACGGTCTCACCAAGAAGTTCGGGACGCTAACGGCCGTCAACGATGTATCACTCGAGATCCCGGGCGACCAGATCTCGTCGATCATCGGCCCGAACGGGGCCGGGAAGACCACGCTGTTTAATCTGTTTACCGGGAAGCATGCCCCAACGCGAGGGAAGATCGAGTTCCGCGGCGATCAGATCGGCGGTATGGAACCACACGAACTGGTCGACCACGGGATCGTCCGTTCGTTCCAGATCACGAACTTTTTCAACGACCTCACTGCCCTCGAAAACGTCCGCCTCGCGACGCAGGGGCCACATACGGGCTTTCAGCCACGCGATTTCCTCACACATCATAATCAGCTTACCGACGCGATCACCGATGCGGAGGCTGTGTTGGAGCGCATCAACCTCTCCGACGTGGCAGACAGGAAAGCCGCAAACCTGTCGTACGGACAGCGTCGTCACCTGGAGATCGGCATCTCGCTGGCCGCGGATCCCGAACTCCTATTGATGGACGAACCCACAGCAGGGATGAGTCCCGAGGAGACACAGGAGACGGTCGAACTGATCGAGGAGATCGCATCGGACATTAGTCTCATCCTCATCGAACACGACATGGAGATCGTTATGGGCATCTCCAGTCATATCGCCGTGATGAACAGCGGCGAACTGCTTGCACGTGGTACTCCCGACGAAATACGCAACGACTCACGTGTGCAGGAGGCCTACCTCGGAGGTGGTGGATAGTATGAGCGACGATCCGAACTTGATCGAGGGGTCCGAGAGCGACACGAACACTGGCGGAGACGAGCGACTGGCCATCGATGAGATCAACACCTACTACGGGGACAGCCACGTGCTATTCGACGTCAGCCTCGATGTCGAGGTGGGGGAGGTCGTCGCACTCGTCGGACGGAACGGTGCCGGGAAGACGACGACACTCCGCAGTATCATGGGACTGACGCCGGCCCGATCCGGGGTAATTACGAAGGATGGAGAGCCGATCCAGGGTCTGGACCCACACCAGGTGCGAAAGAAAGGCATCTCGTGGGTACCCGAAGAGCGGCGAGTTTTCGGCGGCTTGACAGTCCAGGAGAACCTGCGGCTAGCCGCACACAGCGCAGAAACCGATCAGACCGACCAGTTCGACGAGATCTACGATCGGTTCCCCCGGTTAGACGAGCGGCGAAACCAGAAGTCAGGTACCATGAGCGGGGGCGAACAGCAGATGCTCGCGATCGCGAGAGCGATGCTCGGCCCGGAGACCGATCTGCTGTTGCTTGACGAACCGAGCGAGGGACTCGCACCACAGATCGTCGAAGACGTGAAAGAGATCATCCGCGACCTCAACGACGACGGTGTGACGATCCTGTTGGTCGAGCAGAACGCCGAAATGGCGCTTGGCCTCGCAGATCGAGCCTACGTGCTCGAGACGGGGAACGTCGTTCATCAGTCGACCGCGACGAAACTACTCGATGACCGGAGGGCCATGGAACAGTATCTCGGAGTGAGATAAGCCGTGAACGCGACGACCAGCATCATCAAAGACATCGGAGAACCCGACCAGTCCCCACTGGGGAGGCGGTGAGAGTGATGCAACGGACGTTCGAGCGGACGGCGCCGACCGTTGCGGACTCGGCGTTCGTCTCCGAGATGGCGTATCTCGTCGGCGACGTCACCATCGAGGACCGCGCCAGCGTCTGGCCGTTCGTCTGTATGCGCGGCGACTACGGCCCGATCACTGTCGGAGCCGAGACGAACGTCCAGGACTTCACGATGCTCCACGAAGCGACGGTCGGCTCTGGCGTGACGATCGGACACAACGCCGTCCTCGACCGCGCGACGGTTGGCGACGACGTCCTGGTCGGCATTTCCAGCACGATCCTACCGGAGGCGTCCATCGGTGACGACTGCATCATCGCTGCCGGATCGCTGGTTCGTGAGGGCCAGGAGATACCGGACGGCCACATGGCGTACGGGACACCAGCCGAAACCCGGCCCCTGGACGACGGGAATTCCGAACTGATCCGGTGGTACGCCGAGGAGTATCTCGAACTGGCGGACCGATACCGTCGCGACCGGTCACCAGAGATGCCCAACGGAGGGGAGACTGATGAATATACGAACTGACCGAGTACACGACGAAGTGCGAGTCGAGCACGTCGAAGACGAACTCGTCGCAAGGCTCGCCATGGAACGAGGAGACCGGCCGTTGAACATGTTTCAGCCGTCAAAAATCGAGGCGATGGCGACGGCCATAGAGGCACTCGAAGAGGATATTGGCTGTCTGGTCCTGTACGGAGAGCCGGAGTTCTCCGCGGGTGCGGACCTGAACGTGATCGAGGAAACTCCACAGGAGCTACGTTCGGCGAAACTGGATACGATCGCTGCCGCGTCGAACCGATTTATCCGCGCGGTCCGAGACTTTCCAGCCCCCGTCATCGCGGCCGTCAAGGGGGTCGCTGCGGGTGGCGGTCTGGGCTTCATGCTCGCCTCGGATCTGATCATAATGCACGAGAACGCCCAGCTAAACACTGCGTACGCTCGTATCGGCCTCACCCCGGACAACGCGACACCGTTCTTCCTCGTGAAGACCGTCGGGCCGTACAAGGCCAGAGAGCTCTTTTTCGACCCGGAGCCGATCACCGCAGCGGAGGCGGTCGATCTCCATCTCGCAAACGACCTGTACGAGGTACCCAAGTCGGAGTTTATCGGGGCCGTCACCGAGCAGGCCATAGTGTACGCCGACGGTCCGACTGAGGCCTACGCGCGGACGAAAGAACTCATCGACACCGTCTTCGAGGGACGGCTCGGCCAGCATTTAGAGGAAGAACGAGCCACGATGAAGCTGATGGGCGATTCGGACGTTTTCGACGAGGGGTTATCGGCGTTTATCGAGAAGCGCTCGCCGGACTGGAAGTAGGCCGATCCGACACGGATCAGTAGGGCGAGACCCCTTGACGCAAAGACTCGCGGCTCCGATCGCTCTTGGAGTTCGGCGGTAGGCGTTTTGGATGTATGAGAATCACAGGCACAATTTATTAACCGTTAGACTGTATCACCTATTTACAGTATGGCATCCGACGAGTCTGTCAAAGTGCGCGGTATCGAGATGAACGAAAGCGAGATCGAACGGACTCTCCAGGAGCTAGGACACGGCGTGTTGTCGCTGTCACGGGGCGGCGACGCGTACGGGATCCCGATCTCGTTCGGGTACGAGGACGGCCGGATGTTCATGCATCTGATCCGGTTCGGCGACGACAGCAAGAAATTGGAGTTCAGCGAATCGACGACACAGGCGTCGATGACGGCCTACCGGGTGGATTCACGGTTCGCCTGGAAGAGCGTCGTGGTCACAGGAGAACTCGAGGACGTCAACGAAGACGAAACCGAGTATATGGAAGAAGTGATGGAGGAAAACGCGTGGTTCCCCAACATCTTCCCGCCGACCGCGCCGATAGCCGAGATCAAGCGGGTCGAACTCGATGTCGACGAGATGACCGGTCGAAAGGGCGAAGAGTATCAGTAGTGCCGGTTGGGGAGCTAAAGACCACACGAACCGAAGCAATGGCGGATCGGATTACTTTCCTTTCCACTCTGGTTCTCGATCCTCGAAGAACGCGTCGATACCCTCGTCTTTGTCCTCGGTCGCGAATAGCTGGGAGAACAGTTCCGCCTCGTACTCGATCCCGTCGTCGAGATCCATCTGCGAACTCGCCTGCACGGCCGTCTTCGCGAACTCCAGAGCGACCGGACTCTTTTGAGCCATCGACTCGGCCAGTCCGTACACCTCCTCGTCGAGTTCGTCGAGCGGACAGACGACGTCGACGAGTCCGATGTCAGCCGCCTCTTCGGCGTCGATCAGATCGCCCGAAAGGATCAACCGCATCGCCTGTCCCTCGCCGACGAGGCGGGGCAGACGCTGCGTGCCGCCGCCACCAGGGATGATACCGAGATTGATCTCCGGCTGCCCGAGCTTTGCCACGTCGGCGGCGATCCGGACGTCACAGGCCTGCGCGAGTTCACAGCCCCCACCGAGCGCGTGACCGTTGATCCGGGCGATGACCGGTACCGAGAGATCAGCGACCAGTTCGTAGATGCGCGGGCGCTCGCTCGCCTCGCGCTGTTCGATCGGACCGCGGTCCTGGAACTCGGTGATGTCCGCGCCGGCGACGAACGCTTTCCCCTCGCTGTCGCCGGTGAGAACGACGACTCGGGACTCGTCGTCCGCCTCGATGGCCGCGAGAACGTCGGTTAGCTCCGACCGGACCTGTGCGTCGAGCGCGTTCCGCGCGTCCGGCCGGGATAACGTCACCGTGACGACGCCGTCGACCTCGTCGCCGACGGATGCGGAGACGGTATCGAACTCCTCGGTGAGTGCTTCGGGACCGGTCATCGGCCGTCCTCCGGATCGCCGCTGACCCCGATGACTTCGCCGTCCTCCCAGACGTAGAACCCTTCGCCGCTCTTCTTACCGAGCTTCCCGGCTCGGACTTTCTGTCTGAGTAGCTGTGGCGGGCGGAACCGTTCGCCCAGTTCCTCGTGTAGATATTCGAGAATATCCAGTCGAACGTCGAGTCCGACGACGTCGGTTAGCTCGATGGGGCCCATCGGGTGATTGTATCCGAGTTCCATCGCACGGTCGATATCTTCGGGCCCCGCCACCCCGGTCTCTAACATCCTGACAGCCTCGACGCCGAGTGCGACCCCGAGGCGGGACGATGCGAAGCCGGCGGAGTCCCGGACGGTGATCGGTTCCCTGTCGATATTCTCGACGAACGCGGTCGCAGTCTCGACCGTCTTCTCGTCGGTCTGCTCGGCGACGACGATTTCGACGAGATCCATGATGTGAACCGGATTGAAAAAGTGGAGACCGATCGCCCGGCCGGGTCGGTCGAGCACGCTGGCTATCTCGGTGACGGAGAGAGACGACGTGTTCGAGGCGATCACTGCGTCACCCGGCGCGTGTTCTTCGACGTCCGAGAACGTCCCCTGTTTGATCTCTATATCTTCGGGGACGGCCTCGACGACCAGATCAGCGTTCGCGACGGCGTCCGGCAACGACGTCGTCGTCTCGATCCGATCGAGCGTCGCCGCTTTTTGTTCCGTGGTCACTTTCCCCCTGTCGACGCCGCCCTGCAGGTTCGCTGTGATCGCATCGACCCCGTCCTCGAGGAACTCCGCTTCGAGGTCGCGTATCGTGACCTCGTTTCCGGCCATCGCGGAGATCTGTGCGATCCCATGCCCCATCGTACCTGCGCCTAGTACTGTTACTCGCATCGTGTGTGCCAATCGTCCAGTACCCCCATTAAAATTGTTATAGATGTCGGCGACCACGCCGTCACTCGTTCGTCTCGCCACAGACGAGGACCGGTAGATCAGCGGTCAGGACGACATCCTGTGTCACGCTTCCGAAGAGGGCTTTCCCCGTCGGCGAGCGCTTCCGCCCGCCGACAGAGATGAGATTGGCGTCCGTCTCGTCCGCGTACTCGATGATCTGTGTCGCGGGATCACCGCTGGTTTCGTCCAACTGAACGTCGATTCCCGCATCCTCGAGTAGCTCTTCGCTCTTGAGCGCCGTTTCGAGTTGCTGTATCGATGCACCAGTGACGTTATCGGTAAAGACGTGCAGGAGCGTCACCTCGATATCACCCGGCTGGTGGGGCATCTCCACAATGGCGTTAGCCTGGGCAATAGCGTGTTCGAGAGTATCGTCTAGCGCTACCAGTATGTGATACATGATCGCATATTTATCGGTATTGCTACTAATCGTTGTCGCTCCAATGCCGGCGGTTCCGGAGACGTGATGGATCGGATACGACAGCAGGCAGGGTAATCTCGTGCGATAAATGTCAACTTATATTGCAGTATATTTATCCGGTAGAAGACCATAATATTAATTTATAGTAATATTTCTGTGCGGTGGCAATCAAAGAGATCGGTCAAGCAAAATGCCAGACAGAGGCGACAGATACGATACTCTACGACGGACGAAAGTCCGCCGAAGTTCTCTCCAGTTTAAAGAGCTACTGCAGTCTCATAAGTTCTCACATACGATTAACAGCCCGGAGAGTGGAAGGTCTCTCAAAGTATATAGTCAAATATTAGTAAATTATATATACATTATTGTAAGAGTATAGATATACGTTCAGAACAGAGATATTATAGTAAAGCTGTGCAAAACAGAAAGAACGATACTTACAATCTGGAAAGAACTAACAGCGTCCGCGCGATAGAAAACATATGCAAATCGATGACGAGGACGGGATTCTGAACCATCACGTTCGACCGGCCGGATGCACTAAACGCGTTTACTCCCGATGCCGCGGTTGCCCTCGCCGACGCTCTAGCAGAGGTATCGCCCGAAGAGTACGACGCTGTCGTGCTTACCGGTGAAGGCGACGCGTTCAGCGCGGGCGGTGATCTCCAGGCGATGGCCGAGCGCGACGAGACGGCGGAAGAAGCGTTCGACCGGGTGCAGGAGACGCTCGGCCGGGTCGTCGAAGAGGCGCTCACGGCGCGGGTACCCATCGTCGCCAAGGTCAATGGCGACGCCGTCGGTGCGGGGCTTGCGGTGACTGCTGTCAGTGACCTCGCATACGCGGCGGAGTCGGCGTCGTTCAGTTGCGCGTTCGTTCGGGTCGGACTGGTCCCAGACACGGGCGGGACGTTCCTGCTGCCGAAGTTGGTCGGACTGCGCACTGCGAAGCAGTTGGCGTTTACCGCCGAGTTCTTCTCGGCCGAAGAGGCGGTAGAGTACGACCTGATCAACAGGGCTGTCCCCGACGACGAACTCGACGATGCGGTCGACGAACTGCTCGAAACGCTCGGGAAACGGCCGACGAAAACGCTCGGCCTCGCAAAACGTGCGATCCACGAGAACATGGGTCGGCACTGGCGCGAAGCGCTCGATCACGAACTCCATACGCAGACGCTGGCGTACGGAACGGCAGAACACGAGGAGGGCGTGCGGGCGTTTCTGGACGGCGAGGAGCCGGAGTTCAGGTCGTTCGGGCGGGTACGGAGCGCTTACTTCCCCTCGAATTCCGGTTCTTCGTCGCCCATGAACGCGGTGATGCCTTCCATCAGGTCGTCGGTCGCCATGAGTTGACCGAATGCCTGGTTCTCGATTTCGAGTCCCGCTTCGGTGTTCTCCCAGCCCTTCAGCATGGCGCGCTTTGCGAATCGCGTCGCAATCGGCGGTCCTGCGGCGAGGTCAGACGCCAACTCGAACGCTCGGTCCTCGAAGTCGTCGTTTTCGACGACCTCGTTGACGAATCCGTACTGTTCCATCGTCTCGGCCTCGTACCGATCCGCGGTGAGGATTATCTCTTTGGCACGCCCTTCGCCGACGATATGTTGTAGACGCTGGGTGCCTCCCCAACCGGGGATCAGGCCGAGGTTCAGTTCCGGCTGGCCGAACGTCGACCGTACCGTCGCGATCCGCATGTCAGCACACGTCGACAGTTCCATACCACCGCCGAGGCAGTAGCCGTCGATTCCCGCGACGACCGGCATATCACAGGACTCCAGTTTGCCAAAGATCCGCTGGCCGTTACGCGAGAGCTCGGTCGTTTCGATCGGATCCGCACCGCTCCCGGCCATGCTCTGGACGTCCGCGCCCGCCGAAAACGCTCGGTCGCCCTCCCCGACAAGTAGGATCGATCTAACCTCCTCATCGTCCGCGAGCAGATCGATCGCCTCGTCGAGTTCGTCGAGGAGTTCCCCGCTGATCGTGTTCATCCGGTGCGGACGGTCGAGAACGAGTTTCCCAACCATCTCGCCGGGCTTGTCGACGCGGAGCGTCTCGAACTCGTAGCCGTCCTCCTCCGCTTCGTCGCCGCCGTAGAAGCCGCCCTGTTCGGCGGCCTCGGCGAGGTAGTCGGCTGGCTCGTATCGAGCCGCGCCAGTCTCCTCGTGGGCGTCTTCGAGTACATCAAGCAAGTGGTCGATCCCCGCCTCGTCGGCGAGTTTAGCCGGGCCGTTCGGGAATCCGGCCCCGAGCATTACGGCCTCGTCGATGGCGTCAGCCTCGGCGACATCGTCACCGATCAGGTGGGCGACTTCGTTCGCCATCACCGCGGTCAGACGGTCACTGATCGACTCGCTGACCTGATCGGACGGGACGTCCGCGCCGCCGTCCTCGTAATCGTAGAAGCCCTTGCCGGTCTTTTTGCCGAGTTCCTCGTTTTCGACTTTCTCCGCGAGCAGCGGACAGGGTTCGTACGCGTCGCCGAGGACCTCATGCATGTATTCGAGAACGTGATAGCTCACGTCGTTGCCGACCTGATCGCCGAGCTCGAAACTGCCCATCGGGAGGCCCATGCCGTATTTGGTGGTGCTGTCGACTTCTTCGATGGCCGCCTCGCCCTCGTGGACGAGCCAGCAGGCCTCGTTCATCAGCGGGACGAGGATCCGGTTGACGATGAAGCCCGGACTGTCCTTGTGGACGCGCACGGGCGTCTTGCCGAAGTCCTCGGCCAGGTCCTCGATGACGTCGAGGGTTTCTTCGTCGGTGTGTTCCCCGGAGATGACTTCCACGAGATCCATCCGGACCGGCGGGTTGAAAAAGTGCATCCCGCAGAACTGCCCGGGACGGTCGGTGAACTCCGAGAGGTCAGTGATCGAGAGCGACGACGTGTTGGTCGCGAAGATTGCCCGCTCGGGGGCGTACTCGGAGACCTCGGTATAAACGTCCTCTTTGATCTCCATCTTCTCGGGGACGGCCTCGATAATCACGTCCGCGTTGCTGACGGATTCTTCGATGTCGACGAGCGGCGTGACACTGTCGAGTGCGGCGTCGGCCGCGTCCTGACTGATGCGCTCTTTCTCGGCGAGTTTGTTCAGGCTCCACTCGATATCGTCGTAGCCACTCTGGACGAACTCCTCGTTGATGTCCCGAATCGTCACGTCATAGCTCGCGAGCGCGGCTACTTCGGCGATTCCATGACCCATGTTACCCGCACCCAGAACTGTTACACTGTTGATATCGTCAATCTCCATGGACGCAACGACGGCATGCAGTGGGTTTAACGTTTCCCTCCGGAGTCATATAAACTCTATTTTAGTTTCTATCGGGTTACAAAGATACTTATTGTTCACCATAGATAGATCACGCATGGACTTTGGACTTTCAGACGAACAGCGAGCGATCCGTGACGAGGTACGCAAGTTCGCGGAAAACGAGGTCGCGCCCGTTGCCAAGGAACACGACGTCGAGGAAACGTTCCCACACGAAGTGATGGACGAAGCGGCAGAGATGGGATTAACTGGGGCACACATCCCCATCGAGTACGGCGGCGCCGCGTACACCCCTCTGGAGATGTCCATTATCACCGAGGAACTGTTCGCCGTCGATCCGGGGATCGGACTCTGCATCACCAGCGCGGCGTTCGGGGCCGACTCGCTCATGGAGTACGGCACCGAAGACCAGAAAGAACGCTACCTCGAACCGATCGCAGAGGGCGAGGCCATCATGGGCGCGGCCATCAGCGAACCCGACACCGGCTCTGACGTCTCCAGCGTCTCGACGCGCGCCGAGAAAGACGGCGACGAGTGGGTGATCAACGGCAACAAGATGTGGATCACCAACGGCACAGTGGGCGATTACTTCGTCGTCATGTGCAAGACCGACGACGTCGACGACCGCTACTCCGGTTTCTCGCAGGTCCTCGTCGAATCCGACCGCGACGGCTTCGAGGCCGACAAGATCACGGGCAAACTGGGGATCCGCGCCTCCGACACCGCCGAACTGATCTTCGACGACGTCCGCGTCCCCGAGGAGAACCTCATCGGGACGCGCGGGGCGGGCTTCCTGCAGTTGATGCAGTTCTTCGACGAGACCCGGACGATGGTCGCCGCACAGGGCGTCGGCATCGCCAAAGGCGCGTGCGAGCGCGCACTCGACTACGCACAGGACCGCGAGCAGTTCGGCCAGTCTATCAGCGAGTTCCAGGCGATCCAGCACAAACTCGCCGACATGCACACGAAGACCGAGGCCGCACGCCAGTTGACCTACAAATCCGCCTGGAGCGTCACCAACGAGGACGACGACCTCACCGCGCTGGCGTCGATGGCCAAGGAGTACTCCTCCCGCATCGCCGTCGACGTCGCCGACGAGGCCGTCCAGATCCACGGCGGCGCTGGCTTCGTCAACGACTTCGACGTCGAGCGCCTCTACCGCGACTCCAAGATCACCCAGATCTACGAGGGAACCTCCGAGATTCAGAAGAACATCATCGCGCGCGAACTGCTCGGCAAAGGGTTCTGAGGCGACCGCGAGTTCGTTTTCGACTCCATTCTTCGTGAGGTCTATACTCGAACGGCCACGAGTTCGGGCTATGAGCGACCCACTGGCTACGCTGCGAGACGACCCAGTCATGGCCCGCCTGATCGACGAACACGGCCCCGTCAATGTCGACCCAGCAACCCACGAGTACCAGCGACTCGCCGTCTCGATCATCAACCAGCAACTCTCGACCGCCTCCGCAAACGCCGTCAGAGAGCGCGTTTTCTCCCTGTTCGACGAGCCGATCACGCCAACCACGATGCTCGACGTCGACGAGGACTCGCTCCGTGATGCGGGAGTGAGCGGGCAGAAAGTCGAGTACCTGCAGACCGCCGCCGACGCCTTCCAGCGTGGAGCGTACACCCGAGACGGACTGGCCGACCACCCGGACGACGAAGTCGTCGCCAAACTCACCGAGATCCGCGGCGTCGGCGAGTGGACCGCGCGGATGTATCTCCTGTTCGTCCTCGGCCGCGAAGACGTCCTGCCGCTGGGTGACCTCGCTGTCCGCAACGGGATCGACGAGCTATACGGGAGCGGCGATGGCTCGACGACGCGCGGGGAGATGCGAGAGATCGCCGAACGCTGGCGTCCCTACCGAAGCTACGGGACGAAGTACGTCTGGCGCGCGTACGAGTCGGACTGATTACTCCTCGAGTTCGGTTTCGTCGTCCGCGTCGGCGCGCCGTCCAACGTCGACGTGGTAGTGTTCCAGGATGTCCCGGCCGAGCAGGAGTGGGTAGTCCATATGGCTGCGATCCTCGACGTTGGCCGCGACAGTGTGGCGTCGCCCGCCGACCCCGATCACGATGTCGACGATCGGCCGCACTTTCGATTGTTTCGAGCTACCGGAGCGGACCCGCATCTTGCTCTTGATCGGCCCCGCACCGATATCGGCCGCGAGGCTCGTGTCGATGCTCGTCCGCGTCGCGCCCGTGTCGGATTTGGCGTACACGCTCTTGGAGTCGCTCGTCCCACTGACCAGGACCTCTTCGGTGTAACCGATGGGGATGACCTCCTGTTCGCCAGCCTGTGATGGCTGCGGGCGGGCGGCAGGGACCGAATCGTCGAGGGAGCGGGCGAGCGATGCGACGAGTTCGTCGTCGACTTCGTGGCCCGCGCGCTCGATTGCCAGTTTCGCGATGTAGGGGGCGGGACTCGTTCCAGTCGCCTCGAAGAACCCTTTGAACCCCGCGGTAGGATTGACTTCGAGTACGTACCAGCCATCCTCGCCTTCGATCAGGTCCACGCCGGCGTAGTCGAGGCCGATCGCATCCGTCGCGGAGAGTGCGATCTCTCTGGTCTCCTCTGTTAGCTGGTCGGTCGCATCCCGGACGTCGCCGCCGAGCGAGACGTTCGTCCGCCAGTCACCCTCCGGTGCGTACCGGTGCATCGCGCCGATGATCCGGCTACCGACGACGTAGACGCGCAGATCACGGTGTTTCTCGCCGTCCCGTTCGATCAGATCCTGCAAGAACGCATACCGGTTGCCGACCATGGAGTTGACCGACTCCCCTGGACCCACCTTCCACGTCCCGCCGCCGTGCGTTCCGATCGAGGTCTTGTACACCGCCTCCTCGCCGAACTCCGCGCGACGACGCGAGAGCGTTTCGCTACCGAGCGCTAACAGCGCGTCCGGAACCTGCACGTCAGCCTCCGTGAGCGCGGTTGCCGCCGCGAACTTGTGCATCGCCGTCATCGTCGCCTCCGGCGTGTTCAGTATGGGCCGCGTACGCGAGAAGACGTTCGCAATACCGAGTTCTTCACAGGGCTGTGCCGTGTTCGAGAGCAGCAGTCGGTTCGCAATGACGTCCACGTCGGGGTCGATCGAGAGGGTGCCATCCTCGATCCGAACCGACGTGTTCTCGGAGCGAAGCCATTCCGTTCCGTAGCCCAGGTCGTCGACCGCATTGAGAATGGCTTTCGTCTCCTTGCTGTTGTGGAGACTGAGCACTCCAACCGTAAGATCGTCCTCCATACACACGAAGAGAAGCAGTACTGTAAAAACATTACCCGTTGCCCTCCCATGCTTGCAGCGATATCGTAGCGTTTCCCCGAAGGACTCATTTATGTTTCTGTGTGGGCTGGTATCGACCATATGACCGACGAGGGGGAGCAGACGATCCAGCGATTCGCCGACCCCGACGGCGCCAGTGGCGAGCTGTTCAGCTATCCCGGCGGACGCGTCGCGCCGGGAGAGCGAGCCTACATCCGACACAACGTCAGCCAGACATACCTCGGCGATCCGATCAGGGTGCCAGTTACGATCATTAACGGGCCAAACCCCGGACCGACGGTATTTCTCGCCGCCGCTGCACACGGCGACGAACTCAACGGGATCGCAGTCGTCCGGGAGGTCGCTCACGACTGGGACCACACTGATCTCAACGGAACGCTGGTCTGTCTCCCCGTCCTCAACGTTCCCGGGTTTCTCGCACAGCAGCGGTATCTCCCGATCTACGATCGCGACCTCAACCGATCGTTCCCCGGTAGCGAGACGGGGACCAGCGGGAAGCGCATCGCACACCGGATATTCAGCAGTTTCGTCGAGCCATGTGACTACGGACTCGACTTCCACACCTCCACGCGCGGCCGGACGAACATGCTTCACGCCCGCGCCGACATGACTGACGACGCCGTGGCTCGACTCGCACAGTCGTTCAGTACGAACGTCATTCTCGACTCTCAGGGGCCGAACGGGACACTTCGTCGCGAGGCTACCGAAGCGGGCGTCCCGACGATCACCATCGAGATGGGAGAAGCCCATCGGTTTCAGCGGCCGCTGATCGACCGTGCACTGAACGGCGTCGTGAGCGTACTCGCCGAGTACGGACTTTCCCCCGGAGCACTGTCCACTGGCCCGGCTGGCGAACGGTGATCAGCGAGGACAGCGAAAAGACCTGGCTGCGCGCTGACGTTGGCGGTATCGTCGATATGCACCACGACCGTGGCGCACTCGTTCACGAGGGCGAGGACGTCTGTACTATCACGAATCCATTTAAAACGGACACTGAAACCGTCCAGGCACCGTTTACCGGCTTGCTCGTCGGCATTCTCGAAAATCCGGTGGTCTACCCCGGAAACCCGCTCTGTCACCTCGTCAAACTCGACTCCGATACCCACCGTGCCGTCGAACACCAACGGGCGGCCGACCCATCAGGCGAATCGTTCCTCTAACTCCACACGTTTTCGAGTGATCGGGCGGCCAGTGCTGTTCGATGACTCACTCGAACTACACGCAGAACTGTGACCACCTCGATAGCCGCGCGGCGGCGCTACGATGATCCCCACGATTGCGCCGCTCTCTCAGGTCGTTACCGGGCTTCGCGTCGCTGACGAGACGTCGACTACCTGTGAGAGTTGTGAGGAGCGAATAGAGGAAGGCCAGCACGTGCGCTGTCGTATCGAACGGGAACCACAGTTCGGCCAGTGGCGGATCAGTGGCTGTTTCTGCACGGACTGTCAGATACAGTCCGAACAACCGGGCGCCGGATTCGTCGTGGGACGGCTTGGAACCGTCCGTGACTCCCAGACGCAATCGTCGTGCCTGGTGCTACTCGAACCGTCTTCAGTCGCTGCACCCGTCGGCTGACCGGCGCCGCCGCTCTCCTTCAGAATGAAATAACCCCCGCGCCCGAATGGGCGCGGAGGGTCTATGAATAGCAGGCGGCGATCCGGTGTTTCCAGAGGGTCTCCCACTCCAGTACTTGCCGGAACGCTGGCAGGCTTATCTTCCGTGTTCGGGATGGGTACGGGAGTTGCCCTGCCGCTCTGGCCGCCTTAACGCCAACTCGTGGACTCGAACCACAATAATGGACACCTGTCCGTTGGTCAGTTGACCACCATATTCGTGTACGTGCGATCCAGTTTACGCCTGGACCAGGTCAGCAGAGCGAGTCGCTCTACGTTGTGGACCAGTGCAGATGATACACTCGGATATGAGTGAATGGCTTGGCATGTTAGTGCTCGCGGGCTCAACGTCTCGTTGCCTCGACGCGGACACCCCAAGTCTATCGAACTCGTCTTCTACGAGTTGCCTCAAGAGTACTTCGTATCCAGGTGGGTTTCGAGCTTAGATGCGTTCAGCTCTTACCCCGTGGTGCGTAGCTGCCCGGCACGTGCCCTTGCGGACAACCGGTACACCAGTGGCACCCAAGCGCAGTTCCTCTCGTACTATACGCTTGTTCCTGTCAAGTACTCAAACACCCCCAATAGATAGCAGCCGACCTGTCTCACGACGGTCTAAACCCAGCTCACGACCTCCTTTAATAGGCGAACAACCTCACCCTTGCCCGCTTCTGCACGGGCAGGATGGAGGGAACCGACATCGAGGTAGCAAGCCACCCGGTCGATATGTGCTCTTGCGGGTGACGACTCTGTTATCCCTGGGTAGCTTTTCTGTCATCAATCTGGCCCATTGAGGGCCATGATTGGTTCGCTGACCCCGCTTTCGCGTCAGCGTCCTTCGTTAGGCAGGACACTGTCAGACTATCTTGTGCTCTTGCACTCTGCGCCGGATTTCTGACCCGGCTGAGATAATCATGGGGCGCGCTCGATCTTCTCTCAAGCGCGTACCGCCCCAGTCAAACTGCCCGGCTACCGGTGTCCTCCGCCAGGAGTGAGAGTCACAGTCACTAGTGGGTAGTATTTCAAGATTGCCTCGGTGGCCCGCTGCGCGGGTACCTGTGTAGCGGCTCCTACCTATTCTGCACACTAGCGACCGTGTCTCAGCGACAGCCTGCAGTAAAGCTCCATAGGGTCTTCGCTTCCCCTTGGGGGCTCCAGACTCCGCACTGGAATGTACAGTTCACCGGGCCCAACGTTGGGACAGTGACGCTCTCGTTCATCCATTCGTGCAAGCCGCTACTGAAGCGGCAAGGTACTACGCTACCTTAAGAGGGTCATAGTTACCCCCGCCGTTAACGGGTCCTTCGTCCCATTGTACTGGGTGTTCAGATACCCGCACTGGGCAGGATTCAGTGACTGTACGAGTCCTTGCGGATTTGCAGTCACCTGTGTTGTTACTAGACAGTCGGAGCGTCCGAGATACTGCGACCTGCTCCATAAAGAGCAGGCATCCCTTCTTGCGAACGTACGGGACTAACTTGCCGAATTCCCTAACGTCGGTTGCTCCCGACAGGCCTTGGCTTTCGCCGCCATGGATACCTGTGTCGGTTCTCGGTACGGACACCGTACTCAGATTTTCACGGGTTCCAGGTTGACCCAGCTTGCGGTATCTCGCCGTTCGTCCGCTTCGTGCCATTACGGCTTCCACGGAGTTGGACGGTTACACTGGGCGCGAGCCCAGCCTGGGCGACCCCGAAACGTCTCCTTTGAATGTACGGTGGCGCAGAAATATTAATCTGCTACCCTGTTTCGATCTCCTCGAATTGCGAGAGATCTTAGGACCGGCTAACCCTCGGCTGATCAGCATTGCCGAGGAACCCTTATCCATTTGGCCGTCGGGGGTCTAACCCGACTATCGCTGCTACTATGGCCAGAATTGTCGTCACCAGTCGGTCCACACGAGTTCTCACCCGTGCTTCCACCCAACTGGAGCGCCAACCTACTCGATCACTCTGTGAAGAGTGCGGCCAGGTCTCGGTAGTGGATTTGAGCCCCGATCATTTTGGGCGCCCCGAACCTCGGCCGGTAAGCTATTACGCTTTTCTTAGAGGGTAGCTGCTTCTAAGCTCACCTCCCGGCTGTCTGGGGCTCGGGACCACCTTCGGTTGCACTTAATCCACATTTTGGGACCTTAACCCGGCGCTGGGTTGTCTCCCTTACGGTACGCAGGCTTACCCCGCGCACCGGAATCCACGCGTCAACAGCGTTCGTAAGTTCGGAGTTTGACAGATGAGCCGACTCCTCTCGGAGGCGGGGTCATCAATCGGTAGCTCTACCTCACGAACGACCTCGGCGTAGGTCATGCTTCGACATGTTTCGGTTGGAACCAGCTGTTGCCGGACTCGATGGGCCTTTCACCCCTATACGTGAGTCACGAGAGGGTATTGTAGGACACCAACTCTAACAGGCCTCCACATGGCTTTCGCCATGCTTCACCTTGCTCACGCATAGATCGTCCGGATTCGGGTCGTGTCCGAATGACTCCCCGCACTTGAATACGGCGGCCCTGGGGCAAAGCCCTGCGGCCATGTCGGTTTCCCTATGCCTTCCCGGATGCACCGGTTAGACTCGTCATTCAGACACACTCTCTGGCTCGTTTTTCAAAACGCACGACGCGACATCGGCTTCCATTGGGTCCTACTGTGGGGTCGCCCCCAGGTCGTTTTCCAATGGACCTTGTATGCCCCGTCGCTCAGTGGCTGACTGAGTTCAAGCCCTATTGCACCTCCCGTTGTGGGGTGCTTTTCAGCGTTCGCTCACGCTACTTGTTCGCTATCGGTCTCGAGGAGTGTTTAGTCTTCTCAGTCGATGCCTGAGATATTCACGAGGGATATCCAACCCCCGCTACTCTGGAACTGACGCACACTCTACTACTCGATCGTACGGGGTTGTCACCCTGTTTCACGCTCCATTCCAGGAGACTTCTGATCGAGGTTCAAGTGCTGCAAGTCAGCCCGAACACCACATTGCCCGTGAAGGCTTCGGTTTGGACTGTGTCGCGTTCACTCGCGGTTACTAACGATATCGCGGATTGCTTTCTATTCCTGCCGATACTGAGATGTTTCAGTTCTCGGCGTTCCCCATTGCGCAAAGCAATTGCGGTGAGGATTCCTATTTGGAGATCCCGAGTTCTTCGCCTCCGTGCGGCTCCCTCGGGCTTTTCGCAGCTTGGCACGTCCGTCGTCGGCTCTCGAGCCGAGCTATTCACCAGCCAGCGTCGTAGCCACGTCTGTCGTCTAATCGTCTAAATCGTGTGTCGTCTGTGTTGGACCACTGCGGTTGAGCAGACTCGCAAGTCTGCCGAACTGGTCCAGTGGACGTCTGGATCGCACGTACACATGGTCTCGTCACACCCGGGGTGGTCTAGCCGAGTGTTCAACCCTTCCCATCCGCGCTTACACGGGATGGTGCATCAGTTTCGCTTCGTACTCCAACCGAGCGCCGTTTCCCACTTAAGGGCAACGGTTCGCGATTCGAGCACGAGTCATGGACCCACAGGGATTCGAACCCTGGGCATCCTCCTTGCAAAGGAGGCACTCTACCGCTGAGCTATGGGCCCACTCCGGGCAGAGCCCGGAGAGGCGTGTATAGTGTTAGCTTTGATAGTTCGTTAGCGCCCGGACGCGTCGTGGTGGCGTCGGCCGGCGTGCGGACAGTGCATGAGTATATAGGTGGGTCGGGGCGTCGCCCCGATCCCGGTCAGTGGAGGTGATCCAGCCGCAGATTCCCCTACGGCTACCTTGTTACGACTTAAGCCCCCTTGCGGAGCCCAGATTCGACCGAGGAACTCGGCCTCATCCGGACCCCACTCGGGTGCTTTGACGGGCGGTGTGTGCAAGGAGCAGGGACGTATTCACCGCCACCTTCTGAGTGGCGATTACTACCGAATCCAGCTTCATGAGGGCGAGTTTCAGCCCTCAATCCGAACTACGACCGAGTTTCGGAGATTAGCGCCCCCTCTCGGGGTTGCATCCCACTGTCTCGGCCATTGTAGCCCGCGTGTCGCCCAGCACATTCGGGGCATACTGACCTACCGTTGCCCGTTCCTTCCTCCGTGTTAGCCACGGCAGTCTCCCTAATGTACCCACCTGGCGCGAGCCAGTGCTGGCAATTAAGGATGCGGGTCTCGCTCGTTGCCTGACTTAACAGGACGCCTCACGGTACGAGCTGACGGCGGCCATGCACCTCCTCTCAACAGGTCTGATAAGCTCATCACACTGATCGTCACTCCTGTTGTCGATGCTGGTGAGATGTCCGGCGTTGAGTCCAATTAAACCGCAGGCTCCTCCGGTTGTAGTGCTCCCCCGCCAATTCCTTTAAGTTTCATCCTTGCGGACGTACTTCCCAGGCGGTCCGTTTATCGTCTTCACTGCGGCACAGCACAGGCTCGTAGCCTGTGCCACACCTAACGGACATCGTTTACGGCCAAGACTACCCGGGTATCTAATCCGGTTCGTGACCTTGGCTTTCGTCCCTCACCGTCGGATCTGTCTTCTCGAGGCGCTTTCGCCACCGGTGGTCCGACCAGGATTATAGGATTTCACTCCTACCCCGGTCGTACCCCTCGAGCCATCCAGTCCCAAGCCAGGCAGGTTTCGCCGGCCGCCTACGTGTTGGGCACGTAGATTTCCCGACGAACTTACCTGGCAGGCTACGGACGCTTTAGGCCCAATAACAGCGGCCATCACTTGAGCTGCCGGTATTACCGCGGCGGCTGGCACCGGTCTTGCCCAGCTCTTGTTCCACCACCTCCCTACGGTGGTGAAAAGCGAGGACTATATGCCCTCGCACTGGGGATCCCCTTATCGCACTGGCGTGCAGTGTAAAGGTTTCGCGCCTGCTGCGCCCCGTAGGGCCCGGTATCTTGTCTCAGATACCGTCTCCGGGCTCTTGCTCTCACAACCCGTACCGATTACTGGCACGGTGGGCCGTTACCCCACCGTCAACCTAATCGGCCGCAGCCACAGCCTCTGGCGCCGGAGCGTTTCCAGTTCCGTGCAGTTCCAGCAGCGGAACGGTATCAGGCATTAGCCTCAGTTTCCCGAGAGTATTCCTGTCCAGAGGGTAGTTTGGCCACGTGTTACTGAGCTTTCCGCCACGAGTCTGAACTCGTGCGACTAGCATGGCTAAATCGGATCCCCATAGCAATGGCCTCCGGCAGGATCAACCGGAATGTGCCCCCTGGTGGGGGCGGTTAGGCGGGATGCCATCCCAGAGGGATGGCGTCACCTTATGTTCCCCGTCGGGGAACATGATCGCGTTTGTAACATTGCATGAGTCCGTAATCCGGCGACGACCAGGCACGAGCGCCCGGATGTCGCCGAACTACCAAAGCTAACATCAGATTCCATCGTGTACGGCGGACCGCAGGGGTGGAATCCTCATCTCTTTCGGATCTCAACAAACGAGAGTAGGGCATATAACCCCTTCGGATCGGAACCGACCGACCCGGCCTCGCTCGTCTGATCCGATTCGTCAGCGGCGAACCGCCGACGACCGTTCGGATCAAAACGAAGTCGAGTGGGACAGATAAACCCATCGTCTCGGATCGACCGAGACGATCTCGTTCGTTTAGTCCGAGATCACGGGACGGATCGAACGTCCCGGGATCACGTCGTATCGTTCTTCGCATTACATTCAGATGGCACGGGAATATAAAAGGCCGTCGTCTCAGGAGCGCTATGTGAAGGGGCAACGAGGTACGTAACGACTCAACCGGCACAAAGTACATGGGAGATCCGCCGAGAGTGTACGATATCTAGGAGACGACCGCCAGAGATGGACATCGAAGCTTTACACGAACGAGGCCGAGAGCGGATCGAGGAGCTGGGAGCGGCGCTAAACGTGAGTGAGCCCGTACTCGAGACTGCAGGGGCGATCTTTACCAAAGTGTATACTGAGGAGACCCAGCAGGGGCGGTCACTGACGACAGTCGCGGCAGCAGCGCTGTACGTCGCGTGCAAGCAAGAGGGCGCTCCGGTCACGTCGAGCGAAATCGCAGACGCCGCCGGGATCGAGCATTCACATCTGCTCCGGCGCTCGAAGTGGGTACAGACGGAGATCGGGACGCCGGTGGACACGTTCAATCCGAAACCGTTCGTCGACGAGTACTGTGAGAAACTTGGACTGAGCGAGGAGACGCGAGAGCTAGCGCAAAACGTCGTCACTGTTGCGACCAAGGAAGGCGTCGCCTCGGGGAAGTCCCCATCCGGCTTCGCTGCGGCGGCCGTCTACTACGCGGCGAAACTACGGGACGAACCGTGTACCCAGGAGGACGTCCACGAGGTGTCGGGCGTCAGCAAGATCACGATCAGAAACCGGTATCAGGAGCAGGCAGAGGTCGTCGGCGACGTCACGCGGTAGTCCAGTGCCTGCGCGGCCGCGTACGCACGGGTTCAGAGTAACGAATTGTTAGTAACTTCTATACCACCGCAGTCCAACGGTCAATACGAGAGTATGAGTCAGTCTTACAATCGCGGGCTCGTCGAGGACTTCGGCCGATGGCGCGAGTTCTCGGCCGGAATGTGGGCCTGGATTTTCCACAAGTTCACAGGTTGGGTACTGATCGGGTACCTGTTCACGCACATTGCGGTTCTGAGCACAGCAATGGAAGGAGCAGCGTCGTATAATAGCACGATTCAGGGGCTCGAAGGGCTGTTGATCATCCGAGTACTGGAGGTCGGACTCCTCGCCGTTGCTGTCTTCCATATCCTCAACGGCATCCGTCTGCTGATGGTCGACCTGGGTATCGGACTGGAGTCACAGGACAAGAGTTTCTACGCGTCACTGTTCGTGACGGCGCTCATCGTCGTCGCGAGCGTCCCGACGTTCCTGGGGGTGGCCTCTAATGGCGGAGCGCTACTCTTCGTTCACTCCCGGCGGGACGTCCTGGCTACTGCAACGGATCACAGCAGCGTTCCTGATCGGTGTCCTCGCGTTCCACTTCTTCCAGTTACACTTCGTCACGCACGCATACGAGGTCGAACTCGCCGGGACACAGGCCCGGATGGAGAACCCGGCCTACTACCTGACGATGGTGATGTTCCTGATCACGGCCGCGTTCCACGGTGTGAACGGCGTCTACAATGGGTTGGTCAATCAGGGGATCGAAGGAACCCAGAAGACGGCACTCAAGTGGGGACTGACCGCTGCAGGCCTCGTGCTGGTCGTTCAGGGGATCCGCGTCGCGAACTCCATGGCAGGTGTTTCGATAGTATGAGCACACAAAAACAGAAAGTCGAGACGGAAGACGAAGAAACGGCCGAACAGAAACCGGCAGCAGACCGCCGGCTCGAAAAAACGTCAGAAGGAACGCGAGCGAGCCGAGCAGGTCGAAGCAGACGAGAAGGCTGACTTCGAGGAGAACGCCGTCCAGATCAAGGTGTTCAGGTACGACCCGGAGGTCGCCGCCAAGCAGGAACCCCGCTTCGACGACTTCCACGTCCCCTTCGAGAAGGGGATGACGGTCCTCGACGCGCTAATCTACGCGCGCGACCACTACGACTCGTCGTTGACGTTCCGTCACTCCTGCCGACAGGCCGTCTGTGGCTCGGACGCCTTCTTCGTGAACGGTCGACAACGGCTCGGCTGCAAGACGCAGTTGGGCGAACTAGAGGAGCCGGTGCGCATCGAACCGCTCCCGCATCAGGACGTCGTAAAGGACCTGGTCGTCGACATGGAGCACTTCTACGACCAGATGCACGCAGTCGAGCCGTACTTCCAGAGCGAGGATACCCCTGAAGCGAGCGAACTCGAAGAGCAGCGACAGACCAGAGAGAACCGCGAGAAGATCAAAATGTCTTCGCGGTGTATCTGGTGCGGTGCATGTATGTCCTCGTGTAACATCGCGGCGGGCGACAACGAGTATCTCGGGCCAGCAGCGATCAACAAGGCCTACAAATTCGCGATGGACGACCGCGAAGAAGAGGAACTCAAGCAGCACCGACTCAACATCCTCGAACAGGAACACGGCGTCTGGCGTTGTCAGACCCAGTTCTCCTGTACCGAGGTGTGTCCGAAAGACATCCCGCTGACCGAGCACATTCAGGAGCTCAAGCGGGAAGCGGTCAAAAACAACCTGAAGTTCTGGTAAGATCAAATCATGCACGAACACGACGTAATCGTCGTCGGCGCGGGCGGTGCCGGGCTCAGAGCGGCAATCGCCGCACAGAACGCTGGTGCGGACACGGCTATCGTGTCGAAGCTCCATCCGGTCAGAAGCCACACTGGCGCAGCAGAAGGTGGAATCAACGCCGCCCTTCGAGAGGGTGACGACTGGGAACTCCACGCCTACGACACGATGAAGGGGTCCGATTATCTCGGCGATGCCCCCGCAATCGAGACGCTGGCACAGGACGCCCCCGAGGACGTTATTCGCCTCGAACACTGGGGGATGCCGTTTTCCCGAGAGGACGACGGTCGGGTCTCCCAGCGACCCTTCGGGGATTGTCGTTCCCGCGCACGACGTACGCGGGCGCGGAAACGGGACACCACCTGCTACACACGATGTACGAGCAGGTCGTCAAACACGGCGTTCAGGTGTACGACGAGTGGTTCGTCTCGGACCTCGCGGTGACCGACGAAGACGACCCGGAGGACCGACGCTGTCACGGCGTCGTCGGCTACGACGTCAAATCGGGCGAGGTCGCAGGCTTCAAAGCGAACGATGGCGTGATCCTGGCGACTGGTGGCCCAGGACAGGTGTTCGATCACACAACCAACGCCGTCTCCTGTACCGGCGACGGACAGGCAATGGCCTATCGCGCGGGCGCTCCGATGGAGGACATGGAGTTCGTCCAGTTCCACCCGACGACGCTCCCCTCTACGGGGGTCCTGATCTCCGAGGGTGTGCGTGGTGAGGGGGGATCCTCTACAACGGGGACGGCGAGCGGTTCATGTTCGAGCGCGGATACGCGAACAACGAGGGCGAACTCGCTTCCCGTGACGTCGTCTCGCGGGCCGAACTGACTGAAATCAACGAAGGCCGGGGCGTCAACGACGAGTACGTCCATCTCGACATGCGCCATCTCGGCGAGGAGCGGATCAACGACCGCCTCGAGAACATCCTCCATCTCGCGGAGGACTTCGAGGGCGTCGACGGGATGGAAGAACCGATGCCGGTCAAGCCCGGCCAGCACTACGAGATGGGCGGCATCGAGACGGACGAGAACGGTGAAACCTGCATCCAGGGGCTGTACGCAGCAGGCGAGTGTGCCTGTGCATCGGTTCACGGCTCGAATCGACTGGGCGGAAACGCACTACCGGAACTGATCGTGTTCGGCAAGCGGGCCGGAAAACACGCCGCCGGCGAGGATATCGGCGAGGCCAAGATCTCGACAGGGCGGACAGAAGACACCGAAGACGGCGAGGTCGACCCACCGGTCGAACCGGGTGCGCTCGACGCTGCGGACGACAGCGCGGTCGCCGACGGGGATCCGGGACCATCGCCGATCCGGACGCCATCGTCGAGGAGGCGGTGGAACACCAGCGCAACCGGGTCGACCACCTGCTCGAAAAGGACGACGGCATCCAGCATGCCGAGATCCGCGAACGACTACAGAAGGCGATGACCGAGAACGTCAACGTCTTCCGGAACGAAGAAGGACTCAAGACGGCGCTACGGGAGATCCGGAAGGCTCGCGAGGATTATCAAGACGTCTACGTCGACGACCCCTCGCGGACGTTCAACACGGATCTCCAGCAGACCATCGAGACGCGCAACCTCATCGATCTCGCAGAGACGATCACCCTCGGCGCGCTTGCGCGCGAAGAGTTCCGCGGTGCACACTGGCGACAGGAGCATCAGGAGCGGAAAGACGACGAGTGGCTCAAGCACACGCTGATCTCGTGGGAAGACGGATCGCCCGACATCTGGTACAAACCGGTGTTGCTCGAAGGCGAGAACAAGACCTACGAACCGAAAGAGCGGAGCTACTGAGGACCGAACTCGACTGTTTCTGGCGTTATTTGATTCCGAGGGCGGCGAGCAGATCAAACCCGATATCCATCCACTGAATCAGTTTATACCCACCGTAGATGCCGACGATCCCCATCAGCCCTGGGAGTTCAGGTGGCGCAGGAATCGGGATGTGCAAGTAGCTAAACAGCGCCCCGGCGAGTACGCCGGTAAACAGCGCCAGGCCAGTCAGCGTGAGATTCATTCGTACAGTACTTCGATGATCCCGGGTCAAAACAGTTACCCGAACCGCAAGTCGGCGCGGCAGAGCGGGATTTATAAGGCTGCCTGCCTACCCCAAGACGAGGAAGGGTAGCTCAGTGGTAGAGCGCCACCGTCAGGTGGGGTTTTCCCTTACCGATGCGGTGAATACTCAAAGGCTTCGCGTGGTTCAAATCCCGCCCCTTCCGCTTTTGCGACGAGTAGACACGAGGAGCAAAGCGTACACAGAGGGATTTGGACCCTGCAAGACGAGCATCGCGACGTCTTGGTCTGGTTCAAATTCTGATCGACGCAGTCGATCAGCGTTCGCAGTCGTGCCACGACTGCTCTCCCGCCCCTTCCGCTTTTGCGACGTCGACGACACGCAAACCCACAGGACGCAGACGGCCGATGGCACCCCCGTTTCATGTGTCCCGGTGTCATGCATCATACTCGACATGAGTCGAAAGAATCGGGCAGAAAGGGACGAAAAGCGGTAGTGACGGTGAGTGTTCTCGGACTGATAGACGCTATAGAGCCCAAAACCCGCAGATGGCCTGGGGTTCGACGATCGTTGTAGAGTGGTTTTATTATTGTCGAATGTATAGCGTCTGTTGATGACAGTCACGTCTCGCAGCACGAGAGCGGAGGCCGAGCCGCTACCTCACGAGTTAGAGTCGGCGCAGGCAAAGCTCGTCTATCTGTGTTTGCAACAGTTCGACGACGGTGCGACAGTCGACCAGATCCAGTCTCAGGCCCGGATCACCAAACTTACTCTACACAGTCTCTTGCGGTCACTCAGCGGCGACGGGCACGTGCGGTGCGAGGACGGACGCTATTATCCGGAACCCAACAACTGAACCGCGGCTTCTATCCTCACGACATCTCGGTATAACTTTCATAGAGGCGGTCACCGATTCGAGAGCCGACTGCTGCAGGAAGAGCGACGATACCAAGCAGATGTAACAGCACGAGCGTCGACCACTGTCCATACGGCTCCATCGGCGGCCACAGCAGGGGCCAGACTGCACCCAACTGTTCGCGGAACGCGATCACTACAACAGCGGATAGAACGGCCGAGACGGCGACTCGCGCACCGATCCGTTGCCAATCGCGTACCCGTGGCTCGGGATCACGCCAGGACCGCTCGTCGTCGACGCTGTCGTCCATCACTCAGAGCTCTATCCGTTCGACCAACTGGTCCTCGTCCTCGCGGGCGTTGACGGCAATGATCCGGATGTGGTCCTCGAGTCGAGAGTTGTTCAGTTTCCGCTTGAGGAGGTTATCCACCTGATAGACGCCGGCAGCGTTGGTCATCTGGATTTCGACGAGCACAGCACGTTCCTGGCCAGGACGAAGCGAGACCGTATCGATGGCCTGGCTGGAGATTGTGTTGATACCGCGGCCGCCCTCTTCGTACGGAACTCGCGAGCGACCGCGCTCCATATCGAGCGCGTCGGAGACGCGAATCACGCCGGCTTCGGTCGTCAACGGCGTCTCGGAGCTGTGATGACAGAGAATGGCATGGAGGACCTCGCCTTTTACCCGGACCGCTTCGGCGGTGTCGTAGAATTCGTCGAGGATGCGGTCGAGGATGTCCGCTGCGAGCGGCAGCGAGTAGTACGCATGGTCGTCCCGATGAACGACATGCCCGATATCGTGAAGGGTCGCCGCGAGCGCGATTATGACCGACTCGTCGGCCTCGTCGAGGCCCTGCTGACTCGCACCATTGAACTCGATACCGGCCGCTTTCAGGAGATCATAGAGGCAGAGGCTTCTGTTACGGACGATTTCTATGTGTTTCGCGCCGTGATCGTTGTACCGCATCCGATCGACCGGGTTGACGTTCTGGGCGTCGAGGTACGTCTGGATCTCGACGTCCTTGTGGATCAGTTGGAGCACATCGTTGAGTCGTTCGTCCGGGAAGGCGTGCTCATCGCCCGGAGCGTAGATTCGATATGACTGATCGGATTTGGACATACAACCACTCAGTGGAGGCAGGGAAAAAAGGGCTCCGGGTAGACGGTCCGCGGCTCAGTTCGATCCGCTATCGGCGGCCTCGGCCGCGGCAGTCGCAACCTCGTCGTAGTCGGGTTCGACGCCGGGGTTGTCACTGATCCACGCGTAGGTGATCTCGCCGGAGTCGTCGACGACGAAGACGGCACGTTTGGCAACGCCGTAGACGCCCGACTCCACGAAGTCCATCGCGATATCGTAGCTCTCGATTATCTCCCCGTTCAGGTCACTGACGAGGCCGAAGTTGATGTCGTTCTGGCTGCGAAACTCGTTGAGTGTGAACGGCGTATCTCGACTGAGTCCGTACACTGTCGCGCCGATGTCGTCGAACTCCGATAGCTGATCGCGGAACGCGCACATCTCGTTGGTGCAGACGCGCGTGAACGCTCCCGGGAAGAACGCGAGGACGAGCGGTGCGTCCGCTGGTTCCTCCGACAGCGTCAGCGATTCGATGTCGCCGTTCGCGAG
Source organism: Natronoarchaeum sp. GCM10025703 (assembly GCF_042661985.1). Lineage (NCBI taxonomy): Archaea > Methanobacteriati > Methanobacteriota > Halobacteria > Halobacteriales > Natronoarchaeaceae > Natronoarchaeum > Natronoarchaeum sp. GCM10025703. The sequence continues at coordinate 2,164,222 of NZ_JBHSZF010000001.1, forward strand.
CGGTGCAGTGAAGTCGGGCGCGTCGTCTCCCTTGTCTACCATTACTCGGTCGTTGTCGAGTTTCTTGGAAATGCGTTGCGTTTGGGGCAGAACGCCACCCGGAGCGCCGATTGGCGTCTCAAGTCATCGAAAACCTATGCAAAAAGCCTATAATCGCGAGTGAGCAATCAACGTATAGAGATGGCAGTTGAAATTACACCGCTGTTTGCCGTGCCCGGTGGGATGGAACTGGTGGTGGTTCTACTCATCGCCGTGCTTCTGTTCGGCGCTAACAAGATTCCGAAACTGGCTCGTTCGACCGGCGAGGCGATGGGCGAGTTCCAGAAGGGCCGAGAAGAAGTAGAACAGGAACTAGAAGAGATCCGCGAAGGTGCTGACGTCGACACCGATATCGATACGGACATCGATACTGACCTCGACACCGACACGAGTACGTCGAGCGTCGACACCGAGACCGAGTCGTCCGACAACTAGTCGTTTTTACGGAGCCACGTCGCCCTGGGCGTGTGGCCAGCGGATAGGGCGAAAGGTTCCTAACCTTTCGATCGCGGGTTCAAATCCCGTCACGCCCGTTCAGCGAGGAGCGCAGCGATAAGCGAACCGGACAAGACGAGCGAAGCGAGTCTTTTGACACGGTTCAAATCCGGGTGCGGCCGCTCACGCCGGTTGCTGGGGTGGCTAAGTCAGACACGAAGAGCGTCAGTTCAGACACGCCATCCCGGTTCTCCCAGCGATAGCAGAAGAGTCCCGACCCCGAACTGCCAGAGGGTCTACAGGCGGAGCAGGCCGAGTTCCTCGATTTCGAGACGGCAGGTATCGAGATCAACGAGGACGAAGACGGCTGGCACTGGACGTTACTGAACGGGAGCGAGGAGGTCGTCGCGTCGAGTGCAACGGCCCACGAGGACCGCTCCGCACTTATGGACGCAATCACGGGCGTCAGGGAGCTACTGGTCGATGCGAGCATCCTCGAAATCGACGATCCGACGTTCGAGCTACACCCGCAGGAGGGTGGGTGGATCTGGCTGCTCGTGGACGAGAACGGTGTCGGACTCGCAGAGAGCGCGGAGACCTACCCAACGCGCTCGAGCGCCAGAGAGCGGATGAATACGCTCAAAGAGCAGGCACCTGCCGGATCGATGCCGGTCGCCGGGTAGGAACGAAGCCGACGCCGTTTTCACGCGTCGTTGCGGATTGCTCAACGATGAGCGACGACCTCGACATTCCCGAGAGCCACCCGCGGTACCACTCCCTGCTAACGCGACACCGGATCGAGGACGGTGTCGAGAAAGGGATCACGAGCCAGCAAGGGCTGATCGCACAGGGCCGGGGTGAGGCGTTCGATTACTTGCTCGGCGAAGAGACCATCCCGAGTGCCGACCAGGCGGCGCGCGCGGCGGCCGCGGCGTTGCTCGGTGCTGACCAGTCCGTGCTCTCGGTCAACGGCAACGTCGCGGCGCTGGTGCCCGGAGAGACAGTCGAACTCGCAGAGGTCGTCGACGCCGATATAGAGGTGAACCTGTTCAATCGAACCGAGGAACGGATCGAGCGGATCGCCGATCACCTCGAAGAGCACGGCGCGACGGACGTCAAAGGGCTGACTGCCGACGCCCGAATCCCCGGGATCGATCACGAGCGAGCAAAAGTCGACGCCGACGGGATATACAGCGCCGACGTCGTCGTCGTCCCGCTGGAGGACGGCGACCGCGCGGAAGCGCTGGGGGAGATGGACAAGACGGAGATCGTGATCGATCTGAACCCGCTCTCGCGCTCCCCGCAGGTCGCAGCGATCCCGATCATCGACAACGTGATGCGCGCAGTGCCGAACATTACACGTCACGCAAGCGAGCAGCGGAGGCGTCAGACGAAGAACTGACCGGAATCGTCGAATCGTTCGATTCCGACGCCGCGCTGCGAGAAGCCGAAGGGAAGATCCGGGAGCCGGAACGCGGGGAGCACTGAGGTTACCGCAGTGCGGAGGCGACGTGCTCGCGTCACGTCGTCCGTTCCGTCGGCGGCGAGGGATGCACCTCCGGCATGCCGTCGAGGAGCGTCTCTGCGCCGTCTTCCGACCGGATCGGTGAGAATACTGGATGCAGAACGGCGAGTGACTGCTGAGTGGGATCGACCCCCTCCTCTCTGAGGTCCACACACTGCTGAGGGGTGACGTACGCGCGGTCCTGCCCGCTGTCGAGGAAGTTGGTAGCGACTTGCTCCGGATTCCAGTCCGACAGCGGGGCGTAACAGCCCCCATCGAGGATGGTTGCGCTGGCTTCGTACATGAGGCCCATCGGCCGGAACGGTTGCAGACAGCCGAGATGGCGGTCGACGTCGCCAGCGACGAGATCAGAGCCGACATCTGCGGCCTCGCGGACGTCGCCGTGGCTGTATCGGCGGTTAGCCACCTCGCCATCTCGTTTCCCATACGCGATCAGCGCGGTGTCGTCTTGGGTGCGTTCGATCAGTTCGAGACCGGTTCGGGAGCCAGAAGAGTTGATCCCGCTGTTGTCAAGGAACTCCTCGTGGGTCATCCCGAAGTACGAGTCCATGTCGACAGTGACGATAAATCGCATCGAGGACGATAGCGATATCATCGAGACGGGCGAGCGCTCGTCGAGGATCAGTGCGGGGGCGTTGACTTCGTCGAGTCCCTCCGCCACCCCCGAGTCGAACAGGTCGGGGGAAAGACCACTGGCACACAGCCGTTACGGAGGGTTCCGTACACGGCTACCAGCAGGTCCGTCGGATCGGTCAGACAGATGCCGACCGATTCGCCCTTGTTGATGTCGTGGGCCCGAAGGCCGCCGGCGAACCTGTCGGTGAGCGACCAGAGCCCCGAAAACGTTAGCTCCTGTTCGGCGTCGACGGCGAGCGAATCCCGGTTGTCCATCACGGTCGAGTGCAGTTCATTGACGATATTGCTCATCAACTACCGGATAGCCATCACATCATAAAGATATTAGTAATAAATACTTTCATCAGTGTTAGCAACGCTTACGTCTACTATCAGGCTAATATATTGGACAATCAGCCAGTAATATCGAGCCAGATCGCCCCGGAGAGAGCGACCCTGGATCATAAATCATATTAACTAGTTAGTGGTACTACCTGGTGGTATGAGCGACAACTTCGAGAAATTCAGCGACGTCGGCGAGGCGGACGTCACCCGAGCGATCGGACAGGAATGGACCCAGGAGTTCATGGACTTCTCCGATAGCGACGTGATCATCGTCGGTGGAGGCCCGTCGGGGCTAACAGCGGCGAAAGAACTCAGCGAGCGCGGCGTAAAGACGATGGTCGTCGAGAAGAACAACTATCTCGGCGGGGGTTCTGGCTCGGCGGCTTCCTGATGAACAAAGTCACCGTTCGTGATCCGGCCCAGCAGATCCTCGACGAACTGGACGTTTCCTACAAACAGTCCGAGGACAGCGAAGGGCTCTATATCGCAAACGGGCCCGAGGCCTGTTCCGGTCTGATCAAGGCCGCCTGTGACGCCGGCGCGAAGATGCAGAACATGACCGAGTTCACCGATATCGTCATTCGCGAGAACCACCGTGTGGGCGGCATCGTCATGAACTGGACGCCGGTCCACGCGCTCCCGCGCGAGATTACTTGCGTTGACCCCATCGCCGTCGAGGCGGACCTCGTTATCGATGCAACGGGCCACGAGGCAATGGCTGTCAAGAAACTCGACGAGCGCGGCGTGCTCGACGCACCCGGTATCGGCGACGCGGAGGAAGCCGCGACCGGCATGGACAGTACCGGCGACGACACCTATGGCGCACCCGGCCACGACTCGCCCGGCCACGACTCGATGTGGGTCGGCAAGAGCGAGGACGCCGTCGTCGAACATACCGGCCTCGTCCACGACGGCCTGATCGCCACCGGGATGGCGACGGCAACCACCTACGGCCTGCCGCGCATGGGCCCGACGTTCGGTGCCATGCTGGTTTCCGGCAAGCGCGCTGCACAGGAGGCACTCGACGAACTGGGCGTCGACGCCGAACCAGTCGACGTGACCTCGCGGTCGGCGACGCCCGCCGACGACTGAGGGGGACACACGATGGTCGAGCGGGTCTCACTGTACCGGCCACCCGACTCGTCGGTCGCGGACGCCGACGAGATTGCGGAGTGGCTACGCGGTCGGATCGACGCCACCGTCGAGGTCCGCGAGCGGTTTCTCGCCCGCTGGCGAACAGATTCCCTTCCCGAACAGTTCGCCGAGGCGCGTGTGCTGGACCCCTACGACAGGGACACGGGCAACACGATGATGGGAATCGTCCGCTACGAGGAGCGCGCACTGGCGGATCCAGCGCGCGAAGGCGGCGTCCTGTACGGCGGGTTCGCGGTCCAGCGGACGCTCAATGCCGCGCTTCCCGACGACGAAGCCACTCTCGACCATGCCCACGTCGTCCTGCTCGACAGGGCACTCGGGACGTGGGGCGACCACGACGGGCGCTGGCACAAGCGCGTACTCGTACTCGGTCAGCCAGCGTTGATATCGGTCCCGGGACTCTACGAGGCCCCGGCGAAGCCCGAGAGCTACTACAAAGCAAAGCAGAAACACGCGATGGTCGCCGGCGATACGCCGCCCAGAGAGGTACTGGAGAGTCAGGTCGAGGGCGCGTTCCTCGTCGAGGACGACCCCCGGACGACCGAGGCGCTGAAAGGATACGTCCTGCAAGCGATCAACTATCTCGACCACGGCGAACCTTTCTGTGACGAGGGGGCTGTCGGCTGTTCAACGCACACTATCAGGAGGACGTGGTGGAGGCACAACTACGCGGCTCGGAGTTCTGTGATACCCATCGAGAACTGTACGGGCGAGAGTCGGAACTGTCCGGTCAGGACTTGCCGGAGGAGCGGTCTCAGTGAGAGGCCGGCGGTGACGGCACGGTAGCTACCTGTCGGCGATCATGCTGCAACCCGAGTACCAGATACCGTGGGGCCGGCGAGCGATGGCTCGGTCATGGTCGTTTCCGCCGCGCTGGTCGGTTCCGTGACGACGAGGTCGACGCCGTCACCCGACGCGGAGATGTCGACCGCGGCCCGGAACCGCTCGGGACCGATCACAACGGCGACGGTGCGGTCGTCGACGCGCTCGACGGTGGTTCGGTCGACCCACTCGTCGGTCCGCTGATCGAGTTTGGACTCGAAGGCGGCTTCGAACTCGTCCGCGTCATCGCTGCTGGCCCACTGGGTCGTCCAGGCGAAGCCGTCTTGGCCCGCGTCGGTGAAGGCGAGGAGTTCGTCGTCGCTCCAGCCCGCAGCCGCCTCGACCGCCTCGTCGTTCGAAAGTTCAGTATCGAGGACGATCCGGGTATAGAGTTCGCCTTGCCGGTCGGTTCGGGTGACGGACCAGTCGGACTCGGTGTTTTCGACGTCGACGGTCAGATCCGTCGCTGGCGGTTCGCGGTCGGGGTCGAGGAGCTCGGACGTCGTCAGGGGCGGCGAACTGTACACCTCGGGTAGCTCCTCCGCGCTATCGATGTCGTCGTGGATGTACTTGGCACCGAAATAGTAGGGCGCGAACAGGAGGCGATCACCGACGGGCGCGGCCTCGTACGTGGCTTGCATCTGCTCGGATTGGAGCGGGACGCTATCGAGCTGCTCGTCAGTGTACTCGTCGGCGACGTAGACTGCACCGCCTTCGATCAGTGCAGTCTGAACCAGTTCTTCGTCAGTCGTTTCTGGCGGACTTCGGAGCCAGCTGCGCGAACATCCCCTCGGCGTACTGGATTGTGTGGGTGTACTCGTGGACGAGCACCTGCTCGACTTCCTCGTCAGGGCCGTCCGGGAAGACGTAGACGTTGCCTGGAGTGGCAAGCCCGCTGGTGCCGTTACCCCCTGACGCGGTCTCCGTCGCGTTCAGCGCTTTCTGAAAGTCGGATTGCTGGGGCTCGAACGCATCGCTGGTACCGGGCGGCATCTCGTCGACGAACAGGTTCGGTTGTGGCGCGTCGGACCCGATCAGTTCCGTCACGTCGTTCCAGACCACGTTTTCGTTCAGATCCAGGTCGGGATAGTCGGATGGCTCGACGTCCTCGTTCGCGTCGTCGGGCCCGTCGTCCGTCGCGTCCGTAGGCTCTCCCGATGCGTCGTCGTTGTCGGCGTCCGTCTGTTCGTCGTCGTTGTCGGCGTCCGTCTGTTCGTCGTCGCTCTCGCCGTCCTCGTCCGGCACGTCACCAGCTTCGACCTCCGAACTGTCGTCCACGTCGGGAGTAGCCGAAGGGGCCGTACAGCCAGCAAACAAAAGGAGGGCGACCGCGAGCACGGTTAGTGCCGCTCGGCGGGATACCATATTACAGTAGAAAGGACTGCGGCGAAATAAATGCTGTCGGTGGGATCCATTACTGGCGAACCCGACCACCGGTCAGTCGAACGATTCCGCCGGCAAACGTCTCGTCCGCGGTTGCCGCCGCACGCGCTCGAAGACGTCCGTGGGCGGCGTCGATCCGCCGGTCGAGCGTACCGTGGGGGTCGGTGTCGTATCGAAGCTTCGTCGTCGGGGGCGTCGAGAGCACGACGAGAGCCCGAAACAGCGCGTTCAGCGGTCGGGCGTACCACTGGTCGCTCCGCGCCGCGTTGACGAGCACGAGATGCCCACCGTCGGTCAGCAGGTCGCACCAGTTGTCGACTGCCCTTCCGGGGTCGTCGAGCATCCCGACGACGAAGGTAGCCAGCACGGCGTCGATCTCTGCGGTTGCCACAGCATCGACCGTCGGGTCGGCGAACGGTGGTGCGGTCGCATCCCCGTGGACGAGATGGACGTTGTCGTACTCGCTGACGAGGGCGTCGGCTTCCACGAGCATCCCCCGGGTGTAGTCGACGCCGACCACCGTCCCCGCCGGGCCGACGCGCTCGCGGAGGTACGGCAGGTTCGCGCCGGTGCCACAGCCCATCTCGACGACCGTATCACCCGGTTCGAGGCGGAGCGCGGTCGCCGCGTACTCCCGAAGCCGTCCGATCCCGGGCGTGTACCGGGCGATCACGTCGTAGAGACTCGCCCACTGGCCGTAGAACGCCTGCGCGTCGGCGGTCGAGTCCGGTGCCATCTACAGTGTTTCGCGGACGATTCCAGCGACGGTTTCGGCGTCCTCGCCGAGGACGTAGATGATCGGTTCGATACCGTAGCCACCCGTCTGGTAGAGTATCGTCGGGTCGTCGCCATCAGCCAGCGCGGCTTCGATTGCCGCGTCGGTCTCGCCCTCGGCCTCAAACTCGACCGTCTCGTAGCCCGCTTCGGCGAACTGCTCGACGAGTTCGGTGTCGTACCGGAGATTCACGGCCGCTCGTGCCGGGCTACCGTGTCGACGGGCCGCCAGCAGGACGGAGGCGACGTACTCGCTGACGCCGAACTCCGGTTCACCCGGGATAGTCGCTCGGCCCTTGACGTCGAAGATCCGGCCGGGCACGCCCGCGACGTCGTCGACGCTCTCGGCGTCCGGCAAGCAGACGACGAGGTTCGAGCCGACGTTCGGAATCAGGCTCGCAAAGCCACTCGCGTTTTCGAGCATCCGGAGCCCACGGCGGACCGAGGTCAGGACGCGTTCGGCAGACCGAAGCTCGTTGTCCGGGTCGTGGATCCGTACCGTAGTATCGTACTCTGCGAGCGCCGGGACGTCCTCTTGATGCAGTTTCGCCAGGACATCGCCGTCCTCTAGCTGGCGGATCAGCACTTCCGCCTCGACCAGCGCCTGGACGGCGTGCATGTCCCCGCTCGTAAGCCCGTCAGCGGTCTCCCCGACGAGTTCGATCACGCGCTCGTCCGTCTCGATGCGCTCGTTCCGGCTCACGTCGCCGTGAACGTACTTCGAGACGGCGCTCTGGCTGATGCCGAGCACATCCGCGACCTCGTTCTGGGTCAGATCCCGTTCCCGTAGTTCTTCCGCCAGCATGGACCGAAACGTCGGTAGAAATTCGTCGACGACGATCTCCTCGATAAATCGCATTCTTGCAGGAGCGTTCGGCCCGCAGGGAGATAACTCTGCGGCTCTCCGGACAGAGCGGGCAGGCTATCTGTTGCGGAGCAGTCGGTCTGGGACCCATCGCAGTTTCAGAGCCTGAAACTGTCGTCACCCCTCTATTATGATGGGTGTACTTTGTAGAGTTGCTATGGCAGCCATCGAGACGAACGGCCTCACAAAACGGTACGGATCAGAGACAGCGCTCGAATCGCTGGATCTCGACGTCGCAGAGGGGAGGTGTTCGGCTTCCTCGGTCCGAACGGTGCCGGGAAGACCACGACGATCGACCTGCTGCTTGACTTCATTCGCCCGACTGAGGGGTCAGCAACGGTGCTGGGCTACGATGCCCACGAGGAGCCAGGCGAAGTCCGAGAGCGAGTCGGTATCCTGCCCGACGGCTTCGACCTCTGGGGGCGCTCGTCGGGATACAGCCATCTGGAGTTCGCGATCGAGTCGAAAGGGAACGGCGAGGACCCGGACGAACTGCTCGACCGCGTCGGTCTCGACAGGGCCGACGCCGAGCGAAACGTCGGCGGTTACTCGAAGGGGATGCTCCAGCGCCTCGCAATGGCGATTGCACTCGTCGGCGATCCTGAACTGCTGATCCTCGACGAACCATCTGCGGACTCGATCCGCACGGCATCCGGCAGATGCAGGAGATCGTCCTCGAAGAGGCCCGCTCGGGGACGACGGTGTTTTTCTCCAGTCACATCCTCGGCCAGGTGTCCGCGGTCTGTGATCGGATCGGCATCCTCGACGACGGCGAACTCGTAACTGTCGACTCGATCGAAGGGCTCAGAGAGACTGCCGGGATCGGCTCCCGGCTACTGCTGGACGTCGACGCGCCGGCGGCCGTCAACGCATCTGCACTGCAGGACCTCAACGGCGTGACTGACGTCTCGTTCGAGAACGACCGCCTCCAGGTGAAGTACGCGACGGACGCGGCCAAAGCGCAGATCATCCATCAAGTCGTCGAGTCGGGAGCCGCGGTAAGAGACTTCGAGACCGAGGAGGCCACGCTGGAGGACCTCTTCGACGCGTTCACCGAGACTGACGCCGAAGCCGTCACAGAGGCCAGGCGTGTCGCAGACGGCGACGGTACCACGTCGGACTCGGAGACGCCGCCTGCCGACGATACGGCCGACAGCGGTGATCCGACCGTGAGAACTGGTGAACCCGCTATCGTCGAGGACGGGGGTGAACGATGACGTGGCAAACTGTCGCGCGAAAGGATTTCGAGGACGTCATTCGGTCGTGGATGCTGTGGGCGATCCTCGGCGTGTTCGCGCTGATGATGGGCGTCGTCGCCATCGGCGCGGACACGAACGACACGGCCCAGAGCGGGTCGGCACTCGTCTACGACCTGTTCAACACGCTCGGCGGAGAGCTGTTGATCCCCCTGGCGGCACTGATCGTCACATACATGGCGATCACCGGCGAGCGCGAGTCCGGTAGCCTCCGGATCCTGTTCGGGCTCTCGCACGGCCGCCGGAGCGTCTTCCTCGGGAAGCTATGTAGCCGACTGGCGACGATGCTGTTCGCGACGGTCGTCCTCCTGTCGATCACCGCCGGCGTGATCTTCTACATCTTCGGTAGTATCGACCTCGGACTGTTCGTCCAGTTTGCCGGGTTGACGCTGTTGTTCTCGGCTACCTTCGTCGGCATCGCACTCGGTATCTCGGCGATGACCGGTAGCCGGACGAGAGCCCTCGGCGGCGTCATCGGGGTCTACGTCCTGTTCATGGTGATCTGGGACACCCTCGTCGCCATCCTGTTCCGCGTCACACAGGGCCACTTCCCCGGACTCGAAGCCCCGACGTGGTACTTCCTGCTGCAGCGGCTCAATCCGCTGACGGCCTACCGCGAGGCGCTGATCCTCCTGACAGACAACTACATCTGGGCGATGATCGGGTCCTCAATCCTGGAAGACCTGTCGGCCGAGGAGGCGACGCCCGAGGCGCTGATGCTCACGAACCGCGTCGGCGGCGATCTGCCGTTCTACCTCACCGAGTGGGCGAGCGTCGCCGTCCTGCTCGTGTGGGCAATCGTCCCGCTGGCGATCGGCTACTGGCAGTTCAGAAGCTGCGGATCTGAACTGAGACGATCCGGTCCCCTGCTGGTTCGACCCTCCACTGTCCGAGCCCTGAACCCCGCTGATTCGGCCCTCCAACGTCGAACCCTGAAGCCTGCTGATTCGGCCCTCCACCAGCCGAACCCTGAAGCCTGCTGATTCGGCTCTCCACCAGCCAATCCCTGAAGCCCGCTGATTCGGCCCTCCGACATCGAAAAAGGGTATTTCCTGCACGCATCCGCCCTCACAACGGTATGTCACCAGTCCCCCGATCAGCGCCTCACCCGTCATCCAATCATGCCTCACCCGTCCTCCACTCATACTTCGCCAATCCTCCGACCGCGCCTCACCCATCTACCGGTCGGTTCGCTACTCGTCCTCCGAGCGGGTGAAGATACCGCGACCGATGCTCGCCAGGGAGCCTCCACAGGCGTCACAGCTCCCACAATCTATCGTCGAACAGGTCAACAGGCTCCCACAGCGGGGGCATTTCTCGTGGTCCAGCGGATCGAGGTCGTAGTCGCAGGTTGGACAGTTCATAGCAGGCTCACCACCAGTGCGAGGACGCCGCCGACCAGTAGAGCAACCGCCCAGGAGCCGACCCACATCAGCAGTCCGCTCTTGAGGTCGCGTTCCTTGACGATCATCGCCATCGCGAGCACGCAGGGGACGAAGAGCGTGATCACGACTAGACCGACGAAGACCTGTGCTGAGGAGAGGGCCAGATCCGTCATGCCGGCCGCGGCGAAGTCACGCCGGACCAGACCGAGGACGAGCACCTGACCGAACTCGGCGGGCAGGCCAAGCAGGGCCGTCACCGGCCGCAATCCGCGGACGAGCGCGGCGAGATAGCCGGCGTAATCCAGTACCGAGATGAACACGGCCGTGACCGCGAACAGCGGGACCGCTTCGCTGAGAAAGCCCCTGGTCCGCGTCACCGTCTTCTGGACCACGTTGTCCAGACGGGGGCGGCGAAGCCGCGGGAGTTCGGTGACCAGCCCCTCGCTTTCGCCCGGGAGCGTCCGGTCGAGAAAGACGCCAGCGATGCCGAACACGAGCAGGATGACGCCGAGGTAGGCGAGCCACCAGCCGAATCCGAGCGCCGCAAGCAACCCGAGAATGATCCCGAGTTGTGCCGAGCAGGGGACTGCAAGCCCGAGCAACGCTGTCGAGATGAGGCGCTCTCGGCGCGACCCGGCGATGCGCGTCGAGATGACAGCCATCGTCACGCAGCCGAGACCGACGATCATCGGGATCACGGCCCGACCGTTGAGACCGATGTGGGACATCCCACGGTCGGTGAGTACCGCCAGCCGTGGCAGTAGGCCGGAGTCCTCCAGTGCCCCCATCAGCAGGTAGAACGCGACCACGAGCGGCACGAGCACCCCGAAGAGATACTGGACCGTCACCGTGAGAAGCCCGAGGTTGTCGTTAACGAGGACGAAGTGTATCGGTTCGAGCAGGCCGCTGGCCGGCACCGTCGCGTCGACGACGTCGACGATCCACGGGACGTAGTACTCGCCCAGAACCTCGATTTCGAGGAAGTCGACGAGTCGCTGGGCGACCAGATCGCCGATCAGCAGGTAGATCAGTCCGACGCCGAGCAGTGCGAGCGGCGTTCCGGTTCGCGGGTCCAACAGCAGGTCGTCGATCCGGTCGGCCACTCTTCGATCCGAATCGCCGGTCGAATGCACCGTCTCGACAGTCGCGTCGACCCGCCGGCGCCGGTGTTCGTAGACCGTGTCCCGCAACGATGGGAGTTCGATCTCCGCGGTGCCGCCGTCGGCGAGGATCTCGGACTCCATCGCCCGGTCGAGCGTCGGTTCGTCGCCCTCGAGCAGGAGTACGGATTCCGCGCGGGAGGCCTCGACATCCGGTAGCTGGTCGTACCACTGCTCGACCGGCGTCTCGTCGGGGGCGCTGGCCCGGTCGACTGCGTCGCGTAGGTCGTCCAGCCCCTCGCCGTCGACAGCGACCGTCGGCACGACCGGAACGCCGAGTTCCGCCTCAGCGCGTCGACGTCGATCTCGTCGCCATCCCGACGCATCTCGTCCATTACGTTGAGCGAGACAACCGTCGGGATGCCCATATCTAGAAGTTGGTAAGTCAGGAACAGGTCACGATCTAGCTGGGTCGCGTCGACGACGTTGATCACGGCGTCGGCGTCTAAGACCACCTCGCGGGCGATCCGCTCCTCCTCGGAGAACGAGGAGATACCGTACGTCCCGGGGGCGTCCGCTAGCTGTTTGCCGTCGAATTCGGCGACAGTCGCGGCCGCTGTCGTGCCCGGATAGTTCGAGACGTCGACCTCACGATCCGCGAGGCGATTGAACACCGCGCTCTTTCCCACGTTCGGCGCGCCGACGAGGGCGACTGTGTCGGCGTCTTCTCCGGGTAGATCCGTCGGATCAGTGCCGTCGTCGTGACAACCGCTCATCTCACTCGCCCTCTATGGAAACGGTGATCTCTTCCGCGACGGAGTCGCCCAGTGCCATCGTCGTCCCGTTACGTTCGACGATCACGGGCCCGTTGGATATTCGAGTTCGACACTGGACCGGCCCGTCGAGCATCCCGATCCTGAGAAGATGAGCGCGGACGTCCTCGTCCGGGACATCGCGTATCCGGATCCGCTGTCCGCCGTTTACCCCGGATAGCCGCCGTTCTGTCACTGTGCTTGCCATCTTAGGTAGACCTAAACGATTGTAGTATTTAAACGGGGCAAGACGTTCTATCGTTTCTGCAGCCAGCAACAGAGTTATATATTAGTTTGGCTTCGCGGTCGCGGCCATCATAGTTCACCAACCCGCTCCCAGAACTTCCGGATGTGGTCTCGCAGATGACTTCCGGGCGTGGCTTACGGATGACTTCCGGGCGGGTTACTGGTCGCCGCCGAACTCGCGGTCGCCGCCGATCTTCGAGGCCTGCGGGCCGGACTGGTCCTGATACTTCGAGCCACGTTCCTCGCCGTACGGGCGCTCGGCGGGCGAAGAGAGTTCGGTGAAGGTCAACTGTGAGATCCGCATTCCGGGCGCGAGCGCGACCGGCGCGGCACCGAGGTTCGAGAGTTCGAGCGTGATCTGGCCCTTGTAGCCCGGGTCACAGAGACCGGCCGTGGCGTGGACCACGATGGCGAGGCGTCCGAGCGAGGAGCGCCCCTCGACGTGTGCGAGCAGGTCGTCCGGGATCTCGACCCGCTCTTTGGTGGTGCCGAGCACGAAGTCGCCGGGGTGAAGGATGAACTCGTCGTCTTCGGGGACGACCGTCTCGTCGACGTACTCCTCGATCTCCTGCTCGCTGTCGGGATGGATACAGGGGATGTTCGTACGCTGGAACTCTAGGAACTCGCGGCCGAGTCGGAGGTCGACGCTGGCTGGCTGGATCTGCAGGTCGAGGTCGTCGAGCGGGTCGATCACGAGGTCGCCCGCTTCGAGGCGGTCGAGGATATCCGCGTCGGAGAGGATCATAGCCGGTACGAACAGTGGGGAGATAAAATATCCCCCGACTTCGGGCGCAGGAGATCGACCGATGCCGAGACGTCTACCGACGCGACCGTCGAACGGATACCGGACAGGTCGAACGACAGCGATTATAGCGCTTCGCCCGCACGTTTGGGTATGAAACAGGCCATCGTCGCGCGGACGGACATCGGGATGGGGAAAGGAAAGCTTGCCGCGCAGGTCGCACATGCATCACTGTCGGCCTACGAGGACACTGAGGGGCCACGCCGGAGAGAGTGGAAAGGCGAGGGGCAAAAGAAGGTCGTGCTGAAAGCAGACGGCGAGCAGATGCTGTTCGAGTTGGCCGATATCGCGGAGCGAAAGGGGCTCCCAACCGCGATTATTCGGGACGCCGGGCATACGCAACTTGAGCCGGGAACGGTGACGGCGCTGGCCATCGGCCCCGGTGACGAGCGCGTCGTCGACGAAGTGACCGGCGACCTCTCGCTCTACTAATGCGGCAAGCACACCCGACCGAACGAGAGGTAGGCATCGAGTGGTACCTCACGGAGACCGACGGGATCGGTGGCCGCCTCCGCGGGCGAAACGAGGACTTCCGTGTCCGAGAGATCGAGAACTTGAAACCCAGCCGCTTTCTGCGACTCCCGACGCCTACCCGGACGTCGTCTTTCGGGCGACGCTCCGGGGCTGGGACACGAACGATTTCGTCTCCCAGCTATCGGACGAATTCGGGATCAGCCGGGAACGGATCTCGTGGGCCGGGACGAAGGACAAGTACGCCGTCACGACACAGCTATTCAGCGTACGGGGCGTCGATCACGAGCAGTTCCCCGAAATCTCGAAGGCCGACATAGAGCTCATCGGTCGGGCCGGGCGGCCGATCGAGTTCGGCGACCTCGCGGGCAACGAGTTCGAGATCGTCGTGAGCGAGGCCACAGCACCCGAGCGAGCCGAAGAGATCCTGGCGGAGTTAGAGGAGTTCGGGGGAAGGACGGCCGCGGTGCCGAATCTGTTCGGCCAGCAGCGCTTCGGGAGCCAGCGCCCGGTTACCCACGAGGTGGGCCTGAACGTCGCTCGCGGGCAATGGGAGGAAGCAGTCCTGTCCTACGTCGGCAACCCCTACGAGGCGGAGTCCGACGGGACGCGCGAGGCGCGAGCGCGTGCGGACGACGCGGCGAGCGGCGACAGAGACTGGGCAGCCGTGCTGGAGGAGTATCCCCGACGGCTCCGGTTCGAGCGTTCAATGCTCCACACCCTCGCAGAGAACGGCGGCGAAGAGCCCGAAGACTTCCGGGAAGCGCTGGAGACGGTCCCGAGTAACCTCCAGCGACTGTTCGTCCACGCCGCCCAGTCGTACGCGTTCAACCTGATGCTGAGCGAGCGACTGGAGCGTGGCTTGCCCTTCGGTCGGCCGGTTGCAGGCGACGTCGCCTGCTTCTCTGATCGGGACGCACCCTCGGAGCTAGTCGTGCCTGATACCGATCGGCTCCAGCGAGTCACCGCCGAGCGCGTCGATACGATGGAGCGCCACTGCGAGCGCGGGCGTGCGTTCGTCACCGCGCCGCTCGTGGGGACCGAGACCGAACTCGCTGACGGCGAGCAGGGTGAAATCGAGCGCGCAGTGCTGGACGAACTGGATCTTGCTCCTGGCGACTTCGATCTGCCGGGTGAGTTCGACTCGACCGGGACGCGTCGGGCGGTCCTCCTGCGGACCGATCTGGACGTCACAACGGCAGACGAAGAGGTGACCTTCGAGTTCGCGCTGCCGAAAGGGAGCTATGCGACCGTGGTACTCAGAGAGTTCCTGAAGGCGGACCCGATCGACATGGGTTGAGGGGGATTGCCACTGCGTTGATGATTGAGAGGGATTGCCACTGCGTTGTCCGATCTCCCCAATCGACTGCGGACGGCGAAAGCAGGTCTCGGACAGGGAAACGATGCCCGAAAGAGTAGATCCCGAAAGCACGCCAGTTTTACACGTCGCACGGTAAGTTCAGGGTATGGAGTGTCGGCGCTGTGCGACCCCGCTGGACCGACCGGGCGATTACTGTCTGGTCTGTCACACCGCGGCCGCCGACACCGTCGTACTCGACATCGACCGCGACCGGGCAACCGTAACGATGCTGGCAGAAGACGAGGTGCTCGGGGAGACGACGGTAACAACGAAACCCGAAGACGGCGACGAGGAAGAAGTGATCGAGCTCCGAAACTTCGGGGGAAGATCGCAGACGAAGTGCTTCGAAAGCGTCCCGAGGAGGTGTACGCAACGGGGAACAGGGAAGTGGTGCGTGCGACTCGTGCCCAACTCCACCACGATTTCTACCGCGTGAACGACGACGATCCGGTCGAGGCCGTGATCGATCGCCGTGGGGATCGCGCGCTCGACGTAGTTGATCTTGCCCCAAGGGAAAAACTGGGCGGATCACACTCTACGCTAATCGGCGACCGCGACGGCCGCCGGGCGATCCAGACGGTCGCCGGTCATCCCCACGTCAAGAAGGTGATTCCGGGACCGATCGACGCCGGCGGAACCGGGTCACAGTCCGGCCTCCGGGCGAAAGTGACCCGTGCCGATACGAACGGCAACGTCAGACTGCTCCTTCGGGACGGGTCCAGCGTCCAGGAGAACCGGATCGTCACCACGGCCCGTGACAACGATGGCGGCGAGCACGTTCGTCAAGACCTCAACGACGCACTGGACGAGGCGAACCTCTACTAAGGACAGCCAGTCGGATCGTACGTCTGTCGAGGAAAGACACCAGTCTGTCGTGTGTTCCTGGGCGTTAGACAGCCTGATGGGTCGACTGGCAAACCCTCCCACCCCACACTGTCGAGTGTAACTCGTCTTGGGTGGGATGGGGTGGGGAGGGGTGGCGCAAGTGCGAACAACGAGAGGAGTGATTCGATCCGGATCGGTCCACACCACTCTGTCGAGTGTTGCGAGGGGTGGATATCTGGACCCTCCCACCCCACCCTGTCGAGTGTTCTGGGTGAGAAGACACCCCCACCCCCGTGATCCACGATTGTGTCGGTAGATTCGAGAGACGACTTCGATAGGTTCTACGGACTATAAACAGTCTTAAAATCGCTACGAGAGCGGGACTAGCCGCACTTCGGAAAAGAACATCAGCAAAACCATGACTATATACCGAAACGTGTTTATGTCACACGGCCGGATCGAAACACCTGACAAGGTGGTGTGCCGTCAGAGCGGTTACAGGACACCCGGGGGATAACACTCGACACTGCGGGGGAGTCATCATATATAAATCTGTATATCACAGGACGCACTCGACACGGTGGTTTTATGTGCCACCTGTTCTATGTTTTGTTCAATGCCGCTCTTCGATCGAGATACGACTATCTTTCAGGACGAAGATGTCCTCCGAGAGGACTATCAGCCTGATTCGATCCAGGAGCGTGACGAGGAGCTCGACGCCTACAAGACCGCCCTGCAACCTGTGGTGAACGGTGCCCAGCCCCGAAACATCTTCCTGTACGGGAAGACGGGCGTGGGAAAGACCGTTGCAACGCGGTACCTGCTGGACCACCTCCAGCGAGACGTCGCCGAGTACGACGACGTCGATCTATCGATCGTCTGGTTGAACTGCAACAATCTGACGTCGTCGTATCAGGTCGCCGCCAACCTCGTCAACGAACTCCGCGGGCCGAACGAGCAGATCAGCACGACAGGCTACCCCCAGCAAACGATTTTCGACATGCTCTACAGCGAGTTGGATTCGCTGGGTGAGACCGTACTGATCGTCCTCGACGAAATCGACCATATCGGTGACGACGACGACTTACTGTACGAGTTGCCGCGCGCTCGTGCGAACGGCTACCTCTCACAGGGAAAGCCGGGAATCATCGGTATCAGCAACGATTTTAGTTTCCGAACGGGACTCTCACCGAAGGTCAAGGACACGCTGTGTGAAGAGGAGATTCACTTCTCGCCCTACGTCGCTAACGAACTCGAATCGATCCTCCAGCAGCGTGCACAGAACGCGCTTCACGAAAACGTGCTTGCCGACGGCGTCCTGCCACTGTGTGCCGCCCTCGCCGCACAAGATACCGGCAGTGCCCGCCAGGCTCTCGATCTGCTGTACAAGGCGGGCGATCTCGCTCGCTCGCAAGACGTCGAGGGAGTCGAGGAAAAACACGTCAGGGACGCCCAGCGAGCGCTCGAACGCGGTCGGATCAAACAGGGGATGGTCGACCTCACCCAGCACGGTCACCTCTCGCTCGTCGCCGTGTTGAGTCTTGCTCTCGAAGAGGAGACGCCCGCACGTGTACGCGAGATCTATCCACGGTACCGTTCAGCGGCCGAGTACGTCGGTACGAACCCACTGGTTCGACGACGTATGCACGACCACCTTTCGGACCTCGCTATGCAGGGGATCCTCTCACGAAACACGCGCAACGAAGGACGGGCCGGAGGGAAGTACTACGTTTACGATCTCGACGTCGCAGTCGACATGGTACTAGACGTAATCGAGGACCTGGAGACGGTTGACCTGCCGCCCGACGTGCTTCGGCAGGCGCCCTGATCCTGTCGGTGCTCACGTCATCTTCGAGCGCATTCGACTGTTACTCTCGTCGCTTTTCGCCTTTCGCCTGAGTTGATTCTACCCTCATTCCATATCATCCCTACCACCCTGTCCTCATCTGCCATCAGCCCAATCACCCCACCCACCCCACCCACCCCCGCCTGTTCCCAAGAACACTCGACAAAGTGGGGTGGGGGTGTTAGTATCCATCAGTAAAATGACTTTTTATCGACGAATACTCGACCCGATTCGGGGTCGTTCACACCCCACCCCCACCTCTGCAAGTAAACACTGGACAAGGTGGGGTGGGAGGGTCGGGATATCGGTCCAATCACACACCACCCTCACCCGTGCGAACACTCGACAAAGTGGGGGGACTCTGTGGTTCGTTCGGGAGACAAAGCATCTATCCGCCGTTCTGGATCCACGACATTTACAGGCGAGTGCGTAATTATATATAATTAGATCGTGGCCTCACGATACGATATCGTGCTCGGTACCTTGCCAGCGCTCGCGGTTAGCGGCATGATCGTCGAGGGTGTTGCCCGCCTGCTCAAATCGAGCGTCGGTGTGAGGACCGGCGTGCTGGAACTGCCGCTGGTTCTCATCGGCCTGCTCGCCGCCCTGTCGTTGGTATGTCACGAGGTCTTCGTCGACCCGCCAGTAGAAAACCACTGAGAACCCGGATTGCTGTGCTCGGCAGAACGTTAACCACCAATCACAGAACGTTAACCACCGGTCACCTCTGCTTGGCGGAACCTCGACCACCGGTCACCTCTGCTTGGCGGAACCTCAACCACCGGTCACCTCTGCATGGCGGAACCTCAACCACCGGTCACCTCTGCTCGGCAGAACATCGACCGCGAACCACAGTGCCAGACCGCCCAGCAGGAGGCCGCACCAGCCCAACTCAAAGGGTTTATCAGGTCGCTCGAACTATAAATCGACACTATGGCCAAAGGCAAACGAGGACAAACCGGTAGTGCCGGACGCTTCGGCGCTCGGTACGGTCGCGTCGCACGGAAACGCGTCTCCGAAATCGAAGCCGATATGGAAAACGCCACCGTCGACGGTGACGATGTCAAGCGCGTCGGTACAGGTATCTGGATCAACGAGGAAACCGGCGAGAAGTTCACCGGTGGCGCGTACCGACCCGACACGCCGGCAGGTCGTGGCGTGAAACGATCGATCCGCGCTGCACTCTCCGAGGACGAGTAACGATGTCGTACAAGTGCTCGCGCTGCAAGCGTGACGTCGAGCTCGACGAGTACGGGGGGTCCGTTGTCCCTACTGCGGGCACCGTGTACTTCTCAAAGAGCGGAGCCGCGATCTGAAGGAAGTAAGCGTCAAATAAACGCTGTCCACGGAACTATCGATGGGCGCGTTCGTGCACGAGGCGACGTACACTTTTGCGTACGAGTCGACTGCGACTGCAACGCTCGTGGAGCGGAGCGTCCGCCCCGAAATCGGAGATATCGAAGACGACCGGTCGACCGTCGCCCTTACCCGCGAGGAAGCCACCCTCGAGGTCGCTGTCGAAGCGGCCGATCTGGTTGCACTCCGGGCAGCCTCGAACACCTGGCTGACGCTCATCGACGTGGCTGAATCCAGTGCAGGCTGTGGCCAACCGACTCCGAACGGATAACGACGCAAATCAGGCCCAGTCCCCGCGTAGAAGCCGGATATTGGCGCGCAGTTACAATGACGGGGTTTTTCCGTCCGGACCACTACCTCAGAAGTATGCAAGGCAACCTACCGCCGGAAGCACAAGAGAAACTCGAACAGCTACAGGACCTTCAGGAGACCGCACAGCAGGTCGCCGCTCAGAAGAACGAAGCCGAGTCACAGCTCAACGAGGCCGAGACGGCGCTCGACGAGCTCGAAGACATCGACGAGGAGACCGTCATGTACCGAGAAGTCGGCGAGCTACTCGTCGAGACGGACTACGAGACCGCAAACGAGGACCTCGAAGAGAAGGTCGACAGCCTCGAAATTCGTGTCGAAACCCTGACCAAACAGGAAGAGCGCGTTCAGGAGCAGTTCGAGGAAATGCAGGAAGAGCTCGAAGAGATGCTCGGCGGCGGCCCCGGCGGCGCACCGATGGGCGGCCCCGGCGGCGCGTAAGCGACACCGATGCCAACCGACGAGGAGGTCGTTCAGACGGCCGCTGAAGCCGCTGAGGGGTTGATCTTCTCGCGGCTCAAGAACTCGAACGTCAAAGACGTCGATGTGACGGTCACTTTCGAGGACGGCGTCCTCGATGTCGATGTCTATCTCAATGCACCCGAAGCAGGCGAGGACGAGCAGGCTGTCGCGGACGAGGCCGCGCTCGCCGCTCGTTCTGCGGTCGACGAACTGTTCGACGAAGCGTCGTGACGTACGGGCCTCCCGCCGACCCGACGCTTCGTGGATCTTTTCGGAGCAGATCTCTCTTTCAGCACGGTGCTTCTCCGCAGACCATATGACCATCACCAGCATTCGGGCCTGAGTAGTACCACCCAGGGCCGAGACGAGGGAGATGCTGAACAGTAGGATTTCCTGCTCTCGTGTGAGAGAGATCTCGTCCTGAGGAAATACGTCGAAAAGAACGGTCCTCTCGAAGCGCGTGGTGCGTTACTCCTCGCAGATCGCGCGGAAGTTCTCGAACACTTCTTCGCCCTCCTCGGTGTGAGCGACCTCCGGATGCCACTGAACGCCGTAGAGATCCCGATCCGTATCGCTCATCGATTCGACGCCACAGACATCACTTCTGCCCGTCAACTCGAACCCGTCCGGTAGTTCCTTGACCTCGTCAGCATGGCTGCCCAGACGCGAGTTTCCGGGTGAAGCGATCCGACTAGCGGATCCTCTTCGTCGAGCAGTTCCACGGTGACATCTGCGTAGCCGCCGTACTCGCCGCCACCGACGCGGCCACCGAGTTCGTCAGCGATGATCTGCATGCCGAGACAGATCCCCAGTACGGGGAGATCCATCTCCAGGTACTCGACCGAACGTCCGATGTCGTCGATGTCGGGGCCGCCCGAGAGGACGAGTCCGTCGGCGTCGATCTCTTCGGGTGGCGTCGTGTTGTCGATCATTTCCGTGTCGATTCCCATGTCCCGGAGCGCGCGCTGCTCCAGATGGGTGAACTGGCCGTGGTTGTCGACCACGTCGATCTTCGTCATTGGCAGGCGGTACTCGCGCAGCGAATAAAAGGCGTCCGAATACGGTTAGACTGGCGAGGGCGTCTCGACAGACGCGGTGCCACCGACGCCCGAGCAGATACAACACTTCAGGACCGTCCACGTCTGAAACACCGTGTCAGTTGTCCTCAGTGTCCATACCATTAACACGGTGGACGACTATCCCTGAGATATGATATCCGAGCGGCTCTCTCGGTTCGATCATCCAGCGTGGCTCACCGCTGCCAGCACACTGATCGCGTGGGGCGTTATCCTGCTTGGGGTGTTCGTGGTCCTGTTCGTTGTCCCATATCTCGTCGTGACGCTACTCTGAGGGGTGGCGACCGAAGGGACGGGAGGTTTGCGATTCATACTCTTTTCCTGAATAAAAGCTATTACGTAGGTTCTCGAACGGACACTTATGCAGGTAAAAAAGTGCATGACATCGCCAGTCGTTACGGTCGATCCGGACGCGACCTTACACGAGGCGATGGGTACGATGCTGGAGAACCGTATCGGAAGCGTCGTTGTGACGGGGACAGAACCGGTCGGCATCCTCACACGCTCTGACGTGTTACGATCGATCTACCAGGATGGATCCACGGTCACGGAACGAGCGGTCGAGGAGACGATGAGCGAGGATTTGGTTACCATCGGTCCGACGGATTCAGTTGATAGAGCGCTTCACAAGATGAAAGCCAACGAAATCAAGAAGCTACCGGTGGTCGGAACCCAACTTGTCGGGATAGTGACACTGACCGATATCGCCAGAAACCAGTCGGAACGAGTTATCAAAGTAACGGATACTCGCCCCGACTGATCGGCTATCGTCTGGAAATTTCCCGAACTGCGGCGTTTCCGGCTACCAGTATATCGGTCGAGAGGTCGACAAAAAACGATCCGCTGCTACGCAGAACCGGCCAGATCAGGCGAACGTCTTCGAGACGTCGTCGTTCTCGCTTTCCTTCTGGATTTTGTCCCAGGCGCTTTCGAAGTCCGTCATTCGGATATCCGTTCGGTCCTCGCGGATAGCGAACATCCCGGCTTCGGTACAGATCGCCTTGACGTCCGCACCGCTTGCCTCGTGGGCCATCTCGGCTAGCTGGCCGAAGTCGACGTCGTCGGCGACGTTCATGTCGCGGGTGTGGATCTGGAAGATGATCTCGCGGCCCTCGGTATCGGGCTTTGGCACTTCGATGAGGCGGTCGAACCGGCCGGGGCGCAGAATCGCCCGGTCGAGCATGTCGAAGCGGTTCGTCGCGGCGATGATCCGAACGTCGCCGCGGTCCTCGAAGCCGTCCATCTCGCTCAGTAACTGCATCATCGTCCGCTGGACCTCGGCGTCGCCGGAGGTCTTCGACTCGGTTCGCTTGGAGGC
Organism: Natronoarchaeum sp. GCM10025703; assembly: GCF_042661985.1. Taxonomy (NCBI): domain Archaea; kingdom Methanobacteriati; phylum Methanobacteriota; class Halobacteria; order Halobacteriales; family Natronoarchaeaceae; genus Natronoarchaeum; species Natronoarchaeum sp. GCM10025703. The sequence continues at coordinate 2,186,804 of NZ_JBHSZF010000001.1, forward strand.
GATCGCGTCGATCTCGTCGATGAACAGCACGGCTGGCTGGTTTTCGCGGGCGACCTCGAAGAGGTCACGCACGAGTTTCGCCCCCTCGCCGATGAACTTGTGGACGAGTTCGGAGCCGGCCATTTTGATGAAGGTGGCGTCGGTCTGGTTGGCCACTGCCTTCGCGAGCATCGTCTTGCCGGTCCCCGGTGGGCCGTAAAGCAGAACGCCGCTCGGCGGCTCGATACCGACGTCGTCGAACGCGTCGGGCTTTTTGAGCGGCATCTCGACGGTCTCGCGGACCTCGTTGATCTGCTCTTCGATGCCGCCGATGTCCTCGTAGGTGACGTCGGGCGACTCGTCGACTTCCATCACGCGTGCGCGAACGTCGGTCTCGCTGTCGAGCTTTTTGACGATAGAGAGCGAGTTGTTGACAGCGACCCTGTCGTCGGGCTCCAGATCGTCAAGCATCTCCTCGGTGACCTCGGTCAGAGCCTCCTGGTTGTTGCCGTGTTGTTTGATGATGACGCCGTCCTCGGAGAGCTCTTGCACCGTCGCGACGAACAGGGGCGACTGCTTGAGTTTCTTGTTCTCGTGAGTGAGCCGTTCGAGTTTCTGCTGGTACTTGTTGTTCTCAGCGTTCGCGTCCAGTAGCTTATCCCGCATTTCCTCGTTCTGTGACTCGAGGACCTCGAGGCGCTCTCGTAGTGCCTCGATTTTCTCCCGCTGTGACGCCTCCTCCTCATCGTAAGGAAGGTCGACGTCCTCCACAGTATCGGTCATTGTCGATGTTAGGGCGTTGGTTCATAAGAGGCTTCGGGTCAGCCAAATCCGGAGCGGCAAAGCGGACCGCGGCCGAAAATGGCTTATAGATCGCCTCCACAATATTCCATCTAGTAATAATTCGAAAGGGACAATATTATTAGCTTGTATGTCCAAGCGGAGATAACGATGAGTACACCAGAGCCTGCCAGCGTAGAAGCACCGGACGCCGACGCGAGTTGGGACGACGTCCGTGACCTGCCGCCGAGCGCCAAACTCGTCGCGAAAGTGCTCGAATACAACGATACCCTGACTCAGAGCCAACTAGCCGAGGAGACGTTGCTGCCCGCACGAACTGTTCGCTATGCGCTGAACCGACTTGAGGAACAGGACGTCGTCGCTTCGCGGTTTTCCTTCTCCGATGCGCGAAAGCGTCTCTACACGCTCGATATCGAGTAGCCGACCTGTGGATACCCCTTCTCGTGAGGCAGGCCTTTTACTTTCACTCCGGTCGCGGAACCGTCTTAAGAGAGCCAGCATAATTGCTTGCCATGACACGGGTGATTCACACCGGCGACACCCACATCGGGTATCGACAGTACCACTCGCCGGAGCGTCGTCAGGACTTCCTCGACGCGTTCCAGCAGGTCGTCGACGACGCCATCGCGGAGGACGTCGACGCCGTCGTACACGCGGGTGACCTCTTTCACGACCGCCGGCCCGACCTTCCAGATATTCAGGGCACGGTCGCGGCACTGCGCGAACTCGCTGACGCCGACATTCCGTTCCTCGCAGTCGTCGGGAACCACGAGACGAAACGTGACGGCCAGTGGCTCGACCTGTTCGAGGATCTCGGCCTTACCACCCGACTCGGATCGACGCCGGAGGTCGTCGGAGATATCGCGTTTTACGGCCTCGACTTCGTGCCCGAGTCCCAGCGGGATAGCCTGGAGTACGGGTACGAACCGACCGAGGAGGCCGATTATGCAGCGCTCGTAAGCCACGGCCTCTTCGAACCGTTCGCGCACGCCGACTGGGACACCGAGCGACTACTGACTGAATCGACAGTCGAGTTCGACGCCGTCCTGCTCGGTGACAACCACGCCCCCGGAAAACGGGAGATGCTGGACACGTGGGTGACCTACTGTGGATCGACTGAGCGCGCGAGCGCCTCGGAGCGCGATGATCGTGGCTACAATATCGTCACCGTCGACGACGAGGTCACGATCACACGCCGGGCCGTCGCGGACACCCGCGAGTTCTGCTTCGTCGACGTCGAACTCGCAGAGGGCGAGGGAACCGATCGGGTCCGAGAGCGCGTCCGCCAGTACGATGTCGAGGACGCCGTGGTCATCGTCACGATAGAGGGTGACGGTGAACCTGTGACACCCGCGAGCGTCGAGGAACTGGCGGTCGACGACGGCGCGCTGATCGCACGGGTGAACGACCGCCGCGAGATAGAGAGAGGACGATGTGAGCGTCAGTTTTGCCGACCCCGACGACGCCGTCCGCGAGCGCCTGCGCGACCTCGGCCTGAGCCCTGCGGCCCGTGACATCGACGAAACCGTCCGCGAGAGCAAGGTTGCTGACTCGAACGTCCGCGAGACCGTCGAATCGCTGGTCCGCGAGCGCGCTGACGAAGGACTGTCGGCGTTCGAGAGCGCCGACGAAGACGAAGCGGGCGACGATGCGGCCGACAGCGCAGCGGGCGAATCCGATGCCGACCCGGACGACGCCGGGATCGATTCGGGTTCCGACTCCGAGAGCGACCTGGCCGATGCCGAGAGCCAAAGCGACCAAGCCGATGCCGAGAGCCAAAGCGACCAAGCCGATGCCGAGAGCCAACACGACCAGACCGATGCCGACAGCCACCAATCAGACCCTGACACAGCACAGGAGACCGACTCCCAGCGCTCCGTGGAGGAGTTCCTATGAGGTTCCGCCACGTCCGGATGGAGAATTTCAAGTGCTACGCCGACGCCGAACTCGACCTCGAAACCGGCGTTACCGTGATTCACGGCGTCAACGGGAGCGGGAAATCTTCGCTGCTGAAGCCTGTTTCTTTGCGCTCTACGGCTCGAAGGCGCTGGACGAGCGCACCCTCGACGACGTGATCACCAACGGTGCCGAGGACGCCGAGATCGAACTCGTCTTCGATCACGCGGGCGAGTCCTACCGGATCGAGCGCCGCCTTCGGCTCACCGGCGAGCGCGCCCAGACGGCGAAATGCGTGCTGGAGACGCCCGATGGGAGCGTCGACGGTGCCCGTGCGGTGCGCGAGTACGTCACCGAGCTACTGCGGATGGACGCCGAAGCGTTCGTCAACTGCGCGTACGTCCGGCAGGGCGAAGTGAACAAGCTCATCCACGCCTCGCCGAGCGACCGACAGGACATGATCGACGACCTGCTCCAACTCGGTAAACTGGAGGAGTACCGCGAGCGGGCGAGCAAGGCCAGACTGGGAATCAAGACGGTGCTCGACGGCCAGCGGGACGTCATCGAGAACCTCGAGAGTAAGATCGCGGCGAAAGAAGACAAGGAGCTTCACGCCCAGCTAAACGAACTCGAAACCGAGCTTTCCGAGAGCAACGCCGAAATCGAGCGCCTCGAGGGCCAGATCGAAGCGGCCCGCGACACCAGAGACGAGGCCGAATCCGTCCTCGACGAGTACGAGGAGAAACGCGACCGGATCGACGATCTGGAAGGAGAGATCGAGACGCTACAGGAGAAGATCAGCGAGACCGAACAGGAACGCGACCGACTCAAAGAGGAGATCACGGAGCGCCGTGAGCGCCTCGACCAACTGGAGACGAAACGGGACGACCTGCTCGCTGACTCCGAACTCGACAGTGATGCCGGTCTCGGGGCGGTCGAAACGACGCTTGAGAACCTCGAAGAGCGGGACGACGAACTCCGAGACGAACTCGAATCGATCAATATCGAGATCCAGGAGTACACTTCAGAGGCCGAAAACGCCCGCGAACGCGCCGACGAACTCGAGGCCGAAGCCGAGACGGCCCGGGAGAACGCCGAGGAACTCGAGACGGAACTCGCCGAGGCCGAAGCGGAACTCGACGACCGCCGCAAGAAACTGGGCGATATCGACGACGAGATAGAGACGGCGAAAGCACAGTTCGAGGACGCGCCGGTAGCCTTCGGCGAGGCCGACGACCACCACGAATCGCTCGAAGCCGAGGCCGAGGAGCTACGCGAGGCACTGACCGATGTCCGGACGAAGCTCGAATCCGCGAAATCCTCGGTCGAGGAAGCCGAGGCGCTCCTGGAGCAAGGGAAGTGTCCCGAGTGTGGGCAGGCAGTCGAGGATTCCCCACACGTCGACGCGCTCGCCGACGACCGCGAGCGGGTTGCAGAACTCGAATCCCGCCGCGACGACCTCGAAGACGAGCGCTCGGCCGTCCGCGAGCGCCTCGACGACGCCGAAACGCTGGTCGAGGCCGAAGCGAGCGTCGAGCAACTGCGCGGGAACCGCCGGAACGTCGAGCAGTTGGTCGAAGAACGCGAGGCGACGCTCTCTGACAAGCGCGACCGCATCACTGACCTCGAAGAGCGCGCCGAGACGCTCGACGAGCGCGCCGAGGAAAAACGGGCGGTGGCGACCGAGGCCGACGAGCAGGCTGACGACCGCCGCGAGGAGATTGCCACGATCAACGCCGAGCGCGGCGAGATCCGAGCACGGCGCGAACGGCTCGAATCGCTCGAAGAAACGCTTGAAGCCATCGAAGACGCAGAAGACGGAATCGAGGACCGCCGCGAAAGCCGGGCTGACAAGGCCGAGTTGAACGAGGAGCGCCGCGAGCGACTGGCCGAGAAGCGCCAGCGCAAGAACGAACTGCAATCGGAGTTCGACGAGGAGCGTATCGAGGAAGCGCGTGCGGATCGAACGCGTGCCACAGAGTATCTGGAGGAGGCCGAACCGGCATTAGAAGAAGAGCGCGAGAACCGGGACGACCTGAAAGGCCGGATCGGTGGCATTGAGGCCGAACTGAGCGAACTCGAAGACCTGCGCGAGGAGCATGACGAACTCGTCGAGCGCCGCGATGCCCTGGAGTCGCTGTACGACGAGGCCCAGCGGCTACAGGAGACCTACGGCGACCTGCGGGCGGAGCTACGCCAACAGAACGTCGAACGGCTGGAACGACTGCTCAACGAGACGTTCGATCTGGTCTACCAGAACGACTCGTACTCGCATATCGAACTCGACGGGGAGTACGAGCTAACGGTCTTCCAGAAAGACGGCGCACCGCTCGATCCGGACCAACTGTCCGGCGGCGAGCGCGCACTGTTCAACCTCAGCCTCCGCTGTGCGATCTACCGCCTGCTGGCCGAAGGTATCGAAGGGGCCGCGCCGATGCCGCCGCTGATCCTCGACGAACCGACCGTCTTCCTCGACTCGGGGCACGTCTCTCAGCTAGTCGAACTGATCGACTCGATGCGTGAACTCGGCGTCGAACAGATAGTCGTAGTGAGCCACGACGACGAACTCGTCGTCGCGGCCGACGACGTCGTCGAGGTGCGGAAGGATCCGACCTCGAATCGGTCGACAGTCGAGCGTCGCGAGGAGATCGGTACCACCGCGTTCGCCGAATAACTGACTCTCGGGGCAAGCAGATCTTCTCAGTCGTCGTCACGAAGTATGGAGAGCACTTCGACGGTGCCCTCGGTCGCGTCGTAGCCACGCTCGCCGGCAATCGTTGCTTCTTCGATCAGTCCGGCCGCCCGTAGCTCCGCCAGTCGGCCGTGCAGATCGGATTCGCACTGGTCGTACTCGCGCATCATGTCGCGGACGGGGACCGGTCCGCGGTCGACCAGATCCGCGAGGAGGCCGAGTGCGGCGTCGTCGTGAACCCCCGGAGTAGCCGCCGAACAGGCTCTGAAATGCCGCTTGCAGCCGTCTCCAGGGGTGGCGTCCCGTCGAGCGTCTCGAGGCGGTCGTTCTCGACGTAGCGTTCGCTACCGTCCTCCGGGTCCCGGACGAGGCTGCTGTCCGTGGACGATTTGACGACGATGTAGCGTTTCCCGGACTCGTCGCGTACGGTTCGCATGCTCGGCTCTACGCCACCGAAGCGCATAATCGCGGCGATCAGTCTCCCGGCTAGCCGAACTCCGAGAACCGGTACTTCAGGTAGGCGTGGCCGAGCGAGAACAGGCCGACGAGCAGGGCCACGGCACCGGCCTGCATATACGGTGTCAGCGTCAGCAGTAGCGCGCCGATGCTGGTCGCGAGAACCCCGAGTTTGACAAGCAGGAACACACTCCAGAACGTGTTTTTGACCTCTGACGAGACGTTCTCCGGATCGGGAAGATCCGGAGCCAGATCCTCATTGGCGTCAAGAACGTCGAAATCCAGATCTTTCTCGGGCTCCGATCCGTTGGGGTCGACGTCGAGAGGGTCCTCGGAAGGCACTGATGAAGGCTTGGAGTTTCAATGCAAAAAGCGCCCCGTCCGAGAGTGCGACTATCGAGAGTGCTACCGGGCCGCTCAGACCTGATTGTCGAGTCGTACCGTCCGTGTCGCTTCGACCCACGCAAGTGGGTTGTCGGCGTCGAAGAAGACGACGCCCTCGTCCGTCTCATACCGTTCGACCGTTTCCAGACCGTCCGCTCGTTCCGTCGTACTATCCTGCCAGCCGGATGTTGCGTGGTCGGACACGTTCGTCACCTCTACGCCTGTGGTATGTGTTACCAAGTTATATGCTTTGTTACCGCGGCTATACTCAGTCCGATCACAACTTGGTGCGGGTGTTTTTGTTGATCCGTGAACAAATGATAGTATGTCACGGCGAACTGTACTCTTTTCACCGGGGAATCGTGGAGAAATGCTCCGGAAAGCGGCGGGATCAGGAGCCGATATCGTCGTCTTCGACCTCGAAGACGCCGTGGGCCCGGACGCAAAAGCCGCGGCCAGGGAGACGGTTACAGAGGTCCTCTCAGAACCGGAGTTCGACACGGAATCTGAAGTCTTCGTACGGGTGAACGAACTGCCGATGGGCGAGGAGGACCTCGACAGTGTTCTCGCCGCCCCAGCGACGCTTGACGGGTTGGTTCTCCCGAAAGTTCGCACTGCGGACGACGTCCGCGAGTTGTCCGACGTGGTCGAGCAGCGGGGCCATGAGCTACCGGTGTTCGCGCTCGTCGAAACGGCGGCGGGCGTCCTTCATGCCGAGTCGATCGCCGCCGTAGAGGCTACCGATGCGCTCGTCTTCGGCGCGGAAGACCTGGCGGCCGATATCGGCGCGACCCGAACGGAGGACGGCGACGAGGTGAGTTACGCGCGACAGCACGTCGTGCTGGCCGCACGAGCGGGCGGCATCGACGCCATCGATACGATCTGGCCCGATATCAGCGACCACGACCGACTTCGCACGGAGGCCGAACGCGCAGTGGAGTTCGGTTACGACGGCAAGATGGCGATCCACCCCGACCAGATCGATCCGATTCACGATGCGTTCGCCCCCGACGAAGACGAGATCGAATGGGCCCGTCGGGTCGTCGCCGCCAGCGAGCGACACGACGGCGTCTTTGCGATAGACGGTCAGATGATCGACGGCCCACTGATCAGACAGGCCCATCGTCTCCTGGACCGTGCGGACGAGTAGGACCGTACGGTTAGCGGAGCGTGAGAGGCTAGCCACGGTCCCTGAAACTAATTATCACGAACGTCCCTCGTATTTAGAGTGGTTGTCACATGAGAACTGACTGTTCACCCAGTGTTAACAGTTGTATAATGTCTTACAGTCCCTTGGTATATCGCTACACTTAAACTACCGGTCGGAAAAAACGAGAGTATGTCCGACGGCGTAAATCCATTCGAGAGCCTACAGGAACAGATCGACGACGCTGGAGCGTACGTCGACGTAGAAGACGACGTACTGGCCCGCCTCAAACTACCCGAGCGCGTCCTCGAAACGAACCTCTCCGTCGAGATGGACGATGGGTCCATCGAAATGTTCAGCGCCTTCCGCTCGCAGTTCAACGGGGACCGTGGCCCGTACAAGGGCGGAATCCGCTACCACCCAAACGTTTCGCGGGATGAGGTCAAAGCACTCTCGGGCTGGATGGCCTACAAGTGTGCGACTGTTGGCATTCCACTCGGCGGCGGCAAAGGCGGTATCATAATCGACCCTTCGGAGTATTCCGAGGCCGAACTCGAACGGATCACGCGGTCGTTCGCTCGCGAACTTCGCCCGATGATCGGCCAGGACCGAGATATCCCCGCGCCCGACGTCAACACTGGACAGCGGGAAATGAACTGGATCAAGGACACCTACGAAACCCTGGAGAACACGACCGAACCCGGCGTCATCACGGGTAAAGACATCTCCAGTGGGGGAAGCGAGGGACGCGTCGAGGCCACCGGCCGCTCGACCGTCATCGCGGCCCGAGAGGCGTTCAACCATCTCGACCGAGACATCGAGAACGCGACCGTGGCCGTCCAGGGCTACGGCAACGCCGGCTGGATCGCCGCGAAACTCGTCGACGAGATGGGTGCGACTGTCGTGGCGGCGAGCGACTCCACCGGCGGGATCTACAACGAGGACGGCTTCGACCCCGTCGCTGCGAAAGAACACAAAATCGAGACCGGTAGTGTTGTCGGCTACGCCGATGGGGACGAAGAGATCACGAACGACGAACTGCTCACTCTCGACGTCGACCTGCTGATCCCGGCCGCCCTCGAGAACGCTATCAACGAAGAGCTTGCCCGGAATATCCGGGCGGACGTGATCAGCGAGGCAGCCAACGGGCCAATCACGCCGAAAGGCGACGAGGTGCTCGAGGAAAAAGACGTCATCATCGTACCGGACATCCTCGCGAACGCCGGCGGCGTCACCGTCAGCTACTTCGAGTGGGTCCAGAACCGCCAGCGGTTCTACTGGTCCGAGGAGCGAGTCAACGAACAGCTCGAAGAGATCATCGTCAACTCCTTCGACAATCTCATCGAAGCCTACGAGAAACACGACCTGCCGAGCCTGCGGGTCGCCGCCTACGTCGTCTCCATCCAGCGCGTCGCCAACTCCTTCGAGGAAGGCGGCGTCTGGCCCTGAAGCTAGGTTCGATCGAAAACGATCGCTTCACTCGCGATTTTTCTGCTCTCGACAGCTACTGTCTCTTCCCGTCTTACTGTAGCCGTTCGGTCGTCTCGACGAGCGGATGGCGGGCGTAATCGACGACTTCGATGTCCTCGAGACTCTCGAGTCCGTTGTTCTCGGCCGTCTGTTGCATGCCCAACTCCAGTTCCTGATCGACGACGACGACGTACGCTTCCATCTCTTCGACGCCGAGTTGGCGCGCTGCAAGGACGCGGTGATGGCCGTCTGCAAGCAGATACTCTCCTGCGTTATCGATAACGACGAGAGGCTCTGCCAGCCCACGGTCCAGTTCGTACTGCCGGCCGTCTAATTCGTCGGCGTACACTTTCGACTGTGTCGGCGTCAACCGGTCCAGCGGGACGATCCGCCGTTCCTGGCGTAGCGTCACGTCGTGAATGTTCTCCAGCGTGCGGAGCAGTTTGCCGACCTTCTCCGGCGTTGCGCGCTCTATCTGACTGCGAATCACGTCCGTATTGCTGATGATCCCGACGAGGTTACGAGCGTCGTCGACGACGGGGAGTTTCTGGATCCCGGACCGAAGGATGACGCGGGCCGCGTCGTTCACCTTCATCTCCGGATGTGCGACCACCAGATCCGACGTCATCACTTTAAAAATCGGCTCCGACTCGTCGGCCAACAGGAGGTCGCGTGCAGTGACGAACCCCTCGACTCGGCGGCGCTCACAGACGGGAAATCCGTTGTGGCCGTCGGTTTCGGCTATCTTGCGAGCGACCTCGGCGACGGTAGCGTCCGGGGCTACCGTCACCACCTCCTGGGTCATGTACTCGTTCACTCGCGCCGTCGCACTGACCCCGCTCACATCCATACCCACATCTCGAGTCGCTGTGGGGAAAAGCTATTTCGTTCCTATCCTTCGTCCGTCGCTGTCGACCGATCGCCGGACAGCATCGGGAACTCGAACTCAGTGACTTCCGAGACGTACTCGTCCGGCAGTTCGAAGGGCCGTTCGCGCAACGCCTCGAAGAACCGATCCCTGACGACGTCTTCGACGGCCGACTGCACTGTCTCTCCGGTATCGTCAACCGTGCCGAGTACGTCAAGCGGGATCTGTGCGCCCGCCATATCCGAGTGGCCGCCACCGCTCCCGATACGGTTGAATGCCAGCCGTAACGTCTCTCCGAGGTCGAGCCCTGCACCCCGTGAGCGCGCGGAGACGTAGACCGTGTCATCGAGCACACCGAACACCAGCGTGGTCGAGACGTCTTCCATCGCAGTAGCTGATCGGCCGCCTGCGCGAGCGAGTCCCGCTCGTTGATCTCGCCAGCGCTCGTCGTGAGTATCGAGCCGTCAGCTGTCGGTTCTCGATCGCTCGGGCGACCGTCTCAAGCGTCTCGGCCGAGATGTTGGGGGACTCGATTCGTTCGAGCAGCGAGATGTCCGCGTACTCGACCAGTTCACTCGCGGCCTCGAAGTCGAACTCCGACGCCTCCCGCTCGAAGTCGTCCGTATCGATCCGGATGCCATAGAGGAGGGCGCTGGCGACGGTCTCGTCGAGTTCGATGTCGAACCGCGAGAAGTAATCGGCCAGTAGCGTAGATGTCGCTCCGACCTCGCTCCGGATGTCGACGAAGCGGCCGCCGACTGGGCCTCGAGGTGGATGGTGATCGATGACTACATCGACCGCCAGCCCTTTCGGTAGCCGATCGTTGACGCCGGGTCTGCTGTGATCGACGAGTGCGAAGCCCGAAAACTCGCCCAGTTCGTCCGGATCTTCCGGATCGAGTTGGCGAAGGTCGAGATCCAGCAGGTTCATCATCGCCTTGTTCTCCTGATGGGTGATATCGCCGTAGTGGCAGGGAACCGCGTCGACGCCGAGACTCTCTGCAAGCTGTGCGAGTGCCACGGCGCTCCCGATGGCGTCCGGGTCAGGGTTGTCGTGGGCAACGACGGCGACCGTTCCGTCGACCGAGGTAAGCGTCTGTCGGAGTCGGCGGGTCCGGGTCGCTCCTTCCCGGTGACGAATCCGAGGACGTGATCAGCGATTTCGGCACTCGGTTCGATCAACTGGTCGACCCGTTCACGTAGCGTCGATAAACTGTTTTCGGAGGGGTACTCCCCGGGGTATGCGAGGACGAAGGCATCCGGATACACGTCGCGGACGGTGACGGCCATCGCCGCGTTTCGCTCCGCGTCGTCGTCGGCGAGTACCACGATATCGGCTGACGGGGCGGCCTCCGCCAGCAGTTCCGGGTCTGTCGGGTCGCCGTCCGTCACGGTCCGGTTGGGCCCACGAAGTGCATCGATGCGGCCGGAATCGTCTGTGATGACGGTCAGGCCGCCCTGTTCCCCGGCGATGCGACTGGCCAGCGTCTGGCCAACCGCCCCACAGCCTAGCATCAGCCGGGAGGTCATAGATTCACCTATTAATCCAGTAAGGTAAAAGCTACCGTCTTCTTGCCATGCAAACAACGTCAGACAACTGGCATCCAATAGAAAGAAAGGGAACGGTGATTACGCCAGCAGCGCCGCCGCCGCGTTGACCGCAATGTCGGCAACGGGGCCGAACGCGCCAAGCAGTCCCACCGTCACGACTGCAGCACCGACGACGGCAACGTACATCCCCATCGGGGCGTCGGGGATGGCAAGGTCGTCAGCCGGTTCCTCGATCCACATCGCTTTCAGCAGTTTCGAGTAGTAGTACAGCGACAGCGCGCTGGCACCGGCACCGACCGCTGCGAGCCAGACGAAGCCGTTGTTCACTGCACCCGCGAACAGGACGTACTTGCTCCAGAAGCCCCCGCCGAGCGGCAGGCCGGCGAGGTTGATCAGGAACACCGACATCGCGACGGAGGCGATCGGTGCCTGCGTCGCGAGGCCGTTGAAGTCCTCGAAGTCGCGGCCGATCTCCCAGCGTTCGGTCATCGCCAGGAACAGGAACGCGCCCGTGTTCATGAAGCCGTAGACCAGCAGATGCAACATTGCACCGCCGAGCACGAGTTCGTTCGCGCCGCCGGTGCTGGATAGTGCGGCCAGTCCGATGAGCGCGTAGCCGGCGTGACCGACCGACGAGTACGCCAGCATCCGCTTGACTTTGGTCTGGACCGCGGCCGCGAGATTACCGAGCACCATCGTCAGCACCGCGAGCACCTGGAAGACGACGATCCATTCGACGTTCAGGTTGGCCATCGTCGCAACCGGGAACGCGTCGACGAAGATCCGGAACGCGATCACGAACCCGGCCGCTTTCGAGGCCGAAGAGAGGAACGCGCTGATCGGTGCGGGCGCACCCTCGTAGGCCTCCGGCGCCCAGTAGTGGAACGGGACGGAGGCAGTCTTGTACGCGACGCCAGCGACCATCAGCAGGATCCCGATTCCGAGGATCCCCTGATCGAGGACGGTATCGAGCGAGCCCGCGATTTCGGGGATCAACAGCGATCCGGTCGCGGCGTAGACGAGACTGATCCCGTAGAGGAACACCGCCGAGGAGACCGCGCCGATCAGGAAGTACTTCAGACCGGCTTCGACGCTTCCACGGTTGTGCTTGAGATACGCGACGAGCGCGTACGAGGGCAGGCTGGCGAGTTCGAACGCGATGAACACTGTCACCAGGCTGTTTGCCGACGCCATCGTGAGCATCCCGGTCGCGGCCAGTAACACCAGCGAGTAGTACTCCCCGCGGTGGGCCATCTCGTCCACGTAATCGTAGCTCGCGATCAGCACGAGCGAGGTGACACTGAGCACCACGAACGTGATGAACAGCGCCATCTCGTCGACGACGAGTGCGGAATCGAACAGCAGGAACGGCGTCTCGCCCACGCCTTCGAGCAGATACCACACGGAGAAGGCAAGCGAGATCACTGTCCCGCCGACCGCCGTCCCCGCGATCAGTTCGTGGGCCGTCGTTTCGGTGTCGATGCTATCCACCAGGAACAGGAGCAGCGCCGTTCCGGCGAGGATCAACACTGGGGCGAGCGCTCGGTAGGTCGTAATGTCGAGCACACCGAATTCAGCCATCAGATACCACCTCCGGGGAGGATCGGACTGATCGCATCGGTAATCATCTCGAAGATCAGTTCCGGCGAGACGCCAAGCAGGATGATCAATCCGAGGAGGACGAACAACGGCAAGACGTCGTGCAGCGGCGCACGCCCGACCTCGTAGTCAGTATCGAGCTGGTACGGACCGAACAGGGTGCGCTGCATGGCGTAGAGCAGGTAGCCAGCGACGATGACGATACCGAACATCGCCAGCCCGGTGAACACCGGTGCGAGGCTACCGATAGCGTCGACCGCCCCGAAGGAGCCGAGGAAGATGAAGAACTCGCCCGCAAAGCCGCTCATCAGCGGGAGCCCCATGTAGCCGAAGGCACCGGCGATGAAGATGCCGACGACGACCGGCATCTTGTCTGCCATGCCGGACATGTCGGTGACCATCCGCGTGTGAGTGGCGTTGTAGATCACGCCGACCGTCATGAACATCAGCCCGGAGATCAGGCCGTGGCTGATCATCTGGAACGTCGCGCCACCGACCCCGTAGACGGTGTACGCGATCAGACCGAGGATCACGTAGCCCATCGAGGAGACAGACGAATATGCGACGATCCGTTTGAGGTCCTGTTGGGCGAGCGCGAGCATCGCACCATAGATCACTGAGACGACCGCGAAGACGGCGATCAGCACCGCAAAGTCCCTTGCAACGTCGGGCAGCATCGTGAAGTTGAACCGGAGCAGGGCGTAGGTGCCCATCTTCAGCAGGACGCCTGCCAGCAGCACCGACACCGGCGTCGGCGCTTCGACGTGAGCGTCCGGCAGCCACGTGTGGACCGGTACGATTGGCACCTTCACCGCGAAGCCAGCGAACATGGCGAAGAAGGCGAATATCTTCAGGGTGCTCGCATCGATCCACGGCGCAGCATCGGGTTCAGCGCCCTCCAACACCAGAGCCTGTGCCGTATCAGCCAGGTTGAACGTGTCCAGTCCGAGACCGAACACGAGTGCAACGAAGCCGATGAACATCACCAGCGACGCGACGTTCGTGTAGACGAACATCTTGATCGCGGCGTACTTCCGGCGGGAACCGCCCCAGACGCCGATGAGGAAGTACATCGGGATCAGCACGGCCTCCCAGAAGACGAACCACAGGAAGAAATCGAGCGCGGAGAAGACGCCGATCAGCGCCGCTTCCAGGAACAGGACGAGCCCGTAGAACTGGGACTGGCGCTCGGTGATAGGCGTCCACGCACTGACAATTGCCAGCGTCGTTAGAATCGTCGTCAGAGCGACCAGCGGCAGGCTAATACCGTCAGCCCGACGTGCCAGTCGATCGTGTAGAGGCCGCCCAGTTCGATCCACGTTTCACGCGTGTAGAACGCTATCTCCGCGGGATCGGCCAGCAGGGCGTTTCCGCTACCATCGAACGCACTGTACATCCAGACGCCCCCGACGACCGAGAGCAGACTGATTCCGAAGGCCAGTTTGCCGGCGTACTTGTTCGGGGACGCGAGTACGACCAGCGAACCGACCAGACATAGCGCGATGAGCGCTTCGATCATCATAGTAACCACCCTCCATACAGGCCGAATCCAACGAGAAGCAAGACCAGTGCGATCCCGAGCATCGCGGCATAATCGGTGACTGCGCCGGTCTGGATCCGGCGGAGTCGGTCACCGCTAAAGAGGCTCACACTGCCCGAGCCGTTGACGACGCCGTCGACGACGCTCTGGTCGAAGGTGTTTGCGGCGCGAGCGATAGGCATCGTGACGCGCTCGGCGAGTGCGACCTGGAACTCGTCGAGGTAGTAGTTGCTGTACAGTACATCGCGGACAGAGCCGAGGTTCTCGACGTGTGGCTCGGGGCGCGGGACGTTGTACAGGTAGTACGCGAGGCCAGCGCCAGCAAGTGCAAGTCCGAGCGCGAGGGCGCCGGCGATCAGCACGGTCGTTCCCTCGGACCCGGCGATGTACTCGTAGCCGAGGCCCGCCGTGTCGGTGTACTGGTGGTAGGTCAGGGCGTCGTAGCCACCGTACTCGCCGTCGAGCCAGTCGGTCAGGAGCGTCGCATTGCCGATCCCGGTTAGCTTTTCGACCGGGGCAAGGTTCGCCACGCCGGCCACCGTCGCGAGCGCGCCGAGCGTGATCAGCGGGACCTTGACTGCCCAACCGACCGAGTGGGGATCCCTGGCCGCTTCGGAGCGCGGTTCACCGTGGAACGTGAGAAAGACCATCCGGAAGGTGTAGAAGCCGGTGAAGAAGACGGCTGTTAACCCCATCGCGTATGCCATGAGGAACACCGGATCGTCGAGTCCCAGAATGATCGCGTCGAAGAGGATTTCGTCTTTCGACCAGAAGCCCGAGAACGGGATGATTCCTGCAAGCGCGAGCGCGCCCGCGAGGAACGTGTAGTAGACGACAGGCGCTTTGTCCTTCAGACCGCCCATCTTCCACATATCCTGTTCGTGGTGCATCAGGATGATGACCGCACCGGCACCCAGGAACAGGAGCGCTTTGAAGAACGCGTGGTTCATCAGGTGGAAGACGCCGGCGACGTAGCCGCCGACGCCCAGACCGAGCATCATGTAGCCGTACTGGCTGATCGTCGAGTACGCCAGTACCTGCTTGACGTCGTTTTTCACACTCCCCATCGTCGCCGCGAAGAGTGCAGTAAAGCCACCGACAAAGGCGATGATCCCCAGTGCGGTCGGGCTAAGCGCGTAGAACGCGAACATCCGCGCGACGAGATAGACGCCGGCCGCGACCATCGTCGCTGCGTGGATGAGCGCCGAGACCGTCGTCGGACCTTCCATCGCGTCGGGAAGCCAGGTGTGTAGCGGGAACTGTGCGGACTTGCCGATCACGCCGCCCAGAACGAGCAGACCGAGGCCCGTGATCCACTGCTGTGCGCTCACAGCATCAGGGATCCACAGGGCGGCGCTTGAATCGGAGAGAGACGATTCGGCCACCGCGGCGAACGACTCCGTGCCGCCTACGGACGCGAACTGCGCCGTCCCGAAGGTGGCGAGGATGCCGACGACGCCGATGAGGAAGAAGTAGTCACCGAATCGCGTCACCAGGAACGCCTTCTTTGCGGCGCTCGCTGCACTGTCGGTGCGGAACCAGAAGCCGATCAGCAGATACGAACAGAGGCCAACGAGTTCGAAGAACATGAAGGCCATCAGCAGATTGTCCGCGTAGACGAACGCGAGCATACTGAACGTAAAGAGACCGAGTTCGGCGTAGTAGCGCGGCAGGCCGGTCTCGCCCTCGGCGTTCATATACCCGAGACTGAAGATATGGACGAGGAAGGCGACCAGCGAGACTATCACGAGCATCAGGGACGACAGGGGATCGATTAGGATCCCGAAGCTCAGATCGATCGGCGCGGAGTCGGTCCACATCCAGTAGGTGTGCTGGTACTCGCTACCGCCCGCGACAGCGATGACCGCCAGCACCGAGAGGACAAGCGAACCACCGGTCGCGACGATGCCGCCGATCGCCCCCTTCTTCGGCATATACTTGCCCGCGACGAGCGCGAGCAGGAACGATACGAACGGCAGCAGCGCAATCGCCGGTGAGATTTCAGAATATCGCCATCTGTTACCACCTCATTGTCGTTGCGTTCTCGACGTCCACGTCGCCGTAGTTCCGCACCAGTACCAGAATGATACCGATACCGATCGCCACCTCTGCGGCCGCCAGACCGATGGTGAACAGGGCGAACACCTGTCCGGTGACGTTACCGTAAAAGAACGAGAACGCGACCAGATTGATGTTCGCGGCGTTCAACATTAGTTCGACGGAGACGAGGAACATGATGGCGTTCCGGCGCGTCAGAACGCCGAACAGGCCAATACAGAACATTCCTGCCGAGAGGAGCAGATAGAGCTCTGTCCCAACGGTCATTCGTCGTCACCCCCTGCATGTCGCCACCGTCAGCCCGCACGCCAGTTTCGTCGCCCTCCTCGCGCCGCGCGAGCATGATCGATCCGTCAAGTGCCGCGTCGAGCGCGAGTGCGATGATGATGAACGCGGCGAGGAAGCCCTCGGTCGGGATCGTTCCCTCAACGTTCGCAATGTCGAGTAGCGCGAAACCCAGACTCTCCATCACTGATGCGTCGCCGAACCCGGCCGGGTCGCCGATCGACGCCGTGAGAAACACCGACGCCATCACACCGAAGAGCGCGATGGCGATCACACCCGGCAGTAGATGTCTGCCCAGGCGAAGCCGCGGTCTACTCATCGGTACCCCCCATGAAGAAGCGACGTGATTCAGCTACCATACTGAACCACCTCCTCGGGTGTTTCGCCGCCACGTGTCAGCATCACGCCGAACGTGATGAGGACCAGAACCCCGCCAATGTAGACGAGAATCTGGATCACTGCAAGGAACTCCGCTTGCAGCATCACGTAGTGCGCCGCGACGCTGGTCAGCGCGACGCCGAGCAGTAGTGCGGCGTGCCAGACATCCCGCACCAGCACGGCCCCGGCGCTGCTCGCAAGCGTAACGAATGCAAACAGCGCAAACGCGATGTGTTCAAGTGCCATTAGTATCTCCTCGTTGTGGATACCCTTTGAAGATTTCGAGACTGTTCCGTCAAAACGGCGGATTTGACCGCGTTCCTAGATCCACACACCCGTAGATAGCCGCATGCTATCACAAAATACCCCGTGCAGAACAATTCGTCCCAGAAATTGGATATAATGGCGCGGTTCGGTCCGTCACGAAATCGCTCGCGAACCGCTCCTCGAAAAATCTGGGCCAAAAAGGCCGCCCGCTCACGTCGTTCGCGGCCGGTACAACGAGTTACTGGTAGTCCGCTTCGCCTTCACCCTCGGGCCGCCACCTTTTTCGCTTCGGGATGGCTTCGCTGTGCTCAGCCACCACTCACCGAAAAATCTGGGCCAAAAAGGCCGCCCGCTCACTCCGTTCGCGGTCGGTACAACGATTTACTGGTAGTCCGCTTCGCCTTCGCCCTCGGGCCGCCACCTTTTCTCTTCGGGATGGCTTCGCTGTGCTCAGCCACCACTCACCGAAAAATCTGGGCCAAAAAGGCCGCCCGCTCACGTCGTTCGCGGCCGGTACAACGAGTTACTGGTAGTCCGCTTCGCCTTCGCCCTCGGGCCGCCACCTTTTTCTCTTCGGGATGGCTTCGCTGTGCTCAGCCACCACTCACCGAAAAATCTGGGCCAAAAAGGCCGCCCGCTCACGTCGTTCGCGGCCGGTACAACGAGTTACTGGTAGTCCGCTTCGCCTTCGCCCTCGGGCCGCCACCTTTTTCTCTTCGGGATGGCTTCGCTGTGCTCAGCCACCACTCACCGAAAAATCTGGGCCAAAAGGCCGCCCGCTCACGTCGTTCGCGGCCGGTACAACGAGTTACTGGTAGTCCGCTTCGCCTTCGCCCTCGCCGATCCACGCATCACGGTCGGGTTCGCGCGAGTTGAGCGGATCGATGTCCTTGTACCACGGGACGGACTTCAACTGCTCCTTGTTGTAGACGAGGTCGTCTTTCGTGTCGCCGGTGAACTCGAAGTTCTGGGTCAGCAGGATGGCGTCGACGGGGCAGACCTCCTCGCAGAGTCGGCAGTAGATACACTGACCGATGTGGAGGTTGTACTGCTCGCCGTTGCGCTTGTCGTCGGTGACGATCTGGATCGTGTCGTTCGGGCAGACGTTCTCGCACTGCCGACACCAGATGCACCGCTCCTGACTGAACTTGTGAACGCCGCGGAATCGCGGACTCACTTCCGGCGCTTCGTCGGGATACTCGACGGTGAACGTGTTGCCGTCGAGAGCGTGTTTCATCGTCGTCGCCATCGATTTCATGATTCCGATCATACTGTTAGCACCCCCACGATCACTGCCGTGAGGATCAGGTTCGCGAAGGAAAGGACCAGTAGTCCCTTCCAGCCGATTTCGATAAGTTGGTCGATCCGCACTCGCGGGATCGCCGAGCGGGCCCACTGCGTGAACAGGAACACCGCCCACATCTTGATGATCATCCAGAGGAGCCCCGGTAGTACCGGACCGGATGCCCCACCAAGGAAGACTACGGCGATGATCGCACCGCCGAGGAAGATGTGCAGGAACTCACCGAGATAGATCAATACGAAGTAGACCGAAGAGTACTCAGTCTGGTATCCCGCGACGATCTCGGTCGGGGCTTCGGGCGTATCGAACGGGTTCCGGCCGACTTCGGCGAGGTTCGCCGTGAGGAACAGGACGAACGCAAAGGGGTTCACGAATGCGAACCACGTCGGGATCGCCACGCCGGCGACCGTCACGAGCGTCTCCTGTTGTGCGGCGACGATTTCGGAAAGCTGGAGTGTGCCTGCGAAGATCACGACCGACATCGCGGTGACGATCAGTGGGATCTCGTAGGCGAGGTTCTGCGCGACCGCGCGCAGACCGCCCAGCATCGAGTATTTGTTGTCCGACGCGTAGCCACACATCACCAGTCCGAGACTGGCGATGGACGCCACGGCGAACACGTAGACCAGCCCGATCTCCGGATCTGCAAGCTGGAAGTTGAGCGGGCCGAGCGAGCCGAGCGGGATCACGGCGAACCCACCCAGTGCGGAGAGAACGACCAGCAGCGGGCCGATGTCGTAGGCTGGCCGGTCAGCGCCCTCCGGGATAATGAGCTCTTTCGATAGCAGGCGGACTGCGTCGGCGATGATAATGAACAGCCCGAACGGGCCCACACGGTTGACCGCGATCCGGTCCGTGAACGCGGCGGTGATCTTCCGCTTTGCCCACGGGCCTGCGAGCGCGGCGTTAGTCAGCATGATCGTCGCGACCAGTGCCGCGGCGATCAGCGCGCCGACGAAGTCGCCGGCGATTCCCAGCGCGTCGAGACCCAGCAGGTCCGCGAGCTGGTCGGGCATCAACGAGACTTCAGTCTGCAGTGGTCCCGATATCATCGGTCCACCTCGCCGAGCACGATGTCGAGGCTACCGAGCGTGGCGACGAGGTCGGCAATGTAGCCCCCTTCGGACATCTCCGGTAGCGGCTGCAGGTTGGAGAAACACGGGCTACGGATCTTGAACCGTCCCGGCTTGTCTGTGCCGTCCGCACGGATGTAGATGCCGAGTTCGCCCTTCGCACCTTCGACGGACCGGTAGATTTCGGTATCAGCGTCCGGCTTGAGGGTGCGCGGGACGTTGCTCTGGATCGTGCGGTCCTCCTCGGGCCAGTCCTCGAGCAGGTCGACACACTGGTCGATGATCTTTGCGGACTCCTCGACTTCCTGCATCCGGACGAGCAGGCGCGAGAAGTTGTCACAGCCGTCTTCGGTAACGACGTCCCAGTCGAGTTCGTCGTAGTATCCGTAGGGGTCGTCACGACGGATGTCGTAGTCGACGCCGGAGCCACGAGCGACGGGGCCAGTTGCCCCGTACTGCTTTGCGACGTCGTGGTTAAGGACGCCAGTATCGATCGTTCGAGCCTGTAGGACCTCGTTATTGGTCAGCAGGTTGTGATACTCCGCGACGGATTCGGGCAGGTCGTCGAGGAAGTCCCGCGTCTTCTCGAAGAACTCCTCGCGGGGTTCGGGCAGATCCCATGCGACCCCACCCAGCCGGAAGTAGTTGAACATCAGTCGCTGGCCGGTCAGGTCCTCGAGCAGGTTCTGCACTCGCTCGCGGTCCTGGATCGCGTACATGAACGTCGCCGTGAAGTCGCCGTTGATGTCCAGAGCGAACGTCGCCAGCGCGAGCATATGTGAGGCGATCCGGCACATCTCCGCACCCATCGTGCGGATGATCTGTGCATACTCCGGGACGTCGAGATCAGCCAGATCCTCTGCCGCGCGGGCATACGCCCACTCGTTGAGCAGACCGGCCGAGATGTAGTCCCAGCGGTCGGGATACGGCATGATCTGGTGGCGATAGGTTCCCTGCTCGCACATCTGCTCCTCGCAGCGATGGAGATAGCCAATGTCGGGTTCGACGTCGGCGACCTGTTCGCCGTCGAGGACCGTCTTCAGGTGCAACACACCGTGGGTCGCTGGGTGGTGCGGACCGATGTTGAGAAACATCGTGTCCGACTGCTCCTCGTTACCGCGGTGGTCGTCCTGTAGCGGGTTGGCGTGTTCGGTCAGCGAGACGATCTGTGGTCGGTCCTGATCATACTCGTTGCGGAGGGGATGCCCCTGCCAGGTTTCGGGAAGGAGAATACGTCGGAGATCCGGGTGCCCCTCGTACTCGATTCCCATGAGGTCGTAGGCTTCGCGCTCGTGCCACTCCGCGGTCCGGTAAACTGGTTCCGCGCTCTGGCTCACCGGGTTGTCAGTAGTGGTCGGGACGACGACGCTGACCTCCTGCGTGGGGTCCTCGTACTTTTTGAGGTGGTAGATCGACTCGAAACGGTCCTCGTACTGCTGTGAGGTGACACACGAGAGATGATCGAACTCCGCTTCGTCGCGGAGTCGGAAGAGCGCTTCCTGCACCTCGTCGGGGCGGATGACGAAGCCCTCGGCGTTGATATGTTCCTCGCGGTCGAGGACGAGGTCGCCGAGTAGCGCCTCGATTTCGTCGTAGTCGACCTCGCCGGACTCGTCGACGCCGATGTCGGCCGGTACGGGTTTTTCCTGTTTGCTCATGGCGAATCAGCCCAGTTGTACCGCATGACGAGATCTTCCTCGTCGATCTGGTCTGCCAGTTTGTCGACGACCTCGTCTTGTTCGAGGTCGTTGAACTGCTGGAGTTCGTACGGTTTGACCGTCACCGGTGCGGTCTCCCCGTTGGCGACGCGCTCCTGGAGTTTGACAACGCCGTAGACGAGCGCTTCTGGACGGGGAGGACAGCCGGGGATATGGATGTCTACCGGGATGACCTCCTCGGCTCCCTTGACGACGTTGTAGCCTTCCTGGAACGGACCGCCGGAGATCGTACACGAACCCATCCCGACGACGAACTTCGGCTCCGGCATCTGGTCGTAGACGCGCTTCATCCGCGGGGCGAACTTGGAGACGATCGTCCCGGGAACGATGATCACGTCGGCCTGGCGCGGCGACGCCCGGGGTACGCCCGAGCCAAAGCGGTCCAGGTCGTGTTTGACCGCGTAGGTGTGCATCATCTCGATGCTACAACACGCGATCCCGAACTGCAGCATGAACATAGAGGAGCCGCGGACCCAGTTCATGAAACTATCGAACTTCGTAAGGATGAACGGTGACGCACCGAACGCCTCTCGGAGCTTCGAGTTGAACCGGTCGTCGGCACCGGGACCGGATCTTGACTCGCGCGTGTCTGTTATCGGGGCTGTGCTTTCCGTAATCGCATCCCGTGGATTGTCACTACTCATTGTTCTATCCGTTTGGTCCGTTCTTGTACGCGGGAACTGCGTGCCCACTCAACTACGCCACTGCGCCACGCCCACGCGAGTCCGACGACGAGGATGCCGACGAACACGAGCATCGGAGCCAGGGCTGCCCCTGCCCGACCAGTCCGATCGCATCCGTGTACACAACAGCCCAGGGGAAGATGAGCACGGTCTCGACGTCGAAGACGACAAACAGGAGTGCGACCATGTAGTACTGGATGTTGAACCGGATGCGCGTCCCGCCGGTCGGCACCTCACCGCTCTCGTAGGTGGCGCGCTTACTGTCTTCTGGCACGCTGGGTCGGAGCAACCACGACGCCGCCATCATCGCTGCGGGATCACGATTGCAACCAACGCCAACGCGCCAACTGCGATCCATGACATACCGTATTCTCCGTAACGTGCGAGAGTTGGGAACCCACCCATATAAGGGTTGATTCTTGCGATTCTACCGTCATGACGGCCGTCTCGGGGGCCTATTCCTCGCGGTTACGAAATCCGGGTGTGCCGAGTTCGTGGAGGTCAGTGGAGACGTCGCCGACTGCTGCCTGTAGCTCCTCGTGATACTCTATCAGGCGCTCGCGCAGTTCCTCGTGCTCGCGGGCGAGGATCTGCGTTGCCGACAGCGCGGCGTTGAACGACTTCCCCGCGTCGACAGCTACCAGCGGCGCGCCGGTGGGCATCCCGATCACCGAGTCGACCGACTTCTCCTGGACTGGGACGCCGATGACAGGAAGCGGGTAGGCGATCGACGCCGTCATGTTCGGCAGGTCAGCGGATTTCCCGCCCGCACCCGCGATGATGACCTCGATGCCGCGATCCGCGGCCGTCTCGGCATACGCGTACATCAACTCGGGCGTTCGGTGGGCGGAGACGACGAAGGTCTCGAACGTGAAGCGGCTCTCTGGCGGGTTCTCGAAATCGGTCTGCTCCTCGAAGCCAAGTTCCTCTACGAAGGCGTCGTACGCCCCCGCTCGCCCCTCCTCGCTGCCGGCCATCACGTCGAGGTCGGAATCGCTTCCCATGACAATCCCGATATCCGGCGTTGTCTCCGGGTCGCGGTCCTGTGTCGCCTGTGCCTCTAACTGCTCGATTAGCTTCTCGACTTGGTCTACCATTAGGTATATCGACGCAGGAGGGTCCAATGTGTGTTTTGGAACGGTCCGTAGGGATACCGGGAGGAACTGCCGTCAGTCGTCGGTGAACGTCACCGCATCTCGGAGTTCTCGCGCGCGAACCAGTAGCGTGTCGAGGTCGTCGTCCGGACCGGTCAGCGTAATGTGGCCCATCTTCCGGAGCGGCCGAACGTCCCGCTTGCCGTACCAGTGCAGCGCCGCCCGCGGCGTCGATAACACTTCGTCGAGCTCCCGTAACTCGGCTGGCTGTGTTTTCTCGACATCGCCGAGGATGTTCGTCATCACCGTGGGATCGCGCTGTTCGGTCGATCCGAGCGGTCGCCCGGTGACCGCCCGGACGTGCTGTTCGAACTGCGAGGCGACCGCGCCCTCGATGGTCCAGTGCCCCGAGTTGTGCGGTCGTGGCGCGATTTCGTTGACGAGAATATCGCCGTCTCGCGCGCTATCACCGCTCGACGCTTCCGAACCGGCATCCTGCTCGCTCGTCTCGAACAGTTCGATGCCGTAGACCCCCGGCCATCCATCAGGTCGAGAACGTCACGGGCGACTGACCGTGCCTGCTCCAGGACGTCCTCGGACGCGCGGGCGGGGACGACCGTCTCGCGAAGGATCTCTTCGCGGTGGATGTTCTCACCGGTCGTGAACGTCGAGATACCGTCCTCACCTTTGACGCCGATCACGGAGAGTTCGCGCTCGAACTCGACAAACTCCTCGACCATTGCCGACCCGCCCACGGAATCGAGGACTGCTTCTGCCTCGTCCGGTGATTCGATCGGTGCGTTGCCACGGCCATCGTAGCCCCCTCGCGAGCCTTGACCATCGCTGGCGTGCCGAACTCGTCGAGTGCGTTCCGTAGCTCCGCGGCATCGTCGACCGCGCGATACTCGGGGACTGGGATGCCTGCGTCGGCCAGCGCGTCTTTCTGCCCAAGCTTGTCCTGGATCATCCGGAGCGTCTCCGGGGAGGGATGGACCGGCACGTCGAAGTCCGACTTGACGCGTTCGAGCAGGTCGGGGTCGGCCAGTTCGATCTCGAAGGTGAGGAAGTCAGCGCGTTCGGCCAGTTCTCGGACTGTCTCCTCGTCGTCGAAGCCCCCGACGATTTGATCTTTCACGACGGGTGACGCTGGGCAGTCCGGCGTCGGATCGAGGACGACTACCTCGATACCGAGCGGTCCGGCCGCCTCGCCGAGCATTCTACCGAGTTGTCCCCCTCCCACGACCCCTACGGTCGGGCCGGGCGTCGAAAGCGGTGGTGTCATCTTGCTCGTCGATTCTGCTCGCCGGAGGTTAAACGTTACCAACTGGCTGATTCGAGGAGTAGCAGGCAACTCCCGGTCCAGGAAACGTATACGAACTACCTCGTGGTTTCCTCATTACTACCGCTTGAGCCCTCTCCGACTCCTCTCTCGTGGGTGCTGCTCCTCGTTTCAGCGAAGGGTTTCAAACGAGTTATCCATCCTGATAACGGGCGAAAATCATAAATGGGTTTGTATTAACAGAGAAAATATGTTAGGGGGATTACGATACGTCGTTCCGGACTTCATCCGGCGGCGGTACACAGTAAAGTTCGGTATTGCACTGCTCATCCTTGGCCTGTCGGTGGCCTCGATCGGGTTCGTCGCAACCGCAGAAATCGAGGCAGGCGTCGAGGATAACGTCGAGGAGGAGTACGCCAACATGGCCGAACAGGAAGCGGCGGCCCTCGAATCCTGGGATGATAAACAACGGCTGGTCACGGGGATGCTGACCGAGTCGGCAATCATCCGGTCGGGCAATGTCGAACGGATACAACCGTACGTGGAACGCTGGAACGTCGCGTTCAATGGCCGCAACGAGGAGGACTACGTCGCTGGCATCCACTACGTGGACGTCCAGGAGGGCCAGGTAGTCGCAAGTTCGACGGGACTGGCCGGTCAGCCCGTAGATGCGCTGGAAGTACCCGAAGATGACCGCGCACAACTGCCGGACGTTCCGCGCGAACAGGCCTATCGGACCGATCCGTATCGAACTGACGACGGTATGGCGGCGATGACGTACATGCGTCAGGTCGTCGACGATCCGAACCACGCGATAGTCGTGACGATAAACCTGGCAGAGTACTCGCCGAACTTCCAGAGCGCCGACGACGACAGGACGACGCTCGTCCTCGACGGCGGCGACGACGTCATGCTCGATGACGCCGGCTTCGGGGAGGACGGGTCGGCGTTCCTGACGGCGTACGACGGCCACGGTGATCTGGGATCGGCGGCGCGTGAGGCCGGCCCCGGAAACCCGTCTGTCGATCATATCAACGAATCACCGACCGGCGTGCTCGCCGGCGAGGCATACGGCTTCCCCGAAGAGGGCTACGTCGTCGGCTACCAGCAGGTCGAGAATACCGACTGGGTTGTGCTCGTCCACCAGCCCGAAAGTAATGCGTACGGCTTCGTCGACGCAGTCTCGACGTGGGGAACCTACGCCACGGCAGGTGGAGTGCTCCTTGTCGGCCTGATCGGCGCGGTGCTCGGGCGCAACACGGCTCGATCGATCGATCGGCTGACTGCCAAGACGGAGGCGATGGAGGCCGGCGACCTCGACGTCGACTTCGAGACGACGCGGATCGACAACATCGGTCGACTCTACGACGGGTTTGCTAACATGCGCGACGCGCTCAGAGAGCAGATACGCGACGCCCAGCAGGCCCGCGAGGAGGCCGAATCCGAGCGGGAACGCGTCCAGCGGATCAATCAGGATCTCGAAGCGTCCGCCGAGGAGTACTGTGCCGTGATGGGCCAAGCCGCGGACGGGGACCTCTCGGTCAGAGCCACGGTCGACGCCGATAACGAGCAGATGCGTGGCATCGGCGAGGACTTCAACGCGATGCTCGACGAGATCGAGGCAACCGTCCAACAGCTCAAACGGTTCGCAAGCGAGGTCGCGACCGCCAGCGAGGAAGTGACCGCCTCCAGCGAGGAGGTCCGCGGAGCGAGCGAACAGGTCACCGAATCAATCCAGGAGATTTCCGACGGCGCGGAGCGCCAGAACGACTCCCTGCAGTCGGTGAGCCAGGAGATGAGCGGCCTCTCGACGACGACCGAGGAGATCGCCTCCTCGTCGAACGAGGTCGCCGACATCGCCGAACGGACCGCCGAAACCGGCCGCGAGGGTCGCAAAGCCGCCCAGCAGGCGATCGAGGGGATGAACCGGATCGAAGCCGGAAGCAAGGAAGCAGTCGACGAGATCGAGGCACTCCAACAGGAGGTCGCCCAGATCGACGAGCTACTGGACTTCATCGCCGAGATCGCAGAACAGACGAACATGCTCGCGCTGAACGCCAACATCGAGGCCTCCCGCTCTGGCGACTCCGAGGACGGCTTCGCCGTCGTCGCCGAGGAGGTCAAGGAGCTATCCGCAGAAACCAAAGAGGCCGCCGAAGACATCGAGGATCGCCTCGAACGGATCAAGGCCCAGACCGATGACACCGCCGAGGAGGTTCGCACGACGAGCGCGGAGATCACTGACCACACCGAGGCGGTTCGACGGGCGGCGGCCGCGCTCGACGAGATCGCCGAGTACGCCCAGGAGACGAACACGGGCGTCCAAGAGATCTCTGCGGCGACCGAACAGCAGGCCGCCTCGACCCAGCAGGTCGTCGCGATGGTCGACGAAGCAGCGACGATTTCCGAGGAAACGACCGCCGAATCCGAGAACGTCGCCGCCGCCGCCGAACAGCAGACCACCGCACTCACGGAGGTTTCAGGATCTGCCTCGGAGCTGGCGAGCCAGGCCGCACAGCTATCCGAAGCGCTCGACCGCTTCGATACAGACGCTGCTGACGGGGCTCATATCCCCTCGCCGACGGACGTGGAGGAGGATCCGACTCAGATACCACCAACTGGTTCCGACGAACCGGATGCTGGCGCTGCGATCCGGATGACGATCCCGACGAGTCGGCTGCCGAAGAGGCGTTCCGATTCGATCAGACGGTCGACAAGCCCGACGGCGGCTAACCGCTGATCGACACATCCTAACGCCGTCAACGATCATCTGTAGCTATGAACCCACAGATTCGCGTGCTCGCGACCGGTGGCACGATCGCGGCAACAGCGGGAGAGGCCGGTGCCACTCCAACCCTGACCGGCGAGGACCTTGTCGATGCCGTCGGCGAGATCGAGTCGTACGCAGACGTCGATGTCGAGCGTGTCTGTGACGAACTGAGCTTTCATCTGGGCTTCGATCAGGTCGCCGACCTCGCGCGGGCAGTCGAACGCGCTGAGGACGAGGGTATCGACGGCGTCGTCGTCACCCACGGCACGGACACGATGGAGGAATCGGCGTACTATCTGGACCTCGTTCTCGACACCGACATCCCGGTCGTGTTCACCGGCGCACAGCGGCCGGCCGACGCGGTGAGCCCGGACGGCCCTGCCAACCTGCTGGCCGCGATCAGGACGGTGGCCGACGAACGCTTCGAGACGGGGGTCTATGTCGCCTTTAACGACACCGTCCACGCCGCCCGATGGGTGACCAAATCCCACGCCAGTGCGCCTGACGCCTACTCCTCGCCCGCGGCCGGATCGGTCGCGGAACTGACCGCCGATGGCATCTCGCTCCGCCGCCCCCCACGAAGCGAGTCGGTGACGTTGCCGACCACGGAACTCACGAAGACGGTCAAGACGCTTCACAGTGGACTGGACGTTGAGGACACACTGCTCCGGCACGCAATCGTCGACGGCGTCGGCGGCGTCGTCCTTGCGGGAAGCGGAATCGGGAATACGTCACGACGTCTCGGCGATACCGTTGGCGAAGCGATCAATCGGGGACTACCCATCGTTCTCGCAACGCGGTGCTACCGGGGCGAGGTTGCGGCGAAGTATGGCGACCGCGGGGGCAGTTACACGCTTCACGAACACGGCGCGATTCCGGCGGGCGATCTCCCACCCTGGAAAGCCCGGATCAAACTCGGTCTCGCGCTATCGGCGTTCGACGACGAAAAAGCAGTTCGAGACGCCTTCTGAGGGGGCACGTCGTTTCGAGTCGTATAACGTCTCGCTTCTCGCGGCATTCGCCGCTCACATATTCGAGACGCGTGGCGTCTCGCTATTCTCGTTGGTAGATCCGCATCCGCCCATCGAGAATCGTGAAATCGGACTTCAGGTTCGGTGGGATCGTTTCCGCTTTGCCGATGACCAGGTAGCCGCCCGGCCGGAGCGACTCGGAAATCGTCTCCAGCATTTCTTCCTTGTAGCCGTTGTCGATGTAGATGAAGAGGTTCCGGCAGACAACCAGATCGAACCCGGATTTCGCGCCATCGTTGATAAGGTCGTGATTCTCGAAGGAGACCATCTCTCTGACTGGATCACGTACCGTGAACTGGTCGCCAGACTGGTCGATGTAGCGGTGGTAGTTCGAGAGGAACGTGAGTTGGTCGCCGATATCGATCGTTCGGGTGCTCTCGTAGAGGCCTTCGCGGGCCGTTTCGAGCGCCGGATCGCTGATGTCGGTCGCGAGAACCGAGAGTTTGTCACCGGCCGTCCGCGGGTCGTCGAGCGCGAGCATCGCCAGCGAGTACGGCTCTCGGCCGTCGGCACAGGCCGCGCTCCAGACATGGATCCGTTCCTGTTCGTCGCTGAGTGTCCGCAGCACCGATCGGATCCCCTCCCAGACGTCCGGGTTGCGGAAGAAGCCGGTGACGTTGATCGATAGGGCGTCGAGTAACGCCTCCTGCTCGTCCGAGTCCTCGCGGACCAGGTCCAGATACTCCTCGTAGTCGTCCGAACGGGTACGTCGAAGCCGAGAAGAAAAGCGCCGGTCGAGGTAGCTATCGTTGTAGTGGCTCGTCGCAAAGTCGAGATGCGCCTCGACGAACGTCGTTAGCGCCTCGAAACCGGTCGTTTCGTCACGACTCACAGTTCCTCGATCGTTCCTTCGCCGTCCGCCGTCCGGATCGAGAGCACGCCCGTTCCGGTATCGAACTCGACAGTCCTCCTCCTGTCCACCGACCTCTTCGGCGACGACTGGGACCCCGAGTTTGTCGAGTTCTTCCTGTGCCGCGACGACGTTTCGCTGCCCGACGCCGTCGCCGAAGCTCTCGAACTCGAACATGTCGCCGCCGCCCGCGAGTTTCGCCTCGACGTCGGTGTAGCTCGCGCCGGTCTCGACCATCTGTCGGAGCATCGCCCGGATCGCCGTATCGGCGAACTTGCCGGGCTTTCGCTCGCTCATGTCGTCGTTCTCGTCGCCGTCCGGCAACATGACGTGGGCAAGCCCGCCGACTGCGGACTGGTCGTCGTACAGCGCGACCGCAACACACGAGCCCAGGCCGTAGGACTTGAGCCGCTGGCCGCTGTCGCTGATCTCGAACTCGGAGATGCCGACCCGGACGGGATCCGGTTCGGGCGCACCAGGTTCGCTTCCATACGTCTTCATGAGTCCGTCTCTACCTCTTCGATCTCTGCTTTCGTCGGCACTTCCTCGATCCGATCCATCGGCAGGTCGTTGATCGCCCGTTCGAGGTCGGATTCGTTCGGGATCGCATAGATGTTACAGTCGAACTCTCGGTCGGCAGCCTGGACCGAGGTGTCGAAGACGAACGCGTACTCCTGTTCCTCGCCCAGTTGGATTACGACGGGATCGATGACGGCCGCACCCATATCGTGGTTGTACTCCGGCGGCGAGTGATCTATCGTCGTGTCGAGGACGTTCGCCCAGCCGTCGAGGAAGCCACTGGCCATGATGTTGCCAAGTTCCTTGATGGCGCTCTGGCCCATGGCGTCGAACTCGTCGTCCGGAGCCGTCGGTAGCATCGCAGTAACTACCTCGCGGGCCGACGCCTCGTCGAACAGGAACAGGAGATAGCCGCTCGGCACGCCATCGAACTCGAAGGCGACGCCGACCAGCATCTCGTCGTCGATCTCCTCGGGCAGTACCTCCAGCGGGACGAAGTTGAGCCGTCGGATCTCGACGTCGGTATCGATCCCGGTCATCGTCGAGACGTTCGAGGCGACCTCGTCCGCGCCGCGCTGTGCGAGTCGGTCGAAGCCGGCCAGTTTGTCGTACTCGATACCGTCGTCGCTCGATACACCCTGCTGGTCGAGAACGTCTTCCATCGAGTCGTGACCGGGGAACAGGTAGTACCTGAACTCGATCTCGGTATCGATCGCTTCGATCTGGCTCTGAAAGAGCAGTGCCAGATCGTCCGTCCCCGGCGCCGTGTCGACGCCGTCGAGAAACGGTTCGGCCGAATTGCCGTCCACGTACTCCGGCGTCGAGACGTCGATTGCGCTGCCGAGCACGTCGGCCCAGCCGTCGATGAAGCCGCTGTGCATGATCTGGCCGACTTCCGTAATCGCGCTTCGGTTCATCTCGTCGAACTCCGCGTCCGGATCCCCAGGTGGCGATCCGTCGCCGGCGGAGGGCTGTAGCGTCTGGACGAGATGTGCCGCACTCTCGCGGTCGAAGGCGATGACGGCGTGCCCTTTGAGAGCGCCCGTTAGTTCGACGCGAACGCCGACTTTTCGGACGCCATCGCCGAGTTCCGAGCGAATATCGGAGCCTCGCATGAAGTTGAGTTTCGTCACTCCCACGCGGGTATCTACGTCAGTCATACGGGTCAGACGCCCCGCCGCGAGTCCGGCACCCTCCTGAGCCATCTGATAGAACGTTCCAAGTGCTGTTACGTCGAGTTTCATAGGGATTACGAGTAAGACGTTTCGATGCTGTTGACCATCTCGACGAACTCCTGGAGATCGGGGAAGGCGTAGATCTCGGCTTCGATCTCGTAACTCGGTACATTGAGACTGGAGTCGAAGAAAAGCGCCAGATCCTCCTCGCCGAGACTCGCCGTCCGTCCGACGATCTCCGCGGCCGGTGCGTACACCAGTTGTGGAGTGGCGATGTCGATAGTGGTGCCCAGTACGTCGGCCCAGCCGTCGATGAAGCCGCTGGCCATCATGTTACCAGCTCTTCGACGGCGCTTCGAGCCATCTCGCCCGAGACCGACGACATGTCGTCGACCATGTCGTTCAGCATGAGCGCCGTGATCTTCTTTGCGCTTTGCTCGGGGAACAGGATAAGGATGTGACCGTGTGGCGGCTCCATGAGCCGGACTCGGACGCCGACCCGCTTGTCCTCGTCGAGCTGTGAGGTGAGGTCATCCACGTCGATGAAGTTCGTCTTCGTGACCTCCATCTTCGCGTCCTCACCGGTCAGCTTGCCCATGTTGTCGGCCACGCCGTTGGTCCCGACCTTGGCCATCTCGTTAATGAAGCTCAACTTCCGAATGTCGACCATTAAAGTCATAATGTCACCTGTATCTCATAGTGTTTCGACGTCGAGAATGTTCACCACGTCGCCCTCCCCGAGCACGGTCGCGCCACTGAGGCCGGGAATGTTTCCGATGAACCCCTCGAACGGTTTGACAACGACTTCTTGCTGTCCGCGGACGCGATCACAGTGGACCGCTACCGGCCGGACATCGTCGCGTACCTGTACAAGCATCCCGTCCCCGTTCTGCCCGCGCTCGGGCGTGTCCAGGGCTTCGTCCAGCCGGATCAGCGGATAGGCCGTCTCGCCGCGTGTGACGACCTCGCGGCCGTCTTCGACCGACACCGATCCCGACGGACCGATCTCGCTGACGACCCGCGTCGGGATGCCGTACTCCTCGCCACCGGATTCGACGAACAGCACGTCGGCGATAGCGAGCGAGATCGGCACCTCGATCCGGACTGTCGTACCCTCGCCGGGGTCGCTCTCGATACCGACGTCGCCGTCGAGGCTCTCGATGGTGCTGGCGACGACATCCATCCCGACGCCGCGGCCGCTGACGTCGGTTACCTCCTCGCTCGTCGAGAAGCCGGGATGGAAGACGAGTTCGTAGATATCCGACTCCTCCATCGCGAGCAGGTCGTCACGTCCGATGATTCCCTGCTCGACTGCCGAGTCACCCAGTTCGTCGGCATCGATCCCGCGACCGTCGTCCTCGATTTCGATGACGACTTGATCGCGTTCGCGCCAGGCGCTGAGTTCGATCGTGCCGCTCGGCTCTTTGCCTGCGTCTTCCCGTTCCTCGGGCGGTTCGATACCGTGGTCGATAGCGTTGCGGACGATATGCATCAGCGGATCGCCGATCTCGTCGAGGATCGACCGGTCGACTTCCACGTCTTCGCCCTCCATATCGAGCGTGACGCGCTTGTCCTGATCGCGGGAGATGTCCCGGACGAGGCGTGGGAGTTTGTTGACGACCTTCTGCAGCGGAACGAGTCGGACGTCCATCACCGTATCCTGTAGCTCGGAGGTGAGTGCGTCCAGTTCGTCCACTTCGCTGTCGATGACCCGGCGGGATTCCTCGGCGTCGACCGCGCGTCGCAGTCGCGCCCGCGTCGAGACGAGGCCCTCGACGAGGTTCATTAGCTGATCGACCTGATCCACGTCGACTCGCACTGACTGGACCGTTTCGGTATCGACGGCCGTGCCTGCGGCGGCCGACGGCTGTGAGTAGTCGGCCGTCGCGTCGTCGGCCTTGACCGCCTCCGTGATCTCGGTCGGCGGGCCCTCTTCCGCGTCGGCATCCGAATCCAGATCGACGGACTCGACCGACGCTTCGACGGCTTCGTCCGACGGCTCCGTACTGACTGATGCCTCGGCGGTCGCCGATCCGTCCGCATCAGCAGCCGTCTCGGACGACTGTTCGGGTTCGGCCGTCGTCTCCGGTACGGTGGCGGACGCGTCTGCCGAGTCGGCTTCGGCGTCCCCTGGCTCGTCTTCGGCGTCTGCCGGTTCGTCCTCGGCTTCTTCGAGATCCATCGACAGATCGAGTTCGTCGGCGGAGCCGAAGCCGCCATCGTCTAGCTCTTCCGGTTCCGCTTCGGGATCGGCCGGATCGCCGAAGTCGAGATCGCCGAACGATCCTGCCTCGCTGACTTCCGTATCGTCAGTTCCGGCATCTACAGCGGACTCAGCATCGTCTTCGGCGTCCAGCGGAGCCGCTGGCTCCGACTCGGTATCCGCAGACGGTGCCGCAAACGGATCTTCGAGATCGAGGTCGGGGCTCTCCCCGGTGTCGTCCACGTCTCTGACTTCGACGTCGTCGAGACCGGCTTCTTCGGCGACCGGCTCGTCCGCCTCGCCCTCCGCGAACAGTTCCTCGTCGTCGAGAGAGCCCATGTCGTCGGGTGATACTTTGCTAGTCTCGTCGTCAGCATCGACTTCCGCTTCGGCGGTCTCCGCTTCTGGTTCGCTACTCTCCGCTTCCACATCACCGGTTTCCACTTCTGCGTCACCCGCTTCCACATCGCCTGCCTCCACTTCTCCATCGCCCGCTTCCGCTTCCACATCGCCTGCTTCCGGTTCCGAGACCGCATCGACGATGTCGCTGTCTGCATCGTCGAGCCCCGCAGGCGCCGACTCTTCCTCACCCGCAGGCGCTTCGGCCTCTACTGCTGGCTCGTCGACATCAGCCGTGGGTTCGTCGTTCTCTCCTGCGGGCTGGTCTTCGACCTCGTCAAGCAGTTCGTCGACGCCCGGTTCGTCGCTCTCGTCGCCAGCGCCGAACGGATCGTCGTCCTCGAACTCGCCTGCAGCGAACGGATCGTCGCCGCCGAGGTCCTCCTCGTCGAGGAGTTCGTCAAAACTGACCTCGTCGTCGTCAGCTCCTCGAACTCCAGTTCGTCGAGTTCGGCCTGCAGTTCGTCGAAGCCGACAGGATCGACCTCCGCTTTCAGCTCTTTGAAGGTGTCCGAGGCGTCCTCGACTTCGTCTGCGGGCTCGGATGCGTCCGCTTCGGCCTCCTCGTCCGCTACGTCCGACGTATCGGGCTCTTCCGGATCGTCGATGGCCTCGATTTCGCCGACCTCGATGTCGTCGAACGAGCCGGCATCGCCGAGGTCGTCGAAGCCTTCGACGTCTTCGATCTCTTCGACCATCCCGTCCAGGTCGTCGTACTCGCTGAACTCGTCGAGGAGATCGTCAACCTCCATATCGTCGGGATCGGCCTCCTCCTCGATCGGGCTTCCGCTCGTCGAATCAGCGTTATCGGCCGGTTCCGCGACGGTTCGGCCGGTCACGTCCTCGATGATCACGTCTTCGACCGCGTCGACGGGATCGAGTGCGGCCGCGATCGACTCCTCGCCGACCGCGCTGGCGAAGACGGCATCGAAGCTACCGCCGTACTCGCCGTCGCTGATCTCGTCTTCGGGCGGTGCCGTACCGAGGAGGTCGAAGGCGTCCTCCAGCGCTTCGACGACCAGCATGCCGTGTTGCTCGCGTTCCTCGGCGACGTCGAGTCGCACGTGGAACTGGTTGTGCTGGGCGTCAGCGGGCGACGCCGATTCTCCGAGGAGTCGATCGATCTCGCCGTCGGTCGGCGTCGACAGCGTGTCGGCGGCTTCGAGTTGCTCCCGAAGCATCGCTATCGTCTCGACGGGATCGGTCTGCGGCGATCCGTGTTCGGGTACCTCATCGATCATCTCGCCGAGCCGATCGACGGCATCGAAGATCCGATCCATCAGCTCCGCGGAGACATCGATATCGCCCCGCCGCACTGCATCGAGAAGGTCCTCAAGGACGTGAGCGAGCGCTTCCGCACGGTCGAACCCCATCGCTCCGGCGTTGCCCTTGAGGGTGTGGGCCGTACGGAAGATCAGATCCATCGCCTCGCCATCGTCCGGGTTCTGCTCTAGCGTGAGCAGGGCGTTGTTCAACTCCGTGATCTCTTCTTCGCTCTCCTGAACGAACTCCCGTACGTACTCATCCATGTGTTGTCACCTCCGTCGAAAGGCTGTCGACCACCTGGTCGGTGATTCCCTCGGCGGGAGCCACGTGATCGACTGCCCCAGTCGCTATCGCCTGTCTCGGGATGCCGAACACAGGGCTCGTCTCCTCGTCCTGTGCTATCGTCGTCCCGCCTGCCTCGTGAATGGCGCTGATCCCTGTAGCGCCGTCCTTTCCCATCCCCGTGAGCGCGATACCGACGACCGGTTGCGCAACGGTCTCGGCGACCGACTGCATCGTCACGTCGATAGACGGCCTGACGCCGTGAACGGGGTCCTCGTCAGTGAGTCGAATCTTCAAGCGGCCCGCAACCGAGTTCGCGACCCGCATGTGTCGGTCGCCGTGTGCGACCAGCACCTCGCCGCCGGAGATCCTGTCGCCGTCCTCGGCCTCTTTGACGCGGTACGGACAGAGGTCGTCGAGCCGTTTGGCGAGTCGCCCCGTGAACTCCGGGGGCATATGCTGGACGACCAACACGCGGGCGTCGAGTTCGATTGGCAGCGAGCACAGCAACTGCTCGATGATTTTCGGCCCGCCAGTCGAAGCCCCGACGACGATCGTGGGGTGCTCCTGATACGTTCTGTCCTCGTCGGGAACTGCTTCGTCGTCCCGTCCGACCGCTCGATCGCTCTTGGGATCGGTAGGGCGGGGACTTGCGGACTGTTGGGCGTTCGCCGTGCCGGTGGCTCCGGTCGTCGCCTCGCCCGCACCGCCGACTCTCTGTGCCGAGGCGGCCGTCCGTGAGCGAGCTATCGCGGAGATGTCAGCGGTTTCGACCCCATCGATCGCTTCGATGAGTCGATCCTCCAGCCCCGCGATATCGGTCGATACTTCACCGCTTGGCTTTTCGAGGAAGTCGATTGCGCCCGACGATAACGCCTGTAGCGTCGCGTCTGCACCGTCGGCCGTGTGGGCGCTCAGCATCAGTATTCGGGTCGGATGCTCCGCCATGATCCGTTCGACTGCCTCGATGCCATCCATCTGCGGCATCTGTACGTCCATCGTCACGATGTCCGGTTCGTACTCTCGGACGGCGTCGACCGCCCGCTCGCCGTTGCTCGCACGGCTAACGTCGTAGCCGTGATTGGCGAGGATGCTGCCGATGACTGTCCGCATGAACTGCGAGTCATCGACAACGAGCACGCTTGTCATGCCGGAACGACGTCTCTAAGCGCCTTTTTGACGCTTGGTTCCTCGAACGGTTTCGTCACGTAGCCGTCGGCGCCGGCTTTGACGGCCAGTTTCATTTTCTCACGCTGTCCCACGCTCGTACACATGATCACGCGCGAGTCGGGATCGAGCTTCTTGATCGCGGCCGTCGCCTTGATCCCGTTACATTTCGGCATCACGATGTCCATCATCACGATGTCCGGTTCCTGCTCTTTGTACAACTTGACCGCCTCAGCACCGTTGGACGCCTCTCCCACGATGTCGTAGTCTTCTTCCAGAATCTGTCTGAGTAGATTCCGCATAAAATGAGAGTCGTCCACGATGAGCACCCCTGTCGACATTCAGTTGATACACCACGCACGGCTTGGCGAAGTACCAACATAAATGCTGTTCTTATATTATCAGATTTGATAACGGACTATTCCGAACGCTAATGCTCGCAAACGCCGAAAATCAGGTAGATACCGGAAAATAGTGCGATTCACCAGTACCGGGTTCCACGGCCGTTGTCAACTACTGCTTGCCGTCTGGATCACCCCTTCGAGGTCGATCAGGGACACCTGCTCGTCTCGGTTGCTTTCGGCGGGCGCGATCACCGCTTTCACCAGCGCGTGCGACAATGCGGTCGCGTCGACGTCCGCATCCGGCGACGGTTTCTGGAAGATACTGCTCACTGGAATGGATTCCACACCCAGCACCTCGTCGACTCTGAGACCGGCCCCCTGCTGATCGCCAGGACGGTCCAGCACGATGACCCGGCTATCCCGGTCTTCTGTCTCCCGGTTATGAGTATCAAGATAGATACGCAGGTCGATTACTGCCGTGATCGATCCCCGGAGGTCGATCAGCCCATCGATAGCCTCGGAAGAGCGCGGCAGTCGAGTGTATTCGTCGCTCTCGACCACACTCAGCACCTGCTCGACCTCGAGACCGTACTCCGTCCCACCGATGCGGAACACGACGAAGCGTGCTTCCTCTTCGTCCTCACCCTCGTCGTCGGGTTCGGGATCCCGGTCGTCGGTACCCTTCCCATCGATATTTAATAGCTTGTCGGGTAGTTCCGTCGACATTCTTTCGAGAGTATCCACACCGGAGCGTTAAAAACGTTGACCACCGGCTTCGTTTAGACACTCTTGTTTGCCACAAGCTTCAAATCTGATAACGCGATAGTTAGGTTAGCATGCTGTCTATCGACACCGCGGACGGCGAAATGATCCCGCCGGACGTTCTCCTCTCGGCACTCGGCGGAAAGTACAGTGTAGAGATCCTGAATGCCACGCGAACCCCGACCTCCGCCCAGGAGTTAGGCGAGGCAATCGACGTTCCGATCGCCACTTGCTACCGCCGGATCGAGGACCTCGAAGATGCTGGACTCCTGCGGTGTGAAGGGAGACAGTTGTCCGAGGAAGGTCGACGGACTAACGTCTACCGACGAACAGTCGACACCATGACGTTCGATTTCACCGATCAAACGCCGACGGTAGAGTACAAGAAGCGCTCGGAGGCGAAAAACAAACTACAGGACCAACTCGACGAGTAACAGGCGGGAGATCCAGAGCGAGCCAATAGGTTCGACTTTCAGAGATATAATACTCCAATATGCTCGAGATACGTCCGAGTGTATCCGATCGGCCGGGGACGTCGGTGAGTATGGTGACGGATTTTACCCGCGAATCCTATGTCGGATGTAACGGACCAGTGCGGCACATTACCGGGCAATAGCTCCCCAATCACGACCAGAAATGTAGCCGTCTGCATGGGCACGACTACGAGGTCATGG
Organism: Natronoarchaeum sp. GCM10025703; assembly: GCF_042661985.1. Classification (NCBI taxonomy): domain Archaea; kingdom Methanobacteriati; phylum Methanobacteriota; class Halobacteria; order Halobacteriales; family Natronoarchaeaceae; genus Natronoarchaeum; species Natronoarchaeum sp. GCM10025703. The sequence continues at coordinate 2,224,766 of NZ_JBHSZF010000001.1, forward strand.
CCAAGCTGTGCGGTGAGCGCTTCGACGAGAGATGGGTTACAGACGATATAGATATTACCGAGGTATTATTGGCATGTGAGTATATGTTCTGCTCGAACGCCTCGACCGCGTCGACGCTACCGAGAGCGCCCGGAGACTGTCCCCAAACTGGCGAAGGTCAACGAAAGCCAGTGTCTGGGTCGCGCTCACGCCGACTGCGATACGCCCACTCAACCATGACTGAGACCACTGCTGATTCGAAGAGCACGGAATCGTCCCCCGGAGCAGTCGTGCCCTCCGGCGGAATGGACAGTGCGACTGCCGCCTACGAGGCCCGTGACCGCGGGTACGACCTCTACTTGCTTCACACCTCCTACGGGCAGCGAACCGAGGACCGCGAACTGGAGTGTGCAAAATCGCTCGCCGAGAGCCTCGACGCCGAGGCGTTTCTCGCGATCGAGACGAGCCATCTCGAACGCATCGGTGCGTCGTCTCTCACCGACGACGATATCGACGTCGAGGACGCCGTCGAGACGCCAGACGACGAGATTCCCGACACCTACGTTCCGTTCCGGAACGCGAACCTGCTCTCGATGGCGGTCTCCTACGCCGAGGCCAACGACTGCGAAGCCGTCTTCATCGGCGCTCACAGCGAGGATTTCTCCGGCTATCCCGACTGCAGTCCTGCCTTTTTCGAGGCGTTCCAGTCGGTCGTCGACACGGGAACGAAACCCGAGACGGATATCACCGTCGAAGCGCCGTTCGTCGAGTGGTCGAAAACTGACATCGCAGAACGCGGCGTCGAACTCGACGTTCCTTACGAAGACACCTGGAGTTGTTATCGAGAAAACGCGCCTGCCTGTGGCACCTGTGATGCCTGCAAGTTCCGCCTGGAAGCGTTCCAGCGGATCGGCGTCCGGGATCCGGTCGAGTACGAACAGCGCCCGGAGTACGCCGACTGATTCAGTCCATCCCCGCGGTCACAGTCTCGCTCTCCCCGTCACTGCGTCGTGACGTGCTCGCAAGGTAGATTCCGCCGAGAACGACCGCGCCGCCGACGAGCGTCCCCACGGCGGGGATTTCCGTGAGGAAGAGCACCGCAAGGAGCGTCGCGCCGACCGGTTCCCCCAGCATGGTGATACCGACGACCGTCGAGCGGACGTGTTCGAGCGCCCAGTTGACGACCGTATGACCGAGCAGTCCCGGCCCCACCGCGAGCGCCAGAAAGAGTACCCACTCCCGAGGCGGATAGCCGAGCAGCGGGGCGCCCTGTGCGCCGACGACCGCGAGTAGCGTGACCGCACAACTGGCGTAAACGACGGTAACGTACGGAAAGACGGACACACGCTGGCGGATCGAGCGCCCGGCGAGCACGTAGCCGCCCGCGCTCACTGCGCCCACCAGCGCCAGCGTGTTCCCGAGGCGGGCGTCCCCCTCGACGGCCACCGATGCGCCGGGGTCAGCGAGCGTCATCACGGCCGCGCCACAGACCGTCAGGGCGACGCCGCCGAGGATCCGGCGGTCGATCCGCTCGTCGAGGAGGAGATACGCGCCGACGGCGACGAAGACCGGTTGGGTCTGGACGAGGGTAACCGAGGCCGCGACGCTCGTCCACTCCAGGCTCTCGAACCACGCCGCAAAGTGGATGCCAAGGGCGACCCCGGCGACGACTGCCGAGAGCAGATCCCGCCGGGAGAGCAAACGGAACTCGGCCCGGCGCTCGCCGAGGGCGAAGGGGACGACGAACGCCAGCGTGAACAGCACCCGATAGAGGGCGACGACGCTCGACGGCGCGGCACTCCAGCGGATCAGGATCGATGCGGCGCTCATCGCGACGACTGCTCCGGCCAGCGCCGCCATCGGCGACACGTGTTTGCCAGTCCAGTCCGTCACGCGCCGGTACACGGATTGACTGGCGTGTCGGAGCGGCTTACAGATTGTGGACGAGTGGGACGACTGCCCGACCGGCCGCTACTCCCGATTTTGTCGCCAGCTACCGCTCTCCAGTAGGTTTCGCGTCAACTGATGGCGCTTGCGGAACATCGGCACGAAGCCGATACCCGACAGCGGACTTATCGCGCGGCCGAGCGCCCCGAAAGGCAGTTCGTACTCGACGTTGTCCCGGAGCAGTGTCGTCTCTCCATCGGCGAAAAACGAGTGCGTGTGTTCCCACGATTCTGAACGGGCCGCCCTCCATCGTGTCGGTGAACCAGGCCGCACCGTCTCGCTCCTCGCGTTCGGTAATCACGGAGGTCCAGGTCTGGCGCGGCCCGACGCCGAACGGCTGGACGGACATATGCAACTCCGAGCCGGCTTCGAGTATATCAGGATCCGGCTCGCCGTCCGGTCCGATCACCGACTCGACTTCGAGGTGCATCCAGTCGGGCGTCAGTGCGAGGAGCCCCTGCTCGGTCGAGTGGAACTCCCAGACGTCGGAAAGGGGTGCGTGCACGCGTACCTCGCGTCGAAATTCGGCCATACCCACGCTTGGGAGCCTGACAGCAAAACACCCGTGGTCGTCCACGGCCCGAACGCGTCCCGGAGAGTCGCGTTACTTCAGTCGTTCCTGCAGGAACGATGGGTGGGCGGCTGTGACGCCCTCGATTTCGACCAGTTTGTCGCTGATGATGTCCGCCAAATCGTCTCCGTCGGCGGCTCTGACTTCCGCCATCAGCATGTGATCGCCGCTCGAACTGTACAGCGATTCTACCTCCTCAAGTTCCTTGATCTCACGCGTCGCCTCGACGTACTCGTCGCTCTCGACGTCAGCCCCACGAGCGCGATGCTCTTGCTCGCCAGTTTCTTCGGATCGACGTCAGCCGAGTAACCGATGATGACGCCGTCCTCCTCGAGCTGATCGATATACTTCCGAACCGTGGGCTTCGAGACATCCGCCCGCTCCGCTATCTCCGCATAGGACGCTTTGGCGTCCTCTTCGAGAACTGAGAGAATACGGTTTGCTGTCGACTCGCTACTCATACGTACATATTTTGCGGCAGAGGGAAAATATCTTTTGAATCCGTTAAGGGACCTTCGCTGCAAAGAGTGGACGATTCCAAGAAGTGTAGAATCTGCCAATGTAACCATACGACGGCGTCTGTTACGGGCCATTGATCGGTAGCTACCCCGACAGTAGCGGTGCACGAACACAGTCCAGTGATGTTGGTGTGTCGACACGATAGGAGCAATGCTTCTCTACGGTGGACGCGCAAAAAATGGCCGTTGCTAAACTGATCAGGCGTGTCGGTCGAGCAGGTCGTAGGACCGCTGGTCGTCCCAGTCGTAGTCCTCGTCGAAGTACCGCTCTGCGAGCGGTTCCTCGGGCATCTCGCCGATAGCCTTCTTTTCTTCCTGGTAGGACGGTCGGTCCTCGTCGACGTAGAAGCGTCCAGTGAGAACTTCGCCCTCGTGGAGGGCGTCCTCTGCTTCGTACATCATCTCGGACGCTTCGCGACGGTCCGTGATGTCGAAGTCGTAGTCGTCGTTGTCCTGGATATCGATGTAGGGGACGTACTGCTTTGCGTCCTTGTTCCAGGTGGGACACTGGGTCAGGAAGTCCACGTGTGCGAAGCCGTCGTGCTCGATGGCTTCGACGAGAATTTCCTTGGCCTGGTTCGGGTTGACCGCAGCCGTTCGCGCGACGTAGGACGACCCGGACGTCAGCGAGAGGCTGAGCGGTCGGATCGGCGTCTTCGCGCTACCGTGGGGCTGGGTCTTCGATTTGTGGCCCTTGGGACTGGTCGGGGACGTCTGTCCCTTCGTCAGCCCGAAGATCTCGTTGTTGAACACGATATACGTCATATCGTGGTTCTCGCGGGCGCTGTGCATGAAGTGGTTGCCACCGATACCGTAGCCGTCACCGTCACCGCCAGCGGCGATGACTTCGAGGCCGGGGTTCGCCAGCTTTGCCGCGCGGGCGACCGGCAGCGAACGGCCGTGGATGGTGTGGAACCCGTAGCTGTCCAGATAGCTGTTCAGTTTCCCGGAACAGCCGATACCTGTACAAAGCAGCGTCTCTTCGGGCGTACGACCGACTTCCGGCAGTGCCTGTTTCAGCGCCTTGAGGACGCCGAAGTCACCGCAGCCAGGACACCACGTCGGCTGGGGCTCGATGCCGGGCGTGTACTCCTCTCGCTCGATTTCGCGTTCTTCACCGATTGCGTTGAATGCACTCATATGTGAATCTCCTCGTTTAGTCCCCCGCCGCGGAACGAATCTCGGTTCGGTTTACCGGCGATTCGTCCGCGCCGTTGATCTGTGCCTCGAATGCTTCGACGACCTCCTCGGGTTCGAACGGGTTCCCGTCGTACTTGAGGAAGCTCGTCAACTTCTCGCCGAAGCGACCGAGCTCTTTCTGAGTGAGGCCGCGGAACTGTGCGGAGGCGTTCATCTCGACGATCATCGCCTCGTCGACGCTCTCCAGGAACTCGGTCATCTCTGCGGCCGGATACGGCATCATGTCGCTGACGCCGATCGACTTGACGGAGACGCCGTTCTCGTTGAGACGGTCGACGGCTTCCTCGACGGTCCCCTGCTGAGTCCCCCAGGTGATGAGGCCGTAGTCAGCGTCCTCCGGCCCGCGATAGCTCTGGGTGGACTCGTGCTCGTCGTCGAGTTCCTCTCGGATCGACTCGAGTTTCTGCATCCGACGGCCCATCTGCGCGACGCGGTTGTCGGGGTCCTCGTCGATGTGACCGGCCTTGTTGTGTTCGTTACCGGTTGCCAGATAGCGACCGCCCTTCTGCCCAGGCAGCGAGCGCGGGCTGACACCGTCGTCGGTGTCGTGGAGGAAGCGGTTGAACTTGCCCGACGCGTCGTGGGCCGCCTCGGCGAGTTCCTCCTCGGAGAGGACGCTGCCGGGGTCGGCATCGACAGGTCGGTCGAAGAAGCTCTTGGCGACGTTGCGGTTCTCGCCGGAGAGCTTCTGATCGATGATGACGATAGCCGGGATCTGGTAGTCGTAGGCTATCTTGAACGCCAGTCGCGTCTGGTCGTACGCCTCGGCGGGATCCGCCGGTGCGAAGACGACGCGGTTGGAGTCACCCTGACTCGTGTACAGGATGTGTTCGAGGTCGCCCTGTTCGGGTTTGGTCGGCAGACCCGTCGACGGGCCCGCGCGCATCGCTTCGATCAGGACGATCGGCGTCTCGGTCATCTCCGCGAGTCCGAGCGGTTCGGACATCAGCGCGAAGCCACCGCCGGACGATCCGGACATGGACTTGACACCGGCGTGGCTCGCACCGACTGCGAGCGCCGCTGCCGCGATCTCGTCTTCGACCTGCTCGGCGATACCGCCGAAGTCCGGCAGGTTCTGGGACATGATCGCGAAGACGTCTGTCCACGGTGTCATCGGGTAGCCCGCGATGAACCGACAGCCAGCGTCGAGCGCACCGTACGCAACGCCGTTAGACCCGGAGACGAGTACCTGCTGTTCCTCGTGCTCGCCCTTCGGAACGCGGAGGTCGTGCTCGAACTCGTACTCCTCGTTGGTCATCTCGTACGCGTCGTGGAGCACGTCGAGGTTGGCGTCGAGCATGTCGCCGCCCATAGCGTCCGACATGAGGTTCTCGACTTCGTCGAGTTCCATGTCGAGTAGCGCCGCGGTGACGCCGACACCGGCGGTGTTGCGCATGATTTCTCGGCCGTGTTCTTTGGCGAGCTCGCGGAGATTGATGTCGAAGACGTGCCAGTTGTTCTCCTCGGCACGCTCGTCGAACTCGGGGATATCGTCCTTGTCGAGCATTCCCGAGTCGTAGACGATGATGCCACCTTCTCGTAGTTCGTCGAGGTTTTCTTCAAGCGGTTTGAGTTCCTCCTCGCCGTAATAGGCGTCCTCCTTCGGGTTCCGAGCGAAGGAGTCACCCAGTGCAAGCAGGAAGTTATAGCCGTCCCCTCGCGATTTGACGTTTTCCTCAGCGGCCCGGATTTCGACGTACGTGTGGCCACCGCGGATTCGCGACGGGTAATGACGATGCGTGAATACGTTCAGCCCTGATCGCATCAAGGCCTTTGCAAAGTTCTGACTTGTCGAGTCGATTCCGTCTCCGGAACCTCCCGCGATTCGCCAGATGAGTTCGTCGTTAGTCATAATTCATACCCGGCCCACCGCAGGCCAGCAGTGTCTAAAGATTTGGAGTGACCCGAACTAAAGCCTTTGCTATCCTTTGCCAAGGAATTATTATGAAGATTCGATTATAAACCTTTATCCATTATAAATAATCATTTGGGAACCCGATATTCACCAAACGTTCGATTACCTGTCGGTTAATTTACTGGACTGAACTCACTCGCTAAACCCTCCAGCGAGTCGTGATGCTCGGTCGTATGTGGTGCAGTCAGTGGCGAGACGCTGACGTTCCCGTCGACGACTGCCCGCCGATCGGTTCCCTCTGGGTCCTCGATATCCGCTTCGGCCATCCGTTCCCAGATCCGGTCGTGTAGTCGGATCGAATCGCCGTTATGAGTCGCATCCATGTCGTAGACGTGTGAGGGACGGGTGACCTCCATCTTCACAGTGTCGTCGCCCGGAATCGGCGCGTTGACGTTGAGGTAGTCCGCCTGATCGAAGACGCCTGCGTCGATGGCGTGGTCCGCGAGATACTCCGTCGCCCGGACCGCCTCCCCGTAGTCCTCGCGCGTGACCTCGACCTCGTGGAACGCCAGATCACCGGTCGGAACGTACAGCGAGACGGCGATAGCGGGAACGCCAAAGAAGGCCGCCTCGACGGCGGCGCTGACCGTCCCCGACCGACCGAGGACGTACTGACCAAGGTTTGCGCCGCGGTTACAGCCCGAGACCACCAGGTCGGGATACGGCCCGATGGCCTCCAGTCCTGCGACGACGCAGTCCGACGGCGTTCCGCGGATCGCATAGCCCAACTCGTGCTCTTCGATCTCGACTTCCGTCGAAATCGCTCGCCCGACAGCGCTTTGATCGTCTGCCGGCGCGACGACAGTGACGTTGCCGACATCCGACAGCGCGTCGTGTAGCGCCCGGATGCCGATGCTACCGATCCCGTCGTCGTTCGTCAGCAAGATCTCTAGCTCGTCGTTCCCGTTCATGCACATAGCGTCGAACGCGGGAGCGAAAAGCACTCCGGTAGCGACATCGAGAGATGTCTGAACCGACTTTCTGGAACCAGGCAATAGGAACTCAACAGGCTAATGATCAACCCCACTACAGGCGACGAAGTGACGCCGGTTTGCGGCGCTCACGAGTTTGTTCGCGACCTAAAATAGTGGACTCGCCGGGACTGAGCAAACGCGCAGCGTTTGCGAGGGTCGGCGAGACCATAGACTGACGAACGATGTGAGGATGGAAATGGACTCGCCGGGATTTGAACCCGGGGCCTTCCCCGTGCCAGGGGGATGATCTACCACTGATCTACGAGCCCGCGTCGACGATGAGACGTTCCCGATGGGGATAAATAAACCCCTCGAATTACTCGAGCGGGAGGACTCGTCGCCGGGCGGCACGATAGAGAACGGCAAACAGGCGACGAATCTGCTCGTCGGCACGATATACGCTCTGGTGGTGATGCTTTCCTCTTGCTGACGAGGCTCGTCGCCGTACTGAGCGGGCTATCGCTGGCGTTCGAACCGTTCGGCTGGGCCATACGTCGGTGGGATGGCCGTCGAGATCTACTCGGGCTTTCTCAACCCCTACGCGGAAAGGGACTTGATCACGACCTTCCTCATCGGTTTTAGAGGATGTGCGCCCGACGCGGACACGCGGGCCCGACTGGCGGAGCGCTCGGAGACGTTCCGTCAGCGACAGGGGAAAGCCGAAGAGTGCGAGTCCGACGTGACGAACGGGTCGGCCGACCGCGATTCGCCGGCACGCCTGAGCCTCTACGGTCGGTCTCCGTGTGACGCCCTGACGCCCCGGCGAGAAGAGGTCGCAATGCTTTTGAGCACCACGAGCAAGGGTTAGGTGGGAACAACACGGCCGCAAATCTGACTCGCCGTCCGTTTGGGCGGCTTGGGATTGCGGAAGTGAACCCGGCCCACCGGCCGGAGTATCGTTGAGCGGTCTGTGCGGTTCCTATCCTCAAACTATGGCACGAATGCATACAAGTCGCCGCGGATCGGCCGGTTCCGATCACCCGGCGGCAGACGAACCCCGGAGTGGAGCGACGTCGACGCCGACGCAATCGAAGAGCGCGTCGTCGAGTTGGCAGAACAGGGACACAGCGCGAGCGAGATCGGTCTCGTCCTTCGCGACGAAGGCGTCAAAGGGACGCCGATCCCGAACGTCAAGCTCGCGACCGACAAGAAAGTATCCGAGATTCTCGAGGAGAACGACGCTGACCCGGATCTTCCCGAGGACCTGTACAATCTTCTCGTCCGCGCCGTGCGGCTCTACGAACACGTCGAAGAGAACCCGCAAGACCACCAGAACAAGCGTGCGCTACAGAACACCGAGTCGAAGGTTCGCCGTCTGGCCAACTACTATCGCGGCGACAAGATCGACGAAGACTTCGATTACACCTACGAGAACGCTGTCGAGCTAATCTAGATGTCTACAACCGGGCGAGCACCGACCGACGCCGACGCCGCAAGTGACATCGCCGCTCAGCTCCGAGAAGCCGGCTTCGTCCGGCTGTTCGCGAATGCTGATGGCGATTCGCTGGCAGCGAGCGGTGTCCTCGCCCGGGCACTCGATGACCGTAGTTCGCCGTTTCAGGTAAGCGTTGTCGAGACGCGCGAGGCGTACGCCCGCCGCCGCGACCGACTCAACGACGAGACGCTCGTCGTGTCTGTCGGGATCGGTGCTGAGGGCTCTACCGCCGAGACCGCTCCGACGATCCGGGCTACCGATCGCCCGGCGAGCGTTACGGCGTTCGACGTCGCACGCGAACTCGGGTCGACAGCCGATGCCGTCCTTGCGCTCGCCGGTGCCGCTTCGAGCGAGACAGTCGGCGCAGGTGAGACCGCCCCGCTGCTGGAAGCGGCCCGCGAGAACGGCGTCGAACGACGCCCCGGCGTGGGGAGCCCGGTCGACGATCTGTCGGACGGGCTTGCCCACTCGACGCTGTTTCACGCGCCGTTTTCGGGCGATCCGGGAGCGGTGCAGGCGGCGCTTGCAGAGATCGACTTGCCCGCCGAGCAGACGCCGACGCGTATCGACGCGTCGCCTCGCTCGTCGCGCTGACGCGACGGATGTCGGTACGGCTGACGTGCGCGCGGCCGAAGCAATCGAGCGCGCGCTGTCGCCACACGCGATCCCTGACGGCCCGTTTTCGACGGTCGAGGGGTACGCCGACGTCCTCTCGGCTGTCGCATGCGATGCGCCGGGCACCGGTATCGCGCTGGCACTCGGCTACGAGGCTCGCGCGGACGCACTATCGGCGTGGCGTTCTCACGCCGCGGGCGCCCACGAGGGACTGCGCGACGGGACGACTGGCCGATACGACGGCCTGTTCGTCGCGCGCGTCGACGACGCCCCAGTCAGGACGACCGCACGGCTCCTGCGGGAGTATCGCTCGCCGGAACCGGTTGCGATGGTCGTCTCCGACGACGAGGCAGGCGTCACCGCCGCCGACGATTCCGGAGTCGACCGAGCGCTCGAACGCGCTGTCGCGGAGATCGGCGGCGAGTTCGCCGGCACCTCGCAACGGGGCTACGCCAGATTCGATGGCGATACGAAGGCGTTTATCGCCGCGTTCAGGAGGCGCTATGAAACGCGCGACCATCCGAACGGAACTGGCCGATGCCGAGATGATCGCACGATCGATCCGGCCGGACAACACCGACGAGATGGAGACGCGCGTCGATCCCGAGACGGGCGACCCCGCAAGCGTCGAAACGACTATCGAACGCGAGACCACGGGTGGACTACAGACGAACGTCGACGACTACGTCGTCAACGTAGACGTCGCAACGCAGATCGTACAGCACGCAGAACGACACACCAACACACAATCATGAGTGAACGATCCGTATCCAAGCAGGCACAGGAAAAGCGGTGGTACACCGTCCACGCTCCCGAACAGTTCGACCGCGAGGAGCTCGGTGAAACACCCGCCGACGAACCCGAACAGGTTCTCGGCCGCAACATCGAAACCACGCTGGGCGACATCCGTAACGACGCCAGCGAGAACAACACGAAACTGAAATTCAAGATCAACGACGTCGGTAGCGACGCCGCGTACACCGAGTTCATCAAACACGAACTCACGCGGGACTACCTGCGTTCGCTGGTCCGCCGCGGCGCCTCGAAGATCGAGGCCTACATCACGGTCCTGACGACCGACGACTACCGCATACAGGTCCAGCCAGTCGCGTTCACGACGAAAAAGGCAGACGCCAGCCAGGAGCAGGCGATCCGCCGCGAGATGATCGACATCGTCGAGGAAGCGGGCGCAGAGCGCTCCTTCGAGGAGCTACTCGACAGCATCGTCGAGGGGCGCCTCTCCAGTGCGATCTACGGCGAAGCGAAGACCATCTACCCGGTCCGCCGCGTCGAGATCCAGAAGACCCGACTCGAAGCACGTCCCGAAGAGGTCGCTGCAGAAGAAGAGACCTCCGTCGACGTGGACGAAGAAGACGTCGAAGTCTGAACGCGCAGTTCGACCGATTTCTTTCGTGCGCTTCTCGCCGAGTCGCTACTCCTCGTCAGTGACGACGATGACGCCGGTCATGTTACGGCGTTCGTGTGGGATACAGACGTAGTGATGCTCGCCGGGCGTCTCGAAGGTGTGGCTATACGTCTCCTGTACTTCGATGTTCCCGCCGAGACCGCTCTCCCATGAGTCGCGGGCCGCTTGCTCGCTCTCGTACCCGCCCGAGGCGAAGTACTCGGCATCCTCGGGGATCGCATTCTCGTAGGCGGTGACGGTGTGACTTCGCGAACTCGTATTTCGCCACACGACGGTCTCGCCGACGGACACCTCGTACTCGTCTGGCTTGAACGCGTTCGCGGTCATCCCGACGTCGTACTCCTGCTCGCCGAAGACCGTACAGCCGGCCAACCCGGCGACAGTGGCACCGCCCAGGGTGGCGAGATACGTGCGACGATCCATAGATGCGTGTCAGGACTTCACGAATATAGGTGCCGCGATCCGCAAGCGAACGGTTCGCAGTTGGAACGTCCCACGCGACTGTACGAGTCGAATGTAAAGACGTAAGTCTCGCGTGGGCATTCCACGGGCATATGCAGCCACGGTTCGTCGGTCGGATGAGCCTTGCCGACGCAGTGACGATATCGAACGCCGGCCTGGGCTTTCTGACCGTAATAGTGGCGTTTGCGGATCCGCTGGCCGCGGCCAGGCTACTGCTGTTGGCGGCAATCGCCGACGGTCTGGACGGCGTCGTCGCCCGCAAGTACGGCGGTTCGCCCGCCGGTCCGTATCTCGACTCGCTCGCAGATGTGGCATCGTTCGCCATCGCGCCCGCAGTCATCGTCTTCGTCGTCGCGCGGGACGGTCTGGGGGTTACGGTGCCGGCGCTGACCGTGGAGTCCGCACTCGTACTGGGGATTCCCGCCCTGTTCGTGGCGATGGCGGTCCTCCGCCTCGGCATGTACACCGCCTACGACACGCGGGACTCGTACACGGAAGGGATCCAGACTACGCTCGCGGCGACGGTCATCGGTGCGGGAATCCTGGCGGGCGTTGCCGATCCGTACTACCTGCTCGGCGCGACGGCACTGTTCTGTTATCTCATGGTCGCTCCGGTCGAGTACCCGGATCTGCTCGCCAGAGACGCGTTCATCATGGGCGTTACGCACGCGCTTGCGATCCTGATCCCGACGTGGGCCGGGCGAACCTTCCCGTACGCGCTGCTTTCGCTCGCATTCGCATACATGCTTCTCGGTCCGCGGTTTTACTGGCGTGATGGTGTTCCGTCGCTGAGCACGAAAGGAAACGCTTAGGAGGCGTACGGTAAGAGATAAGACTATATGAGTCCGGTCACGCTCCGGCGTAGCGGGCAGGGCATGGAGGGTCTACATGAGTGACGACGATAACGGCGACGACGGCGAGGCAGAGCTTACGATCGACGCGCTCCGGGAACGGCTCTCGGCGATCGAATCACAGCTTGACGAGGCCGAAACCGAGATCGATCTCGACGAGGTCGAGAGCGAGTTGAACGCACTCGAAACGGATCTGGAAGCCGCCGATCTCCCGGATCCGGACGACGAGGACGAGGATCCGCCCGAGGAGGAGATCGAAGACGAGAAAAAGACCTCGAAGAACAACTCGAAGAAGCACGCGGTCCGTACGACGAGGATGTCGTCGAGGAGATAGAGGTCGCGATCGACGAGATCGAGACCGCCGAGTGGACCGAAACCGGCCTGGACGGGGTCGCGACGGCCATCGAAACCTTCGTCGGCAGCGTCAACGACGAACTCGATTCCTCGGTCGAACTCGCCGCAGACCCGGAGATCGAGGACTTCGTCGCGACGCTTGAAGACGCCGCCGAGACGATCGAAGCAGCAGGCCTCGACGCGGACGACGACGCAGAGGCCATCGGAACGTTACTCGACGCCGCCGAACAGCTCGTCGACGACCTCGACGCGGCCGAGACGTGGGACGATCTCTCCGTCCGGGAGAAGCTCGATCACCACGGCTTCTACGACGTGCTGGACCACCGCAAGGACTTCCCGCCGGAGTGGCACGCGCTGAAGGTCTTCGAGAAACGCGGCGACGTCGACAAGATCCTGATCGCGCTTGACATGCTCGACTCCGACTTCATGGAAGAGCACTGTCTCGAAGCCCTCGAACGGATGGCCCGCGAGGAAGCCGTCGAGCCGATGATGGAGCGCGCCCAGAAGCGCGACCAGGACGCCATTCGTATTCTCGGCAAGATCGGCTCCGAGGAACCGGTGGAGATGCTCCTCGAATACATCGAGGGCGACGGGAACCCGGGACTCCAGAAGGTCGTCATCAAGGCCCTCGGCGAGATCGGCTCTCAAGAAGCCACCCAGGGCGTCGCACAGAAACTGGACTCGGACAACGAGGAACTCCGCAGTCGCGGCGCACGCGCACTCGGCCTGATCGGCGACACCCGCGCTATCGACCCGCTCGCAGACGTCCTCGCGGAGGACGACTCCGACACCGTCCGCGCCAGCGCGGCGTGGGCACTCAACCAGATCGGCACCGAAGCCGCGCTGGAGGAGGTCAGCCAGTACAGCGACGACAGAGCCTACCTCGTGCAGGCGGAAGCGGAAAAAGCGGTCTGATCGACGACTCGTTTTAACTCTCGCTGCGTTCCAGACTCAGTTCGACGTCGGTGCTGCGGACGACGACGCTGTTGTCCGAGCCCACGGCACAGGTTGCAGTAAAGTCGTCACCTGTGTCGATAGTGTCCGGATCGGTCACCGACCAGCCGGATTCGTCGAAGTATCGTGCCCACGCATCCGCGTGCGAGGAATCCCTGATCGTGAGCTCGATGTTTTCGTCACTATCGTGCGTATACGCCTGCTGACCGTTCTGAATCGCACCGATCTGCATCGTGCTGTCGCTGCCGATGGCTACGGGGCCATCACGCTTGATGTCGACGAACGAGACTATCGCGCGAGTCTCGCCACTGGCATCCCGGCAGACAAACTCGGGTTCGCGAATCATCACGCTGTTCTCGTCGTCGGAGCGGAACACCGCGCCCAGTTCGTAGGAGATCCGCGTATTGTCGTTGTCGTAGTGCATCGCGCCGACTGGCTGGTCGACGTTTTCATCGATTCCATTGATCGTTAGCTCTGGTGCGTCCTCGTCAATACTCATCCGCGCACCGCGCGGATTCAACTCGCTCAGTCGCTCCTGCCCGCGGTTCGTCTGGAGGTCGTTGAACGACGCTCCCATCGACTCGAAGGCATGGACTGCGTTCTGGTCCTGCTGTGCCGCCTGGGCGTCGCCGAGTGCGCCGATACCGAAGACGTAGACGACGCCGACCGACGTGATGATGACGCCGAAGACGAGCACGAACGCCAGCAAGTCGCTGACTGCGCGGTCACGGGCCGAGGTCGTCTCGTCGCTGGTCCGCTCTGGTCCGATCATTATGGCCGCTCCTGTGAGATGGTAATCTTGCTCCCGTTGTAGTGGATCCAGATATCGCCGCCCTGCACGGTCGTCGAGGTATCGATATCCGTCTCGACGGTCAGGGGTACTTCGACATTGTCCGTTTGCCCGGATTCGATCACGAGACACTGGTCTGGATCCCACGTATCGCACTCGCCTGCATCGTCGTCGTACAGAGTGACGAAGTACTGTCCCCCTGAGAGCCGTCGCGGATGCTCGGTTTGCACTGTCACTGTAGCAGGGTCCGGATCACCGTCCGCGCGCTGAGCGGCCTGATCGACGGCCGTAATCTCTGTTGCCAGCCGATCGCCGATCGTCGACTTCTCGTCGTAGGTCGCCCGGTCCTTCTGGTTGTCCAGTAGCGTCCCCGTCCCGATCAACAGCCCGGAGATCAGGATCGTCGTGATCGCAATCGTGAGGACGTGCGTGATCGTCACCGAGACGGCGCGGCGGTCGGCCGGAAGTGATCGTTTTCGGCTCATCAGACGGTCACCTCGATAGTTCGTTCTTTCGTCACCGAGCGCGTCTCGTATATCACTGTCACTTGGACCGTATCGATCTTATCGCTGGACTTTGTGGTGCTAACCTCATCGGGTGGGATCGAGACGATAGTTGGTCCCGAGTCGCCGTATCGCTCGGCGATCAGTCGATCATACTCTTTGATCGAGTTATGGAACGCGGTCGTACGCTCGCTGTAATTGCCGTTGGCAGAGTCGTTGTTGGCCCGCTGGGCGAGGCTGGCGACCGTCCGGTTAACGTCTGACTCGACCGCCGACCCATCCGAAATGCCTGCATTCGTCGAACTCGCCGCCATGTTTGCGGTAAAAAGCGTCGTCGAAAAGACGACGACAATACCGATCAGCACTAGTGAGAGAGCGACGGCTCCAACAAGGATCAACTGGCCGCGGTCGTCGCGTGTGGTTCCAGTCATGATTATCGGATCGTCAGTCGCACCTCGACGACGTTGTATATGTAATCGTTGCTGGTAGCACCTCGCGTAACGGGGTAGTTGTCTCCATCGTCGGATAACGTGTTGAGTTCCTCTTCAGGGTCGGCGCAGGAGGTGCCGCTCCCGCTCTCGCGAAGGAGCGGCTCGTCTTCGTACAGCGTTACTGTTCGGCTCACTGTCACGCCGTTACGCGTCGACGCACCCTGGTAGGTGACTCGTTCCGTGCTGGTATCGGTAGCGTACTTGATCTCGAGATTGTACGACCGGTCCCGGTCTCCGAACGTGTCATCGAGGAGTGTCTGGAGTTCCGTATCATTGGGCGGTGCCGTCGCGGTCCCTTCCTGGCCAAACCACTCTTCTTCGGTCGTATTGTAGCACCGCGCCATCTGAGTAAGGTGCCCCTCGTCGGCGGCGATCTGCATGACGTCTTTGGCCTCCTGTTCGATCTGTGCCTGATTCCCGGTTTCGCCGGTCGACGGGAGCAAGACAGCGGAGTTCAGCGCGAAGAGGACGGCAGTTAGCAGGATCATCGCGCCGATGACGCCTTCGAGCGTGAACGCCTGGCCGCGTTTGTCAGACATGATTACCATACCCTCACTGTGAGTCGATACGCCACGTCGCCCTGGTCAGCAGCGTCGATTTCACCATCGTCGATCTGTACGATACGCGAGACCGACGATGAGTCCTGCCCACGGTACTCGTGACCGACTACCGCGTCGCCGTGATCTTGCAGTTCAATCGGATCGGTTTCGTCAGGCGACAACGGCGTAATCGTCACGTTGACCTGTGATGTCGACGCCAGCCCGGCCTCCGCCTGCAGTACCTCCGGATCGTCGTCCTCGAACCATCGATCGATATCTACCTCTGTCATCATGTTCCGCTCGTCCCCACCGTCGACGATCAACATCCCGACGCGCTCGGCCTGCGCGCTCGTGTCTTCGCCCTGGATCGCCTGTCCGTAGGGAGTGAACAGCGTCGGAAAGTACACAAAGACTGCGCCGACGACGAGCAGGAAGATGCTGATACCGATGGCAAAGTCCTGAGCCGTTTGGGCGCGCTCATCGGTCCAGAGACCGCCAACGGAGATGCTGTTACGCTCCATGTTAGCCGATGATCATCCAGGTTACCAGTGCGATAGTCATGAGGACGATGACGAACTTCATCCCGCTGAGGATCTCCGCGTCGCGGATGTAACCGCTGATCATCCCCGAGAGGACCGCCTGCATCGTTACGGCGTGGAGGAACAGCATCGACATTAGCTGGGTGTCGAGATCAGATCCGAGCGCTTCCGGTCCGCCACCGCCCCCTGGAGTTCTCCGCTGGACTCGGCCGCCCCCTCGGTTAGTCCAGCCATCACGTCGAGGAACTGCGTCTGGAGGATGGCCATCACGGCCAGCAGCGTCAGATACGTCATGATGATGATGACGACCTGCATCAGGGTCCGGGACTTGCGCTCGCGCTCGATGTCGTCCTGATTCTCGCTCGCCTGCGCAGCAGTCGTCAGGACGTCCGTGATCTGGCTGGATGCCTCCTGGGCTTTGCTGATGAGTTTGATCGTCCGTGCCATCCGGGGCATGTGGTACTTGTTGTTGAACTCCACCAGTGCGTCGCGAAGGCTCATCCCGTAGTTGACCTTCGCGTACATCGTCTCGAACTCCGTCGAAAGCTTCCCCGAGGAGGTGTCCGAAACCGTGCTGAACGACTCCAGCAGCGTCATGCCGGTGTCGTTTGCGCTCGAAAGCTTCCGGAGGCTGTCGGACATATCACTCAGGACCTTCTTGCGGTGTCTGGTGTTCCACTCGTAGAAGACCGTCAGCGGCAACAGCACGATGTACAGGGGGAGGTAGACGTAGACGAACGTCCCCCAGATCGCGTTCTCCTGTAATCCGCCCCACGACGTCGGAACCGAACCGGAGGCAAGCGCCGTGACGATAACGACGAGTCCGACAGGGACAGTCAGTACGAGCGTCATCAGGGGGTTATCTCTGAAGAAGATGTGTGGCCGACGGATTATCTTGAGCGTCTCGTAGGTTCCCTCCCGGTCTTTCATCCGGTCGAACACGCCGAAATCGCCGGTATACTCCTCGACGAGGCCGAGATTGAGGAGACCGGTATCAGTGTCGACCTTCACCCACTGACTCGATCCTTCAGGATTGAGATAGCCGTCTCCGGGGTCGTCCTCCTTGACCGTCGAGATCAGGACGAGGAAACCGAGGCCGGTCAGCGGAACCAGCGCGTAGACGGTCCCGTACAGCATCGTCGTCTGATCCTGGCCCATCATCTCCATGATGACGAGGATAATGATGAGCAAGAGGGGGAACAGCGACAGGGTCATGTACATCTCCCCGAACAGTTCCAGCGTTTCGAGGGTCATCTCCTGTTGCTGTTTCGCGGTCCGCATGTGCTTTTCCTTCTTGTCGTTGAGGAAACTCTGCATGTCACCGCCGCTGTTGACGATCGACAGCATATCCGTCATGAACTGGCTCAACTCACTGCTCGGCGACGTCATCGCCTGGTTGCGGATCGCCGTCCGGTAGTCGGTATCGAAGTACTCAGTCTCCTGGACGAGGCTCTGAAACTCGCGGGCGACTTCGCCGTAGGTGTCCTCGGCGTTCGCCATTGCCTGCAGGATCTCCAGTTGATTGAGCCCCCGACCGAGAGCGCGTACATGAACGAGACCGCGTCGGGCAACAGCATGTTGATCTCGCGTTTCCGTGCCGACGAGCGAGAGTACGGTACCGCGACGAGCGCACCGAAACCGACCGCAAAGCCGACCGTTCCGAACACCAGCCCCGTAACGGCGATGACCAGCGGGATGCGAAGGCTGACAACCAGCTCCAGCAATGCATCGTTCGAGATCGGGATCCCCAGAAGCGGTTCCTGGCCGAACAGCCCCATCGCGACCAGCGAGTAGCCGAGCAACGTTCCGAGTGCCCACAGAATGACGCCGCTGATCACGCCGATCGCGAGCGCCCGGGAGATATACATCTCGACGGTCGCGGGCATCCGCGCCTCGGCCAGTTTCTGCTCGACGTCGGCGACGAAATCGCTATCGTCCGCAAACAATCGCTCGTACAGCGGATAAAACGCGTCGCCGAGACCGTCGCCGGAACCGAACCCGCCGCCACCGCTCGGCCCACCAGTCGTGTCGAGGCTCATCAGTCCTCACCGTCCTCGGGCCCGAAGTCGACGTACTCGAACCCTTCTATCCGCTCGTCGACGATCCCACCGTCGTCGTCATCCTCTTCGTCTATTTCAGTGAGGGCGCTGCCGTCCTCGTCGCTATCGATTTCGTCGAAGACAGTCTCGTCACCGCTGTCATCGGCATCGTCAGAGTGGGAGTCCGGATCAGTGGACTCGTCCGCTTCCGACCCCGTCGACGGGTCGTCGTCAGGACGCTCCGGATGGTCCGTCTCGGGCGTCTCTGGAGGCTCCGGTGCAGACGTATTGACCGTTTCAGTGTCACCGTCGTCGTCGGTCTCCGTGCTCGAGAGTTCCTCTTCGTCCGGCACTTCGATCGTTATCTCCGGCTCGTCAGGCGAAGACGCGTCTCCGTCGTCCGGACTGTCCGCCTCAGTCGCGCCCGCCGAGTCGGTCTCAGCGTTCGACGCCCGTTCGGAGTCGGACTCGCTCTCCGGTTCGGCCTCGCCGAACATCCCTTCGTCCCGGTCGTCGAACAGGGACCCATCGTCTCCATCGTCGTCGCTATCACTGAATACGCCGCCGTCGTCGGTCGTCTCGCCGAAGACGCTGCCGGTGTCGGTAGCCGGACTGTCCGTCTCGTCGGTGCCCTCGAACGACTCCGTGCTTTCGTCGTCCCACGTCGGGCTTGCCGGCGTCTCGTTCTCGCCGTCCGGAACTGTCCCGTCGGCGGCATCGGCGGTCTGGATCGAATCAGTGTCACCCGGTGCATCATCAGTCTCCTCGCCGCTCGTCTCGTCATCGACCTCCCCCTCGGTATCGGCAGGTGTCTCAGGGGCAGGGTCTGGCTCCGGTGACTCCGCGCCGGACGGTCCCGTCTCTGCCGGCTCGGCGGTAGTGGCTTCCTCGCCCCCGGCCGAATCGTTCGACACGGTAGCCGGTAGGTCGGATCCACCTTGCGAGGCCGGCGTCTCTACTGTGTCCGCCGCATCCGTTGACTCCGTCGAGAGGTTCTCGATGGCGTCGCGGGCACCTGTAGCGACGGCTTCCGACTCGCCCGGTTCCGCGCTCGCTTCGGCCGTCGACTCGTCGCCGTCGCCGCCGAAGAATAACCCGTCGTCTCCGGAGAGCCAGTCGGGGTCGTCGACCTCCTCCGTCCCGAACGAGAAGTTCTCCTCGTCGACGCCGAACGCGTCGTCCTCCGACGCATCGAACGAGAACTCGTCGGTATCCTCCTCGTCGTCCTCGGCCTCGTCCGCTTCGGAGTCCGCCTCGAACGCACCGGAGAGGCCACTCGGCGTCTCGCCGCGGTACTCCTCGAAGATCGACTCCTGTGCGCGTTCGAGGATATCCGTCGCCTCGTTCATTCCCTCCTCGTTGGCGGTCGGTCGTGGGACCAGCGCTTCCTTCTCCGGATCGACGTCGATTAGAACGCTCTCCATCTCGCGGAGGTCCTCGAGGCTGTCCTCCAGTTGGCCGTTCGCGATCAGCGTCAGGATCGTATCCGGATCGTTGATGTACGCCTGAATCGTCGCCGCGACCTTGCTGTACTCGCTGAGGTCGTTTTGGATCAGGTACGCAAGGATCGTCCGTCGCTCCTGGAGTTCACGGTCGAGTCGTTCCTGTCCCCACCCTCGGTCGAACTTGATCTCTTCGAGGGTGTTCGACTCGCCCATCTTGAGGAACTCGTCGGTCTCTGCCTGCCACTGGTAGACGTCCTGAACGTTGATCTCGTCGTTCTCGGCGTCGTAGTGGTTGACCTCGGTCAACTCTTTGTTCCGGCGGACCTTGTGGCCCTGCACCCGCGTCTGGGTCTGGATCGAGACCAGATCCAGCGCCGTGAACATCGTCTTCGAGACGTTGATCGGGTCAGTCGTAAATCGCTTGAGCACCTCGCCGACGCTGTCGGCGTGGAAGGTGGTATAGGTCGTGTGACCGGTCGACATGACCTGGAACAGGGTTCGACCCTCCTCGCCACGGATCTCGCCCATGACGATGTAGTCGGGGCGCTGTCGCAGTGCGGCCTCCAGCAGATCGAACTCGTCCACGTCCCCCTCGTCGTCGTCGGAGAAGGAGGGTCGAGTGATGCTGGCGATCCAGTTTCGCTGTGGCAACTCGACCTCCCGCGTGTCCTCGATGGAGACGATCTTGCTGTTCGATGGGATGAACAGCGAGACGGCGTTCAGGCTTGTCGTCTTCCCGGACGCCGTACCGCCGGCGAAGATCAGGCTCTTGTGGTTCTCGATGCAGAGCCAGAGGAACGCCATCTCGTCGAGGCTGAACGTGTTCCAGTTGATCAGATCGATCGGGGTAAAGGGGACGTCTTTGAACTGCCGGATCGTGTAGTTCGTCCCGTGGTCGGACACTTCACGGCCGAGCGTTAGCTGTGAGCGCGAACCGTCCGGCAGCGTGGCGTCGACCTGTGGCCGCCGTTTACTGATCCCCTTCCCGGAGCGCTGGGCAAGCTTGACGACGAAGTCGTCGAGTTCTTCTTTCCCGTGGTAGACGTTCGAGATGATCTGTTCGTAGTCGGTATGATACACGAAGACGGGGGAGTTGTAGCCGTCACAGGAGATGTCCTCGACGTTGATGTCGTGTTTGATCCCGTCGATCCGCTCGTAGCCGATGAAATCCCGCTTCAGCAGGTAGAGTAGTTTCTCGACCTGGTACTCCGTTAGCGACTCGGGATCGTCGCCGAGGACTGACGGCTCCGGACGCGCTTTGATCCCATCGAGTGCGCCGTCGTCCTCTGGCTCCTCGACGTCCTGTCCCATCAGTTTCTTGAGTTCGTCGACGATCCCGCTTTCCTGCCCATCGGTAGCGCTAAAGAGATCGTACCGTCTGAGCAGGCGTTTCGTCTCTCTGTCGAGCACGCCTTTTCGCATTTCCTCGTCGCCAGCGGTCGCGATTTCGTCGTCGGCGTACTTGATCGCCGTTCTGAGTTTTCCCGTCAGGAACTCGCGCAGGTTCTCCTCTATCTCGTTCTGGTGCGGTTCGATCAGGTAGTATTTCTTTTCGTTTTCCTTTTCGGAGTGAAAGAGGATGACGAAGGCGTAGGGTTTGTTCACCCAGTACCGGTTTTCCTCCCGGAAGTGGAGTTTCTTCGCCATCGGCACCGACTTTTCCAGATCGTACCGATTGACGACCGCAGTGTGGCCCTCGCTAGTCGTGAAGAAGTCGTCCTCGTCGACTTCGTCGCGGATATTGACCGTCCGCTCGTCGACGAGGTCGGAGAGTATCTCCGCTCGGTCCCCTGCCGCGTGCAATCTGCCTTCGACAGTCTCAGGCTCGAACCCCAGATACTCGGCCGGTTCCCATGGAATCGGCTCGCCGTTCGAATCCTCTGGGGCTTCGACGTCGGTCCCGCGCCCCTCGTAGTAGAACTCCTGTTTGAAATGTTCCCACTCGTACTCGTCTTTGACTACCGCAGTCTGGACCGGATCGATATACTCCCAGAGCGTTCTGTCCCAGTCTTTCCCCCACGGTGCGGCGTAATCGCTGACGACCTCGGCAAATCCGTCGGGGTGGAAACCCAGATATGTCGACGGATCTAGAGATGTGTTCTGCCAGTCGTCACCGGAGGGCTTGGGTGGTTCGACCTCCTCTCCGTCCTGCCCGCTGTCCAATCCCAGTTGTTCTTCGGGCGGATCCGGATAGAGAGCATCGACCTCGTCGCCATACCCGAACTCCTCCATAAAATCGGCCCACGTGTACTCCCCGACCCGGGTCGGGTCCGAAGACGAAGAATCGTCTTCGTCGGGAGTGGCCGACTCATCGGCGGACTCGAATCCACTTGACCCCGACTGGTCGGCATCATCAATTGCCATTCGCTACACCCTTTACTGGATCAATCAAAAAACCTTCCGGCAATTATTAATAATGATAACTGCAACAAAAATGACAGTACTCTGATAATACGGCTCTTAAACATTGCTGTGCGACCGCTGCCAATGATTTTCTACTGATAGATCAGTCAATTTACCCATTATATGCACGCGGATGAGAAAAGAAACTATGTCGGGATTAAGAGGGTTGAAAAGCAGGTTAGGGTACAGACAGACCGCCGGTTCTCTCATTTGAAAACTGCACCGGCAGGATACGTGTTGCAGTGCTCTGGTTCGTAGCCAGCGTCCGAAAGGCCCGTTCCGAGCGCGAACACCGTCTCGCCGAGCATCGCCATCGAGGCCTGTCCGTCGGCCGCGCTGACGTCGTCGATAACCTCCCCGACCCGGGGAGTCAACAGTTCTGCCTCCCTTGCGAACCCGCGAGAGGCGTAGATGAAACTCGACAGTGTCGGCTCCCGGACGAGCAGCGAGAGCGCTTTCTCGCCCGCGTCGTTGAGGAGTTCGCCGCTCTCTTCGAGCACCGACTCGGTCGAGAGTTCGTCGAGATGGATGTACTCGACGCGCACGCGCGAAGGTACAGCATCGAGCACGTTGTGCTGTGGCCCACCCGGTTCCAGCCTGATTGGGATCCCCCTTTGCCTGGGCAACCACGTCGCCGAGGCCGGTTCCCGCTTGCACTTCTGCGCCGTGTGCGATCGTTATCAGTTCGTTCTCCGAGAGCCCCCGATCCAGCACCTGGTTAGTCGCCAGCGCCGCTCCGAGCGCGAGCGCTCCCGATACCCCGAACCCGGCCCCGAGCGGCAGGTCGCTCTCCGCGTCGACGAGCACGTCGGCAGCCAGCGCGTCGAGCACGCGGTCGACTGCCTCCACTTCGATACTGGTGTCGTCGAGGTAGATAGCACGCTCGTCGGCCGCTCGGACGGTGACCGTTACGCCGTCCGAGAGCGCCAGTCCGGCCCCTTGCGACCCGGCTTTCGTCGGGTCGTCGTCCTCGGATATCGTAAAGAATCCAGTGATATGTCCCGGGACGAACACCGTCGCCTCGTCGTTCACCGAACTCTCCTCCGCAAGTCCGCGTCGCTCATGACCGCCGTGTTTCGCCCCGACGGTCATAAACGTACAGTTTCGAGGCCGTCCGAGTTGGAGCGCCGGCTACCGGATCGAATCGAGTAGCAGACGCTGTTCGACTCGCTTCACTTCGCGCTGGACGTCCCGGACGGCGTCGATATTCGCGCTGAGCGAGGAGATACCTTCCTCGACGAGGAACTCGACCATATCCGGCTTCGAGGCGGCCTGCCCGCAGATGCTCGTCTCGATCCCTCGGTCGCGACAGGTCTCGATCGTCGAGGAGATCAGTTCGAGGACGGCGGGGTGCAGTTCGTCGAAGCGGTCCGCGACAGCACCGTTGTTCCGGTCGACGGCGAGGGTGTACTGGGTGAGATCGTTCGTCCCGAACGAGACGAAGTCGATCCCGGTTTCGGCCATCTCCCCGACGCTCAGCGCGCTCGCAGGCGTCTCGATCATTACGCCCCAATCGCGTTTGTCCGGATCGATCCCTGCCTCCACCATCTGCTCGCGAGCGCGGCGGGCATCCTCGGCGTCGTTGACGAGCGGGAACATCAGCTCGATGTTGTCGTAGCCCATCTCGAACAGGCGGCGGACGGCATCGAGTTCGTGACGGAACACCTCCGGCCGGTCGAGACTTCGTCTGATCCCGCGGTAGCCAAGCATCGGATTGTGTTCTTCAGGCTCGTCGCCACCCCCTGGAGTTCGCGGAATTCGTCGGTCGGCGCGTCGAGTGTCCGAACGCGGACGGAACGGGGATAGAACTCGTCGGCGACCGTCCTGATCCCGTCGATCAGTTCGTCGACGTATGCATCGGCACCGTGATCCTGGACGTATCGCTCGGGCGTCTTGTCCAGCGACAGCACCATGTGCTCGATCCGCAGCAGTCCGACGCCGTCCGCGCCCGACGCAGCGGCACGCTCCGCGGCATCAGGAATCGAGACGTTGACCTTCACCTCCGTTGCGGTCATCGGTTTGGCGGCCGACGGTGTCGGGGCGGGGGTGGTCTCGGGTTCCGAACTGGTCGTAGAGGCCCCACTTGTCACCGTTCCTCGCTTGCCATCGAGCGTGATGACCTGCCCGTCGTCGAGACGAGTCGTTGCGCTCTGTGTCCCGACGACCGCTGGAACGCCCAGTTCGCGCGAGATGATCGCGGCGTGACTCGTCATCCCGCCCTCGTCCGTCACGATTCCGGATGCCCGTTTCATAGCCGGGACCATATCCGGCGTCGTCATCTCGGTGACGATCACGTCCCCTTCCCGGACCTTGTCGAGTTCGTCGAGTTTGTCGACGATCCGAACGGCCCCCGAGACCGTACCCGGACTCGCGCCCAGTCCGCCGACGAGTACGTCGTCACCGGCACCGCCGCTGGCTTCACCCTCGGCGACGGCACCGCTACCATCGGTCACGTTCCCTTCGGCGGTCGCACCGCCCGAAAGCTCCTCGGCCGGTGACTCCGGAGTCCCGAACGCGTCGCCACTCCCGGTGTCGATTGTCGTGATCGGCCGGGACTGGAGCATATACACCTCGTCATCGACGATTGCCCATTCGACGTCCTGTGGGGTCTCGTAATGCTTTTCGACGCGCTCGCCGAGAGCAACCAGTTCCCGTATCTCCGCTTCCGAGAGGACGCGCTGCTCGCGGCGTTCGTCGGGGACCGACTTCTCGACGGTCTCCCCGGTCTCCGGATCCTTGACCTGCATCACCGTCTTGTCGGTAACGGTCGCCGTGAGAATCTCGCCCTCGGATCGGTCGACCACGTAGTTGTCCGGGGAGACTGCGCCGGAGACCACCGCCTCGCCTAGTCCCCACGCGGCCTCGATAATCATCCGCTGATCTCCAGTCGACGGGTGACTGGTGAACAGTACCCCGCTTCGATCCGCGTCGACCATCCGCTGGACGACGACGGCGATGTTGACCGCGCTGTGATCGAACCCCTGTTTCTGCCGGTAGTAGATCGCCCGCTGCGTGAACAGCGAGGCCCAGCACTCACGGATCCGTTCGAGGAGACGCTCCTCGCGGACGTTGAGGAAGGTCTCCTGCTGGCCAGCGAAACTCGCGTCCGGTAGGTCTTCAGCGGTGGCACTCGACCGGACCGCAACGAACGGCTCCCCGCCCGCGTCATCCGTGCTGATCGACCGGTAGGCGTCGAGTATCTCCGAGCGAACGTCCTCGGAGAAATCGCTCTCGACGACCAGGGTCTGCGCACGCTCGGCGGCCGCCGCCAGCGCGCTGGAATCCTCCACGTCGACGTCGACGGTGTCGAACAGTTCCTCGTCGATACCGGCACGTTCGATAAAAGAGCGGTAGGTGCCAGCGCTGACGACGAACCCGGGTGGAACGGGCAGTCCAGCGTTCGTCAGTTCCCCGAGGGACGCGCCCTTTCCCCCGACGTCTTCGATGTCGTCCGATCCGATTTCTTCCAGCCAGTGTACTGGCATCTGTATTGGAACAGTTTACGACGCAACTAAAGAACCTACCGGATTAATAGTTAAGAATATGACTCACATACGAGTACCTCTCCCGACCAATATTTATATCAGTTGGGGCACTGGTGTCCGCCAATGCAACTGACAGAAGCGTTGCGGTGGACCATCTACTACCGTGGTATCGCGCTGGTATCGTTCCTCCTCGGGACGGCACTCGCGGCCGTCGGCGTCTGGTACGGGTTCGTCGATATCGTACTGAATCAGCTTCCGGGAACCGCCGGCAATGCAACGGTGGACGTGACAGGTCTCGTAGTTGGCACTGCGTTGATTCTTCTCGGGTTCGTCGTCTGGCAGGTCGGGAAGACCGCCGCGTTCTACATGACCCTCACTGAGGCAACCGAGAACGAGATGGCGGACCGCTTCGACACGCAGACGGTCAAAAGCGAAATCCTGGAAGTACTCGACGATCGGCTCTCGGACATCCACACGGATGTCGAGACGACCCGCCAGCAGATCGACCGCCTCGGTATCGAGGACCACGCCGACTCGCTGACCAGCGATCAGATCGACGGAAGAGCCGGATCTGCGACAGGAAGCCAGCGCCCCGGAGACGGCGATCCGTCCGATATGCCGGACACTGAACCCGACCCGGCGACTGGCGACCGGTAGTCAGAGAGCGGGGACGCGAACGGCCGGACGAACTGCTCAGGCCTGCAGAATCTCGTCGTCCTCGATCGACGGTACTGCTATTCTCCCTTCGAGGGCGGTGACCGCCCGCCCGCCGACCGAGATGCCGTCGCCGACACGGACCCGAACCGTTCCCGGTCGGTCCATCACGTGGCCTTGCTCGAACAGCATTTCCTCGGGGAGTTCGCCCCCGAACGCGTTCATCTGTCGGAGATACGCACCGGCGGCGGCGCTCGCCGTCCCGGTCACGGGATCCTCGGAGATGCCGACCGGCGACGCGAACGCCCGGCCATGTAACGTCGAATCGGGATCCAGCGCGTCGAACGTGAACGCATAGATACCGGTCGCCCCGACCTCCTCGCAGATCGCATCGATGGCGTCGTCATCCGGATCGGCGTTCAGCAATGCCTGCAGATACGTGACTGGGACGATCAGGAACGGTTCACCCGTCGAGGCGACCGCGACCGGTAGCTCGACGCCGGGTTCCGAAAGCGCGATTTCGTCGATACCCAGCGCGTCGGACAGCCGATCGTAGCCGACGTCGACGGGTTGGACCGTCGGAGAGTCGCCGCCCATCCAGACGACGCCGTCTTCGGTCACCTCGACGTCGATGACGCCCACGTTCGTCGCGAGCGAGTGAGTGCCCGGATCGATCACGCCGGTCTCGACCAGTCGTGCGTGCGACGCAACCGTCGCGTGCCCGCAGAGGTCGACCTCCTGCTGGGGCGTAAAATAGCGGATCGCGCGGTCGGCGTCGGCGCTCTCGAGAACGAACGCCGTCTCACTCACCGATAGCTCGCGGGCGATTGACTGCATCTGCTCGTCGCCCAGGTCGTCGGCCGCCCTGACGACGCCGGCGGCGTTGCCGGCGAGTGGCTCCCGGGTGAACGCGTCGACCAGACTGAGTTCGACCGTCTCCTCGTCGTTCATATCAGCACCCATGGTGGGCACTGCATTAGTGGTGACGCCACGAAATCGGCCGGCCGAGGCAGTCGCACCAAACCCAATCGCTTTAGATACTGCGCCGAGACCGTTCAGGTGATACCGATGTCCGATCTTCCGGACGAGTTCAACTGCACGATAACGGACTGGGAGTACATCTACAGCCTCTGTCGCGAGGTCAGCGAGGACATCAAGGCCGCGGAGTTCGAACCGGACGTGGTTGTCGCGCTGGCCCGCGGTGGCTGGTTCGCCGGCCGATGTCTCTGTGACTTCCTCGGGCTTGACGACCTCGCCAGTCTGAAGATGGAACATTACGTCGGCACCGGAGAGAAAGCCGACGAGCCGCAGGTCCGCTATCCGATGCCCGAGGGCAGTGTCGAGGGCAAGGACGTGTTGATCATCGACGACATCGCCGACACCGGCGGCTCGATCATGCGCGCCGAGGAGTACGTCACCGAGCGCAACCCCGGCGAGGTCCGCACGGCGACGCTTCAGCTACTGGGCACCAGCGAGTTCCAGCCGGACTTCGTCGGCGAGCAACTCGAAGAATGGGCGTGGGTCGTCTACCCGTGGAACTTCATCGAGGACATGATCGATCTGCTCACTGGCGTCATGGAGAAAGCCGATCAGGAGACCTTCGACGAGGATGCACTACGCCACTACCTCGCTGCGTACCACGGGGTGGATCGGATCGAAATGGAGATCGCCCAGCCCGGACGCCTCGACGAGGTCCTCACCGAGATGGAGCGCCGGGACGAGATCGAACACGCCGGAACGGCTGACGGGGGAGGACCGCTGGCGACTGGCCTGAGTCTCAGTCCGCCACCGCTTCTTCGCTTCCCCGCGCCGCGTTCGGATCTCTCACCCACAGATCCCCGAAGAGTTCGTCCTGCTGTAGTCGGACGTGTCCGCGGTTCGCCAGGAACAGTAGTGAGAGATACGTCATCACGCGGCTCCCGCCAGCCGTCGCAATCTCGGCGTAGAGCACCTCGGCACGGCCCGCCTCGTACTGCTCGCGCAGGACGCCGTGGACGTCCTCGATGACCGTCTCGATGTCCTCGCCGTGGGTGTTGCTTGTCACGTCGGCCTCCGTCGGCTCCTCGTCGGCGCGGAAGTCGTCGCCGGAGTGGTAATCGAGCGTCTGGGTACCGCGCTGGAACCCCTGTGGGGAACCGCTGGTGTCGTACTCGCGGGACTCTTTCCACCACGAATCCCGCTCGGCTTCCCGGAGTTCTCGAACCAGTTCGTCCAGCGTCTCGGGGTTACCACGCGCGCTCTTCCGGTCGAGTCGACGCTCCATCTCGGCTTCCAGTCCCGCGACCGGGTCGACCGCGCCGGACTCCTCGGCGGGGGCTTCCTCGAACGCCGTCTCCCAGGGCTCGGGCTCTGGGTCGTCTTCCTGCGGGCCGTCCAGCAGTCGGTCGCCCTTCATCCGGAGTAGTACGCTCGCGTAAAAGAGCGCCCGGCCCGAGGTTCGCAGATCCGCTTGGTCGAGTCGGTCGAGATACTTGTCGGTGACCGCGACGATGTCGATATCCCACGGATCTATCTCGCCGTCCTCTGCCATCCCGACGAGCAGTTCGACCGGTTCGACCTCCTCGTCACTCTCGTCGCCAGTCAGCGCCTCCGGCGGACCGGACTCGCCCGCCCCCGAGTCGTGACCGGTGATGTCCAGCGGGATGTCCTCCTCAGTCATCCGCACTCACCTCGGTGTCACCATCTAGCTCGCCGAGTTGGATTCCGGTGACCGCGCTGACGTTGTCGTCCTGCATCGTGACACCGATGGCGCGTTCGGAGCGGTCGAGCATGGCCGAGCGGTGCGAGACGACGATAAACTGCGCGTCACCTGCGAGTTCGTCGACCAACTCGCCGACCCGCTCGGCGTTCGCGGCGTCGAGGAAGGCGTCGACTTCGTCGAGCGCGTAGAACGGTGCGGGGTTGAACCGCTGGATGGCGAAGATAAAGGCGAGTGCGGTCAGGGACTTCTCGCCCCCCGACATCGAGTCGAGGCGCTGGATCGGCTTGTCGGCCGGTTCGGCCTTCATCGTCATCCCGCCGTCGAACGGATCAGTCTCGTCCTCCAGATGGAGGGTGCCGGTGCCGTTCGAGAGCCGACTGAAGATGTCCTGGAACTCCCGGTCGATTGCCTCGTAGGCGTCCATAAAGGTCGCCTTCTTCTGGGCTTCGTAGGAGTCGATGCGCTCTTCGATCCCGTCGCGTTCCTCGACCAGCGTCTCCCTGCCATCCTGTAGTTCGTCGAGTGCGGCCTCCACGTCGTCGTACTCCTCGATGGCCAGCATGTTGACTGGCTCCAGCGCCTCCATCTCGGCTTCGAGTCGGTCCACAGTCTCGGTCACTTCGTCGTGGTCGGGGATATCCTCGGGGTCGTACTCGCCGACCGCCGCTTCGAGTTCGTCGATCTCCCAGTCGAGGCGTTCTGCGGCCTCGCGTTTCTCCGAAAGCTTGCTCTCGACGCGGGTCACGTCGTCGGCCCGCTCGTCGCGCGCCGACTTCGCTTCCCGGAGTTCGTCTTTGAGGTCTTCGCGTTCGTCTTTGAGGTCGGCGAGTTCGTCCTCGAGTTCGAGGACCTCCTGACGCTTCGCTTCGAGCGCGCTCTCTTTGTCCTCGATGCGCTCCTCGTACTCGGCGATGTCCTCTTGGCACTCGGCTTTGCGGTTCTGTGCCGTCTCGACGGTCTCCTGAAGCTCCTCGATGGCGTCTTCGGTGTACCCTTTCTCTAGCTGGTACTCGTTGAGGTCGGCGTCGAGGTCGTCTCGCTGATCCTCCAGGTCGTCGATGTCGGCTTCGATCGCCTCGATCTCGGCGGTCAGTTCCGGGATCCGCGAATCCGCTGCTCGGTCTCCAGGTCGTCGATGTCGGCCTCGATCTCGGCCAGTTCGGTCTCCTGCTCGTCGATCCCGCTTTCGATCTCGGTCATCCGCTCGTCGACGGACTCCCGCTCGCCGCGGAGTTCGTCGAGACGGTCTTCCTTGCGCTCGATTTCGGCCCGCGTCTCCTCGATTTCGGCCTCGGTCGATTCGATCTTCGTCTCGATCGAGCGGACCTGATCGGCCGCTTTCGTCTGTCGATCCCGGGCATCGTCGAGGCGCTCTTCGACTGACTGGACGTCCTCTTTGAGCGAGGCACGCTCGTCCTGCAGTCGATTGATCTCCTCTGCGACCCGCTCTGCTGTCCTTTGCCGCTCTTTGTGAACGAGTACCGCGAACCGCTCGTCGAGCCACCGGTCATCGCGCCGCTCTTTTCGACCAGTTCGCCCGATAGCGTCACCATCCGGTAGTCGCCCATATACTCCCGGGCAGTCTCGATGTCCTCGACGACCAGCGTATCACCGAGCACGTACGAGAAGATGCCCGAGTAGTCCGAATCGAAGTCGACGAGATTGTACGCGAAGTCGACGACGCCCGGATCCGACGGTTTCGAGGGCAGACTTCGACTGTGCATCTCCGTCATCGGGAGGAACGTCGCCCGCCCCGCGTTGCGCGATTTGAGATAGTCGATACACTGCTGGCCGATGCCGTCGTCGTCGACGACGACGTTCGCCAGCCGACCGCCTGCCGCAGTTTCACACGCCGTCGTGTACTCTTTGGCGACGCCGCCGAGTTGGCCGACCGTGCCGTGAACCCCGTCGAGGTCGCCGTTGAGAATCGTCGAGACGGCGCGGCCGTACGAGGAGTCGCCGCTCTCGTCGGCACGGGCTTCGAGTTCGGCGTACTCCTGCTGTTTGGCCTGGATCTCGTCTTCGATCTCCGAGAGCTCTTCCTGCGTCGAGCGTTTCTCCCGTCGCAGGTCGTCGACGACCTCCTGGATGTTCGAGCGGTTGGCCGTCGCCTTCCGCAGTTCGTCCTCCAGATCGGCGATCTCGGCTTCTGCTCCGGGATCCGTTCTTCGGCGTCGTCGAGTTCGCCTTCGAGTTCGGTGATCTCGTTCGAGCGCCGGCGTGCCTCGTCGAGCAGGCGATCCTTCTCGCGCTGGAGTTCGTTGCGGTCTTCTTTGATCGACTCGCGGGCTTTCTTTCGCTCCGCGAGTTCCTCTTTCAGTTCGTCGAACTCGGTGTCGATCGCGTCGATTTCGTCTTCGACCTCGGCCAGTTCCGACTCTTTGGCCTGAATATCGGCGGCGATCGAGGATTTCGTGACCTTGGTTTCACGGATCTTCCCCTCGAGTTCGTCGATCTCTTCCTGTTTACGATCGATCTGGACGAAGGCCTCGCGACGACTGTTCTCCGCGTCCTCGCGTTTCTCTTCGGTCGCTTCGATCTTGTCCTCTAACCGGGCGATGTCGCCTTTGAGCCCCTCGATCTCGCTTTTGATCTCTAGCTGCTCGTCCTCGCCTTTGCGCTGGATCTCGGCGTCCAGATCGTCCAGATCCTCTTCTGCCTGACGACGCGGCCCTGCCGCTCGTCGAGTTCGCGCTGGAGCGTTTCGAGTTCGGCCTCGAGGTCCTCGATTTTGCTCTCGACGCCCGCCAGATCCGCGCGTTTGTCCTCCAGCTCCGCGGCCTTGAGATACCCCTCGTACTCCTCTTTTTCGTCGCGGAGGGACTGGTATTCGAGGGCGGTCTCCCGTTCCTCGCTAAGCTGGTCGAGCCGGGTTTCCTTCTCGTCGATTCGGAGCTGTATCTCGTCGATCTGATCCTCGACGGCTTCGAGTTCCTCGAAGGCGTCCTCCTTCTTCGCGTCGAACTCCGCGACACCCGCTATCTCGTCGATGATCTCCCGGCGCTGGTGGGGTGTCATGTTGATGATCTCGGTCACGTCGCCCTGCATGACGACGTTGTACCCCTCCGGCGTGACGCCGGCCTGTGCGAGCAGGTCCTGAATGTCCGAGAGGTTGACCGATCGACCGTTCAGATAGTAGTAGGAGTAGTAGTTGTCTTCGGTCTCCTTGACGCGCCGGCGGATCGTGATCTCCTCGATGTCGCCGACGTCTTCGGATCCCGCCGCGTTGACGACCTGGTTCCGGACCAGCGTTCCGTCGGAGTTGTCCAGCACGACCTCGACACTGGCTTCCTTGGGTCCGGCCGCGGCCTCGCCGTCCTCGTAACCGGGGTTGTAGATGAGGTCGGTCAGTTTCTTCGCGCGGATGCCCCGGGCCCGAGCCAGTCCGAGCGCGAACAGTACGGCATCGATGATGTTCGACTTACCGCTACCGTTCGGGCCGCTAACGGTCGTGAAGTCCTGATAGAACGGGATCCGCGTCTTCCGGCCGAAGCTCTTGAAGTTGTCTAGTACGAGCTCTTGTATATGCATGATGTATGACGCGGACGTGACGGCCCGGCTCAGGCGACGATGATGTCGTCGCCCAGCCCGGAGTCGTCCGGTTCGTCCTCAGCGTCGTCCTGATCCCCCTTATCGGCTTCGGCTGCGGCTTCTTTGACTTCCTCCGGCGCGGCTTCGGACTCGGGCTTGACCCCATCGTCGTCCCGGTCCGGCGACCCCACAGTGCTCGCGGGTTCGGGGTCGAGTTCGTTCTCCAGCATCCGGATGCGCTCTTTGGTCTCCACTAGCTCCTCGGTGAGCCCGCGGATCGTCGATTCCAGCTCCGACACCGTTGCTTCGAGTTCCTCTACACGCTCGTTCGACATATTAATGACACGAACGCCCCGGCCTCATAAATCCGCGTCAGACAATGGACAGTTCGTTGATGGGAATACGTAGTTCGCGTGCGCTACCAGCCGTCCGGGTTGTGTTTCGCCGAGCCATACCCGATCATGATCCCGCCAGTGAACACGAACAGGACGATCCACAGGGCGTTGTTCAACGTGACGTCCTCGGCGAAGTACAGTATCAGCGAGAAGAAGCCGATACCGAACAGTACCAGTCCGAGCGACTGGAGCTGTGTCGGGGACAGTCCGAACGGGATATCGGTCGGATTCGAGTCGCTCATAGCGAAACCCATCAGGGCGGGGCGCAAATAGGTTGTGGAAACCGAAACAGCGTAACGGAGCCGTCAGCTACTCCCGACGAACGGAGTACAGCGCGAGCAGACCGAGCGTCGTGAGCGCCGTGGCGAATCCGAAGCCCGGCAGGGAGTTGGAGTCCGGGGTCGAACCGGCGGTCGCGCCGGACTCCGCTCCGCTTGTGTCGGGCGTCAACACGACCGAAAACGCCGAGAGGTCGGTCCCGGCGTCCCAGCGCAGGGTGGTGCCATCGACTGCATCCGGCCCGGGCGTCGTACTGTCGATCCCGTAGCCTTTCGGCGGAACGACTGTGAAGGTACCGTCGGACTGGTAGCCGCTCGCGAACGGCTCTTCGAGCGTTAGCTCGTCGCCGTCGGCCTCCGCGAGGGCCGACCAACGAACGGCAGCGTGACGACGCCGCGTGTCCCCTCGTCGTTCGTCTCGACGCTGCTGCGCGGATCGCTCACTGCCATCTTCCGGTCGACGTCGGCGTCGGCGCGGGTCGCGATCCGGTCCATCCGGGTCTCGTACTCGTCAAGTAGCTCCTGCTGACGCCCTGTGTCCGACTGCAGTTCCTCGAACGCCGCCTGCTCGGCGTCGGTCGTCAGATCGAACTCGGTGACGAGTCGCAGCTCCGCATCACCGGACTCCTCGACATCGACGACGAACGTACTCTCGGCACCGTCATCGGCCGCCGATTGCGCGCCGACTGGGGCGACCGTCGCACCGACCGTCGCTACAGCGACAGCGACACAGAGTGCCAGTACCCAGACCGGCCGCCGGGTAGAGTCGCTTCCTCCTCATTGTTGCCCGATTGTGCTACCGGTCCATCGGCCACACTCTGTGTCCGATCCCGGAGCCGGAGCGTTACTCTTCGTCATCGTCGTCGTCAGTCTCTTCCTCGTCATCTTCTTCATCATCTTCTTCGTCGTCCTCATCGTCGTCATCGGATTCTTCCCCGTCTTCGTCGTCCGCTTCCTCTGCCTCGTCTGCTTCGTCTTCGGCGTCTTCGGCGTCTTCGTCTTCGGCGTCTTCGCCCTCGTCGTCGACGACGGTGAGCGTCCCGTCGACGAGTGCGTACTCGTTCTCGAACTCTAGTTCACCGCGCTCGACTTCGAGGCCGAACTCCCCGTCTGCGGGGAGCTGGACGGTGACTTTTCCGTCGGCGTCGGTCG
Organism: Natronoarchaeum sp. GCM10025703; assembly: GCF_042661985.1. NCBI lineage: Archaea > Methanobacteriati > Methanobacteriota > Halobacteria > Halobacteriales > Natronoarchaeaceae > Natronoarchaeum > Natronoarchaeum sp. GCM10025703. The sequence continues at coordinate 2,258,912 of NZ_JBHSZF010000001.1, forward strand.
TTCCGACTTGCTGGTCGTCGAGTTCGACCGTCGCGTCACTGACCGGCTGATCGTTGTACGTGGCAGTCAGCGTCGCCGTTCCGTCATCGTTGCTCGTCAGACTGACATCGAGTGTCCCCTCCTCAGCCTCGTCGTCATCGTTGCCGCTCAGATCGAACTCGATTTTGGCGTCCGCGTCGCCCTGTTCGACCTCGAACTCCGAGTCCTCGTAGACAGTGACAACGAGTGTGCCGTCGGCACCGGTCGTGCCGACGACCCCATCCTCGCCCTCGACATCGACGTCAGGGGCGGGTTCGCCGTCGACGAGCACCAACAGCGTGATCTGCTCGCCGACCGCGGGCGTACCCTCTGCGACGAGTAGGCTCACTTCGACTTCCTCGTCGTCTTCCTCAGCGTCGTCCGCATCGTCGGCGTCATCCGCATCCTCGTCCGCTCGTTCGATCTCCTCCTCGAACTCGAACGCCTCGCCGTTCGAGGCGTCGATCGAGACCTCGGCCTCGCCGCTCTCGCCGCTCTGGCTGCCGCGAAGCTCGAACTCGAACTCGTAGACGCCGTCGTCGGTATCGATCTCGGTGTCGACGAGCCGCCACGTACCGTCGGTCTCATTCAGCAGGCCGCGTGCGGTGTCGAGCGCCTCGGATTGGCTCACCTGTATCGAGCCGTCACCGGTTCGCGGCCGCTCGAACTCGCGCGAGCGGTCGCCGTCCTCGTTCTCGACCTCGATTTCGAGGCCGTTCTCGACCTCGACCGAGAACTCGCCGCTCTGTTCGCCAGTGAACTGCTGGAACAGGGCCGTCGCGCCCGAGCCTGTGACGGCTCTGACGTCGGCTCTGGCTTCGTCGAACTGGCTCTGGGTAGTCCCCTCAGCGGCCAGATCAACCTCGTCGACCTCGGTGGCGCGCTCTTCGACGCGGTCGAGAGCGGCTTGGACGTTGCTTGCCTGCCCGTTGAGCACAGCGATCCGCTGGGCGTAGCGCTCGCGGGTTATCTCGCCACTCCGGTAGGCCTCGGTCGCGGTCTCGTACTCCGAGCGGATCGTGGCCGCACGGTCACGCAACGTCTCCGTCCGCTCGGCGACGCTGGTGACGCGTTCGGTCTCGTCCCCGCTCTCGTACTCGATCTCGAAGGCGACGTTTTCGAACTCCGTTTGAACCTCGCCGTTCGTCGCGGCCACGACGGTACTCAGCTGTCCGCCGACGCTCGCGTTCGTCCGGTCCGCCGTCTCGTCGGTCGATTCTTCCTGTATCGCTTGTGCATTCGTCGCGCCGCCGACCGCTGTTACGGGGGCCACCATCCCCACGCACAGCAGTAGCGTGACCGCGACCACTGTCGTAGTTCGTAGCTTCGTCATCAGTTACTGCCAAGACCCCTAACATGATAAGATGGTGATATAGTTGCGGCAGTTCCTACTCGCTTTCGGACGTTTGCAGATCATTGCAGCCGTTTGCAGCCGTTTTTGCGGCGGTTTGCGACGGTCGGTCGCTGCTCGCCCGAACGATTTATGACTGCCGAACAGCGAGTAGGCGCTATCCGTGAACCACCTCCCAGACCGGGTTTTCGTCGCGATTATCGTGATCCTCCTCTCCATGTCGGGGATCATCGTCCCAGTTGGCGCGGCGCCCGCCATGAGCGCGTCCACAGCAGATATCGGGGCGGGCACGCTATCGGTCACACAGGAGGAGTCACCGACAGAGGTCGCCGCGGCGCAGCCAGCGGCTGATAGCACGGTGACCAGGATCGCCGTCCACGAGAACGGCTCGGCGACCTGGGAGCTCTCGGTACGGACGCGCCTCGACACCGAGCAGCGAGTACAGGAGTACAAGGAGTTCCAGACGCAGTTCCGTGACGACCGGGACGCACGGATCGAGGAGTTCGGCGACCGGATGAGCGGTGTGGTCGAGAACGCCGCGGCGACGACCGGCCGAGAGATGACGACGACCGAGTTCGACGCCAGGACGAGTATACAGGAGTTCCCACGTCGCTGGGGCGTCGTCACCTACTCGTTTCGCTGGGACGGCTTCGCACAGCGTGATGACGGTGACGTCCTCGTCGGCGACGTCTTCGCCGGTGGGTTCTACCTCGACACCGACGACGCACTGATCTTCGAACCTCCGGCCGGATACGAGCACACCGCTGTCGAGCCCTCCCCGAGGAGGTCGACGGGGATGAACTGGTGTGGCGCGGACGCGAGGACTTCGCCGACAGGACCCCATCGGTTCGACTGACGCCGACGGACGACGGAACCACCCCGCAGGGCACGAGTTCCGACGGTCTCGGCGACGCCGGGGTCATCGTGTTCGTCGGCGTCGTATTCGTCGCTGCTCTCGTCCTGCTGTATCGGCAACGAGGTAGCGTGAGGGCCGTCCTCGAGCGGTTCAGAAAGGGCTCAGGCCGAGGATTCGCCGTCATCGCCCGACGAGGGCCAGACAGCGGATTCGCCGCCGGACACCAGTCCCGGGTCCGAAGCGAGCGCGACTGGTGAGTTGTCCGCGAGCGTCGCCGCCACGACGATACCAGTAACCGACGAGGATCGCGTTCGGACGTTGCTCGCCGACAACGACAGGCGGCTGAAACAGTCGGCGATCGCCGCCCAACTGGAGTGGTCCGACTCGAAGACGTCCCGCGTCCTGTCGTCGATGGCCGACGAGGGCACCGTCGAGAAACTCCGCATCGGACGGGAGAACGTGATCGATCTGGCCGACCGCGATAGCGGCGACGCGGAGTGAGCAATCGGCGCGTCGAGCCGTTTCGGTGTCGTTAGCCTTTAGCAGTCGGGCCCCGAACCGACTCGCAATGACTGCGCAGGCGACCCAGCAGGACGCCGACCTCACCGTCGTAATCGGTCTCGAGGTCCACGTCCAGCTAGAAACCGAGACGAAGATCTTCTGTGGCTGTTCGACCGACGCCGACGACAGCGGGCCGAACACGAACACCTGTCCCGTCTGTCTGGGGCTGCCCGGCGCGTTGCCGGTGCTGAACGAGGGGGCCGTCGAGGCCGCCGTCAAGGTGGGTAAGGCGCTCGACTCCGAGATCCCCGAGGAGACGCGCTTTCACCGGAAAAACTACTTCTACCCCGACCTGCCCAAGAACTTCCAGATCACCCAGTACGACGAACCGATCTGTCAGGGCGGGGAGTTGGAGGTCACCGTCGAGGGCGACCGCCGCGCTATCGGCATCGAGCGCGCCCACCTCGAAGAGGACCCCGGCAGCCTCCAGCACGTCGGCGGCTCTATCGACACGGCCGACTACACACTGGTCAACTACAACCGCGCCGGCGTCCCGTTGCTCGAAATCGTCACGCGCCCGGACTTCCGCAGCCCTGACGAGGTTCGCGCGTTCCTCGCGAAGATGGAGGAAGTGCTGGAGTATCTCGCTGTCTTCGACAGTACGCGCGACGGCAGTCTCCGCGTGGACGCCAACATCTCGCTGATCGAAGCCGACGAACGGGACACCGACGGCGAGATCAGCGACGAGGCGCTCGCGGCGGCCAACCGCACGGAGGTCAAGAACATCTCCAGTCACAAGGGCGCGGAGAAAGCGCTGGCCTACGAGGTCACTCGCCAGCGCAACGCGATCCAGCGCGGGCGCGGCGTCGAGCAGGAGACCCGCCACTGGGACGAGTCCAAGGGGATCACCGTCTCGATGCGATCCAAAGAGGAGGAGAAAGACTACCGTTACTTCGAGGAGGCGGACCTCCCACCGCTGCGAGTGTCGGACTGGAAAGAGCAGATCGACATTCCCGAACTGCCCGCGGCCCGGCGGGAGCGCTTCCGCGAGGAGTACGGCCTCGGTGAAGAAGCCGCGAGCAAACTCACCTCGACGAAACAGGTCGCGGACTTCTACGAGCACGTCGCCAAGGAGTTCGACCCCGATCTGGCGGCGACCTGGGTCGCCGACAACCTGCTCGGCGAACTCCACTACCGGGACATGGCCGTCACGGATATCGAGGCTCGACTCGACGAGTTTACCCGACTGATCGAACTCGTCGACGAGGACGAGATCACGTCCAAGAACGCCGAAGAGATCGTGCTGCGGTCGATGCTCGACGACGGCGACGATCCGGATAGGATCGTCGAGCGGGAGGGCCTCGAAAAGACGGGGGACGACGCGGTCGCGAAAGCGGTCTCGGCCGCGATTGAGGAGAATCCCGACGCCGTCGCGGACTACTACGACGGTCAGGACGACGCGCTGAACTTCCTCGTCGGACAGGTGATGGGAGCGACTGGCGGAAGCGCCGATCCCGGGACGGTCAATCAGCTACTACGCGAAGAGTTGGACAGATAACCATTGGGGACAGATCGGGCGTTTGAGGCGCTCTATGGCCCGTTATAAGCGTCCGCAGCGGGAGAAGTTCACCGTCACCGACATGTCGAGCGCTGATAACTAGGGGGATGATTCAAGTTTGTGCGTCTTGCAGAGTACGTATGGACAAACAGAGTTTTCACGAGTTCTCTACAGACCGTTCCGAACCGGCACTCGACGGCACATCGCTCGCCGCTGATGGCCCGAAGGCGATTTTCGAACCCGATGCGACCGGTTCCACCGCTGAGGCGATCATTTCGATCGTCGCCGAAACCGACGGCCGTGATCCGCTCGAACTGCCGCCACTGTACGAGGCGGTCGATCCGGAGGCACTCAATCAGCTCTGTATGAGCAGTTCCGATTCCGACCTCCGCGTCTCGTTTAACTACGCCGGATTTACCGTTCTCGTCGAGGGGAGCGGAATCGTTCATCTGCTCGACGAAGAGTAGTCGCCGAGCCATCGACCCCGACGGAGTACTGCGATTCTTCACCCCGAAAGCTTTACCAGCAGCGTTGTCCTATTCCTGACAACGACCGGCACCCAGGTGTCGGAGGTGGTTTACTTGGAACTGATAATCACAGAGAAGAACAACGCAGCGCGTCGGATCGCTGATATTCTCAGCGGCGGCACTGCGTCGTCTTCGCGACAGAACGGCGTCAACGTCTACGAGTGGGGCGGGAAACGATGTGTCGGGCTCTCCGGCCACGTCGTCGGCGTCGACTTCCCCGAGGAGTATAGCGACTGGCGCGACGTCGAACCGGTCGAACTGATCGACGCCGACGTCGAGAAACGGCCGACACAGGAATCGATCGTCGCCTCGCTTCGCTCGCTCGCACGCCGGGCCGACCGCGTGACGATTGCGACTGACTACGACCGCGAGGGCGAACTGATCGGCAAGGAGGCCTACGAACTCGTCCGCGAGGTCAACGAGTCGGTGCCGATCGACCGCGTTCGGTTCTCGTCGATCACGGAAAACGAGGTGCAGAACGCCTTCGCAGAGCCGGAAGAACTCGACTTCGATCTGGCAGCCGCGGGCGAGGCCAGACAGGTCATCGACCTGATGTGGGGGCGGCGCTCACACGCTTTCTCTCGCTGTCGGCGCGCCAACTCGGCCAGGACTTCATCTCGGTCGGTCGGGTCCAGTCGCCGACGCTGAAACTGATCGTCGACCGCGAGCGCGAGATTCAGGCGTTCGATCCCGAATCGTACTGGGAGATCTTCGCCGATCTGGAAAAGGATGGCTCCACGTTCGAGGCCCAGTACTTCTACCGCGACGAGGACGGCAACGAGGCCGAACGCGTCTGGGACGGGCCGGTCGCCGAAGCGATCTACGATCGGATCGCCGTCGACGACGGGAGCGTCTCGGTCGACAGCGTCTCGCGGCGGACCCGCACTGACACGCCGCCCGCACCGTTCGACACGACCCAGTTCATCAGTGCGGCCGGGTCGCTGGGCTACTCCGCACAACGGGCCATGAGCATCGCCGAAGACCTCTACACGGCGGGCTATATGACCTACCCCCGGACGGACAACACGGTGTATCCGGACGACCTCGATCCCGAGGCGCTACTGGATTCGTTCGTCGGCCACCACACGTTCGGCGAGGGTGCCGAATCGCTGCTGGAGCTAGATGCCATCGAACCGACTGAGGGAGACGAGGAGACGACTGACCACCCACCGATCCATCCGACCGACGAACTCCCGAAAAAGAGCGACCTCTCCGACGACGAGTGGGAGATCTACGAACTCGTCGTTCGGCGTTTCTTCGCCACCCTCGCCGAGGCCGCAACGTGGGAACACCTCAAAGTCGTCTCCGAACTCGAGGGCCAGATCGATGTCTCCCTCCCCCACGACACCGAGGCGGTGACGTTCAAGGCCAACGGGAAACGCCTGCTCGAAGCGGGCTATCACGACGTCTACCCGTACCTCAGCACGAGCGAGAACTACGTTCCCGACCTCGACGAGGGCGAACAGCTAGAAATCGTCGATAGCCGTATCGAGGAAAAGGAGACCCAACCGCCACGACGCTACGGCCAGTCCCGGCTCATCGAGACCATGCAGCAACTCGGTATCGGGACCAAGTCGACCCGCCACCACACGATCGAGAAACTGTACGACCGTGGCTATATCGAGAACGACCCGCCGCGGCCGACACAGTTGGCGATGGCAGTCGTCGAAGCCGCCGAAGAGTACGCCGACCGCGTCGTCAGCGAGGAGATGACGAGCGAACTCGAAGCCGATATGACCGCCATCGCGGAGGGTGAGGCGACGATCGACGACGTGACTGCCGAATCGCGCGAGATGCTCGAACGCGTCTTCGAGGATCTCACCGACTCCCGGGAAGAGATCGGCGACCATCTCCAGGAGTCGCTCAAAGCCGACAAACGGCTGGGCCCCTGTCCCGAGTGTGGCGAAGACCTCCTGCTTCGCCGGAGTCGCGGCGGCTCCTCCTTTGTCGGCTGTGACAGCTATCCAGACTGTGAGTACACGCTCCCGCTGCCGAGTACGGGCAAGCCGCTCATCCTCGACGACGTCTGCGAGGAACACGGTCTGAACCACGTCAAGATGCTCGCCGGGCGGAGTACGTTCGTCCACGGTTGCCCGCAGTGCAAGGCCGACGAGGCGGGTGAAGGGCCGGTCATCGGTGACTGTCCCGAGTGTTCCGACGAACACGACGGCGAACTGGTCATCAAACAGCTCCGGAACGGTTCCAGACTCGTCGGCTGTAACCGCTATCCCGACTGCGACTACTCGCTTCCCCTGCCACGGCGTGGCGAGATCGAAGTCACCGACGAGTACTGTGACGAACACGACCTGCCAGAACTGCACGTCCACAACGACGACGACGAACCGTGGGAACTCGGCTGTCCGATCTGTAACTACCGCGAGTATCAGGCCCGTGAGAGCAAGTCCGGAAGCGATCTGGAGGCGCTCGATGGGCTCGGAACGAAGACCGCAGAGAAGCTTGCTTCAGCGGGCATCGAAAGCATCGACGACCTGACCGGTGCCGAGCCCGACGACGTGGCCAGCGAGATAGACGGCGTCAGCGCGGATCGGATCCGGAAGTGGCAGACAGACGCCTGACCGACGCCGACAACAGTACTTTTAAACTCACGGCCCGTTCCAACTATAACAATGGCTTTTGAGGAGCTCCTCGAGGATCCCGTCATCCAGAAGTACCTGCACGAGTTGGTCGGCCCGAAGGGGATGCCAGTCGCCGCGGCACCTCCGGACGGCGAAGTGACCGACGAAGAGCTAGCCGAGGAACTCGACATGGAACTCAACGATGTCCGCCGGGCCCTGTTTATTCTCTACGAGAACGACCTGGCGACCTATCGGCGACTCCGTGACGAGGACTCCGGCTGGCTAACCTATCTGTGGACCTTCGAGTACGACAAGATTCCGGAGAACCTAGGAGGAGATGCACCGACTGTTCGAGGCACTGGACGACCGTCGGGAGTACGAGCGTAACCACGAGTTCTATCTCTGTGAGGTCTGTTCGATCCGGTTCGAGTTCGGCGAAGCGATGGACTTCGGCTTCGAGTGTCCCGAGTGTGGCTCGCCGCTCGAAGCGATGGAGAACACCCACCTGGTCGACGCGATGGATCAGCGACTCGATTCCCTCCGCGACGAACTGAACCTCGAAAACGAGGTAGAGGCCTGATGGTCGTTCTCGCAACGAAGCTGTACATCAGCGGCGACGCGCGGGACAGAGCACTCGATTCACTGCGATCGCTCGTCAACAACGACATCGGTGACCTCGATGTCGAGTTCGAGATCGGCATTCGTCACGACGACTTCCCCTCGGTAACGATCGAGGGACCGGACGCCGTGGCGGCCCGGAACGTCCTCGCGGAGGAGTGGGGACAGATCACCGACTCGTTCGAGGAGGGCGAGATCTACGTCGGAACGCTCGAAGGCTGGAACGACGATGGCTTCGTGCTCGACGCCGGCCGCGAAATCCAGATCCCGGCGGAGCACATCGACCTCGGCCGCGGGAGCCCCCAGCAGGTTCGCGAACGGTTCGGCCTCGTCCAGCACATGCCGCTCCGGTTCGTCTACGACGAGTCGTCGCCACGACTCGCCGACGAGGAGATAGACCGCCTCTACGAGTGGACCCGCGGCGACGGTCGCGTCAACGTCAACAGCGCGACCCGTGCAGAGGTACGGGCGACCGTCAACCGTGCCGGTCACGCACAGGACATCATCACCGTTGAGCGTCTCGGCCTGCTCGAACAGAGTATCGTCTGCCCCGAATCGACTGACCCGCCGGGCCTGCTCTCTAGCATCGGCAGCTATCTCCCCTCCGAACTCCGCGCAGTCGTCCCATAACGTCATAATGAACCGACGTCTGGCCGTCGCTACCGTTGTCGTCGCATTGCTCGCGGTTACCGCCGGGTGTTTCGGAAGCGGCATTTCGGACGACGAACTGGACGAAGAAGCGGAGTACGACTGGGATACCGAGGAAGACGTCGTTATCGATATCTACGAGGCCGGTGGCTTCATCAGCGATAGCGAGTACAAGGCGGTCTACAACGTCACCGGTCAGGATCAGCTAACGCTCTACCAGCGTGGGATCACTTCGGATAGTCCCGTCCGAATCCGGGCCGTACAGTACCGATCCGGCGACGACGAGTTCGTCAACGGCTCCGATCTGGATATCGAGTACGGCGACGAAAGCACCGTCATCAATCTGCCCGACGACACTGAAGGCCAACTCGCCTTCACCGCGAACGCGGAATCGAAACAGCTCAGCCAGCCCGCCTACGTCTCCGGTTCCTACCGCGTGATTCTGCCCGAGGGCTACGAGGCCAGCGATTTCCTTATCGGCCACGTCAGCCCGCGTAGCGCCGAGAGCCAGGAGATTGACGGTCGCACCCAAATCGTCTGGGACGACGTCTCGACGGCGATCTCCGTGCAGTTCTACAACGCACGGAACCAGTATCTCTTCTGGGGAGCCGTTGCGGTGTTCTCCGTCATCGCTCTTGGCGGCTACTTCTACTACAACCGCCAGATCCAGCAGATCCAGAAGAAACGCGAGGAGTTGGGCCTGAACGTCGAGCAGCCTGACGAGTTCGACGACGACGAACCGCCGCCAGGGCTACAATGACGTTGATGGAGTTCGACGAGATTCGCGTCGACGAGTACATGACCACCGACCTGAACACCGTCGGTCCGGACGCGTGGGTCGCCGACGTCGTCGACCGACTGAAAGCAGGGACACAGTACGGTGGCCTGCCGGTCTGTGGCGAGGAGGGTCAGCTACTGGGCTTCGTCGGTGCGCCCGACCTCCTGGAAATCCCTGGCGACACCCATGTCAAAAAAGTTATGAGCCGCGAACTCGTGGTGGTCCGCCCCGAGATGACCATAGAGAACGCTGCGCGCGTCATCTTCCGAACTGGCCACCAGTTCCTCCCGGTCGTCGACGAGGATGGCGTACTGCTCGGCGTCTTCTCGAACGGTGATGCCGTCAGAAGTCAGATCGAGCGGACCACGCCCGCGAAGGTCGAGAGCACATGCGGGATACTCGAACAGACTCATGGCGTCGACGCCGACGTCACCGAGCGAGAGGTCGATGTGGCCTCACTGATCCCGACCCAGCAAGAGGTGTACGCGGACGAACTCGAGGGACGCAAGTACGAACTCAGAAACGGGCTTGCGGAACCGATCATCGTCGTCTCGTACGGAGAGAAGATGCTGATCATCGACGGCCACCACAGGGCATGCGCGGCGGACGGAGTCGACATCGACCGGATGCGGGCGCACGTCCTCTCCGTTTCGCCAGAGGAGGTCGACGAACTCGGCTTTCTCGAAACCGCGCGACTCGCCGGCCTCGACTCGCTCGACGATATCTCGGTCAACGATTACGTCCAGCACCCGCTCATCGAGAAGACCGATCCGAACATCTGAGCGGTACAGTCTGCCGAGATACTATTATGATCGTCCGTGAGGAACTGTCGCTCATGACCGACGGGTTCGACTACGGCGTCTACGACCGGGGACGGAATCTGAACTACTGGAAACTCGACGGGACGCTCCGGCGGGAACTGGAGCGGGTCTACGACGAGGGCGAGTTCGAGTGGGCCCAGCCACGGCTCTCGGCCTTCGGCGCGGCCTCGGGCCACGTGATAGCCGACAACGCCGATTACGTCGACGACCACGGTCCCGAACTGCAGTCACACGACAGATACGGAGATATCGTAAACCGGGTCGAGTACGTCGCCGAGCAGTTCGAGAACGAACGGTTAGCCTATGGCTCGGGAGTCGTCGCCGACGCGTTTCAGGCACCCCCGGACGGGACGAACCGATGCCGATGAGTCACAATCTCGGGATGCTCTACTTGCTTTCGTACAGCGATCCGGGACTCGCCTGTCCCGTCGCCATGACGGGCGGCGCGGCGCTCGTCCTCGAACGGTTCGACGACGGCGACCTTGCCGAGTACTTCTCCGCGCTTACCAGCCGCGAGTACGACGACCTGATCGAGGGCGCGATGTTCCTGACCGAGGAGCAGGGTGGGAGCGATGTGGGCGCGACCGAGACGACCGCAGAGTACGACGAATCCGCCGAATGCTGGCGGCTCACCGGCGAGAAGTGGTTCTGTTCGAACATCGACGCCGAAGGGACGCTCGCGCTCGCTCGCACCGAGGACGCGCCGGCGGGAACCGAGGGACTCTCGATGTTTCTGGTGCCCCACGGCGACGGCGAGGGTGTTCTGACAAAAGAGCGGCGGGCCGAGCGGTCCGACGCCACGGTCGAGGACGGTCTCAACGACCAGCGCTACCGGCGGCTAAAGGACAAACTCGGCACGATCAGCGTCCCGACCGGCGAGGTGGAACTCGATGAGACGAAGGCGTTCCTCGTCGGCAAGCAGGAGGCCGGGTTCAAGCAGATGGCCCAGATGCTGAACCTCGAACGGCTCTCGAACGCCGCCGCGGCCTGCGGGATCATGGGGCGGGTACTGCTGGAGAGCAAAGTAAAAGCGGCGAACAGGGAGGCGTTCGGCCAGACCATCGATCAGTACCCACTGATGCGCGAGGATCTCGTCGACATGGCGGTCGATCACGAGGCAGCGACGGCATTTACCTTCGAGACCGCACGGCTGTTCTCCGAGCACGTCACGGCTCGGCGGGCGGGCGAGTCCGACGACGAAGCCTACCGGCTGATGCGACTGCTGACACCCATCGCAAAGCTCCGGACGGGCCGGCTGGCGGTCGATACCGCCTCCTACGGCATGGAGATCCAGGGCGGCAACGGCTACGTGAACGATTTCGTGACGAACCGACTCCTGCGGGACGCACAGGTGTTGCCCATCTGGGAGGGGACCGAGAACATCCTCTCGCTCGACGTGTTGCGCGCGCTCGACCGTGAGGACGCGTTCAACCCCTTCGCCGCGGTCGTACAGGAGCGTCTCGACGCCGTCTCACATCCGGCGCTCGCCGATAGCGTTGCGACCGTCACCGACGAGTTCCACGATCTGACCGCGGCCGCGGCGACGCTTGCCGCGGAGGACGGCGAGTACGCTCAACTGTCCGCCAAGCGGCTTGCGCACTACATCTTCGACGTATTCACCGCCAGCCTGTTGCTCGCACAGGCACAGGAGCGGATCGAGGAGGGCGACGGTCGCCTGGCTCTGGTCGCCGAGCGGTTCGTCGACCGACGCCTCGCAGAGAGCGAGGCTCGCAACATCACCGACGGAAGCCGCTTCGCAGTCGAGCGGTTCGAACCGATCGTTCGATTCGCGTCAGTGGATCTTGCCGACCTCGCCGACTCGGAAGCGGCGGCGGCCGACGACGACTGAGCACGACGTTCGGGGGTCGGACCTCGCAGACGCTCCCGCACTCCCGGCGCGTTTTTATTCTCCACGCCGCAAGTAGCCGGTATGCACGTCGCACTAGTCAACGTCGGGGACGAGATACTGTCGGGTGACACGACGAACACGAACGCCACCTGGCTCTGCGAGCGTCTCGACGAGCGCGGTGTCGACGTCGAGCGGATCACGGTCATCCCCGACCGCGTCGGTGAAATCGCCCGCGTGGTCAACGAGTATCGCGTCGAGTACGACGCCCTGATCGTCACCGGTGGGCTGGGTCCGACCCACGACGACATGACGATGGAGGCCGTCGCCGCCGCGTACGGTAGAGCGGTCGAATCGAACGAGGAAGCCCTGGAGTGGATCGTCGAGGAGGGTGGCTACGCCCGCAAGGACCTGGCCGAGGGGACGAGTCACATCCCTGCCGGTGCGCGCCCGCTTCACAACGAGGTCGGCGTTGCACCTGGCTGTGTCGTCGACGAGGAGGTGTACGTCCTGCCGGGCGTCCCCGCCGAGATGCGCGGGATGTTCGAGTCCATCGCCGACGAGTTTGTCGGCGAGCAACGCTACGCCAGGACCGTCACTATCGATGAACCCGAAAGTGCCCTCCTCGACCGGATCGAGGAGCTACGCGGTCGCTTCGACGTCGGTGTCGGCGTCTATCCCGGCGAGTACGTCCGGGTGAAGCTTACCGGAACCGACCCCGGGGCCGTCGAATCGGCGGCCGGTTGGCTCCACGAGCGGGTCGACGTTCGGGACACGGAGTAGCCGGCTACCGGAACAGCGAAAACAGCCACGCGAGCGTTATCAGGATGCTCCCGCCGAGCACGATGAGACTGGTCTCCCACATCGGCAGTCCGGCTTCGAGAGGGATCGGCGTCATATCGGCTTCTTTCCGGCGTGTGCTCTTAAACTTTGAGAAGCCTCGGTTGCATCCGATTTACTATCCAGAAACCCTATACTGTGAATATGGACCCGCAGGCGACCGCTCGCTCCGTCATCGATCGGATGAGTGAGAACAACGTCACCTTCCTGGCCGCCAGTATCGCGTACTACGCGTTCTTCTCGGTCGTCCCGCTGTTGCTGTTGACGCTCTCTGTCGGATCACTCGTTGGCGGCGAGGCGTTCGCCGAACGTATCGTCTCCCTCGTCGGGGACCAACTCTCCTCGTCAGGCGAGTCGCTCGTCAGCGATGCACTGGAAAACCCCGACGGACGCACTGGTGCATCGATCGTCGGCTTAGTCGGGTTGACCTGGTCAGCGATCAAGGTGTTCCGGGCGGTCGACACGTCGTTCGACCGGATCTACGTATCGGATGTCACGACCTCTCTGCCCCGTCAGATCCGGAACGGGCTAACCGTCCTTCTGCTGGTCGGTCTCGGCATCGTCGTGATGCTCGGCGTTGGGACGTTCATTCGGCGAGCGACCATCGTCGGCCCACTCTTCGTCGACCTGTTCGGTCTGGTCGCCCTGTTGGTCGGATTGACGATCGTGTTCCTGCCACTGTACTACACCATGCCGCCGACAGCGATGACCGTTCGGGAGGCGCTACCCGGAACCGTTGTGGCCACGATCGGCTGGATCGGTCTGCAGATCGGCTTCCAGATCTACACCACCTATGCTGCGAGCTTCGAGGCCTACGGGATACTCGGCGGCGTCTTGCTCTTTCTGACGTGGCTCTACTTCGGCGCAATCTTGCTCTTGCTCGGGGCCGTGGTGAACGCCGTCGTCGCAGACGATGCGACGGAGACCGCCGAAGCGGAAACGGCGGCACCCGCCGAGTGACCGACAGCCGCGTTTTTAACCGTCGCCCCGCTACGTCGGAGCATGCGTCGTATCGGCGTCGTCGTGAATCCGGTTGCTGGCATGGGCGGGCGCGTCGGACTCAAGGGTACCGACGGAAAGGTCGACGAGGCGATCGACCGTGGTGCCGAACCGCGGTCGTTCGACCGGGCAGTCGCGGCCCTGGAGTCCCTCGCCCGCCACGACTCGGATATCGAGTTGCTCGTTGCCGGTGGCGTGATGGGTGCCGACGCCGCTCGCGAGGCTGGCTTCGATCCCGAGGTCGTCACTCGGCCCGACGGAGAGACACCGGGTGAGACGAGCGCCGCCGACACCTGCGAGGCAGTACGGGCTTTCGTCGAAGCCAACGTCGATCTCGTGCTATTCGTGGGCGGCGACGGCACGGCGGTCGACGTCGCCGAGGTGCTGGATCGCCAGGAGGTGACGACGCCGATGCTCGGCGTCCCTGCCGGTGTCAAAGTGTACTCGTCGGTGTTCGGCGTTACACCGAAAGAGGCCGGCCGCATCGCCGCGACCTACGACCGAGTCGAGCCACGCGAAATAAACGATATCGACGAGGACGCCTACCGCGGCGGCGACGTCGAGACCGAACTGCGCGCGGTTCGGCCCGTGCCAGTCGCCGACGAACTACAGGCCAGCAAACAGATCGGCGGCGGGAGCGTCGAGACCCTGGCGGCAGGCTTTGCGGACAGCGTCGACTCCGGCACCACCTACGTTCTCGGGCCCGGCAGCACGCTCGGCGCGATCAAACGCGAACTCGGTTTCGATGGCTCGCCGCTCGGCGTGGACGTCTGGCGTGCGGTCGGGCGTGACGGCGATACGCCCGAGGGTAAAGTACTCGTCGAGGACGCGAGCGAGGCGGAAATCCTGGCGGCGCTGGGTGAGTCGAACGTGGCTGTCGTCTCGCCGATCGGCGGACAGGGCTTCATTTTCGGCCGCGGGAACGACCAGATCTCGCCGGCGGTGCTGGAACGCTGTGAGGTCGAAGTCGTCGCCTCGAAGGCGAAACTCGACGACCTCGACGTGCTCCGCGTAGACACTGGCGACGAGGCCGTCGACGACTCGCTACGTGGCTGGATGAAAGTACGTGTCGGCCGGTTCGAGCGGCGGATGATGCAGGTCCGGTGAGGTCAGGTGCGGTCTACTATCTCTCTGCGAATATTGTATAAAGACGCTGTCGAATATATTATGACATCATCTAGAATGATGTGCGTATGGATAAGATTAAGGTGACCTCAATGTTATATGGGGGCATGGAAACGCGAAAGGTGCAGCGGCTCGGGCCGTCGACGCTCGCGATGACGTTGCCCGCGGAATGGGCGTCCGAACACGACGTCGAAAAGGGCGACGAAGTCTCCCTGCGAATGAGTGGTAAAGGGACGCTAACGGTGTTGTCGGAGTCGGCAAACACCGACGAATCGGAAGCGATCATCAGAGCCGACGACCTCGACGCCGACGCCGTCGAGCGAGCGATCGTCGCCCAGTACGTGCTCGGGCGGCGTGTCATCCGGATCGACCAGACCGAAGGCGCGCTGTCGAGCGACCACATCAACGCAGTCTACCGCGCCGAGACGCAGTTGATGGGACTGGGTGTGATCGAGGAGACCCCCGAGAGTATCGCCATCCGCTGTTCGGTCGATCCCGAGGACTTCACGCTCGACAACCTGCTCGAACGGCTGGAGTCGACCGGGTCGACGATGCGCGGCGAGGGGATCAAGGCGCTCGCCCACGGCAACGCCGACCTCGCACAGCGCGCCCTGAACCGCGAACGGCAGGCCAACAAGATCTTTGTCCTCCTGCTCCGTCTGATCTTCACTGCCTACCAGAACCCCAACCTCGCACGGGCGGTCGGACTCGAATCCGGCTTCCCACTGATCGGCTACCGGTCGATCGCGAAGAACCTCGAACTGACCGCGGACAACGCCGAGGATATCGCAGAGATCGTCATGGAGAGCGACGACCACTCCCTGCAGGTCGACAGCGACACCATGCGTCGGATCCGCGAGTTTACCGACGACGTCGACGAGCTAACCCAACTCGGCGTCGAAAGCGCCGTCGAGCGCGATTACGACAAGACGATCGAGGCCCGCAAACGGTTCCACGAGATCGGCGACCGCGAACAGGAGATCCTCGCCGACCTCCCCGAGATGGAAAACGAGGACCTGCTGGAGGTGCGGGAAGTGCTCGTCAGCCTCAAACAGACCGCCGAGTACGCGATGCGAAACGCCGAAATCGCCGCAAACCTCGCACTGAACGAGGAGTCCGAGCACACGACCATCAAGTAGTCCTCGTTCCTCAGTGATCACCGGCACGCCGCCGAGACCCACTCTCGTGGCGACGACGACCGTCCCGAGGAGTTCGACCAGTGTGACGGCGGCAATCCGTAGCTTGCTCCCGGACAGTGCGGTTCTGAGGATGACGAGTGACATCCACCTTCGACCGTCGACACCGATGTGGATACAACCGGCGTGGTGAGATCTAACAAGAGCTAAGTTTCCCCCGTTGAAACGAGGATACATGTCTACACAGTCGGCGGGACCGACGGACAAAGAGACCGGCTACGCGATACTGTTCGGTGTTCTCGCGACGATCAGTGCGGCGGTAATGTACGTCGGGGCGACCTCGCTTGCGCCCCAACTCGTCGGCGCGTTCGGGTTCGCCGCAGTGCTCGTCTTCGGCGCGCTCACAATCCTCTCGATCCAGATTTACGGCTGAGGGACACTCCTCCTCGAAAAGTGTTAAGCGCGTGGACCCCTAGCGCGCGATAGGATGACCGAGTACACGGAGGAAGAACGCCGTATCGTCTCGTACCTGCGCGAGAGCGCCTCCGGCGGCGAAGGCTACTTCAGAGCAAAAAACATCGCCGAGTCGCTGGGACTGACAGCAAAACAGGTCGGGTCGCGGCTTCCGATGCTGGCCGAAAAGGCCGAGGAAGTCGATATCGAGAAGTGGGGACGAGCACGGTCGACGACTTGGAGAGTAACGGTCAGCTGTTACGCCGCTTCCAGCGGACTTTTACCCCCGTGGTCGTCAGAGTATTATATGACCGTCCGGGTTGAGCGTACGTTCGAGTTGGCCGTGCCGCCGGAGCGCGTCTGGGAGTTCATCGCCAGCCCGGAGCAACGCGCTCGCGCGATCAGTGTCGTCTCCGAATTCACGTTGAACGACGAAGACGGCCGGAAGGCGACGTGGCAAGTCGATCTTCCGATCCCGATCGTGAACCGCACTGCCTCCGTCGAAACGGAGGACGTGACCCGCGAACCGCCGAACTACGTCAAGTTCGTCGGCCGCTCGAAACTGATGCGGGTCACTGGCGAGCACGAGATCGAAGCGATCGATGGGGAAGCCGCGTCGTAAACCGCTTCGTTGTCGATGGCCGACTGCCGGGCGTGGAGCGTTACTTCGAGAAGAACCTCGACGCCGAACTCGGTAATCTGGAGGCCGCACTCCGGAGCGATACCGGAACTGAAGAATGAAACTCGCGCTGGCACAACTCGGAATCGAAGCCGCCGCCGTCGAGGAGAACCGGCGACGCGCCGAGGACGCCATCGCTACTGCGGCGGCGAAAGGCGCGGACATCGTTGCGCTCCCCGAAATTTTCAACGTCGGCTACTTCGCGTTCGACGTCTACGAGCGACTCGCAGAGCCACTCGACGGCGAGACGCTGACGCGGATGGCCGATTCGGCCGCCGAACACGGCATCGGAGTCGTCGCCGGAAGCATCGTCGAGGATCTGGCCGCCACCGAAACCGCACAGACGCCCGCCGAGTCGGGACTCGCAAACACGACCGTCTTCTTCGATCGGGAGGGACGCCGGCAAGGCGTCTACCGCAAACGCCATCTCTTCGGCTACGACTCCGCCGAGGCCGAACTGCTCGTCCCCGGCGAGCGCGACACCGTCGTCGACTTCGAGGGGTTCTCGGTCGGGATGACGACCTGCTATGACCTCCGCTTTCCCGAGCAGTTCCGTCGCCTCGCGGAGCAGGGCGCGACCCTGATCGTCGTGCCGAGCGCGTGGCCGTACCCCCGGGTCGAGCACTGGGAGACGCTCTCACGGGCCCGGGCGATAGAGAACCAGCAGTACATCGCCACGGTCAACGGCTCTGGGGAGTTCGACGACGCGACGCTCCTGGGCCGTTCGACGGTGTACGATCCCTGGGGGACGACGCTCGCATCGTCGAGCGACCAGCCGAGGCTGGTGACCGCAGAGATCGATCCGGGCGTCGTCGAGCGCGTTCGAGAGGAGTTCCCCGCGTGGCGTGACCGTCGACACTGACCGCTGTCCGGGAGCGATCCAGGCGTCGATACCCTCCAGCGGGCGACGGGATCTCTGTGCCCAGAACAGTGCATTTATACGGAGACGGGCCGAAAGACTGTTGCCGGCACATCGACGCTTTTCACGTCGCGCCGGCAAACGCTCGTCGCGCTCGACCCGTCCACACCGGGGCCGTCCTGGTGGCCCCGGTTTCACGGCTCGATGCTCCTCGGCTCCACCCCTCTCACTTTCGAGATACCGACTCGCTAGCCGACGCTACTCCTCGTCGCTGGTGTGGATATCCGCCGAGAGACCCTGTGCCATCTCGATCTCTTTGCTGTTGTTCAGCGTCCACGCCGTCCGGTCGGTCACTGATTCGATCACTTCACGGGCGCTCGGCGACCCGGTGCCGGACTTCTTGACGCCGCCAAACGGTAGCTGTACCTCCGCGCCGATACAGGGCAGATTGGCGTAGGCGAGGCCGATTTCCGCCCGATCACGGTAGTGGTTTAGCTGCCGGTAGTTCTCGGAGATGACCGCGCCCGCAAGCCCGTACGGGACGTTGTTGTGGATCTCCGTTGCGCGCTCGATCCCGCCCTCGTACTCGATCAGGGCAACGTGCGGGCCGAACACCTCCTCGCGGAGACAGCGGTACTCGGGGCTGTACTCCATCTCGTAGACGAACGGGCCGACCCAGTGACCGTCGGCGTCCAGCATCGCGTCCTCGTCGAGGTCTGCCCGGTCGACGAGGACGTTTGCGCCCTCCTCGCGGGCGAGGTCGTTGTACCGGTGGAACTTCTCGACGGCGTCCTCGTCGACGAGCGGCCCCATGAACGTCGACTCCGAGAGCGGATCGCCGACCGAGACGTCCTCGGCGAGGCTGACGAACCGTTCTTTGAACTCGTCGTAGACGTCGGAGTGGACGATCAGGCGCTCGCTGGAGACACAGCGCTGGCCGGTCGTCTTGAAACTCGACATCACGGCGCTGTGGACCGCGATGTCAAGATCCGCCTCCTCGGTGATCACGATGGCGTTCTTGCCGCCCATCTCGCAGGCGGCGGTCTTGCCCGGTTCGCCGCCGACCTGATCCGATATCTCGTGGCCGACCTCGGCGGAGCCAGTGAACAGTACGGTGTCGACGCGGTCGTCGTCGACGATGGCGGCCCCGGTGTCGCCGAACCCCTGTACCAGATTGAACACGCCGTCCGGAATGCCGCTCTCCTCGAACATCTCGGCGATGATCTGGCCGCACCACGGCGTCTGTTCGGCGGGTTTCCAGACGACCGTGTTGCCCTCGACGAGCGTGACGGCCATATGCCAGAACGGGATCGCGACCGGGAAGTTCCACGGCGTGACACAGCCGACGACTCCCCGCGGTTTCCGGCGCATATACGCGTCTTTTGCACCGATTTCGCTCGGTACCACGTCACCATGCGGATGGCGGGCGTTGCCCGCCGCCCACTCGACCATGTGGGCGGCCTCGACGACGTCCGCACGACCCTCACTGATCTCTTTCCCGCACTCCCTGGTGACTATCTCGCCGAGTTCGTCCGTACGCTCACGGAGTTCGTGATAGATCTCCCAGAGATACTCCGCACGGTCGATGTACGAGAGGTCTCGCCACTCCTCGAAGGCCTCGTCTGCGGCTGCGACGGCAGTCTCGACGTCTGCCTCGGTCCCCTGGTGGAACTCGGCGAGCACGTCACCGGTCGCCGGATCGGTACTCTCGAAGGTTTCGTCGCCGTGTCCGTCGGTCCACTCGCCGTCGATGTAGTGGTTGTGTGTCATGGTCGAACCTGATGAAAGTAGGCCGCCTATCATGAAAAAAGCACCTCTGCCGTGAGGCATGTTGACGTGTGTCGGGAAAATTAACTGATTACTGGCCGGTCGTCGACCGTGCTGGCGCGTCGGCGGCCTTCACGATTTCGCCTTTGACTCGCAAGGCGTCGAAGTCGTGGTCCGGTCGCAGTTTGACGAAATCGAGGAACTCGCGTGCCGCGAGTACGTCCTCGATGGAGTTGTGTGCGAGTGCGTACTCCACGGCAGTCTCGGCGTCGATGGCAGGTGCGAGGACCGCCAGTGCACAGGATAGATCGTACGCCCGTGCCCCGTCCATCCCGTCCTCGCGAACGCTCGTCGCGTCGATGAAGTAAAGTTCCCCGTCGACTACGAGGACGTTCTCGGCCCGCAGATCACCGTGTGCTGCCCGTGTTCGTGCATCCTGGCGAGAGACTCGAACAGTTCGTCCGTGTAAGAAAGCTTCTCCATCGGCGAGAGGTCGCCCAGCGATCGGAAGTCGTCCAGATACTCCAGAACGACGACGCCGAACTGTTCGTACTCGAAGACGCCGACCGGGGCCGGCGTGTTGAGGCCGATTTCGCCCATGCGCTCGTTGGCTTCGAGTTCGTGTCGGCCCATCTCGACTGGCCCCTCGAACCGCTCGAAGAAGCCGGCCGTTCCGCTCGAAAACGCACCGATGTTGCGTGCCCCGGTGAGCACCGCGTGGACGAAGGCGTTCTGGGGCGAGATGATCTTCACGAACCACTGCTCGTCGACGATCAGTGGCGTCGATAGCCAGTTGTCCGCCTCAAGAAACTCGATCCGGACCGACTCTTCGTCTGACCGTTCGGCAAGCCTGCGGCCGACCCCTTCGAGGTCAGCCCAGTCGACGGTGCCCCGAACGAGACCACGCAAATCCATTGTTACGACGAACGTCAGCGACGCTTAAATTTCTCTCGGGCCGTCACGAGCAAGACATCCAACATGATCGTTCGTCGTATTTATCACCTACCTCGCTCTACGTCCCCGCATGGAGTTTCGGATTCCCGACGAACACCGGATGATGCGAGAGGCCGTCCGGGAGGTCTGTGAGGCGGAAATCGAGCCGATAGCAGGAGAGATCGAAGAAGAACACCGTTTCCCACAGGAGGTCTTCGACGAACTCGCCGCACTCGACGTCATGAGCGTGCCGGTCGACGAGGAGTACGGCGGACTCGGCGGCGATCAGTTGATGTACGCCCTGATCGTCGAGGAACTGGGCCGGGTCTCGGGTGCGATCGGACTCTCCTACGCCGCCCACGTCAGTCTGGCCTCGAAACCGATCGAAGCGTTCGGAACGGAAGCACAGAAAGAGCGCTGGCTTCGCCCGCTCGCCGAGGGCGAGCACATGGGTGGCTGGGCGCTCACGGAACCCTCCAGCGGGAGCGACGCCAGCGACATGGACACGATGGCCGAGAAGGAGGGCGACGAGTGGGTGCTCAATGGGACAAAGCAGTTCATCACGAACGCGAACGTCGCTGGCTCCATCCTCGTCAAGGCAGTGACCGATCCCGGCGCAGGCTACGATGGCATTTCGACGTTCATCGTCGACCCGACCGAGGACGACGGGTTCGAGGTCACCACTGTCTGGGACAAGATGGGCCTGAACGCCTCGCCGACCTGTGAGATCCAACTCGATGACGTCCGCCTCCCCGAGGACCGCCTGCTCGGCGACCCGGGCGAGGGCTGGGACCAGACCAAAGCAACCCTCGACGGCGGTCGTATCTCCATCGCAGCGCTCTCGGTCGGACTGGCGCAGGGTGCCTACGAGGCCGCAAAATCCTACGCCACGGAGCGCGAGCAGTTCGGCCAGCCGATCTCCGAGTTCGACGCTATCAGAAACAAGATCGTGGCGATGGACCGGAAGATCGAGCGCTCGCGGCTACTGACCCACAAAGCCGCGTGGATGTACGACCAGGGCGAGGACGTCACCAAGGCGAGTTCGCTGGCGAAACTCGACGCCAGCGAGACGGCCCGCGAGGTCGCCGAAGAGGCCGTCCAGACGCTCGGTGGCTACGGATACACGACGGATTTCGCGCCACAACGGTTCTACCGCGACGCCAAACTGATGGAGATCGGCGAGGGAACGAGCGAGATCCAGGAACTCGTGATCGGTCGGGAGTTAGGACTGTAAGCGTGGCTTCCCTCAGATCTCGGTTACCGGTTCGAGCGCTTCTCAGGCGAGTTCTGCCCTTTCGGGTAGTCGGTGAGGTTCTCGTAGCCGTCTTCGGTGACGACGACGAGATCTTCGATCCGAATACCGCCCACGTCGGGATCGTAGAGGCCGGGTTCGATAGTGATGATCTGGCCAGCCTTCAGTTCGCCGCCGGTCGGGTTCAGCCGCGGGAGTTCGTGGACGTCCAGCCCGATGCCGTGGCCGGTGCCGTGGATGAATCCCGTCTCCGTCGAGGGATCATCACGGAGCGTGGCGTAGCCCGCTTCCTCGTAGACGTCACAGACCGCGTCGTGGACGTCCGCGCCGGTGGCACCGGCTTCGACGGCGTCGAGCGCGGCCCCGTGTGCCTCGTGAGTGATCTCGTAGCGGTCACGAAGCTCTTCGCTTGCCGTGCCTTTGAGGAACGTCCGGGTCATGTCGGCGTGATAGCCCGTCTCCTTGTCACGGGGGAAGATGTCGACGACGATGGATTCCTCGGCGTCGAGCGGGCCACTTCCGCGGTCATGCGGGTCCGCACCGTCCGCGCCGCAGGCGACTATCGTCTCGTCGAGCGCACAGCCCTCCCGAAGTAGTTCGATCTCGATAGCCTGCTTAACGCGCTCGCTCGTCAGCACCTCGCCGTCGTGGACTAGCTGGCCATCTTCGACCGTCGTGCCACCGATCAGTTCCTCGGCGCGGGCCATCGCGGCCTCGTTGGCGCGCTGGGCCGTCCGGACGTGTTCGATCTCCTCGTCGGTCTTGACCGAGCGGATCTCCGTGATCACGTCCTCTGACTCGACCGAGACGTCGATGGCGTGTTCGCGCAGGCCGTCGGCGGTGCCCGTTGGGAACTGGCCGGGGATCAGCACGGACTCGACGTGATTGTCCGCGAGGAAGGCGGCAATCGTCGCCAGCCGCCCCTCTCGTGGACCGTCCTCGGCTGCACGCTCCTGATAGTCGTACTCCTCGTATCTGGAGACACTGTCTGCTCGACTCTCCGAGACGGCACGGCCGTACTCCAGTCCGGACACCAGCAGATGTGCGCCCTCGCCGTCGTACAGCGCGACGAAGGGATCCGGCGCGTCGAAGCCACAGACGTAGTACTGGTCGGAGTCGTCGTGGCCGTCGAAGAGGTAGCCGTCCGCACCCCGGTCGTCGATGACGTCGGCGAGTCGTGAGAGGTCGGGTTCCATACCCTCCTCTCGGGCGCGGTGGAGTATATAATTCGGGGACTCACCACAGCAAGCCCGGTTCCTCGTCGGTCCGTCTGAGCCAGCGGAGTTCGCCGGACTCGAACAGGAAGGCGACCGTCTTACCGTCGACCCAGCCGTCGACAATCGAGCAGCTCTCGAAGTCGAGTTCGCGTCGCCAGCGCTCGCCGTCGCCGTCGGCGGCGAGGACCGTACAGCCGCTACCGACGCTGTAGACCGTCTCGCCATCCCAGACCGTCGGTGGCGGAGGGCGGAATCCTCGGGCAGCGTGGGCGTAGTTCGTCGTTTCTCGTTCTCCAGTAAAAAGTTTACCAGTCGACAGATCCGTCCTGTTCAGCCGTCTGCTGGCTCCTCGGAATCCTCGGCCCGCCGGCCCGAAACCTCCCGGAGTTTGTCGGCGGCGTCGTCACTGGATCCCGTTCTGACCTCGGTGACGTTGTCGGGGTCGAGCCCCGACTCTGTAGCGTCGGTCTCGGTCGCATCGGCCTCGCCTTCTCGCTTCTCTGTATCGGAGCCACCGCCGAACCAGGAACGCAGTCGAGAGAGAAGTCCCATAGCCGCATCTCTGTGCGGCACCCTCCTTACTGTTCGGGTGGCACGTTCCGGTACTGTGATACCACTCCCGGCCATCAGGGCCGATATGAACGTCACGATCACGCCATCGACCGTCAGCGGATCCGCGAGCGCGCCGCCATCGAAGAGCTATACGCACCGTGCAGTGCTGGCCGCGGGCTACGCGGACGGCGCACTGGTCCACGGGCCGCTCGAAAGTGCCGATATCCGGGCCACGATGCGAGCAGTCGAAGCGTTCGGCGGGGACGTCTCGGAGACGAACGGAACACTCGACGTGGCGGGGTTCGATGGCCGCCCCGAGGTTCCCGACGACGTCATCGACTGTGGCAACAGCGGGACGACGACGCGACTCGTCACCGCGACGGCCGCGCTGGCCGACGGGATGACCGTTCTGACCGGCGACGCATCCCTTCGGTCACGCCCACATGGCCCCCTGCTCGACGCCATCGACCAGCTCGGCGGGAGTGCACGGAGCACCCGCGGAAACGGACAGGCACCGCTGGTCATCGAGGGGCCGATTTCGGGCGGCACCGTCTCGATTCCGGGCGATGTCTCCTCGCAGTTCATCTCCGCGCTGCTCTTTGCCGGTGCGGTGACCGAGGACGGCATCGACATTGACCTGGAGACGGAACTCAAGTCCTCACCCTACGTCGACATCACGACCGAACTGATGGCCGACTACGGTGTCGACGCTCGCCGGACCGAGCGGGGCTTCTCGGTCGAGGGCGGCCAGTCCTACGCCCCAGAGGGCGGCGAGTACTCGGTGCCCGGTGACTTCTCCTCGATGTCGTACCTGCTCGCGGTCGGTGCGGTGGCAGGCGACGACGCCGTCGAGATTCAGGGAGCCTATCCGAGTGCACAGGGCGACAGCGCCATCCTGGGGATCCTCGAAGACATGGGCGCGGCCATCGACTGGAACCGCGAGGACGGCGTGATTACCGTCGAGCGCAGCGAGCTATCGGGGACAACCGTCGACGTTGGCGACACGCCGGACCTGTTGCCGACCATCGCCACGCTCGGCGCGATAGCCGACGGCGACACCCGGATCGAGAACTGCGAACACGTCCGGTACAAGGAGACCGATCGCGTGAGCGCGATGGCCGAGGAACTCGGGAAGATGGGGGCCGAAGTAACGGAGGAACACGACGTGCTGACGATCCACGGCGACGAAACCGAGCTTTCGGGCGCGACGGTCGACGGCTGTGCGGACCACCGGATCATTATGTCGCTGGCAGTAGCCGGCCTCGTCGCCGACGGTCAGACCACGATCACCGGCGCGGAGCACGTCGACGTCTCTTTCCCCGACTTCTTCGAGGTGCTGGCGGGGCTGGGTGGGGCCGTCTCCCAGGCGGAGTGAGCTGACGATACGACGGATACCCAAGATACTTTTTATCTAATATCTACTGCTATTCTGTATGGAAGATAGTGCGGTCCAGTTCGAGGGAGATACCGAATCGGAGGTCGATGCCAACGAGCGCCTGTTCACCCTGTTCGGGGCTGTGGCGGCGGTGACGACCGTCGTCGCGTACGGTGTGGTCGGCTATATGCTCCTGGAGAGTGCCGTCTACGGTGCGATTGTCGGTGCGTTCGGCGGCGTGGGATCGTATCTGTTCCTGCCGTGGTTCATGGGTCTCTCGACGGTACAGGAGCAGTCCGACGAGGAACTCGGATTTGCGGATGCGAGTCAGCGTGTTTCGTCGAGCGCGCAGATGGGCGTGCTCGGCCTGGGACTCGAAGCCGGTTCCATCGTCGCGATTGCGGTCGGCCTCTCGGTCGCCGAACCGGATCCGGGCATCGGTGCGGGGGCCGCTATCGCGGTGACGCTCGTGATCTACCTCGTCGGGTCAACGCTACTGGACTTCTAGCACCACTCCGGCCCCCTATACGGTCTCTTGCCTACTGATTCGGCGTGTCGCATTGTATAAACGCACTGTATCGTGCGACAGCGAGACGATGTACGGCCTCGCCAGCGCGGTGCTCGAAGCTACCCCTTCTCCTGCCATCGGTCGAACCGGAACGTTATACATCAGCCAGTCACTTTCGGTACACGATGAGTTCGGGAACGAGTATTACGTCGGTCGAGGAGGTGCCACGGGAGACGACGCTAATCTTCACCGTTCGCGACGTCGAATCGGGGGAGAAACGAGAGGCCGTTTTGACTGAACTTGCGGACGGCGTTGCCGGGTGGATGAACTACTGCCAGCATCTGACCCACATCCCACTCGACAAGGGCTCGGGTGCACCGATGCGGGACGGCGAGATCATCTGTGCGAACCATGGGGCGTACTTCGAGTCCGACAGCGGACGATGTACCTATGGACCGTGTGAGGGAGCGTTTCTGGAGGGGATCGACGTCACCGCCGAAGACGGCAACGTCTACCTTACCGACGAGAAGTACGAGTTCGTCGCTACGGGTGGTATCGAGACGGACGACCTCGACCGGACGTCGACGTCGAACGTCGAGTTCTAGTCGATTCTGAACGCCGGTTCTTCGATCCCTTCGTGTTTGCACTCCGGACAGCGGGAGGGAACGTTCGCCGGATCGTCAAACTCGTCGAACCCACACTCCCGGCAGGTCGGCGGGGCGACGAGCAGTTCTTCGTCCGTTGGGTCCAGCGAGTGAGCGAGATGTGTGACGTGATCGAGTGCAGCGCCGACGGAGACGTCGAACTCCGCGGCGAGGCCACTGGGCGTCTCGGTCTCGTTCCGAAGGGTTCGGGCAATGCGCTGTCGGGTCGTTTCCTCTGCTTCGCGCATGGTCGTAGGATGTCCCTATGTTCGCAAAGTCCTACCGGTCGGAGGGATCACCGGCCGGTGGCTGAGCCGTTGTTTGACGCATCCGATGCGGGCTGAGAATGCTGACCGAACATGTCGAGCAGTTTGCGGGCGTGGTCGCGCTTGGCCAGGAACACTTCCCGCACTGTCGGTGGGTTGTCGATGTCTGTCTCGTCGATGATCGACTCCGGTACCGCAATCGTGTCCGGAGGGATTCCGGACTCGCCGTGTACCGAGAAGTGCTGGCGGTCGAGTTTCATCACCAGTGGCGAATCGAGTCGCTCGATCCCCTCTCCGGTCGCGTAGAGCTCCTCGTTGACGCGTTCGTGTTGCTCTCGCTGCATGACGGCTTTATCACCGTCGAACGGTTCGACGTAGAGACGACCGAAGTAGTAGCCGCTGGAGAATTCCTCGAACATGCTACACGTTAACAAGGGCCTCGTCATAGTATAAAAGTTCCGCCGGTCCGGACCGTCGTCACCGCCCGAAGTCCCGGCCCATCGTGGTCGACCGGTATGAGATCCAAAAACACTATTTACTGATTCTCTGCTGGCTTTAAACGCTCAAAGCAGTTTTAAACAGATATTTCTGCCGAATGAACGGAACGAACGAAACTGCGCTTTTTTAAGATCTGTAGTGGTAGTGAGTTTCAATGAGACCCCTTCGTGTTGTGGCGTTCGCTACGGTTGCCATCGTCGGGCTTGCCGTTCTCGCTTCGTTCGCCGGTGCGTCGGGAGCGATAGGGGTGCTCGACGAGGAGTCCGAAACGGAACCCACAGGGAACGCCAGCCTCGGCGTTCAGATGGGTTCGTTCATGCAGTCGAGTAGCACGAACACCGAGAGCGCGGTCAGCGAAGGAATGTTCGACGCCGAGTACCAGCAGGCAGACGACAGGGCCGCGGTGCTCGACAATCGGGCGGCTGACCTCGAAGCCAGGCTGACCGCGCTCAGACAGCAGAAAGCAGAGCTCGAAGACGCGGAAAACGATGTCAGCACACAAGTGCGGATGAGCCGGATCGCTAGCGAGATCCACTCGCTGGAACGCGAAGTGAACAACTCCGCCAGCCTTGCCAAAAAGGCCGGTCACTCCGGAGCACCGTTCGACGACCTCTCGAAGGGCGTCGCCGACTTGCGCGGTCCCGAAGTCGCAGAGGCGGCAGGTGCAATCCCTGGCGGTCCGGCACCAAGCGAGGTCGGTCCACCTGACAGTGTGCCCGGCGCGGGGGATGACACCGGCCCCTCAGACGAGAAAGGCTCGGAACGCAAACAGGGCCCTCAGGACAAGGACAGTCAGGGTAAGCAGCCTGATAGCGCACAGGACGACTCCAGTAGGGCTCTCTCCCTGGCATCGGCGTAGCCCCTCGTTTCTATCGGACGGCCCGCGAGTAGCCGAAATACCCGAGCAGACATGCTTTTCATCGCAGACGAATAACTACCTATAGATGGACTCTGCAGCCCTGCTCGATCTCCTTGGCAACGAAAACCGTCGGCGGATTCTCCGCCTTCTCGCCCACAAGCCCTGCTACGTCACCGAGATCAGCGAATATCTCGACGTCAGCCCCAAGGCAGTGATCGATCATCTGCGGAAACTCGAAGAGGCCGGAATCATCGAGAGTCGGACCGACAGCCAGCGACGAAAGTACTTCCACATCTCTCGGAACCTCCGGCTCGAAGTCAACGTCTCGCCCTACGAGTTCGGGACGAAAAGCGCGTATCCGCGGAGCCGAAAGCTCGATGTGACCACGTGGCGCTATCTCTCGCTCGACGTGCGGGCTGCGAGGAGGGCGACGACAGCCAGTCGATGGCGGCAGAGCTTCGTGAACTCGAACGACTCGAAAACGAGCTTTCGATGGCTCAGCGCTGGGTCCAGGGTCGGATCACGGACGTCCTCGACCGACTGACCGACGAACTCGATGCCACGGAGAACAGCCGGTTGTACGCCGACGTATTGCTCGAACTGGCCGACGGCCCGGCGGAGACCGAGTCGATCAGCAAGGCCGTCGACGCGCCGCCGGGCATGGTCCAGGAGGTGCTGGCGGAGATGGCGGAACACGACCTGGTCGAACGGGTCGGTGACGGCTGGGCGCTCGACGAGTAATCAGATGTCCTCTGTGAGACCGTTGCGGAGGTCGCGCCCGAAGTAGACGCCGAGAAGACCGAGGACGATGCCAGCCCCAGCCCCGACGCCGGTCAGCGTCAGCATCGAACTGGTGACGGCCGCGAGCGTGATGTTACCGATCAGGACGCCGAGCGCACCGACGAGGCCGCCGGCGACGAGCGACTCCCCGTAGCGACGACGACTGCTGGCTGCCCGACGGCGAACGCACCGACAAACACGCCGAGCGGCCCCCCGACGAGGGGGACGAAGGTACTGCCGAGTTGGCCCAGTACGGCCAACAGCGCGAAGACGACGAGAAATATTTTCGGGGCGAAGTACTCCGCGAGACGCGAGCCATCGCTCGATTCCGCCGGAGGATCGGGCTCTCGCCGCTCGGTCGAGTCGTCGAGGAGGCTCTCGTCGAAGCTTCCGGTATCGACCTCGGAATCACGGCTCTTGGAGAGCTGATCGGTGCGCTCGCTCATATATACCGAGTCGGCCGCGACAGGCATGGGTTTTTCGCCCGGTTCGCGAGCGGACGAAAGAGTGGGTTCAAGTCCCGCCGGTCTGAACGGATGAGTATGAACGCAGGCGATCACGTGCGGATCGAGCGCGACGGGCAGCGCTACGAGGGCGTGTTGCTCCCCTCGACAACGGACGAGCATCTGGTACTCAAACTCGAGGGAGGGTACAACGTCGGCATCGACCGCGAGGACGCCGCCGTCGAGGTCATCGAATCGGACGTCCACGACGTCGAAGAATCGGGAGACACGTCCGATTCCACGGTGGAGTTCGACGAGGACCTGCCGACGATATCGCTGATCTCCACCGGCGGAACCATCGCCTCGACGGTCGATTACCGGACCGGTGCGGTCACGGCCCAGTTCGACGCCGAGGACGTCCTCCGCGCAGTGCCGGATCTCGCAGGACTCGCGAACTACCGTGGACGGGTCGTCGCGAACATCCTCAGCGAGAACATGACGCCGGACGTCTGGCAGGAACTCGCCGAGGCCGTCCACGAGGAGATCGAAGCCGGGGCCGACGGCGTCGTCGTGATGCACGGCACCGACACGATGCAGTTCAGTGCGAGCGCACTCTCCTTTATGCTCGACACACCGGTTCCCATCGTGTTCACCGGAAGCCAGCGTTCGGCCGATCGCCCGTCCAGCGACAACGTGATGAACGCGGTCTGTGCGGTCGAAGCCGCGAAAAGCGACTGTGCGGAGGTGCTCGTCTGCATGCACGCCGACGAATCCGACGAGGCCTGCGCGCTCCACCGCGGGACCCGCGTCCGCAAGAACCACACCTCGCGACGCGACGCCTTCGAGACGGTCGGCGCGAAGCCGCTCGGTGAGATCGAGTACGAGAACCTGGCGATCGAGTGGCGGCGAGAACGCGCAGAGCGCGGGGATGTCGAACTCGACCTCTCGGCAGACCTGAACGCCGACGTCTCGCTGGTGAAGTTCACACCCGGCTTCGACGAGGGCATTCTCGACCTCGCGGCAGAGAATGACGGCATCATCCTCGAAGGGACGGGCCTCGGTCACGTCCACTCGGACCTCATCGACCGGATCGGTGACATCGTCGACGAGGGCACCCCGGTCGTCATGACGAGCCAGTGTCTCGATGGGCGTGTCTGTGACCGCGTGTACGACACCGGCCGGGACCTGCTCGACGCCGGCGTCGTCGAGGGCGAGGACATGCTACCCGGAACTGCGAAGGTAAAACTGATGTGGGCGCTCGCGAACAGCGACCACCCCGAAACAGTGATGGCCGAACCGACGGCCGGCGAGATAACCGCTCGGTCGGTCCCCTGGGAGTAGCCCGATGACGGACTTCAGCGTCCGCCAGGCCCGACTATCGGATCACGATGCCGTCACGTCCTTCACGACCGAGACGTGGCCCGATCAGGAGACCGGCGACTACATCCCCGACATCTTCGAGCAATGGGTCGAGAGCGACGGCCCCGAGCAACGAACCTTCGTGCTCGAAGCGGACGACGAGGTGGCTGGAATCCTCCAGGGCGTGATGCTTTCCGAGTACGAGGCGTGGGCACAGGGGATGCGCGTCGCACCCGCCGCACGCGGCCACGGCGCGAGCAAACCTATGAACGATCGGTTGTTCGACTGGGCGGCCGAACGCGGCGGGACACTTTGTCGAAATATGGTCTTTTCGTGGAACATGGCCGGTCTCGGCACTGCCGAGCGGTCGGCTTCGACGCCGGGACGGAGTTCCGCTGGGCGCTCCCGACGCCGGACGCCAACGCGGCGGCCGACACCGGTCATCGAATCACCGAGTCACCCGATGCGGCGTGGACCTACTGGACGCGCAGCGACGCACACGATGCGCTCTCGGGACTCGCACTGGACGTCGACGAGGCGTGGGCGCTCGCCGCGTTGACGCGTGAACGCCTCGCTGACGACGCCGAACGGGTACTGGCGGTGCAGGGCGACGGCACAGAAGCACTCACGCTCCGACTGCGCACCTACGACCGGGAAGAAGACAGCGAGACCGTTACGTGGGCGGAGTACGGCGTCGGCGCGTGGGCCGACGTGCCGGCCGCACGGGCGCTTTTCGCTGCGATCCGACGGGACGCCGCAAGCGTCGGTGCCGACCGAACGAGAGTGCTGCTTCCCGAGACACCTCGACACGTCACCGACGCCGTCCACATCGGCGTCGAGGTAAGTGAGCATCCGGACTTCGTCATGGAAGCCGACCTCTCTGCACGGAACTGAGGGCCGTCCGCACCTTCGCAGGCCGTACCTTCATTATCCTCTACGCTGTGCGTTCGACGCATGAAGATCAGCGATGTCGACGGCGTCCGGACCGTCACGTTCGACCGACCCGGAGTGATGAACGCCGTCACCGTCGAGACGGCGACCGAACTGGCGGAGACCATCGAGGATGTCGACGCCGAAACACACGACGCGGTGGTGTTGACCGGCGAGGGCGCGGCCTTCAGCGCGGGCGGCGATATCGAGACGATGGTCGATACCGAGGCGAACGCAGTCGAGACGTTCGACGGCATCGCGGAGACGTTCGGGCGCGTCGTCGAAGCCGCGATTACCTCGCGGGTACCCATCGTGGCCAAAGTCAACGGCGACGCGGTCGGTGCAGGGCTTGCACTCGCCGCCCTCAGTGATTTCGCCTACGCCGCCGATTCCGCCAGTTTCAGTTGTGCGTTCGTGCGCGTCGGCCTGATACCCGACACCGGTGGTACCTTCTTGCTTCCACAGTTGGTCGGTCTCCGAACCGCAAAGCGGCTAGCGATGACTGGCGAGTTCATCTCGGCTGACGAAGCCGCCGATATCGACCTGATCAACGATGCCGTACCGGACGGCGAACTGGACGAGCGCGTCGACGAACTGCTGTCGACGCTCCGCAAACGTCCGACCAAGACCGTTGGGCTGACCAAGCGCGCGCTCCACGAGAACGCGGGCAAACACTGGCGGGAGGCGCTCGACCACGAGAACACCACTCAGGCACTCGCCCGCGATACGCCCGAACACGAGGAGGGTGTCGCCGCGTTCCTCGAAGGACGGGACCCCGAGTTCAGCTACCCGCCGCTGACCGGCGGGAACAATGCGAGTTCGTCGCCCGATTCGAGCGTCGTCGAGAGGCCTTCGCCAGTGGCGTTCACGTCGTTTCCGTTCCGGAGGACGTTAATGTGCTCTCGCACACTCCCGTCGTCAGCCAGCACCCGCGACTCCAGTTCGGGGCGGTCCGCGAGCAAGGCGTCGAGCGCATCGCCGACGGTATCGCCGGGGTCGACATCGACGCCGACGTGCTTGCCGCCAGCGTGCTCCGCGAGGTCCGCGAACAGTTTCCACTCCATATCCGAGCGATCAATGCCCCGTCAGCAAGTAGCTTGCGCCTCGCCACGGACGAACAGCGACTCCGATGTGTGTTTATACGGCAGTCTCGTTACGAGTCGTATATGACCTGGAGTCGGAAACTGCTCGCCACGCGCGCGGCCGTCGGGCTAACGACGATCGTCGCAGTTCTGTCCGTCGTAACCGGTCTCCTCCACATCGGCAACATCCGGTTCGTAACGGTCCTTCCGCTGGAGGCGTACATTCCGACAGCGGTCCAGCGAACTGCCGGCTTTACCGGAACCCTGACCGGATTCCTCATGATCGCCGCGGTGTACGGACTCAAACGCGGACTCCGGGTCGCGTGGTACGCCGTCCTCGTGCTGTTGCCGGTGACAGCACTGCAAGGGCTCGTCCAGTCAAGTCCCGTCTCGCTTCCCCTGGTCGTTCTCTCCCTGCTTTCGATCCCGTTCGTCGCGGTTCACCGTGAGCAGTTCAGTCGGGAGCTCTCGCTATCGACGACACAGATGGCCGCAGCGCTCGCGCTGATCGGAACCCAGGCGTACGGCACCGTCGGGTCGTACATTTTGCGCGAGGACTTCGAGGGGGTGAACACGATCCTCGACGCGTTTTACTACACTATCGTTACGGCGACGACGGTGGGATACGGCGACGCCTATCCCGCCGGCCCGGAAGCGCGACTGTTCGGGATGTCCGTCGTCGTGTTCGGGACTGCGAGTTTCGCCGTCGCTCTCGGATCACTTTTGGGGCCAGCCATCGAAGCCAGACTCAGTCAGGCGCTTGGAAACATGACCGATTCACAACTCGAACTCCTCGAAGACCACGTGCTTATTCTCGGTGACGGCGAACTCACCGAACCGGTAGTGGTCGGACTGACCGACAGCGATACCGACTTCGTCGTAATCACTGCCAACAGGGAGCGCGTGTCGGACCTCTCGGAGCGTGGGCTGAAAGCTATCGCCGCGGATCCGAGCGACGAGGAACCGATGCAACGGGCAAAGATCGGATCCGCTCGTGCGCTGGTCGTCGCGACGGAAGACGACGCACAGGACGCACTGGCGATCCTGACTGCCCGACAACTCCGTCCCAACATCCGGATCGTCGCGGCAGCGACGGACCGCGAGAACGTCGCAAAGCTACGACACGCGGGAGCGGACAGCGTGATCAGTCCAGCGACTATCGGCGGCCAGATGCTCGTCGAATCCGCACTGGAAGGGGATGGTGACGAGACACCCGGCCTCTCAGAACTGCTCGGGTCGAGCAGGTCCGATTCTACATAATTATAAAAACATGAACGGTGGATCGACCACCTGAATCGCCAGACTGCACCGCCCCAAACTGGTGATAAAACGAAAGACAACACAGTTCAGGTTTGGACACGCTTTTATATCGGGATCTTGGAGCACTACATACGATCGGTACGCCACATGGGGATGTGGCAAATTGAGGGATTCCAAAGATGGTTGAGCAAAAGTGTAACAAGAAGGTACGTACAGGGCAGCAACAGAACACACTCACGATGGAACGGGACAGTTCAGAGCGGATGTCGACCGTTCTGATCGAGGCCGTCGCGTCGATTCGAGACGTGACAGCTACCGAACTCGATCCGTTGTACGAAACAATCGATCCGGACGCGATCGATGCACTCTGTGACAGGTCGAAGACCGAGAACCCGCTGGAGATTTCGTTCCAGTACGAAGGGTGTGGCGTAAGCGTCTCCGGCACCGGACGCATCGAACTGGTCGAGCTAGAACCCGATTTCTGAGCGGATTTCATTGCCGATAGGGTTTCCAAGGCAATTTTCGGCAGCATCGTCTCAACTCGCAGACACAACGATTATAGTTCCTGCCCGCATGGTAAAAACTGGCATGGCTTCTCTACTGGTAGCAAACGCGGGCCACTACCGAATCGGGGAGCCACAGTTACAGCAGGGTTGTTCAGGCATCGAATGTACCATCGGTGAGCTACTCTCATCGGAGTTACTTCTGGTTACGGTTGCCGTCTTCGCTGCAGTCGCTCTCATTGCGTTTACCTACCTTGCGAACGCTCGCAGGGAGTGTTCCGAAGAGCAACGGCGTGTCCGAGACGAGAAGAAGGCGTTCGAGCAGTTCGTGCAAGGGATCGGTCGGCTTCAAGCGACGACCGTTCAGCCACAGGTCGCCACCGAAGGCGGAGCGATGGTAAAGCGGACGAACTCTCCGGCCACCTCGCAGGTCGGCGACGTCTACAAACTCTACGAGAACACCGTGATGGAGGTGCCACACTACGAGGTTGACTACGGCGAACCCCTGCGGGAGAACATGGCGATCGAACTCGGTGAAGAAGTCACTACGGCTCTCGACACCACGTCCCGATTTACCCCTCAGATCAAACAGGCCCTCGTACAGAAAGGAACCGAGACGAAAAACAGCCGAGAGCGCTTTCTCCGGACGCTCGAAGCGGAATCCGATTCGCTTCAGGAAACCAACGACGCGCTAGCGAATATCGATCAGCGCATCGACGACCTGGAGGACTCTCGACGACTACGCCAGTCGTTCGACGAACTCGAACATCACTGGTGGGAACTAGATGCGCTCGAAGAGGAGTGCGAGTCCGTACTCGAACGCCGGCAACAGCAAGTCCGGTCCGGATCGCCTGCCTCTCACTGGCGTGGCGATGGCCACGGACTCTGTGCGTACCTCTACAGTTCACTCCCAGTCGAGTATCCAGCCCTGGCAGAAGGGGCCTTGCTCTACGACCGCATCAAGACGACGAAGCGCAAGTTCACCGAGTCGCTGACTCGGCGCGTCTGACCGCGCTGCCCCCATTTGTGGGCGTTGTCTGCCCACCGACGACGATCCAGAAATTCTTGCCGGATGCTGGGACGATCAACGAGGAGCCGTCAGGCTGGGCGACACCGATCACTTCTGGCGATTCTCTCCAGAAGCGAGCGTAAAGTGGGGTCGTACTGAGGGATGAACGACCGTCAGGGGTAGCTCGGAATCGTGCATCTTTTCCGGAGCAGGGGAAGGGATTCCCGTTACGAGAGCTACAAAGTAGGCCCGGAAACCAAACGTACGACAAGCCATGAAACGACAGCGAGGCAGTACGGAACGGCGCTCGGTTATCGAACGCCGTTGGGAGGGCCAGAGATGAGTTTCGACAGTCCGGCGTTCGTCGATCCGGCGTGGGTCGAGCGACACGACTACGTCACCCTCGTCGACGTACGAGACCAACGGGAGTACACCGATATGGGTCACGCGCCCGGCGCGGTAAACGTCCCGTTCGACAGTTTTCGCGATCCGTCGAGCGTCGCGACGGGGATGTTACCCGGTCGGGAGAGGTTTGGCGAACTCCTCGGTGAAGCGGGTATCACGAACGACGACACGCTCGTCGCCTACGACGGCGGGGATGGCGTCTACGCGGCCCGGTTTCTGCTCACCGCCGCAGTGTACGGCCACGGCGGGAACCTCTATCTGGCCGACGGCGGGTTTGATGCGCTGCGCGGGCAGCGTCCGGTCGAGACCGAACCGGTCGAGACCGACTTCGTCCAGTACGACCCCGATGCGCCTGACGAGACACTGCTCGCGGATCGTGACGACGTCGAACGTGCAGTCGAGGACGGGGAGACGGCTGTCGTCGATACCCGCACCCTCGCGGAGTACAAACAGTCCCACGTTCCCGGCGCGGTCCAACTTAGCTGGGAGGCGTTCGTCGACGATGACGGTCGCCTCCGGCCGGACGAGCAGATCGAATCGATGCTCGACGAGCAGGGAATCTCGCGCGGGACCCCGGTCGTCCTCTACTGTAACACGGCCCGCCGACTCAGTCACACCGCTGCCGTTCTGACGCACCTGGGCTACGAGAACGTCCGGTTCTACGAGGGAAGCCTGACTGACTGGGTTCGAGCGGAGTCCTCCGACTGGGACCCGGAACGGCTCTACGAGGGCGTCCGGAAGGTCGCGCCGGCGGGGTTCGAGGCACTCCCCCGCGAACTCGGCGAGGACGTCTTCGGCCGCCTGCACCTGATCGGACTGTACACGCAAAAGCAGGACGGCTACTTCATGCTGCGGACGAAGGTACCGAACGGCGTCCTGACCGCCGAGCAGGCCCGCACCTACGGCGAGATAGTCGACGAGTTCGCCAGGGCACCGGAAGAGTACGGCGGCACGGAACAGAACCCCCAGTTCGGCGACGGCTTTCTCGACGTCACGACGAGACAGGGGCTTCAGGCTCACTGGATCCGCGTCGAGGACATGCCCGAGATCTGGGACCGGTACGAGGAGGTCGGACTGACGACCATCCAGGCGAGCGGTAACACGCTCCGGAACGTCGTTGCCTGTCCGGCCTCCGGACTCGGCGACGAGATCACCGACGTCCGGGGGCTTGGAGAAGGGATCGCAGACGCCTTCGAGGGCAACAGGAGATACGCCAATCTACCCCGCAAACTCAAAGTGAGCCTCAGCGGCTGTCACGAGAACTGCGGGCGCAGCGAGATCCAGGACCTCGGCTTCACGCCCGCGGTCAAGGACGGTCGCGACGGCTTCCACGTGAAAGTCGGCGGCGGCCTCTCGGACGGCCCGCGTGCGGCGACTGACCTCGGCGTGTTTCTCGACCCCGAGCAGGTCGAGGAGTTCACCCTCGCCGTCGCCGACCTGTTCATCGACCACGGAAGCTACATCGACACGGCGGTCAACCGACTGAAGTTCATCGTCGAGGAGTACGGCACCGACGGCTTCCGCGACGAACTGGAGCGGTACGTCGACTTCGGGTTCGAGGGCCCGGGCGAGGAACTCACCACGAGCTATCGCGGCGACCACGTCGGCGTCCACGAGCAGGCGGATGGCCGGTACTACGTCGGTCTCACTCTCCCGACCGGCCGGATGCTCGGCGAGGACCTGACAGAACTGGCGGACCTCGCAGAGCAGTACGGTAGCGGCGAACTCAGGCTGACGGCGAACCAGAACGTGCTCGTCGCCGGCGTCCGCGAGGGCGCACTCGAGGACCTGCTGGCCGAACCCCTTCTGGAGCGATACAGCCCCGATCCGGGGCCGTTCACCCAGGGCGTCGTCACCTGTACCGGCGCGGAGTTCTGTAGTTACGGCGTCGTCGAGACGAAATCCCGCGCGATGGAGTGGGCACGAGCGCTCGACGAGTGGGTCGTGGAAACCGACCGGTTCGACGAGTCGGACCTCCCCGACGCCGTCCGGATCCACATGTCCGGCTGTTCGGCCTCGTGTGCACAGCCACAGATCGGCGATATCGGCATGCGCGGCGAGGCGAAACGAACATCTGATGGGACCAAAGACGCCGCCGACATCGGTCTGGGCGGCGACCTCGGGCGCGACAGGTTCGCTGACTGGATCGCCGGATCGGTGACGCTCGATGACGTTCCCGCAGGGATCAAACGTCTCGTAACGGCCTACGCGACCGATGCCGGCGAGGAGGCGTTTTCCGAGTGGGCCGAGCGCGTCCCCGATGCAGACCTGCGGACACTGATCGACGGCGACGCCTGCGCGGAGGCGATAGCACAGGACGGCGACCCCGCAGTACCGGAGGTAAACTGATATGTCACGACGAGAGCCCGGCGTTCCCGAAACCACCAACCGAACGGTTCCGACCAAGGGTCAGGACCCCCGCGAGACCGCCGCGGAATCGACGGCACCGCCGGGCAAGACCTGGTTCCGCGACCTCGACGAGGCGGTCATCGAGTCCGACCGCTGTACGCAGTGTGGGACCTGTGTTGCCGCCTGTCCCGCCGACTCCATCGGCATCGACAGCGAGATGGAGCGCCCGACGCTCGTGAAGATGTGTACCGGCTGTTCGCGGTGCTGGGACTACTGCCCGCGCAGCGGAATGCGCTACGAACGACTGGTCAAGGACGTCCAGTCGTCGATTCCCGACGACGTCGGCGGCACCTACAGCGCGCAGGCTGTCGATGCAGCCACGGCCGACGCCGGACAGGACGGTGGCGCGGTCACGACGCTGCTCGCCCAACTGCTCGACGCCGGGGAGATCGACGGCGCGATAGTCGCCACCGAGGGCGACGAACCGCTCCACGGCGAGGCGTTCCTGGCTACCAGCCGCGAGGAACTGGTCGACAACGCCGGAAGCTTCTACAACCAGACGATGCAGGTCGGTCGGATCGAGGAGCTACTCGATGCCGCCGACCTCGACGATCCGGATATCGCCGTCGTCGGGACGCCCTGTGTCATCGAGGGCGCGACGGCGCTCGGGGAGTACGGCTACGACGGCGAACTCGACGAGATAGCGCTGACCGTCTCGCTGATGTGTACCCGCGCCTTCGAGTCTCGACGGCTTCGGGACGCCATCGCCGAACTGGGCGTCGAACCTGCCGCAGTCGAGAAACTCGACGTCAACGGCGGGACCCTCATCGGTTACGACGCCGACGGCGAGACGCTGTTCGGCGAGGACGTCGACGAGTTCGGACAGGCCGGGCTGGACGGCTGTGACGAGTGTACGGACTTCGTCGGCGGCGCGGCCGACATCACCGCCGGAAGCGTCGGTAGCGGGGACGGAAAGACGACGCTGATCGCCCGGACCGAACGCGGCGAACGCGCCGTCGAACAGGCCAGTGATGCGCTCGAACTCGGCGACCTCGAACGTGAGCCAGTCCTGGACAAAGTGAGTTCGTGGAACGAGAAGCGCGCCCGGTCGATCATGCCCCGGGAGTACGACCCCGAAGGCGGCCTGGACATCTCCCATACGGATCACCACGACGCCTACGACGACACCGACCGGGAGCCCAGGCCGCTCAATCCCGCGCGGGTTCACCAGTACGAGGAGTGGTGCTGATCCGGGTGCGGGCGTAGCGTCGTCTCGACCGTCGCAACTCCCTCTTCGACGCCAGAAGTGGGTCGACCATTCCGAAACCTCCTTTTCCTGACGCCCGCGACGGCAGATAGATGAACTCCCGCCGCGTCTGGGTCGTCGCAATCTTCCTGTTCGTGATGGGCGATGCCGTCGCGACCCAGATACGCGGGGCGCTTCTGGAGAGTTTCCAGACCTCGTTTGGCGTCTCCGAGGGGCTCCTTGGACTGGTCGCGCCCGCCGGCACGGTGGGTTTCGTCGTCGCAATCGTCGCCATCGGCTTCGTCTCCGGTCGGATCGACCTCAAGCGAACCCTTCTGGTCGGCGTCGCGGCGACGACTGTCTCGCTCCTCGTGATGAGCGCCGCCCCGGTGTACTGGCTGTTTCTCACGGTGATGGTTGGGCAGGGCGCGGCAGTCGGTGCCTTCCGCGGCGTCGACCGACCGATCCTGTCCCATCTCTATCCGAGTCGTCGCGGGCGAATCTTTGCCCTCTACTCGCTGGCGTGGGCGCTGGGTGCCGTGACGGGGCCGGTCCTCGTCAACGCCGTGCTTTCCGTGACGGACTGGCGGGTCACCTACGCTATTCTCGGTCTCTTTTTCGTTCCGGTCGGCCTGCTTATCTGGCGCACGGAGCTCCCGGCCAGCACCGACAACGAACGGTCGCTCTCGCTCGACGCTCTCCGCATGCTGGTGCGCCGGCCCGCGGTTCTCGGTGCGGTGGGCTGTATGACCCTGCTCGGCGGTATCGAGGGCATCTTTTTTACGTGGCTTCCCTACTACGCGAGTACGCTCCTCTCCCGAAATCTCGCCAATCTGTTACTCTCGACGTATCTGCTGGCGTACATCCCCGGACGGCTGTTGAACACCTGGGTGATCGAGCGCGTCCGGTATCTATATCTCGCCTTCGGCTTCACGCTGGCGTCGATTCCGGTGCTGTTCGTCACGTTTAGCGGAATCAGTGGCCGGCCCCTGTTCGCCCTCGTTTTTCTCGCCGGCTTCCTGATCTCCGGGCTCTTTCCGACCCTGCTGTCGTACGGCGTCGACGCTAACCCCGAGTACAGCGGGCCGATCAGCGCAATGACCACCGGCGGAACCTACACAGGCCTCGCCATCGCACCGCTCGTGGTCGGGGTCGTCGCCGAACTCGCCGATATCAGGACGGCGATGTACCTCTCGCTCGTGCTTGCAGTCGCACTGCTCGTCCTGACTGTCGTGACCTGGGTGGCGACACGGAGCGGCTCGCAGGTCGACCGGGAGGCGCCCGCCGACTGAGCACCCGGGAGTACCCTCATTACCTGTCCGTGAAATGGTGTATGTATGTTCCGACGCCTTCGGGAGAACGGCCCCGCCCTGCTCGTTCCGCTTGCCTGGACGTTCGTGACCGCCGTCCATCTAGATCTGGCCAGCGAGCACGCACTGTTCGTCTCGAATCTGGTGATGGCAACCATCGTTGCCGTTTTCACGCTCCTCTCGTGGTCGGAGATGGCAGACGGCGTGTTGTTGATCTGGCGACGCGTCCTCGTCGTCGGTTTCGTCGTTACGACGGCCGGCGTCGCTGGCTTCTTCGTCGATTCCCTGTCAGGCACGTTGTTCGCCCTCAGCATCGTTGGCTGGATGGTCGTTCCGGGCGTCGGACTTGTAGAGACGGGCCGACAGGTAACGCGAGCACCCGCCATCTATCTCGGTGGCGGCGCTCTGAGCATCGTCGGCGCGCTGGTGTACGTCGCCGGCGGGACGGCGATTGCGGGTGAGTGGGCCGCCATCCTCGGGCTTATACTTGTCAACATTGGCCAGACGGCAGGCATCCTCAACGCCGTGTATCAGTACTGAGACGACTGTACGAACGGTTGGTTTTATATGACATCTCCCTGATTTACGGCTATGAAAGACAAACTCAACCTGATCTTCAATCGGGCGAAGTACGCGGCGATCGGTGCGGCAATCGGTGCCGCGGTCGGCGGCGTCGTTAGTCGGAACGCCGCGAGCACGGGCGGGGCAATCGGCGGACTCCTCGGTGCGACCCTCGGCGAGACGCGTGTCAGTGCCGAAAACGCGTTCACCGAGTTCAAAGAGAGCGTCAGCGAGTACGGAGTCACCGGCAAGAAGGATAACGACAGCAGCGAGTAAGTCAGCGCGATAGTTCGATCTGTTCTCGCAGTGCTGGCGAAGCGGGATATTGCCCCCGAGTCGTCGAATAGATGCTCGTGCCCAGCGCTGTGAGTGCGACGATGAGGCGGATAACCGTAGCCTGTTCGTGAGACTCTCAGCGTGCGGCCGTTCCTAACAATTCTGGAAAAATATTGGAAATATTTTGGACTAAACTGGGTCTCTTACTGGAAACATCTGGGGAATTGTTCATACACTCTCTACCCTTTCCGCTAAACGAACATGTCTGATCCCAGACGGCGGACGGTGCTGAAGACGGTTGGTGGAGTCACGGTGGTTGGTTCCCTTGCTGGATGTGTCAGCGATGATCCTGAGGAAGAGGTAGAACCATCTGCAAGTAATGACAACGATGACGACGATGACACCGACGAGACGGACGATACCGACGAACCGGAGGCGGACTCGTCACTCCGCGTTGCACACCTCTCGCCGGACGCTCCGAACGTCGATGTGTACGTCGACGGCGACGCAGTACTCGAGAACGTTCCGTTCCGCACGGTCAGCGATTACCTCGACCTGCCAACGGGCACCTACGACGTCAAAATCACGGCGGCCGGCGATCCGGACACGGTCGTCTTCGACGAGACGCTCGAACTCACTGCCGGTACGTTTACCGCAGCGGCACTCGGCGAACTGGCCGACGAAAACCAGCCGTTCGATGTCGGAGTGTTCGAGGACGACCGCTCAGATCCCGGTAGCGATGCTCGGGTCACACTCGTTCACGCCTCTCCGGACGCACCGAACGTCGACGTGACCGTCGGCGGCGACCCGCTGTTCGAGGACGTCCCGTTCGGTGCCGCCGGGACGGTCGAAGTCCCTGCTGGCGATTACAAACTCCAGGTCCGACCCGCAACCGAGGACAACGACGGCGATGTCGTCGATACGTTCAAGTTCCCGGCGGAGGCGGGGACCGTGTACACTGCGTTCGCCGTCGGCTACCTCGCTCCGGATGCTGCCCCTGCCGACGTCCCCTTCGATCTGGAAGTCTCCGTCGATGCCAGATACGAAGAGGAGGAGGACACGGCACTCCGCGTTGCGCATCTCTCACCGGACGCTCCGAACGTCGACGTCTACGTCGATGGCGACGCGGTGCTCGAGGATGTCCCGTTCCGCACGGTGAGTGACTATCTCGGTCTTCAATCGGGGACGTACGACATCAAGATCACGGCGGCTGGCGATCCGGACACGGTCGTCTTCGACGAGACACTCGAGCTTTCTGCCGGTGCATTTACCGCAGCGGCGCTCGGCGAACTGGCCGACGAAAACCAGCCGTTCAGCGTTGAACTGTACGAGGACGACCGCTCAGATCCCGGCAGCGATGCTCGGGTCACGCTCGTTCACGCCTCCCCGGACGCACCGAACGTCGACGTGACCGTCGGCGGCGACCCGCTGTTCGAGGACGTCCCGTTCGGTGCCGCCGGGACGGTCGAAGTCCCTGCTGGCGATTACAAACTCCAGGTCCGACCCGCAACCGAGGACAACGACGGCGATGTCGTCGATACGTTCAAGTTCCCGGCGGAGGCGGGGACCGTGTACACTGCGTTCGCCGTCGGCTACCTCGCTCCGGATGCTGCCCCTGCCGACGTCCCCTTCGATCTGGAAGTCGCTGTCGACGCCGACTGAGTCGGGTGTTCGCCAGCCTCGACCGGCCCCACCCCTCACAGTCGACCTCCTTCTTGACTGGATCCGTCTTCATTGCTCGGACTGCGTGAACGGTGAGGCTCCGAACCACCGAGAGAGCAACGCTCTCCCGAACTCTCGACCGTTCGCTGCGCTCACTTACGTGAACCCGCGGCTTCGACGCGAATCGCGCACGTCCTCACGGAGCGTTCGCTCACCGACGTTCCCGACATGTGGCCTTGTTGAAATCCTCAAGCGGTGACAGATTTCAGCGGCTGTGCTGAACACAGGGCCCGTATGTTGCGACGGAACCACCGAAACCGGTCGGTATTCCGCATGCATATTCACCGCTCGGCCTGATTGGTCAGCCCCAGAAATCGAGTACGTTATCGACAGCTCTGTCAACGAAACTTTCCTGATATCGCACCAGGAGTTGCATGGTTAGTTCGTCGTCAGTAACGGTATAGAACGTGGTCCGGCCATCCCGAACCTTGGACACAATCCCGTTCTCGATGAGGCGTGACACGTGCCAGGACACCGTCGCCGGTGCCACGCCGAGTTCCTCGGCAATCGCTCGG
This sequence comes from Natronoarchaeum sp. GCM10025703, assembly GCF_042661985.1. Classification (NCBI taxonomy): domain Archaea; kingdom Methanobacteriati; phylum Methanobacteriota; class Halobacteria; order Halobacteriales; family Natronoarchaeaceae; genus Natronoarchaeum; species Natronoarchaeum sp. GCM10025703. The sequence continues at coordinate 2,302,722 of NZ_JBHSZF010000001.1, forward strand.
TTCCGGGCCGTGTCCTCCTCCAGCAAGAACAGCAGAATATGACGTGTCGTCTCGTACCGAAGCGACGAAAGGATCGCACGCTCCTCCTCATCGAGTTCCTCGGCGACGAACAGTCGGCGTTTGCCCTGGTGATCCTGACTCGTGAGCACGTCATAGTTCTCGAGAGTGCGCAGGTGATGCTGGACGAGTCCCGTCTCCATATCGAGGTCGCGCTTGAGCTGACTGAAGTGGACCCCTGGATTTGCCTGAACGTACTCGAAGATTTCCTTGCGCGTCTCCAACTCAAGGATATCGTCTTCGTCGTCGTGGGGGCGGCGTCTAGCCATCGTGCATGTCCTCAGTTCCGTTTGTGTGAGCCGACTCGGGGGATTTGGAGAGTCATGGTGGTCGCCACTCGAAGCGCCGTACCACAGTCGCCAACAGGAGGAGTGCGATTCCGAGTGCGAACAGGCTCGTGAGCAACTCGAAGTGAGGGATGCCCTCCTCGAGGAGGTCGTCACCGACTTCCAGCAGGAGATCGGTCGCGAGTAATGCAGCGAGCAGCGCGAGGATCAGGACGCGACGCATCCGGGTGCGGTAGTAGGCAAGCGCGGTGACGATGAACACCGCCGTCGTAACCAGGAGTGTGAGAGCCCGGATGAACGTCTCAGGCTCGAACAGTTCGATCTCCGTCATAGGATGTAGGGGTATGTGGAAGCCACCTAAATGGTTGGCGTGTCGATCGGTATGTCACCCAAGCGGCGGTGCGACCCGGTCACCTATGTCGCCAGACTACTCGTCTTCAGTCTCGGTCTCCAGCACCGTGCCGTCGTCCGCGTGGACAGCGACTTCGGTTTCCGCGCCGTTCGATGCCACGAGTTCGACCTCGTAGGCGGGTGTGGCATCCTCGCTTTCGAGTTCGACTTCCTCGATGTCTCCGTCAGCCTCGGCGGTTGCGATATCGGTCGCTTCCTCCTCGGAGAGGCTGACATCGCCGGGCGCAACAGACTCCTCGTCCTCGTCTTCCATCTCATCGTCCTCGTCTTCCGACTCTGTTTCGAGGACCGTGCCGTCGTTCGCGTGGACAGCGACTTCGGTTTCCGCGCCGTTTGATGCCACGAGTTCGACCTCGTAGGCGGGTGTGCCATCCTCGCTTTCGAGTTCGACTTCCTCGACGTCTCCGTCAGCCTCGGCGGTTGCGATATCGATCGCTTCCTCCTCGGAGAGTGAGACGTCGCTTTCCGCAATCGAGTCGTCATCATCGCCGTAATCTAGTGGGGACGACCCGGAATCCTGTGCAAGTGCCAAGCCGCCGGCGGCGGTGACCAGTAGTGTGAGTGCGACGATACCTACTCCAAACAGCGTTCGACGATTGCGTTTCATTGGTGGTTGACTGCATATACGGGTTAGTGGCTCTCGGTAAAGTGTCGTTTGGTATATGAGTCTAGCAGTGGTACGCGCCTCTAACGACTGCATATAGCAGATTTCGCATTCCGATGAATTCACGCTCTGTATTCAGCACGCTGTTCCCATCAACTTCAGAGGGTTTCCACAAGGCCCGACGTATGAGAATCGGGGGTGGCTCTGAACCACGGAACGACTCGCCAACGAGTCGTTCCTGGCTTACGCTCGTGCATCTCGCATGAGACCGACGGAATCTTTGCTTGTCCCGGCCGCTTCTTCCGGACTCGTCACTCACACGGCTCGTAACTCGTCGTCGAAGAAGTGCTCGGGGAGGGCTCGAACGACGAGAAGAGCAAGCTCTTCTCTCCTCTGCGCTCGCATACGCTCGCGCAGATCCTGCGGGTTCGGAGCGTATCGTACACTTTCTCACGGTGCTGTCGCTCACCCATGTTCGCGACGTCTGTGAGAAAGTGCCCGGGGAGGGCTCCGAACCCTCGATCTCCGCATGTCCCAGGTTCGAGGCTCGGCAGTCCTCGTACGGACATGAGAGGTTTCCAAGGAACCGCACCGAATCTCTGAACCCTATGAGTGCGGCGCTATGTCCAGCTAAGCCACCCGGGCTCGTCTCCGAGTTGTCCGCTGATTATCTTTAACCTTCTCATCTGACTCGGCTACGTGTGTCATTGGTTCACAGCCGCTGTTCGGCCGGAGCCCGCGGTTTTAAGCCATGCCGGAAGAACAACCGTGCATGAGCGAACCCGGTGTCGTGGAATCCACCCTCAATGGGGAAACGGTCGCCGCAACAGTCCCGTTGGGTGGGGAGGACCAGCTGTACATCACGCCGACCCGAACGCTGATCTACCGGGCCGAGGGCCTGTTGAGCGACGAGTCGGTGGAGGCGTACCCGCACGATGCTGAACGACTGACGGTCTCCGAAGGCCGTCGGAAGACGCGGTTCAGCCTCGAATATCCCGTCGACGGAACGCGGGAGTTCACACTCCCATCGAACCGGGGCGACGACGCACTGCATCCCGTTCTCGCGGGGATCATGAACGCGGGCGGGATCACCGATCCAGGCGAGACGGTGCTGTCGACCTATCGGTTCAGCGAGCTAACGCTGGTCGTCACGAGCGAGCGACTCGTCAAGCACATCGGCGCAGCAGTCTGGGACGAGGACTACGAGGAGTTTCACTACGATGACGTCACCGACCTCACGTTCGAGGAGGAAGCGTCGCGACGCAGATCGTCCTCGCAATAGAGGGCCGCCAGCAGCGGATCAAAGCCCCGAACGATCAGGCCAGCGAGGTCGAGAGCAAGCTTTCGGAGGCGCTAACCGCGTACCACGGCGTCGACTCTATCGAGGAGCTCCGGGCCGCGAACGCGTCCGACGAGGAGGAGCCAGCGGAGACGCAGGGGACCGCCGGCGTTGCCTTCGGCGAGGGCGTCGACCCGCTCGAAGCGAACCCGCCGTCTGCGGAGGAAGAGGAGGGGCTATCCGCAGAGCAGGTGATCGACAACGAAGCGACAGAAGTAGCGGCCGAGTCGAGTGGAGCGCAGGCACAGACCGCGGATGCGGCTACGGGCCAGGCCGCTACAGCCGATATCGACGACGGGCAGACGACGACTGCCGACCCGAGCGACGACCCGCTCGAACGGGGGTCGACGGCTTCGAGCGACGCGGAGGCCGGGACCGCGTCGACTGCCGAATCGAGCGAGGCCCAGCCATCGGCCGAGACCGAAGAATCGGATGCAGAGTCGGATGACGACGGCTTCGACTTCGAGAACGTCGGCTTCGAGCCAGCGGATGACGACCCGAATTCGGATGATGTCGCCGACGAACTCGCGGAACTTCGGACCGTCGTCGAGCATCAGAACGAGCGCCTGGACAAACAGCGAGAGGCCATCGAGCGATTGATCGAAGAACTCAGTCGCGGCCGGTGACCTTCCGGATACACGAAGAGCCGAAGGGGCCGAGTTCGCCCGAGTCGTACTCGATGAAGTGGCCGGTCGATAGCCCGGCACCACAGCGCTGGCACTCGAACTCCCCGTCTTTCTGGATGACCTGGCTCTCGTAGCTGACGAACTCGCTACTTTTCGGGCGGATGATCCCGTCCTCGCGCTCGATGATGCCGCGCTTCTCGGCGGTATCGAGGATCTCTCTGGTCACTTTCGGATGCGTCGAGATGGTTTCGAGGCGGTCGACGGCGTCGGCGACGCTCAACTCGGCGTGCTCCAGCGAGCGCAAGAGATCGAGGCCGAGCGCGATTCGGTCGTCCTGCATCTACCTCCGACTCCTCGGCCGAGTGGATTAAACGTTGCGTGGACAGCCTATCAGTCGTAGTGACGCTGCTCAACGCGCCTGTCGAATCGCCGCGAGAGCAGCGTCGTCACGGGTCCGCTGCCGATTTCGATCCCATCGAGGCTCTCGATGGGTCGGAGCTCCCACGTCGAGTTCGTCAGAAACGCCTCCTTTGCCGACCGGACGTCGTCAGTGGTGTACTGTCCGGTGTACACCGGAATATCGGCGTCGTCGGCGAGTTCGACCACGACCGAGCGGGTGATCCCCGGCAGGATCGGGCCGTCTAAACTCGGGGTGTAGAGGCCACTCTCGCCGACGAAAAACAGGTTGCTCGTCGCCCCTTCGGCGACGTAGCCCTCGGCGTCGCGCAGGAGTGCCTCGTCCGCGGACTCCATCAGTTCGTTCCGGGCGAGGATCCCGTTCAGGTAGTTGTGCGTCTTGGCGTCCGCCGGAATCGCCGCGTCCGGCACACGTCGCGTCTTCGTCGTCTGGACGGTCGCCGGGCCGTCCCAGACGTCGCTCCCTTCGAGACCGCCGCGCGGGAGTTCGGAGACGATCACGACGACAGTCGGGTTCGTGGTGGGACCCGGCGTCAACTTGCCGGGCTGAACGCCCCGCGAGATAGAGAGTTTGACGTAGGCGTCCTCCAGTTCGTTGGCCTGGAGGGTGTCGAGTACCCGTTCGTGGAGTTCGTCCTCACCGAGTCCGTGATCGATCCCGAGCGTCTCGCAGGTGTTCGCCAGTCGGTCGGCGTGGGCCGCCCACTCGAAGATCGAACCGCCGTACGCGCGCATCGTCTCGAACGCCGCGTCTCCGTACATGAACCCTCGGTCGCGGACGTTCACGGTGGCCTCCGAGGCGGAGACGAGGTTCCCGTTTACGTGGTACTGCATCTATCTATCGACCCCCGATTCCGCCTTCGGTTCTGTCGGCACGCTTCGCGAACGAGCAGAAGTTCTCGATCAGGCGTTTGCCGACCGACAGCGAGAGCGCGGTGCCCTCCCCGTCGCGCTCGACCGGTCCCGTCAGGATGCTTTCGGGGTGGAACTGGACGCCGACATGTGGGCGTTCCAGATGCCGAACGGCCATCAGGATCGAGCGCTCGTCGTCGGTCCATGCCGTCTCCGACAGCGGATTTGGGAGGTCTTCGCGCTCGACTGCCAGCGAGTGATATCGACCGACGCGGAACCGTTTGGGGAGGCCCTCGAAGATTCCCTCGCCGTCGTGACCGATCGTCGAGGGCTTCCCGTGGACGACCTCCGGGGCCTGGATTACCGGTGCGCCGTGGGCCGCACACAACGCCTGGTGGCCGAGACAGACGCCGAGTGTCGGAATCTCGGTTTCCTCGAAGATCGGAGTCGAGACGCCCGCGTCCCTGGGCGTTCCGGGGCCGGGTGAGACGACGATTCCCTCGGGATCGAGTTCGCGGATCCCCGGGATATCTATTTCGTCGTTCCGTCGGACAACGACGCTGTCTGTGTCGATATCGCCGGCACTACCTGCGGTTGCCTCCGCGACGAACTGGACGAGGTTGTAAGCAAACGAGTCGTAGTTGTCGATCACGAGCATCACGACCGATCACCGTCCCGCGAGGACTGTACTGTCTCCGCCTTGGTGTCGAGGCCAATGGCCGCCTGCTCGCCGAGTGCCTCGTCCAGGGCTCTGACCAGCGCTCGTGCCTTGTCCAGTGTCTCGGCGTACTCCCGTTCTGGCTCCGAGTCGTGGACGATTCCGGCACCGACGCGGAGGTGATACTCCTCGGCGTGCCGGACGAGCGTCCGGATGACGATGTTGAGCGTCGCCTGCCCGTCGAAACCGAGCACGCCGATCGAGCCCGTATAGGGGCCCCGTCTCGTCTCCTCGACTTCGTCGATCAGTTCCATCGTCCGCGGCTTGGGTGCGCCGGTGATCGTCCCGCCGGGGAAGACGGCCGCGATGGCGTCGGCGAGCGTGGCCTCCTCGCGGATCTCACCGGCGACGTGCGAGACCAGATGCATGACCTCGGAGTAGCGGTCGACGCGCCGGTACTCCGGCACCTCGACACTGCCGTAGCGTGATACTTTGCCGAGGTCGTTGCGCTCCAGATCGACGAGCATCGCGTGTTCGGCCCGCTCCTTCTCGTCGCCAGAGAGTTCGGCTTCGAGGCGTTCGTCCTCTTCCTCGGTCGCACCGCGCGGTCGCGTTCCGGCGATCGGTTCCGTCTCGATGCGGTCGCCGTCGCGCTCTAACAGGAGTTCCGGACTGGCGCTGACAAGGTCGGCGGCCGGAAACTCAAGTAGTGCTGAATAGGGTGCCGGATTGACCGTACGAACGGCGGCGTAGGTGTCGACCGGATGCACCGCCGCCGGAGCACTCAAGCGCTGTGAGACGTTCGTCTGGAAGGTGTCGCCGGCCCGGATGTACTCCTTGATCGTCCGGACTTGATCGGCGAACGCCGTTTCTCCGCAGTCGCTCGTGAACTCCGCCGTATCGCTCGCTACGGGCGGCGCACTCACTGAAGGATCGCCGTCGAGGGCGGCGCTCGCCAGTGCTATTGCCTTCGCTTCACCGCTCGCGTAGGCCTCTCCGATGGCGTCCGGATCGACCTGCGGACAGGCCGTCACCCTGAGAGTCGTCTCTCCCTCCCGGGGCTCTTCCCACGCCGCAACACAGTCGTAGACGCCGATCTGTAGCTGTGGGAGCGACCGGTCGTCGACCGCGTGCTCTGGCAGGTCCTCGATTTCCCGCACGAGGTCGTAGGAGAACCAGCCGAACGCGCCGCACGGATACGGCACCTCGCACTCGCCTCTGACGAGAGACTTGCCGTCGAGGAGCCCCTGCAACGCGGCGAGCGATGGAGAATCGCGACCGAAGACGCCGACGCCGTGGTCGTCATCGGACCCGTCCCAGACCGTACTGTCGGGGCGCGCAGTTACCGTCTCGACCGGTTCGACGCCGAAGTAGCCCCAGCCGGGCTGGCCGCCCGTCGTTTCGAGAAAGACGCCGTCCGGTCCATCTCGCGCTCGTCGATAGGCCTCGAACGGGTCGTCGACGGTCACCCGGACTTCGACCGGGACTCGCGTTCCGGCGTCGACGCCCATCGCCGTCGCTCGGAACTCCTCTCTGGTAGTTACGACCGACGGTGTGCACATGTCTGCAGGAAGGAACGCACCGAATAATGATCTTCCGGTTCAATCAGTGTCTGCGGGTTATCGCAGTTTTGCCTGTTCGATCCAGTTCTCGATTCGCGTCTCCGATAGATCCGTCTCCGCCGCGATGTCGCCGGCGTCGGCGGCCGCAAGATCGCCGATCGTCTCGATTCCGGCATCAGCGAGTCGCTCTGCGTAGGCCGGGCCGACCCCTTTGATGTCTTCGAGGTCGCCATCAGGCTCGGTCCCTGTCTCCTCAGTTTCAGGTTCCGGTTCGACGTCTTCCCCAGTTTCAGGTTCCGGTTCGACGTCTTCCCCAGTTTCAGGTTCCGGTTCGACGTCTTCCCCAGTTTCAGGTTCCGGTTCGACGTCTTCCCCAGTTTCAGGTTCCGGTTCGACGCCCTCGTCGGGTTCCGCCTCGTCGATTAGCTCGTCCTCATCGATCGGTTCCTCGTCTGTTGGCTCCTCGGCGACGCCCGATTCAGGTTCCTCGGTAGCGTCAGCCTCGATGTCTTCCGCAGTAGACTCTTCGACAGACTCGTCGGTGGGCTCGATATCGGTCCCTTTGACCGCGCGTTCGGTGTCGGTTGCGGGTGCGCTCTCGTCGACGTCCCGCTCGACTGTCACGCCGACATCCTGGCGCGGCTCCTCGTTAGTTTCGTCGAGTCCGAGAAGCGACTTTAGCTTATCCAGTAGTGACATTGCCTGATAATTGACAGTCGGCACACTTAAAGCCGTCCGACGATGTCGGAGTTGGTTATGTTACAGTTCCGAGCGGAGCGCCTTGTTCATCGCACCGACCGGGGCGTCCCGACCGGTCCACCGCTCGAACGCCTCGACGCCCTGATAGAGGAGCATCCACGCGCCGTCTATCGTCGTCGCCCCGCGGTCCGCGGCATCGCGCAGTAGCCGGGTTTCGAGGGGCCGATACACCGCATCAAGCACCGCCAGATCGCCGTGGAGGGCATCCGCCGGCACCGGCGTTGCGTCCTCCTCCATACCGACGCTCGTCGCGTTGACGAGAACCGTGGCGTCGTCCAGCAACGCCGCCAGGGAGTCGAGACCGTGTCCGGTGGCTTCCGGAACCGCTGACGCCAGTTCGTGCGCGCTCGATTCGGTCCGGTTCGCGATGTGGACCGTTGCTCCGGCGTCCGCGAGCATAAACGAAATCGCCCGCCCGGCACCGCCCGCTCCAACGACTACGGCCGTCTCGCCGTCGAGGGGCACATCGTAGCGCTCGAACGCTCGACGCGCTCCGGCCGCGTCGGTGTTGTGGCCGGTCGGCCTCTCGCCGGTGAAGTCGATGGTGTTGACCGCCCCGATGCGCCGCGCCAACTCGTCGGCGTCGACGTGCTCCAGTACGTCCTGTTTGAACGGGATCGTAACGTTCAGTCCGGCGACGCCGAGCGCCTGTGCGCCGCCGATTGCGGCCTCCAGATCAGACGGTTCGGGCTCGAACGTAACGTACCGGGCGTCGATGCCGAGCGCTTCGTAGCCTGCCTCGTGCATGGGCGGGGAGAGCGAATGGCCGACCGGGTTGCCGAGGAGTCCGTAGACGTCCATGGGCGGGAGAACCCGTCCGTGGCGTATAAGCGGTTCGGAGGCGGGTCGTGGGCCCGTGTCGACGCGTTTTAATCGCCCGAGCCTCTCGAACGCATGTGATCGCGATCGTCGTCAGCAGGGCGGATTCCGCATCCGAGCACGTTTTTGAGCAGCTACTATCCGAGGAGGACTGGGACCCAACGGTCGACGCCAGCCGTGCAGACGGACAGGGTGGTGGCGAGGTGTTCCGGACCGACGGCTTCGAGCTTCGAACCTTCGACGACTGGCATCTCGAACTCGACGACGCCGCCGAACCGTTCGACGACCCCGAACTGCTCGTCTTCGCCTCCCGACACTCCGGCGAGACGGGACCGCTCCTGACCGCCCACTTCACCGGCAACTTCGGCCCCGCCGAGTTCGGCGGCGAGGACCGCTCGCTCGCGGCGACGTGTCCGAACGCGCTCTCGTCGATCCTCGGCGCGTTCGACGAGTACGCGCCCGCCGAGTACGAGACCGGAATCGAGTGCACCCACCACGGACCAACCGAGGTCGGCGTCCCGTCGATGTTCGTCGAACTGGGCAGCGGCGAGGAGGAGTGGGCCGATCCGGCGGGCGCACGGGCGGTCGCCCGATCCATTCTCGCTCTCCGCGGCGTCGATCCCCACGCGGCGCGCCATCCGGGAGACGCCATCGCTTCGGCGTCGGAGGACGGCCGGCAACCCCGCAGACACCTCGTCGGGATCGGCGGCGGCCACTACGCGCCGCGGTTCGAGCGAGTGATCCGTGAGACCGACTGGCGCGTCGGCCACGTCGCCGCCGACTGGACGCTCGAAGATATGGGATCGCCCGCCCGACACCGGAACGTGCTGGTCGAGGCCTTCGAGCAGAGCGAGGCAGCGTTCGCACTCGTCGCGGACACCGACCGCGACCTGGACGATGTCGAGCAGATCGTCGAGGAGTCGGGCCATCGCGTCGTCAGCGAGACGTGGCTCCGCGAGGTGGACGACGTTCCGCTCTCGCTCGCCGCGGATCTCGAATCGACGCTCTCGTCCGTGGAAGAGGGCCTGCGGTTCGGAACCGTCTCGGACGAGGACGGCTACACCGTCGTCGACCTCCCGACAGCGCTCCTCGACGAGGTGCGTGGAATCGCCTCGGAAAGGGTGCGGGACGCCGTCGAGCGGACGACGCTCGCGTTCGAGACCGTCGAAAACGGCAACAGAGTACGCGGCCAGGCCGCCGTTGCCGATTCGGACCGGTACGATGCCCTGATCGACGCGCTCGCCGAGATGCTCGCCGAGAAGTACGATGCCGTCAACCGCCGGGACGGACGGATCGTCGCGGAGGTTACCGCCTTCGATCCCGGACGTGCTCACGACGCTGGGGTCCCGGAAGGCCCAGCGTTCGGTCGGCTTTCGAACGGCGAGTCAGTCTCCGTCGACGGGCGGACGATTAGCCCGGAAGCGGTCGAGTCGACACGGACCGAGGAGTTCCCGATCTGAAGCGCCGACGCCGAAAACGGTTTTCTCTGTCGCCCCAACAGAGTAGTATGCCGGCAACTCTGGAAGTAGAATGTACTAGCGATGATTGTGAGATGGATATGTTCGAGCTACATTATACCTACGACATGCCTGATGGCGTTGGCGTCGAGGACTTCGTCTGTCCGTACTGTCAGGGAACTAGCTGCCTCGAGGCGATCGAATTATGACCCTGCGCGAGATCGGTCGGTCCGTCAGCAACACCGTACTTCGGAGCGTCGGACGGGTCTCTAGCAACGTCCAGGAGAACCGGCCGATCCCCGTCGACCTGCTCGAAAGCGACGACGCCCTCCTCGCGGTGTTCGACGCCGCAGGTGCGACCCAGAGCGACGTTCAGGTCCGGTTCAGCGACGGTACCCTTCACGTCCGGATCGAGCGGTTCCGCGAACCGCACAGCGGGTTCGAGACGGTGTTCCCCGGCCGGGGACTCTCGCTGGACGGTAAGGTGGACCTTCCGGCAGACGCAGCGGTCGATCCGGAGGCCGCGACGGCGACCATTACCGAGAACGGGACGCTCGAAGTCCACGTTCCGAAAGTCGAGGAGCGGACAGTGAAACTGACGAATCGGTCGACGTCGAGACCTGAGACGGTCGATTAGTGGGTTGGAGCCGCTTTCGTCCGGAGATTCAAGGCCCTTCCACTCCAAATACTGGTATGAGAAGTTTCCGGATCGGTTCCGCGTTCGGTATCCCGATCAAGCTAGATCTTACGTTCCTGTTAGTACTGCCGCTGTTCGCGTATCTCATCGGCTCCCAGATCTCGCTGACCGCGGAGCTACTGAACGACCTGATGGCTGCTGGCATCGAGGCCGGCGCGATCACCGGCGGCCTGACGCCGTGGATCCTCGGCTTTACCGCTGCTGTCGGGCTATTCGTTGGGATCGTACTCCACGAACTCGGCCACTCCTTCGTCGCGATGCGGTATGGCTACCCCATCGACTCTATCACGCTCTGGATCTTCGGCGGCATCGCCGCGCTCTCGGAGATGCCCGAAGACTGGAAACAGGAGTTCACTATCGCCATCGCGGGCCCCATCGTCAGCGTCATTGTCGGGCTTGGATGTTACGGACTGTTCACCGGCGTCCTGTTCCTCGATCCGGTCGAGACGTATCCCGTGGTGACGTTCGGATCGCTGTTCGTCCTCGGCTATCTCTCTATCCTGAACGTCGTCCTCGCGATCTTCAATCTGCTTCCGGCCTTCCCGATGGATGGGGGACGGATCCTGCGCGCGTTTCTCGCGCGGAATCGGCCCTACGCGCGGGCCACCGAGATTGCGGCCGAAGTCGGGAAGTTCTTCGCGGTCCTGCTCGGCCTCTTCGGACTGTTCCCGCCAACCAACGTCATTATGATCGGTGTCGCCTTTTTCATCTACATCGCCGCTTCCTCGGAGGCCAAGCGGGTCACTATGAAGGCGGCTCTCGAAGGCGTCGCCGTCAGCGACGTGATGACGCCTGCCGAACGACTACACACCGTCTCACCCGATACGACCGTCGACGAACTCATCAGGATGATGTTCTCGCAGCGCCACACCGGCTATCCCGTGATGTCGAACGGGCGACCGATCGGTATCGTGACGCTCGACGATGCCAGAGACGTCCAACCGGTCGAGCGGGACGCGTTCACCGTCGAGGACGTCATGACGAGCGAACTCCGGACGATATCGCCCGACGCGGATGCGATGGAAGCGATCTCGACGATACAGGAGGAGGGTATCGGCAGATTGCTCGTCGTCGACGACTACGGCGACGTCGTCGGACTCGTCTCACGAACCGACCTGATGACTGCGCTCGACGTCATTCGGTCCTCCGGCACCGAAGCGCCGACTGCCCAGCGAGAGCTCTCGGCCAGCACCTGCTCAGGATCGCTTGACGACGTCACGGATGACGCTCTGGATCAGTCGCTCGTCTTCGAGTTCGATCACCTGTGAGGTGATTTCGACCGGAATCCGATCGCCTGCTGCTGTCTCGACGTAGATCTGTGAGCCGTCGGCGTGGCGGTTTACCAGCCCGGAACCGCTGTCGACTCGCTCACGAAACAGCGAGTCGTATAGCTTCTTGTCCTCAGCCGGGTGGATCGCACTGTGGTTTTCTCCTGTGAGGTCGTCTGCCGAGCGACCGAGCAACTCCTCGGCGGCCCGGTTCGCCTCGACGATATCGCCGCTCTCTGCATCGGTGACGAGGATTGCCGCCGGCGCGGCATCGACGAGCGCGCGATAGCGTTTTCTGGACCGCTCCAGCGACCGCTCGCGCTCCTTCCGGCCGGTGATCTCGCGAAAGTAGATCGAGAGGCCGTCGACATCCGGGAAGATGCGCGCCTCGATCCAGGCATCGATGAGATCCACCTGCTCTTCGACGGCTATCACCTCCTGCTCGGCGACGACGTCGGTTGCAGCGTCGTAAAACTCGGTCTCTCGAACTCCCGGAAACACCTCGGATAACTCCTTACCGAGCAGTTGTTCGCGCTCTCGGCCGAGCAGTTCCGTTGCGTGGCTGTTCATATACGTCAGCCGCCACTCCGTGTCCAGAGCGACGAATCCGTCGTTGATCCGCTCATACACCCGCCGAATACGACGATTTCGGGCCTTCTTCGCCGCTTCGGCTTGCTGTCGCTCGACGACGTTCCGGATCCTGTGGGCAGCAGGTCGTAGTGCTCGCTCCCGGCCTCTTTCGGGATGTAATCAGTGACTCCGGCCGTGATCGCACGGCTTGCCACCGTCTCGTCGCCGTTTCCGGTCATCAGAATGAACGGAAGGTCCGGAGACTCCTCCCTGACCGCCTGCAGAAACTCGATCCCGTCGCGCTCTGGCATCTGATAGTCGCTGACCACGCAGTCGATGTCGTGCTCGTTCAGCAGTCGCTCTCCCTCGCCCGCACTCGTCGCAGTCTCGACAGCAATATCCTCGAACTCGTCTTCGAGGAACATCTCAGCCAGTTCACCGAACCGTGGATTGTCGTCGACGACGAGAACTTCGAGAGGGGGCCGGATCCTGAAGCCATTACCCGGTTTCCTCGGGCCGGTATCATAATCGTTGCGGCGCTGTCGTCGAAATCGATGGCTGCATCGACGGTGAGGGACGTTGAGGAGGCGGTACAACTGTGAATGGTGTGAGAATCGAACGAGATTGCGAGGATTAACCCGGAGACAGACGTGCTCGCTTCGCTGCGCACGACTAGCAAGCTTCAATTCTCTTGGATGGACGTTACGCTGGTCACGTCCGTTCCCAGCGAAAAGGTCCAGGTGCGAGAATTGAACCCGCGTCTCAGCCTCCACAAGGCTGAAGGATAGTCCACTACCCCAACCCGGACACGTACAACGAAATAGTCGACCCTCAGTTAAAATACGTTACGCCTCGGGGGCGCTACGTGGGGCGTTCACACTCACCTGTCGGACACCGGGAGGCTTTTGCCCCACAGCGGCGTAGAACGATTCAACTGTGGCGATCACGGACAAAATCTACGTCAAGAACCACCGCCAGCTTAGCTCCCAGCTAGACACCAACATTCCCAAGGGTGCGTTCAAGGGGGCGACGCTCGATATCCTCTTTCAGGGCGGTGGACTCGAACAACTCGACGACGCGACGCGGGACCGCGTGCTCGAGTTTGCGGAGGACTTCCTGGACTGTGACTGCGACAACAACCCCTACTGTGGCTGTCCCGAGCGGAAGTTCATCCGGTATCTGCTGGAGTTGCGGGCCGAGGGGCTCGGCCCCGACGCCATCGTCGACGTGATGAGCAACGACTACATGCTGTACGCCTATCCCGGCGACATCCTCTCGTTTCTCGATCAGGGCGTCCGGACGCTCGAAGCGACAGAAGAGTTGGCGAAAGTCGACGGAAACAGAGAGGCCCAGGAGGCCGCGCGGGCGGCCAAACGCGAACTGTCGCGCTAGCCAAGCCGGAGCGTCTCGTCCGAATCGGTGTTTTCGTCGTCGAGGTCTTCCAGGTAGACCACGTCCTCAGCCTCCTCTTCGTCCACCTGTTCGCGGAGATGCGTGACGTAGCTCCGGTACTCGTCGAGCTGTTCGCGGAGATGTTCGGCTTCGAGTTCGAGGCGCTCGTGCTCGCGAATGAAGCTCTTCGGGACTGTTACCTTCGGCGGGAACTCTCCGTCCTCGACGGTCGGACCGAGCTCTTCGTCGGGAACGACCTGTACCTGCCCGTCGTGGGCGACGAGCTGGTCGACGTAATCCCGGAAGACCGCCGAGAGGGAGATGTCGCGTTCCTCTGCGATCTCTCGGAGCGTCTCGAAGGCGTCCTCGTTGACCCGGAACGAGATAGTTTTGTTCTTGTTCCCCATACTACCGCCCAGTTTCCGGCCGAGATACTTAATGATTCGTCCGCGGCGAACGCGAAGGGTTTTTGCGCTCAGTCCGTGCCTCTCTCAGTATGTTCCGATCAGGTGCGTTCGTCGCCGAACAGCTTTCGGCGGTGTCCGACGAGCAGGTCCAGCCCAACGGTGTCGATTTGACTGTCGAGAGCGTGTTCGAGCAGACGGGGACGGGACGGATCGACCAGGATGGAAAATCGATCGGCGAGCGACGCGAACTGGACCCCTCGGGAGACGATACTACCTACCGCCTCTCACCGGGCGGATATATCGCCCGATACGGAGAAACGATTTCGATCCCGGAGGGGCATGTCGGCTTCGTCCTCCCCGCTCGTCGCTCATGCGAAACTCCGCGATGCTCCACACGGCCGTCTGGGACGCCGGCTACACCGGACGCGGTGAAGGGCTTCTCGAGGTCAATCACGAACTCGAACTCCAGCGGGACGCTCGCATCGCTCAGATCGTCCTCTCGCGGGCCGAGCACGAGGGGTCGTACGAGGGATCCTATCAGGAAGAGAATCTGTAAGAATATATTAACAGAGACGTTAGTCGGCGGCACAGCACCGGACATCTAGCTCTGTCCGAGAGCTAAAGAATCCGCCTTACCGGAGAACGCTCTTGATCTGTAGGAGAAGGAACCTCCTACTCTGCAATAATACGGTTACAACTCTCCGAACACGCCCGTGAACGGTTATCGGTCATTAAGACCCCTGCGACGGTACTTTCAGCCCGGACGATCCAATGAGCCAAACTATCTCGACGGAAGAGTCAAACACCGCTATGGAGGCTGGAGCAGACACAGCCCTGATAGCGTCAGTCGTATCGGTTGGATTAGCGCTGTACACCTTTTTTGCACGAGGTGATCGAGAACTGGGCATCTTCGTCGGCCTCTGGGCGCCGACGATACTAACGCTCTCGAACCACTTCAAGCAGCGAGATATGGAACAGCAGATCCAGTCAATCCCTCTCACGAGTTCCGCCGGGAACGTTCGTGAGACCATCGAAGAGCTGATCGAGTCCCGCACCTGAATAGAGGTCCCCCGGTTCTCGGTGACGATTCGGCACTTTTGTGGCCAGAGCGACTCCCATGACCAGTAACACTTTGATTTTCGCCGTGTATAGGGTTCGAACGAACCATGCTCGTAGGTGTCATTTCCGATACGCACGACAACGTGTCGGCCGTCGACCGCGCCGTCTCGATCTTCGAGGAGCGCGGTGTCGAGACCGTGATCCACTGTGGCGATGTCATCGCGCCGCCCGTCGTCCCGCACTTCGAGGGGCGAAGTACACGGCGTCCTCGGGAACAACGATGGCGAACTCGACGGCCTCGAATCGGCGTTTCGCCGACTCGGGAACGGAAGCGAACTCCACGGCCGGTTTGCCGAACTTGAGATCGACGACACGGCGTTTGCCGTCCTGCACGGGGAGAACCTCGACGACGTCGAAGCGCACGCCGAATCCGGCGAGTACGAGTACGTCTGCTACGGCCATCATCACGTCGCCGAGGAGCGGGAGGTCGACGGAACGACCGTTCTCAACCCCGGCGCACACTTCCCCACAGTACCGGACGAGCAACACAGCATTGCGATTGTCGACACTGACAGCGGCGACGTCGAGTTCGTCCCCGTCGAGGAGTGAAAACACTCACAGCCGTCCCGCCCGAGGCACGACCATGGACAAACAGGAGCTTCGCGACCGCATCTGGGACGGCATAGAGGAGAGCGGCGAGGCACGGTTCCCGTTCCCGCCGCACGGACGGATCCCGAACTTCGCCGGCGCTGATGCCGCTGCAGAGCGGCTTGCGGAGCGACCGGAGTGGATGAAGGCGGACGCGATCAAGATCAATCCTGACTCCCCACAGCGTCCCGTCCGAAAGCGTGCGCTCGAAGCCGGGAAGACGCTGTACATGGCGGTTCCGCGGCTCCGAGATGCCGACTGCTTTCTCCGGCTCGATCCCCGTGAGATCGACGACTACGACCGGGCAACCACTCTCTCCGGATCGAGTGAACTCGGCGTCCAGGTCGGACCCGACGAGGTCGATTCGGTCGATTTGATCGTCTCTGGGAGTGTCGCCGTCACCGAAGACGGGGCGCGAATCGGGAAAGGAGAAGGGTACAGTGACCTGGAGTACGCGCTCCTCGACACGCTAGATCTGGTCGACGAGACGACGCCGATTGCGACGACGGTACACGAATCCCAGGTCGTCGACGTGCAGGTCGCGATCGACGACCACGACGTTCCGCTCGATGTTGTCGTAACGCCTGAACGCACAATCGAAACGGAGACGCCGTACGACCGATCGGACGGTATCGACTGGTCCGCGCTCGACGAGGAGCGGATCGAGGAGATGCCGGTCCTCCAGGAACTGCGAGACGGCGGGACGTTCTGACGTCTATAAAAGAGAGCAGCGCGAGTACCACGGGTCACCGCACCCGTGGGTGAAGCGCGTCAACTATTGTCCAAATGATTAAGTATCTCGTACACGTTTGTTCGAGAACGACCAGAAAACGATACGCAAAGTATGGGATTGAAGACCTCAATTCTTTTGCTGGTCGTCCGATGGCATGAAAATGCGGCTCCTCTCAAAACCCGTCACGAGGCGGTGAGACGGGAGTTGTCGGGTCGTGGTGGAGCGACCGACCCTCACGGAGCAACGTTCGCTTCGAGTGTTTACCCGTGCCGGGCACGAGCCGTAAGGCGAGTGCGAGGGGGATTAAAGTCTGGTGCTGGTGCAGTGCAGCCCTAAACCCGGACGCCACGGGCCACCGTGCCCGTGGTACTTCACGTGCGTTCCGAATTGGCGAACTGGCGACACGACGACGGCCCGACGACGACCCGATGTGGTGTGTCGCGCTACGGCAGTCCACAGCGGGCAACTCGATTGCGGATAGCGCCGGATTGGCTCGCCTTCGGATATAAACCTGTGTGAGAACGAGCAGTCCAGCAGTTGTCAGGGCTGCTCAAGCGCAGTCCAGTGGCCCCGTATTAGAACTGATCTAGCCCGGTCTGGGGGTCGCTCTCGGGTGCGTCGACCGGTTCGATGATATCAGGCGAATCGTTTCGAGGGTTGTTGACGTCCGCGGAAATCGGGTACTTTTCGAAGCCATCCCCCGAATGCGGGGCGAGGAGTTCTTCTTTCCCTGGCGGCGATTCGCCCAACCACTCGCGTTCCTCATCGGCGTCGAAGACGACCGGCATCCGGTGGTGTAGTGGCTCCATCAGGTCGTTCGGTGTCGTCGTGAGAACCGTCACGGTGACCAGCGAGTGGTCACCGTCGGACCAGCGCGACCAGAGACCAGCCATTGCGAACGGCTCCCCGTCCGATCGCTCGATGCGAAATGCCTGCTTCCCATCGGTGCGCTCCTGCCACTCGTAGAAGCCGTCGGCGAGCACGAGACAGTGGCCGCAGGTGCGGGTCACCCCATCGTCCTCCGTCCGGCGAAATGCGTCCCGAAACGCTGGCTTCTCGTCGACGGTCTCGGTTCTGGCGTTGATCAGTCCGTTCCAGTCGCCGGGGTCGTCGGCCCAGTGGGGGACGAAACCCCACGAGCGCAGTTCGGCGCGTCCGGGCGTCTCGTCGCGGATTACCGGGATGTCGTCCTCCGGTGCGATGTTGTAGGACGGCTCGAACGCCCCGGGAGGAGAGACGTCGAAGCGCTCACCGATCACCGAGGACGACGCGAACAGGGAGCTACGGCCACACATGCCCAGGGTTAAGGATCGGAGTGTCGAAAACCCATCGGCGATGAGCAATCCGCGCCCGGGTTCGAGGCCACTATTCACCAGCCGTGCCGACTTCGGACGTGAACGACACAGTCGGCAGTAGAGTAATGTCGTGTTAGCACGAAGTACTACGTATGGTATCGGATAACACAGATCCGGGATTCGTCCTACTCGAGGAGGAAGAGCCGACCGACTTCGTGCTCGTCGACGAGGACGAGACGGAGACCGACCTCGTCGCGGTTCCGGACGCGGACGCGCGCTATCCCGGGCTCCGGCCGGTCGACGCGCTGGGCGAGACCGGTTTCGTGCTCGTCGAAGAACGCGAGGAGACCGAGGATACAGGCTTCGTCATCGTGGACGACGATTCGGAGGAACGTCTCCCGGCAACCCATCCGGACCGGTCGTTTCCCGGAATCGATACGATCTGACCGCTAGTCGGCGGTCGACCCGGCGAGGACGCCGCCGAGCGCCCCGAACAGTGCCGGGAAGACGAGTCCAGCGAGGAAGATGCCAGCGACGAGGTCGGGTGCCCCACTCGCATCGCCGAGTGTGACTTCGAACAGGAAGACGCCCGCTATCGAGAGAACTAGATAGCCCGGGACGACTGTAAGCCCGGCGACTGCTCCGGTGCTGCGTCTCTGGCACCACCGTATCTGGCGATTGCCAGTCCCGCGCCGATCAGCAGGAGCGGCGGGATGGCGTAGAGTAGCATGGTGAACCCCTCCTCGCCGCCGAGGAAGGATTCTGCGCCGAAGAAGGGAACGCCCTCGAACACGACATCGACGAAGTGGGCGTTGTAGAACACCCAGCCGACCATCTCGAAGGTGGCTGGATCCTCGCCGAGGAACTCGAGGAACCGACTGAGCTGTGAGTCGCGGATCTCGCTGCTCGCGATCAGATAGGTGAACAGGTAGCCGAGCACCCAGGTCAGAAATCCGACGACACTGCCCTGGACCAGTGGTACATTCTGGAGGCTGCTTTCGGAGTGAGCCATGCATCAAGTGGAACCCCACTCGGCAAAATACCTGTTGCCCCGGACCGAAACCAATGAAACCCACCGCCAACAACGGGTCCGCATGGACGTCGAAACGTATCTCGATCACTACGCAGAGACGCAAGGCGTACTGCCCGAGCGACTGGCAGAGTTCGGCGACGCGTACCGGGGGCAGGGGCATCTCACGCGCGAGCAACTCTACGAGATAGCGTACGAGTCCTCAACTCGGAGTGCCTACCACGTCGAATCGAACCCGAAAGAGCGCTGCGAGACGGTCACGGCGAACGTGCTCGCACTGGACGACGACTTCTCGCAGATCCATCTACTCTCGGGGCTGTCTGGGTTCAAAGCGCCGACCGCTTCCTGTATCCTCGCGGCGCTCGACCCGGAGCGCCACGCCGTCGTCGACACGCGCGTCTGGGCGTCGCTCGACCGACTCGGCTATCTCGATGGCCGCAAGGAGTCGTTCGACGCCGACGACTACGTTACGATGATGGCGCCGATCCGCGACATCGCGGCCGATACCGGCTACTCGGCCGCCGAGGTCGGCTACGCACTGTTCGCATACGACGTCGAACAGCGCGAGGGGACGCTACACTGACCGAGCAGTAAAGGGGCGGGCGACCGTCGCCTCTCGCATGAAAGCGTATCCGTCGATCCCAGCGGTCGATTCGGCCCCCGACGAACTTCTCGACGGCGGGCATCTCTGGCTTCAGGAGTTGCTCGACGGGACATTGCTCCGGTTTCGTATCGACGACTCGGGCGGCGTCCGCTTTGGCGACCGGACGACCGTCTTTCCGCCCGGTGACGTCCCGGTCGGCTATCGCCACGCGACGCGGTTCGTCCAGCGTGCACTGGACTACGACGCCGTTCTGGGCGCGGATCTGGAGTCGGTCGTCTTTTATTGCGTCGCGATGCACCAGCAGACCATCGACTACGACTGGGATCGAACGCCCGCTGTCCTGGGCATCGACATCTGGGACGGAGACCGGTTCCTGCCGCCGGATGCTGTCGAACAGGCGTTCGAGCGGATCGGTCTCACACCGGTCAACACGTTCGCGAAGGAGGTCAGAGCAGTAGACTTCGATTCGGACTCGTACACGGTACCCGAGTCGAACTGGTACAACGGTCAGGCCTACGGCGTCGTGCTCCGCTCGAAAAACGGAGACCGGGCAACGATGCGTGCCGAAGGGATGGATTCGAAGTTGGACTCTGAGGGCCCCGACCCGGCCGAACTCGTCGACGAGTTCGTCACTCCGGAGCGTCTAGAACGGACTGCCGGAGAACTCTCAGCACAGGGCCTGTCGCCCGATGCCGACACGCTGTTCGACCACCTCTTCGAGCAACTGCTCCGACGGTTTCACCGGACGCTGGTCGGCGATGACGTCGATCTGACACCGGTACGGTCGCAGCTCTCTGCACGGATCAACGAGTTTCTCGAACCGACCACCGACCACTGAACCGCAAAAGAGTGTGGGCCGCCGTCAGGGTTGTTCGCCAGTCTCGATCGAGAACTCCCCGCGCGGATAGCCGACACAAGTGAGTGTATAGCCCTCTTCGAGTTCGGCGTCACCGAGCATCGACTGGTCGTCGTGTTCGACGAGCTCTTTCGTGTTGCCGTCGATCTTTCCGGCACACGAGACACAGGAGCCTTCGCGGCAGGCGTAGGGCAGATCCCAGCCCTCGTCCTCGCCGGCTTCGAGGATCGTCTCGTTGTTGGCTATCTCGACCGTCTCGCCTTCCTTGACGAACTCGATCTCGTAATACTCGATCTCGTCTTCGGGGATGTCACCCGGTCCGCTCTCCTCTTCGACCGCTTCGCCACCCTCAGCGAGTTCGCCGCCCGCCTCGCCGCCGCCGATCGCTCCGGCGGGTGCGCCGCCGCCGATCGACCGGTTCATCGGCTCGGGGAAGTCTGTCTCGGGAACCGACTCCGCGCGTCGTTCGAGCACCTCTTGGGAAATGTCCTCGTTCGACGTCCATCCCGTCCCACGGGAAAAGTGCATGAGTACGGCGATCAGGGTTAGACTACCCCCGATCGCAAGCCCCAGCTCGTTAAACATATGTGAGGGGGTTCGGATTGTGGGTTTAATTGTATTGTGATTACTGGCGGGGCAACGGGCCCGTCGGGGGTCCGGTTCGAGGTCTCCGCGACGAGAGCCCGCCGCAGGAGTTACTCCTCGAACACAGTGGGTGAAAAAGCGACCGCTCGCTACGCTCGGGGCGTGAAACGAACGTCGCAGACGATTCGTGCGTTACTCCTCGCGAGCGACCTCGTGACGCCCGAAGCCGTACCGAAGCCGGTTAGCAAGGCGGCGGGAGAACCGATCGGAGCGACTACCGAACCGTTCAGCCAGTGCCTGATAGATCAGCGGCGTCGGGACTTCCTGTTCGAGCGCTTCCTGTACCGTCCACGTGCCCGTCGATCCACCGGCGACGTGGTCGGCGACATCGTCGAGGTCGTTGCCCTCCTCGCGGAACGCCTCCTCGCAGAGCTCCAGCAACCACGAGCGGATCACCGCACCGTTGTTCCAGGTGTTCGCGACGGCTTCGAGGTCGAGGTCGTAGCGTCCGTTCGCGAGCAGTTCGAAGCCTTCGCCGTAGGCCTGCATGAGCGCGTATTCGACGCCGTTGTGGACCATTTTGACGTAGTGACCGCTCCCTGCTGGACCCATCCGATCGTGTCCGTCCGGTCCCGTCGCGACGGCGTCGAACACCGGCGTTAGCTCCTCGTAGGCCCACTCGGGGCCGCCGATCATCAGGGAGAAGCCGAGTTCGGCTCCTGCGGGGCCACCGCTGGTCCCGCAGTCGAGATACGCGGCGTCGGTCGCGTCTGCACGGCGGACCGAGTCCTGAAAGTAGGAGTTGCCACCGTCGACAACGACAGCGTCGCTGTCGAGATACGGTTCCAGATCGTCGAGTGCGGCGTCGACTGGCTCCCCCGCAGGAACCATCAGCCAGATGCGTTTTTTAGAGCCGAGCTGTTCCGCCAGATCGACGACCGACGCCGCGGCTTCGGCGCCGTCCTCGACCGCCGTCGCAACGGCCGTCTCGTCCAGGTCGAACGCCACGACGTCGTGGCCGGCGTCGAGCACGCGGTCGACGACTATCTGTCCCATACGCCCGAGTCCGACAACGCCTATTTGCATAGTAGTCGGTGGACGCCCGGGGGCCTATGCGTTGCGATTCGGACGGGATCAACTGGTCAGAGGGATAGCACTGCGAGAACGGAAAAGAGTGAGCGGAAGCGCGTGCTTATAGGTCAGTGAACCATTCGCGCTTGTCGATCAGGTACACCACGGAGCCGAGCAGCACGATCAGCGGAAGCGCCCAGCGGACGACGCCATCGGCGTAACTGATTGGCATATTGTCGCCGGTCACTACCCATCCGATCAGGCCCGCAAGGATGGCTATCTGTACGACGAGTACGCCGAGCATCGCGGTCCACGACCACGACTTGATGTTCCAGACGCCCTGAATGACGTACATCTGGATGGCGACCAGCACCAGCATTCCGAGGATCATCCACGAGATACCCTCGACGCCGGCGACGGTGAAATCGAGCCATGGAGAACTGTCGAGATCGGCTAGTCCGATCATTGCCAGTGCCATTCCGAGCAGGACGAGATACCCGTCGACGACACAGATTGCGCGGATCCCGGATGGGATCGAGGTGACCCGTTCGTGTGAGGACATACCTCACCCTATGATTGTTTGTTGTAAATATTTTTCTAACTTCCTCGCGCTTGCTCAGACCAGCGCGCCCGAGGAGACGATGCCGGCGATAACCAGCAGAAGGAGCCCGATTACCGATGCGGCACGGAACCAGCCAAGCGTCTCGTCAGCGGGTGCGCGGACCTTCTTTGCCTGTAGACCGTCGACGAGTCGACTGCCACTCACTTCGATCAGTCCGATCAGGACGAGCCACAGGCCGAGCATGGCAAGGACGAGCCAGCCGTTCGCCGTCCCGGTCAGATCGGCCGTCGCGTAGAAACTACTGGTCATATATCCGCCAGTGAGGAGGAGTACAACCGCACTGAGCCGGGAAACAGTCCGAAGTGTTCCGGTGGCTAACTCGACGGGTTCGGGCTCTGATGGCCCTCCCTCGCCAGTGGTAACACGCCAACAGTCATGAATACGACACTACCGACCCAGACGGCGGCGAACACCTGATGAAGGGTGATCGATACCGCGTCGACCAACGTCATGAAACAGATGTATTGAGCGGGGGCTATCAGGCTTGCTTTCCGCGCTCGCTACTCCGGGGCGCAGTCGTCACAGACCAGATTGACCCGCCGGTCGTCGCTCGCCTCCGTCGTCGTCCGCAGATCGACGACCGAATAACGCTCGCCACAGATCTCACAGTCGGTCGCCGCGCCGTCGACCAGCGACTCGATCCCGATCTCCGTGAGGCCGTTCGGTTCAGTAAACAGGTTGTCGATCCGCTCGTCGACGCTCTGGACGGCCCCGCCGTCGCTGGCCATGTCGTCCGCTGCCCGGCCGGGAGGTCGGTGCTCCCGCTCCCGAGATCCAGCGGCGAGTCAGTCGATCCGGTGCTTTCAGTGGTGGTCGGTCCCGTCTCGTCCGTGCGTGCCTCGGAGGACTGCTCGGAGTCGCCGCCGACGAGTTCGACTGCCGACAGCACGTCGGTTTCCGCCCGTTCGAGGCGCTGTTCGACCTTCCCGAGAGCCTCGCTGAAGAACTCCGAGGCGAGTTCCCCCGGGAGTGTGTCCGCCCCGTAGATATCCTCGACGACCTCGGTGCGGAGTCGTTCGGGGTTCGTCCCGTATCTCGTCCCGACTGCCGCGAGCGCGCTGTTCTCGCGCTCGATACGGGTCGATCCCTCCGCGGTGAGGTAGTGGCCGACGATCAGCGGAAGCCGCTCTGCGGTGTCCGCTTCGGTCGCCCAGTCGGTCGGGAACACCTCGTCGATTGCGGCCCTGATCGTCCCCGAGGAATCGGGCTTCGGACTCTGTTGTTCGCTCGAAGACCTCGACTCCAGGGTCTCCGTCTGCTCTGCAGAGGCCTCCTGCGTAGACGGCGCTGGATCGTCGACGGGGTCATCGGCAACTGGCGAAGGGGCGGTCCCGCTGCTGGCCCGCTCGCTCGTAGCGTCCGACGCGTCGGTGTCGAGTTGTGCTTCCGCCAGATCGCAGATGACGCTCAGGCTCTCCTGGACTGATGTGGGTTCGTAGCCCCGATACTCGCGGAACAGTCGCTCTACACGGTCGTGTAGCTCTCGGGGCAGTGTTGCCTCGACGTACGGATCTCCGCCCCCAGACTGGTTCCGCTCCATGATCTATTGCACGATTCGCCACGTACAAATAAATTTCCGTACGCAGGGATTTGGGCTCTTACCCGCTCTCCGGCCGTAACGGCTGTCCGTGCCGGATCGTGGTACACGTCAATACGGCCGCCGTGACGCCCGCCGCTCACTCCCACCGGGCGGCGATCCGGCCGATGGGTCGGCGGAAGAGGGAATAGACCAGCGAGACGCCCAGTCCGACGAGCACGAGTCGTCGTATCGTCCCCTCGAACAGGACGAGGCTCGGCAAGGCGAAGGCGGCACCGAGAAAGAAATCCTCGGGCGCACCGTCGTAGCGGACCCACCGTTTCGCACGAAGCCATCGCCCGCTCGCGTGGAAGTAGACGGCGTGCTCCCGCTCGGACTCCCACGGGACTGCGGAGGGCGTCCCGCCGATGATGTCGCTGACGGAGTGGACTGCCGCGGCGAGGAGGAACGTCGCCACGCCGACGGTGACAGGCCCGGGCGCAACAGTAGCGAATCCGACTGCCGGGAGCGCCCCTATCGTGTAGTAGCCAGGAAAGTGGAGTGTTCGGCGGTGTTCCGCAGCGACGTCCAGATCGGGGAAGATCCCGCCCGCAATCCCGCCGGCAGCGGCGGGGACCGCGAGTTCCGGAGCGAACGCCGCGACCACGGTCGTCAGCGCTGCCCGACGAAGCCGTGGGTGGTCGCCATCATCGACCGGGGGTTAGTCGATGCGCGATATATGTGTTGTGTCCTCGCCGGAGTAACTTCTTTGAGCGTCCCTCCGCAAGGACGGACATGAGCATCACGCTGTACCAGCTCGAAGGCTGTCCGTTCTGCGAGAAAGTGGCCGACCGCCTCGACGACGTCGGCGTTGACTACGACTCGGTCTGGGTCGACGCGATGCACTCGGACCGGAACGAGGTCAAGCGGGTCTCCGGCCAGCGTGGCGTGCCGGTGCTTATCGATGAAGACCGCGGAATCACGATGTCCGAATCCGACAACATTCTGGATCTGATCGAGCGAACCTACGCCTGAGCGCGGTCGGTCGCCCCCGGCGAGTGCTCTGGCGAGGCGGGAGCGGAGCACAGCACTCATACCCACCCCGTGAGACGTAGATGTATGCAACTCGAGGAGTACTGGGGCGTCGGACCGAAGACTCGCGAAGTGCTGACGGGTTCTATCGGCGTCGAGACGGCCGTTAGAGCCATCGAAAGCGGGGACGTCCGCACGCTGACGGAGGCGGGACTCTCCCGCGGCCGGGCGACGCGAATCCTCCGCCGCGCGAACGGCGGCGATGGGATGGACGTGCTCGCCACGGGCGATTCGCGGGACGTGTACAAAGAACTGCTCGACCTGATCCAGGCCCACGCGGTGACTCGCGGCGCGGCCGACCGGATTCGAGTCCTGACGCCATTGCTCGATACCGACGGGATGGCGGCACGACTCGACACCGTGCTCGCGACGCGGGACGTCTGGACGGCGCTCGACGAGAGCGACCGCGAGGCCGTGCTCGACGCCTTCGCGGCCTACGACGACGCCGCGGCCGGCGAACGCGCCGCGGTCGAGGCCACGCTGGCGCTACTGGATGCAGGCGTCGTCGCTGCGAGCGAACAGACGACCGCAGACGAGGGTGAGGACGTCTTCGCGCCACTCGGGGAACTCGACCGCGACGGACTCGCCGACGCCAGCGCCGCCCTCGCAGGGCTAAGCAATGGGAGCGTAGTCGAGGGCATCGACGACGAACTCGACGGCCTCCGTGACTCGCTTGCCACCGTCGAGCGCCTGGACGCGAACGCGCTCGACGTCATCGAGCGCCTGCGCGAGGACGGCGTGCAGGGCACCGAGGACTTCCGGACGACCTTTATCGAACACGTCCGGACGGAGGCCGACGTGACGATTGATCGTGTACGGGCGGCGATGCCGGACGACGCCATCGACGCGACCGATTTCGTCGGGACGACCCTGCGCGAACTCTCGAACGACCTGCGAAGCGCCGTCTCCGAGCGCCGCGAACTGGTCGCGAGCGACCTGCGCGGGGACGTCGCGGCGGCCCGCGAGGACGTCGACGCCGCCGTCCAGACCATCGACGACATCGCGTTCTATCTCTCGCTGGCCCGTTTCGCGCTCGCCCACGAGATGTGTCGGCCGGAGTACGTCACCGACGGCCGGGATACGGTGGCTGTCGTCGACGCCACCAACCTCTCGCTGGCGGCCGAGGACGCCGATTCGGTCCAGCCGATCACCTACGCTATCGGCGAGCATACGCTTCCCGAGTACGACGACGTTCCGCCGCGTGCTGACGACCGGACGCCGCCGGCAGACCACCGCGTTGCCGTCGTCACCGGGGCGAACTCCGGCGGGAAGACGACGCTGCTGGAGACGCTGTGTCAGGTTGTCCTGCTGGCGGGGATGGGCCTCCCAGTGCCGGCCAGTCGAGCACAGGTCTCGGTCTTCGACTCGCTCGTCTTCCACCGCCGCCACGCGAGTTTCAACGCTGGCGTGCTCGAATCCACCCTGCGAAACATCGTCCCACCGGTCTCGACGAACGAGCGAACGCTGATGCTCGTCGACGAGTTCGAGGCGATCACGGAACCGGGCAGTGCCGCCGACCTGCTACACGGACTCGTCCGGTTGACCGTCGAGCGGGGCGCACTCGGGGCGTTCGTCACGCACCTCGCCGACGACCTCGCACCGCTCCCCGACGCCGCCCGGACCGACGGCATCTTCGCGGAGGGTCTCTCGCCCGATCTCGAACTACAGGTGGACTACCAGCCCCGGTTCGGGACGGTGGGCCGGTCGACGCCGGAGTTCATCGTCTCCCGTCTGGTCGCCAACGCCGAGGACCGGAGCGAACGCGCCGGCTTCGAGACGCTCGCCGAGGCAGTCGGTCACGACGTCGTCCAGCGGACGCTGGCCGACGCCAAGTGGACCGGATAGCGTTGGGCCACCCAAATCAATTATACCGATAGAAATGTCATGGTTCTGTAGATGGCTGACGACCCCGACCCGATCGACCGGATCGCCTTTCTCGCTCGCTCGAAGCCACGGACACACGTGTTGCGCCAACTCCTGAACTCCGGTCCTGCGACCCAGCGCAGTCTCAGGGATCGCATCGACGCCTCCCGGTCGACGATTGCACGAGCGCTTACTGCATTCGAGGAACGCGACTGGGTACGGCGCGATTCCGGGACGTATCAGATCACGCCCGTCGGCGAACTCGTCATCAGGGATTTCATCGATCTGAAAGAGACCGTCCGGCTCACCGACGAGCTATCGGAGTTTCTGCAGTGGTTTCCGATGTCGGAGTACGGCGTCGAACCGGGACAGCTA
Source organism: Natronoarchaeum sp. GCM10025703 (assembly GCF_042661985.1). NCBI lineage: Archaea > Methanobacteriati > Methanobacteriota > Halobacteria > Halobacteriales > Natronoarchaeaceae > Natronoarchaeum > Natronoarchaeum sp. GCM10025703. The sequence goes on from NZ_JBHSZF010000001.1 coordinate 2,330,253, forward strand.
CGTTCCGCGGACATCGTCCCACACACTCCCGGTGATCCGTACGCCCCGGGAAGAGCTCAGACCGAACTGTTGAACAGGACAGAACAGTTCCGGGGACTGTTCTCGTCGCTCGATCTGGAGGGGACGAAACTCGTCCACGAACAGGTCGTAAACGGGACGCTGGAGGCCGAGATAACCGTCTCCAGTGACGTCGACCGAACGATCGAAACCGAAGCGTTCGCGCCGCTGTTCGCCGAACAACTGGAGACCGGGCGACTGACAGTACGCGTCGCCGACAACGACCCCCGTTTTATCTCGGAATCGGCGACGAAGAGACTGTCCAGATCGGCGTCGAGGACGACGAGGGCTTCCCCGTGCGTTGCTAGAATCGACCGACGACTCCCTGCTGGAGTGGGCTGACGAGATCTACCGCGAGTATCGCGAGGCGGCAACGATCAAACGCCCCGAAGATATCTGAGGCGTGGGTCGTGCAACGTCTGCAACGATCTCATGGGGTGCAATAATGTTTCCCTGACGGTTACAGTTGCTACGCAGGGGGCAAACGTAGCATGTCGAGGCTGAAGCGGGGGTCTATCGACGAACTGTACCGGATCGCGGCAGATCCGACCAGACGGGCACTTGTCACGGCGTTACTGCGCACGGAGGGCACAACGACAGTCGACGGACTGGTCGAGGCGATTCGCGACGAGATACAACCGGCTTCCGAACGAGCGACATCGGATCACCTTGCAATCGAACTGTATCACAGGCACCTGCCGATGCTCCAGGCCGAGAACTGTATCGAGTTCGACGCGGACCTCGGCGTTGTCAGACCGCTGGAACGGCTTCAGCAGTTCGAGCAACTCTCGCTCGGCGATACGAATTAAACATACCCGACCAGGGTCTTTTATACTGGTCATCGAGGCGAATACCCCGACCCACCGTGGTCGGGGATGAAGCCGACACTCGCTGATACAAACCATTAAGTGAACATATCTCTAATCAATAGACACCGTTGGAATACAGTCACCGTTATCACGCTTATCCGACACAAGAGATAGCGGACGGACTGGAACACCATCTGAATGTTCATCGCCAGCTATACAACCACGTTCGCTGGGACTACCAACAAGCTCTGGGGGATGACAAGCCGAGTGAATACGACCAGAACAACAAACTCCCCGAGTGGAAACAACGATGGCCAGTGTTCAGTGAACTGCACTCGAAAGCCTCCCAAGCCACTGTCGCCCGTTTCCACCGCAACCTCTCAAACCTTCGCAAAAAGAAAGAGAAGGGATACAACGTTGGTCGGCTCAAACGGCAATCACCCACCGAGTACCGAAGCGTGACGTACAGTCAGTCTGGTTTCGACCTCGATGAAAAGAGGGGCCACGACAAGTACGCCTACGTGCGCTTCAGCAAAATTGGGTGGGTAAAAATCCGGTATTCTCGACCGATTCCCGACCACGCCACCATCAAAGAAGTCACGTTCAAGAAAGAGACGACCGGCGAATGGTTCGTCTCCTTCGGGTTGGAAACCGACAACGCCAACCTACCCGAGAAACCCGACGTGGACTCGCTGGACGCGAGCAACAGCGTCGGGATTGACCTCGGAATCCTGAACTACATCCACACCAGCGACGGCAAGACCGTGGATTGGCTCGACCTCGAAGACGACTACGAACGTCTTCGCTGTGAGCAACGCAAGTTGTCTCGGAAAGAGAAGGGGTCGAACAACTACGAGAAACAACGTCGAGAGGTGGCGAAGGTGAAGCGCCACATCAAGCGGAAGGTGTTGGACTACCAGCACAAAATCACAACATGGCTCGTCAAGGAGTACGACGCCGTGTTCGTGGAAGACTTGAACGTCCAGAGTATGCTTCAGGGTGACGGGAACGCCCGTAACAAGCAGGACACGGCGTGGCGACAATTCATCACCCTGCTCGAATACAAAGCCGACCTGCACGGAACGCACGTCGTTCAGGTCGAAGCGCGAGGCACAACGAAAGAGTGTGCGTCGTGCGGTGTGGAGACGGCGAAACCCGTCTGGGTCAGGGAACATTCCTGTCCGAGTTGTGGATTCGAGACGGATAGAGACGCAAACGCGGCGATGAACGTTCTCAAGTGTGGCTTTTCTGAATTAGGGTTGGGATGGCCCGAATCAACGCCTGTGGAGACTGTGACCGCTACGGACACCGCTGACTTTCAGCGCGTGTCTGCAAGTCACGTCCTCGAAACAGGAAGCCTGCCCTTGTAAGAGCAGGATTCCCCGCGCCACCGTGCGCGAGGTAACATTCAACAGGCAAACAGCAGTATCCATAGCTATGAGCTCCGATTCGTTCGACACCACGTCGACGCCATCGTCTGAGACCGACTCGAGGTCGACAGAAGACTTTCGAACCCGATCGCCAACGCGATTATCGGCGCCGTCGTCGGCATCGTCTTTTCGTTCGTTCCGTTTGCGCCACTGCTCGGTGGCGGGCTTGCGGCGTATCTCCAGGGCGGCGAAACGAGTGACGGCCTACGGCTTGGACTGCTTGCCGGGCTGATCATGCTGTTGCCCTACGCCTTTGCAGGCATGTTTTTGCTGGTGATTCTGACGGGAGCGGCCGTCGAATCCGCGTTCGGACTGCTCGTCGTCGGTGTGTTGGTCCTTGGCTCAGTGTACACTGTCGGGCTTAGCGTCCTCGGCGGCTATCTGGGCATCTACGTCCACCACGAACTGTGAAAACGAGTCAGCTATCGCCCTGCTGACGCCCCTCGACGGCACCGATCCCGGGAATCGAGACGTAGGACTCGACGCGGCTCATGATGTTCGTCGCCGTCAGTACGAGGCCGAGATAGACGACCGCAAGCAGGCCGAAGATGGCCGTGAACTCGAACGTGCTGTTGGCGATGTCACTGGCAACGTTGTACAGTTCCGGGACCGTGATGAACCCGGCGAGCGAGGAGTATTTGAGCAGATAGACGAGTTCGTTGGTCCATGCCGGAATCGCGTACCGGAGCGTCTGCGGCAGGACGACGTACCGGATCCCGTCTATCTGGGAGAGGCCGAGCGCCCGCGCCGCGGTTAGCTGGCCCTCGTCGACGCTTTCGAGCGCGCCGCGGATGTATTCGGCCTGGTAGGCCGAGCCGTTGATCGTGAAGCCGATGATGGCGATCCAGAACGCCTGCTCTGGGATCGTACCGTAGCCGATCAGCGTGGTATCCTGTAGCCAGACCGCGAGCGGGAGGCCGTAGTAGAGGACGAACAACTGGGCGATCAGGGGCGTCCCGCGGATCAACTCGGTGTATGCCAGCGCGGGCCACTTGAGCGGCCCGCCGTAGACACGGATGACCGCCAGCGGGACCGCGATGGAGAAGCCGAGAACGATGCTTATGACCGTCAGGAGGATCGTGTACCACGCCGCACCGGCCAGCGCGGGCGCGATGCCGACCGCGACGCCAGCGGTGTCGAGGAGCGCTCCCAGCCAGCTAAGCACCGCGACGCCGGCGGTTTCGAGAAGCGAGTTGAGCCACTCGAACGGAAGCCCGACGATGCTGAACCGCTCGGCCGCCTCGATGGCAGAGGCCGCCGCCGCGTCGAACGGTTCTCGCGGGATGAAGTTCTCGCCCGCACCGGGACCGATGCCGAGGCGTGCGAGCACCCAGTCGTTGAGCCAGCGCGTCGTGAGCCAGCCCCAGAACACGATACCAGCGAAGATGCTGATGGCGTGGCTGGTATCGACCGAACTGGTGCGGAACCGGCCGGTCGGCGATGCCGTGGTTTCGGCCTCGCTCATCGTCGCCCTCTCGAGTCACTCATGACTGATACTCTGGAAGAACTCTGCGGTTCGCTCCTTCTCGGGGTTCTCGAACAACTTCTCCGGCGGGCCGCGCTCGACGACCTCGCCTTCGTCGAGGAACGTGATCCCGGTCGCGCCCCCGCGGGCAAAGCGCATCTCGTGAGTGACCACGAGCATCGTCATTCCGTCGGCCACTAGCTGGCTCATTACCTCGAGGACGCCGTTGCTCAACTCGGGGTCGAGCGCGCTCGTCGGTTCGTCGAAGAGCATCAGTTCGGGGTCCATTGCAAGCGCCCGGGCGATGCCGACGCGCTGTTTCTGGCCACCGGATAGCTGTGCCGGATACGAATCGACCTGATCGCCGAGTCCGACCCGGTCGAGTTCCTCCTCTGCGCGCTCACGCGCAGGCTCTTTGTCCATTCCTTTGACCCTGCGAAGGCCGAGCATGACGTTCTCTATAGCGGTGAGGTGGGCAAAGAGGTTGATGTCCTGGAACACCATTCCGATCTGTTGGCGAATCTCGTTCGGGTCGGTGTCGGGCGCACAGACGTCGACGTCGCCGAGGTAGATGTGCCCACTGTCGACCTCGGTAAGCCGGTTCACACACCGTAGCAGGGTGGACTTGCCGCTCCCACTGGGGCCGACCAGCACTTCGACGTCACCGCGCTCTATCTCCAGATCCACGCCGCGAAGCACCTCCTCGTCGCCGTAGGACTTCCGGAGGTCTTCGATCCGTAGCAGTGGCGATGGTTCGGCGTCAGTGCCCCGGTCGGTACGACTGGATCGGTCGATGCGAGAGTCTGTCACGACGATTCACCTGGAATTGCGAAGCGATTGTCGACGAAATCGAGCGTACGATTCGTACTGAACGTCAGGACGAAGTAAATGAGGCTGGCAAAGAGCATGATCTCTATCGCGGTCGTCTGCTGGATGAACAGGTCGTCGCTCCGTTTCAGCAGTTCGCCGAGTCCGATTGCGAAGGCTATCGACGTGTCCTTCAGCACGATGGTAAACTCGTTCTGGAACCCGGGGACGCTCCGCCGAAGCGCCTGTGGAACGATCACGTAGCGGATCGCTTCGAGCCTGCTCATCCCGATCGAACGGGCGGCCTCCATCTGTCCGTCGTCGATACTGCTGAGCGCCCCCGGAAGATCTGTGACTGGTAGGCTGCGCTCCGGAGGCCGAGTGCGAGCGTCGCGGCGAAAAACGCCCCTCCGATCTCCTCGGGTGCGGTAAACGGCGTCGGTCCGAGCAGGAGGTCTATTCCGCCGATCAGCGTATTGAGCGGTCCGAGCAAGTACTCGATCGGTACGACGAAGAACATGTAGAGCATGATCACGAGGATCGGCGTCCCACGGAACAGGATGCCCAGGTTCCGTACGGCAGCTTTCGAGTAGCCGCTACCGTACACCTCGATTGCGCCGGCGGGAAAGCCGAGCAGAAAGCCAAGTAGAATACTCGTAATCGTCAGCACGATGGTGATGACGACACCCCCGAGCAGGTAATCCGCGTTCCGAAGGACGAACTGCCAGTCCTCGCCGAGCATCGACCAGATCGACTCCGCGAGATGCGGCAACGACTCTCCTGCGGCCACCCACGACACCGTCGAAAGAAACGCTGCTATGTCCATCTATGCTGGGGCCTACTGGTCGAACCAGGTCGACGTGATCTCCTCGTACTCGCCGCTTTCCTCGACCGCAGTAATCCCCTCGCTTAGAGCGGACTGCAGGTCCTCGGCATCCTGCCGGACACCGAAGCCGTACTGCTCACCGGTCTCGTAAATGAACGCGACTTCGACGTCGCGGCTCGATTGGAACGTCTGGGCGACCGGTTCGTCGATCACGACAGCGTCGATAACCCCGCGTTCGAGGTCCTCGACGGCCAGGACGTAGTTGTCGAACGAGGTGTAATTCCCCTCGGGGATGATCCCGGCATCGATGACATCGTCTCGGACGACTTGCTCGCCGGTCGTCCCGCTCTGTGCGCCGACGGTCCGGTCGGCGAGGTCCTCAAGTGACTCCGGCTGGAAATCGCCGCCGGACGCGACCAGCACGGACTGATTCGCACTGTAGTACGGCTCGCTAAAGGCGATCTGTTCCTGTCGTTCCTCGTTGATCGTCATTGCCGCGGCGATGACGTCGATGTTCCCGTTATCGAGCGCGGGGATCAGCGACGCGAACTCTAGCTGTTCCCAGCCGCTAAGTTCGTACTCGGTTTCGTCGATGACCGCTTCGAGCAGGTCGATATCGAAGCCGACCAGTTCGCCGTCCTCGACCATCTCGAACGGTGCGAACCCGGGTGCCGTTCCTGCGACAATCTGGTTCGCACCGCTCTCGTCGTCACCGTTCTCGGCGCCGCCGTTCTCCTCGTCACCGTTCTCGGCGCCGCCGTTCTCCTCGTCTCCGTTTTCGCCGTTGCCTTCCAGACAGCCTGCCAGCCCAACCGTGCCGACCACGCCGGCGGCTCCGGCGATCTTCATGTACGTACGTCTATCTAACGACTGCTGTTCCGAATCCATGTGTACAGTAAGCAACGTGGTACCTATTAGGAGTTAAGATATTTATCTATCCGTGTAGTTATTAATTATGTTGTATTTATTTTCAGAGTAGCTAACACGTCCACGATTGCAGCGAAGGCAACATACTTTCCCATCGGAGCGTGAGACCGACCCATGCCGCAGATCGTCGATCTCTTCGTCTACCCGGTCAAGTCTCTCGACGCGACACGCGTCGAGTCGGCAGGCCTCCGCGCGAGCGGCGCGCTCGATGGCGACCGGCAGTACGCCATCGTCGACGCCGAGCGCGACTACGTCAACGGTAAGCGCGAACCGGCAGTCCATCGCCTCGACTCGGCGTTCGATCCGGATACGCGCGCGCTGACGATCAGTGTGCCCGACCGAGACGCCGAGACGTTCAGTCTCGACGCCGAACGCGGATCGCTGAACGCGTGGCTCTCGGAGTATTTCGACTACCCGGTGAGCGTGATCCGTGACCCGACCGGGATGCCCGACGACACCGACGCCGCCGGGCCGACGGTCATCAGTCGGGAGACGATCAATGCCGTCGCGGGCTGGTTCGACGGGATCGGCCCCACGGAAATGCGTCGCCGTCTCCGCCCGAACGTCGTGATCGAGGCGGGCGAGTCGTTCTGGGAGGATCGGCTGTACGCCGACCGGGACTCGGTCGTTCCGTTCCGCATGGGAGAGGCCACGCTCGCGGGCGTCAACCCCTGCCAGCGCTGTGTCGTCCCGACGCGCGACCCCGATACCGGCGCGGAGACCGAGGGCTTTCGTGAACGGTTCGTCGAGCGGCGAAAGGCGACGCTCCCCGGGTGGGTCGACCGTGACTGGTACGACCACTACTTCCGTCTGATGGTGAACACGCGGGTCGACAGCGAGGAGAGCCTTCGCGTCGGCGACGAGGTGTCCGTTCTGGACGATTGATCGCTGCACTTGCGTGGCAGTCGCTTCTCGTCGATCCTACTCGATCGCTGCACTCGCCTCCCGGAGCAAGCCGTCGATGATCTCCGGCGTGGTCGGATGATACGAGCGGTCGGGGATCTCTCGGACGTCCAGACCCATCTCGACGGCCACCTGCATCGTCTTGGCCATCACGTCGGCGTGGTAGTGAAGCCCCTGATAGCCCAGGACAGTGCCGTCTGTCCCGACGACCAGCGTTGCCAGCCCCTCCGAGACGGCGTTCGTTTTGAATACGCCGTCGTCGCTGGCCTCTCGCGTCACCGCGACGTGATCGATCCCGGCGGCCTCGGCGCTCTCCGCCGAGTGGCCGACCCGGGCGTATGGGTAGACGCCAAGCCCGGAGAAGACGACGTGGTGGTGGACGTTCTCGTACGGTTCCGTCGGGTCCCCCGGGAGTGCGCGAGGATGTTCTCCGCGGCTTTGAACCCCTGTTCCTTGGCGACGTGCAGAATCGGCTCGTGACCGTTAACGTCGCCGACGACGAACGTCTGCGGATCCGTCTCCGATTGCATCGTATCCCGAACCCAGCCGGGCCCCGGATCGAGTACGGTGTTTTCGAGTCCGAGTCGGTCCAGTGCTGGCTGGCGGCCGGTGAACAGGAACAGTTCGTCGGCCTCGATACTCTCGCTCGATACCGGTTCGTGAGGCGGTTCGTGATCGATGTGCAGTCGAACACGACCGTTGTCGGTCGGTTCTACCCGTCGCTCGTAGCTGTGTGTCCGGACGTCGATGTCGAAGTTCTCCTCGTAGATGTCGAGTATCCGCGGGCCGTAGTCGGCGTCGGCTTCGTCGAGCGGCGCGGCGTCGTGCTCGATCACCGTCAGATCGGTCCCGCCGGCCTCCGCGATATACGGAACGAGTTCGAGGCCCACGTAGCCAAAGCCCATGACGACTGCTGAGTCGGGGAACTCGGTGGCGTCCAGCGCGTCGGCGCTCGTCGAGTAGTCGACCGCGTCGATGCCCGGAATATCGGGGACGTTGACCGTCGATCCCGTCGCGATGACGAGGTAATCCGGCTCGATGATCCGGTCGGCCACCTCGATCACACGGTCATCGACCAATCGGGCGGTATCGTGGATGAACTCGACGCTGTCACGTTCAGCGAGGTCCTCGACTGCGGCACGGCGGTGCTCGGCGAAGCTAAGAGTGTGCTCGTTCTTGGTGGCGACGACCCGGTCGATATCTATCTCGGGCGTGCCCCGAACACGGTCGTCGTGGTCCGCTTTGAACCGGGCCGCACCGGCCGACAGAACTTCTTTGGAGGGCATACAGCCACGGAGAATGCAGAGTCCGCCGCCCGGGTCGCCGTCGTCGATCAGCGTGAGTTCGATATCCTCGACGTCTGCAAGATCACCAGCGACTGCGACACCGGCGCTGCCGTACGCGCCGACGATCGCTACGTGTACCATACCCGACAACGGGTCGGGACGGTTTTAGTGTTTGCTCCGGTGAGACGGATCGGTGCACAACCGATAGAGACGCTCAGGACCTCGCAGTGTCACCGCGAGATTTCTTCCATGTCGTCGCCGATCACGGACTCGACTTCGCTTTTCGTCACCGTAGCGATGTCGCCCGCGATCGTCCGCTTGAGGAGGCAGTCGCCGCGCCGTATCTCATCGCTCGCGTTACCCCGTCGCCTGCGAGGCGCCGGGCGAGAAAGGCGCCGACGAACGCGTCGCCGGTCCCGATGGCGTCGTGAGTGTCCGCATCGTAGATATCCTGCTCGTGGACGGTGTTGTCGTGCCAGGCCAGCGAGCCACGTTCGCCGTTCGTGACGATCACCGTCTGCAGGTTGTACTCCGCCGCCAGATGGTGGGCCAGTTGGCGCGGGTCCCGTTCGTAGTTCAGGACTGTCTGGGCATCACGGAACGGGATCACCAGAATGTCGACGGCCGGGAACAGCCGCGTCAGCGTCTGTCGGGCTTCATCGGGCGACCACAGGCTCGACCGGTAGTTGACGTCGAAAGCCGTCTTCGTACCCGCTTCCTTGGCTACTTTCAGTAACTGTGCGGTCGTCTCCCTGAGTTGGTTCGAGAGCGCCGGCGTGATACCGCTCGTGTAGAACAGTCGAGCGTTCCGGATCGCGGCGAGGTTCAGTTCCTGCGGTTGAGTCGTCTGGACCGCTGCCCCCTGTCGGTCGTAGATGACCTTGGTCCCCCGTGGATCGCCGCCATACTCCAGGTAGTAGGTCCCCTGTCGCCCACCGTCGCTCCATACGACGTCCACATCGAGTCCGTGCTGTCGTAGTCCCGAAACGACTCGGCGGCCGAGCGGTGAGTCCGGTACCTTCGAGAGCCACGTCGCGACGGCACCCAGCCGTTCCGCGGTAATCGCGACGTTGCTCTCGGCGCCCGCGGCACGAAATTCTAGTTCACGAGCCGTCTCGACGCGCTCGCCCTGTGGGGGCGAGAGCCGAAGCATCGTTTCGCCAAACGTGACGAGATCACTCATGGCTCGGCCAACGACCGGACGTAGTATAAGTTCACCTACTCACGAAAACTCGGAGGGGCGGCTCACCACCCGACAGGGTTGACCAGTGGAGAGCCGGCGCGGCGCAGTGGACACCACCGCACTTTGATTACCGACCGCCATTGCTATATGCTTTGTGCCCCAGTAACACGGTTTCCTAGCCAGCGTGGCCCGGATAGTCCCGCTCGAATCTGTCCTCCAGTTCCTCGCCGTCGATTTCGATGACGACCGGCCGGCCATGCGGGCAGGCGTAGGGGTTCTCACAGTCGTCGAGTCGTTCGAGCAGGTCCATCACCGACCCCTCCTGCAGTGAGGTGTTGCCCGTGATCGAGGGGTAGCACGCCAGATCCGCGATGAAGCCGTCCGCGAGCGACTCGACGGCCTGTTCACCCGCGCTCTCGTCGGCGTCGATGACCGACGACAGGACGTCCCGGAGCCGTTCGGGTGCGAGCGTCTCGTCGAGCACCGTCGGTACCGTCGTCACGCTGACGGTTCGGCCCTCCCGGTTCGCGTAGAAGCCGAGCGACGCCAGCGCCTCCTGATACGCGTCGAACAGCGCCGATTCCCCCGCCGTCAGTTCGATCTCGACGGGCTGAGCGAGCGACTGAGCTGTCGTATCGCCAGCAAACGCCTCCTGCAGGCGCTCGTAGTTCACCCGCTCGTCGGCGGCGTGCTGGTCGATCAGCACCAGTCCGTTGTCGGTCTCGGCGACGATGTATGTCCCGTGTAGCTGACCGAGCACTCGCAGTCGTGGCAGGCTACCGTAGGACGCCTCGGCGGTGGCGAGGTCGCCCGACAGGGTCTCCTGATCGTGTGGGCCGGTGAACTTCGATGCTGGGGCAGTAGCGCCGCTGTCGGCTGTATGGGTCGGCGCTCCAGTTGATCCGTCTCTGGCACTACGATCCTCACTCTGTCGGGGGGTCGTGTCGGTTGTTGACGTCGAATCGCTGACCTTCGCCGACTCGCTCCGTGCTGTCGAATCTCGGGAGCCAGACGTGGAATCGGTCCGAGTTCGGTCCGTCGGGGGATCGGTCGACTCCGAGGCCGTCGCGTTCGCTCCCGAGTCGGGGGTATCGGTTGTGGCGCCGGCACCGGTCGGCTCCGACGATTCGGACTGGTGCGAACCGGCGCTGCTCGACGCCGAAGTGGAATCGCTCGACGCCGATGTCGAGTCGGCGGATGCCCGAGGTCCGGCGTCCTCGCTATCCCCGCCGTCGGCGTCCGAAAGCGTCGACGCCGACCCCGGATCGACCTCCGTCTCGTCGGGTGCGGATCGCCCTCTGGGTGCCGAGGATCGGACCAGACCGTGGTCCAGCAGGGCGTCCTCGACGGCCGTTCGTAGCTGTCGTTTGAATCCGGCCTCGTCGTCGAAGCGAACCTCCATTTTGCGCGGGTGGACGTTGACATCGACCGTCTCGGCCGGAACCGAGAGGTCGAGCACGACGAAGGGGTACCGGCCGTTGCCCAACTGGCCGTCGTAGGCGTCCATGATCGCCTCGCGCGCCGCGCCGGAGGTGACGTAGCGGCCGTTGATGAACGTCGAGACGTACTCACGGGTGCTCCGGTTGGTTTCGGGATGGCTGACGTAGCCGCTGATTCCGTCGAGGGGCCCCTCGGGGAACTCGGAGCCAACCGCGGGTTCGGCATCGACGTCGATCATGGCCGTGGCGACGTCTTTCCCGTAGACGGAGAGGAGCGTCGACTGGAGGTCGCCGCGGCCCGTCGTCGAGAACACCTCGCGGCCGTCGTGTTCGAGCGAGACGGCCACGTCGGGGTTCGCCAGCGCGTACTGCGTGACGACGCGGTTGACGTGGGTGAACTCCGTGGTGTCGGTCTTGAGGTACTTCTTCCGGGCGGGCGTGTTGAAAAAGAGATCCGTAACTTCGACGGTCGTTCCCTCGGGACAGCCTGCCGGTTCGACGGACTCGACCTCGCCGTCGGCGTAGGTGAGTCGGGTGCCTGCACCCTCTTCGCCCCGCGGTTTGGTCGTGATCGCAGCCGGGCGACCGCACCGATGGTGTGCAGGGCCTCGCCCCGGAAGCCAAGGGTGGCGACGCCCGCCTCCAGATCCGAGACGTCGTCGATTTTGCTCGTCGTATGCTCGCGGACCGCGGCGCGGACGTCGGCCTCGCTCATCCCCCTCCCGTCGTCCCGGACGCGGATGGACTCGGTGCCGCCCGCCTCGACCGAGACGTCGATGCGCGAGGCGTCGGCGTCGAGACTGTTCTCGACCAACTCTTTGACGGCGGACGCGGGCCGCTCGACGACCTCGCCCGCAGCGATCCGCTGGACGGTGCGTTCGTCTAACTGCTTGATCTCCGTGTCTGTCATGGTGTGTTCGGCGCCGCAAGCGCGGCGTCGTTCGTTGCCAGATTCCTACTCACTGGCCCCTCAAGAACCCTGTTGCTTGACGAACTCGCCTCAGTCGTCGAGTCGCTCGCGCCATTCCTGGACTGCGCCCATCAACTCTATCGGCGACGTTTCGGCGATATCGACGTCGCTCAGTTCGTCGAGCACGGCGGCGGCGTCGTCGCCGAACTCGTCGGTGATCGGGTCGACTTCACTGGTACCGCCGGCGGCGGAGCCCTCGGCGTCCTCGGCGTTCCCCGCGTCAGGGTCGCTACCGCCGTCTGCCGACGCCGTCGTCATCTGTCCGCTTCCCACGTCGAAGACGACCTGTTTCGTCCCGCCGCCCGACCCCCGCCTTTCGCTTCGATAGCCTTCTCGTCGCGCAGGCGCTGGAGGACGGTCTTCGATCGGTCGACGACCGGTTCGGGAACGCCCGCCAGTCCGGCGACGTGGATCCCGTAACTCCGGTCGGTTGGGCCGTCCCGCACTGTCCGGAGGAAGGTGACCTCGCCGTCGCGTTCGTCCGCCGCGATGTGGACGTTCGCCACCCGGTCGAGATGGTCCGCGAGCGTCGTCAGTTCGTGGTAGTGCGTCGCAAACAGCGTTCGGGCGTGAACCTCGTTGTGCAGGTACTCGGTGGCCGCCCACGCGATGGAGATGCCGTCGTAGGTCGCAGTTCCACGTCCCACCTCGTCGAGGATGACCAGTGACTCCTCGGTTGCGGAGTGGAGTATCTTCGAGAGTTCCTGCATCTCGACCATGAACGTCGAGCGCCCCTGCGCCAACTCGTCTAACGCGCCGACCCGCGTGTAGATGCCGTCGACTAACCCGACCGTCGCCGATGTGGCCGGGACGAAGCTTCCGATCTGCGCGAGCAGGACGATCAGCGCCGTCTGTCGCATGTACGTCGATTTGCCGGACATGTTGGGGCCGGTAACGATCAGGAACGCGCGGTCGTCCGATAGCGTGAGATCGTTCGGGACGAAGTCGGTCGTCTGCTCGACGACGGGGTGTCGGCCCGCGTCGATATCGATGCCCTCGCTCGGCGCAGCGAGCGTCGGTCGGGTCCAATCGTTCTCGACGGCGTGGACCGCGAGACTCGCGAGGACGTCTATCTCCGCGAGCGTCCGCCCGACGTCCTGCAGCGTCTCGGCGCAGTCGGCGACCGTCTCGCGCAGGTCACAGAACAGTTCGTACTCCAACTCGCCGCGGCGTTCCTCGACCCGCATGATCTCGCGTTCGCGCTCCGCGAGTTCGTCGGTGCGGAACCGTTCGGAGTTTTTCAGCGTCTTGACGTTCTCGTAGTGCTCTGGCGCGTCGTCGGCCGCCGACTTGCCGATTTGGATGTAGTAGCCGTCGGTCTTGTTCCGCCCGACGCTGACGTGTCGGAGGTCGTACTGCCGTCGCTCGCGTTCCTCCAGACTGTCGAACCACTGTTCGAGTTCCGCGTGGCGCTCGATCAGTTCGTCCAGTTCCTCGTCGTAGCCGCGAGTCAGCAATCTCCCCTCCTGGACCGTACTCGGTGGGTCTGGCGCGAGCGCCTCGTCGAGCGTCTCGCGTAGTTCGGCGGCCCGCTTGCAGTCCGGCCGCTCGACGATGCTTTCCAGTGGCGTCCCGGTCAGCCGTGGGGCGTTCTCGATGCTCTCCTCGACGGCGGGCAGGACGGCGAGCGTATCCCGAACCGCCAGCAGATCCCGGGCGTCGGCGCTCCCTGAAGTCGCTTTGCTCGCCAGGCGCTCCAGATCGTAGGCGCCGTCGAGTTGCTCTCGTAATTCTTCGCGTGCGAGCGCGGCCTCGGTCAGTGCCTCGACGGACGCCAGGCGCTTGTCGAGCACGTCGCCGGACTGGCGTGGGCGCTGGAGCCACGACTTGAGCGTCCGCCCGCCCGGACTGGTGACGGTGTGATCGAGGACGGCGTACAGCGAGCCATCGGTCCCACCCTGCATCGTCTCGGTGAGTTCGAGGTTGCGCTGGGTCGTCGCGTCGAGTTCGGCGAACTCCGTGTCGCCGTAGCGCTGGAGTCGTGTTATCGACGCCAGTAGTCCGGTACCGGTCTCCTCGACGTAATCGACGATGGCCCCGGCGGCCGCTATCGTCGCACTCGCCTCGACGCCGACGCTATCGAGGCTCTCCGCGCCGAACTGCTCGATCAGGGCGTGTCTCGCGTGGCCCGGCGCGAACGCGCCCGACTCGTGGAGCGTGAGCGTCGCGTCGGTCCGGTCGCGAACCGTCGCGACGAGGTCGTCGTCCTCCCGAACCGTCGGCCCCGGGAGTACTTCGACGGGGTCGAACCGGTAGAGTTCGGTGAGTGCCCCGTCGCGGGCGTCCTCGCCATCGACCGTCGTCACGGAGAACTGCCCGGTCGTGACGTCCGCGAAGGCGAGACCGTAGACGCCGTCGTCGAGGACCAGTCCTGCGACGTACCGGGCGTCGGCATCGGTCACGTCGAGCAGTGTCCCCGGGGTGACGACGCGCGTTATCTCGCGGACGTGGCCGGATTCGGTCTCGCGCTGGTCCGCGACGGCGACGCGATAGCCGCGTTCGACGAGCGCCTTGAGATAGGGGGTTAGCTCCGAGACAGGAACGCCGGCCATCGGATATTTGACGCCGGCAGAGGACTTCTTCGACGTCTTGAGATCCAGTTCCTCGCCGACCGTCTCGGCGTCGCCGTCGAAAAACTCGTAGAAATCGCCGACCTGCATCGCGAGAATGTCGGCATCACTGTCGGCTTTCAGTGACTTGAACTCGCCGACGATCCCTTCGGCTTCGGTCATGCTCGTAGCACGTCCTCTCGCGAATAAAATACTGCGGGTTTGCCCCGATCCATTGGATCAACCAGTCGTCTGTGCTGGCCGACCGCTGTTGCCGGTTTATTACTATTAATTATTGATACTGTCCTGTCGGTAAATAATGAATGAACTTATATTACTTCAGAGAATTGGTGACCAGTATGCTGGATTCTCTCCGACGGATCGTGCCTAGCCGGATACGCAGTAGCTACGCGGCGAAGTTCGCAATCGTCGTGATTGTTCTCGGAATCTCTGTAGCTTCTGTCGGCGGCGTCGCAACGGCGCTGATGTCCAACCAAGTTGAACAAAGTTCTCTCAATGACCTCGAATCGACGGCAGCGTCCGACGCCAAGAGCGTCGACAACTGGCTCGAACAGAGCGCCATCGAGGTGCTCTCAGTGTCCAGAGAGGACCGACTCCAGTCTGACACCAGCGACGATGGACTGAACGGATATCTGGAGACGTTCAGGGCCGACCGGGGAGACCCAAACAGCGCGAACACGCTGACTCAGATACACCTCGTCGACAGCTCGAGCGGTGAAATCATTGCATCGTCGGATCCCTCCGAACGCGGTGAGACGTACGCCGCGGAGGAACGACCGTGGCTCGGCGAGGGAGACTTCGCGCACCGAAACGTCGACGTCACGCAGATGTATCAGATAGATGGCACACAGAAGATCGCGTTCTTCCGTAACGTGGTCGGTGACGACGACCGGATTATGGTCGCCGTCCACGACATGGAACCCGTCGGCCAAAACATCCTCACTGGAAACACCATCGGTAGTGCCGGTGACGGCACCTACGGACTGGTGATCGACGAGCGAGATACGATCGTCATGGACGACAACAACGTCGGCGAGACGGTCGGTCAGAGCTATCCCAGTGACAGTCCGGTACTGAACGAGTTGCGACAGATGGGCCGGAACGACGCCGGAGCGATGGAAGTCGGCTCACAGTTCGTCCCCGATAAGTCGGGCGTCGGTGATCAGGATCACGCCGTCGGCTATGCGACCCCCGCGACGCCGACTTCGTGGTCGTCGTTCACGCGCCGACCAGCTTTGCCTACGGCTTCGCGGAAACGCTGACCACGTACGGTGCCTTCGCTACCGCAGGAGGCGTGCTGCTCATCGGCATCGTCGGACTCGCACTCGGGCGGAACACCGCCGTCGCGATGGACCGACTGACCGGGAAGACCGAGGAGATGGAGCAGGGCAACCTCGACGTCGACTTCGAGACGAAACGGATCGACAACATCGGTCGACTCTACGACGGGTTTGCTAACATGCGCGACGCGCTCAGAGAGCAGATACGCGACGCCCAGCAGGCCCGCGAGGAGGCCGAATCCGAGCGGGAACGCGTCCAGCGGATCAATCAGGATCTCGAAGCGTCCGCCGAGGAGTACTGTGCCGTGATGGGCCAAGCCGCGGACGGGGACCTCTCGGTCAGAGCCACGGTCGACGCCGATAACGAGCAGATGCGTGGCATCGGCGAGGACTTCAACGCGATGCTCGACGAGATCGAGGCGACCGTCCAACAGCTCAAACGGTTCGCGACCGAGGTCGCGACCGCCAGTGAGGAAGTGACCGCCTCCAGCGAGGAGGTTCGTAGTGCCAGCGAACAGGTCACCGAATCGATCCAGGAGATTTCCGACGGCGCGGAGCGCCAGAACGACTCCCTGCAGTCGGTGAGCCAGGAGATGAGCGGCCTCTCGACGACGACCGAGGAGATCGCCTCCTCGTCGAACGAGGTCGCCGACATCGCCGAACGGACCGCCGAGACCGGACGCGAAGGTCGCAAGGCCGCTCAAGAAGCGATCGAGGGCATGAACCAGATCGAAGCCGAGAGCCAGACTGCCGTCGAAGAGATCGAGGCTCTGCAGGAGGAAGTCGGTCAGATCGACGATCTACTGGAGTTCATTACCGAAGTGGCCGAGCAGACGAACATGCTCGCACTGAACGCCAACATCGAGGCCTCCCGCTCCGGTGAATCCGGCGAAGGGTTCGCCGTCGTCGCCGAGGAGGTCAAAGAGCTGCCGCCGACACCAAGGACGCGGCCGAGGACATCGAGGACCGCCTCGAACGGATCAAGGCCCAGACCGACACCACCGCAGAGGAGGTCCGCAAAACGAGCGCGGAGATCACCGATCACACCGATTCGGTCCGCGACGCCGCGTCCGCACTCGACGAAATCGCCGAGTACGCCCAAGAGACGAACACGGGCGTCCAAGAGATTTCCGCGGCGACCGAGCAGCAGGCCGCCTCGACCCAGCAGGTCGTCGCGATGGTCGACGAAGCAGCGACGATTTCCGAGGAAACGACCGCCGAATCCGAGAACGTCGCTGCCGCCGCCGAACAGCAGACCACCGCACTCACCGAGGTCTCACGCTCTGCATCGGACCTCGCGAATCAGGCCTCACAGCTATCCGAAGCGCTCGACCGCTTCGAAACCGACGCCGATCCGGACGAGGGCCTCGGCGTGGACGAAGACGCGGACAGCGCGCTTCCGGCCGCGGATCACGATACCCCGGACGCCGAGGAGACGGCGTCGACGCCCGACACCGACGCATCACCGGCTGACGCGGCCGACGAAGCCCCCGAGGAAACGCAGATCGATCAGGGAACCGACGACAGCACCGACGATGCGGATCCGGCGGCGCTGAACCGCACCAGTCCGACCGACGAGTCGGCATCCGACGACGCAATCGAGTTTGGGACCGGCAACGAACAGACGACTGGCGTGCAGATGGACGCGGACTCCGAATCAGCGCCGGACGCCGAGGCGGCGACGGAGGACCCGCTCGCAGAACCGGCTTCAGACGACGAAGACGCTGGAGACGACCCGGTAACCCTCGGCGACGCTGACGAGGAGAGCGGCGACGCTGACGAGGAGAGCGACGACATGTTCTCGTTCGTCGAATCCGGCTCGGAGAACCGACAGGACGACGACGACTGAGCGAAGTAGTTCGGGAGCCCTGAGTTGCTTTTTTGACTATACTGCCGTTTTCACTCGCCTGTACTGAGTTCGAGGAGCCGTTTGCTCACTGCCGCGGTGTCACTCCCGAGTGCGGTGTACACCGTCATGTCGCCGGACTGCTCTTCGAGCAGGATCGGCGACTCGGCCGTCGCTTCGGCGCTCCGGCGACACGCCGCACGCGTGTCGGCGGTGGCCCGATACGTGAGGTCGACTGTCTCGGGACGCGCCGTCTCCTCGGGAAGCGCCATGCTCGCAGCGAACCGTACCGACGGTTTGGCGTCCCGGACGCCGAGTAGCCGCTGAGCGACCGCCTCATCCGCTCCGAAGCGGCGGTCCGGCTGGTGGTCGATTGCGCCGCCATCGGACCCGACCGTCGTCGTCGCGACGTCTTCGAGAGTCTCCGCGTAGGCCGTCCCAACGGCGAGATCGATGTGTCGGCCCTCTACCGCCGTCGACGCCGAGCGGATCTGCTCGACGAGCGCGTCGAGTCGTTTCACTGTCGGGTGTCGATCTGTACGGTTACGGAGGTCGACCAGGTGATGGACTGCACCCGGTCCCTGCCCGACATCGTGGTGATATCGGACGGCGCTGTGCATGAAATCGGTGGCCCACTCGACAGCGTCGACGAGGCTGTCGGCACGGGCGAGTCGGGCGGCGATTGCACTCGACAGAGTACAGCCCGAACCGTGGGTAGCGGCCGTCTCGACACGTGGATGCTCGAACTCCTCGACCGTTTCCTCGGTGACCAGCACGTCGATGACGGTCCCCTCGTCCTCGTGGAGATGACCGCCTTTCACCAGCGCTGCCGCTGCTCCCATCGCGACGAGTTCCTCGCCGGCGGCCCGGGCGTCCGCGGTCGTCTCCAGAGCCGCGCCCGTGAGCACCTCGGCCTCGTCGGCGTTGGGCGTCACGAGCGTGCTCTCGGCAATCAGCGCCTCGTAGGCGTCCTCCGCCTCGGCATCGAGTAGCCGGTCGCCCGTCGTCGCGACCATCACCGGATCGACCACTGCTGGCGCGTCGTGGGCCGCGACGCGGTCGGTGACGAGCGAGATGACCGGTGCCGTCGCGAGCATCCCCGTTTTGATCGCCTGGACCTCGAAGTCATCGAAAACGGCGTCGCACTGGGCCTCGATTTCCGCCGTCGGGAGGACGTGCGAGCGGTCCACCCCCACCGTGTTCTGCGACGTCACGGCGGTGATAGCGCTGGTCGCGAACGCGCCGGTCGCCTCCATCGTCTTCAGATCCGCCTGAATCCCCGCGCCGCCGCCGGAGTCGCTGCCCGCGATTGTCAGCGTGACGGGCCGTCGTTCGGCTGCTGCTGGTTTCATGTACCGAAATATAACGTCGAGATACAAATCGGTGATGGAACGACCAACCGACCGTAGCCGTGGCTCCTCGGATCGGTCGACCCGGACGACATATGACCTCTCGACCCAACGATTCAGTATGCGAAATTTCACGATCGGATCGGTAACGCAGATACCGATACGACTGAATATCACGCTCGTCGTCTTCCTGCCGCTGCTGGCGTGGCTGATCAGTCGTCCCGAACAGCTAGCCGCATATGCGACAGCCATCGATCTGGTCTCGCCACACGCAGTCGATGCCGAAGCCGTCGGGGCTGGCCGGACGCCGCTTCTGCTCGGTGCCGCCGCCGCAGTGGGGCTGTTCGTCAGCGTGCTGCTCCACGAACTCGGCCACTCCTGGACCGCGCGCCGTTTCGACGTCGGCATCACTTCGATCACGCTCTGGATCTTCGGCGGGATGGCACACATGGAGGACCTGCCCGAGGACTGGAACGTCGAGTTCTGGATCGCCATCGCCGGCCCGATCACCAGCCTGTTACTCGCTGGCGGCTTTTTCAGCGCCCTGCAGGTCGTTCCCGCGTCGGCACCGGTAGTGCTCTACGTCGTGGGCCTGCTCGCCGTTGTGAACATCTCGCTGGCCATCTTCAACATGCTTCCGGCCTTTCCGATGGACGGCGGCAGAGTGCTGCGTGCGCTACTTGCCCGGTCACGTACCTACGCCTCCGCGACGCAGACCGCAGCCACTGTTGGCCAGGGCTTCGCGGTCCTGATGGCGATCTTTGCCGTCCTTTCGGGCGCGCTACTGCTCCTCCTGATCGCGATGTTCATCTACGTCGCCGCGGCCGCGGAGTCTCGGACGACAGTCGTCCGGGACATGCTACGCGGGATCACCGTCAGCGATCTCCTCGCTGACCGGGGCGACGCAGTCGAGGCCGACACGACCGTCCAGTCGCTGCTCGAACGGATCGTCGCCGAGCGGCGAAACGGCTACCCCGTCGTTGAGGGGACGGAGCTAGTGGGTATCGTCACACTGGCAGAACTGCGCGACGTCCCACCGAGCGAGCGCGACACCCGTCGTGTCTCGGAGGTGATGAAGACCGATCCGCCGACGATCTCCCCCAACGCGGATGCCTTCGAGGCGCTGCGGCTTATCAGCAAAGAACGCACCGACAGAATCGTCGTCGCCGAAAACGGTCGGGTCTACGGAACGATCTCACAGCGCGACCTGATGTCCGCACTGGAGGCGATGCAGGGGCAGGCGACCTGTCACAAACGGAGATAGACGCCGACGGCTACGCCTGATCGCCCGGCTGTGCGACTTCTCAAACGCCCTCGATCAGCCGTTCTAGCTGTTCCGGCGGGACGGCTCCGCGGGCGCTGTGGCCGTCGTACGCGAAGGTCGGAACGCCCGTAATGCCACGCTGATGAGCGGTCTGGAACTGCTGGCTGACCGTCTCGGCCAGATCCTCGTCTTCGATTGCCGACCGGATCTCGTCGGAATCGAGTCCGACGTCTTCTGCGATGTCGGCGAGGACGTCCGGATCGCCGATGTCGCGGCCGTCCTCCCAGAGCGCATCGAGGATGCCGCGGTCGAACGCTAGCCACTGCTCGTAGGAGTGCTCGTGTTTCACGTGATAGGAGGCGATCTGGGCGTTCAGCGAGTCGATATCTCGGGAGAGATCGAGCGCCATGTCGGCGTCGTACTGCTTTGCGAGTCGCTGTACATTCTCTTTGGCCTGCTCGAAGTACGCCTCGTCCTTGCCGTCGTCGACGCTCTGGTCTATCTCGCCGTCCGGCCCGCGTTTGCCCGCACGGAGGTCGAACGGGTGCCAATCGATTTCGACTGGCTCCTCGCGGTCGGCCTGATACTGCGAGAGGGATTTCCGGCCGAGATAACAGAACGGACAGACGTAATCCGAGTAGATCGTCAGTCGCTCGTCAGTCTTGCTCATAGGCGCTGTAGTCGCTTGGGACACAAGAGGGTGACTGTGGGCCCTCCGGACTACCGCTATGTCGACTCCCTGCTACTCGTTAGCGCGTACGCGAACCTCGATTCCGTCCGGGTCTTCGACCGCCAGCGTCTCGTCGACCCACCTCGCTTCGGCCAGCGCGTCCGCGAGGCTGTCCAGCGTCCCTCTGGGGACGAGTAGCTCGAAGTGTTCGAGGCCACAGTGGTCGCCCGACGGTTCCTGTCGCCCGTTCCAGCCGTTGATACCGAGATGGTGGTGATAGTCGCCAGCGGCGAGAAAGGCCGCGTTCCCCGGGAATGCGGCGGAGACGGTGAATCCCATCTCGTCGATGTAGAACGACTGTGAGCGGTCGACGTCCGTCGTTTCCAGATGGACGTGGCCGAGATCCGTCTCGTCGGGAACCGGCCGTGAGGGCTCGCCCTCGGGCAAGGGGCCACGATCCAGCGGGAGCGTGTCCATCTCTGTACGGCCCGCCGAATCCCTCGGCCACTCCGGCTTCGGACGGTCGCAGTAGATCTCGACGCCGTTGCCCTCCGGGTCGGAGAGATACAGCGCTCGGCTGACGAGGTGATCTGACGCGCCGTCCAGTCGCCAGTCCCGCTCGATCCGGGCCAGCGCGTCCGCGAGCGTCCTCTCGTCAGGGACGCGAACGGCGGCGTGGAACAGGCCCGCCGCGGCGGCGGGCCTCGGAGGGACGTTCGGATCGGCGTCGAGTTCGAGCAGTACCTGCCTACCAGCGCCGAGTGCCGCATACTCGTCGGATCGACGCAGACGGTCGAGTCCGACGACGGACTCGTAGAACTCGGCGACGCGGTCGATATCGTTCACGCGAAGCCGAACGCGACCGACCGTCGTCTCCCCGGAGAGCGTGCTGGTCATACCCTCTTCTCTCGCGGCAGGAGCAAAAAGGGACTGGCGTTGCAGCGACTGGAGCAATCACGTTAACGTGTATTATCCGTGACGTGGTACTGTATCACATGACACCTCAGATCGAGCGCGTGCTCGTGGCCGGTGCAACCGGCGGTACGGGCCAAGAGCTACTCACACAGATTCGGAATACGGGCGTCACCGTCCGTGCGATGACGCGGTCGGCGGGCAACGTTGTCGAACTCGAACGGCGCGGCGTGGACGAAGTGGTCGTCGGCGACCTGTTCGAACCGACCGACGCCGTCGACGGCGTTTCGGGCTGTGACGCGGTGTTGTGTGCGGTCGGTACCGCGCCAGGCCCGCGCATGATTACGGGACCGTTGGTCGACAGAACCGGCGTCTCGAACCTGATCACGGCGGCTATCGGGGAAGGGGTCGAGCACTTCGTCTACGAGAGCGCTATCGGAGTCGGTAGCTCACAGCCGGGAGTGGCGCTTCCGTTCCGTCTCCTCATCTGGCGGTCGCTCCGGGCGAAACTCGCCTCCGAGAACGCCCTCAGAACGTCCGAACTGACCTACACGATACTGCGACCGGGTCGACTGACGAACGACCTGGCGACGGGCGAGGTGCTCGTGGGAGCGGGTGGCGATACGGTCAAAGGATCGATCCCACGTGCGGACGTCGCACGAGTGATGGTCGCCGCACTGTTCACATCGGCGGCGCGAGACCGCACCTTCGAGGTCGTCAGTGAAGCGGGTGCACGGGGCGATCCGTCCGGCCTGGTCGACGTCGACTGGCGCGTGCCGGAGGCTACTGAGCGAGTTGTCGAATAAAAACGAGTCGAACTGCGAGGCGACGTTACTTGCCGCGGCCGCTGTCGCTGTTGATCGACGGCTTCGTGTGCTCGGTACCCTTGCCACGGTTCTGCTGGCCACGACCGCGCTGACCGGCGCTGGTCTTGCCACGGTAGGACCGACCCTGGTGGGTGTCGTCGCAGATCCAGTTGAGGTCGTCGTCGTTCTCGATTGCGGGATGTTCGGGGTCGATGAGAATTACCTCGAACCACTTTGTGCTGCCGTCTTCCCCGACCCAGTAACTGTTGAGGACGCGGAGGTTGCGGAACTTGCGACCGGAGCGTTCCTCGGCGATCCGCTGGAGGTTCTTCCGGCGCGTGATCCGGTTGACGCCCTGTCGCTTGGTCCGGCGACCGGCTTTGTGTCGCTGCTTGCGGGCCGATCCTTTCCGGACCGATACGCGTGCGACGACGACGCCCTGCTTGGCCTTGTAGCCGAGTTCGCGTGCTTTGTCGAGACGGGTGGGTCGATCGATACGTTCGATCGCTCCCTGATCCCGCCAGTCCTGTTTGCGCTGCCACTGGAGTTCGGCAAGTTTGCCGTCGCCCGGGTTCTTCCAGGCTTCCTTGATGTGTGAGTAGAAACTTCGTGCCATATGTTTCACCACGGGCGTTGGGTGGTTCAGCCGGGAGTCCGGCCAC
The DNA here is from genome assembly GCF_042661985.1 of Natronoarchaeum sp. GCM10025703. Lineage (NCBI taxonomy): Archaea > Methanobacteriati > Methanobacteriota > Halobacteria > Halobacteriales > Natronoarchaeaceae > Natronoarchaeum > Natronoarchaeum sp. GCM10025703. Next base: position 2,353,714 of record NZ_JBHSZF010000001.1, read on the forward strand.
ATTCCGTCCTGTCGGTGACAGGTGCCCGCTGGTGCCCGTCGTCCAGCGAGTTACCCCGAAATACCCGTGTTCGGTGCTTAAGGCCTTCGAAAGACGTGTCGTCCCGTCCGTCACTTGGCGGGTAAGCTACGGTTTCCGTTGCTGACGTCGCTGTTCGGCGACGAAAGCTTGTAGTACCGCAGATAGCAGTCTCTTTACAAAGTATGTAACGGGCATATTACAAGCTATGGGCCACATCGAGCAACCGCTCAACTCATATCATACACGAGGTAGGTGCTGATGATCGAGAGCCTCCAGTTCTTTCCGCTGCAGCTCACCGGGGATTTCCTGCGATGGGCGATCCTGTTTTTTATCCTCGCAGTCGTCGCCGCCGCTGTCGGCGCTCGCGGTGTGGCAGGGATCTCTATGGAGATTGCTCGGATATTCATCCTCGTCTTTCTCGTGTTGGCGATTATTTCACTGTTGCTGTGACTGGGCGCTGACCCGTAGTCTCATTTGGAAGATGAAAGCAGATCCTGGCGAAATTTTATTCTAATCGAAATATAGTATTGTCAGCACAGATCATTGAGCATTGATACTACTCCTGAAATATTCACTGTCTAATTGACGTGAATAATCGTTATGTGGTTGAGTACGATATGTATATTCAAAAATAAACAACATAGCAATTACTGCCTCGAAACCCGTATATCCCGAAACCGTCGTGAGGGGGGTCTAAAAGTCATCTGCAACCATGTTATATTATTACATAACTCTTCTCGTCGATTATTAATTATAATATCATCAAATAACGATAGAAACAAACGAATTCCCGAACCCATTTAACGGTATTGTGAATATTAGTAGTCGCAACTATGGGCACCAAAGAAAAGACGGAGAGCGCGCTTCGCTCGCATCTAACGACAACAAAAGAAAATCTGATGACCGGGGTCTCGTTCATGATCCCGTTCGTGACAATTGGAGGTATCTTCCTCGCAATCGGGTTCATGGTCGCCGAACTGCCGTTTACCGATGGCAACACCGAGACCGTTTTCGAGACGACCGGCTCAATAGGCTGGTATCTCGCCGAAATCGGTGTCCTCGGACTGACCATAATGATCCCGATCTTGGGGGCATACATCGCGTACGCGATAGCTGATAAACCCGGTCTCGCTCCGGGTTTCATTCTGGCGTACGCTATCCAGCAGCCCCAGATCATCGAGGCGGCTGGTAACACTGTCGGGTTCGCCGCCGATGGGGCTACCGCAGGGTTCCTCGGCGCTATCGTCGCCGGTCTGCTCGCCGGGTACGTCGCCCGGTGGATGAAAGGTTGGAGCGTTCCCGGCGCATTGAAGCCGATGATGCCGATCCTCGTCATTCCGGTGCTGACGGTGGCGTTGTTGATTCCGATCGTCGTATTCGGCCTTGGCGTTCCGATCGCATTGCTGGACGACGCGCTGACGACGACCCTCGAAGGGATGCAGGGCGCCAACGCGGCACTGCTCGGCGTCGTCCTCGGCGGGATGATGGCCTTCGACATGGGCGGCCCCGTCAACAAGGTCGCATACGTCTTTGGCGTCGCGCTGGTCGCCGAGGGTATCACCGATCCGATGGCCGCCGTGATGATCGCGGGGATGACCCCGCCGCTCGGCCTGGCCCTCTCGAACCTCGCGTTCCCCAACAAATACCCCGACGAGATGCGAGAGAACGCCATCGCTGCGATCCCGATGGGCCTTTCGTTCATCACCGAGGGTGCGATTCCGTACGCCGCTGCTGATCCGCTCCGTGTGATTCCGAGTATCATGGTCGGCAGTGCAACCGCTGGTGCCGCTGCAATGACGCTCGGCGTCGGCATGCCCGCACCGCACGGCGGTATCTTCGTCGTCTTGCTGGCCAGCAACATCCTTGGATTCCTTGGAGCCATCGCGCTTGGAACGCTCGTGACTGCCGGACTGGTCACGCTGCTCAAACCCGACCAGGCAGCGGTCGACTCGATGGAGGAAGCGGCAGCCGAAGCCGCCGACTAAACGACTAACCCCTTTGCAACCTATTTACATACGATGACAACTGAAAGTGACCACACACCGCTGACGACTGATCTGATCGCTCTCGACGGCGCGCCCACCGAGAAAGAACCGTGTATCGAGTTCCTGCTGGATCTGGCCGTCGACGCCGGCCGCGTCACGGATCGCGAACAGGCACTCGAAGATCTCCTTCAGCGAGAGGAAGACGCCACCACAGGCGTCGGGATGGGGATCGGGATTCCGCACGCGAAAAGCGCCGGTGTCGCCTCCCCAACGATAGCGTTCACGCGCATCGACGACGGTATCGACTTCGATGCGATGGACGACAAACCGGCAACCCTGATCTTCATGCTGCTCGTTCCGGAAGAGGGTGGCGAGGAACATCTCTCGATGCTGAGTTCGCTCTCGCGCTCGCTGATGCACGAGGAGAACCGCGACGCGTTGCACGAAGCCGAATCGCCAGAGCACGTCGAGGAGATTATTCTGGAGGCGATCAACGAATGATCGAGCGCACCGTTACCATCGTCCCGGAAGACGGCCTCCACGCTCGCCCGGCGTCGAAGTTCGTCGAGACGGCAAACGAGTACGACAGCGAGATCACCGTTGCACCGGCCGACGGAGACCCCGTCAACGCGGCGAGTATGCTCGCGGTCACCGGACTGGGCGCCAAGTCCGGCGACGACGTCGCTCTCACGACTGACGGGCCCGACGAAGAAGAGGCCATGGAGGCGGTGGCAACCGTCCTCACGACACCAGAATCAGAGTTATGAGCGAACCCCTACCGGGCGTCGGCGTGACGCCGCTGTCCGGCCTCGGCACTGCCCGCTGGTACCGGCCCGACGAGCGACCGGACCCGGAATCGGTCGAGGCCGCGGCTCCCGAGACCGAACGCGAACGGTTCGCGGACGCACAGGCACAGGCACGCGAGGAGATCGAGACCGAACGCGAGAACACCGCCGAGCGCGTCGGCGAGGAGGAAGCAGCAGTCTTCGACGCCCACCTCCAGTTCCTCGACGACCCCCAGATCACTGACGGGGTCGACGAAGCCATCGAGGACGGCGCTGCCGCCGAGGCCGGCGTCGCCCGCGCCTACGGTAGTGCCATCGAACAGTTCGAGGGGATGGAGGGCATGATGGCCGAGCGGGCCGACGACATGCGGGACATCCGCGACAGACTGCTCCGTATCCTCTCGGGCGGCGAGCGGATGGACCTCGAAACGCTCCCGGAAGGGACCGTCCTGCTCGCGGAGCGACTCACACCGAGTGATACGGCACAGCTCGATCCCGAGCGCGTCGCCGGCTTTGCGACGGCGACGGGCGGCCGGACGTCTCATGCCGCCATCTTCGCGCGTTCGCTCGGCATCCCCGCCGTCGTCGGCGTAGGCGAGGACCTGCTCGCTATCGACGAAGGGGCGGACGTCGCCATCGACGCCACGAACGATGCGGTCATCGTCGATCCGGACGAGGAGACCAGAGAGCGAGTTACGACCAGTCGTGACATCGAGGTTCGGTCGGAGCCTGTCGAGACCGCCGACGGCGTCGAAATCGAGGTTGCCGCCAATCTGGGGACGACCGCCGAACTCGACGGGGCAGTCGACCAAGGTGCGGACGGTATCGGCCTCTACCGCACGGAGTTCCTCTTTCTCGACCGGGAACAGCCTCCGGACGAGGACGAGCAGTTCGAGTCCTACGTCGACGCTCTTGAAGCGTTCCCGGACGGCCGGGTCGTGGTTCGGACGCTCGACATCGGGGGCGACAAGCCGATCCCGTATCTCGACGCCGAAGCGGAGGAAAACCCCTTCCTGGGCAACCGAGGGATCCGCCGCTCGCTCGACGAGGATAGCGACCTGTTTGAGAGTCAGCTTCGCGCACTCCTGCGCACCGCCGCAGAGGGTGACGGCCGGCTCTCAGTGATGTTCCCGCTCGTCTCGACGACGGAAGAACTTGATGCGGCGCTCGACGCCGTCGACGCCGCGGCCGAGTCGCTGGACGAGGAGGGTATCGAGTACGAGCGTCCGGAACTCGGCGTGATGATCGAGACGCCGGCCGCGGTGATGATGGCCGACGAACTGGCGAGTCGCCTCGACTTCTTCAGCATCGGGACGAACGATCTCTCACAGTACGTCATGGCCGCCTCACGCGAAAACGACGCCGTAGCTCACCTGCACGATCCGCTCCACCCTGCCGTGCTGCGAGCGATCCATCGAAGCGTCGAGGCCGCACACGACAACGATGCCTGGATCGGTATGTGCGGCGAGATGGCCGGTGATCCGTCGGTGACGAAACTGCTCGTCGGCCTCGGTCTCGACGAACTCAGTATGAGCGCGGTGACGATTCCCGAGGTCAAAGCCGGGATCACGGAGACCGACACGGAGTCGGCCGAGGAACTCGCAGAGCGCGCGCTGGGCGCCAGTACAAAACTGAAGTACGTGAAACGATAACTGATAGCCAATGAAATTCGTAGCAGTCACAGCCTGTCCGACCGGTATCGCGCACAGCCAGATGGGTGCGGAGAACCTGGAAAATACCGCGACGGAGCGCGGCCACGACATCGACGTCGAAGTGCAGGGCGCGATGGGTACCGAGAACGAACTCACGGCCGAGGCCATCGACGCGGCCGACGCAGTGATCATCGCAGCCGACACGTCCGTCAGCCGAGGCCGTTTCGAGGGCAAGCCCCTCGTCAAGTCGAACATCAAAGCCGCGGTCAACGACGCCGACGAGCTGATCGACGAGGCCATCGAAAAAGCCGGTGGCGACGCCAGCGATGACGAAGCGGTGACCGAGGACGAGAGTGAAGACGAAGCCGAAGCAACCGAGACAGCGTCCGAAGAGACGTCCACGGAGCGGACCGAGCAACGTGAGACATCCAGCAGCGGCGGATTGCTCGGGGCGATCAAAGACATCTTCTCGTAAGGACGAGTTCGGAACGGTGTTAAATCCCGTTCCGCTCGTTGTTCGATAGGTATGCTCTGTTGTTCGTTCACCGACCAGTGATCTTCCGCTACTCTTCTTCGTACTCTCCAGGACTCGACCGCTGACTGATACTCGACGGGTTCTTGCTCGACAGGTAGCTTGACTCTCCGATCTATGTCGACCAGCCGAAGCAGGGTATCAACCGGAACAGAGCCTCTGGAGTCGAACTGGCTCCGGGGAGTTTCGGGCGTTAGGACCGTCGCCCTGCGTGACGTCCTGAAGGCTTTGATATCGCAATATGCAATTTATAGACACAGGCGGGCGGCTATCCCACGAACTGCAAAAACGTATCTAAAACGCCGTTACGCGGTGTACTCGGCGATGTCGTCGAACTCGTCCTCTGCAAGTGCGTCAGCCAGCGCCTTCTCGTCGTACTCGGCGACGTGCTGGGGGTATTTGCGCTTGAAGAAGCTCACGATGTTGTCGACGTCCCGTTCGAGAAAGCGCTCGGCGTTCTCGTGGTCGGCCGGTACCGCCTGGGGCCAGTCGAAAATCGTGACTCCGTCGGTACCGACGAACACGTTGTACTCGCTCATGTCGGCGTGGACCCGCCCCTCGCGGTAAGCGGTTTGCATCTCGCGCAACACGAGTTCCAGTATCGGTACGACCTGTTCGTCTTCGAGTCCCGTCCGCGAGAGTTCGACGCCGTCGATCTTCTCCATCACGATGGCGTGCCGGTTGTAATCGATCGGCCGTGGGACCGAGACGTCGGGATACAGCGTTTCGAGCGCATCGTACTCGCGCTCGGCCGCTTTCCGGGCGGTGTAGAGCCAGGAGACGTGCTGGCGATCAGACGTATAATCGCGTTCTTTCATCACTTCCCGAAAGTTCGTGTAGCCTTCACGATGGAACTTCAGCGCCATCGGTTCGTAGGACTGAACCTCGAAGACGTCGCTTTCCTTGCCGACGCCAAGCGACGCGCCGAAGCCGCTGACCGTCTCGCGCTCGGCGAAGGTATGCAACGCCAGCGCGTCGTAGCCCTCGAACGTGAGCGTGTAGCCCTCGTACTGGATCGTTTTTCGCTCGATCAGTTCCCAGTCGAGACAGCGGTCGAGTCGATAGTCCACTTCCTCGGGGGTGAGATCGGAAAACTCCGGCAGCTTCTCGCGCGCTACCCACTCGGAAAATCGCATTCCCTGCTCTATCCCCGACAGCAGATAGAAGTCCTCGGGTTCGAGATCCGGAAGTATACCGGCGACGTTCTGCACCATAGAGGCTCTATCGCCCGCGTGTGTAAAAGCCCCGCGCGTTGGTCGATATAGGAGAAGTAAACCGATAATTGCGATATAGAACATGTCTGTCGGAGGTAGGGTCCTCACACTGGAGAGTCCATCCTCGCGCGCTCTATCTCCCGACATCCCTTTGCGGTCCGGCCACCAACTGCGGCTATGACCGACCTCAGCGACCGAGCGTGGCGCTCGATTCCGGAGCAACGCCAGTCCGGAGCGATGGCGATGGCACTCGACGAGATTGCCGCCGAAACCGCGGTACGAGACGGAAGACGGACTGTGCGCGTCTACACCTGGGAGCCGTCGACGCTCTCGCTCGGCTACGGACAGGCACCGGGGTCGGTCGACTGGGAGTTCTGTGACCGCGGGGGGATCGACGTGACGCGCAGACAGACCGGCGGCGGTGGGATCTATCACGACATTCACGGCGACATCTCCTACTCGATCGTCCTCCCCGCTGACGACGTTCCCGGCGACCTCATGGAGACGTACGAACTCCTCTGTGAACCGATCTTCGACGCCTTCGATCGGATGGGCGTCTCGGCAGCCTTCGCGGACGACGAGCATCCCGAGATTCACCGGCCAGCCTGCTATCTCCGGGCGATCGATCCGGCTCACGATATTCTCGTCGACGGACAGAAGATCAGCGGCAACGCCCAGTACCGCCAGCGCGACGCGGTTATCCAGCACGGATCGCTCTCGTTCGACCTCGATCCGGAGCCCCATCTGGGCGTCTTCTCGAACCCCGGGACATCGCCCGAGGAGTTCGAGGAGCGGGTCACCGCGATCAGCGAACACGCAGACATCTCACGTGAGACGGCGGTCGGCCATCTCGAAGACGCGCTGCGGGAGTGGGCCGATGCCGAGGATGGCGAGTGGACAGCGGCGGAGCGCGAAGACGCCGAGTCGCTCGTAGCACAGAAATACAGCGCCGAAGCGTGGGTCCGTGATCGGGTCGAGCCCGAAGAAGACTGAAAACTATCGATTCTGAGGCGGTCGCTGTTCAAGTTACTTTGACAGTCCAATCCCTCGATTGTGCTATGCGAGTAGGAGCACACGTATCCGTGGCTGGCGGCGTCGACAACGCCGTCGAGCGGGAACTGGACGTCGGTGGAAACTGTGGACAGATCTTCACGACCTCACCACAGGTCTGGCAACACCCCGACATCGACGACGACGAAGCGGCGAGGTTCCGCGACGATACCAATGAGGAACTCGACGGGCCGTGGGTCATCCACTCGTCGTATCTCGTCAATCTCTGTACGCCGAAAGACGATCTGCGTCGGAAATCCATCGAGAGCATGCAGGCGGAGGTCGACGCCGCCGATACACTCGATATCGGCTACGTCAACGTCCATCTCGGCGCACACACCGGCGCGGGTGTCGACGGTGGCCTCGACAACGCGGCGAGCGCCCTCGACGAACTGGAGATTCCCGACGGCGTGACCGTCCTGATCGAGAGCGACGCCGGCAGTGGGACGAAACTCGGCGGCGAGTTCGAGCACCTTGCAGCGGTTATCGACCGGAGCGGGCAGGATCTGGATGTCTGTATCGATACGGCCCACGCCTTCGCGGCGGGCTACGATCTCTCGACGGAAGCGGGCGTCAACGAGACCATCACGGAGTTCGATGACGTGGTCGGACTGGAGCATCTCGAATACATCCACCTCAACGACTCCAAGCACGACTGCGGGACGAACAAGGACGAGCACGCCCACATCGGCGAGGGACTGATCGGCGAAGAGGGAATGCGGACGCTCATCAACCACGACGACGTCGCGGACGTCCCGCTCGTCCTGGAGACGCCATCCGAAAACGGCAAAGGGTTCGAGTGGAACATCGAACGCGTTCACGAACTCCGGAACTGAGGACCATCCGTTTCAGGCTGTAGAGTGGGTATTTTCACCGCAAAGTTGATACGTTGTGTCGTGGTACCGACACTCATGAATAGCTCGCAGAGCCTCGAGTTCGAGCACACGGACCGAGAGACGATCTACGACTACGTCGAACGGGCGGGAAGGGTAGACCGTAGCGAGGCCCAGGAGGAGGTGTTGCCGCACGATCCGGGCGGCTTTCGCCACCACGTCGGGATCCTGAAACGGAACGGCTACCTCGAGGAGTCGGCCGATGGAGAACTCTCGGTTGCACTCGACGTCGACGGTACGGAGGAGTTTACCGGCGACGAGTTCTGCTTCGAGGTCCGACCGGCGAACCAGAGCGATCTGACGGGCATCGTCGGTGCGATCCGACAGGTCGCACAGGAGGGGCGATACATCGTCGCCGAGTCAGTCGCCCAGGAACTCGACCATCAGGACGTCCTGCTCAGGCAGAACGAACTGGAGTCACGGATGTTCTTCGTCGCGACAGTCAAAGACGAGGTGGTTGCCTGGGTTCACGTCCACGCTCCCGAACTCGACAAACTGAGCCATACGGCCGAACTCACCGTCGGCGTAATCGAGGAGTATCGCGGCAACGGACTGGGCAGTCACCTGCTCGAGCGTGGCCTCGAATGGGCGGCCTCGAACGGCTACGAGAAAGTCTACCAGAGCGTTCCCGCGACCAACGATGCGGCCGCGGAGTTCCTCGAACACCACGGCTGGGAGACGGAAGCGATCAGACGGGATCACTACCGGATCGATGGCGAATACGTCGACGAACTGATGATGGCGATCAAACTCTGATCGGACAGAGGGGCATTGCAGATCCTATTCATCATCTCTCGGGAGGATCACGCGAAAAAACTAATAGAACGAGCACTGGCAGTTGGAAAAGTAGTAAATGTCCCCATCTCCTACTTTTTCGGATATGACTTCCTCGAATCCTGTTTCGTTCGACCATCGGGATAGACAGCGTATCTTCGAGTTCGTCGAACGGCAGGGGGCCGTCGACCCCCAGGCCGTGCGGTCGGAGTTGTTTCCGTCCGACAGTCGTGGGTTTCGACATCACGTCTCCGTGCTCAGGCGCGACGGCATACTGACACAGACGGAAGACGGGGACCTGCGGGTAGCCATCGAGGCCGGTGGCGAACAGGAGGTGATGGCCGACGGCGTCGAGTGTGTCATCCGCCCCGCACGGCAAGAGGACCTCTCTGGCATCATCAGCGCGATCAAATCCGTCGCTGCGCCGGGGATCCACATCGTCGCCGAAACCGTCGCTCAGGAACTCGACCGGGACGAGGCGTTGCTCAGACACAACGACGTCGAGTCGCGGATGTTCTTCGTCGCGACGGTCGACGACGAGGTAGTGGGCTGGGTCCATCTCAACTCGGCCGAGATCGCCAAACTCCGACACACGGCAGAGCTAACGCTCGGTGTCCTCGAGGAGTACCGCGATCAGGGGCTCGGCAACCGCCTTCTGGAACGGGGACTTGAGTGGGCCTCGACACACGACTACGAGAAAGTGTATCAGAGCATTCCGGCGAGCAACGAACCGGCTATCGAGTTCCTCGAAGAGAACGGCTGGGAAGTCGAGGCGATTCGGGAGGACCACTACAAGATCGACGACGAGTATGTCGACGAAGTGATGCTCGGTATCGAACCGTAGGAATCACTCGCTATCGTGTGTGGGGTTCCCGTCTCGGTCTCCCGGGCATTCGATGTTTGGCCCATCAGGATCGAACCCGGGCCCGACACTGTCCCACGAGTCGGCGCAGTCGAACCACTGATCAGTGTCCCCGACCCCCGGTGATCCCCGGGGACGACGCCGACGACCAGCGTTCGACTCGAAAACTCGATCGGATCGACGCGTCCGAGGGCGTACTGCTCGCCACCGATATCGACGCTGACCCGTCTGTCCTCGCGAATATAGGTCGTTCCGGATGGGGAGTCCGGAGCGCCGTCCGCCGCGCTCACCTCGAACCGAGCGTATTCCCCTTTCACTTCGACGTCCCAGACGCTAACCGAGGCAAACCAGAGGCCCGGGTACGGAACGACCGGAACCCCCGGGTAGCCGATCGGATTCGCGTACCGGGCGGTCAGCGGCGCGTGGGTCGCACCCTCAGTCTCGAGTGGCGGTGTGCCGGCCGGTCGCACTGCAGCCACGTCCTCGCGCTCGACCGTATCGAGCGAGAGATACGTTGGGGCTCCCCGGACGTCGAACCGGGCGTTCCCTGTCAGCGGAGAGCCATCGAGCGAGCCAGCGTTCTCTTCGATATCGCCGTTCAGCGCGTCCTGTCCGATGCCAAGCGAGGTATCGAGGACGTCGTTGGCTGCCGCGGCGTCCTCGCCGAGGTGGTCTGTGACCTCCTGTTCGACACCGTCGCGAAGCCCCTCGTGGCTGTCACCGACGGCTTCGACGGCGTCGATGACGCTCTCGACGTAGGCCAGGCGCAGTTCCGCTCTGGCCTTCGCCGGGGCGTTCTCGTAGCCGCCCTGCTCGCCATCGACGACGAGCGACGCCCGATTGCGGCGTAGCGCATCGGTATACCGCTTGATTGGGCTGTTGTCGGCGGTGAGTAGCTCATGTCGCTCGACCGAGAGCGGCCCGATCTGTCTCTTTACGTCGGCCCGCACGTCGTAGGCTTCGGCCTCCAGCCACGCTTCAGCGCCGCCTCGTCGTCCGGTTCGACGGGGACGTCGATCCAGCGTTCGTCCTCGTACGCCAGCGTCGAGACGAGTTGCTCAGCCCGAAAGACGGCCTCGGGATCGATTCGTTGTGCCAGCGTCGACGGGAGGTCGTCGGGATCGGTGTGTGCGCCGAAGATGCGCTCGATAGCGCCGTCGTGGATCTCCTCGAAATTCCCGACGCGCTGTCGCTGTGGACTGGGCCGAACCGACCCGCCGGGTCGGAACGCGTGGTCGATCCGCCCGTCGTAGCCTGCACCGTCGAGGGCCGCTCCGTGGCTGTGTCTGCCCTCGATTTTGACCGTCACCTCGAAACGTCTGGTCGAGCGATCGGTGCTCGTAATCGACCCGGTTCGATTGTGATCGTCAGTCATCTCGGTCCGGTTCGTCCCCTCCGTCCCGTTCCAGTCCCAGGTGCGGGTCTGCTCGTACTCGTTGACGAGGGTCACCTCGTACTCGTAGAGCGGGCGGCGCTGGTCCGTCGAGTCCCGCCAAAGTGTCTCCCCCTCGACGCACGTCTCGCTGTTGAGGACAAGCGTCTCGCGGTCGGCGTACGCTTCGGTCCAGTTGCCGAGGTTGTTCGCGACCTGCTTCGGTGGGTCGGCGCTCGGCAGCGCTCCGCTCGTCTCCACGTCGTCCTCGGCCCGGACCGATGCGCTGTACACCGAGTCGACGACACCCGGAATCTCCCCGCTGGCGGTATCGATCAGCGTGTCGAGAGAGTCCGGCGTATCCTCCGAATCGATCGCTTCGCTCCCCTCGAACGCGTCGCCGCTCATCGGATCGTCCTCGTCCCAGCCGACGTCTTCTCCAACCACGTCGTAGTACGCGAGGTCGGCGAACTCGTCGATAGGAATTTCGACCGTGGCGTTGGCAAACTTCGACCCCACGACTTCGTCCTCGGCGACTTCTGTCAGTGTCGGCGCGTCCGGAAGTTCGCCCTCCTGATCGCCGTAGACGTACTCCAGATCACTGCAGAACTGCGCGGCGTCGTAGCCGTCCTCCGAGTTACTCTTCGATGCCATCAGTTCCTCGCCGATATCGGCCCCCATACAGGCCCACGCGCCGCGCATCGTTCGCTCGCCGTGCGGATCGGTCGTCCCGAACGTCGATTTCTGGATCGAGAACGCGGCGTGGTTGGCGAGCACTTCGGTGTGCTCGTTGGGGGTGATGTTCCCGAAGTCGTCGGGCTTCCGGTATTTCTGTGCGATCTTGAGGTAGGCCACGGGATAGAGCCGTGCGGCAAGCCGACGGCCGAACCCGTCGTAGCCGGTCGTCTCGTCGAAGATGCCGGTGTTCAGCCGCGCTTCGTACTCGTCGGTCCGCTCGTGGAGTTCGTGTAGGGTCGAAGCGACGGTGACGGTCAGATCCTGTTTCCGGTGTGAGAGCGTCTCTCCACGGCGCTCGACCTCGAAGGAGACGTCCTCGACGGTCACGCGCAGAGTGCCAGTCTCGACACCGGGCTCTGCCGGCGTCTGCAGGTCGATCCGGCCGAGAGCGCGATCAACGCTTTCGGCTGTCGGATCAACTGCGGGGAGCGACGCCGTCGCGGTCGTCTCACCACCGATCCCCTGGCTGGTGTGCTCCAGGCGCTCTCCCGTCTCCAGATAGATCAGGAGCGCCAGGTAGGCGTCGAGCGGGTCGTCCTCCCGCCCCGCGAGCGCGGCACCGATACTGCTGTTCGGGTCCGCCTCGGTGAGTGGCGACTGTGCGGCGGTCTCGGTCGCATCGACGACGGCCGCCCGGACCGCCGTCTGTGAGGCCGCCGTCGTCCGGTCGAGGGCGGCGGACGGATCGTCGTCGATGTGGGGTTCGGGCCGCGTCTCAGCGTGGCGACGACCCCGACGCTGCTGACGAGCAACAGCACACCGAGCATGGCGAAGGGGACTCGCGCCCGGTCGTCGACGCGGATCGAGTGGGTGGGCTTCGATCTCATGCTCCCCACGTCCTGACGACGATGGTCACTTCACCGCTCGTGAGTAGTTCGTCGGTCGCCTGGGCGATCCGATCTGCGTCGCTGCGACTCGTCTCGACCGAGCTATCGATCTCCCGGTCGAGCGCGTCCGATAGCTCGCCGACGACCTCCTCGGCAAGCGCGGCCGCAATCTCGTCGTTCGCTGCCGTCGCGTCGGCGTCCGTTCGGCTGATCTCGTCGTCGACGTCGTAGCGCTCGATGCCGTCGAGCGCCGTGACAGCCCGCCGATAGCGATACTCGATTAGCTGGCGCTCGACACCCTGCCGTTCGAGGGTGAGTTGTGTCTCCTCCGGCGGGAAGTACCCCTCCACGACCGCGCTTGCGACAACCTGTGCGAGCGTCTCGTACTCCTGGGCGTAGGCCTCACGTAGCTCGGTTTCGTCGGGCTGGTCGACCCCCGATGGGACGGTTATCGTGGCGCTGCTGACGTCGGCCTCGGCCGGAGGCTCCGGTCCGGCCGTGGCTTCGCCACGGATCGACGAGCCCTCGTAGGGCTGCCAGACTGCGGTCACGTGGACGGTGCCATCGACCGTCGCCGACGTCTCCGAGAGGACCCCATCGAGACCGGCTTCGTAGTCTTCACCGGCGCGGGTGAGTCGATAGCCGTCGATTTCGGCGTTCGCGACGGCGGCCGACGCCAGCAGTCCCGCCACTGGCCCGTGGTCGGTCCGCTCGTACGCGGCGCTCGTACCGATCGGATCGGCGTCGAACTCGTCGTGCGCCGTCACCGGCCGGACCGAGTACTCGACGGAGGTGGTCGTCGCTCCGAGCAGTTCGGCCGTCTGCTCTGCACGTTCCGGCCCGGGGTCGGCCTCGTCGGTCTCCGCGACGACGGCAATCGTCAGCACCGCCGCGCTGACCAGCGCCAGACAGAGCGTAACGTCGATAACGGTGCTGATGGCGCGCCGATCAGGGCTCACTGCCAGACCTCCACTCGTAGCCGGCCGATCTTGACGTCGCCGGGGAGTTCCTCGCTGACGACCGGGATCGGTCGACTCGCGGTGCGGGCGTCATCCGGCGGAGCGCCCGGATCACCATCACCGTGAGCATCGACTCGGGTACTCTCGACGACCTGTTGCTCCCCGAGTGGGCTCTCAACAGAGACAGCGATGCGGACGTGATAGCCCTCGGGAACTGCTCTGCGGGGGAGCGCCCGAAGCGAGTCCTCACCAGGTGTGTAGAGGCCGTCCTTACTGAGTTCGGTCCAGACGGCATCGAGTGCCGTCTCCTCGACGCTCCGGTCGCTGGTGCCGGAAAGTGTGTCGCCGGCGTAGCCCGCGTACAGACTCATGGCGAGACAGACGGCCGCGACGGCGACGAGCGCGGCGACTGGCTCCGTCTGACCGCGTTTCTCAGGCCGCAACGAGCGTGACACGCCTCTCACCTCCGGGTGCGGGATAGTCGAACGCTCGCACGCGGAGGGTGCCATCGGCGGGTCGCCACGCTGGATTCCCGGCCCGGCTCCGGCCGGCTTCGACGTCCGCGTGAAAGGCCGCCCAGGCCTCTTTCTCTGTGTTGTGATCGTAGAGCGTTCGCGGGTCGTCACCGTCCAGGACGGCCCGCAACTGCTCGTCCTCGGCGACCGGAACCATCCGACCGTATGCGATCCGTGCAGTGCTCTCGCAGTCGTCGGCCCGGAGCCAAAGTCGTCGTTCGCCGATCCGCGCTTCGGTCGCGTCGTGAGCGTATCTACCCGTCGCTTCGTGGGGGGTGCTGGCCGTCTCCTCGATGGTGTTTGCCGCCGCGGTGGCGTCCGGCGGCGGCGTCGACGGCAGACCCAGCGCCAGGCCGGCGAGCGCGACGCTCACGACGCCGACGCCGAGCCAGACGTACCAGCCATCGACCGGTGTCTCGGTATCCATGGCCCGCGCTGGCCGCGGGATAGTACTTAAACCGTCGGGGGAGATTGTGGCTCATCGGCGGGAAAGCACGACGAGCGGTTCGCCAGTGCCGCGCTCGCGGGTGAGCGACAGGACGACTATTCGCTCGCCACTGCCCCGCAGTTCGAGACTGTCGCCGGAGGGGTTCGCGGCGTCGACGATCGGGGCATCGACGTGGACTGTCGTCGTATGGCGACCGTCGACCGCGTAGCGGATCACTGACCGGTTCGCGGTTACGCGATGGATCTCGAACCGGTCGACCGGTCGGCTGGTAAACGACTCGCGCGGAAGCGTCAGCGTCAGGCTTCGCTTCGCGCCGTCGACGCCGGCCGGCGGTGGCTCTTCGTCGTCGACGAGCGAGGTTGCGGCGGTCTCGATATCGCCGGCAGCACGGTCGAGTGTCCCTTCGGTCCTGGTAGCCGCTCCGCGGTCGATGGCGGGCAGTGCAATGGCGAGCAATGAGGTCGTCAGCAGAACGGCGAGTACGACGCGGATCACGGCGACGATGGGCGCGCTATGTCTCTTGAACCTGTGGAGACCCACGGGTCGGGAAATCCGTCGATGCGGATGGGTTCTGGCCGGATCCGGTCTTGTCTGCTCTGTATCTTTGACTACGACTTCCGATTTCGCGGGTTCTGCTCTCTCATCGATCGGTGGATTTATGTCTCAGGTGTAAACAAGACTTTACTGTAAAGCGTACTTTACGGAAAGGCTGCTTTACGAACCAGAGAGGTGCCACGACTCATGACACAGACTCAGACCGGTCTCGCCCAGAACAGATCCCCGAAAACGTACAAGCGACTGATGCTTGCCCTCGGCGTGTTTGCAGGCGTCTCCCTCGGCGTTGGCTCTGCTCTCCAGCGACCGTTTATTGCGGTCGGGCTCTACGTCGTCGGAATGACTGCTGCAGTGTCGATTCCGTACACGACGGACCACCTGCTGTTCGACGAACGCGACGATACCATCCACCGGCGCGCAAGCGGGTTCACGATGGCCGCGTTCGGCTGGCTCTCCGCACTCGTCTTCCCCTCGTTGGTCGTCCTTTCGGCGACTGACCACTTCGCATGGGGACCCGCCTCCGTAACGGTCGCCTGGACGACAGCCATCGTCTACATGACCTACGGGGTCGCTCTCGGCTACTACCGGGACAGATGAACTGTGATATTCGGGAACGGCGCAACGAGCGCGGGGAGAGTCAGGCCGACCTGGCTGCCGCACTCGACGTCTCCCGACAGACGATCAACGCCATCGAGCGGGATCGGTACGATCCGTCGCTCGAACTCGCGTTCAAACTCGCGGAGCATTTCGACTGTTCGATCGAAGACCTGTTCGATCCTGCCCTGGATGAGGATTCGTAGCCGGATGGCCAGCGTCGACGGAGACGGACAGTTCCGCTATGGCCGCAACGGAAGGTCGGCTCGTCCGTTCGAGCGCATGACCTCCCTGTTGCGGTCGGGCCACTCCAGCAACCGATCACGAAGCAACTCCCCCTCGTCCGTCTTCGGATCGTAGCCCCCGATCCTGGCGGTGAGCGTCAGGACGATCCAGCCGCCGTACCCGAGAACGACCGTCACGGCAGTCAGGACGACCACCGAGACGACGACTCTCACGAGACGCGTTCTGAACGGCACGTCGGAGCTCCTCGACGCCGCTTCTGTTGTCATATATCCAACTACTCCGCCGGGTACGTAAAATGCGGTGTGTCGACCGGAGATGCGGGGCCGAGAGCCCAGAGAACGTTCTGCTCTCGCACGGATGCGACTCGGCCCGCTCAGCGGACTAATCGGTCGCAGTTCACGGATCGTTCGGAACCCTCGAACCGAAAGGCAGTTTTCGGAGACCCGAGAAAGCACGTACAATGATCTCTATCGCGCTTGCCGGGAAACCGAACGCCGGCAAGTCCACGTTTTATACCGCGGCGACGCGGGCGGACGTCGATGTCGCCAACTACCCGTTTACGACGATTGATGCAAACCGGGGTGTCACCCACGCCCGGACCGAGTGTCCGTGTCTGACCCGCGACGAGCGCTGTGGGAACGACAACTGTCACGACGGCAAGCGCTACGTTCCGATCGAGTTGCTCGACGTGGCAGGCCTCGTCCCCGGTGCCCACGAGGGGAAAGGGTTGGGCAATCAGTTCCTCGACGAACTCACGAACGCCGATGCCATCGTCAACGTCGTCGACGCGTCCGGTGGGACCAACGCGGAAGGTGAACCCGTCGAGACCGGCAGTCACGATCCGATCGAGGATATCGACTTCATCGAGGAGGAGATGGATCTCTGGCTGGCGGGCATCGTCGACCGCAACTGGGAGTCCATCGAACGCAAATCCCGCTCGCCGGGGTTCGATATCGACGAGGCGCTGGCCGACATGCTGACCGGATTCGGTGCGACTGAGGCCGAGGTCGCGGCAAGCCTGCGCGAGGTCGAATACCCCGAGAACCCGGCGGACTGGACCGACGAGCACCGCGAAGCCCTCGCACGAGACGTCCGCAAGCGAACCAAGCCGATCATCGTCGCGGCGAACAAGATCGATATCGCGCCCGAGGAGAACGTCGAGAAGCTACTCGACCTCGACAAGCCGGTGATCCCCACGACGGCGGAGGGCGAACTCGCCCTGCGCAACGCCGCCGACGCGGGCCTCGTCGACTACGACCCCGGCGACGCCGAGTTCGAGATCGGCGAGAGCGTCAGCGAGCAACAACGCGAGGCGCTCGACGGCCTCCGCGGCGCGATGGACCGCTGGGACGGCACCGGAATCCAGGGTGCGCTCGACTACGCGGTCTACGACCTGCTCGACCGGATCACGGCCTATCCCGTGCAGGACGCCAGCAAGTGGACCGACGCGAAGGGGAACGTGCTCCCGGACGCCTTCTTGCTCCGGCGTGGCTCGACACCGGTCGATCTGGCCTACGCCGTCCACTCCGATATCGGCGACGGCTACCTCCACGCCGTCAACGCGAAGACCAGCCGCGAGATCAGCGAGAACTACGAACTGGAGGAGGGCGACGTCATCAAAATCGTCAGCACGGCGTCCTGACCGGCCGGGCGTCTCCCCAATCTCTGTCAGACCAGCGGCTGCCACCACACCGCCGCGACGAGGACGGCGAGAAAGACGTAACTGCCCCTGACGAGCAACATCGTGGCGATTTCGGGGTCGCCGCGCCGGGCGAATCCGGCGACGACGCCGAAGGCGAGGGCGGCCAGCACGGAACTCGGCGGAAACGGGCCGAGCGCGGCCAGCGCAAGCACCAGGAGGAGCGCGACCAGCATCAGCCCGTAGGCGAGCGACATCGCGCGGTCGGGGCCGAGCGACACCGCAACCGTACGTTTCTCGATCGACAGGTCGTACTCGTAGTCCTGCATGTCGTCGATCACCTTGACGCCCGAGAGGAGGACGAGAAAGACGGCGGCGAAGGCGAGCGTGACGGGAGCAACGGTCGTGGCCTGCACGTAGAACCCGCCAAGCAGGGCGAACGCGATTCCGGCGGGATAGCCGGTCGTCGTGGTGAACGGATTGGTATCTAGCTGGGGTGCGTGGTGGTAGCCGATCAGCCAGCACGGCAGGGTCACCAGCGCGGCGGCGGCGTCGACGAGCAGGGCCAGCGCGATTGTGCAGGCGAAAAAGAGGATCGTCGCTCCGGCGAGTGCGGCACGACAGCCACCGACAGTGAGGGGGTGGTCGTCGTCCTCGCCGCGGATGTGGAAGTCCACGTAGCCGTCCTTGACGTGAGCGGTGTAGACGGCGGCAAAGACCGCGACAGCGTGGATCCCCGCAAGGGACGGGTCGAACGACCCGGCGAGGACGCCGCCAAAGAGCGCGGCGGCAATCGGTGGGAGCATGAATACGGGGTGTACCTGGGAGAGCAGGGCGCGTACGGATGCGTCGTGTCCCGCCCCGTGGCGTGCGAGCGACATACACCACGGTATGGACGGTACTTACATATAGTCAGGGTCCGGCGCGACACCGGTTTCAGCCCAACTGTGTCGCGAGACGACGGGCAAGCAGTGTCGTGAGCGCGCCGGCGAAGACTGCGAACGACAGTACTGGATATGACAATGCGATTATCAGCGCGAACACGCCAGCGGTCAACAGAGCGGCGACGAACGGATCTGCAGACGGGGACTGACGTGCGGTGTGAAGCGATGGTGTTTGGCTCATACACGTATTGCTACGGCCTGTACCGCCATAAGTATAATCTGAAATACATTTCTGTAACCGCGTTTACTTAAATCGATTTCAGGAACGAGCGGGGTCGGCAGGCTATGCAGAAATATCCGGGCGCTCGGTATCGATGATTTCGAGGTCCTCGTCGAGTACGACGGTCATCGTGTCGTCGTCGACGATCAGATCGACCGCCACGCGCGGGGGTCGTGCGATCGGACGGTGACGGGGTCGTCGCTGACACACCACTCCAGTCGCCAGTACGGAGTCGCGGCGAGGTCGATTCCGTGCTCGTCGTAGAAGGCGACGACTGGGGACTGATCGAGCAGTCCCAGTCCGAGGGCCGAACACAGCGAGTGCTGGCAGTAGTCACAGACGTGCTCGACCCGGACCGACGCGCTCAGACAGCAATCGCCCTCGCGTTCGATAGTCGTCTGCATTCGACCGTTGCACTCGGGACAGACGCCGTCTTTGGCCAGACAGTGAAGATGGCGGACACGCTGGTCGAACGCTCGCAAGACCTCCTCGTCGGTGCGGTCGATCAGTCCGCCCGGCGGAAAGGAGTACTTGCCGTGTTCGTGTTCACACTCGGGACACCGGATGCGCAGTTGCTCGTCGGCGTAGACTGCCCTGAGTTCCGCTCCACACTGCGTGCACGGATCCACGGTGTCGATGGTCGTCTGCGGGTGTCCGGTGAACGACCCTGCCAGGACCGCCTGGATGACTTTCTCCCCGAGTGGCGGAGTTCGTAGCCGTCGTCGGCGTGGCGAACGAAGTGGTCAGTAAGCTTCTTGAGGTGGTAGTTGAACTGTGCGCTATCGTCGACGCCGACCGCGCCGTAGAGATCCGAGAACGCAACGGGTCCACCGTCTTCCGCCCACATTGCGCGGAGGATATCGATGCGGAGTTCGTTCCCGAGCAGGGCAAAGGCGTCGGACGGATCGATTGCTTCTGGAAGTCCACCGAACTCTCGGTCGGCTATGGCCTCGCTCATACGGCCTTGTTCGTCCGCATACGGTATAATTAGTAGGATCAATCGATTTTTGTAAATACGATTAGAAGTTGGCGGCGTCGGCAAAGAGAGCCGACCGTCTGGTTACTCGACTCGCGCGGTCACGTCCCGAATGATCTCCAGCGCCTCTTTTAGCTCTTCCATGCTCGTCGCATAGGAGAGGCGGGCGTAGCCGTCGCCGTGGACGCCGAACGCATCGCCCGGTACGGCGACGACGCCGCTATCGATCAGTTCGTCGACCCAACCATCGGGCACTTTCGGCATGACGTAGAACGCGCCGCTGGGCTTGGGAACCGCAAGCCCGGCATCGTCAAGCCCGTCAAGCACGACGTCACGGCGCTCCTCGAACGCCGCGACCATCTCCTCGACTGGCTCCCGCGGGCCGTTCAGTGCGGCTTCGGCGGCGTACTGGGCCGGGGCGCTCGCACACGCCTGCATATACTGGTGGACGCGGAGCATCCGTTCGACGCGGCGGTTGGATCCCGTGACCCAGCCGAGTCGCCAGCCAGTCATCGAGTAGGTCTTCGAGCATGCGCCGACGACGACGACGTTGTCGCTCTCCGCGTATTCGATCGGCGAGTGGTGCTCCCCTCGAAGACGATATGCTCGTACACCTCGTCGGAGATACAGAGTACGTCGTGTTCGTCGGCGATCCGGGCGAACTCGCGGATGTCGGCCTCGTCCTGTACTGCGCCAGTCGGGTTCGCGGGGCTGTTGATGACGAAGGCGGCAGTCTCCTCGGTGATGGCCTCCTCGACCGTCGCCGGGTCGAGTGTGAGGTCCTCGCGCAGTGGGACGGGCTTGGGCACGCCGTCGGCCAGTCGCGTCAGGGCATCGTAGGAGACGAAGCCCGGATCGGGGAAGATCACTTCCTCCCCGGATCGACGTGGGCTTCCACCGCGAGATGGAGCGCCTCGCTGCCACCGGCGGTGGCGATGACGTTGCCCGGTTCGACGGTGATCCCGTGATCACGGTCGTACGCGGTGCTGATAGCCTCGCGGAGGCTCTCGGTTCCTTTGTTCGAGGTGTAACCGTCAGCTTTGCCCGATTGGATCGCGTCGACGGCGGCCGACCGGGCGTGCTCCGGCGTCGGGAAGTCCGGCTGGCCGAGACCGAGGTTGATGGCGTCCTCGCCCGCGGCCTCGAACACTTCGCGGATCCCGCTAATCGATATTCCTTCGACCCGTGCTGCGAACTCAGTCATACAAATGTGGGGGCCGATCCGGGTTAACTGTTGATGTTCAGAGTCCGCAACGAGAACGTATCGCGAGCCACGGGAGGATGTCGATATTCTGTGACGAAGCGACGAGGTTACTGTATCGACGCTTCCTCCCGCGGCGGATCCGATTGTATCGATCGATCGATACCTTCGACTAGCAAGCTGATTGCCTGTTTGTGTTCTTCCTTTGATTGATGAATGTGAAACGGGCCTGTCTGTTGTGCATCGTAGGCAGCGAACGCACCAGCAGGTAGCCTCTCCTCGCGTTCTAGATATCCTCGTACCTCAACCAGCAACGCGTGGAGGTGAATTAGCTCTTGGCTTCGCACAACATCAGCTACAATCCCCTCACAAATATACTATTTTACAATATATGATATGTGTTAGATCGCGTTGCATGATGCACCATGTCACCCGGTAAGTATGTGATGGAGATTTTATAATTTATCGCGAGTCACTCACTGGAACATCTTGATCCGCTGGGCCTGTGAGCTCTCCTGTGTGTCGGCCTCTTGCATCCGCTGGGCGAGTTGTTCTTTCTGCTCACGGATCGAGTCCGCCTGCTCGACGAGTCCCTCGACTTCGACATCGATCCCTGCCAGTGGCTCGATTCCGCGCGTGATCAGAATCCGCGCCGCCTCGGGGTCGGGGAACTGCGGATCGCTCTCGACGACCAGCACGGTGGAGGCGAGGCCGGTCTGTGCCGCCCGATTGAGCAGGCCGCCTGCGGGTCCGGCGACTGCACCGTTCTCGTCCGGGAGGTCGATCCCGTGATCGTCCAACCTATCGGCCGCCGCCTCGCCGGTCGCGACGCCGAACAGGCCGGGTGGCTCGTCGTCCTTTTCGGCCGGGAAGCCGCTCAGATAGAGCGGATCGACGTCCTCGGATTCGATCAAGCCCGTGAGACACGTCGCAAACTCCGAAGTCGCATCGGCCGGTATCGGGACGTCGCTCCGGAGCGCCAGCAGGTCGCGCTCCTCGTCCACATACAGGCGAACCGGCGGCCGCACTGTACGGTCTCCTCCTCGTAGACGCCGATCGGTGCGATCCCTTCGCAGTGGATGCTCGCGTAGTAGGACATATCGAACTCCTCGATCAGGTGATCGGTCGCAATCTTCCCGACGAGGCCGATACCCGGCATCCCCTCGACGAGCGTCGGCGCGTCCAGTTCGATTTCCTCGTGCCGTTGGATGTGTCCCATGTGTTGTGTGTTCATGCGCCAAGATAGTAAATCCGGCCCCAGTCGGAGACTCCGGTTCCGTGGCGGGGCGGCACTCCGAAACCGACAAACGCTCCCCGGGCGAAAGCGGCGGTAATGAAACCGCTGGAGCGATATCGGCCGCTGATCGACGACTTCGAGGCGTTTATCGACGCCTGCGAGCGCCCGTTGCCGTCGGCAGTTCGGGTCAACACGATCAAGACGACGCCCGAACAGGTGATGGCCGCGTTCGACGAGGCAGGGATCGGCTACGAACGGGCCGACTGGGCGGAGGGTATCTTCCGCCTGGAGACTACCTCGCCGGGAACCACGTGGCCCTCGGTCCACGGCTGGATCCACGGCCAGGAGGAGGTATCGTCCCTGCCCGCGATGGTACTCGACCCGCAACCCGGCGAGCGCGTCTGGGACGCCGCCGCCGCACCGGGAAGCAAGGCGACGCAACTCTCGGCACTGATGGAGGACCGCGGACTCGTCGTGGCGAACGACAACAACCTGGGTCGGCTTTCGGCGCTCCGATTCAACGCCGAACGACTCGGGGTGACGAACATGGCCGTAACGAATCAGGACGCCAGAAACTTCTCGCTGAAGCCCTTCGGCGAGGGGAGCGAGGACGACCGGCGCGTCGACGCGTTCGACCGCGCGCTCGTCGACGCACCCTGCTCCTGTGAGGGAACGATCCGGAAGAACCCGGATACCTTCGACGAGTGGTCGCTGGGCCACGTCAAAAGCGTCGCCGGCATCCAGCAGGGGATCCTCCGGCGCGCGATTCAGGCGACGACCCCCGGCGGGCGGGTCGTCTACTCGACCTGTACGTTCGCGCCCGAGGAGAACGAGCGCGTCCTCGATCAGGTCCTCGACAAGGAGGACTGTCGGATCGTCGAGCAGGACATCCCGCTGGAGTACGCCCCCGGTGTCACCGAGTTCGAGGGCGAGCAGTTCGATCCGGACGTCGCGAAGGCCGCCCGGATCTACCCGCATCACAACGACACTGGCGGGTTCTTCTGTGCGACGCTGGAGGTGGGCCGATGAGCGAGAACGTCGGCGACCGCTTCGACCGACTCCCGGCGACGGCAGACGAACGGGAGGTCAAGGGACGGGCCACCCGCGAGGAGGTCATCGACTGGTGGCAGACTCGCTTTGACCTTCCAGCCGGGACCTTCGAGGCGTACACCTTCTGGGAGAAAGGGGCCGGAAAGATCTGGATCTTTGCCGACGACATTCCGTCGCCCACCCGCATCGAAGGGCTCGGGATGACGTTTCTACGGACCCGACAGGAACACTGGAAACCGACGACAGACGCCGCACAGCGGTTCGGACGCGCGGCGACCAAGAACGTCATCGAACTCTCGGAGGAGGCGGCACACGCGTTTCTCACCGGCGAGGATCAGGAACTCGACTGGGACGGTGACTGGGGATATCTGATCGCGGCCCACCAGGTCGCGGACGAACGCGAACCGCTCGGTGTGGGCCTGTACGTCCACGACGAGTTCCGCTCGATGATGCCGAAAGGCCGGCAGCGCGAACTCCAGAACAGTCGGTGAATGCGAGGAGTCGGTTTATAATAGTTCGAGCAGTCGGTCGATCTCATCGCGCGTGTTGAACGCGTGGACGGACACCCGAATTGCCTCGGGATAGGGCAGGTCACGAACGCGGATGTCCTTTTCTGCCAGACGCTCGACGTCGTGTTCGGGGTCGTCTGTGGCGACCGTCACGAAGCCGGATTCGAACGCTCGGGGGCTCAGTAAGCGCTCGTCCGGCAGTCCCGTTTTGAGGCGGTCGGTGAGCGTCTCGATGCGTGACTCGATGGCGTCGACCCCTAACTCGTTGTGGAGCGCAATCGCCTCTTCGAGTCCGGCGTACAGCGCGGGACTCGTGGTCCCGACCTCGAAGCGCCCTGCGCCCGTGTGGTATTCGTAATCGTGAGCCGTTGCCTCGGTAACGCTCCGGTAGCCGATCGCTGAGGGGAGCATGTCGCGTTCCGCGCCGGAGCGGACGTAGAGAAAGCCGGCCCCGAAAGGACCGAGCAACCACTTGTGTGCGGCACCGACGACGAAGTCCGCACCCCACCCCTCGACGTCGACCACGGTCTGGCCCGGCGACTGGACGGCGTCGACCAGCACTGCCGCACCGGCGTCGTGAGCGATGTCGACTATCTCTCCGACCGGCAGGCGGGTGCCGTGAGTCCACGTAATCGAACTGAGAACGAACAGCGTCGCGTCTTCTGCGGCGGTTTTGACCGCCTCGATATCCAGTCGGCCGGCCTCGGTTTCGAGCACTCTGACGTCGACACCGTGCCTGCGTTCGAGTTTCCGCCACGGCAGGATGCCCGACGGATGTTCGAGATCGGTCCGGACGACGACGTCGTCTTCGTCCCAGTCGAGCGCGCCCGCGACGCGGTTGATCCCGTCGGTCGTGCTCTGGGTGAGCGCTATCTCTTCGGGGGTCGCGCCAAGCAGGTCGGCGACGGCCGACTTCGTCGACTCGTGTCGCTCGCCCATCGGGCCGTACATCCCCTTCGAGACCGGCGTCTCGTACTCGTGGGATTCCAGTGCCGACTCGACGGCATCGACGACGCGGCGTGGGCTGGGCCCCCGCGCCAGTGTTGAAGTAGATGCCGCGTTCGAGAGCGGGGATGTCCGCCCGGAGTGTGTCGTAGTCCATGGTCCGATAATTCGGGGCCGCCGTCTAATGGTTACCGCTCGGATCTCTCCGACCGTCCGAATCCGTATCGAGCGGGCCGGTCTAATCGTCCGCCTGCACTTCGACTGGCTGGGGGTCGGCCTCTGCGACGGCTTCGCTCTCGAGCCATGTTTCGGCGTCCAGCGCGGCCATACTTCCGGTCCCTGCCGCCGTGATCGCCTGCCGGTACTCGGGGTCCATCACGTCGCCCGCGCCGAAGACGCCCTCGACGCCGGTGTCGGTAGTCATCCCGCCCGTCGTCTCGACGTAGCCGTCCGCATCGAGGTCGACCGGCGTATCCGCGAGGAAGTCGGTGTTCGGGACGTGACCGACGCCGTAGAAGATGCCGCCGACGTCTACGCGCTCGGCCTGGACGTCCCCGAGCGCGTGCAGGGGTTCCCCAGCGGCGGCGCGTTCGCGGACGCCGTCGCCGAGTTTCTCCGTGGGGTGACCGTCGGGGTGGCTCACGAGCGTCGCCGCCGTGACACCATCGTCCTGCGAGCCATGGATCGCCAGTAGTTCGGCGTTCCAGCGGAACTCGATCTTCTCGTTCTCACGGGCGCGCTGGGCCATGATGTCGGAGGCACGTAGCTCCCCGCGCCGGTGGACGACGGTGACGGTGTCGGCGAACTTCGCGAGGAAGAGCGCCTCCTCCATCGCGCTGTCGCCCCCACCGATCACGAGCACGTCGTCGCCCCGGTGGAAGGCACCGTCACAGGTCGCACACGTCGAGAGGCCGTAGCCCATCAGTTCGTCCTCGTTTTCGGCACCGACCCAGCGGGCGCTCGCACCGGTCGCGACGACCAGCGAGCGCGTTCGGAGCACGTCGCCGTTCGAGAGTCCCAGTTCGATCGGTCGGTCCTCGACACTGGCGGTCTCGACGGTGCCGTGCTCGAACTCCGCGCCGAAGCGCTCGGCCTGCTCTTTGCCGTTCTGGATCAGTTCCATCCCGCCGACGCCCTCGGGGAAGCCGAGATAGTTCTCGACGTCAGTCGTGAGCGTCAGTTGGCCGCCCGGCTCTGGCCCTTCCAGGACGAGCGGATCGAGGTCGGCACGAGCGGTGTACACCGCCGCCGAGAGTCCGGCGACACCTGAGCCGACGATAACGACGTCCTGAACCTCGCTCATTCGTCGGTGTAGCCTTCGACCAGATCGAAGAGTCGTTCTTCGGGGATCATTCCGACCTGCTGGTCGACCTGCTCACCGTCTGCGAACAGCACCGACGTCGGAACGCCGCGGACGCCGTAGGCGCTGGCAGCTGCTGCCGGGCGTCGACGTCTACCTTCGCGACCGTCGCGTCGGATTCTGCAGCGAGTTTCTTGATCGACGGCTCCATCATCTGACAGGGGCCACACCAGTCCGCGTAGAAGTCGACGAGAACGACGTCCTGCTCCGCAACGAGCTCGTCGAGGTGGCTCGTTCCCTCGATCTGAACCGGCTCACTCGGTGACGCAGTATCCGTTTCACTTCGTGTGTCTGTTGTCATCAACAATATGTACGGGTCACCGGGACATAAGTGTTTTGCAAATCTTGTACAATACTATAAGCGCCGGCGTGTGAAAAGATACCAGTGTACAGGCGACTCACTCGGTAGAGGCGTACGCCGCGGGCAGACGGCGATACGTCTCGGCCATCGTGGAGAGCGCCTCGACTGTCGTGTACTCGTCACAGCCGTGGACGGAGTCGGTTCCGACGCCGAACTCGACGGTCGGGATGCCAGCCTCACGGAACTGTTTCGCGTCGCCGCCGCCCGTCGCGCTCCGCCGATAGACCCGCCTGCCGAGCACTGTTTCGGCGACGTCTCCGACTGCCCCGACCAGCGGGGTGTCGGGTGCCTCGTAGCTTCCGACGCTCCAGGAGACGTCCGCAATCTGTACTCCCTCGTGGTCGCCGATCCAGTCCCGAATCTCGTCGAGGACGGTGGACGTCTCGACGCCCGCGGTAAGCCGTACGTCTAACTGTGCGCTCGCCGCACGCGGCACGCTGTTGACGTTCTCCCCGCCATCGATCGTCCCGAGATTCACGGTCGGATGCTCGAACAGGCGCTGCGCGGTCTGTCGCCCCATCGATTCAGCGTAATACTCGATCGATTCGGCGACGATCGGTTCGACGCCGGACGGGAGATCGAACTCGCGCTCCGAGAGTCCCCTCGAACCGACTCGATCGCACCCCAGAGTCGGTCGATAGCGTTCTCGCCGAGCATCGGGCGAGAGCCGTGGGCCGCTTCGCCGACCGCTTCGAGCGTGAGCCAGATGCTCCCGCGGTCGGCCACCGTGATCGACGGGACGCCGCCCGTAGCTGTCGGTTCGCCGATCACGCAGGCGTCCGCGTCTAGCCGATCGGCGTCGAGAAGAGCGGTTACGCCCGCGTCGCCTGCGACTTCCTCGTCACTGACGAACGCGAACGAAAGCGTCACCGGTGGCGGCGTCTCGGCGGTAGCATAGTGGCGTGCGACGGCGATCATCGCTCCGACGGATCCCTTCATATCGGTCGTCCCGCGGCCGTAAAGCCGGTCGTCCACACGTTCGCCGTGGGGGTCGAACGACCAGCCGTCCGGATCGTACGGCACCGTGTCGAGATGACCGCTGTACAGAAGCGTCGTCTCGCTCTGACCGGGTATCGTTGCGAGAAGGTTCGGTTTCCGGTCGTCGACTGCGAACCGCTCGGTCCGAATGCCGGCATCGGTGAACTCAGTCTCGATCCACTCGACGATGTCACGAGTGTTTCCCGGCGGATTGGTGGTGTCGTGGGCGACGAGTTCGAGCGTCGTCGCTACGAGTTCTGTTCGTGGGACCGATTCGGACGTGCCGGTCACGACGTGCTTTCGCTCGTCACAACCGGCTCATCGGCGGCGTGTTCGTACTTGTCCTCGAACTCCTGGATGAGCTGGCCCATCTTCGCGTACCAGTCGTTGAGCATCCGTTGCATGTTGTCAGCGATCTTCTCGGGATCGGTGGGGTAGTAGACGTGGTAGTAGCCACCGTCGTCGTAGTTTACTTGCTCTTTCTGGATGAAACCGCTCTTGAGTAGCCGCTGGATCGAGCGGTACGCCGTCGAGCGCTCGCGGTCGACGCGCTCGCCGATCTCGTCGATCGTCAGCGGTTCCTCGCTCTCTACTAGCTCTCTGTAACAGTCCTTGTCGAGCTGCTTGAGCCCGTGAATGCACTCTAGCAGGCCCTCACACGCCATATCCTGCTGAAGCTGTTCCGCCATCGAGTTAGGCATATCAGTAGGATGGGACCGGACGGACATAAGGTTTTGTGAATATTGTACAATCCCAATGAGCGACCCTGAACCGCTCAGTCGTGGGGGTGGAACCGCTTGACTGCACGGTCGACCGCATCCGTCTGACCGAGGAACGTGATCAGATCACCCTTGGCGAGTTCGTGATCGCCCGTCGGAACCTCCGTCTTTCCGTTCGCGTGGGTCAGGAGGCCGACGATACAGCCCTCCGGGATCTGCGCGTTGAGTTCCGCGATGGTCTTCCCGACCAGATCCTGGGCCGTGACCTCGATCTCCTGAACGTCGCCGGTCCGGCCGAGTTCGTTCATCCAGCCCGACAACGACGGTCGTTCGAGCACGTTTTCGAGCGACCAGGCCGTCGCCATCGAGAGGTCGATTGCCCGGACGCCGAGCGACTCGAAGGCGTCGACGTTGTCCGGCTGGTTGACCCTCGAGGCGACTTTTTCGACGTCAAACGTCGTCTTCGCAAGCTGACACGCGAGGAGGTTGACGTCGTCGTCGGGCGTCGTCGCGACGACCGTCTTCGCGCGGTTGGCGTCCGCTTTCCGGAGGACCGCCGAATCGGTGCCGTCGCCCTCGATAGTCCGGAAGCCTCTCTCGCGTGATCGCTCGGCAGCGTCGGGATCGTTGTCGATAACCAGTACGTTCTCTCCGTCCTGTTCGAGTCGTTCTGCGAGGGACAGGCCGACCCGTCCCGCGCCGATGATGATGGTGCGCATTGGTGATACGTCGAGGTAGTCCGCGATCTGTCGTGCTGGCCCGGCCTGCAGGATCACCGTCGCGAAGATGATCAGGAAGACTGTACCTGCCAGCAACTGGGCCGCCTCTCCCTGGCCGAGTACTTCAGTTCGAGGGCAAACAGCGTCGCAACGCTTGCCGGGATGATGCCACGCGGCCCGACCGCGCTCAGGAACATTCGCTCGTTGCGCGTGAACCGCTCGTTCGTCGTCGATAGGTAGATCACCGCGGGCCGCAACACCACCGTGATCGCCACGACGATGGCGATGCCCGCCACCCCAGCGCGAGTATGTCGCCGAAGTCGATCAGGGCGGCCAGTGCCACGAACACGAACGAGAGTACGACGACCGAGAGATCGTCGAGGAAGTCGATGACCTCCTCGTGGTGGGGGAGATCGACGTTGCCGAGGATGAACCCCGCCATCGCCGCAGCGGCGATTCCGGTCTCCTTGGCGACGACCTCGGCAGCGCCGTACGAGACGATGATTCCGGCGAGTACGATCAGCCTGGCGTGCAACGCGGCCGTATCCGGGCCGATATCACTCCGGGTGAGCAACACCCAGATCGCGCCTGCAACGAGCGCGCCACTCGTAAAGCCGACCAGGAGGCGTAGCCCGAAGTCGTAAAGGAAGAAGGACAGGCTACCGTCGCCAAGTACGAGCACCTCGAAGACGACGACAGCCAGGATTGCGGCCGTGACGTCGTTGATAACACCCTCCCCTTCGAGGAGCGCACCGACGTGGCCACGAACGGTGACGACGTTGAGAATCGGGCCGATCACCGTGGGGCCGGTGGCGATCAGCAGGGCACCGACGAGCAGGCCGACCTCGATGCTGGTGTCGAGAAACACGATGACGGCCGCGGCAGTGCCGAACCACGTGATCGCCGCACCGATAGTAATCAATCGCAACAGCGCATCCGGCGCTTCCCGGATTTTGTCCAGATGTAGATGATACCCTCCCTCAAAGAGGATAATCCCGACGCTAACACCGACCATCGTGGTGAGGCCGCCGCCGAACGTCTCGCGTGAGACGATCCCGAGGAATTCGGGGCCGATCAGGACGCCAGCCACGATCAGAAACAGGACACTTGGAAGTCGAAAGTGGTCTCCAAGCACACGGGACGCAACCCCAAGAGCGAGGACGAGAGCGACCACTGGGACGAGACTCATCGTCGTTCACCCGAGCAAACGGCTATCGACAGTCGCAGCGCGTCCGGGTTTCGAGGGAGCGGAGCCCACATCGCTAATGTGTCTGGGTAATCCAAGCCTATCAATCGTTCCCTCCCGGCGAGGCTGTTGCTGTTCGGCCGTTCTCCCTGATCGCCTGTGCACCGTAGTAGAAGATCACGACGGTGACAAACGCCGAGGAGCCGAGGAGCAGAACGAAACTCACGGTATCGAGGATCGGTATCGAGAGCCAGGAGGCGAGTTCGCCAAAGGCGACCGCGACGCTCGCCAGCAACAGCATGATGCCGAAGTAGATAGTCACGTCGCTCTCGTCGACGTAGGCGGTCGACGCCGATCCGATCCGAGCACCGAGGGCACTCCCCGCCAGTAGCGCCGTGACGACACCGAGGTTAACGACGCCGTCTAGTCCGTACGAGAAGGCACCGACGGCGCCCGACATCAGCGCACCGAAGAGGCTCGTCCCAACGGCCGCCGCCAGCGGGACGCCGATGAGGTAGTAGATTGCGGGCATCCGAATAAAGCCGCCGCCGACCCCGAGAAAGCCGGAGACGACGCCGACACCACCGCCAACGCCGGTGATCGTCCACATGGACGCTTTAGAGCCGTCAGTGAGTGTCACCATCGGCGGGATGTTGTAGGACTTGATCGTCTTGGCTATCTCGGGTATATCGTCGGGATCGGACTCCGCTTCGTCGTCGCCGTCGTCGTCCTGCTGGAGTGCACTCCGCACGAACAGCACGCCGATCGCGGCCAGCAACAGGATGTAGACGCTGCCCACGACCAGTTCCGCCTGTCCGAGCGCGTCCAGTGCCAGCACACCGTACTTGCCGATCTCGATCCCGACGGCGATACCCACGAACATCAGCGCTCCGAGTTTGTAGTCGACAGAGCCGACGTCGTGGTGTTTCATCGTCGCGATGACAGCCGTCCCGAAGACGAACGCCATCGAGCTACCGATCGCTACCGGCGCCGGATAGCCGAGGATCAGTAGTGCCGGCGTGACCAGAAACGAGCCGCCCATCCCGAAGAAACCGAAGAAGACCCCGACCATGAAGCCGAAGCCGACAAACAGGACCAGCAACTCGAGTCCGAGTCCGAGTACCTCCATAGGTTAGATTTGCTCTATAGTTTCGATTATCGCGGGAGCGAGTACGTCTTCGAGCGCTCCGTAGCCAGCATAGAACGCAACTGCCTCTGCCAGTACTACCCCGATGAGTATCGCCGCCTGCACGTATTCGGGAAGTGTGATCACGTCGATCATATCGTCCACCCCTGTGTTTCGCGTGTTCGGGTCATTCTCT
Organism: Natronoarchaeum sp. GCM10025703; assembly: GCF_042661985.1. NCBI lineage: Archaea > Methanobacteriati > Methanobacteriota > Halobacteria > Halobacteriales > Natronoarchaeaceae > Natronoarchaeum > Natronoarchaeum sp. GCM10025703. The sequence goes on from NZ_JBHSZF010000001.1 coordinate 2,385,102, forward strand.
TCAATACCCTCTACTCGGAGGGAGTGTATAACGCTTGTGGGATATCCATACAATATTACAGCCAGCTATCCGACGCCTAACCAACGCATATATTTTGATAACGTATGCAAATATACAGCATAGCCCACCAGCACACTGGAGCCTGTCAGTCGAAACCGCGCGCCATAGGCGCGAACCAACACCCGTGTGTCCTGTTACCACGGGCCGATTACCACACCCACGGGTCTCATTCGGCATCCCACAGGAACCACAATAATGGTTAAACCAAACAATATTATACCCGCCATCCGTATGACTGGGTATGAAAGCGGTACTTGCGACGGACCTCTCTGCGGCGAGCGAGGCGACGATCGAGAGCGAGACCTGTCTGAACTGTCTCGGCCGGATCGGCGTCGAGGAGATGCATCTCGTAACTGTCATCCCGGCGAACGTCCACGCGGGGATGCCCGGGATCGACTTTGAGAAACGGCGAAAGCGGGGCCTTGACCGCTATCGGAGCGTGATCGAGTCGGCCGGGTTCGACGTCGAAACCCACGTCGTGCGCGGGACGCCACACCGGCGGATCAACGGCGTCGCCGAGACCGTCGGCGCGGGCCTGACCATCGTCGGGTCGCGGGGGAAAAGCCCGCTCGAAAACCGCGTGATCGGCTCGACGGCCCGGAACCTCGCCCGCACGACCGTCGTCCCGCTGGTCGTCAACCGGATCGAACGCGCCGCGGACGACCCCGAAGTGCTCCGCGAACACCTCTTCCAGCGCATGCTGTTCGCGACGGACTTCTCCGCCAACGCCGAGCGCGCCTTCGAGTCGTTCTCGTACCTTCGCCACGCTACTCAGGAGGCGACGCTCGTCCACGTCGGGACGCCGAAAGACCCCGGACTCAGCGAGGGCGAGGATCCGGAAGCCGAACTCGCGGCGCTCGCCGAGCGCCTTGAAGACTGGGGAATCGAAACCCGAACCGACCTCAGACAGGGCGACCCCGCCGACGAGATTCTCGCCGCCGAAGACGAGTATCGGCCGACGACGACGCTGCTTGGTTCGCGTGGCCATAGCCGCTTGCGCCGACTCCTGCTCGGGAGCGTCTCCGAGGACATCGTCGCTCGTGCGGACGGAAACGTGATGCTCGTTCCGCCGGACCGCACCGCCTGATCGGGACGTTTTTTCCGGAGTACAGCCGTAACGAGCGGTTTCTCCGTCCGGACCGACGACCCGCCCCAGGCGGTTATACTGGGACCCGTCGTAGCTCCGAACACAATGCTCGATTTCGATACCCAGGTAGCGATCGTAACGGGAGCAGGACGGGGAATCGGTGAAGCGACTGCTATGTTGCTCGCCGAGCAGGGCGCGAGCGTCGTAGTCACGGACGTCATCGACGAGCGCGAGACGGTCGGCGAGGCAATCGAGGAGAACGGAGGCACTGCGCTCGTGCGCGAACTGGACGTTACAGACTACGAGCAGGCAGAGGCTGTCGTTGAGGACACCCTCGACGAGTTCGGCCGGGTCGACGTGCTCGTTAACAACGCGGGGATCTTCCCGACGGCCGGGCTCGACGAGATGACGCCCGCAGACTGGCAGCAGGTGATCGATATCAACCTCACGGGGACGTTCAACTGTACGAAAGCAGTCTTGCCGGTGATGCGCGATCAGGAGTACGGCCGGATCGTCAACGTCTCGTCGGCGGCCGGCGGCCGCGTTGGCTGGTCCGGCGACCTCTCACACTATGCCGCCAGCAAAGGGGGTGTCGTGGGCTTTACCAGAAGCGCTGCGATCGATCTGGGCCCGGACGGGATCACGATGAACGCCATCGTGCCCGGCATGATCGATACCGGTGCCGCAGAGCGCGTCTCGGCCGACGAGGAGATCGAAGCCGCCGTGAACATGACGCCGGTCGGCCGACAGGGCGACCCGGAAGAACTGGCGAGTGCGATCACCTACCTCGCGTCGGAGCCGGCGGCGTTCATTACGGGCGCATCGCTGGTCGTCGACGGGGATCACCCTGGTCTGAGCGGTCGAACGGGACCAGCCCATCGGCCGTTGTCAGAATTGTGTAATTCGGACAAGACTTAAGCCACAGACGGTTGAACAACCAGTAGATCGATGACAGACTCAAACGAGCTATCCACGTACAAACTGACCGGCACACGAATGAGCCCAAAGCGGATCGAAGTAGACACCGGCGACGCCGAGTTCGTCGTCGGGAAGGACGTCAACCCCGTCGAGTACTTCCTCGGTTCGATCATCGGCTGTCTGAACTCGACCGGGACGATGGTCGCCCGGGACATGGATATCGACATCGAGGAGATGACCGTCGAACTCGAAGGCGGCGTCGACTACTCAACCTATCGCGGCGAGGAATCCGACGCCCGCCCCGGCCTGCAAGATCTCGACGTCACGGTCTCTGTCGTCTCGGATGCCGATCAGGCGACGCTCGACGAGTGGATGGCCGCGATCGAGGAGCGCTGTCCCATCACCGACAACGTCGTCAACGAGACGCCGATAGACGTCGCCGTCGAATCAGCCTGATCGGGGGCTCGAAACCGCTGTGGCTCCTCTTCTCGCCGTCTACCAGCGCCGACGATACCGAACCGACGACTGTGTCCCGCGGGGAGAACGACCAGAGGCAGCGCCGCGAGCGCATCGTCACTGCCCGCCGTCTGCAGGCTCAGTCACCGGCCCCAGTAGCCGACTGCTGTCGGTGATGGCGGCGCAAGACACCGACTTTGTTGGCCACGGTTGCTGCCAGATCCCGAAACGCCGCCGCAGTCTCGCCGGTGTCCTGACGAACGATCGGTTCACCGGTATCTGAACCGGCCCGGATCGCCGGATCGAGCGGGAGCGAGCCGAGATATGGGACGTCGACCGCGTCGGCGAGTTCCCGACCGCCGTCGTCGCCGAAGATGTCGTGGGTGTCTCCGCAGTTCGGACAGGCGAATCCGCTCATGTTCTCGACCACGCCCAACACGTTGGCCTCGTACTCGGCGAACATCTCGACGCCGCGACGGGTATCGTCGACAGCAACCGACTGGGGCGTCGTAACGACGACCGTTCCCGTGATGGGGAGATGCTGGAGCACGGTCAGTTGTACGTCGCCCGTCCCCGGCGGAAGGTCGACGACGAGATAGTCGAGCGATCCCCACGAGACGTCGGTAAAGAGGTCGGTAAGCGTGTTCTGGGCGACCGGACCGCGCCAGACCACCGGATCGTCGTCGTCGATCATCAGGCCGACGCTCATCAGTTCGAGTCCGTGGGCAGTCGGCGGTTCGATCCGGTCTTCACCGTCGACGGTCGTCGCCGTGGGATCCGTGTCGACGCCGAGCATCCGCGGGACGTTCGGCCCGTACACGTCCGCATCGAACAGTCCGACGTTCGCACCGCGGTCGGACAGTCCGGCCGCGATGTTGACCGCGACGGTACTCTTGCCGACGCCGCCCTTTCCGGATGCGACGGCGATCACGTTTCTGACGCCCGGCAAGACCGACGACTCCGCCTCGTCGAAGAGGGGGACGTTGGCCGAGAGCGCTGCGTCGAGCCCTGCCTCGTCGACGACCGCTCGAATGCTGTCCGCGATGGCGGACTCGTCCGGCGCGTGCGGTGCGCCGAGTGCCAGTTCGATGGACGCGGTTTCGTCCTCGATGGAGAGGTTTCTGAGGAGTCCAGCGCTGACGATGTCTGTGTCGAGCGCCGGATCTTCGACGGTTCGGAGGCGATCACGCAGGTCGGCTTCGGAGATATCAGTGGATGTCATTGAACTGTTGGATTACGAGGGTGTTTCGGATGTCTGTCGGTCGGTCTGGACGCCCTCCTGGGCGTCCCACGCGGTGAACGTCCGGGCGAGACGAGTGATCGCGGCGAAGACGCCTTCGGCCGAGTCACGGGTCGCGACGGCCTCCTCGAACTGATCGAGCCACCCCAGTCGTGAGAGCGTCTGCTGCTGGAGTTCACGGACGGCGTCGAGGCTGGCGTCGTCGCGCTCATGCCCGTCCTCGACGAGCGTCGCTTCGCGCTCACAGAGCGCTCGCATGAACTCGAAGTAGGCGGAGAGGTGGTCCGGAATGTCGCCGCCACGCTCGGGCTGGAAGTCGACGGCTGCGTACAACTGCGCCATCTCGGCGGCCGGGTCGCCGAGGAGTTCACCCGCCTCGCCGGCGGTATGATGGCGTGAGTCGGACTCGAACTCCTCGCTCGGGTCGGTCGCGTGGGCCGACGCGAACGGGGGAACGTAGTGACTCCCCGGCACGACGAACAGGTTGTCGTAGCCGATGGCTAGCGAGTCGGCGTCGTGGTCGTTCCCGCGCAGGTCGGCCGTCTCGATGTCGACCGGGAACACGTCGGCGACGGCCGCGAACGTCTCCTGTTCGAGCGCGGTCGCGGTCGTCTCCGTCTCGCCGTCGAACGTCGCGGCCAGCAGGCCGTACAGGCGAGCGCGTGCCGTCGCCATGGCGGGAGCGTCCGGGTCGTCAGCTACCGTCGAATCGTCGGCCGCCAGCGGTGACTCACTGCCGTCGTCGATATCGGTGCTTTCGGGCATCCGAATCACCGCTGCTCCACTTCGACAAAGGCGTCGTACTGCGCGTTGCTCCCGCCCACGAGATCCGAGAGCCCGGTATCACCGAGTTCCTCGTCTAACGGCTGGAGATGGTTGATCGCGAAGCCGGCGTCACGGCCTTTCGCGTATCCGGCCTCCTCGACCATCGGTTCGTCGAACTGGTAGGAGCTGTGACCGTCGGCCTCTGCCGGCGACCGCGTTTCGCCGTCGACCGTTTCGGCCGTCGCCCCGTCACCGGTCCGACCCCAGCCCCACATCGCACCGACAACGCCGGGCCGAATACCGCCCGTGACCATTGCCATTCCTTCGACAGTCTTGCGGCCGGCGTCGATGACGATATCGTCGCCGTTCTCGATGCCGCGCTCGTCGGCGTCCTGCGAGTTGATCCACAGCGGGTTCTCGGGACGCGTCTCGCGCAGCCACGGACTGTTCTGTGTCCGGTGCATTCCCTGTGTTCGCGGCTTCCAGTTGATCAACTGTAGCGGTCGATCGCTCTCCTCGTCGCCGCTGACGGCGGCCTGCACGTCACCGTTGTAGTGTTTCACGTCGTCGACTTTCGGTAGCGGATCGAAGCGATCGCCGGTGAAGGAGTGTTTCCCCGTCGCCACGGCGTCGCTGTAGAAGTTCACCCGCGAACCGAGTTTGTACCGCATGTGCTCGCCGTCGTAGGCGTTCGTGTCGTCACGACGGCCGGCGTAGTCGTAGTCGTGGCCGTATTCCTCGAACGCACTGGCGTAGTCCTCGGTCGGTTCCTCGAACCGACCGCCGCGGTTCAACACGGTGACGACCTTCGCCCACTCCTCGTCGGTGACCGCCTGCTGCCAGCGCCCGAGGTCGAACGCCTCACCGAGGCCCTTCTCGTGGCTCTCACGGAACACCCGTCGTTCGTCCGGGGTGGCGTCCGAAACCGGGTCGCGGGAGTAGCCGATGTTGGCCGCCAGTTTGAGGTAGAAGTCCTCGGCCTGATGGAGCGGCCACAGGTCGCCGTCGGCGTCCGGGATCGATTCCTCGCCGACGCCGGGCAGGTCAAGCTTCTTCCACATGTCGATGAGCACGTCCTCGAACGGCCGGGCGTCCGGGACGACCGAGATTGCGGGCTGGCTGATCTTCTCGTCGGCCAGTCGCTTGTTCGGGTAGGTTCCGAAGTTCTCCCAGCGTTCGAGATACGTCGGCTCCGGCAGGATGTAATCGGCGTGCTTGCTGGTCTCGCCGATCACCGTATCCGAGGCGACGACCAGCGGGATGGTGTCGGTGTCCTGCAGGATCGGCGGGATCTGGTCGCCGCCGGCGACGGCCATCACGTGGTTGTTCGAGTACGGCCGGATGAACAGCGCGTTGATGCCGTATGGGTACTCGTCGGCCGCACTGCCGTAGATTTCCTGGGTGGCCTGTGCCGGTGCCGCGGGGAACCAGGGCCGTTTAGCAGGGTAGCCGTCGTCACGGTCGAACAGCGTGGTGTCCTCGTAGTTGATACCGCCACGGGTCAGGGGGATACCCCACGGCGAGTAGCCGTCCGGCACCTGGCCCAGCTGGTACCGGCCGGACATCGTGTCGTAGCCGGCGTAGGGGGTGATCTGCCCGCCCTTCCAGTCGTAGTTGCCGATGAGATGCTGGAGCGTTGCGATGGCCCGCGTGTTGTGGAAGCCGTTCGTATGTTTCGCCGGGCCGCGGTAGGCCATAATGGCCGCCCGCTTCCCGTGGCTGGTGAACTCGTCAGCGACCTCCGCGACCCGTTCGGTCGACACGCCGGCCATCTCGGCGTACTCTTCGAGGGTGTGCTCGTAGACGCGGTCGCGGTACTGGCTCCAGACGCTCTCGACACTGGCACCGTTCACTGTCACATCCGCATCGAGCACGGCGGTCTCGACTTCGCTGGCGGGCCTGGCTTCGCCGGACTCGGCGTCGACGACCACGAAGTCGTCGGCAGTCTCGGCATCGGCTGCCACGAGGCCGAGGTCGGCGGCACTCGCCTTTGGGGCACCTTCCTCGTCGACGAGGATAAGATGGGTCGCGTCGCTCCAGGTCGGTTCGTTGTCGGACTGTGCGGCGCCCTCAGAGGGGTTTTGGAGGTAGGTCAGATCGTGGCGGTCGTGTTCGAGGATCCATCGGGCCATCCCGAGTGCCAGAGCGCCGTCGGCACCTGGCTCGACGGGAACCCAGGTATCGGCCTTCTCGGCTGTCTTCGAGAGCCGCGGATCGACCACGTCCATCCGTGTGCCGGCTTCGATGGCGTTCGTCAGTTTCGGGGCGAGCCACGTCGGTCCCTTGTTGGCGACCAGCGGGTTCGTCCCCCACACCAGAATATACTCGGCCTCTTCGATGTCGGGGTACTGGCGTTTCTTCTTGCTGTTGTACGACCGGACGTTGCCCATCACACTGGAGAACCCACAGGTCCCCGCGTGGTGGAAACTGTTGACCGAACCAAGACCCTGCTTCCAGAGTCGCTTGCGGATAAAGTTGCGCCGGAAGCCGCCCACATCGATGATCTGGTTGGCTTTCGGCCCGAGGTCGGGGTGGTCGGTGTCGATGAGGCTGTGGTCCCACTTCTCGTCGAAGTCGGCTTTCGCCATCTCGTCGTTCTTGACGGCCTCCCAGTCGCTCATGACCTCGTCTTGAGGGGCGTGTGACCACATCTCTCGTACTCCGGGGTGGCCGAGGTCGTCGTCGCCCTCGACGATCTCCTCGACGGCCTGCTCCCACGAGATCGTCTTCCACTCTCCGGAACCGCGCGGGCCGACGCGTTTCATCGGCTCGCGGACGCGGTAGCTGTCGAAGGCCGTCTGGATGCCGGCCTGTCCTTTCAGGCAGATCCGCCCGCCGGACAGCGACCACCGGTCTTCGTCGACATCGCCGCTCCCCTCGACGTCGCCCATCGCCACGTCCTCGGGGTCGCTTCCGTAGGGAACCTGCGAGAACGGCTGCGTGTTGAGGAACGAGTACGGGTTCCCGGCAAGCTTCCGGACCAGTGAACTGTACTCGCCGGTGCCGCTCCCGTCCGCGAGTTGCACCTTGATCGGACAGAACGTGTTACACTGGCCGCAGGTCGTATGGATCACGTCGCTCGCACCGTACTCGCCGTACTCGTCGCCGACGTAGTGGTGCTCGTCGTCCGTCCACAGGTCATCTATATCTACGTTCACCGCAGCGTTGCTGGCTGCTGCGACGAGGCCGATACTCCCGGCTGCCTTGAAGAAGTCACGCCGTGAAACCTGGGCGCGGTCTTCCGAATCGTTGGTACTCATTCGTGGTCACCTCCAGAAAGCGGCGTCAGCGGAAGCAGCTCCGCACCGAGCGTGAAGAGCAGGAAGCCGACGCCGATAATGCCGATGCTCGTTCCCCACTCGACGAGTGTGGGGAAGTACGATCCGTGTGGTAAGCCCTCCATCACGGGGATAATCTGTGCCGGGATAACGATGTTGAACCGTACCGCCACGATTCCGATGACGGAGCTCAACCCTGCGAGCACCATCACTGACGGGGTTCGACGCCAGGATCGGTTGCTGAGCAGGACCATGGGGAACACCCAGCAGCGCCGACCATGAACCACCAGAACGACCACGACATCTCGCCGAACAGGACGACGAGCCATGTCTCCACCTCGTGTGGATGAAGACTCGCGAATGCGATCAGTGCCTCGATGGCCGTGAGGGCGGCGTCGATAATGATGAAGCCCATCAACAGCTTTGCGAGTTGGTCGAGCAGGTCGGGATCGACGGCTTCGCCGTCGAACAGTCGCGTTCGGAGCACGTAGATAATCATCACCAGCGCCGTCCCGCTCAACAGCGCCGAGATGATGAAGATCACGGGGAAGAGTCCGCTGTTCCAGTACGGACGGGCCTTCGAGACTGCAAACAGCACACCCGTTCCGCCGTGCACCATGAAGATGGCGAGCGGGATGCCGACGATGCCGGCGCGCTTGAGCCATCGCTGGTCGAAGGCTTTCGAGGCCTCGCTCGTGTCGACTCGCCCGAGCGCGAGCAGTCTATACAGCACACCCCGAGCCCCGCCGAACCTGGTCGCGAGTCGGGCGAGATCGACCCGCATCGAGAAGTAGAGCTCCGTGACGAGAATCCCGATGTACGCCACGTAGGCGTGGACCTCCCACGAGAGCGCCGACGTGAGTTGGCGCCAGAAGAACGGGAAGTACATCCGGTCCATCCGCCCGAGATCGATCCAGACAAAGAGCAACGCTACGGCCATGCTGATGATGGCCACGAACAGCGCGTCCCGATCGATCCGGTGCATCATGCCGATCTCGAAGACGTTCGCCAGCGTGCTCACGAGAAACGCGCCCGCGGAGAGACCGACAAAGTAGATGTAGAACGCGACCCACGCGCCCCACGGTACGATACTCGTGAGGTTCGTGCTCGCCATTCCCTGTGTGATACGCAGATACGTCGCGTAGGCACCACCAGTAAGCAGGACGCCGATAAAGACGTACCAGGCGATTCGTAGTCGGCTGTCTTCAGAAGCCTGGAGCGAAATCGAAGTTTGAACTTTCTGTTGCCATCGTGCTATTTGAGGTAGTAGACGTTGGGGTCGGTCCCCTCCTCTTCTTTCAGTTGGAACGCCCGTGACGAGTCGGCCATTTCCGCGACATCGCTGTCGGGGTTGTCCAGGTCGCCCATATTGCGGGCGTCCCCGATACAGGTCTCGACGCAGGCCGGCTCTTCGCCGCGCTCCAGCCGGTGCGTACAGAAACTGCACTTGCGGATGTTACCGATCGGTGATTCGCCCTCTTCACGTGCTCCTCTGTCGACGCCGTACTCCGGGCTCGTCAGTTCGCCCGCTTCATCGACCTCGTCGTCGTAGTTCTCGCCGAAGTCAAAGTACCGCGCGCCGTACGGACAGGCGATATTGCAGTATCGACAGCCAATACACCGGTCGTAATCGATGTTGACGACGCCGTCGTCCATCTTGTACGTCGCCGAGACCGGACATACCTGAACACAGGGTGGGTTATCACACTGCATGCACGGACGAGGCACGTTTGTCCGCGTCACGTTCGGGAACTCGCCGTGTTCCTCTTCCATCACGACGTTGTACGAGACGCCCGGAGGAGTCCGGTTTTCGGCCTTGCAGGCGACGGTACACGAGTCACAACCGACGCACTTCTGCAGGTCGATCACCATGCCCCACTTCTCGTCGCCCTCGCCGATTCCCCCGTCCGACTCGTCGCCGTTGACCTGCGCTGATTGCTTCGAGACGGTGTCCATCGACCCAACGGAACAGCTCAGCGATTCAGCGGTTTCCGTCGAAATAGTCTGATCGCCTGCGTCGACCGCGGGGTTCGGTGTCTCATGATACGCCGTGCCGAACTCCTGGGCTGCGGCCTCGTCGTACTTGTCCCAGTACTCGTCGCCGGTGAGTTCACCGCGTGCGACGGCCTGTGCGTCCTCGGCCATTGCGATCCCGAGGTCGGTGTCGGCGTCGACGTCCGCGAGTTCCTCGCGTGGGTCGACACGCTCGTTTTCCACCATCTGGTTCAGATCTGTTTTCTCCACGTTCGGGATCCCCGGGAGCGTCTCTCCCTCGTCTACGCCACTCATTGCCACCACCCGTGGCCGGCTGCCACACTATCAGCAGTCCGGGTCAATATCGACCGGTTAGTTTTGGGGTTCATACACGTAGAGGTACGCAGACACCGATGGAAAGAACAGTACCAATACAGATTGACCCGGGTAGTGACTGATTATACACCCCATATCGGGGATGCCAATACTGTTTGGGTTGGGAGTGTCAGACGTCGAATCGGGGCGTGTCGCGCTGCGGGCCAGAGACCACAGATATTTATTCAGGAGGCCGGCACACCCTTTATAATGAACGTGTCACCAAGAGATACCCGGACAATCAACGGGCTACGTCCGAGCGATAGTCGGACACGGAGACACAGATGAACTGGATCATCCTCCTATCGATCGGACTGCGCCTGTTCGGTGTCGGCTACTCGGTTCTGCTGCTCTCTCGTAGCCGCGACCGTCGATTTGGCTTTCTGACGCTTCTACTGTCTTTCATGACGCTTCGGCAGATCCTCACGGTACAGACCGCCAGTACCGGTCTCGAAGAACTCCCGGGCCTCATCGTGAGCGTCCTCGCTATCCTGACAGTGTACTACCTCGCGGAATACGTCGAGGGCGAGGAAGCCATCAAAACACAGCTACAGACGGCCAACGACCGCCTGCGTGGCTATCGGAAAGCTATCGAACATGCTGGGCACGCGATCTTTCTTACCGATCCGGACGGCACCATCGAGTACGCGAATCCGGCCGTCGAATCGGTTACGGGGTACGAACCGGACGAAGTGCTCGGAGAGAACCCGCGGCTCTGGCAGTCCGGAACACACGACGAGGAGTTCTACGCGGACCTGTGGGAGCAGATCGAATCCGGCTCCGTCTGGGAGGGTGAACTCACCAACCGACGGAAGTCGGGGAGCTCTGCTGGGTCGATACAACGATCGCCCCCATCACCGACGACGGAGAGGTGGAGCGCTACGTCGCGGTCGAGCGCGATGTTACCGAACGAAAGGAACGCGAGATCCGTATTGAAGACCAGAACGAGCGCCTGACCCTACTGAACAACACGAACGGGGTCCTCCGCGACGTCAACCGCGAACTGGTGGCCGCGTCGACCCGCGACGAGATCGAACGGGCGGTGTGCGAGCAGTTCGTTCGCGCCGACCTCTTCGATGCCGCGTGGATCGGCAACCGGGGGCTCGTCGACGGGACGATCAGTCCACGGGCGTGGGCCGGCACCGACGTGGATACACTCGACGACCACATCGAGAGGCTGTGTGCGTCGACGCCAACGCCGGTCGAGACCGCACTCGACAGTCAGGAACCGGTTTTCACCACCACCGAGAGCGACCTGCTGGAAACGACAGCAAAGACCCAGAGCGTCGTGGTGCCGCTCGCCTATCGCGGCGCGGAGTACGGTGTCCTCGTCGTAGAGACCAGTGATACGGAGGCGTTCGACCTGATCAAGCACGATATCTTCGCGGAACTCGGCCGGACGGTCGCGGACGCGATCAGCGCCGTCGAAAGCAAGCAGACACTCGCCTCCGACAGCGTGACCGAACTCGAGTTCCAGTTGAACGCTATCGACGATCCGCTCGCGACGCTGGCAGCCGAACTGACTGTACGGTTGCCGTAGAACAGATCGTGGGTGATGGCGACGGCGACCGTATCCAGTATGTCACTGTCACTGGCACCACACCGGAAACCGTCACCGCCTATGCGGCCGAGGCCGATCACATTAGCTCGGTCCAGCACGTATACACGCACGACGACTGTGCGCTGTTCCGACTGATGATCGATGATCGGTCCATCGTCGCAACGCTGGCCCAGTATGGTGCCAGCGTCGAGTCGTTTTCTATCTCCGGTACAGATGGTGGCCAGCTAGTCGCACAGGTCAGCAGTTCGAACGACATCCGAACTGTCGTCGACGCACTCCAGACGACATACGACGATCTGACACTGGTCGCACAGCGCGAGCGCGAGCGAGACGTTCAGACTGAAGCGGCGTTCCGGAAACAGCTAGCCTCGACCCTGACAGATCGGCAACGAGAAGCGGCCCAGACTGCGTACTTTTCCGGCTTCTTCGACTGGCCCCGTGAACACAGCGGCGAGGAGGTCGCATCGATGATGGACATCTCACAGACGACGTTCACACAGCATCTCCGGGCCGCCGAGAAGAAACTCTTCTCCGAGTTGTTCGACGAGACGATGCCGAATCGGTTGGATCGACCGCTCTGACCGAGCGTTCACGTCGGTTCCGCTGCCGATTTATACTGTCAGTCCGACAGGTAACGTGTCAATGGCCCTCGTAGAAAACCTCGTGTTGGTATTTGTCGCCGGGTTCATCACCGCGCTGGCGACGGGTCTCGGCGCTATCCCGTTTTTCTTCTTCGACGATATTAGCGACCGATACAACGTCGTTCTCTGGGGCCTGGCCTCCGGGATCATGGTGTCGGCGTCGCTGTTCGGACTCATCGAAGAGGGACTCAGGGAGGGGACCCCACTGGAAATCATCGCAGGGATGGGCGTCGGCGTCCTGCTCGTCATCGTCGCACACGACGTGCTCGTGGACGCGGAAATCGATCCCCAGGAGTACGAGGAAGCGGACTTCAAAAAGCTCGTGCTCATCCTCGGGATCTTGACGGTCCACAGTTTCCCCGAGGGCGTTGCTGTCGGCGTCTCCTTTGCCGACCTCGGCCTCGAAGGCGGCCTGCAGATCCTCGGCTTTACCGTCCCGCTGCTGGCGGTCTTCATGACCATCGCCATCTCGATTCACAACATCCCGGAGGGGACGGCCATCTCCATCCCGCTCCGATCGATGGGCATCTCGGAGTGGAAGATGGTCTGGTGGGCGGTCTTTTCCAGTCTGCCACAGCCGATCGGGGCCGTCATCGCGTTCGCGTTCGTCCGCTACGCGCGGCAGTTCCTCCCCTTCGGCTTTGGCTTCGCCGCCGGTGCGATGATCTATCTCGTTCTGACGGAGTTCATTCCGGAGGCGCTGGATCTGGGATCGGAGTTTCAGTACGGCGGAAAAGTCGAACTCGGAACCGGTATCGTCATCGGGGTCCTCGTGATGATCCCCCTCGCGTTCATTTAATCTGCACCGGTCGCGACTCCGTCGGTGTCGGCGCTCTGACTGCGCCAGACACCCTGCAGGTACGCGCCGACGAACATGCCGGCGAGCGCCCAGAGGATCGTCACGTTGCCGACGCCGAGGCTGGCGTAGGCCGCGCCGGGACAGATCCCCGAGAGGCCCCAGCCGACGCCGAATATCGAGCCGCCGATCAGGACGTTCCGATCGAACGACTTCAGCCGCCGACCGTAGCTGTCGCCGGTCAGCGGTGCGCTGTCGAGCAGTCGCGGGATGATCGCAAAGCCGAGTCCGGTGACGATAGCGGCCCCGAACATCACGAAGATCAGGCCGAAGTCCTCGAACTGGAGGAAGTTCAACACGACCTCCGGTTGGGCCATATGACTGAAACCGAGGCCGAAGCCGAAGATCAGGCCACCGACGTAGATCAGCGGCATGAACAGCGGGTGGCGGGCACTACTCACGGCTCGTCACCTCGCCGTTCGCAATTCCGAGACCCTCTCTGTGGTCGGCTCTCGCGTCTCCCGACTCGTCACCTCGCCGTTCGCAATTCCGAGACCCGCGCTTCGCTTGGGTCTCGCTCACTACGGGCTCACCCCCAGCGCCATCACTAGCTGAGCGGTCCCGATCGCAACGAGCATGAACGTCGCCACGCCGATGATCGACGTTTTCGAGGCCGAACCGACGCCACAGACGCCGTGACCGGAGGTACAGCCCTTCCCGATGCGGGTGCCGACCCCGACGAAGATACCGCCGAGGAACAGCCGCCACGGCTGGACGTCGGTGAGCCAGACCGTCACACCGCCGATCTCTCGGAGCGTGCCGGTCGTCCCCGGCGTGTACAACGAACTCGTGACGAGTCCGGACTGGAACGTGAGCGCGTAGACTGCCGCCCCGGAGATGATCCCGAGGGTGAAGACGATCCGCCAGTCCCGCGAGCGCCGATACTGCTGGAATCGGGATTGATCCGAGACGTACGACAGCGTTGATTCGAGGAAGGTGCTCGCGCCGGCGCTGATCCCGGTCCCGAGGTAGATGACGAGCGCGCCGAGGCCAACGAACAGGCCACCGACGGCGTAGCGACTGATCCCCTCCGGGAACGGTGTTTCGAGCAGTGCCGGAGCGACGAGTTCGGTTACCATCCCCGATCAGTCATCCGCCAGCGATTCCTGGCAGCGGCGCAGTTGTTCGGGCCGAGTTCTAGCTCGAAGGCTTCCTCGTCGTTGGCCTCCTGCTGGCCGAGGTTGGTGGCGATGATGTCCTCGTAGTTAGAGGGGCGGGGCGGCATGTCCGAAAGGATCAGCTCGATGAACTCGTCTTCGTCCATCGTCAGCGCGTCCATCTCGTCGACGAGTTGGCCGATCGGCGCGGTGTAGGTGCCGTCCTCGGTTGGCTCCGCCGCATCGCTGAAGTGCGCGCCACCGATGTGCGTCTCGTCGGGCAGCGTGAGAACACGCTCCTGAAGCGACTCGTAGAGCTGGCTCGCGGCTTCGGGTGCGCCCTCGTCGCCCTCTTCGAGGTCCGGCCGCGCGACGCTCTCGATGAACAGGCCGTCGCCGGTCGCGAGCAGCGAGTCGTCGATCAGGTACGAAGTCATTCCGGAGGTGTGGCCGGGCGTGTAGACCGTCTCGATGGTCACGTCGCCGACCTCGAACTCGTCACCGTCCGCGGCGAGAGTCATGTCGTCGGCGTAGGTGATGCCCCGCTCGACTGCTGACTCGGGGATGACGCCCTCGACGCCTTCGTCAGCCAGATTCCTGACGCCCGAGATGTGGTCCGCGTGCACGTGCGTGTCGATGGCGTACTGAAGTTCGACGCCCAACTCCTCGGCGTCCTCCAGATACCGGTCGGTGAACTCGCGAAGCGGGTCGATCACGGCGGCTTCGCCGTTGTCGTAGACGAAGTAGCCGAGACAGCCACTGGAGGGGCGCTGATACTGCAGGAGCGTCCCCGCACCGTCGTAGTCGGTGACTTCGACGGCCTCGTAGACGCGCGCCCAGCCGTTCATTCCGTTGTTGAGGTGGTCGACGTCGTATCCGAGTTCTTTCAGCGATCCCGCGACGTACTCGCTTGCGCCGCCCTTGGCACACAGAACGGTCAGCTCGCGGTCGTCCGGAATCTGATCGAGCACGTCCTCGGGAATCTCGTCGTCGAGGAAGTGGAAGTACGGGATGTTGATCGATTCGACGTTCTCGCCGTCGATCCGCCATTCCTCGTACTCGCTCGTCATACGCGCGTCGAGGAGGGTGACTGACTCGCCCGCGTCGATCTGTGCTTTCAACTCAGTGGGGTCGACCGATTCGACTTCGACGTCCGGCGTTGGAAAGTCCATGTCGTCCATGTTGTACACCGTAGAATATTGGGTGGTTCCTCATAAGGGTTTGCATAGTAGTGCAGTTACTATACAATATGAGAATCTGCGGTTTTTGCTCAAGAGGACTTCTACGCTAGGATACGCCATCTCACTCCATAATTCCATAGCCTTGGAATAGCGGCTGTTCATATCGCATACAATTACCGGAGCTTTTATATCCATCTGTCTGATATTGTGTAATAGCTCCAATACAGAGCAGATCAACTATGAGTTCACAATACGATATCGCCGAGACGCTCGACGTGAAAGGAGAGTCCTGCCCGATGCCGGTCGTCAAGACCAAACAGGCCATCGACGGCCTCGCCGAGGGGAGGTCCTCGAGGTCCTCGCGACGGACTCCGGTAGCATGAGCGACATCGAGGGCTGGGCAGAGGGAACGCCGGGTGTCGAACTGCTCGAACAGGTCGAGGCCGACGACGTGTACAAACACTACGTGAAACAGACTGCATGAGTACCGACAGCACCACACCGTCCGGTGACGAGACGACACCCGATCCCGCGGAGATGGAAGCCCTTCGCGAGCGCGTCGGCGAGCTGAGGAGTCTCTGGCCGACCTCGACGAGGGCGACGATACGAAGCAGATGACAATCGTCTCCACCAAAGGGACGCTGGACATGGCGTACCCGCCGCTGATTCTGGCGAGTACGGCCGCAGCCTTCGGCTGGGACGTCGTCGTCTTCCATACGTTCTGGGGACTCGACATCCTCCACGAGGAGAAATCGGAAGACCTCAAACTGAGCGCGGTCGGCAACCCGAGCATGCCGATGCCGAACGCAGTCGCCGCCCTCCCCGGGATGGACGCGATGGCGACGCGTATGATGCGCAACAAGATCGACGAGAACGGCACCGCGACGATCAAAGAGTTGATCGATCTCTCGCTCGAACAGGGCGTCGATCTGCAGGCCTGTCAGATGACGATCGAGCTGATGGATTACGACGATGACGACTTCTACGACGGCGTGACCACTGGCGTTGGCGCTGCAACCGCGCTTCAGCACATGTCCGAATCGGACGTGCAGCTCATGATCTAGCGGTGTCCGGCAAGCCCCCGAGCATCCGCATCATCGAAGCCGTGGCTGATCGCGAGGGAACCCGGCCGAGCGATCTATCACCCCCACTCGCCACCGCGATTGATCCGGACGCCCTGAACCAACTGTTCGAGAACACCCGCACCGACGAATCGTCGCGACATTGCTCGGTGTCGTTCGTGTACTGCGGCCACGAAGTGAGTCTCTATTCTGACGGACGGGTCGCAATCGAGTAACGATTACTCCGCGTGGCGAACGATGTGAATATCGTAGTGCGGGTCCTCCGAAATCGGATTGCCGACGCTGGTCAGCGGCGTCGAGACACGGCCGGCGTTTTCGCTACCGATGAAGATGATAGAGGCTTCTAGTTCTGCCGCTACCTGGCGGATCGTTCGCGTGATATCGGTCGTGATCGTCGCGCGGTAATCCGTCTCTGCGGTCTCCTCGCAGCGGAAGGTGGCGTCGGGAGCGACGTCCTCCTGTTGATGACGGATACGCGTACAGATCATCTCCGCGTCGAACGCTTCATCAGGCGCTAGCCAGCCACGGTCTCGTGCGAACTCGGGGTCCGGAGGGATGACCGCGAGCGCGACGACTTCCTCGTCGGTGAACTCGCCGAACTCTCGGGCGCGTTCCAGCGCGGCCGTGGAGAGGTCGGACCCATCGAACGGAACCAGCAGTACCATAGCGGGATGCTATGTGGCTCATCAGTTAACGGTTCCGGGTGTTGTGAACGCGCTCCCGTCGACAGTAGTCGCAGAATACTTCGTTCAGTACAGCTGAGCCTCGGGAACGGTCGATTACTGCTCGCGAACCGTCCCGCCGCTTAGCCCCTCCCACTCGACGCGGTAGCCGAGACGCGAGAGGGCGGTGCTCGCGTCGTCGATGCCCGCCTCGGTGATCCGTTCCTCGGCATCAGCGAAGTCCATCCCGGCGTCAAGTCGGGTCGCCAGTGCGTCGAGCACCGCCGGACGCACCAGCGTCCGTCCGATACGTTCGTGCTCGGGGAACGATTGCTCCTCGATAGCGCTCACGCTCACGCCGTGGCGGTCGGCCAGTTCGTCGAGCGTGAGGGCGTCAGCCTCGGGAACGAGTTCGTCGGGCAGGTCGGCCGCGCTGGCCGATTCGAGGTCCGTCTCGTACCGGCGTAGAGCGTCGCGGACGTCCTTGATCCGTACCGTTCCGGAGTAGGGAATCGCCCGGTGGTCGCGGGCCTCGATCTCCTCGCCCGCGCCGAGACTCTCGTCGACGGCGACCAGCAGTTCGACGTCCTCGACGCTATCGAGTTTCGAGAGTTTGGTCTCGACGTACTCCGGCGTCCAAAAGCCCATGATCTCGAAGAAGATGCGGAAGTCTGCGAAGCGGTAGTCGAAGGCGAAGTCGGGGATCATCACGCTCGCCCCGGCGGCCAGTGGCTCCGGCTCCCGGACGAGCTCCCAGTCCAGATCCAGCGCCTCGAACCGGGCGGCGAAGTCGGCCTCGACGCCGCTGTCGTAGCGGTCCTCAACGAGTGGTTCGACGCCCGGCACGCGCACTGGATCGTCGTCCGAGAGGCGGAGTTCGCGCTCGGTGCCGCGGTCGTCGATAGTCGCCGAGAGATGCCACTCGTCGGTCTTCGCGACGCTCCGGAGCAATCGTGCGAACTGGGTGCCGTACCGCCGCGTCGCTCGAAAGAGCCCGGTCGGGCCGGTGACGACCAACTCTCGTCCCTCGCCCGTCTTTCGCACCTCGTAAAGCAGGCCGAGTCGCTTCACTGCAGAGACGAGGCCCTTCGGATCTGACGACCGGACCCGGATCTCCGTCGCATCGAACAGCGCGGTCTGGGCGAGCGAGAGGTTGTACTGTGTGATCAGCCCATCGGGGTCCCAGCGGGCGTCGAACGACGTGAGCACCTGCCTGTCGTCGAGGTCGGCAAACAGCGAGGTTTCGAGGTCGTCAGTCGGAACTGCGAGACCGGTCGACGCTTGCTCGATAGCCTCCGCACGCTCTTCCGGCCGGACGACGCCCACGGATTCTGCGGTCTCGAAGGCGCTCCGTCGCGCCCGCTCCGGGTCCACTGGCGCTTGCGTCTCGAAGGTCGCATCGTGCTCTAGCAGTTTGGCGACCCCCGAACGAGTTTGAAATCCTCCGCATCGCGTTCCAGTGTAGTGAGTGCATCCTCGAGTTCGCCGGCCGTGTGACCGACGTGGCCCTGATAGGTGCCGAGTAGTTTCGCCGCCAGCGGGCGGTGCTCCCGTCTGGCAAACTGTGGATGGTAGCCCCCACCGGCCCGGGAGACGCGGAGCAGTTCCTTCGTCAGCACGATGCGGGCTACGGTGGGTGGCGATAAAAACCCATTCGAGACGGCGTTCTCTCGCGTCGATCACTGACCGTACCGGACCAGAAACTCCATCGCTCGCTCGTTGAACGCGGTGGTTTGCTCGCGCTGGGGCCAGTGCCCACACTCCGGGCGGATTTCGAGGCTGGCTTCGGGGATCCGGTCCGCCGCTCGGCGCGACCACCTGACCGGGAAGATGGGGTCCTCGGTGCCGTGGACGAGCAGAGTCGGGACCTCCAGATCCTCAAGCCGATCCGAGAAGTCGGTCCGGAAACCGCCCCGTTCGACTTCACATGCTCGCCAGCGCCGGTATGCCCGCCCCGCATCCGGCCGCTGCAGGAGGCGGTAGAACTCGTCGACGACCGACCGGGACAGCGTATCCGGGTCGTGGACAATCCCCGAAAGGGCGAGTTTTGCAAGCCGACGGTTTCGTTTGAGGAGCGAGATCGATAGCTCGTTCAGTTTCGGAAGCCGCGACAGGACGTACGTAAGATAGCCGTTGGGGAGCTGTCGACCGAGTCCGTGACTGTCGACGAGAACGAGACTCTTGACGCGAGACTGGTTATGTAACGCGTATCGGAGCGCAATCCCGCCCCCATCGAGACGCCGACGAGACTGATCGAGGAAAGGTTCAGGGCGTCGAGGAAGTCCCCGAGAACCTCGGTATGATATGCTGTCGTGTACTCCGCGTCCGGACGGCTACTGCTACCGTAGCCCGGCAGGTCGAGTGCGATAACTCGTTGATCGTCGGCGAACGGGGCAATCGAGCCGCCCCACGAGAGCGTGGCGGCATCGATGATGCCGCCGTGAAGTAACACGACCGGAGTTGCGCCGCTACCGGCCGTAACGTAGTGGAGGTGCCGCCCGCCAACGTCGATCCACATATCGAGCGGTTCGAGTGCGTCAGTGTGCTCCGTAGCCATCATGTTAACTAACCACATGTGATCGGAAATAGCTAACCGCCCAGGCGGGGCTGAACCGTCACCGCCGGCGGTTCGACACGCCCTCTTCGGCGGTGTCACGGGCAACGACTTCGTACAGGAGGGCGCGGTCGGTCTCCTCGCTCGGACGGAGGATCCGGCCGAGTCGCTGCGTGAACTCGCGTTCGCTCCCGCTCCCCGAGAGGACGACCGCGACGCTGGCGTCGGGGACGTCGATTCCCTCGTCCAGCACGTTCGACGTGACGACGCGTGTGTACTCGCCCGCGCGGAACCGATCGAGAATCTCCCGGCGCTCACTCGTCGAGGTTCGGTGCGTGATCGGCGGGATCAGGAACCGGTCGGCGATCCGATAGGCGAAGTCGTTGTGGGCGGTGAAGACGATGGTGCGCTCGCCGCGATGGCGGTCGAGGATGTCGGCGAGGGCGTCGACCTTGGCATCGCTACTCATCATGATCTCGCGGGCACGTTGCTTCGCGAGGAGCGCGTCTCTGGCCTCGGGGTCGCGTCCCGACCGCTTGACGAGTTCCTGATAATCGCTTCCGCTGCGTAACTGGATGTTCGAGCGCGCGAGGTAGTCGGTGAACGTTCCCTGTTGCTCGTCGTACTCCGCGCGCTCCTCGTCAGTGAGGGAGACAGAGCGGCGCTTGACCTCGTAGGCGGAGAGATGTTCGCCAGCCAGATCGTCCGGTACCAGCGAGTAAACGACCTCTCCGACCAGTTCCTCGACGACCTCGTGGGCGTCGTCCGGTCGCTCGAAGGTCGCCGTGAGACCGAGTCGAGCGGGTGCGGCGAGCAACCGGGCGATCTGTCGGAACCCCTCGCCGCCCAGGTGGTGGACCTCGTCGAACACCACCAGGCCGAACCGGTCCCCGAGCGCGGCGGCCCGGAGATACGCCGAGTCGTAGGTAGCAATCGTCAGCGGGCCGACCTGCTGGACGCCGCCGCCGAGCTGTCCGAGGTCGATATCGTTGCCGAACTCCTCGTCCAGTTCGGCACGCCACTGTTCGAGCAGGTCGATGGTCGGAACGACGACGAGCGTCGGCGTCGACAGCGCCGCGATGGCGGCGACGCCGATGACGGTCTTGCCGCTCCCGGTCGGGAGTTCGAGGACGCCACGGCGGTCGGCGGCCTGCCAGGCGTCGAGCGCGTCGCGCTGGTACTCGCGGAGCTGATAGCTCGATGTGAGCGACGGCACGGACTGGAGATCCAGCACGTCGTCCACGACCTCCTCGCTTCGCTTGTCGAGGGCGTCACGGAGGGTCGCGTACCGATGGGCTGGTGCACGATAGCTCTCCGAGCGCGGATCGAACTCGACGTCCGGCAGGTCGCCGACGTCCTCGCCGGTGAGCCGAAGCGTCCCGTCCTCGAAACTGAGCCTCGTCGTCACGTCACTGCGTAGGGGCGGGGAACGGAAAAACGGTTCCGGAGACACCCCTTGCCGCGAGCGGTTTCCTGAACGCTTATACTTGCCGGACGGCTTGTACCGGGCATGACCGAAGACGAGGGAGCCGAGGCCGAAGCGCCGGACCCGGATGCGGACATCGATATGGAGATCCGCGAGGACTTGGTCGCACAGGTCGCAGAACGCGATCCGGAGCTGGCCAGGAAGTGAAATCACTGGCCGAGATCGCAATCGAACTCAACGGCGCGGTCGCCGACCTCGAAGAGACCCTCGAGGCGGTACGGGACGATCTGCGGAGACCGAATCCGAACTCGAAACGGTGCAGTCGGAGCTCGAAGAACGGGACGCGAAAATCGAGACGCTTGAGGAGAAACTCCAGAAGAAACAGGCGGAGTTCCAGAACTACAAGAAACGTCAGGAACGGGAGAAAGAGCGGATCAAAGAGCGAGCGGCCGAAGACGTCGTCGAGCGACTCGTCGAGGTCCGGGACAACCTGCTCCGGGCGGTCGACCAGGACCACGACGACGTCGAGAGTATCCGCGAGGGCGTCGAGATGACGCTCAAGAGCTTCGATCGGATCCTCGAAGACGAGAACGTCGCGCCGGTCGAACCGGAAGCGGGTGCGGAGGTCGACCCCAACAAACACGAGGTGATGATGCGCGTCGACAGCGACGAACCGGAGGGGACAGTCGCGGATCTGTACCGTCCCGGCTACGAGATCGCGGACAAACTGCTCCAGTCGGCCCAGGTCACCGTCAGCACGGGTGTAGC
The DNA here is from genome assembly GCF_042661985.1 of Natronoarchaeum sp. GCM10025703. Classification (NCBI taxonomy): domain Archaea; kingdom Methanobacteriati; phylum Methanobacteriota; class Halobacteria; order Halobacteriales; family Natronoarchaeaceae; genus Natronoarchaeum; species Natronoarchaeum sp. GCM10025703. The sequence goes on from NZ_JBHSZF010000001.1 coordinate 2,407,083, forward strand.
CCCGGTCGAGGAAAGCGAGGACGACGAGGAGGAGGCCGACGCGGACACCGAGGCCGGCGAAGAGGTCCCTGAAGAGAGCGAAGGTGAGGACGAGGCCATCGAAGACGTCGAGGTTGACGCGGACAGCGGAGAGGAGGACGACGAAGAGGTCGAAGCGACCGTAGACGAAGATGAAGACGCTGAAGCCGTCGAGGCGGTCGCGGACGAAAGTGAGGCCGAACCTGAAACTGAGGAGTCCAGCGAGGATGCTGCCGAAGTCGACGACAGGGAGGACGAGGAGGCCGAGGATGCCGAAGCCGAACCCGACGAGGAAAAGGCTGATAACGACCAAGTCGAAGAAGACGATACTGAAGCCGAGGACACTGACGAAGCGGAGGAGGAAGGAGACGGCGACGAGAAACCGGAAGACGAACACGAACGGGACGCGGACGTCGCGGCGAACGAGGAGTAGTTCGGGACCCTCGAACCAAACGTGTTTGATCGAGAGAATACCACGGTCTCTGATTAAAAGCACCGCTACACGGCGACCGAAATAAGTTGCGTAGCGACCGCTTCCCCGGATTTTAATTCGTGCGTTTGTCGCTGTGTAGAAAGGTTTATACGGAACAGTCTACAATCCTCTTGCAAGATGGCCAGTAACAAGATTCTCGGTATCGACCTTGGTACGACGAACAGCGCGTTCGCTGTTATGGAAGGTGGTGACCCCGAGATCATCGTAAACGGCGAAGGGGAGCGGACGACGCCCTCTGCCGTCTCCTTTACCGAAGACGGCGAGCGGCTCGTCGGCAAACCGGCGAAGAACCAGGCGATCCAGAATCCGGACCGGACGATCGAGTCGATCAAGCGCCACATGGGCGACGAGGACTATACCGTCCAGATCGACGACGAAGAGTATACGCCCGAGCAGGTCTCGGCGATGATCCTCCAGAAGATCAAACACGATGCCGAGGAGTATCTCGGCGAGGAACTGGAGAAGGCAGTCATCACGGTCCCTGCCTATTTCAGTGATCGACAGCGCCAGGCGACGAAAGACGCCGGCGAGATCGCCGGCTTCGAAGTCGAGCGGATCGTCAACGAACCGACCGCCGCGTCGATGGCCTACGGGATCGACGAAGACCAGGACCAGACGGTCCTCGTCTACGACCTCGGTGGCGGGACGTTCGACGTTTCGATTCTCGACCTCGGAGGCGGTGTCTACGAGGTCGTCGCCACGAACGGGGACAACGACCTCGGTGGCGACGACTGGGACCACGCGATCATCGACTGGCTCGCGGAGAACTTCGAGAACGAACACGGCGTCGATCTTACCGACGACCGACAGGCCCTCCAGCGACTGAAAGACGCCGCCGAGGAAGCCAAGATCGAACTCTCCTCGCGCAAAGAGACGGAGATCAATCTGCCCTTCGTCACCGCGACCGACGACGGTCCGATCCACCTCGAAGAGAGCCTGACGCGTGCGAAATTCGAGTCGCTCACGGCCGACCTGATCGAGCGGACTGTCGCACCGACCGAACAGGCGCTCGAAGACGCCGGCAAATCCAAAGACGACATCGACGAAGTGCTGATGGTCGGTGGCTCGACGCGGATGCCACAGGTCCAGGAGAAAGTCGAGGAGATGACCGGCAAGGAGCCGAAAAAGAACGTCAACCCGGACGAAGCCGTCGCACTCGGTGCGGCGATCCAGGGTGGCGTGCTCGGCGGCGAGGTCGACGACATCGTGCTGCTCGACGTGACGCCGCTCTCGCTCGGTATCGAGGTCAAAGGCGGCCTCTTCGAGCGACTCATCGAGAAGAACACGACCATCCCGACCGAGGAGTCGAAGATCTTCACCACGGCCGCGGCCAACCAGACCTCCGTGCAGGTCCGGGTCTTCCAGGGCGAGCGAGAGATTGCTAACGAAAACGAGATGCTCGGCGAGTTCCACCTCACCGGCATCCCGCCGGCACCGGCCGGAACGCCCCAGATCGAGGTCGGCTTCAGCATCGACGAGAACGGCATCGTCAACGTGCAGGCCGAGGACAAAGGCTCCGGCAACGCCGAGGAGATCACCATCGAAGGCGGCGCTGGCCTCTCCGACGACCAGATCGAGGAGATGCAGCAGGAAGCCCAACAGCACGCCGAAGAAGATCAGGAACGTCGCGAGCGCATCGAAGCGCGCAACGCTGCCGAGGAGTCCATCCAGCGAGCGGACACGCTGCTCGAGGAGAACGAGGAGGAACTCGACGAGGCCCTGATCGAGGATATCGAGGCCGAAATCGAAAACGTCGAAGCGACGCTCGAAGACGAGGACGCCGGCAAAGAGGAGTACGAGGAGGCCACCGAGAGCCTCAGCGACGCGCTCCAGGAGATAGGCAAACAGATGTACCAGCAGGAAGCCCAGGCCGGCGCAGCAGGCGCAGGCGGCATGGGCGGTGCGGCGGCGGGCGGCCCCGGCGGCGCTGCAGGGCCCGGTCCTGACGCCGAGGGAGACGAGTTCGTCGACGCCGACTTCGAAGACGTGGACGAGACCGACGAGGAGTAACACGACGAATCGCTCTCGTCAGCTCGGGAGGCGAACGAAGTGAACTCTCCCGGTGTCTCCGCAAACACAGTGAGCAGAGGCCAGACACTCCATCGGAGTGCCTGTGTCTGAAAACGTGAGCGAAGCGAACTTTTTAGTTATACGACGAAGACCACTACCAGCGATTTAGAATCGTCCGCTCGACGATGACCGAAAGGCGAACAGAGACACTCATAGCCACGACTACGAACGGGCGGAGACAACCGAACGGCAGGAGAGTACTATCGACTCACGAAGAGTCGGTTGTCCGGCTACCCGAACGATTCGACTTCCGCCTCGGAGAAGTCACCGCCGCCGGCCTCGACGGCGTCACGGGCGTCCTCGACGAACGTCTGAAAGCCGAAGACGTAGATCTGACCATCGTCGACGACCTCCCTGACGGCGTCGGTAAGGCCCTGTTTGTTCTCGACGATCCGAACGGTTGCACCGGAGTCGACAAGCGCGTCCAGGCGCTGTTCGTGGGCGGGTGCATCGTCCTGATAGACGATTGTAGCTTCGGAGCCCTCCGCGACGGCCGCCTCGGCGACGCCGACTGCCGGCCCGACGCCGGGGCCGCCAGCGAGGACGGCAACGTCGCCCTCGTCGTAGGCGACGTTGCCGAACGGGCCTTCGATCGTCACGGTGTCGCCGGATTCGCGGTCGGCCAGCCAGGGAGAGATCGCCCTCGGGATCGACGCCGACGGTGATCTCGAAGGTCTCCTCGATGTCGGGCGACGAGAGGGTGTAGTAGCGGGCGATCTCCTCGCCGTCGACCGTTGCATGCAATCTGACGAACTGGCCGGGTTTCGCATCGAAATCGGCGGGCGTTTCTGCTCTGGGTAATCGTGCCCGGTCCGACAGTCGCCACCGCGCGAACCGTTACCTCGGTCTCGTCCATGCAGTAGAGTAGGCTGCTGGCTCCCTAAGGGGTTGCGTTCGTAACCCGCTCGATCCAGGCAGAGTCCGAAGACTCTCGTTCCGTTATACCGCCAAAATGAACGGGAAGAAACTCGCTTCGGGGTTTTATACAAACTTTCAGGTAGGTATTTCAGAAGGCTTTTGACGTGTCGAAGATAACCCGCTGACCAATACATGCCATCAGATCTAAACTGGGCGATCGGCGGCGAAGCCGGTGACGGGATCGACTCTACCGGAAAGATCTTCGCTCAGGCGCTGTCGCGTGCGGGACGGCACGTCTTTACCTCCAAAGACTTCGCATCCCGCATTCGCGGTGGGTACACCGCCTACAAGATCCGAACGTCGACCGAGAAGGTCCAGAGTGTCGTCGATCGGTTGGATCTGTTGGTAGCGCTGACACAGCGCACAATCGATGAGAACCTGGACGAACTCCACGAGGATAGCGTCATCATCTACGACGGCGAGCGCTCGTGGGACGCGGAGATCCCGGAAGCGATCACCGGTGTGAGCGTTCCGCTCAAAACGCTGGCCGAGGAGGCAGGCGGCGCAATCATGGCGAACACCGTGGCGCTCGGGGCCGCCTGCGAAATCGCCTCGTTCCCGATCCAAAACCTCGATGAGTCCCTCGAAAAGCGGTTCGGGGACAAGGGATCGAAGATCGTCGAAAACAACAAGGACGCCGCCCGACTCGGTCGGGATCACGTCAAGGAGAACTACGGCGAGTTCGACTACGAACTGGAGACGACCGACAACGACTACGTCCTGCTCAACGGCGACCAGGCGATCGGCATGGGTGCAATCGCGGCTGGCTGTCGGTTCTACGCTGGCTATCCGATCACGCCCGCGACCGACGTGATGCAGTACCTGATCGGCCGGATCGAGCAGTACGGCGGTCACGTCATCCAGGCCGAGGACGAACTCTCGGCCATCAACATGGCGCTCGGCGCGGCACGCGCCGGTGCCCGCTCGATGACGGCGACCTCCGGTCCGGGGATCGACCTAATGTCCGAGACGTTCGGGCTTGCGGCGACCAGCGAGACGCCGCTGGTCATCTGTGACGTGATGCGGTCGGGCCCCTCGACGGGGATGCCGACCAAACAGGAGCAGGGTGACCTCAACATGACTCTGTACGGCGGGCACGGCGAAGTGCCACGGTTTGTCGTCGCCCCGACGACGATTTCCGAGTGTTTCCACCGGACTATCGAGGCGTTCAACCTCGCAGAGAAGTACCAGCTACCGGTGTATCTGGTCTCGGACCTCGCGCTTGCGGTCACCGAGGAGACGTTCGACCCGTCCGAGTTCGACATGGACGAGGTCGAGATCGACCGCGGAAAGGTCGTCGACGAGGACGAAATCGACGACTGGCTCGACTCGAAGGGTCGGTTCCGGACCCATGCCGACGCCGAGGACGGGATCAGTCCGCGTGCGTTCCCCGGCACGGCCGAGGGCGCACACATGTCGACCGGCCTCGAACACGACGAACTCGGTCGCCGAACCGAGAGCACGGACATGCGCGTCACGCAGGTCGACAAGCGCCAGCGAAAAGTCGAGACGGCCCGCGAACGCGAGGCGTTCGACTACCGCGAGTTCGGCGACGCGGACGCCGACTCGCTCGTCATTTCGTGGGGATCGAACGAGGGTGCCCTCGTCGAAGCTCTCGACATCCTCGACGACAGGGGGATCGACGTCCGGGTGCTCTCTGTACCGTACCTCTTCCCGCGACCCGATCTCACGCCCGCCGTCGAGGACGCCGACGACGTCATCGTCGTCGAGTGTAACAAGACCGGCCAGTTCGCCGATCTGATCGAGCACGACGTCCTCTCCAGAGTGAAACGGATCAACAAATACACTGGCGTACGATTCAAGGCCAACAAACTCGCGGAAGAGATCGAGGCTGCAATCGCCGCCGACACGGAGGTAACAGCATGAGTTCCGACGTTCGATTCACAGACTTCAAATCCGACAAACAGCCGACCTGGTGCCCCGGATGCGGGGACTTCGGCACGATGAACGGCATGATGAAAGCGCTGGCCAACACCGGCAACGACCCGGACAACACGTTCATCGTGGCCGGGATCGGCTGTTCCGGCAAAATCGGGACGTACATGCACAGCTACGCGCTCCATGGCGTCCACGGTCGCGCACTCCCGGTCGGGACCGGCGTCAAACTCGCCAACCCCGACCTCGAAGTGATGGTCGCAGGAGGAGACGGCGACGGCTACTCCATCGGTGCCGGACACTTCGTCCACGCCGTTCGTCGGAACGTCGACATGAGCTATATCGTGATGGACAACCGCATCTACGGGCTGACCAAAGGACAGGCCTCGCCGACCAGCCGCGAGGACTTCGAGACGTCGACGACCCCCGAGGGACCGAAACAGCCGCCAGTCAATCCGCTCGCGCTGGCGATGGCGTCGGGCGCCACCTTCATCGCCCAGTCCTTTAGCTCCGACGCACTCCGACACGCCGAAATCGTTCAGAAGGCCGTCGAGCACGACGGCTTCGGCTTCGTCAACGTCTTCAGCCCCTGCGTGACGTTCAACGACGTGGACACCTACGACTACTTCCGTGGCTCGCTGGTCGACGTCGCCGAGGACGACGACTACGATCCGACGGACCGTGAACAAGCGAAAGAGGCCGTAATGGACGGCGACAAGGAGTATATGGGCGTCCTCTATCAGGACGAAGACTCGGTGCCGTATCACGAGCGCCACGCCGTCGAGGCGAACAAATCGGAGATTCCGGACGGCGCACCCGACGATGCGATGGACCTCGTCCGCGAGTTCTACTGACGACTACCGCCGCCCCGATCCCAGTTCTTTGCGATAGCGACGTTCCCTGACCGTCTCCCCGAACAGCTCCGTTTCTCGCTCCCCGACAGCCTCGTAGCCCTGGGCACGGTAGAACGACTGGCCGACCTCGTTGTCCGCGAGCACGAGCAGTTGGACGGCGTCGTATCCGCGGGTCGACCAGCGCGTCTCGAACGTGTCGAGCAGCGCCGTCCCGATCCCCTCCCCCAGCGGTCCGGCGTGACGTATATCGAACCGAGATCGACGACAGAGTTGTCGGCCGCAGCGCCGCTCGCGTACCCGACTACGGTGTCGTCCTGCTCGGCGATCAGGTAGGTCACGGCGTCGTCCTCGATGCGCTCGCGAGTGAGCGTCGGACTGTACCACTCCGCCAGCGCCGCCTCGATGGTCGTTTCTGCGAGCACGTCCTGGTACGCGCTTACCCATCCCGCCTCGGCGACGCGGGTGATGCTCTGGACATCCCCGAGAACCGCATCACGGACCATCAGGTCCTCCATACCGGCAGATCAGGCTCCACTGGCAAAACCCAGGGCGGTCACGAACGTTCAAACGGTCCCACACCATAGCCGAGCGTATGGACGGGACGACGTTTCGGGACCGGCTCGAACGAGAGCACGCGGAGCGACTGGACGAACTGGGCTCGCCCGACCTCCTGCTCGCGCTGAGCGGCGGCGACGTCGACGAGCAATCGCTACTCGAAGCGGCGGCCAACAGCGAGTACTCCGCACGTCGAACGTTCGACGAGTGGGCGGCCGACGAACCCGACGACGAGGCTCGGGAGGTGTTCGAGTCGACGGCCGAGCAGGAGCGACGGCACTACGAGCAGGTGGCCGCGGAGCTACCGGCGTCGTTCGAACCGGCCGATGGCGGCCCGCTACACGCCTATCTCCGCGGTCAGAAGGCGACGATCCAGCGCGTCGCCGCGGGGATGGTCGGCCGGTCGGTCGTTAGCCTCCGGACCCACGCACGGCTGATCGAGTTCTTCGACGCCGAGCGCGAGCAGTTGTTCCGCGACCTGCGGACCGAGACCGAGGAGACGCTCGAACAGGGACTGTCGCTGCTCGAAACTCGCTGTACCGGCGACGACTGCGAGCACGCCGAGATGGTCGCGGAGTACGTGATCCGCGTCGCACACGACGACTACACCGACTCTATCTCGGCACTCGAGTCCGACGGCTTGGCGAGCGACCGGTCGGATATGCATCGCTGACGCACGCGCGGAGACGGTTCATAATGATGAACGTCTAACTATGGTGTATGCGACCTGGTCTCACACGACGGCGGGCCCTCGCGGCAGGAGCCCTGATTGCGGTCTCCGGTTGCCTGGACCAGGATTCAGGGACGGGTAATGGGGACAGCGATCCGAACAACGGCGACGAGGAACCGCCGGACGATCCACCGACGGCAGAAGCACCGATCAGTATGGGCCATTCGGCCGAAGAGCTACTGGATCAAGTGGTCAGCGGCGGCGTCCCGAGAGACGGGATCCCGTCGATCGACGATCCCGTATACACCGAGGCTGGTGGCGGAGACGCGCCCGACGACGACGAGATAGTCTTCGGCGTCGAAATCGATGGCGATGCACGGGCCTACCCCCGACAGGTCCTGGTCTACCACGAGATAGTCAACACCGAGGCCGGCGGCGAGCAGATCAGTGTTACCTACTGTCCCCTCACCGGCACGGCACAGGGGTTCTATCGCGGGGATACCGAGTTCGGCGTCTCCGGACGACTGGTCAACAGCAATCTGATCATATACGACCGCGAGTCGGATAGTTGGTGGCCGCAGGTGCCGGCCGTTGCGATCGACGGCGTTCACACCGGCCACTCCCTGCAGGAGTTCCCCGTGACATGGACGACGTGGGGGCAGTGGCGCGAACAGTATCCCGAGACGCAGGTACTCACCGAAGACACTGGACACGTCCGGGACTACGGGGCCGATCCGTACAACGGGGGTACAACCCCCGAACCGGCTACTACGAGGACGGTTCGCCCCTGTTCGCGCCGCTCGTCGACGACGACCGGCATCAGGCAAAGGCCGTGTTCATCTGTGCACGGACGCCGGACGGCCCCCTCGCGATCAAAAAGTCCGTCCTGCGAGAGGAATCTGTAGTGGAACCGGTCGTCGATGGCCAGGGCTATCTTGCGGTCTACGATCCACGCCTGGACACCGGCTACGTCTACGCGAACCCGGACGGGCGCTCGGTCGAGTATGCTGACGGTGAACTACAGGTAGACGGAACCACGTACGCGCCGGACGAACTCCCGCTGGACCGGGTCCTCCGCCTCGACGCGATGTGGTTCGCATGGTCGGCTATCTATCCCGATACGGAGGTGTACGACCAGTGATCGGCAGAAGACTTTCGCGGACCGCTACTGCGATGCGGGCGGCGCTCACCCGGCCGGGCCCGCTCCTTCTCGCTGTTGCCGTGGGTGTCGCGTATCTGCTCGGCTACCTGTATGCGATTGGTGATCTGGTCGTCAGGGAGGGCGTCGGCGTGGGCGTGGCTATGCCAGTCGCGGACCCGCTGACGCACATGCTCGGTCGGACCGGGCCAGTGTCGTTCGAGGCGATCGCTATCGTCGATCTCGAACCCCTCCGACTGCTGTTCTCGCCGCTGAACACGCTTCTGGGCGTCGGTCTCGCAGTGCTAGTCGGTATCAATATCGCGATGAGTTACCTCGCCGTCACGCAGCCGCGATCCTGTGGTCTCGGGGCGACTTCCGGCGTTCTGGCGTCGGTTCCCGCACTGCTCTCGGGGAGTGCCTGCTGTGCGCCAGTCGTGTTACTCGTCCTCGGGATTCAGGCCAGCGGTCTGTTGCTGACCGCACTGACGTGGTTGTTGCCGGTCGGTATCGTCCTCCTCATCGGTTCGCTCGTCTATCTCGGGGGCGAATCGATCCGACACCGGCGTGAACTCAGGCGCTTTCCGCCCGCCGTAATCGAAGGCTGATCGCATTGCCGGAGTCCGTCCGCTCGAACGAAATATGGCCATCTGAGAGGTCGACCGCCCAGTCGACGAGCCAGAGACCCAGCCCCGTACTGTGGTAGATGTCGGTGACGTCCTCCCACGAGCAAACTCGTGGGCTTCCCCTCCGCTGACGCGTGATTCAGTCGTCTGAAACACCGGGGGCAACGTTCCCAGTCTCGCTACTGGTACTCTGGTTCGCGGGTGCCTCTTTGGTCGAAAGACCAGAGTGTTTCACCGTCCACTCATAGTCGTCCCACTCAAGGCATGGTACCTGACTGTGATGTCCATCCGCCGTCGTGTTCTCTCGGGCGGCCGCGGGCCGAGCCATCGACCCACTTGGTTGAAGCTCTATACTCTCACCAGCGTGTTTCCGCAGGAAATTCGCCGATCCTGCAACATCCGAATGACCCTCACGTCCACACGAGTGGCATTGAAGTAAATCACCACGCCGATGCACATCCTCACTCTCACACGCTGGGCACTGAGACGACGTACCAGCCTCTGACTTCTCGGTGACGGGTATGCCGTACTCGAACTCCAGCACTTCGCCGAGTCGTCGTCGGAAGCGTCCGTGAGCCCAGAACAGGTCCGTCTTCTCGTTAATAGTGGCGGACCAGTGTTTCTCCCTCACATCGCTTAACGCGCCGACGATGAGTTCTGTAACACCAGCTCGGCGAGCCACTCGCCGAGATCTCGAATCAACGCGTCCATGGCGTGGTTGCGTTGTTCACCGCGCTTGTGGTAGACACGCCGAATCTGTTTGCTTGACCAGTCGCCGTCTCCAAGTAGTGATTGTAACTCGGCGATTTGTTTGGTGTGAGTGTGGAACGTGTGGAATGCGGGCCTCCCGTGGTACAGACGGTGGTCCCCTTGACTGGTCGTGACGGCGGCGAGGTTGTTCGCACCGATGTCCACCGCTGCCACTACCTCTTCGCCGCTGCCAGTAGTGGCCAGTGATGGTTCAATAGAGTCTCGTCGGCGTGGAGAGTTGTCCTCGTCGCCGACGGTTCGATATGCAGTGAACGTTTCGGTGTCTCTGTCGTACACGATCTCTGGCGACCCTGCTTGCCCGTCCAACGGGGTTGTCCTGCAACCTCCAAGCGCAACCGTTCGTGGTATCCAAGCCCGTATTTCTCTTTCAGTTCTTTTCCCACGGGTATTCCGAGTCGGCTGCGGTCGCCGAGTTCAAGGGTGTACTGGTCGTTGCGGATGACGGTTCGCGGCGTGCGGTTGCCGTTTTCTTTCCAGTAACCGGGTGGATTGGGCCTGTCCGTGACCTTGTTGTTAGTAGGGTCTCGGTATTTTGAGAGGACGGCGAAGTACGCTTTCCACGGCTCCCAGTTCTTCTGGACGAGTTGCTGGGGCGTGCTGGAACTGAGCCGCTGGATATACTGTTGGCGGTATTGCTCTTGGGTGACCGCGTGTTTCACCGTGGACTTCAATTCGCTGACTGGGACACGGGAATCCGCGTCGTTTTGCGTATTGAAGAGTGTTTGTCGGCGGTCGTAGTTGACCTGGTTGTTACAGGCTGCTGACGCGTCGAGGAGTTCGAGGAGGAGCAGCTCGTCGCGGTGCGAGAGCGGTCTCACCTCGAACGTATCACAACGCGTCATCTATCGCTTACTATGTAGTAAACGGATATGAAGGTTCCGGTTATCTACGAGGAAACGAATAACACGGCTTGAACCGTACGTATCCGCAATGACTGACCAAGGACGGAAGAGCAGCGGTGAGTTTGAATCCAAAGTCACGGATGAGGACGTACTTGCAGTGTTAGAGGACGCTGAGACTCCCGTGTTAACGGCGGGTCTTGTGGCTGAGGAGTTGCCTGTGACATCGAAAGCTGTGTATTATCGGTTACGGAAGTTGCATGACAAGGGGTGTGTTGGAAAGCTGAACGTTGGCGCTCGGGCTGTCGTATGGTGGGTTGTCGACGAGTCGGAGTAACGTGGGAATCACGGCCTGAGTAAGTCACGTGGTTTGTGTAACTTTGCCTACCGCTTGGACCCACGACTAAAGCCCTGTCTCTTACCCATAAGTTCACGGAGTCACAAACAGACGTTTCAGACGCTTTCGACCCCAATCTGCAATCGGAAGATCGAGGTGAGGAGTGATCCGGGCGATGATCTCGGCGGTGGGGGTGCTGAATGTGGTAAACGAGATTAGCAAAATCGTTCCATAGGAGTGTTACATCTGTAGATATCGAGGTTTCGATCGGGTTTATTGACCTCGGCAGCGACTCGATTTGTGGGTAAGAGACAGGGCTAAAGCCGTGGGGTTCCGCTGATACTGTGTCACTTGACGAACCCACACCTTCGCTGACGCATCTTTCCGAGCGCGATCCGTCTTACGCCGGATCGAACACCGTGGAGCAAAGCTCCACGAACCCGCCGAGGCTTACGCCTCGTCGAACACCGGAAATCGAAGATTTCCGAGCACGATCCGCCTTACGCCGGATCGAACACCGCCGGACAAACCGCGTCCGGCGAGTTTGACTTCGGCTAGGCCTCGTCAAACAGCGCAAACGCTCTGCGTTTGCTGGCCTGACGAGGCTCAGGCCTCGTCAAACACCGGAAATCGAAGATTTCCGAGCACGATCCGTCTTACGCCGGATCGAATACCGTGGAGCGAAGCTCCACGAACCCGACGAGGCTCAGGCCTCGTCAAACACCGGAAATCGAAGATTTCCGAGCACGATCCGTCTTACGCCGGATCGAATACCGTGGAGCGAAGCTCCACGAACCCGACGAGGCTCAGGCCTCGTCAAACACCGTCTCCCCTTCGACCTTCTTCTCCTCGACGACGTCCATGTCGAGCGTGACACCGATGCCGGGTTCTTCCGGAATCTCGATGTAGCCGTCCTCGATGACGTCTTCCTCGACGAGGTCCTCCCACCAGCCGAGTTCGTAGGAGTGGTACTCGACGGCCAGCGAGTTGGGGATCGATGCACCGACGTGTGCGCTCGCCATCGTCGCGACCGGCGAGGAGACGTTGTGCATCGCGACCGGGATGTAGTACTGGTTGGCGACGTCCGCGACCTTGCGCGTCTCGCGCATGCCGCCGACTTTCGGCATATCGGGGGCGATCATGTCGACGGCCTGGTTCTCGATCAGGCGTCGCTCCTCGGTGGCGCGGTAGCGGTTCTCGCCGACGGCGATCGGCGTCACGGTGGACTTGGTGACCTCCTCTTGCACTTCGAGGTTCTCCGGCGGGACGGGGTCTTCGAGCCACCAGACGTCGTACTCCTCGATGGCGTCGGCGAGCCGTTTCGCCGAGCCACCCGAGAACGTCCAGTGGCAGTCGAAGGCCACGTCGGCCTTGTCCTTGACGCGCTCGGTGACTTTCTCGACGATCTCGGCCTTGTGGCGGATCTCGCCGGGGCGAAGGTGTCGGTTCGCGCGGTCTTTCTCCAACCCACTCGGGACGTCGAGATCGAACTTCAGGGCGTCGTAGCCGAGTTCGTCGACGACGCGTTCGGCCTCGTCGGCGCAGGCTTCGGGGTCGGCTTCCGATTCGGTGTGGCAGTCACAGTAGACCCGCATCTCGTCGCGGTACTTGCCCCCAGTAGCTGGTACGCCGGTACGTCGAGGATCTTGCCGGCGAGGTCGTGCAGCGCGACCTCGATCCCGGCGATAGCGGTGACGGTAATCCCCTCGACCGAGCCTTCGCCGGACATCTTCTGGATCAGGTGTTCGTAGAGCCGATCGATGTCCAGCGGGTTCTCGCCGACGACGAAGGGTTTCATCCGCTCGATAAGCTCTGGAACGCCCGCGCCCCAGTAGGCTTCGCCGGTGCCGACGATTCCGGCGTCGGTGTAGATCCGGACCAGTGTCCACGGGAAGTTCCCGTCGATCATCGTTGTCTGAACATCGGTGATCTCGACGTCGCGCCCGCCGCCGCGCGTATTCGTCACACCCATCGTCTCCGAGGAGAGTTCCCGCATGGTATACTCCGCGTTCGGATCGTGCAGATCCGCGTAGTTGACTCCCATGCCATCCTCTTTACTAAGCAAACAGTAAAACCTTGAGATATGCCCGTGAGACGGCATGAACAGATGGTCTGTCAACACACCTCACTCCGCCTTCCGGCGGCTGTAGGCCCCACAGTCGTTCCCTGTATCGAACGCGCTTTACGTTTCGACGCGCTGGTTTCGACCATGGATTACGAAGACAGTCTGGATCGGGCCATCGCCGAGACGCCCGATATTAGCGGTAGCGACGAGCGGCTCTCCACCCCCGATGCGACGGCCCAGAAAGACGGTGCGTTCACCCGATTTACGAACCTCTCAGAGATCGCAGATACCCTCTCTCGCGACCCCGAGCATCTTCACCGGTTCGTCCAGCGCGAACTCGGAACCAGCGGGACCTTCGAGGAGGGCCGCGGCCGATATAACGGTAGCTTCTCGGGCGGAGACTTCGACGCCGCAGTTGCGAAATACACCGACGAGTACGTCTCCTGTACGGAATGTGGCCTGCCGGACACGCGACTCGTCCGCGAGGACCGCACCCCGATGCTTCGCTGTGACGCCTGTGGCGCGTTCCGCCCGGTCGCAAAGCGCTCCAACAAAACCCAGAACGTCTCGACGGCCGCCGTCGAGGAGGGCAAGACCTACGAGGTCAAGATCACTGGAACAGGCCGCAAAGGCGACGGTGTCGCCGAGAAAGGCAAGTACACCATCTTCGTCCCCGGCGCGGAGGAAGGCGATGTGGTCGAAGTGTACATCAAGAACATCAGCGGGACGCTCGCGTTCTCGCGACTGGCGAACTGACGGCTCTCTCGGTTCTATGGCGTCGCTTTTTGAGCGATTTTAAGAGATGATTTCACGGGCGTGTGACCCGCGAAATCGGTGGGGAACTGTCGGCATACGGAGCGTGGCCGTCTCGTGTGACGGAACTGCGAACGACCACACGATATACTGCCGGCGTATCCTACTAAACCTTGCGACCTTTCAGAACACAGACCCCGTCATATAGCGGTCTCTGGGCGGTTACCTATCGGTTACCCGGATAGGATCAAGCCGGTCGAGCGCCACGTGCTCGTCGATCAGCGCTCCCGCTCGGTTGTAGGCGCTCCCAGCCGAACCGTCCCGGTCCGGACGGTCCGTCCCCGCCGCCTCGAAGACCGATTCGAGGAACGCCTCTCGTGCGTTCCCGTTCTCGAAGAGTCCGTGAAGGTAGGTGCCCAGGACCTGCTCGATGGCCGCGCCGCTCCCGGCGAAGGGCCGGTCCGTGCTTTCCGTTAGCGCCGTCTCCCCCATGTGGATCTCGTAGCCCGAGACCCGCCCGGTCGCCCCGTCGAGCGGGCCGACGCCAGCGATATCTTTGCTGACCTGTACGAGTCGCTTTTCGGGTGAGAACGCGGTTTCGACCGGCAAAAGCCCGACCGCTTCGACGGTCGTCTGTTCGCCGGTGCCCTCGACAGCGGCGTTCGTAATCCGCTCGCCGAGTAGCTGATAGCCGCCACAGAGGCCGACGATTGGACCGTCGAACTGCCTGATCTCCTCGTCGAATCCCGCCTCGCGAAGCGCAAGCAAATCGTCGACGGTGTTCTTTGTACCGGGTAATACCAGTGCGTCGGCGTCCCGGACGGAGGCATCGAGAGACCAATACGACACCCTGACACCCGGTTCGCGTGCCAGTGGCTCCAGATCGGTAAAGTTCGAGATCCGCGGAAGCCGGGGGACAGCGACCGTCACTGCCCCATCGTCGGGAACGCCATCGTCCGCGCCGCGGACAGATCGCTCGCCGGGAGCGGGTAAAGAGACGCTGTCCTCCGCGGGCAGGCCTGGATCGTCGTAGGGAACCACGCCGAGCACGGGCACGCCTGTCCGCTCTTCGAACTCCGCGATTCCGGGGTCGAGGATCGATCGATCGCCGCGGAACTTCGTGATGACGGCCCCACCCACCTGCTCGCGGAGGTCGTCGGGCATGAGTGTCAGCGTCCCGACGAGGCTGGCGAACGCGCCGCCGCGTTCGATATCGGCGACGAGCAGGATGGTCGCATCGGTGAAGCGGGCCGTCTCGACGTTCGCGAGATCCCTGTGGTGGAGATTGATCTCGCCCATCCCGCCGGCCCCCTCCGCGACCACGATGTCGGCGTCCGCAGCGAGTCGACGGTGAGCGTCGACTGCCGAGTCGCGCGCTCGCTCCCAGTGCTCGTCGTAGTACTCGCCCGCCGCGTAGTGGCCGACCGCCTCGCCGTCGAGCACGATCTGGCTCTCGCCGTCGCCGCGGGGTTTCAACAGGACCGGATTGACGTCGGTCGTCGGCGGGCGACGCGCCGCCCGGCACTGGACGTACTGGGAGACGCCGATTTCGCCGCTTCCCGCGCTACCGTCTTCGATGGACTCCGGGTGTGGGACGACGCGAGCGTTGTTGCTCATGTTCTGGGCTTTGAACGGCGCGACATCGACCCCGCGGTCCGACAGCAGGCGGCAGATCCCCGCTGCTACCGTGCTCTTGCCGACGTGGCTCGCGGTTCCCGCGACGAGTAGCGTCGGCGTTTCGGCGGGCGGATCGTTGCCGGTGGCAGTCATCGGCTCAGTACTCGGTGCCCTTCCGTGCTGGCTGGCCGGCGTCGATTGGGTGTTTCCCCTTCCGGACCTCGGTCACGAGATCCGCGTGGTCGAGCAGATACGTCGGCTCTTCGTGACTACCCGTAAACACGAGTTCTAGGTCATCAGGTGCGTCCTCCACGAGGGCGAGCACCTGCTCTGGCTCTACTGCCCGCGGTCGGCGGCGTACAGCACTTCGTCGAGGATCAGCATGTGCAGGTCCTCGCCGTCGATTCCCGCGGCGACGAGTTCCTCGGCGCGCTCGAAAGCGGCCTGTGCGCGTTGTTCGTGGTCCGGGTCGTCGCCCGCCGCGCCGAAGCCGTGCCAGCCGTAGTGACCGGCGTTCTCGTACGTAAAGCCCGGGACGTGCTCGATAGCGTTGTACTCGCCCCGGACGTCCTCGACGGTGTCGGTGCCGCCTTTCATGAACTGGAGCATGTGGACGCGGTAGCCGTGCCCCGCCGCGCGCAGCCCCATTCCCATCGCGGCAGTGGTCTTGCCTTTCCCATCGCCCCACCACACCTGCAGGAGGCCGAACTCCTCGGGATCGCTCGGCTCGATCGGTTGAGCGGTCGGTCTCCGCCCGCCGACCGCGTCCTCAGTTGCCGCACTATCCGCCTTGTCGTCGGTTTGTGTGTTCTCTGTCATGGGTCGAGTGCGTCGAGAAACGCGTCGAATGCGCCGCTCTCGGGATGAACATGTGCGTACGTCCCAAGCGTTCGATACTCCGTCAGCCCGTCCATCTCGTCGTGGATGCCCTCGCCGCGGACGACGTCGAACGCGAACCGGGCGTCGGCGGCGACGTCGGCGCTGGAGTAGTGGAACTCGTGGCCGCGAAGCCGTTCGCCAGCCTCCGCAGTCAGCGCGTCGCCGCGGGCCGCCAGTTCGACGTGGTCGAGCGCCCGATACCGGTCGTGCATCGTCACGTCGGCCGGCAGGACGCCAGCCATCTCGTGGCGCTCGCCGTCGGTCGTCGTCAGCGACTCGGACAGTGCTATCAGGCCGCCACACTCGCCGAGGATCGGAAGCCCCTCCATGGCCCGCTCGGCGAGCGTCGACAGCGCCTGGCTCTCCGCGAGCGCCTCGGCGTGCAGTTCAGGATAGCCGCCGGGGAGGTAGACGCCGTCGCAGGGCGGCAGGTCGTCGCCAGCAGTCGGCGAGAAGGGCACCACCTCGCTCCGCTCGCGGAGGCGTTCGAGCGTCGCTGGATAGGCAAAGGCGAAGGCCATCCCTCGCGCAACGGCGACCGTAGCGTCGGTGGACTCGCGGCTGTCAGCCTTCACCGATGCTCCTCGCTCGGGGCACGGCGGCGTCTGCGCGATATCGAGTAGGCGATCCGTCCGTAGAGTCTCCGCAGCGGCGTCGAGCGCCTCGGTCGGGAGGGCCGCCTCCTCGCCCAGTTGCAGGCCGAGATGTCGGTCGGGGATTGCCAGATCCTCGTTCGGCGGGATCCGACCGAGATACTCGATGGACTCCGGGAGGGCGTCGCGGATCCCCGCCTCGTGTCGCCCCCGTGAGCGCGCTGGGCGATGATTCCTGCGACCTGCATATCGCGACCGGCCTGCTCGGCGTACTGCCGGAAGCCAAAGGCCGTCGCAGCGACGCTTTCCATGCCCGCCTGGGCGTCGACTACCAGCACGACGGGCAGGTCGAGCGCCTCGGCGACCATCGCCGTCGAGGAGCAATCACCGTCGTACAGCCCCATCACGCCCTCGACGACGCAGGTCGTGGGCGCATCACCCTCCCGCTGTCGGTCGGTAGTAGTTCCGCTGAAGCCCGTCTTCGCCCTGAAGCCAGCGGTCGAGCGTCCGGGAGGGACGACCGGCGACCGCCTCGTGATGGCTCGGATCGATGAAGTCCGGGCCGGCCTTGGCTGGCTGTACTGTCTCGCCGGCCCGCTCCAGCGCCCGGATCGTGGCGAGCGTCGCGACGGTCTTGCCGACGCCGGAGGCCGTCCCGCCGAGGACGAACCCCTTCATTCATGATCACCTCGCACGAGTAGTACTGAGAGATCCGAGAAGGCTGAGTCTTCCGGCCGGTCGCCGCCTGCGAGGTCGCCGAGCATCGTCTCAGTGGCCCGCTCCTCGTCGTGGGTGAGGTGCTCGAAGACCGTCGCTGACAGTTGGCTCCGGGCGGCGCGCGCTCCCGGCGCGGCGTCGCCGAGTAGGTATGCCGCGATGTCCTCTGGCATGCAGTCGTACGGTCGGGGCAGGACGAGCAGGTGGCGGTCACCCACTGCGCTGGCAATCCGAGCGAGTTCCGACTCGATCGGTCCGCGCCTGTGCAGCGTGACGAACGTCGTCTCCTCGAAGGGGACGACGGCCCTGCTCGCGGCGACCTGGATGCAGGAGATGCCCGGGATCACCCTGAGAGGCCGGTCGACGACGTTCCGGACCGAATCGAGAAACTGATGGCCCGAGACGTTCGGATCGCCCATCAGGACGGCGACGCCGCGCTCGCCCTCTCTGACCCGCTCGCCGAACCGTTCCAGCGTTGCTGCCTCGTCGTCGTAGCCACAGGTAAGCACATCCCCGCCAATGACCGCCTCGACGTAGCCGACGACGCTCTCGAACCCGACGATCACGTCGGCACGCGCCAGTTCCTGTCGGGCGATTTCTGTCAGATACCGCGGGCTCCCCGGCCCGATGCCGACCGCGCTCACCCGCTGTGCCGTCCCGGCCGAAGCGTCGTCAGTTGCCATCGAATAACAAGTGGACTTGCATTAGTTAAATATTTATTGCACCGCCGGCAGGCTCCTGGTGATGCAAATACGCGTATCAATCGTCGTTGCATTGCTGGTGATCGGCCTCGTGGCTCCTGCTGGCGCTGTCGGAGCGCCGATTAGCCAGGATGCGGCGTCGGCCGACACGGACTGTACGTTTCCGGTGACCGTCGAAGACGACTCCGGAACCGAAGTGACTCTGGAAGAACAACCGGAACGGATCGTGACACTCCGGCCGAGCGCCGCACAGACGCTCTGGGAGATCGGCGGTAAAGAGCAGGTGGTCGGCGTTACCAAGTTCGCCGAAAACCTGAACGACACCGACGAGATCGAGTCGATCTCCAAGGAAGAGGCGGCCGTCAGCACCGAGACAGTCGTCGGCCTCGAACCGGACATCGTGTTTGCGCCGGGCTCGGGCGACGACGAGACCGTCGACCAACTCCGCGAACTCGGCGTGACCGTGTATCGCTTCGACTCTGCAGCATCGCTCGATGACGTCTACAGTAGCGTCGAGACCATCGGTCGGCTCTCGGGCAACTGTGAGGGTGCCGCGGAGACGACCGACTGGATGGACGAAGAACTCGGCGTAGTCGCCGACGCCGTCGAGAACGAGGAATCGCCGGACGTACTCTACAGTTTCTTCGGTTACACTGCCGGGCAGGACACCTTCATCGACGAACTGATCGTGGCCGCCGGCGGGACCAACGTCGCCGCCGAGGAAGGGATCGAGGAGTATCAGCCGCTGAGTCAGGAGACCGTGGTCGATACGGATCCCGACTGGATCGTCCTGAACTCGAACTCGCCCGAGATTCCGGAGGGCGATGGCTACGAGCAGACGACGGCTGTTCAGGAAGACCAGGTGATAATCGTCGATATCAACCACCTCAATCGCCCCGCTCCCCGCGTCGTCCACGGCGTGACTGCGATGGCCGAAGCGTTCCACGGGGAGTCGTACGAGGAAGCCCTCGAGGCGGCCGAGGACGAAGAACAGACCGACGAAATCGAGGAAGGCGATGAAGAGAGTGTGGACGACGACAACGGCGAGGAGAGCGATGAGCCCGACCCGTCCGATACGGACGACGAACTCTCCGGCTTCGGAGTCGCTGTCGCCGCACTCGCGCTGTCGGCCCTCGCCCTCCTCGGGCGGGTGAAACCTGACCAATGAACGTCGTCTCGACATCCCCCTCGGGAACGGAGATCCTCTACGCGCTGGGCGTCGAACCGGTCGCAGTCTCCCATTCGTGTGATTACCCGCCAGCCGTCGACGACCTGCCGACCATCGACGTCTCGCGCGTCGACGCGGGCGCGAGCGTCGACCGGCACCGACAGGTCACAGCGTCGACTCAGGACGGCGGCGTCTACCGGATCGATTCCGAGGTGCTCCGCTCCGTCGACCCCGACCTCGTCCTCACGCAGGGCGTCTGTGGCGTCTGTGCAGTCGACCAATCGCTGATCGCCGAGACGCTGGCCGGCCTCGACATCGATCCGGACGTGCTGGCGCTCGACGCCAGTCGACTTGCCGATCTGTACGAATGTATCGAACGGGTCGGCGCGGCGGTGGGCAGAGAGACGCAGGCGGAGTCGCTCGTGGCCTCGCTCCGCGAGTGCGTCGCGGCGACCGAAGCGCGCGTCGCCGACCGGGCGGCAACGCCCCGAGTCGCAGTCTTCGAGTGGATGGACCCGCCGCGGCTTGCGGGCAACTGGGTGCCGGAGTTGATACAGAGCGCGGGCGGGCGACCGCTGCTCGTCGACCCTGGCCAGCGGACCACGGAACTCGACTGGCAGACGCTGGTCGACGTGGCGCCCGAGGTGATCGTCGTCGCACCGTGTGGCTTCGGCGTCGAGCGGACCGAGGAACGGATCGACGAACTCGCCGACCGTGAGGGCTGGGAAGCGCTTCCGGCAGTCGAGCAGGGGCGCGTCTACGCGGTCGACGGCGCGGCGTATTTTAACCGCTGGACGCCACGGCTGATCGACTCGTTGGAGCGTCTCGAACGGCTCCTCGCACGCGATGCGTCGCTTCCCGATGACGTTCGACGGCTGGTGTGACGGCCTATCGACTCGGTGATGGCTGTCTACTTGGAATACGTAACCGCTATCAGTTACGCAACAGGGATAATCATTAACTATGTAGCCGATGACCGTTGTATCATATACGATGCATCGGCGCGAGTTCGTCGCTGCGCTAGCGAGTGGGGGAGCGGTCACAGTCGCTGGCTGTAGCGATACCGACGAGAACGCGGAGGCGGGGATAGTCGGCGAAACACTCACGCTTACGACGACGACGAGCACCTACGACACCGGCCTCGTCGACGAAGTAGACGCCGCCTTCCAGGACCGGTACGGCGTCACAGTCGAGGCGGTCAGCCAGGGGACTGGCGCGGCGCTCGAAAGCGCCCGCCGCGGCGACAGCGACGTGGTGCTGGTCCACGCCCGATCGCTCGAAGACGAGTTCCTGCGGGAGGGCTACGGGGTCAACCGGCGCGATCTGATGTTTAACGACTTCGTCATTGTCGGCCCGGAAGAAGACCCGGCCGGAATCGACGGGACGGAGTCGGCAACGGAAGCGTTTCGGGCCATCGCCGAGTCCGGATCAGTCTTCGTTTCCCGCGGCGATTCGTCGGGGACACACACGAAAGAACTCGCCATCTGGGAGGAGACAGAGAGCGACCCCGGCGGGGACTGGTACCGCGAAGCGGGGAGCGGGATGGGGCAGGTGCTCACCCAGGCCGACCAGAGCGGCGGCTACACGCTGGCCGACCGCGGGACGTTTATTTCGATGCGGTCGGAGCTTTCGATCGGTATTCGCGTCGAGGGGCCCCTCGAGGGGGTCCAGAGTTGCTTGCGAACCCGTACGGCATCCTCGCCGTCAACCCCGCCGTCCACGAGAACGTCAACTACGACCTCGCGCTTGCCTACATCGGCTTTCTCACGTCCCGAGAGGGTCAGGAACTCATCGGGTCGTACACCGTCGACGGCGAGCAACTGTTCTTCCCCGAGGCGCTCTCCGACGACCCGAACTTCCAGCAGTACGTCCCGGAGGGCTGGACGCCCGAGGAGGAGTGATATGATAGCCTCTATCGCCGCAGAGACGCTCCAGGCGCTCGATCCGGCGATGATAGAGTTCCCGTTCGAGCGCAACTACGTCGAGAGCATCGTCTACGTCTCGCTCTACGTCAGCCTCACGGCAGTAGCGTTGAGCACGATGGTGAGCCTCCCGATAGCGATGCTCGTCGGCTTCGCCGAGTTCCCCGGCAAGCGGTTCGCCATCGCCCTCGTCAACACCGGGATGGGGCTTCCGAGCGTCGTCGTCGGACTGGTCGTCCTCTTTGCCGTCTCGAACCAGGGCCCGCTGGGTTCGCTCGAACTCGTCTTCACCAAGGAGGCGATGATCATGTCCCAGTTCGTCCTCGCGACCCCGGTGATCACGGGCGTTAGCCTCGCGGCCGTCACCAGCGTCGAGGAGGGGTCCGGGACGCCGCCTACGCGATGGGCGGGACGCGGGTAGATATCGCACTCGTCACGATCAAGGAGGCCCGCTACGGCATCGTGACGGGCGTCCTGGCGGGGCTTGGACGGGCGATCAGCGAGGTCGGATCGGTGCTCATCGTCGGCGGCAACATCGCCGGGGCGGACGGCACCGCCATCACGCGGACGCTGACGACGGCGATCCAGTTGGAAGCCCGACAGGGTCGGTTCGAACTGGCACTGGTGCTGGGCGCGATACTGCTGACGCTCGTGCTGTTGGTAAACGCGGTCGTGCTCCGGTTCGGCGGTGGTCGCATATGAGCGGTCGACTTGCGAGGGCGGACCAGCGGTCTCTGGACGACGGCATCGCCGTCTCGAACCTGAGCCACGGATTCGACGGCGCGGGCGTGCTCGAGGACGTCTCGCTCTCGGTCGAGAGTGGCGAGATCCTCGCGGTGATCGGTCCCTCCGGCACGGGAAAGACGACCCTGCTCGAACTGCTCGCCGCGTTCTATCGGCCCGAGGACGGGACCGTTCGGATCGACGGGACTGACGTGTGGACCCTCTCAGAACGGGAACGGCTCGCGACCCGTCGCCGGCTTGGGATGGTCTTTCAGGAGGCGAATCTCTTCGACGCGACGGTACGTCGGAACGTGAGCTACGGCCTCCACGTCCGCCGTGGCTGGCGCGAGCGGGTGCGGGAGTGGCGCTCCAGACTCTTCGGCGGGGAGACGCGCCAATCGGTGAAAGAGGCGCTAGAGACCGTGGGGCTCGCGGATGCGGAAACGCAGACCGTGGCGGCGCTGTCGGGCGGCGAGGCCCAGCGGGTCGCGTTCGCCCGGGCGCTCGCGTACGACCCCGACTTCCTCCTGCTGGACGAACCGACCTCGGATCTCGACCCGCGGAACACCGCAGTGATCGAGGAGGCGGTCGAAACAGCCCGTTCCCGGGGCCTCGGCGTCGTCGTCGCGACCCACGACATGCACCAGGCCGAACGTCTCGCCGACCGGGTCGCGGTGCTGATCGAGGGGAGACTGATAGAGGTCGGTCCGGCCGAGCGGGTGTTCTCCGATCCCGACGACCCGCGCGCTCAGCGGTTTATCGACGGCGAACTCGTCTACTCGGCGGGTGAGAACGGTGCCTAGGACGGGCGGCTACGGCGAGGCGGCGCTCGTCGAGGAAGCGTCGAGTTCGACGTCCGGGACGCCGCGTTGCTCCGTGCCATCGACCGTACTGGATCGGTCGCACAGGCCTCCTCGGAACTCGGTCGGTCGCGGGCACGAGCGCTGAACCGGATCGAGACGCTCGAAGCCGCGTTCGGATCGCTGGTAGAGCGTCGACGTGGCGGAAGCGACGGCGGCGGGAGTCGGCTAACTGAGAACGCGACGACGCTGCTAAATCGGTACGAGCGGCTACAGGTCGCCCTCGACGCCACGGCCCAGGTGCCCGAGACCGTGCTCGGCGGGACCGTCACGGCGGTCGACGGCGCGCTGGCGAGTGTAGAAACGGCAGTCGGCCCGATCCGGGGGCTCCACGACGGCGTCGAGCAGGGCCAGCAAGTTCAGGTGCGGGTCGGTGCGGACGCGATCACGGTGCTTGACGAGGCGGTAGAGCCGGATCCCGACTCGACGAGCGCCAGAAACCGACTCTCCGGCACGGTCTCCGACGTCGAACGCGGTTCGGCGGTGGTCACTATCGACGTCGACGTGGCCGGACCGACGTTTCAGGCCCTGCTCACGGCCGACAGCGAGCAACGCCTCGAACTCCGAGAGGACTGCGAGGTGACGCTCACGTGGAAGGCAACGGCAACGCGAATCGTTCGGGAGCGGGAGTAACCGCCGTTCTCAGGGTCGAAATACGTTCGGAGAGCCGTCGGCGACCACACCGTGCTCGGCATCGGCGACGGTGTCAGGCATTGTTCCGTCCGCGTATCTCGCCGCGAGACCGGCCAGGAGCGCGTCCCGGACGCAAGCCCGGACCGCCGCACCAGTGGGTGTTCCACTGCCGGTGAACTGTAGCGGATCGGGCGTACGCTCCGAGCGCTCGGTCGCGCCGACGACCACCGCGTCGGTCGTCGTCCCCGGAAAGCCCGTCTCGCGCAACAACGTCGCCGTCTTCGTCTCCGCGACGACCGCGACCAGATTGGCGAGCGCGCCCTCAGTGGCAGGCTGGTCGACGTGAACGAGCAGGTTCACCGTCCCGGTCTCGGAGGGGCTATCCTCCAGGTCCGACGTGCGGTGCGCATCGGAGTCCGGTTCCGCGCCGGGAAACAGCACGGCTGGGTTCGAGACACCCGCAGTAGCGACCGCGAAGACGTCGATAGCGCCCGTCCCGTCCCGCTCAGCAGTCATTCGTGCACAGCGCGCGTTTCGCATCTCGACGCCCGTGAGCAGGGTCGGCCCCTCCCGCTCGAAGCCGGCACCGGAGCGGCGCTCGGCGATGTATCTGTCCAGATCGGTGCGCTCCCAGCCCTCCGGTACCGTGCAGTTATAGGCGGCGTCGGCACGGCTTCGGCCGCCGTTCCAGCCAGTCGAGAGCCACGTCGTCCCGGGGGCGGATAGCTGGAGTACGCCGTCGCGGACCCGGGGCTCAGCCACCGGCGAGCACCTCCAGTAGCCGGTCGTTGGCGGCGGCGTCCTTCACGGCGACGCGGACGTGTGAGTCGAGGCCGCGAAAGCTCCGCGCGTCCCGGAGCACGATGCCGTGCTGTTGGGCGTGTGCGAGCAGTTCGTCGACATCCTCGCCCGCGTCCAGCAGGAGGAAGGGAGCGTCGGAGGAATACACGTCGAACTCCTCGGCAAGCCCGTCACGCAGACGCTCGCGCTCGTGGTCGATCCGCTGACGTGTCTCGGCGATGAACTCCTCGCACTGGAGACAGTGGGCACCGACTGCCGCCGCCGGGGTCCCCAGGTTCCACGCTCGTCGTGCGGTTTTCAGGGCGTCGAGCGTCTCAAGTTTCGCCACCGCAAAGCCCGCCCGGATCCCGGGGAGACCGAACAGTTTCGTTAGCGACCGCGCGACGACGACGCCCTCTACCCCCGCCAGCGATGGCTTGTCGGTGAAGCCGAGAAACGCCTCGTCGACGAGCAGCGTCGTGCCACTGTCGCGACAGCGCCGGGCGAACTCGCGGAGCGCCGCCGGGTCGTAGGCGTCCCCGGTGGGGTTGTTCGGCGTGCAGACGATTGCGAGAGCGTGCTCTGTCGGATCGGTATCCAGAATCCGGTCGTGGTGAACGAACGCCGGTGTCGCGCCCTGCAACTCGACTTCGCGGGCGTACTCGCCGAAACTCGGTCTGGGGACGAGGACGCTGTCGCCGGGCGCGACGTTCGTCTCGATGGCGAGTCTGATCGCCGCGAGGCCACCGGGCGTCGGGACGACCCGCTCCGGATCGCAGTCGACGTACTCCGCGGCGGCATTGCGAAACTCCGGGTAGCCGTCGTTCGGGTACCGCCGCGAGGGCTCGAACGCCTCGCGGTAGACCGCCTCGACGCCCGGCGGGATCTCCGTGTTGGTGTTGGCACTGAAGTCGAGCAGGTCCGGATCGTCACTCCCGCCGTGGGGGACCCGATCGGTCCACTTGACTGCGTCCGGGTCCATCTCAGCGCTCACCCTCGGTATCGTCGCCGGCGACTTTACTCGGGGAGCTGCCGGTCGTGGACCGTCGCTATCTGCGCTCTGACTGCTTCCGGGGAAACGCCCCCTGCGCGGCGAGAGCAAGCGCGCCGCCCATCGCAACGCCCTCCTTGGCTTCGCCGGCGACGTAGCGCGCCATCGCAACGTGTTCGCTCCGCTCGAAGCCGGGGTCAGTCACCGTCACGTCGAGGGAGAGCGTCGCCCGGGCGGCGTCGAGGTCGACCGCGGGATCCGCCGCGACGAACGACGTCGTCGCGAGCGAGAGCGACTTCTCGATACCGAACGCCCGGACGAGCGCGGCCGTCGCAACGAGTTGGGTCCCGCCAGCGAGCGTCACCTCGGTGCCGGATTCGAGCGCCCCGACGGTCAGGCCCGCGACGGTCGCCTGGACCGGATCGCCGACCGCGTCGATTGCGGCAACTGGCGAGTCGGCCATCTCGCCCGGTGCGATGGCGCTCGCATCGAGCGCCGCCGAGACCACCTGCTCTTTCAGCGCCAGGGGTTCTCCGGGAGCGAGGAGGAGACGCCCAGAGCCGTCCCAAGCGCGCGGAGCAGGGCGGCCGCCGTCGTCGTCCCGCCGGGAATCGTCTCGCCGACGAACAGTTCGTCGTCGGGGAGCGAGCGTCCGAACGCACGCGCCCGGTCGAACGTCGCCCGGGCGGACGGGACGCCATGCTCTTTCCGGATGTCCCGACCTGGCTTTGCGCCGACCGCGACGGTCGGCGCGTCGGTTTCGGCAGCGAGTCCGGCGTCGATCACTGTCACGTCGAACCCGACCTGCTCGCGGACGGCGCGGGTGATCACCGCAGGTGTCGGACAGCCAGTCGGACTCACCGGGACCAGATCGCTCGACACTGGCTCGCCGTAGATGAGGATCTCGGCGTCCATTGCGGGCGTATGCGTCATCAGCTCCGGCGAGGCTCCGGCCGCGCTGATTCCGTCGATCGTCGCCGTCTCCGTCGTTCCGGCAGCGAGGACGACCCTCACAGCATCGCCTCCGCAACTCGGGCGTCACGCGCTCGATTCACGTTCACTGCCAGTCGGTTGTCGGCTGTCAGGTACATTCTATCAGTACTCCCTCTCGGATCCCCGACCACGTTGACGCCGGTCGGGGCGATCCGGTCCGGACGTCCTGCAGGGTCGTCTCTCGCGTCGACGAGTTCGCCCTCGATTGCTCCCCGCTCGACGACGGTGTCGCTTGAGACGCCGAGATCCGTTTTGAGCGATTCGGGGACGGCGACCGTCATCGAGCCGTGTTCCCCGTCGATGTCGCCCGCATCCGCGTAGGTTTCGAGCACGTCGTCGACCGTATCGCCGGTGAGCAACGGCAGGTCGGCCGCGACAGTCAGTACTGGCTGCTCGACGGCGTCGAGCGCCACCGAGAGATCAGCGACGTAGCCCTCTCCGGGCGTCTCGATCAGCGAGACCCGTCCGGCGAGGTGTGCGTGTGTTTCGGGACTGGCTGGCGAGACGACGGCGTGGACCTGCTTGATGCGGCTCTCCGTCAGCGCTCCCAGCACACGGTCGATCATCGGCACCCCACCGATCCGGTAGAGCGGCTTTTCCCAGGCGGAGTCCGTGGCCGGTAGCGAGTCGGCGAGTCGCGTTCCCTCGCCGCCACACATCACGAGAGCGTCCATGCGGTCACCTCCGGTACTCTACCGGTGGTGAGCGTCCACGCGAGCAGGCCCGCGTAGAGACCACCAAGCCGACCGAGTTCGGTCGCCGCGCCGAGGACGTCGCCGTTGACGCCGCCCAGCGCTTTGCTGGACCACCGTCGGAGCAAGAGTGCGACTGTGAGCGCGCCGAAGATAGCCATGGCGGCGACGTAGGGCGGGCGAGCCAACAGGACAACAGGCAGCGCGACAAGGACGGGCGCGACGAGGCTCCGCGGCCCGTTGACGCCGGTGAGTTGGCTTCCCAGCCCATCGTGTGGCGCGGTGCCGAGACAGACGAGCGCCGCCGTCCCGAGTTTCGCGCCGACCTCCGCGCTTACGACGACGCTGACCGCGACGAGGAGCGGCGCGTCCGCGAGGGGGATACCTGCGAGCACGAGACCGGCAACCAGACCGATCAGGGCGAGCGTTCCGCCGACGCCAACGCTGCTGTCCTTGAGGACGCTCAGGCGTCGGTCCGGGTCTCCGTGGACGACTGCTGCGTCCCCGATATCGGCGACGCCGTCGGCGTGGTTGATGCCGGTGATGGCGTACAGCGCGAGAACGTACAGAAACGCCGTCACGGTCGGCGGTGCGGGCACGAGAAAGGCGAGTGCGGCGAGCACGCCGACGAGATAGCCGACGAGCGGCACGGTCGCGGGCGTCGCGGCGAACGCCCGCCAGCCACTCTCGTCGTGTCCGACCGGAAACCGGGTCAGGAAGCCGACCGCCCCGCGCAGAGCGGCGACACTTAGAGGAGCCACGGGACCACCCCCAGCAGGGCGGCGAGGGCGTACGCCAGCAGGCCCGCAGTCCCGACGAGTCGCACGCCGCGGCGGGCCTGTTCGACGGTCGGCAGCGACGCGAGTTCGTTGAGGACGTAGGTGTCGGGCTTTTCGAGGCGGACCTGAAGCGCACCGGCGGCGGTCGCCATCGGCCAGCCCGAATTCGGCGACGACGTGGCGGTACGCCACCGCCGCGCGGTCAGGAGCGGGTCGGGCGAGCGGGCGGCCACAGAGAGCAAGAGGGCGCTAAGCCGGGCGGGCACCCACATGGCGAGGTCGTCGAGTCGCGCACTCGCCCAGCCATGGGGTTTCGAGGGGTAGCCCAGCATCGAGTCGAGCGTATTCACGGCCTTGATCCACGCCGCGCCAGCCACACCCGCCGCGAGCGAGACGGGTGCGAGCAAGGAGAAGGCAAGCAGGGGCGCGACCAGGCCGTCCGCGAGGTTCTCGCTCGCGCTCTCGACCGCAGCACTGCGCAGTAGTTCCGGGGAGAGATCGGTTGGATCACGACCAGCCAGCGCCGGAAGCCGCTCCCGGGCGGCCGCCGGATCGGTCGCACTGGCTTCGATGACGCCCGCGGCCTCGTCCAGCAGCATCCGCAGGCTGGTCGTCGTAAAGAGCGCGAGACCGGCGACGACGCCGCCCGCCACCGGATGGGCGAGCGACGCGAGAAACACCACTCCGCCCACTGCAAGCCCTGCGGCGACCGGGAGAACCAGCGCGACGCCGATACCGACGAATCGCGCCATTGGCCACTCCCTGTCGAACCGGCCGACGAGGCTGCCGAACAGGGCGACCGGGTGGATCGCTGATGGAGGCTCGCGGACCGTCCGGTCGAGGGCGGCGGCCAGACAGACCGCGAGCGTAATCGTCAGCGACACCGCTACTCCACCTCGTCGAGTCGTCCGTCCGAATCGAGCAGGGCCGGGATATCCGCGAGCGAGTGCTCGTCGAGCAGGAGCGCCCGGCCGCCGACTGACTCGATACCGCCGTCGGTCGCCGCATCGTCGCCGACGTGTGTCACCGTCTCGACGTCGATGTCGAGGCGGGAGGCGAACGACTCGAACGCACGGGAGTCGGGCTTTCGCCAGCCACAGCCAGTACTCGACACGACCACGTCGAAGGTCGAGCGGTCGACGTCCGAGCGAAGCAAGGATTTCGGGACGAGTTCGGGGACACTACAGTTCGAGAGGATGCCGACCGGCCCGCGTTCGGCGGCGGCCTCGACTGCTTCGACCGCGCCGGAGCGCGTCTCCACCTCCGGATCGAACGCCGCGACGACCGCCCGCCGGACGACGTTGTTCTCGGGGCGGACGCCCAGACTGGCGAGCGCGGCGGCGACGTGGGCCGGGAGCGGAACCTCTGCCCCGTCGGGAGCGTCGATATGGACCTCCCGATAGGCCGCCGGGAAGTCGGCGGGGACGTCGACGCCGCGGCTCGCGAGCGCCGACCCGACGGCGTCTGCCGGCGATTCCGGTCGGTCGACCGAGACGAGCGTTCCGAAGAGATCGAACGAAACTGCCACTATCGACGTATTACTGCAAGCTCACTTGAACACGACGGTCCGACTCCGGGGGATCATATATTCCGAAGTGAATAAACAAAATTTTTCACTGGTGCGAGAGTATGCGCAGCTAATGGTCGAGGCTTTCGCCGTCGCGAGCGGGAAGGGAGGGACCGGCAAGACGACAGCGACGCTCGCCCTCGGGATGGCGCTCGCGGAGGAACACGACGTGACTATCGTCGACGCCGACACCGGCATGGCGAATCTCCTCTTTCACGCGGGGCTTGAGGACGTCGAGACGACGCTCCACGATCTGTTGATCGAAGAACGAGAGGCGTCGGTCGACGCCGCAGTGTACGAGCGACACGGGCTCTCGGTCGTGCCGTGTGGCACGAGCCTGACCGACTTCGAGGCCGCCGAACCGGGACGGCTCCGCGACGTGGTCGCCTCGCTCGCCGCTGATACCGACATCCTCCTGCTCGATTCGCCCGCCGCGCTGGGCTCGAAAACCGCCGTCCTGCCGATTGTCCTCGCCGACCGGGTCATCACCGTACTGTCACCGACGATTCCCGCCCTGAGTGATGGGCTGAAAGTACAGGAGTACGCCAGTTCCTACGGGACTGATACTGCAGGCGTCCTGTTCAACAAGGTCCGCGACGACGCCCGGATGGACACCGTCACCGATCGGACCGAGCGCTACTTCGACGGCCCCGTCATCGGAGCGGTCCCCGAGTGCTCGGCCGCACATCGAGCGAGGGCGGCGGGCGAACCTCTGCTCTCGTACGCGCCGGAGTCGCCGGCGGCGACCGCGTTCGTCGACGCCGCCGCCGAGTTAACGCCCGAACCGCGGGACTCGGCGGCAGTCGCCAACCGATTCAGAAGCGCCGTCGTCCCCGACCGGCCATGAAACTTCCACGCGGTCGATTGCTCCGCTCACGAGTCGTCTCCGCTGCCGGAACGGCGCTCTCGACGGTGCTCGACGGAGCACTCACTGGCTACGTCGTCTTCGAGCCACAGGACGCATTGCTGCTGGACGTCGACGGACGCGGCGTCGTGACCTTCCGCGAGGGCGTCCCGATGCTCGTCTACCATACTGGCACCGACCGGGGCGGCGTCGACGGCCTCGCCGATCTGGCCGTCCCCGGCCCGTACAAGGTCGACGTTTTCTCGCTCCCTGCCGGACGGATCGAGGAACTCCACGAGACGGAGTCGCTTCGCGTTCGGCCGGGCGTCCCGGCCCAGCGGGTCGCCGGGGATTCCGGACTGGCGGACCGGACGCGGTCCCGGGCGCAAGAGCACGGCCTGATGCCTGACGAGGACGCTCTGGCCGGCGAGGAGGATGCAGTCGCCTCGTTTCTCGACGACGAAGAACGGATCGAGGCGATCAAGCGACAGGCACGCGCCGAGGCCGAGCGACAGGCCAGTGAGTGGGGACTCGAAGACGAACTGGTCGACGACGACGGGCGCAAGTAGTGGATGATCGAACAAACGGTGCCAACGCCCCGCAAACGAGCACTCATCTATATGTTCCATCCGGCTAAACACTATCATGAACCATGAAGAAACTCATCAACGAGCCAGAAGATGTCGTCGACGAGATGCTCGACGGAATGGTAGCAGCGTACCCTGACCGACTCCGGCGCCTCGACGATGCGGAGGTGCTCGTACGCGCTGACGCCCCGATAGATGGGAAAGTGGGAATCGTCTCTGGTGGTGGTAGCGGCCACGAACCGACCCACGCCGGGTACCTCGGCGAGGGGATGCTAGACGGCGCGGCGGCCGGCGAGGTGTTCACCTCCCCGACCGCAGATCAACTCGAATCGATGATCCAGGCCTGTGACAGCGGCGAGGGCGTCCTCTGTGTGGTGAAAAACTACGAGGGCGACGTGATGAACTTCGACACCGCCGCGGAGATGGCCGAGATGCAAGACACCGAGGTCTCACAGGTCGTCGTCAACGACGACGTCGCCGTCGAGGACTCGCTGTACACCTCCGGTCGCCGCGGCGTCGCAGGGACCATCCTCGTCCACAAGGCCGCCGGTGCGAAGGCGGCCGAGGGCGCGTCGCTCGACGAAGTGAGCCGCGTCGCCGAGAAGGTCGTCGACAACGTCGGGACGATGGGGATGGCGCTGACCTCCTGTATCACGCCGGACAAGGGCGAACCGACGTTCGATCTGGGCGAGGACGAGATCGAACTCGGCATCGGGATCCACGGCGAACCGGGCACGGAACGGACCGAGATCATGAGCGCCGACGAGATTACCGAACATCTCACCGAACGGGTACTCGACGACCTCGACCTCGACGAGGGACAGGAGGTCGTCACCATCGTCAACGGGATGGGCGGTAGCCCGCTGATGGAGCTGTTCGTCGTCAACAAACGCCTGCAGGAACTGATGGACGACCACGGGCTCGAAACCTGGGACGCGTGGGTCGGCGACTACATGACCTCGCTGGACATGGACGGCGCGTCGATCACCGTCTGTGCGGTCGACGACGAGCTCAAAGAGCTCCTGTCGGCACCGGCTGACACGCCAGGGCTGACAGTGAGGGAGTAAACGCCACAAACGATTTGCGCTTCCCCTGCATCCGCATTTTTACATGAGTAACACAGAGCACCAACGAGAAGCGGTCGAACAGGCACTCGAAAACGTCACCGAGCGACTCGACGAGGAGAAGACTCATCTGACCGATCTGGACTCGGCGATCGGCGACGCCGACCACGGGGCGAACATGACCCGCGGGTTCAGAAAGGCCAACGAGAAAGTCCAGGCGATGGACGAAGACGACCCCGCGGAACTGGTGAAGACCATCGGCGTCACGCTCGTCTCGGAGGTCGGCGGCGCGTCCGGACCGCTCTACGGCGGGTCGATCATGTCCGCGAGCCAGGAGTTCGCCGACGACGGGATCACAGCAGAGACGAGCATCGCCTTTGCCGAGGCATATCTGGAGAAGGTCCAGGACCGCGGCGGCGCGGAGGTCGGGTCGAAGACGATGGTCGACGCCCTGACGCCCGCAGTCCACACCTACAAGAAGTCGATCGAGACGGACGATCTGGAACCGCTGGAGGCGCTGGCGAAGGCGGTTGACGCCGCCGAGCGGGGCGTCGAGTTCACCACGCCGATCCGGGCGAAGAAGGGACGGGCGTCCTATCTCGGCTGGCGCTCGGTGGGCCATCAGGACCCCGGTGCGACGTCGACGCTGTACATCATGGAGGAACTGCTGGCGACCGCCCAGGACATCCTCAACGGCGAGGTGGAGGCGACTGCCGAGGCCGAGGAAGCACCCGAGGAGATGCCCGACGAGGTCGCAGAGGGCGAAGAGAAATGATCGGTCTCGTCGTGGTCTCACACAGCGCCCGCGCCGCCGAGGGGATCTGTGAGGTCGCGGGGGAGATGGCTGGCGACGCACGGATCGAACCTGCCGGGGGCGAGGCCGATGGCCTCGGCACCGACGCGGGTCGGATTCAGGACGCCATCGCGGCCGCCGACGACGGGGACGGCGTGGTCGTCCTCGTTGACCTCGGCAGCGCAGTGATGAACACCGAGTTAGCAATCGAGATGGCAGACGCCGACGCGCGGATCGCCGACGCACCCGTCCTGGAGGGTGCGGTCAACGCCGGTGTCGAGACGACCAACAAGAAGGCAACACTCGACTCGGTCGTCGAACGGGCCGAAGAAGCGCGCGAGTACCGGAAACTGGACTGACGGCGGTGATCCGGGACCCTTCCCGGCCCCCGCAATCGGCGAGGCTGTCGCCGGACGAGATGGCACACACTCATACTGATCCGCACGAAAACGGGGAGCAATGACGGAGTTTCGACCCCTCCCGGAGACGGATCGTCCGCAGTTCCGCTCGATGCTTCGCTACGCATTCACTCCCGAGAGCGGCCCAACCGATGACGAAGACACCGAAGACGACGAGGAACCGACGCTGTTCGACCGATACGGCCTCTACGACGGCAACGACCTCGTCAGCGGGTGCAAACTCTACGCACCCGAGGCACGCGTTCGCGATGAAATCACGACGATCGGTGGCCTGGGAGCGGTTGCGACCCGCCCCGAGTTCCGCGGGCAGGGCTACGGCAAGCAACTGTGTCAGCGGATGCTGGCCGAGTACCGTGAGCGAGAGATCGGTCTCGTCACGCTCTGGCCGTTCTCGACGCCGTTCTACCGTCGGATGGGCTGGGGGACTGCAAACGATGTGACCCGGTACGAACTGCCGCCGCGGGCGTTGCCGACTGTCGAAACCGTCGGGCAGATGCGTCGCATCGACGGCGAGGACTGGCAGGCGCTCGTCCGCGTGGAGCAGGGAGCCAACCGCGACGTTTCCCTGTCACTGCGTCGCTCCGAGGCGTGGTGGCGCGAGCGAACGTTATCGAACTGGAACGGGAACGGCGAGTCGTACTGCTACGGCTACGAACGCGACGGGGACCTGCAGGGCTATCTGGTCTACACCGTCGCCGACGACGACTCGGGGACGCTCTCGGTCAGTGGCTTCGATGCCGCCGACGAGGAGGCCTACCGCGCCCTGCTCGACTTCCTCGCGGGGCACGGCGCACAGATCGAGCGGATCGTCGTCGAGCGCGCACTCGGAACGGACCTGCTCGCCCGGGTCGACGATCCGGCGGCGGTCGACTGTCATGTAGAATCGGGGCCGATGGTACGGCTTACCGACGTCACGGCGCTCGAAGCGGTCGAGTGGCCAGCGGGCGAGGTCGAGTGTACGCTCTCGGTGTCGGATCCGCTGGTCGCTGACAACAATGGAGGGGTCCGACTCTCCGTCGCAGACGGCAGGGCGACCGTCGAACCGATCGCCGAGTCGGCTGACGCTGTCAATGCGACGGTGGGCATCGGGACGCTCTCTCAGTTAGCGGTCGGAACCTACGGAATCGACGATGCCGAGCGGTTTGGCGACCTGCGGATCGCTGACGAATCGGTTCGCGACCCGCTCGCTACGGTCTTCCGACCGCGTACCGTCGGCCTCCGGGAGTTCTTCTGCCGCTCAGGGTTTGACCAGTACCTTGATCGCATCGCGCTCGTCCATCGCGCGATAGCCCTCCGGGACGCCATCGAGGTCGACTGTTTTCGTGAATATCGGCGATGGGTCAAGCGTACCACCCAGCACGTCGGCCATCAACTCGTCAGCGTACGCCCGGACCGGCGCGACGCCGCCCCGGAGCGTGATATTGTCACTGAACAGCGACTGTAGCTCGAGGCCGGCGTCGTCGACGCCGTAGGGGACACCCACGTAGCCGATTGTACCGCCCGGGCGACAGGCTTCGATTGCGGTGTCCATCGACGACGCCGCGCCCACACACTCCATGACGTGGTTCGCGCCGCCGTAGGTCAGTTCCTGGGCGCGTTCGACGGCCCCTCGCCGCGGGCCGCGATGGTTTCGGTCGCGCCGAACTCCTCGGCGAGAGCGAGACGGTCCTCGTGGTGGCCCATCGCGATGATCCGTTCGGCACCGAGACGGCGAGCGGCGAGGACGCCACAGAGGCCGACCGCGCCGTCACCGATTACGACGCAGGTGTCGCCCTCGCCCACGCCGGCGCTTTTTGCGGCGTGGTGGCCCGTGCCCATCACGTCGGTGAGCGGAAGCAGTGATTCGAGGGTGTCCTCATCGTCGGCGTGGCGGTCGGGGACCCGGACGAGCGTCCCGTCGGCCTCGGGAACGCGGATCTGCTCGCCCTGACAGCCGCCGTTCTCGTCGCCCCAGGAGTCCCCGTTCGTACAGGAGGTGTGCAGTCCCTTCCGGCAGAACTCACAGCGACCACAGCTAATGACGAAGGGGGCGAACACGCGGTCCCCAACGTCGACCGATGTGACGTCCTCGCCGACGTCCTCAACGATTCCCATCGGCTCGTGGCCCACGCGGGACCCGTCCTCGCGGTCGCTCTCGCCGCGATAGAACCAGAGATCGGAGCCACAGACCGCGGTGTGTGTCACCCGAACGACGGCGTCGTTCGGCGAGTCGAGTTCGACGTCCGGTACCTCTTCGACCGTGATTTCGCCGGGGCCGCGGTAGATGGCTGCGCGCATAGTCTGTATTAGTGGCCGTCTCACAAAACGGTTCGCTCAGGCGAAGGGTCATGTGGGACAGGCTCTAACACGGTGTATGGACCGTACCGCGATCCGACAAGCGTGGGACGAGATCGCCGAGACGTACGCGAACCGGCGCGATCCGGCCGGTTCCGACGCCGATCTGACCGACGACTTGCTCGATGCCTGTCCGCCCGATCCGCTCGTGCTGGATGTCGGCTGTGGCGACGGGGCGCGGACGCTCGCAAACCTTCCGCCGGACGCTATCGGCCTCGATATCTCTCGTGAGGGGCTCTTGCTGGCGGCCAACAGAGTCGCCGGAGGGCGACTGGTACAGGGGGACATGGAGTCGCTCCCGCTGGCCGATGGCTCCGTGGACGCGATCACCGCCTACCATGCCGTCTTTCATGTCCCGCGAACGGCACAGCCCGCGGTGTACGAGGAGTTCTATCGCGTGCTCGACTCGGGCGGGAAACTACTGATGACCCTGCCTGGCGGGCGCTTCGAGACGGTGCGCCGCGGCTGGATGGGTGGCTCGATGTTCTTCTCAGCGCCCGGCAAAGACCGGACACTCGACCAACTCCGGAGCGCCGGGTTCGAGGACCTCCGAACCGCGACGGTCGACGACCCGCTTGGCAGTTCCAGCGAGTACGTCTTCGCGACCCGGAGCTGACTGTACGAACCTCCCCGGCAGTCGATATTTACCGCTGGGGTCGAAAGGGGAGTATGGATACCGCCGTCGTCTGGTACCGTGACGACCTGCGTGTCGAGGGCAACCCCACCCTCGCCAACGCAGTGGACGAGGCCGAGCACGTCGTCCCGGTCTACGTGTTCGACCCACGCCGTCGCGGCGAGACGAGATACGACACCGAGAAACGAGGCGCACACAGGGCCCGCTTTCGCCGCGAAAGCGTCGCCGACCTGCGGGAATCGGTACGGGAGCGCGGGGGAGAACTGTTCGTCCGCGAGGGCCACGTCGAGGACGTCGTGCCGTCGGTTGCCGACGCGGTCGACGCCGACGCCGTGTTCGCACAGACCAAGCCGGCAACCGAAGAGATCAGCCGCGAACACGCGGTACGCGACGCGCTCGGCGACGATATTCCGTTTCATCGCCGGCTCACGCATACCCTCTACCATATCAACGATCTACCGACACCGTACGATCGGATCGACGATACGTTCACGCCGTGGCGCAAGAACGTCGAGGAGACCACGCCAGTCCGAGAGCCGGTTCCGGCCCCGGAGAGCGTCTCGACGCCCGATGTCGACGCCGGCGAGATACCGACGCTCTCGTCGATGGGGATCGACGAGCCACCGACCGACGACCGGGCAGTCCTCCCCTTCGAGGGGGCGAAACCGCCGGAAAAGCGCGGGTAAACCGCTATCTCTGGGAGGAGGATCGACTCCGGGAGTACAAATCCACGCGGAACGGCCTGCTCGGGTCGGAGTACTCCTCGAAGTTCTCGCCGTGGCTCGCCGCTGGCTGTCTCTCGCCGCGCTGGATCCACGAGCAGGTGAAACAGTACGAGGACGAGCGCGTTTCCAACGAGGACACCTACTGGCTGGTCTTCGAGTTGCTCTGGCGGGATTTCTTCCAGTTCCAGTTTCTCAAACACGGCGACGACTTCTTCACTCAGTCCGGCATTCGCGACGTCGAACCGGACTGGAAGCAGGACCGACAGGCCTTCCGGCAGTGGGCCGCCGGCGAGACGGGGTTCCCTTCGTCGATGCGAACATGCGCGAGTTGAACCGGACGGGGTACATGTCGAACCGTGGCCGGCAGAACGTCGCGTCGTTTCTCGCTGACGCGCTGGGCATCGACTGGCGCTGGGGGCGGCTTACTTTGAGGAGCAACTGATCGACTACGACGTCGCCTCGAACTGGGGGAACTGGGCGTATCAGGCCGGCGTCGGCAACGACTCGCGGGACGGCTTCTTCGACGTCCTCGCACAGGCGGAGCGGTACGACGCCGACGCCGAGTACGTGCAGACGTGGCTGCCGGAACTCGACCCCTCCCCCGGAGTACGCCCATCGCCCGTGGCAGATGAACGCTGACGCCGAGTCCACGTACGACGTCGTGCTCGGTGTCGACTATCCCGAACCGATGATCGACGTGACCGAGCGGTTTTCGGAACTGCGCGATCAGTGAGCACACGGTCAAGAACGAGCAGATGCCGTCAGTCCCGGTCGTTTCTCTCAGCCTACTTTCATAGCGCTTTAACTGCCACTTCCCATTGAATAGAAGCATAGTGGCTGCAGCTGCCGACGACGAGACGAGGCGTGTGCTGGTGACTAGCACCCGCCAACTCGTCCTGCCGTCGAACCCGTCGTATCTCCAGGAGTTCGATCTGCGGACGAAACAGCACGCAGTTACCTGTGCCACCGGCGAGTACGAGGAAGGCCGTTGGCGTGGCGTTCCCATCGAGTCGCTCCTGTCACGTGTCGATGCCGACGAGCGATCGACGCACCTTCTCGTCACCGGAGAGGACGGCTACCGGACCTGCGTAGCGATCAGGAAAGCGTTCGATGCGATGCTGGCAGTCGCTCGGGAGGACGTCGAGACGGACGGTGCCCTGCCCAGATTCATCGGCGACAAGATAGACGGGCAACAGTCCGTTGCCCGCGTCAAGCAGATCGAGACGGTTCGTCTCGACCCCGAGGAGGACGCCAGCGAGTACGCCCACCGTCCCGCGTCCGAGGGCTGAGCCCGGCGACGCAGTTTTCCGCGGCGAACCCGGAATTGAGGTATGCATCTGTTTGTCACCGGCGGGAACGGCTTTATCGGCCGGCGAGTCTGCGCTGCTGCCGTTCGGGACGGCCACGACGTGACGAGCGTCGCCCGAAGCGGCCCGCCACCGGCCGACGAAACCGGTTCGTGGACCAAGCACGTCGAGTGGATCGCTGCGGACGTATTCAGTCCGCACGAATGGCGCTCGGCGCTATCGGGCGTCGACTGCGTCGTCCACTCTATCGGCACCATCTCGGACGCGCCGGACGACGGGGTCACGTTCGAGCGGATCAACGGCGACTCGGCGATTCTCGTCGCGCTGGAGGCCGAACGCGCTGGCGTCGAGCGGTTCGTCTACATCTCCTCCTCGACGAAGCCGCCGCTGGTTCGAGACGCCTATCTGACCGCCCGCCGACGGGCCGAAGACGCGATTTCCGATCTGGAGCTAGATGTCGTCGTCCCCCGCTTCGGGCCGGTGTACGGCCCAGATCAGCCACACTTCCCCACCGTTGCAAACTGGCTGTTCACGGCGGTCGGCAGCGTCGAACCGATCGCACGCCGTCTCGGCGAGGATCGGCCGTTCTCCGTCGAGGCGGCGGGCCGTGCTGTCTATCGGCTGGCAGTCACCGAGGACCTCCCGGAAACCCCGGTGACAGCGGATACCCTGATCGCGCTGTCGGGCTGAGGAGGGTCGTTACCCAGGAGATCATTGACCACGAGCGACAGTCGATTCCGGTGGGCGAGAGCGGGCCGAGCAGAACCCCCATGCCATACACCGACCCGGGATATTACTGTCCCATGCCATCAATACACTAGCGAGTAATCACCAATGACAGACACCAACGAGTGGGCCGAACAGATCGAAAAGGGACGACAGACAAAGATCGAACACTTCCGCGACTCCCCACGCTCCCCGCTTCCGCCCGAACTGCGCGGCGACGACTTCCCGGGACTGGCATACTACGATCCGGACCCCGAGTACCGGTTCGTCCTGGCGCTGCACGAGCACGAGCAGAAGACGGAGGTGACAGTGGAGACGACCGCCGGCGGCGAACAGACCTACCTCCGGTGGGGCGAGTTCCGGTTCGAACTCGACGGCGAGGAGCACACGCTACAGGCCTATCGCCCCGACCACACCACCGAACGGCTCTGGGTCCCGTTCCGGGACGAGACCAACGGCGAGGAGACCTACGGTGCCGGCCGGTATCTCGACCTCGAACACGACACCCATCAGATCGACGGGGAATGGGTGCTCGATTTCAATCAGGCGTACAACCCGACGTGTGCGTACAACGCTGCCTACGAGTGTCCGATGATCCCGACCGAGAACTGGCTCGACGTCCGGATCGAGGCCGGCGAGAAGGAGTTCCCCGGCGAAACTGCGGGCCACTCCCACGATCACTGACTGCCCCTACGTGTGGGGGAAGAACCGTCCGTGGAAGCCAAACGGCTCCGGGTGGGGGAGAAACGCCCGCGCCTCCACGGTGAGCGTCGCCGCGTCGAACACCATCAGCATCGTCTGCTCGCGCTCGACGTCGAGCGCCGTGGCCAGCACGACGCCGTCGTCCTCGCTATCGGCGTCGGGACGCTGTACGGGGAGTGGCTCCTCGACGAACACCGATCGCTCCCACCACTCCTGGGCAGTGCCCGTCTCGCAGTCGACTTTTACCAGGCCGTTCGCGCCGTCCCGATCCGTCGCCTGTCCGTAGGCGTAGCGGTGCTTTCGACCGGTCTTCGATCTGACGATCCGGGGCAGTTCCATCCCGCCGTCGTAGAGCGACGAGCGGTTCACGCTGTTTCGCTCCAGATCGATCCGGTACCGGACCAGTCGCCCATCGGGGACCTCCGGAAAGCCGACACCATCGAGTTCGTCCATCGCCATCGCGTCGACGATATCGCCGTCGGGGAACTCGACGAGATCCAGCACGACGCTCACGTCCTCGACGTAGGCGTTGATGTGGTGGAACGTAAACGTGGCGTCGAGCGTCGGTTCGGCCACGAGGTCGCCGCTCTCCCGGTCGACGACGAGCACGCGCGTCGGCCGATCAGGCTGCCAGTCCAGCATATCGGTCACGCCCTGTGAGAACGGATTGAGCGCCCGCAGCGCGGAGAGCACGAGCGGCGACTCGACGAGGATGACGTGGTCCGCCGTGACGCTGCAGTCGTGGATGTAGGCCGGGCCGTTCGCATCGAGCGAGGCGATCCGCTCCCGACTCCGGGTCCCGTCCGGAACGCGATAGACGTGGTACTGGGGCGTCCGGCCGAACTGCGTCGTGAACCCGATCAGTTCGTCACGATACGGATCGTCGACCAGATGGGCCGCGGTGAGATGTTCTGGCAGGTCGTCCTCGAACCGGAATCCGCCGAGCGTCTCCAGCGTGTCGAGATCGAACGCAACCCGTCGCGGTGCTTCGGTCAGCGCGACGTACTCGCCGTCGACCCGGACCACGTGGACGTTCGTGTTGTCGGTCGGTTCCGGCAGGCCGAGCGAGCGGACCGTATCGAGGATGCGCCGCCAGCCCCGCGTGTCCGTCCCGAACTGGCCCGTAAGCCGGCCGTCCATCGCGTCGGCGTAGGCCTCGGTCCGGAGAAACCGGTTCGAGTAGCTAAGTTCGCCGTCGTCGAACGCGTAGCGGCGCAACATCGCCAGTCCGTCGAACCAGTGGTTGACGCGGCGCTCGCCGGCCTCGAAGCGGCCGGGACCGTTCCGGACGAGCGTTCCCGAGAGCCACTCGGGAATCGATCCCTCGACAGTCGGCCGATGATCGTGGAGTTCCGTCGTCAGCGATCGAAAGCCGGGGCCATAGGAACCTGTCACGCCTTTCTATCGGGACGGACGGCTAATCAATCCAGCGAGTAAAATGCCGGCTCCGCGGTAGCCGGCTACTGAGTGTTGGTCATCCCGCCATCGAGAACGAGCGATTCGCCGCTGACGTAGCTCGCCAGATCGCTGGCAAGGTACAGCGCGGTGTCGGCGACGTCTTCTGGCTGTCCGGCCCGTCCCAGTGGGATGCCCTCGAGGAACTCGTCTTCGCCCTCTCCTCCGATGATCGGGACATCCTCGGTCGTCATCTTCGTCTCAATCAGGCCCGGATGGATCGCGTTGACGCGGATCTCCTCGGGTCCGAGCTTCGCGGCCAGCGAGTACGTCATCAGCCGTACCGCGCCCTTCGACGTACAGTAGGTAATGAAGTCTGCCGATCCCTCCAGCCCGGCGACCGACGAGAGGTTGATGATCGATCCCCCGCCGTTTTCGACCATCCGCTCTGCGGCCACCTGCGATCCGAAGAACACGCCCTTGACGTTGATGTCCATCAGCTGATCGAACGCCGCCTCGTCGACGTCGAGGAACTCCTCGCCGTGGAAGATCCCCGCGTTGTTGACCATGATATCAACGCCGCCGAACTGCTCGGCAGCCTCGACGGCAGCGTCCAGATCGTCTTTGCTCGTCACGTCACAGTCGACGAACGTCGCGCTGGAGTCGCTCTCCGATTCGATCAGTTCGTGTGTCGGCTCCCCGCCCTCCCGAGGCGTCTCCTGGATATCCGCGACGACGATATCCGCCCCCTCCGCGGCAAACGCCCGTCCGATCGCACGCCCGTTTCCGCTCGATCCCCCAGTTACGACCGCCGTCTTGTCTTCGAGCAAGAGTGTCATTGCAGTTGTATATAGAAAACTATGAATAATAAGTCTAGTAGGTGCTACACGAAAGAGGTCCCTCGTCTTCGGTTCGTCACCATCTCTCGATGTTATAGACTGCGTTCAGCAGTCAAGCGCCTCGTCCCCGGCCTCGACAGCCCCAAGATCGCCTCGGTCCCTTGCTCGGTAGGCCCGTTGATCGCCAGCACGCCAGTGTTCGTCTATATGATAGTTCACCCCCGGTCCGTCACCCGAACGGTTGTCTCTCGCTGTGTCCGATCAGTGGTCGTCCGGATCCTGATAGCGACGCCGAGTACGTGGGTCTCGCCGGCGCGCTCCTGCACGACGACGCCGCCGAGCGCCTCGCACTCGCCGAACTGCCGATCCGGGCCACCCGGGCAGTTCTCGTCCGCCCACGTCGCGGCCGCGCTCTCGTCGTAGGAGATGTCGTGGACGACCGAATGCTCGAGTTCCGATACGCGAAGCGTCTCGATGCGGGGCTCCAGACTGTCCTCGATGGCTGCTGCCGCCGCCTCGCGTTCGTCCCAGTCGTAGGCGGCGGGAATCGGACTCGCGGCGTCGTGGACGCTGCGCTCCAGCGCGTTGACGACCCGATCCGGCGAGCCATCGTCGATACGTTGCTCCACGTCGGGATGTGTGCCGACCTGCAGATACGCCAGCGCGCCGGTCGCGAGTGCGAACGCGATCACCGCCGCTGCCAGCAACACCAACTGTCCTCGCGTGCCTGTCGCATCGTCGCTCACGCGTACCACACCCTGACCGTCACGTCGCCGTATTCGGTGGGGACCGTCGCGCTGCCGTAGGAGACGCTGCTCGGGCGCTGCATCCCGACGACCCCGTGCTCGGTCTCGACCTGATACAACAGATTGTCGGGCAGTAATCGATCGAGTCGACGGTCGAGGCGCTCGTGCTCCCGGTCGAACGCCGCCTCGCTTCGAGCGAGTTCGGTGAGACGCGTCGCGTCCTGATGCTGTGGCGACTCACCGGAGAGTACCGTTGCCGTGTCTTCCGCATAGATCCCGAGTTGGGCCTGCTGAGTGTCGGGCCCTGGCACGCCTGGGGCGAACGTCGAGACGACAGCGAAGATCAGGATCACCCCGAGACCAGCCTCGACCACGGGCGTCGAAAGTTGGCCGCGTCGATCACCCATCGACCGACACCTCCAGCACCGCCGACCGCGTCCGCGTCGGGAAGTACACTATCTCGATGTCGCCGTCCGAGAGTTCACCGGACGCCTCAAAGCGTAGT
This sequence comes from Natronoarchaeum sp. GCM10025703, assembly GCF_042661985.1. Taxonomy (NCBI): domain Archaea; kingdom Methanobacteriati; phylum Methanobacteriota; class Halobacteria; order Halobacteriales; family Natronoarchaeaceae; genus Natronoarchaeum; species Natronoarchaeum sp. GCM10025703. The sequence goes on from NZ_JBHSZF010000001.1 coordinate 2,450,321, forward strand.
GATTCGGTTTCCAGCGGCGAGACGTCGAGGGCGTGTTCGCCAGTGACTCCGGAGCCGTTCCGTAGTTCGACGCGCCCGTCGATCCGGACGGTCGTGACTGTCGTGGTGTCGTCAGGGTCGAGCGTTACCACGATCCGATCGGTACGTCGCGGGAGCGTCACGGCGTTATCGGCCGTCTCCGACATCGATGGCGTCCAGGTCACTGATTGGCGCTCTTCGACGAGCACGATCCGACGGATGGTCGCACCGGTCGTCGCGTCGCCGGTCGTGGCTACCGGTACGCCGTCGAGTCCCACTGTGGCCTCGTGATCGTCGAGCGACGCGTACTGCGAGTCGAGACTCGCTCCGTCAAATCGCGCTACTGCCGTGGCGTTCAGAACGTTCTTGCGCGTGGTGAGAGGCGAATCGGGATGGGTCAGGCTTTCGGCCAGATTCACTGCTGTCGTCCGTTCTGTCGCGTCGCGCTCGGCGTCGTCAAAGGCCGCCCCGGCGATTCCGAGGCCGACCAGCATGGCGGCCGTGAGGACGACAACGGCCGTCGCCAGTGCGATCAGGTTCGCCTGTCCTCGCATCACGGATCACCTGATTCGAGAACGACTGCGAACCCCTCGTCGGTTCGATCGACCGTCACGACCGTCCGGTCGTCGCTTCGCCACTCCCCATCGACGGACGAGACCGACGCTGGCAGTACGAGGGTACCCGTTCCCCGACGTCCGGATGGGGATGATCGAGTACGAGATCATCGTCCTGCACGCGGATCCAGTAGGTCTCCCCGCGGATCGTCGTGGGGACGTCGACCTGCCGTTCCGTTTCGCCCGTCTCCGCTGTCGACGGAACGGCCGTCCGTAGTTCGCCGCTCGCGTCGGCCAGCGTCCGATCGGCCACTTCGGTCGCCGCTCCAGTCCGATACTCCGGGAGGACGCCGGCGTACAGCGTCGTCGTCAGCAGGCCGATGTAGATGATCACGATGGAGGCCTCCAGCGCCTTTCCGACGACCGCGGAGACGGCCCTGTCAGCCATAGCCCACCTCCAGTCGCAGGTCGTGCGTGACCAGATATGCCGTCCGGTCGCCGTCGATTCGGGCGACGACGCTCGTCTCCCGGTCGCCCGGGAAGGCCCGGTCGGTCGTCTCGACGGTCGCACCGACGTCCTCGAAGTATCGCTTCCACGGCCCCGGCGTGGACGTCTCGACAGCGATGCGATAGCTGTCGGTGCCAAGCGACTGGCGCTCGTGCGTGACGTCTGTCCCTGCTGAATGGGGCGTCCCGAGTTCCCGCCGATACCGACGTGGCTGGCGTTGAGCCGCGGCGCGTTGACGAGAAGCGGGCCGCCGACGTCCCCGTCGACCGTGATCGCCGGGGAGACCTGAACCACGCGCTGCCCGCCGAGCCGCGGACCACCGCATCGCCGTGATACGCAACCCGGCTGTCCCCGGACTCGTAGACCAGTGCGTCGACCGCGACCGTCTCGATTGGTCCGGAGTCGTTCAGCAGACGGAGTCGTCGCGGCTTGATCCAGAGCTGTCCGTCGGTGAACCGGACTTCCCCAGTTCGGTGACCGGTCGTCGCGCTCGGCTGGAGCACGTCGTCGAAGCCGTCCGCGACGCTCGTCGCGTCGGCCGAGGCCGCGTTGCTCTCGATGACGGCGCCGATTCCGGCCGTCATGCCGCCGATGCCGATGACGGTGATTGCGAGCAACAGTGCGACGCCGATGACGTTCGACTGGCCGCGACTACCAGCCGAGTCGGGGGTGGACGGCATCACGCCATCCCCACCACCGAGAACACCGCATACGCGATGAGCACAAGCGCACCGGAGTGCAACAGCGCCTCGTAGCGCCCGCGGCTGGCGACACCGGCGAACCAGCCACACGCGAGCATGGTTGCCTGCGTCACGACGTAGAATCGGAAGCGCTCGCGCTGTGGGTCGACCGTTGAGGCGTCCATCGCAACGCCCGCTGTCGGCTCAGAGACGGCGGAGAGCTGTGCAAACCCGTCGATAACGTAGCCATCGACCGCGAGCATGATGCCGATGATCAACAGCGCAGTCGTCCAGCCGACAGTAACGTAGACCAGCATCGCGTTTCTGAGCGCCTGTTTCTCGTGGTGGAGTCGGCCGACCTCGGTCTGCAGGGTCTCGAAGATGTCTTCGGCGTCGCCGCCGGCCTCCAGCGCCCCGGTCACGAGTCCGATGGTCTGCTCGGCCAGCGGCGTTCCGACCCGTTCGACGAACGCATCGAGCGCGTCAGTCCGGAGGTTTCCGTCCCGCGTCGTCAGGTTTGCGTTGAACGCGAGCGTCTTGACGTCGCTGTCGAGTGCGCCGAGGTCGACATCGCCGGCAACGCGCTCGACCGCCTCCGGAAACGGCCGGCCCAGTTTGACGTGCCCGGAGACCGCATGGACGAAGTCCTTGATCTCCCGGTCTTTCGCCTGGTTGAGTCGGGCGCGGCGAACCGAAACGAGTCCGATGGGGACAGCCCACGCCGCGTAGCTCAACAGCATAACGTCGATGGGCGCGACGCCGGACAGGTGGATCGCGCCGCCGAACAGAACGGCGACGGGGGCGGCGACGACGACGGCGCTGGCGGGGTTTGATCCGGCTGTGACGGCCGTTCCGACGATGCTCGACGGCCGACTGTACTGTGGCTCGGCGTGGTCGTGTGGTCGCACCCGATCGACCAGCACTGCGGCGACGAGGCCCGTTACGAGGACGAACGCGGCGCTCCCGTAGACCAGTAGTTGCTGCGCTGTGACGGTTCCGACCGGGAGTCCGATCGGATCGGAGAGTCCCGGCGAGAGCACACTGAGGACGGTGACAACGATGACGAGCAGCGCGGGCAGCACCAGCAGGACGATGAACAGTTCGGCCAGTAGTTCGAGAAACGACTCGGCCCTGTCACGTGCTCGGGACTGCTGGTGAGAGAGCATCCGACTCTCCATCCGGAGATAGCTCGTCAGTTCGTCGCCACCCTGATCGGCGTGCTCGCGGAACTTCAGGACGAACGGCGCGAGCACGTCACGGGACGGCGTATCCCGCGCGACGATCCGTAATCCCCGATCCAGACTCCCGGTCAACGCCGCCTTGTTCAGCGCTTTTCGGAACGCGACCGAGGTCTGGCCGTACGCCTCGCGGTTTGCGGCGACCTTCCGAAGCATGCCGCGGCGATCGTCGCTCCCCGTCGAGAGGACCCGGAGATATCGCACCGCTCCAGGCAGTGTGTGGTTGATCTCCGCCCGTCGTGTACTGGCGGCCCACTGGAGATACTGCCCCCGGACCGGACAACGAGGTGTTTGGAAAGCCCACCGACGAGGACGGCGACGACGACGGCCAGATACCCTCTCGGGAGTTCCGTGACGGCGTGTGCGCCCGGAGTTAGCTCGGCGATCCGTCCCAACACGGTGCCGGGCGAGATGAATAACACGACCGTCGTCGTGAGGAGAGCTGCGACCGCGAAGACGAGCCAGGAGAGCGCGTACACCCGCGAAATGTAGATGCCGAAACTCGTCTGGACGTCCGTCCCCCGGTAATAGCGCCGGTCAGCCTCGTGTCGTCGGGCGTCCGCGTGTCTGGAGAAAAGCGCGTAGAACCCCCTGTCGAGAGTCGGCAGTGTCCCCGTAGTCGGTCAGGGCGACCATCCGACTCCGTCGACGAGCTATGCATCGTCACCGATCCTGTCGTCGGTGCTTGCCCGTTCGACTGTCGCGGCCTCGTTCGTCTGGAGGTCCGCGAGGAACTCGAACAGTTCGGTGAAGTCGTCGATACCGTCCTCGTGGAGATACCTGACGTACCGGTGTTTGCGGTGGAACTCCGCCTCGACGGCCGCGACCGGGCGGTCGGATCGGCGGGCCATGGAGTGGAAGACGCGGAAACCACACTCCCGCGTGCGTGAGGCGTCCTGATCGGACGTGGACGCCGATCCATCGGTCGATTCCTGTTCGACGTCGAAACTGGAATCGTCGAGCACCTGCTGGTGTCGCCGGCCCCGTCCTGGCCACTCCTCGGGAGTACGCTCCGGCGTCGTCTCCAGTTTCGGATGTGCGTACTCGAACGTGAACCGGCCCGTCTCGTCACGGCCGCCGATACGGTTCCAGTGGATCTGCGTGCCCTCCTTCTCGACGACGCCACAGTCCCCGTCCACGTGTTCGTACTCGGCAGGCGTGAGAAACTCGATGACGTCCCCGACGTAGCGGTCGCCGTTGACGTGTTTGGGGAAGACGACCAGATCGATCTCTCGGAGCAGATACGGGGGTAAGCCCTGCTCGACGACCCGATTAACGAGCTTTTCGACGTCTTCGGCGTGTGTCGTTCCGATGATACCGTGGCCGGTGTTCAGCGACTCGGCAAACGTCTCGAAACTGGCCGCGGTGTTGATCTCGGCGATCACTTCGACGTCCGGATTCAGATAGTTACATTCAGTCATCAGATCGGCCATCGTCACTTCCTTGTACTCGTTTTCGTGCTCGCGGGTGGTCAGCGAGACGCCGGTCTCGTGGGGGAGGCGGACCTCGCGGGAGCCCTCATCGATGCTGATCGGTCGGTCACGAAACGGGACGAACGGCATGTGAGCGTTCATCAGGGTCGTCTTCCCCACGCCCGTCGCTCCGGAGTAAAGCACCACCGAGTGTTGTTCGTACAGCATCCACAGCAGGGCAACGAGTTCGGTCGAGATGCTTCCCTGCTCCAGCAGATCGATCGGTGTCAGCGCCTCGGGTGCCTGTTTACGGATCGAGATGTGTGGACCGTCCTCGCTGATGACGCCGAGTGCAACGGCACAGCGGATCGTCACGCCGTCGGAGACGCCGTCAGGCGAGAGGTTCACCTTCGCGCTCGGGTTCGAGGCGTTCAGATCCGTCCCGTCGGCCGCCGCCAGTTGGGTAACGACGTTGACAAAACTGGTCTCATCCTCGAACTGGAGGTTCGTCGGGATCCGATCCCCGTGACCGACGTCGGCGCGGGGGACCACTTTGATCCGTTCGCCGACGCGGTTGGCCTCGATATCTTCGAGATGGCGGTCCCGGATCGGAATCGTGAGCTTCCCCTCGCCGACGTAATCCCGGAGCACGTAGTAGACGAGATCCGAGAGCCGATCGTCCGAGTAGCGACCGTCGACCGGCGGGACAGCCAGATCGTACTCGGCGAGGGCGTTCCGGGCCCGAAACCGCATGGCGTCGGCCCACGCACGGGTCCGCCGCGCAGTGAGTTGTCGCGAGAGCACTCGTTGCGCTCGGTTCCGGACGAACCGCTCGCGGTCCTCGACGAGGCCGTCGACGTTCGCCTCCCAGATGCGCTCTTTGCACTCCGCGATGAGCGCCTCGTCGTCCGGGAGGAGGTCGGGTTCCTGGACGGCGTATTTCGTCGTAAACGCGTCCCGCCCGAGGAGATGTTCCCGGTAAATCACGACCGGAATATCGAAGCCGTTGAACTCGACGTGATAGCTCGTGAGGCGCTCGCTGACGAAGCGGTCGATATACTCCGGCGTCGATGGGACCGCGGTCCGGGCGGGTGCGTAGTTTTCAGTGTGCACGATCAGCCGGTCCCCGGCCGTATCTGCCACCTCGATCCGCTCGTCTAGCGCGAACGGGGTCAGGTCGGCCAGACAGCGCAGTTCGCAGAGCACTCGATAGGTGATCCGGCGGCGGGCCGCGGTCGAACAGTCCAGTAATCTCCGGAGGACCTCGCTGTACTTCGGATCGAACCCCCGATCCATCCGTTCGATCGTTCCTTCCCGGGTCATTGGCCGCCCGAGGTTGGCGTCCTCGAAGTGTGACCGGACGGTGGCAAGGTTCTCAACGTCATCGTTCGACAGCAGCGGTTCCCGAATCTCGTACTCGAACCCGTCGTCGCGTTCGCTGATCGTAGCGACGACGCCAGGGTGGATCTCGTACTGCTCCCGGACGTCGGGCGCGTACCACGCCTCGGGGTCGTCGGGCGGCAACGGTGGAGGAACGGTTCCGTCAGCGCGTGTCCGTGGCTCGCTGGATTCCGTCGTCAGTTCAAGCGACGCCCCATCGGTCATGAACAAGAATCGCTCCCTCACTTGGTTTAAATTTTTGGTATTAGATTAGAATTAATTGCTCTATGAGCTATCTCAATATTTCATACAACTGCTGGAATTGAAGAAGACTATATCGGGCTATATGAAATTTTTAGCGGTAATAGCTCGTATACGTGTATCTCTTCCGTAATAGAGTGTGGTTTATTAATTAGTGTGTCAAATATTCCTGTTTAATAAATAACACGGTCTTTTCTTATATACTGGGAAATACCCATTCTCAATTTATTTTCGCTGTGTGAATTTCAGGACATGTCCGAAAAGAATCCACGGCGTGACCGACCGTCCACCTACGATCTGTGGAGTCGACGCCATTACGTCGTTGCAACGGCCGGGATCGTGGCATTGAGTGGGTGTACAAGCGACGAGGGTACGGACCCCGGACAGGAGAACGGGGAAGAAAACGGGGAGGAGGAGAACGGGGTGGAGGAAAACGGGGAGGAAGAAGAGGAACTACCTGAGGGGGTATCGGAGGAGGAGTTCAGAAACCGGGCCCGTACCAGACGTGTACATGTCGGCCACGTCGCTCGGGGGCGAGATGCGGAATCCCGACGAACTGCAGACGAAAGTTGACGTCCAGTTTTCCGAGTACGACGAGGCGCTGAAAACGCTGCGCACGAACCGGGGCGGTGCTGTACGAACTGTGCCGACTACATCCCGGACAAGAACGGCGACGAGTTCGGCGCCTGCGCGGAGGTCGAGGGGTACATCGACGGTGCAGACTGGTGTACGATCTACGAAGAACTGCCCGAACCCGAGGTTCCCGAAGGGCTGTCCGAAGAAGAGCTGCCGACGGCCGAAGTCCCAGAGGAGTACCGTACAGCAGCCTCACAGGCTGATGAGGAGCGCAATCCCGACGAACTGCAGACGCAGGCGGACGTCAACCTGATGGAGTCCGTCGAGGCCATCGCGGAGGGCACTGCTCAGCCGGGACAGGCCTGTGGAAACTGTGCGGAGTTCATCCCTGACAAGAACGGCGACACGTGGGGGGCCTGTGCTGCGGTCGAGGGGTACATTGCAGTCGAAGACTGGTGTGTCATCTGGGAATCCATTGGCGAAGAGGTGTAAGCTCGGCCCCTGGACAGGCTGTCGTCGCCACAGAGGCGCTCTACCCTTCTGGATCGTCTCACAGTTGTGCCGCCGGTTGTGACTCTCACTGGACCGGTCGATGCTCGACGATAGCGGACTCCTCTCCGGAGTGTTGTGAGACCCGATGCCCTACCGCTAGACAGCACGCACAAGACGCGGGCGACCATAGCCTCGGCCGTGGCACACGACCGTATTCACTCGAAGCGACCGACACACGACATCGAGCGGTGGTCGGAGGGCATCATCGAGCGGGTCGGCGAGCGGGACGGCCACTGCGTCGTCGATGTCCGTACTGAGGGGGCGAAAGCGTCGAACTCGTCGTCACGTTTGCGATCCGCGATCTGTTCATGAGCCGTCTGGAGATCGACGAGGACGAATCGCCAGTGGGCGAGCGGGTCTGGTATCGGAAACGCGGCAACTGGTCGCTCTGGACGACGAGCGTCCGGCCGACGACGTCGCCGATCCGTTTGCCGTCGCCCCGGAGGAGGATGACGAAGACTGCGACGCTCCAGTAGCCAAGGCCGTCGATCAGCCGGAGCGCGTTCCTGAGAAACGAGCCCCGGAGCCCCAGAGCGCTCCCGTCGTCCGCGAGGACCCGGAGATTGAACAGTTCCTTGCCGAGCGTCCGGCCGGTGAGCCACTCCGCAAGGAAGTGATAGGCAAAGGCGACGGCCATCAGCGCGACGAAGACCAGTTGTCGAGGTTCTCCTGGCGAGACAATGGTCCCGAACTCGACGCCAAGCCCAGCACCGGCGGGACGACGAGACAGGTGACGACGACCTGATCGAGGAGGAACGCGGGCGTCCTGATCGTGAGCGGGGCGGGAACTGGAGTCACGTTCGTACGGAGAGCCGGATTCCCTTCAGCGTACCCCTGAAACTTTTGCTCCCCGAGACCAACCGACCGCTAACGAGGACGAATGCAATCAGACGGCACACCGCCGATACAGTCGGAATCTGCCCTGCTGGACCGTGCTCGGGAGTACGCTTGCTCCGTCACCATCGACGTCGATCTGTCGGCCGTCGAGTGGGAGGTGTCCCATCGCGCAAAGCGCCGCGCCGGATCGTGTCGGTACGACGGCCGAGAACAGACAGTCACGATCCGGCTCGCGTGGAAGGCCTACCAGCGACACGGGTGGGACGAGATTATGGATGTCGTCCGCCACGAACTCGTCCACGCCTGGGAGTTCCAGCAGTTCGGCGAATCGGGTCACAGCGAGCGGTTCTACGAGAAAGCAGCGGCGCTCGACGCCCCGCGGCACTGCACTCCGTTCAGCGAACCGCGAGTGAGACTGCTCTGTACGGCGGGCGACTGCGACTGGTCGGCTGGCCGGTTTCGCGCGTCGAAAACGGTGACCGAACCGAACACACGACGCTGTGGGGTGTGTGGTGCGCGCTACGTCGCCGAGCACGTCGCTACCGGCCGACGCTGGCGGACGAAGGATGGCTACGAACGGGCGCGAGAGGAGATCGGTGAGGAGTGGTGATCCGGGCCGTTCCGTGAGTGTGATGGCGCTGTCAGATGGAGATCGGACTGCTCTCGTCGACGGTCGAGACGGATCGGACTGCTCTCGTCGACGGTCGAGACGGATCGGACTGTTCGCGGGTCGACCGTATGGCATCGTCTCCGACCAGCCTTACTCGACAGTAACCGGATTACCGGTTGGTTCGGGAAGCGCTTTTATCGGCCGTTCGGTACATTTCATATGTCGTTCGACAGAACACCGATCGCCCCCGAGAGGACTGGCGGCCTCATCGATATCGAGACCGAGGACACGTTGCGGACCACGCTGGCCGAACACGACGAAGTGATCGTCGACTTCTTCGCCGACTGGTGTGGGCCGTGCCAGCAGCAGACGCCGATCATGGAGGAACTTGCCGGCAGGGTCGACGCCCCGATCCTGAGCGTCGACACCGACGAGTTTCAGTCGCTCGCCGCACAGGCGGGTGTCCGGTCGATCCCGACGATCGTAGTCTACCGGTCCGGCGAGGAGGTAGAACGGTTCGTCGGCATCACCGCTGGCGATACCATTCGGCACGCGCTGGAATAGCCGGTCCACCTCCGGTGTTGTTTCGACGATGCACGACCGGCTTGGTTACATATGGTAACCGACCGTAGCTTGTCTCATGAGAAATAGTAACACGGACAAACGAGACGAAGACATAGATGGAAACTGTACGACGACGGCGTCGTTTGACGATCATGGCGTCGACGACGGTAGCGACCTGATACGGCAGACGTACGACCGACTCGCAGCAGACGACGATGGGACGTTCGAGCCAACCGACCGGTTCTTCGACCGACTGGCCGACGCGTTCATGCGCTCGTATCTCACGGCTACTGGAGAGTTTTCGCTCCCAGCCGACGTCGCACCGGCCATCGACGACGCCCGGACCTGGACCGCTATCGACTTCGCCGACGAGCAGGATGCCGACCTTCGAACGCAGGTCGTTCCGACGTTTTATCAGTACGCCGCTGGCTTCCACTGTACGTATCGGGAGTTGGAGTCAGTCTCGCAAAAGTAGGACAGCCTCCGATCAGTACATCACGTGGGATGATGTGCGTCGTGTCCAACCCAGAGGACCAGCAGGTGAACCCCGATGGCGACGGGAAACCAGCTCTTTGGGAGTCCTCCGGCCATCTCACCAACTGCGCCGGCGAGGTAGACGGCCGGGAACACGACCGCGGCCCATAACGCCGCGCGACGAACGATCAGTTCGAGTGTACGACGGAATACGGCCCCTGCGGCCGCCGTATACCGATGTACGGGGTGGTCGTCATCGGGATGGTTGATCAAGCGGCTATCCGTCGTCATAGCTCACACCCGTCCGGTGGTAGCGCCAGGGTCGTCGACGAACGCCGCTTGACCTGTCCGACCTGTGCAACCAGCCCGGTTATATTTTTGATTCTTATGTGTATCATTACATGTGGTTGCAATGAGAGGACACGAGGTTTCCCACAGTAACGTAGTGGCCCGCAATGCACATAATCGTAAGCGAACCGTGTATTCACCGGGTTACGAAACGGTTTGTGGAAATCGGCCTGACGGCTGTCCCAGTTCAAAATAGATCAGAGATACGATTTGTCATCTGGAACGGTACATTCGTCCCCATGACAGTGGGCCGCCTTTTCAACAGCGGCCAGATCGGGGTCGTCCTCGGAGTCGTCACTTAGCCAGGTGTACTGGATACGGCGGTCGGGGTCGACGACGAAGAGGGCGGAGCAGGCGACCCCCGATGATCGTCGAACTCGTCCGCGAGGACACCGTATGCCTCGGCGACGCTCCCGTCGCTGTCCGACAGCAGTGGAAAGTCGATCCGCTGTTCGTCGGCGAACTCTCGATGGCAGTACACGCTATCCGTCGAGATTCCCAGTACCACGGTGTTCTCGACCAGTGACAGTGCCTCGCTGTCCCTGAGCGTACACATCCGTGACGTGCAGACGGGATGAAAGTCGAACGGATAAAACACTGGACGACGGCCCATCCGTTGTCCGTGTACTCGGTGAGACGATGTCTGTCTATTCGACCGCCACCCGCGCCGGGGAGGTCGAAGGTGGGTGCGCGCTGTCCAGTTTGAAGCATATTCAGAAGTCGGTGGGGGAGACATATCAGTCGCCCTCGACCGTGTGTCGTGTTTGCACACCGCACTTGGTATGCGAAGACGAACAGGAGGGAAAGACTGGCGCGGAACCGGACAGTGTGCCCTGCAAACGGGGAGAGCCAGAAATGGAACCTACATTACTATTAGTTACTAGCTTACTATACGTAACCCTTATTTGAGAAGTGAACGTACGGTTTGTATGAGCGCTGAGGACGATCGACTGGAAGTCTGGTGTGCGGGGGCGGAATGGTGTCCGATCACGTCGACAGCGACGTTGATCGGCAAGAAGTGGCATCCAGTCGTGATTCATCGATTACTCGAACGCGGCCCGCTCGGATTCAACGCACTGAGAGAGGAAGTCGACGGGATATCCAGTAAAGTCCAGTCCGACGTGCTAGAGGATCTGGAAGAACACGGCTTCGTCGACCGAACAGTAGTTAGCCAGAAACCGTTCCGCGTGGAGTACTCCCTCACCGGTCGTGGGGAATCCCTGGAACCGGTGATCGTCGCCATGCGCGACTGGGGTCGCGAGCACCTGGCTCCACCCACCGACGAGTGAACGGGGTGCGGGAGTCAAACAGCTATCAGGGGACCGACTGGACCGTCGGCACGGCTACTGCATCGAGCACGTCGGTGACGAGCGCGGCCGTCGAGACGCCGTCCACTTTCGCTTCCGGCGTCAGTACGAGGCGATGGGCAAGCACGGGTTCGGCGACCTCGGCCACGTCGTCCGGCGTCACGTAATCGCGGCCGACCATCGCCGCCCGGGCCCGGGCGGCTTCGAGCAGGCTCTGGGTCCCGCGCGGCGAGACGCCGACCGAGACCTGCCGTAGCGAGCGGGTTCGACGGGCAATCTCGGCGAGGTAGGAGACGACGTCATCGGTGACCTGGACGGTTTCGGGGACCTGTCGGAGGTCGATCACCGATTGTTCGGAGATTGCGCGCTCGACGCTCGGAGCCTGTTCGACGCGGCCGAGTCGGCGGTGGAGCAGTTCCTCCTCGCCTGCCTCGTCCGGGTAGCCGATAGAGCTTTTCACCAGGAAGCGGTCGACCTGCGCCTCGGGGAGCGGGAACGTCCCTTCCTGATCGACGGGGTTCTGCGTCGCGATGACGAAGAAAGGATCCGGGAGTTCGTGCGTGTCGCCGTCGACAGTGACCTGTCCCTCGCCCATCGCTTCGAGCAGTGCGGCCTGGGTCTTCGGCGGCGCACGGTTGATCTCGTCGGCCAGCACCACGTTCGCAAAGATCGGCCCTTTGCTGAACTCGAAGCTCCCGTCCTCCTCGTTGAAGATGTGTGTCCCGGTCACGTCAGTCGGCAGCAGATCGGGAGTAAACTGCACACGGGAGAAGGAAAGTCCGAGTGCGGATGCAAAACTGTTCGCGGTGAGCGTCTTCCCGGTCCCCGGTACGTCCTCCAGCAGGACGTGCCCGCGGGAGACGACGCCCAGCAGTACGGTTTCGAGAAACTCTCTATCAGCGATAACGGCACCAGAAATGGAGTCGAGGACGGCTTCACACTCCTCGCTCGCTTCAGCTACGTCCATGACTTGGTACGAACAGTCGCCCCACATATGTGTACCGATGCCACTCGTGTGGTGAACCGAAACGGATAAACTGGTAGCCCCTGAATCGATTAATGAGCCGAGGTAGCCTAGCCTGGCCAAGGCGGTTGCTTCGAGAGCAACTGTCCGCTAAGGACACAGGAGTTCAAATCTCCTCCTCGGCGTTTTTCTCGCGAACAAATCCGCGAGAGACCTCCGTGTCTCTCGTACTCGTGAGCGTGAAAACCTCACGCGGAGATTTGAACGAGAGAAGACGCAGCCCGACCGGAGGGAGCGACCGTCTTCGCGTGGTTCACAATCTCCTCCTTGGCGCTTCTACGCGAGCAACGCTCCCCACTGGCCCGCGCTCTCAGAAACCGAACCACTACAGTTGACCTCCTCCCACGGCTAAAGCCGTGGGCTTTCGCCTGTACCTTCTGTAAGGGTAATTACCATAGCCGTCGAAGATGGCGTATGAACGCCTGGAAACTGTTCACTGCGGTGGGTGCGGGCGTGACGACGGCGTTGCTCGTTGCAGTGGTGATTATCGAACTGCTCCAGATCGAGTTCTCGGCGCTCGTCGGACTTCCGGTCGGAGTGATCACCGGGATCATCGTTACTGTGTGGCTGGGGGATCGTTCGACGAGCTACCGGTCGGCGTTCGTCGAGCGGCAACTGCCTACGCGGCGTTCGGAATGACGATACTCGCGGTGTTCGCAGTGCGGTACGTCAACCTCGGCAGGAACGTCCTGTCGCTCGAGGTTGCGATAGGTCTCGGCCTCGCTGCGGTCGGCGTCGTATATCTGGCACTGTTACGATCCGATCGAGCACTCCCGTGACGGGGCGACGAGTCAGGCCGTGCGACTGACCGGTACTCGCTCGGAAAGTCGCTCCATCACTGCGATATCGACGCGGCCGCGATCCCGCAACCGTTCGAGGGTGCGGAGATAGCCTGCGAGCGGCGCGAGCTGTGCGTGGTTTGCGATGTCGTACAGGTGACACCAGAGGTGGAGATGCGTGTCCCGCTCGATGGCGTGCATCGTCGCCCGCTCGAGATACTGGCGGTGGAACCGCTGTCGGATCCGCGTCGGGACTGCCCGGAACAGTGGCTCTGCTGGGCGCTTTCCGGAGGAAGCGACGCCGCAGCGAGGTTCGGGTACGTGGTGCTCAGCGTCCGACAGACGCCGTCTTCGATGGTCGGATCGCCCATCGGCGGCGGCCCGAGAAGTAGCTCTTTCGCCCGGCCGAGCCGACTGCTCGCGCGCCTGTTAGCGGCCTCCCGAACGACGTCGATCCCGTTCGACCGAAGGACGTGACTCGGTGGCGTCATATGACGCGGCGGGACGAGCGAGCAAGTGCGTTCACCCAGGATATCCTCGTGGACGCGCTGGGCGTGGTCGAGGTCGGCATCGGCCGCGGTAGTGCTCACGGTCCCGTGGGGCGTGTGTGAGAACGTGTGTGTGCAGAGTTCGTGGTCAGTGTCTCGTGTCCGCACGTTCTCGATCATATCCGGCGCGTAAAACAGCGGATCGACTGCGACGTCTGTCCCGGGGTCGGCGTCGAACCAGCCGTCGGGATACGGGCCGTCGTGTGACCCCTCGCAGGAGGCGAGAAACAGGTGGCCGACGGCGTCAAAGGAGATGGGAATCTCCGTCTCGTCACAGACGTCCAGTAACTGCCGGAGGAACTCTCGTTCGGCCCGGCCGTCCTCGCTGAGGTGGCCGTACTCGCCGATATCGTGGACGCCCCAGCCGAGTTCGATTTCGACGCTCAATGTCACGGTTCCGGTCATCGTCTATGTACTGGATCGTAGGCGGAAAGCCCGTTGTTGCCAGTTAGTATCCAGTCAATTACTATCTGGCCACGTACCGTCCCCACGAACGTATTCATACGTCGTCGTCGTAGTTCGTCAGAGGGATGGTACAGACAGCAGAGTACGCAGTCAGGCTATTCAGAATCCGGCGACCTCCAGGGGTTCTTCGATCTGTACGAGACGGTGTTCGGCGACGAGCGGAGCGACGAGTGGTTCGACTGGAAGTATCGCAACAACCCGTACGTCGAAGGGGTGCCGATCCAGGTGGCGACGGACGGGACCGGAACTATCGTCGGCGCACGGCCGGTGTTCGCTCTGCCGCTATCCATCGACGCCGAGCGGGTACTGGCACTACAGCCGTGCGATACGATGGTCCATCCGGACCACCGACGGCAGGGGTTGTTCACGCGGATGACCGAGCGGGTGATCGAGCGGTACGCCGATCACGAGGCGGCGCTGTTTTTCAATTTTCCGAACCGGTACACCAGGGCCGGTAACGAGAAACTGGGGTGGGATGTGCTCGGACAGGTCCCGACGTACTACCGGTTTCAGCACCCCTCGGCGTGGCTCTCGACGGATTCGCTCGTCCGGAACGCCGCCGGCGTGGCGGCGGATGCGATTGCACGTGGATACGCGGGGATCAGGACGTCGCTCACCGACGCGCCCGGGGGAATCACGGTGACGCGAACCGACCGAGTGCCAGCCGACGTGCTCGCGTCGTTGTATACCGAGGCAGTGCCGTCGGGAATCCACACGCCGCGGGACCGGGAGTTCTGTCACTGGCGCTACGAGAACCCGGACTGGTGGTATCGGTACTACGTCGCCCGACGGAACGGCGACCCCGTCGGCGCTGCTATCGTCGGTAGGAGGACCGGTCGGAATGGCGCGGTACGACTCACGGACATCCTGCCGGTCACTCTGCAACCGGACCCCACGGTCGCCCTGCTGCAGGCGATCATCTCGGACACTGCCGATCACAACGCGATCCTTGCCCCGTCGACGCTACCGACATCCGTTCTCTCGGCATTCGGGTTCCATGGGGACACGGCGTTCCCGCTTTCGAGGGTCAGTTCGCCGACGATGCTCGCGGTCAGACCGGCGGCACTGGATCCGGACGCATGGTCGCCCGAGGTCCGGTCGGCGGCGACGCTCTCGAACTGGGAGATCACGTTCGCCGAGCAGGACACCAGCTAAAAAATCGAACGGGCGGTCAGTCGTCGGCCAGGACGACCGGTCCGTCGCCGGACACGGACAGGAGTCGATCCATCGCGTCGACCATCGCACTGACCGACGCGGAGGTGATATCCGTGTCGCTGTTGGCGACCGTCACGGAGTGGTCGCCGCGACTCATCTCGACTTCGACCGTGACGACGGCGTCGGTACCGCCGGTGATCGCATCGACTTCGTACGATTCGAGCGTGACGTTGGCCGCTTTGCCGAGCGCCTCTCGGACCGCACTGACGGCGGCGTCGACCGGGCCACTGCCGGTTCCGGAGGCGACCCGTTCCTCGTCGTCGACGCGCAGGCGGACGCTCGCGGTCGGGATGCCGCCCCCGCTGGCCGCGGTGAGATCGAGCAGTTCGACGCGGCGCTCGCGGTCGGTGCCCTTGACGTCCTCGGCGATAGCCAGCAGATCAGCATCGGTGACTCGCTTGCCGCGGTCACCGATCTCCTTGACCCGCTTGACGACCTCGGTGAGTTCCTCGTCGTCGACCGAGACGCCGTGTTCTTCGAGGGCGGCGCGTGCGCCGGCGCGACCGGTGTGCTTGCCGAGTACGATCCGTCGTTCGCGGCCCACTTTCTCCGGCGGGTATGGCTCGTACATCCGGTCGTCCTTGAGCGTCCCGTCGGTGTGGATGCCGCTCTCGTGGGTGAAGGCGTTCTCGCCGGTCACCGCCTTGTTCGGCGGTAGCTGTACACCTGTGGCCTGTGCGACTGCCTGGCCGAGGCTGTACAGTTGGGTCGTGTCGGCAGTCTCGATTCCGTAGTTGTGATCGAGTGCGATAGCGACCTCTTCGAGTGCGACGTTGCCGGCGCGCTCACCGAGGCCGTTGATCGTCCCGTGGACGAGATCCGCGCCCGCGGCGACGCTCGCCAGCGCGTTCGTCAGCCCCATCCCGAGGTCGTCGTGGGTATGAGTGCTGACAGGGCCGTACTCCGCGAGCGCGGAGACGACCTCGTAGGATCGCTCCGGACCTGCATGGCCGACGGTGTCGGCGTAGCACGCCCGGGTGGCTCCGGCGTCAAAGGCCGTCGCCATCAGCTCCTCTAAGAACGCCAGATCGGCGCGGCTGCCGTCCTCGGCGATCACTTCGGTCCAGAGACCGTGATCGCGGGCGTACTCGACCAGTTCCGCGGTGTCGGCGATCACCTGCTCGCGGGTGGTGTCGACCTTGGTCTCGATGTGGCGGTCGCTCCCCGGCACGACGATGGTGACGCCGTCGACGTCACAGTCGAGCGCGAGGTCGATGTCGTTTTTGACGCCGCGAGCGAAACTCGTGATCGTCGCGTCGAGGTCCAGATCCGTCACTTTCCGGATCGTTCGGCGCTCGCCCTCGCCGGTACAGGCGCTGCCGGCCTCGATCACGTCGACCTGTGCCCGGTCCAGCGCGCGGGCGATGTCGGCCTTCTCGTCGGGCGTCAGCGAGATGCCCGGCGCTTGCTCGCCGTCTCGCAGCGTCGTGTCCAGAAGCGATACCTCTGTCTCGTCGTCGTACAGCGGATTCGTGGCGGGGTCGCCACCGAAGAAGCCCTGCGTGTCTCCCGGTTGCACGCGTGAGTCACTCGTCCCCGAGAATTTCTCGGCCAGCCAGGTTGCCCCGACTTCCTCTATCCTCGGAATCCGACTGAGAGGAATCCTCTCGTGTCATATCCATCGTGGTAAAAGCGCACACGGCAGATAAACTTCACGGTTCCACAGTTTCTGTCCCTGATTCCGGGAGGGGGCAGGGACAGATCCCGGCACGGCAGCCGAGTTCGAGCGGAGACGTTTCGACTCAATGAGCGGTCTCCCGAGAACATAACCGCTCACGGCGCCACGGTCACTCGATCGCCAACCGAGACCGCTTCGGCGGCCCCCGCCGGCAGTTCGATCACCAGATCGGCCTCCCCGCTGGCGAGACCGGTCCACGCCGAGAGGGTCTCGCTTAGTGTCACCTCGCCGTCGGCGATCCAGACGGCATCGAGCGAAAAGGGGACGAAGAGCATGTGGAGACTGCGAGCCCCCACGCCGTCGAACTCGAAGACGAGCGCGTAGTCGTCGGGGATCGAACGCCGGAACATGAGGCCGCGGCCGCGCGAGACGATGCCCGTCGCGCGGTCGACGGTGGCGGCCAGCGTCTCCCCGCTGTCTTCGTGGCGTACCCGCACGGCTTAGTCGTCGGCGGTCGCGTCGCCCGCACCTGCTTCGGCGGCGACATCGTCGCCGATGCTCGGCGGATACTTGCCGCGATCGAGTGTCACGTCCGACTGCGGGCGAGCCATGCATGTCAGCGCGTAGTTCTCGGCTTCTTCCTCGGTGAACCCACGGGCGGCGGGCTGAGTGACCTCCCCCTCGACGATTTCGGCGGTACAGGCCAGACACATCCCGACACGACAGGAGTACTCCTGTGCGATCCCCTCTTCGAGGCAGCGGCTGAGAATCGTCTCCGTGTCCGAAACCGTGATCTCCTCGTCACGGCCGACGAACTCGACGGTGTACTCGGTCATACTCCTCTGCTACGAACGACCTTGATAAAACTCTTTATTCCCTTGGTCCGCCGCGCGCCGGCGACCTGATCAATCCGCGCTCCCCGTCTCGACGCCCAGTCGTTCGGCCCACGCCTCGGGCACTGGCCGCGGCTTCTCGTCCTCGTCGAGGATCACTTGCGTCGTCTGCGCGCTGGCCGCGCGGTCGCCGTTAGCACGGATTTCGTAGTCCAGCGTCACGCTCGTCGTGCCGATATCGGCGACGCGGATCGCAACGGTGACCTCGTGGTCGACGAGAATCGGCGATTCGTAGTCCACCTCGACGTGGGCGATGACCGTCGAGATGTCCCGGTTGCCGATCACGTCGCGGAAGAAGTCGATCCGTGCGGACTCCAGATAGGTGACGTAGACCGCGTTGTTGACGTGCCCGTAGGTGTCGAAGTCGTTGTATCGCTTCTCTATCGTCGTCGTGTAGCCGTACTCGCTCACGTCTACCGTGAGGCTACTTCGGGACAAGTATGTTGTCGTCGCGGGGGCCAGCGGCCGAATCCGAAGTAAAACGTTTTGACCGTGGGGGTACGACCCGTCTTTATGACTACATCGGAGCACGACGTCGTCGTCGTCGGGGCAGGTACATCCGGCTGTTACGCCGCTGCAACGGCGGCAAACGCCGGCCTCGACGCCGTCATCGTCGAGCGCAAGGACGCCGAGGAAGCAGGACATATCGCCTGTGGAGACGCTTTGAAGGGTGCGTCGGAGTTCCCCGAATCCATCCCGCGATCGAAGATCGAGCCCTCCTTTACCAACACCGGGGTCGACCACGGGCGGTTCGAGATCCCGCAGGAGGACACGGTTCTCGAAATTCCCGTCCCCGGCGAACTCGCGGTGATCGACCGGCTGGAGTTCGGGCGACTGCTCATCGAGGGTGCCGAGGAAGCCGGTGCCGATATCCACTACGACACGGTCGTCAAAGACGTCACACAGACCGACGATGGCCGGGTCACGGGTATCGAGGCAGTCCGAAAAGACGAGCCCAGAACGTACGAGGCGGAAGTCGTCGTCGACGCCGCTGGCGCCCTATCGGTGCTTCAGGACTTCGCGGACCTGGGCGATGCGACGTTCGACACGAACGTCACCTACTCGCAGTTCTGTTCGGCGTACCGCGAGATCATCCACGTCGACGAGCCAGTCGAGTGGGACGACGCCCTCGTGTTCAAACCGACCGAACGCGCCGCGGGCTATCTCTGGTACTTCCCGCGGACCGAGACGGAGATCAACGCCGGGCTTGGCTTCCAGATGAACGAGGAGCCGATGAAACTCGTCGACGACCTCAAGCAGGATCTGGAGAAACGCGAGGAGTTCGACGGCGCAGAGGTCGAGGACAAACTCGGCGCGGCGCTCCCGACGCGACGGCCCTACGACTCAGCAGTCGCGCCGGGCTACGTGGCCGTCGGCGACGCCGCTGCTCACGTCAATCCGACGACCGGGGGCGGAATCGCCGGCGCGGCCTACGCCGGCCAGTACGCCGCGGAAGCGGCGGTCGACGCCCTCTCGAACGGCGGCCCGACCGAGGATGCCCTGTGGGAGTACAACGAGCGAGTGATGGACCACTTCGGCGGGCGCTACGCCGCGCTGGACGTCTACAACATCCACATCACGGGCGGCGAACTGGACGAACTGACCAGCCTGCTGGCGGCCCTGCCGGGCGAACAGATCGCCGAGGGGCTTTACTCCGGGTCGGCGTCGATCCCCCTGTCGGTGAAGCTCAAGACCGCCTACAAGAGCTTTGGCCACTGGGGCAGTATCTACACCCTGTATCAGACCAAACAACTCGCCGACGAACTGCTCGAACACTACGACGATTACCCCTCCTCGCCCGAGGGGTTCGATGCCTGGCAATCCCGTCGTGACGAGCTAATGGATCAGATCTACGAGACCACGGGCGCGGATCGCAAGTACTGATCCGCACACGCTCATGGGATCGAACACTCGTCGGCGACTGCTGCAGGGGCTTGGAGCCGGCACCATCGCGCTTGCTGGCTGTTTCGGCGGCGATGGGGACGACCCCCAAAACGGCACCGGAGCGGAAAACGGTGACGAGGGTGAAACCGGCGAACAGGACGAGGGCACCGAAGACGACCCGACGGGCGAGGAGGACGAGTCGGAGGAGTTGGAGATTCCCGCCCCCGTCGACTGGACCGACGAATCCCGCGCGACCATCGAGGTCGGTCAGGGCGGCGAGGACGCCTTCGTGCCGGATGCCGTTCGCGTCGAGACCGGAACGACGCTTCGCTGGGTCTGGATGACGGACGGCCACAGCGTCGTTCCGACCCACCAGCCCTCGGACGCCGGATTCGAGGGAAGCGAGTCGGTCGAAGACGGCGGCTTCGAGTTCGAGTTCGTTCCGGAGACGCCGGGCGAGTACCGCTACGTCCGCGAGGAACACGAGGAGATGGTGGGCTACCTCGTCGTCGAGGAGTGAGTTAGCAACGAATTCTGGGACCCCGGTAGGGGTTCTCGATCCTGTCGTTCTGTGACCAGCTAGCTGGTCGGCTCGCGGTCGCTCAGACGCGTGATCGCTCCGGACAGGACGTCGACACCGATCGGCAGGCTTGCCTCGTCGACGTCGAAGGTCGCGGTGTGGTGGCCGCCGGGGTGGTCGGTGCCGATGCCGACGTAGCAGGCGAGGCCGCCGTTGTCCTGCACTTCCTGCATCAGATACGTGGCGTCCTCGCTCCCGCCGAGAGCGGCGTGTTCGACGACCGACTCCACGCCGTCGACGCTGTCTGCGACGTCCGCGACCGTCTCGGCGATCTCCGGATCGCTGTCGGCGCTCGGTGCGCTCGCTCCTTTCTCGATCGACACCTCACAGCCGTGCATCGTGGCGGCCCCGTCGACCACGTCGTAGGCCCGGTCGAGCATGTAGTCGCGGAGCGCGGTCGTGTCGCCACGGACCTCGCCCTCGATGCGGGCCTGCTCGGCGACGATGTTCGAGGCGGAACCGCCCTCGATGACGCCGGCATTGACTCGCGTCCCACCGTTCTCGTGGCGGGGGATGGCGTAGAGGTTCTGGACGGCCGCGGCGACCGCCTGATTGGCGTTGTTGCCCAGTTGTGGCTGTGCGCCCGCGTGAGCGGAGTCGCCCGTGAACTCGATTTCGAGTTGCGTGACGGCCAGGAACTCGCCGATGCCCGCCACGACTTCACCGGTCGGATGGCTCAGTCCGACGTGGGCCGCGAGCAGGTAATCCACGTCGTCGAGATGGCCGCTCTTTGCCATCGCCCGGCCACCGCCGATGACCTCCTCGGCTGGCTGGAAGAGGAGTTTGAACGTCCCCGAGAAGTCACTGTCAGCGATGGCTTCCAGCACGCCGACGCCGAACGTCGCGTGGGCGTCGTGTCCGCAGGCGTGCATCGCGCCGGTTTCCGAGCGGAATCCTTCCGCGGCGGGGACGTGGCTCTCGTCGTCGGCTTCGGGCCGCGGTAGGCCATCAATGTCGACGCGGAGGCCGACCGTCGGCCCCTCGCCGCGTTCGAGGACTGCGACTGCGCCGGTGTGCCCGCCGGCCATCGGTTCGAGCACGTCCGGGTCGCTTCCCTCACGGTCGGAAAGTAGCTCCTGAGCGCGCTCGAACCAGCTATCGATCTCCCTGTCGTCTGGTACCGCCGCTCTGTCCTCGCTCGAAAGCGCGTCCTCGCCGACGTGTAGTTCGTCGACGCCGATCCGCTCGACTTCTTCGAGGATCCGTGCGGTGGTGTAGAACTCCCGCCACGCGGGTTCTGGCCGTCTGTGCAGGTCGCGCCGGAGTTCGACAAAGTGATCGTACCGACTGGTCTGTGACATACCGATGCCTTGGGAGAGCGGTTACTTAATGGCTCCCGCGAAAAAACTGAGCTACGATCCCGAGCCGACCTGACTGATCTGCTTGACCTCGACCTCGACGTGGAGGAGTTCGGGAACTGCTTTGCCGCGATCTTTCGGGCGATGTCGTCGTGGCCGACGATCTCGATCTCGCGGGTGTAGACGGTGTAATCCCAGGAGGTGAACTCCGCGCCGCCGGTCGTCCGCTTGGCCTGCGGGACTCGAAGCCGCTCGGGGGATTTCGAGTGGGGACCGTTCATTTCGACGCCTTTTCGTTCGGTCGTCGAGCGGATATCCTCGACGACGCTGTCGAGGACCGCCCGATCGCCGCTCTGCAGGATTAGTTTCGTGATGAAGGTCATGCTGGGGGTTGGATAATGTATGCTCGCTCCGGGGGTAAAAAGCCGTCCCTATCGATTTCACATGTGTGTGGCCCTCACGATGGGGCTCGCGAATCGGTGTCGGTGAACACCCCAAGACACCCGTCGTCCGATATTCTCTTAACGGGTGGCCGTTTACTTTAGTTCAATGACGGTTGAAGCGACGAGCGCGGGCGCGATCCTCTTTCGGGATACGCGGGGCCGCCGGGAGTATCTCCTCCTCAAAAGCCGCCCCGGGGACTGGGAGTTCCCCAAAGGCGGCGTCGAGGGGACCGAAGAGCTCCAGCAGACGGCTATCCGTGAGGTCGAAGAGGAAGCAGGTATCGCCGATTTCCGACTACTCGATGGGTTCCGCGAGGACTACGATTACGTCTTCGAGGCCGACGGCAACACGATTCACAAGACTGTCCACTTGTTCATCGCCAGGTCGTTCGAGGCCAGCGCGGAGCTCTCCCACGAGCACCGCGACCTCCAGTGGCGTGATTACGAGCAGGCGATCAACACGATCACTCAGGACGGCCCACGGGAGATTCTCGAACAGGCCCACGAGTTCCTGAACGAACGCGAAGAAGACGACGAAAAGTAACGCCCCCGCTCCACGGCGACAGTATACCCTCGGGGAGCATCCCCACAGCGGCGCGTCTCTCCTCAGTCTTCCGCGTCGGGATCGAACTCCAGTGAGGCCGAGTTGATGCAGTAGCGCTGGCCCGTCGGCTCCGGCCCGTCGTCGAACAGGTGGCCCAGATGGCCTTCACAGCGGGCACAGACGACTTCGGTTCGATTCATACCGTTGCTTCGGTCGACCCGTGTCTCGACGTTCTCCTCGTCGACGGCGTCGTAGAAGCTCGGCCACCCGCTCCCCGAATCGAACTTCGTGTCGGCCTCGAACAGGGTCAGCCCACAGCCGGCACACGCGAACTCGCCGTCCTCTTTGACGTCTAGATACTCGCCGCTGAAACGAGGCTCCGTCCCCGCTTCTCGCAGCATCTCGTACTCCTCGTCGGTGAGGCGGTCACGCCATTCGGCGTCGGTCTCCGGCAGGTCGTCGGTCTGCTGATCGCTCATGTCTCTACGCAGGGTCGCGAGGTGAAAAGGGCTGTCGACGGCGGCGACCGGCGCGGAGACTGGTGCCGCTGGATTCCCCCGACAGATCGCTCCAGCTTGGCACAAACAGGTTGAGTACCGCGACAACGATCCCGGCGAGTCCCATTCGGATGCCGGCGACGATCCAGTTCTGTTTCGAGATCGATCCGAGATAGGCGCCGAACCCGAACAGTACGGTGACGCCGATACCGATCGACACGAGCGTCGCTTCGAGCAGCGAGAAGAGGACGTCGTGTGCGAGAAACGGTAACAACGGCAGGATGATTCCGATGAGTGGCCCGATCCCGCTTGCCACCGCGTTGATCGCACGAGCGCTCCGACGTCGCTGCTCGACCATGGTCCCGTCGAGGTCGGTCAACATGGAGCGTTCGATCCGCAACTGTTCGGCCTGTTTCTCGGCGCGTTCGATCTCCCAGACGCTCCAGACGCCGGAGGTTCCCAGTCCGACGCCCGCCCCGATGCCGATCATGAACACGGTGATGCCGTCTGAGACGCCGGAGAGGTACGCGCCGACGACGACGCCGATACACGTCAGGGTACCGTCGAACCCGTTCGAGATCAGGTAGCGCCGAGAGATCGAGCGAACCTCGTCGTCCTCCAGGAGGCTACGGAGGGAATCCACGAACGACACCGACTCACCGATCCTGTGGCGTCCCGCTCTGTTCGACCAGGCGGTCGCCGCAGACGACCTGATCGATCGAGTGAACCGCGCCGCCGATCCTCTCGACGGTCGCTTCGACGGCGTCAGCGTCGAGGTCGTCGCCCTCGAGAGTCACTTTGACTGTCTGGACGTTCCGGTCGGTCTCGACCAGGACGGTGTTGGCACCAGTGACTCCCGAGCAGTCGGCGATAGTGGCAGTGAACTCCAGGATATCCGGGTCGTACGGCTTCAGGACGTCGAGGACGAGACGCCGTAATGGTGGTGTCATGCTCCAAAGTAACACCATCGGCGGCCTTATCGCTGGGGGAGCGTGATCCATCGAGATACCCGAACAGCGCGAGGAGTGCCTGGGAAAACCCCAGAGCGTCGGCCGCATCACTGCCGCTCCATCCGTTTGACGAGCGCGGCGACGGCGAAATACCCCGGGAGACAGATGCCAAGAACGACTGCGAGAAGCCCCCAGTCCGCCGTGCCAAGCGGCACCGTCCCGAAGTAGCGGTTGAGCGGCGTATACAGGACGGCAAGCTGGAGGATGATCGACGCCGCCACGGCGGTTATCAGCCACGGGTTCGATAGCGTCGGCGTCTCCCGTAGCCAGCGGATGACGTAGAGCCCCGCAAACTCGAGGAAGACGAATCCCGTAAACACCATCGTCATCGTGTACGGCGTGATTGCGGCCGCACCCTCCAGCGTGTAAAACATGAGCGCGAGCAGGGTCACGGTAGTCACGGTACCCATGCCGCCGATCAGTCCGATCATCTGGCGGCCGATGATCCCGCCACTGGGATCGCGCGGTGGCCGCTCCATCACGTCGCCGCTCTCGGGGTCGGCACCGAGGGCGAGCGCCGGGAGTCCATCGGTTAGCAGGTTGATCCATAGCAACTGGACCGCCGGCAGGATGAGGTAGCCGTACAGCGAGGCCACGAAGACGATAGCCACCTCGGCGACGTTCGCGCTAAGCAGGTAGGCGACGAACTTCCAGATGTTGTCGAAGATCGCTCGCCCGCGTTCGACCGCGCGTTCGATCGTCGCGTAGTTGTCGTCTAGCAACACGATGTCGGACGCCTGCCGTGCTACGTCGGTCCCCCGTTCCCCCATCGCGACGCCGACGTCGGCGTTTTTCAGTGCCGGGGCGTCGTTGACGCCGTCGCCCGTCATCGCGACGTCGTGGCCCTCGGCCTGGAGCGCTTGCAGGATCCGAACCTTGTGTTCCGGTGACGTTCGGGCGAAGACGTCGACGGAGTCGACTCGCTCGCGAAGCACGTCGTCGGCCATTCCCTCGATCTCTCTGCCGGCGAGGGCCTGCGTGCCGATCCCGAGGGATTCGGCGATCGCTCGCGCCGTCCTCACGTTATCACCGGTCACCATCTTCACGTCGATGCCGGCGCGCTGGGTCGCCGCGATGGCATCAGCGACCTCCTCCCGTGGCGGATCGATCATCCCTGCCAGCCCTACGAACGTCAAGCCCTCGGCGAGATCCTCGGCGTCCGCAGGCTCCTCGCGGTAGGCCATCGCGAGGACGCGAAGCGCGTCGTCGCCGAACTCCCCGACCATCGACTCGATCCGGTCGCGGGCGTCCGCGGAGAGCGCCACTGGTCCGTCGTCGGTCAGGATCCGATCGCAGTGGTCGACGACGACCTCCGGTGCGCCTTTCACGTAGCCAACGTCGTCGTGGACGGTTCCCATCCACTTCCGTTCGGACGAGAACGGCACCTCGTCGGTCCGGGGTTCTCCTCCCGGAGAGCGTCGATATCGAGGTCGTGACGGTCGGCCGCTTCGAGCAACGCCCGTTCGGTCGGGTCACCGTCGTCGTCGAGCGTCGAGTCGTTACAGAGCGCACTGATCCGTAGCAGCAGGTGCTCGCGCTCGGAGAGTGCTGCCGTCTCCTGGTCGACTTCGAGGACGCTATCGTTCGTCCACAGGGTGCTGACGGTCATCTGCCCTTTCGTGAGCGTTCCCGTCTTGTCGGTACAGACGGCGTCGACGGCACCGAGGGCCTCGACCGCTGGAAGCCGTCGCACGAGCGCGTTCTCCGCCGACATCTGGCGGACGCCCAGCGCCAGCGTCAACGTGACCACTGCCGGCAACCCCTCCGGAATCGCGGCGACCGCAAGCGAGACGGCGGTTAACCCGGCCTGAACCGCTGGCGTGCCCCGGAGTAGCAACAGCGGTGCGACCAGCACCGAGAGGACGAGGACGCCCAGACCGAGCGTCCGGCCCAGTTCGTCGAGTTCGTCCTGTAGCGGCGTTCGCGTCGCTTCGGTCGCCGCGAGTTCCTGTGCGATCTCGCCGACCTCGGTCTCCATCCCCGTTCCGGTGACGACAGCGACGCCCTTTCCGCGGGTGACGTTCGTCCCCTTGTAGACCATCGAGACGCGTTCGGCGAGAGAGGTGTCCCGCTCGACTGCGGACGCCGCTTTCGAGACCGGAACGCTCTCACCGGTCAGCGCCGCCTCGTCGACGTCCAGATCGGTTGCCTCGAGAAGCCGTCCGTCGGCGGGAACGACATCGCCGCCCTGCAGAACGACGATATCGCCGGGGACAAGCGCCGTGGCGTCGACGTCGCGCTCCTCTCCCTCGCGTCGAACGGTCGCCGTCGGCGTGGTCAGTTCACGAAGCGATTCGAGGCTGCGCTCGGCACGGTAATCCTGTACGAAACCGAAGAGCCCGTTGGCCACGACGATGATCGTAATCAGGACCGCGTCGACGGCGTGGCCCGCCCAGATCGACAGTCCGGCCGCGACGAGCAACACCCAGATCAGGACGCTATCGAACTGTGCGAGGAAGATCCCGAACGGCGAGCGGCCGCCGCCCCGAACGATCTCGTTTTCGCCGTACTCCTCGCGACGTTGCTGGACCTCGTCATCGGTCAGCCCCTCCGGTCGCGAATCGCAGTCCGCGAGGACGCGTTCCGGTGGCGTCGCGTGGATTGGATCGGACACAGTTTACACTACTGTACGCGGATCCAAAATCGTATGTGACCAGTTTGAGTTCTGATAGATAGACCCACTGGTCGGGACTGGTGTCGGCCGTCGAAAAGGGGTGGAGTCGCTACCGGAGACCGTCGACCGAATCTACATGTAGCCGAGGTCGCGCAGGCGCTCCATCAGGTCCTCTTTGTCCTGGGCGCGGCCGGCGCGTTCGGTCGTGTCTTCGAGGTCCTGCAGCCATGCAGGCTCCTCTGTCGTCTTCTCGGTCGATACTTCGCTGCCGAGCGAGCGGAACCCGGCGAAGTACTTCGGCGAGATGGGCACGTCGTCAGTCTCGATGCCTTCGGGGAGATCCTCGGCGCTCTCGGGGATGTAGCCCTCCTCGGGGAACCCTTCGACCGTGTCCGGGACGACGTAGTGCCAGAAGGCATCCCACACTGCGCGCTCCTCGAACTGGAGGATGGGCTGGATGCGGTCGTGCGGCGGGTAGATGTCCGGGTCGTGGCGCGGACTGAAGAACGTCTCGTCGGCGCGGGCTTCCTGCTCGTCCCAGCGCACGCCGGAGATGACGCCGTCGATGTCGTGCTCCTCAAGCGCGTCGTTCAGCGCGACGGTCTTGAGCAGGTGATTGCCGACGTAGGTGTCCAGCAGGAACGGGAAGGAGTCCTCCTCGTACTCGAGGATCTCTCGGACGTGGTGCTGGTTGTGCTCGGAGAGGTCGTCGATCGGGATGTCGTCCCCGGGCGAGAGGCCGTGCTCCTCGACGTACTGGCCGACGTCCTCGTTACGCGCGTAGATGACGTCCAGGTCCCACTCCTCGGCCCAGTGGTCGACGAAGTCGTGGAGACCGTCGAAATGCTGGAAGTGGTCGATGAAGACCGCCGGCGGCACCTCGAGGTCGTACCGTTCGGCGACTTCTTTGATGAAATACAGCGTGAGCGTCGAGTCCTTGCCGCCGGTCCACATCACGGCGGGGTTCTCGTACTCTTCGAGTCCGCGTCGAGTGACCTCGATCGCCTTCTCGATTTTGTCCTGCAGGGTGCCGTACTCCTCGGGCGTCTCGTCCGTACCGTCGTCGTAGTCGACGTCGGCGTACTCGGGAACGTCGTTCTGACTCATCGTGTAATTAGATATAATTAGGATCGGTAAAGTGCTTATGGGTCATTGACCGTGTGGTGGTCGTTGACGTAACACTTGGTGGTTGATGGGATCGATCAGTCGACCGGTTCCAGACATTCGCTACAGTAGGTCGCAGTCGTCCCATTCGGCGCGCCACAGTGCTGACAGCGGATGGTCTCGTCGTCTCGCAACCCGTCCATCGACGGCTCGCCGTCGCTGTCGATGGCAGTGTCCTCGGCGAGCACCTCCAGCAGTTCGTCAGTGTCCTCGACGTCGAGAGTATCGCCCTCGACGTACTTGTTGATGAGTTCGTCGTCACGAAGTATCTCCAGGCCTCGCAAAAGCCCCATGAACATGAGCGTCGGCGCGACGATAACGAACACCGTGACCGCGAGCCGCCACAGGACTGTGAGCGTCGACGGCTCCTCCATGCGAACCTGTAACGGTGCGACAAAAATACGTTTATTTTCGAGTGTGTGACAGGACATCGCGCTGTGCGGTAGCGACGCGCTTATTCCGATATGAACTTGTTGTCGCGCCAGTTGACGCCGCCGCCGCTCGAATCGCCCTCGCCCGCGCCTTCGACGACTTCGATCGAACTCGGCCGGGGGTCGCCGTCGACGATTCGGGTGGCTTCGAGATCGCCGTCGTTCTCGGTGATCGCTGTCAGTGTCCCTTTCTCGGACTGTTTTGCGATCTCGCAGAGCACGAGGAACATCTCGTACTGCAGGGTGGTGTTCTGCAGGACGGTCTCGCGGTCGCCTTTGAACGCGGCGAACTCCACGAGTTCGGACTCCGGTTCGTCCTCCTCTTCGTCGCCCCACGACGGGCCGCCCCGCTGGCGGCGGACCTCCTCGGGTTCCTCGTAGACGCGGTTCTCGGTAACGCTGGCTTTCAGTTGTGCTGTCGGTGTATATTTGCTCAGCGACTTGTCGGTCGCGACTGCTTTCAGAATCAACGTATTATTGCGACGAGTGATATCGACGTCCTCGATGCCTTCGGGTAGCGTTGGGTCGTCGAAGAAGTCGTGGACATCTTCGAGTGGCAGTTCCAGTGTCGAGTGGAGCCGATATACGTGGCTGGAATTATCTGTTGACATGGTGGTGTCGAGGGATTACGACGGCCGCTCGGTTACTACTAAGTAGGGCCCCGTCGCTTATATGGCCTTTCGTTTCATTCTTTCGCAAGGTATCCGAAAGGAACAATCCAGTGACTGCCAAAGAAAAGCAGTTATGCGGACGGATCGAGAAGCCCGAGCCATGAGTATGCACGAGGACATGCAACAACTGGTCGATAGTGGAGTAATCGCAGTGCTACGCGGCGTCGAACAGGATGATGTCGCACAGGTCGCAGAGGCCCTGATCGAGGGGGCGTCACGACGCTCGAGGTCACAGCCGACACGCCCGGCGCGATGGAGATGATCGAGGATCTCGCGACGACGTACGCGGACCGCGATGACGTCCTCGTCGGCGCAGGAACGGTGCTAGACGCCGAAACGGCCCGCGCTGCACTGCTTGCAGGTGCGGAGTTCGTCGTCTCCCCGAGCTTTCACGAGGACGTCGTCGAAACCTGTAACCGCTACGGCGCAGTCGTCGCGCCAGGTGTCGCAACACCGACCGAGGCCATCGAGGCCTATCAGACCGGCGCGGATCTCGTCAAACTGTTTCCTGCCTCGGATCTCGGCCCGAGCTATCTCGGAAGCATCAAGGGACCGCTCGGTCAGATTCCGATCGTTCCGACTGGTGGGGTCGGACCGGACAACGCGGGCGAGTTTATCGAGGCCGGTGCCTGCGCCGTCGGCGCGGGCGGGTCGCTGATCGACGACGAAGCAATCGCGGCCGGCGACTACGATGTGCTCACCGACAACGCGGAAGCGCTCGTCGCGGCTGTCGAAGACGCACGGTAACGGAGCGACGGACTGAGCAGACTACTCCTCGCCGACGCTGATGACCTTGAGTAGCGAGTAGACGGGAACGTCCTCTATCTCGTCGATCCCCTGTTTGTCCGCCAGCACGATGCAGGCGACCGGCTCGCCACCCTCTTCGCGGATCGCGGCGACGGTCTCGCGCATCGTCGTCCCGCTGGTGATGGTGTCGTCCACGACGTAGCACTGCCGGTCGCGGATCTGGGCGAAGTTCCGCGAGAAGCTACCGCCGAGGTCCTCGATGTCGCCTTCTTCCCACTGGTGCTTGCGGGGGCGTACGTCCCCAGATCGGTGTCGAGTTCGCCGGCGACCGTCGTCGCGAGCGGCGCGCCTGCTTTCTCGATGCCGATAGTGAGATCGACGTCCTCGCCGTGTTTTTCGAGCATATCGGCCATCGCGGAACCCATGTGGGCAAGCCGGGAGCTATCACGGCCGATCGCGCTCCAGTCGACGTGGATGTCGGCCGGACCGCCGGTCGCCTGTGCCGGCGCAGTGGTGTCGGTCGCCTCCGAGCCGGTACCGCTGCGTTCTACTAACCAGCTCGCGGTCTCCCGTGAGACGTTCAATTCGTCTGCGATCTCTCCTTTCGAGAGACCACGGTCCGCAAGCTCTGCCGCGCTCTCGATGAGATCGTCAACGTTTTTCATATCCGTTCTTCGTGACCGTATTTTATAAATACTGCGAGGGGGTGACCGCCAGGACGTTCTGACGACCGATCCCGACGATAGGACTCGCCGTCGTCGCTGCTGGTCCGTCGGCATCCGGAGAGAGAACCACGGAAGACAGAAAGAGGCGATCGGCCCTAGAACTCGATTGCGGTCTTGATTACGTCGTCCCCGTCCTCGAAGGCGTCTTCGAGTTCCGGGAGGCCGTAGACGCCGGTAACGAGGTCCTCGAACAGCCAGTCGGGGAGCGCTTCGAGCGTCTCGATCGCCGACCGGAACTGGTCGACGTTGGAGTTGACGCTACCGATGAGCGCCTTGTTGTGCAGGACGAACTCCTCGTGGAGCGCGCCGCCGTCGATCTCGAACTCCCACGGATCCGGGACGCCGAGCAGGGCACCGACACCGTTCGGCGCGAGGGCGTCGATCGTCTGGAACGCGTGGGGCGGGTAGCCCGTCGCCTCGCAGACGAAGTCCATTCCCTCGTAGGCGGCCGGCACCTCGTCGACAGGCGTCTCGCGCGAGTCGACGTAGGTCGCGCCCAGTTCGTCGATGATGTCGACGGTCGGGTCAGGCCGGTCGCGCCGACCGAGACAGTACGTGCGATCGAACTCCTCGGTGTGAATCGTCATCGCGAGCGTGAGCAGTCCCAGACTGCCGTTACCGAGTACTAGCGCGCTCTCGGGCGACCACTCGAACGCCGAGCGCGAGGCGTAGGCGTGCTCGAAGGCCTTCTCCGAGACACTGATCGGTTCGACGAGAAAGCCCAGTTCGGCGAGCGACTCGGGAATCTCGATCAGATACTTGCCGGGGGCGGTGAAGAACTCGGACATGAAGCCGTGTGCGCCGACGATTCCACACTCGAAGTACTCGCCGTCGGGTGCCATATCCGGCTGGTCACGCTCGAAATACTCGTTCGTCTCACCCGGCGGTCTGCGGACTGTCGGGACGACGATGTCGCCCACCTCGTGGTCGGTGTCGCCCGACTCCTCGACGACGCCGACGGCCTCGTGTCCCAGAACGAGATGGTCTTCGCCCCGTGGATGGCCGCCATGAGAGCCGCTGATCACTTCGTGGTCCGTACCGTCGACGCCGACGCGGAGAGTACGGACGAGCGCTTCGCCCTCGCCCGGATCAGGTCTGGGTTTCTCGATGATAGTGGGCTGGTCCTCACCGCGTCGGACCGCTATCGCTTGCATGTCTCTGGGGATGGTATCGAGGCGCAAATAATTTCTTTTTTGTCATTGGGGGCAGTTGACGGTGGTCGGGCCCCCGGGGCTTCCTCTTCTTCCCGTATCGCGTACCTGATCGCGGGGCCGAGCGCAACCGGATTCATCCCCACACGGGGGACTCCGCTCGTCATCACGACTCTATAGATAGGTGTCCTGCATCGTCTGTTCGAGCAGGCTGTCCGGGCCGAGAACGATATAGACGAGAACGAACGGCTCTGCCGGGTCGAGCACCCAGACCGAGAAGGGCGGATCGGCCGCCTCGGCGGCACGCGCGACCAGCGGTTCGAGCGGCTTGACGCCGTCCCGAAACTCGCCGAACAGGTCGCGCTCGCCGGACTGCTCGGCGAAGGTGTAGACCACGCCGTTTGGCTGGCTATCCATGTCCCGAGTGATCCGCGAGTTCATGGCCTCTCCTTCCGCGCGGGCGGCGTCGAAACACTCCCGCGCGGCCTCGAAGGCCGTCTCGTGTGTCCGGACGAACCGGAACGTGGTCGGTTCGACGACGCTGTACTCGGTGATCGACGGGGTGTTGTCCTCCCACTCTAAAGTCGCCTCGACGAGGTTGCCGACCGCGAGCGCATCGACCGCCGGAACGTAGCTGGGATCGGCTGATTTGACGTCGAGAAAGAGCAGTTCGTCGTCGCTACGGCCGGGGAGTACGCGAAACCGGCCCTCGGTCGTCTGTCGCATTGGGTAGTACTGGTCGCTCCGCGCTGATTAGTGTTGAGAAAGCGGGCCGGTGAGACGCCTGCCCCGGGTCGACGGACGGTAGTGAGCGATCATTCGGGGAAAGGCCGCTGTTAGGGTTATATACCAGTACGAAAATACATTAACTATGGCTCAAAGGTCAGATAGCCATCACGACTCGGGGGACGAACTACAGGAACTGTCGATCGCCGGGCGTTTCTCGCTGCGAGCGCCACCATTGGGGGCGTCGGGCAGCGGGTTGCCTGGGCGACGACAGCGGGGGGACGAGATTGCGATCATCTCCAGCGACGCAGGGTTCGACGACAAGGCGTTCAACGACATGGCGCTATCGGGCCTGGAGAACGCCCAGGACGACTACGACTTCGAGATCAACCGGATCGAGGAGACGGACACCACCGCGTTCGGGGACGTGCAGGTGGAGGCCGCGGAGACCGACCCCGAACTCATCGTACTGGTCGGATTCCAGCACACCTCGCCGCTGGAGGAGAACGCGCCGGAGTATCCGGATCAGAACTGGATGCTGATCAACGACCCGCTCGACGAGCCAAACGTCGCGTCGTACACGTGGGCAAACCACGAGATGTCGTATCTCGCCGGCGTGCTCGCGGGGACGATGACGACACGTGAACTCGAAAACGGGGGAGCTCGAACGATCCGGAGAACGCCCACGTCGGGTTCGTCGGGGGCCAGGACGGGTCGCTGATCAACGCCTTCGAGGAGTCCTACATCGCCGGTGCGGAGTGGGTCGAGGAGGGCATCGAGATCAGCACCGGCTACATCGGCAACTTCAGCGACACGAGCGTCGCTAACGACATCGCGACCTCACAGTTCCAGGACGGTGCGGACATCGTCTATCACGCCGCAGCGGCGGCGGGTGCTGGCGCGATCGAGGCCGCACAGCAAGAGAGCAGGTTCGCAATCGGTGTCGACGCCGACCAGTCACAGACGCTCCCGGAGTTCCAGGACGTCATTATCGGCTCCGCAGTGAAGTACATCGACCAGGGGACCAACGAGGCCGCTCAGGCCGCCTTCGAGGACGACTTCGACAGTATCGCGAGCGAACACAACCTCCTCGGACTCGAAGAGGAGGCGGTCGACGCCGTGATCGGGCAGGCCTTCGAGGGCAACCTTCCCGATGCGGTCGGCCAGAACCTCGACGAGGCGAAACAGGGGATCGTCGACGGCGATATCGACGTCCCGTGTGAGGCCGACGGCTGCTGGTCGCTGTACACTATCGGCTTTCACACTACAATGAGCAGAAACGATACGAGGACTGTCGTCAGTCTCGACGGCATCACGAAGCGCTTCGGTGACGTAGTCGCCAACGACGAGGTCGATTTCACGCTCGAAGCCGGCACCGTCCACGCGCTGCTGGGCGAGAACGGATCGGGGAAGACGACGCTGATGAGCGTGCTCTATGGGCTGTACGATCAGGACGCCGGACGGATCGTCGTCGAGGGCGAAGGCCGGGAGTTCACCAGCCCTCGGGACGCTATCGACGCCGGTATCGGGATGATCCACCAGCATTTCCAGCTCGTCGAGCCGATGACGGTCCTCCAGAACGTCGTCCTCGGCCACGAACCGGTAGACCGGGGGCTCGTGAACAAAGAGGGGGCCAGAGCGGAGATCAAGGCGCTCTGTGACCGGTACGAGTTCGACGTCGATCAGTATCTCGACACGCCAGTACAGGACCTCGATATCGGCGTCAAACAGCGCGTCGAGATCGTCAAGAGCCTGTATCGCGGCGCGGAGAGCCTCGTCTTCGACGAGCCGACAGCCGTGTTGACACCACAGGAGGTCGAGGGGCTCTTCGACCTGATGGCCGAACTCACCGAACAGGGTCGCTCGGTCGTCTTCATCACGCACAAACTGGACGAGGCGATGGAAATCGCCGACGAGATCACGGTGCTGCGGGACGGAGAGGCCGTCGGCACCGTCGATGCGGACGGAACCTCGAAAGAGGAACTTGCGCGGATGATGGTCGGCAGAGAGGTGCTGTTCGACCGGCAAGCACGCGACGCGACGACCGGAGAGCGCATTCTCGAAGTCGACGGGCTTCACGTCGGCGGTGATCGGGGTCTCGAACAGGTCACGGACGTGGACGCGTGGGTTCGGGAAGGCGAGATCCTGGGCATCGCCGGCGTCCAGGGGAACGGCCAGTCCGAGTTGGTGCAGGCGCTGACCGGCCTCCGTCCCGTCGACTCGGGACGGCTCCGGTTCGCGGGTGAGGATATCACCGAGACGTCCCGCCGCGACCGGATCGAGCGAGGGATCGTCTACGTCCCGGAGGACCGACAGCGCGAGGGACTCGTCCTCGAATACGATCTGGTCCGGAACGCCCTGCTGGGGAATCAGACACTCGCGCCGTTCGTCGACGGCTGGTTCGTCGACTGGACGGCGGTCCACGATCACGCACGCGACATCGTCGAGGAGTACGACGTCGAACCGCCGGAACCGACCGCGCGGTCGGCCTCGCTCTCCGGCGGCAACCAGCAGAAGTTCGTCGTCGGCCGAGAGATCAACCACGAGCCACGCGTGCTGGTCGCATCTCACCCGACCCGCGGCGTCGACATCGGCTCCGTCGAGTTCATCCACAATCGACTGCTGGAACTGCGGGCGAACGGGGTCGCAGTCGTGTTCGTCTCCTCGAAACTCGAAGAGATACAGAAGCTCTCGGATCGGATCGCAGTGCTGTACGAGGGTAGGGTGGTCGACACCGTCGACCCGGAGGATGTGACCGACCAGGAGCAGGACTGCTGATGACCGGCAACACGCTCGACGGATCGGACGAATCGCTGGAACGCCGGTCGGACGTTCGAGGTGATACATGAGCGACGCGGAGTCCGGCCGCGCCCGGGACGCGCTCGATGGGGTCGCCGCGCGGCTACTCAGCGCCACGCCCATCGAACGGGTCGCACTCGCGCTGGCCTCGACCGTCACGGCGCTGCTGATCGGTCTGGTCGTCGTCACCGCGGCGGGCTACGACCCGCTCATGTTCGTCAACGACATGCTCTACGGTGCCTTCGGGACGGAGCGACGGCTTACGATCACGCTGAGAGAGACCTCGTACTTCATCCTCGCCGGCGTGGCGGTCGCTGTCGCGTTCCGCGCCGGCGTGTTCAATATCGGCGTTCAGGGCCAGTTCATCGTCGGCATGCTGGCGACGACGATGACCATTCTCTGGCTGACGCCGTTGCTCCCGGCGAACCGCCTCGGCGGCATCGGCCTATTACTCGTCGGGACGCTTGGCGGCGTCGCCGCGGGCGGTGCCTACGGCGCCCTGCCGGGCGTGTTGAAAGCCTACGCGGACGCCAACGAGATCATCACCACGATCATGCTGAACTTCATCGCCATCGGGGTGGTGTTTTTCCTCGTCGACGGGCCGTTCCGGGGGAGGGCGAGTCGGCGACGCGCACCGCATCCATCCCGGAGTACGCCGAACTCCCGCCAGTTCTGTTGGATGGCTCGGACTTCTCGATGCTCGGCCTCGTGGCGACGCTGGGTATCGCCGTGCTCATCTACGTCCTACTCACGCGCACGAGAGCGGGCTACGACATGGTCACCAGCGGCCATCAGGAGTCTGCGGCCGTCTACTCGGGCGTCGACGCCAAGCGAACCATCGTCCGGACGATGACCATCTCGGGGATGGTCGCGGGCGTCCTCGGCGCGCTCTTCATCGTCATGCACGCGAACGCGACGCCGAACGCAAACGGCATCGACACCTACGGCTTCGACGCGATTGCGGTAAGCTTGCTTGCGGCGAACCACCCGCTCGGCGTGATCCCTGCCGGCGCGCTGTTCGGCGGCCTCGATGCCGGCGGCCAGTACATCAACGTCGCCTCGGACGTCCCACCGCAACTGATCGACGGTGTCATCGGCCTGGTGGTGCTGTTCGTCGCGGCACCCGAACTGTTCCGGATGGCCGCAAAGCGGACCGGCCTCGGAGGTGAGCGCCAGTGAGCGTCGCCGGCTACCTGACCCGCCACCCGGTCCGTATCGCTGGCCTGATCGCGGTAATAGCCGCCGCCGGGGCGGTCGTCGTCTGGCAGGATCTGGGCTGGCACGACTGCTCACGCTCGGCTATCTGGACCGCTCTTTAAGTGCGGCAACCCCGATCGCGCTCGTCGCAATCGGCGGCCTGTTCGCCGAGAAGAGCGGCGTCTTCAACATCGGCGTCGAGGGGTTCATGATCTTCGGCGCGGTCAATGGCCTGGCGGCGGCGTCGCTCGTCTCCGGGAGCGGCGCGGTGACGCAGTTCGATCTCTGGATCGGGCTGGTCGTCGCAGTGCTGATCAGCGCCCTGCTGACGACGCTGTTTGCGGTGCTGATGATCCGGTACGAGGCGGACCAGATCGTCGCCGGCCTCGCGGTCTGGTTCATCGGTCTCGGGTTCGGCCCGTTCACCGCGATCCTGATCTGGGGAAGCCGCAACAGCGGGACGGTCGGTCGGATCGGCAGTCTCGATCTCCCGGTACTCTCCGGGATTCCGGTGCTCGGTCCCGTCCTCTTCAGCGCATCGCCGTTTGTCCTGCTGACCGTCGCCATCGCGCTCGGGGCCTGGGTGTTCCTCTACAGGACCCGGTACGGCTACTGGCTCCAGGCGGCCGGAGAGAACCCCGAAGCACTCGACACGGCGGGGATCGACGTCAACCGCGTTCGCTACGCCGCGGTGATCTTCTCCGGGACGATGGCCGGCCTGGCCGGCGCGGTGTTGACTCTCGGCGTCACGGGCAACTTCATCGGGTCGGGGATGACAATCGTCGACGGACGGGGCTGGATCGGCATCGTCGCGTACCTCTTCGGGAACTACAACCCGATCGGTGCGTTTCTGGCCGCACTCCTGTTCGGGGCTATGGACATGCTACAGATCCAGTTCCAGACGATCGGCGTACCACTGCCGTCCAGTCTGGTGGATCTGTTCCCCTACGTCGTGGTGATCGTCGTGCTGACGTTCTACGGTTCGACGCGGATGCCCTCGCGCGTCGGCGAACCGTACGAGAGCGAGGAGTGACGCGCCCATCCCGGGGACACGTCGTTTCCGTCCCGGGGACACCGATGAACTATGTGTCCCGCAACGGCGTCTCACACATGGGGGAGAGTTTCGGTATTGGCTTTATCAGTTGTGGGTTCATCACCCGCGAGGCACACGTCCCGAGCGTCGAGTACCTGCCGGGCGTCCACGTCGCCGCCATCCAGAACCGGACGCGAGAGAACGCTGAGACCGTCGCAGAGCGCTGCCGGACTGAAGGGCTGGGCGATCCGACGGTCTACGGCGAGGGCGCGGTCAGCGCGCTCGTCGCGGACGAGTCGGTCGACGGGCTATGGGTCACCAGCCCGAACTTCACGCGGGAAGATGTCGTCGACGCCGCCGTTGACGCAGTCGAAGACGGTGCCGAACTGGACGGTATCGCGATGGAGAAGCCCGTCGCCAGAAATCTCCGGGAAGCGCGACGGATCGTCGACCGTATCGAGAGCGTCGGCCTGCCACACGCCTATCTGGAGAACTGGCCACACGAACCGGACATCCGAAAGCTCCGGGCGTTGCTCTGGGAACACGGCCGCGAGGCGGGCCGACCGTACGTCGCCCGGTCGCAGGCAGAACACGCCGGGCCACACTCGGCCTGGTTCTGGGACGGCACCCGACAGGGCGGCGGCGCGCTCACCGATATGCTCTGTCACGCGCTGGCCGGCAACCACGTCCTGCTGTCCGACCCGGAGCGCCCGGACGGCGGCCTCGACGCCGTCTCGGTCTCGGCCGATACGGCGACGCTGAAGTGGGACAAAGAGGAGTACGCCAGGCAACTCCGGGAAGAGCACGGCGTCGACTACGAGACCGATCCGGCGGAGGATTACGCACGGGCAACGGTTCACTACGAGAGTGCAGACGGCGAGCGGGTGCTCTCCGAAGCGACTGGGTCGTGGTGCTACGTCGGCGCGGGCGTTCGCCGGTCGATCGAACTGCTCGGCCCCGAGTACTCGGGCCAGGTCGTCACCGACGAGGAGTCATCCAGCGTCTTCGTTTCGGATGCGATCGGGGGCGAGGACGGCTGGGCCGAGAAACAGACCGCCACCAGCGGGCGGATTCCGATCGCCGCTGCGAGCGTGATCGACGGCGGATACGTCGCCGAGAACCGCGACGCCGTCGACGCGTTCGAGCAGGGGAGAACGCTGCCCTCGACCTGTACGACGGACTGGACGTCTTACGGCTCTGTATGGCGGCGTACCGGGCCGCGGAACTGGGGGAGGACCTCGACCTGCAGACGGCGGAGCTGAGGGGTATACGCCGCCGCCAGCGCGAGAGTAGTAGACTGGTACCCGCGGGCCGGCATGCCTGCGCGGGAGTGGCGGACTGGCGCTCGCGACCCAGCATTCCATCAGCACTACTCGATCAGCGAGAGGGTCTCGCCGGAAGCAGCGCTGCGACGCGCCGTCTCGACGATCCGGTGGGCGGCACGACAGAACCCGGGATCGGCGGGTCCGGCCGGTTCGTCGCCGGTCTCCAGCAGATCGACGACGTAGGTGACGAGGTTCTCGAACCGTTCCGGGAGGGGTGAGGGCTCGACCTCGTAGCCATCGGGGGCTGACTCCGTCGTAACGCGGATCGGCGCGCCACGCTCTCTGGTGCTGATCGCGCCCTCCGTGCCGACGATTTCGTAGCCTTTCGGTGGGTGGGGCTGGATCTCCCACGGATCGGTGAGCATCCGCCAGGACGTCTGGAACGTCGAGAGCCCCTCGTCGAACCGGCAGATGGTCGAGGACTGGACGTCGACGTCCAGTTCCTCGGGGACGTACGTCTCGGCCGTGACCGCACTGGGGAGGTCGCCGCCCCGGAACCACGTCGAGAACGTCGCACCGTAGCCGAGATAATCGAGCATCGAACCGCCGCCCTCCTCCGGGTCGTAGAACCAGCTATCCTCCGGCGGCGCACCCGAGTTCCCGCCGTAGTACTGGACCTCGATGACGTCGCCGATCGTCCCCTCGGCGACAAGCCGTCGAACCTCGTGCATCACGGGCCGCCACATGACCGGCCAGTTGATGACGAACAGTCGGTCCGAGTCGGCCAGCGCATCGAGCATCCGATCCGCACCGTCGAGGGTCGTCGCGATCGGTTTCTCGATCGCGAGGTGAACGTCGTACGGCGCGACGCGCTCGACGAAGGCGGCGTGTTCGGAGTTGCGCGGACAGCCGACGAGCACATCTGGATCGGTCGCCGTCAGACAGGCATCGAGGTCGTCATACACGGCATCGTCCGGGATGCCCAGATCGCCCACGGCTTCGGCCATCGACCCCGTCGACGTGCGCGGCGTATCGTCACAGACGCCGACGAGTTCGGCGTCAGGGTGGTCCGCTACCCACTCGATGTTTCTGTTCATGTGCATCTGATCGAAGTTCGCACAGACGAACGTCCACGACATACGCTACACCTCCGAGCGACGGGACAAGAACGTATCCCCCAACTGTCTCCCCCGACGCGGGGTTTTTGTGCGGCAGGACCAACTACCGAACGTGGCAGAGTTCGATGCGGTACTGTTCGATCTCGACGGCACGCTGTGCCGTCGCACGCAGGACACCCAGGCGATGTACGAGCGGGCGTTCGAACTCGTCGGGGAGACGCCTTTCGGCGAGCCAGCGGCGCTCTGGTCGGCTCTGGAGGGGCCGCCGGACCACGACGACCGGATCGGCTACTTCGGCGCGGGGTTCGCGCGAGTAGCCGCCCAGCACGGGCGAACCGACGTCGATCCGATCGCGCTCGGCCGGAGCCTGGCATCGGTGATCGAGAATCGGGCAGTGACGCTGCTCCCCGGTACGGAGGCGGCCCTGGAGAGCGCCGCGACATGCGGCCCGATGGCCGTCGTCACGAACGGCCCGAAAGACGGGCAGCGGACGAAACTCGACACGCTCGGCATCACGGATCGGTTCGATTCGTTCGTCTACGGCGCGGAACTCCCCGGGCGAAACCCCACTCGTTACCGTTCGACCGTGCCCTCGAGGAACTCGGGGTTCCCGCCGAACGAGCCCTGTACATCGGTAACTCGCTCCCCTACGATGTCGCCGGGGCACAGAACGCAGGGCTGTCCGCCGTATGGCTCCGCGAGAACAGCGGGGACTCGGCCGGGTCCTACGAACCCGAATACGTGGTCGACTCCATCGAGGAACTCCCGTCGATCCTGCGGGGTGAGCGATGAGCGAGACGCTGTTGGCGGATGCCTTCGAGAGCGGGTCGTTGCGCGCCGCAGGGGCCGTTGCGCTCTGTACGCTCGACGAGTCGCCAGTCGACGTCGAGCCGATTCGCCGCGGAAGCCGCAAGCGGACCGCAGTCGCCCGATTCGAGGAGCGCGGGCCGGTCGTGGTGCAGGTCTGTGACGAGCGGACGTGGCTCCGGACCGAGGCGGCCCTCCTGCAGGAGATCAGAGAACGAACCTTCGTGCCAGTCCCGCCCGTACTGGCCGCGGGCACCCACGACGGCGTCGCGTACATGCTCACCGCCTACGTCGCCGGCGACGACCTCCACGAGAAGTTTACGACAGTCGACGGTGAGACGCGACGCGAGATCGCCCGGTGGTTCGGCAAGTCTCTCGGACGGCTTCACGAGGCGTTCGAGTTCGATGCCTACGGGACGCTCGTGCTGACTGAGGGCTCCTTCACCGCGCAGCACGACGACTGGGAGACGTGGTTCCAGGAGTACGGACGCCGGGCCATCGACCGGCTTCCACCGGCGTTCGATCCGCTCCGGAGCGACCTGCGGGACCTGTTCGCGACCCCGCCAGAGGCCGACCCCGCGGCACGCCTGTTCCCCTGGGACTTCCGCCCCGGTAACGCGCTGATCGCCAACGGCTCGATTACCGCTGTGCTGGACTGGGAAGCGCCGCTTGCGGCCGCCCCTGCGCTCTCGGTCGCAAAATCCGAGTATCTCATCGCCGACTGGTACGTCGAGGACCCCGAACCGCTCCGGCAGGCGTTCCGGGACGGATACACCGCTGTCAACGACTACCCGTCGATCCGTCCGGTCCATCGCGCCGCCGCCATCGCCGAGAGCGCCGTCGATTCCTCGGGAAGGGTGACGAACCCGCGCTATCCGCCCGTCGGCAGGGACGAAGCCGTGGCGTTTCACCGGGGGACGCTGGAGGACGTGCTGGCGGGAGTGTGAGGGGGCGTGGCAGGTGTGAACGCGGGTCTGCTCGCTCGGTCTATTTGCAGTTCGAGTGTGAGAAAAGTTCGCCCTCCCCGATGTTGAACTCACTCGTTCCCGTTCGCTCACCTCCCACTCGCTGCTCAAATCGGCTCGGTTGGACGTTTCACTGCTCACGTTATTCGCAAGAAAAGTCCGCCCTCCCCGTATTACGGTACGTCGTCGTCGTTGCATTCGGCTTATCGTGTGTCGATTTCATAGTTCCAAGAAGTCGCGTCGCTGCTCGGCTTTCTTCCGCTCAGTTCGTCGATCGTAGTGCTTATCGAGGATATCCTCGCTCGCGTTCAACCGATCCGAAACGAGCGATCGGTCCTCATTCGCCAGTCGGTGCGCGGTCACCCGGCCACTGCGGACATCGTGGGGCGACCGGGACGACGGACACGTGCTGATCTTCGCGTAGTCCGTCGCCTCGCAGGTCTCCGGATCACGGTCGTGCGGACAGGGTTTCCCCCGATAACACGGCTGGGAAGTCCGATACCCCGCGTCTCGAATCGACGACGGACTCATTCGACCGTGTCTCGTCGTCAGGAGCGGCTGGCGCCCCTCGTCGTCGACAACGTCTTTCCGTGGACTGTCGATAAAGTCCTGTAGCGTCGTCGCGACGTACGCACTGATCGCATTCCAGCGCTCGCCTTTCTCCTTGTTCTTCAGCGGCGTCCCCGTCTCCGGCCGGTGAACGAAATGGACCGCCGGACCACTCGCGCCGGGACGGCTCCCGTCCAGGTCGAGATCTCCAAGATCCAGCCCACGCAATCCACCGGTCCGGCACCCGGTGTGCCAAAGGACCAGCATGATCACGTGCTTCTTGCTCGCGTACTCGTACTGACCAAGCCAGTCAACGATCTCGACCGCTCGGTCCGGGTCGAGCGTGGACTTGCTCACGTCATGGCCGTCCACACTCGGCAGCGGCACCTGCTCGTAGAGCTGCTTCGGGACGGCTTCGATCTCTCCACAGAACCGTAGAAACGCGCGCATCGTCGCCATGTCGCCGTGAAGCGTACTCGGGGCGAGTTCTTCGTCTACATCACTGTAGCCACCCTCTCGACGCCAGATGCGGTAGGCGTACATATCACGTCCCGTGAGGTCGTTGAGGTTCGCAACGCCCTCCTCGTCACACCACGCCAGAAACGCCTGAAGGCGGTAATACTGCGTCTCCATCGTCTTCTCGGACGTGTCATCACGGGCTTCGAGATACAGATCGACCGCCTTGTTCGGGGCAATCGGCTCCAGGTCCTCACTCACGCTGACCCACCTCCGACGCTCGCCGCCGGAAAGTCGTCCTCGGCGATCTGGTCTTTGAACTGGTCGACCAGCCACTCGGCATCAGCACGGCGAGCCGGACTCACCGAGTCGTCGACCTGCGCGACCGCGCTCGCCGGGTCCTCGGCCGCGCCACTGGCGAGCTGGTAGGCCGCCGCGCGGGCGATCGTCTGCACCCGTGTCCAGTGGCGCTTGTCGAGCGGGTTCACTTCTCGACACCTCCGCTGGCGTCGACGTGGGGCGGGATTTCCAGCCCACGCTCACGGCGCTGCTCGGCGATCCGCGCCTCCCGATCGTGACGGCAGCGAGAACAGATCGACGGGCGGGTCTGCCGATCGGCAGGGACGTCCGGCTTGTACCGGAGCTGGGCACCTTCGATACCACAGTCGTCACACTCGCCGATCAGGCTCATGCCGATCCCTCCGGCACGTCGCCACCCTCGAACGGCACCGCGTCGCCGTCACCCTCCAGCACTTCGAGTTTGATCTTCCGGCGGGCGCGTCGGAGTAGCGTCGAGATCGTCCCCGGTTTCCGGTCAGTCTGGCGTGCGAACTCGCGGACGCCGCTGGTCCCGAGTTCGACCGTCTCGTAGGCTTCGAGTTCCGCCTCCGAGAGGATCTCAAGGACAGGATACTTATCAGTCAGCGATTCCTCACTGCTCGTGCGGGCAGTATCGCCCGTGAACGTGGTTTCGCTCATCACACACAGTCGGAACCACCTTCTCCGGGGCGGCGTCCTGCGCCGTCCCGGTATCCCACCTCTTTCAGCTACGGGTGTAGCCTGGGTGGGGGTGATCCCGTGAGACACACAAAGAATGGCCATTACATAAATGCAACGACCATCCTTCGAGCACATTAATTTCTACTAAAGAAACATACCCGTGAATTACGTACGTAGACTACATCTGTATGCACAATGAGACGGTCTGGTGCGTGGATGACGATCTGGGATGATCGGATTCTCGAAATCCTCCGGGACGAGGATTCCGGTACGCCCTCGAAACTCGCCGAACGTGAACAGATTCGAGTACAACCGCCACAGGTCTCGCGACGACTGAAGAAACTAAACGAGCGTGGGCTGGTACAGCATCTCGGCAACGGCGTCTACATCATCACGGAACGGGGAGAGGGATATCTCGACGGCGAGATTTCGACCTACGAGGACGAACCCGACGAGATCAAAGAGAGCGAGGACACTGACGACGGTGTCACGTCACCAGGAGGGGTGTGAGATGAACCGACAGTCCGCCCACTGGATGAAACGCGAGGACGAGCGTATCCTCGAATTTCTCGACTCCGAAGATATGGCTACCGCGGAGCTGATCTCCCGCGAGGTGTTCCGCAAGGTCTCGCCCGATCACGTCGCCGAGCGACTGGCGAAACTGGAGTACGCCGGGTTAGTCCACCGCGTCGGGATGAGTTCGTTCGAGCTAACCGGCGAAGGCCAGCGGTATCTCGCTGGCGACCTCGACGCCGAGCATCAGCCACGTCCCCGGCGAGTATAGCTGTAGCTTGCGGATTTTGAGAGAGTAAAGAGAAGGAGCGCTATCGCTTCTCGACTTCGTACTCGAACAGCGTCGCCGACGAGTCGGTGTCGGCGCTGTTCCAGATCACCGATATCTCGGTGCCTGCGTCAAGGGCTTCCG
Organism: Natronoarchaeum sp. GCM10025703; assembly: GCF_042661985.1. Taxonomy (NCBI): domain Archaea; kingdom Methanobacteriati; phylum Methanobacteriota; class Halobacteria; order Halobacteriales; family Natronoarchaeaceae; genus Natronoarchaeum; species Natronoarchaeum sp. GCM10025703. Next base: position 2,494,780 of record NZ_JBHSZF010000001.1, read on the forward strand.
ACCCACTGATCGACGCTTTGTCGTCAGTCAGGTAGCTCCCACTGCCGTCGGCGGCGATGTACAGCGAACTCTGCGAGCGCAAGCCCTCGGCTGAGTCCGACCAGTCCGCGCCGGTGTCGCTCACCGTCTCGCCGTCGATGACGACCGAGATCGTCTCGACCTCCTCAATCGTGTTCCCAGTCATGTGGTACAGGCGGACCTGCTGGTCGCCGTTGCCGTACTGCTCGACGTCGAAGCGCACGTCGGGCGAGGGCTCGGCGTCTCCCGCACCTTGGTACAGGTCGATCGCGAAGATACCGAGTACTGAAGCGAGGATCACCACTATTCCGACGAGTAGGATCGTACCGATGACTGATGATTGGGCGTCGGCATCTGAAAGAAAGTGAGTCATTTGCGTGTGAACGGACTGTGGTGGGTCCGATTAGTTGACGGTATACTCCTGCAGGACGCTGGAGTCGCTGCCATCGTCAGCTGTCCACACTACGCGGATGGTATCCCCTGACGAGAGTCCCTCCTCAGGGTTGTTCACTTCATTAATTTCGTCTGCTGCGTCTACGTAGTTGACTGAGTCCGTATTATCGTAGTCGTTTACAGATCCAAAGACAACACGGACACTGTTCCCGGCACTAATTTCACCACTGCTTGACCACAGTTCCTCAACATCATCGTCTGAAGGACCAGTCTGTGGCGTAATACCGTATGCCGTATCACCATCTACGGTAATATCGATGTTACCTTCGTCAAGTGTACCACCGGTCTGGTGAGAAATGTCGACAACGGTCAAATTCGATGAGTGGGGAGGTGCAGTTCCATCTGTGAAATTCACCGTGCTTTGACTGAAGTCCAAGCTGGCCTGCGGAACTGTTGATTGATCGTCACCGATTCCGATCACGAATGCACCAATAACAGCGGCAAGAATGACTGTTATTGCAACCATTAGAATAACCCCTATAACTGGGGAGACTGCAGCGTCATCACTGACTAGGAATTCAGTCTCATGGCGTTTGCACATCGTAGTCGGTTAGGACACTGGAGTCTCCTCCGCTGTCGGAGGTCCAAACTATACGAATCGTTTCGCCACCGGCCAGTTGCGATCCGTCTTTGTGATCCACTGTGACAGAAGAACCAGCGGTAATCTCTCCGGTGCTGGCCCAAACGGGATTGCCGCTACCGGATTCTGCTTGATCTCCATCTACGGTGACATCTATATTTCCTTGTTGAAGGGTATCTCCCGATTGATGAGTGACATCTACCTCTACCGGAGAGCTACCAGATTGATCAAAATTAAAGCTAGCAGTCGGGACCTCTTGCTGATCATCACCGATACCAATCACGAACGCCCCAATAACGGCCGCGAGAATCACCGTTATCGCGACCATAAGGATCACGCCGATAACCGGCGAGACCGCGCGTTCGTCGTCGTCCGTTTCGAGTAGTTTCTTGAAATCCATTGTATATCCTTTGTAGCTTGTTTGCGCCGATTTCCGCCAAAGGATTAATATCGTACACTTGCGTGGGGTACGATGAGGCAAGGGGTTCATGGGATCTGACACCCCTCCTCGCCTGTCCTTTCGCGTGCTGTCGGCGTTACACAAGAGAATACATTCATCCGTAATAAAACTTAAGCCAGATATGAAATATTACATCACAGTTGTAACCCAGTTTGCATGTAAATTATAAGTAAATGATAACAACTAAATTAACTCCGAAATCGCTTGCGAGGACCTATAACGTACAGAACCGGGCGGACCCCTGGGACGCCGTCGAAGACTATCAGGAGTATCTCGACGTCGCCGCCCGGCATCCCGACAGCGGATCGAGCGCGCTCGCGTCGAAACTGGAGATGCCGCGCGGTCGAATCCGCGCGTGGGAGAACGGCGCAAAGCCCGATCCCGCCCGCGCCGTCGAAGTCGCCGAACAGCGCGGGTGGTTCGAGGGCGTTGACTCCGACGAGTTCGCGGCACTGAACCAGCTCGTCGCGTGGATCCTCTCGGGGGCTCGATCTCCACGGGGACCTACGTCCCGCATTTCGCCGTCGACGACGCGACCGAACCGCGCGTGACCGACGCGCTGGACACGCTCGGGATCGACTGGCGACGCGAGCGAGCGGATGAATCCGATAGAGCGACCGAGATCGTGCCCACGGACCACGCCAGCGTCCTCGGGCGGGCGCTCGTCGTACTCGGTGCGCCACAGGGAGACAAGAGCGACCAATCGGAGTTTTCGCTGCCGGAGTATCTCGACGACGTCTCGGACGAACTCCGGTACGAGTTCGTCGACGTCTACATTCGGAACCGACAGACACCCCAAGGCGAGCGTTTCATGATGGGCTTTCGTGAGGAACGATCTGAGGCATACCTCCAGGAGTTAGCAAATCTAATCGAAGACGTCGCAGGCGAGCCGGTCACCGTCAGCGAAAAGAACATCTACCTCTCCAGTGAGGCCGCCGACGCGCTGTACGGAAAGTTCCGGTCGTTGTGAGCAGTCCGGAAAGAGTGTGAAAGTCGGGACGTTGGCTTCGGTACGTACAGGAAATATACTGAGTACTGTCTACCACCGAAACAATCATTCGAGTATATTCTCTAACTAGAATATGAGCCGAGTCAAGTTTGCGTTTGCCGCCGGTATTTTTGCGGCTCTTGGGGTAGCAATCGCTCAAATAGTACATATAACTTCAATCGAATCTACTGTGGCGAGCGTAGCTATAGAGGGTCTCTTCGTCGGAGCAGTCGTCTATCTTGGTCTCAAAGCGCTCGAACGGTCTGTGGATTCACAGTAGTTCACACTCAGTGTGGTGGTGATGAGCTACTCGCAAACCTACTTACTGCGTATTTCAGTCCAAACGACCCGGAAATAGCGTCCGGAAATGTGGAGAAAGTCGGGAAGTTGGCTTCGATACGTACAGAGTTTGTAACTATCAGAAGGATTGCTGTGTAGAGCGTCTCTTGTCTGGAGGAGTATTGGATCCACTTCGGTCATCGTAGTATTTGCGTCCGATGAATGATTCATCCAAGTTTCCAACAATCGTCGTATAGAGCATCTCAGCTGAGATATATGTCGGTTCGTTAGCTTGTGTCAGTATCTCACTGAGAGGAACTGGATCGCCTGTAGGGGGCGTTAACTCTACTGTCCCCAATTGTTCAACCAAGTTCTCTTGCGTGATTGGAAACTCAACCGATTGGTCGATTACCTGCCTTATTTTGGAATATTCCATATTAGTCGTGGGGGTAGGTCGTGTTCCTTAGTGGTCCACCACACGTGGGACATTCGCTCGTATTCATGGGGTTCTCGAACCCATCTCCACAATCTTGACAAACATATAGTCCCGTTCCAGACGGGCAGGATTAGTCTTCATCACAACTATGTGTTCATCGGCCCTGCGGTTCAAATCTGCGCATGGTCAATCATGGTACTAAAAGGATAGTTCACACGCAAACCTACTTACTGCGTATTTCAGTCCGAATGGCCCGAAAATAGCGTCCGGAAATGAGGAGAAAGTCGGACGGATTCGGCCCCGATCACCCTTCCCACCCCCACCGAAAACCCCTTTACCTCCCGTGTGGCCGTCCGGGTTACAGGCTACTCGGACATGAACCTGAAAGCCCACGCTCACAGAGACGACATGAAGGTCTGGCTGAGTCAGACCGAAGTTGATCAACTAATCGCTCAGGCGGACGGCACCCAGCAGCGGATCGCGTTCTCGCTCGGCGCTCGCTGCGGGCTCCGCTCTCACGAGGTCCTCAACGTGGCTCCCGAGGACGTCGTCGACACTGACGCCGGAACGATGCTCCGGGTCTGGCACGGCAAAGGCGACCAGTACCGCGAGACGCCGGTCCCGCGGGATCTCGCCACGACCATCCGCACGATCGACGACGTACGCGACGCCAGCGCCAGCTCGTCGCTGCTCGACATCACCTCGACGCGCTCACTTCGGCGCTGGATTCAGACCGCCGCCGATCGCCTCCAGGACGAAACCGGAGAGGTCGGCTGGGATCACCTCGGCTTTCACGATCTCCGGCGGACTTGGGCGACCGCGCTTGCCAGTGCCGACGTCGACGCCCTGCTGGTCTGCGACTGGGGAGGGTGGAACGATCTGGAGACCTTTCTGGAGCACTATCGGGGGACGTACTCGCCCGAAGCCCAAGAGCGAGAAAGAGGAAAGGTTGACTGGCTTTAGCTGTCCGTGCTCTATCAGTAGCCTCTGTAGGCTATTCACCACGTTCTTGCCCGTGAAGGACGTTTTATGTACATGCAAGCTCTGCTTAAGACACCAAGTTTTATTATGGAGCTGCAAAGAAGTACATGTCATGAACAGTGCACCCCACAGAGGGAATGATGCCAGTAAGTCCCTCAAAGAGCTGCGTCGTGAAGACGCAAACAGGGAGTCGGATACCTCAGATGTTGATATAGAGAATCCGTTCACCAACACCACTCAGGAATCGATTCGAGATTAAATTTCTATACTGCTATTGACTTCTTGCGGATATCGATTGGCTTCTTCGTTATCATAGAACAACTTCTGTATAGCAGTTAGTGTCTGCTCAGAAACTTCGCGAGGTCCACTTCCGTCAACAATCGTCAAATCAAATTTATTTCCAACACCTGGCGCTTGTGCTGAATTCATCAATGCTGCATAAACAACATAAAGACATTCTTCTATCGTTAAGTCTCTAGAATACCTGCTAGTGAGTGTATCACGAGCTAAGTTTGATCCAGTTCCAACAGTATCAAACCCTATGTTAGCAAAAGACTCTACTAATCCATTGTACCCTCCTTTATCTGATACGCGGTATGTGTGAGAACCATTTACATCATGCCCAGTTACTATTACATCCAAACCAAGCTCAAATTCACTGTACATTTTATCCCAAGCCTCACCTCTACCGGAGTTATACATACCTGATTCGTAGAACTCATCAAAGCTAATTCCTCGCTGGGACAAGATTTCTTCCTCAAATTTGGTCTGCTTCATAGAGATATACACATTCTTGACTATTTCTACGGCTTGCTGAACGCTCTCAATATCGTCAATAGAATCCTCAACTGCACGGTTGATCGTAGCAGGTGCCAAAGCAGGACCAGCAGAAGATATTACTAGCCTAATATTTTCGGATCGGTATGGTTGGTATTTGGAATCACTTGACTCAAACTCAATAGGCAGTGTTCTATCTGTTACCATACGATCCGCGCCAACAACTGCCGCTTCCTGGTCTTCACACAGGACAGATATACAAATTGTCATGGAGCATAATCATTGTAGATTGGTTATAAAGGCTTGGTAACATCTCTTTGTTAAATCGCTGAACATAGGTTCAACTGGGCCTCAACAGTGAGTAGTGCAAGCACTGTGACTGCAAGTATAATTAGAAATAGAGAAATACGGTATTTTTTCACGCGCTCATTATTTATCGACCTATTGTTCTCCGTGCTTTCTATATAAAGTTCTATGAATTTTCTATCAAACTCTTCTTTTGAGAAGTTAATATATCTGGATATATTTCGAGCGTTCTGCATAGGTCTCTGATAGTCATAGACGCTTAAAACACGAAGGGCTTGACCTGCAGAGAGCATAGATAGGAAAATTATGATTACTGTAGAGTGGCTCGACAGACCTTCAATTATTGATGTAACAGTGATTATAATCGCATTAAGTGCAAATACTGTCCCCGCCTTATTTTCGATGACATCGCTCCTCTCTTGTTCTAAGTCAAATCTTCTTCGGGCCTCTTCCAGTCCAGATGTACTAGAAGGGAACTCTGCGTCTTGTAAAGCAGGTTCTTGATCGGAGTCTTGATCATCAGTCATCTCACGGAATGAAAAGAGTCCCACACTCATCACAGGTTTTCCAAGTCAAACCTGAGCTGTCAGTATTATTTGATTTTCTATAATTTTCTACGTCTGTTCCCGGTTTACAATCTGGACAAATTGGCATATTGGCTTGTTTGTATTACGGCATTAAACTTATTTTGGATCATTTTTACTTGCGATTATATTAGGTCAATAAGGTTTTATCACTCATTATGCGGGCTGGTTCGCAAATCGATATTGGGAATCTCGCCGTCCTCAACAGCGCGCACGAGGTACGCACCCTCACCGATGCGGTTCACGTACATCTCCTGATCGTCGGGAATCTCGCCGTCGTCGGTCACGATCCCGTCGAGTTGCAACTCATCTTTGCTGAGAGAGACGGTTGGCGTCCCGCTGTGATCTCCTAGTTTTCGGAACATGATAGCCTCGGCCACACCTTGCCACTTAGTTGTTTATACTGTGTACATAGTGTGGCCCCAGTAGTAGCAGATTCCGGACATTCAAGCGGGCGCGTGTGGCCGCCTTGATCGCAATGTCCTATGCAAACTGGATCCCTGACGGGGTCCGACGTGAGGACGGTATCGACCTGATCGACGCACTACTCGCTCCACTGTTCGTGCTGGCGACGTTCTCGACCGCGGCAGTCGGGACGGTCCAGCTCTACGATCCGATCAACTGGGGCTTCGAGGACGTGCTGTACGCCGCAGGGGGCTCGGAGATCACCCTCGGGTTCGTGATTACGATGATCACGATCGTCACCGCGTGGGTGACCAACGGCCAGACGTCGGTCGACGACTTTACCGATATGGAGACGATCGTGCTCCTGCTCGCCGTGGTGCTGAACATCAGTATGGCGCTCGTTCCGGTGGTCTCTGGAGCCGTCGTCTCCCAGTGGTTCCTCGGCTGGTTCCTGGTGATGCTCAACGGCGCCGCGTTCTACCTGATCGCCTACAAGTGAGGTCCTCGAACATGGCAACAACAACCTCTCACGATGCGACCGAGCAGGACAGTGCGACGACTGACGCCAGCCCAACGCCCAGCGCTCAGAAAGACGTCCCAGGTCCGGTTCCAAACAGGTCGCTCGATCGGCGGATGTTCCTGAGAGGGACTGCGGCGGCTGGGGCGACGGCAGTAGGTCTCGGCAGTGGTCACATGACCGGCGAGAGTGAGGCTATCGGTATCTCGCTAGCAGTCGGTGGCGCGGCGCTCTTTGCGGCTGGAGCGGCGGCAGGCGTTGGTATCCAGTCGTGGCGCGTCGACGGCGATACGGAACTCGACCCGGACGACGTTCTACAAAATCAGATCTATCAAGCGGCGTCGGCAGTGTCTCAGGGTCGAGACGAGTTCGTGAATCAGCTACAACAGGAATATCTCAACCCGACCGACCCACAAAACACGCCGTACGGGCGTGTTGCATGGCAAGAGGTGCGGGTTGCGGCGGTCAGGGAGATCACCAATGGAAACAGTGAATCGGCGGCGCTCGCGGCGGCGAAGGATGCACTCGACAAGCAGACGACCCGAAGTGTTGTGAATATCGTCGAGCGGTACAATACCGGTATGAACGCGATGATAGAGCAGATGGTCGCTCACGAGAATAACGGTCTTAGCTCTATCTCTAGCGGATCGTCGAACTACTCTCTCTCGCTCCTCGACCTCTCCGCAGAGACAAACGCGAGCATGGTCAGCGCGGGACAAACGGACGCGGCAACCACGTCCCAATCCCTTTTGTGGGAGTGGACAATACCGAACCTCCCGGTCCCGGCGTCAAATCTCGACGGGCGAGAATCTGAGCTAAAGATGCTCGTTAGTGGGATCGACATTAGCGGGACCACCTACAAGGTGAAGCCTATCGCGTGGGGTAACGGCTTCCTCAACAAATCGACCGGAGATGATTCCTCAGGAAGCTACTACGTCACTGATACGGACCTCGCAGACGTGGAATGGTTGTCTGTCGGCACGTATGAGGAGATCATCGATCGGATTCACACCGCCTACAACGAGATCACCACGGACCTGAGTACCTACGTTAGCACACTGTATGATGGGATTCAGCAGGGGGCGATTGACCCGGCTGATATTCTCGGCCCGCAAGAGATCATCGACCAGTTCAGCGATTCGGACGAGATGACGCGACTCGCAACCGAGTTGGTCGCAATCGGAGCGGATGTGCCGGACAGTGAGGCGGCAGGATACGAGGCGACGGTCTCGCATCCTGACATTCAGGCCGACGAACTCACGGGGCTGGTTTTCCCCCAGTTTTCGGTAGACCCTGCGCCCTCGATCTCTCCGGGGACCACAATCGCCGCGAGCGACTACGATCTGCGTACTTCGGCTATGAGTCTGAGCTAGACACAGACGGAGAAACTCAGTTCGAAACCATGGTCCTGAGTGGGAGTGACCCGCTGGAGATAATCGACGTTCAGGGTGTCAAAAATCAGGAGACAGTGGACAGCGAGAGCCGGGGCGCGGAGGCTGGCGCGAGCGGTCGGGTGGTCGTTTGGTCAGGTGACGGCGCACCGGACCCGCTAAAGTACCCGGCAGACCACTCGGGATACTCCGTGCAGGTGAAAGGTGACGTGACGAACGACACCCAACCCATCGGGAACGTGACCGAAGACGGAACCGAATACGTACTGAGTACCACCACGCTCGCGGAAGGTGAGACAATCGACAGCATCGACATAGTGCCGCCGGTCAACTACGAGCGAAGCCACGACTACGTTAGTGACGCGACAACGGTAGACACTCAGGCAACGCTGAGACCGGCTGGAGAAACAGACACAACTCATCAACGACCTGGAAGAGTCGCTGATGATGATGGTGGTGCGTGGCTTCCAGGTGTGCCATCCGCTCCTGATCTGAGCGGGAGTTTCGCCGGGATCGCGGTGATCGGGGTCGTAGTAGTCTCGGTGATCTGGGGCGTACTGAGTGACGCGATTCCGTTCCTCGGGAACTGACCATGCGACGTTTCTTTTTCGTGCTACTGACGGTAACGGTAGCGCTGGCTGTGGGCATGGGCGGGATGGGCGTCGCGGCACAGGAGACGCCGACGAACGAGACCGAGAACGAGACGCAGCCGCTCGACGACGACCTCGGCGACGAGGCCGAGCAGGTGATCGACACCGAGACGCGGGTAATGGACTGGTCGTATGATAGCGGAGTGTTCACGATCACGCTCGACGCCGACGCGCCGACGAAGGTAGCAGTCACCGAAGCGGGCGGCTTCCAGGAAGGGTCGGGAGCGTTCAACTACAATCGGTTCGAGATTCCAGAGGGCGAGTCAGTCGTGACGTTTGCCACACGGGATGCTCAGCAGAGAGGGACGGCGGTCACGATCTCCACCCAGCAGAGTCTCGCACAGGGTGGCGGGGCGTACCTCTCGACTGGCGGGCAAGCGCAGGATCCCTTCGAGGCGTTCGGCGGCACGAGTGGCCTGTTCACGGGCGTCACTATGAGCGTGGTACTGGCGGCACTCTCGGCGGCGTACGTGCTCAGGCAGGAAGCGAACGGCGTCGTGGAGGCAGGAGTATGACAGACACGAGTGGCACCTTCGGCGGCTGGTCGGATCGTATCACGTACATCCTTGCAGAGGGCCAGTTGATCGTGGCTGGTGTCGCGGTCTCGATCGGGCTGGCGCTGGTCTGGTTCCGTCCGAGTCTGCCGGGTATCCCCCGATCGCTGGCGGGATGTTCGCGGCACTGCTCCTGCTCGGTCCGCCGCTGTTCGCCGTGTTCATCAGCGGTGTTCGGAAGCTCCGAACCCGCAACTGGACCACCGTCTACCACATCAACGCGGCGACCGATACCCGCCAGAAGTACCTCGTCTCACCGGATATCTGGTCGGAGAAGGACGTCGACGGGCCGAGTCCGTACCGGGTCAACGAGAACGAGGACTTCGAGGTGCGCGAGTTCGAGTACGACGAGGAACTCGACCAGCTCCGGGTTCGCGGCAGCCACCTCTCGCAGATGCAGGACTCGGCACTGGTCAGTTTCCGCACGCTCGCACACGACCTGCACGAGACGTTCGTCGAGAAGTGGCTCGACCTGAACGCACTCCGGGCACGGGACAGCAAGCGTGGGCTCCAGGTCCAGGACGACGTGATCAACGCCCAGGCCGAAGCAGACGAGCGCGGGCTTATGGAGCCCCAACTCGCGGTCAAAGAGGCGTGGGAGGACTCACTCGAACAGGTCAAACAGGACGACGACCATCTCGACGTCGACGACCTCGAATCCTACTCCGAGCGACAGCATGCTGCTGGTCGCCCGACCCAGTCGGACCGGACCGCCCGCCCGAGCAGGCCGCCACTGACGGGGGTGTCGACGAGTGACCGACGAGCAGGAACTGTTCACCGCGGCGACGTTCCGCGAGTACCAGGAGGATTTCCTCGAGCGGAGCAACGACGACGTCCACGAACACACTGGGATTGTTCGCGACGAGAAGGTCTCGCGAGCGCTGGCGATCCGGGCGACAGCGTACGACCCACAGGAGACCGACCGCCCCGACCAGATGCCCGCCCAGTCGAAGGACCTCCGGAAACACCGGGCGATCCGCCGGGTTGCCGGCACCGAGACCGGTCGGGAAGCACTCGAAAACGGCGACATGGCGACGCTCAAACACCTCACCGGCGACACCAACCAGCGGGCGGACGTCAGCGGGATCAAGGCCATCGGTAAGGTCGACGACCTGATCACTGGTCCCGCGCCGATCATCGTGCTGCTCGGCGAGATGGGCGCGGGGAAGACGGATTTCGCTGGGCTGCTGGGCCAGCGCTGGGACCACCACCAGCCCGAGGACCGCCTGATCGGCACTAACATCCAGTCGCTCCAAGAGAAGACGCGCTGGGTCGACGACGATGGCGACGTCCGGGACGGCTGGATCGGCGACTACGGCACCCTCTGCGAGTGGGTCGAGCAGGACGGCGACCCGCTCGATCACGCCCAGCGCTCGAAGCTGTTCATCGGCGACGAGTTCAGTTCGGCGGCGTCGGGCCGCGGCAAGCAGGGCTACGAGACCGCCCAGAAGATGGCCCCGCTCATCTACAAGATCCGCAAATACGGCGGCGCGATGATCTACATCGCCCACGGCGAGCGCTCGATCCACCCGATGATGTGGCGCGTCGGGACGATCGTCAAGAAGACCTCGAAGAAGAAGGCCGTCGTCGCGGATGCGATCCGCGGCGGCCAGCTCGCCGACGTCGAGTTCGAGATCGACGGGATCCCGCCGACCGACTGGCGGTTCAACACGAAGGAAGCGAGCGCCTGGAGCTGGTCCGAGTACGGCGAGGAGACCGACGAGATGGACGCCGACGAGGCGGCCCGGCAGACGGCAATCTGGACCACCATCCGATGCAAAGAGGAGGGGATGGCAAACCGTGAAGTCGAGAAATTCGTCCCGTACAGCCGCGAGTGGGTGCGAACGCGCTGGAACGAGTACCACGACGAGGGGAAACACTCCGAGACCCTTGCCAAAGTCGAGGAGGTAATCGGATGACTCCGGTACGGTGGCAGGGTGGCAACCCCAACGTACACCCCTTTAGTAGAGGCCCACAGCCTGCCCCGCTCCGAGGGAGCGGGGCGACCGATGGGCGGGCGGCGCGGAGTATATATATCGGCGCGCGACGCGCGTGGTGTGCGTGAATCGCTCGAAGCGAGCGAACCACTTCGGCACCCTCTGCGAGAAGCGGATGGCGCGGAAGCGTCGGTTCTCGCTGGAGCGGGCGAGCTGGTACGATGCCCGGTTCGGGAACGGGACGCCTGTCGAGATCAAATCGACGATGCGTGAGCACTCGGACGGTCAGCCGGGGAACTTCAAAGTGTATCGGCAGTACCACGAGAAGCTTCGACGGCACGACGGCTGGTACTGTTTCGTAGTGTATCGGCCACACGGGCGATCGGGGTGTACCGTCCTCGACGACAGGATGGTTCGAGCGGGCGATCTCCCGCTGCTACGGTGGCATGGGGGCGGTGATCACCGTGATACCAAACAGGGAAAAATCTCGATTAAAGAGGTTTTTTAGCTATTTTAGAGATGTATCTCGCGTTCTCGATAGGAGTGATCTAAATCCAAGAATTGTAATCAGTGAGTCTCAGGCAAGCGACCATAATAAAGAGCACACGAATGTATTTCGCGAGGGCTCAAAGCCTCTAAATCATTATGATCACAATGATTTAACCAGTCCGCACTTTCCGTATTCCAGTAAATGGCGTTAAGCCCCATTTCAGTACAAAACCAATTCCCGTTCGTATCCATTACAAAATCAACAGCCCAAGTATACTCCGTGAACTCTTTTGCGACTCTGTGAGCGTAACGTAATGGTATCTCGTTAGTGCCGGAATTGATTATTCTTTCTAAATGATCATACTGCATGTCACAAATATCTTCAGAGCCAATTTCTCTTGGAGTAAAGCTCAGTATCTCTCCATCTTCAATAAAGAACCGGACTTCGGGATGGCAACCCCGATGCTCTGCGCGCATACAAAAGTTCAAATCAAGCCACTGGCGCAAAACAAGAGCCCCACCATGTTCCCAGTTGGAAGCAGACAGTTGTGATAGAAGTGATTCAATAGTTCTATTAATCTCACTTGGTTCACGCTTGGAGATGTGAGACCCGCTTCTTAAGCGGTGAGGGGCGGATTTATAATTAGACCGAACAAACGCCTCTTCAGCACCCCAAGTATTCAATGTAGATATTATCTCACTGGTATCCCACCATAATTGACCATCTTTTTCTTCCAAGAATATTATTTCGGTTTTTGGAATTGGGATGTCTAAGTCTTTAATTCGGTCCCAATAAAATGTAAATTTATTCTTTTCCGACAATATAGATTCAATCTTCAACCGTGAACTAGCCGAAGCCTCAGGAATCATCCCAATTACAATCTGATCCAGTTGTGGTGAAAAATAAGTCAGTAGTATCTTCAAATTCAAGATCAAGATCGTACGAATTTCCTGTTTCAGTAGCAAAATCAACTCCACATAGCATACCCGGTCCTGAAGAAAACGCTCCTTTTGTATGCTCAATAATATTCTGTTTTATTCGTTGCCGGGTGGTCGACACGCCGACAGACTGAAGACCGCTAATCACGTTCGCTATTTGAGAAGAAACAATGGGCGCGGAGAAACTAGATCCCTGAGCGAGTAACGGCCCAATTTCATCTTCAATAGGCAAATGTACTGGTGCTAGCACATCTGGACTGTTCTCAGCTGGCTCGTGATTGTGCTCCCACTGCTCATACCGTCGGTTTTCTATACAAGACGTTCCAGGGTAACATCCTCGGTTGGTACAATATGTGCCCTGAGCACCATCATTATCAGATCGCTTGATCCAAAAAGCATTAGGTGCGGGCTGATCAGTACCTGGTCCAATAGATATTGTCTTATCTTCTTGTTTGATTTCTGCAGTGCATTTAGCAGTAACACCCCCAGTAGAAAGGACTTCAGAAGACAAACCAGGACAGACCAACCCATCTGTTTGAAGTTGATCGCCACTGGCTGCAACAAATACAGTATGATCGTCAAGAAGGTCTTCTAAAACACGACACACTTTGCAACTCGGCCCGCTCCGGTCACAGTCTTTATGAGGGTTAGCAGCATGATCAAGACCGGCAGAAAAGTTTATTACGTCTATCTCACCAATAACATGTTGTATAATTCCAAAAGTTTTTAACAAGTCTCGATCCTTAAAATTTCCATTTGGATGGATTGTTTGATAAAAATGAAATTTGGTATTATCTGCATACCGTCCTATGATGTGAGCAACGCCGTGTCCGTGAGTGTTACTGTCTCCAGCATTTATTGCGTCCAGTTCTCTTCCAATTGTATTGTACTCTCTAAATTCTTCACTGGCTTCACTAATTGAGTCTAAGATAGCGATGTCAGCAGTATCTCCTTCTATAGGGCCGCCCTCTAAGAGCTCATAATGCTCCACAAGGGAGTTTAGATACTCTCCTTTAAGATCCGCGAAGGAATTGAACCTTCGGGGAATTGTCAGTTTCCCGAATTGAGCACCTTACCCGAACCTTCAATTTCAATGCGGGAGATGCATCGGAGTTCACTCAGCGCTTCGAGATCGTCCTCTCTAGCGGAGACTGCTAAGCATTGGAAGGGAAGCGTCTCCTCAACCTTGACGGATTCCCCGACAGCCTCTACATCGCCAACAACTTTTTCAGGGCTATTAACCTCGTCAAGGTCAACGATGAGTTTGACTTCCTCAGACGGGGTAGGATTCTCAATCCTATCTCTGACCCCTTTCTCAATGGAGACGCTCATCGTGTTCAATTGAATAGAAAACTGCCTCCGTAATGAAACCTATGGATGAGACAGATTGAAAACGGGGGTGATACTCAGGGGGACTCAATAACAATGGCAAATTGAAAAGATTCAGAAATAGTGCTATAGTATCTATTTTTCCCAAACGTAGTTAATGAACTATCTGGCTCTGTGGCCTATAGAGCATCTTGAATAAACAAAAGCACTCCTACGTCTACAGTCCTGCAAGTTTGTAGACTCTATAGATATTTCTGCCTTCGATGAGGGGAATGGTAACCGATGCGTGTATAATTTTTATTCTATTAGCCGTCAGTACCTAAGCGGGAATTGTAAGTAGAACTACACCTCCCACGGCGATTGAGGAGTATGTATACCAGATAACATTGTAATATCCTTCAGGAAGTCTGACCTCCATTGCGTACGACAAAATCGCTATTACACTCACGGCAATCCCGACATCGGCATATAAAATCAGCCATTCTGGCGGCATCGGAAACTCGTATACGTGGACGTTCAACGCGATCCCGTTAGCGAACATCGCTGGCCGGCTTACGTAGTGCTTTTCGACGAGAAATCCTGTAATGATCAGACCAAACACCCCCAAATGCACGATGAGAAACTCAGGAAGCGACTCAATTAACATATCACTCACAACTGTAAAAACGCAACATCATGAGCATTTCGGCGCGGTAACCACCAGCGACCCAGTAGACTGAGCAACATGTGCTCCATCTGTATTGATCACCAACCGTCAGTTTACAGTCTTACAAGTCTGTTAAACGGAAGCCGTCAAATCTCCTCGAAACCCCCAATCCCAAGCTTCTTTGTAGATCATTTTGCACACCGCTCGCGTCGAAGTACAATTACATGGAAACGCGAGCCCCTGGAGAAAGACGAACTGACCGAGCTGCTTGACGTCGTCGAGACGTTCGACCTGGCCCATGACTTCACGATCCGGACGCTGGTTCACACCGGCCTTCGAGCGGGCGAGTTCTCGCAGCTCCGAAGCGACTGGATGGACTGGCAAAACGAACAGCTACGAGTGCCTGCCGAACAGGACGACTGGACGCCCAAGACCGAGCACGTTGCTCGAACGATACCGGTTCGAGATCCCGATACGCTTCGAGTGATCCGCGAGTTCTTCAAGCTAAATGAAGCCGTGGGCGTGGGCCGATAGGCAGTCTACTACCGAGTGACGCGCGTCACTGACGAGACTGAGATCCAGAAGAAGGTGACACCGCACGTTCTTCGGCACACCTACGGGACGCTCATCGCCTCGAAGGGAGCGACGCCGCAGTACATTCGGCAGACGATGGGCCACGCCGATCTGTCGAGTGCGTACCTATATCGAGTATAGTGGTGTACAACTGAATGAGGAAGCGAGTGACGTGTGGGGTTAGGAATTGTAGGTGGCTTCCATAATTTGCTGTATCTGGTTAGAAATAGCGGCTTCGACGGATTTGGGAAAGTCTTCATAACTCTTTGCGTCGAACGGGAGTTCTATCGTATGCAGTGGGCGGTGAGGATTTGCGGCGTCGTCAGTATCGAATGAATATCGGTCAGTAGCTTTTCCACCTTGATCTGGATAGACTAGCAAGCCGGGAGCGTCGAACTTCGCCATATATGTGCTGATCTGATACAGATCACCACGAGCAGGCTGGGAATCACTCTTCCATTTCGCGTCACCCACAAGTACCACCGCTCCGCTTTTCTTATTTGTGAGCGTGAAATCCGGTTCAAGTCCCTGGATAGTTTCGCCGTTTGTGTTCGCCGCGAGGTGACCTACTTGACCAGTGTTCATAGAGTAGTTTTGTCCAAGCGTTTCGCGAACTGATCGTTGCACAACCTTCTCAAAGAGCTGCTCTATGTCGATAAGGAACGTGCGAAATTGAGTTTGCGACGTCCCAATCGCATTAATAAAGCTATGTTCAAGAATCATCTGAGCAAGCTCAAGAAGTGATTGATAATAGCTGTTCAGTCGGGATAAACTAATGTTCTCAACCTCAGACCGAGTTAGTTCACGAGGTTCTAATCGCTGGTGTAACATCCCATGATATCGGTTTAGTTCGCTCAAGAGAGACTGATCATTGACGAGACGTCGTAGCATCGTGGTCGCCCGAAGAATCACTTGATTTATTGGGAGATCATATGTGAGGTCATCGTATTCAACCTCAAATTCTGTACCGTGTGGTTCTTGATGTTGAAGTTGACGGTGAAGGTCAAGCCGTCCCCGTAGATGCTTCTCGCGGCCTGTATGTTCTCGATAGTCTCGATAGAGACCTCGTTTGAGAACACGCTTTAGCTCTCGTATATAGAGCCGAGCGATGATTTCGACGAAGGATTCTCCGATCTCGAAGCCAGCGGCATCACCGTAGACTAACTCATTATCCAGACGATCATCATATGCCAAGAGATATAGAAGATTGCACTCGACTTTAGGCCAGATTTCTAAAAGCTGACCGCTTGGGAGACCGATCGCTCCAACGTAGCCTTTTGACTCAACAATTGCTATTTCAGCGGATTCCCGGTTTACGGTTAATTGGTTGATCTCTTGAAGACGGTCAATATCGTTCTTAGGTAACCGTAGGCGCAACTCCTGTCTCTCCTGAAGGATGATCGCTTCTTCTGGATCTTTGACGGATAGACTCATGCTTTGTTACAGCCCTTGGCTTCCAATACCTGACTGAGCTAGAAGATCAGTAAGCGTCTCTTGCAGTTCTCCTGCCTCAAAACGTGTTATCTCGTACTGATCCGAATCAAAGAGGAAAGGAACAGGTGTGCCGAAAAGGTCCGATTGAAGCCGATCGAGATCCTCGAAATAGTATTCTTCTAAAAGAGGTAGAATCTGATATTTCCAGGCATTGACAATGTCGTTAATATCTTTCGTCCCCAATAGATATGAATGCCCGACTCGCTTTCCCTTTCCGAGGTCACCCGTATCTAGAATCCGTTTATTGATAATACTCAATGCTGCAATCGAGGCTGCAAGTAGTGTTCGGTGTGTAACTGACTCCGCTTGTAGGGCCTCTTGTTGTACTGCCTGCATTGAACCCCAGTTGTAATCATATTCTTCCAACAGTACCGTATAATCGGGCGGAAAAGAGTGGAAGCTAAAACGACGACGTAACGCAGCATCAACCAGCGCGATCGAACGGTCTGCGGTATTCATCGTCCCAATCAGATAGAGATTCGGTGGAATTACGAATGGCTCTCCCGAGTGGGCTAAACTCACCGAACTGTTTTGAGGATCAGCACCTCGCTTGTCTTTTTCCAGTAGCGTAATTGCCTCTCCGAAAATCTTTGCAAGGTTTCCACGGTTGATCTCATCAATGAGCAGTACGTACGGTGAAGGAGTGCGGTCTTCTGAAAGAGCCTCCTGATACTCCCGTCTTGCATCCTCACAAATCTGCTTGAATATACCGGATTCTACCTCATATACGACGTCACCACCCTGCGTGTGAGCCGCTAAGCCTTCGATAAAGTCCTCGTAGGTGAACGAAGGATGGAACGTTACCTCACGGAACTGATCTGTGGTCGGGTTTTCGTTCCGCTCATGAAGCCACCACTTAGTGAATTGACGTGCAGTGTAGGTCTTCCCGGTACCTGGCGGTCCATGCAAAACTACCTGTCCAACTGATTCAAGCTGCTCCGCAATTTCGCTCGCACGGCGCGGTGCCTCCTTGGGATTTGGAACCTGCACAGACGTGCCGTCGTTTCCACCCTCCGTAGATCCTTCAAACGGATTCAGCTGCTCTTGTTCATCTGGATCAAACGCATCGAGTAGTGTCTGATAATCATTACTCTCAATAAGATCTTGATAGGTGTCTACCAGTCGGCGGACATCCTCACGGAGAACGTCAGTTGAAGGCATATCTTCCAGATCGTATGCACGGTGACAGATAGTCGAAATACCATATAGGCTATTTCGAGAGGTTAGAAATTTATCGGGTAAATGAATACGGCTATTCTCGAATCGTTCTACGTCGACGACATCACGGAGCGCCTCAGCCCGTGCTGCGAGAACTTCACGGGCGATTTTGGTACCGAAGGAGTCTTGAAGATCGGTCATCCCCTGGTTTAGGGTGAGAAACACGGTTTCCGAATCAGTATCAAACAGGTAGACTACGTACAATCCTTCCTGTGGGCTCTGTGTGACTCTGGTATCGAAAATGCCAATCCAGGGGATATTAGCCATTGTCCCAGCACCGACTGACCCTTTGAATAGTAGATGATCATCGGCAAGTAGCTGTTTTAATTCACTAGGAATTTCGTCTTTGATGAGTTCTGCAGCATGGTGACTTTGATCACCTCTCTCTTTGGCCTCTTTATAATCACGAAGGACGGTCGAAAAAGCCTCCTTGAGATTAAGGTCGCTATCAAAGTCGAGAATGTATTCTCCGTTCCCAAGAAATTCGACATCTCCTTGATCTCGTAGCTCCTGCAAGGTGCGACGAAAAGCAGCATCCGGATTGTCATTGTCGGGGAAATCGGACTGAACCGTCGGCAACACCTGTTTCTCAAGTTCTTGTAGAGAGATCTGATCCGCTTCAATCTGTTCCTGATATCGCCTAAGTTCTTTTCTGAACGCGTGACCGCCATTTTCCCATACTGACAAAGTGAACTCTTAGACTGTAAGTATAATTGTCTCAATTGGTCGTAGACATAGTGTCCGGTTAGTGTCTACGAGATGTTTTTGTCTTCAGTTTTCGTACCCACGGAGCGCGTGAGCAACGTTCTGTATCGAGTCGTCTCGGGTGCTGAACTCGTAGCTCTTGTTTGGCGTGTGGAGTCTCAGTGTACTGCTCCTGTAGTACAATCCAGCTAAGAGGGTCAGCACACCACTACCAATAAAAAATCCACCGGCAGTCGACACTGATTCAGACGGGAAGAAGATTCCCAAGAACCCGATACAAGCGAGCGCGACGCCGAGGTAGAGTATCTTGACGGGGTACGCTGGTGCCTCGTACTCGACGGAATTCACTGCATTTAGTGAAATGTCGACGACATCTTTTCCTCGACGTAGACGACTCGGTTCGTCGTACAAGCGATATTACCTTTCCCCGATTCCTTTCCTGGGGACATTCCCTTCTTTGCTTTTGTTCCAGTTACGATGCGTTCGCTGTCAACGACATAATCTTCGATATCCATCGATAGTGGTGCCGCTAACAATGGAGACCGGCTACAAAAATGTTGCCAGAATTACGACGTGTCGTTATCCAAATTCTGTTCCCCTAAGTCAGCCGTGAGCTTTACAAGCGAATACGAGATGCAGCCGAATCGAGTGACGCGGACCGTCGACGAGACTGAGATACAGAAGAAGGTGACACTGCACGTTCTTCGGCACACGTAAACACGATTACAGAGGTGTTTCAGCATATCGTGATCGGCGAGCTTGCTGAGCCTTCGAGAGACGTGTAACTTAGTCACGCAAATTTCTTCCTACTCAGAGTGCTTTTCCCGAGATCCAGCACCTTCCTGCTGGATTATTTCGAGAAGCCGATCGTCCCAGAGGGTCATCCACTTGCGTTACAGACGGACTTTCGTGGAGTTGAACACGGGAGACTGAACTGTTTGATGGCTTCAATTAAGTCAACAATACAGAACAACCCCCGTTTCCAGTGGATCAACTGGAACTCTGCGGAGCGGGGTACTTTTTTTCGCAAGTGCCCTTAGGCACACTCCCTAAGGGGTGTGTCCCGCTCGGTGGGAACACCCCCGTCCCGGACTCTCTCCCGATCGGCCCGATCACCGCGTAGCCACTGCCTGCAAGTAAAGTAAACTATACCTAAGTACCTAAAAACTGCAACTCCAGTTGAACTGTCGGGGTCGAAGAATAGCGTTGCCACTCGACTGTCGGGCGCTACCGGGTGAGCGAACGCACCCGCCCGCGTCGACGATCACCGTCAGCGTTCAGCCACTCGACGCTCGCCTCCAGGAGGTCGGCGACGTCGCGACTGTCCTTCACCCAGGCGGTCTTCGCCTCCTGGAGGACGTCCTCGACGCGCGGGTACGACGAGGATTTGAACTCCCCGAGTCGCGTGTCGATCCGGACCGTCGTCTCGTCGCTGTCCGGGTCGAAATCGAACGTGGCGGCGTACGTCTGCATCCACTTCTGGAACGCGCTCGACGCCGACTGCCGGACATTCACGTTCATCAGCTTCGCCGCTCGGTCTGCTGCGTTCTCGATCCGGTGCTCGGCGCTCTCGACGATTCCGGCAATCTCCTGCTCGATCTTCCGGCTGGTGAACTCGACCGCGGCGTTGTCGTTCCGAACCAGGCCGTCGAGTCGGTCGAGGAACCGGTACAGCGTCGAGATACCGCGCTCGGCGTTGCTCGCCAGGTCCTCGGGATGCTGGCCGCTTCCGTCAGCGACCAGCGCCTCCATAAAATCGACATCCGCCTCGGTCATGTCTCGAAGCGTCGTGATCAGCAAGGCGTCCTGTTTCGCTTCGATCTCCGGCGTCGGATCCTCGAAGAACTCGACGTCCTCCTCGGCGGGCGCGGCGTCGAAGTGATCATCGGCGATGAAGGTCGTTCCGCCAGCACCGACCGGGATATCCGACCACCGGAGCGTGTTGATGAGCGTCTCGTCGATCTCCCGCCGGAGACCCTCGCGGTCGCTCCAGGCGAACGACCGGCTCTTGTTCAGCGACTTCTTGAGCAGAACGCCGACCTTCGGGTGGTGCATGGCGTCTTCCTCGTCACCGTGGACGTACTCGGGATGGTAGTGTTTCAGCTGCTTGCCCCGCGAGTGCATCGGGATCATCTCTCTGGCGTCCGCCTTCGGGATAATCAGCCGGTGGTTGTAGCCCACGATATCCGTGTTCGGCCCGCTGTTGTCGGCTTTGTAGACGACGCTCGACCCTTCCCGCTGGGCGAGTAGCTCGAACAGCCGCCGGAGCGATCCGGTCGATCGGACGTACTTCTCGGCCATCGACCGCTGTATTCGGACATACCGTTCGTAGGTCGTGATGTTGCTCGTCGGGTGGATCGTCGTGAAGTGGTTCAGATTGATGCCCATCCCGGCTTCGTCCGCGAGCTCCTGGAGGACCTTCCGGAGCAGCACCGGGTAGGTCTCGGGCTCCAGATTACTTCCCGAGAGCTTCACGTTCGTCGCCTCGTTCGGGAGGTCGTCGCTATCGCACGGGGACGTGATCTCATCGCCGTCCTCGTAGTGCTCCATCCCGGCAAACCGCGGTCGAACGTGGAAGTTCGCTTTTCGCTCGCCGTCGCCGTACGCTCCGATCCGGAACTCGTACAGTCGCTCCTCGACGTCGTCCTGAGGGCGCGGGGCGATCCCACTTTTCTGGTACTTGAGGTTGATCGTCCACTCCTCGCCGGCGATCTCCCTGACCATCTCCCCGGAGTAGCCGTCGAAACCGTGGAACAGCAGTTTCGAGATAGCCCAGTACGGACTCAGCCCGTTCTCGAAGAAATTCAGGTTGCCTTCGAGTTCGTGGGGAGACGTCGCGACGTGGGTCACGCCGACCACCCCGTGACTGTCACCGTGATCCAGGCGAGATTGTTCGCGACGACCAGGGCGCTCGGGAGAATACCAGCGAGCAACACGGGCGTCCGGCGGCCACGCTCGACCGCGGTGATGACGGCGCTCGCCAGCCCAACGTACAGGACTTGCGACAGCGGGACCGCGACGATGCCGAGAGAACCCATCAGCGCCTCAAAGAGCGGATTCGCTTCCGGCAGGCCCAGCGCCAGCGCCGTGATGGTCGTTGCGGCGTCACCGGCCGCCAGCCCGACGAGTGTCGCCCACAGCCCACGCTCGCGGTTCATCGGGTACCTCCGTCGAGTTTGTCCTCGGCGCGGCGGAGCAGGTTCCCCACCGTTCCGGGTGATCGACCACTGAAACGAGCCTGTTCGCGAACGCCGACGCCGTTGATCCGGCAGGCGACGTACGCCTTCCGCTCGGCTTCGGTGAGCTTGTCGAGATCGTCGCGACGGACGCCGACGAACTCGGCGAGCTGGCTTTGGCTCATGCCGACCTCCCCGTCTCAGCCTTTCCCGTGTGGTGGCCGTCTGCGCTCGGATCGGGGATATTGAGGTCGAGTCCGGCCGCGCTACCGCGAGTGAGCCGCCGCATGGTGTCACAGTCGCGACACCGATGCACGGTGTCGGACTCGTCACCGTAGACGCGCCGGAAGTCTGCCGAGACGTGGGCGCCACAGTTCCGGCAGGTGGGAGACTCGTCGCTATCGACGAGTTTCAACACGACGACCACCTCCATTTTGCACTGTGAATTTCGCAAGAACGCGCGGACCCCCGACTGGTTACCACCTGAACTCCAGATTTTCGCCGCGATTCTGAAAGTCTATATCCTCGGTTAGAGGCTCTAAAAGCAGTGTAAACAGCCGTTTGGCTGTCCACTGCAATTCGGGTAGGAAGTAGGTCCGCCCTCCCCGATTTGAACGGGGGACAAGTCGATCTACAGTCGACTGCTCTACCAGTCTGAGCTAAGGGCGGGCGTGCGATTACGAATCGTTCACTGTTGGACTTAAGGGTTATTATCGACGGGCGCCGTGCCAGTGTGCACCAGCCTGCGACAGACGAGCGTCAGACAGGTGCGAAGTTTGATATGGAAAGGCGACACAGAGCAAGACGAGCGGGCAATGAGCAAGATAACGTTCCGGGCGGATGACGACCTCGTCGAGGAGATCGAGTCGTTCGATGCCTCGAAAAGCGAGGTCCTGCGGGAGGCGCTGCGGAGCTACATCGAGGACCGACAATCAGGCTCCGCAGGGACGTCCCCCCGACAGCGGACTCGCTAGACGCGCTGGTGGCCGACCGCGTCGACGAACTGATCGACGAACGGCTTGACGAGCGACTGCGGGAGGCCCGAGCGCACCCGCAAGACGTTACAGTCAACGTCTCGATCGACGACGAGCGCACGAGCGCGGAACGTAAGACAGACGAAGAAGACGTGACGCGGGAGGACAGTGACTCCGAGGGCCGGCAGTGTGCTCAATGTGGCGATGAGGTGGGCGAGGACCACGTTTACTGTCCGAACTGTGGTGAAAAAGCCTCGAAACGAGCGTTCTGTGAGTGTGGCGACGAGATCCGGTCCGACTGGGCGTTCTGCCCGGGCTGTGGCCGCCGAACGCCCGCTGCAGACGTGCTAGATCCACGGTAGGAAGTCACACACGACCGTACGCGGCATTTACTTGTTTGTATCACGGTCGGCGTTACATTTATTATGTATGCACGAGAGGTACCAGTCGCGTAAGACGGTTGTCTTACACGATGGGGTGGATTCCCCCTTGCTCGACGTTGTCGGGCGGTGTCCAGTGTAAGACACAGGGGGAAAGAATCCGAATACGACGGCCGTCTTACACAAGGGGAATACAATATATGGAGCGTGTGACACTGCGAATTCCGAAACAGCAGATCGACGCGGTTGAACAGATGGTCGACTCCGGACAGTACCCGAACCGCAGCGAAGCGATTCGGGCTGCCGTCCGGGAGATGGTCGACGAACAACAGGAGACATCCGGGAACTCCAACAAACGAACCTGGGCCAAGGTGTAGGGCATGCAAGATATCGTTCAAGACGCACTTGAAAACGCCGAGGAGGAGAAGCGTGAGATGGACGCCGCGGCCGACGACGACGAGTTCGGTGATCCCCGGATCGTCATCGTCGGTGCTGGCGGTGCCGGTAACAACACGGTCAATCGGCTGTACAACATTGGCGTCGAGGGAGCCGAGACGATTGCGATCAACACTGACAAGCAACACCTGAAGATGATCGAAGCCGACACGAAGATCCTCGTCGGCAAATCCCTGACGAACGGACTCGGTGCAGGTGGCGATCCGTCGATGGGCGAGCGAGCCACCGAGATGGCCCAGGGGACCATCAAGGAAGTGCTCGGAAACGCCGATCTGGTCTTCGTCACCGCGGGGATGGGTGGCGGTACCGGCACGGGTGCGGCGCCTGTGGTCTCGAAGATCGCCAAAGAGCAGGGCGCAATCGTCGTCGGGATGGTCTCGACGCCGTTCAACGTCGAGCGCGCGCGGACGGTCAAGGCCGAAGAGGGTCTGGAGAAACTCCGCGACGAGGCAGACTCGATCATCGTCCTCGACAACAACCGTCTGCTGGAGTACGTCCCGAACCTCCCGATCGGTAAGGCGTTCTCGGTGATGGACCAGATCATCGCCGAGACGGTCAAAGGAATCTCGGAGACGATCACCCAGCCGAGCCTGATCAATCTCGACTACGCCGACATGACGACGATCATGAATCAGGGCGGCGTCGCGGTCATGCTCGTCGGCGAGACACAGGACAAGAACAAGACAGAAGAGGTGGTCAAAGACGCGATGAACCACCCGCTGCTCGACGTCGACTACCGCGGTGCCTCCGGTGGGCTCGTCCACATTACCGGTGGACCCGACCTCACTCTGAAGGAGGCGGAAGGAATCGCAGACAACATCACCGAGCGGCTGGATGCCAGCGCAAATGTCATCTGGGGCGCCCGGATCCAGGAAGAGTACAAGGGTAAAGTCCGCGTCATGGCGATCATGACCGGCGTCCAGAGCGCGCAGGTGCTCGGGCCGACGACCCAGAAGCAGGCCAACAAGTCCCGACAGAGTCTGGAAGGCGCGGACGAAGCGTCGTTCGACGCCAGCCAGAACCTCGAGGACTCGGGGAGCCAGCAGAACTACGGTACCCAGAGCGACGGCGGGAAAAGCACCGTCGAGAAGCAGAACGGTCTCGACGTCATCCGGTAGCCAATCCCTTTTTCGATCGGTTCGGAAACGCTGATTTGTGCGCGACGACAAGATTTGGTCACCGTGACTTTCGACCTCGATCGACGGCGGCTGTTGACCGGTGGCTGTGCGCTTGCCGCCACTGCACTGGCTGGCTGTTCTGACACCGACAACGGCCATACGACGTACGAGATCACAAACGAGCGATCGAGCGACGTCCTTGTTGACTTCAGGGTGTATACGAACAGTGAACTCGTCCTCGCACAGGAGTACGAACTCGGGGCCGGCGCGTCACGTCGGGAAGAGAACGTACTGGCTGGCGTCGAGTACGATATCGAGATGAACGTCGAGAGCGAGGCGTCGACCTACGAACTCGAACGGAACGGCTGTGAGGATCAGGAGCTACGGATACGGATCGGGGAGGACGCCGTCGAGTTCGACGCCGACAACTGCGAGTGATGTCTTACACCGATTGGACGGCGTCGACCAGTGCACATTTCCGACAGCGCTCGCGGGTCGTCGGCGAGCCACACTCGACGCACTCTTGCGTTTCGACACCGCCAGTGTCGTCGCTATAGCTGTCGGCGGCGAGTGCGGCCATCTCCTCGTAGCCCGACATGATCGAGTGGCGGGTGCCGGGGTGGCGCTCTTCGAGGTCGTAGAGTAGTTCCTGAATCTCGCCGCGGTAGGCTTCACTGGAGTGTGGACACTCCGTAATGTGTGCGGGCAGGTCGGTCAGGTGGGCGTAGAGGGCGACCTCCTTTTCGGGAATATCTCGGAGCGGCTTTGCCCGGGGGACGAAGGTGTCCTGCTCGGAGCGCGTGCCGAGTTCGCCGTCCGCTCCCGCGTCATCCGGCAGATCACGGTCCTCGAAGTCGCCGAGGCTGGCCTCGAAGTGGTTCGCCATCTGCTCGACGTCGCCTTCGAGGAAGTTCATCAGCGCGGTCTGGGCCTCGTCGTCCAGATTGTGGCCGGTCAGCAGTTTGTCCGCACCAAAATCCGCGGCGTACTGGGAGAGAAGGTCACGCCGGAAGACGCCACAGTACGCACAGGCGGCCATGTTCTGGGGATCCTTCTCGACGACATCGTCCATCTGGACGCCGAACTCCTCCTCGTAGCTGACGATTTCGTGGCGCAAGTCGAGGTCGCTCGCCAGTTTCTCACAGGCGTCGACGCTCTTGTCGCGATAGCCCTCGATGCCCTCGTGGATCGTCAGTGCGATCAGTTCGATTCGGGGGTCTTCCGCAAACGTCTCGTCGAGGATATGTGTGAGTACGACGCTGTCCTTGCCGCCGGAGAGGCCGATTACCCACGTTTCCGGGGTCTCGGGTGTAGCAGAGCGCGGGACGAGGCTGTCCTCGCGGATACGATGACGGACCCGACTCTCGACGGAGCCGCGAAAGTGTTCCTCACAGAGATGCGAACCTGAGTACGCCGCGTGCATCACGGCCTCGCGGTCGCATTTGGTGCAATCCATTGCGGAATCGTAGCCGCGTGACCGATATCACCGTTTCGGCTCGACACGTTCGAGCGCGCCCGGACCGTCCCGGACGGCGTCGAGGAGCGCGTCGAGGCGTTGCTCGCGCTCGGGCGAGGAGAACAGTTCGTGACCGCCGTCGTAGAGGTGGATTCGCTCCGGCGGGACTCGCTCCCCGATCGCTCGCGTGCTGACCAGCCGATCACGAAGCGTACAGAAAACGACAGTATCCTCCGCGATGGGGGAGCGCTCGCTGCGCGTACAGTACCTCACGGAGGAACGAGGGTGCCGCCCGGCCACCCTCCTCCGCTAGCTGGCGATCGGTCGCCAGTTCCCCGATCACGTCCCGGTCGTTCGCCTCTGTCGGGACGATGGGGACCGAGAGCGGTAGCTTTCGGAGCAGCGTCAGGGCGAGGCCTTGCTGGCGTTCGTCGTATCCCCACCACGGGCTGAGATACGTCCGCGTCTCTGCGCCCTCGATATACGGTCCGATCAGGCCGCCGGTGCTGTGACCCAGTAGCCGGAACGAGTCGAGTCCGTCGACGTACCGCTCTACCGGGACCACGTACTCCTCGACGAAATCGTCGATAGTGTCCGGGAGCTCGAAGACGCTCACACGATACTCACTGCG
Organism: Natronoarchaeum sp. GCM10025703; assembly: GCF_042661985.1. Taxonomy (NCBI): domain Archaea; kingdom Methanobacteriati; phylum Methanobacteriota; class Halobacteria; order Halobacteriales; family Natronoarchaeaceae; genus Natronoarchaeum; species Natronoarchaeum sp. GCM10025703. The sequence continues at coordinate 2,521,680 of NZ_JBHSZF010000001.1, forward strand.
CAACTCGTCGATCAGCCACTGGACGTTTTCGTGGTCGATCCTGTTGCCCCAGCCGAGGACGAAGACGAGTTCGTCGTCAGATTCCCCCTCGAAAGTCTGTCGGCGCACGGGCGTAGCTTCATCGACGAACAGTATAAGCGTTAGCTGTCGGCAGGAACGGCTGGGCTGTGCGATGTGTACGATCGGTTTTCGCACCCCGGATGTAGTATAACTATAGATATATAATTAATAATTGTCTTATTTATCGTCAATAGGCAAAAAATCCGGATAGATAAGCATAGTAACTAATAACGCATCAAGTAAATAGCGGCCCGGTCCTTTATTATCGTTCATTTTAATTCTGTAATGTGCCATTTATGCCGTCTCAGAGAATTAAAACGCAGTATTAGCAGATCCACTATTCGAAAACACCGGCTACCTAAACCTATATTTACTCAAAAAGTAGTTTCACATACATTCATTATATTTACTGTTGCTACTAGTTTCAATAGTAGATACAAGCCAAAAAGTATAATAACAAACGGATAGGTTCGGGCCTATGGAAGATAGCGGCAATAGTCCAGAAAACAGACAAAAGCCCGGTCTCGCGGGGAAAATCGTCCCGGCCTTCATCCGCCGTAGTTTCGTCCGAAAGTTCGTGGCAACGCTGTTGATCGTCTTGGTCGTCGTGGGCGCAGTCAGCGCCGTGGCATACGCACAAACGTCGGCCCAACTGTCCGAAGACGTCGAGTCAGAATACACCGGCGTCGCAGATCGGTACGCCGACTCGATCGAGGATTGGCAGTCCGAACGATCGGCGAACGTCCGGAGCACGGCCGACCTGAACCGGTTTCAGGAAGGCGGGAGCGCAGACGTCTCCGAGTTTCTCAGCAGTGAAGTGGAACGATTACCGGCCGACATCAGAGCGATCCACTTCGTCGACCTCGACGAGCGAGAGATCGTAAACAGCAGCGAGAACGCCCGCGAGGGGACACAGCTCAACATCGTCGAAGCGCCGTGGGCCTGGGAGGAGTTCGACGTCGCAAACGACGAGGTGTACGTCTCGGAAGTCGAGGAGATCCAGGGTGCACCGACCGTCTCGTTCGTGAGTCCGATACCCGGCGAGGACACCAACAGGGCGCTGGTGATCACGACGAACCTCCGAACCGTGACCGAGGGCTACGATGATGACGCTGTCTTCACGCAGGTCGTCAATCGGGACGGGAACATCGTTGCTGGCGAACAGGAACAGACCCAACTCGAGGCGAATCTCGGCGAGTTCCCCGCGTACTCGCCACTCGGTGCGGACTCGGAGATCGTCCAGCGCGGCTTTGCCGGTGAAACTGGCTTCGTCGACGGAACCGAAAAAGAAGGACTCGACCGGGACTACGTCACAGCGTTCGCCCCGGTCGATGGCGGGGAGACGGTCGACCTCCTCGTCACCGTCCACGTCCCCAGCGATCAGGCCTTTGCACTGCAATCGGAGATCACGTCGAGCCTGCTCTTGCTGATGTTTACGACGTTCGTCGGTCTCGGTGCGATCGCAGTGACGTTCGGCCGAGGGACGGTCCGTTCGATCAACCAACTGAGTACGAAAGCCGAGGCACTGAAAAACGGCAATCTCGACGAGGACTTCGAGATGAACCGTGCAGACGAGATCGGTGACCTGTCTCGGGCGTTCGGGAGCATGCGCGACGCGCTCCGGGATCAGATCCGAGAGGCTCAGACCGCTCGTGAAGGAGCGGAGGAAGAGCGCGAACGGGTCGAGCGGATCAACGACGACCTGGAGACAGCGGCCGAAGAGTACTGTGCGGTGATGGGAGCGGCCGCGGACGGTGATCTGTCGGTCCGGGCAGACGTCGAGACGGAGAACGGGCAGATGCGCGGCATCGGCGAGGATTTCAACGCGATGCTCGACGAGATCGAGGGCACCATCGGCGAACTGAAACAGTTCGCGATGCAGGTCGCCACCGCCAGCGAGGAGGTGACCGCTTCCAGCGAGGAGGTCCGCGGTGCAAGCGAACAGGTCACCGAATCGATCCAGGAGATTTCCGACGGTGCCGACCGGCAGAACGACGCCCTGCAGCGGGCGAACGTACAGCTAAGCGAACTGTCGACGGCTGTCGACGATATCTCGACGACGTCGACGGACGTCGCGGAGATCGCTGAGCGGACCGCAGTTACCGGTCGTGAGGGACAGTCCGCGGCCCAGAACGCGATCGAGGGAATGAGCCAGATCGAAGCGGAGAGCGAAGACACCGTCGAGGCGATGGAGCGCCTCCAGGAAGAGATCACCCAGATCGACGAGCTACTGGAGTTCATTACGGAGATCGCTTCCCAGACGAACATGCTGGCGCTGAACGCCAACATCGAGGCCTCACGCTCGGCCGCCAACGGCAGCGGCGACGGGTTCGGCGTCGTCGCCGAGGAGGTCAAACAGCTAGCTGCCGAGACGAAAGACGCCGCCGAAGACATCGAGACGCGACTGGAGCGTGTCAAAGCCGAGACCGACCGGACCGCCGAGGAGGTCCGGACGACCAGAGAGCAGGTCTCCAGCCAGACCGAATCGGTGAAAGACGCCGCCGACGCGCTCGAAGAGATCGCCGAGTACGCCACCGAGACCAACGAGGGCGTTCAGGCCATCGATAGCGCGACGAAAGAGCAGGCAACGGCGACCCGAGAGGTCGTCTCGGTGCTCGACGAGACCGCGACGATCAGCGAGGAGACCAGCGCCGAGTCCGAAAACGTCGCGGCCGCCGCCGAACAGCAGACGACCGCACTGACCGAGATGTCCCGCTCTGCAGGCGACCTCTCGATGCGGGCGTCACAGCTGTCGGCCGCACTGGATCGGTTCGTCACGGGCGAGGACATCGAGACCACTGGACTGAGCGACGAGGGGGACCCCGCGACGCTCGACACAGAAGTGGCTCCCCGGGACGCGGCTGAATTCGACGACGACCCGGTCGGGGAACTGCCACCGGAGGACGCCGAGAGTAGCTCGGACGACCAGGAGCTGTCGGAGCAGGCTGACGAGGAGGCGGCCGTCGATGCGGACGACACGGAGACGGACACGAACGACGACAGCCTCGACACTACCGACGATACGGACGACGACATGTTCGCGTTCGTCGAGGACACGACACGGGACGAAGACTGAGACACCTTATCAATGAGACCCGAACAATCGATCTCACGACGAAACGCGATGAAACTGCTCGGCGCATCCAGCGTCACCGGCCTCGCCGGCTGTCTGGATACCGTCACAAACAGGGCCGGCGGCAACGGCGACGAGGATACTGGAAGCGGCTACCCGCCCGCCGACGAGGGTGCCGAGGTCTGGGGGAAAATACTCAACGATCACGCCGATGGCGGCGACCGATACGATCCGGACGCCGACGGCGAGGTGCTCTACGACCCGGGGAACGTACCCTACGATAACGCAGGAGCCGATATCGACTGGCAACAGTTCGCGGACGACGACATCACGCTCACCTTCGGGATGGGGCTCCACCCCTACTCGACGGTGACCCAGCCGGTGATCCCCGCGTTCGAGGAACTGACCGGAATCGACGTCGAGTACGAGATTTTCCCCGAGGATCGCTACTGGCTCGAAGCAAGAGACGACCTGCAGAACAGGCGGGAGTACGACGGCATGATGACCGGGCTCTGGCAGGCCGCTGAGTTCCACGCGAACGGCTGGGTGCGCGACCTCACCGAGTTCATCGAGAACGACGACCTGACCGACCGCGACTGGCTCGCCATGGACGACTTCCTGGACGATACCATCGAACTCATGTCGTTCCCCGACGCGGACGGCCGGCCGGAACTCACCGGCTTCCCGAACGGGATCGAGGCCTACGGCGCGGTCGGCTGTGACGTCCCGACGTTCGAGGCCGTCGACGATGTGGCCGACGACCCGGCCGACGAGATAGCCACGTTTTCGGACCTCGAACGCGCGGCCAAGCGGATCCACGAATCGGAGCAGACGAGTCAGTACGACGACGAACCGCGGGCCGGCATCACGTCCCGTACCAGCACGACGACGCTGTCGAGCGCAAACTGGGCGACGATGTTCAAAACGCATGGCGGCAACTGGATCGACCGGGAACAAAAGGAAGCGACGCTCGCGGATCCGGACAGCGGCGGCGTCGAGTCGCTCGAACTGTTCGGCCGCCTGATGCGCGACTACGGCCCCGAAAACCCGGGGCAGAAGAACTGGTACCGGGCGAACAACGCGCTCTCGGCGGGCGAGACCGCGATGGTCTACACTACGCCATCGACGTCCGGTGCAATCACCGAAGAGCAGATCGAACGGACCCACTGGATCCCGCCGCTTCCGGCTCCGGACGGCGGCGATCCGGAAGTCGCCACGTGGGTCTGGGCGACCGGGATCAGCCAGTATTCGGAGAACCCGGAGGCAGCCTGGCTGTTCATCCAGTGGGCCAACTCCCGACTGGGTAATTACATGCTCTCTGCCAGGCAGTGGCAGGGCCACGGCCCGCGTGCGGGGACCGCCCGACTCAACTACCTTAACGACACGGTCGGTCTCGACGAGACCCACCCCGGCATCACCCAGAGTTTCCTCGACGCCCATATCGAGGGAATGAGCAAGGTCCCGACCGATCCGCCAGCGATACCGGTCGACACGCCACAGAACATGCCGATCATGACCGAGGCCGCCGTGGCGATGAACAACGTCGTCCGGGGCGTCAAAGAGCCGACGGCCGCGCTCGAAGAGGCCGCACCGACGATCACCGAGTACGCAAAGCAGATCCCCGATCTGTATCTCGACTGAATCGAGCCAGCACAGCGGGACCGAGCGCTCACCGAATCCGTTTTGCGCCCGCAGCCAGTAGCCTTACTCGATGGATCGCAGTACGGCACTCGACCGGGCCGAGGAGATCGTCGACACCGTCGAGAACGAGCGCATGCCCGTCCCCGTCCGCGAGGTCTGGGTGTACGGCGACGTCGCGCTGGGACTCGATCCGATCGATCGGCTCGACGTCTACGTCACCAAGGATATCCTGCTGGACGGCACCCCCGACCGCGAGGCCGAGTTCGTCGACAGCCACGGCGTCGAGGGTGTCGGCCGAACCGTTCGGGCCGACTGGGCCGACGAGCATCGGGAGCACCTGCGAGCGAACGCGAACGGCCACGCCGCGCCCGAGCAGTGTCTGGCGGCCCACCTACTCGACGACGACGAACCGATCCACCTCGAGGTCTGTAACGCGAGTTTCGAGGACAACGTCACCCAGCGCATGCAGGGCGCGAAAGCCCGGGGGCGTGGGAACAACTGCTCGATCCGCGCGGTGCTTGCCTCTGGGTCGGTGACGGCACCGGCGAGGGCAGACGAAGCGAGGACGCCCTGAGAAACTCAGAAACGGCGAGTTACCCTTCCCGACGCTCCCCGAGGCGCTGACGATGATCGGACTGGACGAGGCCGATGCCGAGGAAGCGGCCGACGCCATCCAGGCGTGGCGCACCGAGCAGGAAGGCACGACGGTACGCGGCGACGTCGTCTAGGCTACTCGTCGTCGTCTTTCTCTTCAGTAACCTTGTCCATCGTCTCTTTGAACAGGGCGTTGATCTCGTCGTCGTCTTCAGAATCTTCGTCGTCGAGGATGTCGTCGGGGTCGGGCGAGACTCCCTCGAACATTGGGTCGTCCTCGCCGTCCGGGTCCGGCGTCGGCTCCTCCGCTTGCCCCGCTTCTTGGCCTTTCTCAGGAACAGCCTCTTCGACATCTGTAACGGCTTCCTCCGGATCGACCCCGTCGCCATCTGCAGATTCTCCAACTTCCGTGTCCTCTTCGTCACCCACCCCTGCGCTGTCTTCTTCAGCCTCGGCGTCGTCTCCGATGGCCTCCGCATCCTCATCCGTCTCGTCCGATTGATCGGTTGCTTCGGCGTCCCCCGCAGTCTCGAAACCAGCACTCTCGTCGACGGTCCGGCTTCCCGTGTCTTCCGCCCCAGTCGCAGACTCGAACCCTGGTAGCTCGAACTCGTCGCCCTCCGCATCGGCGTCCCCGTCCTGCTTCTCAGTGCTCATCGGTCCCGTCTCGCTAGCAGTGTCGTCCACGCCCATCTCGAACCCGCCGGTTTCCGATTCCGAGTCGTCCACGCCCATCTCGAACCCGCCAGTTTCCGATGCGGAATCCTCTACACCCATCTCGAACCCGCCAGTTTCCGATTCCGAGTCGTCCACGCCCATCTCGAACTCGCCGGATGCAGGATCGGCCGTCGACGTCTCCGAGTCGGTCCCGTCGAGGTCCGCTTCCTGCTCCTCAGCCGAGACGTTGTCCTGATCGGCCGACTGTGACGGCTGGTCGTCTCTCTCGTCCTGCTCGGGGTCCTCCTCCCGGACCGACTGGTCTCTGGTCGCGTCGCTATCGTCAGCGCTCTCCTCCGACACGGGGGAGCGGCTACCGCCTCCGCACTCTGCGTCCCGTCCCTGTCGCTGGTGGCGGTCGAATGCCCGTCCGCTTGCTCGGCTGACGCCTCTTCCGGAGACTCCTCGGCAGGCCCCCGAGCGACTGCATCGGTCGGTTCGGACTCCGTGGTGGCCGATTCGGGTGCTGGCTGGGCGCTCACTGCGTCGTCCCCGGCGTGGGCGGCTTTCGCACTACCGTCGTCCTGGAGTGGGTCGTCAGCCTCACCTGTTGCTGGCTCTCCCTCCTCATCTATCACTGGCTCTGTCTCCTCGTTTGCCGCCGACTCTGCTTCCCCCTGCTGTCCGACGCCTCTGACTCCTCTTCGACAGCCGCTTCGGACGTCGCGCTGGCGGGCAGTACAGGCCCGGTCAGCCCGCCAGATCCGGAGAGGCTCCCGGCGAGTTGCCAGTAGACCATGGCGGCGTCGCTGTCGGGGTCGTACCGGAGCACGGACTGGCCATCGGCCGCGGCCTCCCGGACCGCGTCGTCCTCTGGGACGACCGCGAGCGTTTCGGTCTGGAGTCGTTCGGTCACGCCGACCATGTCGACCGCCTGTACCGACGGCACGCGCGAGAGGATTGTCCCGCGGATCCGACAGCCGTGATATCGGACGACTGTCGCTGTCTTCGCCGTCTCAGCGAGGTCCTCCTCGGCCGATCCCGAGACGAGGATGGCCTCGTCGGCCAGTTCGAGCCCCATCGCAACCTCGACGCCGCCGCCGTGCCCGAGGTCGAGCAGTACGAAGTCGTAGCGCTCGCGAAGGGTGTTCGCCGCCCGAACGAGTCGGTGGGTTCGGACGTCCGTCGTCGTCGGGAGTTCCTCGGCCAGTAGATACTCGACGCCGTGTGGCCCGTCGATCATCGCCTCGTCGACGCTGGCATCGCCGCGCAGTACGTCTCTGAGGCCCGCTCCCCCTCCGGCAGGTCGAGCACGTCCTGAACGCCGCTACCGGCGAAGGTGGCGTCGACGACCGCAACGCGCGTCGCGGTTTCGGCCATCGAGCCTGCAACCGACGCGGCCGCCGTTGTCGTTCCGATCCGGTCGCGTCCCCCCAGGAGCGCGAACACTGTTCCTGTCATTGAAATGGCTATCGCCACCATCCACCGTCAATGTTGCCCTGCTGAGGAGCACGAGAGAGGGTCGCCGCGGCATCTAATATAACATTTCGGGTAGTTACTCCTCGCTGACGCGCCCGCTCGTCACGAAAAACGGGACGACCTCGCGACGAGAGTACTCGCCCGCCTGCATCTGCTCGATGACGTCACGGCCCATCGCGCGCCAGGAGTTTCGGAGTCGTTCGTAGCTCTCGGCGGTCAGTCCCCCGGCCAGCATCTCGGCGCGGTCGGCCGCCAACCCGTCCCCGGTCGCTTTGCGCTTCGCGGCGTCGAGGTCGCGCTGGGAATAGGGGGCGGCGACGGTCCGTTCGTGGTCGTAGCGCGTCGTCGTGACCCGGGCGAGGCCCTCCTGCTCGAACAGCGAACTGGTCCCGCTCCCGCCGAGCGTGACGTCGGTCCCGACGCCGTCGAGATACGCCTCGCGAGCGCGGCAAGCGAGTCGGGCCTCGGACTCGACGCTCGATTCGACCGTCACCGCACCGTTGTCCGGTTCGACCGCCGCGACGCGCTCGCTGGCGACACGGGCGAACTCCCTGACTGCGACGGCTGGCTCGGGGAGATTGATCAGGAGCGCCTGACAGACGACGAGGTCGACGGCGTCGTCGACAAAGGGAGTCGCGTCGCGTCGCCGGTAACCGGCGTGGCGTGCTCGCGTGCGGATGCAAGAAGGGAGACGTCGGCGTCGAGACCGACTATCTCCGCACCGCTCTCTTCGGCGAGGACACGCGACAGTTCGCCAGTGCCACAGCCGACGTCGAGGATCCGGTCGCAGTCCTGCAGGTCGAGGTCCGCCAGCGCCTGCCGTGAGTCGTCCCACATCCCCGCACGGGTATCCCGCAGATACGACTCGGAGAACTCGCGCACGGGGAGTACTGGGCCGGGCAGGGTAAAAAGCGGGCCGATCCGGACCGCGGGCGCACAGCGAACCTCCCGGTCCCCGTCAGACCGATTCGGTTGCCCGTTCCCGTTTCGGATCCGGCACCTTGGTCGCCATCACGACGGCGTCGTGGAGGTTGTGGGTATCGATGACTAGCTCTGTCAGCGTGCGAATCTGAAAGCCGCGTTCAGCTCTCGCCCGTAACACCGGGCGTATAGCTGTAGCCAATCGTCGAGCGCTCGGTGGAGCAGTTCCCACTCCCGCTCGGAGAACGCGGCGAATTTCCCACCACTCCGTCCGTCGATGTACAGCGAGACGAGTTCGCCGACGCCGTCCCGCAGGTACTCCTGGCCCTGCTCCGGCGCTGGTACCGTTGTCGGCGGGGCGAACGTCTCGCGCTCACGGCGCGCACGCCCGGCCAACCGCTCGATACGCTCGCGATGTTCGGACGCCATCAGCCCTCCCTGTACTCGACGCCCTTGCCGCCGCTCGGGTGTTCCCACTCCGTATCGGCGACGATGGCGCAGGTCCCACACTCGACGCAGGGCTGGGTGTCGAGGCTGACGACTTTCTCGGTGTCGCCGTTCGTTTTGATCTCCTCCTCGCGGTAACAGCCGCCACCGTAGTCCTTCGCGCTCACCGGACAGGCCGTGACGGCGGTGCCGCTGGCCTCGAAGGTGCTATCGATGAGTTCGATATGTGGGTCACCGACGTTGTAGGTCAGATCGCCGATCCGATCACCGAGTTCGGGCGGTTCGATCTCGTCTTCGGCCTCGACCGGCGTCCCGAGTTCCTCGCCGATGATCGTCGGCACCGTGACGTATGTGGTTCGGGTGTCGGGGATCATCCCGAGCACGAACGGGGAGTTGAACAGCCGTTCGGCCGTGTCGTCGAACGCGCGGATCCCGGCCCGGCCGATCGGCGAGTTCAACAGTTTGTTGCCGACCGAGGTGACGAAATCGCTCTCGGAGACCGCACTGGTCAGTCGATAGCGAGTCGGGCGAAGTTTGTCCATCACGCCCTCGCTGTTGAGTTTTTGTTCGTAGAGTGCGCCCGCCTGCGAGGCGTCGCCGCGGGTTCGCGCCTCGGCAAAGGCTTCGGCGGCCAGTCCACCCGCCGAGACGGCGTGGTTCATCCCCTTGATGATCGGCCCCTGGGCCTGCATCTGCCCGGCGGCGTCGCCGACCAGCAACAGTCGACCCCGGTGAGGCGACGGATGGGCAACCTTCTTCGAGTCGGGGACGAGTTTGGCCGAGTACTCCCGTTCCTCGTACTCGCCCTGGAGATACTGGTCCAGTACGGGATGGGTGAGCAGACTATTCAGCAGTTCGTGCGGTTCGGCCTCCTCGGCGGCGAGCGAGTCGAGGTGGAACACCGTCCCGATAGATAGCGAGTCCTCGTTCGTGTAGAGGAACCCGCCGCCCCGGACGCCCTCGAACAGGTCGCCCGAGAAGAGGTGTGCTGCGCCTTCGTCCTCGTCGATATCGAAGCGCTCGTTGATCACCTCTGGCTCCATGTCGACGACGGCTTTGACGCCCTGGAACCACTCATCTGGTTCGTCCCAGTCCATCAGTCCCGCGTCGCGAGCGAGTTCGGAATTGACGCCGTCGGCCGCGATTATGACGTCGGCCGTGATCGGATCGAGTTCGTCACAGGTCACACCGACGATCTGTCCGTTCTCGCGGAGCAGTCCGTTGACTCGCACCTCCGTGAGCACTCCACCGCCGGTCTCTCTAGTCTTCTCGTGCACCCGCTCTGCGAGCCACGAGTCCATCTCCCGTCGCAGCACCGAATCACACCACGCCGTGTCGTGCTCGTGAACGCCCCCCAGATCGAACGTCTTGACCTTGTTCCCGGCGATGTTGTGGATGTAGTTCTCGTCGACGGGACGTTCGGACGCCTGCTCGCGAAAGTCGGGGAACAGGCTGTCGATAGTGTACGGCGCGGACTCTTCGGCGTAGATCAGCCCGCCGGAGACGTTCTTCGAGCCAGCATCGACGCCGCGTTCCAGTACGAGCGTCTCGACACCCTGCTCGGCGAGGGCGGCCGCCGCCGCGGCACCGCCCGGTCCCGCGCCGACGACGATGGCCTCGTAGTGTTCGTAGTCTTCAGTCATCGGTCTCACCCCCAGTGGCCGGCACGCCTGCATCGACGATTGCCTCGGCGGCGTCGCCGGTCTCCAGTGCGTTGATCAGGTTCGGAAGCACCTCGAAGAGATCGCCGTGGATGAAGTAGTCCGACCAGTCACGGATATCCGCGTCGGGATCGGTGTTGATCGCGACGATCGTATCCGATTCGTCACAGCCGACCTTGTGCTGAATCGCCCCCGAGACGCCCGCGGCGATGTACAGATCCGGTTCGACCTCCTGACCGCTCTCACCGATCTGGCGGTCCTCGCCGGTGTAGCTCTCGACGTGACCCTCGAACTGGAACGAGGAGGTGATGATCCCCCGCGTCAGTCCGAAGGCGGCGTCCTCGAAGGCGTCGGTCAACTCCAGTCCGAGTTCGATGCCGCGCGTCGGATCCCGGCCGATCCCACGACCGACGCAGACGACGACTTCGTGATCGGTGAGGTCGACACCACTCTCAGCTGATCGTACTCCTCGACCTCGACGGGTAGCCAGTCGTCGTCGAGTTCGAGGTCGTGATCGATCAGTTCGCCCTCCCGCTCGTAATCGGGATCGGGTATCTCGAACTTGCCCGGGATCACCGACGCGCCCTGTGGGTGGAACTCGCGGCGTGGCGAGTCCAGACAGAGGATCGTCGAGTACTCGAACCCGGAGAAGTCCGGGCGGGGCATGTGCAGGACGCGCTCGAACCGTTTCTTGCCCCCCTCGCCGCCGGTCTTGGCGGGGTTGCTGATGACGACGTCGTCGATATACAGGTCCGAACAGTCACTGGCCAGCCCCGAGTCGAGTTCGGCCTGTACCAGCGCCGAGAGGTCCCGTCCGTTGTTCGTCGCCGGGAAGACGACGTACCGGGGTTCGTCGTAGTCGCGCCACTCCTCCTCGTGGCGGTCCTCGCGGACGTAGGGGTGACCCGCACGCCGGGCCATATCGCAGTAGATCTTGGTATAGGGTTGGTGACGGAACCGTTCTAGTTCGGAGTCGTCGTAGTAGATGGCGACATCCGCGCCGTAGGCGATTGCCTCCTCCGCGATCCCCTCGATATCGGAGCCGATCACGACCGCAACGACGTTTTCGTCCTCGTCGTACGTTTCGTTGTAGCCGTCCATCAGTTCGCGGGCCTTGCCCAGCAACTCCTTCGAGACGTCGACGAGTTCGCCGCCCTGCGTCTCGCAGTAGACCCACATGTCTCGATACTCGCCGTCCTCGACCGAGTGGACGTACTCCTTGTCCGCCGTCGGATGATCGAGATGGGGATGGGCCTCTTCCGGTGGCTCGATCTCGATCTCTGCTTGCTCGCTGCCCAGCACGGAGTCGAGTTGCTGTTCGATCAGACGGAGCACCGTATCGCGCTCCTCGGCGGCTTCCTCCGCGTCGCGAAGCTCTTCGAGCCGTTCGGGATCGTCGATATCGCGGATCAGGTTCGCCGCATCGGCCGTACTTAGCTCGGTGACGTCTACGTCTTCGTCGCCGTCCCCGGTGTCCTCGGTTAGCGTCTCGATTCGGCTCTCGATGAGCGTCTTGACCGGGACGCGATCCTCGCCCTCCCCTTCGAGTTCGAGCATCGCCTCCAGTTCGTCGACGTCCTCGATGTCGTTGACTTTCGGTCCGAGTTCGGAGATGTCGTGTTCGGTTGGATCTATCTCTACCATGATCAGTCACCTCCCGCCTCTGCGGTAGCGGCCGCATGGGGACGCAGTTCCTCGAGCAGTTCGTCCATCGACTCCTCCTCGGCCGGATCGATCTCTTTGGCCTCCCGTTCGGAGGGCGCTTTCGGGATCGGATCGACCCCCTGAACGATCGTCGGCGAGCCATCCAGCCCGATATAGTCCGGATCGAGGTTCAGTTCCTCGTGATCCCAGACCGTCAGGTGATCCTCGAAGGTCTCGGCACGTTCCTGTGTCTCCTCGCGGAGATCCCGGTGTTTCAGCCGATGTTCGGCCCGGCGATACACTGGCTCGAACTCGGGGTCAGTGACGATGACTGCGGGCATCGGCGCTTCGACAGTCTCGATCTCTTCGATGTCGCCTTCGACGAGGCGTTTCGCCCGGACCCGTCCCTCGTCGGGGTAGACCTCGAGCGAGATGACGTGCGTAACCAGCGGCCAGTCCAGCGCCCAGCAGGTCTGGGGGCCGGTGTGGCCCGTCTCTCCGTCGGCGGTCTTGAACCCCGCAAAGACCAGATCCGGCTGCTCGTCGAGGTTCTGTATCCCGGTCGCGACCGTAATCGCAGTCGCCCATGTGTCGGCCGCCGCCATCTCTCGGTCCGAGAGCAAGAACAGTTCGTCGGCGTACACCGACTCCATCCCCTCCCGGAGGATGTCCTTGTAGCCTGGCGGCCCCATGCTCATCAGCGCAGAGGTTCCGCCGTTTCTGACCTTCGTCTGGAGGGCGGCTTTCAGTGCGAACTCGTCGTTCGGGTTCATCACTGTCGGCGTATCTCCACGTTCGAGATGGCCGTCCTCGTCGAACGAAACCGCTCCCTCACTAAAATCCGGTACTCCCTTGGTTAGCGTTAGTGTGTACATTGGTATCTATTACCGTGTCAGATGCGTCTCTGAGTCCCCCGCGAATCGGTTCTACGACCGGCCGGCACGCCCGGCGTCGACGTCAATTGCGTCGACAGGACAGACGTCGACACAGAGCATACAGTCGATGCACTGTTCTTCCTGTGCTGGATCTGCCTTGATCTCGCTCTCCGGATGGCCCGGCGTGTCGACCCACTCGAAGACGTCTACCGGACAGTCCTCCAGACACGCACCGTCGGCGAGACAGATGTCGAAGTCGACGGCGACGTGTGTACCGTGGATTCCTAACTGGTCGGGTTCCTCTACTGGTCCCCAGACGTCGTGGTCATTGTGCTGGTCGACCACGTCCCGGTTCTGCTCGAAGTTTGAATCTATGGCCATTGCTATCTAGTATGGAGTTGTGGTGGTTACTTAAATCTTAGATTAAAGACCAACATATTCCGGGCGGGTATTAGTCCAGTGGTACACGGCCGACCCGAACGTTTGTGCGTGATGCACCCGTCGGTGTAGCCGATGAACGACCGTGAGGTCTGTAGCGAAGCGGGCTGTGACCGGCCCGCTGCCGTGTTGCTCCACATCCCGTGGGCCGAGAACAGGGCCGTCTGTACGGCTCATGCGCGAGTCCTCGCCCGACAGGACGGTGTCGTCGCAGAGCCAATAGAGGACGCCGCGGAGGACTGGCAGTAGTCACTCCTGGTCGCGCGAGACGTCCTGTTTCAACTCTACTTGCCCGCTTGCCCGCATCGATCCGTCGACAGTGGCGCCCGATTCGAGTTCGAGGTCGCCACAGGAGACGTCGCCGAGCACTCGGGCGTCGTCAGCGATGGCGACAGTGCCGTTTCGGGTGGTCACATCGCCGTGGATCCGCGTGCCCGACCCGATGAGGATATCTTCGCGCGCGCGCAAACTGCCGAAGACGTTGTTCTCCTCGCCGACGGTGATCGACTCCGCGCGAACGTTTCCGTGGAGCCGACAGTCGTCGCCGATCCGTGCCGGCGTCGAGACGCGCCAGGCGTCGTCGCTGACAGTCGCGTTCCGGGGCACGAGCAGTGGGTCTTGATCGGGGTCTTCGCTCTCGGCAAACTCGCCGAATAGCTCCTCGGCGGCTTCCTCCTCGCCGAGTCGGAGCAGTTGCGAGAGGTAGATAAACAGGAACACGATGGTCGGCATCGGATTGCGGATGACGATCCATCCGTTCGCCTCGAACCCTTCCTCGATGTCGACGTCGTCGCCGATATCGAGGTCACCACTGACCATCAACTGACCGCCGACGTGGACCCGCTCGCCGAGATAGGCGTCGCGGCCGACGAGGACGTTGCCGGCGACGTCACACCACATATCGAGTCGGCAGTCCGCTTCCGCCTCGATATCCCCGCCGAAACGAACCCCTCTCCCGCGAGGACGTTCCGGCCGCGGACACCGAACTCGACCGTACTCCGCCCCCCGACGACGACGTCCCCGCCTGTTACCAGATCATGCTCTTCGACGGTGGTACCGTCGGGGATGGATAGTTCGTCCAGCGGATTCGATCGCAGCGACACACCACCTGGTTTCCCCCACGAATATTAAACCCACGGCGGGCGTCCGACGGGCGTCAGACAGACGCCATTCTGCACACTTTTACCTTCGAGGCCCCGATTTGTTCTCATGACTACACTCGCGTTCGACGAACAGGGTGTCGACGTCGTCTACGAGGGCACCGAGTTCAGACTGGAGCGGGAACTGATCGAGAAAGCGACCGAAAAGAGCTACTTCGACGTAACCGATCACGAGGTGCTTCAGATGGTCGCCTCGAACCCGGACCTGCAGGGCGAGCCACGGCGGATCGGCGACGTCGTCGACCACCGCTGAGACCGGGCCGGACAGGAATGACTCATTATCGCCGTCCGGGGCTATCGGATCGTCGTCCGCGAGGACGGCAGCGTCGACGCGGAGCAACTGGACGCCTTTGTCGCCGACGACGGTAACGACGGAGAGTTTCGGGTGTAACCGTTCTGCGACGAGTCCTGTCGGAACGAGTGTGAATAAAGATCAGTCGAAACCACTGCCTCTTTATCTCGGGAGGTTGGATGATGTTGGAGAGACTGTACAGACATATATGAACGATTCATTTGGTGGCCGGACGGGAGACGACGATGACGTCGAATACGTCGCGGTGAGAGAGGACGGAACGGAGACCGGAACGCTGTTCGATCCGGACGAGGAGGACGCCTGGATCGAATCGGACGCACTCGTCTCGCTCGCCGGCGACGAGGCGTCGGGAACGCGCTTCGACGCCGAGACGGGCACGTATCACATCGAGTACGACTGGCGCGACGCCATGCCGATGAGCATGATCATCGTCATGGTGGTCGCCGATCTGGAGGGGACGGACCCGATGAAGCTCTCGCCGCTCTACGATTCGCTCGATCCGGAGCTACTGGACACGCTGTTTAGTCCGCGGTCGGACGGGACGCTCGCAGTCGGCGAAGTGACGTTTACGTTCGAGGGCCACCACATCCACGTCCACAAACACGGCCACATCAGCGTTCGCCCGCCCGAGGCGCTCGACGAATGAGTGTCTCCGACGCCTGAGGTCGTCGTAGCGGTCGGCGGCCGACTCGAAGGCCAGTTCGTCGCGCTCTTTACTCCGACGTCCTTCGGCTTCGACGAGCGCCTCCGGATCCGGCGAGACGTCGTCGGTGACCCGTGCCCACGAGTCGTGGACCTTCGCATGGCACCACCGACACAGATACACCGTTATTTCGTGGCGTAGCTCCTCCCCATCGCCTGCATACGAGAGGTGATGTTCTTCCAGTAGCGGGCGTTCGTCGTCGTGGGCGACCCGCCGCTCTTCGAGGCCACAGCGAAGACACTCGCGGTCGTGGTTTCTGGATCGGAACTGTGGACAATCGGCCCAGTCCCAGTCGTCGCCGTCGGCAACCGGGCAGGCGAAATCGTCCGCCCGTCGTTCCCGTGCGAACTCGGGGTCCTGTTCGGCATACTCGAAGGCGTACCGACAGCGGCCGTCGTCGGTGACGAAGTCACAGATCTCGACGTGTTCGTACGGGTCGTCGACGCCGACTGACGTCCCGGCGGGCGTCTTCTCCATATCACCGGTCGGAGGCGAACACTGTTGAACGTTACTCCCCGACGTGTTCGATCTCCTGCATCAGCGTGTAGATGTTCGACCGTTCCTGACCCAGCGCGGCGGGGTGTGCGCCGACCGCGATGATCAGGTCGTCGCCGCTCGCGACGGTGGTGACGTGGATGTAGATGTCGACCTGCTCGCCCTCGAACTCGGCCGTGGTCTCGAAGGTGCTGATGCTCACTTCCTCGCCGAGCACGACCTCTTCCCTGCTGTCGACCTGTTCGACGTCGTCCAGCCCATCGTACTCGTCACCGAGTTGGCCCTGGAACTCCGAGAGGAGTTCGTCGTGTGATAGCTGGCCGATCGGGTTGAGCGATTGGCCCGCTATCTCGGCGTTCGGCGTCGACACGACCGCGAACGTCGCCGCCTGTTGGGAGTCACCCTGAACGGTCAGATCATTCTGGTACGTGTTGATCCAGTTGCCGACGATTACCCGGCGCTCGACTCCTGCCGCTTCGACGGTCTCGTCTATCGTCAACTCCTCCGTATTTGCGTGGCTGTACTCCGTCTCCTCAAGTCCGTTATCGCTGACGGAGGCTTCCGATGCGGTGAATTCGACGGTATCGCCGGAGATCAGGTCCATACAGCCCGCCATCGAAGCCAGCCCGACCGCGGCTCCCGTCAGTACGGCGCGTCGTCCCAATTTCATAGTGGTAATAAGCCGGTCAGTATATAAATCCTTTCTGGCAACAAAACTGATGTAAAGCGCACTGATCCGCGATGTCAGTCGAGACGTGTCTGCTCGCTGTCAAGCGTTTCGACTGTCACCGTATCGGTGGTCAGATCGAACTCAACGACGCGGGCGACGTGGTCGGCTACGGGCGTACCGACCGATATCGCCGGAACGAGATGCGGAGCAACGAGGACCTTTAGTCCCAGTCGACGACGGGCGTCTCCGATCGGCTGTACTCCTGATAGGCTCGCTGCATCGCGCTGACGGCTTCCTCGAAGGAGTCCCCGCCCGCAAGTTCTGCCCGAACACGGTCGAGTTTCCACGTGCTCGGTGTCGTCCGTTGCTCCCAGCGCGCTTCTGGGGATCGATGTAGCGTTCGACGACATCTTTCGGGACGTCCTGAGCCGCTAGCCCTGCCCGAGCGAGCGAGAACAGTTCGTCGTAGATGTCGTCTTTTTGTTGGGTGCGCTCCCCATCGGCAGTGACCCACGCGAGGTCGGCATCGATTCCGTCGGCGACCGCCGCGTAGAAGCTCTCTTCGGCGGCCTCGTGATCAAGCGTCGCGAGCGGGTGGTCGGTCGCGACGATACCGCGGAGCAGGCCCGCGACGAGCACTTGCAGGCCGACGTTGCCCGCGACGGTTGGCTGGGTGGGGAGAGGACGATACTCGATCCGGATCGACCGACGGTCGCCGCCGCCGACTGGCTGGCCGCCGACGACCGAGCGGACCCAGCGCCAGTAGGTTCCGCGCTTGTGGTCGAACTCCCAGAGCCGACCGTCGATGGTCGTCCGGTCGTCGTCCGCGACCCACTCGCGGAGGAACGGAGCACAGGTCGGATCGTCGAGGAGGTACTCCAGCGTGTCGGCAGTTGTTCCGATATCGCCGGGGACCCGAACCTTGTTCCAGGCGGCGTTGATCGATTGCTCGAAGGCCGGGATCCGGAGTTCGTGGTGGGTCTCGTCGAGCAGGCGTTCGGGGTCGTCGACGTCGTACAGATCGACGGGCAGCAGCGGCGAGTTCGTCACCAGCGCCAGCACGGGCCCGAGGGTCCGGATCGCGGCATTGTAGTAGGCCGGCAGGTCGTCGGCGTCCGGTAGCTGGAGATGGGGCTGGATAGAACTCGTCAGCGACTCACAGAGGATCGACGGGAACTCCACGTCCGCGCCCGGCACGGAAATCGGCACGCTCCCGTCGGTCTGCTGGAGTATCTCGTTGTCAAGCGCGTAGTAGCGAGTCGATTCAGTCATGTTTCGGGCTATCGTCACGCCGTCCTCGGAGGCCACGTCGCCGAGGTACGAGCGGGTCCCTTCGGCGGGCGGGACGGCCCACATCGCGTCGAGCACGATTTCGGCCCCCGATTCGCGAGCCACAGCGCGTGCGGCTTCGAGACTGGAGCGGAGTTGGTCCGCCTGTGCCGCGATCCCGTCTTCGTCAAAAGGCGTCGGATCGGTATGTAGTTCGGCGTTGTGGAGGCCGAGTTCGCGGTCGCAGGGCGCGTCGAACACGTCGTCGGGAAGCCGAACAAGCCCGCCATCGTCCATCGCGTACGCCTCTATCTCGATACCGAGCGCGAAACCCGGATTGTTCAGGTCGCCGCCCTCCAGCATGTCGGCAACCGTCGACGCCTGTCGTTCGACGCGCTCGTCGAACGTCTCTGCGGTCGCCGGCAAGAGCGACCGCAGGATCAGATCGGTGTGATCAGTCATTGTGGTCGTATTGGACGCCCACGTCATAGCCCTTCGGCATCGGCGCGACGGCCGGACGTCGGACAGTCCACTCGAAGCCACAGTCTGTCGCGCCGCCAGCGCTCATCTATCCGCTCTCGAAGGCCCGCCATATAGTGAGATAACCGACCGAGGGAGGCGGGATGCCCTCACGGTGATTTCCCAACCCCTTTCCGGAGAGAGCCCCCATATACGGCCATGTTGCAACTGACTAGCGACGAGTGTCCGCGCACGAACGGTATGCCGATGCTCGGTCTCGGAACGTGGCAGAACGAGGACCCGGAGCAGTGCGCCGAGAGCGTCCGAACGGCGCTGGAGACGGGCTATCGACATATCGATACCGCGCACCTGTACGGCAACGAGGAGGCCGTCGGCGAGGGGCTTGCTCAGGCCGATGTTCCCCGAGAGGACGTGTTCCTCGCGACGAAACTCTGGTACGACGACCTCTCGTACGAGGACGCCCTCGCGTCGACCGAGGAGCGCCTCGACGTACTCGGCGTCGACTATCTCGATATGCTGTACATCCACTGGCCGGTCGATACGTACGATCCCGAGGAGACGTTCCTCGCTCTCGAGGAACTCCACGAGCGCGGCCTGATCGAACGCGTCGGAATCAGCAACTTCGAGCCAGAAGACATGGAGACGGCCGCAGAGGTCTGTGACGTGCCGATCTTCGCCAACCAGGTCGAGTGCCATCCGTTCCTCCCGCAGGAGGAGGTCCGGGCGAAAGCAAAGGAACTCGACATGGAGGTCGTCGCCTACTCGCCGCTCGCTCGCGGGGCCGTCTTCGAGTCTGAGACGCTGACCGAGATCGCCGAGGCAAACGACGCCAGCGCAGCGCAGGTCAGCCTCGCGTGGCTACTCGAAAAGGGTGTCACGCCGATCCCGAAGGCGACGAGCAGCGCGCACATTGAGGACAACTGGGGCGCGCTTGCGCTCGACCTGAGCGACGAGGAGATAGCCCGCATCGACGCCATCGAGGCGGTCGACCGGAAGGTCGATCCCGATTTCGCGCCGTGGAACTGTTCGATAGCCGGAAGCTTGAAACCGGATCGCTCGTTCTGTATTCCGTATGAGTACGCGGTTGTCAGGAGGTGGCGGGCTAGTCGGTGCGATCAGGATCGACCTCCAGCGGTTACACGAAAGCTGGATGGAACTCTTGTTCCCGCGCCAGCGGGGACCGGCCACTCCGTGCTCGGGAAGTGGACGCCGAACACGACGAGTGGCTGGATCGGCTACCGGCTCTGGTCCGCCATCGGTGTGCCGATCGTCGCGGTGCTGTACCCGCTGGCGCTGTTCGGCTTCATGCTCCGATTCTACTCGACCCGGATCGATCGGGTCGCCGCAGGGCTCGGCGTCGTCGGCGTCGTCGTCATCGCGGCGCTGGTCTGGGGCGTGCTGACAGTCCTCGCCCACCAGGCGTTCAGCACCGACGGCTTTCTGGCGGTACTGGCGGCCGGAATCGTCGCGACAGTCGCCGCAGGACTCGCCGTCGTCACCTCGCAGTCTGGCGGCCGCCCCGTCTCGGTCGTCTTCGCGTACCCCGCCGCGATGACCGCGCTCTTTCTCCCGCCGGTCGTCGCCGCGCTGTTCTCGCCGACGATCGGTGATGTCATCCTGTCGGGCAGTGACTCGCTCGCGATCTGGCTGCTCGACACCGTCCTTAGCGTCGGCGGGATCGACCAGTGGCTCTCCGAGCAGTATACGCTCGCCGGGGCGGCCTATCTCGGGATGTGGTTCGGTATCGCCGTCCCGCTCGGCTGGGTAATCGGCTCGATGGTGACGCTTGCCGAACTCGTCCGGCCGTCCTGAATCCTCCCTGTCTCGGTATGCTTAGGAGGCAGCAGTACTGACGCCCCAGTATGGAGTTCGATCTGACCAAGACCGTCGCAGCGTTCCTCCTGATCAACGCGATCGGCGTCGGCGCGCTGATCGGTGCACCGATGATGGAAACGGACACGATCCTGATGATGGTACTGCCCTCGATGCTCGCCTTCGGTGCGATCACGCTCTCCCTCGGCGTCAAGTACGGCGAGTACCGGGCGACTACGGCCTGATTCTCGCGACCGAGAGTGTCTATCAGCGGACCTGATCCCGTCAATTATTTCCCCGCGTAGAGCCACCCTCGGAGTATGTTCGGAGGAGGTGGCGGTGGCATGGACCCCCGCAAGATGAAGCAGATGATGGAACAGATGGGCGTCAACATGGAAGACCTGGACGCCGAAAAAGTGATCATTCAGACCCCCGACGCCGATCTCGTCTTCACCGACGCCGAGGTGAACAAGATCGACGCGCGCGGCCAGGAAACCTACCAGATCGTCGGTTCGCCCGACGAACAGGAACCCGGCACTGCCGGCGGCGACGCGCCAGCCGTCGAGAGCGGTGACGCAAGCGGCGTCCCCGAGGAGGACGTCGAAATCGTCGCGATGCGCACGGGTGCGAGCGAGGACGACGCTCGCGAAGCGCTCGAGGACAACGACGGTGACCTCGCTGCCGCAGTCGACCAGCTGAGTGACCGTTCTCGTCGTTCGCGGGAGCAGACAGTTCCTCGTCGAACCCGGCGAGGAGCAAGGCACCGATCTGGGCGTACTGGCGGTGCCGGAAGACGTCGAGCCAGGCGATACGATCGAGACGCATCTCGACGAGGAGTTTCAGGTCCGGCGTCTGCGCGGCCCTGACCTGTTCAACCACATGGAGCGCACCGGCGCGCCGATGATGCCCCGGGATATCGGGCTGATCATGGGCCACGTCGGCGCTGGTAGGGGCGACCGCGTGCTGGACGCCGGGACCGGAACCGGCGTACTCGCCTCGTATCTCGGCCGAGCGGGTGCGGACGTCCTGACGTTCGAGCAGGATCCCGGATTCGCCGAAGTGGCCCGCGAAAACATGGAACTGGCCGATGTGAGCGATACCGTCGAAGTGCGGGCGGGCGACGTGACCGAGTTCATGACGGATTGCGAGGAGCGATTCGACATCATCACGCTCGACACGGAGGACGCCCCAACGGTCGTCGAGCAAGCCCCGGAGCTACTCGCACAGGGAGGGTACCTCGCTGTCTACTCGCCGTTCGTCGAGAACACTCGCGAGGCCTGTCGCACTGCACGAGAGGTCGGCCTCTCCGACGTCGTCACGCAGGAGACCATCCAGCGCGAGATGGATTTCGACGACCGCGGCTCCCGGCCCTCGACCGCCGGTGTCGGTCACACCGGCTATCTGACGTTCGCGCGCAACGTCTGAGCGACCGCACTCATTCTACGGAGCGGATCAGATCCAGCAGTTCGTCGCGCCACTTCGCTGGCGTAGCCTCGACCCCGTCCAGATCGGCAGTCCGTGGGTGTGCACCGCCGGCGATCCGAAAGCCGTCACCGAGCCAGATGGCAAGCCAGCCCTCGACGCCGACCGAGTCGCTCTTGCCGTCATACCGACCCCGATAGCCCAGTAGCGTGGCACGGTCGCCGCTCTCGACGCGCATGCGCTGGCGGGTCGTCCGGTCGACATCCTCGATGCCGCGCTCGGCCAGGTCGGCGGCGAACGCCCGTTTCGCTTCTGCGATCACCGTCGGCCGGACCATCTGTCCCAACCCCGGTCCGAGCGACGGTGAGAACGAGAGTCGTGTCGCGAAGAAAAAGCGGACTGTCGCGTCGCCGAACGCGTCGCGCAGTCGTTCGCGCAGATCTGCATCCTCGTAGACGAGCGTTCGCCCGGTGACGGTCAGCGTCGGCATGCGGAACCGGGTCTCGACGGTGTCTTCGATCTGTTCCCACCCGTCGTCTTCGAGTCGGTCGGCCGGGACCGTGGGCGGCGGCGGATCTGCCATCGAGTGTAGTTTTCTCCCTACCTACTTGAGGATTGGCGCGGCTATGATCGCCGTCGCAGGAGGCGTCGAGAAGTCGATGCGTTAGTGGTCGTCTTCGCGCCACTTGTGCTCGCACTCGGTACAGACGAAAAAGCGCGTCTCGGACTCGTCGGCCGCCCGGATCTGCTGCATATACCAGTGCGCACGGTCGTTCTCACAGTTCGGACACCGGGCGTCCGTCGTCGGCAGACCGCTCTCGCCCTCGCCCGTTTCGATCACTTCGCTGACCTCCTGATCGGTGGTGACGACGTAGTTCGCATCGGGGTTCTTCGGCTGTTTGTTCCCGCAACTATCACAGATCCACAACTCCTCGTCGGCTTTCATCATCGAACCGCACTCGTCGCAGAACTCCATTGGTACACAGGACTACACCAGTGACGAGTGATAAGCCCGGCGTTTGGCCGGTTCCAGCGACGGAGACCTGTCGTCGCTCTTGTGTTCTGATAGCAAACGACAACCCTCCGACACCCCTTTACTTATTCACTCCTGAGCGTAATTATGGATAGACTTCGGACAGTAGCATCCGTCTTTATCGTTCTCGTTCTCCTCGTTGGGGGTTAGGTCTGGCCACGGCCGTCCCCGACGCGCGCCTGATCGTCGACGACGCCACGGTGACGCCGGAGACCCCCGATCCCGGCGAGACGACGACCGTCGACCTGAGCGTCTCTAACTCCGCCGGAAGCGGGGAGCCCGTAACCATCGACAGCGTCACTCTCAGCGACGAGGAACGGGTGTACGCGACCGCTGAAAACGTGAGCGCCCTCTCGCCCGGCGATAGCGTCACAGTGCCGCTATCGACCGCGTTCGATGAGGCCGGCGTCCACGAACTGACGGCCACGGTGAACGGCTCCTATGCCGACACCGACGACGACGGTGAGCAGATCACCGAAACGGTAACGATCACCTACCCGGTGACCGTCGTGGTCGGCGGCGTCGACGCCGATGGCATCAAGGACGACGTGCAGGTCGACGCGCAGGCAGTCGACGCGAGCAGCATCGAGGACGACGAGGAAGAGCCCGCAGCAGGGGTCGACCTGAACGTCGGCGACCTCGGCGGCGCGCTCGGCGGGGCGAACATTCAGCAACCGGACGACGGAGAGGAGGAAGAGGATTCGGCCGACAGGGTCGGTGACCGGCTGTTACGGATCGAAGTGACGAACTTCGGGACCGCGACTGCCCGCTCGGTCGTCGTCGAACCGGCGGCGAACGAGAGCGACCTGCCGCGACTCCCGGTCGCGGATCTCGAACCGGGCCAGCAGGAGATAGTCTACGTCGACCTCGCTCGGATCGAGAAGGCAAGCACCGTGGACGTGACCGCGCGGTACACGCTGGGAACGGAGCGTCTCACGAGTGCAACGGCCTACGAGTACGCGCCAGAGCAGGTTCCGTCCGCGGCGCTCCAGTTCACTGATCTCGATCTAGTCACCGACGGTGACGTCGTCAAAATATCTGGCAACGTCGCGAACGTCGGGACGGCAGGAGCCAGCGGCGCTGTCGTCGCGGTCGAAGAGAGCGAGGGGTCGACCCGATCTACCCCCAGCGTAGCTACTTCGTCGGTGCCGTCCCCGAGAGCGATTTCGTCGGATTCGATCTGACCGCAAGCGTCGACGCGAACGCGACCGATAGCGTCCCCATCACGGTGACGTATCTGGATGACGGCGTCGAACAGGAGCGAACTGTCGAGCTAGATTACGTGCCGCGCGAGCAGGCGTCCGGCGAGGACGGACGGACTCTCTGGCCGTTCGCTCTCGCAGGTAGTGCTGCCCTCCTGGTGTTCGGCGGCGGCGCACTCGTCTGGAGGCAGTAGAATGGACGCAACTGAGGCCCCACAGTCCGCGACTACGGATCCCGAAAGCGTGCCGGCGCTGGCGCTCGACGCGGTGACGAAACGCTACGAGAGCGGCGCAGAGACGGTCATCGCTCTCGACGACGTAGACCTGCAAGTCGAACGCGGCGAGTTCGTCACCATCATGGGCCCCAGCGGTAGCGGGAAGTCGACCATGCTCAACGTGCTCGGCTTGCTTGACGAACCCACGACCGGCACAGTCAAAATCGACGGGCAACTGACCGGGGACCTCGCGGACGACCGGCGGACGACGATGCGAAAGGAACTGCTCGGCTTCGTGTTTCAGGATTTCTATCTCCTGCCGACGCTGTCGGCGGTCGAGAACGTCACGCTTCCGACCATCTTCGGCGACGGGCCGCCCCGCCGCGAGCGAGCGATCGACCTCCTCGAACGCGTCGGACTGGCTGACCGACTCGATCATACGCCGACGGAGCTAAGCGGCGGCCAGCAACAGCGGGTCGCAATCGCCCGCGCCCTGATCAACGAGCCACGGATCCTGCTGGCCGACGAGCCAACGGGCAACCTCGACGTGGACACCAGTCGGCAGGTGCTCGACGAACTCTCGGCGATCACGAACGACGGCGTCAGCGTGATCGCGGTGACACACGACGAACTCGTCACAGACTACACCGACCGAACCGTCGAGTTGTTCGACGGACGAGTACGATGATCGAGGCTCACACCGGAGGTGAGTCCGTGTGGTGAAGTTCCCCGCAATCTTCGTCGCACGCCGGAACCTCTCGCGGAACCGGTTCCGATCGATCCTGGCCGGCCTCGGCATCCTCATCGCCGTCGTCGCTATCGCCGCCCTGGGAATCTTCGGGAACGTCCTCTCACTGGGTGCGGCCGACGCGCTCGGCGACATCGGCAACGAAGTCGTCGTGACGCCGAACGCCGACGAGGGGTACGAGGAGATCAGTCAGCGGCAGGTCCAGTCGATCGAGCGCGTCACCGACGACGTGACGGTTGCACCGATCAAGACGCAGCGAGGGTTAGTTACCCGCGGCACGGCATCGACCGCGTCGCAACTGTTCGGGATCGAGGATCCCGCCGCTATCTACGAGGCCGCGGAGGGACGGTTGCCGGACAGACACACGCAGGGAGCGATCCTCGGGAGCAGCGTCGCCGAGCAACTGGAGGCAGGCGAGGGCAACGTCGTCACTATCGAGGAGACGACCTACCGGGTGATCGCCGTGCTCGAACCGGTCGAATCGTTCGGCCCGCTCTCGGCGGATGACGCCGTCTTGCTGCCCGAGAGCGCCGTCGGCGGCAGTGGCTACGAACAGGTCGTCCTCCGCGGAGGAGGCTGGCGCAACGTCGGGCGCGGCCGAAGCCGTCAGAGGCGAACTCAACGCCCGCGAAGAGCGGATCGACGTCTTCGAGCTATCGGAAATCACCGACGAGATCGACGAGTTCTTCTCGCTGCTACAGAGCTTCCTGCTCGGGATCGGTTCGATATCGCTGGTGATCGCCGGCGTGAGCATCCTGAACGTCATGCTGATGAGCACCGTCGAGCGCCGCGAGGAGATCGGTGTCATGCGGGCAGTGGGCGTCAAGAAAGGGGAGGTGCTCCGGATGATGCTGATCGAGGCCGGGCTTTTGGGGCTGGTCGGCGCGGTCGGCGGCGTCGTCGTCTCGATACTGCTGGCCGCTGGACTGTATCTGGGAACGACCGTTGGGCTGGATATCCTGCTGGACCCGACCAACCTGTTCTATCTCGCGCTGGCGTTCACGTTCGGTATTGCGGTGAGTCTACTCAGCGGCCTCTATCCTGCCTGGAAGGCGGCGAGCGAGCGCCCGGTCGACGCCCTCCGGGATTAAGCTAGCCGTCGCCCTCCGACTGAAACGGCTCGCCGACTGCGCCCCGTGGCAGCGTGTTGTGAAGCCCGGTCGTCAGTGCATCCGGCGACTCATAGCTCTCTCCCGGCATCCCGGCAACGAGGTCACCGAGGTTCTCCTCGCCGTCTGCAAGCTGGAGCGTGACGTCGTCGAGTTCGGCCGCCGCCTCCGCCGGCGTCACCGGATAGTCGAGTTCGTCGAGCAGTTCGTCAAGATGACTGAGTCGGACCTCGCGTCCCATAGATGGTGGACGTGACCGAGTGACATACGTCTATATGCTGGGATGCATGACAGTTCCGTCGGAGCCAGGGGTGAGATTCAGAACTGGCAAGTACCACGGCATCGATAGCACGACTCGATGACGCTTTCGGAGGAAGCTCGCGACCGTCTGGCTGATATTGTAGAGCTACAGCCGACGAAGAACGGTGAGTTACAGGAGCGCTGGGGGATGGAAAGCGGCAGCGAGGTGCACAGCTATCTCGAATCGGAGCTATCAGATTACTACTACCGCGACGACAACAGCCTGATCCGCGCGACGAGCGAGGCAAACGACCTCGTCGACGTCGAACCGGGGATCGAGTCGGACGAGGACGACGTACCGAGCCTCGTTCGGGTCCCTGAACTGCAGGCGCAGATCCTCGACGTGCTGGCAGGCCCCGACGAGCGGTCACAGAGCGTCGTGTCCGTGCTCCATGCGGTCCGGGACGCCCACGATGTCGATCCGGACACCGAAGCGGTCCGCTCGGCTCTGCAGAGTCTGCGGCGTAAGGGGGTCGTCGACGTCATCTACCGGAGTGTCCCGACGTTCCGGCTGGCGCTCGACCGTGAGGAACTAGATGTCGAACAATCCGATTGAGCCCGATTATAACGTTTTCTCCGGCGGACCAACCTCGTTGCTCTCCTTGCGGATCTGCTCGATGGTCTCCCAGTGTTCTCTGGCGGGGTCGCTCGGCTCGTAGACCGCGCCGTACTCGTCGTCGGTCTTGGAGACGACATCGTGTTGCAGGAGGACGTCGAGATGATGTCTCACGGTCGTGTAATCGAGATCAAGCGCCTCCGCGAGCTGGTTCGCGTTTCTCGGCCGGTCGTCGAGTGCCTGAACGAGTCGGATTCGGTTTGGGCCACCACGACTCCTGCCGAAGACGTACCAGAGCTCGGAGTTCATCTGCCGCGAGTTAGTGGGTGATCCGACATAAGTACAAACTGAATACTCGATCCGGGGCAGAGCCGCCTGCTCCGTAGGCCAGGGTTTGTGAGGACAAGCCAATCATACCGGAGAGAATTAGGAGAGAAACGGGGCAGAGTTCGGAAATGCTTGAAACGTACGCATTTCCCACGTGTATACGTCGTTATGAAACCAGATAGAGGAAGACGTACGATTCTAAAAGCGACCGGTGGAGCGGTACTGTTCGGTACCCTCGCAGGGTGTACCGACGGTGGCGATGGGAACGGCGGAGAGAACGGCGAGGAGAACGGTGGAGAGAACGGCAACGAAACCAACGGTGGGGAGAACGGCAACGAAACCGACGGGGAGAACGGGGAAGAAAACGGCGAGGAGAACGGCGAAGAGGAGAACGGCGAAGAGGAGAACGGCGGAGAAGAAGAGACGGCGATGCTCAGGGTGGCGCACCTCTCGCCCGACGCTCCGAACGTCGACGTCTACGTCGACGACGAACTGACGCTCGAAGACGTTCCGTTCGGCGGGGTCAGTGATTATCTGGAACTATCGCCAGCCTCCTACGCGATCCAGATCACTGCGGCCGGCGACCAGGAGACAGTCGTCTTCGACGAATCCGTCGAACTTACCGCAGGCGCGTTCACCGCGGCCGCAATCGGCGAACTCGCAGAGAACGCGTCCCAGGCCTTTGCAGTACAGGTTTACGAGGACGACCTCTCCGATCCGGGCGAGAACGCACGGATCCGTGCCGTCCACGCGTCGCCTGACGCCCCGAACGTCGATATCGCGGCAGGCGGAGACGTCCTGCTCGAAGACGTCGCGTTCGGCGAGGCCGGCGCGGTCGAAGTGCCGGGCGGCGAGTACACCCTCGGAATCCGGGAGACCGGCGCGGAGGAAGCAGTCGCCGAGTTCCCGGCCACAGTCGAGGCTGGGATGGTCTACTCGGCCTTTGCCGTCGGCTATCTCGCACCAGGAGAGGCTCCTGCCGACGAGGCCTTTGACCTCCTCCTCACTGTCGACAACGAAGGCATGGATAGCGGGATGGAGAACGGTGAAGAAAACGGTGGCGGGAACGAGACTGACGATAGCTGAAGTAAACTGCATCCTTAGCGACGCTCGTCGTCAGTAACCGGCAACGAGATACGAGTCGCGCTCGGACGTGCCTGCTTCCGGGCTATTTTTTCGTCGAGCGAGTCCGTGCACGGCGAGCGGCGAGCAACTGCGTGATCCCGTTACCGGGGCCGCCCTCGATCGGCCAGCCACGCTGTCGCCACGCCGGCGGTTCCGGTTCGAACTCCGGACAGGAGCCAGAACACTCGCTACTGGTCTGGGTCCGACAGTGTGCCCCACACCAGGGGAGTAGCTGTCCCGCCTGCTCGCGCGCGCCGAACCAGCGACAGTCCGAGCGCATCACGTCGACGAACGACCGCCAGCCGCGCTCGTATGCGCGCTCCGCGATTGCCAGCCGTAGATCCGCTTTCCGCTCGCGTGGGACGTACTCGAACGTCGCGGCGGAGTGGTCAAAGGACGAGTCCGAGCCACCTCGATCGGTGATTCTCGTTCCCGGTGCTGCCGGATCGAGCCCCTGTGCGTGCCACGCGACCGAGGCCGAGAGCGTGGCCGGATCGATTTCGAGGACGCCAGCCTCGACGGGCAGGTCCTCGAACAGGGCCGGCGACACCGAGTCGTCAGTCGGCCGGGTCGCGACCCACGCCTCGTCGGCCAGACCGAGCGCGACGTCGCGTTCGATCTGTGGCTGGAGAACCCTGGCCGCACTGGCGTCGAGATCCGGCTTGTTCTCGACGGCGACGATCCGGTCGACCCAGTCGGGGTAGCGGAACCGCCGCCGGATCTCGATCCGATTTCCTGCCTTCCTGACGTCGAGGATACCCCTGTCGTCGGCCTCGTGAATCGTCTCGCGGACGTATCGCCACGGGTAGCCGGGATCGGGGAGTGCGTCGCGGTAGTAGCTCCACTCGTCCGGGGCCGAGCGAACGACGTGGAGGAGGTCGCTGTCCAGCCGATCGGTCCCGAAGTTCGCTCGCTGGGCGAGCGCCTCGCGGGAGGTCTCGATCACGATGGTGTCCCAGCGACGCCGTTTCGTCCCGAGTTGACGGGCAACCAGCACGACGGTGTCGTCGTCGAGCGACCCGGTTGGCGGCCAGTCCCGCTCGGCCCAGTAACAGACGCGAAGCTCGAAAGCGAACTCCGAGTCGTATCGGTGGCTGTCGGGCACGGCGAGAGATGCGCCCAGTCGGTCAAAAACGATGTGCACAGTCCACCGGCGTCGGGCGAGCGCCCTGCAGGCCACCAACCCACCCATCACGCCTCGTCGCCGTCAGCCCCTTCCCGGACTTTCACAGCCATCCCGGTCTCGAAGTCGCGCATCGCGTCGGCGGACAGCTCCGCCCGCCCGACCGCGAGCAGGTCGCCGTTCTCGTGGACGACGAGGGCCTCGTCGCCGGGGCGGAGTTCCTCGTCGACGTGCGTGACGAACTTGGCGAAGACGTTCTTGCCGTCGCGGACGAACGGTTCGCTCTCGTCGCCGACGACGACCCGGTTCCGTGGCTCGTCGAGCGCAGTGAGCCGTCGCCCACCCTCGATCCCGAGGGTGAACCGGCCGTCGACGTTCAGGGAGACGAGTCGACCCGCGTCGACGAGCACCTGCTGTGGACGGCCCGAACTGCTTCGCTTGATCGTAAACCGATTGCCCTCCGGGAACAGTATGTGGCCCGCATCGCCGCCGAACTGATAGTCGGCGACGGTTCGGAGGCCCGCTTCGTCTTTTTCCAGTCCAGTATCCTCGGCGTCGCTCATTGGCGGCTACTGGGTCCCAGCGGGTGAAAGCGCTTCGACATTCAGTGAGTCGCTGGTCGACGTTCGTGTGACGCTACCATGTAACAAACTGTCGACTAAAGAGAGAAACATATAAACTAGAAGCGCAAAATCTGGGATATACAGATGGATACTACGAAAGTGGCGGCAGGGGCTGTGCTGATCGCGGTCAGTAGCGTCATACTCCTCGCAACTGGATCGACCGATTCGGGCGTTCCCGTGATGCTGGCAGGCGTGGCAGCGATACTGATGGCCGCTGGCTCCCTGCTGGTTGGGACGTCGGGCGACGGGCCTGCGGTATAGGACCGACTCCGAGTTCCCGCTTAAAGCAGAAACGTCTCCGTCCGCTCGCTCAGGTCGACGAAAGAGTCTGCGGCTTCTTTTAGCTCCTCGGCAGTCGAGGACTCGAAGCCCATCACCTCGACGCGAACGCCCTCGTGGCGCATATGCGAACAAAGTCGCGAGAAGTCGCCGTCACCGGTACAGAGGACGATGGTGTCGACGTGCTCGGCGAGCGTGACGGCATCGAGGCTCATCCCGAGATCCCAGTCGGCCTTCTTGGAGCCATCGCTGAATGTCTTGATGTCCTTGATCTTCGTCTCGAAGCCGATGTCGGTTAGCGCCTCGAAGAAACTCTCTTCCTCGGGCGAATCCGCACGGATGACGTAGGCGATAGCCCGCGTCAACTCGCGGCCCTGGACGCTCTTTTCGAGCAGGGACGAGTAATCGATGTTGTTCGTGTACAGGCTCTGGGCGCTGTGATACAGGTTCTGGGCGTCGACCAGAACGGCGACGCGCTGACCCGGATGGATCTCGCTCATGCCGGGTATTATGCGGGCCAGTACATAAAGAAGGGGAGTCGGCCGTCGGTGCTATCGGTGATCCCGGAGGCGCGCGATCCGCTCCTCGGTCGAAGGGTGCGTCGAGAGTAGTTTTTGAGTCCGTCGCCGGTGCCGAAGATACAGAGTGCGGCGACCGAATCGTCCATCTCGACGTCGGTTCCCTCTGCGCTACGCTGGATTTTTCGAGCGCTCGCGCGAGCGGTTCGCCCGATCCGATGGCGTCCGCGGCATCGCTGTCGGCGACGTACTCGCGGTACCGCGAGATTGCCATGACGAAGACCATCACGAGCATCTGCGTGACGATGCCGACGACGAAGGCGAGCACGAAGTTAGCGATGCTACGCTCGCCAGTGAGCAGAACGATCCACTGGGCCGCGATGCCGACGATGGCGGCGACCGACTGGGCGACCGTCATCGTCACGACGTCGCGGTTCCGGATATGCGCGAGTTCGTGAGCGATCACGCCGTTGAGTTCCTGCCGGTCGAGGACCTGTATCAGTTCGGTGGAGACGACGACGGTTCCCTTGCCCTTCCGGCCGGTCGCGAAGGCGTTCGGCGTGCCCATGCTGGCGACCATCAGCCGTGGCTTTTTGATCCCCATGTCCCGCGAGAGGGACTCGACGGTCTGGTGGATCTGTGGGTATTTCTCTTCGGACATGTCTTCGGCACCGACGCTCCGGAGCGCCAACTTCGTCCCCAGAATATACTGGATCCCGATGAAGGCTATTGTCAGGATGCCGACCAGCCAGAGCGGCCAGCCGAACGATACGACTGCGACCAGCGCGGCCAGCGAGAAGAACGCAAACAGGATGGTGCTGACGATCGCCATCCTGATCTTGAGACCTACATGTCGCATGCCTACCGATAACTGTCGGCAACTGATAAGTCGTATGGCAGAGAATATGCGTGTTAACAGACGACATGTATTGCGTACCATGCATCTCGCCATCCACGGAGCAGCCATCGTCGGCGAGAACACAAACCCTAAGTTCGGCCGCTCGGACAGTCTCTACTGTGTACGGACTCGCTCGACGGATCGACCTGCGTGCCGGATCCCCGAGCGAGTGCTCCGTAGCCCTTTCTAAAAAACGCGGCCGATAGGGACTCCCGGCGAGTGTGGCACCCTCGTCGCGGGTCCGATCCCGGCCGCGGATGGATCGATTGATACCGACCGATCACGACATACCAGACATGACAACGAACCCCTTCAACGGCGTGTTGCCAGCGATGGTGACGCCGTTCAACGAGGACGAGAGCATCGATCACGAACGACTTCGGGCGGACGCACAGCGCCTCGAAACCGCCGGCGTCGACGGGCTTGTTCCCGTCGGCTCGACCGGCGAGAGCGCGACGCTAAGCCACGACGAACACGTCGAGGTCGTCGAGACTGTCGTCGACGCTGTCGAGGACGTGCCCGTCATCGCCGGAACCGGGAGCAACAACACCCGCGAGGCGCTGGAACTCTCCGCACGCGCTGCGGACGCCGGTGCCGATGGCCTACTGCTCATCTCGCCGTACTACAACAAGCCCGAACAGCGCGGCTTCGTCGAGCACTACACCCAGGTCGCCGACGCCGTCGACCTGCCACAACTCGTCTACAACGTCCCCTCGCGGACCGGGCAGAATATCGAACCGGACACCGTCGTCGAACTCGCATCCCACGAGAACATCGCGGGCCTGAAGGCCGCCAGCGGCGATCTGAACCAGATATCGGAGGTCATCGAGCGAACACAGGACGAGGACTTCACGGTTCTATCGGGTGACGACGGACTGACGGTGCCGATGCTCTCTATCGGCGCCAGCGGCGGGGTTAGCGTCGTCGCAAATCTCGAACCCGAACGCACCTGCGCGATGGTCGGCGCGGCGCTCTCCGGCGACTTCGAGCGAGCGCGAGCGCTACACCACGAACTCGCTCCGTTGGTTCGGGCGCTGTTCACGGAGACGAACCCGATCCCGGTCGTCGAGGCGATGAATATCCGCGGACACGCAAAGCCGGTCGTCCGCTCGCCGCTGACGCGACTGTCCGCGGAGTATCGGGACGAACTCGCCGAGATTCTGGCGGATCTCGACAGCGAGACCGTGGCCGACGTCGCGGAGGCAGACCGATGACCGAGAACGTAACACGGATCGCAGTCAACGGCGCGGCCGGTCGGATGGGCCAGACCGTCATCGAGACGGTGGCCAACCGGGCGGATCTGGAGGCCGTCGTCGGCATCGACGTCGCGGACGCGGAGGCCGTCGACGGCGTGCCAGTCGTCGCACCCGACGAGGCCACCGACGCGTTCGCCGAGTATACCCCCGACGCACTCATCGACTTCACCATCCCCGAAGCGACGCTGGGCGTCCTCGACGCCTGCACCGAGCACGAGGTCGCACTCGTCGTCGGGACGACCGGGTTCCACGAGGACGAACTGGAACGCCTCCGCGAGACGAGCGAGCACGTCCCTGTCCTGAAAGCGACCAACTTCTCGCGGGGGATTCAGGTGCTGCTCCGAACCGTGGGCGAGGCCGTCGGCGCGCTCGACGGCTACGACCTCGAACTGATGGAGACCCATCACAACGAGAAGATAGACGCGCCCTCGGGCACCGCAAACACGATTCTGGAGACCGTCCAGGAGGAGCGTGACGTCGAACCGGTGTACGGACGCGAGGGCCACGCCCCCCGTGACGAGGACGAAATCGGCGTTCTCGTGCGGCGGGCGGGCGACATCCGCGGCGAGCACGAACTCGTGCTCGCGGGCAACGACGAGGTGCTCTCGCTGTCCCATCGCGCCGAGGACCGGGGCGTCTTCGCCGCGGGCGCAATCGACGCCGCGGCGTGGGTTGCCGGGCGAAATCCGGACTGGTATACCTTCGGAGCGGTAATCGACGATTCATGAGTCTGCAGACAGACGTCGAAGCTCTCTGGCAGCGCAAACAGGACGGACTGACGGCCGACGACGCGAGCACGGAGGACCTGGCCGTCCTCGAAGAGTTCCTCGCTGCACTCGAAGCGGGCGACATCCGGGCCGCCGAGAAACACGGCGACTCCTGGGAGGCAAACGAGTGGGTCAAACAGGGTATCCTGCTCAACTTCGGCCTTCGCCACACCAGCCCCCGCGACCACGGCGGTGTCACCTACCACGACGTCCTCCCACTACGCGAGACCGACGACCTGGGCGAGCGCGGCACGCGCAACACGCCCGACGGGACGACGATCCGCCGGGGCGCATACCTCGGCGAGGACTGCATCATGATGTCCCCGAGTTTCGTCAACATCGGCGCACACGTCGGCGACGGTACCCTGATCGACTCCGCCGACACCGTCGGCTCCTGTGCCCAGATCGGCGAGAACGTCAAACTCGGCGCGAACACGCTGATCGGCGGCGTGCTCGAACCCGTCGAGGACGCCCCCGTCATCGTCGAGGACGGCGTCTCGCTGGGTGCTGGCTGTCGGGTTACGAGCGGCTTCGTCGTCGGCGAGAACAGCGTCGTCGGCGAGAACACGCTACTCACCCCGCGGATTCCGGTCTACGACCTCGTCGAAGAGGAAGTGCTCTACGGCGAACTGCCCGCGAACCGGCGTGCGTTCCAGCGCTTCGTCGAGTCCTCTGTGAGCGACCACGAGATGATCGACGGCGGCGCGTTCAAGCCGGCAGTCGTCGCGACCCACATCGAGGAGGAGACGCTCGAAGCGACCGAGCGCGAGGACGCGCTACGGGAGTAATCGGCCGCCCCGAACCAGAACATTCAGGGCCGCGACGGCCATGGACCGGGTAATGACCGACCTCGCCGATTCGCCGCCCGTCCGTCGGCTTGCCGACTGGGATATGGCCCGGTTGGAGAGCCTCGCAGCGGAGCACGGCACGCCCCAGTACGTGATCGATCTCGATCGCGTCACGGAGAACTACACACGATTTTCTGCGGCGTTTCCCGACGCCCACGTCATGTACGCCGCGAAGGCCCACACCGGCAAAGCAGTCCTCGAAGCCCTGCTTGACGCCGGCGCGGACATCGAGTGCGCCGCGTGGGGCGAACTCCAGCGCTCGGTCGAGGCGGGTGCGGACCCGAACACGCTCCAGTACACCGCGGTCAACCCACCGGACCACGACCTCGACTACGCGGTCGACCTCGCCGAGGACGCGCCGGGACTCACCATCACCATCGGCGCGACCGACACGCTCGACCGACTGGCCGAGCGCGGCTACGATGGCCGGATCGCCATCCGGATCAACCCCGGCATCGGGACGGGCCACCACGAGAAGGTCGCCACCGGCGCGGACGCGAAGTTCGGCATCCCCTACGAGCGAGTGCCCGAGGTCGCCGAGCGCGTCCGCGAGGAGTTCGAGTTGGTCGGCCTGCATGCCCACGCGGGCAGTGGCGTCCTCACGGATGGCCTCGAAGAGCACTGCAAGGCCATCGAGCGCGTCGGCGAGATGGCCCGCCGCGTCGGCGACCTGGAGTTCGTCGACGTCGGCGGCGGCTACGGCGTCCCCTATCACGAGGACGAACCGCCGCTCGACCTCGACGTCGCCAGCGAGATGGTTCGCGAGGCCGTCGGCGATATCGACGCGACGCTCAAACTCGAACCGGGCCGGTATATCGTCGCCGACGCCAGCCTGATCCTCACGACGGTGAACACGATCAAGGAAGCGCCCGATACGACGGTCGTCGGCGTCGATGCCAGCCTTGCGACGCTGATCCGGCCGGCGATGTTCGGCTCGTATCACCCGATGTACAACGTCTCCGCGCCGGAGCGCGACCCACATCCAGTCACCGTCGGCGGCCCCGTCTGCACGAGCGCGGACGTGTTCGCTCACGACCGCCCCATCGCGCGGCCCGAGCGCGACGACGTGCTCGCTATCGGCAACGCTGGCTCCTACGGCTACGAACTGGCGAGTCAGTTCCACTCCCAGCCACGGCCGCCCGAAATCGCGCTCGAAGACGGCGAGTCCCGCGTCGTTCGACGCCGTGAGACGCTGGACGACGTGACCCGCGTGGAGCAGTGAACGATGGCGTTCGACCTGACTGAATTCCACGCCGACGCGGTGAAGACGCCCTCTCACGAGTCCGTCGACGCCATGCGCGACCTGCTGATCGAGCGACTTCGGAGCGAGGGCTACGACACGGAGGTCGACGACCGCGGCAGCGTCGTCGCGACGCGTGGCGAGGACGACGGCCCACATCTCGTTCTGAACACGCATATCGACACGGTCCCGCCGCATCTCCCCTACGAACGCGACGGCGAGGTCGTCCGCGGGCGAGGGTCCTGTGACGCCAAGGGGCCGCTCGCCGCACTGCTGTCGGCCTTCCTCGGCGCGGAGATCGGTCAGGGACGGCTTACGCTGGCGATCACACCGGACGAGGAGACCACCCAGACCGGGGCGAAAGCCCTGAGCGAGCGACTCGCTGCGGACGGCTACATCGTCGGGGAGCCGACCGGGCTGGACGTCTGTATCGGCGCTCGCGGCCAGTGTGAGGGGCGGGTCGTGATCGAGGGCGAGAGCGGTCATGCCGCCGACGTCGACCGGTCCCGGAACCCGATCCACGCCGTCAGCACGGTGCTCCGGGCGATGGAGACGTACGACGAGACCGAGGGGCCGGGCGAGGATAGTGTCCTCGGGAGTCCCAAACTCACGCCGACGGCGCTCGGCGGCGGCGACGCGCCGAACCGCGTCCCCGGGAGGGCGACGATCACCTTCGACCGGCGGAGCGTCCCGCCGGAGACCAGCGAGTCGTTCGCGGCCGGTCTCCAGAGCCACCTCGACCGAAACGTCCCGGAGACGATCACCGCGAGCGTCGAACTGATCCGGCCCGACACGCCGTTTCCCGATCCGTTCGTCACCGACGAGACGGCTCCGCTTGTCGACCGACTTCGGGACGCGAGCGGCGGCGATGTCCGGCCATTCGGCGCGGCGACCGAGGCCTCGTACTTCGCGAGCGACGCGCCAACGGTCGTCTTCGGGCCCGGCGTCCTCGCCGACGAGGAGGGGGCAGTCGCCCACTCCGAGCGCGAGTACGTCCGACTCGATTCGGTCCGGGCGGCAGCCGATGCGGTGACCGAGACGGCACAGTCCGTGCTCGATACGTGACGGGATCCCGCGCCAGAAAACTACAACTGCCGTTTTAGTTTACGGTAACTTAACCGTATATCCGTTCCTCTCCCCGCGTATGCGACGACGAAACGTCCTCCTTGCGAGCGGAGCAGTTGCATCGACCGCCCTCGCCGGCTGCCTCGGCAGCGCGGACGAGGAGACCGACCCCGGCGACGACAGTGATTCCGAGCGGACAATCACGGTCTCCGAATCGGGCGAAGTGAGTGCGGAACCCGACATGGCCGTCCTCCAGGTCGGCGTCGAGGCGACCGGCGACGACCCCGGCGCGGTCCGTGACGAACTCGCCGAGCGTGGCGACGCGCTCTACGATGCGCTGGTCGAGTATGGGATCGACGAAGACGACATCACGACCAGTCGGTTCCGCATCCGCGAGCGGGTCGACCGCGAACGGATGCGGGCAGAGGGCGTGGAACCGAGTTCCGAAGAGGATCTCGAACCCTACATCTTCTATCTGGGCACCCACTCCTACCGTGTCGAAGTGCAGGCAGTCGAGAACGCTGGCGAGGTCGTCGATACCGCGGTCGACGCCGGCGCGGATACGGTCGACAGTATCCGGTTCACCCTGTCAGAGGAGAAACGCGAAGCGCTACGACAGGACGCCCTCGAAACCGCGCTGGCGGACGCCGATGCGGAGGCCGAGTTCGTCGCCGGACAGGTCGACGCCACTATCGTCGAGGCGAAACACGTCGACACGTCGGGCGGTCGGGTCAGCCCCGTTCGTGAAGAGTTCGATATGGCAGACGGAGCGGCGTCCCCACCCGAAACCTCCTTCGAACCGGGCGACGTCACGGTGAGCGCCACGGTCGAGGTCCGGTACACGATGGAATGACATCCGGCGTCGGCGCGCCTACTCGATGTCGTCGACGATTTCGCTGGCGATGCCGACGTAGGTCTCCGGCGAGAGCGCTTTCAGTTCGGCTTCGACCGAGTCGTCGACGTCGAGGTCCTCGAACAGTGCACGGAAGTCCTCGATGGTGACGCGCTCGCCGCGGGTGAGTTCTTTGACCTGCTCGTAGGCGTCCTCGTGACCCTCCCGTCGGAGAATCGTCTGGACGGCTTCGCCGATGATCTCCGGCGTGTTCCGGAGTTCATTGCGCATGACCTGCTCGTTTGGCACGACCTTCGAGAGGCCGTCCTGCAGTTTGCTGTAGCCGATCAGGCAGTGGCTGAGTGCGACCCCGATGTTGCGCTTGACCGTCGAATCCGAGAGGTCGCGCTGGAGCCGGGAGGTAGTGATGTAATCGGCGAGGAACTGTAGATCCGAGTTGGCTTTCGAGAGGTTGCCCTCGCTGTTCTCGAAGTCGATCGGATTGACCTTGTGTGGCATCGTCGACGAGCCAGTCTCCCCGTCGGTCGTCTCCTGGCCGAGATAGTGGTCGGAGATGTACAGCCACATGTCGAGGTCCAGATCGAGGATGATGTTGTTCGTCCGTCCCAGAGCGTCGAACAGGGTCGCGAGGTCGTCACAGGGGTTGACCTGCGTCGTCGGCGAGACGTACTCCAGATCCAGCCCGGTGACGAACTCCTCCGCGACCGACCGCCATTCGATCTCGGGATACGCGGCGACGTGAGCGCCGAAGGTGCCGCTCGCGCCGCCGAGTTTCCCCGCGAGGTTTTCGGTCGCCCGCTGGACCTCGGCATTCGCACGACCCAGACGCGCGGCGTAGACCGCCATCTCCTTGCCGAACGTGGTCGGCGTCGCTGGCTGGCCGTGGGTCCGAGCCAGCATCGGAAGGTCGCGGTACTCGCGGGCCAGTTTCGTCAGGTCGTTGCGGGCGCTCAGTAGCTCCGGGAGTATGACGTCCTCCATGGCGTCACGCACGAGCAGTCGGTGTGCGAGGTTGTTGACGTCCTCGCTGGTGAGTCCGAAGTGGATCCACGGCGAGAGCCCGTCGAGCCCCTCGGGCAGTTCGTGGCGGATGAAGTACTCGACGGCTTTGACGTCGTGGTTCGTCGCGTCGTAGCCGGCGTAGCCCTCGGTTTCGAGCTTCTTGATGACGTTTGCGTCCTCCTCGGTGAAGTTCTTGTACAGCGAGCGGAGCTGCTGGCGTTCCTGCATGTCGAGTTCGATGTCGATCCCGTCCGTGTCGGCCAGGGTCACGAGATACTCGATTTCGACGCGGACCCGTGCCCGCATCAGTCCCGCTTCGCTCGCGTACGGGGAGAGCGATGCGGTCCGACCGGCGTAGCGGCCGTCGAGTGGCGAGACGGCGTAGAGGGATTCTGTCATGAGAAATGCTGGCGCGGCTGAGATCAAAAGCGTGTCGGAACTATGAGCCACGGATATGGATAGATCTGAGGCAGTTACCCGACACTGACGCGGCACATATACATATTTGTGCATACTTTGCTCGATCGTATCGCAACTACTTTTGTCGATGCGCGCGGCGTCTCAGTCATGACACGGATCGCGGGCATGGCGAGCAATCGGGGCCGAAACCTCATGCATGTCGCGGACATCGCGCCCGGCGGCGCGGAGTTCGCGGTCGTCCTGACGAACGACGCCGACGCGCCGGTGCTGGAGAAAGCCGCCGAGCGGGGGTTCCCACCGAAGTCGTAGAGCGCGAAGAGGAGAGAGCCGACAGGAACACGAGGCACGGGTCAACGACGCGCTGGCCGAGTACGAGTTCGATCTGGTCTGTCTCGATGGCTACATGCGGATCCTCTCGGACGCCTTCCTCGGCGTACAGCCGACGACGCTGAACGTCCACCCCTCCCTGCTCCCCTCGTTCCCCGGAATGGACGCCTGGGGCGACGCGCTGGCAGCTGACGTCTCGGTCTCGGGCTGTACGGTCCACGTCGTCACGGACGCGACGGACGCCGAGGGCGAAATCATCGAAAGCGAGGTCGACGGCGGGCCCGTCGTCACGCAGGAGCCGGTGCCCGTCTACGAGGGCGACGACGAGGACACCCTGGCCGAGCGAATCCTCTATCAGGGCGAGTTCGCGGCGTACCCACGGGCAGTGCGCTGGTTCGCCGAAGGGAACGTCCACATCGACTACGAGGCCGGCGAGGTCACCGTCGATTCGGATACGGCCGAACAGCTTCCGGAGCGACACGTCGAAACCGCCGACCGCGACACCGAACTCCGGTACGGCGAGAACCCGCATCAGGACGCCGCGGTCTACGTCGACAACACCTGTGAGGAAGCGAGCGTCGTCGGCGCGCCACAGCGAAACGAGGGCGCGAAGGGGATGTCGTACAACAACTACAACGACACCGACGCCGCGCTGGGCATGGTCAAGGAGTTCGACGAGCCAGCCTGTGCGGTCATCAAACACACCAACCCGGCGGGCTGTGCAACTGCTGACACCCTCGCAGACGCCTACGAGCGCGCCCTGTCGACGGACGCCAAGAGCGCCTTCGGCGGCATCGTCGCTCTGAACCGCACCTGCGACGCCGCAACCGCCGACAAGGTCGTCGACTCGTTCAAGGAAGTCGTCGTCGCGCCCGGCTACACTGACGACGCACTCGACGTGCTGACCGAAAAGAAGAACCTCCGCGTGCTCGATGTCGGCGAGTTCGGCGACGAGTACGAGCCACTTACGCAAAAAGACCTCGTCGGTGGACGGCTGATCCAGGAGCGCGACGACCAGACGCTCTCCGCCGAGGACCTCGAAGTCGTCACGGAGCGGGAACCGACCGACGAGCAGATCGAGTCGATGCTCTTTGCCTGGCAGACGATCAAACACGTCAAATCGAACGCGATCCTCTTTGCCACCGGTACCGAGACCGTCGGCGTCGGCGCGGGGCAGGTCTCCCGCGTCGACGCGGTCGAGATCGCGACGATGAAAGCGGACCGAGACGCGGACGGTAAGTCCGCCGAGGGAGCGGTGATGGCCTCGGACGCGTTCTTCCCGTTCCCGGACGGCATCGAGAAGGCCGCAGAAGCGGGCATCGAGGCTGTGATCCAGCCCGGCGGTTCGGTCAACGACGAGGACGTCATCGAGGCCGCAGACGAGAACGATATTGCGATGGTGATGACCGGCCAGCGGTGCTTTAGGCACGACTGAGCGGCAGCGAAGGACTGTCTAAAGCTGGAAAGACGACCAGAGGGAGTCTTTCGGTGTTTCCGTCACGATTACTGTCGGAAACTCATCAGAGCTTCCTCCGACGGGAGTTCGCTGATCCGCGACGGAGACGGACTCCGCAAGCACGTCGAAGTCGCCGCTACCTGAGTCCAGCCCGGACCCGTAATTGCTCTTTACGATGGTGTTACGCCATGTTTACTGGCTATCGACCCCGGTCGTATCCGAACATTATTCCGGAGCCACGTCCTACGAGTTCCTGTGAAGGAGCCAGGGTCGAGTGACGAAGACGAGGCCGATCCAGCCGTGGATCCGTCGCTCGTCGCCGGGGACGACGCCGGGTTCTTCCGGACGCTCGTGTCGAACACGTCCGAGGGGCTACTTACGATCGATAGCGACAGCACCGTCGTGTTCGCGAACCCCGCCATCGAGCGGATTCTCGGGTACAGTCCGGAGGAGCTGGTCGGCAGTTCCAAAATGAAGATCATCCCGGAGCGGCTCCGATCCGATCACGCGGCAGGGTTAGAGAAGTATCTGGCGACCGGCGAGCGACATATCGACTGGGACGGCGTCGAACTCCCAGCACAGCACAAGGACGGTCACGAAGTGATCGTCTCGATCAGTTTCCGGGAACACGAGTACGACGGCGAGCAGCTGTTCACCGGCATATTCACCGATATATCCGAGCGAAGAGAGCGCGAACGGAAACTCGAAGAAAAGAACGAACGGCTCGAGAGCTTCGCGTCGGTCGTCTCGCACGACCTTCGGAACCCGCTTGGCGTCGCGACCGCGTATCTTAGCCTGGCACAGCAGAGCGATACCGAAGCCGTCGAGGAGCTTCACGAGGTCGAGCAGTCGCTGGACCGAATGGAGCGGATCATCGACGACCTGCTGTGGCTCGCACGGAGGGGTCGTCAGGTCGGTGAAGAGGAGTCGATCGAGCTATCGGCGGTCATCGAGGACGCGTGGCAGACGACCGAAACCGCCGAGGGAACGCTGGAAACGGAGTGTGACTGCGTAATCCACGCCGATTACGACCGGATCACACAGCTACTGGAGAACGTCTTCCGGAACGCGATCCAGCACGGCGGCGAGGAAGTCACCGTTCGAGTCGGGCCGCTACCGGCTGGGTTCTACGTCGAGGACTCCGGCCCGGGAATCGACGCGGAGGTACAGGGCGATATCTTCAGTCCGGGCACCTCAACCGATGAACTGGGGACCGGTCTGGGACTGTACATCGTCGAGAGCGTCGCTGACGGTCACGGATGGGAGATCAACGTCTCCGACGGAAGCGACGGCGGAGCCAGATTCGAGTTCACTGGCGTCACGTTCGAGTAGGTCGACCGGGAGTTTCTTGTCGCTCTCCCTCCACGTCACCCCTATGTCCGACTTCGACGCGTGTTACTTCTGCGGTACCGCCGTGGACGCTCCGATAGCCACTTACGACGTGGTTCCAGGCGCAGTGAGCGACGAGGCGGGGCCGACTGCGGCGCTGTGTCCCTCCTGCAAGGGAAAGCTAGAGAAGGTGTTCGAACCCGCACTCCGGAGACTCGACTGGCCGGGTGCAGAGACAGAGATAACGCTCGACGTGGCAGACGAAAGCACCAGATCACGAGGCCATACTGACGAAGTCGCCGCCGAACAGTCGACGGGGCAGCCAACCACGGTGCGGAGTAGAGACGACAGCAATCCCGACGAGACGTCTCCAAGCGCTACCGAGGCTGTCACAGCCGACGCAGAGGCCTCGACCGGAAG
Organism: Natronoarchaeum sp. GCM10025703; assembly: GCF_042661985.1. Taxonomy (NCBI): domain Archaea; kingdom Methanobacteriati; phylum Methanobacteriota; class Halobacteria; order Halobacteriales; family Natronoarchaeaceae; genus Natronoarchaeum; species Natronoarchaeum sp. GCM10025703. The sequence continues at coordinate 2,564,533 of NZ_JBHSZF010000001.1, forward strand.
CCAGTCCACAGGATTCGACGAGGGGATCGAAATACCGCCGGCAGACGCCGACGAGCAATCCGAGCCAGTGGTCGATGACGAGCCCACAGGTGCGCACGACGACCCGATAGCCGCTCCGGAGAATACGGGTGAGTCTCAGAGAGCCGACGAGCCATGCGAAGACCCGACAGCGGAGAGCACCCCTGAACGTCCTGACACGGAGACGTACAACAGGGTCGTCAGACTGCTACAGAACCGTGAGTTTCCGGTCGATCGCTCGGAGTTCGAGACGCTGGCCAGTTCGGCTTACGAGGTCACGCCCGGGGAGTGTGAGCGCGTGATCGACTATGCGATTCACCGTGGCGAACTGGCCGAGAGTAGCGGAATGTTGCAGAAACCGGACGGAACGTAGCACCAGTCAGGCCAGATCGCGGTCGATCCGCTCGGGAGCGCGCCAGTTAGTCGTTCGCTCCAGGAAGTCGACGACGATCCGGCCGGTCGCCCCCAGATCGTGTAGCCGTCGACGTGGAAGTAGTGGATCACGATCTCCCCGTAATGTGGGTGATCGCGGAACTCGCTTTCGTAGTTCTCCGAGGCGAGCAGTGCGGAGACCGACACGACGATGATCTCGGCGACTTCCGACTCGTTGGGAACGTACTGGCGATCCGGGACGCGTGCGACGACGGGGGTGACCGCGTACTCAGTGATCGTCCGGATGTCGTCGAGTCGCCCGACGATACTGGCGTCGGCCGGGTCGAGTGCGATCTCTTCGTTCGCCTCCCGAAGCGCCGTCTCGCGGCTATCGGCGTCCTCTGGCTCGCGGCCGCCACCGGGAAAGCTCATCTGGCCCGGATGCTCCCCGAGGTGGTCGGCGCGTTTCGTAAACAGGAGATAGCTCTCACCGTCGCGCTCGATCACCGGCACGAGCACTGCCGCATCGTGGGGCTCGTCGGTGATCGCACACGGTTCGTACGCCGCGACGCGGTCCAGATCCAGTTGCATCGATCGGTCGCTACCGTTCGATACGGACTCCGGATGTATAGCGTTTCAGAATCCGTCCTGTCCCCGTCCGCCAGTGGCTACTCCGCAGTCGTCGTGGCGTGCTCGTCGAGTCGGTCGCGGACGCCGCCGAGATCGACTGGAGCCCACGCCTCGACGTCGTAACTGACGTCGATCAGGCTCTCGACCCGGTCGGTGTCCCCGGCGTCGATGGCCGCGTCGGCGTCCGATTGGAGACGATCGGCGACGATATCGCCCAGATCGTCACGGTCCAGTGACCGGTCGGGAACCTCCATGATGTGTGGCAGGTCCTCGGCGTGGTCGGGAAGCGTCGGGAACGCGGCCGGCCCGGTCACGAGACGCTCTTCGTCGGTTCCCTCGTACCGCACGAGATAGTACGCGTCGACGGCCTCCTGAATCGTCGCATCGATCGCCTCCTCGTCGGGTGTGTCTCCCCGCCGAGCGCCGAGCTCGACGAGCGCCTGTGCCAGTTCGGCCCGCGTCAGGCCATCGAACAGGTCGACGACGCCTGCGAGGTCGTCGAGCGTTGCAGTCATAGTCGATGGCCCGTCGCGCGGGCCATTAGTCGTTTCCCTGTCTTCTCGGATCTCATTCCTCGCCGGACGGGACGGCGGGCCGATCGAGCGCTCTTCGCCCTGCCCGTTCGACATCTGCTGGCGAGATCGGCGCGTCGTTCCAGGCGGGAAGGCGACCGTCGACATCCGGCGGCCCCACGGCTCCGGCGTAGGCTTCGATCTGTTCGCGCTCGGCCTCGGCATCGAACTCTAAGTTGTTGAGCGAGGCATCGAGGGCGTACTGGTCGACCAGCCGGTTTGCTGCCGTCCGGTACGCTGTGGGCAGGGATTCGTACGCGACGTCGATGTCGTGGTCGGCGAGGACCCGAAACAGGGCGGCTCCGACGTGTTCGGCCATGTCGGCGAGACCGGTGTTGCCGCCGACTGCTCGGTGGTCGTGTTCGTGGTAGCCGAGATCGACCTGGGCCGTCCCGTCGAAGCCGGAGTGGTCGAACGCCTCGCCGAGCGTCCCGATTTCCAGCCCCCAACTCGGCTGTGCCCGGATCGATTGGGCGAACTCCGCGGTCATCGCGAACTCGCCGGCGAGTGCGTATCTGAAGGCGTCGAGATATCGCAACACTGGCGCTTGCTGTCGATCACTGAGCGCGCGGACCAGCGGCGCGACGAACAGGCGGAACAGCCGGCCGTACAGGCGCTCATCCTCGATTCTGGCGTAGTAGCCCTTCGAGAACGAGTAGCCCTGGGCAAGCGGCGCGAGGAGGCGGGGGACGTGTGCGTCCGAGTAGGTCGTCGCATCGGCGTCGTGGACCGCCACGTACTCGTGGTTGGCGGCCGCTACGCCCAGCGCGAGCCAGACGTCCCGACCCTTCCCTCGGTCGGTCGGGATGCCGTTCCGGGCGAGTAGTGATTCGACGGGAGGACTGTTGCACCAGAGGAGTCGAACGTCGAGGTCGAACCCGTCGAGGTCGAACCCGTCGAGCCAGGATCGGAACTGCTCGACACGCTCGGGGGCGATCTGAGCGGAACGACGACACGGTCGGGGCCGACGGTTGCGAGCGTCGAGAGAATGTGTTCGGCGGCGGGTGCTCCGTACTCACGATGGGTCATGGGAACGACTACAGCACTGCTATCCGTCGGAGCCGTCGGTCTGGGACCGGTGAAGTCGTGCACCGTTGCAATCCGCTCCTGCACGTATTCCATCAAACCCTGTTGGTCTGTGGCTTCAAAACCTCGGCGTTTCCGGCCGTCGTTTCCGGACAGGCCGGTCAGGACGGTTTTGTGACACCAACCCCCGGTCTTTTTGCAGGTTGGTTACATCTGTTGGGAGTATGAAATCGGTCCGCAAAGCGTTACGTGACGGGAGTCTGGAGAAGGACACGTACGAGCGGGTCGTCTGCGGTGACTGCGAAGAGAAGTTGAAGACGGAGAACGATCCCGACGAGATCGGCTCCGTTCGCGTCTGTCCGGACTGTGATGGCCGCTGGAAGGAGATCCGCTGAGTTACTCGAAGACGGCGTCGAACGCGTCGGCACCGAGCGGATCGTAGCTTCCGGCCGCGAGGTTCTCCTCGACGTGTGCTGGCGAACTCGCGCCGACGAGCGAGCACGTCACGCCGGGAGCGCTTCGGGCGAAGTTGATCGCTCGCTGTACCGTCGTGTCGCCATCGAGACGGGCCGCGATATCCTCCGGGAGACTATCAGCAGCTCTCCCTGTGCGATGCTCGCGCTGGTGAAGACGTCCAGTCCAGCCTCCTTGGCGAACCAGAGCGCGCTCTGTCGGCCGTCCGGCGAGTCGTGCGCCTCGACGCTGAACGCGTCAGCCATCACCACGTTGAACGGCAACTGGATCGCCCGGAGATGCGTCGCCGTGTTGCCCACCGTCTCGGCCGCCGACCGGGCCCGCGAGATCACTTCCGACAGGGACAGATAGCGCTCGTGGTCCGGCGGAACCCGGAAACACTCCCACGAGGCGACGCCGTACCGACGGATATCGCCGGCCGCCGCACGCTCTTCGAGACGCTCGAAGGCGGCCTCTGCTGGTCGTACACCGCTGACTGCGAGTGCTCGGCTAGCTGTGTCTCGGGGTTGTGGACGTAGTACAGATCGATCGTATCGAGCCCCAGATTCTCCAGAGACCGGTCGAGTTGGTGGTCGAGGAAGTCGGAATGGATGGAGTGTTGCCCGCCGACGAGCGAGTCCCGCGGGACGAGTCCACTGTCGACGTACTCCTCGAGGACGTACTGGCCCGGGTCGTCGGGTCGGTCACCGTCGAACGGGACGAACCCGCCCTTTGTCGCGACGACGACCGCCTCGCGGTCCACGTCAGCGTCAGCCAGTGCGTCTCCGACGACCCGTTCGCTGCGCTGGCAGCGGTAGTTGATCGAGGTGTCGACGACGTTGATCCCCCTCCAGCGCCGTCCGGATCGCCTCGTAATAGCGCTCGTCGACGTCGTCAGTCGGGTCACCGAGATAGGTTCCGATCCCGATCGAAGAGACCAGCCCGTCGCCGAACCGCCGGAAATACGTCCGGCCGAACGACTCGTGAAACCGGTCGCGGTACGACCACGTTCCTGTGCTCGTTGCCATACCCAACGTTGGGGCCTGGGCCCGAAAAGTACACTAGATGTCGCCCGACATCGCACTGAACAGGCGATCGGTGAACTGCTCCTCCGAGATCCCTTCGGACGGCCCGATGCCTTCCATATGTGCGATCGATATCTGGCCGCCGCCCATGCGTGCGTGCCCCCGGCGCTCGCCATGGGAATGTCCGACGTGACCGCGGAGAGGACATCGCCCATGTGGACCCGGTCGTCGCGCGAACGCCCCGAAAGTGTGAGTTCTCCATCACGGTTGCCGTAGACGACGACCGCCGTCACCCCCTCCAGCGTGAGCAGTTCGTCAGCGGCCTGGGGGATGGCATCGATATTTGAGACGTTGCCCACGTCCGCGACCGCAAACGACCCCCTCACTGTCCGCTCGCGGATCGCCCGCGCTTTGATCTCGAGGGTCTCCGCGCTCACCTCCGGGTTCGCGATCCGGTCGAGCGCGTCCTCGTCGATTCCCGGGAACAGGTAGCCCGCTGCCTCGAACTCCGACGGTGTACAGCCTTTCGTAAGGTGGTCCGTATCCGATTGGATGCCGTACAGCAGTCCCGTCGAGACCTCCCAGGGGACGGGGAGGTCGACCTCGTCGTCGTCCTCATCGGGTTGGGCACCGATCCCACGTATGTACTCCGCCATAATCGTCGCACAGGCACCGTAGTTCGTCCTCGCATCAGTGAACGACTCGGCTTCACCGCCGCCGGGGTGATGATCGATCAATGCATCCGGAGAGAGCCCTTCTGCCCCGGAAAAACCCCGTGGGCGGTTGTGATCGACGAGGACGAGTCCCTCACTCTCTATCTCCTCGGCGGACTCGATCCGCGTCAGATCGACGTCGAGAACAGTGCGAAACGCCCGGTTCTCCTGATGTCTGATCTGGCCCGAAAACAGGAGTCGTGTGTCGGTATCGACGGTGTCTGCGAGAAAGGAGACCGCCAGCGCGGAGGACATCGCGTCGGGATCCGGGTTCGGGTGCATCAACACGTCGACGCTGTCGTATCCCCCGAGCATGCGCTGGAAGCGGTAGCCGGGCGAGCGTCGAAACCAGCGGATCAGCAGCCATGTCAGACCTAAAAGCGTCACTACGACGGCACCGCCGAGCAGGAGCGTCGTGTCAACGTCGACGGCACGGAGCGCGTCGTCAACGACGCCACGACGGACCATGGCGTACCGCATAGTCGTTGTGAGACCCCGACCGGGCATGAAAGTTCGCCCAAGGGTATATGTACGATCCGCTTCGAGCAAGTATCTTGGCGACGCTACCGAGGAGAGTCAGTCGGCCCGATACGCCTCGATTGCGGCCCGATACCCCTCCCGATAGGTCGGGTACGCGAACTCGTAGCCCGACGAGCGGAGTCGGTCGTTCGAGCAGCGCTTGCTCGTCAGGATGCGTCGCCGTGCGGCCTCGGAGAGCCCCGGATCGTCGAGTCGCTCCGCTTTCGTCCGTTTCGGCGGGGCGTCGACCCCGCACTCCGCCGCCAGCCAGTCCGCGAACTCCCACTTCGAGACCGGTTCGTCGTCAACCACGACGAACGTGTCCGCCGCCGGCCGGGTCTCCAGCAGGTATGCCACGGCACCCGCGGCATCGTCCCGGTGTACCATGTTCAGATACCCTTCGGTAACGGGACCGTTGAGATATCGTTGCAGTCGGTACCGGTCCGGTCCGTAGAGCCCGGCGAACCGGGCAACAGTCCCGTCGATTCCGTACTCTCGGGCGACCTCTGTCGCGATCCTTTCGGCCTCCGCAAGCACTTCGGTCTTTTCGGTCGTCGGATCGAGCGGCGTCGTCTCGTCGACCCAGTCGCCGTCGTGGTCGCCGTACACGCCGGTACTCGACGTGTAAACGAGCTGTTCCGGCGATCGGTCGCGCTCACCGAATGTCTCGATCGCAGTCCGGAGCCCATCGACGTAGATGTCGCGGGCGGCGTCGGCACCGCGTCCGCCCGAACTCGCGGCGAAGACGAGCGCATCGACGTCCGGCACGGTCGCCAGTTCATCAGGGCTGGTCACGTCCGCCCGGACCGCCTCGAAGCCTGCCGCTTCGATGGCATCGATCCCCTCGTCCGAGCGCCTGACGCCGAACGGCTCGTGGCCCGACGTCGAAAGCTGTCGACCGAGTTCGATCCCGACGTAACCACATCCGAGAATCGCAACGCGCATACGGGTGCTTCGGGCTACGACGTGTTAATCCCACGTTTTGGTGCGAGTGCTGGTTCTCAGACCTGTCGATCCGCGATGACGTACTCGATCGCGACGAACTCGTCAAGCGTCATCGGCGCGCGTCGTTCCAGTTTCTGCTGGATCTCTTTTGCGGAGAGGTCGAGCGACAGTTCACCCGCGAGCGAATCCACGTCGAGGACGGCCATCGACATCCCGAGCAACAGATGTTCACACGCCATCGTCTCGATGGTCTCCGCGTCAGGATACGCCTCGCCGAGTGCGAGTATCGCGGCGGCGTCGGGAAGTGCGATCGACGTGGACTCTCCATCAGCGAGCGCCGCCACCGTATCGGGGTCGACCTCGGTCTCCGCAACGACTGTGTCGCGTCCCACGCTCTCGATGACGGCTCGAAGTTCCTCGTCGTACTCCGCCCGAAGCCCCTCGACAGAGAGCCCCTCGACGTCTACGCGCTGGTCCTGCAACATATCGGATCGGTACGGCCGGGCGCACATAGCCGTTGTCTCTCGGGACGCTCAGGTCCCCACCAGTGTCACCTCGATACCCTGCCATCGGACCGGTCTGACGCGTACTTCGTCGACATCCATCTGCCACTCGGCTGTCCGATCCTGGGCCGCTTCGACGCTCGCCTCGAACGCCGAGGCCGTGTCGAACAGGTGGTCCGGGCGTGCACCCTGTAGTAGCTCCCAGAGCAGTGTCCCGTCACGGACGGGCGTCATCTCGGCCGAAACCTGCTCGCAGGTCACAGTCGCTGCCCGTCTGCTTGCTATCCGGTCGGGTTCGATCCGGATCGCATCCGCGGACACCGGGTACGTCCCCGTCGAGACCTGCGGACTCTCACTGATGACGTCGACTGCCGCTGCTGCCCGCTCGCGTCGTGGGTTGTGCGTCCACGCGACTGTGCTGCTAGTCCGATCAGTGCCGTCGCGGGGAGCGCTCCCGCGGTCCAGAGGTCGCCGGCCAGTTCGATCATGGCCTGCCATCGCCGCGGCTTCGTAGATAAACCCGCGGACCGCTCAGACGAACAGGCCGCCGGCGACGTACGCCGCGAGAAACACCCAGACCGAACAGAGCAGGGCGCCACCGACGCGATAGCCGACCAGAGGACGGTCGAGGCCGTTCTCCAGCCCGACAGCGAGCGCCGTCAGAATCGTCGTCAGGACGATCACGTACGTACCGACGATCGGACCCAGCACCGCGACGGGAACGGCGGCGCTCTGGCTATTCGTCGCGCCGAGTCCGCCCATCTCGCCAGCGAGCGAGACGGTGACGCCCGCGACGAGCGGGCCGAAGATGGTCGCCGTGCTTCGGAGCGTCCCGGTGATCCGGCCCAGTTGTCGTTTCGCCTCGCTCTCGACCGACTGGAGCTCCTCCAGATGTGACGCCATCGAGACGATAGCGCCGCCCGCGGGACGCCCTTCCCGCGCCGCGAGCGCGAGGAGTGTTGCCGTGCTCTGTACTCTGGGGCTCGGCACGTCGGCGACAGCGCCCTGCTCGCCGAGAAAGGCCGTCCGGACGTCGATGCGGAGCTGGCGCTGTCGGCGTACTGCGTCCGCGAGCACCGCACCGGTCTCGTCGTCCAACGTCTCTCCGGCGCGAGCGATGGCCGTCTCCACTGCGCTCCCTGTTCCGACTTCGCGCCCGACGAGGTACAGGGCGTCGACGAGGCCCGACTCCACCGCCCGAGCGTGGTTCCGGACACGAACGACCGGCCGGAACCACGCGACCAGTCCGGAGCCGATACCGGTGACGACGGCGGCGAGCGGGACCGACCACGGCGGGAGCAGGATGGAACCGACGAAGCCGACGGCGAGACCGGCTCCGAGAGCCGCCAGCACGGGTAGCCACCACTCGCCGTCGACCTCCGGATGTGACCGATCGACTACTGGGGGTGGAAACGCGACGGGTCGCCGCAACAGTAGCCAGACCGAACCGAGCAGGACGACGCCGGGCAGGACCAGCCAGTAGACGACTACGAGCATCGTCGCCGTGACGGGGACACCGGCCGTTGCCGCCGCTGGGAGGACCGCAATCAGTGCGAGTGGCAACAGGACGCCGAAGGCGTACAGTCCGGTCGCCGGGCCCTGGATCTCGTTTGCGAACGCAGCCATCCGATCACGTGTCCCGTCGAGCACCGTCCTGAGCGATCGGTCAAGCGAACGGGGCCGCTCGCCCGGCGGGGCGTCCGCCGCCGTGGCGACGAGCGTCACCGCTCGACCGAGTTCGGGAAACCAGTCGTCCCACTCGGCGGCGAACGACTCGAAGCCCGAACCGGGATGGCCTCGTGCCCGCCGGACGTGTTCCGCGAGGCTGTCGGCCAGTGGCCCCTCGCCGGTCGACGCCGCAAACGTCGCCGCGGATTCAGTGGTCGGCGTGATCCGCATCCGGAGCACCGCACGGGCGACGATGCCCGGCGCGGCACCGAGTGCGAGCGAGCGGCGGGCGGCCGCCAACAGCGTCGGCCCCTCGTGGACGAGATGTGCGACTCCGAGCGCCGCCGTCAGAGCGACCAGCACTACCACCGGTACGGGAAGCCCCGTAAGAGCCGCGCCGACCGGCGTCAGGAGACAGGCGACGAGCAGTGCACCACCGTAGCCCGCCCGGACGACGGTCTCCGGCGCGACGGGATCGCCCAGAAACGACAGCGAGCGTCGCAGTTCCTCGCCGGCGCTGACAGAGGGGGATACAGCCGTGCGAGCGCCTGCACGAGCGTGACCCACATCATCCGTCACCACGGCCGGGCGATGGCGATTGACGGGCGTATGCGTCGACGACGTCCTGCGGGCGGGTCCGGTTGCCCTCGGCGAGCGTTCGAAGGACAGTCTCCCAGTGATCGAGGAGCGTCCGGATATTCGCGTATGACTCGTCCGAGCGGGCGAGACTGTCAACCAGTCGGCTCTCGCCTCTCTGGATCCGTCCCGTCGGTTCCAGCGTTCCTGCATCGAGTTCGTACAGCGGCGCGAACGCCACGCCGTCATCGGTGACGAGCAACTCCTCGATGGAGCGAACGCGACGCGCCCGCCCATCCGGTCCCTGATACGGTTCGAGCGTGACGATGAACTCTGTGACGGCGAACGAAGACTCCGGGACGTCGAGGTCGGAGACGACCCGTTCGCGGACCGACTCGCCGTCGTCGCCGTGGATGGTTCCGAGCACCGCGCTCCCGCTTGCGCCCACTCGCATCGCCTCGTAGAGCACGCGTGCTTCCTCGCCCCGGACTTCGCCGAGGACGAGCGCTCCTTCGCCGAGCCGTAACGCGGTTCGTAACGCTTCGCTCGGCGAGATTCCGGGACCGTTCTCGACGTCGACGGCGGTTTCGAGCGCCTGGACGTCACGACCCGTCTCCTGTAACTGCTCGACCGGTAGCTCTGGCGTGTCTTCGATGACGACGGTTCGGGTCCCAGCCGGGAGTTCCCAGAGGAGTGCGCCGAGCGTGGTCGTCTTGCCAGCACCGCGGGTTCCGGCGATCAGTCCGGCCGCCGAACGACGGACGGCGACCGAGAGCAACGCGGCCGCATCGGCCGGCATCGTCCCGTTTCGGACGAGCGCTGGGAGCGTTAGCGCCTCGTCGCCATGATCCCGGAAGACGAAGCCAGTTCCGTCGCTGACTGGGTCCGTGACGCCCGCGACACGAACCGAGCCTGCGGACTCGCCGGCGGACACCGTGGCCGCAAGCGTCGGACTCGCCCGAGAGAAGGCGCGACCACTGGCTCGGCGGAAGCGCGAGGCGAAGGCGGCCGCGCCGTCCTCGGTAAGCCGAACGTTCGTCGCCAGTCGCTCTCCATCGTACAGCACCCTGATCGGCGTCGACTCGACCGGCGTCGTCACGAACACGTCCGAGACGGCCGGATCCGAGAGCAGATCGGTGACGACGCCGAACTCGCGGGTGTGTTTGGTCAGGATTTGCGAGAGGAGCGCGATATCGTCGTCGCTCTCGCTCACTGCTCGAACGGCCCGCCCGGGTGCGCGATCACCGCCCTCGATGGCACCCGCGGCCAGCCGATCGTAGGCCTCGGCGAGGCACCGCTTCCGGGCAGGCGAGAGCTCCGTCGCCGCAGGTACCAGATGATACCGACGATTACCCGTCGCCCGGTCCCGGTAGATGCGGGCCCTGCTCTCGGTCCCGAGCGAGCGCGTCTCGGCGAGGGCCATGCCCGGCGGCGGTCGCGCCTCGACGCGGGCCCGGGCAACCACGGATCGAAGGTGTGGCCTGAGTGCGTCCTCGTAGCCCTCGACCGACTCGACGACCGCCGCGAGACCGGTCTCGGCCGCGATCTGCGAGACGGGGGTGTTCTCGCCATCGCCGCCCGGCACGCCCGGATCGGATCGGACCGGCCGGTATCTGCCAGTGCGGCATCGTGGACCGCGACTCGCTCGACGAACCGACCGGCGGCGACGAGCAGTGCGGCGGCACGCCCGTCGTAGATCCGGTCGACGCCGTCCGAGCGCGCCAGCACGGTCTCGACATCACGGTCGGTGAGGGCGTCGACTGCCGTTGCCCGACACGCCTCGCTCCCGGCGAGTCGGCCCTCGTCCGGGCAATCCGCGGCATCGAGGACGAGTCGGTCGGCCTCGAACGAGGGGCAACAGCCACAGGCGGACTCCCCATCCTCGTTCCGCTTCCGACGCACTCGGTCGAGCAACGCGGAGACGGTCGTTTCGACGTCAGACCCCATCGTCAGAGCCTGTCCCGGAGTCGGTCGACGAGTCCGTCTTCGTCGACATCCTCGACCGGATCGGTCGTACTCTCCGACGCTCCGCTACCCTCGGTCCCGCTGGAAATTCGTTCCCGTTTCTGTTCCGGTCCCCGCTCCGGAGTCGACCCTGGGCCTCTCGGGCGTCGCTTCGGGGGCTGTCGTGGATGCTGGCAGTACGGACAGTGTGCTGGAGAGCCCCGCCCTGACGATGCCGGCGCTGGGCGTCGCTGGTCGATAGCCCCGCCGTCCGCCGCGGCAGGCCGGCGTGAACGGGTCGGCGCGCCGCGTGATCCGGACGGCTCCGAACGATCAGCTACGTCCCGGCGGGGCGGCGTCTCGGATCGGTCGGAGGGCGTCTCGGCGGGGGGATCAGCAGCATCGAGGCCATCGGCATCGGGAGCAGTAGCACCGCGGTCGGCAGCACCCGGCCCGTCTGCAACGCCGCGTTCGGTCTCATCCGGGCCCTCCGACAGTCGCTCTGCAGGGGCGGGGTCAGCCGACTGCGAGGGATCAGTTGGCTGCGAGGGTTCGGAAGAGTGCGAGCGGTCGCTTCCGGTGCGGTTGCCACCTTCCAGCCGGTCAACTCGGTCCCGGAGGTCGTCGACGGCGGCGAGCGCCGTGTCGGCCTCGCGCTCGACTGACTCGTCGACCGACCGGACGTGGCCGACATAGCCTCTGATGGCCTGTACGGCAGCGTCGAGGTCTGCGACCTCGGCTTCGAGTGCTTCGATTCGCTCCCCCAGTTCGCCCGTCGGGTCGGTCAGTTCGACGTCGGCGTCGCCGTCCGAAATCGCTCGCTCGACGGCGCGAAGCCGCTCGTCGACGGTGTCGATGTCGGTCACGGCGGTGTTGGCCGCCCGTTGCGGTATAAATCTGTGGCAAGCGATGTCGCGGACAGCGGCGGTATCCGGAGCGGGGGAAGGTTGATACCGGTCCAGTAACACCCTGATGTCATGAAGGTCGTACTAGTCGGGGTCGGACAGGCCGGGGGCAAAGTTACCCAGGCGCTGGCCGAGTTCGACGAACGAATGGGCTTTGGCGCAGTTCGCGGCGCGCTCGCCGTCAACAGTGCGAAAGCCGATCTACAGTCGCTCTCGATCGATACGTGTCTGGTCGGGCAGGCACGGGTAAACGGACACGGCGTCGGGGGCGACAACGAACTCGGTGCGGAGATCATGCAGGAGGACGTCGGCGAGGTGATGGGCAAACTCGACGGCCGGATTACCGCAGAGGCGGAGGGTATCTTCGTCGTCGCCGGGCTCGGTGGCGGGACCGGGAGCGGCGGTGCGCCGGTGCTCGCGCGGGAACTCAGCCGGATCTACTCGGTCCCCGTCTATGCCCTCGGCGTTCTGCCGGGGCGCGACGAAGGAGCGCTCTATCAGGCCAACGCCGGTCGGTCGCTCAAGACGCTCGTCCGGGAGGCGGAGTCGACGCTGCTGGTCGACAACGACGCATGGCACGGCTCGGGCGACAGCGTCGGCGACGCCTTCGACGCCATCAACGACGCCATCGCACAGCGCGTCGGCCTCTTGCTGGCGTCGGGCGAGGCAGTCGATGGAGTCGGCGAAAGCGTCGTCGACTCCAGCGAGGTCATCAACACGTTCCGGGAGGGCGAAATCTCGGCGCTCGGCTACGCGAGTGCGGCCGCAAGCGAGGACAGCGCCGACAACATTAACACGGCGATGAGCACCGCCCGACAGGCGCTGTTTACCGGGACGAGCCTTCCCGATGCGCGGACGGCGGACGCCGCACTCCTGGTCGTCGCCGGCAAGCCGGAGGCGCTCCCCGGAAGGGCGTCGAACGGGCGCGGCGAATGGTCGAGGACGAGACCGGGAGTTTGCAGGTCCGGGGCGGGGACTTCCCGCTGGAGTCGGACCGGCTTGCAGCGCTCGTCTTGCTGTCCGGCGTCGAGCGCTCCGAGCGAATGGAGGAGTTCATGCAGCGCGCAAAAGAGGCGAACAGCGGCGAAACGGAGCGGCCGGGAGCTCCCGGCGATCAGTTCCAGAACGACGAACTGGAAGACCTGTTCTGAGCGTCAGGCCGACCGCAAAACCGATACCTGCTCCTACACGAGGCTCGCGCCGTCGTAGTCAGGACGGTCGAAGTCGATATCGAGCAGTTCGAGGAGTGTCGGCGTGATATCGAGCAGGTCGGCGTCCTTGATCTCTGCGTCCTGGTGGTCGATGAACAGACAGGCGTTCTGGAACGTGTGCATCCCGTTTCGTGGCCCCGTTCCGAACACGTCGCCGTGTCCTTTGAACCCCGATTTCAGGTCGTAGCCGTCGTTCGGAATCACGACCAGGTCCGGCGCGATGTCGTCGTGGTCGCCCCGGAACGCGTCCTCTTTCTCGACGACGCGTTTTGCAACCGGTTCGCCGTCCGGGCCTTCGAGCCCTTCGAGCTCAGCTTTGAGTTCCTGTCGGACCTCCTCGTACTCCGCTTCGGGGACGCTCCCGCGTGGCTCCCGATCCTCCAGATTGATGTAGAACCGACCGGGGATCAGCGAGTAGGCGGTGGTGTCGTCCGCGATGTCGCCCAGTTCGTCGTGGTCGTCGTCCTCGAAGGAGAGCCAGCCCTCCTGCTGGAGCCAGGCGTTGAGGTGGACCTCGTAGTCCAGTGTCGTGAAGCCGTGATCGCTGGCGACGGCCATCGTGACGTCGTCGGCGAGCATCTCACGTAACTGGCCGAGGTAGTCGTCGAGTTTGCGGTAGAAGTCGAGGAACTCCTCTTTGTACTCGCCGTCGCGTTCGTAGTCCTCGAACAGGAAGTGATTGACCCGATCGGTCGTCATGAAGACGCCGAAAAACAGGTCCCAGTCGTCCTCTTCGATGTAGTGTGAGAACGCCTCGAACCGACGGTCGAGGGTTTCGTTGGCGTTCTCGATGAACTCCTCTTTGTCCTCGCTGTGGCCGAGTTTTGCGTTCGCGTCGATCCTATAGTCGATCCCGTCGAGATAGGTCGCGAGTTCCTCCGGATACGCGGCCTTGTCGATGCTCGGTGAGAGAAAGCCCGAGACCATCCGCTGGACGTTCCGCTGGGGAGGAAAGGTGACGGGAACGTTCATCACCGTCGCCTTCCGGTCGTTCTCCTGGGCGACGTCCCACACGCGCTCGGCCTGGACGTCACGCCCCATCGGGACGTAGGTGTCGTAACTACCGATCTCGCGGTCCTGAAAGCCGTAGACGCCGGTCTGTCCGGGGTTCTTCCCGGTCGTCAGACTCGGCCAGCAGGCGCTCGATTCGGGCGGGACGATGCTGTCGATCGGTCCACCAGCGCCTTCCTCTGCGATCGCTGCCAAGTTCTCGAACTCGTCGTAGCGGTCCGCGAGTAAACTGTACGGCACGCCGTCGATGCCGAAAAACGCGACCCGCGGCACGTCGTCACCGCGTAGCCGATCGAATAGACCCATACGATAGGTTAGATTGGACTGCTACAAGAAGGTTCTTTTCACTGTCAGTGCAACCGCTCGTCACGGATCGCGTCAATCCTTGCGGTCGTCTCGGTCGGTCCGGATGCTCCGGGAACCAATCACTGCTCGACTCGGCCGGTTTCCGGATCGAAGTTCTCCGGGACAACCGTCAGATGGTCGATTCCGAAGGACATCTCCGGGCGACTCCGCTCGGACGACGAGTCACCGTTGATCCCTTCGTCGACGTCGGCAGGAGCGGAATTACTGGTAGCCATCACCTGAGACTACCCGCTCTATCGGTAAAAAATTACTCATGCTCATAACGAATGGGTCCGGAGCGGAGAATAACTCCGGAGTATCGGCCAGCACTGTCGGGACGAAAAGAGGTGAAAAGAACCGCAGTCAGTTACGAGGGCTGTCGAAGTTCTCGTCGTACAGATCCATCGCGTGCTCGATGGCCTCTTTGGCGGCCGCTTTGTCCTCCCAGCCCAGCGTCTCGACTTCCTTGCCGGCTTCGAGGTTCTTGTAGGTGGAAAAGAACTCGTCGATCTCGTCGAGCAACTGATCGGGCAGATCCTGCAGATCCTCGATGTGGTCGTAGCGGGGGTCTTCCGTCGGCACGGCGATCACTTTGTCGTCCTGCTCGCCGTCATCGTCCATCTTCATCATGGCGACCGGTCGGGCCTCGATCACACACCCGGGGAACGTCTGGTCCTCGACGAGGACAAGCACGTCGAACGGGTCCTCGTCGTCGTAGTACGAGCGGGGCAGAAAGCCGTAATCGCTCGGGTAATGAACGTTGCTGTGAAGCACACGGTCGAGGACGACGCCCGGAACGGACTTGTCGTACTCGTACTTGTTGCGCTCGCCTTTGAGACACTCGACGACTGCGTAGATCTCGTCCGGCGCGTTCGGGCCGGTTTCGAGGTCTTCCCAGAGATTCGTCATACACCGTAGACTGCTCCGGCGGCCAAAAAGTACTTTCGGGATCCTCTCGACGCTAGTAACCGAGAACGTCGTCTCGTGATCCGCCGTCAGCTTTCCGCGTACTGAGGACGCCAGAGCCACAGCCACGTAATATTCTGAAGATATAATCTAATAATATCGCACAATGGTTAAGAAGTGTTAAATATCCAGCCTTCTTTTTCACGTCCAGCCATGTCAGAGGCACAGACAGTTGCCGATGTAGGAACAGTGCGCGATTTGACCGCGTTCCAGAGAAATATACTGATCATACTCTCCGAGGAGCCGATGTACGGGCTCGCTATCAAGCGCGAACTCGAGTCGTACTACGACGACGAGGTCAACCACGGACGACTCTACCCGAACCTCGACGAACTCGTCGAACTCGGACTGGTCGAAAAGAGCGAGCTAGACAAACGGACGAACCAGTACGAGCTTACGTCGGACGGAGAAGACGCTATCTTCGAACAGCTCGAATGGTCGCTCTCGAAACTCGGGGCGACAGACGGACGAGGAGCCAAGCTACAAACCATCGTCGACGGATCGGCCTAGTACTCCGGTACTCTCGTCTCGGTCGTCTCGAAGACGAGCGATATCGACCGATCTACGGCCCTTCTCTGTTCTTCCGACGGCCAGGCATTCCGTAGATAGTACTCCGTCCGAAACTCCGATAGCTCTGCGGCCGTCGCCGCCTCGACCCGGCGCGCGTAGTGGTTCTGCATGAAATCGGCGAGGGCCCGCGCGTTGTCCCCGTGCACGTCCCCGTGTTCCTCGCGGACGCGCTCGACGATCCGGTCGTTGTGGGCTCGCACTTCGTCCCAGTCGTCCGGATCACCGGGCCCGGAGAGGGGAATCTCGACGGCACGGTCGGTGTCCTCGATCCGGTCCGGCCGTATCATATCGTCGTCCAGCCACTCTGTCGGGTAGAGAACCAGTACGTCGCGAGTATCCTCCGACCGGACGCGGGCCTCGAACTCGTGGTTCGCGAGCGTGTCGTCCCGCCGCGACAGGTACGCCGCCTGTTCGCGCTCGACGCTGGCTTCTCTTGCCAGCCGAGTCAGCCGTTCGGCTTCTTCGACGACAGCAGCGGGTAGTTCAGGCATCGTCCAGCGCCTCGTTTGCCAGTTTGTCCGCCCGGCTATTGACTTCTCTGGGTATGTGTTCGAGCGACCAGGAGTCGAACTTCTCGAGCAGTTCGCGGGCCGTGACCCGCAGTTCGCGGAGTTCGGGGTTGTTTGCGGACCATTCGCCCTTGACCTGTTTGATGATCAGTTCCGAATCGCCGCGGACGTCGATGATGTCGAAGCCGAACTCGTCAGCGGCTTCCAGCGCCCGAATCAGCGCCTCGTACTCGGCGCGGTTGTTCGTCGTCTCTCCGATCCGCTCGCCCCCATCGGCGACGATTCCGTCGCTATTCACGAGTACCCAGCCAACCGACCCTGGGCCCGGGTTCCCCCGACAGGCCCCATCGAAGTAGACGTGCGCGCGACCGCTCTCGTCTCTGAGAATCGCTTCGATCTTTTCGGGGTCGAACCCTGAACGACGACCTTCTCGTCGTAGGCGACTGCCGTTGCGCCGTCCGTCGAGGCCCGCCACTGCTCGTGATCCGTGTTCCCATCGACGATTTCGACACCCTCCTCTCGAAGCCGTTCGCGCGCCTCGTCGACGTCACACTCGTGAACTGGCATTGACGCAAGGTCAGCCTATTCGAGTTATATGTGTTTCCGTTTCGGTCCAGTAGCTGCTATCGGTATTCACCATACGGCGTCGGGATAGCCGAATCTGCGGGGGACTACCTGGCCGATAGCCTCAAGGGCCCCACCAAGGGTTTAAGTATGTTCGTAGTACTACTATAAAAATGCGATGACACGGTCCACCCGCCAGCGGGAGCGCGAACGAGAGACGGAGAATGGGGAGGAGGAGAGCGAGGGCGTCCGGGAGTGTCCGGAGTGTAGCTCTGACAACCTCGTAAAGAGCTCTGATCGCGGAGAACTGGTCTGTAACGACTGTGGTCTCGTCGTCGAGGAGGAGAAGATCGATCCGGGTCCGGAGTGGCGGGCGTTCAATCATCAGGAGCGCCAAGAGAAGTCGCGCGTCGGCGCTCCGACAACCCAGACGATGCATGACAAGGGACTGACGACCACCATCGACTGGAAAGACAAGGACGCGTACGGTCGATCCATCTCCTCGAAGAAACGGAGCCAGATGCACCGGCTCCGGAAGTGGCAAGAACGGATCCGAACCAAGGATGCCGGCGAGCGAAACCTGCAGTTCGCACTCAGCGAGATCGACCGCATGGCCTCGGCACTCGGCGTCCCCCGCTCTGTACGCGAGGTAGCGTCGGTCATCTACAGGCGCGCGCTCAAAGAGGACCTCATCCGCGGGCGCTCCATCGAGGGCGTCGCGACGAGTGCACTCTATGCCGCCTGCCGGAAGGAAGGCATCCCCCGCAGTCTCGAAGAGATCTCGGAGGTCTCACGGGTAGAGCGCAAGGAGATCGGCCGAACATATCGATATATCTCCCAGGAACTCGGCCTGGAGATGAAACCCGTCGACCCGAAAAAATACGTTCCCCGCTTCTGTTCTGAACTCGAACTCAGTGAAGAGGTACAGACGAAAGCAAACGAAATCATCGAAACGACCGCCGAGAAAGGACTCCTCTCGGGCAAGTCGCCGACCGGCTACGCCGCCGCGGCCATCTACGCCGCCTCGTTGCTCTGTAACGAAAAGAAGACCCAGCGAGAAGTCGCCGACGTCGCGCAAGTGACCGAAGTGACGATCCGGAACCGCTATCAAGAGCAGATCGAAGCGATGGGCATCCACAGCAGGAACGGAGCGACTCCCTCGCTCTCGACCGCTGATTCCCAGTGACTACTCGGTCGGACCGGCGGGTGGCTGCCACCCAAATCAGCGAGGAGTCCCGCCGTTGACGGCGGGTGTAGGTGATCCGTGAAACGAAGATTCTTTGCGCGGACACACGAACTACGAGCGAATGCGCCTCGACGAGTTTATCGACGGGCAGAGCGCGACGAGCGTGCGGAGCGTCGCCGTCTCGCCGAGGAGAAGTCCTACGAGATCACGGAGTACCTCGACCGGGTGCAGGACCGCTTCGAGGACGTCATCCAGGACGACACGATGGTCGGCAGCACGTCTCCATCGGTGTTCGTCGGGCACTCGAACTACCCATCCGTCTCGACGGGCGTGCTCTCGCCGGTCGGCGACGAGGAACACGCGGGCGACTACGTCACTGACGATAGCTGGTACCAGAAGGGCTACTCCATCGACGACGTCTTCCAGCGCCGCACCGGCCTGATGAACTCCCAGCAGACCGTCGACGTGGACGCGCCGGGACGCCGATCCGGGCAGACGACCCCCTCGGTCGCCGACGCCTGGGACGGGATGATCGGAGCACAGCGCGAGGTCGCCATCGCGGACCGTCCGGTCGACGTCGAAATCGGCCTCGACGGTCGGCCGGACCTCGGCGTCGATGTCGACGACATCGCGGCCCCGACCGGCCCGAACGTCGCCGCCGACTCCGTCGACCTCACCGAGAACCCCTACGTCCCGCGACCGGTCAAGAAGACCCTCGAAGACGACGACTGGCAGGCCGAGGGTGCGATGACGTATCTCTACCGGCGCGGCTTCGACGTCTACGACATCCGCGAGATACTCTCGGCGGGTGCGCTCGGACAGGGCGAGAACCGACGCCTCGTCCCGACGCGCTGGTCGATCACCGCGGTCGACGATACCATCGGGAAGTATCTCCGGGGACGCTTCGCAACGCCACGAGCATCGACGAGACCCAGATCTGGTACAACGAGTTCATGGGCAATCGCTTCTGGATCGTCCTCACGCCCGGCCAGTGGGAGTACGAACTGGTCGAGATGAAAGCACCGGGCAGCGTCTGGAACCCGACTGTCGACTCCGGCTACTGGCTCGCCAGCGCCTCGGAGGGCTACGAGGGCCGGACGGGCTACGTCGACGAGACCGCCGGCGCGTACTACGCCGCCCGCCTCGGCGTCCTCGAACATCTCGCCGAGGAGGGCCGCCAGGCGAAGTGTCTCGTCCTGCGTGAGGTCACCGACGAGTACTGGGCCCCGGTCGGCGTCTGGCAGATCCGAGAGAGCGTTCGCAACGCGTTCGATCCCGACGCCGGACGGGAGGTGGCTGGTGCGGAGATACCGCCATCGCTCGCGGGCGAGCACGCCACCGCGGAGTCGTTCCGGGAGGGGATCAAGGGACTGGAGTCACAACTGCCGATCTCGATCGGGGCCCTGCGTCGGAAATCCGATATGGTGGCGGGGATCCAG
Source organism: Natronoarchaeum sp. GCM10025703 (assembly GCF_042661985.1). Taxonomy (NCBI): domain Archaea; kingdom Methanobacteriati; phylum Methanobacteriota; class Halobacteria; order Halobacteriales; family Natronoarchaeaceae; genus Natronoarchaeum; species Natronoarchaeum sp. GCM10025703. The sequence goes on from NZ_JBHSZF010000001.1 coordinate 2,584,203, forward strand.
TCGCAGTTGAGCGACTTCTGAGCGGGCACAGTCGAGGCGTCCGAGAGAGTGAAGCGCCTGTTTGAGCCTACGGTATCTATAATATTCCGGTCCCGGAAAGTGCCGGGTATGAGACGGCGATCTCTACTGGCCGCGCTCGGCACGACCGCCGCGCTCGCTGGCTGTCTGGGCGAGGGCGCTCGCAGTCCCGCTGCTGAAAACGGGAACGAGGAGAACGGCAACGAATCGACGCCCGACGAGGACCGGATCCGTGACCGATTCGACGGCGAACCGACCCGACCGGAGTGCGAGCAGGACTCCGAGACGATCACCGTCGAGCGCGGCGACGAGACGCAGGAGAAAGAGACAGTGGGGACGATCCCGTACCCCGATGCGCCGTCGTCGTTCAGCGACGAGGACGTCCTCGAGTACGTCGAATCGTTCGAGGCGGCGTACGTGCGACACGACGCCCTCTGCGGGAGTTCGGACGACATCATCGGCTTCGCATACAACGTCGAGGAGCGCAATACGCTCGATTGGGACGGCGAGACGACCGTTGTCTACCTGTACTACGCCGGCGGAGCGACCGGCGGGGTCGACGAGGATGGCAACGAGTGGGCCGCCGATCTGGGATTCCGTGGCATCGTATACGGCGTCGACGAGACCGGTGCCGCCAGGGTCGACGTGGACGGGCCGGAGGAGAGCCCCCGACGAGCCAGTCGCTCAGCTACCCGGGCTACTAGATGATGGTGAGTTCGTCGTGGCTTTCGAGTGAGACTCAGTCGGTCGCTTCGATCTTCGCGAACACGCCGTCGACCATCTCGCCGGTATCGTCGAGAATACTGTCCCACTCCTCGCTCTCGGGCGGCACCATGCCCGAAAGCCGGGCGATCCGCATGATCGAGACGTGGTAGACGGTCTGCGTGCCCGGTTCCTCCTCCCAGACGATCATGTTGCAGGGGAAGAGTCCGCCGATCGACTTCGTGACGCCGAGCGCGCGGTCCGCAATCGCCGGATTGCAGGCTCCGAGGACGTAGTAGGGGTCGCGGTCGGCGTCGACCTTCTCGTTGAGCATGTCGGACGGGGAGAACTCGACCGGGACGCCGAAGCCGGCGTCCACACAGATCTCGCGGACGTGATCGATCGCTTCCTCGTGGTCCATCTCGAGAGTCGCACGTTTCTCGCCGATATCGTCGGAGTCCAGTTGCTGTGGATCGTACGGGAGCGTCATACATCTCCTACTGGCTACGCGGATAAAACAGTACGTATCGCGCAAGACAGTCACAGCGGGACCGGAAGCCACCTGAGCGCCCGGAGCACGAGTTCCGGAGGCAGTAATGGCTCGCGCAGGACCAGCCAATCGAGCAACACCAGTCCAGCGCCGTGGGCGACGACCGACGGCAGGATCGACTCGCTGTAGTAATCGACGCTACCGAAGAGCACGTCGGTCGGCCCCGAGAGCAGAAACTCGACCGGCGGCTTCCCGGCGTGCAACAGGGCGTAGACGACGGGGCTGATGAACACGGCTTTGAATCCGATCTCCCGGACGCCGACACAGAGCAGTCCCCGAAAGTAGGTCTCGGTCGCCAGCGCGAGCAAGAATAGCTGGACGGCGTGGGGGACGAACTCGCCCAGCGCCAGCGTAGTGTGCCACATCGGGTAGAACGAGCGGATGCTGGGCAGGGTCGAGCCAACGATGTAAAACGGCAGGACGAACGCCGCAAGCAGAAGGGTGTTTCTGATCGCCGTCCGGTCGACCTGCCAGCCGATTCGGCGGCCGTGTGAAAGACCCACCAGCAAGGGGCCGACGATGAAGACGAGAACGTCGCGGACGACACGCTCGGAGAGGCCGCCGGTCGACCAGTACTCGTAGAGTAGAAGTAGGCCTCCGGCGGCGAGAAACGCCCGCTGTATCCAGGAGAGCGACATCACCGTTCGTCTGGCTGTGCTCGCGAGTTCGGTCACACCGTATCAGTTGGTTGCGACGGGACCGTCGCCGATGACGGCCTCGACGTCGTCGAGGAACTCCTGTCGGCTCTGGAAGTAGGTCGTCTCGACGTCGCCGAGGAGCGTTTCGAGCGTCTGTGGGCCGTCCGGAGTTCTGATCTCCGTTTCACCCTCGCGGCGAATGACCTCGCTCTGCTGGAGCGGCCAGGTAAGCCGCGACGCGGGACGGGCGAGGGGCGCACCCTTGAGGGGTGTCTCGTCGCCCAGTTCAACGGCAGGTGCTTCATCCTCCGTTTCGTCGTCTGACATACCTCGACGTTCTGGGCCCCTGCGATTATGTTTTTCGTTTCGCCGACTCCCGCACTACCACTGGATCGTTTGATGGCCTTCTTTTCACCGGCCGCGCCGAACGCCAATACTTGACGGCACCGGAACGGCCGAGAACGGAATGTCTGACGTACTGTTATGTAGCAGGGGCTACAACACCATGCACATGTCTAGCCTCGCGGACGTTTACGAAGGCCACGTCGGGGAGGTCGGGGACGTCCGGCGGCTCTACGTCGGCACCGGGCTGTTTCTCGCGGGAGCGGTGCTGACCGTCCTTGCAATGCTCGTCGCGACGACCGGCCTCGCCGCTGTGTTCGGCATCGAGGGGGAGTTCACGCCGAACCTTATCGGCGGCATACTGGCCGGCCTCGGCGTTCCGGCGATACTCCTCGGCGTTTCGACGATCCTACCAGCAAGTGATCGACTCCGCGCCGCCTCGGTGATCGGCGCGAGCATCGCCGTCCTCGGCGTCGCGCTGTTCTGGCACGCCTATCCGACCGACTGGGCGGGCTACAACCAGAACCTGACGCCGTACGTGCTGGGCGTGTACTTCCTCGGGATCATGATCACGCTCGGCTGTCTGTTCGTCGGCATCGCAAACTTCAAAGAGCGCAACGACCCCGGCGGCACCGTCTCGCTGGAGGTCCGAACCGAGAGCGGCGAGACGCGCATCGTCGAAGTCGACCGCTCGTCGGTCGATTCTGGCGGCCTCGGCGGCGTCGGCATGCTCGGCGGGACGCCGGACGGTGAGGTCGAGACGCAGACGAACCGGTCCGAAACACCACAGAAAAACGTGACGCGGGGAGCAGAACAGAGCCAGAGCGCGGACCAGTCGGGTCGTACTCCCGGGACGTACGGCTCGTCGACGAGCAGTTCGACACGGGAAACGAACGATACCAGCGGCGGCTTCGGTTCCTCGGGCACGGCCAGCGACGGGGGCAGCCGCCTCCGACATCAGTTCGCCGCTCGACGACGACGCTCCCTCCTCGGAGTCGAGTCCCTCGAAGAACGTCGGCGACACGTACTGCGGAAACTGCAGGCACTTCCGATACGTCAACTCCTCGAACGGCATGCAGCCGTACTGCGGCTACAACGAGCAGGTCATGGACGACATGGACGCCTGCGACGAGTGGCAGCCGAACCGTTAAGATTCGAGCGTTTCTACCATCCGCTCCCAGTGGCTCCCTTTCCAGAAGTACTGTCCACAGGAGCGACAGCGCCAGAGCGTCTCCTTCTCGCCCGGTTTCGGTAGCTCGTCGGGGACGTACTCCGGGAAGTCCGGCCGGAACGTTTCGACTGCCTCGAGGGGGCCGTTACACTGGCCACACCGGGTGGGCGTCTCGGCGGGCGTGAGATCGATCCCCGCATCGGCCAGTTCGGATAGCTGGCCCTCCGTGTCCCGGACCGTCAAGAGGACGGCCTCGTCGGCGCGGTCGGCAAGCGCCTGATCACGCGTCAGGATGATCCTGTCCTCCGCGTCGGCGGCCGCGAGCACTGCGTCGTCCGCTTCGAGCCCCCGGTCGGGCGCGTAGACGGCGTCGTGACCGCAGAGCCGGAGGTACGGCGGCAGGCGACCGCACATCGCGTCGACCAGAAAGCGTGCCATCTGAGTCAGTGAATGAAGTTCAGAAGCTCCTCTATCGGCCACGTGTTGAGCACGTCCGCCGCCTCGGCCCAGCCACGGCGAGCGGTGTGGACGCCGTATCTGACGTTGCCGAACTCGCCGGGGCCGTGAGCGTCGGTGTTGATAGCGATGGGTGCGCCGGCCTCTACGGCGACCTGAACGGGGCGGCCCCACAGATCCAGGCGCGCGGGGTTGCTGTTGACTTCGAGTGCGACGTCCTGCTCGGCGGCCACGGCGGCCAGATCCGTCACGTCGAGGTCGAGGCCTGCGCGCTGATTGAGCAGACGGCCGTGAGGATGGCCCAACACGTCTACCGCCGGGTGTTCCATCGCCGTCGTGAGCCGTTCGGTCGCGGGCCCCATGTCGGCGTCGAGCGCGCTGTGTGGCGAGGCGACAATCACGTCGAGCGCGTCCACTGCGTCCTCGCCTACCGAGAGCCCGCCGTCGGCGTCGATGTTCGCCTCCACGCCGGTCAGCACGTCGATATCGGCGTCCTCCGCGACCGCTCGTACCGCGTCGACCTGCTCGATCAGTTCCTCGTCGTCGAGGCCGGTGTTGCCGAAGATGCCCGGGCCGCTCGCGTGATCGGTGACCGCGAGGTAGTCGTGGCCGAACGCGGCGGCCTCCGCAACCATCTCCTCGATGGCGAACCCGCCGTCCGACCAGTCGGTGTGCGTGTGGATATCGCCGCGGATATCGGCTTCCGTCACGAGGTCGGGGAGTTCGCCCGCCGCCGCGGCCTCGATCTCGCCGCGGTCCTCGCGGAGTTCCGGCGGTATCGTCGGCAGGTCCAGCGCCTCGTACATGCTGGCCTCGGTCTCTCCGGCGATCCGCTCGCCGACGCGCTGGTCCCGGTCGGGGTCGTCGACCGCCGAAACGTCGAACGCGCCGTACTCGTTGAGCTTGATCTCCCGGTCGAGCGCGTAGTTGCGCAGGTGGACGTTGTGATCCTTGCTGCCGGTGAAGTACTGCAATGCACTGCCGAACTCGCTGTCGACGACGACCCGGAGATCGACGCGGACGCCGCCGCCCGCTCTGACACTCGCCTTGCTCTCGCCCGATTCGATGACCGAGTCGACGCGCTCCCAGTCGGTGAAGACATCGAGAACCGCCTCGCTGTCGTCGCCCCCGACGAGCACGTCCACGTCACCGACTGTCGCGCGCCAGCGCCGGATCGACCCGGCAACTCGCAGGCGGTCGACCGGCTTGCTGTCGGCGAGATACTCGACGAGCACGTCAGCAAGCGGGCGGCCGTCGCCGAGCAGTTCACGCTCGCGGGCGGTGCGAGCGAACTCGATGTTCTCCAGAATGTTCTGCTCGGTCTTCGCGCCGAAGCCGCGTACCGCCTGGATCTTGCCCTCGCGGGCGGCCCGGTCCAGGTCGGCGAGGGTCTGGACGCCGAGTTCGCGGTAGAGCGTTCCGACGGTCTTTGGACCGACGCCCTCGACCCGCGTGAGCGCGTCCATCTCGACGGGCATCTCGCCGCGAAGTTCCTCAGCTCCTCGATCTGCCCCGTCTCGGTGTACTCGACGATCTTCGCGCCGATGGCGTCGCCGACGCCGTCGATCTCTTCGAGCCCCTCGACACCCTCCCTGGCGAGGTCCGACACGGACGCAGGATGTTCGCGGATGTTCTCGGCTGCACGACGGTAGGCGCGGGGCTTGTACTCGACGTCTTTGGCCTCCAGCAGATCGGCCATGGCCTCTAGCTCGGCGGCGACCTCCTCGTCGGGGGTCATCGGCCCCTCCCGGTACTACCGAGCCGTCCCGAACTCGAATCCTCGTGGCCAAGCGCCTGCTTGAGGAAGGACATCCAGCGTTTCTTGTCTGCGGCCTCCTGAGCCATCTCCTCGCGTTCGAGGTCAGTGGGTTCGAGACTCTCCAGGGCGTTGAGAGCCCGATCGATCCCGACGATGCTCCGGGCAATTCGTTCCCCCTCCTCGAACGTTATCTCGCCCTCCTCGATCCGCTGGCGGCGCTGGAGCCGTTCGCGCCGCAGGTTCTTTTTCGCCCGGTCGACGCGCTCGCGTTCGCTCTCCGGAAACGTGTCGCGGCGCTTGATCTCGAAGACGAACTCGTGGAGGTCGATCTCTTCGCCCTGCACGGAGATCTGCTCCGGGATCTCCGCGCCGACCGTCGACCCCTCCCGGTCGACGCGCTCGATGAGCTGCTTGCGCTGGTACTCCTGCATGGTCGTAGGTGAGGCGTCGACGATCAAAAACCCACGGCGAGCCATGAACTGCGATCGGTCGGACGTTCCGAACGTTCGGCTCCGGTAACCGAATCCCTCCGGACCAACCGCGAAGCCCGTCGGACCGCAAACCCCTTTTGACGGCCGCCCGAAGGTGTATCAAATGGCGAAATGCGACGTGTGCGGGCGCGAAGAGAACATGCCGTACAACTGTAGCGAGTGCGGCGGCACGTTCTGTCCGGAGCATCGTCTACCGGAAAATCACGACTGTCCGGGCCTCACCCAGTGGAACGATCCAGACGGCGTCTTCGACAGCGGCTTCGACGACACCGTCGAGGACTCGACCAGTTCGAAGAGCCTGACCGAACGGCTCGGGATCAACACGGGACCGGGCGGCCCGCTCGGCTATTTCCGCGGCAATATGACCTTCGTGTTCCTCGTCTTGATGTGGGTCACGTTCGCCGCACAGCTAGTCGTCCAGACGTTCACCGGCATCACCGGGAACCCGGGCATCTACGATCTCGGCCTGTTTCAGGCGCTCTTTACGCTCGATCCGGCCAACCCGCTGTACGTCTGGACGTGGGTCACCTCCATCTTCGCGCACGGCGGCCTCTTCCACATCGCGGTCAACAGCATCGTGATCTACTTCTTCGGCCGGCTGGTCGAGAACTACGTCGGATCGCGCGATTTCGCCGTGCTGTTCATCGTGAGTGGCATCCTCGCCGGACTCGGACAGATCGGAATCGGGCTGCTCATGGGTAACGCCGTTCCCGTCCTCGGCGCAAGCGGCGCGGCGCTGGCGATCATGGGTGTCCTGACGATTCTGAACCCCAGCCTGAAGGTGTACGTCTACTTCATCATCCCGATGCCGATCTGGCTGCTGACGGTGCTGTTCGCCGGCTACTCCATATTCGCGGCCAGCGCGCCGGGCGTCGGCGGCGGCGTCGCACACGTTGCGCACCTGATCGGGCTTGCTGTCGGCCTGGCCTACGGCAACTACGTGAAAGGACAGATCCGGACGCCGAACCAGCTTCAACTGGGCGGCGGCGGTGGCGGCCCCGGTGGTCCGGGCGGCCCCGGCGGCCCCGGACGCGGACGCTTCTGAAAGACGGATGTCCGACTCCGCAACGCTCGCCCGTCCCGACCTCGCTCCCGATCCCGACAGTAGCCGTCAGGAGATGAAGGCCCAGCAACGCGAAATCGCCGCCGCGGCGACGTTCACGGACGACCTGGAGTTCGATCCGGCGGCGATCACCGACGGCCCGCTGTCGGTACTCGGCGAGGAACTGCCGCTCGTCGCCGGCGTCGATCAGGCGTTTCTGGACGACCGGGCGATCAGTGCGATCGTCGTTTCTCGGGGCGGTGAGGTTGTAGAGCGCGTCTACGCCGTCACTGACCTCTCGATCCCGTACGTTCCCGGCCTGCTTGCGTTCCGCGAGGGCGGGCCGATTCTCGACGCCTTCGAGCGTCTCTCCGTCGACCCCGACCTCGTCCTGTTCGACGGGAGCGGGCGCATCCACTTTCGCGAGGCCGGAATCGCCACACACATGGGCGTCGTTCTGGACCTCCCCAGCATCGGCGTCGCGAAGAACCTGCTCTGTGGGACGCCGACCGAGTCCGTCGAGGGACTGCCCGAAGGCGAGCGCGTTCCCATCGAGGCCGACGACAGCGTGACTGCCCCGGACGGGACGGTGATCGGCCACGCCCTCCAGACCCGCCAGTACGACTCGCCCGACAGACACATCAACCCGCTGTACGTCAGCCCTGGCCATCGGGTGAGCAACGACACGGTGACCGACCTCGTGCTGGCACTCACCGAGGGCTACAAGCTTCCCGAACCGACGCGTCGCGCCGATGCCTACGCCGAGGAGGCGAAGTCCCTGATCACGGAGTGAATGTCGGCCCGACCCTGCGGAGATTTCTCCTATGCTTAATTACCTGGCTGATAATTGAGGTATATGGCCGATACGCGAGACGACGAGACGAGCGAAACGCCGCCGCAGGAGGGCGGCCGACTGAAGACGGTGCTCATCACGGGCTGTTCGTCGGGGATCGGACGCGAGGCCGCGAAGGCCTTTCTCGACGACGACGGGTGGAGAGTCTACGCCACCGCACGCGACACCGACGATATCGCTGACCTCGGTGAGGCTGGCTGTGAGACGGCGACTCTGGACGTCACCGACGTCAACCAGGTACGCCAGGTCGTCGAGCGAGTTATCAGCGAGACCGGCCGGGTCGACGCGCTGGTCAACAACGCCGGCTACGGGCAGATGGGACCGATCGAGGAGGTCCCAACCGAGGTCGTCCACGAGCAGTTCGACGTCAACGTCTACGGGCCACATCGGCTGACCCGGGCCGTCCTCCCGCACATGCGCGAGCGCGAGCGCGGAACCATCGTCAACGTCTCCAGCGTCGTTGGCCGGGTCTCGCATCCCGGTGGCGGCGTCTACGCTGGCTCGAAGTTCGCGCTCGAAGCGATGAGCGACGCGCTCCGCCCCGAGGTCGAGCCGTTCGATATCGATGTCGCACTGGTCGAACCGGGACCGGTGAACACCTCGTTCAGCGACAACGTGCAGTCCAGGACGGAAGCGCTGGAGCGCTCGGGCGCGTACGACTGGTTCTACTCGGTGATCGAGGACACCCAGTTGATCGGGGGCGGCGGGTTCGGGTCCGTCGAGGCGAAACAGGTCGCGGAGACGATTCTCGAAGCGGCGAACAGCCCGGATCCCAACTCGCGCTATCCGGTCGGCTCGTTCGGGAAACTGAGTTCGCTTGCTCGACTTACTCCCGATCCGATCCGGGACGCACTGTTCGGCGTTGTGCGGCGGTTCGTGTAGTGAGCGCCTACACTCAGTCGTCGAGTAACGGACGAAGTAGTGCGGCCAGTTCCTCCATGTCGCTGGCAGCCACTGGCGCGTCCGGGCGGTCGTCATCGCCGATGTAGACCGTCTCGAACCCCGCTTCACGGGCGGGAACGATATCCTCCTCGAACGTATCGCCGATATAGACGAACGTGTCTGCGGGGAGTCGCTCTCTGGCAATCTCGAAGATGCCGTTGTCCGGCTTCCGCGTGCCGACTTCGCCCGAAACGATGACGGTATCGACGAGTTCGGCAAGACCGTGCGTTTCGATCTTCCGCCGTTGCATGCGTCCGTCGCCGTTCGTCAGGATGCCGGTCGGATGCTGTGTTGCGATAGCTTCCACGAGCCCGCGGACCGAGGGCGACAACCGCGTCGCGTCGGCTTCCGTCTCGATATACTTCTTCGCAAGCGCCGCTGGATCAACGTCGAGGTCGTACTCGACACGAACCGCATCGAACGCCTGTTCGTAGGGTCTTTCGTCACTCTGGCTGATTCCTGCGAGCACGTTTCTGGAGTAGGTTTCGATCATGTCCTCGCTGGCGTCGGTGGGAACCGTTCGTGTAAATAGCTCCGCGAATGGGCTGCTGTATTCGAGCAGCGTCCCGTCGAGGTCGAAGTAGACCGCAGTCGTCATGATTGGCCATCAGGGGCGTCGAGAAAGTAGGTTTCGATCCTTTTACACCGGCACGTCAGTGGGCACTCGTCTTCAGGTTCGTCTGATCAGGCCAGACACTGCCCGACGATCCTGAGCATCCGTTCGCCGCGTACCTCGTCGGCAAAGAGCGGGACGCGCTTGATGTCGTGCCCGCGGAACACGTCCTGGGCCGACTGCAGGGCGTCCTGCTGAACGTCCCAGCGGCGCTGGCAGAACTCGCAACTGTCGAGGTTCGGCGTGACGAACTGGTCGGCATCGACCGCGTCTGTCACGTCCGCGAGGTCCTCCATCACCTTGTTTACGACGACCGTCTCGACGGGAATCTCGAACTCCACTAGCTGGTCGATGAGACGCTGGCTCTCGAGGACGCTCATCTCCTCGGGCACCATCACGACGCGGAAGTCGGTCTGTGCGGGGTCCCGCAGCGTCGCCCGGAGACGTTCGATCCGGTCGCTGAGTTCGCGCAGTTCGTCGACGCCCTCCTCCTGCGTGGCCTCCTCGCCGCCGAACATCCCCTTGACGCCGTCGAGCATCCCGCTGAAGCGTTCGCGCAGGGCGACGATTCGGCCGACCATCGTATCCATGATCTCCGGCAGTTCCAGCAGTCGCAGGGTGTGACCCGTCGGCGCGGTGTCGACGACGACCCGGTCGAATCGCGGGTCGTCCATGTACTCGATCAGCTTCTGGATGGCAACCGCCTCGTCGGATCCGGGCATCGATCCGCCCATCAGCATGTCCATCGGCCCCTCGCCGCCGAGCATGTCACCGAGACCGCCCATGCCGCCCTCTCCGCCCGCATCTGCACCCATCTCGGGACCGCCAGCAGGGTCGCCGCCACCGAACATCGCGGCGTTGTCCTCCATCGCGTCGTCGGGGTCGATTTCGGCGGCATACAGCGGGACGTTCTCGCGTACGCGTTCCGGGCGCGGCGAGATGTCGGTCTCGAACGTATCGGAGAGCGAATGGGCCGGATCGGTCGAGACGACCAGCGTCTTCGTCCCGGACTCGGCGCTGCCAGCGCGGTCGCGGCCGCCATCGTGGTCTTCCCGACGCCGCCTTTGCCGCCGTACAGGACGTACTCGGGCGTCTCGGGTGCGATCTCCGCTCGGGATTCGACGTCTACCTGCATATCGCCGTCATCCACGGGCGCAACGTCTTCATTGGCCGGCTCTTCGGACTCCTCCTCGACCTCGTCGACCGCCTCGACGTCGATACTACTCATGGCTGGCGCTACCGCGCGGGGACTTGTGTACTCGTCGGTTTATATGTGATCGGGCGACCAGAGCACGCGGACGCGAAGGGTCAGCAGTGCCGACCCGTAGTCCGACTACCCCGAGAGGGCTGTGCAGGCGAAGTACTCTCCGAGTCGGTCGGCCGCCTCCTCGGCGCGGGGCGACAGCAGCGCGAACCGTAGCCACTCCTCGCGTGCGCCGCCAAAGGCCTCGCCGGGCATCCCCGCAACGCCGGTGTCATCGATCAACTGCTCGACGTTCGCGAGTGTCCCCGGAAAGTCGGGAAAGCGGGCGAGCACGTAGAACCCCCTCGGGCGTCGTGTACTCGGCACCTGCACGATCCAGACCGCGGGTGAACGCCTCGATCCGTGCCTGCATCCGCTCGCGGTTCTTCCGGTAGTACTCCGTCCCGGTCTCCTGTAGGGCCTGCAGGACGGCGTACTGGGCAGGGCGACTCCCGGCCACGTTGACCAGCATGTGTCGCGTTTTTACGTCGTCGACCAGCTGCTCCGGAAGGACGGTGTAGCCCACGCGAAAGCCCGTGATCGCGAGTGACTTCGAGAAGGAGTTGGTGACGATCCGATGTGCGGAGTCGATAGATAGCGCGCTCGTGAACGTCCCGGAGTAATCGAAATGGTCGTACACTTCGTCGCTGATCAACAGCGCGTCGACGTCCTCGGCTATCGCCACGAGTTCGCGCATCGTCGCCTCGTCGTAGACGGCGCCGGTGGGGTTGTTCGGCGTGGACACAACGATCATCGCAGTGTCCTCGCTGGCGGCCTCACGGACCCGTGCCGGATCGAGAGAGCCGTCTTCGGCGACGGGGACGTACCGGGGAGTGCCATCCAGCATGGTGGCTTTCTGTGGATAGTACGGGTAGACGGGATCAGTGAGCAACACCTCGTCACCGCGCTTGCGCTCCATCGCCGCCGCCATCGCGAGATAGTTCGCCTCCGCGCCGCCGTTCGTGACGACTACGCGCTCCATGTCGACCCCCGGCGCTCGGCGATTTCGGCACGAAGCTTCGTCAGCCCCTCGCTGGGTTGGTACTGAAACGTCGACGGCTCCCCGCCCGCGTACTCCCTGAGTCCATCGCGGAGCACGGCGGGTGCCTCCCAGTCCGGACTGCCGCTCACCATACTGATCACGTCCTGGTCCGACTGATCGGCGTACGCCATGACCTGAAAGAACAGCGGCCGCTCGTTCTCCATAGGGATCGGTTCGAGCCATGATAGGTGTGTCTTTCGAGACGGCGTGGATTCAAGAGGAAGCCGACCGACCCACCGACATGAACGAACCGGAAGACGAACTCCAGCCGACCGAAACCGAACTCGTCGACGAACTCGGCGACGCGCTCCGCGAGCGCAACGGCACCATCGCCGCGGCGGAATCGTGCACTGGCGGACTGATCGGAACGATGCTCACCGCAGTACCGGGCTCCAGTGATTACTTCGACCGGTCGCTCGTCACCTATGCCTACGACGCCAAACGACAGCTTCTCGGCGTCAACCGCGAGGCGCTCGACCAGCACGGCGCGGTCAGCAAACCGGTCGCCGAACAGATGGCGAGTGGCGTTCGTGATACCGCAGACACCACCTGGGGCGTCGGCGTAACCGGCGTCGCCGGCCCCGACGGGGGGACAGAGGAGACGCCGGTCGGAACCGTGTTTATCGGAGTCGCGTACGCCGCACCGTGGGGGACGAACGACTCGTACACCACCGTCTCCCGGTACGAGTTCGACGGCGACCGGGCCGCAGTCCGTGCTGCGACGGCCCGACAGGCGCTCGAGGACGTCCTCATGGAGGTCCGGACGGAGTCGTGAACGAGTGGCCAGTACGTCTCCACAAAGGGAAAGTATCATCCAGCATGAGAGCCGAGAGGAAGCAACGCCCACCCACGAATGAATAAAAAAGGACACGTCCTCAACGGTATCTTTCTGAGCATCGGTCTCGCCTACCTGCTGGAACCGTCCGGCGACGAAACGACGTTTCTCACGATGGTTGCAGTCGGCATCCCGGTCACGCTCGGCGCGCTGTTTCCGGACGTCGACACCGACTTCGGGAAACACCGGAAGACCCTGCATAACCTCCCGATACTGGGTCTGTTCGTCGCGTTTCCGTACTTTTTCGGCGGCAACCTCCAGTACGTCTGGATCGGCGTCCTGACACACTACGTGCTCGATATCGCCGGGAGCAAGCGCGGCATCGCGCTGTTCTATCCGCTCTGGAAGGAGGAGTTCGGGCTCCCGATTGGCGTCGCCGTGAGCAGCAACCGCTCGACACTGATGACCCTGATCGTCACTGTTGGGGAACTCGTCGTGGCAGCGCTCATCATCTACGACGTGCCGCTGATGGCGCTCGACGCCGCCCGACAGTCGCTCGGTATCTAATAGACGGCAACGTTGTCGAACCGACCGTCGTACACTGGCTGTGTCGGCGCTGTTGGCTCGGGCCCCGACAGCACGATCCGATCGAACTTTGTCCACGTGTTCTCCCAGCCCAGATGTGCGAACTCCGCCGCTGACTGGAGGCGGTAACGCCGACCCGTTCGCCGACAGACCTGTCGAGGTACTCCCTCCTGCAATCCCGCACACAGGTCTGTCGCGGTGTCGATATTGCGCTCGAAGGCTGTCCACGCGGCGCCTACGGATCCGGCGAGATGTGCGTAGGACGATCCAGTCACCGGCACGTCGACCGTTTCGGCGATCTCGCGGGCGCGAGCGGTGTGTCGGGACCAGTGTTTCAGGTTGTACACTTCGATCGCATCGATAGTATCTCGATAGTCGACAATGTTCCCTTCGGTCAGCCCCACAGTCAGGAACTCCGGATGCGGGACGACGACCGTAGCGTCCTGCCGTTCGAGTTCGGCCATCGCGGCGTCGAGCGGAATGAAGTCGGGGATCGGGTCGGAAAGGCCTATCGCGAGAACGTGTTTGCGGTTCGTCCAGTTGCCAGTGAACACCTCGCGGGCAGGGACGACCAGCAGTTCGTCGTCGGAGTACCGCTTCGCTCGGCGCTCGATTTCGGGGAGCGACTTGAAATGCGGTGCGTACACCAGCACGTCGATCCCACAGTCTTTCGCCCGGTCGACGATTGCATCGTCGAGCATCTTCACGTGAAGATCGACTCGCGTCCCGTCTCGTTCGTTCACGCAGGCGAGTTTCCGGCGATCTGAATTAGCGGTTGCGGTATCGGCGTGTCCTCACCGCCGCCAGAAGCCGTCGTAGTGATCGAGCAGGGAGACGAAGGCGACGTGCGGGAGCGTCAACACGGCGATGAAGACCAGATAGACACCCATCAGGCTCTCCGGGTCGGTACTCGCTTCGGGCAGAAACGCCACGAATCCGACGCCGAACACGAGCGCGAGCAGGGTCAGCGGAAGCGCGTCCCGGGTGAACCGGACAAGGGGCCTGCGCACCGCGCCGCGGGAAATCGCCGTTTCGATATCGTCGTCGAGCAGGAGATAGCGGACGATATGCCGCAGCGAGTGCCAGAAGCAAAAGTACAGACCGATCGCAAGCAGTGGCGGCACCGTTGTGAAGAACAGAACCAACAGCAGGGTCTCGGCGGCATCGATCCGCCAGCCACGGTCGTTGCTCGCGCGGATCCGCCCGATAGCGAGCGTTGCGACGACGAGAAGCCCGTAGCCCAGTCCGACTAAAAGCCGAGCCTCCGCGGTGAATACGGGATCGAGCGCGGAGACCGCACCGGGGTCGACGACACCGACGATCCAGCCAGCGACGCGCCGGTACTCGCCGGGAAACGCGACGAGGGGCACGAGCATCGGCGCGCCGCCGCGAACGAGCGCGGTCAGTGCCGTCCCGCCGAAGCCGCGAACGTGGTCGGCTCCCACGATTTCACGCAGCGGGTGGACGTCGCCCTGCCCCCAGTGGAACCAGGTGAGTAGAATAAAAAATACGAACGCAACTACGGGGGAGAGGATCCAGACTATGGCGTAGCCGCCGCCGAGGAGCGCGTAGACTACGCCGACCTCGGCCATCGAGCGGGTCGTCAGCCCGGTGCCTTTTGCGCGGGGAGCGACGAGGTGGTCGACCGCGCCATGCGGAAGCCCAAGCAGGAGTGCACTCACGAACAGCGGAAGAAGCTGTATCGACAGCGGAATATCGCTCCCGAGCACCGAGACGGCGACCGACGCGATGACGAGCGTGAGCCACCCTGGAAGGAGCGCCAGCCGAACGGGGCCGTCGAGGCGGGTTCCGGAGACGGCATCGACGACACCCCGTGCAGTCGGAATTGTCCTACCGGTCATGGGTTACTGTTGGTGTTGTCGCATAAAAAAGGACGAACTGCGGGTCGGCGACGGATGTCAGTCGTCAGTCGGGGCGGCACCGCTGGTCGACTCGCTGCTGAGCGACGGCATGTTTGCGATAACCGACTCGTTGGTTGCAACCCAGTTCAGCAGCAAGAACGCGAAGATGTACTTCGCGACGATGTCGAGGAGCGAGTACGCCCAGGACGTGAGGGCAACGCTCTCGATGACTGCGAGGCCTTCGGCACCGAGCGCCCAGACGATCGGGTAACCGAGCCACATCGCGACAGTCAGCAACTTCAGCGTGTTGAAGATGCTGGCTGTCCCGGCGGCTTCAGCGTCCTCCGGCCACTCGACGAGGATCACGTACAGCACGGCCACGAAGAACATGCAACTGATGAAGTACCAGAACCATCGCAGGCCGTGCGAGGACGTGGTCAGCGCGGCGGCGAGGCCGGTCACGCACATCCCGATGTCTGCGGTTATGGCGGTGAATATCTTCGTAATGTTAGATCCGGCCAGCAATCCGAGGGCAAGTAGGATCATCGGCGTCGACAGTGCCCACGTGAGATATCTGCCCCACAGGCTCAGTACTTCCTCGCCCGCGAGTGCATGCCCCGCCGGCATTGTCTCGAAACTCATCGTCAACCCGGATGCAAGCCCGGTGTAACTGGAGATGGAAACAAGCGGGACCATCAGCGTCGCCACGAAGATCAGCTGTGACCGTGGATCCTCGACGTTACGTCCCATATAGACGAACAGGAGGATCGACAACCCAGCCAGCGCGATATTAACCCAAAGCGACAGGTTAAGCAACTGGTCGTCGATGATTTCGTTATAAACGTCCGTCTGCGTCATTTCGAGGATCAGTTCTGAACTGTGCAGCGTCGCTATATCACCCGCTATCGCCTCTAACATGAATACATTAGTCCAGCAGTACGGTTACATAAAAAGAGTACAACCTTACTAGTATGGTGACCACCAACAAATGACCCCATGCCACCCTCTCGGCAAGCAGCAGATTCTGATTTCATTTCGACTGAGAGACATATATCGAACGACGTGAAGTACCCCGCGCACGGTGGCGCGGGGCGTCCGTGTTTAGTCCTGCACAGCTGAGGCAACGGTCTTTAATTCCTCTCGCGCTTGACTCTGAGAGTCTTGCGCCGACGTTCCGTGTCGGTGAACACCCGAAGCGTAAATTGCTCCGTGAGAGTCGGGGCCTCCACCAGCCCCCGATGCCGCCCGTCTCATCTTCTTCACGCGGGGAAGCTTGTTGAGAGACGGCACATTTCCAGTTTCTTCGTCTAACCAGTTCTGCACAACGCACACCGCCGCCTTCCTATCAGCGTGGTCTTGAAAACCACACTTCTCGCACTTGAACCGTTTCTTGTGGCGATTCCCTCGTTCAGTGTGCTGGCACTCCGTTCTCGGGCATCGCTGACTCGTGTACTCAGGGTCAACCTCGTCAGAGGGAATCCCGTCCCACGCAGCTTTGTACGACACCATGTTTTGGAGTGCAGCGAACGCAGTGAGTGGAGGCGACGGTTCATTCGCGTTCCGTAGTCGATGGAGTCTCGCATGTCTTTGAGGTCTTCAAAGACAAAAAGCGGGTTCGTGAACTGCGACACCCATTCAACTACTCGACGCGATACTTTGTGCAGACAGTCGTGAACATAGTCGCGTTCTTCAGTTTGAACGACCGTCTCGAACGCGGTCTGTCCTGCTTTCTGCATCCGCTTTCGCTTGGTGAAAAACTCGTGGCGCTGTTCTTTCACCGACGGATACTCAAACACTACTGAGTCCTTTATTGCGCCGTCACGACTCATCGCAGCGAGAGCGATGCAGTCCTCGTTCACATCCACGCCAACAATCGTATCTGCATCGACTTTGTTGGCCACTCGATGCGTCTCGTGTGTGACGGTAACGTGGAGCCGCCACTCGTCGTGTTTGTGAACAACTTCAGCCGTTCCAACCCGCCACTCATCGTCGTTGAACGCTGTCTGGAGTCGGTCGAAGTGGTCGGGGCTGCCACGGAGTTCACCTTTGACGTGGGTGCCTCTCGTGGCCGTGACTCGGAACCGAATTAACCCACCATTTTCGGGGAATAGGCGGTAGCCTTCTTCGTGGTTCATCACCATCGGGTACATCCCGTCGATGTAGGGGTATGGCCGACCCCCATCGTCGTCTTTGTTGTCGTGGTACGTTTCGATTTCCCCAGTGCCTTGTCAACGATGAGTTGACTGGTGTTTTTGACGTGGTTCGCGTTATCCACGACAGTTGATTTGATGTCACTCCAGTCACCGCCTTGTCGGTCGAGGCGGTTGGTTTCGTTGCGGATACGTCGTGATTCGAGACAGCCGGTTTGCAGGTCGTCGTCACTCCCCGTGTGGATGTCTAGTCCGAACGACAAGGTTTGGGTGAGTTTGGACGACTGCAGTGTATTCTGGTATGATTTGGAACTTGTTAAAAGTTCGTGTTGTGACGCGCTTCACCCCCGACCACGGTGGGTCGGGGTACTCGCGCTGCTATCCTTTATAGATCGCAACAAACGCAATACCTAGACGCTCTGGGACATAAACGGCTGTTTTTATACAATAATGTGTCAGAGGTGACATACCCGAAGATATTATTCGATCGGAACCAATTCATACCCATGTCAGCGCCCGGGCACTACTGGTACATCCGGATAGTGGGGCCGATAGAATCGAGGATACCCTCGATAAGGCGGGGTGTCAGGTCGTCCGCGTAGAACGCGCGACGAGCGCGCTGGCAAAACTCTCCGGCGATCAGTTCGACTGTCTGGTGAGCGAGTACGAACTGCCGGGAGACGACGGGGTCGCCCTCCTGTCGGCCGTACGAGAAGCCTACCCGGAACTTCCGGTGGTCCTCTTTACTGACTCTGACGAGCAGGGGGTAACCACCCGAGCCTTCGAGAACGGTGTCAGCCGATTCCTCCGCAAAAACGGGTCCGAGTCCTTGCGTCAGTTGCGCTCGGAGGTAGACGACGTCACGTCGTCGAGAGGACTCCCCGTACAACAGCAGGATATCTCGGATCACAGACCGACGCCCGAGGAGATCTCCCGGGTGGCCCACGAGGCACCGATCGGAATGACGATGAGCGATCCGTCCCTCTCGGGGAACCCGCTCGTGTTCGTTAACGAGGCGTGGTCCGAGTTAACCGGCTACGACGAAGAACACATGCTCGGACGGAACCCACGGATACTGCAGGGACCCGAGACCGATCCAAAGACTGTCGAAAAACTGTCAAACGCGATCGCAGAGGAGGAGCCAGTGACCGTCGAGATCCGAAACTACAGAAGCGACGGAACGCCGTTCTGGAACCAGTTGACGGTCGCGCCGATCCACGACGACGATGGAGAAGTCGTTCATTACGTCGGGTTCCAGAACGACATCACCGACCGGAAGACCGCCGAACGACTCGCGGAAGAACGTGCAGAGAAGCTAGCGACGGAGCGAACCGTGCTTCAACGTGTTATCACGCGTGTCAATGGGCTTCTCAGCGAAATCTCGCGTATCCTCGTCGAGGAGAACGAACGCGAAATCATCATGCAGGAGGTGTGCGACGAGATAGTGGATTCGGAAGGCTACGTCGCAAGCTGGATCGGAACGACGAACCCGACAGATACCACGTTTCAGCTGTCCGCTTCCTCGGGAACTGTCGGCGATATCGACTCGAAGCTAGCCGTCGAATCCATGCCGACCGTCCTACAGGACGCGCTCGAATCCGGGAAAGTCGAGTCCTGTGCTGCCGAAGCCGAACAGTGTAGTGTTCTGGATCCAGCATCGGTCGGGACCAGACGGTTCGCCGTCGTACCGCTTATCTACCAACAGAAACGGTACGGCCTCCTGGGCGTCTACGCCGACAGCGAGGATGCCCTCGATAGCCGCGAGGAACAACTGTTCGCGTCGATCGGCCAGATGATCGCGAGCGGCCTGAACGCCGTCGAAACGGCGCGGATACTGTCGACGGAGAACGTCATCGAGCTGAAGTCGAGATCTACGACCGCTCGTTCCCGCTCTCGGCGTTCTCGGAGGTGCTCGGTAGCGACGTCGAGTACGTCGGACTCACGGGCGAGGACGACTGTGAAGCGTATATCCGGACGCCGCGAGTGGAGGGCGATCGGAGCGACCTGCTCACGCTTCCGTTCGTCGAGAGCGTCCGCCAAATATCCGAGACCGAGGATGGGTACACCCTCGCAATCGAGATGTCCTCGAAAGAGCCGTTCGACAGGATCGCCGACTACGGTGTATCGGTCGTCAACATCACGGCAGAACCGACGAGAGCAACGCTCTCGCTCGAAGTCCCTCCGAAATACGACGTTCGATCAGTGCTCGAACTTCTGGAGTCGCTATACGACCGCGTCGAACTCAGATCGAAAAGCGAGCGCGACAAACGGGAGGAGACCTCCCGCGAGTTCACCTCGGAAATCGACGACCGTCTCACAAAGCGACAGCGCACGTCGCTGAAAACGGCACATATGAACGGCTACTTCGAGTGGCCGCGGGAGGTCGACGGCGAGGAGGTCGCGAGCACGCTGGGGATCACCCGCCAGACGTTCCACCAGCACTTGCGGGCGGCCGAGCGGAAACTCGTCGAAGCGTATATCGACCCTAACTAGTAAGGTAAAGTTCATTAGTACACCGGGTTGCAACCGAAGTTGTAATGAGAAATCGCACTCACCGGCACAGCCCTTGCCACGCTCTGGGAAGGTGTCGTCCGAGCACTGGTCCCCGTTCCCTGCGGGAGGGCTCGCGACATCTGGCCGGTGATCGGCGATGAGCCCTCCACTCACCTATCTGGGGTTTCACCTGGTGTTTATCCTCCCGCCGCTGCTTTTGTTGGGCTGGCTGGCAGCGCGCCGCGAGAGTGCCAGTTGGGGGAGAGCACCGCTTTCCGGGCTCATCATCATGTTGGTTCTCGCCCTCGTCTATACGACGCCTTGGACGAACCTGCTGATCCCGCGTGGGGTCTGGTGGTACGGCGACGGCGCGGTCCTCGCGACGATCTGGCACACGCCGATCGAGGAGTATCTCTTCTTTATTCTCCAGCCAGTCCTGACGGCGTTCTGGCTGTTCCAGTTCCTGACTGTCGAGGATCGGTCGCTGCTGATCCCAGTCTCGCACAGGATCCTGGGCGCACTCGGTGGGGTGGGGGTCAGCGCGCTGGGGTGGGTCCTCATGGGAACCGCGTCGACGTTCTACCTCGGTTCATTATTACTCTGGGCGGGCCCAATCCTCGCCATTCAGTGGGCGTTCGGTATCACGTACCTGCTCCGGGAAGTCCCGCGTCTCGTCGCGGTGGCGCTTGCCGTTCCGACGCTGTACCTCTGTGTTGCCGACCGGATCGCGATCGACCTCGGGATCTGGTCGATCTCGGAGATATACACGACCGGACTCACGATCGCCGGCCTGCCGATCGAGGAGGCGCTGTTTTTCCTGCTGACGAACGTCTTCCTCGTTCAGGGGATCGTCCTGTACATGTGGTTACTCGACCGCGCCTACGAGTTCGCCGGGATCGGCTGGATCAGCGAGCGCGCGAGGACTCTCGACCGTGAGCGGGCCTGAGTGCCGAAGGGTTTTACTCCCTCGCCGGAGACGAGTGTAGTAATGACCTGGGCATGCGGGATCAACGGCTGTGGCGAGGTGTTCGAGGAGGTCGAAGATACGATCATCCACCAGACGAGCGAGCACCAGCGCCGCGAGTGCAAGGTCTGTGGCGTCGTCGTGCCGGACGGCTATCTGGCGCTCCGCCACGCCTTCAACGAACACACTCGTGCCGAGTACGTCCGCGCGTACGACGCGGACTCGGACGACGTCCGCGAGCGCGAGGAAATCAAAGCGGAAGTCGAGAACACCGCGGATCTCCAGAAAGTCGTTGCGCGTCTGAACGACGGCGATTCGCTGTAGCACGCGGCCATCTGTTACTCCCCGTGCGGTTCCCTTGCTTCACTTCGTCAAAGAATCCGGGCTAACACTCCGTTCGCGCTCCGTGTTCACAGCACAGAACCGTCGGACCGGCTACTACTCGGAGTGGGAAAACCGAAAACAGTCTGCCGCTCGGAGTACAGAACCGTGGAACAGCCTACCGCTCGTCGCTATCCAGCACGCGGATCTGGTCGCCTCGAACGGTCACCGGAATCGGAACCGTCGCCTCGTAGAGTTCGACCGTCACCTGGTCCTTCCCCTCGTCGATCCGCTGGACCTGTGCTTTCTCGCCTTTGAACGGCCCGGCGATGAGTTCGACGATGTCTCCTTCGGCGATCCCTTCGACGTCCGGCGTCGGCGAGAGGAAGTGTTCGACCTCCGAGACGCCGCTCTCGCCCGGGACGATACTGCGGGCGTGTGGGATCTCGTCGAGGACGCGCGAGAGGACGGCGTCGTCGTCCGCCTCGACCATCACGTAACTGGTCAGCGAGTCAGGTGCTAGCGCGGCGTGGATGTCGTCCTCCTCGCGGGTCATGATCATGTCCGCGACGGTGCGTTCCTGGCTTGCGGTCGTTTTGACTGCATAGATTCCCATCCGGGATCACGCTCCGATGAGGGCTGCTGCAAGGAAGAAGCCGCCCTCGTACGGCGGCACCAGGTGCAGCATTATCGCGGCAATGAGGAAGCCGATGAGTCCGACGACGAGGATGCCGGCACCGGCGATCTTGGCGACCTGTGAGAACTCGTCCCACCCCGGCGTACTGGCCATCTTGAGGACCCGTACGTACGATGTGAGATCTAGAGGGACGTCCATGGTTATGTGGCATCTAGCAGAGGGGCCTTTTTCTATCTTTCTACCCGTCGATGACGTGTTCCGGAATCGAAATATCAGCTCTCGGACTCGCGCTGCTCGTCACTGGTCTCGGCGTGAGTCGTTCGAGCGGTCATCGGGAGTGCCGTAGCCGCCACCACCCGGTGTCCGGATAGTCACCGTCGTTCCGGCGGAGAGCGAGCGGGTGGTCTTGGCAGGTACCGGTTCGCCGTCGATCAGGTTCTCGCCCGTCGCCCCAGGCTTGCCGCCGGCCACTCCTGCGGGTGCGACCGACCGACGTTCGGTAAGTAGCGAGACTGTGGCGTCGGTGAGAAGTCGGATGGACCGCTCGACGCCCCAGCCACCGCGGTACTGCCCCTCGCCGCCGCTGTCCGGACGGAGGCGATACCGCTCGACGCGCAGCGGATACTCCGTCTCGATCGACTCGACCGGCGTGTTTAGCGTGTTCGTCATGCCGACCTGCCGCCCGTCGATCCCGTCGGCGTCGGGCAGTGCACCGCCGCCACCCCCGATCGTCTCGTAGTAGGTGAACTCGTCTGACCCGACGACGAGGTTGTTCATCGTCCCCTGTCCGTGGGCCGGGACCCGGTCGGGGACGGCGTCGGTGAAGGCGGCGAAGACGACGTCGGTGACGCGCTGGCTCGTCTCGACGTTCCCGCCGACCACGGCCGCGGGCGGGGTCGGATTCAGCAACGTCCCCTCCGGAACGCTGATCGAGAGCGGATCGTAACAGCCACCGTTTGCGGGGATTTCCGGATCAGTGAGACAGCGGACGACGAAGTAGACTGCGCTCTTCGCGACTGCAAGCGGGGCGTTGACGTTGCCGCCGACCTGTGGATCGGTCCCCCTGAAATCGACCGAGAGCGACTCGCCATCGACCGTGACAGCCGCCTCGATCCGGATCTCTTCGTCGGTCTGGCCATCCCCCTCAGCACGTCCGTAGCGTGGTAGGTGCCGTCAGGGAGCGACCCGATCTCTTCTGCCATCCGACGGCGAGAGTACTCCTGTACTGCGGCGAAGCCGTCCCAGAGCCGGTCGACGCCGTACTCGGAGGCCAGATCCGCGACGCGCTCGGCCGCCCGGTCGTTTGCTGCTCGCTGGGCGCGCAGGTCGGCCCGGCGCTCGTCCGGGTTTCTGACGTTCGACAACAGGAGGGCGCGAACCTCCTCGCGTGGGTCGCCACCGTCGACGAGTCGGGTCGGCGGGATCCGTAATCCTTCCTGTACGATCTCTGTTGCCCCGGCGGGCATGCTACCGGGAGACATCCCACCGACGTCGGCGTGATGGGCGCGGGAGACACCGTAGGCGATGATCGACCCCTCGACCGTGATCGGTGAGACCATCGTCACGTCCGGCAGGTGGGTGCCGCCCGCATAGGGATCGTTGAGAACGAAGACGTCTCCGGGCGCTGGATCCCGGTCGAGCACGGCCTCGACGGCCTCGGGCATCGCGCCGAGGTGGACCGGGATATGTTCGGCCTGGGCGACCAGTCGACCGGCCGCGTCGAACAGCGCCGTCGAGCAGTCCCGGCGCTCCTTGATGTTCGGCGAGTAGGCGCTCCGGATCAGCAGTTCGCCCATCTCCTCGGCGACGCCCTCTAGCTGGTTCCGGAGAATCTCCAGCGAGACGGGATCGAACGACTCAGGCATCGGTCTCACCTCGTTCCAGAACGAGCGCTCCGTCGCGTTCGACAGTTCCGGTCCACGCCGGGGGGACCACGATGGTGCTTTCCGCACCCTCAACGATTCTGGGCCCGGGGAGTTCGGTGCCCGGGGGATCGCTTCCCGGTCGTACACCGGCGTTCTGTGGAACTCGCCGCCGAAGCGGGTCTCGCGCTCGCCGGTCCGCGGCTCTCCTGCCGGTTCGTACGCCACGGTCAGCGGCGACTCGCGGATCGTCGCCGTCGCCCGGAGATTGACCAGTTCGACCGGTTCGTCCATCCGGTAGCCGTGGGCCTGCTCGTGAGCAGCGTGGAATCCACCTTCGAGCGCTGCGGGATCGACGGCATCCGCTCCGCTGCGATCTCCACGGCAAGTTCGTAGCTCTGCCCGGTGTACCGGAGATCCGCGGCGTACTCGACCGCTGCGGCGTCCGGGTCGCTCGCCGATGCCAGCACGTCCGCGCGCAGGTCATCGAGAATCGACCCCGCCGTGGACGGATCCAGCGTATCCAGCCGTTCACGATGAGTGCGGACGGCATCGTGTTTCTCGTCGGCCGCAAGCAGTCCGTACGCCGAGAGCACGCCACACGCCCGCGGGACGACCACCGTGTCGATGTCGAGTCGGTCGGCCAGCGCGGCGGCGTGCATCGGTCCCGCGCCGCCAAAGGCTACCAGCCCGAACGAGCGGGGATCGTGCCCGCGCTCGACCGTCACCGAGCGGATCGGTCGGCTCATACTGGCGTTTGCGACCTCGTAGACGCCCTCCGCCGCCGCGAGTGCGTCGTCCATCCCGGCCTCGTCCGCGAGCCGTGAGAGTGCGTCTACTGCGGCCTCACGATCGATCGATAGTTCGCCGCCGAGTTCAGTACTCGCGCCGACGTAGCCGAGCACGACGGCGGCATCTGTCACTGTCGGATCGGTGCCGCCGCGGCCGTAGCAGGCGGGTCCGGGCGACGCGCCGGCCGATCGGGGACCGACCCGGAGCGCGCCGCCCGCGTCGACCCACGCGATGCTGCCGCCGCCCGCACCGACGGTGTTGACGTCGACAACTGGGACCCGGATCGGTCGCCCGTCGATGGTCGCCTCGGTCGTCCGCTCGGCCGCTCCCGCTCGGATCAGACTCACGTCGCTGGAGGTCCCGCCCATGTCGAACGTGACGAGATCCGCGCGGTCGAGGCGGTCAGTGACTGCTCGCGCGCCGACGACGCCCGCGGCGGGCCCGGAGAGGACAGAGGTGACGGCACGGGACCGGACCGTCTCGGCGTCGGCGATGCCGCCGTTTGACTGCATCACGCGGGGCGCAGGAATGCCGGCGTCGGCCGCGCGCTCGGTCAATCTGGAAAGGTACGCCTCGATGGTGGGCCTGACGTAGGCGTCGACTGTCGTCGTCGCGGTGCGTTCGTACTCGCGGAACTCCGCAAGCACCTCGTGGCTGGCGGAGACCGGCACCGCAGCTCCTCGCGCAGGACGTCCGTGACGACGCGCTCGTTCGCCGGTTCGGCGTAGGCGTGCAAGAGCGAGACCGCGACGCTCTCGATATCGTCCGGAATCCGGGTAGCGAGGTCGCGTACCTGCTCCGGATCGACCGTCTGTTCGACGCCCTCGGGTGTGACGCGCTCATCCACCTCGAACCGGCGCTCGCGCGGGACCAGTGGCGCTGGCGGCCGATCGGAGAGATCGTACAGCGACGGCCGATCCTGGCGGCCGAGTTCGGCCACATCCCGGAACCCCTCGGTCGTCACCAGCGCGGTCGTCGCACCCGCGCCTTCGAGCAGTGCGTTGACCGAGACCGTCGTCGCGTGGCGAAACCGGTCGATCTCCGAGGGATCGAGTCCGGCCCCATCGCAGGCTTTCTCGATGCCTGCCCGGACGCCCTCACTCTGGTCATCGGTCGTGGGGACTTTCGCCGTCGTCAGCCCGCCGTTCGCATCGACCAGCGTCACGTCGGTAAAGGTGCCACCGACGTCGACGCCGACGCGGATCGCGGACGAAGCGCTGTCGCTCATAGGAGAGAGTTGTACTGGAGCGCCCTGAACCAGCTACTTCGGAAAACGGACGGAGCGGTGTCAGTCGACGTAGTCGATGTCCTCGACCTGCTCTGCAGGCTGTTGCTGGGGCTGGGTCTCGGCCTCTGCTTCCTCCTCGTCGCTCCCCCGTAGATCTGGGGCGAGTCGACGCCCGTGACGACGATCATCGTCCGCATCATGCCTTCGAGTTCCTCGTCGACGGAGGTCCCCCAGATGATCCGGGCGTCGGGGTCGATCCGGTCGTAGATCTCCTCGACGACACCTTCGGCCTCCTCGATGGACATGTCCGACCCGCCGGTGACGTTGACCAGCGCGGAGTTCGCGCCCGAGATATCGACGTCGAGCAGCGGCGATCGGAGCGCCGTCTTCACCGAGTCCTGTGCCTTCGAGTCGGAGTCGGACTCGCCGAGGCCGATCATGGCGACGCCGCCGCGTTCCATAACGGTCCGGACGTCGGCGAAGTCCAGATTGACCAGACCGGGCTTCGTGATGAGTTCGGTGATTCCCTTGACCGAGCGCATCAGCACCTCGTCGCTGACTTTGAACGCCTGCCGGACGGGAAGCTTGCCGACCGAGTCGAGCAGTCGGTCGTTCGGGACGACGATGACGGTGTCGGCGACGTCGCGAAGCCGTTCGAGCCCCGCTTCGGCGTTGGTCCGCCGCACCTCCCCTCAGCGGTGAACGGCGTCGTGACGATGGCGATGGTCAGCGCGCCGCTCTCCCGGGCCGCCTTGGCCACGACCGGTGCGCTACCGGTGCCGGTGCCGCCGCCGAGCCCTGCCGTGACGAAGACCATATCGGAGCCGTCGACGGCGTCGTAGATCTCCTCCTGGCTTTCGATGGCGGCCTCCTCGCCGACCTGCGGCAGCGAGCCAGCACCGCGGCCCTGTGTCTTCTGCTCGCCCATCAGGATCTTGGTGTCGGCATCGATTTCGACGAGATGCTGGACGTCGGTGTTCGCGGCGACCAGTTTCGCACCGTGAATCCCCTCCTCGAACATCCGGTCGACGGTGTTGCCGCCCGCGCCGCCACAGCCGACGACTGTGATGTTAGTCTGTAGGTCCTGTAGAACGTCTTCGAGTTCGTCGTCGGTCATCGTCCCCGACGGGTTAACGTCCTGGGTGGCGCTGCCTCGCTCCGTGTCCCCCTCCTCCCCCTCCTCGGCCTCGTCAATGGCATCATCCACGATTGAGTCCATTCTTGCCCACTGTTACTAAGTGGAGGTTAATTATCTTTCCCCTCGGGCGTCAGACAGTCGTCAGACGCTGTCGCCGTCTCCGAAATAGGTAAATAGAACCTTACTCGCCGCGACGGGGCCGTAGCGGTTGTGGCGCAGGGGGCTTTCGCATGGGTTTTCCCCATCGAGGCTGTATCAGGAGATATGACTGACCCCGCAACACTCGACGTGACCATCGTCGACGGCTACGTCGACGAACCGGCCCATTTCGGGGTTCCGCCGTATATCTCGACGTATCCGCGCTACACCGCCGGGGCGCTGGTCGATGCCGGCGTGCCCCGCGAGCAGATCACCTATCACACCATCGACGAACTCCGCGACGACCGCTCGAAGTGGGCAGACGTCGCCAACGCCGATCTGTTCTGTTACGTCGGCGGGATCACGGTCCCCGGCAAGTACGTCGGCGGGACACCCGCCGAACCGGACGAGGTCCGCGAACTCGCCTGGACGGCCAAGGGCACGACCCTGATGGGCGGCCCCGTCAAGTTCGGCGTCGGCGACGAGAACGAGGGGGCATCGAGACCGAGCGCGACGATCTGGATTATGATTTCGTGGCGAAAGGCGACATCGAGGCGGCGGCCTACGACCTCGTCCAGAGCGGCCTCGAGGGCTTCGGCAACCGGATGCGCTCGAACGAGGAGATCGACCGCTGGGCGGCCGACGGCACCTTCATCGTCGAACAGCACCCGAACCATCCCGAGTACCTGATCTGCGAGATGGAGACCTCCCGTGGCTGTCCGTACCGCTGTTCGTTCTGTACCGAACCGCTCTACGGCGACCCCGACTTCCGGCCGCCGCCGTCGGTCGTCACCGAGGTCGACCTGCTCGCGGACTACGGCGTGAAACACTTCCGCCTCGGCCGGCAGGCCGACATCCTCGCGTACGGCGGGGACGGCGAGAAGCCCAATCCCGACGCGCTCCGCCAACTCTACGCCGGCATCCGTGAGGTCGCCCCGGATCTGGAGACCCTCCACCTCGACAACATGAATCCGATCACGGTCGTCAAGTGGCCGGAGTTAGCCCGCGAGGGGATCCGGATCATCGCGGAGCACAACACGGCCGGCGACACCGCCGCATTCGGCCTCGAATCCGCCGATCCGAACGTGATGAGCGACAACAACCTGAACGTCACCGCCGACCAGTGTCTCGAAGCGGTACGGATCGTCAACGAGGAGGGTGGGTGGCGACCGGGTGAAGAGCCAGGCTCCGGGCCGTCGTGGGGGGCAGATGCTTCCAACCGCCTCCCCAAACTCCTTCCCGGTATCAACCTCGTCCACGGTCTCAAGGGCGAGCGCGAGGAGACGTTCGCACACAACAAGCGCTTCCTGCACCGGGTCTACGAGGAGGGCTACATGCTCCGTCGGGTCAACATCCGGCAGGTAATGGCCTTTGCCGGAACCGACATGTCCGAGACCGGCGCCGAGATCGCTCGCGACCACAAAAAGCAGTTCAAACAGTACAAGCGCGAAGTTCGCGAAGAGATCGACAACCCGATGCTCCAGCGACTCGTGTCCCCAGGGACGCGCCTGCCGGACGTCCACCTGGAGTATCATCAGGACGGCAAGACGTTCGGCCGCCAACTCGGCACCTACCCCCTGCTGGTCGGGATCCCGGGCGAACTCGAACTCGACCGGAAGATCGACATCGCGGTTGTCGATCACGGCTACCGGTCGGTGACCGGGGTTCCCTACCCGCTCGACGTCAACGCGGCCTCGATGGACGAACTGACAGCGATTCCGGGTATCGGCAAACAGCGGGCTGGCGATATCGTCGTCAATCGCCCGTACGAGACTCCGGCGGAGATAGAGGCGGAGGTGGACCTGACCGAGTTCACTCGTGCGGGGCGGCCCGAAGGCGCTGACTGATATAGCCACTGTACCCCGGCGCTGAGTGCTCCTGTAGAACCCGACTCGAAAACTCTGAGAAAGTTTTGTTGAGCGGTTTCAGCACATATTTTCGCCGACACTACTATTACGAATGGCTGCCAGGGTCTGCATGGAGGTATTTGAACTTGGAGATATCTGATAAACTGCTGTGTCTGTTCAGTGCTGAGGTACGAGCCGAGGAGGACAACTACGTCGTCGAGATCCCGCGGCGGGAAGTGGAGACCGGTGAGATCGATGCCGGCGACACCTACCGTGTTGCGCTCATTGCACGCGAGACCGAGACGGACGAGGAGAGCGAGTCGAAGGAGTCCGGAGCGCCACCGGAGCCACAACCGCCGGTCGAGATCAACGAGACGCGCTACGTCGAGATCGAGGACATCGGCAAGCAGGGCGACGGAATCGCCCGCGTCGAGCGGGGCTACGTCATCATCGTCCCGGACGCCGAGGTCGGCGAGCGCGTCAAAGTAGAGATCACGGAAGTCAAATCGAACTTTGCAGTCGGCGAAATCGTCGAAGAAGACTTCTAGTCGATCTTGTCGCCAGCCCGATCCTTCGCTCCTTCGGAGTCGTGGACGACAACGCCGTCGGCCTCGACCGGCGCGTAGTTGTCACGCACTCCGATCGCTTCTTGCAGTTCTCTGATCGCTCGCTCCTGTAACGCCGCCGCGAGTTCTTCGGCGTCTTCTCGGCTAATCTCCCGGCCCAACCCCTCACACTCGTGTGCCCGGACCATCCCGGCCTCGTCGACGGCCTCACCCATCGGCTGGCTGGTGCCCCCGAGCGCCACGCTGAACGGATACGTCTGGCAGATCAGGGGCCGGTCGTCGTGGACCGTACACGCTCCCGTACCGTCCGCGGACTCCTCGTAAAACGTACAGTTCCCACACGAGTCGGTTTCCAGGGCCCACTCGAAGGTTTCGCCCTCGGGCCCGTCCTCGCCCTCTTCGATGCCGTAGGGCATCGGCCGGGCGACGTCCCGCCAGTCGTACTCCTCGTCCTGTAGCTCTCGAACCTCGTCCGGAAACACCGTCGCAGTGTGTGGGTCCTCGTCGTCGGCTTTGCAGCAGGCACCACAGCGCGTACACTCGAAACCGATCGTCTCGATGGCGTCGGCCAGTTCGCCGACGTCAGCGCCCTCGCGCGCTCCAGTTCGGTTTCGAGGCTATCCATACCCGAGCGAGCGGCCGAGCGGGCAAAAGCCCCTCGCTCTCTGTGAGGTGAGGAAGCGTTCTACTCGACGGGCACGCCCGGCGGAATCGAGCAATCGGATCCCTCAGCGAGGCCGGGCGACCCCATCGGCCCAGTTGACACGGCCTTCCACGGCGAGCTTTTCGAGATGGGCGATCACCGTCTTGCGCGCCAGATCACGGACGCCGTCGAGCGATTTCTCGTAGGCTTCGTCGACGATTCCGTCGGGGGTACTCGCGCCCGCCCGGACTGCCCGCTCGATGCGGCGCTCGCGGTCGATCCGGTGTGCGATAAGCCGCGCGAGCGTCTCGGCTGGATCGTCGATGACGGGGCCATGACTCGGGAACAGCCGATCCGGATCGCGTGCCAGCAGTCGACGGAGAGCGCTGAGATAGCCGCGCATGTCCCCGTCCGGGCCGCCGACGAAGACGCTCCCGTCGGCGACGGCGAGGTCCCCGGTCAGGAGGACGTCTTCCGGAGCGCCGCGGACGGCGAGTGCGACGTGATCCGGTGCATGGCCCGGCGTGGCAGTCACGCGGAGTCCGTACTCCCCCGCGTCGACGTGAGCGCCGTCGCGGATCGTCCGGTCCGGGGGTATCCCGGTCGCCCGCTCGAAACGCGTCTCGTAGCCGGCCCGTGCGAGAACCGTCAGATCGTACTCGGCGGCGTACTCAGCGACGCCGCCGACGTGATCCGGGTGCGTATGCGTGACGAGCAGTCGGGAGGGTTCGCGCTCTTCGACGACCTCGTCGAGCGCTGCCGTACGGTCGGCCGGGTCGACCAGGACGCCGCCGTCGTGGCCAACGACATAGGCGTTGGTCGACCCAGTCGGGACTCGCGGGGACGCTTCGATCGGAACGCGTCGAACCGCTGTCATCGACGATGCTTCGTGCGAGCGGATGAAATCACTGTCGGCCTCCCTGTGAAACGACGACGTCGGCGAACTCGAAGGGAGGGCCCTCTGCTCGTACACGTGGTGTATCGCCTCCGGGTCGGTTCTGGTCGGCGTCGAAAGGTGGATGAGTCACCTGTATACCGGTTCGTTCGTGACTATCCGTCGAGAGTGCTAACTGTTGTGGGAGACTACTCGGGGAAACGCAGTCGGACGAACGCTCACCGAGAAGGGCCTAGTTGTGAAGGTAGTATACCTGTTTGCGGGCGTCGCGGAAACTGTAACGGGACCCGACCAGATCGACCTCTTCGAGGCGGTTCAGCGCGTAGCGAACTGTGCGGTCGGGCAGGAGCGATTCTTCGGCGAGTTGGCCCTGCGAGAGAGGCGACTCCGTTTCGAGTACCTTGGCGATCAGTTTCGCACTTGGTGGGAGTTCGCGCAGGCGGTCGCGGTATTCCGTATCCGAGAGTGGTTCTTCGATACTGTCCGAACGTTCACCCGTGATCGTGCTCATACTGGAGGAGCGGTCGTCGTTGATGGTAAAAGTTGTCTATATGTGTGTCAAAATAAATACAAGAATATAAAGTGTATATATGCCATACCTATTTTCCGCAACATCCGGCAATAGTTGCGCACCGTCGCACACAATTCGACCAGCGGCGACCGCCTTTCCCAATCCGTTTCCAGTATCGTTTTATTCCCGGGCCAGATAATCAGCGTAAGCGTGAAAGGGCAGGAGTGGTACCAGGCGACCGACGTCGCCCAAGAATACGACGATAAGCGGTTCTCCCAGGGCGGTCGACTCATCGACCGCCGAGAGAAAGAAGCAGTGCTCGACGCCATCGGGCCTGTCGAGGACAAGAAAGTCCTCGAGATAGCCTGTGGTACTGGTCGGTTCACCGCGATGCTAGCCGAACTCGGGGCCGATATCGTCGGCCTCGATATCTCGGCCGAGATGCTTAACGAGGCCCGCTCCAAGGCAAACGCCGCCGGTGTCAGAGATACCGTCGAGTTCATGCGTGGGGACGCCGGACGGCTTCCGTTCGAGGATGACGAGTTCGACGCCGTCATCGCGATGCGATTTTTCCATCTCGCTAACACTCCTGCCGAGTACCTCGCGGAGATTCGACGCGTATCGAGCGGCGACGTAATGTTCGATACGTTCAAGAGCAGTAGCACCAGGAGCATCTACAACTGGGCGCTCCCGATGGGGTCGCGCCTGTACTCCCGCTCGGAAGTCAAGTCGCTCGTCAAGGGCGCAGGCCTGGAGATGGTCGGCGACTCGCACGATTTCCTGCTTCCGTACGGCTTCTACCGGTCGATTCCGAACGGACTGGCCAGCGCGTTCCGGCGAGTCGACACGACGCTTGGGAAGACGCCGGTCGGCGAGCCGCTCGCATCGGTATCGTACTGGCACGCCACTGTTTGACGACCGACATTTTCTTTCGGGATATTTATAGCTCTGGCACAGGAACCCGATGGTATGGACCTCTCGGTAGTGATCCCGACCCTTAATAACCGGGAGGAGCTGCGCGGCTGCCTCGACTCGCTGGCAGCACACGCTGACGATATCGAACTGATCGTCGTCAACGGTCCCTCATCCGACGGAACGACCGGGATGGTTCGGGCCCGCGACGACGTCGACGTGCTGGTCGAAATCTCCGAACGGAACGGGAACGTCGCCAGGAACGCTGGAATCTCGACGGCTACCGGCGACGCCGTGGCGTTCGTCAGTACCGAACTGGCGGTCGAGCCCTCCTGGTACCGTGCCGTCATGACCTCACTCGAATCGGGGGCTGACGTCGTCACTGGCCCGACACATCGGAGTCTTCGTGCCGGAGTGACGACCGAAGAGGAGACCACTACGACGGTGGCTGGACGGACGGTGACGTTCTTCAACGGTGATAACGTCGCGTTCGACGCCGAAACGCTCCGGGCGCTCGACGGGTTCGACGAGTTCCTGAACGAAGACGGCGAACGCGACGCCTCACACCGGCTTGCCGGGATGAACTACTCGATCACCTGGAACGGCGAGATGTGCGTCCGGGGGAGTTCGAGGCCGACGGCGGCCAGATTGAACGAGCGATCGGCTCCAGCTACCGCTCACGGGCCTATCGGCTCGGCAAGAACTACGGCATTAGACCGCTGACCGCGGTCAAGACGCTCTGGCGCGCCTTTCGGGACTCGATCGATGCCGCGGGCGACGTCACCCGGGGAGACCTCCAGCCGACCGTCTGGCTCCGGAGCGGCCAGGACGTGATCGGTGGGCTCCTCAGTGGCGGCTACACCGGGCTTCGGGCAAGACGTGCCGACCCGTCGTCTCGGCGGAACCCGAACGGGGTCTCGACCCGGCACGACCGTGCAGTCCGGCGCTACGACCGGCGCTAATCGGGCCCTCAGCCGTTCTCCGGTGCGAGCGCATCGATCACTCGCGACGGGTTCGTATCGAAGACGCGATGCAGTTTGTCCTCCGAGACATCGAGCGTTAGAATCTCCATTACGGCGACGTTCGGATGCGTCTCCGGGCCGCCGCTCCCGAAGAGAATACGGCCGGGATACTCCAGCAGAGCGCGTTCCAGTTGATCCCGGTAGCGGACGTAGCTAGTGTCCAGATAGTACTCGTCGTACTCATCGAGAAGGTCGATTGCGCGGCTCATCGCGTCACGGTTCAGCGGGTGGCCGCCGAAGTGGGCGAGGATCACCGGGAACGAGTAGCCGAGGAGTTCCTCGGCAATCGTCTCCGGCGGGGTCGCTTCGGTGCCGCGAACGAGCACCGGCAGTCCGACCTCGTCGAGTGCCGTGAGGACTTCGTCGTCCGGAATTCCGTCCCGGACCGGATCGAGTTTGAAGCCGTGGAACCGGTCGTCGTAGGCGTACTGTTCGATATCCTCGGGAGCGGTGTGGTACTCCTCGCGCGAGGACGTGAGGTTTCGGAGCTGTGAGGTCGCGCTATCGCCCGGTTCGCGCGTGCCGTTGATCCGGGCGAACGCAACGAACGGCCGGTCGACACTCAGACGTGCCACCGCGTTGTTCGATCGGAGATAATCGGTCTTCGACCGCTGATCGGGGAAGACGACTGACCGGACGACACCGGCCTGATGCATCTCGCGTGCCAGGGTATCGGGCGTAATCGACCTCCCCGTACTCGCCCCGGGGTCGGGGGCCAGTCGGACGTGAACATCGACGACCCGGAAGCGGTGTTCCAGCTCCAGCATACCCCCGCCTTTCTGAGCGTGCCAGTTCTAACTGACGGTTCGAAGGGGACGACTGCGACCGGAGGAGTCGGCCGAGAGAGCAGGCCTGCCCCGTTCCGGTTCAGTAACATTTATATCGAACTGCAAGGTACATATCAAGCGTAGATTACCATGGCAAACGCAAATCGTCAGCGACGCATGGGTGGACAGCCGATGTTTATTTTGAGCGAAGACTCCGAGCGAACCTCGGGGAGGACGCTCAGCAGTCGAACATCACCGCCGGAAAGGCCATTAGCGAGGCCGTACGCACGACGCTTGGCCCCCGCGGGATGGACAAGATGCTGGTGTCGGACGCCGGCGACGTCGTCATCACGAACGACGGCGCGACGATTCTCGACGAGATGGATATCGAGCATCCGGCCGCCGATATGATCGTCGACGTCGCCCAGACACAGGAAGACGAGATCGGTGACGGTACGACGACAGCGGCGATCATCGCCGGTCAGCTACTTGCTCAGGCCGAGAACCTCTTCGAGGACGACGTCCACGCGACGACGGTCGTCGAGGGCTATCACGAGGCCGCCGAACTCGCTCACGACGCCGTCGACGAGATGACACTCGACGTCGACGTCGACGACGAACTTCTGATAAACGTCGCCGAATCGAGCATGACCGGCAAGGGAACCGGCGGCGTCACGGCGGAATCGCTCGCCCAGACGGTCGTCGGAGCCGTAAGCCACATTAGCAGCGACGAGGGCGTCGAGCGCGATAACATCACCCTGCAGACGCAGGTCGGTGGCTCCTCCAGCGAGACCGAACTTATCCAGGGGATCGCGCTGGACGAAGAAGCGGTCCACGAGACGATGCCCGACGCCGTCGAGAACGCCGATATCGGCCTGCTCGACGTCGAACTCGGCGTCCAGGCGGGCGATGTCGACGCCGAGTACAGCATCGAGAACATCGATCAACTGAACGCCGCGATGGACGCCGAGGAGTCCGAACTGAAGGAGACGGCACAGAGCATCGTCGACTCCGGCGTCGATGTCCTGTTCAACAGCGAGGAGATCGACGACCGCGTGGCCTCACTGCTCGCCAACGAGGGAGTCCTCGCGTTCGATAGCCTCTCGGATAGCGACATCCGCGGCATCGCGAGTGCGACCGGCGCACGACGTGTTGGCGCGCTCGAAGACTTCGAGAGCGAGGAGTTCGGCCACGCCGACTCGATCCGTACCGAGGCCTTCGCCGACGACGAACTCGTATTCATCGAGGGCGGTGCAGCAGCGGAATCCGTCACTGTACTCGTCCGCGGCGGCACCGAGCACGTCGTCGACGAACTCGAACGCACGCTGCGCGACGCCGTCGACGTCGTCTCCTCGGCGGCCGAAACCGGCAGCATCGTCCCCGGTGCCGGAGCAACCGAAATCGCCATCGCGGCCCACATTCGCTCGGAAGCGGCGGGCATCTCCGGCCGCAAACAGCTGCCGTCGAAGCCTTCGCCGACGCAATCGACACCGTCCCGCGCACGCTGGCGGAGAACGCCGGCCTCGACGCCATCGACTCGCTCGTCGAACTCCGCGGCGACCACGACGATAACGGCCGCGCCGGCCTGATCGTCGACGGTCAGTTCCGTGAGGTGGGCGACCCCGTCGAACACGGCGTCGTCGACCCTGCCGCGGTCAAACACGAGGCCATCGAGAGCGCCACCGAGGCCGCGACGATGATCGCTCGGATCGACGACGTGATCGCCGCCGAGTAAGCGGGCGAGCGTTTCATCGCGAGACTGTGGTCGGCGGCGAGTAGCTGCAGGGTGATCGGGTGAGGGTTCATCCCAAACCCGCGTTCGGCGGCGAGTAGCCGGATGAACAATTCGGTCCCACCACACCCCGTTCGAGGAAGCGTATTGTAGTAGCGTTGCTCGCAGAGCCGACAGTACGCCACTACCGCCGACCGGTCAATCGATCCGTTTGTCCATCTTGAGGCGTCGAGTCGCGTAGCCGCGGGACTCGTACACGCGGCGAGCGGTCTCGTTGTCGACGTTCACCGAGAGCGAGACGTACTCGCAACCGCGGTCGGCCGCCCAGCGTTCGGCCCGCTCCATCAGGCCATCCGCCAGGCCGTTTCCCCGGTACTCGGGAACGACGTAGACGTCGTTGATATTGGCTTTGGGGCCGCGTGCGAACACCGACGCCGAGTCCTCGTACTCGACGGCGGTGTAGCCAGCGAAGGTGCCGTCGTCGTCGGCGACGAACGTCGCGATATCGTCGTCATTGAACTGCTCCCGGCGAAACGCCACCTCGGCCTCTCGGATCCCGTCGGCCAGCGCGTTGTACGGATCGAGATCCGCCATCTCGCGGGAGAACGGGTGCCAGAGGTCGTCGACGAACTGCTCTACCTCGTCGTCCTGAACTCGGCGGATGTCCATACGCCCCGTTGATCCGGCGATGACGTAATGGTGGGGGACGAGGGCAGTTAGAGGGATAACTGGGTGATATTAGTAAATTATAACTGGCGAGAGCCGCGTTCTCTCACGTAATGGCATTTAGCGACGAACTGCTCGACGAGGGCCAGGAGATCTGGGCGGCACAGAAAAACCATCCCTTCGTGACGGAACTGGCCGACGGAACGCTCGATCCCGACTCTTTCGCCACGTGGGTGCGACAGGACTATCGCTACCTACTCGATTACGCGCGCACGTTCGCCATCGCGGGGACGAAAGCGCGCGACGAGGAGACGATGCGGCATCTGATGGGTGTCTCTCACACCGTCCTGGACTACGAGATGGATCTCCACCGGGAGTTCGCCGCCGATTACGGCCTCTCCGTCGACGACCTCGAATCGACGACGAAAGCGCCGACCTGCGTCGCCTACACCAACTTCCTCATCCGGACCGCACACGAGGGCTCGCTCGCCGAGATTGCGGCGGCGATCTACCCCTGCGGGCAGGGCTATCTCGACATCGCCGAGCACATGGCTGACCTCGCCGACGAGGAGCACCGCTACACCCCATTCATCGAGAAGTACACCAGCGAGGAGTTCTACGAGGCGGTCGACTGGATGCGCGAGTTCGTTGACCACTGTGGCGAGCGCTATCCCGGCGAGCACGACGCGATGCGGGACGCATTCCGCACGAGCGCGCGACTCGAACACCACTTCTGGGAGATGGCCTACACGCAGGAGGAGTGGGAGCTCTGATGGTCTCGACGACGCTCGCGCTCGGTGTCACGACGCTCACGCTCGCAACGTTCACCCTGCTGGGCCTCTGGTACTCGCGGGGACGGGTCGACTCGCTGGAACAGTTCGTCTCCGCGCGGGACAGCGCCGGCACTGGGGCGACTACGGCGACGCTGATCGCGTCGGTGATGGGCGCATGGATCCTCTTTAGCCCGGCGGAGGCCGGAGCCGCCTTCGGCGGGATTCCGGCGATCCTGGGCTACGCTATCGGGAGCGCGATCCCGCTGTTGCTGTTCATTCCGATCGGTGCGCGCATCCGCGAACTGATGCCGGCGGGCCACACGCTCACCGAGTACGTTCTCGCGCGCTACGGGCCGTGGATGTACGGCTACGTGCTGGTCATCTCGGTGTTTTACATGTTCATCTTCCTGGCCGCGGAGATGACCGGTATCGCGCTCGCGCTCTCGTTGGTTGCGGGCGTCCCGCAGTGGCAGACCGCGGCGCTCATCGGCGGGTTCGTCCTCGTCTACACTGCCTACGGCGGCCTGGTCGCTAGCATCTTCACCGACACCATCCAGACGCTGGTGATCTTGCCCCTGCTGGCCGTCGGCTTCGGCGGCGCGCTGTTCGCGCTGGGCGGGACCGGCGAGGTCCACGCCACGACGGTCGCGAGCAACCCCGACCTCCTGAACCCGGGCTACCTCGCTGGCGTCGAGTTCGGCATCTACGTGGTCTTCGCCATCATCGGCGCGAACCTGCTGAACCAGGGCATGTGGCAGCGCGTCTACGCGAGCAAGGACACCGCAACGCTCCAGCGCTCGTTCGGGGTCGCCGCCGTTGCGGTGGTGCCGATGGTGCTGCTCGCCGGACTGTTCGGCGTCGCCGCGGCCGGGATGGGGCTGATCGAGGGCGGCAACGCCAGCATCGCCTTCTTTCTCGTCGCCGGGGCGGCGTTCCCCGAGTGGGTCCTGCTCGTCGTGGTCGTCCTCGCCGTCCTGCTGGTGATGAGTTCGGCCGATACGATGTTCAACGCCATCGCGAGCATCGTCACCGCTGATCTGGCGCGACTGCTCGACGATCCGAGCGGTCGAACTCTCTCGCTCTCGGGACGGGCGCTGACAGTCGTCGTCGCGCTCGGTGCCATCCTGATCGGCGCGCAGGGCTACAGCGTGCTCGAACTGTTTCTCACGGCGGACCTGCTCGCGGCCGCTACCGTCGTTCCGTTCCTCTACGGACTCTACTCGACGCGCCTGACTCAGGGCTCCGCAGTCGTTGCGGCCCTTGCCGGCCTCGTTGTCGGCGTGTCATACTTCCCGCCGCTTCGTGGCGTTCTGGCGGCGGTTCCCGGTCTCGCCGACGTGCTTCCGGCCCCCTCGTTCCTGGTCGCGTTCGTCGGGGCGACAGTCATCTCGGCGCTGGTGACAGTCGTGGCCGACCGACTGGTCGACGCGGAGTTCGAGCACGCGACGCTCGGCGCGGCGGTCCGGTCGCTCGACGATCCGATGACTGATGGCGGTCGGGAGGAAGAACAATGAGCGCGCTAGGCGGCCTCGCTTTCGCCCTGCTCGTCTGGGCGTCGGTCGCGCTCGTACTGCTCGTCTTCGGCTATCTCGTCTACGCGCTGGCGAGTGACGCCGCTGTCTGAGGCGAACGCGTCGGTCCGGGAGTCAGAGTTCGATTCGGACGTCGTCACCGGCCTCGAGGCCGAACGCCTCGTCGCCACGCCCCTGATTGACGTCGAGTTCGACGTTGCCGTGGCTACCGACCGTCACGAGCCACTGGCCTGTCGGGACGGAGGCAAAGGTCTCGCCGACGGGGACCCTCTGGCCGTTTACATCGACTTCCTCGCAGCCCTCGACGGTGTAGCCGGGAAGATTCGTAATGACGTTGCCGAAGCCGTCGACGACCAGCACCTCGCCGACGACGGCATCGTCACGGATCGTCGGCTCTGGAAGCCGCAGTTCGACGTGTTCGTCGGTCCGCGTGAGATCGGCAAGGGCGGCGAGGGCGTCCTCGTCGCGCCACTGCTCGTGAACGATACCGGCCGCCGGAGCGAAGACGTCGCGGCCGTGAAACGTCGAGCTTTCGGCGTCCTCGTCGCTGATCTCGTAGACGGTGAACGCTTCGTCGTCGGGAGCAAGGGAGCGGGCCGCAGGAAGCAAGACACCGTTGTCCGGGCCGACCAGCACATGCTCGCCGGCCTGGATAGCGACCGCGGCGCGGTCGGTACCGACGCCCGGATCGACGACGACGAGGTGGACGGCTGGCGGAAAATACGGCAGGATCTCCCGTAGCCAGAACGCGGCGGCGCGGACGTCCTGGCGCGGGAACTCGTGGCTCACGTCGACGAGACGAGCCTCCGAGTGCTGGAGGAGAACGCCCTTCATCGCTGCCGGATACGGCGAACCGAAGTCGGAACTGAGCGTAATCATCTACACGCCGTCGGTCTTGCTGACCCGCTGAATCCGCTCGATACCGCCGATTTCGTCGATGACCTCGACGACCGGATCGGGGACGAGCGGTTGCCAGTTCTTGCCTTTGATCATCCGTTCGCGGACCTCAGATCCCTCAGCACCTCGCGGTTGAACATCGGGGACTGGCGGACCTCGACGCCGGCCTCCCCGAACAACTGGATGACGAGGGGGTTGTTCGAGTATGCCACGTCGAACTCGGGGCTCATGCTCTGCACGTGGCTCACCCAGACGGAGTTGCGCTCCAGGTCCTCGATGGGGACGGCGTAGGTAACCAGATCCAGATCGACGAGCGACTTCGTGATCATCATGATACGCTCCCCGGCGGTGAACGGGTCGTGTTTGGCGTGAGAGGCATCAGCACTCCCGATCCCGAGGACGAGTTCGTCGATGTCGTCGTCGTCGACGATCTGCTCGACCATGTTCAGATGGCCGTTGTGGAAGGGTTGAAACCGACCGATGTAGCATCCGCGGTCCATACCGGCCGTTGACCGCAATCCGGGTTAAACGTGGCCTTTTGAGCGAACAGGGTGTGTCACGCGGCTAGTACGACTGGGTGGTAACGTTCTAGTAACCAGTTCGGGTCGTCGCTGTGCTGCGGTTTTGTGATCTCAGTGAGAGATGGGGAGGGAGAAAGTATATCAGTGGAGCAGCCTTGAAAACAGGTAACAGAACGATTCTATGAGTAACGATAGGGATACCGACGAAGACCCCCGCGGAGATGGGGGAAACGATCCGCCTGTGGAGTCCCCGGCATCAGAGCACGATGCTCGGGCTGACTCGACCGACGACGCCGGTTCGTCAGGCAGTTCTGACGAGCGGTCGCCAGGAGAGGAACAGCCCTCAGCGCCGGACGACGGCGCGAGTGACACGTCCGAGGAGAGTTCCGAAGACGACGAGGGAGTCGAACCGAACGAGGTAATCGATCCGGATTCGGACTTCAGCGACTCGTCCGAGGAACGCATCGACCGCTCGGATATAGACGACGACTACGGCCTCGACGACGAACTCGGTAGCGAGGTCGAAGCCGACGTCCGCGACGACTTCGACGACGACGACCTGCTCGGCGGACTCGACATCGAGTCGACCGACGACATGTCGATCCCCGAGCAGATGGTCGATCAGGTGATCGGGCAGGACGAGGCCCGAGACATCGTCAAGAAGGCGGCCAAACAGCGCCGCCACGTGATGATGATCGGCTCGCCGGGGACCGGTAAGTCGATGCTGCGAAGGCGATGAGCCACCTCCTGCCGAAAGAGGATCTTCAGGACGTCCTGGTCTATCACAACCCCGACGACGGTAACGAACCGAAAGTCCGGACGGTACCCGCCGGCAAGGGAGACCAGATCATCGACGCCCACAAGGAAGAAGCCCGGAAGCGAAACCAGCTCCGGACCTTCCTGATGCTGATCATCGTGGTGATCATCCTCGGATACACGATCATCTCGAACGCGTCGATCCTGCTCGGGATTATCGCCGCTATCGCGGTGTACATCCTGTTCCGCTACACACAGCGTGGCAGCGATGCAGTCATCCCGAACATGATCGTCAACGCTACCGATCAGACGACCGCGCCGTTCGAGGACGCGACCGGCGCCCACGCCGGTGCACTGCTCGGTGACGTTCGGCACGACCCGTTCCAGTCCGGTGGAATGGAGACGCCGAGCCACGACCGCGTCGAACCCGGTGCGATCCACAAAGCCAACAAGGGCGTGCTGTTCGTCGACGAGATCAACACGCTCGACGTCCGCAGTCAGCAGAAACTGATGACGGCGATCCAGGAAGGCGAGTTCTCGATCACCGGTCAGTCCGAGCGCTCCTCGGGCGCGATGGTCCAGACCGAACCCGTTCCCTGTGACTTCATCATGATCGCGGCCGGGAACCGCGACGCGCTGGAGAACATGCATCCGGCCCTGCGCTCGCGTATCAAGGGGTACGGCTACGAGGTGTTCATGGACGATACCATCGAGGACACCCCCGAGATGCGACGGAAGTACGTGCGCTTCATCGCCCAGGAGGTCGAAAACGACGGCCGCCTGCCCCACTTCACGCCGGAAGCAGCGCGCGAAGTGATGCTCGAAGCGAAGCGCCGCTCCGGCCGGAAAGGCCATCTGACGCTTCACTTCCGGAGTCTCGGCGGCCTCGTCCGTGTCGCGGGCGACATCGCCCGTGCCGAGGACAAGGAACTCACCGAGCGTGAGGACGTCCTGCAGGCGAAACGCCGCTCGCGCTCGATCGAACAGCAGCTCGCGGACAACTACATCGAGCGCCGCAAGGACTACGAGCTAACGGTCGCGGACGGCGACGTCGTCGGTCGCGTCAACGGACTCGCGGTCATGGGCGAGGACTCCGGTATCATGCTCCCCGTCATGGCCGAGGTCGCCCCCGCACAGGGTGGCGGCCAGGTGATCGCCACCGGGAAGCTACAGGAGATGGCCGAGGAATCGGTCCAGAACGTCTCCGCGATCATCAAGAAGTTCTCGGACGTGGATCTCTCGGAGAAGGACATCCACATCCAGTTCGTGCAGGCAGGCCAGCAGGGAGTCGACGGCGACTCCGCATCGATTACGGTCGCGACGGCCGTCATCTCCGCGCTCGAAGACATGCCGCTCCGACAGGATCTGGCGATGACCGGATCGCTGTCGGTGCGCGGTGACGTGCTACCGGTCGGCGGTGTCACCCACAAGATCGAGGCCGCCGCCAAGTCCGGCATCGAGACGGTGATCATCCCCAAGGCCAACGAGCAGGACGTGATGATCGAGGACGAGTACGCCGAGATGGTCGAGATCATCCCGGTCAGCCACATCAGCGAGGTGCTCGACATCGCGCTGATCGGCGAGACCGAGAAGGACAGCCTCGTCGACCGCCTCAAGTCGATCACGGGCAACGCGCTCGACCGACAGGTCGGCGCTGGCAACTCGAACCCGAGCCCGCAGTAAGGCGTTCAGACGCCGGTCGATCCTTTTTTGTCGACATCACGATTCTCGGAGCGGTAGCTATCGCGGAGCGATGTTGCTCCCGAGAGCGGGGCGACGGTGCGTTTTTGTCGGTTCGGCGTCCTTTCTCTACCCGTGACACAGTGGCTCGTCTTCGCCGTGGTGACCGTGGTCGTTCTCGTCCTCGTCCTCGTCTTCGCACGGATGACGGCGTCTCTCGCGGGAGAGAGTGGCGGCGAGAGCGGTGAGGCCGGCCGCGCGCTGGAGGGCGTCGACCGGATCCCCGACCCGGGTTCGGAGTCCGCGAAGGAGCCCACGACCCCGCCAGTAGGCGGTGTCGAGGACCGGCCTGATACCGGTCCCGACGACCGAGGCGAGGGCGTGCCAGAGCAGTCCGGTCCCCGGCCGCGAGAGTCGGTCGACCTCGACGACCTCTCGAAACGCGAACTGTTCGCCAACGTCGCACTCACGCAGGGGGTGTTCGGTGCCGTCCTCGTCGGGGCGGCGTGGTGGACCGGCGTGCCAGCCTCGGCGCTCGGCGTCGAGCAAACGAGTGCAAGCATCGGCGTCGAAGCGGTCGCGCTCGGCACCGGAATCGGGCTTGCGCTGTACGTCGCCAACGCCGTCGCGGCCCTCGGCCTCGAACGGGTCGGTGTGGAGTTCGACGAGATGCTCCGGGAACTACTCGCACCGGACTCCCTTCGCGAGTGGGTCGTGCTCTTCCTGTTCGTGTTGCCGACTGTCGCGGCCTTCGAGGAACTCCTCTTTCGGGCGGCGCTGATCGGCGCATTCTCGACTGGCTTCGGCCTCTCGCCGTGGTTGCTGGCGGCCATCTCCTCGGTCGCGTTCGGCCTCGGCCACGGACTGCAGGGACCGGGGGAATCGTCGTCACGGGGGCACTGGGCTTTGTTCTCGCGGCCGCCTTCGTTCTCACGGGAAGCCTGCTCGTCGTGGTAACCGCTCACTACCTCATCAACGCCGCCGAGTTCGTCGTCCACGAGGGACTCGGCGTCGACCTGTCGGAAAACAGTAGTGCCTAAGTGCTGTGTGCGTCTGAGTCACGGTATGAGCGGACTGGCGGACCTCCCGCGGTGGATGAACCTGGCGCTGATCGGTAGCATCTTCGGATACGTCATGATGCTACTGTACGGCACCGCTACCGGGGATCCGGTCGCTGAGCTAACCGCCGACGTGTTGTTCGGGATTCTGGCAATCGCCATCGGCGCGGTGCTGTACTGGGCCGCGGAGAGTCGGACCGATCCGGTGCGTGCCGCGGGCGCGAGTTTCGTCACCGGGGGCCTGGCACAGTTCCTTGCGGTGCTGATGGACGACGTAG
The DNA here is from genome assembly GCF_042661985.1 of Natronoarchaeum sp. GCM10025703. Classification (NCBI taxonomy): domain Archaea; kingdom Methanobacteriati; phylum Methanobacteriota; class Halobacteria; order Halobacteriales; family Natronoarchaeaceae; genus Natronoarchaeum; species Natronoarchaeum sp. GCM10025703. Next base: position 2,628,066 of record NZ_JBHSZF010000001.1, read on the forward strand.
CGCTCGATCTGCTCGCGACGCTTGCGGTGCTGAGCGGTGTCGGCCTGTACATGTACGGAACCAGAACTTCGGGCGAGTAGCTACAGTCCTTCGATCGATCGCAACCGCTCGGCAACGTCCGGCGGCGTCGCACCCGGCGCGTTGCCGATGCGATGGTCGGGCACGAAGATCGGTGCGGGGTTCTCCCGCAGTGCGGTGCGGACCGTTTCGAGGTCGGCGTCGTCCTCGTGGGAGAGGCCCGATGTCATCCGCGTGAGCGCATCCATGTCGATCGATTTTCCGAACGGGACGTCCCGGACAGATTCCAGTACCCGCCGCTGATCGGTCGGGACCGTCAGCGCTACCTGTACGTCGTCGAACCCGTCCTCTTCTCTCGCGGTCAGATACGCCTCCAGACGGTCGAGCACTGGATGCTCGCTGAGAGCCCCTCCTCGGGCGTTTCGGGAAACGTCACCCGGAGCACCTTGCTGCTCGCGACGCCGATCTGGATGTATCGATCGATAACGTCGAACTCACGTGCGTAGATGCCGGCATCCTCCGTGGCCATGTGTTTGGATCCGGGCGTCAGGGACTTGAAGATTCCCGACGCGCCCCGACGGTGCGCAAGCCTTATGTACATATCCGTCCGTTAATGTACGATAATGAACGCTGATGATGCGGTCGCACCGGCGGTTCGATCGATCCTCGACGCGGCACGCTCACGCCCTGATCCCGACGGCGAGCGTGTCGACGTCCAACCGCGGTCGCTTCCCGACGCCCTCGCCAGCGCCGAGGCGGACGGCCGGGCCCCGGTCATCGCGGAGGTGAAGCCGACCAGTCCGACCACTGGGGAGACTCGCAGGGACGACCCGGTCGAACTGGCACAGGCGATGGTCGAGGGCGGTGCGGCGGCACTGTCGGTGCTGACAGAACCGGATCACTTCGGCGGGAGTCCGGCGTACCTCGAACGCGTCCGCGAGGCCGTCGACGTGCCGGTCCTGCGGAAAGATTTCGTGGTTCGAGAGCCCCAACTCGACGCCGTCGAGGCGGACGTGATCCTGTTGATCGTCCGCTTTGTCGACGACCTGCCCGGCCTGCTCGCCGCCGCGCGCGAGCGAGGGTTTCAGGTGCTCGTCGAGGCCCACACCGAAGCGGAACTCCGCGAAGCGGTCGAGGCGGGGGCGACGTTCGTCGGCGTGAACAACCGCGACCTGGCCAAACTCGACGTGGATCTCGGCACGTTCGAGCGGGTCGCCGCCGAGACGGAGGCTGTAACCGAGGACGTAACCCTGATCGCGGAAAGCGGCATCTCGAACCGCGCGGACGTCCACCGACTGCGGGCGGCGGGTGCAGACGCCCTGCTGATCGGGAGCGCGATCATGAACTACGGCGAGGGCGACGATCCGGCCGCGACGGTCCGGTCGAACACCGAATCACTCACGTCTACCGAGTCCGGAGACGGGGATAGCAACGCGCAGGACGGTTCGGCAAGCGACGACGCGACACCAACGGAGACACGAAACTCATGAGTACAACGAAGTTCGGAGAGTACGGCGGACAGTACGTGCCGGAAGTGCTGATGCCGGCAATCGAAGAGCTAGACGACGCCTACGAGCGCTACGTCCTGGAGAACGAGGACGGCTTCATGGACGAGTTCAGGGAGCGACTGGCCGACTTCGGCGGCCGACCGACGCCCCTCCAGCGCGCCGATCAGTTGAGCGACCGCTACGACGCGGAGGTCTACCTCAAACGCGAGGACCTGCTCCACGGCGGCGCACACAAACTCAACAACGCGCTGGGACAGGTGCTGCTCGCGAAGTATATGGGGAAAGAACGCATCGTCGCCGAGACCGGTGCGGGCCAGCACGGCACCGCGACTGCGATGGCGGCGGCGTATCTGGACATGCCCTGCGAGATCTATATGGGCAAACGCGACATCAACCGCCAGCGTCCCAACGTCTTCCGGATGCGGCTCAACGGTGCGGAACTCAACACCGTGACGGTCGGCCGGGGCACGCTCAAAGAGGCAATCAACGAGACGATGCGGGACTGGGCGACCAACGTCGAGGACACCCACTACGTCATCGGCTCTATCGTCGGCCCGCACCCGTTCCCGCGGATGGTGCGTGACTTCCAGTCGGTGATCGGCCGGGAGATCCGCGCACAGATTCAGGAGAAGGTGGGTCGCCTGCCCGACAGCGTCCTCGCCTGTGCGGGCGGCGGATCGAACACGATGGGTACTTTCCACGAGCTAGTCGGCGACGGCGACGTTTCCCTGTTCGCCGTCGAGGCGGGCGGTGACGGACTCGTCGTCGACGACGAAGAGGGCGTTGCGCCACACTCGGCGTCGCTATCGACCGGAAGCGAGGGTGTGCTCCACGGCGCGCGAACCAAGTTGCTGCAGGACGCCGACGGTCAGATCGTCGAGTCCCACAGCGTCTCCTCGGGACTCGACTACGCAGGTGTCGGCCCCGAACTCTCACATCTCGTCGACGAGGAGCGCGTAACTCCGGTGAACGTCGACGACACGGCCGCACTGGAAGGGTTCCACCGCCTCTCCCAGCTAGAGGGCGTGATTCCGGCGCTGGAGACCGCACACGCCTTTGCATTCCTCGAAGAGACGCTCGGTCCGGACGCCAGCCAGAGCCACGACCTCGGCGACCTGATCGTCGTAAACGTCTCCGGCCGCGGCGACAAGGACCTCGAAGCGGTGATCGAAGAGACCGAGAAGCGCGACCTCGATTCCGCACCGTCGATGGAGGTCCTCTATGAGTGACGAAATAGAGGACGCCTTCACGGGCGACCCGGCGCTCGTCCCGTACATCACTGCGGGTGATCCTGCACCGGAGGCGACCGCCGAGTACGTCGAAGCGCTCGCCGCGGGCGGGGCAGACGTGATCGAACTGGGGATGCCCTTCTCGGAACCGATTGCGGACGGTCCGACGATCCAGAACGCGATCCAGCGGGCACTGAAGGCCGGCACGACCCCCGAACGGTACTTCGAGATCGTCGAGTCGCTCGATATCGACGTGCCGGTCGTCTGTATGACGTATTACAACCTGCTCTACCAGTACGGGGAGAGCAGTCCGGGCGAAAGCGATTACGACCGACTCCAGCGCTTCGTCGAGCGGGCCGCCGAAGCGGGCGTCTCCGGACTCATCATCCCCGACCTGCCCGTCGACGAGAGCGACCCGCTCCGGGACGCCTGCGACGAGCACGGCCTCGACCTGATCTTCATCGTCGCGCCGACGACGACCGACGAGCGCCTGCGGAAGATGCGCGAGCAGGTCTCGGGGTTCGTCTACGTACAGGCCAGACTCGGCACGACCGGCGCGCAGGCCGACGTCAGCGACACGACACACGAGAGCCTTGCCCGACTCTCCGAGTGGGATGTCCCACGAGCAGTCGGCTTCGGCGTCAGCAAGGGCGAACACGCCACCGAAATCGTCGAAGCGGGCGCGGACGGCGTCGTCGCCGGCAGCGTCTTCGTCGACATGGTCGCAGAGGGCGAGGACGTCGCCGAACGCCTCGAAGCGAAAGCCGCCGAACTCAAGCAGGGAGCGCTCGATGGGACCACGAAGCGGACCGCCGAACCGGAACGATAACTGCCACGAATCGCAACAACCATAACCTACGGTTGCCACAGACTCACATACTATGAATACGGGAACGATCGCACGACTCCAGCGTATCGGGACAGGAGGGAAATACCTCATCGTCCCGATGGATCACGGGATCACACTGGGCGCAGTAACGGGACTCAAAGATATCGAATCGACGATCGACGGGATCACGAGCGGCGGCGCGGACGCCGTCCTCACGCAGAAAGGGCTCGCTCCACGGGTCCACGAGCACAAAAACGGTGCGGGCTACATCATCCATCTGAACGCCTCGACGGCTATCGGCCCGGACTCGAACGACAAGCGCCGCACCGGGACGGTCGAGGAAGCGGTCCGCGTCGGTGCCGACGCCGTCTCCTATCACATCAACGTCGGCAGCAAGTACGAGCGCGAACAGCTAGCCGATCTGGCGGAAGTGACCGACGAGGCCGACCGTCTCGGCGTCCCGGTCCTGGCGATGGCCTACGCCCGCGGCGAGCATCTCGAAGGCGACGATCCGGAACACAACGCCGAGTATCTGGGCCATGCGGCCCGCCTCGCCGAGGAGGCCGGTGCCGACGTCGTCAAGACCGCCTACAGCGGCGACGCAGCGAGTTTCGCCCACGTGACGAGTTCGACCAGCCTGCCGGTCGTCATCGCCGGCGGAAGCCCCGGCACCGACCGCGGGACCGTCGAGATGGTCCGCGGCGCGATGGACGCCGGCGCGGACGGCGTCTCGATGGGTCGGTCGATCTTCCAGCACGACGATCCGGAAGCGATCACGACCGCGGTCAGCGCGGTCATCCACGACGACTGCTCGACCGAAGAAGCGCTCGACCGGGCTGACCTCGCTGTCGAAGCCTGACGTTTTGTCCTCGCCGCCGCGCTCTCTCCTGCGGACACTATCCGCCGGGTCCACGTGGTCCCTCCAGCAACGAGTTCGACCGTGGCGGCGGGGGCCCTGCCCGCTTCCGCCACGTTCAAGCCGGACCGCTGCGAGCGTTGGGACATGACACGCGAAGTCTGGCTGAAGGCCGACGACTCCGTCGGCGACTGGGATCAGCGGCGCAAGCGGATCACGGCGGGCCTGGAGTCCGGCGTCGACTGGATACTCGTCGACGAGGACGACGTCGCGAAGGTACGAGAGCTCGGCGACGTCAACGTGGCGGCCTTTCGCACCGGCGGCGACGTCGACGTCATCGACGACGCTGAGTCCGAACAGGAAGCCGCCGATGCCGATGCCTACATCGTCGGCAAAGACGGCGAGGGCGACGGGACAGTAGACCTTCCGAGCGACTTCTCCGGCTCGGCCGACCTCTCGACGCTCCGGCGCGAGGACAACCGCGCTGACGGCGCGTACGTTCGTATCTTCGACGAGGACTACGAAGCGTTCGCCGAGGCCGCCGCCGACGAGGCCGACTACACGATGATCGTCAGCGAGAACTGGTCGATCATTCCGCTGGAGAACCTCATCGCGCGGATCGGCGACGAGACGACGTTGATCGCCGGCGTCACCAGCGCCGAGGAGGCACAGACGGCCTACGAGACCCTGGAGATCGGTGCGGATGCCGTCCTGCTCGACAGCGACAATCCCGACGAGATCCGCTCGACGGTCGAGGTCCGCGACGAGGCCGAACGCGAGACGCTCGATCTCACTCAGGCTGAAGTGCGGACCATCGAACGCGCCGGTAGCGCCGACCGCGTCTGCGTCGACACCGGCTCACTGCTCGAACACGACGAGGGGATGTTGATCGGGTCGATGTCACGTGGTCTCGTCTTCGTCCACGCCGAGACGGCCGAGTCGCCGTACGTCGCTTCCCGGCCGTTCCGCGTCAACGCTGGTGCGGTCCACGCCTACATCCGAACGCCCGACGGCGGCACGAAATATCTCTCTGAACTCAAAAGCGGCGACGAGGTACAGGTCGTCGACACCGACGGCAACACCCGCGAGGCAGTCGTCGGACGCGTGAAGATAGAACAGCGCCCGATGTTCCGCCTCGAAGCGGAGCTCGACAACGGCGACCGGATCGAGACGCTGATCCAGAACGCCGAGACGGTGAAAGTCGCGACGAACGAGGGCCGCAAGGCCGTCACCGACCTGGAAGCCGGTGACGAGATCATGCTCTACCACGAAGATACGGCTCGGCACTTCGGGGAAGCCGTCGACGAAAAGATTATCGAAAAGTAACGGTCGGGACTGTCAGACGTTCCCTGCGCCGTCCGCCTCGCCGGTCGGGTCCGCGTTCTTCGTTCCCTCGGTTTCGTCTAGCTGTTCGAGTTCTGTCGTACACCAGTGACAGAACGTGAGGTCCTCGTCGAGTTCCTTCCCACAGTAGGGACAGGACGCCGCGACGTCGTCCTCAGTGGCTGTCGGCCGGTCGACGTACGCCGCGAGGACGTAGGCGTCGAGGACGTTGAAAAACAGGATGGACGAGAGCGCAAGCGACTCGCCGAAACTGAGCTGTTGAGCAACGGCCTGGGCACCACCGAGCACCGTGTCGGCGGACTCGAACGCAGCGTTCGGAATAATGAACACGACTGCGGAAACGACTAGACCGAACCAGAGGAGGGCGCGGAGCCAGCGACGGAGGTACGCGTGCCCCAGACCGGGGTAGACAAACGCAAGCAGGACAGCGATCAGCGGACGTTTCCGGATCATGACCTTTGCTCAGGTTAGCTACCGTGGACTCATTAGACTGTCGACAGCGAGCCAGCGGTTACTCCTCTGCTCGGAGGTCGTCGACGAGCCGTCGGAGTGTTGACAGATCGTACTGTCCGGGCGCAGTCGCGTCCGCAGGGTCGACGGGTGCGTAGCCTATCGCAGAGCCGTAGACGGGCGCAACAGCGCGGGAGTGTCGACCCTGCTCACCCATCGCCATCGTCGCGACGGTCTCTCCCCGTGCGCTGAACGCCTCTGTCGCCCCGAGGAGGTCGAGTACGTCTCGGGTGCTCCGTGCGGTGACGGCAGCTTGCCGACGTCACCGCGATTCGTCGCCCGTCGGAGGAGTTTTCGGAGGTCGGCCGCCGAGGGCGTGCGCTCGAAGTCGTGGGTCGACGCGATGACGGACACGTCTTCGGCCCGGGCACTGGCCGCGGTCTCTTTGCCCTGCTCCGTCTCCAGGCTGTTCAGTTCCACGTCGATTGCCTCGACTGCTGGTAGCTCTGCGGCCGTCGCGAGCGTTTCGAGACGTCCGTTTTCGGGTGCCTCGCCGCCCTCCCACTCGGCGCGGTTGGTCGCGATAATCGGGAGTTCGCCGTCGTATTCGTGGAGCGCCGGCACTGGATCGGCAGCGAGATCCATCCGGAACTCGACGGCATCGGCGTGGTCGCGGGCAACTGGTTCGTCGTCGAGGCTCGCGGTCGAGGCCGCGAGCACGAACGAATCGAAGTTCATGTCTACGGACACGGAAGGGGGAACAAAAAAGGTGCGTTACACGTTGACAAGCCTGATACGGGCGCTGTCGCTCGAGAGGGAGAGAACGTAAAACCGATGACAGATCAGGCGAGACCGAGGCTCTCTTCGGCTTCGAGGAGTTCGTGGTAGCGGTTACGGATCGTGACTTCGGAGATGTCGGCGACCTCGCTGACTGCGGCCTGGGTCGTCTTCTCGTTGGTCAGCAGTGCAGCGGCGTACACTGCGGCGGCGGCGAGACCGACCGGCGACTTGCCGCTGTGGACGCCTTTCTCTTTGGCGTTCTGCAGAAGCTTGCGGGCGCGGTGCTCGGACTCGTCGGAGAGACCGAGGCCGGAGGCAAACCGCGGCACGTAGCTCTCGGGGTCCGCCGGTTGGACTTCGAGGCCGAGTTCGCGTACCACGTAGCGGTAGGTCCGGGCGACTTCGTTTTTCTCGACGCGGCTGACTTCCGCAATCTCGTCGAGACTGCGGGGGACGCCGGCCTGACGGGCGGCGGCGTAGACACAGGCCGTCGAGACGCCTTCGATGGAACGGCCGGGGAGGAGGTCCTCGTTGAGGGCGCGGCGGTAGATGACGCTGGCCGTCTCGCGGACGTTGCTGGGCAGGCCGAGCGCGCTGGCCATCCGGTCGATTTCGCCGAGTGCCTGCTTGAGGTTGCGCTCTTTGCTGTCACGAGTGCGGAAGCGCTCGTTCCATTTGCGAAGCCGCTGCATCTTCTCGCGCTGCCGCGACCCGAGGGAGTTGCCGTACGCGTCCTTGTCGCGCCAGTCGATGTTCGTCGAGAGCCCTTTGTCGTGCATCGTGTTCGTCGTCGGCGCACCAACGCGGGACTTCTGGTTTTTCTCCTGCGCGTCGAACGCGCGCCACTCGGGGCCACGGTCGACCGAGTCCTCCTCGACGACGAGTCCACAGTCAGTACAGACGGTCTCGCCGTGTTCCTCGTCGTTGATGAGCTGGCCGCTACATTCTGGACAGGCAAGCCCCTCGTCGTTGCTTTCCTGTTCTTGTTCCTGTTCTCGGTCGCGCGTTCGCGTGCGGGTGTTTGATTCAGTCATTGGTGCGAAGGCGGATGCTAACCGGGCAGGTAACCCTGGAAAAATCCCGGGTGATTCCTTTCGTATGACTTGCGAGCACTCCTATATAATAGCTTTGGTATGGAAATCCCATCGGGCAGAGCGAGCGGTTATACCTCACGAATAGCGATAATAATCAAAACCTTCATGTTGTTGAGTATCACGCAACCATCGCGTCGACAACCGTCTCGCCATCGACGACCAGATTGTATGCGCCTTCGTCGTCGTTCCAGAGCGCCAGCACCGACTCGAACGCCAGCAGGTCCCCGTACTCGGCATCGACGAGGTTCCGGTTGAGCGACGTCTCCCGCGTCAGGACGGCGTAGTGTTCGACCGACTCGCTCCCATCGCTGATCTTGAATAGCGGATTGGCGTCACCCTCGGAGAGCGAGTGACTGAGTTTGAGCGCCAGCAGATCGATCCGGTTCGAGACGTGCGCTTCCATCTCTGCCATCTTGGCCCAGCGGTCTGGGTCGGGCGTTGCCTCCAGTCGCCGTTTCCCGTCGGTTCTGAGGATCGAGTGGGAGAACTGCACGTCCACGTTGACGAACTCGCCCTGATGATGGTCGGGGTCGGTCGCGGCGTCTTCGATGCGCTGCTGGAACGACGGCACCGCGAGGTCGGGTTTGACGTCGAACGACCAGCCCCGATCGGTGGGCGATTCGTCGGGCCAGAGTCGGATCGTCGGCGAGTAGACCGTCGCACCAGGTCCCGTCGGATCGTCGGCGAGAGCGCGTTCCACTTCCCGCAGTTCCGTGCTGGTGTTCCTGTCGGCGGGCGCCAGCGCGACCATCGATCCATCCGGCGCGAGGGCGTCCAGATACCGCGTCGCAACTGCCGTCGGATCCGACAGTTCGCTGAGCACGTTGCCGAAGAGTATCAGGTCGAACTCGCCCGGCGGGTCGAACGACTCCGCCTGCTCGGAGTGAATCTCCGTGTGGACGTTCCGCCCCGTCGCGTCGAGCATCGAGGAAAGCACCGTCTCGGCCTCGCTTGGTTCGACCGCGTGATACTCGACCAGCGCGTCGTCGGGGAGTAGATCACAGAGTCCCAGCGCGGGGCCGCCAACGCCCGCTCCGACATCTAGTACTCTGAGCGTTCGGGGTAGCAATCGACGGTCGATCAGGTCCGAGAGCGCGTACTGGACGACCGCGTAGTAGTCCGGCAGGTGATAGATCGCGTACGCCAGCGCCGCCTCGTAACCGTACTCGACTGGGTTCTGGCGGTAGTAGGCGTCTTTGAGCTTCCGGATCCGGTCTCGAAGGATCTCGCCGGACTCGCCCGTGGGCCAGTCCCGGCCGTACTCTTCGGTCAGCAAGTCTTCGAGCCGTTGCCCGTACTGCTCGGGGAACCGGTCGATGCGTCGGACCTCGGTCGTCACTGGCTCCTCCTCGACCGGCACGAACGTGCCGTCGTCGGTCTCGACGAGGCCGAGGTCGACCGCCTCCTCGCGGAGGGTTTGGCGCACGACCGCGGGATGTGGCTGGCTCTCTATGTACTCGTAGATCTCCTCGGGATCGATCGGTCGCACCTGTCGGAGATACTTCGCGTTCTCGCGGATCGCCGTTCGTTCGTCGTCAGTCATCAGTAGTAGTCCTCTCTGCGGCCCGGTAGAGTCGCTCGAACGCCTCGTCGTCCGCCTCGGCGATCCGGCGGGCCGCCGCCGCGACGTCCTCTGCACCGTCGAACGTCGACTGGATTTCGGCGTAGACCGCCGGCGTGTTGCCCGTCACCTGCTCGACCAGTTCTTCTGCCCGCCCGACACCGGCGTCTGGAACCGATCGGGAACGTCGTCGGTCGCCAGCGCGTACGCGAGCACTGCTGCATGTGCGCTGGCCTGCACACTGTTCATCGCCTCGTCGTGTTCTTTCGGGGTTGTCTCGAACAGATCGTTGCCCGCCGCCGCGAGCGCCGCCCGCAGTTCGTCGGTGACCGGCCCGGCGTTGTCGGAGACGACGGCCACGTTGCCCGGGGCGTTCTCCGGCGCGAACAGCGGGTGGAAACTGATGCGTTCGAGCTCCGGGGCGTGGGTGCGCATCGCATCGACCGCCCCCGCCATTGCGCCCGTAACGTCGATGATCGCCGCAGTCGCCCGATCCGCGTACGTCGCAATCGTGGCCTCGGCGGCGGACATCGGAACGGCGATACAGACGACCTCGTACTGCTCGTCCGGCGCGGCGGTGCGGCCGCCGACAGCCTCCACTGCGGCCGCTGCGGCGGCCTCGTCGAGATCCGTGAAGACGGGCGTGGCATCGACGGTCCCGCCGATCCAGCGGCCCATCGCACCCGCGCCGACGATCAGTACCTCCATCGAGGCGAGATAGCAAGCCTCGCCTCAAAAGAGATTCGGAAGTCAGGGGCTACATTCCGAAGGGGTTTTAGTCGCTTCGTTGGATTGATTCGGGTATGACTGCTCCCTGGGCCGAGTGGGACCACATCGTGAAGATCGATCCCGACAAGACGTTACCGGAGGGGAAACCTACGAAGACGTGCTGGCGACCGGCACTGACGCGATCGAGATCGGCGGGACCACCGGGATGACGACAGACAAGATGGAACGGGTCATCGAGGCCTGTGCGACCTACGACGTACCGCTGTATCTCGAACCGAGTGCGCCGGAAGTCGCCGTCAACGACGACGCACTGGATGGCTATCTCATCCCGACGGTGTTCAACACACAGAACCCGTTCTGGCTCGCGGGCGCCCACAAGGAGTGGACGCGGATCGAGGACGACCTGCCCTGGGACCGGATCACGACCGAGGCGTATATCGTGATGAACCCCGACTCGGCCGTCGCCACGTACACCGAGGCCGACTGTGATCTGACACCCGACGACGTGGCCGCCTACGCCAGCGTCGCCGAACGGCTGTTCGGCCAGGAGATCGTTTACGTCGAATACTCGGGCACGCTCGGCGATCCTGAAGTCGTCGGTGCGGCCCACGACGCCCTCGACGAGGCCACCCTGTTCTACGGTGGCGGCGTCCACGACTACGAGTCGGCGCACGAACTCGGCCAGTATAGCGATGTCGTCGTCGTCGGCGACCTCGTCCACAACGAGGGGGCCGAGGCGGTCGCCGAGACGGTGCGTGGCGCACAGGACGCCTGACCGCTCTTTTCAGAGGTTTCTGACCCGATCGACGAGCGCGACGACACAGCCGACCGCCGCAATGACGTGAGCCAGTCCGAGCGCGATCAACCGCCCCGTCGTCGCGCCATCGAGCGTCGACGCGAACTGAAGCACGAGAGCGGAGAGCAAAAGCACGACCACAGCGATACCGAGGAACGGCCGGTCCGGGTCCTCCAGTCGCCACGCTAATACCGAGTACGTCACCGCCGCACCGATCCCGGCGGCCGTCGAGACGAGCACGACCGGAACGAGTGAGAGCGGCCCGAACCAGCCGACCGTCACGGACGCCAGCACGAGTAACAGCAGGTTGCCAGCGACGGCCAGACTGATCGCGTATGCCGCTCGGTCGGCGACCGTTCGAAGGGCAGGACGTATCGTGGTCATACACCGACTATACTCTTCGAAGTGATAAACTTACAACTTCTGAAGTATCACGGTGCTGGCCTCGAAGCCGGGATCCCTTCCATAGTTCAGAAAACAAAAGTATTAGAAACAGTACCTCGTTGCACCGCGTATGAGCGAGAACAACGGGCCGCCGATGGATCGCGAACCACCCCGTAGCAGGGGCGAGGACGTCGAGGCGCTCCGAGCGTCGCTCTCTGAGCGCGAGCGAGCGGCCGTCGAGGAGACAGTCGGCGACCTGCTCGGGCTCCTCGGAAAAGCCCATGCCATGGCGGTCCTGAGCGAGTTCGCGATTTCGGAGGAAGCGCTCCGGTTTTCCGAACTCCAGTCGACCCTCGATGTCCCGCCGAACACGCTCTCGACACGGCTCTCGGAGCTAACCGAGGCGGGGTTCCTCTCACGGACCTCATACGACGAGGTCCCGCCGCGGGTCGTCTACGAGCCGACGGAGAAAGCCGAAGCGCTGTTCCCGGCCTTCGGCCACCTCCACAAGTGGGCGATCAAACAGGTCACGGAACGCTGAACGACTCCGGGCAGCGGACTCACTCGAACTGGTCTCTTACTGAAGCACGAGGATCCGTTCGGCGTCCTCTGCGCTCGCTACGCGTATCTGCGTCATACGGGATGATACGGTCCGGACTCGTCAAAAACCACCGGCGAGCGCTGATTGCGTATAGCGATAAAAGCTATATAACCGCCGATGCGGGACCGCTCGTCGCCTCCGAAACGAACCGACGCAGTTTAAGGCTCGGCGGCGAAAATCGAGGGTATGGAAGACCGAACGTACACAGCGGACGCCGAACCGGGCGATACCGTCACCGTCGCCGGGTGGGCACACGAGCTCCGCGACCTCGGTGGCATCGCATTCCTCATCGTGCGCGACACGAGCGGAAAGATCCAGGTCAAATTCGAGAAAGACGAGATGGACGACGACCTCGTCGAGACCGGATTGGACGTCTCCCGCGAGAGCGTCGTAAGCGTGACCGGGAGTGTCGAGGAGGAGCCGCGTGCACCGACAGACGTCGAGATCGTCCCCGAGTCGATCGAAATTATCTCCGAGGCCGACCCCGAACTACCGCTCGATCCCTCCGGGAAAGTCGATGCAGATCTCTCGACGCGGCTGGACAACCGAACCCTCGACGTCCGCAAGCCCGAGGTGAAAGCCATCTTCGAGATCCGCGCCGAGATCCTTCGCGCGGTCCGCGAGTACTTCCGCTCGGTCGGCGGCACCGAGATCAACACGCCGAAGATCGTCGCCACAGGGACTGAGGGCGGCACCGAGCTGTTCCCGGTCACCTACTTCGGTCAGGAGGCATTCATGAACCAGTCGCCACAGCTGTTCAAGCAGCTGATGGTCGGTTCCGGCCTCGAACGCGTCTTCGAGATCGGCCCGATCTTCCGTGCCGAGGAGCACAACACGCCGCGACACCTCAACGAGGCGACGATGATCGACTTCGAGTCGGCCTTCATCGACCACAACGAGGCAATGGACGTCTGTGAGGGCACGCTGCACGCCGCCTATCAGGCCGTCGAGGAGAACTGCCAGAAGCAGCTCGAACTGCTCGGCTACGACGAGTTCGGGGCTCCCGAAGAGGACTTCCCCCGACTCACCTACGAGGAGGCGCTCGAACGCATCAACGCGACGGGCGAACTCGACGAACAGCTCGTCTGGGGCGACGACCTCTCGACAGAGGCCGAGAAGACGCTTGGCGAGGAGATGGGCGGCCACTACTTCATCACCGACTGGCCCAGCGAGATCAAGCCGTTCTACATCCAGGACTACGACGACGACCCCGAACTCTCGAAGGGCTTCGACCTGATGCACCCGCGCATGGAACTGGTCTCCGGCGGTCAGCGTGAACACCGCTTCGAGCCGCTCGAAGAAGGCTTCGAGCAGCAGGGTCTCGATCCCAGCCAGTTCGAGTACTACACGAAGATGTTCCGCTACGGGATGCCGCCCCACGCCGGGTGGGCCTACGGCGTCGAGCGCGTCGTCATGACGATGCTCGATCTCAATAACATTCGGGAAGCGGTACTGTTCCCGCGAGATCGGCAGCGTCTGTCGCCGTAGGCGACGACGCTACTGTCGAGCGGGAGCCAGAGGGGCGAACGCAGTGAGTCCCTCGTGTTCCCGCGAGATCGGTACGAAACGACCCGCGAGCGACGACGATACGCCGGCCCCCTTCTGCAAACACAATCACTAAACGGGTGACGCCCGTCATTGGTGTCAATGCGAGCAGAGCCGCAGGATTTCAGTCGGGTCCTCTCTTCGATGTGTACGACGCCGCACCCGGCCGCACGCGAGGCGGCAGAGCGGTTTCTCGCCACGAACCCCGGCGATCCGGACACCTACCAGTCAGTGGCCGACCTGGAAGAGCGAGCGATAGCGATACTCGGTGAGATAACCGGGCTCAGCGAGCCACGGGGATACATCGCGAGTGGCGGCACGGAAGCCAACATCCAGGCCGTGCGGGCGGCCCGGAACCTGGCCGTGACTGCCGAGCCAAACGTCGTCGTCCCCGAGAGCGGGCACTTCAGTTTCAAGAAGGCCGCGGGCGTCCTCAACGTCGAACTCCGGACCGCGCCGGTAGGCGACGAGTTCCGGGCTGATCTCGACGGCGTCCGATCGCTGGTCGACGAGGACACGGCGCTGGTCGTCGGCGTCGCCGGAACGACCGAATACGGACGGATCGATCCGCTCGCGGGACTGAGTGAGATCGCCCGAGAGGTCGGTGCATTGTTCCACGTCGACGCGGCGTGGGGCGGGTTCGCCCTTCCGTTTACCGACTACGACTGGCGCTTCGATCAGGTACCGATCGATACGATGACCATCGACCCACACAAGATGGGTCAGGCCGCGGTTCCCGCGGGTGGATTTCTCACGTCGTCGACGGACGTCCTCGACGCGCTGGCAATCGACACGCCGTATCTGGAGTCGACCGATCAGGCCACGCTGACGGGGACGCGAAGCGGTGCAGGCGTCGCCAGTGCCGTTGCCGTGATGGACGAACTCTGGCCGGACGGCTACCGCGAGCAGTACGACCGCGCCATGGCGAACGCGGAGTGGCTGGCCGCCGCCTTCGAGGAGCGGGGGTTCGACGCCATCTCGCCGACGCTCCCGCTGATCGCGGTCGACCTCCCAGAGGGGCTCTTCGCCGGACTGCGCGACAGGGGGTGGCGGATCTCCCGGACGAGCACCGGAGAGCTACGGGTGGTCTGTATGCCCCACGTCACTCGTGAGATGTTGAGCGAGTTCATCAGCGACGTGGACGCACTGCGAGCGCCAGCCCGGACGAACTCCTGAGGGCTACGCAGAGGGCGGAGTTTCTACGCGATACTGCCGAAAAAGCCCGTATTAGTGTCTGAAAAGCGCATATACGATAACAACAGGTATGCTTTCCGGCAGCGTATTTAGCTCGAAGGAGCGGTGGCATCCAGACAAAGTATAAACATCATACTGCGATACGAAACCACATTCTACGATACATGACCAGCGTAGCGGCGCACATCGTCGATAGCGAGTCCTTGCTGGCGTGTCGGTAACCCGATACTACCGGTAGACGGTTTGTAGTCAGCGACAGTACCGATCGGAGAAAAACGCCGACCGCAAGAAACGGCGGCAACGTCAGACCGCTTGAGCATCGCCATCACGGTCGAGATAGGGCGTTAGTCTGTCGGCGGCCGGCAACAGTTCGATGCGATCCGCCGAGGCGTCGTAGCGAACGACGCCCGCAGCAGCGAGTTTCGGAAGATGGCTGTGATAGAGGCCGATAACGATCCGTCGTCGATGCGTCTCGTCGACGTTTCCCTCCGCAGTCGCCAGCGCATCGGAGAGGTCGTTGAGAGTGGTCGTCCCGACAGTCTCGGCGAGGTAGCTCAGGGCGTGTCGACGCCTGGTAACGCTCAACAGGTCGAAGATGTCCTCCGTAGAGAGTTCGGTTCGGCCGGATCGGTAGTCGTCATCTCTGGTTTCGGTATTCATGGCATCTCAGCGTACCCAGTCGCGAGTACGATGATCCTACTTCCGACCGAGCGGACATAGCGGTATGGACACCTTGCGTCCGTTTACACTCGGGTATCAGTTCGATACGTACCGAACGCTACTCCTCGTGGGTAACGTCGACCGGGGGCCGGCGAACTCCCTGTTGCGGTCCGGTCGATTGGACGACTCCCACCGCCATCGTAGTATGGCCGCAACAAGAGGCCAACGGTGTCGTGAGAGGGGGCAGGGCCGGAGAGAAACCAGCGGGTTTTACTCCCGCAAGCCGAGATGGGGTAGTATGAGCAAGGAGGAGTTCCCGACGGACCGACCTGCGGTGGTGACCTGTGGGCTACCGTACGCCAACGGCGACCTGCATATCGGTCACCTGCGCGGGTACATCGGCGCGGACGCGTTCAACCGAAGCCTACAAACGCTGGGCCAGCAGTCGGCCTACGTCTGCGGATCGGACATGCACGGCACGCCGGTCGCGGTCAACGCCGAGAAGGAAGGCGTCGACCCCGAGGAGTTCGCGCTGGAGTGGCACGAACAGTACGAGGAGACGTTCCCCAAGTTCAACGTCGACTTCGACAACTACGGCCACACCCACGACGAGACGAACACCGAGTTGACGCAGGAGATCGTCCGGACGCTCGACGAGGAGGGCTACGTCTACGAGAAGGAGATCCAGGTCGCCTACGACCCCGACGCCGACCAGTACCTGCCGGACCGCTATGTCGTCGGCACCTGCCCGTACTGCGGGGAGAAAGCGCGCGGCGACGAGTGTGACGAGGGCTGTCAGCGCCACCTCGAACCGGGTGAGGTCGAGGACCCGCAGAGTTCGATCACCGGTAACCCCGCCGAGTACCGCGAGCGCACCCACAAGTTCTTCGAGGTCTCGGAGTTCGCCGATTACCTCACCGACTTCCTCGACGGCCTCGAAGGGACCTCGAACGCACGGAACCAGCCGCGTCAGTGGATCGAGGACGGCCTCCAGGACTGGTGTATCACCCGGGATATGGACTGGGGGATCGACTACCCGGACACCGATGCTCCGGAACGAAACGGAGACGGTGGCACCGTCGAAGGGGGCGACGACGACCTCGTCCTCTACGTCTGGGTGGACGCGCCGATCGAGTATATCTCCTCGACCAAGCAGTACACCGAGCGCGTGGGTGCGGACGAGTACGACTGGGAAGAGGTATGGACAGAAGAGATCTCCGCGAGCGAAGCGAGCGGAGGCTCGGAAGAGCTGCGCTCTTCCGGCGGAGAGATCGTCCACGTGATCGGTCGCGACATCATCCAGCACCACGCCATCTTCTGGCCCGCGATGCTCGAAGGGGCGGGCTACACCGCACCGCGGGGCATCGCCGCGACGGGCTTCATCACGATCAACGGGAAGGGGCTCTCAACGAGTCGGAACCGTGCCGTCTGGGCGAAAGAGTATCTCGACGAGGGGTTCCACCCCGACCTCCTGCGATACTACCTGATGACGACCGGTGGCCTCCAGCAGGACGTCGACTTCTCGTGGGACGCGTTCCAGGAGAAAGTGAACGGCGAACTCGTCGGCAACGTCGGGAACTTCCTCTATCGGAGCCTCCTCTTTGCGTACCGGAACTACGAGGGGACGCCCGAGACGGAGGTCTCGTCGGAGGTCGAGGAACGCATCGGCGACGCCATCGAGGCGTTCCGCACTGGCGTCAACGACTACTCGCTACGGGGCGTCGCCTCCGCAACGCTCGAACTGACGAAGTTCGGCAACGAGTACATCCAGCGCAACGAGCCGTGGAACCTCGTCGACGACGACCCCGCCGAGGCGGCACAGGTCATCCGCGACTGCGTCCAGATCGCCAAAGCGAGCGCCGTCCTGTTCGATCCCATCGCACCCGGCAAGGCCGCGGAGGTCTGGGAGCAACTGGGCGAGGAGGGCGAGGTTGCTGATACGGAACTCGAAGCCGCGCTTGCCGCTCCGCCGCGAACGTTCGAGGAACCCTCCGAACTGTTCGGCAAGATCGAAGACGAACGCGTCGAGGAACTCAACAAAAAGCTCGAAGCACGCGTCGAAGCGGCAGGAGACGACGCCGAGGACGAGGAGAGCGACGACGCCGCGGCTCCCGACCTCGATCCCGTTCTGGACGACCGGATCGGTTTCGACGAGTTCCAGAACCTCGACATGCGCGTCGGGCGGATCGAGAGCGCCGAGGCGATCGAGGGTGCGGACGAACTGGTCCGTCTCGAGGTCGACATCGGTGTGGAGACACGTCAGATCGTTGCCGGCCTCAAACAGCTACACGACATCGACGAGCTACCGGGCACGAAAGTGATCGTGATGGCGAACCTGGAACAGGCCGAGTTGTTCGGCGTCGAGAGCGATGGGATGGTGCTCGCGGCAGGCGATCAGGCCGATCTGTTGACCACGCACGAGGACGCCGCCCCCGGAACGCAAGTCCAGTGACGCGGATTCACGCGTAACCGTCGACGGTATTTTCCGGTCGCAACGATCTGGAAAGCATCGGGCTGAGTCGCTACGTATCGATCCAGGCGACGAACATGCCGATCAGGGCGATGCTCAGACCGGTGTAGAGGATATCGCCCGTGAGGAACTGGCCGAACGAGCCCCATTCGTCCCAGAACAGGAGAAGCAGCCAGTAGGTCACCAGATTCCCACCGAAAAACACGGTCGCATCCCGGGCGACACCGTCCGACAGGCGGGCGTGTGTGACCACGCCG
The DNA here is from genome assembly GCF_042661985.1 of Natronoarchaeum sp. GCM10025703. Taxonomy (NCBI): domain Archaea; kingdom Methanobacteriati; phylum Methanobacteriota; class Halobacteria; order Halobacteriales; family Natronoarchaeaceae; genus Natronoarchaeum; species Natronoarchaeum sp. GCM10025703. Next base: position 2,646,371 of record NZ_JBHSZF010000001.1, read on the forward strand.
AGACCGACGAGACCGATCGCGTACGCCCAGACGAACGCGCGGGATGTCTCCCAGGTCCACAGCCCAGCCCACACGCCCAGGTCAGCGAACGGTCTGACGGTGAGGATCCAGGTGAACTCGAAGGTGGTTGCGATGGAATCGTACAGGCTGGGCGTGTACTCCGGGACCAGGTGAAAGAGTCCAAGAGCGATACAGAGACCGGCCAGTATCGTTCGTGGCGTGCTGTTCTCCTCACTGGATCGAGCCGTACCTGACGTGCCTTCGGAGGCGTCCTCGGATTCGAGCGACAGCTCGTCCGCTCCAAAATCGGACATACCGCTACGTGAAACTGATCGCACTTGAATGTAATGGCGTTGATATTTGTTGCCCACAGTCCGGGTTCCAAGGCTCGCAATGCCGAAGACGCCGAATCTGTGTCGGATCCAGCGACCTCACTCGCCATGTTTTAGAGTGAACGGCCATAACTGCGAGTATGAGCCAACCGAGTTCCGTTCTTCCTACCCGGTGTGACGGGGAAGAATGGTGCCCCATGGAGTCGACGGCCGCCATTATCGGCAAGAAGTGGCATCCCGTAATCGTCCACAGTCTACTGGAGAACGGGCCGCTCGGTTTCAACGCCCTCCAGCGAAACGTAGACGGTATCTCCTCGAAAGTCCTTTCGGAGAGTCTAGAAGACATGGAAGACAAGCGACTCCTGAACCGACGAGTGATCAATGAGACACCGTTCCGCGTCGAGTACGAACTGACAGAGCACGGGGCATCACTGGAACCGGTAATCGAATCAATGATCGAATGGGGAGAGAGCTATCTACAGGAAGCCGAGGATCCGGCCGAATCGATCGTGTAGTGGTTCCGAGGTCCGTGGCCGTCCGTCGGAACGTAAAAGTGTGCGCCGTGCACTGTCCCTTCTATGATCGACACCCTGCTCGGGCGTGCCGGACTGAAAGCGCGCATCGAGGAGCTGAGGCGAGCCTCGCGGAGACCGAAGAGGAGCGTGATCGGCTTCGGGAACAGCTCGAAGCGGCCGAAAACCGCCGTGCTGACGCCGTTAGCGACCGGCAGGATGCTCAGGAGCGAGTCAATCAGCTCGAAGACAAGGTGACACAGCTCGAAGATACGGTCGAGCGACTGCGGGACGACGAGCAGGAACTTTCCTTTCGCGCGGTCGATGACGTTCGCGGCCGACGGCTCGACGGCGTCCTCGACAGGCTGGAGAGCTTCGAGACTGGCGAGGAGGGCGTCTTCACCGCGATGGTCGAGGGTCACGCCTCGTCGGCAACGCGTGACGCGTTCGGCGACCGGACCGCGCTCGTCGAACGAGCTGCCCCTGTCTGGCGGTCACGGACGACGAGGGCCTGTTGAGCGTCGCGCTTCGGCCGCCGATCCAGCCGGCCCCGTTCGAGAGGTGGGACGACAGCGTCGACCTGAATCGCGAGTGGTTCCGCCCGACCGGACGGTATGCGGTGGCACTCGTCCGTGCAGACCTGTTCGCGATTGCGGAGTACACGGGCGACGAGCAGGTTTCGCTGTCGGGCTTCCGGACCGACGTGAAGGGCGACCACTCGAAGGGCGGCTACTCGCAGGCCCGATTCGAGCGATTACGGGACGAGCAGGTGCGCCGGCATCTGGACAAATGTCGTTCGAAGATCGAGGACCGATCGGCGTCGGAACTGTTCCTGCTCGGCGACGCGGAGGCTATCGACCGACTCGAAGCGGACGTCGACGCCGCTGCGACCGCCGCCGTCGACGCATCCGGAGATCCCGAACCGGCCCTGGAGAACGCGGTACGGGAGTTCTTCAGCGTTCGGCTGTATTCGCTCTGAGATGGGGATGGCCGGCTCACGTATCGGTTCTCGGTCGGAGGTCACACGAAGAACTGACCATCGACGCAAAGTATAAGGTTCATCAAAGAATATTAGGTATTATGATGCCCGACTGCCCGCGGTGTGGAACGCGGATGAGTCTGGACGACGAGACGACGAAACTCGTCGAATACCGCTGTACTGTCTGTCATACGCGCGAGGTAGAGCACAGAACGGGCAGTGAATCGCTCCGGCAGGGCAGTCCCGACGTCGCCTGACCGACCGGTCATTCGGTTTCTCGATGTTCGTTGAGCGCTTCGTCGAGCGTTAGCTCTCCGGCAGCCACGCGTCGCGCCAGCGTCTCGTCGATACTCCGGTTCTTTTCGGAGCGCTCGCGCGAACGGTTCTTGATCACCTGTAGTTCGCCGTCGGTCGGTTCGAACTCCCGGCTCTCGACGAGTTCGCCCTCGATTCGGGCGATGTTCACCGCGGCGAGCACGTCGCCCATCCCCCGGGCACCCGTCCCGACGTATGGCGTCGTCCCGGTCTCGTCGACGAGTTCGACCGGGACGTCGAGTTCGTCCACGATTCGCGCGCCTTCCAGCCGCGCACCGTCACCGATCCGGACAAGCGGGTCCGTCGCACACTCGATCTCTCCACGGACGGTCTCGACGGCATCGTTCAGCGGGACGTGATACGCACTGACGATGAGTTCGCCGACGAGTACAGCGACACCCGGCTTCGTGCCGGGATCGATACCGACGACGAGCCGACCACCTGCCTCGCGCAACAGTGCCAGGGCCTCCTCGACTGCGCGACGTGGCTCGCCCGGCGTCGCGACCACCGTCTCGAACTCCTCGATGGACTCGGCGGTCTCGGCGTCGGTGATGACCGCGTCCGCAGTCTCGGGCAGTTCGTCGTCCGGTTCGATCGTCGTAAAATCGACACTCCGGTCGCGAAGCTCGTTGACGACGCCGTGGTACACCTCGAAATCGCTAGTTGCGACGACGATCACTGCCGGAGGCTTCGCTCCGGGTCGTGTTAACTCTCCCGGGCCCGTCGACCGGGAACTTTTTGCGGGAAACGGCGAAAGAGTCGGGCGTGAACGCAGGTACGCCGATCCCGACGGGCTGTGAGTCGGTGGACGAGCTCCTTAGCGGTGGCTTCGAGCGCGGCACCGTCACCCAGCTATACGGCCAGCCCGCGGCCGGCAAGACGAATCTCGCGCTGTCCGCGGCGGTCGAGGTCGCCGCAAACGACGCACTGGCGGTCTATATCGACACCGAAGGGCTGTCGCTGGACCGGTTCCAGCAGGTGCTGTCGGGGCGCGTCGACGAGGACCGGATCGAAGACGTCGCCTCGAACGTGGTGATCGAGAGCGCCTACGACTTCGAGGAACAACAGACGGCCGTCCGGGACGCCGCGGAGTTCGCCGAGCGAGCGGACCTGATCGTCCTCGACAGTGCAACCGGCTTTTACCGGCTCGAACGGAGCGAGGACGATCAGGGCGATACGCTCCGGCAGGTCGCAAAGCAGGTGACGCACCTGCTCTCGCTGGCGCGGAAACACGACCTCGCGGTCGTCCTCACCAATCAGGTGTTCTCGGATCCCGACAGCGACCGGACGCGGGGGCTCGGGGGGAACACGCTCGAACACTGGACTGGGACGGTGCTCAGACTGGATCGGTATCGTGGCGGGAACAGACGAGTGACCCTCGAAAAGCATCGCGCAAAGGCCGCGGGCGAGACGGCCCAGTTCCGGATTACTGAGGACGGTCTGGAGGCGGCGGAAGGGCGAACGCCCTGCCTACATCTCGCCGAGTTTCCGGAGCACCTGCCCCTTGTACTCTTCGTCGCTGATGACGCCTTTCAGTTCCAGAACGTTGCGCTCTAGCTTGTCTGCGGCGACGCGGAACGCGTTGTCCGCACCGTAGCCCTCGCCGGTGCCGGCGACCTGCCCCTTGTTCGTCCGGAGGCGGATCTGAGACTGGATCAACGGCGTGCCACGCAGTTTCTCCTTGTGTTTGTGAAAGCGGACGTGAGCATGCTGCACCTGCATCTTCCGGTATTTGTCGGCGACGTTCTGGATCTGCTCGCGGATGTCGTCACGGCTGATCGTCTCCAGGAGCCGGATGTTGGTGATCTGGACGTCCAGTCGGTCCTTCTCGGTGTAGGACAGCGCCCGCAGCACGTCAGTTTTCGTCAGGATACCGCGGACGAGTCGGTCGTCGTCCTCGGGAGTGACGATCAGGCCGCCGTAGTCGTTGTCCAGCATCATCTGGACAGCCTCCTTGACACTCTCGTTTTCGGTCGTCGTCGTCACCGGGTTCGACATCGCGTCGGAGACTGGCATGTCGAGCACGCGCTCGACGTCGCCTTTCCGGTCGCCGGTGGTCTGTTTGTCCATCCGGCGGATCGCGATGTTACTGATGTCGTGGGTCGTGATCACCCCCGAGAGGTGGCCGTTCTCGTTGACCACCGGAAGTCGAGAGATACCGTTCTCCCGGAGGTAGTTGATCGCCTTCCCGACACCTGCATCCTCCGGGATGCTGATCACATCGTCGGTACAGATCTGTTCTACGGTCAGCGCGTCTAAATTATCGATGACGGCCGTCAAGATGGCGTCGGCCGTAATGATGCCGTACCGCTTCTCACCCTCGAACACCGGCGCGACCTTGGTCCCGCCCTCGACGAGCTGGCGGGCGACGTCCCGGATATGCTCGGTCCGGTCGATCTGGGGCGCCGGATCGTTTCGACTGGGCTTCGTCAGCGAACCGGCCTTCGCGTCGTCCTCGACGTGAGACTGGAGCACGTCCCGTTCGGCGAGCACGCCGTCGTACTCACCATCGCGCGTGACGATGATCCCCTTCGGGTTCTCTTCGTCGAACAGCGAGCGAACCTTCCCGAGTCTCGTCCCGACGTCGACTTCGACGTACTCCTGTGACGCGATATCAGAAATATCCATAGTACTCACGCTCTAGGGTTTGCTGTCGGGGCTATTTAACTTACCGCCCATTGTTAACATACGAAAATGATCGAAAACTGATAGCCAGACGGGCGGTGAAAGCAGTCGCTACGTACGATATAGCGAACGAGAGCGGCAGAAACCGGAAACTGGCGTCGAGCCTGACGCCGCGGTGCTGCAGTTTCTCGTCCTCGGGGAGGTCGGCGTTGGCGTCGCCGCGCATGCCCGAGCCGATATCCTTGCTGATCTCCGCCAGGGCGTCCGGGTCGTCCCAGTTGTTGACCGCTTCGACGACGGCCTCGCCCATCTGTTCGGGGTCTTCCGCGCCGAAGATCCCCGAGCCAACGAAGATGCCATCACAGCCGTGATGCATCATCAGTGCCGCGTCGGCCGGCGTCGCGATGCCGCCCGCAGCGAAGTTGACGACCGGGAGGCGTCCCTGCTCTGCGGTCTCGTGAACGAGGTCAAGCGGCGCCTCGTTCGCGCGGGCCCACTCCTCGCGCTCCTCGTGGGACATCCCGGTTAGCTGTCGGATCGCACTCTTGATGTTGCGCTGGTGGTGGACCGCCTGGTTGACGTCACCGGTCCCGGCCTCACCTTTGGTTCGGATCAGCGCCGCGCCCTCGTTGACCCGGCGAAGCGCCTCGCCGAGGTTCCGGGCGCCACAGACGAACGGGGAGGTGAACTCGCGCTTGTCGATGTGGAACCGGTCATCGGCGGGGGTCAGTACCTCGGACTCGTCGATCATATCGACACCGATCGATTCGAGGATCTGGGCCTCCGCGGTGTGACCGATCCGGGACTTGCCCATCACGGGAATCGATACCTCTTCGATGATTGCCTCGACCTCGACTGGGTCGGGCATACGGGCGACACCGCCCCGCTTACGGATGTCCGCTGGCACTGCCTCCAGTGCCATCACCGCGACTGCACCGACATCCTCTGCGATACGGGCCTGCTCGCGGTTGACGACATCCATGATGACGCCACCTTTCTGCATGCGAGCGAAACCGCGTTTTACGAGTTCGGTCCCGCGTCTGAGTTCCTCAAGATCGGTCTCTTCCGGCATGAATCTTCGTTAGGACTGAGCACACTTAACCCGTTCCTTTGGTTGAGTTTTGACGCCTGAAAACCGCCGGATCAGCGGTGGTTCTCGACGGATATCCCGGAGCTACATTGGTCGCGATTGACTGGCTCTACCGTCGACAGGGGTTTGGCCGGCCGACCCCCAGTCGGTACTATGGGCTGGAGCGTCGATGTCGAAGACGAAAGCTCGGTCTCGCTCGTCCACGACGAGGGGGTCCTACTGTACGCAAAGCGGGGCCTAGAGCACGAGGACCACGCCGAGTGGACGGTCGAGATCACTGATACCGCCACCGGCGAGGAGATAGAACGCGAGAGCTACGAGATCTCAAATCGGCAGCATCTCCAGTCGGTGCTGGACAAGTACACCGAGATCTATCCGCCGTAGCTCTCCCGCTCGTCGCGGCGATCACACGCAGACGATGCCGCCGGAACCGCTAGCGTTTTGAAGGTCTCCCGTGTCGTACACGACGATGGGAGAGCTACCGGAGCACGATCCGCTCCCGCAGTGGCTAGCGCCGGTACCACGCGTCGTCGAGGATCTGGGCCTGCGACTGGTCTGGATCGTCGTCGCGATCAATCTGGTAGGGACTGCCTTCGGCTTCTGGTTCTACGCCTTCGAGACGGGTCAGCTACTCAACACTCCGACGGTCATGTGGCCGTGGGTGCCCGATAGCCCGCTCGCGACGCTGTTCGCCGCAGGGGCGTTCGCCAGTTGGGCACGCGGGAACCCCCGCGAGTGGCTCACCGCGCTGGCCTTTTTCGGCAACGTCATCCTCGGGCTCTGGACCCCTTACACCATCCTCGTCTTTGCCGACGTCTACATGGCCGGTGGCTCACCGTTTCTCTACACGTTCATGTTCTTCAGTCATCTCTCGATGGTCGTCCAGGCGCTGGTACTCTATCGGATCAGCGAGTTCCCACCGTGGGCGGTCGGCATCGCCACCCTCTGGTACGGGTTCGATTTCGTCGTCGACTTCTTCATTCCGCTCGTCGGCGAGCCACATCACACCGTCCTGCCCGTTCCGCGGGATACCGAACTCTGGCTCGGAGCGACGGCGTTCGACGCAGCGGGTGCGGGAACGTTCGTGTTCACCTTGCTGGCGGTGTTTCTGGCACTTGCAATCCGCACGAAGAAAGTCGAACAACGGCACAGGGGCACCGGGAGTACCCGCTGAATCCGGGCGAGGCATCAGAGAACCCAGGTGTGGATACCCCTGCTGAACAGCAGGACGTAGTTGGTCACTGCCAGCAGTGCATACAGGAGTACGGACCCGTCTCGCCGTTCGGAGGCCCCGAGAGGACAGCACACTGCTTCAGGATCGGTAACGCAAGCAGGTGTCGTTTCAGCAGGGTTAAGTCGACAGTCGGACGAATCGGAGCCATGGCCACGAATCTCCCCGAACCGGATCGGCGGACTGTGCAGGGCGTGACCGCCGCCGGGATTGCCCTCGTATCGGTCGGCGTCGTGCTCGATGTCGCCGGAGTCGAAACGCTCGTCCTCGCTCTGGGCGTCTCGCTCTCCGCCGCCGGCATCGTGTTTCTCGCAACGCCGGGAGACACGAGCCAGCGCTACAGGCTCGCTTTCACCGCGCTGGCTGCCGGGCAACTCGCCCTCTTCAGTGGCCCTCTCGGGCTGCTCGGAATTATCGGGCTGCTCGCCGTCGGTGCGATAATCGCGTGGTTGAGCCTGCGGGAGGACGACCAGTTGTCGACCACGACGACGAGGTCATCGGCTTCGACCATCTCGCCGTCGCCCGCGTAGGTCCGTTCTTCACGCACCTCGAAGAGATCCGAATCGAGTGCTTCGCCGGCGAGTCGAAGGGTGCCGTCGTCGAGTTCGTAGTCGCCGCTTTCGAGCGCGGCGTCGAACTCGCCGACCTTGCCGCCGAACTTCGGACCGACCTGCGAGTAGTCCAGGCTGATCTCGTCGATTTCGGTCGTCACGTCGGGGTCCTCGTCGAAAGCGATCAGATCATCGACGTGCATGACCTCGCCGATTGCGCTCTCGAACCCGTCGATGGAACCGTACACCTCGACGCGGTCGAGTTCGGCGTTGAGCGGAAGTTGGTGCTCGCTCTTGTAGCGTCGCAGCGCACCGATCACCGCGGTCGCCGTCTCGCCCGCGTCGAGGTCGGCCTCGTGATGCGTCGTCGTCGGCCAGTCGGTGGTGTGGATGCTCTCCGTGCTGTACACCGACTGCCATATCTCCTCGGTGATATGCGGGAGGAGCGGGGCGAACAGTTTGAGGAATCGCCGATGGGCCGTCCGCAGGGCGTACGCCGTCGAGGGGTCGTCGGTCTCGCTCAGACGCTGTTTGGCGATTTCGAGGTAGTCATCGCAGAACGTGTTCCAGAAGAACCCGCGAAGTTGGTTGCGGGCCTTCGAGAACTCGTAGTTCTCCAGTTTCTCGGTGACCTCTTCGATAACGGCGTTCTGTTTGGCCAGTAGCCACTCGTCGATTGCGGCGAGTTCCTCGGGCTCTTGGGGATCGGTCTCGTCGACGAGGTGGCCGACGAGTTTCGAGGCGTTCCAGAGCTTTCGGAGCAGTTTCTCGCCGGTGACCAGATCCTGCTCTTTGAACGGGAAGTCGTCGCCGATAGAAGTGCCGGCGGCCCAGTAGCGCGCGGCGTCGACCGGGAACCGGTCGAGGACCTCCTCGGGGCGGACGACGTTGCCCTTGGACTTGGACATCGCCTCGCGGTTCTCGTCGAGGACCATCCCGTTGATCATCGTCGCGTCGAAGGGCACCTCGCCGGTGTGCTCGTAGCACTTGACGACGGTGTGGAACAGCCAGAACGAGATGATGTCGTGGCCCTGCGGGCGCAGGTCGAACGGGTATAGCTGTGGCCGGTCCATGGTGAACTCCCCGGATGCGCCGTCCACCTCGTCGGCTGTCTCTGCCGACTCGTCGCGGCGCCAGTCCCAGCCAGCGTTGATCAGCGGCGTCAGCGAGGAGGTCGCCCAGGTGTCGAAGACGTCCTCCTCGGGCCGCAGATCATCGCTTGCACATTCGGGACAGGCGTCGACCGGCGGGTCGTCCGAAAGCGGATCGACCGGCAGGGTCTCGCGGTCGGCGATGATCGTCTCGCCGCAGTCCTCGCAGTACCAGACCGGGATCGGAATGCCCGAGTCGCGCTGGCGCGAGATACACCAGTCCCACTCCAGGCCCTCGATCCAGTGTTTGTACCGGGTGTACATCTTCTCGGGGTACCAGTCCATCTCCCGGCCCGCCTGCAGATACTCCTCTTTCTTGTCGAGGATCTCGACGTACCACTGCTCGGTGACGAGGAACTCGACGTCGGTCGCACAGCGCTCGTGGACGTTGACGTCGTGGCTGATCTCCCAGCGGTCCCGGAGATAGCCCTCGTCGTCGAGGTCCTCGACGATCTCCTCGCGAGCCTCGTCGGTCGAGAGGCCTTCGTACTCCTCGGCGAGATCGGTCATCGTCCCGGACTCGTCGATGGCAACGCGAAGCGGCAGGTCGTGGGCCTGATACCACTCGATGTCAGTCTGGTCGCCGAAGGTACAGGACATCACGACGCCGGTCCCTTTCTCCATGTCGACGCGCTCGTCCTCGATGATCGGCACCTCGTGATCGAACAGGGGGACACGAGCGGTCTCGCCGACCAGATGCGCGTTCTCCTCGTCGTCGGGATGGACGAACATGGCGACACACGCGGGGAGCAGTTCGGGGCGGGTCGTCGAGATGACGATATCCTCGCCGGTGTCTCGCGGCTGGTTGTCGCTCGACTGTTCCAAGTCGCGTTGCGACTCGCTATCGACGTGGGTGAAGGCCACGTCGTTGTAGTGTGAGTCGCGTTCCGCACCCTCCATCTCGACCTGCGAGATCGCGGTCTCGCAGTCGGGACACCATATCGCCGGCGCTTTCTGGCGGTACTCCCGGCCGCGCTCGTACAGATCGATAAAGGAAAGTTGGGAGATGCGCTGGACGCGTGGCTCGATCGTTTTGTAGGTGTTGTCCCAGTCGACGGAGACGGCCAGCGACTGGACGTCGTCGGTGAAGGCGTCCTCGTACTCGGTACAGACGTCACGACACTTCTCCTGAAACTCGCGGCGCTCGAAATCCTGATGCCGAATGTCCAGTTCGCGCTCGGTCAGTCGCTCGGAGGCGATCCCGTTGTCGTCGTAGCCGAAGGGGAAGTAGGTCGTCTCCTCGAACATCCGCCGGAAGCGGGCGACGAAGTCCTGCAGGGTGAACTGGTAGAGATGGCCCATGTGGAGGTCGCCCGACACCGTCGGCGGCGGCGTATCGATCGAGAACAGGGTGTTCGGGTCGGTGACGGACTCGTCGTACTCGTGGACGCCCTGCTCGACCCAGTACTCCTGCCACGCCGGTTCGATCTCGCTTGGCTCGTAGCTGCCATCGAGACCGTCGCTATCGGCCGTTGCGTCGGCTCCCGCGTCGCTCGCGTCGTCGGTGCTCATGCTCTCACCGCCCGGGTGGGGCGTCGTCGATACCGCGTAGTTCGCTGTCGATAGTGGTCGTACATACTGGTCGTTGTTCGCTGAATACTGGTCGGGCACAATACATCCGTCGAAACGGGGTGGGAGAGATGGGGCAGGACGCCCCTACGAAACTGTCGCCGCGGCCGGGGTGACCGGACCTCGCCATATACCCAGTTACTCTACCGGTGCTGTTATTTATACTGGTCAGCAAGGCGAATACCTCGACCCACCGTGGTCGGGGATGAAGCCGACAACTTGTGATACGAACCATTAAATGAACACGTCTCTAATCAAAAGACAGCGATGGATTACAGTCACCGCTACCACGCTTATCCGACACAAGAGGTAGCGGAAGGACTGAAACACCATCTCGACGTTCATCGCCAACTCTACAACCACGTCCGCTGGGACTATACAAACAGTCCCGAAGACGACAAACCGTCCGAATACGACCAGAACAATAAACTCCCCGAGTGGAAGCGCGAGTGGCCAGTGTTCAGCGACCTGCACTCGAAAGCCGCACAAGCTACTGTCGCTCGCTTCCACCGCAACCTCTCGAACCTTCGCAAGAAGAAAGAAAAGGGATACAAGGTTGGTCGGCTCAAGCGGCAAGCACCCGCAGAGTATCGAAGTGTGACGTACAGTCAGTCCGGTTTCGACCTCGATGAAAAGAGGGGCCACGACAAGTACGCATACGTCCGCTTCAGCCAAATCGGATGGGTGAAAATCCGGTACTCGCGTCCAATCCCCGACCGCGCCACCATCAAAGAGGTCACGTTCAAGAAGGAGACGACTGGTGAGTGGTTCGTCTCATTCGGACTGGATACCGACGATGCTGACTTGCCCGAGAAACCGGATAAAGAATCACTTGACGCAACCAATAGCGTTGGCGTTGACCTTGGCATCCTGAACTACATCCACACCAGCGATGGCAAGACCGTTGATTGGCTCGATCTTGAAGCCGAACACGAGCGACTCCGCAGAGAGCAACGCAAACTCTCGTGGAAAGAACAAGGGTCAAACAACTACGAGAAACAACGGGTTGAACTGGCGAAGGTGAAGCGTCACATTCGCCGGAAGGTGCTGGACTACCAGCACAAGATAACGACATGGCTCGTCCGCGAGTACGATGCCGTGTTCGTTGAAGATTTGGACGTGAAAAAGATGTTAGAGCAGTCGCATAACGCTCGCAACAAGCAGGATGCGGCGTGGCGGCAGTTCATCACGCTCCTCGAATACAAGGCTGAGCTGTACGGCTGTCACGTCGTGCAAGTCGAAGCCCGAGGCACAACCAAAGAGTGTGCGTCGTGTGGCGTGGAGACAACGAAGCCCATTTGGGTCAGGGAACACTCCTGCCCCTCGTGCGGCTTCGAGACAGACAGGGATGCGAACGCGGCAATGAACGTCTTGCAGAGGGGCTTTTCTGAGTTAGGGCTGGGATGGCCCGAAGACACGCCTGTGGAGACTGTGGCCGCTACGGACAGGGCTCTGTTTGAGTCTGTGTCTGCAAGTCACGTCGTAGAAACAGGAAGCTTGCCCTCGTGAGAGCAGGATTCCCCGCGCCACCGTGCGCGGGGTAACATTCAATTCAGAAGCCGCCGGTGTAGCTCTCGACGTACTGAAACGGATCAGAAATTTAAGTATGCCGGGCGATCACAGGGAGGGTATGAAGCCAATCCCCGCCGAGACGGCTACAGTGCCGTACTCGATCCCCTCCCGTCAGCCGACCGCCCTCCAGCCACCGACCGCCCCGGATAGATGAGCGGTGGCATCATCGACCGGTACGCGGACACCCTCGTCGAGAACAGCAAACTCGTCATCCTCCTCTTGCTCGCCGCTACTGCGCTCGTCGCGGCCGGTCCCGTCCTCGACGACACCGAAGGCGGTGATATCGGTCAGTTTGCGACCGGGTCAGCAGAAGAAGCGGCCCAGGAGGAAATCGGGGCCACGTACGGTGAAGACGAGGGAGCAGTCACTCAGATCGTCGTCCGCGACGAGGGGGTGACGTCCTCACCCGCGAATCACTGCTCGACGGCCTCTATCTCCAGCAGGAGATACGTGAAGAGGACGCGACAGACGCCACACTGCAGGAGGATAACGCCATCGGTGGCGTCGAGAACGTCGTCGCGACGGCGGCCTACTTCCAGCAGCAAGCGCAGTCGGGCCCCCCGTCGAGGGAGAACCGACGCTTGCCGAACAGATCCATGCCCTCGAAGCCCTCGATGAGGAGGACGTCGACGCCCTGCTCGGCGACGTGCTCGATCCGGCGACCGAGACGCCCGGTCCGGACGCCACGGCCTTCCTGCCGTCGAGCTACGAGCCAGGAACGACGACCGCCGACGCCCGCCTCACCTTCGTCTTCCACGCCAGCGCGGACTCGGTCGAGGGCGGCGAGGACGCAATCGGCGACGCCCAACTGGCTATCGACGGCCTCGTCGACGAGCGGTTCGACGACGCGTTCGCTTTCGGCGGCGGCATCACCGACGACGCCTCGACGCGGGCGGTCGGGGACAGTTTCGCCATCATCACGCCCGTCGCGCTGGTACTCGTCCTCGCCGTCCTCGGCGTCGCCTACCGCGACCTCGTCGACGTCCTCGTCGGCGTGTTCGGCATCGCCGTCGTAATGGCGTGGCTTGCGGGCATTCAGGGCTGGCTCTCGATTCCTCCAGCCAACTGCTGATCGCCGTCCCCTTCCTGGTGATCGGTCTCAGCATCGACTACTCGCTTCACGTCGTCATGCGCTATCGGGAGGCCAGAGAGGGACGACTGCGTGACGACGGTCCCGACGCGACGGTCCCCCGCGAACCGACGGCGGCGATGCGACTCGGCGTCGCGAGCGTCGTCCTCGCGCTCGCGGCCGCGACGTTCTCGACCGGTATCGGCTTTCTCTCGAACTACGTTAGCCCACTGGCAGCGATCCAGGACTTCGCACTGTTGAGCGCGGGCGGCATCCTCGCGACGCTGATCGTGTTCGGCACGCTCGTCCCGGCGGTGAAACTGGAACTCGAACAGTTACTCGCCAGATTCGGCCGCGAGCGACGCAACGCCGCAGTCGGCGTGGGTACGGGACCGATCAACCGAACGCTGACCGGTATCGTCTCGCTCGTCCAGCGCCGTCCCGTCGCGGTGCTCGTGCTCGCGCTCTTGCTTGCCTCCGCGGGGGCGTACGGCGCGACCGGTATCGACACCGAGTTCAACCAGGCCGATTTCCTGCCCGAGGATCCGCCTGACTGGGTCAAGTCGATACCCGGGCCGCTCTCGCCGGGAGATTACGACGTTCGCGCAAACGCCGCCTATCTCGGCGACAACTTCCGCCAGCAGGGCGCGGGGACGGAGACACAGATACTCGTCAGGGGAGAGGTCACCGATCCCGACGTGTTGGCGGCGATGGACGAGGCGACAGCGCCGCCCGAGTCCGGGAGTACCGTCGTCGCTCGACCGGACGGGAACGCCGCGGTCGACAGCCCCGCGAGCGTGCTGCGCGACGTCGCCGCCGAGAACGACCAACTCGCCGACGCCATCGACGCGCGCGACGAGACCGGAAATGGACTACCCGACGAGGACGTCGCGGCGGTCTACGATACGCTCTACGACGTCGCGCCGGAGCGTGCTGGAGAGGTCCTCTACCGAAGCGGCGACGAGTACGAGAGCGCTCGCCTGTTCGTCGGCGTGCAGGGCGACGCGTCCGCCCAGTCAGTCGCCGACGACACCCGTATGATCGCCGACGGCATCGCGGCGACCGACGCCGTCTCCGCCACCGCGACCGGCGGGCCGGTACTCACCGCCGTTCAGCAGGACGCTCTGCTGGAGACGCTGGTGCAGGCGTTCGCGGTGACGCTCGTGGTCATCATGGCGTTTCTCTCCCTGCTGTACTTCATCCGGCACGGCGCGCCGGACCTCGCCATCGTCACTATCACGCCAGTCCTGATCGCGCTCGCGTGGCTACTCGGGACGATGTCCGCGCTCGGCATCCCGTTCAACAGCGAGACGGCCGTCATCACCAGCCTCGCCATCGGACTGGGTGTCGACTACAGCATCCACCTGAGCGAGCGCATTCAGGACGAACTGGTCGAGGGCAACGGCGCCTCGCTCGACGAGGCGCTCTCGACGGCGATTGCCGGCACCGGCGGTGCGCTACTGGGGAGCGCCGCGACGACCGCGGCCGGGTTCGGCGTTCTCGCGCTGGCGCTGGCCCCACCGCTCCGGCGGTTCGGCCTCGTCACCGGGCTGAGCATCGTCTACGCGTTCATGGCCTGTGTGATCTTGCTCCCGGTGCTGTTCGTGCTACGCGAGCGCGTCCGGGAGTGGCGTGCAGGACGGACTGCCGGGGAATGACGGCCAGAAACGACAACCCACTTGTCGGTGGCGACGCGTAGTCCGATTCGATGGACTGGACCGGAGTCGGCGAGTTGGTCGACGAACACCAGGAGATAGTGCGTTCTGTACTGTCGCTCGCGTACATCCTCGCCATCCTGCTGGTCGGTGCGGTGCTGGTCGGTGATCCGACGAGTAACTACCCGATCATCTCCGATGCCGTCGGTCTCGTGCTCGTCGTCCACGCCTACCGGACGGGGAACCTGGCGGCGCTGGGATCGACGCTGTTGCTCGTCGCCGCGCTCGGCATCTGGTTCCTGATCGCCTCGCCGTCGCTTCCCGGCGTCGATATCGGCGCGCTCGTCCCCGCGAGCGTTCCGTCGGAAGCGGTCCCGCCCATCGGACTTGCGGCAGTGCTCGCCGTCGGCTACGCGCTCACGGTTGCGGAGGTCCTGCCACAGCTAGATCGGGTCGTCGCCGAACGTGTCCAGTAAGGGACCGGGCGGACGGAAGGAGCTACTCGCTGTCGTTCGAGTGCGCACGGACCCAGAGTTCACCGATGCGCGACAGGCTGGTCCGGTGGGATTTGCCGTGTGACTCCTGTTCGATGTAGCCTTTCCCGCCGGGGCCGAGCAGGTCGACGTTGTAGATCACTTTCGAGCGGAAGCTATCGGTGTACTCCTCGTTGAGTTCGCGTGCCAGCGCCTCGGCCAACTCGGAGACGCTCTCGAACTCGCCGTGCTCGCCCAGCGTGAAGAGGATTAGCTCCTCGAACGGCTTGACGTTCGAGAAGGAGGCGACCGGTAGCTCGACGATGTGGCTGCCGTCGATCTCCTTCGCACCGATGGTCGTCCCGCGCTCGTCGAACTCCGAGAGCAGGTCGGTGGCGCTGTCGAGGCGCTCGTCGAGGCGCTCTCCGGGGACCTCGGACTCCTCCTGCAGCGTCTCCAGTAGCTCTCGTTGTTTGCGTAGCTCTTTGGCGAGTTCGGTCTCCAGATACTTTTCGGGTGCCGTGTAGTAGGTGTGGATCTTATCGCGGTCCTCCTGGCGCTCGACCATGATCGAGTGGGCCGCGGTGGCGAACGCAAACGAGATGGTCCGCGGCATCGCACTGATGTTCACCCAGACCTCGTTGCCCCGATCCAGTTCGTCGTTGATGAGGTCGAACGCCTGCTCGAAGGCGGCGTCGTAGTCGTAGACGTCGTCGAGGACGAACCGATCCGTCTCCGCGCCGAGCAGGTTCTGGAAGTCCTTGTCCAGTTTTTCCGAAAGGTGCTGTGCGTACTGAACGTTCTCCTCGCTGCCGACGGCCCCTTCGAGAAGGATCACCCGGTCGACGTCCTGCTGATCGCGGACCAGGGGCGCGATCAGCCGGTCGTAATCGAAGCCGACCGGCACGATGTGTGTCTGCATATCCGATCATTGGCGGCGTGGCTTAAGAATCTCCGCAAGTCGTCCCGGCCCCTGCAAGGCTGGCACGAATAGACGGCGTTTAGTGGAGCGAGCGAGAGCATCTACGTAATGGCGACACCCGATAGAGACGACTCCGCGCAGCAATCCGAACACGGAGCGCCCGCGGAAGGGAAAGTAGTCCGCGACCGCTTCGAGACGGACGAGGTGTTCCAGCGGATCATCGCGGCCGCCGACGAGGAGATCGATATCGGGCTGCGTGAACTGTTCTTCAGCAGTCTGGCCGGCGGCTTCGCCATCACGCTCACGTTTCTCGTCTACGCCTCTATGACTGCATCGACAGGGAGCCATCCCGTCCTGAGCGGGATCCTCTACCCGATCGGTTTCGTCTACATCATTCTCGGCGGCTACCAGCTATACACCGAGAACACGCTCCCTCCGGTCGCGCTCTTTCTCGAACGCCTCGCGAGCCTCCCCGCTCTCCTCCGTATCTGGGGCGTCGTGATCGTCGGGAACTTCGCCGGCGGGACGATGGGCGCGCTGATCCTCGCACAGACGGGCGTGTTCGGCGATCCGGCGGCCCTCGCGGCGACGGACCTCGCGATGAAGGGGATCGACACCCCCTTCTGGGATCTGTTCTTCAAGGGCGGCTTCGCGGGGCTGATCGTCGCCGGTGTCGTCTGGCTCGACTACGCCGTCCGCGACACCATCACGCGCTTTTTCCTCATCTACATGGCGTTTCTGATGATCCCCTACGCCGATCTGTTTCACGTCGTCGTCTCCTTCACGGAGTTGATGTATCTGGTCTTCCTCGGCGAACCGGTGCTCCTGTCCGGACTGACAGGGTTCATCCTGCCGGTGTTGCTCGGTAACACCATCGGCGGCGTCGTACTGGTCACCGTCGTCAACTACTTCCAGACGACCGAACGGCGCGTCGAAGAGGCCCGGCGGGACGGCGTCGAACGACAGCTATCGATCCGCGAGTGGATCATGGGCGGCGCGGCCGGACGCGGCTACGTCCCGACGACACTCCAGACCGACTCCGAACCGGAGGACCGCGGCGACGCCATCGAGTTCGACGGGAACGTCTACGTCAAACAGGAGGAGGCCGAGGACTAGGGTCGTGGTAGGGGGCGTGGCCGTCCGGGACTGACGGCAGGACGCGGTCGGGTACTCTACTAGTTGTGCAGCAGCGTCGCTGAACAGGCCGTCGAGTATCTCCGGCGTCGTGGGGTGGTAGGCGCGGTCCGGAATCTCGTGGACGTCAGGCCCATCTCGACGGCCAACTGCATCGTCTTGGCCATCACGTCCGCGTCGGGGTGGAGCCCCTGATAGCCGAGCACCGTCCCGTCGCCCCCGACGACGATGCTGGCGAGTCCCTCGGAGTAGTTCCGACTCCGGAAGACGCCGAGCGAGTCGACCGACTGCGTCGCGGTGACGTAGTCGATGCCGGCCGCTTCCGCGGAGTCAGCCGTGTGACCGACGCGTGCGTACGGCAGGTCGGCGAGACCGGAGAAGACGACCTGATGAGTGACGTTCTCGTAGGACTCCAGTTCTTCGGCTGCGCGATGTCTGAGGATGTTCTCGGCGGCGACTTCGCCCTCCTCCTTGGCGACATGCAGGATGGGTTCGCTCCCGTTGGCATCGCCGATGACGAACATGCGCTCGTGGTCGCGGGCCTGCATCGTGTCCTCAACCCAGCCAGGTTCGGGAGTCAGCGCCGTCGCGTCGAGTCCAAGCCGATCCAGTGCGGGCTTGCGCCCGGTGAACATGAACAACTGGTCGGCCTCGACAGTGCTCTCGGTCTCGCCGTCGTTCACCACGGCGCGGACCCCGCCGTCATCTGTCCGTTCGAGCCGTTCGGTCCGCGTGCCGAGTCTGACGTCGATGCCGAAGGCGTCCTCGTAGTGATCGACGAGTTCGGTTCCGAACGCCGGATCGGCGTCGGGGAGCACGGCCGGGAGCTGTTCGACCGCCGTGATATCCATTCCGGCCGCCTCGGAGAGATACGGTACCAGTTCCAGCCCGATAGCGCCAAGCCCGATGACTAGCCCGGACTCGGGGAACTCGGTCGTGTCGAAGACGTCCGCGCTACTCTGGAAGGGGACTTCTTCGATGCCGGGGATCGGCGGGACGGAAAGCGTCGACCCTGTCGCGACGACCACGTACTCCGGCTCGATAACGTCGTCGCCGACTGCAAGCCGGCGGTCGTCGAGGAACGTCGCCTCCTCCTGACGGAGGGTGACGTCGTCGCGCTCGATAATGGAGTTCATTTTCGACTGGCGTTTCCCGGTGTACATCGAGACGCTCTCGTCTTTCCGCGCGACGACCTGTTCGAGGTCGAGGTCGGGGACGTCCGCCCCGATCCGGTCGTCAGTGCGGGCGGCGAACCGCCGCTCGGCCGCCGACAGCAGTTCCTTGGACGGCATACAGCCGGCGAGCACGCAGAGCCCGCCCCCGGTTCGCCGTCGTCGATCAGCGTCAGTTCGAGATCGGGTTCCGCGGCAAGCCGTTCGACCACCGGTCCGGCGGCACTTCCGTGGGCACCGACAACTGCAACGTGGGTCGTCATACACGACTGTATCCGCCTGGGAAAGATAATTGTTTGGTATTGGGATTTATACACACAACAATCGATATCACAGCTGTTAGTGCCTGAAGATTGTGTTTCGTCGTCGTCGAGACGAGCTACATCGGGAGTGGGTCCCCGGAGGAGCACGCCGCCGACCTACCGGTCGACGCCGGAGAAGAACCGCGACCGGCGCTCGTCGGCGGCCGCCGTCGTCGCCGCCGAGACGGCGACCGTCAGGACGAGTCCCAGCAGCATGCCGACGATAGAGGCGTTCCAGCCGAGGTAGGTCGCCGGGACGAACGACGTGAACACGGAGAACAGGTAGAACAGCTGGCTACCGCCGATCCCCGCGTACATCCCCGAAAGCGTAGTCCGTCGCCAGTAGAGCGCGACGAGGACCGGGAACGCGAGTTGCGCGAAGCCCGAGAACGCGAGGTTGCCGATTTCGATCAGTGTGCCGGGTTGGCTCAGACTCGCGAAGAAGGTCGCGGTGGCGAAGACGACGACGCCGACCCGGCCGAGCAGGTCCTCGCGCCGGTCGGAGATGTCGGCATCGATGAAGGGGCGGTAGACGTCCCGAGTGAAGTAAGACGACCCCGACAGCAACATCGAGTCGCTGGAGGACATCATCGCGGCCATCGCGCCGGCGATGACCAGCGCGGCAAACCAGACGGGTGTGTACTCGTTGAGCAGGATCGGGACGACGTTTTCGCCCGCCGGAACGTCGATACCGAGCCCTGCGGCCCACGTCCCGAGCAGGAAGGCCGGGATGAACAGCAGGACGACCAGCACCGGCCAGAGGATGAAGGTGCGTTTGAACACCGTCTCCGAGTTAGCAGTGAAAAAGCGCTGGTTCACCTGCGGGAACATCGCGACGCCGAAACCGATCGAGATGGCCGTCGAGAGCATGTACTGCGGCGTGTAGAAGGCGCTTCCCAGCGCGAGGAACTCGGGGTTCGATTCGGCGACTGCGGCGGTCGCCGCACCCGCACCGCCGACGGCGTCTAACACCCATAGCGCGGCGACCCAGGTGATGACGAGCATGAACGCGCCCTGTACCGTGTCGGTCCACGCGATGCCGCGCATCCCCGCGAGCACGACGTAGATGATCATGAAGACGGTCACGAGCGCCGCACCGGCCCAGAACGGCAGAGCGCCGGCGGTCAGTCCGCTCAGCGCGGCCCCCGCGCCCATCTGTTGGAGCATCACGTACGGGAACAGCCAGAACAGGCTGATACCGGCAACAAGCCCCCGAAGGCCGACGGATCCGAACCGGTCGCCGAGCATCTCTCCAAGCGTGACGTAGCCGTGACGGTTGCCGATCAGCCACTGCTTGTAGCCGACGACGTACCAGAGAATGGCAAAGATGATCCCGTCCATCAATCCCATGACGAGGATCCACTCGGGCCCCTGCGCGTAGGCGAGGTTCGGCCCGCCGAAGAACGTAAACGCCGACAGGAGAGTGGCAAAGGTCGTAAAGAGGAGAACGATCGTCCCGAACGACCGGCTTGCGAGATAGAAGTCCTCGGCAGTCCGCTCGGTGACTCGGTAGGCCACCAGACCGATCGCAAGCGCCAGGAACAGATAGCCGACGATGATTCCGAGTTGAATACCGATAGCGGTCACAGGCCATCACCACCGCGGTCGTCGCCGGAGCTATCGCCCTCCGGTCCGAGGCGCGGTTCGTCGCCCGGTTCGATCCAGAGTCCCCAGTCCTCGCGAGCGAACAGCCAGAACGTAAGCGTCGCCGTGATCATCACACCGGCGTGCCACCAGATCCAGACCGGAAGTCCGAAGATCACCGTATCGACACCCCAGAGGAACCACGGGATTCCGAGGACTGCCAGCGAGAGAAACGCCAGCGCCCAACCGATCCGTCGTAGACGTGTCGCCATTGCCACCACGTCGGGCCTGCGGATGTTAAGTGCTGTCGTATCATGACGGACGAACGAGAGTACAGACGGCAGAGAGAGAGATGGACAGTACAGCCGATTCAGTGCGGAACTTTTTGACAACTCGCGTGTGATAATTTGACATGCAGACAGGTATCCAGTTATATACACTTCGCGACCTGAACCGTTCGGTCGTCGACCAGCTGACGATGGTCGGCGAAACTTCCTCGACGGCGTCGAGTTCGCCGGCCTCCCGAGCGAAGACGGCCTGTCGACGGCAGTATCGGCGGCGGGGCTGACGGTCGCTGGGGCCCACTTACAGGCTGAGTTGATCGAACGCGAACCGGAGCGGGTCGCCGACGCCTGTCACGCCCTCGATTGTGCCACGGTCGTCGTCCCGTATCTCGACGAGTCCCGCTTCGTCGACCGGGCGGCAGTGACGGAGACAGCGACGCGTCTGGGCCTGCTCGCCGACGCGCTCGACGAACACGGCTGTCGGCTCCTCTATCACAACCACGATCACGAGTTCGTCACGCCGACCGATACCGACGCACAGACCGCGTTCGACCTGCTCGTCGAGACAGCGGACGACTCGGTCGGGGTCGAACTCGATCTGGGCTGGGCGAAAGCGGCCGGCCAGGACCCGATCGACTTGCTCTACCGATACGGCGACCGGATCCCGCTCGTCCACCTCAAGGATGTCACCGCCGACGGCGAACCGATCGACCTCGGCAACGGCGTTCTCGATATCCCGTCCTGTATCGAGGCCGCCCGGGACGCCGGCGTCGAGTGGATACTTTTCGAGCACGACCAGCCAGAGGATCCGCTGGCATCGCTGGCGAATGCCGACGCCGTATTGCAGGAACCCCACCGCGCCCGGTGAGTGCTGACTTCGAGAACTGTAGTGTTTTAGTGCAAAGACTGTAGCGTATTACTTTTATAACTGTAGTAAACAACTTCAGTATCCGTAGTTATCACGATAGATGGCGACTGAGGCGCTCGCAGGTGTCCTCGCCCAGTGACGACAGCTATTTGGGCCGGCCGACTCCTATATAAACTGTTCCATGGCCTTCATCATGGGCACATCACAATCACGCCTCTCACCGGGGCAGATCATCAATGGACGACACCACAAAATATCTCATTCACGCCGACGTCATCGCCAGCGGGGTGGTCGAGCGGAGTGACGTTGTCGGTGCGATCTTCGGTCAGACCGAGGGACTCCTCGGCGACGAACTTGATCTGCGAAGCTTACAGCAGTCCTCGAAAGTCGGTCGCATCGACGTCGAAATCGACTCCGCGGGCGGGGAGACGCACGGTACCGTAACGATAGCGACGAGTCTCGACAAGGTAGAGACGGCAACGCTCGCCGCGGCCCTCGAAACACTCACCAGAATCGGCCCGTGTCGGGCCGACCTGGAAGTAACGAACATCGAGGACGTTCGCGCGGCGAAACGCCGGGAAGTCATCGAGCGAGCACAGGAACTGTTCGTCGAGGCGTTCGACGAGACGACCAGCAGCAGCCAACAGATCCTCGAAGAGGTGCGCCAGCAGGTCCGGGTCGCCGACATCACCGAGTACGAGGGCTCCCTGCCGGCCCACGCGTCGAGGAGAGCGACGCTGTCATCGTCGTCGAGGGGCGTGCTGACGTCCTGACGCTGCTGAGTACGGCGTCAAAAACGCCATCGCGGTCGAGGGGACCGACGTTCCCCAGGAGGTCGCGGACCTGTCGGCCGAGCGGACGACCACGGTCTTTCTCGACGGCGACCGCGGCGGCGACCTGATCCTCAAGGAGTTCAGCCAACTGGGCGACGTCGATTACGTCACCTTCGCGCCGAACGGTCAGTCGGTCGAAGACCTCTCCAGAGAGGAAGTGTTCGAGGCGCTCCGCGAGAAAGTGCCGTACAACGTCGTCGAAGGCGCGTCGGCACCGCGCTCGGCCGTCGCCGCGACGGACGGAAGCGCCAGTCCAGCCCCACCCAGTGGCAGTTCCTCGGCGCAAGAACCGGTCGGGGAGGGTCCGCCCACGACGATCGATCCGGAACTAACTCGGGAAGGCGCCGACGGGGCGGAGTGCACTCCCCAGGAGGAGGCCGCCACGACGGAGGCGGCTGACGCCGGCAAGCAGACAGAGGACCGCGACGACGCCGACGAGAGCGAGCCACAGACCATCCACGGTCACGTACACGAGGTCGTGGGGAACGGTCTGGTCCGACTGCTCGACGACGATTTCGGCGTCGTCGAGGAGGGGGCCGTCTCGGAGGCGTTCGAGTTGCTGGACCGGAGCGACGCCACGGCGAACGCGCTCGTCCTCGACGCGCCGCTCGAACAGCGATTGCTGGATCTGGCGGCCCAGCGCGGGGTCAGACAGGTCGTCTCGACGTCGCTGGGCGAGTTCACGAAGCGACCGACGAGCGTCCGTATTCGGACGGCCGACGAACTCGTCGACGAGTCGGCCTGAGGGTCCGCGCGAGCAACAGCGCCGGGTCGCCGTCGTAGTACTCGGGATCGACGTCGACGACGTGAAACCCGGCGTCCTCGTAGAGCGACCGCGCCGCGTCGTTGTCGGGAGACACCGCAAGCGACAGCGTCGTAACGCGGTCGGGAAGCCGCGCCATCGTCGCCGCGAGCAGCGCCGATGCGCGGCCCTCCCGTCGGGCGTCCGGCGCGACGACGAGTTCGGCCAGGTAGGCGCTCTCTCCCCGGGGAGCGTCATCGCGTAGCCGACCGGCGTGTCGGTATCGTCGGTCGAGACGAGCAACAGGCCATAGTCCTCCAGCGCGCGCTCTAACGTCTCGGGCGCAGGTTCCGGTAGAAGCGACTGGAGCGCGCGCAAAACGGGGGCGTCGGCCCCGGTTGCAGTTCGGATCACGAGAGTCCAGTGAGGCCGAAGGCGACAGCCAGTACGACACCGGTAATCCCACCCGAAAGCGTCGCGAAGAAGTTGACGCTCTGGTTGCCGAAGTACTCGCCTTCGAGGGTCGCACCGACGAGGCTGTCGACTGTCATCCCGGCGATGCCTGCGGCGACGACGACGAGCGTTCCGGTCGTTCCGATGGTCGCGAACAGCAGTCCGGAAAAGAGCCCGATGATCGTCGCACCGACTGTTCCCGCGAGTTCGCCCTGCCAGGTGATCGCGCCGTCGGTACCGGGGGCGACGGGTTCGAGCGTCGTGATCAGTCGCGGCGCATCGAAGACGCTCCCGATCTCGCTGGAGAGGGTGTCGGCCAGCGCTGTCGAGAGCGAGCCAGCGAAGGCAAACAGGAAGAGGTACGGATCGACCGCGATCAGCCCCGCGTCCGCGGCGGCGTAGCCGAAGACGGCGGCGAGCGCGACCGTCGCGTTACCGAGTACGTTCGCGCTCCCACGCGCGCCGTCGTTGCCCTCCGCGACGCCCCGATCACGCTTGTCCTCGTAGCGGAACTTGGTCGATAGCCCGCCGATACCGAAGAAGGCGATCATGACGGCGAACCAGGAGTAGCCGCCGAGGACGATGGCGACGAAGGCGAGGAAGACGCCGGTGAGCATCCCCTCGACCGAGGCAGTTTCCAGCGCGTACGAGAGGTAGCCGACGGCGACGGTGACGCCGAGAGCGACTGCCACGTCGAGGGTGCTCGTCGTGAGCGTCACCTCCGAGAGCAGCCACAGCAACAGGCCGATCGAGAGGATCACCGGCGGGTCGTCACGGCCCAGCAGGACCGTCCGGATCAACGCGCCGACAAGCGCGCCACAGGTCGCCATCACGACGAGTTGTGAGGCGTGTGGTATCGGCTCGGCCGCGATCAGTACGGCGAGATACTGGGCGGCAACGCCCGCGAGCAGTCCGCCGGCGACAAAACCTGCGGCGTCGGCGAAGGGGCCGTCGCCGTAGCCCCGACCGAGTTCCGCGGCGAGGTTCCCGTAGGCGTACAGCACGATAGAGCCAGCAAACACCGCTACGGGAAGAGCGGTGAAAACAGTGAGAAATCCGAGCACTACGGCTGCGACGGAGAAGCCGACGAGGCCTTTCAGCCGCTCGTCCCGGCGATCACCGGGGCGAGCGAACAACTCGAAGGCAACCCCGTCGGTGACGAGGACCGCGCCCACCGCGACCAGCGCGAAGAGGCCGGTCGCGACGCGTGCGTCGACTGCTGCGACGAGCGCAAGTGTTCCGACCGCGGCAAACGCCCCCGCTCGTCGTTCGGATGAGGTCACACTATTCCCTTCCTTTACCTGATGGTTACATAAGAGTCCCGAAGCCACGGCGTTCCAAGCCGGTGTGTTTACCACAGCGCGGGATCTGAACACGAACGTGGGACTGTACGATCGGTATCTCGCCCTGCGTGTCCGCCGTCACGACGCACCGCCGCCGGCACACGTCGCCCTCGTGCTCGCGGAGCGTGACCTGCTGAGCGGGGTGCCTACGACACGCTCGAATCCTTCTTCGAGTTGGCTTTCGAGTACGGCACCGACCGCGTAACGGTCTACGTCAGCGTGCTGGACGAAGCCGTCGCACCGACGCTCGAACGGTCGCTCCGGGACGTCGACGCACCGAAACCGATGGCGATCAGGGGGCCGACCGACGGGGACCGGGCCGACGCGCCGATCCAGATAAGCATCGGCCTCGGGGGAAACACGAGTTCACGACGGCTGTCCAGGCGCTCGCGACGGAGGTCGAAGGGGGAGCTTTCGCCCGACGCCGTCACCGAGCACGACGTCGAGGAACGACTCGTCTTTCCGGACGCGCCGGATCTCGTGGTCAAGACCGGTGCCGAACGCCTGTCGGATTTCATGATCTGGCAGTCAGTCTACTCGGAGCTATACTTCACTGACGTCAACTGGCGGGACTTCCGGCGTCGCGATTATCTCCGTGCCCTACGGGAGTACAAACAACGCTCCCGGCGGTTCGGCCGGTAGGAGAACGCCGGGAGACGAACTCTCTCGTGTTCCCATACCCACTTCGTTTGCAGTGGGTCCTCCGTGGTTTCGTGTCATCGAGCGTACGAAACCCAACCGTTTTTATACCAGAACAAACGACTACTAGGTGCAATGGCGAAAGGTACGGTTGACTTCTTCAACGACACGGGCGGTTACGGATTCATCGAAAGTGACGACGCTGACGAAGACGTATTCTTCCACATGGAAGACGTCGGCGGGCCTGACCTGGAGGAAGGTCAGGAAGTCGAATTCGAGATCGAAGAGGCCGAGAAGGGCCCACGAGCGAAGAACCTCGTCCGCCTGTAACACGACCCGAACGGTGCGGTTCCGGGCGTCGCGTTGGGGTCACACTCAGGCGGTCCGCCCGTGCAGTACGTCTTCCCGTATTTTCTACACTTCCCAGCCGAGGCTATCTCGTTCGCTCACCGCGTTCCGAAATCGTGGAGCGCGAGACCGTGAGCGATATACGTTCAGTTCCGAAAGTAACGGGTATGCCCGAGGTACTCGACGAGGAACTCTACCAGCGCACGAAGCGGCTACTCGAACCGGGAGAGATCCAGCTCAACGGTGCCGTGGTCCACACCGAACTCGGCTCCGAGGACGAAATCGACATGATGCAAGCGACCCTCGACGTCGGCGAGATTATCGCCGAGCACGCGGGCTACGATCCGAAAGACACCTTCGTCTACTCCGGCAACGACGACCCCGACTTCTCCTCGAATCAGCATCAGGGGCTGACCCTCGACGACGAGGAGTTCGTCTGGGAGTGCCAACAACTACTGCGCGAGGGGACGTTCGACATCGTCTTTTACTACGAGGCCAGCGCCGACCAGGACGCGATTCTGGCGGACATCGAGGCGGCCGGGTTCGCCGTCTCCGGCGTCGAGGGCGAATAGCGCTCTCGCCGACTCAGAACTGGAGATGTGAGGTCGAGTCGGGACCGTCGTCGCCGTCGTCGTCGCTCGTACCGGTCCCGAGATAATCGACGTAATCGTCAGTCAGGTACACCTGTCCCCCATCGACGGTGATATCGACCGACGGGAGCGTCGTGCCCGCCGCTTCGCCGTTGTCGCACTCGCCCGAGCACGTGTCGAAGATCGAGCCGTGTTTCGGGCAGACGATGCCGTCGTCGCGAACGATTGCACCGATTTCCTCCCGGTAGAGCCGCTGGTTCTCGTGGGTACAGCGGTTTATCCACGCCTCGACGCCGGTGCCCTCACAGGGGACGAGAACCACCTCCTCCTGTGAACCGTGCTGGTCACGTACCGTGAACAGCCACGATCCCTCCTCTCGCACCGTTTCGACGCTCGTCAACCGATAGCGACCGCTCATATGCGGCCACTGGGACGGAACCCCGTTAATTCCTCGGCCGGGAGTCCTCGACAGCCGTGACCGCCAGCCGATAGTCGTCCCGAGGGGCTTATGTCCGGTCGTTCCCGAGGTTCGGGTATGAGTACTGACGCCGCGGACCTGACCGAGCAGGACCGGGCGATCGTCAACGCGTTTCAGGGCGGCTTCCCCGTCGTCGCCGAGCCGTTCGAACCGGCCGCGGCGGCGCTTGCCGAACACGGGATCGAGCTATCGGCCGAGGCGCTACTGGACCGGGTTCGTGAACTCGACGAGGAGGGGACGCTGACCCGCTTTGGCGCGCTGATCAACGCCCAGGAGATCGGCGGCGCGGCGACGCTCGTCGCCATGCACGCCCCCGAGGAACGGTTCGACGAGATCGCAGAGCAGGTGAACGGCTTCACCGAGGTCGCACACAACTACGAGCGCGAGCATCCGTATCTGAACATGTGGTTCGTCGTGAGCGTCGCCGATCCCGACCGGGTCGAGACGGTGCTCGGGGAGATAGAGGACGCGACGGGCCAGGAGACGTACAACCTGCCCAAACGCCAGGAGTTCCGCGTCGAGGCGAAGTTCTACGTCGACGGGCCGATCGAGGGCGGTGCGGTCGACTGCTCCGACCTCGGGCCAGACGTGACGCCGAGCGGTCGCGAGACGCTCACGCCCCAGGAACTCGATCTCGTCCTGGAGATCCAGGGCGGCCTACCGATCTCGGCGACGCCCTATGCGGACGTCGCCGCGGCAATCGACGCCGAAACCGACTGGGTCATCGAGACGATCAAGCGGTTCGATGCCGAGGGGAAAGTCAGACGCGTCGGCGTGATCCCGAACCACTACGCGCTTGGCTACACCGAGAACGGCATGACGGTCTGGGACGTCCCTGACGAACTGGTCGACGAGGTCGGCCCCGAAATCGCCGGACTCCCCTTTGTCACCCACTGCTACCGTCGGCCGCGTCACGATGGCGTCTGGCCGTACAACTTCTTCGCGATGACCCACGGTCGGACCGAGGCCGAGAGCGAACGTCGGATCGAGCAGGTACGCGAGCGGATGGCCGAGTACTGGGACGTCAGCGACGAGGACTGGGACTCCCTGTTCTCGACGCAGATCCTGAAAAAGACCGGAATCCGCCTCGACGAACGGGCGGAGGCCAACACCACACCGGCCGGGGAGTGATCGCCCGAACATGTACGGCACAACGACCATCGTGTGGAGTGTAGATATGCAGACTATCGCGAGAGCTATCGAGCGAAGACCATGATCCCACTGCTCCACGACTTCAGCGGTGCGACGGTGCTCGTCTTCGGCGGCGGCCGCGTCGGCGCGCGAAAGGCCCGCCGGTTCGCCCGCGAGGCCGACGTAATCGTCGTTAGCCCGACGTTCGCCGAGCAGGAGTTCGGCGACAGCGACCTGATCCGCGAAGCGCCCGACGCCGAGTCGGTCCGTGAGTGGATCGATCGGACGGAGCCAGCACTGGTCGTCGCGGCGACAAACGACGAATCGGTCAACGAGGCGGCCGAGACGGCCGCCCGCGAAGGCGGGGCGCTAGTCAACCGAGCGGACCGGAGCGGCGCGACCGACGACGGCAACAGGGCGGTCGACGACGTGGTCGTCCCGGCAACGGTGCGGGACGATCCGGTGGTCGTCGCCGTCTCCACCGGCGGTACAAGCCCGGCGCTATCGCGGTATCTCCGCCGGCAGATCGAAACGGAACTCGAGGGCGCGGGCGGGATGGCCGAGTTGACAGGGACGCTCCGCGGCGAACTCCGGACGGTATCGCTCTCGCCGAGCGAGCGCCGGGACGCCGTCAGAACGGTCGTGGAGTCTCCAGCGGTTTGGAAGGCTTTACGTAGTCGAACATCTAATGTCCGGCAAGTGGCAGAGGACGTGATCCAGGAGGAACTCGGGGAGTTCCCGGGTGATGGTGAATGATGAACGCTACAGGGGCCGTAACTGGGGTTAGCGTCTCGCATAGCACCGCGACCGTCGACGACGTGGCACGGGCGGGTGCGGCCGACCAGCGTGCAGAGGTCGCAGAGCTAATCGAGAAGCCGTACGTGACTGAAGCGTTCGCGCTTCACACCTGCAACCGAACGGAAGCGTACGTCGTCACCGACGACGCCTCCGTCGGCCGGGCGGCGTTCGAAACGTTCGCACCGCACGTAGACGACGAGTCGGTCCGCTACATGGACCACGAGGAGAGCCTCGGACACCTCATGCGCGTCGCAGGGGACTCGAATCGCTGGTCCTGGGCGAGGACCAGATCCTCGGGCAGGTCCGGACGGCCTACGAGGACGCCCGCGGCGAAGACGGGATCGGCCCGATGCTCGAAGATGCCGTGACGAAGGCGATTCACGTGGGCGAGCGCGTCAGGACGGAGACAGCGATCAACGAAGGAATCGTCTCGCTGGGCAGTGCCGCCGCGACCGTCGCGATGCGCGAACTCGACACCGATGCGCCGACAGCGCTCGTCATCGGTGCCGGGGAGATGGGGACGACTGCCGTCAAGGCGCTCGCGGATCGCGGCGTCAACGATATCGTCGTCGCCAACAGGACGATGCCGCATGCCGAGCATCTCGCGAGCGAGGTCGACGCCGATGCGACCGCCGTCCCGCTACAGGGTGCGGACGCCGTCGCCGAGCGTGCCGACCTCGTCGTCTCGACGACCGCGAGCGATAGCCCGGTCATCGGCGTCGAACCGTTCGAGACAGAGGGGAGACGGTCGTCGTCGACCTCGCACAGCCTCGCGACGTGGATCCGAGAGTTGCGGATATCGAGCGCGTCACCGTCTATGATCTCGATACGCTCACGTCGGTCACCGAGCAGACGCGACGCCAGCGCCGCGCCGCGGCCGAGGAGGCCGAGGAGATAATCGATGCCGAGTTCGATCGGCTGGTCAACCAGTACAAACGGAAACGGGCCGACGAGGTTATCGCCGCGATGTACGAGAGCGCGGATCGGGTCAAATCCCAGGAGGTCTCGACTGCCGTCTCGAAACTGGAGGCCGAAGCGGACGCCGAACTCTCCACGGACGAACGCGAGGTCGTCGAGTCGATGGCCGACGCGCTCGTGAGCAAGCTACTCGCGCCGCCGACCAAGAGCCTGCGCGAGGCCGCCGGCGAGGACGACTGGACGACCATCAACACGGCACTCCAGCTATTCGACCCCGAGTTCGACGGCGAGAGCTACCCGCCGATGCCTCCCGAAGGGATCGACCGCGAAGATTTCGTCGACGGACTTCCCGAGGGTATCTCCCCGGAAGAACTCCCTGACGAGTTCCCGGAAGAAATCACCGAAAGCGCGCTTTCGGATGACTGACGGGGTGACCTTTTATTTTCTTGCAGACCGACGAACGTCGTATGGCAGATTTGCTATCCGACGAGGAGATCAGCGAGCAACTTCCCGATGGCTGGGAGCGTGAGGGCGACGAGATAGTTCGCGTCTACGAGTTCGACGAGTACCTTCGTGGGGTCACCTTCGCACAGATGGTCGGCGAAATCGCCGAGGCGGAGTTCCACCACCCGACGATCGAGATCCGCTACAAGGAAGTCGAGATCCGCTTTACCAGCCACGAGGAGGGTGGAATCACGGATCAGGACATCCATATGGCCGACCTGATCGAGTCCGAACACGACTGAAGATGAACGCTCGCTACGTCTTCGCCGTCGAGTTCCGGGTGCCAGTCGACGACCCGGAACTACGCCTCGACCCGGAGACGTTCGAGACGAAACTCTACCGCTCGGCGGCCTCGCCGGGCGACGAAGGCTGGCTGTTTTTCCGTAACAACCTCTGGCGCGGCGAGGTCGGCGACGAGGCACATATGCGCCAACTGACCACCGAGGAACTCCACGTCGACGTCGAATCCGTCGAGTACCGGGCGTTCGAGACGGACGAGGCGTATCTAGACGCGCTGAAAGAGGAGATCGCCGCGGACCTCGACCCGTTCAACGCCGACAGCGTCACCGAAGTGCTCTCGAAGTACTTTTCGAGTTCGCTGGAGGTCGAGTAACGCCACGGTTCGGAGCCTATCGCGCCGGAAACCACGGCGGATGGTCGTGTCGCCCACCGTCGCCCAGTCCGGCATCGAAGGGACCGTATACTGTTGCCTAGAGAGCCCCTGAGGCTCCGAATGAGGGGAATACTTATTCCGTTCTATCGCATACCTAATCTTCCCGATGGTTCCCGATTACGACTTCTGGCTGCTCGACCTCGACGGGACGCTCGTCGACGTCGAACCCGCCTACGTCTACGAGGTGATGGACGAGGTGGGGCGGCGACTCGGCCGGGAGTTCACGACACGCCAGGCCGAACTGCTCTGGCACGGCTACGGCGGGCAGCGTGACCAACTGCTCGACCAGCTGGGATCGATCCACAGCGGTTCTGGGCGACGTTTCACGAGGTCGAGGACCCGATCACCCGCTCCGAGTCGACGTTCCTGTACGAGGACGCCACCTTCGTCGGCGAACTCGACCGGCCGACCGGGCTGGTGACCCACTGTCAGAACTATCTGACCGGTCCTGTCCTGGAGTACCACGACATCGCCGACTGGTTCGACACCGTCATCTGCTGCACCGACGACGTGGGGTGGAAGCCCGACCCCGCGCCCGTCGAAGAGGCGATGGGCAACCTCGACGTCGGCCAGAACGGCCACGCCGGCGCGCTCGTCGGCGACAGTGCCGAGGATATCGGTGCAGCCAGAAACGCCGGTATCGACGGCATCCACGTCCAGCGCTACGATCCCCACGAACGCGGCTTCGTCGTCTGGGGCGACCGCCACATCCGCTCGTTCGACGAACTCGCATGAAACCGTGCCGAGGGCCTGACCGCCGGATCGCCCCAACCGACGGCTAACGTGCCGCCGGATTTAGGGGCGCTGATAGCCGTCGAGGTCGGCGAGCACCGAGTCGATATCCGCCAGCGCAGCAGCGAGTTCCTGCAGTCCGTGTTTCCCAAGTCGATCCGGGAGCGCCAGCACGCGCACCGTCTCGACGCCGAGCGGGACGAAGCCGAGGTCGAGCCGTGACGCGGTCGCCCGAAGCCCGAGACCGGCGTCAGCACGGCCGTGTTTCACTTTTCGAGCGGGGCTCTCGTGCGCACGGACGGCCAGGTCGAAGCCGTCGATGGCCTCGACCAGTTCGTGCCGGGTCGTCCCCCGGTCGTCCGCCAGATCCGCGATAGCTTCCGAGAGCGTCGTCCGCAGGCCCGAATCGGTCGTCCGGTTGATCAGGCGCAGATCGCGGTCGACGAGGTCGCCCAGCCCCTCGATACGGTCCGGATTGCCGGCCGGAACGACCAGCCCCCACTCGCGTTGCCAGGTGGCCAGCTCGTCGGCCTCGACGTCCGGAGCCGCCGACCCGCTCGTGACGGCTACGTCGGGGACGCCATCGCGAAGCCGGCGGAGTCCCTGACGCGTCCCGACCGACAGATAGCGGGGGTTCGAGAGCCGGTCCAGTAGCCGGGAGACGGCCGGGTCGTCCTCGCCGACGCCGAAGACGGTGGGCGGTCGGACGTCCGGCGAGAACAGTTTGACAGTGACTGGCTCGCCCGCCGCGAGGTAGTCCGTTTCGGCGTCGACCGTAACGAGTCCATCGGCGTCGGCCAGACTCGTCGTTGCGCCGCTGCCCTTGTCGACCGGATAGACGAGTCGGTCGCCCGTACCGCTCTCGACCAGTCCGACCGGCATGAGCCGGCGTCGACCCTGATCGTGGCGGGCTTCTGTCGCCATCTCGCCGTCGACCGTCGCGGACGCAGGCTCCGGTAGCCCGGCGGCGTCTCTGATCAGCGGGGCCACGAAGACCCGGAACGTCATCATCGCGGAGACGGGGTAGCCGGGCAGGCCGACGTACGCGCCGCCGGCGAGTTCGCCGACCAGCATCGGCTTGCCGGGCTTGATGCCGACGCCGTGGAGCAGCAGTTCGCCGCGGTCCTCGATCACCTGGTAGATGACGTCGACCGCACTGGCGCTGGTCGACCCCGACGAAAGTACGATGTCACACTCCTCGCTGGCCTCGACGAGGATGCGCTCCATCTCGTCGTAGTCGTCGCCGGCGTGGGGGTACAGCACCGGTTCGCCGCCGGCCTCCTCGACAGCCGTCGCGATAGTGTAGCTGTTGACGTCGTAGATCTGTCCGGCATCGCTGTTCAGCGTCTCGCCCGGCCGGACGAGTTCGTCCCCCGTCGAGACGATGCCGACCGTCGGCTGTCCGCGGACCGGCACTTCGTCGACGCCGAGCGCCGAGAGCAGGCCGATCTCACGGGCGGTGAGTCGCATTCCGGGGCCGAGCGCCCGCTCGCCAGCGGCGACGTCCGCACCGGCGAGCATGACGTTGTCGCCCGGCGCGACCGAGGTACGGACCAGCACGTCACGGTCGTCGCCCTGGCCCTCGTCGTCGGTCCGCTCGACCGGGACCATCGCGTCCGCGCCCGGCGGCATCACCGCGCCGGTAGAGATTTCGACCGCTTCGCCATCGTCCACTTCGACTGTGGGGTCCGCGCCCGCGTGGACGGTACCGACGACGGAGAGTCTGGCGGGGTCGGCCTCGTCCGCACCGAACGTGTCCCGAGCGCGCAGCGCGTAGCCGTCCAGATTGGCACGGTCGAACCCCGGCACGTCGAGCGCCGCATCGACGCGCTCGGCGAGCACACGACCGCCGGCGTCGGCCAGCGGGACGTGCTCGGTGTCGGGCGATAGCTCTAGACCGTCGACGACC
Source organism: Natronoarchaeum sp. GCM10025703 (assembly GCF_042661985.1). Taxonomy (NCBI): domain Archaea; kingdom Methanobacteriati; phylum Methanobacteriota; class Halobacteria; order Halobacteriales; family Natronoarchaeaceae; genus Natronoarchaeum; species Natronoarchaeum sp. GCM10025703. Next base: position 2,679,852 of record NZ_JBHSZF010000001.1, read on the forward strand.
TCGTGTGCGACGTCGGGATCGGTCAGTTCGCGGAACTGGCGGCGCTCGCTCACGGCGACCACTCCCAGTGCTGGACAGCGACCGTCTCACCCTCTGGAATCCCCTCACGGGGTTCGGGCACCACGACCCAGCCGTCAGCGAGCGCGACGCTGGAGAGGACCCCGAGCCTTTCGCCCGTGTCGGCTCCGCGACCAGTTCCTCGCCCTCCTGCCCGGTCCGGACCCGGGCGAACGTTCTGGTTCCGGGTTCGCTCGCTATCTTCCGATCCAGTCGAGCCTGTCGGGTCGGATGGGCAGGGGGCGACGTGCCACGGACCCAGTGCATCGCCGGTCGCAGGAACTGGACGGCGTTGACGATACACGCCACCGGATAGCCCGGGAGCATGAGCACCGGCGTCTCCTCGACGACGCCGAGCGCAACGGGGTGGCCGGGCTTGAGGCCGACACCGTGGACCAGCACCTCGCCCAGTTCGTCGACGACCTCGGGGATCAGGTCGCGCTCGCCGACCGACGAGCCACCGGTCGTCACGACGATGTCCTTGGTCAGGTCGCGCTGGACCGCCGCCCGCAGGCTCTCGAAATCGTCGGTGACGACGTTCCGGTACTCCGTGCGGCCGCTCCAGCGCGAGACCAGCCGTGAGACCGTCAGGCCGTTCGTCTCGATTACTTCGCCGGGCTGGGGGTCGTGCTGGACAGCTCCTCGCCGGTCGGGATCACGCCGACCGTCGGCTCGTCGTAGACGGCGACCTCGTCGACGGCTAGCGACTTCAGCAGCCCCAGATCCGAGGGGCGAAGTCGGTGGCCCGGTTCGTACAGCGCCTGGCCCGCTTCGACGTCCTCGCCGACCGGTGCGACGTTCTCGCTCTCGGCTACGGCGTCGAACACCTCTATCTCGCCGGCGACCTCGTCGACGTCCTCGATCATCACGACGGCATCACAGCTCTCCGGCACTTCGCTCCCCGTGTGGACGCGAACGGCCTCGCCCGGTGCGGGGTCGGCGTCCCGGTCCGCGGTCCGCAGGAGTTCCGGTGATCGGCTGCTCGCGCCGAAGGTGTCCGCCGCGCGCACGGCGTAGCCATCCATCGCCGCCCGACGATAGTGCGGGACGTTTCGCCGTGCGGTTACTGGCTCTGCGAGGAACTTGCCGTCAGCCTGGGTCAGTGGAAGTTCCGTCGAGCCGACCGTCTGGCTCGTTGCTTCGCGCAGTCGTTCTCTGGCCTCGTCGACCGGCGTCCGGTGTTTGAACCCCGACCGTTTCCGATCGGGCTCGGAATCGCTCATACACCAGTGTGGTGTCGCGACGGCAAAAAACCGAGTGCCAGGCTGGTAACGAACCTGCCAGGAGATCGGTCGGCCCGGTCGCCCGGCACAACTGCTCCGGGCGGAGATACCGGGACCACGGCCTTTTTCGCTTCCCGTTACTAAGAGAGAGTTATGTCAGCGCTGCGCGATGCCCTGCGCGATCTGCCCGATGCCGTGTTCGCCGATCTACTGGAGAGCGAGGAGGAGTATCTGCTCGTGATCGATCTGCCAGGCGTGACCGGCGAGACCCTCGACGTGCGAGTCGACGGCGGTCGCCTGATCATCGAGGCCCGCAGAGAGAAGGCCCTGCCGACCGATTTCGAGTATCTCCGCGAGGACCGCTCGCTGTTTCTCGACGCCGAGGTACCCCTGCCGCCGGACGCGACCGGCCAAGATGCCACGGCGACGATAGACCGTGGCGTGCTCGAACTCACCCTCCCCAAAGAGACCGGAGAGGTCGAAACGACGATCGAAGTGCATGACGAGTAGACGGGGGTGGTGAGCCTGGTCAACCTCCGCGCCTACTGGCGCTTTTTCATAGTAGCGAGACAGTTCTTTCCCCTCCTGTTCGCGTACGCCCGCGACCGGAACCGCTTCCTGGTGTTCGGGCGAGGGCGGTCGGTCGACAGCAGCACGCGCCGCCAGCGCGCCGAGCATCTGCTGGACACGCTGTTGACGCTTGGACCGACGTTCATCAAACTCGGACAGCTACTGTCGACACGGCCCGACATCCTGCCCCCGGAGTACATTCAGGTGCTCTCACAGCTACAGGACGAGGTTCCCCCGGCCGACTGGGAGGACGCGAGGACCGTCATCGAGGACGAACTCGGCCCGGTCGACGAGTACTTCGACGGGTTCGACACCGAGTCGATCAGCGGCGCGAGTCTCGGTCAGGTCCACCGCGCCCGGGTTGACGGGCAGGAAGTCGCCGTGAAGATCCGACGCCCCAACGTGAAAGGGCTCGTCGAGGCGGACCTGCGAGTCATCAACTGGTCGCTTCCGATCCTCATGTTCTTCATCGGCGAGGCGCGGTCGTTCTCGCTCCGGAACCTCTCCGACGAGTTCGCGAAGACGATCCGCGAGGAGATGAACTACCAGCGCGAGGCGGCGATGCTGAAAGATATCAAGCAGAACTTTGCCGACGACGAGACGATCCGGATCCCCGCCGTGATCGACTCCCGGTCCGGGCCGAAGGTACTGACGATGGAGTACGTCCCGGGGACGAAGATCAACGATATCGAGGCGCTGGACGACGCGGGAATCGACCGGACCGAGCTGCGACGACCCTCCAGCGGGCATACCTCAAGATGATCATCGACGATGGCGTCTTCCACGCCGACCCCCACCCCGGCAACCTCGCCGTGCAGGAGGACGGGACCATCGTCTTCTACGACTTCGGTATGAGCGGGCAGGTCGATCCGTTCGTCCAGGAGAAAGTCGTCGACTTCTACATCGCCGTCGCAAACCAGGATATCGACGGTATTCTGGACGTGCTCGTCGAACTGGGAACGCTCTCGCCGGACGCCGACCGGGCAGTGATGGCCGACGCGCTGGAACTGGCTATCGCCGACGCCCGCGGGGAGGACATCGAGACCTATCGCGTCCAGGAGATCGTCGGCCAGATCGAGGACTCGATCTACGAGTTCCCGTTCCGGCTACCCAAGAACCTCGCACTCGTCCTGCGCGTCGCGACCGTCGTCGAAGGGGTCTGCGTGACGCTCGACCCGGATTTCGACTTCATCACGATCGCGACCGATTATCTCTCCGAGGAGGGGTATCGCGAGGAGACGGCACGCCGATACCTCTCCGACGCCGGTGAGGAACTACAGGACACCGCCGAGTCGTTGTTCAGAGTCCCGCCGAAAGTCGAGAGCGCACTCGACCGGATCGAGCGCGAAAACTTCCATCTGCGAGCGGATATCGAGGACTCGGACGACCTTCTGGACCGCCTCGCGAAACGACTCGTGCTGGGAATCCTCGTGGCGACGGGGACCCTCTCGACGGCGCTTTTGTACGCCTTTGCGACCGCAGAGTCCGCGGCTATCGTCGTCGTCCCCACGCTGTTGGTTGGCTTTCTGCTGTACCGCTCGTTCACCAAGCGCCGCGGTATCCGGGCAAGCCCACAGTTTACTCGCCAGAACCTTCGGGAGCGCGAGGAGGAGTGAGACCGAAGACGTATTGAGCCAGGGCGAAAAAACGATGAATAATGTCATCCTCATTTGATCCAGAGACACCGGTCGAGTCGTATCATCCCGGCCACACGCGGTTCGTCCGCGTCGGTGAGCCGATCCACGATTCGGTGTTCGTCATCGACGCCGACGACACCGCACTCGGTGTCGACGTGGAGATCGACCAGGGAGGGCGTGACAATCTCGCGCCGCGCCTTCCGGATCTGTCTGTCGACCCCGAGAACTACGACGACGACGATTTCGAGTGGTCGGTCGTCTCGACGCCCGAGGAGAGCGATGGGGAGGTCCTCTCCTTTGCGACCTCGAAGACGGAGATTATCCGGTACGATGCCGGGGCGGACAACGCCGCCGAGTTCGTGGCCGATGTGCCGGGCGAGTACGTACTCGGACTCGACGCGCCGGATGGCCAGCACGAACTGACGCTGTACGCGTTCCCCGAGGGGACGGGTGCCCTCGTCCTCGCATCGAACTCGACGGCGAGTACGACGAGACGGGCGAGCGCTTCCGAATCGAATCGAACGCGAACCTCGCGCCGTCGAGCGACGCCGCTCCCGGAGATCTGCGCGTCGAGTTCCTCGCGGACGACCGGGACGCACTCGCGACGGCCGACGTCGAGGTCGCGGATGACGGCCGGTCGGCCACCGTACCGGTCGCAGCGCTCGACGGCGAGACGGCACGCGTTCACGCCGCCGCCTACGACGGGTACGAGACCAGCGTACAGGACTCGGTCGAACTCGATCCCGCAGGCGAGGTCTTCCTGCCGAACCGCTCGCCCGAGTGGATCGACGACGCCGTCATGTATCAGATCTTCCCGCGCTCGTGGGCGGGCGAACGCGGCAAGACGACCTTCCAGACGCTGATCGGCGGCGACGAGGAGACCGGCGCACGCGGCGTCGAGTATCTCGACGAACTGGGCGTCGACGTCCTCTGGGTGACGCCGGTCGTCCCGGCGACGAGCGCGCAGATGGACCTGCCACCGGGCGGCCCCCACGGCTACGGCACCCTCGATTATCTGGGGATCGCCGAGGACCTCGTCCCCGAGAGCTACGACGACCCGGTCGCCGCTTACGCCGATTTCGTCGAGGCGTGTAACGAGCGCGGTATCAAGGTGTTATTCGACCTCGTGATCAACCACGCCGGACGGTGGATCGACCAGTTCGTCGACACCATCGCCGAGGGCGATCAGTCGGTCGAGGCGGGCAACAGCGCTACCGTCAAGGCCTGGAACGAGGAGTCCACATACTTCGACTGGTGGGACCGCGTCAACTCCCCCGCTACGCCAAAGACGGCTCCCAGATCGAGGCCGCACCGCGTGCGACCGGCTTTGCGGATCTCCAGTGGATGCCCAACATCAACTACGAGAACCTCGCGATGCGCGAGTACATCCTCAGCGTCGCGGACTTCTGGTCCCGCGAGGTCGGCGTCGACGGCTTCCGCTGTGACGTCGCCTACGGCGTTCCCCACAGTTTCTGGAAGGATGTCCGCGAACTGGTTCGGGAGAACAACAGCGAGTTCCTGCTGCTCGACGAGACGCTCCCGACCGATCCCGCGTTTTCGGAGAACGAGTTCGACATGCACTACGACTCCTACGGGTTCACCTTCACCGCCCAGAACGTGCTTGAAGAGGGTGATGGCCTCACCGAGGGCCAAGAGCGCGTCGAGCATCTCTACGACTTCGCCGCCGATCCCAGCAATCCCGAACAACTCGTCGAGGACGTCTTGGCGCGCCAGGACCACGGCGTCCCCGATCACTCGCGAGTGCTCAACGCCGTCGAGAACCACGACGAGCAACGTCTTCTGAACCGCACTGCGGTCGACCTTGCGAATCCGGACCGCGACAGCGTCACCGAGGCTGAGTGGGACGACGCCGCGAAGGGACAGCGTGCTGCCTTCGCTGCCTGCATCGCCCTGCCGGGCGTTCCGATGGTCTACTACGGGCAGGAGCGCCAGATCAGCCGCTACGGCGAGGGACGGGTCTCCGACCCCGACGACCGCCGCGGGCGCGACGACGAGGGGAACGTCAGACCCGAAGAGGACGTCCGGCCGGGCGGCCGCCAGCGTGCGTTCATGAACTGGGAGGAGTACGACGAGGATCATCTCGAGTTCTACAGGGGGATGATCGATCTGTATCACGACCTCGACGTCCTGCACCCGGACGCCGAGCTATCGTCGAAGCCGACCGACGACGAGATAGATGCTGTCCTGTTCACCCGCGACGCAAGCGAGCGAGACGACGTGTCGGGGCCGGAAACGGTACTCGTCGTCGTCAACTTCGAGTCCGAGCCAGTGACGATCGGACTGCCCGAGGGCGTCGAACCGGAGAACCTCGCAGTCGACGACGGCGGGAGCGACGGCGGGACCGTCACAGTCGACACCGTCGGCGTCTTCGCGGTCACCGGAACGCTCGCCGAGAACTGAGCGGCGACGGCGCAATCTACACGCCGGCCCGATTCAGGATCGGCGTTCAGCGAACCGCTGGCTGAGCGCCGTCGACAGATCCGTCAGATACACCCCGCCCCACAACGCCACGAGGAGGCCGCCGATCGTGTTGTAGACGATGTCCCAGAGCGTGTCGTAGACGCCGTACTGCGTGAGTACCGACGGCATACCCAGCGCTCCAGCGCTAACTCCGATAGCGAACTCGAGGAGTTCCCAGACGACGCCGAACGCGAGCACGAACAGCAAGATGATCACCGCGATGAACTTCGGCGGCAGGTAGACCGCGTCGGAGTGCTCGTCGATGGCGCGCACCGTGGCGTAGCCCGCCGCCGCCACGACTGACGCCGAGAGCGCGTGCGTCATGTGATCCCACCACTCCGTCCCCGAGTAGAAGTTCCAGCCAGCGCCGGGGATGCCGACAGTCCCCAGTGCGTGGAGGAAGGCGGCGGTCGTGATCCAGAGCGTGATCCGGGGATCCATCGGGAGGCCGTAATCCCGCTCCAGAAGCCCCGGGATCCGGGTGACCGCCAGCGCGACGCCCGTGTTGACGATGATCCCGATACTCCCCCGTTCGATGCCGATAAACAGCAATCCGACGAGGCTGACCTCCATCAGTCGAGAGAGTTGGCGCTGTCGGTGCTCCGAGCCGAACAGCCGCGAGATGCTATTACTCACGAGTCTCACCCCGTCCCTCAGGAGTGGTCCCCGAACCGGGGTCCCCGGCGTCGTCGACGCGCTTGCTTTCGGCGACGAGTCGGGGCTCCATCGACGTGTACCGGCGGAAGTATAGCGTGAACACGCCGCCCGCGAACAGCCCAGCCAGCGCGGAGTAGATCCACTCGTACATCAGTTCCTCGTTGGTCGAGATGTAGTTAGTGCCGAGGTAGACGTCAAAGCCCCACTGGACCAGCCCCCAGAGCGCGGCGGCGGCCAGCGTCGCCACGACGACGAGCACGATCGCAAAGCCCGGTGAGAGCCGAACGGCCGTAAAGGACTCCAGTTCGACGGCGATCACCAGGGCGATGGCGGCGACCGCGAAGTACGCGGCGAACTGACTGGAGAGCCGTTCTGATCCGAGCGCCAGACCGACCACCGGCAAGGCGGCCATTAGCAGGACTTCCCACGGCAACATGACGTACGGCGAGCGATAGGCGAGCGGCGGGATCACCGCGAGGACGAGGAGCACGAAGGCAAAGAGCGACCAGAGCACGCCAGTGACGACGACGATACCGACGCTGGCGGCTCCCAGCAGAGCGATCAACAGCCACGAAACGACCGCGTTTCGACGGCCGCCGGCGAGCAACTCGTCGAGTCCGGACAGCGACATACCGGTTCTAAGAGGTTCACACATATATTGATGTGTGACCCGCGGCCGACAGTCGAGCGATAACGTCAGACCGCCGCGGCGAGGACGTACACTATCGCGTAGCTCAGGAGTGCCGCAGTGATCCCCGCGAGCGCGGTAAACGCGACGCCAAGCCAGTCGGGCAGCAGTTCGTCGTCGGTGGTCGCGCTCGGGCGCTGGGTGAGTGGCGGCGACCACCGCGAGAACCGTCGTCGAAGCTCGGTCGCTGTCGGAATCGGGCTGGGTCGCACCGAGAGCCCCCGCAGACGAGCCCTACCGAGAGGATCGAGAACACGAAGTGATAGGACACGTCGAGCGTCGGCGGCGCCATCGCGAGGGCGGCGACCCCGTAGGCGACGCCGACGGATGCACGGCGGTCGACGAAGTTCCACCACGACAGGCCGCCGATCCGGGCAGTCGTCAGCGCCGCGAGCCAGATCACGGACAGTTCGACCGCAAACGCGCCCAGCAGGTGGATCGTCGGATCGGCGTGAAGCAACACCCGGCTATCGAAGACGGCGACGCCGAACGGATAGAACAGTCCCGGTGGGTCCCCAGTCAGCAGGTCGCCCCACGGATGGGACAGCAGTCCCGCCGTGGCGGCCAGAGCAACTGTTCGAGCCGGGAACTCAGTCTTCCAGCGGCTCAGCGTCGCGACGCCAACGCCGGCGACTGCGAACAGCCCCATCACGACCCCGCCCAGCAGGCCACTCACCGCGTAGGCGACGACGATCAGCGCGGTGAGGATGACGACAGCGAGACCGCGACCCACAGCCCGGGTCTGCGGGGTCGCAGTCTTCGTGCCCGCCCAGAGCCCGAACGCGGGTCCCGCAAGGAGGGCGACGACTAGCGAGTGGGTTATCGTCCGGTGGACGTTCCGCGTGGCGTCCCAGAACGTGCTTGGTTCGACCACTGACTCGGCCGTCAGCGACCCGGCGTCGAGCGCGACTGCGGCGTACGCGACGTCGATGTCCGGGACGGCGGCGAACGCACCGGCGACCAGCCCCAGCGTCAGCGCGCGCCGCGCCGGCCAGCCTCGCCAGTCCGCGATCAGCGCGGCGAGGGCGAACGCCAGCAACGCGTGACCGAGAAACACAGTATCGCAGATACGTTTCTAACCATTATAACCTTCTCGCCGCTTCTGTAACATGTTATCTCACACCGCACATCGGGAGTGCGGACGGTTTTTGACCCGCGACCGCGTACGCCTGGACGGCCGATGACGACGCACTCGCTCCGAGGCGGACTCGGCATCCGGCGACGACGAGCCCTATGAGTGCCGAGGCCGACTTTCGATCCATACAGTTGCGGAGAGACGTGAATAAACGTCGGAGAATTGCGTCTGCTACTCGCTGAGAGAGGGCGGTCGCACTCGACGTTCCAAAGTTGCAGTTTGTCGTTTCGACTCTCTCACCTGATTGTCTCCGAACGAGACCACAACCACACGAACGAACTCGTCGAAACGGTCGAGGATCACATCAACTCCGAGAACTGGCGGTACCGACAGACATCATCGAACTCCGGAGAAACGCTCGCTATCCGGGATCCGGAGAGGGTGTCACATTTCCCACAGATGTATTTGCGAGTAGTGATTGGTTCAAGTATACCAATGTCTACGAAAAGTGCGACGGCTACCGATACCGAACAACAGACGTCTGCTCGGGACACCCGACTCCGGCTATGGAACGCCGTCATGGCTGTCCTGCATTTCCTGCAAGGACTGGCGATGGTCCTCCTGGCCGAAGGCGTCCTGTGGCCAGTCACGCGCACCAGATACGGGTTCAACCCCGCAACCGAGTCGATTTTTCCGGAGACAGTCTCCTTCTTCGACGCCAACCTCCCGCTGCTGGTGGCTGGATTCCTCTTCATTTCCGCGTTCGCGCACACTATCATCGCGACTGTCCGGTACGACAAGTACATCGAGTATCTCGACAGGGGGATGAACCCCTACCGCTGGTACGAGTACTCCATGAGCGCCTCGCTGATGATCGTCGTGATCGGCATGCTGGCCGGGGTCTGGGACGTCGGCACGCTCGTGGCGCTGTTCGGACTCGTTGCGGTGATGAATCTCTGCGGACTCCTGATGGAGCAACGCAACCAGTCGACCGACGAAACTGACTGGACGCCCTACTGGGTGGGTGTCATCGCCGGTATCGTGCCCTGGATCGTCATCGCGATTACGTTCATCGGCACAGTAGTGGCCAGCGACGGCGAGTTCCCCGAGTTCGTCATCTACATCTACGTCTCGATTTTCGTCTTTTTCAACCTCTTTGCGCTGAATCAGGCCCTGCAGTATCTGGAGGTCTCACGCTGGAAGAACTACCTCTTCGGCGAGAGGGCGTACATCCTGCTGAGCCTGGTGGCCAAGTCCGCCCTCGCGTGGCAGGTGTACTTCGGCACGCTGAACTCCCCGATCTAGCCGTCGAGAGCGTGGGTCATCGCTCGGACCCATTCAGATGAAACTCTAATAACCACCCAGTAAAAGACGCCTACCTCTAATAATCAGCATAAACTTATACACCAATAATTGACATCGTGTTACATGCCACGACACAACAGACGAACCTTCCTCAAGGTAGGTGGCGCACTGCTGGGTGGTATCGCGGTAGGAACAGAAGTCACAGCGGCGACACGGACTGATCGATTCATCGTCAAGACACGCGGCAAGCGTGGACTACGGGGTTAGACGTCGTCCACGAGATGCCGGGAGTGAATTTCGCGGTCGTCCGCGGATCCGAACAGGAGGTAAAACGGGCTGTCAAAGACTATGCGCCCGACATCGAGATCGAACTGAACGAACCGGACGTGAACGAGGACGTGCCGACGTTCGACGCCTCGGACTACGAGGGTCAGCCAGGCGATTTCCTCCAATGGGACAAGGCCGATCTGAACGTTCCGGAGGCCCACGAGACGACAGAGGGTGAAGGAACACGCGTCGCGGTCATCGATTCCGGGGTGCTGGAGACGCACCCTGATCTCGCTGGGCCACTAAACGTCGATCTTTCGAGGAACTTCACCGACGACGGTGGCGATCACAACCCAGTCGGCGGCGACGACCACGGAACGCACGTCGCCGGTATCGTCGCGGCCGACAACGCTGAGGGAACCGGCGTCAACGGGACAGCGCCGAAGACCGACCTCGTGGACTGTCGGGTGTTCTCGGGGAGGGCGCATCTTTCGCGAACATCCTCGCTGCTGTGGTGTATAGCGTAAACGTCGACGCCGACGCCGCGAACCTCTCGCTGGGCGCGTACCCGATCCCGAGACAGGGACTGGGTAGTTTCTACGGGAAGGTCCTCAACAGCGTGATGACTTATGCAAACAAAGAAGGGACGTTACTCGTGTTGTCTGCCGGTAACGCCGGCGCAGACCTGCGAAAGGACAAGAACTTCATCAGCCTCCCGAACGAAGGAGCACAGGGCCTCTCGGTCGCTGCGACAGGTCCGATCGGATACGGCTGGGACGCCGGCGACAGGGAGGCACCCCCAGAGAGTCCGGCGTTTTATACGAACTATGGGACCAACGATATCGTGCTTGGGGCACCAGGCGGGGACGCCGATTTGAGCGCTATCGGGACGGGTGTTCCGTGGTTCTATGACCTCGTGTTCAATACAGTGTTCGCCCCCACTGGTAATCTCGTGTCAGGGACGTTTGGGCCGAAGGCAGAGGATTATCCTGGCGATGTAACCGCCGAGCGAACCGGCGAGGACGGAGGGAACGTCACCGTTCAGGGGACGCCGCCCTACACGACCGACGACGTACCGTGGTACGCTTCTGTCGGGTTCGGCGGTGCGGAGTTCGCGGCAAGCAAAGACACCTTCGAGGGGGACGAAACCGTGACTGTCGATTACGAGACGGGGGTTGACCACGAGCGGCCCGCACCGGACTGGATTTCGATCTACGTGACCGTTCCAGCGGAGAGCGACGACGGCGACCCGACGGATTACGTGGTGATCGACTGGCAAGTGTCCGAGTCCTCGGGTTCGTCGGTCGCCTGGACAGCGAGCGACACGTTCGGCGACGGTCCCGGCGGCGTCTTCGAGGCGAGCAACGTCGTCGAGATTTTCGAGGACCCAGAGATCGACCCATCCTCGCCGAGTGCCAGCGAGAGCGACGTCGTGGGTGAGGCAGAGGTCAATGGCGTCGGCGTCTTCAGCGGCGGCGGTATCGGTCGCGACGACCCGGTCAACATAACCTACACTGGCGTCTCGTTCGAGGACAATGACCTCCTCATCCCACAGGATCCGGGCTACGGCTGGAAGGCCGGCACCTCGATGGCGGCACCGAACGTCGCCGGCGCGGCCGCGCTCGTCAAGAGCGCGAACCCGAACTACAACGCCAATCAGGTCGAAAGCGCACTCAAGCGAGCAGCAGATGTGCCCAACGACTACGATAAAGCGTTCTACGGGAGCGGCTATCTGAACATCCTCGACGCGCTCTAAGCGTCTATTCTCCCCATCCGATCACTGAATCCCGACTGTGCAGTTTCGCGGGTCGACGCCGACCCACACTTTTCGCGGTCGTCGCACAGGAGATGCCGAGCCATATCCGAGTCTACCTCCCCGAGATTCCGTTCGTTTAGGGCCCAAAGGCGGGGGATACCCGACATACGATCCGGGACGTGTCGTCAGATCCGGACCCTGATTCAGTCGTCGACGAGGTATCAGAGCGCTGTACGCGGGGGCTTCTGGCAACCTCTCGTTCTCGCCGCGTCTCCCGATGCATACTCGACCAGGAGTAACAGTTCAGTTGGGCAGGGGTCGGACGTGCCGAACGGGAAACCGTCTACTGACGCATGCTGTCAGCAACTACGGGGTATTCGTGTGCTGTCGGTCATGACTGTCCGGGAGCAGATACTGTCCGAGGTCGGAGAGTGTCTCCAGGCCCTGGGCCTCACCCTCCAGTTGCGGAACGACCCCGACCGGGAACTCGAACCGATCCTCGATCTCCTGGAGGCGATTCCTGTGTCGCCTGGCGTCGCGCTGGCACCGGTCGCACGGGCATTCTTCGTCGTTCTCGAACACGCGGTTCACCACGAGGGAGTCGACTGGGACGGAGGCGTCTTCGAGTTGTGACACGAGGCGCTCGGTTTCGCTGATCGCCATCTGCTCGGGTGTGAGCACGACTCGAAAGCGAGTGTGGGCCGGGTCGCGAAGCAGGTCGCCCACCTCGCTGACGCGCTCGCGAAGCGACGCGATTTCGTCGTCCTCGTCGCGACTGCCCCAGTACGCGGCAGGGCCCATCACCATGCTCCGTGCTGTTCTGGCCGTCTGCCGGACGCGGCGCTGGACCTCGCCAGCCACGCCGAGCGTCTCGTCGAGCACCTCTGGAAGATCGAATAGCCGAAGGGTGTGACCGGTCGGCGCAGTGTCGAAGACGACGGTGTCGTACCCTGCCGAGGTGTAGCGAGCCATGTACTCCAGGGCGGCCACTTCGTCGCCACCCGGGATCAGTCCGGCCTCGAAGAGGCGTTCGAGGTCGTCTTCTCCCAATCGCAATCCTGCGTCTCGGAACTCGTCGGCGAGCGCCCGGACGACTGACTGATACGCTTCCTGTCCGGTCTGTGGGTCGACCTCGGCGGCGAACAGCGAGTCGGTCACCGCCGTCGGTTCACCGCCGAGGTCCTGTTCGAACGCATCGCCGAGGGAGTGTGCCGGGTCCGTCGAGACGACGAGCGTCTTCGAATCGGACTCTCTGGCCGAGAGGGCGAGTGCATGTGCCGTCGCACAGGTGGTCTTTCCGACGCCGCCTTTTCCACCGTACAACACGACAGTAGATGGCCGCTGTCCGCTTCCGTTCGTTCGACGCATCATATAGAAGAACGAGTTACAGCGTTACAAATCCGAGGCCTGTCGAACCCTCTGTGCGGCTATGAACGTTTGGGAACGGTCCGGAAGCGCTGTCCGAGGGGGTGAGATCTGGTCGAGGATCCAGTCGCTGTGGGTCGTGAGACGTGAGTGGCGCGGCATTCGATTTACCAGTTCGTGGGAACAAGGTTACAGTATTTTTGAGAGGACGGTCAAGATTGACACATGAGTGAAACAGGCTCCGACGAAACCGTACCCCCGGACGTCGAAATCGCCCGAAACGCTTCGCGACGACCGATCGAAGAGGTCGCCGGAGACCTGGGTCTCGACGAGACCGATCTCGACCGGCGTGGAGACGGCATCGCGAAACTGTCCTGGGATGCAATTCACCGGGAGCTGACGCCCCGTCCGATGGGAACCTGGTTCTCGTGACGGCGATGACGCCGACGCGACGCGGGGCGGGAAAAACCGTCACAACCGTTGGGCTGGGACAGGCCCTCTCACAGCGGGGAGAATCGAGCGTCGTCGCCATCAGAGAGCCATCGCAAGGGCCGGTGTTCGGCATCAAGGGCGGTGCAGCGGGTGGCGGCTACAGCCAGGTGCTCCCGATGGAGGAGATCAATCTGCACTTCACCGGCGACATCCACGCCGTCACGGCGGCGCACAACCTCATCGCGGCGATGATCGACGCCGAGCGGACGCACGACAACGACCTGGATATCGAACCGGATAGCGTCGCCTGGAACCGCGCACTCGACGTCAACGACCGGGCGCTTCGAGAGGTCGTCGTCGGCCTTGGGGGAAAAGTGAACGGGCCACCGCGGGAGGACTCGTTTCTCATTACTGCGGCCTCCGAACTGATGGCCGTCCTCTGTCTGGCGACCGATATCGCGGACCTCAAAGAACGAATCGGTCGCATCATCGTGGCCTACGACACCGACGGCGACCCGATTACGGTCAGGGATCTCGACTGCGTGGGTGCCGTAACTGCCCTGCTGAAAGACGCCTTGCGGCCGAACCTCGTCCAGACGATGGAGGGAACGCCGGCGTTCGTTCACGGCGGTCCCTTCGCCAACATCGCAACGGGAACGAACTCGATTCTCGCGGACCAGCTCGGCTTGCGCCTCGGAGAGTATCTCGTCACCGAGGCGGGCTTCGGTGCCGATCTCGGCGCGGAGAAGTTCGTCAATATCGTCTCCCGGGAAGGGGTCGCGCCGGACGTTGCCGTGGTGGTCGCGACCGTCGACGCTCTCGAAAAACACGGCGAGGCGATGGTGGAGCGACAGCAACGCACTCACGACTCCGGCGATGGCGCAGGGCCGCCAGCGGACGATCATCTGGCGACCGTTCGCGCTGGCTGTGCGAACCTCGATCACCACGTCGACAACCTTCGGGCAATGGGTATTCCAGTCGTCGTAGCCGTCAACCGGTTTCCCGACGATACCGACGAGGAGATTCAGGCGGTTCTGGACCACTACGAAGTGCGCGACGTTCCGGCCGCGGTTTCGACGATGCACCGTGACGGCGGAGAGGGTGGCCTCGAGCCAGCAGCGTACGTGCAGCAAGCAGCCACCTCGGGGACCGCGTCGCTGGACCCCTCGTACGACCTGTCGATGGACATCGACGAGAAGATCCGTGCCGTCGCCACGCAGGTGTACGGAGCCGACGATGTCGAGTTCACCCCGCAGGCCCGCGCCGATATCGAGAATCTGACCGATCTCGGGCTGGACGACGTACCGGTCTGTCTCTCGAAGACCCCCGCGTCACTATCCGATGACCCCGACGAGGCGGGCGTTCCGTACGGCTGGGAACTGACGGTCAGGGAGCTGTATCCGTCGGCCGGTGCAGGGTTCGTCGTCGCACTCACCGGTGACGTTCTCACGATGCCCGGCCTCTCCGCCGACCCTGCTGCGGTCGACATCGAGGTCGATGACGACGGCTCTGTTCACGGGCTGTTCTGACCAGTCCGAGAGCATCTCGTAGGAGAGTGCGCTCCTGCACCTCGGCACCGTTCAGCGTCTCATCTTGGACCGTCCTGAGAGTAGCAATCGACGCAGGTCCTTTCGAGAGAGACCGCTCCATCACCGTTACTCTTCGACCGGTGGCCGGCGGACGACGACAAGGGGGACGACAGTACGCTCGGCGAGCCGTTGGGAGGTATCGCCGAAGATACGATCGGTGAGTTTCGGCTCGTCCTCGCCGACGACGAGCAGGTCGTGTTCGTTGGCGGCATCGACGAGCGCTGTCAGCTCGTCGTCCGCTCGCTCGATAGTCGTCGTCACCCGTCCGTTTTCGATGCCTGCATCCTCCATGGCGGAGACAATCGCTGTAAACGCTTGCTCTATGGCGTCCGTGTCTGCCCCCTCCTTTGCGGCATGGTAGACCGTCGCGGTCGCGTCGGTTTCTTCGAGTACTGCCGCGGCTGTCGCGGCGATGTTCGGGACGTTGATTCCGCCGCGAACCGCGACGATGACGCGCTCGATCGATTTTGTTGGGGCCGGAAACAGTACGGCGACCCGGTCGATTTCGGTGGCTACCTGCTCGATAGTCCGTCGGGCGTTATGAGTAAACGACAGCCGGGTCTCGACATCGGAACCGGCGTCGGCGAACAGATCAGCGACCGTATCGAGGGTCTGCCGTGCCTCGTCCTCGAACTGGGCTCGCGCCTGCTCGGAACTCGTCTGGTCGGGGATTTCGACGATACCTACCAGCACGACGGGTAACGGTGCGAGGAACTCCACGAGCGTTTCTGACACGGTCTCCCGCTCCTGGGCCGCGATTTGAACGACGACTGTCGGTGTCGGAGCAGTCATTGGACCTCCCCTTGAGCGATAGTTCGTCCGTGTACAAAAAGTACCAGCCGAGCGCAATGAGGCCGATTGCAGTTCCGAGTAGCTGTGATAAGGGCTGCATATAGTATACGAGCCCGAAACTCGCCAGCGCGCCGAGAACCGGCACGAACGGATAGCCCGGGCATCTGAACGAGGGTGTGTACCAGTCGGGGCTCTCGTGGCGGAGTTTGAGCAACGAGACGCAGGTCAGCCCGTACAGCAGGAGATGGAGGAACGAGGCTACCTCTGCGAGGACTTCCGTTCGTCCCGAGGCGACGAGCAGTACCGTCGTACTGCCAACGAACGAGAGGGCGAAGTGTGGTGTCCCGTACGTACGGCTCACCCGGGCGGCCTGTGACGGCACGAGTCCGTCGGCACTCAGTGCATAGAGCGCCCGCGACGCACTCAGTATCGAAGCGTTAGCACTCGAGACAGTCGCCAACAACCCGGCAACGAGAATGCTCACCGCACCGATGGGTCCGAGATAGACCCGCGCGACTTCGACGATGGCCGTCTCGCCCATCGCACCGATGGTCTCCGGCACGAACGTACTGCCGGCGATCAACAGCGTGATGACGTAGAGAACACCGACCAGAACCACCGACCCGATCATCGACAGCGGGAGGTTCCGGCGGGGTTCGACGATGTCTTCGGCGACGGTCGCTATCTGAGCGAAGCCGAGATAGGAGGTGAACACCAGCGCGGCCGTCGTCAGGACGGGGGCGTAGCCCTCAGGAGCGAACCCGGTCGCTCGTGTGGTCTCACCGTAGACCCCCAGCAGTTCCAGTCCACTGACCGACAGGAAGACTGCGATAATCGCCAACAGCACGCCGACGATGGAGTTCTGCAACGTCTCGGTGTTTTCGGTTCCGAGAATACTCGTCACCGTAAGCCCCACACCGGCGGCGATGCCGAGCAGGATTGCCACGGTCCCGGAATCGACAGTCGCAGGCATCGACTCGACGATGCCGGCCTCCATCAGTACCGATATCGCATACTCGCCGAACCCGACGAGATAAAACGCCGAGGCGAACACCAGCCCGAACCCGACCCCAATGCCGACAAGCGCGCCCGGAAGCGCGCCGAGACTCCGGGAGATGAAGTAGTATCCACCGCCCGATTTCGGCATCGCCGTCGCCAGTTCCGCAGTCGGCAACGCGACGAGCAGCGCGATGATCGCTCCGATAGCAAAGGAGAGCGACGCCGCGGGACCGGCCCGCCCAGCGGCAATACCCGGAAAGACGAAGATTCCCGCGCCGATCATCGTGCCGACGCCGATCGTCACTGCGCCAGCCAGCCCGACCGTTCTGTCGAGATCCGGCTGGGATGATGCCGACTGTCTGTCACGTCTCACACTGCAACAGATCGTCGTCGGTTTAATTCGACGTGGCTCCGTGTGAACCCGTTATATCTCGACTGCATCGATGGGAACGGCCATCCGCTGTCGGTCCGGTTCGAAGCCGAGTTTCTCGTAGTATGCCATCGCTCGGTCGTTGTCCGCTTCCACTCCCAGCGAGAGTTCGACACAGCCCTCCTCCCGTGCGTACTGGATCGCCCGCGCTATCAGACGGTCGGCGAATCCCGACCCCCTGTAAGCGGGGCCGACGTACAGGTTTCCGATGAACAGCCGTTTCGCCGGGTCGAGGAACTCGTCGGTCGGTTCGAGTCCAGCATTCAGCCAGCCAGCAAAGACGGCATCGATCCGGTCGAGGCCGACCGTAGAATCGTTCACGTCGTCGAGAGCGATCCAGGCCCGCCGATCCGGGACATCGTACTCTTCGAGCAGGTCCTCGACGACGGCCTCCCGGTCCAGATCCGAACTGAGGTGTTGCTCACCGACGGCAGCGCCCAACTCCTGCCAGAACGGGACCCAGCACTCGTCGAAGAACCGCTGGATAGCCGCGTTCTCGACTCGAAGCCGGCGGAGACGAACGGACGAATGATCGCCAGTCGTCGAGTAACCGTCGCCGGCCTCTAGCGTGACCGCAGACAGCGGGACGCGCATTCGATAGCCCTGAGCCTCGAAGCCGAGACGTTCGTAGTAGCCGATGGCGCGCTCGTTCTCGATTGCGACATCGAGCGTCAACTCCTTACAGCCGTCTTCGCGCGCCTGCTGGATCGCACGTGCGATCAGGTCGTCAGCGAGTCCCGATCCACGATATGACTCGCGAACCCAGATGTCGGCCACCTGGAGCCTGTCAGGCCAGTCGAATTCGTCGGGAGACGGTGCGAGACTCGTTTTCACGAACCCGGCAAAGGTCGCATCGACCGTCGAAAGTGGCGCCGGTCGGTCGATGCCGTCCTCGAGTGCGACCCACAGCCGATCCGACGGTGCATCGAGCAGGTCGAGGTGGTGCTGTACTACCGCCTCGATATCGACGTCCTCGATCAGGGTGTGGGCGGCGACAGCATCGCTCAATCCCTCGTGATAGGGCAACCAGCACTCCTCGATAAAACGGCGTAGATCTGCCTCTTCGGTAGGGACACGGCGGATCTGCATATGTGGATATCAGATCGATCGATCAAGAGCGTTGGGATGACGGGCCGATCGACCGCTAGAGCGGGGCTGTCTCGCTGCTGGCGGTCTCGAACAGGTCCAGGAACTCCTCGTCGTACTGCTCGTCGACGTGTTGCACGTTCCAGAGCCCCGATGCTCGGATCTCCGGACTGGTGCTGTATCGACCGAGCCAGCAATCCGCTCGCGGGTCGGTCGAGCGCTCCTCGAAGTCGCTGAGGAGGGCGATGGCGTTCCGTTCGAGGTATGCCCGGTCACTATCGGCACTCGGTTCGTCGTCGAGAGCAACCCAGAGAAACGGCTGGTCTCGGATGTACGCACTGACGCGCCGTTCGAGGATGTACTCCGCGTCCCGGACCGCCGACCGATCACGCTCGATGCTCGACCAGCGTTCGTCCCAGTCGGGGTAGTCGGCGTGGAGGTCGTGTTTCTCGATGATCGCTTCGCCGACACGTTTTCGATAGACAGAGCCGCGATGGTTCCCCCGTGTGGGTGCTCGGAACTCCCGCTTCCCGTTCCGTAGTGCTGTTTGAGCCTGTCCCAGAGCGTCGTACTGCTCCCTTCGGACACCGCATGTGTGCCGATACGGGCGACTCGGAACTGATCGGTCGATTCGTAGGTCTCGCCCGGTTCGAGGAAGAAGTAGACACCGCGGTCGGGCCAGTTCATGTAGCCGGTGCAGTGTTTGAGCTTTTGTGGGCCACCGACTCCGTGCTCGAGGTCGCCGAGTAACGTATAGAAGCGGTCGCGGTCGTCCTGGCGAGTCATTCCTACACCTCTCTTCTCGGTGACACACAAAGAGCTTCATCACTCACTGCGAGGGGTCGTGTAGAACGACATCGAGACCTGGAACGAGGGCGCGAAGACCCTCTTCGGCTACGATGCCGAGACCGCTGTCGGGATGTCGATGGCACGATTCCATCCGGAGTCCGACCGTGCGTCTGGACTTTCGGATCGGTTACTCCAGCAGGCCCGCATCGCCGGCGAGAGCGCCCACGAGGGCTGGCGCGTTCGCGCCGATGGCTCGGAGTTCTACGCCGACATCCGCTATGCGTTACTGGAGACCGAGGCTGGGGCGTCCCGGGGCTATGCGATGATCGTTCGAGACATGACGGACCGCCGCCGACAGCGCCGTCGGACAGAACAGTTCGTCGAGGAGTCCGACGACGTGGTGTCGATTCTCGGCCCGGACGGGGATCTGACGTACGTCAGCGGTTCCGCTGACCGCGTGCTCGGCCACGACCCGGACGACCTCGTCGGCGAGAACCTCTTCGACTACCTGCACCCCAGTGGGCGCGAAGAGGCCATGGAACACTTCTTCAGCGCCCTCGAGGGCGAGGTGGACAGCGCGGAGGCAGAGTGTCGGTTCCGCTCGGGCGATGGGGACTGGCTGAACGTCGAAGGCCAGTGTCGAGACATGACGGACGACGACGCTATCGACGGCGTATTGCTGTATCTCCGTGACGTGACCGACAGCAAGGAACAGGCCCGACAGTTCGAGGGGATATTCAATCAGACGTTCCAGTTCACCGGCCTGCTCGACCCCGACGGGACGGTTATCGAGGCCAACGAGTCCGCACTCGAGTTCGGCGGGTTCGACCGCGAGGCAGTCGTCGGTGAGCGGTTTTACGAAGCCCCATGGTGGACGCACTCCGAGGAGACGAGCGACGACATCCGGGACGCAGTAGAACGCGCTGCTGACGGGGAGTTCGTGCGCTACGAGACCGGCGCCAAGGGTGTCGACGGTCTTGCAACACTCGACTTCTCGGCGAAGCCGATAACTGACGAGGACGGCGAGGTCTCACTCGTCATCGTCGAGGGGCGCGACATTACGCAACAACGCCAACAGCGCCAGCATCTAGAGGTGATGCAACGAGTGATGCGTCACAATATGCGCAACGACCTGACGAAGGTCGAGGGCTACACGCAACTGCTCGCCGAGGAGACGGATCCGGATACGAAGGCGGAGTATCTCGAAATCCTCGAATCCGTGCTCGACCGCTGGAAGCAGATGAGCGCCAGTATGACCAAGATCCGACGGGTGTTTCGGAACCAGGAGGGGAGCGGTCGCGGGAAGACGCCGCGACGCTCGTCGACGACGCTGTCGCGGCGGCCAGCGACGCCCTCCTGGACGTGACAGTCGAGAGCGACACCGCTGTCGAGGCAGTAGATATCCCGGCAGACATCGCAGAAGCCCTCCGGGAACTGATCGAAAACGCCAGCGAAGCCGTGGCGCGGCCGGATGGCCGGGTCGAGGTATACCTATCCCGCCCGGAGGAAAACTGGGTCAGTATCGACGTTGTCGACGACGGCCCCGGCCTCCCGGAGATGGAAGCCGAAGTGCTCGAAACCGGTGAGGAGACCTCGTTGAACCACGGCGGAAGTCTCGGACTATGGATGGTCCGAACGCTCGTCAAACAGGCGGGCGGCGACATCTCCGTCGGCGCCACACCGGACGGAACGAGCGTCACGCTCCGCATACCCACGAAAGAGCCGTAGCAGGTCGATACCACGGGTTTCGACGGGACGGATTCAGGGTTCGATTGGACGTTTAACTGCGGCATCGTCAGAAGCCTCCACTGTGCTCGCCTCCGACTGGCTATCGACGAACTCGACGAGTATGTCGCCGACTGCGGTGGTGACCTCGTTCTCGAACGACGCCTGAACGGCGAAGAGTCCGCACGAGCCAAGACCGGTCGGCGAGGCTCACCCACCAGAGCGTCGGCGGCGACCGCGCCAGCGATTGCGGACGACTTTTCTCCGTCGTCCTCGAACGCCGGGATGTGACGCTCGACCGTGAAGAGCTACGAAAGGGGCTGGCACGGACGTGGCCGTATCTCCTCTCTCACCACGAACCGTCCGAGCGATGTCGGTGTTACTCGCCCAGGCTCCGCGGTCGACGGATCAGGCTCTGTGCGCGGTGTACCGGGATCTATCCCGGCATCCTCGCCGCGCTGTCCGGAGTCGGCGGGTCGCCGACGCTCGCGCTGGCCATCGTGATCGCCTTCCCACTGCCGGCGCTCGTCGACTGGACGGTGACGACGTTTACCGGTCGGCGCGGTTACAACGCCGTCCGGACGGCGACGGGATTGCTGCTCGGCTACGGCTACGGAGTCGGCCTCTATCGAGTGGTTCTGGCGGGGGATTTCCGCATAGTTGCGGTCGGCATCAGCTATGCGATGGTCGCTGGCGCACTGCTCTCGCTGTCGCTGACCGGAACTGAGGCCCGATGAGTACTACTTTGTAACTGCTTCGACAAATGCCATCCATCGTGAACTACTGCACCAACTGCGGTGAGCAGATAGCCGAGGACGCAGATCTCTGTCCTGAGTGTGGTGTCGACCAGCCGGCGACGCCCGAAGGCGAGCACATGACCCGAGACGAGAACCAGAAGTACTGCACGGAGTGCGGCGAACTGATCAACAGGCGGGCAGAGATCTGCCCGGAGTGCGGGGTGCGACAGCCCGGTATGGCCGACCCGAGCAGTGACAAGGTCGTGTCCGGCATCTTCGCCCTGCTGCTCGGAGGCATCGGCGTCCACAAGTTCTACCAGGGGAACATCAAGTACGGCGTGCTCTACCTGTGTTTCTTCTGGACCGGTATTCCCGCCGTCATCGGCCTTATCGAGGGTATCCTGATCCTGCTGGCGGACGACGCCGAGTACGAGCAGACGTACGCCGACGGGAGCATTCTGGGCCAGTTCTGAATCACGGGACACCGAGGAAGATAGCGATCACCGCGACCCGAACACATTAATCGGGAGCACCCGACGGTGGGGGTATGGCCGGAATCGTCTTCTTTGGGACCGAATCGCTCACTGAAGTCGTCGAGTTCTACGTCGAGACGCTCGATGCGGAGCGCTGGCTCGACCAGCCGGACTGTACGATCCTGCAGTACGACAACATGCTCTTTGGCTTCTGCGAGCGCGAGACGGCCGAAACCGATGGAACGATCACGTTCGTCGTCGACTCGAAGCGGGCAGTCGACGAACTGTACGAGCGTCTCGGCCACGTCTCGGAGGAGCCTCCCGCCGAGAACGAGCGCTACCGCATCTACCAGTGCTTCGCCGAGGACCCCGAGGGACGGACCGTCGAGGTCCAGACGTTCTTGCACGAGACCGACCCCGTCTGAGCCGAGCGATAGGGAGCCATCTCCCGGCTGGATCCGGATCGGACTCGGCCCGCCGGAGTCACAGTCTCGGAGTGGCTACTCGGCGCGTGCAAGCTCTACAACGAACGTCGCACCGCCGGAATCGTTGTCCTCGACCCGGATATCGCCGCCGTATCGGTCGACGAGCGTCCGGACGAGATACAGTCCAAGCCCGGACCCCTCGCTATCCAGACCCTGTTCGCCCTCGTCGAATATCTCGTCCTTGAGGTCGTCCGGCACGCCGGGGCCGTTGTCCGCAATCGAGATCCGGACCCGGTCCTCGAATTCGGTCGTCGAAACCTCGATCTCGGGAACGTCGGAGTCGTTGTGGAGGACGGCGTTCTGTAGCAGGTTCCGAAAGACGGAGTCGAGCATGTCGTCGGCGGTGACGACGACATCCGAAAGTGAGCCGTCGAGCCGAACCACTGCCGCCCGGAAGTCGGATCGGGTGTCCTCGATCTGCTCGTGAAGCGCCGTCGATAACCGTTTCGACACCAGTTCCGACTCGCTCTGGAGCAGGATGTCGGTCATCTCCTTGGCCGACGTCGTGATATCGATGGCTTCGTCGCCAGCGCGCAGGATCTGTTCGAGATACTCCGCCTGCTTGCCGTCGAGGTCGTCTTCAAGCGCCTGGGCGTACGCGGAGACCAACTGAAGCTTGTTCCGGATATCGTGATGGACGATCCGGTTAAGGATCTCCAGATTGTCCCGTTGGGTCTCGATCCGTGACTCGTAGGTTTTGAGATCGGTAATATCACGAGCGTAGCCGAGCACCGCGTCTTGGTCGGTTCCGGCGACCGTATAGGGGAGCTTGGTCGTGCGGAGAACCCGCGTCTCGCCGTCGGCGGTGGTCAACTCTTCTTCGGGAATCTCCAGCGCTTCGCCGGACTCGATCACTCGCAGGTCGTCCGCCTGGAAGTTCTCGGACTGGTCGGCGTCAGGCAGGATCTCCGAGTCGGTTTTCCCCTCGACCTCGTCGGGTGTCAGTCCGTACGACGCCGCAGTCGCTTCGTTGGCGAGAATATACTCGCCGTCCCTGTTTTTGGCGAACAGCAGGTCGGGCACCAGATCGACGATCTGGCGGAGCTGTTCGCGCGTCCGCTCGATAGTCTCTTCGTACTTCTTGTGCTCGGTGATATCGAGATGGATGCCGACCGCACGCTTTGGCTCCCCGTCGTCGTCGCGCTCGACGACCTTGCCGACGTCTCTGATCCACTTCCAGTCGCCGGCTTTCGTCTGCATCCGATGCTCGCAGTCGTACAGTTCCGTTTCGCCGGTGAGATGAGCGCTCAGTTGCTCCTCGACCCGTTCCATATCCGCCGGATGCACACGTTCTTCCCACGTATCGAGATGCGAGTCGAGTTCCGCGGGTGAGAACCCGAGCATCGAAGCCCACTGCTCGTTGAACTCCACTGCGTCGGTCTCGACGTTCCAGTCCCAGACGCCGAGTTCCGCTCCTCGGATCGCCAGATCGAGCCGTTCTTTCAGTTCGCGTAGCTCCTGTTCCTGTTCGACGTGTTCTGTCACGTCACGGGCACTACCGACGACTCGGACGACCTCGTCGTCGACCACGACCGGGACGAGCGTCGTCTGCCAGGTTCGGGTACCTGCGGGAAGCGAAAGGGTCTCCTCGTAGGAGATCCGCTCGCGAGCGGTCACACAGCGTCTGTAGTTCGCTTCGACCTCCGCGGCGACCTCATCGTCCAGAACGTCTCGCGGCGTTTTTCCTCTGATCGACTCCGTTTCGAGACCGCTCTTTGCCTCGTGGGAAGCGCTCAGTTGCCGGTAGCGGAACGTCGGATCCGACTCGTCGCCATCGACGTCGAACAGGAAGATCGCATCGTCCGCGTTCTCCATGATCGACTCGTAATCCGCCAACAATCGCGTTCTATCACGTTCTTGGCGCTTTCGCTCGCTAATGTCCCGAACGGCACAGACGAGACTTCCATCCGGCCGTCCAGTCAGTGACACTTCCTGGGGAAACGTCGTTCCGTCCGCACGGACGCCCGTCGCCTCGCCGCGCCAGTTTCCGCTCGCGTCGACCGTCGGAAAGATCTCGGACTGGAAACGCTCTCTCTCGCCCTCGTTGTAGAGGCCGGTCCAGGATCGCCCGACCAGCTCTTCGGGGTCCTCGTAGCCGTAAATCGTCGCGTGCGCCCGGTTGAGGTAGACGAACTCGCGGTTCTCGTCGAGAATCGCCATCCCGTCTATCGAGGCCTCCATCGCGCCGGAGAGACACGAATCCGAAGTCTGGGCCGGTCGATTCTTGCCGCTCTCGCGGAGACAGAGTGTCACGCCATCCGCGGAGGGATGGATCCGGACCTGAAACCAGGAATCGACCTCGTCGGCGTACGCCTCGAAGCGTACCGACTCCTTCCTTTCCAACGACCGCCGACACTGACCCCTGACATCGTCGTCGAGTAGCGCTACCAGCGAGTCGAACGCCCCGCCCTCGCCAGTGACAGAGGCCTGTGACAGCAGTTCGTCGGCCGGTGCGTTGCGAAACGTCTCGGCGAGTCGCTCGTCGTACGCGAGGATCGGATCGTCGATTCGCGAGAGCACGCTCTCGGCCGACGGGTCCGATCGGACTTCGTCGTTCGAGTCGCGTCTCATCGGTACGCCTGGCCAGTGAGACTTTCATAATACTTTCCAACAGTATTCGAGAGATAATCGTTTGATTGCCAGTTAGTCAACGTCCGGTGCATACGTTTCAGAGAGAGTCCAGCGTATTCAGCGTTCGGTACGATCAGCTACGGGGAGTGGCTCGGTTTGGTACGACGGCACAGCACGGCCGGAACGACTGCCTCAATCCTGCTCCTCGACGGGCGCGCCCGGTGCGTTCGTCTTCACGCTCTGTAACCCCTGTTTGGCTTTCTGTTTGGAGGCGTAGCCCTGTCCGCTGTCCGCGATGATGTTGCCGTTGTCGTGGACGAGTCGCCAGCGCCACTTGCCCTGATTGTCGGCGAATAGCTCCGCCGTGGCGTCGCTTCCCGCCGCATCGGTCTCGACAGGTTCGTCTTTGGACTGGTCGACCACGTTCGCGCCCGCGACGTTCTTCTTGACGCTCCCGAGGCCCTGTTTGACCTTCTGTTTCGAGGCATAACCCTCGCTCCCATCGGCGATGATGTTGCCGTTCCTGTGGACGAGTCGCCAGCGCCACTGGCCCGCATTGTCTTCGTATACCTCGAACGTCGCCTTGCTCGCCACTACCGCCGTTTCGACGTCGTTCTCACCCTCATCCCACTCCAGTTCGATTGCGAGGCTCAACTGATCGCCCTCGCGTTCGATTTCGACCTCCAGTTCGGACTCCTCGGGCGGTGACACCGTTATGGTCTGCCCTTCGTCGACGGGGACGGGTTCGCCCCGCCCGAGGCGTCGGGACAGTCGGTGAAAGAAGGCGGCGAGTCCATTGCGGCTTCGGGTCTCTGTCCGTTCGTACAGGACTTCTTCAGTAGGATCTGACATAGCTATGGTGTTTGTGGACACCCTGCATAATACTGTTCCTGTCGGCTGGCTTCGCGACGACCCAGTCGGAACAACACCGGGTTTCAAGCCCATACCGGCCGATAGACCGATGATGCGAACGACTCGTCGCGGGGCGCTGGCCCTCGGGCTTGGCGGTATCGCCGGATGCGTTAGCGGGCCGAAGCGGACGGCTGAGCTATCGACGAGCGAGGGCACTGCGGACGTCCGCGTCGGCTTCGTCGGCGACGTGATGCTCGGGCGGGGCGTCACGGAGCACTGGCAGGGGGCGGAGCCATCCGGCGTCTGGGGATCGACCCTCGATCGACTGGACACGCTCGACGGCCTGGTGGTGAATCTTGAGTGTACGATCACCGAGAACGGCGAGCGCTGGCCGGACAAGACCTACTACTTCCGGTCGGACCCGGAGTTCGCTCGACCGGCACTGGCGGCCGCGGACGCCTCTATAGCGGCACTCGCGAACAACCACGTCCTCGACTTCGGGGAGACCGGTCTCCTCGAAACGACTGCCCACCTCGACCGGGCAGACATCGCACACACCGGAGCAGGACCCGATCTCGACGCCGCCCTGGAGCCAGCCGTCACTACGGTCGACGGCCTGACGGTGGCGATGCTCTCGCTCACCGATCGCTGGGGGAGTTCGGTGCCGGGGCAGAGAGCGCAGGATCGGCGTACATGCAACTCGATCCATCGGTTCCTGCGACCCGTGCGCTGGTCAGGACAGCACTGAAGCGTGCAGCGGCGCACGATCCGGACCTCCTCGTCGCATCCCTGCACTGGGGACCGAACTGGACCACAACGCCGGAGAGCCAGCACGAGGCGTTCGCCCGGTGGCTGATCGACGAGGGCGTCGACGTGGTCCACGGCCACAGCGCACACGTCCTGCAGGGCGTCGAAGTGTATCGCGGATCGCCGATCATCTACGACGCCGGCGACTTCGTCGACGACTACGTCCACAGGGAGGAGGTGTACAACAAACGCAGTGCCCTTTTCGAACTGGGACTGGTCGACGGGGAACCCGACTCGCTCCGGCTCGTTCCGACAGAAATCGCCGACTATCAGGCGACAGTGGCCGACGAGGAGATCGCCGCGTGGTTCCGGGAGACGATCCGAACGCGCTCCGCACCGTACGGAACGACAGTCGACGAAGACGGGCGGAGCGTCACCATACCGTTAGGGAGCAACGGAGGGTAAGACGGCCGAAACCGGCGTGTAAACTCGCCAACAACGCCGTCGATAGCCACTTCGACGATCGACGACATCTCGTCGGAAAGAACATCAGTTATATGTGGCGAGTCCTCTCCTGAAGACAACGACCTCTATATGACCGGTAAATACGACCTTGTCATCGTCGGCGGCGGAATCAGTGGTGCGTCACTTCTGTATACGACAGCGAAGTTCACCGATATCGAATCGATCGCACTGATCGAGAAGGAATCCGAGATTGCGGCGATCAACTCTCATCACACGAACAACTCTCAGACGCTTCACTTCGGCGACATCGAGACCAACTACACGCTCGAAAAGGCCGAAGAAGTAAAGGAGGGCGCAGAGCTACTCGCAGGCTATCTCGAACAGTACGATGACGACCGCGAGATGCACGCAAAGCGCAGCAAGATGGTGCTGGGCGTCGGCGAGGACGAAGTCGACGAACTCGAACAACGTTACGACGAGGAGGGCTTCGGCGACCTCTTCCCGAAACTGCGCCCGATTGAACGCGAAGAGATCGGCGAGATAGAGCCGAAAGTCGTCGAAGAACGGGACCCCGACGAGGAGATGATAGCGCTCCAGACGCCGGACGGCTACGTCGTCGACTACGGCGAGACGACCAAGTCCTTCGTCGAGCAGGCCCAGAAGGAGGCGAACGTCGACGTCTACACCGGGACGGAGGTCTCGGATATCACGCCCACGCTGGACGGCTACACGATTGCGACCGATGCGGGCCGGTTCGACTGTGACGCGACCGTCGTCGCCGCCGGTTCGCATAGCCTCCAGATGGCCAAAGAACTCGGCTACGGCGAGGACAAAGCGTTGCTCCCCGTCGCGGGGAGTTTCTTCCTCGCCGACGACCTGCTGAACGGGAAGGTGTACACCCTTCAGATGAAAAAGCTCCCGTTCGCGGCGGTCCACGGCGACGCGGACGTCCACGACCCGGGCGTCACGCGCTTCGGTCCGACGGCAAAACTCGTTCCGGCCCTCGAACGCGGGCGTATCTCGACCGTCCCCGACTTCCTGGACGTGTTCGGGCTAAACGTCGCCTCGTTCCTCAGTTACGCCAACATCCTCGCGGATCGCACCCTCCTGCCGTACGTCCTGAAGAACCTGCTGTACGACCTCCCCGAGGTCGGCACCCGGCAGTTCCTGCCGAACGTCCAGAAAGTCGTCCCGAGCGTCGAACTGGACGATATCGAGCGCGCCAAGGGCTACGGCGGCGTTCGACCGCAGATAGTCGACACCAGCGAGAAGTCCCTGGACATGGGCGAGGCGAAGATCATCGGCGACGACGTGATCTTCAACATCACGCCCTCGCCCGGCGCGTCGACCTGCCTGAAAAACGCCATGCGGGATACCCACACCCTGCTCGAGTTCTTCGATAACGAGTACGAGTTCGACGAGGACGCGTTCCGCGCGGACACCATCGAGAACTTCCCGCGCGCTGAAGCAGAGGCAGAAGCGACCGAAGCGGTCGAGTCGCCGAGTGCGAGCGACGTCACCGCGACGGCGGGCGATGCCGCTACGGGCGACGACTGATCGGCAAGGCCGGCCAGTTAGCGACGTTGTACCTCATGCCCGGACGTGACGCGGTCGTACTTATACCAGCGAGAACACGACCGAGAGGAGCGGTACCAGTACGACGACGTAGAGCGCGGCCGAAATTGCCCAGTCCCGGCGGATCGTCCGGGTACGGTCCGGATGGACGTCGACCTGTGGCAACACGACGACGGCGAAGAAGCCGACCATCAGGACGTAGAGGACGAATGCGGCGAGTAGCGTCGTGACGAGACTGCTGCCGAGCAGTCCCTCCGTCGTGAAGAGTAGCCAGACGAACAGCGGGCCAGTCAGAACGCCAGCGAGATAGTGGACGACCGTGGCAAGCCGTTCCGGTGCGGCCCGCGGCGTCGTTTTGGTCAACACACCGGCGGCCACGAACGGCGACGTTTCGCCCTCCGGGAGCACGGCCATGATGCGGTCCATCGCCAGCGTGGCGATGACCCCGCCGATAACGCCGACGACGAACTGCAACGACACTGTCAGGGATGTGAGAGACGAATCCATACCCATCGGTAGGTGTCATCCGTCTTTTTTCTGGTGGTTCGAGGGGTCGGTCCCGGCGCGACGCTCACCTGGCGCGCGCGAGACGGGCGAGTACTGTCGCACCGACGAGAAACAGGACGCCCACGAGTCTGACACGCGTCGTTGCATTCGTTCGCGGCTCGAACTCGACGGCGAGCACCCGGTCGTACCCCCACGCCGCTATCGCCAGTAATCGGTCGGGGACGAGCAGGTGGACGAGTCCAGCGAGCAGGCTTCCGGCGGTGGCGGCTCGCAGTATCGTCTGAAGTCGGGCCATCGAGCGTGTCTCCGGACGCCGGAGATATGTGCGTTGTGTCGGCGCCAGCGTGCGCGCACGCGCACATGCGCGAGGGGCTTATCCGTGCTCGGCCCTGAACGCTAGCGATGACAGACAGCCAACTGCCCCCGCGGGACGAGGACGGAGCGACGACCGGACCGTATCCGGAGGACGACGACCGTCCGGTGGAGTACGAGACGGTGCAGACGCCGGTACTCGTCGTCGGCGCGGGCGCGGCCGGTGCCCGCACGGCTATCTCGCTGGCAGAAGCGGGCCACGAGCCGCTGGTGATCGGGAAACGCGATCACGGCGACGCCCACACCACGTGGGCGGCGGGCGGCATCAACGCCGCGCTGGGATCGCTCGATCCCGAAGACGACTGGACGATTCATGCCGCCGACACGCTCGACGAGGGCCACTTTATCAACGACCCCACCGCGGTCGAGTTAACGACCCAGGAGATGCCCGACCGGATCCGGGAACTCGACGAGTGGGGGATGGGCCTCGACCGGACCGAGGACGGCAAGGTCAATCAGCGATACTTCGGCGCACAGTCGTTCCGCCGGACCTGCTTCGTCGGCGACCGGACCGGCGAAGCGATGCTGGAGGCGCTCGTCTCGAAAGCCCAGGGGCTATCGATCCCCTATCGCGAGAACGTGATGATCACGCGGCTGCTCTCGGACGGCGCGGCGGTCCACGGCGCGGTCGGCTACGAGATGGAGAGCGGCGAGTTCGTCCTGTTCGAGGCCGACCACGTCGTCCTCGCGGCTGGCGGCTACTCCGCGCTGTACAACCGCCACTCCTCGCGCGACGACGAGAACAACGGCGATGGCTCCGTGCTGGCGCTCGAAGCGGGCGCGTCGCTGATGGACACCGAGTTCGTGCAGTTCCACCCGACCGGGATGGTCGAGGCGCGCTACGGCGAGGAGTGGGCGGGCCGCCTCGTCACAGAGGCCGTCCGCGGCGAGGGGGTCGGCTGTACAACGCGAGTGGCGAGCGGTTCATGGAACGGTACTCGCCGGACCAGATGGAACTCGACGCCCGCGACGTGGTGGCTCGCGCCATCGCCCGCGAGATCCGCGAGGGGCGCGGCACCGAGAACGGCGGCGTCTATCTCGATATCTCGCACCGGGACGACCAGTACGTCAAGGATCGGCTACCGAAGATGTACGAGCGGTTCGCGGATCTGGGCGTGGACATCACCGAGGAGGCGATGGAGGTCGCCCCAACCGCCCACTACTCGATGGGCGGCGTCGACATCGACTTCGAGACGGGCGAGACCGGCATCGAAGGACTCTACGCGGTCGGCGAGACGGTCGCCGGCGTCCACGGCGCGAACCGCCTCGGCGGCAACTCGCTGGCCGAGACGGTCGCTATCGGGAAACTCGTCGGCGAGCACGTCGCCGAGCAGGTCGATGCGGACGGCGAACTGCCGGCCACCGCGCGGGCACTCGCCGAGCGCGAGTTCCGCTCGCTGGAACGACTCGGCGGGGCCGGCGGCACGGAACGCCCCCAAGAGTTACTGGACGACCTTGGCGACGTGCTCTGGGAGCAGGCCGGCATCTTGCGCGACGAGTCGTCGCTCCGTACGGGCCTGCGCGAACTCGAAGCGCTCCGTGAACGGACCACTGACCTCCGAATCGAGGGGGACCGGACCGGCCGTGACTTCGAGTTCGCCATCGATCTCTCGTTCAGCCTTACGCTCGCGGAGGCGCTGCTCCGGAGCGCGCTGAAACGCGAGGAGTCCCGGGGAGCACACTACCGGACCGACTACCCGGACGTCGATCCGGACTGGCGGCGTAACATCCTCGTCGACGCGGGCGATACGGGTCTTACACTGCGAACGCGTGGTGTCCCCGACCCGAGCGAGCCAGTACAGGAGGCTGTCGAGGAAGGCTACGAACTCGACTACCACCATCTGGAGTAGCGCCCCCGAACTGGCGCGATTCCGGATACGCGATCGTTTCCCACTGGGTGCGGTGGTCACGCCCTTCGGGTACCGACAGCAGCGCGTCCTCACGGGCCGCCGCGGTCAACGCCAGCGCGTCGAGCACGTCGTCACGACCCACATCCTTGCGGTAGTACTCGTCGAGCGCGGCCTCGTAGGCCGCATCGGCGTCGTCGAGTTCGTTTCTGAGTAGTTCGCGGCGGGTCGCCAGCCCTGCATCGGTGTGTTTGGAGTCGGGGACCGGCGTCCCACCCGCAAACGCCGCGAAGCAGAGTTCGGGGTGACACTCGACGACGCGTCGGTGGGCCGTCTCGTGAGAAGCGAGGAAGTCCCGGACCGCCGCGATTGCTGGCAGGATGTTGTAGGTCTGTTTCGAGAGGCCATGGCCGGTCTGCTCCCGATTGCGCTCGTTCGCGTCGGCGTAGTCCTCGGCGTCCAGAACCGCCCCCGCAGGCGTGTAAAACACGCAGGAGCGTCGGTCGCCGAGCAACTCCTTTGCGGCCTTGTCGCAAGCCCGTCGGCCAGTCTCCGGCAGTCCGATGGGGATGTCGATCAGCAGCCGTTCGGCATCGCTGTGCGCTGCCCAGAGCGTTTCAATGTCGTCGTAGCGCGCTACGCCGAGCGCACCGTCGTCGAGGATGCCTGCGACCCACCCGCTCGAACACGCGTCGACGCCGAGATACTTCACACGTAGCCGTTCGACGCCGGACAGTTTAGCGTGCCGCTGAACGGTGAACTCGGAGACCCCTCGCGCTCCGGTACACTCTCCTTTCGACGCGTCCACATACTATGTACAGATGGCCCTCTCGCACGGTAGCGAGCAGTCCAGGGCGCGCGTGCTCGACGCGCTTGCGGAGTTCGGCCTCGACCGGATCGAGGCCGGACTGGCACGGGCGTATCTCGACGACCTCGGCGTCGGCGTCCCGGCCAACCGCTTCCTCGCCGATCTGGTAGACTCGGTCGCTGCGGCGGACGCCCGACTGATCGCGCGCGAACTCCTCGACCGGGAGAGCCCATCGCTGGTCGATATTCTCCGCGTGTTCGAGCTATCGGTTCCCGAGGCTGATCGGGAGCTAAACGGGGTCTACTACACGCCGGGGTCCATCGTCGAGTACATTGTCGCAGAAACGGTCGGGCAGGGCGACCGCGTCTGCGATCCGGCCTGTGGCGGCGGCGCGTTCTTGCTGGAGGCGACCGACCGGCTCTACCGGAGGACTGATCGCCCGGTCGTCGACCTCCTCGAAGCGCACGTCTACGGCGCGGACCTGTTCGCGAACAACGTCAGACAGTCGAAGATCCTGCTCCTGCTGTACGCGCTCTCGCGGGGCGAAGACCCCGAACACGTCGAGTTCAATCTCGTCGAGGCCGACTCCCTCCGGCTGGACTGGGCCGAGACGTTCCCGACCGTCGCATCCGGCGGCTTCGACGCCGTCGTCGGCAATCCCCCTACGTCCGGATCCAGCACCAGTCCGCGCCAACGAAGGAGTATCTGCTCGACACCTACGAGACGGTGGAGTCCGGGAACTTCAACACGTACATTCCCTTCGTCGAGCTAGCGATTCAGTTGGTGTCGACGGACGGAACTGTCGGCTACATCACGCCACTGAACTACTTCACGACGCTGACGGCCCGTGATCTCCGGGCGTTCCTGCAGGAGAACGCCTACGTCCGGAAGATCGTCGACTTCGGTGAGCTACTGCTGTTCGAGGACGCCAACACCTACACGGCGATCACGTTTCTCGATCAGCATCGCAAGGGGCAGTTCCAGTACGTGAGCGTGCCCGACGAGAGCGCCGTCGACGCGCTGGCCGATCTAGAGCCGATCACGATCAACTACTCGTCGCTCGACCCCGAGAAGTGGCGACTGCTCGACGATCCGGCCTACGAAGCGATCAACACTATCGAGTCGTACCGCCCGCTCGACCGGATCGCCGACATCCACACCGGGGTCGCGACGCTCAAAGACGAGGTCTACACGCTGGTCGCCGGGGAGCACACCGGCGAGTACTACACGATTCCTTTCGACGGCGAGGAGTACCGCGTCGAACGCGACCTCTGTCGCGAACTGGTCAAGATTCCGGCGGTTAGCGACCCGTCGGCGCTCGTCGACAATCGCCGGCGCATCATCTGTCCCTACCGGACCACGAACTGGGAGGATCCCGGCGAGGCGAAGACACGCCGCGTCGAGCACGAGGTGATCCCACCCGATGACCTCGCCGCGACGTATCCCCGCGCTCACGAGTATCTCGAGGCCGTCCGGGACGTGCTCGCGACGAGAGAGAACGGGGTCGGTGCCGAGTACGAACCCTGGTACAAGTACGGTCGGAAGCAGGGGATCGGATTCGTCGGCGAACGACTGTACACGCCGACGTTTAGCGACGGCCCACAGTTCGTCTATCACGATAGCGAGGCCGCCCTGTTCGCCAACGGCTACGCGGTCTTTCCGCGAGAGGAGAACGGCGCAGTGCTCGACGCCGTGCTCAACTCCGGGGTTATGGACTACTACATGCGGAAGACGAGCAAGGACATTCGGGGCGACTACCAGTGCTATCAGAAGAACTTCCTCCGCCGGTTCTCGGTGCCGACGTTCACGCCCGAGGAACGCGAGCACCTCCGCAGTGGCTGCGACAAACGCGTCGACGCGTTTCTCGCCGAGAAGTACGGCCTCGATATCGAACTCCCGTGATACCCTCGGTTCGGCGTCGCCGGAGTGGCGGCGTTCGTCCGGAATCGACCTGACCCGTCAGTCGGCCAGTTCGTCGGGGTCGAGCGGCCGCGAGGTCCGCCAGTAGTGGTCGTAAGTGTCGTTCGCCCACGACCGGACCGCCGGATCGTCGGTGTCCAGCGAGGCGCGCAACACGCCGCTTTCGTCGCGGAGCAGGAGGTGAACCGTATCGTCGATGATAGTTACGGCCAGCGGGATCCCCTCTTCGCGGAGTCGGATCGATGCGTCCTCGGTCCGCAGGAGTCGCTCCAGTTGTGATCGTAGCTCCGAATCGTCGGCGACCGCCTCGATTGCGCTCCTGGAGAGAACCGCCTGGAACGATTGCTCGCCCGCCGTGACCCGCTCTTCGACGACGGTGAGGCTCCCCTCGTTGAACGCATGCGAGAACGCCCGGACCGACTCGCTCTCGCGGAGCAGGTCGAGTAACCGCTTGAGCGGCGCGTTGGGCCGGGTCTGCGTCGGCTGGGTGATCTGTGCGTCGGCGAGTCGCTGGAGGTCGAAATCCATCGCGTGCGTGGGGAGATACTCGACGATGCCGCGGAGTTCGCCCTCCGTCTCCATGATCTTCAGGAGGTCGGTAAAGCCGGTGGCGACGAGCCGTCCGGTCGCGGTGGCGACGTACTCGTCGCCGTCCTGGACGATCCACGAGCGAGCCTCGAAATCGCCGAGTACGCGGCTAAGCGTCGCCTGCGATGCGCCGGTCTCCTCGGCGAGCACGGAGCGGGTCCGCCGCCCGTCGGCAAGCCGCTGGAGCACCTGCACGCGGTTCTCCGAGAGTGCGAGGAACTCGATCTCTTCGAGCGCCGATTCCATACCCGCATTCGAGCAGCGTCAGCTAAACCGTTTTCGCACCGTGAAACGCTTGCAGTCCCCGGAGCGTTCTCGCGGCAGGGCTGGCTTTCTTCCCCCGAAACATTTTCTAAATTACACTATAAGGCTCCAGCCCCTACGGCAGTACAAGATGTTTTCTGTACTCCTTGCAGTACGATTCGACCGTCTCGCAGGCCGGGTGAGTCCGTCGCCGTGATGGACCGACGCGCACTCCTCTTTTTGCGGCGTCGAGTCTCCTCTTCGGCGGGACGTTCGTCGCGGCAAAGGCAGGACTGGAGTACTTCCCGCCGCTGGCGTTCGTGGCGCTCCGGTTCGACATCGCGGCGGTTGTACTACTTGGCTACGTGGCCGTGACGCGGTCTCGCGGGGAGTTGGTGCCGAGAACGCGCGGCGACGTCGCCGGGATCCTCGCGACCGGCGTGCTCGCCATCGGACTGACGAACGCCCTGCTGTTCGTGGGCCAGCAGTACGCGACCAGCGCTGTTGCCGCAATCGTGTTCAGTCTCAACCCGATCCTGACGCCCGTCTTCGCCGCCGTACTCCTCTCCGACGAGCGGCTGTCGGCACGCGGCGTGGTCGGTATGTTGCTGGGTCTGGGTGGCGTCATCCTCGTCGTCGGCCCGTCCCCGGCGCTGCTGCTCGGCGGCGATGCGTTCGGAAAGGCGATCCTCCTCGCCGCCGCGGTCAGTGGTGCGCTCGGCGCGGTCTCGATCCGCCGGGCTAACAGTTCGATCTCAGTACGGTCCGAACCGCATGGGGCCTGCCCTTTGCCGCCCTGCTCACGCACTCGCTGAGCACGGCGAGCGGCGAGTCGCTGTCCGCCATCGTCTGGACGCCCGAAGCGGTCCTGGCGCTTGGCTATGTCGCGCTCTTTGCCGGTGTGCTCGCGTACGTCGCGTACTTCGGTCTCATCGACTCGGCGGGCGCGATCCACGCGAACCTGGTCTTCTACGTCGTCCCGGTCGTCTCGACTATCGGCGGGTGGGCGCTGCTGGGCGAGACCATCTCGACGCTGGCGATTGTCGGTTTCCTGACCATCTTCGCTGGCTTCGCCGTGCTGGGAAGCGAGTCGATCGACCTGCACCGGATCTATCCGGCCGCGCGGAACCGTCACGGCCCGCCAATCGATCAGTTCGTCACCCTCGACGAGGCGCGTGGCGGGAGCGGCGACTGATCTGGACAGACGACTGCTTCACTCGGCCAACAACGAATCGCTTTTCGCCCGGTTGCTCCAATAGTGACTATGGAGAAACTCGAAGCGTCGCTACACGAAGCGCCGATCATCGACCAGGATGGCTACGAGTATCTGGTCCACCCGATCAGCAACGGCATCCCGTTGCTCGATCCGTCGCTGCTGCGCGAGGCCGTCATCGGCCTGATGCGCGAGACCGATCTCGACGTCGACAAGATCGTCGCGCCGGAGGCGACCGGCATTCACGTCGCGACCGCGCTCTCCCTGCAGACCGACATCCCGCTGGTCGTCATCCGCAAGCGCGAGTACGGCCTCGACGGCGAGGTCTCCCTCGACGCGACGACTGGCTACGACGAGTCCGAGATGTTCATCAACGACGTCGAACCGGGCGACCGCGTGCTCGTGATCGACGACCTGCTGGCGACCGGCGGCACCCTCGGCGCGATCTGTGAGGCGCTCGAAGGGATCGGTGCGGAGGTCGCAGACGTCGGTGTCGTCATCCGGAAAGTCGATCAACCGGGCCTCGACGATACCGAGTTCGACGTGACGAGCCTCGTCGACATCACCATCGACGACGGCGAAGTAACTCTCCACTAACTGGAAACTACGAGAAAACGGCGACGGACAGCTACTCCTCGGCGACGTTGACAGTGAGCACCGGGGCTGGCGACTTCGTTACGACCTTTTGAGACGTGCTCCCGAGCATGTTCTCGGTGTACCGGTCGGCCTGGGTCCCCATCGTAACGAGGTCGATGTCCGCGTCTTCGACGTAGGAGACGATAGTTTCGGCGGGCGATCCGCGTCGGATCGTCGTCGACACGTCGATACCGGCGTCTTCGAGGGAGTCGGCGACTTCGGAGACGGCGAGTTCGCCCTCTGCCCGCAGGTCTTCGAGGACGTCCGCTTTCATCTCGTCTTTCAGCGTCAGGAACGCCCCGTCGTCGATGACGTAGAGGACGTGAGCGGTCGTCGATTCGGCGTCGGCGATGTCGATCGTGTGTTCGAGCACCGTCTCGACCGACGCGCCGCCGTCGGTCGGGAGCAGAATGTCGCTGTACATCGTATGGGATCTTTCGGCGGTCGATACACACCGTTTACGGTTTCCGGACGGTGTCGAACCCGGTTCGGGCCGCGCGCTACTGCTTCTCGAAGGCGTGGCGGACGATATCGGAGTCGTCGTCCCACTCGAAGTGGTCGTGTGCCTGGCGCAGCATCTCCTTGTAGCCGTCGAGGTCGGCCGCTCCTCCGCCCGAGCGTCCGCGTCGGTCATATCCCCAAGCGTTCGCTCCTCGACCGCGGTGATCTCGAACGTCTCGCCGTCGACGGTGAAAGTGTCGCCCGCCTCGGCATACGCCTGTCCGCGGTGGATCTGTGTGACCTCGCCATCCAGCGCTTGCTGGCGCATCCGCTCGCTCGGAAGGATCGTTCCGGCATCGATCTGTGACATAGGCGTGGCTTGGTCTGGTGAGACAAAGGGGTTTGGTCGCCGGGGCTACTCGTCGCTAACCGGGTCACCGTTCACAGCGAGACGGTCGCCAGATCCGATTCGAGGTCGGCGACGTGCTCGTTGTAGGCGTCGATGACGCCGCCCACCATCGGGGCGTACTTCCGGACGTCCGCGGCAGAGGGGGTTCGTACTGCGAGAGGAGGTAGACGCCGCCGGAACCGCCGGCGCGCAGGTAGGAGACGCCGTCCGTATCCCACTTCAGTTCCCAGCGCGTCCCGTCGACCCGCGTCGTGAACGTGCCGTAGTCGCCGCCCTCGTACCGGTGTAACTCGCCCGCGATCAGGTTACACGCCTCCTCGATCCGGTTCAGAAGCTGATCCCGCTCCGCGACGACGCCCTCGGTCGTCTCGACGGGTGGGTACTCGGGGTCGACGTCGTCGAGCAGGCCGTCGAGCGAACGGACGTACTCGTTGTAGGACTCCACGAACGCTTCGTAGTCCTCCAGCGCTTTTGCCAGCGCCTCCGGTTCGGGGTGTTGTTTGGTCGAGACGACGTAGACCTCGAACCCGCGACCGCCCTCGAAGCGGAGATACTGGAGGTCACCGGCCTCGTACTTCACCGTCCACGTCCCGCGCTCGGTCTCGAACTCCTGCTGGCCGTAGTCGCCGCCCTGGAACTTCGCCAACTGATAGGCGATCTTGCCCGTGTGATCGCGGACCTGCTCGACGAGTTCGTCGCGCTGTCGTGTGGCCTCTTCGGGGTCGGCCACGTCGAGCGCGGCTGGATCGATCATGGACAGTGGTGGGGCCCGACCGTCAAAACAGGTTCGGCTACTCAGTCCGAGAGGATCTCTCGCGGCAGTTCGGTCGGCTCGATGTTCCGGCGGTGACACTCGTTGACCACCCGGAGCGAGAGGGGGTACGCGAGAGCCATGAACACGACCGCGAGGACGACGTTCCCGACGAGCAGGCGGACGACGATATCCGAACCGGCCGAGAACGATACCGTGGAGGGGACACCACCCGGCGGTGCGCCCAGAAGTCGAATGCCGACCCAGAAGCTCGCGGCGTAGACGCCCCACTTCACGACCGGGTTGAGCACGAGCACAGAGGCAAACAGGGCGATCTTGCTGATGCTGTCGAACAGATACGTGAGCAGAACGAAGATCAGGAGTCCCGCCCCAAGCGTCGGCATCGCCGTAATGAAGACGCCGACCGAAAAGCTTCCGGCGATCTCTCCGGGCGTGTTGTCTTCGAGTAGCGCCCGATCTAGCTCGTTACGAAGCCGTCCAGCGAGCGCCGAGAACCTCTCGCGGACCATCCTACCGGACTCACGTCGTACCCACTCATCAACGCTTCGGCTCTTAGGATCGGCCGTGCTGTGGGGTCGGGACGGGCGACAACTGATCTCTGGCAAGCAGGTGGACGTAATCGTCGAGGTCGAGGGCGAACCGCGCCTTCTCGGGCGTCTCGACCCACGTACAGTCGTACTCGTCACCCACCTCCTCGCCCTCGCCCGTCACTGTGTGGACCCAGTCGTCGCGCGGTTCGTCGACGGTAGCGTGGAAGAAGTGCCGGACGTACCAGCGCGGCGGCGATGCACGGCGCTGCCAGACGTCCGTCGTCAGGTGGTCGACCGATTCGAGCGACGAGAGCCCGGTCTCCTCGTGGACTTCCCGGAACAGTGCCTCTCGTGGCGTCTCCTCGTCTTCCAGTGTTCCTTTCGGAACCTGCTTCCCCTCGTACTCGGGCCCATCGAACACGAGTAATTCCCCATCCTCTCGGGTGATGTACGCGCAGGCCTTTTCTACGTATGTCACTGTTCTGGGCGGCATTATATGATATATGACTACCAGGTAGGACAAAAACCCTTCACTCGTATACCTTAAATTCCTTGTTCGTCTCCAAAGAGTTCCCGGATCCTCAGTTCGTCGTGATCACTTCGAGCACGTCCCGCTCGTCGAGGTCTGAGCTCGCGCCGCGCTGGCGGTTCGACCGGCAGTCGATGGCGTGGAGGAAGCCCTCGCCGATATCGGAGTGGAGGCTGTACGCGAAGTCCTCGGCCGTCGAGTTCGGCGGGAGGAGATAGCAGTCGGGCAGGACCTCGCCGTGCTCGTTGCCCAGCCCGTTCGCGCCGCCGGGGAAGACGGGGATGACGCCGAGCACATCGAACAGCGCCGCTTCGAGCGCGTCCTGTACGCCGGTCGCGCCGTACTCGGTCACGAACTCGCGGATCTGTTCGAGGCCGGCCTCCTGACTCCCGGAGACGTCACCGACGATTTCGAAGTCGTCGTTGCCCGGCGTGTACTCGATGACGCCACCCTCGTCCGCGGACTTGAGTGCCTTCTCGGCGTGGGCGCTCGCGGGGACGATGGTCAGGTGTTCGTACTTCGGATCCGAGGTGATTTCGGCGTAGTTCTCCTGGGCCTCGGGCGTATCCATCTTGTTGGCCGCGACGACCATCGGCTTGGTGTCGCGTCGGATCTCGCGGGCGAGTGTGAGTTCGTCCTCGTCGTCCCACTCTGCGGGGTCGAAGCCGATACCGACGCGCCGGATCAGCCGCTTGATCTCGTCCTCGCTCGTCCGGAACGCGCTCATCTGTTCGGCGAGTTCCTCCTCGATATCGTCGTCTTCGGTCGTGTAGCCGGACTCGTAGCGGTCGATCCCCTTTCTGAGGACGCTCAGATACCACTGATCGAGTTCGGTTTCGAGGAAGTCGATGTCGTCGCGCGGGTCGTGACCCTCGGTCGGTTCGCCCTCGATATCCGTCTCGCCGGAGAAATCGACCACGTGGACGAGCACGTCGGTCTCGTTCAGGTCGCTGAGGAACTGGTTGCCGAGGCCCGCGCCCTCGTGTGCGCCGGGGATGAGCCCCGCGACGTCGACCAGTTTCGTCGGGACGAACCGCGTCCCGTCGTCGCAGTAGCCGACCGACGGCGTACAGGTCTCGTCGAACTCGGGGGCCGCACACTGGACGCGCACGTAGGCTTCGCCGACACTCGGGTCGATCGTCGTGAAGGGGTAGGCCCCCTCAGGAACGTCGTTCATCGTCGCCGCGTTGAAAAACGTCGACTTGCCTACCGAGGGCTTGCCGACGAGTCCGATCCGGTAACTCATTACCACGAATCCGCGCGCGCCGGTGAAACGCGTTTCCCTCTCCTCGTCCAGTGGTACGGGCTCACGTGGCGTGAAGAGCGGCCGATTCGACGGATCTGGTGGTTCGCTGAATACGGCACACGGCCACTGGATCGATATCAGTTCGGTATACG
The DNA here is from genome assembly GCF_042661985.1 of Natronoarchaeum sp. GCM10025703. Lineage (NCBI taxonomy): Archaea > Methanobacteriati > Methanobacteriota > Halobacteria > Halobacteriales > Natronoarchaeaceae > Natronoarchaeum > Natronoarchaeum sp. GCM10025703. Next base: position 2,720,893 of record NZ_JBHSZF010000001.1, read on the forward strand.
ATAACACGCATCCCCGGGCGGTTGTAACATAAACAATTATTAAGGATTGGCCCACAGTGATGAGTAGGATGGTTACGCACGTAGCAGTACGCGAGCACTCTTTCTGATCGACGTCCAGTAACCGACCGATCCGCCGCGCCCGACCCAATGTCAGCAAATAGCCAGACTACCCGACGAGCGGCCACAGGTACCGCACCGACAAGCACCGCCCACGACCCGCACACCGAACCGACAGCGAAGAGCGTCCGCCCGGACGATAAGCAACGAGCAGGCCGGACCGCCGCCAGCGAGGACGCGCCAGCGATGTTCGGGGCGTCCGAAGGCGTTCTGCCGAACCTCCTCGACGAGCACAACGCGCTCGTCGCACCCGAGACGGAGTAGGCCCCGCGCCGGTTGCAGTTCGCGTGTCAGCGTACACTTCCTCAGCAGAGGCAACCCTGTCAACAAACGGCCAGTATATTCATGTAAGGGTATACCAATCCTTGCCATAGCGAATGGCCCAATCGACGGACCGCCAAACGGACGAGGGCAGGGGTACGAGCCGTCGGGCCCTGCTCGGCGCGCTGGGCGGGGCCGTCGGCCTACCGCTGGGGACCGGAGCCAGCGCCTACGCCGCCGATCGGCGGTTCACTGACGAGGACAGTGACGGGATCCCAGACGACAAAGAGAGGTCGGAGGCGTTCAACGACCGACTCGAAGCGTTGTTCGGAGCGGATCAGTTCGAGAGAGTCGACCCGGCCCGCCCGGATCTCTTGCTCGACGTCCGGTACGTCGAGGGAACATCGATCGACTGGCGGACGAAACAGAGCATCGAGACGCGTTTTCGCGAGCGGGGGATCCACGCCCAGTGGCTTGATTACCCCCGAGAGTACGACAGTGAGCGCTTCGAGGAGCGCTACGGCTGGAACGTCAAATCCGTCCTGTGGGAGCGTGACGGCTTCTATCACGAGGAAGTCGAACCGTTCGTTCGGGACGTGGCGATCCAACTCGTCGTCGTCCCGGGCCACGACGGCGAGGAGTACGCCGGGCAGTGTACAGCCCCTGGGCGAAGCTACTCGGGAGCGGCGTCGATGGCCACGTCAACGGCTTCAGCGTCGGCAACCGGGCGATCGTCGGGGAGCGCGATGATCGTTGGGAACAGGAACGCCTCGTCTTTCACGAGATCGCTCACCTCGCCCTGTGTCACGACGACGATCCGACCAATACCGGCGTGATGGGGACGAACGATGAGATCGCACTGACCGACGAGGAGTGGGCGAAAATCAAAGCTCATCTCGACGATGTACGGGATACGAGCGGCTACGACATCGCCCTGCGGAAATGTCTCTGGAAAAGGTGTCTGGACGGCGTGACCGGTCGGTTCTCGTGAGCGTCAGCGGCCGGAAGAGACGTCCGTGCTCCCGCACTCCGGACAGCGTGTTAGCGTCCCGATCGAGACCGCATCGAGTCGCTCCCACTCGTCGCTCCCCGCCGGTGCCTCGAACCCACAGTTCCAGCAGTGTGATATCGCCGCTGGCTCCGAGTTCTGGGCCATATGGAACATTTCGAGAGACTCGGTCTTAACTCCGGAGGGTGGGAGGTGAGAAAAGTGTTAACTCGATTTTGAAATCCAGTACATTCATAAACGATACTGATATACGTACACATGATGCCCGAAATCGAAGTGTCCGACTCGCTTTACAGCAAAATCGAGGAAGTGTCCGACAGCAACGAACTAGAGGATACCATGTGGGAGATGGTGTACCTCCTTCAGCGTGGCAACGACCCGACGTGATAGGCTGACTCGAGTACCTCTGATTCTTTCCCGGCCGTTTGCCCCGAGCCATGCGACCGGCAACGGGCAGATTCATTAGGCATCGCCGTCCACCGTACGAGCATGATTCTCCGGGGTGCTCGCGTCGTCGACGGCGGGGGTGACGTCTTCGACGGGCCGATCCAGTTCGATAGAGAGAGCGGACGTACCACCGCCGTCGCCGAGGTATCGAAGGCAAAGGCGGACGAGCAGACGGTCGACCTCGGCGGCTACACGCTGCTGCCCGGTATCGTCGACGCGCACGTCCACTTCTCGCTGTCCGGCGAGGCGAGCGTCGAAGACGTCGTCACGAAGAGCGATTCCGAGTTGCTGTTCACCGAAATCGCCAACGCGCGCCGAACGCTCGAAAGCGGCGTCACCGGCGTGCGTGCGATGGGCGCGCGCGGCCTCGACGTCGAACTCGCCCGGGCCATCGAGCGCGGCGACGTCGTCGGCCCGCGCACGGTCGCCAACTGCGGATCGATCACGATCACCGGCGGCCACGGCCACCATCTCGGTATGGAGGTCGACGGCCCCGAGGCGTGTCGCCGCGCCGTCCGCGAACAGCGCAAGCAGGGCGCGGAGTTTATCAAGTTCATGGCGACCGGCGGCGTCACCACGCCCGGCACGGATCCCAGATCGCTGGCGTTCACCCGCGAGGAGATCCACGCCCTGATCAACGAGGCCCACCGCCGTGACGTCCACGTCGCCACCCACGCCCACGGCGCGGAGGGCATTCAGGCCGCCGCGGAAGCGGGCGTCGACACCGTCGAACACGGTACCTTCCTCGACGACGAGTCGATCCAGGCCATGCTCGACAACGACGTCACACTCGTTCCGACCCTCACCGCACCCCACCGCATCCTCCACAACGGCGACCGCGCGACCGCCGAGACGCACGCCCAGTCGAACGAGGTGTACGAGACGCATCGCGAGTCGTTCCGCCGCGCCGTCGAGGCCGGCGTGAGAGTCGCCGGCGGCACCGACGCGGGCACCCCGTTCAACCACCACGGAACGAACCTGGTCGAGATCCAGTTCATGGCTCGCCACGGCATGACACCGGTCGAGGCGATTACGGCGATGACCGGCACTGCCGCCGAAACAGTCGGTCTCGACGACGCCGGGCGGATCGCGCCCGGCTATCACGCCGACCTGCTCGTGATCGACGGCGACCCGACCGCGGACGTCGCCGCGCTCGACGATATCGAGACGGTCATCAAGGGCGGCGAGGTCGTGACGGGGACGCCGCTGGGCCGCCTCTAACGTCTCGCCGGTAGTTCTGTTATGCTGGCTCCCGTAGTCTCGACTATGTACGACGATATCCTCCTGGCAACCGACGGTAGCGACGACGCCGACGCGGCGGCCGACCACGCCATCGACCACGCCGAGCGCTACGACGCCACCCTGCATCTGGTCTACGTCATCGAGACGCGAACGGCCTACGACAACGCCATCGTCGATCCCGAAACCGTCGCGGGCAACCTCCGGAAAGAAGGTCGGGAAACGCTCGACCGGATCGCAGAGCGCGCTGACTCTGCGGGCGTCGAGACGACGACAGTGATCCTCGAAGGTGTCCCACACGAGGCTATCGAGAACTACGCGGCCGAGCACGATGTCGACCTGATCCTGCTCGGCACGCAGGGCCGGTCGGCGTTCAGACGCGCGCTGCTGGGTAGTACGACCGACGCTGTCGTCCGGTCGCGAGTCGCGCCGGTGCTGGTAGTCGACGAGGAGTCGGGCGAGGACTGAGACTCCGCAACCACTAAACGCCGTTCGCCCCACACTCCGGTAATGAGCGATTGGACCGAAAAATACCGCCCGTCGACGCTGGCGGAGGTCCGGGGAACGACACGGCCCGCGACGCGCTAAAAGAGTGGGCCGACACGTGGGCCGAGCACCGCAAGGCGGTCATCGTCTACGGCAGTCCGGGGATCGGGAAGACCTCGGCCGCCCACGCGCTGGCGAACGACAAAGACTGGCCGGTGATCGAGTTGAACGCCAGCGACCAGCGACAGGCCGACGTGATCGACAAAGTCGCGGGCGAGGCCGCCCAGTCAGGAACGCTCATGCAGGGTAGTTCCGGTCGGCGACTGATCATCATGGACGAGGCCGACAACTTCCACGGCAACGCCGACTACGGTGGCTCCGCGGCGGTCACCGGCGTCGTCAAGAAGGCCGACCAGCCGATGATCCTGATCGCAAACGAGTTCTACGACATGTCCCAGGGGCTACGAAACGCCTGTCAGGAGATCGAGTTCCGGGACGTCTCGAAGCGCTCTATCGTGCCCGTCCTGCGGGATATCTGCCGCCAGGAGGGCGTCGAGTACGAGGACGAAGCGCTCGAACAGATCGCAACGCAGACCAGCGGCGACCTGCGCTCTGCGATCAACGACCTCCAGGCCGTCGCGGAGCGGGCCGAACGGCTGACTCTCGACGACGTGGTGACGGGCCAGCGAGACACGACCGAGGACATCTTCGACTTCCTCGACGAGGTGATCAAAAAGCTCGATCCGCAGGCCGCACAGAGGCGTCCTACGACGTCGACGAGACGCCCGACGACATGATCAACTGGATCGAGGACAACATGCCCAAAGACTACGCGGGCCGGGAACTCGCGGACGCATACGGCTACCTCGCCAACGCCGACCGCTGGCTCGGCCGGGTGCGCGCGACGCAGGACTACTCCTACTGGCGCTACGCGGGCGACAACATGACTGCAGGCGTCGCGGCGGCCCGCCAGGAAAAGAAAGGCGGCTGGACGCGCTACGGCCCGCCAAGCTACTGGTCAAAACTCGGCCGGTCGCGTGGCTCCCGGGAAACCCGGGACGCCATTGCACTCCAGATCGCCGAGGAGAGCGGCACCAGCATCGGTACGGCGCGTCGACAGATCCTCCCGTTCCTCGCGGAGATCACGCACCACTGCAAGAACCGCGAACTCACCGTTCGGATGGCCGCAGTGTATGATCTCGACGAGAAGCAGGTCTCCTTTGTCACCGGAAGCGGGAAGACGACCAACAAAGTGCAATCGATCGTCGAGGACGCCGAAGAGCTTCGCGGGCAAGAAGCAGTCGAGCACTCCGGCGGCGCGTTCGAGGGTGCGACGCGGGATCAGGCCGACGAAACGGACGCGGATAGCGAGCAGGACTCGACCGAGGATGATGACACCGCCGCGGACGAGAAGGAGTCGGCCTCAGACGACGGACAGGCGGGATTGACTGACTTCATGTAACCGCCGTCAGGACGCAGGCCAGCCGTGACTCACAGCAGACCGATCTCCCGACCAGCATCGCGGAAGGCGTCGAGGCAAGCGGCCAGATCCGATGCGGAGTGAGTGGCCATCGGCGTCACCAGGAGCCGACTCGATGCGTCCGACCGGCCCGACGGAGCGACGGCCCGAGCGACGACCCCGCGGTCGTACAGCAACTCACACAGGCCAACTGCGTCCGCCGGGTCGTCGAACGGTATCGCGAGGATCTGTGTCGACCCATCTACCTCGTACTCCATCGCTGCTAACTGGTCACGGAGATACTCGGCGTTGCGCCAGAGTCGCTCCTGACGGTCCTCGGTTCGCGCAACGTGGAGCGCTTCGACCGCCGCCGCGGCCGACGGCGGTGCTGCCCGGCCGAAAACGTGCACGCCTCCCTCCGGTCGATCAGCAACTCGATCAGGACGTCGTCCCCGGCGACGTACCCGCCCTGGCTGGCAGCGCCGTCGAGAGGCTACCAGTCTGGACGTTGACGCGCTCGGTAAGCCCGTCGCGCTGGACGATTCCGCCGCCGTCCTCGTAGAGACCGACCGCGTGTGTCTCGTCGACCAGTAGCCACGCGCCGTAGCGTTCGGCCAGTTCGCACAGTTCGGCGAGCGGTGCAACCGTGCCGTCCGTCCCGAACACCGATTCGGTAACGAGCAGCCACGACTCGTCGGCGTCCCCATCGGCCCGCGATGCCAACCGGTCGGCCAGGTCGGCGACGTCAGGTGGTCGTAGTGGACGGTCTCGGCGTCGGCCAGGCAACAGGCGTCGGTGACGGCCGTGTGGTTCTCCGCATCGGAAAAGACGACGTCCGGTTCGAGCGCCGTAATCGTGCCGACGACAGCGGCGTAGCCGGATGGGAACACCAGCGCGCGGTCGGTCCCCGTCGTTTCCGCCAGTCGATGCTCGAGGTCACGGTGGACAAGCGTGTCGCCGGTCGCCGTCCGACTGGCACCCGAACCCGTTCCAACCACCTCAGCGGCGGCAACCGCGGCGTCCTGTATCTCGCTGTCCTGCGTGAGGCCGAGGTAGTTGTCCGAGGCGAACACCAGTCGCTCGTCGCTGTCGACTACGGGGAGCGCGCCGCCTGACGGCGGTGCGAACTGGGCGCGTTTCGCGATTCGGTTTGCGGGCGACAGTCGGCGGTGTGACCGACCATCACCGTCGTTCAGTGTCGAGGCGGGATCGAACCCGTGGCTGTCGAGCGTCCCGTCGACTCGGCGCGGACGCGCACCGTCGTCTCCCGAATCGGCGTCTTCACTCATGGTTCGACACAGTCCCGTCGCCGCCGTTGTGCGGCGGAGTCGTCTACTTTCACAGTTCTCATCGCTTCTAACTCCCCATCTACTCAGTCGGCGCTCTGCAACTGACTTGGAACTGCGACCGGAGGAGTATAGCTTTTCTCACTTCGAACGGCGAGAGAGAGCGTTCTCGTCGGTGACGAGATGGCGATGGCTCTCGAATCTGCGCGACTCGCAAAGAGTCACTCCGACGGAATCCGCGGATACCTGAATCCTCTCAGTCGTCGGTCGCCCCTTCCGCGGTCTCCTCCCAGCGTCCGGGCCGGCGTTCGAGCGCCGTTTCACCTCGTCCGGGTCGAACTCGTTCGCGTCCATATTCGGCCGTAGCCCGGCACGCTCCATCGCCTCGATATCATCGCCCGGCGACTGCCCGCTCGTGGTGAGGTAGTCGCCGGTGAGGATACCGTCCGCGCCAGCCTCGAAGGGAAGATGCTGCTCGTCGGGCGCAAGGTTGACCTCCCGACCGCCGGTGAGTCGGACTCGCGCCTCGGGATGGAGAAGTCGGTAGACCGCGACAGTTTTGACGATTTCGGCGGTCGTGATGTCGGCGGTGCCGCCGAGGCGCTCGGCCATCGGCGTCCCGGCGACGGGATTCAGAACGTTCACCGGGAGCGAGGAGATGCCGACCTCCTGGAGCGCGATGGCCGCGTCAACCCGATCCGCCGGCGACTCGCCCATTCCCAGGATGACGCCAGCGCAGAGATCCATCCCTGCCTCCTTGGCGACTTCGAGCGTCTCGACTCGGTCCTCGAAAGTGTGGCTATCGACGACCTCCGGGAAGTAGTTCGGCGAGGTCTCGATATTGTGGTTGTAGTGGTTGAGCCCTTCCTCGGCCAGTATCTCCGCTTCCTCGTCGGTGAGAATGCCGAGGCTCGCGTCCACCTCGACGCTCGTCTCGTCGCGGACGAGCCTGATCGCTTCGAGCACCTCTGCCCACTCGTCGGGCCGGTGTTCCTTGCTGACCCCCTTCTCGGCGACGACGATGCCGAACCGCTGTGCGCCGTCACGCTCGGCCCGCTTCGCGGCCTCCAGTATCTTCTCGGGCCCGAGGAAGCCGTAGGTGTCGATACCGGTATCGAAGTGAACGGACTGCGCACAGAAGCCACAGTCCTCCGCACAGTCGCCCGCCTTCGCGTTGACGATGCTACACGCGTCCACAGTGTCGTCGCCCAGCTGGGAACGGACGTAGTCCGCGCCCGGTGCGAGGTCGTCGACAGGCTGGGCGATCAGTGCCAGGCCGTCAGTCCGATCAAGCCGCTCACCGTCGAGTACGCGCCGAACCGCGTCGTCGACTGTCCGGTTTCCCGTCTCGTAAACCATACTAAATAGACAAGTTTACAGGATGTTAAACTGTTCGATGGCCGATGAAACCCCGATCAGTGAGCGCCTTGGGGGTTCGATATTACGTGTACAGAGCGTCTCACCGGACATAGCCCTGTAGCAGTATACTACCCACTAGCCTACGTTTTATCGTAGTAAGGTATTCTTACAATGGGTCACTGACCCACCATCGGCTCTCTACCCGGAAGACTGCGTGACGACTGTCCTGCGAGACGCGACTGCCACGCGAGCGGCTACTCGGCCCACGGTCCGAACGACTATACGCTGTGCTTACGTACGCCGGTGCAGCAAGTGACGCCCGTGAATGCGCCAGAGACTGACGTCGCGACTGACCGACGACGCGGGCCGGAGCCACTCAGCGTGGCCAGCAGTGGCTCCGGCGGGTACGACCCTCGTCGAGATGTCACCCTCATTGCCATCGCCGTGCTCGTATTCGGGACGCTCGCAGTGGGCGTGCTCGGGTTCGGCGCGACCCCGGTACTCGACGACGACGACGGCGACGGAACGCTGTTCCCGTTTCAGGACTGGGGCGAGGACGGACCCGAGGAAGTTCGACTCGACGTCCAACCGAACCGTACCGAACTGAAACCGGGCGAAACCGTCGAGGTTGCCGTCAGCTACGAGAACGGGACGGCAGTAACGGATGCACGGCTGAGAGCGGACGGTGAGAACTATCGGTTAGACGAGAACGGCCGCGCCGCCATCACCTTCGAGCGTGGCGGCGAGTTCACCGTCCGGGCCGACAAGGAGAACACGGAACTAACCAGATACGTGGCCGACGGAACCATCGTCTCCGTCACTCGATTCGACGTCCCGCTGGCAGTCGAGGCCGACGCCGAGCGGAGTACCGCCGGCGAGGATGTGACGTTCAGGTTACGCCGTGCAGACGCCGGGGAGGCCGTCGCAGGCAGTCTCAGCGTCGACGGCGAGACCTACGAGACGAACGAAGTCGGCAGTGTCACCGTGCCGTTCGAGCGCGCCGGAACGTTCGAGGCGACCGCGTCGAAGTCGTCGACCGATACCGAAGCCTTCGCCGAGGCGACGACGGCCGTCACGGTCGAGCGGCGATCGGTCGCGCTCTCGCTCTCCCGGGACAACGCGGCCCCGAAGCCCGGCGAATCGGTGAGCCTCACGGTGCGTCGTGGCGACACCCAGGAACCGATCAACGCGACCGTCGAGACCGATGGTGAGCAACGACTGGCAAGCGACGGGAAGTTCACCGTCAGCGCCGACCGCGCGACACGGCTGGAGCTATCGGTCGCGGCCCCAGATACCGACAGCGAGACGTTTGAGACGGTGACGACTACGATCCGATTCGAGCGATACGAGGCACCGCTGGCGCTCGATGCGGATGTGACAACCGTCGAGCGTGGCGAGACGGTGGAGTTCACAGCACGGCGGACGGATACCGACGAACCGGTACCAGCAACGCTCACTGCGGGCAATCGCACCGAGTGGCTCGACTGGCAGGGCACTGGGTCAGTGCGGTTCGACGAGGCCGGGACGGTACCAGTGACCGTCACGCGCGCCAACACGACGACACACACCTTCCCGTCCGACGAGCGGACAGTCACCGTGCTGGACACCGAGTACGAGATTCTCGGGTTCGAGGCACCCGAGACGGTCGACCGCGCTGACAACGTGACGGCGGAGTTCACCGTCCGCAATACGGGTGCGGATCCCGGAACGGCCGAACTGGTCTACGAGTTCGACGGCGACGAGCAGGCTACCCGCGCTGTCGCGCTCGATCCGGGCGGCCAGGAGACGCTCTCACTCTCGGTTCCGACTGCCGTCGAACCGGGCGAGTACGAACACGCCGTCTCGACGCGTGACGACACCGAAACCACGATAATCGCCATCGAGGACGCGAGCGATCGAGAATGAGCGATCGGTCTCGTTCACCCCATTCAGCTGTCGTTTCGTGATATATAACCTAAACGGCTATAATCCCAAATTACTGGCTAAAATCTGTTTTTAAAATGTTTAACGATCTCTAGTATCGTTATAAAACATAATACGAAGTGTTTGATGCGTTGAAACGGATCGAAAACAAAGAAACGCTCAGCGGCCTATAAGAGATGGTAGCCTGATGGCTTAGATACGGCTGGAAAACTCATGTCAAGTCCCTCCATTCACAACGAAACTGGATCGATCGCTGGTGAGTCTACCGACGGAAGTCTCCGCAAGTGGTTCGCGGACCGGGTCGTCAATCAGATCTACGCCGCTGGCTTCTGGAGCGCCGTTGTGCTCCCATTCCTTCACGTCCCGATGCTGGCGACGGGACTCGAGACCACCGGCGAAGTGTACACGTTCCTCGCACTGCTGGCGCTGAACGCCGTCGCGTTGCTGGTCGGCTATCCACACAAGCAGTAGCCCTCCCTCAGTTGCTGTCCTTCCCCCGCTTTTTTCCCGCAGAAATCGCTATCCGCCCGTGGACTTAAGTTAGCCTGTGCCCTGACGCTAAATATGGCCGCGCATGGCCGGCCGGCACTGCGAGATTTGTTCGACGAGTCACCGACTCCGCATATTGCTCATCCGCCTCGAACCCACCACCGAGATTTCTACGTGGCAACGGACGGCTCCTACAGGGAGGAGAGCGGCGGCCTCGGTGCAGTGATCGAGACACGGGAGGGGACCCGGGTAGCGAGACTCTCGTTGCCCCATACCGTCCCGGACAACAACGTCGCGGAGTATCGGGCGTTACATCTGGGGCTGGACGTACTGGCCGCTCGCTCACCCCCGAACGCCCGCATCGGCGTCCTCGTCGATCACAACGAACTGGCCGGCAACGTCAACAACGCGATTCTCGCCGGACAGCACCCCGACGGTGAACCTCCGCATCCACTCTCACCACCGTCGAACACGTCGAACCACTGGCGCGGTATCCGTGCCCGCCTGTCCGGCTTCGAAGAGGTGCGTGCCGCACGCATCCGCAGCGAAGACAACCCGGCGCATCCGCTCGCAAACGCGCCACACCAGTATGCACACGTTAATCGGGAGCCGGACCGCTGCGTGATCCCCGGCAGCACCGAATCGACCACGAGCGAGTTCCCCCGCCGTCGCGGGCCGACCGGCACGCGAGCGACTAGCGAGGCTCTCCCTCGGGTCAAAACTCCCGGGCAAAAAGCCGCCTCACTGGGTGATGCCCGCTCCGGCAGTGAATCCCCTCGCAACGCTCGGCGTCTGGGTGGTTCTACCACCCCACCCGACTCGCGCTACTCTTCCTCTTGTGCATCCACGACTGCCACGCCGGCCAGGTTCACGATGTCTTTCACCTCGTCGTCCCGCTGGAGGACGTGGACCGGCTTGTCCATCCCGACGAGCATCGGGCCGATGGCTTCCGCGCCGCCGAGGCGTTGAAGCAGTTTGTAGCTGATGTTGCCCGCTTCGAGGTTCGGGAAGACGAGTATATTCGCCGGTTCCTCCAGCGCCGAGAACTCGTAGGTGCCGTGGAGCATGTCCTCGACGACGGCCGTGTCGGCCTGCATCTCGCCATCGACTGGGAAGTCGATTGCGGGGTCTTCACGGAGCCGTTGTGCGGCCTCCCGCGGCTTTCTGGTCCCCTCGTTGTCGACGCTCCCGAAGTTCGAGTACGACAGCAGGGCGGCGCGAGGTTCGATGTTGAAGCTCCGGGCAGCTCCGCGGTGTGCTCGGTCACTTCGGCTAGCACGTCTTCGTCGGGGTTCTGGTTCACTGTCGCGTCGGCGATAAACACGACGCGGTTCTTGAACGTCAGCATGTAGACGCCAGCGGCATACTCCGCGTCATCGGCAGTGCCGACGATCTGCAGGGGTGGACGGAGCGCGGAGGGGTAGTGATGGGTCAGCCCCGAGAGCATCGCGTCGGCGTCGTCCATCTCGACCATCACCGAGGCGAAGTAGTTGCTGTCCCGGATCATTTCCTCGGCTTCGCTCCTGGTGATACCTTTGCGCTGTCGGAGTTCGTAGAGGCGGTCGACGTACTTCTCGTAATCGTCGCTTTCGGGGTCGACGATTTCGGGATCGAAACTCAGCCCCAGTTCGCTTGCCGTCTGCTCGATGGAGTCGCGATTGCCGATCAGCACTGGCTCCGCTATCTCCTGTTCCTGCAACTGATAGGCCGCGCGGATGATCTTCTCGTCGCCGCCCTCCGCGAGGGCGACGCGTTTCGGATCGCTCTTCGCCTTGTTGAGTACCACCCGCATCATCTCGCGGGACTTGCCGAGTCGCGCTTCCAGTTGTTCGACGTACTCGGAGACGCCGATTTCGGTGCGCGCCGCACCGCTGTCCATCGCCGCCTGCGCGACCGCCGGCGCGACCTCGAACAGCACGCGGGGATCGAGTGGTTTCGGGATGATGTAGTCCGGGCCGAACTGGATCGGTTCGTCGCCGTAGGCCTTGACGACCGCGTCGGGGACGTCCTGACGCGCCAGGTCGGCGAGCGCTTCCGAGGCCGCGACCTTCATTTCCTCGTTGATCTCGCTCGCGCGGACGTCGAGCGCGCCGCGGAACAGGAACGGGAAGCCGAGCACGTTGTTGACCTGATTGGGATAGTCAGAGCGACCCGTCGCCATGATGACCGAGTCGTCGCGAGCGGCTTTGGCGTCCTCGTAGGTGATCTCCGGATCGGGGTTGGCCATCGCGAAGATGATCGGGTCGGACGCCATCGAGCGGACCATCTCCTGGCTGACGATCCCACCGACAGATAGCCCGACGAACACGTCGGCTCCCGCTATCGCGTCGGCGAGACTGCCTTCCGGTACGTCCCGCGCGAACTCGGCTTTGTACTCGTTGACATCGCCGGCTTCGACGCGGGTTTCGGTGATGATACCGCTGGAGTCACACATCAGAATGTTCTCGCGATCGACGCCGAGCGAGACGTAGAACCGGGCAGTCGAAATCGCGCTTGCACCCGCACCGGAGAAGACGATCTTCAGTTCCTCGGGATCCTTGTTCGCGACGCGGCAGGCGTTCAGCAGTGCCGCTCCGCTGATGATCGCCGTCCCGTGCTGATCGTCGTGGAAGACGGGAACGTCCATCCGCTCGCTCAACTGTCGCTCGATCTCGAAGCAGTCCGGTGCCGCGATATCTTCGAGGTTGATCCCCCGAACGTCGGTTCCATCGCGGCGACCGACTCGACGACCTGCTCTGGCTCCGAGTGATCGAGTTCGATGTCGAACACGTCGATATCGGCGAAGCGTTTGAACAGCACGCCTTTCCCTTCCATCACGGGTTTCGAGGCTGCAGAGCCGATATCGCCCAACCCCAGCACGGCCGATCCGTTCGAGACGACGCCGACCAGATTCCCTTTCGCGGTGTACTTGTAGGCGTCTTCGACGTCGTCCCGGATCTTCCGACATGGAGCGGCCACACCGGGCGAGTAGGCGAGGCTCAGATCCCGTTGCGTGTTCGTCGGCTTCGTCGTCGAAATCTCGATTTTCCCGGGCGGTTCCTCTTCGTGATACTCTAACGAATCCTCGTCCATTCCCATGTTATAGATACACATATCACCGACGGTAAAAAGTTGATCGAAGCTACGGATCGACAACTGTCGAAAAACGCAGTAAGTCGCGGCGTCTGCGTCGAATATGACGTAATTATTCTTCGTCTGTGAACAATATCTCGTGGCGTTCGATCGAGACATCGTGGCCGCGAGCCTCCACGTCAGTTGTCGGCCAGCGACCCGTCGTCGTCAGCACCTCGAAGTCGTCTTCGGTGACGAGGACGGTGTCCTCGCTCTTTGCACCCTGGACGGTCGGGTTCCAGGCGTACGCCGTCGGCGTGTGGACTGGCGCGTCGTGACCAGGCGTCGCGATCCATTCTCGCCCCGCGAAACCGGCCGCACCGCCCTGATGATGCTCTCGCCACTCGCCCTCGTGGCCAAGCGCGGCGTAGGCGTCCTGGATCTCGGCGAACACGTCACCTGCGCTGGCCGCCGAATCGGCGGCTCCCTGCGTCGCCGCGAGCGCGCTCGCCTCGACCGTCATCGCGGCGTCGTGGCGCTCTTCGAGCCATTCGGGCGCATCGAACGCGACCGTCCGGGTACACGAAGCATGCAGGCCGGCCATCTCGGCAGTGACCGACACCAGCGCGTACTCGCCCAGTTCCACGGGCTGGGGGTGTAGTGGCGGTACTCCTGTGCCCGCTCGCTTCCGCCCACCAGCACGACCGGTGCTTCGATCCCTCGGGCCGAGAGCGCGACACGGAGCGCCGCGGCGGCTTCCTGTTCCGTGTCGCCCGCTTCGAGTTCCCGGGCCACTGCTTCCACCGCCTCGGCCGTCTGCCGGCCGAGCGACCGGTAGGCGTCGATATCGCTCTCGCTCAGCGGTTGGCGGAGCGCTCCGGCGTCGACCGAAGCAAAGCCCGGCACCTCGAAGTCGGCCGCCGCGGGCCCTCGGCTTCCGCCTCGACGGCCTCGGCCAGCGACTCGGCGTGCCACTCGAACTCGACGACATCGACGTCCTCGCCCACTTCCTCGTCGCGGAGCCGTCCCGCTTCGATGTCGTTCGTGACGACGACGACCCCATCGCCATCGTATCCAGCCGCGGCGACGCCGATATCACCCTCCCTGTCGACGACGTTGTTCCCGCCCGTGAGCCACGCAAAGAGTTCGGCCGGGCGAACCAGACGGAGTGCAGGTCGTTCGCTTCGAGATACGCATCGAGACGTTGCTGGCGCATATGGCACACGTCTGCAGGAAGGGTATTAGAAACGTCGAAGCGAGTCGCTGCCGCCCCGCTTTGGTCAGGTCTAAGTAGGCGAAAGCCTGAGTTCAGGCAACGATGGCACCGGGTAGATCCGACCCCGACGACGGTGGATGGTTTTCCTTCCCACGCCTGATGGCAGTGGCGACAGGGCTAACATTCTCGCTCATCCTGATCGGCATCTACACGGCGGTATCGGGTGCCGGTCTGACCTGCCAGGGGCGCTGGCCGCTCTGTGACGGCTGGCTTGGCCTGTTCCCCGCGAACTGGCCGAGTTTTATCGAGTGGTTCCACCGGCTGATCGCGATGCCGACCGGCTTCATGCTACTCGGTCTGACCGTCGCCGCCTGGCGCGGTGACCAGCCACGCCGGGTTCGGTACGCGATGACCGCCGCGCTGGCAATCCTTCCCACCCAGATCATCCTCGGCGGACTCACCGTTACCCAGTACGAGGTCGTGATCCTCACCGCACACTTTGCCACCGCGATGCTCATCTTCACGCTCGTCGTCGCGGCGACGGCGTGGGTGCTCGAAGACCGGTTCGATCGGCCACACAGAGCGGCGGCGTTCTCTATCGCCGGTCTCGCCCCACTGTTCGCCGTCGCGACGCCGTTCGTGATCAGTCTCGGTTCGTTACGACTGCATATGCTCTACTACGGAATCGGACTGCTCGCGTACGGCACGCTGATCGCGCTCGGGATCTGGGTGTCCGAGCGGACCGGCTTCGGGGCCGACACGCGCCGGATCTCCTTTGCGGCGTGGGGGCCGCGGCGGCGCTCGGCCTGACGATGCTGCAGTTGCGATTACCGGTGAGTCCCGCCGATCTACCACAGATCTCCGGGAGTGCGGCTCTCGTCGCCGCCCTCTCCGTGCTGGCCGCGTGGTGGGCCCTCCAGGACGGAGATGCCGGTCCGACCGGCCGATCCGACCTGTTGGGACGAAGCTAAGTACGGCCCGCCGTTATCCCGGACTGCTTCGCATGTACGACGCGGTGCTCTTCGACAACGACGGTGTATTGACGTGGCTGACCTCTCTCGACGTCTTTTCGCGCGCTATCGAGACGACGTTTGCGGAGTTCGGCGTCACCGACCCCGACCCCCAGCACGTCGAAGCGCTGTACGGCATCACTCCGGACGAACTCCAGCGGATCTGCGAGCGCTATGGGGTCGACCCCGCACCGTTCTGGCGGCGGCGGGACCGAAACGCTGCCCTCGCCCAGCACGCCGAAATCCGGGCCGGGCGCAAGCCGCTGTACGACGACGTCGAGATCCTCGACGAACTCGATCAGGAACTCGGCATCGTCAGCAACAATCAGGCCGACACCGTCTCCTACATCGTCGACTACTACGACCTTCCGGGCAGTGACATCTGTTACGGGCGTCAGCCGACGCTCGACGGCATCCGTCGGAAGAAACCGGACCCGTACTATCTCCAGCAGGCTCTTTCCGCCATCGGCACTGAGGACGCCCTCTACGTCGGGGACAGTGGTTCGGACGTCGTTGCGGCCCGACAGGCAGGAGTCGATTCGGCGTTCGTCCGACGCTCACACCGACAGGACCTAGAGCTACCGGAACAGCCGACGTACGAAGTCGAGGACCTCTACGGCGTGCGAGATATCGTCGACTCCACAGACTGATCGCAAAAAGAACGATATCGGCTACTGGAAGCCGATGCGGCCGCCCTGTGGGCCACGTGGGTCGCTGCCGCCGCCTTTGAACTCCTCTTTCATCTGCTCGTAGTAGTCGAGGATGTCATCGGTGATCGTCGGCCGGACGTCTTCCAGCGCCAGTCGGAAGTGCCGCATCTCCACCGAGTCGGCGTCGTCGTCCTCGCGGAGGGCCTCGATGGCCGCCTCTCGCGCGATGGATTCGATGTCGCTACCGACGTAGCCGTCGGTGATCTCCGCGATCTCCCGGAGGCTGACATCGGCCGCGAGCGGCGTGTCATCGGTGTGGATGTTGAGGATCTGCTCTCGGCCTTCCACGTCCGGTTGACCGATCATCACGAGTCGGTCGAACCGGCCCGAGCGGATCAGCGCCGGGTCGATCATGTCCGGTCGGTTGGTCGCGCCGATCACCATCACCTCACCCATCTCTTCGAGGCCGTCGAGTTCGGTCAGTAGCTGGTTGACCACCCGCTCGGAGACGTTCGAGCCCATCTCCTGGCTTCGGGCAGGCGCGAGGCTGTCGAGTTCGTCGAAGAAGATGATCGTCGGTGCGACCTGCCGCGCTTTGCGGAACGTCTGGCGGATCGCTTTCTCGGACTCGCCGACCCACTTCGACAGGAGTTGCGGACCACGCACGCTGATGAAGTTGGCGTTGGTCTCGTTTGCCACCGCCTTCGCCATCAGCGTCTTCCCGGTACCTGGGGGCCCGTAGAGCAGGACGCCTTTGGGTGGCTCGACGCCCATCCGGGTGAACTTCTCCGGGCTGACATGGGCCACTCGACGCTCTCCTGGACCTGCTGTTGGGCCTCTTCGAGTCCACCGACGTCGTCCCAACTGATCTTCGGGAGTTCGACGAGCACCTCCCGCATCGCAGACGGTTCGACTTCGTTCAGCGCGCCGCGGAAGTCCTTCCGCTTGACGATCATCCGGTCGATCAGGCTCGGCGGGATGTCCTCCTCGTCGAGATCGATCTCCGGCAGGTAGCGCCGGAGCGCCTTCATCGCCGCCTCCTTGGTCAGGCTCTCGATATCCGCGCCCACGAAGCCGTGGGTCTCGTCGGCGAGGTGCCCGAGGTTCACGTCGTCGCTGAGCGGCATCCCGCGGGTGTGGATCTGGAGGATCTCCTCTCGGCCCACCTCGTCGGGGACGCCGATCTCGATTTCGCGGTCGAACCGGCCCGGACGCCGGAGCGCGGGATCGACCGAGTCGACGCGGTTCGTCGCCGCGATGACGATGACCTGGCCCCGCGATTCGAGGCCGTCCATCATCGTCAGCAACTGGGCGACGACCCGACGCTCGACCTCACCGGTAACGTCCTCGCGCTTGGGTGCGATCGAGTCCAGTTCGTCGATGAAGATGATCGAGGGCGACTCCTCGGTGGCATCCTCGAATATCTCTCGTAACTGCTGTTCGGATTCCCCGTAGTACTTCGAGATGATCTCGGGTCCGGCGATAGAGAAGAAACTGGCGGAGGTCTCGTTGGCGACGGCTTTCGCGAGTAACGTCTTCCCGGTGCCCGGCGGCCCGTGGAGCAGCACGCCTTGTGGCGGTTCGATGCCGAGCTTTTTGAAGATCTGCGGGTGTTTCATCGGGAGTTCGACCATCTCCCGGACCCGCTGGATCTCGCTTTGCAGGCCCCCGATATCCTCGTAGGTGATGCCGCCACCGGTCTTCTCGAAGCCGCTGATCGGCTCCTCACGGAGTTCGACGTCGGTGTCTTCGGTGACGAGTACGACGCCTTCCGGTTCGGTCTCGACGGCGATTAGCGGGATTGCCTGGCCCGGTGATCGCATGAACGGATGGTTCGTGCTGGACATGACCGGCACGATATCACGCCCGACAACCGGCCGCTTGAGGATCTGACGTTTGACCATTCCGGCGGCGTCGGAGCCGAACTGCACGCTCGCCTCCTCCGGCGGTGCGAGCACGAGCGAGTCAGCCTTCTGGGCCTCGGCTTTCTGGATCGTGACGCGCTCGCCGATGCCGACGTCGGCGTTTTGCCGGGTGAACCCGTCGATCCGGACGGTGTCAGTGTTCCAGTCCTGCCGGTCCGCGCGCCAGACTTTGGCCGCGGTGGTATCTGCACCCTCTATTTCGATAATATCGCCAGGGCTAAGCTTGAGGTGCAATAGCGTATCCGGATCGAGACGAGCGATGCCACGCCCCGAGTCGTTGGGGTAGGCTTTCGCGACTTCCAGTTGAACTTCGTTCATATTTCCAGTGTACGGGGTCGTGTTGATTCTCCGTGACGGGGTCCGATATGTCTTTTGTTGGCTCGAACCGCACGCCGTGGACGACAGTTCTACCGTGCCGTATGTTAACATTCTTGTCTGGGTCGCCCGGCTACAAATGCGTAACGGCGTCGGCAGAAGAAAAACAGCGGCAAAACGTCCACTGGCCCGAACCCTTTTATAAGCGGATTCCCTATCAGTAGCAAGGACTTTTCATGAACGGTAACACTCCGTACGCCGGAACTCCGGGCACCACGCAGGCCGGGAAGCGCGCGACCGCCGATCTGTCCGACCTGACGGCGGCCCAGCGGCGCGTACTCCGGGAGAACGTAACCCAGATTGCCGCCCGGACGCGCTCGTTCCTTCCTGACGAGTACGTCGTCGACGCCGACGTCTCGCAAGCCGCTGGCGGTGCGAGAGCAACCGTCGCCGTACAACCGCCGGTCGGGCATCCGGTCAGTGCTGGTTTCACCCCGGAGGGCGACGACTTCGACGACGAACCGCTGATCACCGACGACGACGAGTTCGAGGTGGCGCGTGGACTCGCCGCTGCGCGGCGCTACAGGTCAAACAGGCCGTGCAGGACGACGTGACGCCGACAGCGCGATAGCCAGCCCTGAGCAGTCTTTTAGTCGCGGCCGATTTAGCACTCGTATGAACACAGAGTACTGGCGTGCCGAACTGCCGCATCTCCTCGTCATCGTCCTGCTCGTCTTTGGCAGTGTCCAACTCGCCCAGATAGCGATTCCGGGCGGGTTGTCGTTCTGGGCGGGGCTCATAGTGGCGATGCTCGTCGGCCTGTTTTATCGCCCGACCGTCGAGCGGTTGGGCTATGCCCCCGACCACTGGGACTGACTCCTGACAGTGCTGTTCGCTCTCGAAGGCTATCTAACCCGCAGTATGATGGGGTTTGTGCTCCCCCCGAAGGACGCTAGCGCAAGGCTCATACGCCCCAGATGTCTATGGCAGTTTGATGACTGACGCTCACTACGAATGTTCGGGATGTGGCCGGAAGCTGCATTACCAGACCACGAAACACAACGGCTGTCCGGACTGCGGGACCGTCCCGCTGCACAGCGCCGACTGAGATAGCGCGGGTGCGGTGCCCGTGCTACCTTTTCAGGGACGCTACTGGGGTCTGGAGGCGGCCACAGCGGTCGTAGTTTTTCATCGTAAATGATGTGATAGCGGTAGCGCCGCGGACGAGTGCCGATAGCCGCCGGACCGTCCAGTCGTTATTTGCCCCAGAACGGATCCCGACGCCGATGCTTGTCGAGATACATCTGCAGGGCGTCCCGTTCGTCCGGCGGGATGTCCTCTAGCAGTTCCTGTTCCAGGATCTTCGCGTGTTTCTCGGGGAGTTCCGTCCAGAGTTCGTCGCCCTCCTCGATCTGTCGGCCGACGGTCGGGCCATCGATAGCGATGCTCACACGGTCGCCCTTGCGGGCCTCGTCGACGTCCTCGCCGCCGTCCTGGATCCCTTTGAGTTGCCCGACGCGCTCGGGTTCTTTAGCCTCGAACCGGGCGACAGCCTTGTTGTTCTGGAGCGTTCCCGAGAGGATTTCGACGCCGACCACGGCGGGGTCGTTCTGCCGGAACGTGTGATCGGGCAGGATCTGGAAGCGAGCGGGGCGGGTGATCTTGTCGAGGATGGTCTCCTGCTGTGCCTGCTCGCGCTCCTCGACGAACTCCTCGTACTCCTCGATCAGCCGGTAGATGACGTCGCTCTGGAAGATCCGAACGTCCTCTTCCTCTGCTGCGGTGTGGGCGTCGGCGAGCACGTCGACATTGAACGCGAGGATCGCTTCGTGTAACGGATCCTCGGCGGTGCTGGCGACGGAGATATCACGCGGTGCGACGTCGCCGACCTCCGCGCGGACGATTGGCACCTCGGCCTCGTTGAGCGCGTTCGACATGGCTTCCAGACTGCCGAGCGTGTCGGCTTTGACGACGAGTCCCTGCTCCTCGGTGTCGACGGCGATGTCGGCGAGTTCGGCCTGCACCTCCTCGATCACCTCGTCGATTTCGCGGTCGCGGACAACTCGGACCGGCGCGCCGGACATCGCGTCGTCAAGGTCGGGCGCAGCGATCTTGATCCCCGCCGCGGCCTTCAGTTCCTCGACGTTCTCGAATCGGCTTTCGGTCCGGATCTCCGAGAGCGGCCGCGGTTTCAACAGCGCGCGGACGTCCGTGACGATGGTGCCGTCGGCCGCGCCGACGACTACCGTATCGTCCTCCTTGACTGTGCCGTCGTAGAGCACGACGTCGAGCGTCGTCCCGAAGCCTTTCTCCTCTTTGACTTCGAGCACGGTGCCAACGCCGGGGCCGGAGACGTCGATCTCCATGGCCTCTTTCATGTAGCGCTGGGACAGGCCCATCATCACCGTCAGCAGGTCGGGAATCCCCTCGCCGGTCATGGCGGAGACGGGGACGACGCCGACGTTGTTCTGGAAGTTCTGGACCCGCCAGTACAGATCGGCCGAAAAGCCCTTGTCGCTCAGTTGGCCGATGATCTCGTAGAGTTTCTCGTCGAGTGCCGAGCGCACGCGGTCGCTCTGTTTCTCGTACGTTTCCTGTACCGGGGCGTCCTCGTTCGGGTTCCAGCCGGGAACGGTATCGATCTTGTTCGCCGCGACGATGAAGGGCGTCTCCGAGCGTTTGAGGATCTCGATCGCCTCCACAGTCTGGGGCTGGAAGCCGTCGTTGACGTCGACGACGAGGATCGCGATATCCGCCAGTGCGCCGCCACGGGAGCGCAGCGTTGCGAAGGAGTGGTGTCCCGGCGTGTCGATGAACAGCAGGCCGGGCAGGTCGAAGTCCGTCGGGTCGACCAGATCGCCGGCGATCTCCGAGATGACGTCGAGCGGCACTGCTGTCGCGCCGATGTGCTGGGTAATCGCACCCGCTTCGCCCTCGATCACCGCCGAGCCGCGGACCTTGTCGAGTACGCTCGTCTTGCCGTGATCGACGTGTCCGAGGACGGCGACGATAGGCGTTCGAAGGGCGGCGTCCGTTGATGTTGTAGAGTCCGACATAGTGACCACCAGAGAAGGTTCTTGTTCAGAAGCTACGGCGCGCAGCATTTATGCCTATCTTTTCCGACCGTGAGCGACCGCCGTCGGCCACGTCGCTCACGACTCGAAGAAGACGGAAGCAAACAAGTACCAGACACTCAAAGGGTCGGGTATGCACGCATTGCTCGGACTGCTCGCGGTGACGACGTTTGTCGACGACCTCAGCTCGGCGGCCGGGTACTTCGAGACTGCCGTGACGGTCGATCCGCTGTCGGCAATCCTTGTGGTCGTGGGTCAGCTACTCATTGCCGTCTCGATTCTCGTGTTCGGCTACCTCACGCTCCGCGCGGCACTCGACCTGGTTATTCCGGAATCGATCGGTCGAGCACCGCCCCAAGATGAGTGATCGCGGCGTCCTGATCCGGCCCTGCGGCGTCCCGGCCACGAAGCCATCGGCGTACTCCATGATGGCGTCGATCCGCTCTTCGACGTCCTCGGGCGTTCCTGCGACCGAAAAGGCGTCGATCATCCCGGGCGTGACCGTCCCGAACGCTTCCTCGAAGTCGCCCCGCTCGATAGCTTCGCCGATGGCCGCCGCGCGCTCCTCGTCGATACCGTGTCGGTCCAGTACCGGCGGTGCCGCACCCGAGGTGATGAAGGCGACTGGCTGGCGCGCGAGTTCGCGGGCCACGTCGGCGTCCTCGTCGACGCTGACGCTCGCGTATGCGGCGAACTCGAACTCACCGCGCTCGTCGGGCCGGTCGGCCAGCCCTTTTTCGACCTGCTCGGCCGCCCACGCGAAGTCGTCGGGGTGGGAGGCGTTGTACAGCAGGCCGTCGGCGTGTTTCGCGCTCATGCGGAGCATGTGTGGGCCCTGCCCGCCGACGTAGACCGGAATCTCACCGTCGACGTCGTACTCCAGTCCGGCGTCTTTCGCGGTGAACGTGCCGTCGTGCTGGACGCGCTCGCCAGCCCAGAGGTCCTGGGCGACTTTGAACGACTCCAGCACGCGCCGGAGCGGCTTGTCGCGCTCGACCCCGAGCCCGGAGAGCGTGGACTTGTCGCCGGGGCCGATGCCAAAGACCGCGCGGTCGTCGCTGACTTCGTGCAGACTCGCCACCTGCGAGGCCAACTGGACCGGATGAACGACGTAGGGGTTGGCCGCCGCCGGGCCGACGCGGATCTCCTCGGTCGCCGCAGCGATCCGGTCGAGCGTCACGAACGGATCGCGATTGAAGTAGTGACACGCCGCAAACAGCGTGTCGAAGCCGTTTCGTTCGGCCGCCTGCGCGCGGTCGACGATCTCTACTACCGGATGATCGGGGGTGAGTTCGATGCCTTTCATACGTTCTCTGGTCTGCCTGTTACTCGTCGTAGCTCCACTGCCGCAGCGCTTGCTGAACGAAGTCGCCATCCACGTCGCGGAACAGTTCGTCGCTCCCGCCGTGGTCGCCGAAGACCCAGTCGCGGATCACGACGACGGGGGTTCCGCCCGCGCCTTCCCCGGCGACGAGGTTCGCCGTCGCCGCCAACTCGTCGACGACCGACTGGACCGTCACTTCGAGTTCGTGGCCGTCTCGGTCCTGCTCGCCGCGCCAGTCACGACTCGCGGGCATACCGTCCCAGCCGAGGGTGACGCCGCGCTGGCCGTGACGGAACGGCCGCCCGCAGGTGTCCGAGACGATTACCGGCACGTCGGTCGAAAGCCCCTCGCGAATCTCCGCGGCGCGCTCGGAGGGCTGTTCGGGAAGGAGCAGAATGTCGTGGCCGGGGACGTTCGAGCGGTCGATCCCCGCGTTCACGCTGATATGGCCGAAGTGGGTCTCGGTCAACAGGAAGGGGGCCTCCATCAGTAGCTCTCGGCTCTCCTCCAGGACTGCCTGGGCGAAGCGCGGGTCCTTCTCGTCGCCGGTGATCGCCGCCAGCCGATCCGCAATATCGGTCGCCCGCTCACCGGCCGGGAAGTCGCCCAGGTCGGCCGTCCGCCCTCGCGCCTTCGAGACGACCGTACTCGCGACCACGACCACGTCGTCCGGACGCAGGTCTATCCGCTCGTCGATCATCGCCGCCAGATCGTCTCCCTCCCGTATTTCCGGGAGGTCCGGCACCGGGAGCGCCTGCATACCCGCTTCTCGGCAGCGTGGAGGTAAAAGCGCGCGGATGGTGGAAAGCACGTCCGCTGTCGAAGGCCGGATCGGCGGCGTCCCCGATGCAGACTGAACCGATCCAGTCGGCTACCGGGTGGTATTTCACCGGCGGGTCGGTACGTAGCGGTATGAATTTGCAACGACCGCGCCGGCCACGGGGATTCCGTATCGCCGACTCCGCCCAGCAGATCGTCGGCGGATTTCTGCTCGCCGGGCCGTTCGTCGTGACCGAGGAGGTCTGGGTGCTGGCGTCGAACATGAGCATTCTGCAAGCGATCCTGACGATGGGAATCGTGTTCGCGATCGGCTATGCGACGCTGTACAAAGCGGATACGAACCGTGATGCCGACGCCGAGCAACAGGTCGCCGGCATTCCGATCCGATTCCTGTCGCTGATGCTGGTCTCGTTCGGATCGGTGACGATCCTGGCGCTGCTGTTCGACGCGCCAGATACGTTCGTGGACGAGGCCGCGTCGACCGCTGAACTGGTTCAGGTCACGATCACGGCGATCAGCGTGGGATCGGTCTTCAGCGTCGTCGGCGCGGCGACGGCCGACAGCGTCTTCTCCCGATAGAGACTCTTCGCAGTGCATCGAAAACGGTACCAGAGCGGCAGGCCTTCCTCCGACCATGACCACACGCGTCTGTGTCTTCCTCCGTCATGGTGGGCAAGTGCTCGCCGAACGTCGTCCCGAGGACGGTGGGGAGGCGTCACGATGGGGTCTCCTCTCCGGTCAGTGCGACGACAGCGCGGCGGACGAACCGATCGCATCGGCACGGCAGATACTGCGCGAGGACATCGGTATCGCCGACGGGGTCGAACTCGTCCGGACCGGGTCGCCCGTCGAGACCGAGGAGGGCACGCGCAGTCCGGTACTGTTCGATCTGGACGAGGCGACGGCCGCCGGTTCAGTCGTCGAGTCGAACGAACGCCGCCAGTGGATCTCGCCGACAGTCTTGCTCCACGAGGACGCCGCCCCGGGGTGCTGGGAGGCCTACGAACGCGTCGCCCCGACGGTCCGATCGGTCACTGCGGACGACGACCACGGTGCGGCGTATCTCTCCGTTCGCGCACTCGAAATCCTCCGGGACCGGGCCGCCCTGCTGGCTGCTGAAGGTGACGCTGACGCGGACGAACTCCTCGACCTCGGGAGGCGCTTGCTCCGCGCCCGCCCGAGCATGGCAGTGCTTCGGAACCGGGTGAACCGGGCACTGAACGAGGCGACCGAAGGAGACGGCGAACAGGAGTCTGGCACCGTCAGCGAGGCCGAAGCGACGACGCCAGCCACGCGCGTCGAGCACGCCGCGACGGAGGGCATCGAACGGGCACTCGCGGCGGATGCCGACGCGGCGCGGGAAGCGGCCGACCTGCTCGGCGGCGACAGCGTGCTCACGCTCTCGCGCTCGGGCACGGTGCTCGCGACGCTCCGGCGTGCCGATCCGGGAGCCGTCTTCGTCGCGGAGTCCCGGCCAGCACGGGAGGGCGTCGACGTCGCCGAGACGCTCGTAGAGTCCGTCGGGGTTCCCGTCACGGTTCATACGGACGCCGCCGTCGGGCACGTGCTGGCGACCGAAGATATCGACGCCGTGCTGGTCGGCGCGGACACCGTCCTGCCGGACGGGCGCGTCGTCAACAAGACCGGCACCCGCGTTGCCGCGCTGGCGGCCGCCCGCGAGGGGTTCCTGTCTACACCGTCGCGGCGAGCGACAAGATCAGCCACGAGGACTCGGTCAACCTCGAAACCGGGATCGCCACCGCGGTGTACGACGGTGACGCTAACCTCGACGTTCGGAATCCGACGTTCGACGTCACGCCGGGCGAGTTGGTGACGGGCGTCGTCACCGAACGCGGACGACTCGATGAAGAGGACGTCGCCGCAGTTGCCGAAGAGCACGCCGCCGCCGCGGAGTGGCAGAACCCGCCCGAAGACGGAACACGGGAGCCTGCTGAAGCCGAATGGGAGGACCACTGAAAACGGCGGGTGGCGGGACTGCGAACGGCGAGGGGAAGACTGGACGGGACCACGAACCGGAAGGCCGAACCTGAAGACGCAACAGTAAAACGCCGCCACGGTCTACCGTCGAGGGGCGGCAGTGACGAAGGTTACCCCCACCGAGCCCCTTGTGACGACACCTTACACCGAGCCGCCTTCTTACATCTCGTGAGTGGCGATGCTCTCCGGTAGGCTTATTCGCGCCGTGACACGACTGTAACCTCATGCCAACAGCCGAGTCGACGGTCACAGTTCACAGGGATGTCCCGTACCGGGAGGTGGCTGGCGAGACGCTAAGGCTCGACATCTACGAGCCAACCGACCGCAAGGGCCCCCTCCCCGTGGCCGTCCTCGTCCGTGGGGGCGGGTTCGTCATCGGCGACAAGGGCGAGTTCGCCCGACACGCCATCGACTTTGCGAGCGATGGCTTCCTCGCAATCGAGCCACAGTACCGACTCGCCCCGGAGTGGCCGTTTCCGGCGGCTCTCTCCGACGTTCGGGCAGCGGTCGAGTGGGTCCGGGACGAGGGGAAGCAGTACGACGCCGATCCGGACCGTCTCGCCGGGGTCGGCCACTCCGCGGGGGCGAATCTGGTCGCGCTCGCGGCGGCAACCGCCAACGGCGCTGAAGAGGCGGACGCGTCGCCACTCGCCGCAGTCGTCGGCTATTCGGGTATCTACGACTTCCGGGCGTTCGACACCGCCGAGTTCGACCCCGACGAACCCGACATCCACGCGCAGTATCTCGGCGGAACCATCAAAGAGGTCCCGGAGACGTACGAGCGCGCCTCGCCCGCCGCGCGGATCGACGACTCGACGCCGCCGACGCTGTTGCTCCACGGGGCCGACGACGACGTACTACCGGCGGCGCAGTCCGAACAGTTCGCCGACGCACTCGCGCCCGTAACCGATGTCGAGTTCGACGAACTGCCGACCGATCACGGTCTGCCGTTCCACGGGGCGACCTACGACCGCGTGTACGAGCGCACTCGCACGTTCCTCCACGAGCACGGCCTCGACGGGTAGGTCCTTACCCCGCGCTCGGTATCCCGTGCGTGCGGTCGAACACGGTCACAGCCGCCTTGAACAGGGCGAGCAGGACCGGGCCGAGGAACAGCCCCATGACCCCAGCAGGTAGATACCGCCCAGGACGCCGATCAGCACGATTGCCGGGTGGATCCCCGACCCCACATCGACGAGGATCGCCCGGAGATACTCGTCGACGACCGCGAGGACCGACAGCCCGTAGACCAGCAGGATCACCGCTCCGACCGGATCCCCGACGACGATGAGGTAGCCGACCATCGGCCCCCAGACGAGCCAGATACCGATCAACGGCAAAACCGAGAGGATCACCATAACCACTGCCCAGAACGCGGCGTTGGAGATGCCGAGCACCCACAGGCCAAGCCCGCCGAGGATCCCCTCCGCGATTGCGACCAGCAGATGGCTCCCGACGACGGCCCAGATTACGCGCGACATCTCCTCGTACAGTTCGTCCTGAACGTCCCCGGAAAGGGGGTTACCTGACGGGTCCAGTCGAGTAGTTCGGTGCCGTCGACCAGAAAGTAGTACAGCAGGAAGGCGAGTATCAACACGCCGGTCCCGACTTCGACCGTCGTATCGAGCAGTCCGAGCGTCTGCGTGAGGAGAATATCCGTCGACGCGTCGAGCAGGCCCTCGAACTCCGCCAGGACCGCCGACTCGAACTCTGCGACCTGTTCGGGTTGGGCACCCAGATCCTCGAGGAGGAAGCGCCTGATCGAATCAATGAACGCGGACAGTTGGCTCCCCTGTAGTTCGGTGAGAAACGAGATTGTCGTATCGATGATGATCAGTGACAGTATCAGAAGGGGCACGATTGCCACCACGAACGTGACAGCAGTGAGGAAGCCGGCGGACAGTCGCTGACCGATCCGGTCGGCTAGCCGCTCGTGGAGGGGAAAGAGCACGAATGCGATCAGTCCGGCGGCGAGTACGTACTGGAGGAACGGATCCACGAGCAGGAAGCCGATCACCCCGAGCACGGCGACCAGGAGGGCAAAGAACGCGGTTCGAACGTCCATATTCCGAACTCATAACAGAGCTATGTAAACGTTGAGATATTGGTAGGTGCTGTAGCCGAGACTTTTTGCGCCGGCGCGTGGACATCACAGTCGATGCCCTCGCTCGCCGAACTCACCGATGCGCTCGACGGAATCGTCTACGAGGAGACCCAGCGACGCGACCACGGGATCGATCTCACCGTCGCCGAGGTGTACGAGGTCGATACCCCTGGTCGAGTCGACTTCGGGGGCGGCGAACTTGCCGAGGCCGAACTCGCTCCGCACGACCGGACGTGGCGACAGGGGGACGACGAGTACCAGTGGTGGCATCTCGACGCCGGGCAGTACCTGATCGAGTACAACGAGCGACTGTCGGTGGACGAACGCGTAGTTCTACAGGTGCGCGATGAACTCCGTGCTCGCGGGGCCGCGCACCCGACCCTGCACGTCGACGAACTCTCACTGGTTCCGTTATCGGTCGGCGGGGGCGGTCTCCGACTGAAAGAGAACGCGAGAGTGTCAACATTGCTGGCAGACGGATGAGGTCGATCCGGAGATAGGAAGTACATCTGTCCAATATTTAATGGCAAAACAAGACATATATTCAATATAGGGGAAGCTGTTTTCTGCCCCTGTGGTCTACTTCCGCGTGCGTGCTGGATGGCACGCACATTCGTCTTCCGGTGTTCCACTTCACCGGGCGACAGCGGGGGACGGCTGGCTTCCGACAGCTCCGACTGGCCTCCGATGGCCGCTCCCCCGCCTCGCACGTTCGTTCGCTCAGTCACTGCCCGGTGTGGCAGTCGGTTCGTCCACATCCACTTCGTTGTCCGTCCAGGTCCCCCTGAGGAACCAGAGGCCAGTCGTGACAGCGCTGGCGACGTAGGAGAACGCCATGGCGTACCAGACACCGATTACGCCGAGATCCGTGTAGACCACCAGGAAGTACGCGACAGGAATCCGGTAGATCCAGAGCTCCTGGATTGACAGAAACATGGCCGTTCGCGTCGACCCGCTCCCACGGAACGCCCCGAGGACGACCTGGAAGATGCCGAGAAAGGCGAAGGTCGGTGCGGCGATGACGAGATACGCCGAACTGACCTCGATCACGCCCGCGGCACCCTCACCTGTAATGAACACGCCGGTAATCGGTTCGGCGTAGGTGTACGCCACGACGCCGACGAGGGAGAACACGCCGACGATAATTGCACTGCTCATGCCGACCGCCTGTTTTGCCCGCTTGATCTGGTTGGCCCCGAGGTTCTGTCCGACCGCCGTCTCCGTTCCTCGTGCCAGGCCCATCGCGGGAAGGAAAACGAGCGAAGCGAGTCGCTGGACGATACCGTACGCGGCGACGGCGTCGGTGCCAGCGATGGCGACAATCGCCGTCAGCGCCGTGATCCCGAAGGAGCGAAAGCCCTGCTCGCCCGCAGTCGGCAGGCCGAGATCGACGATCTTGCGGACGGTTGTCCGCTTCGGGCGGAGGTCAGACAGCGACGGTTTGAGGCCGGTACGGCCACTGAACAGGAGATACATGCCGATCATCGCCGCCGCTCCGCGCGAGAGGATCGTCGCAACTGCCGCGCCGGCGACGCCCCAGCCCTCGAAGCCGGTCGCCTCGTAGAGCCACGCTTCCAGCGCAAGGCCGTCGAGACCCGGTATCGCGGTGAGCCACGCGAACAACACGTTGTCGTCGAACCCGAGGATGAATATCGGATCGACGAGGAGGTTGACCGCGACGCTGACGATCATCAGGTACAGCGGCGTCTTCGTGTCACCCCAGCCACGCATCAGCGCGTCGAATATGAAGAACCAGAACATGAACTGCACCCCGAGGAAGATGATACGCGTGTATTGGACTGCGTAGGCGTAGGCGTCGGTGCCGGGATTCGCGCCGACGAACTGCATAAGCGTCGGGGTGAGCAGATAGCCAAGGACCGCACAGAGGACGGACAGCAGTGTGACAAAGGAGATAGTCTGCCCGGCGACGTGGTGGGACTGGCTCTCGTTGCCTGCCCCCTTGTTCTGGGCGATCAGTACGGTGCCCGCGACGGTGAACCCGCCCGCCACGCTGACCATCAGGAAGATGATCGCGAAGGAGTACGACAGCGCCGCGACGGCGTCAGAGCCGACGCGCCCGACCCAGAACGTGTCCGCGAGGTTGTATCCGACCTGCAGGAGTTGCGTGAGGATGATCGGGGACGCGAGCATGATCAGGGGCTTCAGTAGCTTCCCGTCGACGACGTCTACCGATCGGTCCCCGCTTTCACCCATTCGACGCTACTGCCCCTTCCCAGTTGTGTCGTCTGTCCCGTCGACGAGTAGGCCCTCGACGAACTGTTCTTCTAGCTGGTCGCGGACTCCACGGGTGTATTCGGGGTCGTCGAGCGTGATCTGGCGCGTCCGCGCGCCGTCAAGCGTCGCAACAAGGAGCCGTGCGGTTGCGGCGGGGTCGACCTCCCGGAACACACCTTGCTCGATCCCATTCTGGATGATGTCGGCGACCGTCGATCGGAGTACCTCGTCACTGCGCGCGAGTTGTTCGCGATAGGCCTCGTTGAACGGCCCTCGGGACCGGAGTTCAGCAGGGCGAGATGGAGCGCCGCTCGCTCGTCCTCTTCGGGTGCGAACTCCCACAGATCGAGATACTCCCGGAGTCGGTCGGCGGGCGAGTTCTCCTCGCTCGGTGCGACGACCTCCTCGAACTCGGTGATCAAATGGTCGATAAACGCCACCAGCAGGTCTTCTTTCGTGTCGAAGTGGTAGTGCAGGAGCGAGGTGCTCTTGCCAGCCTCGTCGGCGATATGTTGCATCGTGAGGTCGGCGTAGCCGTGCTCGCAGAGGGCGCGATAGGTCGCGTCCATGATTTCCTCGCGCGTATCTGCTGCGGCGTCGGAGCCGTTCGGTGTGTCGGCCATCCTGACTGACTAGTCAGTTAGTGAACGGTAAACGGCTTTCGGAGTCGGACGATAGCGTTGTGGAGGACGGCAAGCGACCGAGACGCATCACTGCTGGTTCTACTGTGGCTACACGTCTACCAGTCTGGACCGCCACCGATCACTCCAAAAGCACAGACAGCTCCGCACCGCCGGGTGCGTCGACGTCAGTTGGAGCGTCGCCAGTCAGGAGCCGCCTCCAGCCTGGGAATTGCCGATTCGAGTTCCGATCGGATCGCGCCGTAAAAGCGCTCTCGGCCCACAGGCGTCTCCACGCGAATGATGACGGTAGTGCTTGTGACCTCGAAAATCGACATCACCCATCGCCTGCTTGCCTGCTCCCAGCGACAGAGCAGTGTCGACTCATCGTCGTCGACGGTACGCGATCCTAACTCCCAGCTCTGTCGTGACAGATGGGAGAAGTCGTACGGTACGGCGCCCGGGAGAGATACAGGGTCGTCGCCGTCACAGGGACTGGCACGTACTACCATGATGATACGTTCGTATCGCAAAAGCAAAAATATGGGTATTCGCTCGCGAGACGCTCGAACCACACTTCTTCGGGCAGCCACCCCCGTCAACCTCGATATCCTCACCGACCTTTTTTGACTCGGGTGTGCAGGCACACCGCTCGCAAAAAAATCTCGGCCAAAAATCCGAAGCGCACCGCGCTTCGGTGAACTCGCTCGCTCCGCTCACGAGACGCTCGAACTACACTTCCTCGGGCAGCCACCCCCGTCAACCTCGATATTCTCTCCGCTGATATATCCGCTGTCCTCGTCAAGGAAAAAGAACATCGCCTGTGACATGTCCTCGAAGCCGGCGGGCCGTCCCCGTGGGAGTTCGTCGGGGAACTCCGCCGAGTTCTCGACGACGTAGGGGGAGATGGCGTTGACAGTGATGCCGTCGTCAGCCGTGTCGGCCGCGAGCATCCGGGTGAACATCAACACGCCGGCTTTGGCCATGAAGTAGGGGGCGTTCTTCGGGTTTATCAGTCCCTTCTCGCTGGAGGCGTAGCCAACGTTGACGATGCGGCCGTAGGACTGCTCGTGCATCGCCGGTAGTGCGCGACGCGAGCAGAGATAGGTCGCGTTGACGTTCGTATCGAAGACGCCCTGCCACGTCTCGTAGTCCATCTCCGTCCAGTGGACGGGCGCAAACGCCCCGACGTTGTTGACCAGTACGTCGACGGCGCCGAGTTCGGCCTCGACGGCGTCGAAGATATCGTCCACGTCCGCTGGCACCGTGACGTCGCCCTGCACGACTGTCGTATCGCTTGCGCCGCGCTCTTCGGCCCGCCCGGCAACAGTCGCCGCGGCGTCGTCACTCGTGTTGTAGTGGACCGCCGTCTTCGCGCCGCGGTCGGCCATCGCAAGCAGTAGTTCACGGCCGACGCCGCGGGCGCTCCCCGTGACCAGCACCGTCTGCCCGTCGAGATCAGGATCGATCATATCTGGTCCAGGGGTTCGAGAGCAAAAGAACACGGTCTTTGTGCGGGATATCTCCACGTCAGTATATTTAACACGGTTGCAAGAGAATAGCCCTGTATGACACTGAAATCAGTTCTCGTCGCAGTCGGACCTGGCGACGCCGAACGGGCCGAAGAGATCGCAGAAGCAGCCATCGAAGTTGCCGGGCCCGCCGACGCCACAGTCTCCCTGGCACACGTATTTACCGACGACGAGTATCAGGACGTCCTCGACCAACTCGAGTTCGACACTGAACTGTCGGAAGTCTCGGCGGACGACACTGCCCAGCGCCACGCCACCATCCGCTCGCTCTCGGACTTGCTAGAAGAGCAGGAGATCAGATACGAGATTCGTGGCGCAGTCGGACCGCACGGCGAGACCATCGTCGATCTGGCTAAAGAGACCGATGCGGACCGCGTCATCGTCGGAGGCCGAAAACGGTCGCCGACCGGCAAAGCGGTGTTCGGTAGCACCGCACAGCACGTCATGCTCAACTCCCCGTCTCCCGTCACGTTCGTTCGTGAACAGTAGACCGGTATTGGCTCGCCGTCGGTGAGCGGACCGGCGGGAAAGAAACTATGTAATTAAGTACGACCGGATTCCTTTTGGAGGTACATGGTGCATTACGCGGGCGTCGACCTGGGCGCAACCAACGTCCGGGCCGTCGTCGCTGACGACGACGGAACCATCGTCGGCTCACACGAGCAAGGAACGCCGCGCGGGCCGACCGGGATCGCCGTGACCGAGGCCGTCCTCGGCGTTCTCCGGCAGGCCTGCAGGGACGCTGGCGTCGAACCCGAATCGATCACCGCCGCTGGCATCGGCTCGATCGGTCCCCTGGATCTCGCCGAGGGGGCAGTGATGGATCCGGCGAACCTCCCGAACACGATCGATCGAATCCCCCTCACCGGGCCGGTCGAGAAACTGATCGACAGCGACGAGGTCTACCTACACAACGATACGAACGCGGGCGTCATCGGCGAGCGTTTCTACAGCGACCGCAACCCGGACGACATGGCGTATCTGACCATCTCGAGCGGGGTCGGTGCCGGCGTCTGCGTCGACGGGAACGTGCTCTCGGGCTGGGACGGCAACGCCGGCGAGGTCGGCCACATGGTGGTCGACCCGCAGGGACAGCTCACCTGTGGCTGTGGGAAGGACGGCCACTGGGAAGCGTACTGTTCGGGGAACAACATTCCCAGGTACACGAAGTGGATCCATCAGGAGGATCCCATCGACACTGCCCTGCCGGTTCAGGATCCCGAGTTCAGCGCGGCGGACGTCTTCGAGTACGCGGGCGAGGACCCGCTTGCCGATCACGTCATCGACCAGGTCGCTCACTGGAACGCAATGGGCGTCGCCAACATCATTCACGCGTACGCCCCGCTGGTCATCTACGTCGGCGGTGCAGTTGCGCTCAACAACGAAGAACTCGTGCTCGGCCCGCTCAAAGAGGAACTCCCCGAAATGGTGTTCACCAACGTTCCGGAGGTCCAGTTGACGACGCTGGGCGACGAAGTCGTGGTCAAGGGTGCGCTCGCGAGCGCGCTGACCCGCGGCACCGGCGACCGCGCGAAGCTACACTGACCGCGGGGTTTATTTCTCTCTCGTCCGGACCATTCGTATGCGCCGCCGAACCCTCCTCCGTGCCGGTGCGGGTGTCCTTGCTGGAACCGCTGTGGGACGTGTGGCCGCACAGGAACGGGACGGCTACGAACCGATGGGTAGTGTCGAGATTCCGGGTGCGAAAGAGGCCGCGATCACCGACGACGGCGAGATTGCCTACGTGGCCGCGGGCGACGGCTTCGTCACCGTCGATCTCTCCGATCCCACAGCGCCAGCCGTACTCAACGAAGAGCGGGGCATCCCCTCGGACGATCCGCTCGACGGCATCTGGGACCTCTGGCCGGACGGTGATCGGCTGGTCGTCGCCGGTCCCGCGAACCGCACCTTCGCGACGCCGACGGTCCTACTCTACGACGTGAGCGACCCGGCAAATCCCGTCGGCATCGACCTGTACGAACCGGGCTATCCGATCCACAACACCTTCTTCGAGGACGGTATCGTCTATCTCACGCAGCACGGCGACGAGGGGAATCCGATCGCACTCGTCGACACGGCAGAGGACGAACTAACCGAACTCGCGCGGTGGTCCTTACTCGATCACGAGGACGACTGGAGCGGCGTCAGCCAGCGGCTCTACCCGATCCACGACATCTACGTACAGGGTGAGCTCGCCTACCTTTCCTACTGGGACGCCGGCGTCTGGGTCCTCGACGTGAGCGATCCGAGCGCTCCGGAGTACGTCAACCATTTCGGCGACTACTCGCGCGAGGAACTCGAATCGATGAGCCAGGAGCGATCGCTCTGGGAGCCGTTCGCTCCGCCAGGCAACGCTCATTACTGTCAAGTCAACGAGGAGGGAACCGTACTGGGCGTCAGCAAGGAAGCCTGGACGACGACCGACGAAAACGACGAACCGGTCGGCGGCCCCGGCGGTATCGACCTCTGGGACGTCACGGACCCGACCGATCCGGAGCGTCTCTCGCGTATCGAGCCGCCGGAGTCGTACGACAACACCCAGCAGGGACAGTTTACGACCGCACACAACTTCGACCTGGTCGGGGACCGGCTGTACTCGTCGTGGTACTTCGGTGGCGTCAAAGTTCACGACGTGAGCAACCCGGCGAATCCGGCGGAACTGGTCTGGTGGCGAGAGCCCGACGAGGCCGTCTTCTGGACCGCGCAGGTCGGCGTTCCCGGGGACTTCTTCGTCGGCAGCAGCGGGGAGAGCGACGGCGGGTTTCAGCTTGCTACGACCGGCGCGCTGTACACGTTCCCCGACGAGGCGGGCGAACAAGCGTCGCCGCCGTCGCTCGTCGACTCGGCTGCGACCGGCTCTGACCAGGACGACGACAGCGCGAGCGAGAACGACGAGGGTACCGAAGACGACAGTGCGAGCGAGAACGACGAGGAAACCGATACCGAAGACGACACAGACGGCGACGACGGCTCAACTGAGTCGGACGACGATTCTATCCCCGGCTTCGGCGTCGGAGCCGGGGTTGCAGGCATCGGCCTGGCCGCCTGGCGCCACGCAACACGTAGTGACGACGGGGAGTAACATCGTAAACCATGATGGTTAGACGTCCAGACGGCCGAAACCCGAACCCTTTCCGTTCTCCGCTGTGTACTGGTGATAATGAGTACCGAAGCGTCCGAGGAGACGGACGACGGGGAGAGCCTGGCCGACGAAATCGAAAGCTGGCTGGTAAAACAGATGCCGATCATCCAGATGCACGGCGGAACCAGCAACGTCCGCAAGGCAGACCCCGAGGACGGCGAAGTGATTATCGAACTCGGTGGCGGCTGTTCGGGCTGTGACGTCGCCGACATCACTTCCGGAAACATCGAGGCCGAACTGCTCAAGAAGTATCCCGAGGTCAAAGACGTCACCGTCCGAGTCCCCGACTCGGGCGAGGCCTTCGGCATTGACCAGCAAGAGAGCATTATGGGCGTCGACCGAACCGAAGGCGGTCGTGGCGACGTCAAAGGCAGCCGCTGGTAACACGTCGCTTTCCCGCGAACTGGCCGTATCCACTGACTATCTGGTTCCCTTGTGAGTATCTGACTTGGCCTGGTTTTCAGTTACTGGGAACGTGAATCCCCCTTATATACCACCGTCATAGAGCAGTAAGTGATGACAGATAATATCGGTGCGCCAGGAACGAAGTTCTCGCGACGTGACCTCATGCGTGCAACCGGATCCGCGGGGCTGCTGGGCCTGGCAGGCTGTTCGACTCCATCGTCGGATGCTCCATCCAGTTTGGACCAGCAGCAAAAGGTCAAGCAAAGTGGACTATCGCCCGCCGGAGCGCCGCAGGTCGTCGACGTCACCGAGCAGAACAATCAGGTGACCCTGCGGTCGGTCACCTCGACGCTTCCGGCACACCCCGGAGAAGCGATGGGTGGCCCCGTCGAACTCCCCAGAGTGTGGGCGTGGCAGGCCGACGACCGCGAACCGAGCGTCCCCGGCCCCGTCATCAGAACGACGGAGGGCGAAGACGTCGAAGTGACCCTCGACAACACGGAGGCCAACATGCCCCACACCGTGCACTTCCACGGGGTCAGCAAGACCTGGGAGAACGACGGCGTCCCGACGACCACCGGGATCACAGTCATGCCCGGCGAGGAACACACCTACGAGATTCCCGCTAACGTCCCCGGGACGCATCTGTACCACTGCCACTACAACACCCACCGCCACATCGACATGGGCATGTACGGCGTCTTCCGGGTCGATCCGAAGGGGTACGAACCCGCCGATCAGGAGCTATTCATGACCGTCAAGGACTGGGACTCCAGGCTCAACCGGATGATGAACGGCGAGGACGTCTCCTACAGCCCTCGCGACCGGAGTCCGGACGTGTTCACGATCAACGGTCGCTCGGCGCCCCGGACGCTCCACCCCGAAGACGGTTCGCCGATCATCGTCTCGGAGGGCGATACCGTCCGCGTTCACTTCGCCAACAACGGCTACATGAGCCACCCCTTGCACACGCACAACCATCGGTTCCGCGTCGTCGAGAAGGACGGTTCTGAGATCCCCGAGGTCGCCCAGTACGACCAGGACGTGGTCAATCTCGCCCCGGCCGAACGGAAGACCATCGAGTTCGAGGCCGACGCCGATCCGGGGATCTATCTGTTACACTGTCACAAGGTCAGCCACGCGATGAACGGCACCAGCTATCCGGGCGGGATGGTCGGCGCAATCGTCTACGAGAGCGCGATGGATACCGATATCTTCGCGGGCCTGATGGATTACGCCGGCTACGAGGGCTGAAAAAACCGTACTCGCCGAAGACTACGTGGTGTCGCCGAGTTTCGTCCGGCTGATCTTGATACCTGTCGGCGTGACGATCAGTTGATCGTCGCCTTTCTGGACGATATCGCCGTCGACCTCGTCGGCGACCTGTCGCAGTTCGTCGACGACGTGTTCGACCGTGCTATCCTGCGTGCGCAGTCGCGTGATGTCGGCGATAACGAGGTCGCCGTCGTACACTGCGTCCTTGATGTCGATGACGTCTTTCTGGCCAGCGATCTCCGCGATGTGGACCTGCATCGCCGCGTCGCCCGCGACCGACTCGAAGTCGTCGAGGTCCAACTCCACGTAATCCTCGGTGCTCCGGGAGCCCCGGCCGCCGAGAATCGTACTCATGAGTCCCATACCACAACGTCTCCGTCGGAGCGGGTATAGTTCTTACGTCAGACACAGTCGCAGGAAACGGCGGGGATGGTTTTTTCGCACCGGACTCCCCACAGAGTGATATGACGTTTAGCATCTGTGTCAGAGAGGAGTACACCGACACCGAGGGCGACGAGCAGACACGCTTTGGCGTCGCCGTCACTACGAGACTGCCGGCGGTGGGGACGCTCTGTCCCTTCGCCAGCGAGAACGGCGCAGTGGCGACCCAAAGCCTCGTCAACGTCGACCTCGGGCGGGACGGTGTCCGCTATCTCGACGAGGGACTGGCAGTCGAAGACGCGCTCGAAGCCCTGCTACACGCGGACGACGGCCGGGAGAACCGCCAGCTACACGGCGTCGACGCCGACGGTTCGTTCACGTTCTCCGGCGAGGAGTGCAAAGAGTGGTTCGGCCACCACGACGGCGGGAGCTACACCGTCGCTGGCAACCTGCTGACCGGCCCGGAGGTCGTCGACAGCGTCGCCGAGAGCTACGAGGAGGTTTCACACGAGGAGGACGTAGACCCTCTCGGCGACGACAACGACCCGGCGCCGCTGGCAGAACGGCTGATCGACGTGCTGGCCGCGGGCCATGCGGAGGGTGGCGACAAACGGGAGGAGCTACCCATCCAGAGCGCCGCGCTGATCGTCGAACGAACGGAAGACAGCGAGATGGAACCGTACTACGACGACCTGCGCGTCGACGCCACGGAGACGCCGATAGCGGACCTGCAGGAAACGTACGAACTTGCTCGCGAGGGCTTTCGGGATGCAGTTGAGCGGTACGAGGACGCGTACGCAGAGGACGACCTTGACGCCGAGGACTAGACCGAGAACTCGTAGAGTTCGTCGCCGACGTGGTGGACCGACTCGACGACTTTGCCCTGCTCGCCGACCATCTCCGATCCTTCGACGAGCGCGCGGCCGATCGCGAGCACCTTGTCGTGGTTCTCCTCCGCAATCGCGACCAGATCGCCGGCCTCGATCTCCTCGTCGGCCTCGACGATACCGGGCCGCATCACGTCCGCACCGTCACTGACGAACGAGATAGCGCCACTGTCGACGGTGACGATGTGCGTCTCGGGCTCGAACCGGTTCGCGCCGCGAACGGTGAGAAACGGCTCGTCGTCGACGTACAGCACCGACGGTTCGCCGTCGACGAGCACGAGATCGAACTCCGAGTCTTTCAGTTCGACGAGTTCGTAGGTGTCGCCATCGATCTCGACGCCGAGGCCCTCGGCAATCGCCGTTTCCAGTTCGTCCACCCCGTCACTGCGCAGGTGGTGTCGCGAGTTGATTTCCATACACGGATCGAACGGCGGAAAGCGCATAAACGCCCCGGACTGTAGCGACCCCGAAAAGTGCTAAGTAGGCCGCTGTCGAAGAGAGACGTATGTGGGGCTCCGGGAATTCAAAGCAGGAATCCGTCACCTGCATCGCCTGCGGCTGTTCGATTTCGCGCGCGGAGGCACGCGAGTACGACAAGTACGGCGACCGCTGGGAACGGGACGGCAAGGAGTTCGAGTATCTCTGCAAGCAGTGTGACCACGAACTCTGTCACCAGCCACGCGACGAACTCGAAGGACTGCTCGTCGAACTCGATGCGGGGACACACGGCCAGGCCGAGTTTCTCTCCTGGTACAGTGCACTCGTCGAGGAACGCTACGGCGAGATAGAAGAGTCGTGACGGGAGAGCGGAGTCGACAGTTGCGATCGCTTTTTGCCCCATCCAGTCGTCAGCCGCGGACAGCTATCGATTTTCGCAGTTTTTCGGCTCGGCGTGACCGTTCGGTGCGTTTCGAGGGGCCTGTCACGAGGCATCCTGGATTTCGACCTGCACCGTCTCATCGGCCACCACTTCGACGGTGTATCCCTTATACTCGAAGCTAACTCGGCCCGGTTTCGATTCGTTCGGCATCGAATCGAACAGGTGTTGTAACGCCTCGGCGTCGATCACCGAATGTAACGGCGGGTGGAGATCGATCGGATCTGTACCCTCAGTTTCGGCGATTTTCTCGACGACCTGCACGCTAATCGAGTCCCGTGGCGAAGAGGTGATATTGGAACTCATACACTTTTTACCACCTATTGAACTATAAAGTTAAGGAACAGTATCGTCCGTTATCAACAGCATGAAAGTTCTTTTCTGGGAGATAGCCAGCATGAGAAGTCGAGCTATACTCATCGGCGGTTATGCCGTCTCAGAGCTATTGATCCACCAGTTCGCTTCCGAAATGATTGAACGGACTAGAGTACTCTCGGCGCAGAATCTCGGAGTGTTCGATCACCAGTCCGGTCCGGTCAGCTCTTCGGCGACCTCTTCGACCCTCGGTGTGTCGATACAGACGACTTCGACGTGTAGATTGCTGGTTCCTCCCAACATTTCACGAACGTGGACGACACCGGGAATCTCGATCGCCTCGTTTGCCAACTCCCTCCGCTCCTGGATCGGGGCCGAACAGACGAACAGGATCTGATGTGGAATCCCCGCCGTCTCGTAGTTGATCTCCGGTTGGAACCCCTCCAGAATCTCCGCATCTCTCAGTTCCTGGAGACGGTTACTGACCGTACTCGCCGAGACATCGATTTGCTCTGCGATCTCTTCGTGGGTGAGCAGGGGCGATTCCCGTTGCAACAGTCGCAGTATCTTTCGACTCGTCTCGTCTATCTCCATACGCTGGTTCGTCGGCCACGTAGTTGGTGTTTTTATTTAATCAGTGACCGATCGGGCCGGGTACTGCTGGAGGCAACCGGCATGTTGTTGCGTTCCAGGATGTCGAATCGCCAACCGACGCCTACTCGCAGTACGTGGCGATACGACTATCAGGCCGACACTCATACGTCAGTGCATGACCAGCGAATCTCAGTCCGAGGCCGGCACGGCCGAAGGACAGGGCCCCGTCGAGATCGATGAGGAGATGGCCCGTCATCTGGAGAACAAACGCGAGGAGCTGTTCGAGAAGTTCGAGATCCGGGACGGTTTCTCCGAGGAGATACTCGAAGAGGCCAGAGAGCGAACCGAGGGCGTCGAGCAACAGATCGCCGACGAGGTCGACGAGCGCGAGGACCTCCGTGACATGACGACCTGGACGATCGACCCGATCGACGCCCAGGACTTCGACGACGCCATCTCGATCGAGGAACACGACGACGAGTACGTGCTCTGGGTCCACATCGCCGACGTGACCCACTACGTCAACCCCGACACGAAGATGTGGGACGAAGCCGTCGAGCGGGGCAACACCGTCTATCTCCCGGCATACACCGTCCACATGCTCCCGCCGGTGCTCGCCGAGACCGTCTGCTCGCTCGTGGCCAACGAGGACCGCCTCGCACACACCGTCGAGATGCATCTGGACAAGGAGAACCTCTCCTACGAGACCATCGACATCTACAAGTCGGTCATCGAGAGCGACGCCCGCCTGACCTACGGCGAGGCCGAGACCCTGCTGGACGACCCGGAGACCGCCGACGAACTGCTCGAAGACCCCGAGGTCGACCTCGCCGAGAAGTGCGAGATGGTCTGGGAGGTCGCCGACCGGATGCACGAACAGCGCAAGGAAGACGGCTCGCTCGTCCTGAACCCCGCCCGGGACCGCGCCCACACCATCATCGAGGAGTGCATGCTGAAAGCGAACAAGGCCGTTACCCACCAGCTAATGTGGGACCGTGGCGTCGAGGCGATGTACCGGGTCCATCCCCAGCCAAGCCCCGACGAGTGGGACAAGGCGCTTCAGGA
This sequence comes from Natronoarchaeum sp. GCM10025703, assembly GCF_042661985.1. NCBI lineage: Archaea > Methanobacteriati > Methanobacteriota > Halobacteria > Halobacteriales > Natronoarchaeaceae > Natronoarchaeum > Natronoarchaeum sp. GCM10025703. The sequence goes on from NZ_JBHSZF010000001.1 coordinate 2,761,743, forward strand.
GATACAGGAACTCGACGGCGTCTCGATCCCCGCTGGCTCCTGGGACGACCCGCGCAAGGCCGTCAACGCCACCCTTGAGGAAGCGCCGGGTCGCCAACTCGACAAGATCCAGTGGGCCGTGATGAAGGTGATGCCCCGCGCGAGATACATGAACGACCCGTTCGGTGGCCACCACGCGCTCAACTTCGAGATATACGGTCACTTCACCAGCCCGATCCGCCGACTCAGCGATTTGATCAACCACTGGATCGTCTACACGAACGACGTCCCCGAGGATCTGGCCGCGCTCTGTGACCACGCCTCCGACCAGCAACAGGACGCCGAGCAGTGCGAGCGCGAGTACAAAAAGTTCCTCGAAGAGGTCGGTCTCGACGCCGCGGCGGTGAACAACCGCGGGATAGAGGTCGTCGAGTCCGAGTAGGACTCGATCGGTCGGAAACGGAAGTCGTCGACGTGATTAATAGGAACAGACGCTGTAATCTCGTTCTACTCGGTTGATCCAGTTCCGACTCAACCCTCGCACTGGAGTATACGCTACATTACAAACTCACATAGCTGGCTTGCATCTGTATGATTCCGAAGCGTAACAGTGAACATTCTGCTGTCTCCCGCCGCGGGTTTGTTGCGGGCACCGCGGGCGTCGTCGCTGCGTCCGGCTTCGCGTCCCCCACAGCGGCGTCAGGGACTCTCTCAGTGATGACGCGGAATCTCGCGGCTGGTGTCGAGCTATTCGATCTCGACGGCGCGAGTTCGCTCGCGGACGTGCAACAGACCGCAGGACAACTGTTTGCGGATCTCAGGCGCTATCCGGTCGCCCCCGTGCCGAGGCGATCGCCGCCGAAATAGATGCCACCAGCCCCGACGTAGTGGGGTTGCAAGAGGCCATGCTCGTTCGCACGCGACGTCCCAGCAACTTCCAGAACAACCCCTCTCCGAGTGCATCGGACGTTGTGGTCGACTTCCTCGACGCTCTCTCCACGGCGCTCGCGGAGCGTGGGCAGAGTACGAGGTTGCGACCTCGCAGGTCACGACCGATATCGAGGTTCCGGCCGACGTCGACGAGGAGACGATCGACGTACGGCTGACCGACCGCGTGGCCGTACTCGTGCAGGCGGATACCGAGATACTCGGGACCGGTGGCGACACCTTCGAGGCGGCCCGTTCGGTATCCGTCGGTGGACTCACGGCCGATATCAACCGTGGGTACTGCACGGTAGACGTATCGCTCGACGACGCAGACGTCACCGTCGCCAGTACCCATCTCGAACCGTCCGAAGCCTCCTCGCGACGCGGCCAGGCCGGTGAACTGGTCGAGGTGCTCCCGACGGACCGCCCGGTCGTGCTCGCTGGCGATTTCAACAGTGGCCCCGGCGCGGAGACCGCTACCTACGAGTTGCTGACGGAGTCGTTCTGGGACGCGCACACTACGTTGCGGCCGACCGCCGACGGCTACACGTGCTGTCAGGAGGACGACTTGACAAACGACGAATCACAGCTCTCGCGACGCGTCGATGCCGTCCTCTACCGCGGTGGTGCCGACCCGACCGCCATCGAACGCGTCGGCGCTGCTACCGACGATCGCGTATCTCTCGACGACGAATCAGTTACTCTCTGGCCGTCCGATCACGCCGGCGTCGTCGCCACCTTCGAGATAGACCCGACGGTGGATCCCGAACAGACGGCCCCTTCGGGCAGTTCCGAGCAGGAGTCCGACGATAGACTCACGGGATTCGGTATCGTCGGAACCATCACTGCCCTCTTACTCGCCGTTCTGGGACGGAGTAGCCGGGGCGACGGAGATCACGAGACGGACGACTGACGACGTACTACTCGCCCAGCCACGCGTCCGTGATCCGAAGACGTCCCCGCGTGCCCTCCCACTCAGTTTCGTACTCTGCTCGATCGGCTGATCCATGTGCGGGCCGTCGGTCACCAGCGTCTCGAACTCGCCGCCCTCGCCGAGGATGTGGACGCCGTACTCGTCGTGCAGTGTCTCCAGTTCGTCCAGCGCGTCGGCGTCGAGTCGCCGTCCGAGCCAGGATTCGTCGAGGCCACCGGCGGCGACCTGGACGATCCGAATCTCGAAGCCGGCATCGAGCATCTCGTCGGCGAGCGTTCTGGGGTCGCGCTGCCAGAGCGGCGCGAAGAGTTCGATGCCGAGGCGCTCGGCCATCGCCTCGATCCGACTGGTCTGGAACTCGCTTTCGACAGCGCCGGCGGTGACGCCCGCGACGCCACCCTCCAGTTCGGCGTCGAGGTCTTCGAGCGCGGCCTCCAGGGTTCGACCTCGCGGTCGCCCTGCGCGCCCGAGTCCTCGGCCGCGTCGGCGTCGAGGTCGTCGGGGTAGACATCGATCAGCGGGATGCCGACGCTCTCGGCGGCCAGGGTCGCGAGATCGGTCGCCGGGACGTGGTACATGTACGAGTCACCGCCGGGGTGGACCGTCAGCAGTCGACCGACCGGCAGGTCGCGTTCGAGTGCCTGGTACAGTGCCCACGAGGAGTCCTTCCCGCCGGAGTAGAGGCTCACCCAGTGGCCGTCGGCAGGACCGCTGTCGTCGCTCATACAGCCAGTACCGACCACGTGGGCAAATGCCCGTCGAAGGCGTCACGCCTCCGCTTCCGCGACATCCGCGTCCTCTAACCTGGAACCGGAGAAGTACATCGCGACGCGGATACCGACGACGCTAATCAGCACGCCGAGCAGGACGAAGACGCCGAGTCGGTTACCCACACTCAGCGCGAACCCCTCGACAGAGACGACGCCAAGCGAGACGTCGGGCATCTCGAAGGGGCCAATCCGGCCGCCGCGTTCGAGAAAGTACGCGGAGAAGCCGCGGACGACCAGTCCGATGCCGATGACGACGAACGGGAGATTGAGAAACGAGGGGCGGACGTTCTCGTCCTGGATGACCTCGTCGAGCAGTCGCCCGGTACTGGCGGCCAGCGCGGCCAGCGCTAGCCACGGAACGCTGGCGTAGGCGAACATCATCGACTGGATGAACGCGCTCCCGGGATCGGAGAGTTCGGAGACGGCGAGGACGCCGGCGAACACACCGACGAGTGTCAGCCCCGCCGCGACGACGTAGGTGACGACCGACACCTGCCCGGAGTACAGCGAGTCTCGGGCCTGCCGTGCGAGCCGAGTGAGATACTCGTCGATACCGATCCCCTTGTACAGCAGGAAGGTGCCGATGACAGTCGTGATCGTCGCCAGTGCCATTGCCGGGCCAGCAACGATCGAGAGCGCCGGAAAGACGATCAGCGCCAGGCCGATTGGCACCAGCGTCGTCTGTCGGAGTTCCTCGTCAGCCAGGAACTGCTTGAGTAGGTAGTACGTCGACTCGATATCCCGGGCCTGCCGCACCACGACGCGGTCCACCGAGTCGACCCGGAGACGGCTCTCGACGACGGGAACGAGCCGTTCGTCTTGGGCACTGTCGATGACGACGATTGCGGACTCCACGTCGTACTCCTCGATCAGGTCGTCGAGTTGGCGGGCGACTGCCCGATCCGCGCTAACCATCGAATCGCTGGCACCGGAGACGACCGCGACGACGGCGTCGTCGTGATCGTCGCGTAGCTCACGGGTCACCCGCAGGGACTCCAGCAGACTGTTGACCGAGGAGTCCTCCGGATCGGCAAGCCCCATATCGATCACCAGCGATTGAACGGCTTCCCACCCCGCGACGGGAGTCGAGAGTCCTGTCTTGCGGCCGACATCGTCGGTCCGGTCGACACAGACGACCAGCGTTGTCACTATGTACTCATCATGTACGGGGGCAATAAAAACTCCTACGACCGTTCACCGGAACTGGATGTCGACCTCGCCGTCCTCACCGAGAACGCCGGCGACGCCCGCGCCGAGCGAGTACGCAACCGCGCTCGCGCCGCCGCGAAGCCGTGCGGGGAGGCCACGCTCCGGTTCGAACTCTTTGACGTCGACCGAGTCGGCCTCTATCCGGTCGACCAGCGCGTCCTGCACGTCCTCGCCAGTCCCGAGTTCGTCGACCAGCCCGATGCCGAGGGCCTCCTCGCCGAGGTAGATCCGGGCTTCCGTCTCTCGGATCGTCTCCTCGTCCAGGTCACGCCCCGCCGCAACCCGGTCGACGAAGTTGCCGTACAGGTCGTCGATCAGGCTCTGGAGATACTCGCGTTCTTCCTCCTCGAACTCCTTGAGGGGCGTCCCGGCGTCCTTGTACTCGCCCGCGGTGAGCTGTTCGTAGGAGACACCGACCTTGTCGGCCAGTTCGCTCGCGTTGACTCGCGAGCCGATCACGCCGATGCTGCCGACGATACTCATGTCTCGCGCCCAGAGTTCGTCACAGCCACAGGCGATCCAGTAGCCGCCGCTCGCGCAGGTGTCCTGCGCGTAGGCGACCGTCGGCCCGTCGAACTCCTCGGCCGCGATTCGGATGTCGTCGCTCGGAACGACCTCGCCGCCGGGCGTGTTGAGCCGTACCAGCAGCGCCTCGACGTTGTCGTCCGCATCGGCCCGTTCGATCTGGTCGACGATGTCGTCGGCCGGCGTCGAAATGGGCTGTGTGGGTAGCGGTCCGCCGCCTCCGTCGCGCGTGATCGGCCCCTCGACGGCGACCTCGGCGACGTTGTAGCCGGGGAACAGCGAGCCAGCGGCGTTGCCGGCGAGTTTGATGCCGACGCCGACGGCTCCCAGTGCGAGCAGGATACCGAGCAGTTCAGCCGTCGAATCCGGGACGACCACGAACAGTTCATAGCCGATGAGGCCTGCAATCACTGCGCCGATCAGTACGATCCCAACCTGTGCCAGCATCCGAAGCGGATTATCCACTGGCAACACCTCCTGTCATACTCCGGTGTAGGTGGTCGGTCGGTGATAAAACCACGATACTCGACTGGCAGGTGGCAGGCGCGACAGTCGGCGATGCCACTGGTCAGTCACGATCAGAAACGCCGCAGAGAATCAGCAGATACCGATTACAGTCGACCCGCCTTCTGCAGCTTCATCAGGTCCTCGGTTTCGAGGGTCTCGCCATCTTTGAACCGCTCGTAGATCTCTTCGGCTTCCTGCTCGACTTCCTCTTTTTCCTTCTCGCGCTCGGTCTTGCGCTCTTCTTCTTCCTCTTTGTCGAGTTCGCGCAGGCGCTTCTGGACGCGGACGAAGTCTTCGTGGTGCTGGTCGGCCGCTTCCTGGGCCTCGACGAAGAGTTCGTGCATCTCGTCGGCGTCGTCGCGGATGTCGTCAGCCTCGCGGTAGGCCTCGATCATCTGGTTGTGATGTTCCTGGGCCTTGTCAGCGAGTTCGGTGACTTTCTGGTGGTGCTGGGAGGCCTCCGATCGGACTTCCTCGGCTTCCTCGACGAGGTCGTCTAGCTCGTCGTTCTGGTTGAGTTTGTCCTTGCGCTGGCTATACTCCTCGCGTTTGGCCTCGATCTTCTCGATAAGCTCGCGTTCGTCCTCGGTGCTGAGAACTTCTGTCTGCTGTTTAAATTCGAGCTCCTCGATCTCCTCTTCGAGATCCTCGAGGTCCTTGCCCTCGTCGAGTTCGAGGTCGGACTTCATTTCCTCGACCTTGTCGAACAGCTCGTTTGCTTTCGCGTTGAGCTCGTTCCGGCTCTCTTTGTGCTCCTGAACCTTCTCGTTAAGCTCGTCGCGTTTCTCGCGGTGTTCCTGTGCCTCGTCGACCTTCTCACGCGTCTTCGCGTTGAGTTCGTCCCGTTTCGAGGCTCGGTCCGATGCGAGCTGGTTCAGCTCGTTACGTCGGTCCCGTAGCTGACCGGCGATTTTAATGAGCTGTCCTTTTGAATTGTTTTCGAGCTGTTCTTCTGTTAGTTCGACGTTGTCTGAATCGTCGAGTTGTTGTGCGTCTACCATGTGTTGTTCAAACCTCTGTGCCATACCCGCACCGGTGAGTAGCAATCGCTCAGACGAACTGTGACGGGTCGATAATAAGCAGTTCCTGTCATGTTGGTCTGCGAGCGATACTACCCGAACGCCGGTGACGTTCTGGTATCTCCTACTACTGTCCCATCCAATTTAAAAGTATCGGTGATTATCAGGGTGAAAATAGCTAGCACGGGGCCTGAGAAGACGTGTTAGCCGTTACCAAGACATTAGCGTAGTATATAAACCCCACACTCGTAATCGAGGGGATATATCACCGAGCGGAACCCCCCGGCGCTCACGACAACTGGTACCGGTTCCGAACGTCAAGCCCGTCTCCTGTCAGATGGAGCCGAAGGTCGTCGGCGTCCCTATCGATCTTCGCACCGCCGGCCGAAGCGCGTGACAGCGGCTCTACGTCGATATCGACCGTCCCCGTCCGGCTCCCTGCTACCCACTCGACGGTCCCCGAGACGTGATCGTGCGTGTCGTTGAGAAGCGTCAGACCGACGGCACCCCCGTCGGTGGCTCGTCCGCGACGACCTGCACGGGTTCGTAAGCCGCCGCAATCGCGTCGAAACTCGCTTTCTCGTGGCCGGCCGCGTCGACGACACCCATTCCCCCGCCGGGACGGACGTCCTGCAGCGAGAAGGCGGCGAGCAAGTCGGTGCCGTCCCGCCGCAAGGCCTCGACGACGTGTTTGAGGGTCCGTCCCTGCTCGCGCTGGGTCTCGACCGGTGTCCCATCGAGTCCCTCGAACGCCGCGTGGACGCCGGGGGAATCGTCGACATCGGTTAGCGACCCCGCGCCGAACTCCGTCACTACATCGCCGATACCCGGGTAGGTGTCGGTGAGCCAGCCGATATCCCCGGCGGTGCCGTACTCCCAGCCAGGATAGAGATGTGCGGCGTCGGGGGCCGTCCCGGGTGGTCCGGAGACGGGGAAAACGGGCCGGTCCGTCTCCATGCCGTCCGCGACGGCGTCGGCGGAGGTCCGATCGAATGAGGTTCGCCACGCGCGCCAGCGTACTCGCGTCCGCGCGACTCGACCCGACCCGAGCGGCGTGTCGAACGGCGAGCGTGGATCGTCGTGGACGCCGTATGCGGCGACGCTCGGATACGACTCACAGGCCTCTCCGAGCGCCGATCCGACCTCGATACCGCGTTCGGGATCGTACTCGACCGGCCCGGTCAGCGGGAGATCCTGCCAGACGAGTAGACCGGCCTCGTCGCAGGCCTCGTAGAACTCGGGTGATGGCACGTGTGCGTGCGCCCGGAGGAGGTTGGCGTTGGCGTCGAGTGCCCGCTCGACCGTCTCCCCGGGATCGGCACCCGGCAGGACGTTGAACCCCGGGCTGGCACCGAACGCCCGTTGACCAGCAGTCCGTCCTCGTCGTAGGTGATCCTACTGAACCCGGTCGTGGCGACCCGTTCTTGCTCGCCGAGTTTGGCGTGGACGGCGTACCGATGCTGTGAGCCGAACCCGCGTGGCCACCAGAACTTCGGGTCGCGGACGTCGATTCGCCGTTCGACCACGACGCGCTCGCCGGCCGCGGCCTCCACGTGAGCGCGCTCCATCGTACCGCCGCCGCGAAAGCCCTCCGGCCGGAGCGAGAGGGTGATCCGGTCGTCGACCGGTTCGGCCGCGTCGACGGTGATCGACGCGTGGATCGCCGCACCGTCGTCGCCCAGTTGGGGGTTACCGACAGATCCGTGATGGCGACGGGCCCGTGTGGCTCGACCGTTGCATCCCACCAGATCCCGGGCACACGTCGGTCCGCAGGGAGCAGATCGGTCTCGTAGATGCCCCCGAACGCGTCGGTCGGTCGACGACATTCGACCACGAGTTCGTTCTCCTGAGACGGCTCGAACTCGAACCGTGCGGGGGTAAAATACGACTCGTGGCTTCCGAGAAAGGTTCCATCGAGCCAGATCCGTGTGCGCCCGTAAAGCCCGTTCAGTTCGAGGGTCGCCCGCGTTTCGTCCGCGTCACGGGGATCCGAGAAGGTCGTCCTGTATGCCACGGCGTCCGCCCCAGCCAGCGCAGTCGGACGGCCAGGCACCGCAACTGGCTGGGGGTTCTCCATGGTCGGTGGCTCGTTCTCTTCGTTCGGTTCGACCGGCGTTGCCAGCCACTGACCCAACATTGTTACCAGCCAGTGTCCGGCACCGAAATAGGTCTTGCCCTCCCCGGTTCGTCTTCACTTTCGCTTTTACTTTCACTTTCACTCCGGGGACGGCTTAGTTTAACTATGATCGGGAGAGCAGTCGGTAGTATGCTCGAACAGCTAAACTGTGCGTGCGAGGCCGATGGTTGCGACGTCGCGCTCGGCGATGAGCACCTGATGCTCTCGATGCGGACCGACGCCGGAACCCGCCGTGCGTACGAGTGCGACTGCGGCGCGGTGACGGTCACCGTCGTCCAAGACTGACCGAATCCCGCCGGAGATGAACGGCCTGAAGACCCCCTCGGGCTATCCAGCCGTATGGAAGAACGCATCTCCGCTGTCGGTCACGAGCACGTCAGCGCCGACCACGCCAGCACGTTCGAGGTGACGACTGACGACTTTCTCACCCCTGCAGGCGACTGTATCCTCGCTATCGACGCCGACCGAGCGCCAGCATCCTTCGACGACGCGTTCGTCGAGGCCTGCCAGGACGCCGACGCGACGATCACGGCAACAGTCGACGTCGACGGTCTGACTCAGTCCGTGACCGGCAGCGGCCATCCCGAACTCAACTTCGAGAGCGACCGCAGCGCCGTTGCCCGCGCGAGCGAGTACGTCGACGAGCGGACGGTGATGGTGAACGCGGAGTACGGCGCAATCGGCATCGACGACGAGATAGTCGACGCGCTTGCTGGCGGCGCGGAGCTAACGCTGACACTCGTCGTCAAGTGAGACCGGCGGGTCGAACCGCGGTACGCCTCAGGTTTATATACGAACCCGCGGCGACGGGCGGTATGCCCCAGCGAACTGCCGCGACGACGGGCAAGGCGGGTGTGTGACGCCCCGCGTCGCGGCGGCCCTGTCACCTGTTCGCCAGAGTGCCAGTAGCGACACCTGGTAGCCGACCGGCTACAGACCGGTCGGCTCGTCGATGAACGTCGTCGTCAGTCCCCACTCCTCGGCGAGCGACTGCAAGTTCCGAACGCCGAAGGTCTCCGTCGCGTAGTGGCCCGCGAGAACGACGGTGATCCCGTGCTCGCGTGCGAGGTGGTACGCCTTCTGCTTGCCCTCGCCCGTAACCAGCGCGTCGGCACCGCTTTCGGCGGCCGCGCCGAGCCAGTCGACGCCGCTGCCGGTGACGACCGCTACCTCCTCGATCCGGTCCGGGCCGAACGCGAGCGTCTGGACGTCGCCCGCGCCCGTGTCCAGCGACTGCTCCAGCGAGTCGGCCAGTGCGGCCGGAGTGATCGGCTCGCCGCGACGCCCACGCTGTCCGATATACTCCCCGCCAACCGTGCCGAACGGCTCGCGATCAGCTGCTCAGCAGGTCGGCGATTCCCGCGGCGTTGCCCAGTTCCTGGTGCCCGTCAAGCGGGAGATGGGACACATAGAGGGCGATATCGTTCTCGATCAGCGCTTCGATCCGGTCGTACTCGGGACCGGTGACGTGCTCCATCCCGCCGAACACGACGCCGTGGTGGGTGACCATCGCGTTGGCTCCGGCCGCGGCGGCCCGCTCGATGGTCTCGACTCCAGCATCCACCGCGAACGCGACGTGCTCGATCGATCCTTCCTCGGGACCGACCTGCAGGCCGTTCGCACTGGCGTCGACATCCGCGTACGCGTCGGTGTCGAGGCGGTCGTCGAACCGCTCGACGAGTTCGGTCAGTTGCATGGCTGTCGGTTCGGGAAGCGGGAGAAAGGGCGTTGTGGTCTGGATCGGACTGCTCTCCCCGCGAAGTCGACCGACCGCTACCGGTTGGCGTGGGTGAACACGAACTCTCGGAGGAGTTTCCCACCGAGGGTAGCCGCCTGCCCGTCGTCGCGGTCGTTCACCTCGACGATGTCGAAGCCGATCGATTGGGGAGCAACGGAACGGACCACATCGCGCATCTCACGCCCGGTCAGGCCGAACGGTTCCAGCGTCCCGGTTCCCGGGGCGTAGGCTGGATCGGCGGCGTCGACGTCGACACTCAGGTAGACCGACTCGTCGGCCAGCGATGCTGGGGGCGTCCAGCCACCGACATCCTCCGGCGGGACGACAGTCACGTCGCTGTCAGCGGCGCGGTCCCACTCGTCCTCGCTGCCGGTGCGCGCACCGAGTATAATCGCCTCGTCGGCCACCTCGAGCGCGTGATGGGCCACCGTCGAGTGGCTCAGTTCGTTGCCGTCGTACTCCTCGCGCAGGTCCAGATGGGCGTCCAGACAGACGAAGATGTCCGGATCGAGCGCCCGTACTGCTGCGACAGTGACCGTATGTTCCCCGCCCAGCAGGAGGGGAACGGCATCGTCCCACTCGACGTCGGTCACGACACCCTCCAGGTATTCGAGGTACTCCGCGGCGTCGTCCCAGGCGTGGACGTCGCCGTGGTCGTGGACGTCGAGCGATGAAAAGTGAGAGTCGGCGTGAGAATCGTAGTCGTCGAAGGTCCGGGCGAACTGCCGGAGTCGGTCCGGACCGAATCGGGTGCCGGGCTGGAACGTCGTAGAGACGTCGAGCGGTGCGCCGACGATCACGTAGTCAGCGGCTTCCCGCTCCGCGACGGCACCAGGGAACATCTACGATTCGATGATCTTGCGCTGCTCTTCCATCTCGAGGTACTCGATTTCGTCGTCCGGCGAGAGGTCAACATCGCCGGGGGTCTTGATAGTGATCGTATCGTAGGTCTCCAGGTCCATCACCTGCGCGACGTCCTCGCTCTCGACGCTGACGACCTGTCCCTGTTTCCGGTTGATAATCGGGACCCAGATCTTCGCATCGACGGGCTGAGAGAGGCTCCGCTTCTGGCCGTCGAAGACACCCGTGCCTTCGATCCGGGCCTTCGCGCTACCGTGTTTGCCCGGTTTTGCCGTACTGTAGGCGGTGATCTTGCACGGTTCTCCGTCCATCATGAGGTAGTTACCTTCCTGCAGATCCCGAACTTCTTTCTGCGTTTTCGCCATACCGCGGGATTAACAACCGAACGGTATAAACCGTTTGGAAAGTCGGAGCGACGGGTTTCTCGGCATTCAGAGAGGAGGTCATCAGCGGTATGATAGCGTGTCTCCTCCGGATCGCTGAAGTCGCTCGACTCCATATGTCCGAGCCATGACCGAGGACCCCGAACCGGCAGAGAACATCAGTGGCGGCACTGCAGGTGGCGGACAGACCGCGTCGTTCGACCCGGACGAGTCTGCGACCCGTGCCGAACTCGTCGTGGACCGACTGGGCGAGCGCTACTGGCAGAAAGCCTACGGGGGCCGTGACGGTTTCGAGTGTCTCGTCCGAACGATCCTCAGTCAGAACACGAGCGACAAGGCCAGCCAGCCAGCCCACGACGCCTTGATCGACCGCTACGGCGGCGACGGCGACCTCGCGGTGTCGCTCGCAGACGCCGAGCGCTCGAACTCGCCGAAACGATCAGTTCGGCGGGACTGTACAACCAGAAGTCGAAGGTGATCCAGCAGGTCGCCGCCCGCGTCGTCGAGGAGTACGGTTCGAGCGAGGCCTTCGACGGCTTTGTCCGTGAGGAACTGCCCGCCGAGGTCCGCGACGTTCTACTGGATATGCACGGCGTCGGGCCGAAAACCGCCGACTGCGTCCTGCTGTTTGCGGGTGGACGTGGCGGCGTCTTTCCGGTCGATACCCACGTCCACCGGATCTACCGCAGGATGGGCATCGCGCCGCCGGTCGCCGACCACGAGGAGGTGCGGGAAGTCCTGGAGGGAGAGGTACCAGCCGAAAAATGTGGGTTCGGGCACACGGCGACGATCCAGTTCGGCCGCGAGTTCTGCACCGCACGCAAGCCCGCGTGTCTGGAGGATCCGGACGCCTGCCCGATGGCCGACGTCTGCGATCAGGTCGGCGTCTATCCCGATACCGGCGAGGTCGTCGATCCGAGCGACACAGAGTAGGGAAGCGGTAGTAACTCAGTACGTCCGGGCGAAGTACGCAGTCTCCTCGGCGGCGTCGTCGCAGATCGCACACTCCTCCTGAGCGGGTTCTTCGTCACGATCCAGCGGGCACATGACGATTTCGGCGGCGATCTCGTCTTTGATCACCGTCTCACAGGCCTCGTCGCCACACCAGCCACACTCGACGTAGCCGCCGTGCTTGCCGATGGTGCCGAGGATCTCGGGGGACTTTCGGCCTCGCGGACGTTCTCCTCTGGTTCTCCGCTGCGGCGTCGTAGAGTTTGTCGTAGACGTCGTCGAAGTGGGCTTCGACGGTGGCCGCGATATCCTCGCGGTCCTCGACGATCGACTCGCCGTCGGGGCGGTGGACGAGCGTGACCTCCTCGTCTTCGACCTCGTGGGGGCCGATCTCGAAGCGGATCGGGATGCCGTTGAGTTCGTGTTCGTTGAACTTGAAGCCGGGATTGCGCTCGTCGCGGTCGTCGAGATCGACCGAGATGCCCGCGGCTTCGAGTTCGCCCGCGATCCCCTCGGCATACTCGAGGACCTCCTCTTTGGTGTCTTCCTGCCAGATCGGGACGATAGCGACCTGCGTGGGTGCGATCGTCGGCGGGAGGACGAGGCCCTGATCGTCGCTGTGGGTCATGATCAACGCGCCCAGCGAGCGCCAGGAGAGCCCCCACGAGGTGGTGTGGGCGACCCGCTCTTCCTCGTCCTCGTCGGTGTAGGTCAGGTCGAACGCCTCTGCGAAACTGGTGCCGAGGTAGTGGCTCGTCGCGCTCTGGACGGACTTGCCGTCGGGCATCAGCGCCTCGATGGTCGTCGTGGTGTGTGCGCCGGGGAACTTGTCGTGTTCGGGCTTGCGGCCGCGCATGATCGGGATGGCCAGTTCGTCCTCGAAGAGCCGTTCGTACTGATCGAGGCGGAGCATCGTCTCGTTCCAGGCCTCGTCCTCGGCTTCGTGTGCGGTGTGGCCCTCCTGCCAGAGGAACTCCTTGGTGCGGAAGAACGGCTTCGTTTCGGTCGCTTCCCACCGGACGACGCTACACCACTGGTTCAGGCGAAGCGGGAGGTCGCGGTGGCTGCGAGTCCACTGGGCCATGAAGGGCGCGATGATGCTCTCGCTGGTAGGCCGGACCGCGAGGCGTTCTTCGAGTTCGTCGTGGCCGCCGTGAGTGACCCACGCCACTTCGGGATCGAACCCCTCGACGATGTCCTTTTCGCGCTCCAGAAAGCTCTCCGGGATGAACATCGGGAAGTAGGCGTTCGTGACGCCGGTCTCCTTGAACCAGCCGTCGAGTCGGTCCTGTAGTGCCTCCCAGAGGGCGTACCCGCGGGGGCGCGTTACGATGAATCCGCCCATCGGGGCGTAATCTGCGAGTTTCGCCTTCTGGACGACTTCGGCGTACCAGTCGCCGGTCGCATACTCCTTGCTCTCGGTGATACCGAGTTCTTGCTCGCTCATTGTACGGTGTGTATCCGTCCGGGGTAATAGACGAACCGATCCGGGCGGACGAGCGGCGACCGGGTCTACGGGGGAATCGGTTCGCTCCACGAACCAGTTCTGTATACGGCAATAATCACCGCAAGAGTCACATGAATGTAGAATAGACGACATGCATGGGGGACCGTTATAACGGGCGGGCAGAAGATATGCAGTCGATAGAGGACCCACCGAAGGGTGTGATGAAATCATTAACGGAGCCCATACGGCGGTCCGTCCTCCGCTATCTAAATGCAGCGGAGACGACAACGGTCGACCGACTCGCGCTGATCGCTACCGGACTGTCGACCCACGGAGAGGGACAGCTAGCGACCGCGGCCGACTACCGCCGAACCAGAATCGAGCTACATCACGTCCATCTTCCGCAGTTAGAGCAGGCCGGGTTGATCGAATACGACGCCAAAAGTCGGGAGGTGGCCATCGATACGTTTCCGGAAGGGCTGTTCGCCCTCGTGGACGATGCCGACGCATCCGAAGACCGACCGGGGAGTCCGGGGAGACCCAGCCTGCCGGACCGGAGTTCGAGGCCGATCCAGTAGTAGCTGTACCCGTGTCGTCGCTTCGCGGCCTCATCGCGACGGTCGAGCATACACAGGTGCCGGTGCAAATATTCAGTCCGAAACCACGCGAGGAGGTCGTTTCCCAGTTCATCAACAGGAACGTACAGATCGATTACGAACCGTTGCCGTCGTCACTGTCGCCCGGCTTTGCCGTCGTCGACCGTGACGGAGCCCTGCGGTTCTGTCATCTCGACGTGCTGACGAGCGTCGACGAGCCACCGACCGGAGAGCCCTGGGACGACGACACTGACCGAACGGCGTACAGGCAGTTCCTGGGGCTGTTCCGGAACAGCCCGTTTGCGACGACTGACCGTACGCAGTTGCTCGCGACGTCTCGCGAGATCGAAGACCGGGCGTGGCGTGCCGGGCAGGGTGAGCTCCACGCCGGCTTTCAGTCGATGTCCGTCTTTCGCTCGCAGGCCGAGCCATACCGCAGACTCGCCGAGGAGACCGGACTCGACGTCCAAGTGTACGGCCGACCCGACTGGACGCCGTTCGATAGCACCGATCTGGGGACGGTCGCAGTCGACGACGACGACATCGGGAGAGTCTGGTTCGTCCTCTACCGGGACCCCTCGGGAGAGAACTCCTGTGCGCTGCTCGCGGAGGAGCGCTCGCCGGACGAGTACTTCGGGTTCTGGACCTACGACGACCGGCTAGTCGACCGTATCGTGGAGTATCTCGACGCGGCGTATACCATCGCCGCCGAGTGACGGTTCGCGGCTGAACCGCTACTGATCGGGTGCGACCGCGAACGGGGACGCCGTCGCCGTCCAGTTCCAGCCCGGGAGCCGCGTCTGGAAGCCGGCCGCCAACGCGGCGTCGAGATCATCGCTCCCGGCGTCCCCGTCCGGGGGATGATGATGAATATCTACGTAATGAAACGTCGCCTCGCCGAGCAGGCCGAGCGGCTGGTTCCCCGCGATCATACCCGCAAGCTGTCGACCGAGAAGCTCGTCGACGACGAATCCGGGGTAGTCGTCCTGAACGTCCAGATCACGCAATAGAGCGACGAGTGCCGCGACGTTGACGGCGAGGTCACCGTTGGCGAATACGGCGTCGACCTCGCGACGGTAGGTTTCACTGTCGACTGGGTCGACCGCCGTCTCGAAGGCCGTTCCAAGTTCGGAGCGGGTATCGTTGATCAGATCGACGATGGCTTCGTCGCGTGCGCGAACCCATTCGTACTCGCGCTCGACGATAGCGGGCGTCAGTTGCATACCCACCAATTCGGTCGGAGTCGGTTAACTCTCAGCCCCTCATCTGTGCGGTTTGCGGGCTCAGAATCGGGGGCTCACCTCGAATATTGCGAAGATTTTTATAATGCGGGGCGAGTACTGCCGAGTAAGCGGGTTTTCCCTGGACCTTCTCGCAGAGTGTGCGGGAAGGGCCCGATACACCAGGATCATATCCCCCAGAGACACCGATCATCCAGTATGCCTACCCTGTGGCTATCCGACGGCGTGACGCGAGTTCGTCGTGTTCACCCGTTACTGGCGTGCTTGCGGTGGCGCAAGCGCTCATTCGTTTACGAACGATCCAGTGAGGCCCGGGCAGATGATCCCACAGTCGCTGGGACGAACCACGCTACTATGACGTTTCCACTATGAGTTCCGTTGATCGACAACTCGACGACCTACACGAAGAGATTACCAGTGAACTGCCAGCCGATATCACGGTTTCCGATGTCAAATACGAGGGGCCAGAGCTAGTCGTCTATACGCGCGATCCGAAGAAGTTCGCGCAGCAGGGCGACCTGATCCGGAAACTCGCCAGCAAACTGCGTAAACGCATCACCGTCCGCCCCGATCCGGACGCCCTCGAACGCCCGCGTGACGCCAGAGAGCAGGTGATGAACGTGATTCCGGACGAAGCCGGCGTCACGGATCTGGACTTCCACGAGGACACGGGCGAAGTCGTGATCGAAGCCGAGAAACCCGGCATGGTGATCGGCCGTCACGGTTCAACGCTCCGGGACATCACCAAGGAGGTCGGCTGGACGCCCGAAGTCGTCCGGACGCCCCCGATAGAGTCCTCGACGGTCTCGAACGTCCGAAACTTCCTCAAGCAGGAACGCGACGAGCGCCGTGACATCCTCGAACGCGTCGGCCGGCAGATCCACCGCGAGGAGATGTCCGACGACGAGTACGTCCGCATCACGACGCTTGGCTGCTGTCGCGAGGTCGGCCGTGCGGCGTTCATCCTGAGCACGCCCGAGACCCGGATCCTCATCGACTGCGGCGACAAGCCCGGCGCGGAGGGTGAGGTACCGTATCTGCAGGTACCTGAGGCCCTCGGCGCGGGCGCACAGAATCTCGATGCTGTCGTGCTCACGCACGCCCACCTCGACCACTCCGCGCTCATGCCGCTTCTCTTTAAATACGGCTACGACGGCCCGGTCTACACCACCGAACCGACGCGCGACCTGATGGGCCTGCTCCAGCTCGACTACCTCGACGTCGCCGTGAAGGAAGGTCGAACGCCGCCGTACGACTCCGAGATGGTCCGAGAGGGGATCAAACACACCATCCCGCTGGAGTACGGCGACGTCACCGATATCGCGCCGGACGTCAAGCTGACGCTGCACAACGCGGGCCACATTTTGGGCTCCGCCGTCACCCACTTCCACATCGGCGACGGCCTCTACAACGTTGCCTTCTCCGGCGACGTCCACTACGACGATACTCGCCTGTTCAACGGCGCAGTCAACGACTTCCCGCGCGTCGAGACGCTCGTGATGGAGTCGACCTACGGTGGTCGTAACGACTACCAGACCGATCAGGACGACGCCGAAGACCGGCTCAAGCAGGTCATCAACGACACCTACGACCGCGGCGGAAAGGTGTTGATCCCGGCCTTTGCGGTCGGCCGGTCGCAAGAGATGATGCTCGTCCTCGAAGAGGCGATGCGCAGCGGTGACATCCCGGAGATGCCGGTCCATCTGGACGGGATGATCTGGGAGGCGACGGCGATCCACACCACCTACCCCGAGTACCTGCGCGACGACCTGCGTGATCGGATCTTCCACGAGGACAAGAACCCGTTCCTCGCCGATGCGTTCAACCACATCGACGCCGGCGAGGAGGAACGTCAGGAGGTCGCCGACGGTGGCCCCTGTATCATCCTCACGACGTCGGGGATGGTCACCGGCGGACCGATCATGTCCTGGCTTCGCCACCTCGCGAGCGAGGAGGAAAGTACGCTCACCTTCGTCGGCTATCAGGCCCAGGGGACGCTCGGCCGACGCCTCCAAAGCGGCTGGGACGAGGTGCCGATGAACGACGCCGACAGCGGGCGCGCCTCGAAGATCAGTCTGAATATGGACGTCGAGACGGTTGACGGCTTCTCCGGCCACGCCGACCGTCAGGGACTGATGAACTTCGTGAAGACGATGAATCCCCGACCCGAGAAGGTACTCTGTGTCCACGGCGACGAGTCCTCGACGCAGGACCTCTCCTCGGCGCTCTACCACGAGCACAACATCCGGACGTTTGCGCCGAAGAACCTCGAAACGTTCCGGTTCCTGTGAGCAGGCCGAAACGCCGGCGCGCGCGATTGTTTGCGTTCGGATAACGATCGTTTAGTAACGCTAACAGGGACGAGTGAACCTTTAGCAACGCTAACAGAGACGAGCAAATTCTTACTAATGCTGATAGAGATGATCTAATACTCAGTAACGCGTATAGAGACGAGTTAACGCTCAGTAACGCCTACAGTGAGGGGCTAACGCTCGTTAATGCATATTACAGAGACAAGCAAACCTGTTGTCGCTCGTCAACCGATAGCAGGCGTCGTACAGTTTAACCAATCAAACCGCGATATTTCCACTAACTACGGGTTTTTGCGAGGCTCCTGTAGTCGCAAGCGGGTCATGTCGACAGACGTAACACGACGAACAGTGCTTGCTGGAACCGGTGCAGCAGCAGTACTCTCGGCTACAGGTGTATCGCTCGCTGACGAACAGGAAGACGATGAGGAAGACGACACCGAGGAGTCCAACGGCGACGGCGATGCCGAATTCGCGGCAGTGAACGCAGTGCACGCCTCGCCGGACGCACCGAACGTCGACGTGTTCGTAAACGGCGCTCGCGTGCTCGAAGACGTCGCGTTCCGACACTTTAGCGACTACCTCGCACTGCTCCAGGGGGAGTACACGGTCCAGATCGTCCCAGTCGGGGGGCCGACGGTGCGGGCGACGGTACTGGAATGGGTAGCGGCGACGGAACGGGCAACGGAGCGGGCGAGGGCAATGGAGTGGGTAACGGCAACGGTAATGAAACGGGCAACGGATCGGATGACGGGGACGGAATAGGCAGCGACGACGGAGGGGGCAACGGTACCGGAACAGGGGACGACGGGAACGGTATGGGCGGCGATGACGGAGCGGGCAGCGATGTCGACCCCACGGAGGACGCCGTCATCGACGAAGAGATCGAGGTCTCTACGGGCATCGTAACCGCCGCTGTCATAGGGGAGGCGGCCGAGGACGCCGACCAAGAGCTAGAACTCAGTGTACAGAAAGCCGACCTCAGCGAACTCGCGGACGGCGATAGCCGAGTTCGCGCGGTTCACGCCTCACCCGATGCGCCGGAGGTCGACATTGTCGCCGACGATAACCCCCTTGTCGAGGGCCTCACGTTTGGTAACTCCGAGACCTTCGACGTTGCGGAAGGCGAGTACACCCTCGAAGTTCGCGAAGCGGGTCAGGATGAGTCGGTTGCGGACTTCGACGTTACACTGGACGCAGGGGTCGTCTACTCGGCGTTCGCCGTCGGCTTCCTCGAGGAACAGGGCGGTGACTCCGGAGGCATGGGTGACTCCGAAGACAACGGTAGCGATTCTGCGGGAGCGGGCGACTCCGAAGACAACGGCAGCGACTCCGGAGGCATAGGCGACTCCGAAGACAACGGCAGCGACTCCGGAGGCATAGGCGACTCCGAAGACAACGGCAGCGACTCCGGAGGCATAGGCGACTCCGAAGACAACGGCAGCGACTCCGGAGGCATAGGCGACTCCGAAGACAACGGCAGCGACTCCGGAGGCATAGGCGACTCCGAAGACAACGGCAGCGACTCCGGAGGCATAGGCGACTCCGAAGACAACGGCAGCGACTCCGGAGGCATGGGCGACTCCGATACAGGGTTCGACCTGTTGCTGAATGTCGACGCTCTTACACCCAGTGCGGCTGTCGAGGAGACGGCAGAAGCCGATGACGACGGCGAAGACAATGGAATGGGTGACGACGACGAGGACGACGGCATGGGCGACGATGACAGCGGAGTTGGAGACGATTCTGACGGCGGGACGGACGACGATTCGAGTAGCCTCTGAGACACTGCGCCGTCACCGCTATTTTTCTGGGTGAGTATCGAGTTTACCGCATCAAATCATGGTGGACTTTCACAATAAGTAGTATTAACCATGTAGATAAAATGCCTTATATCCCCTTGCATGTGTATATAAAACCATTAGTCATTCAGGAGTAGCGTCTTATGGGAGCGGTTCACTATCGCATACAATGTCTGAGCAACGTGAATCGACTACGGACCGGTCGGGGGTCTCGCCAACCCCACCGACGAGCGGTCCAACTGCGGTGTAGGCGTCGTCATGGATCTTGACGACGGTAGCTCTCACGATGTCGTCGCGGACGGCGTCGAACTGCTGGAGAACCTCGAACATCGGGGGACGACTGGAGCGGAAGAGAACACCGGTGACGGGGCAGGTGTAATGCTCCAGACGCCACGAGAGTTCTTTTCTGCGGTCGTCGATGCCGAACTGCCCGAGCGGTATGCGGTCGGTTCGATATTCTTCCCGAAGGAGGGCAGTGCACAGTCGGAACTGAAAAACATCGTCGAGAGCGTTCTCGCCGACTACGACCTCGACGTCGCCCACTGGCGCTCCGTTCCCACTGACAACAGCGACATCGGCAAGACCGCGCTGGACTCCGAACCGGCGACGTGGCAGTGTTTCGTCTCGCCGCCGGAGGAACTGACTGACGACGAGTTCGACAAACGACTCTACGCCGCCCGGCGAGAACTCGAAAACAGCGTCGAGGACGAGTCGCCCGACGGGAGCGATCGGTTTTACGTCTGTTCGCTCGACCGGCAAACGCTCGTCTACAAGGGCCTGCTCAAAGGCGATCAGGTCGGGGAGTACTTCTCGGATCTGAGCCACGAGCAGGTCAAATCGACGTTCGCCATGGTACACGCCCGGTTCTCGACGAATACGCTCGGCGCGTGGCATCTCGCCCACCCGTACCGGAACATCATCCACAACGGCGAGTTCAACACGATTCAGGGCAACATCAACTGGATGCGCGCTCGGGAGACGGACCTCGAAAGCGAGCACCTCGGCGAAGAGGTCGAGACGCTCAAACCGATCATCAACGACCCCGGCCAGTCCGACACCGCGAGCGTCGATAACGCGCTCGAACTGCTGCTGGAAGACGGTCGAGAGCTACCCCACGCCCTGCGGATGCTCGTCCCCGAAGCCTGGCGCGGCGACGAGACCATGGACGACGACCGGAAAGACTGGTACGACTTCCACGCCTCGCTGGTCGAACCGTGGGACGGCCCTGCGCTCGTCTGTGCGACCGACGGCGAACGGGTCGGCGCGGTGCTCGACCGCAACGGGCTTCGGCCCTGCCGGTACGACGTCACGACCGACAACACGCTGATCATGGCGAGCGAGGCCGGCGCGCTCGAACCGGACTACGGCAACATCGAAGAGCGCGGCCGTCTCCAGCCCGGACAGTTGTTCCTCGCCGATCCGAACGAGGGACGCGTCATTCCGGACGACGAAGTGTTCGAGAGCCTCACCGACGAGAAGTACGGCGAGTGGGTCGACGACCAGCAGGTCCACATCGGCGACATCGCCGACCTCGAAGACCTGGCCCCGCGCAACAACATCGACGAACTGCGGTCTCACCAGGCCACTCAGGGGTACAGCCACGACGAACTGGAGAACATGATCGAGCCGATGATGAAAGACGGCAAGGATCCCGTCGGCTCAATGGGCGACGACACGCCGCTGTCGGTGCTGTCGGATTACAACCGCCCTCTCTTTTCGTACTTCAAACAGCTGTTCGCACAGGTGACGAACCCGCCGCTCGATTACATCCGCGAGGAACTGGTGACGAGTCTGGAAAGCCGGATCGGCCACCAGCGTAATCTCCTCGACGAGTCGCCGGCCCACGCCCGCCAACTCATCGTCGACTCGCCGATTCTCACAGACGCCGAGACGGAAGCGATCAAGGAAAGCGCGCTAGATGGTCTCTCGACCGCAGTCGTCGACATGACCTACGACCGCGGCACCGACCTACAGGCGGCGGTCGAAGACGTCCGCGCGGACGCAGAGGCGGCGATCCGTGATGGGCACGAGATTATCGTCCTCTCGGACCGCTCGACGGGGTCGGACCAGGTGCCGATCCCGGCACTGCTCGCGACGGGGGCGGTCCACCACCACCTCGTCCGGAACGGACTTCGCAACCACGCCGGTCTCGTCGTCGAGTCGGCGGGGCCGCGGCAGGTCCATCACTTCGCGACGCTGATCGGCTACGGCGCGGACGCAATCGACCCGTATCTCGCCTACCGCACCATCGACGACATCGTCGCTGGCGAGGAGGGCGCGGAGATCGAAACGGCTGTCGACGCCTACGTCGGCGCCGTCGAGGACGGCCTGCTGAAGACGATGGCCAAGATGGGCATCTCGACAGTCGAGAGCTACCAGGGCGCACAGATCTTCGAGGCTGTCGGCCTGGATTCCGACTTCGTCGCCGAGTACTTCGAGGGCACCGAGGCCCGTACCGAGGGGATCGGTATCGAGGAGATCGAACAGGATCTCACCGACCGCCACAAGAACGCCTGGGACGACGAGCCGGAGATCGACCGCTACGGCGAGTTCGAGCACCGCTCGAACGGGATCCACCACCAGTGGAACCCGGACACGGTCGGCATCCTCCAGCAGTCGGTGCGTTCGGGCGATTACGAGCGCTACAAGGAGTTCGCCGAGCAGATCAACAACCAGCAGGAGACGCTGCAGACCCTCCGCGGCCTGCTCGAGTTCGAGACCGAAGAACAGGAGTCGATCCCGGTCGAAGACGTCGAACCGGTTCACGAGGTCGTACAGCGGTTCTCGACGGCCGCGATGAGTCTCGGATCGCTTTCGCCGGAGGCCCACGAGAACAACTCCATCGCGATGAACCGCCTCGGCGGGAAGTCGAACACCGGCGAGGGCGGCGAACCACCGGAGCGCTTCGGCACCGAAAAGGAGTGTACCGTCAAGCAGGTCGCGTCGGGCCGCTTCGGCGTCACCTCGCATTACCTCTCGGAGGCCGACGAACTCCAGATCAAGATGGCGCAGGGATCGAAACCCGGCGAGGGTGGCCACCTGCCCGGCATGAAGGTCAACGAGATGATCGCACACGTCCGGTACGCGACGCCGGGCGTCGGCCTCATCTCGCCGCCCCCGCTGCACGACATCTACTCCATCGAGGACCTCAAACAGCTGATCCACGACCTCAAGGCGTCGAGTCCCGACGCCGACATCAACGTTAAACTCGTCTCAGAGGCGGGGATCGGTACCATCGCGGCCGGCGTCGCGAAAGCCAACGCCGACGTGGTCCACATCTCGGGCCACTCCGGCGGAACCGGTGCGAGCCCGCGGACCTCGATCAAGAACGCGGGTCTGCCGTGGGAACTCGGCCTCGCCGAGGCAAACCAGATGCTCGTCGAGACCGACCTCCGGGACCGCATCCGCGTCAGCGCCGACGGCGGAATGAAGACCGGCCGCGACGTCGCCGTCGCCGCCCTGCTCGGTGCCGAGGAGTACATCTTCGGGACGGCCTCGCTGGTCACGTCAGGCTGTGTGATGGCCCGCCAGTGTCACAAGAACACCTGCCCGGTCGGGGTGGCCACCCAGCGCGAGGAGCTTCGGAACCGGTTCCCGGGCGAACCCGAACACGTCATCAACTACATGACGTTTATCGCCCAAGAGTTCCGCGAGATCATGGCCGAACTCGGCTTCGAGAGCGTCGACGAGATGATCGGCCGGGTCGACCTGCTCGACCAGCGTACCGACGTCGACCACCCCAAAGCCAAGAACATCGACCTCTCGGAGGTGCTCTACGAGCCAGAGGGTGACCAGCACCGGAAGACCCGCGAACAGACCCACGAGGTCGACGAACAGCTAGATCACGAACTGATCGAGGCCGCCGAACCCGCCCTCGATACGGGCGAACCGGTCGCCGTCGAGGCCGACATCTCGAACGCCGACCGGGCGGTGGGAGCGACCCTCGCCAACGCCGTCTCGACCGAGTACGGTGGCGACGGGCTCCCCGAGGATTCGATCTCGGTCGACCTGCACGGGACGGCCGGACAGAGCTTCGGGGCGTTCCTCGCGGACGGCGTCTCGATGCATCTGACTGGAAGCGCCAACGACTACGTCGGCAAGGGACTCTCCGGCGGGAAACTCACCGTCTCGACGCCGTCGGAAGTCAGCTACGACCCAGCCGACAACATGGCTATCGGTAACGTCGCCCTGTATGGCGCGACTCAGGGCGAACTGTACGTCAATGGCATGGCGGGCGAACGCTTCGCCGTCCGAAACTCGGGCGTCAAGGCTGTCGTCGAAGGCGTCGGCGACCACGGCTGTGAGTACATGACCGGCGGCGTCGTCGCGGTGCTCGGCGACACCGGCCGGAACTTCGCGGCCGGGATGTCCGGCGGTATCGCCTACGTGCTCGATCAAGAGGGCGACTTCCCGGATTCGGTCAACCGCGGAATGGTCTCGGTCGAACACGACCTGGAAGACGGCGACATTCCGATGCTGCGCCGTCTGATCGAGAACCACGCGGCCTACACGGACAGCAAAAAGGCCGAGTGGGTGCTCGATAACTGGGACGACCTGCTCGATTCGTTCGTCAAGATCATGCCCGACGCCTACTCGCGCGTGCTCGAGGACGGCGCGGACGACGTCCGCGATACGCTCCCGTCCAGTGCAACGCCGAAGGCGACCGCAGCGGGCGGTCGGTTGGCTTCGAGCGACGACTGACTGACTACTCCTCGATTTCGCAGAGCGTATTTTCGATCAGCGTCACCATTCCACGCCGTAACCGCTCGGATGCCGCCTGGCTCGATATGTCGAGTTCCTCGCCGACGCCCGCCAGCGACGTCTCCCGAGGGATGGAGAAGTAGCCGTTGCCCGCCGCGGCCACGAGCGCCTCCCGCTGCTGATCGGTGAGTTCGTAGGGACACTCGGGTGGCTGGCGCTCCTGATCGTAGACCGCTTCGACATCGACGGAGATCCCGGCGGCTTCACAGCGGTCACACCAGTCGTTTAGCGAGCCGCGATCCGGGAACCGAAGGCGACCGGTCCAGCCGTCGCCGCTCGATGTGGCATCGAGGACGACTACGTCCAGTTCGACGGCCGCACGATGGGCCTCGATGTCAGGGTGGTTTGAGGGATAGACGACCCGATAGTATCTGCCATCCTGCGTCTTCGTGATCCGCTCGGGGTCCCGAACGGATGGATCATCGTCTAACCCCGCCTCGAAGGCCTCGAAGTCGCCCCCGCGTGCCCAGAAAAACTTCCGGGGCGGAACTGTATCCGTTGCAGTCATATGATCAAACTGTACCGTCATCCGCGGTGCATCCGACAGCGCCGACTGCAGCATAGATCCGTTAGAGCGCAATTCTGCAATCATATAGCCTACATGAAAGCCGTATGTATAACTATGCGGGTGATTAATCGATGCGCGAAAATCACGGGGCTAGGCCCCGTTTTGTGGCCATGTCAGAGCCAGCGGATCCGGACCGTCCGAACCCGTGCATGGTATTGTTTGTAGCCATTACCTATAACGATACGGCTTGAATATACAACCACCCGTGCGACGGAAGCGGCCTCCGGCACTGTTTTGTGGTCCGCGGCGAAGCCACAGGCATGGACGATGCCGACCACGTTCTGGTCATCGGTGGGACGCGCTTTATCGGCCGTCACGCCGTCGAGGAGTTCCTGACACACGACTACGAGGTAACCGTGTTCAACCGCGGGAACCACGATAATCCCTTCGTGGACACCGACGCAGTCTCCCATTTCGAGGGGGACCGCACGGACGATAGCGACATGGCGGAGGCGGCCGCGCTGGACCCGGACATCGTAATCGACTGCGTGGCGTACAAGCCCCGCGAGGTCCGGACCGCAACGCGTGTGTTCGATGACGTGGACGCCTACGTCTACATCTCCAGTGGCTCAGCGTACGGCGACGAGGAGATTCCGAAACGCGAGGACGAGACGCGCCTCTGTGAGTGTACCGACAAGCAGGCACTCGACGACTCACCCGAGAGCTACGGCCCGCGAAAGGCCGAGGGCGACCGAGCGGTGTTCGCCGCCGCCGAGCGGGGTGTCAACGCGATGAGTATCCGGCCCTGTATCGTCTACGGCCCCCACGATTACACCGCACGCACCGACTACTGGATCGACCGGGTGCTGAATCACGACCGCGTCCTCGTCCCGGGCGATGGCTCGAACGTCTGGCACCGCGTCTCGGTCTCGGCCGTCGCCGAGGCGCTCCGGGTCGTCGCCGAGGAGGGCGACACGGGCGAGGCGTACAACGTCGGCGACCGTCGGATGCTCACGCTCGGCGAGACTGTCGAGACCATCTCGGAGACGCTCGCGGCGGCCGGTGTCGAGGACGCCGACGTCGACATCGTCACCGCGGGCGAGCGCGAACTGGCGACCGCCGGCATCGGGATGGAGGAGTTCCCGCTGTACCGGTCGTACCCACACATCCTCTCGACGTCGAAACTGGCCGATCTGGGCTGGGATCCGATCAGTGTGGAGGAGGGATACGAACGCGCCGTCGAAGATCATCTCGCGAGCGACCGGATGGGGCGGGAGAACGGTCCGGACAGGACGGACACCGAACGGGTGCTGGGTGTGCTGGATACGCTCTGATCGGACCGGTCTCGGATCATGACGGCGCTCGAAGCGCAGTAGTTCGGTTCGTGCCCCGATTGCCGGACCCGCCGAGAAACACCCGACCACTCCCGGCAAACGGAGAAACCCATTTCACGCTGGACTGAGACGCTTCGGGTATGTTCGATAAATCGACGTGGATCCGGCTCCCCGGAACGTCCTCGTCGGCCACGGCGTTCTAGAGCAGACCGCAGAAGCCATCGAGGAGCTCCACCTGCGGGGCCAGCCCCTGATCGTCACCAGTCCGACGCCATACGAAATCGCGGGCGATCGGATCATGTCCCAGTTCGCGTCGTGGGATCAAGAGCCGGCGGTCGTCGTCGTCGAGGAGGCGAGTTTCGACGCCATCGAGCGGGTGATCGACCGTGCCCGCGAGGTCGACCCCGGCTTCCTGATCGGTCTGGGCGGTGGCAAGGCCATCGACATCGCGAAAATGGCGAGCGACGACGTCGGCCGCGGGTTCGTCTCCGTCCCCACGGTGGCCAGCCACGACGGCATCGTCAGCAATCGTGGCTCGGTTCCAGAGGAAGGGACCCGCCACAGCGTCGCCGCCGAGCCACCACTGGCCGTCGTCGCGGACACCGAAATCCTCGCGAACGCGCCCTGGGAGCTAACGACCGCTGGCTGTGCGGATATCATCAGCAACTACACCGCGGTGATGGACTGGCGACTCGCCTACCGACTCAAGAACGCGCCGTACTCCCAGTACGCCGCCGCACTCTCGGAGATGACCGCCGAGATGCTGGTGGGTAACGCCGACTCGATCCGGCCCGGCCTCGAAGAATCCTCCTGGATCGTCGTCAAGGCGCTGGTCTCCTCGGGCGTCGCGATGAGCATCGCTGGCTCCTCACGGCCCGCCAGCGGCGCGGAACACCTCTTCTCGCACCAACTCGACCGGATCGCGCCGGGCCGGGCGAGCCACGGTCATCAGGTCGGCGTCGGATCGATCATGACCGCCTACCTGCACAGCGGCGAGAACGGTCTCTGGCGGGATATCCGTGACGCGCTGGCGAACATCGACGCCCCGACGACTGCGGCGGAACTGAACCTCGACGAGGACGAAGTGATCGAGGCGCTGACGACCGCCCACGAGATCCGGGACCGCTACACCATCCTGGGCGACGGCATCGACGAGACGGCCGCGCGGGAGGTCGCCAAACAGACCGGTGTGATCTGACTGTCGGACCGGGGCGCAGTATTGCAACATCTAAATGTCCGGCCCCCTCAGTGAACGATAATGAACGGGAATCGATTCGGTCGCCTCTTTCAGGTGACCACGTTCGGCGAAAGTCACGGTGAGGCGATGGGCGTCACCATCTCGGGGTGTCCGGCAGGCCTCGAACTCTCCGAGGAGGACATCCAGGGCGACCTGGACCGGCGCAAGCCCGGACAGTCGATGATCTCGACGTCCCGCGGCGAACCCGACGCCGTCTCGATCAAAAGCGGTACACAGGACGGCTACACGACGGGCACGCCCATCGGAATGGTCATCCAGAACAAGGACGCCCGGTCTGGCAAGTACGAGCCATTCATCACCGCGCCCCGGCCCTCACACGGCGACTTCACCTACTCGGCGAAGTTCGGCACGCGAAACTGGGGCGGCGGCGGGCGCTCCTCGGCGCGCGAGACAGTGAACTGGGTCGCTGCTGGTGCCGTCGCAAAGAAACTCCTCGAACAGGAAGGCGTCGAACTCAAGGCGCATGTCAACCAGATCGGCGATGTCGAAGCGCCCGAGGTCTCCTTCGAGCAGATGCTCGAACATTCGGAGGAGAACGACGTGCGGTGTGCCCACCCCGAGGCGGCCGCCGAGATGCAGGAACTGATCGAAGAGTACCAGAAAGAGGGCGACTCGATCGGTGGCTCAATCTACTTCGAGGTTCGAGGACTCCCGCGAGGACTCGGTGCGCCGCGATTCGATTCGGTCGAGGCACGACTCGGCCAGGCGATGATGAGCGTGCCCGCCACGACGGCGTTCGAGTTCGGCCTCGGTCGCGAGGCCCGCGAGTACACCGGCAAGGAGCGCAACGACGACTGGGAGTTCGACGACGACGGCACCCCCACGCCTGTCGAGAACGATCACGGCGGCCTTCAGGGCGGCATCACGACCGGCGAACCGATCTACGGCGAGGTGACGCTTCACGCCCCGACCTCGATTCCGAAGAGCCAGCAGACCGCCGACTGGGAGACCGGCGAACTCAAGGAGGAGAAGGTCATCGGCCGCCACGACCCCGTGCTTCCACCGCGAGGCGTTCCGGTCGTCGAAGCGATGCTCGCGCTGACCCTCGTGGACTTCATGTTGCTCTCGGGGCGGATCAACCCCGACCGCGTCGACGGCGACCTCGGCGAGTACGACACCGACTACCACCCGAGCAACCCCCGCGAGTAGCGCGAACTCATTGTTACCGGCGAGCGGAACCGTTGGTTACACCTCCGCCGAGCACCTGCCCATCAGCAATGCGTGTCGCTGTCGGCAGCAAGAATCCGGTCAAGATCAGCGCCGTCGAAGACGCTCTCTCCGGTATCCCTGGCGTCCAGGTCGAGAGTATCGCCGTCGATTCCGGGGTTCCCGAACAGCCGTGGGGCCAGGCGGAGACCATCGAGGGTGCCGAGAACCGTGCCACGCGGGCAATCGACGCCGGATACTACGATCTGGCGGTTGGCATCGAGGGCGGTGTCGAGGAGACTGAGGCAACACCCGGTCTCTCGCTGATCATGTGGGCCGCAGTCACCGACGGCGATCAGCTGGTCCGCGGCGGCGGGCCGACGATACCCCTGCCCACGCGGATCGGGGAGCGTCTGCACGCCGGCGAGGAACTCGGGCCGATTCTCGACGACGAACTGGATCGGTCGGACGTCGCCGAGCAGGAGGGTGCGGCTGGCGTCCTGACGGGGAACGCTATCTCGCGACGCTCCGCGCTCGTCCACGCCGTTGCCAGCGCGCTGGGTCCGTTCGTCACGAGCGAGTACGACCGATGAGCGATTAACCAGCCGTACCAACGGGGCTACTCCGGGGTTCGTTCCGGGGGTTGTGGTGTCAAAATCGCATGACTGCGCCGAGTTAGCCGTCCGTACCAAACCCGCTAAGGGTGTCGACCCCATCTCCTGTAGTATGAGTACGACCGCCGCGACGACCGCCACTGAGGACGCGCTGGAACTGGATCTGAGCGAGAAGCAGCGTCGGATTCTCGAACACCTCCGCGAGAAGGTGGCCACCAAGACCTATTTCAAGTCCCGGAACATCGGCGACGCGCTGGACATGACCGCCAAAGAAGTGGGGGCGAACATGACCGCGATTCAGGAGGGCGCGGTGGGAATCAACGTCGAAAAGTGGGGCTACTCGTCGAGTACGACCTGGAAAGTGACTGCGTAAATCAAGAGGCTTCGGGGGGGGTTCAGGGGTCGAACTGGATCAGTCCGTCCGCATCGGCCGCCAGCGCTTGCGCATCCGGCCCGAACGAGTCGGCGTATCGAACGACGAGTGTTAGCACCGTCTCGGGTTCGACGACTGCGTAGCCTGACTCGCGGTCGAGCAGTCCCGCGCTCTCTAGCTTGCTGGCGTACTTGCTGACAGTTGGCTCCGAAACGTCGAGAGCGGCGGCGAGGTCGCTGCCAGTTGCGTCGGGGTCGCGAAGCAACTCGATGATCATGCCGCGAGGGGTCTCACGGCGCAGATAGCCCAGCGCGACCTGCTCGAACGTGGAAAAGCGCTCGGCCGGGAAGTATCGCTTGTAGTCGCCGTCCCGGCGCGTCTCGACGCGGCCGGTCTCCAGTAGTTCGCGCAGGTGGTGCTGGGCCTCGCCGGTACCGAGTTGGAGATCGTCACGG
Source organism: Natronoarchaeum sp. GCM10025703 (assembly GCF_042661985.1). Classification (NCBI taxonomy): domain Archaea; kingdom Methanobacteriati; phylum Methanobacteriota; class Halobacteria; order Halobacteriales; family Natronoarchaeaceae; genus Natronoarchaeum; species Natronoarchaeum sp. GCM10025703. The sequence continues at coordinate 2,791,527 of NZ_JBHSZF010000001.1, forward strand.
ATCTTCGAGAAGTGCGCGCCGGGCGTCGTCGAGAGGTAGCCCTCGATAGCGGAGCGGGGTTCGCTACGGGCGTTGTCAGCGTCGCCCTCCGACCCTGCGGCGATGCCCGCGAGCGGGCTGGCTGCTCCGAGCGCTGCGAATCGGCGCAACGTCGCGCGCTTTCCCTCGTCGACTGGACGATCCGACATCTACTGCGGTATAGAGGACTCCGTAATAAAACCGCTTCGGGTCATATGGTACCGATGTCCGGGGGCCAGTTGGCGTGGTACTGGCCCGGAACGCATCTACACAGTCGAAAAAAGTGTCGGCCGGGTCGTCGTTACTACACGTCTTCTTCGAGTTCGACCTCGCCTTCCTCGATTTCTTTGTCCATCTCGGTAACGACTTCGTCCGCGCTCTTGATGTCCGCTCCGGCACTGCCTTCCTTGATCTTCTGGGCCTCTTCCTCCATGGCCTCGATATCTAGCTCGGCTTCCTCGTCGATCTGACCGAGGATCTCCTCGATATCGTTGAGGCCGAGCAGTTCGGCGGTGTCGTCGTCGAAGTCGAGACTCTCCAGCGAGCCATCGGCCTGCTGGACGTCGCTACCCGAGAGATGTTTGCCGTAGCGACCGATCATCGAGGTGAGTTCCTGGGGCATGACGAACGTCGTCGACTCGCCCTTCCCGATCTCTTCGAGGGTCTCCATCCCCTGATCGATGATGGCGCGCTCACCCATCGATTCGGCGGATTTCGCACGAAGCACGGTCGAAATGGAGTCACCCTGCGCTTCCAGGATCTGGCTCTGCTTTTCACCCTGCGCGCGAATGATGTTGGACTGCTTGTCACCTTCGGCCTTCTCGACGGCACTGCGGCGTTCACCCTGCGCCTCAGGATCATGGCACGGCGACGGCGTTCGGCGCTGGTCTGCTGTTCCATTGCCTGCTGGACGTCCTTGGAGGGGTTGACTTCGCGGACCTCGACGCTCTCGACGCGGATCCCCCACTCGTCGGTAGGTTCGTCGAGTTCGCGACGGATCTTCGCGTTGATCTCCTGGCGTTTGTTCAGCGTGTCGTCGAGTTCCATGTCACCCAGCACGGCACGGAGCGTCGTCTGGGCGAGGTTCGAGACTGCCTTCTTGTAGTTGTCGACCTCGAGGAACGCCTTCTTGGCGTCCATGACCTTGATGTAGACGACGGCGTCGGCCGTCACCGGGGAGTTGTCCCGCGTGATCGCTTCCTGACGTGGAACGTCGAGGGTCTGCGTTCGCATATCGAACGCGTACGTACGCGAAACGAACGGAGGGATGAAGCTGATACCGGGCTGGAGAAGTTTCCGATACTCACCGAACACGGTCAACGCGCGTTTCTCGTACGCGTCGACGATTTCGACCATACTCGCGACGGTGACGATCGCAAGCAATAGGACGAGTCCGACCAACAGCGTTGGACCAACTCCGACCAGGGCTATTGTAACTGCCATATAAATAATTGCGGATGCGCACGTAAAAATCCTTTTCGTTCCTGTCGATGAGCCGTCAGTATCGGGAGTGCTCACTCCGTCGCTTGCTCGGTTTCGGCGTTCTCGGACGGCTCTCCAGTTGCTGGCTGACCGGTTTCATCCGACTGGGCAGTCTCGCCCTCGGTCGCGTCGCTGTCGACGTCGCGGTCACGCGCGAGCGCCCGGTCGATTTCGTCCTCATCGAGGTGCTCGAACGAGTCCACGGTGAGGACGTTGCCGCCGCCGGGGTCGACGACGATCACTTCCGCCCCCTCCTCGATCTCCTGATCCATGCTACGAGCCTGGAAGTAGGGGTTGAAGCCGCCGTCTTCGAGTTTGATCTGGCCGTCGGTCTTCGTCACTCGTTCGGTGACGTAGCCAGTCTGGCCGGTGAGCGAGTCGGAGTTGCTCGTCTGTCCGGCCTCGGTCCCGCCGTAGAGATCGAACTCGCGGTAGACAAACAACGTCGCGGCACCGGTTATCAGCACCATGCCGGCGAGTACGAGCGTCGAGACGGTACCACCCAGTACGCTGCCGACTGCAAGCCCTAACAGTCCGGCGACGAGGAGAGCAACTCCGAGAACGATGAAATTAGCGCCGGGAGCCATCGCTTCCATCATCAGCAGGATGATGCCTGCGATCACCAGGAGCGTTGGGGCGTCGATAGCCTGCAGGACCATACCCTCCCTTGGGTACGTGGCCGATTAACCTTTGTGCAGCCCCGCCAGTCAGGCGAAGACGGTTACGGTCCGCGCGAGAATCAAGAGCGCGAGGACGACACCGAGAACGACGAAAGCGGCGTTCTCCCAGTCGACGGATTCCGGCTCGATCGTCGTCTTGATGACACCGTCCTTGTCGACGTCTTCGACGTCGAATTGCCACTGCTCTGGAGGTGGGTCGTCGACGGTCTGCTCGGGGTACTGGCCTCCATCAGTTGCACTCCCCGTAGTAGGGGTCTCGTCGGACTCGCTGTTGCCCGCCGAGTCGTCGCTGCGTCGGTCATACCTTCGGTTGTCCCTCCAGCGGCAAAAGACCGCGGCTCTCCGTCCGACTATCGCTCGGAGACGTCCCTGCGTGCGCGGAGGATGTCGCCGCCGTAGACGACACCACGCTCGGCGTCGACCGTCACTCGGTCGAGTCGCTCGACGGCATTGCCCAGCGGCGCGCCGCTGATCATCGGGATGTCGAGTTCGCGTGCGACCATCGCCGGATAGCCGGTCATTCCGGGGCGGGCATCGATGATGCCAGCCAGTTTTTCGGTCTCGCCGGAGAACTCGCCGTCGAAGTTCGGTCCCAGCGAGATGATCGCACCCTCAGGCACCGAGGAGAGATCGCCGTCCTTCGTCTCGACGATCGGTCCCGAGACACGTCCGTCGACGACCACGCGGCCGGATCCGACGGTCTCGGCGGCGACGTGGACCTTGAGCAGGTTCGTCGAACTCACGTCCTCGAACTCGGTCATCATGCCCGAGAGGACGACGACGGTGTCACCGCTCTCGGTAACGCCGGCGTCGATAGCGGACTGGACGGCGTTCTCGATCAGTCTGTCCGAACCCTGCTCGACGAAGCAGTGGTGACCGGTCTAACACCACCCGAAAGCGCGAGTCGGCGGCGTACCTCCTCGTTGGGCGTCGCGGCGACGGTCGGAACGCCGGGGCGGAACTTCGCGGTCTTGAGCGCGGTGTAGCCGGACTCGCTGGCCGCGATCACGGCGCTCGCGCCGATGTCGCGAGCGAGATAGCGTGCCGAGCGGGCCAGCGCATCTGTCCGCGTGTTGTCCGCGGTGGGGACGCGCTGTTCGCGGAGTTCACGATACTCCGTGCTGCCCTCGATCTCGCGGACGATCCGGTCCATCGCCTCGACGACGCGGGCCGGGTGATCGCCGATCGCAGTCTCGCCGGAGAGCATCACGGCGTCCGTGCCGTCGAGCACGGCGTTTGCCACGTCGGAGGACTCCGCCCGGGTCGGACGGCGGGCGTGGACCATCGAGTCGAGCATCTCCGTCGCGGTGATGACCGGGACGCCAGCCTCGCGACATTTGCGGATGATACGTTTCTGTACGACGGGGACCTGCTCCATCGGACACTCGACGCCGAGGTCGCCACGCGCGACCATGATCCCGTAGGACGCCTCGATGATCTCGTCGAGGTTCTCGACTGCGCCGGCGCGCTCGATCTTGGAGACGATCGGGATGTCCGCGCCGTTCTCTTCGAGGACCTCGTTGACGGCGTAGACGTCGTCGGCATCGCGGACGAAACTCGCCGCGACCAGATCGACCTCTTTCTCAGCGGCGAGCGCGAGGTCGCGGCGGTCTTTCTCCGTGACGACGTCGAGTTCCAGATCGACCCCGGGGACGTTGACACCTTTTCTGGCCGTCAGTTCGCCGCCGCTTTTGACCGCCGCGTAGACGTCGTCGCCGTCGACCTCGGTGACTGTGAGTTCGATCCGGCCGTCGTCGAACAGGACGGTGTCGCCCGCTTCGACGCCGGTAATCGGGATCGAGAGGCCGACCGCTTCGGGGGTCGCGTCGTCGCCCTCGTAGAGTCGGATCTCGGAATCGGTCTCCAGTTCGATCGAGCCCTCGATATCAGCGGTCCGTATCTCGGGGCCCTGCGTGTCGAGCATCGCGGCGACCGGTTCGTCGGTGGCTCTGCCGACGGACTGGATCCGGTCGATCAGTGCCGACCGATCCTCACGGTCGCCGTGGCTGGCGTTGATCCGTGCGACGGACATGCCCGCGTCGACGAGGTTCCGAAGCATGCTCCGGGAGTCCGATGCCGGGCCGATGGTACAGACGATTTTCGCGTTTCTCATACCCCCACCTACACCCGACCAGTCAAAAAACGCAATGATTACGTCCCAGCGTTCAGAAACGACCGATTCCATATTGTACGTCGACATTCCGATCAAAAAGGAACATAGCTGTCCACTTTTTGACCGTAGCTTCGAGTCGTATCCGTAGTTTCCGTTCGCACCTCGTTTAATATCGCTCGTTCACTGAGTGAACATGTTCACGTTCGTGTTAGTTAGATAACTGTTCTATCCGTCCCGGTTTGTCGTCGACCCGACTCCCGACTGGTGGGGGTCGAAGCATCCGGCAGATCCACAAGCCAGGCCGGTGGGATCAGGAACCGCGTCGCTGCGGAAGTCGTACTCGCCGGTCACTCTCCGACCGAGTCAGCAAACACTTCCCGCTCCGCGATAATCCGTCGGTATGGACGACGACCCACCCATCCTCTCGTCGCTGCCGGACGCCTCGCTGACCATCGACGCCGTCGACTCGCTCGACGCGAACGATAGCGTGCGAGAAGCCACCGTTGTCATGGTCCGCGGCGCTGGCGGGCCGGACGGCCCGAACGAAGAGCACACCGACGACCTGATCCTCGCGACCGACGAACGCGTCCGCTATCTCTCGCGCGTCCCCGAGGAGGGCTGGTCGGTCGACTACACCCAGGAGTACGAAGAGGGCGAGTACGACGACGCCTTCGAGGAAGTGCTGGCGGTCGCACAGGAGACCGCGGAACTCAAGCGACAGGCTCAGACCGAGTTCGAAATGAAGTAGACTCTCCCGATTCACGCGACCGGAAACGCCGTCAGTCGCCGCCGAGACCGTGCCGATGGAGCAGGCATCCCGTCGCTGGCCTTGACGTCGAGGAGCAGCCATGACCATCTGATCTCCTCGTGGCCCGCGTAGTTCCCGCGAGTAGCGAGCCACGTGCCCCGCAGTACGTGCTCGGACGAGACCGTTTCGCTGGGTGCTCAAAATTCGGTACCAACCCACACGTCTGTCCAAGCGTTCATCTCACAGCACGTTCTCTTGCCTGATGAGGAAGTGGGTCAGCAATCTGTCACCCGCCCTCGCCTGTCCTTCCAGCAAGTCGTCAGCACTACTGATACGAAGCTATCCATGCCCGATAATCGTCACCCAATAGTTGAGCACTAGGTCGTAGCAGTGAGCACTCGTCGACAGGCGGAGCTGGAACCATCTGGAAGCGTTCTTAACCCACTGTTAGGGGCGTATTCGCCGACGAGTCAGTAGCGAGACACGGGAAAGTCGACTGGCTCCGGTAGGCCCTACGTTTTTGAGTTGCTGGACTAGTTTCAAGTAGTTACCAGATAATGAACTGACATGAGTGATCTGAAGATCAAACTCGAAACGCTGTGGATACGGGTCCGAACGATCCTTCAGGTCGTCGTTCTACTCTGCTGTATCGGAGTTGTAGTTTTCGGAGTGTCCCTGATAGCCCTTGGACTGCAGCATGAAGCCGCAGTCGAACTCACGATTTTTGGAATCGAGTTCACCCCGAGCAAAGTCGGTGACACTATGCTAGACGCAGATGACCAGGTGGTTCTCCTTGGGGCGACAGTATCAGTCATTTTCACCGGCATCGTGGCCAGAATGACAAGTGGACTCGGTTCTCAGTCGTTCTGAGCACAATTACTGGTTCGAGGGGCGCTTCTATGTCTACAGATGCTCGACGACTTCGATGGTCCACCTCCCCGAATCCTCATCCCCGATATGCGTATGATGCTCGCCGTCGACCTCGCCCTCGTCCTTGAGCAAGCCGTCGAGTCGGAACCCGTCTTTCGGGGTCGTGCCGACTGACCCGACCGCCTGATATCCGCATTCAGAGGAGGCGACTTCCAGGGCTTCAAATCCCATCTTCGACGACTATCTGCGGCGCTCACGAGTTTGTTCGCGCCGCAAGGTAGTGGACTCGCCGGGACTGAGCAAAACCGAAGGTTTTGCGAAGGTCGGCGAGGAGCGACTGACGGAGCGAAGCGACGGAAGGAGTGGACTCGCCGGGATTTGAACCCGGGGCCTCTTCCTTGCGAAGGAAGCGATCTACCACTGATCTACGAGCCCGCGCACCTGTTTGTAATCGGAGAAGCCTATTTCAGGCTTGCGTTTCCAGTCGCTGGCGGGCGAAGCAGATTGAGCTTTCCGGCGACGAGTCCGAGCAGAAAGCCGAAGAAGTGAGCGGCGAGGGCAACGCCGGGTGCGGCGGTGACGAACGTCACGAGCCCGGCCAGGACGACGAAGAGCAGGAGTGTTACGCGCCCCGATAGCTGGAAGCGGTCGAACAGCCGGCCGCTCAGGCGGTTGCCGGTGACGAGGTAGCCGATCAGCGCGAACACCGCGCCGCTGGCACCGAGCAGGGCGACGTCGACGCCGAACAGCGATGCGAGGCCGATCTGGAAGACGCCCGCGGCAATACCCGTCACCAGGAAAAAGGCGTGAAACCGCAGGCGGGTCGTGTGGCGTTCGAGCAGGAAGCCGACGACTGCCAGCGCGATGGCGTTTGCGAGCAGGTGATCGAGCCCGCTGTGGGCGTAGACGCTGGTGACGAGCGCCCACGGATCGGCCAGAATCGGTGCCCGGAGCGTGAACAGACCCAGGGCCAGGGGCTGGCTGACGAGCGCGACCAACTGCTGGAGGACGAAGACGGCGCCGATCACTACCAGTAGCTCAAGCGTTGGGCTCCGACTATCAGGGGACCCGGCCATACGACAGGTAGGGAATCAAGGAACAAAAGGCTGAGCGAGCGCCAGCCTAAGGGCTACCCAGGGATCATAAATCGAAGAAAGTGCACGCGAGTGCGGCGGTTCCGCTCGATGACGACGGGATACTGTCGTCCGGCTCAGTCAGCGTAGTCCCGAAAGACATCGTCGATGTCGTTCGACCATCGTGGAATCGAGGATTCCGCTCAGTCCTCGAGAACGATCTCGATGCTGACGTCGTTGGGGACCTGAATCCGCATGAGCTGACGGAGTGCGCGCTCGTCGGCGTCCAGATCGATCAGGCGCTTGTGGACGCGCATCTCCCAGTGTTCCCACGTCGCGGTCCCTTCGCCGTCAGGGGACTTGCGGGTGGGGATTTCCAGCGTCTTGGTCGGCAGCGGGATCGGGCCCGACAGCGCGACGCCGGTCTTGTCTGCGATTTCGCGAACGTCCGCGGTGATATCGTCGAGATCCTCGGGGTTTGTTCCCGCGAGGCGGACACGTGCTTGCTGCATTTATTTCTCGTTGACGCTCAGGACCTTCCCAGCGGCGATAGTCTGACCCATGTCTCGGATCGCGAAGGAACCGAGTTCCGGGATCTCGCTGCTGGGCTCGATCGAGAGCGGTTTTTGCGGTCGGATGGTGACGACCGCGGCGTCGCCGGACTGGATGAAGTCCGGGTTCTCCTCGGCGACTTCGCCCGAGGACGGGTCCATCTTCTTGTCGATGGACTCGATCGTACACGCGACCTGTGCGGTGTGAGCGTGGAAGACCGGGGTGTAACCCGCGGTGATCACGCTGGGGTGCTGCATGACGACGACCTGAGCCTGGAACGTCTCGGCGACGCTTGGCGGGTCGTCGGCGGGGCCACAGACGTCACCACGGCGGATGTCGTCCTTACCGATACCGCGGACGTTGAATCCGACGTTGTCACCGGGCTCTGCTTTGGGCACCTCTTCGTGGTGCATCTCGATCGTCTTCACTTCGCCGCCCACGTCGCTGGGCTGGAAGGAGACGTTGTCGCCGGTGTTCATGATACCGGTCTCGATTCGTCCGACAGGGACGGTACCGATACCGGAGATGGTGTAAACGTCCTGGATGGGGAGTCGGAGCGGGGCGTCCGTCGGCGGCTCCGGCGCGGGGAGGTGGTTGAGGGCTTCCAGCAGGATGTCGCCGTCGTACCAGTCCGTGTTCTCCGACTCGTTGGCGATGTTGTCGCCCTCGAAGGCGGAGATGGGGATGAACTCGGCGTTGTCGGTGCTGAACTGGACCTGGTTGAGCAGGTCAGTAACCTCGGAGACGACCTCCTTGTACGTCGACTCCTTGTAGTCGACGAGGTCCATCTTGTTGATGCCGACGATGAGCTCGTCGATGCCCAGCGTACGGGCGAGGAAGACGTGCTCCTGTGTCTGGGGTGCGACGCCGTCGTCTGCCGCGACGACGAGGACCGCGTTGTCGGCCTGGCTCGCGCCAGTAATCATGTTCTTCACGAAGTCGCGGTGGCCAGGACAGTCGACGATGGTGAACTCGTACTCGTCGGTCGAGAACTCCTGGTGGGCGATGTCGATGGTGACACCGCGCTCTCGCTCTTCGGCGAGGTTGTCCATGACGTAGGCGAACTCGAAGCCACCCTTGCCTTTCTCCTCGGCTTCTTCTTTGTGCTGTTCGATGACGTGCTCTGGTACGCTCCCCGTCTCGTAGAGGAGGCGTCCCACGAGCGTGCTCTTCCCGTGGTCAACGTGGCCGATAATGGCCAGGTTCTGATGTTGGTCGCTCATTGTTGTATCTCACGCGCAGAGGCGCTATATCGGATTCTTTCGCCTGTGGCAGTTAAAACGATTTCGATACAGTGTGTTGCGCATCCCGAAGCCGTCATGCGGTTTGTGTGACGTTGACACGGCCCTGTCAGGAAAAGTCACCGACGAGCCGTGAAATCGCACTCGGGAAACGCGGTTACAGCGGCGGGAGACGACCGACGTCAGCGAGCACTGCCGTGGCCGTCTCGGGTCCTCCGGCACCGCGCCCGCTGATGTTCAGTTCGCCGGCGTTCTCCGTCTCGAACTGCACGATGTTTCTGGTGCCCGTCACCGCGAGCACGCCGTTCTGCGGGACGAGTTTGGGTGCGACGTGCACCCCGTCGGGCGTCGCCTCGCCGATCAGTCGGACTGTCCGGTTGTCCTCGGCCGCGAGATCGAGCGCGTTCCCGGGGACGTTCTGGATGCCTTCGACCGTAGCATCGTCGAGGGTGTACTCGCGCTCGCCCTGCGAGAGGACGTTCGAGAGGATCACGAACTTCAGCGCGGCGTCCGTGCCGTCGACATCGAAGGACGGATCTGCTTCCGCGACGCCGAGGTCCTGGGCCTCGGCAAGGACGTGCTCGTAATCGAGTCCGTCAGCCGCCATCCGCGAGAGGATGAAGTTCGCCGTCCCGTTGAGCACGCCACGTGCCGCCGTGATCTGGCCCGGACCGAAGTCGTCGATCGTCGACAGGATCGGGATCGCGCCGCCGACAGCAGCCTCGAACAACACGTCGCCCGCGCTGTCCTCGGCCAGGGTCATCAGTTCGCCGTATCGCTCGGCGACCGGCCCCTTGTTCGCCAGCACGACGTGACGGTCACGGGAGAGCGCCGTCTCGACGTGGCCAAAGCCTGGCTGAGCGTCGCCGAGCGTCGTCGGCGTCGCTTCGACGAGCACGTCGTAGTCGGCTGCGAGCACGTCGTCGGGCGATCCGTCGCCGACAGTTCCCTCCCTTTCCTTCCGGTCGAGCACTGCGTCGGCGTCGATCCCACCCCTGTCGACAACGCCACTGCTTGAGTCGGCGATAGCGACGACCTCGTGGCCGTACTGGCCGGCGAGTTCGGCGACAGAGCGACCGACGGCACCGGCACCGAGGACGGCGAGTTTCATGCTGACCCCCTGCTGCTGTGGCTCGATGACGTGGATATCCTTCTCCTCGGCGATATCGCGGACGGTCTCTAGGACCTCTTCGGCCCGGTCGGCTTCGGTCGCAAGCCGGAGACGTGCACTGGAAACGCCCTCGGTTCCTTCGGGTGCTGAGAGCGAAACGTCGACGACCTCCGCTCGCGAGGTAGTCTGAAACTGTGTGAGGCTGTCGGAGAGGTCCGTGTCGATCAGGTGGCCGACGAGAATCACGGTGAGTTCCTCGCTGTATCGCTCTGCGCCGGCCTGGATGACGTTGATGCCGGCGTCACGAAGCGACTGGACGATGTTCTCGAACCGATCCGGCGGGCACTCGATGTCGACCTCGACGGGAATGTGACCCCGCGGCGTCACGTTGCCCCGCTCGTGGAAGATAGAGAGCAGATTTGCGCCGTGTTCCGAGATGGGTTGCAGCGCGTTCAGTAGCTCGCCCGGTTCGTCGACGAGTTCGAGGCGGACGGTGTACGCCTGAACATGCTGGCCGCCGTCCGTCTCGGCCTCCTCGTCGGCGTCGTCAGTCATCGTGGAACACCCCGACTGCGGATTCTTCGGCGAATACGATCATATCCATCCCTGACGGGGAGGAGGTATAAGAGTTCAGCCATTCTCGACTGTGCCCGAGTAACACGGAGTCGGCGACTTTTTGCTCGCGGCGGGTAAAAGCAGACCATGTCCGTCTACCGTCGGCTGTTGGACGCACTGATCGCGGTCGTGCTCTCGGCAGCTACCATCGCACTCACCGCATCGGTCACACCGGAACTCGCCCAGCCGCTTGGGATGCTGGTCGCCTGTGTCTTTTACTTCTCGCGACATCCCTGGGGATCAGAGGAAGGCGAGCGGATAAACGAGCGTATCGACGAGTTTTACGACCGCCATCTCCCGGTGTAGTCACGGTCGAACGCAGTTGCTATCACGTATCGAAAACGGAGAAAGAAGACGGCGTCGCTATATGTAGTCGACCGATTGAGGCAGTTCGAGCTTCATTCCCTTGCGCTCTCGGATCTCCATGATCTGATCGCGCTGGAGGTTGTCGGCCATGACCTGGAAGCCTGCGTTCTCGGTGTTCCAGGAGGCACGACCCTCGGTCGCGGAGCGGATGTCGCTCGCAAAGCCGATCATCTCTTCGACCGGTGCGATCCCTTCGACGACCATCAGATCGCCTTCCTGATACATGTCGTCGACGCGGCCACGTCGGCCCTGAATCTCGCCGGACGCCGAGCCCATGTAGTCGTTCGGAACGTCGATCCGAACGTCCTGAATGGGTTCGAGCAGTTTGATGTCGGCGTCGATCAGCGCGCTGTGGGCCGCGTTCCGGACCGCAGGGATGACCTGTGCCGGACCGCGGTGGATGGTGTCCTCGTGGAGACGCGCGTCGTGAAGCCGGATGAGCGACCCCTGGACCGGCTCTGCGGCCAGCGGGCCGTCGTTGAGGGCGTCTTCGAGTCCCTCGATGAACAGCTCCATCGTCTCGTTGAGGTGCTGGATACCTTTCGTGTCGTCGATCAGGACGTTGGTCCCGTGGATGTGCTCGACGTTCTGGCTGGTATCCTTGTCCATACCGGCTTCTTGCAGGGATTCACGCCGTTCCTGCTCGGGCATGTCCATGCTCGCTTCGCCTTTCTTGATCACGTCGACGATGTCCTTGTCGAGCGGGTGAACGGAGATGTAAAAGCGGTTGTGTCGGTTCGGGGAGATCCTCGACTTCGCGGCTCTCGCTCTGTGGCATCTCACGGAAGACGACGATCGGTTCGCCGGTGTTGATCGGGATTCCCTGGTTACGCTCGATACGCTGACCGATGACTTCCAGGTGAAGTTCGCCCTGCCCGGAGATCAGGTGTTCGCCCGTCTCCTCGTTGATCTCGATCTGAATCGTCGGGTCCTCTTTGGAGACTTGTCGAAGCGTCTCGATGAGCTTCGGCAGGTCGTCCATGTTCTTCGCCTCGACGGACTTTGTGATGACGGGCTCGGAGATGTGCTCGATCGACTCGAACGGCGTCATCTCGACGGAGGAGACGGTCGAACCGGCGATAGCGTCGGCCAGACCGGTGACCGCCGCGATGTTCCCTGCGGGAACGCGGTCCACTTCCTCCCGTTCGCCACCCATGTAGATACCGACGCTCTGGACGCGGTTCGTCCCGGCCGTCCCGGAGACGTAGAGGTCCTGGCCCTTCTCCAGCGTTCCGGAGAAGACGCGGCCCGCAGCAATCTCGCCAGCGTGCGGGTCGACACCGATGTCGGTGACCATCAGCACGACTTCGCCGTCCTCGTCGACGAGACGCATCGTGTCGGCGAGTTCGGAATCCGGATCGCCACGCCAGACCCGCGGAATACGTCGGGGCTGGGCGTCGACGGGGTTCGGGAAGTGCTCACAGACCATGTCGAGCACGACGTCCGACAGCGGCGTGCGCTCGTGGAGTTCCTGGCGCTTGTCGGCCTGTTCGAGGTCGATGATGTCGCCGAAGGACATCCCGGTGCGCTGCATCGACGGCATGGAGACGCCCCACTTGTACAGTGCAGAGCCGAAGCCGACGGTACCCTCCTCGACGGAGACCGTCCAGTCGTCGATGTCGTCCATCTCCTCGGTCATACCACGGATCAGTTCGTTGACGTCGTGGATGACCGCCGTGAGACGCTGTTGCATCTCCTGGGGACCTTCCTGCAGTTCGGAGATGAGTCGGTCGACCTTGTTGATGAACAGCGTCGGTTTGACGCCCTCGCGGAGCGCCTGTCGGAGCACCGTCTCGGTCTGGGGCATCGCCCCTTCGACGGCGTCAACGACGACGAGTGCACCGTCGACGGCGCGCATCGCTCGGGTCACGTCGCCACCGAAGTCGACGTGGCCCGGCGTGTCGATGAGGTTGATCAGGTGGTTGGTGTCTTCGTACTCGTGGGTCATCGAAACGTTTGCCGCGTCGATGGTGATCCCACGTTCCTGCTCGTCCTCTTCGGTATCCATCGCAAGCTGTTCGCCCGCGGTGTCCTCAGAAATCATGCCGGCACCGGCCAGCAGGTTGTCGGTCAGTGTTGTCTTGCCGTGGTCGACGTGTGCGGCGATGGCGATGTTCCGGATGTTCTCCGGTTCGTCCATCAGTCGCTCGCACTCCTCGACGATCTTCTTTCGTCTACCCATTACCGTCTCATTATCGTTAGCGGGGTGAAAAGGGTGCTGTTTCGTCAGCGCGAACTGTGTGAAGCGCTGACGAGGCTCGTAACGAGCAAATCGAAGTCACGGTGTTTCGTTACTGCCGACCGTGTGGTGCAGTAACGAGGGACGTCGTGGAGCGTAGCGAAACGACGGTGTTTCGTGACGGTAAACGCGTGAGGCCGGCACGAAGCTCGGCACGACCGTAGGGAAGTGCCGGTGTTTTGTCAGTGTGAGGTGTATAAAGCGCTGACGAGGCCAGAAACGAGTGAAGCGAAGTTATTACGCCGCGTCCGAGTCCATCGCGCAGGTATCGACGCCGATTAGCGAGTACAGCCCACAGGTTCCCGTCGCCGCAGTTACGAGCATCACGATGGCGACGACGCCCAGTACCGGGGCCAGGATCTCGGGGAGGGACAGCGCACCCGCGAGAATTGCGATCGATCCGGTTCCGGCGAGTGCTCCGGCGACTGTTCTGACTTGCTGATCCGTCGTGCCGACGTTTTTGCTCATACCCATCGTATGAACCCTGCATGTATAGTTCTTTGTATTGTAAATATCTTACAATATAACTGTATTAAGATAGCTTTTAAACTCGACAAACCATGAAAGTAGAAAACAGCGAGCGAGCAATATAGTTTTCAATTCACAATTGCACCGCACGTTCCGATCCCTATTGCCCGTTGCGCAAATCACCCGAAAGGCTGCACGTCGAGAAGCCCTCCTGAGTCCCCGGACCAGATATCTAAGGAGACCAGTACATCTAAGGATTACTCGGCCGTGCGCTCTGTATGAACGGAGATCAGCCGCATCCGTGGGTCGGCCTCGTGCTCGGCTCGGTGTTAGCCGGCGTGACCACGGTGATTGCGGGACTCGTGCTCGATGGTCCACGGTCGCTTGCCGTCGGTCTCGGTCTCGCGACGCCGATTCTCTTGTTTTATGGATCCGGGTCGGGCGATACCTTCGACCGGGAGGGGTATCTCGGAGACCACTCGACGGACGAGATGCTGAGCGATATGATCGTCATCGCCCTCCTGGCGACGGGTACCGGCCTCGTTGGCGTTACGGCCGTGATGGCGGTGACCGGCAGTCAGATCGTCGTGTACGGCACGGCCGCCGGAGCGACGTTTCTGGGCGGCTATACCGCGCTGTACGCCCGCCAGCCGGAGTATCTCGGTGCCGTCGAGAGCTGAAGCCACGCCACCGGTAGTCATTAAGTCGCCAGTGTCCGATGGATTGGCTATGCGCGTCGCCGTTCTCGCCCACGGGAAGTTCCCAGAGCGGGCAAAGACCGCGGTAGGAGTCCTCAGATACGCCGACTACGACGTTGCCGCCGTTATCGACCGCGAGCGAGCAGGAACGCGAGTGAACGAGCACGTCCCCGACGTCCAGGACGCGCCAGTCGTCGCTGGCTTCGGGGAAGTTGCGGAACCGGTCGACGCGCTGATCATCGGAATCGCGCCGATCGGCGGCGGTTTCGACGATAGCTGGCGACCCGACGTGGTGGCCGCGCTCACGCGTGGCTGTGACGTGATCGCCGGACTGCACTACTTCCTCGCAGACGACGAGCAGTTCGCCGACCTCGCCGCCGAAAACGGCTGTGAGCTACGTGACGTCCGCCGGCCGCCCGAGGATCTCACGGTCAGCAAAGGCATTGCAGGGGATGTCGACGCCGAGGTGATCCTCACCGTCGGCACCGACTGCTCGGTCGGAAAGATGACGACGACGATGGAACTGGCCCGGAACGCCCGGGCCGCCGGCCACGACGCCGCCATCGTCCCGACAGGCCAGACCGGTATCATGATCGAAGGCTGGGGGACGCCGGTCGACCGCGTCGTGAGCGATTTCACCGCGGGGGCGGTCGAGCAGATGATACTCGAACGGGGAGACGAGCACGAGTACCTCTTCGTCGAGGGGCAGGGAAGCATCGTCCACCCGGCCTACTCCGCGGTGACCTGTGGGATCCTCCACGGCGCGTTGCCCGACGCGCTGGTCCTCTGTCACGACGCGGGCCGGGAGCGAATCCACGGCTACGAGTCGTTTTCGCTCCCACCGGTAGACCAGTACGTCGACCTCTACGAGGGCCTCGCCGGGCCGGTCAGTTCGGCGTCGGTCGTCGCCGGCGCGCTCAACACGGACGGACTCGACGACGGGGAAGCCGAGCAAGCCGTCGTCGACTACGGGGACGCGCTCGACGCGCCGGCGACCGACGTGCTCCGGTACGGCACCGACGACCTGCTGGAGGTGGTGGTATGACGCTCGATGCCGCCGTCGAGCACGTCGAACTGCCGTTCGAGTTCCCCTTTACCATCGCGCGAGGGACGACGACACACGCCGAAACCGTACTCGTGCGGATCGAAGACGAGGCGGGCCGGACCGGAATCGGCGGCGCGGCACCCTCGGCCCACTACGGCGAGACCGTCGAGACCGTCGAAGCCGTCCTGCCGGCCCTGCTGACGTCGTCGAGACCGTCGGGGATCCACACCAACTCGCCAGGATCGAGCGCCGGATGTACGAGACGGTCCGGGGAACCCCAGCGCCCGGGCGGCGGTGAGTATCGCGCTACACGACCTCGTCGCGAAGCGTCTCGATCTGCCGCTGTACCGCTACTGGGGACTCGACCCGACGGAGAGCATCCGGACGTCCTACTCGATCGGCATCGACGACGCCGAGACGATCCGGGAGAAAGTCGCAACGGCGACCGAGCGGGGCTACGAGGTCCTGAAGGTCAAACTCGGCACCGACCGGGACGAGGCGATCGTGCGGACGATCCGCGAGACGGCCCCGGACGCGACGATCCGGGTCGACGCCAACGAGGCCTGGTCGCCCACGGAAGCGATCCAGACCATCGATCGGATCGCCCCCTACGGGATCGAGTTCGTCGAACAGCCAGTTCCCGCCGAGGACCCCGAGGGGCTTCGCTACGTCTACGAGCACTCGCAGCTACCGGTGGCGGTCGACGAGTCCGTCGAGCGGGCCACGGACATCCCACGGATCGCGGACCGGTGTGACGTCGCCGTCCTCAAACTGATGA
The DNA here is from genome assembly GCF_042661985.1 of Natronoarchaeum sp. GCM10025703. Classification (NCBI taxonomy): domain Archaea; kingdom Methanobacteriati; phylum Methanobacteriota; class Halobacteria; order Halobacteriales; family Natronoarchaeaceae; genus Natronoarchaeum; species Natronoarchaeum sp. GCM10025703. Next base: position 2,807,624 of record NZ_JBHSZF010000001.1, read on the forward strand.
AGTGTGGCGGTCTCCGGGAGGCCCGACGGATCGTCGAGACTGCTCACGCTCACGGACTGGAGGTGATGTGTGGTTGCATGTACGAGTCGAACGCGTCGATTGCCGCCGCTGCGCATCTCGCACCACTGCTCGACTACGCGGATCTCGACGGCTCCCTGCTGCTCGACGAGGATCCCTACGATGGCGTCCCGATGCCCGGCGGACGGATCGATCTCGAAGCGATCGGACGAGCCGGAACTGGAGCACGCCGAACCTGACCATATAAAACGCCACAGAACGAACCCAGCGGAACAACCGACTTCGATCCTAAGCGACGCGTATGGGAACGGGAACGTGGCAACTGACCGAGACCCGAACGAAACGTATCGAAAACTGGGCGATTCACGCGTCGCGAGGGGCCTTGCTCGCGCTATTGGTCGTCTTCGTCGGCGCGGGTCTCACCGGGACGATGCCCTCGCTCGAACTCCAGATGGTCATCTATCTCGTGGGGATGGTCGGGCTGAACCTCCCCCACGGCGGCTACGAGCACTTCGAGAACCTCCGGCGGCGAGGGCTCCCGATGGGCGCGAAGTACGTCGCGATGTACGTAACGTTCGTGGCCGGGTTCATCGCGCTGTTCTTCGTCGCGCCGTTGCTCGCGCTCTCGCTGGCCTTCGCAACGGCAGTGGCTAAAGGCGGCCACGGCGACCTCCGGGTGATGGACGCGCTGGTCGGGAGCGACCACCTCGAAAGCGAGCCACAGCGTGCCCTCGCCGCGTTCGTCCGCGGAGGCGCGGTGATGATCGTCCCCCTACTCTTCTGGCCGGAGACGTTCTACGGCTTTGCCTCCTACATGGTCTCGATGTTCGACGCCGGTGCAGTCGGGGCGTTACACGGCCGGATGGAACTGATGACTCCCCTGCTGGGCGGCGTCTACGGCCTCGCGCTACTCGCCCATCTCGTCTGGGGCTACGTCGCAGTGGCGGATCGACGGAGTGGCTCGCCGACGTCGGCGAGACGTCGTTGCTCGTGGGCTACTTCGCCGCCGTCCCCGTGGTTATCTCGATCGGACTGTACTTTCCGCTCTGGTACTCCATGCGACAGTCGGGCCGCACGTTCGTCGCTAACCGCAAGGAGCCGGACGACGGACAGGGCCTCCCCGTCCCGGTCGTCTGGGGCGTCCTGATCGTCGGCGCGCTGCGACCGGACTCGTCGCGGCGACGCTCTGGTTCGTCGCGCCCAACCCGCTCGGGACGCAGGGACTGCTGCCGGGGCTGGTCGCGTTCTACACGATCTTCGTCTGTATCGTCGCCCTCCCGCACGTCGTCGTCGGCGAGTGGCTCGACTTCAAGCGGGGCATCTGGTACGTTCCTTAAAAAGCCCGACATCGGACGGGCCACCCATTCAACAGTCCAGTCCTAACCGGCGGAGTGTGACACGAACCCTCGCTGATACGTCCCTCGCTGGTACGTCTATCGGCATCGTCGGTGCCGGCATCGGCGGCCTCTCCGCGGCGGCGTATCTCGCCCGAGACGGGGCCGACGTAACGGTCTACGAACAGCGCTCGGCGGTCGGCGGCGTCGCAGGGACACTGGTCGACGGCGAGTTCCAGTTCGACACTGGTCCGTCGTGGTACCTGATGCCCGAACTGTTCGAGCGCTTCTTCGAGCACTTCGACAGTCAGCCGACCGACTACTACGACCTCGAACGGCTCGACCCGAACTACCGGGTGTACTGGAAGGACGGCGACAGCGTCGACGTACCCGCCGATCCGGGCGCCGCCGCGGAGCTGTTCGAGTTCTACGAGGACGGCGGTGGCGAGGCATTCGAGCGGTATCTCGATCAGGCCGAAGAGGCCTACGAGCTGGGATGAACCGGTTCGTCATGGCCAACCGCTGGCGGCTACGCGATTACGTCTCGACTGACGTTGCGCGCTCGGGCCGGGGAATCAACTTCCTCGGGACGATGGACGAGCACGTCAGCGAGTACTTCGATCACCCCAAGCTCCGACAGTTGGTTCAGTACACGCTGGTCTTCCTCGGTGGGTCGCCGTACAACACGCCGGCGCTGTACACCCTGATGAGCCACGTCGACTACGGGCTTGGCGTCTACTATCCACAGGGCGGGATGTCGGCGTTCATCGACGCGCTGGAGTCGGTCGCCCGCGAGCAGGGCGTCGAGATTCGGACGGAGACGCCGGTGACCGGGCTGGAGCCGGGACAGTCGAGTATCTCCGTCGACCACCGGGGAGGGACGACGAGCCACGACCGGGTCGTCAACAACGCCCCGCCCGCACACGTCGAGCGGGACCTCCTCCCGGATGACGTAGTCGGCTCACGGCCGATCGGTTCGCTGGTCGGCGGCGACGGCGAGTACTGGGACAGCCGAACCCTCGCTCCCTCGGCGTTCATGCTGTATCTCGGCATCGACGGCGACCTCGACGAGTTCGAGCACCATACGCTCGTGCTCCCGACGGACTGGAGCGACCACTTCGAGTCGATATTCGAGGAGTCCGGATGGCCCGAGGATCCGGCGTACTACGTCAACGTTCCGTCCCAGACCGACCCCTCAGTTGCACCCGAGGACGCCGAGACGCTGGTCGTCCTCGTCCCGGTCGCGCCCGAACTCGACGACGACCCCGAGCAACGAGAACGGTTCCGTGACGACGTGCTCGACAGCCTCGCCGAGCACGTCGGCGTCGACCTGCACGACCGGATTCGCGTCGAGCACTCGGCCTGCGTCAGCGATTACAAAGCCCAGTTCAACAAGCTCGGCGGGACGGCGCTCGGCCTCGCCCACACTCTCGAACAGACCGGGCCGATGCGCCCCGGATTCAAGGTTCCGAACGTCGACCGCGCATACTACGTCGGCGGCGACGTCAACCCCGGAATCGGCGTCCCGATGTGTCTCCTAAGCGGCGAGCACGTCGCCGAGGTGGTGAAAGAGGACGTCGCGGGCGGCGGACTCTTCGGTAACTGGTGAGATCACGGGGGTATCGCCGGGACGAGGTGTCCGGATTGCCGTACCGTTTTGTTCGTTCGACCCTTGACACGAGTAATGAGCGAACTCCCAGAAGTGATTGCTGGCGTCGACGACGTCGACTGTACCGGAATGGACGTGCTGGTCACCGGTTCGACGAGCGGCATCGGCCGTCACGCCGCGCTGGCGCTGGTCGACTGGGCGCGGACGTGATCGTCCACGGCCGCGATCCGTGGAAAGGCGAGAGCGTGGTCGACGAACTCACCGCGCTCGGCGCGGAGGCGACGTTCGTCCGGGCCGACTTCTCCGATACCGATGCCGTCGAGGAACTCGCGGCAACGGTTCGAGAGGAAACCGATGGGCTCGACGTGCTCGTCAACAACGCCGGCGGATTCTTCCGTGGCGGCGAACTGACCGACCTCGGCGTCGAGTACACGTTCCACGTCAACCACCTCGCGCCGTACTTGCTGACCGCAGAGCTACTGGATCACCTCGCTCCGGACGCCCGCGTCGTCACGACGGCCTCAGGTGCCCACCAGGGCGCGTCGCTGGATCTGGATCGAGTTACCGAACCGGACGCCGGGATGTGGGCGTACAGCCACTCGAAACTGGCAAACATCCTCTTCGCGACCGAGTTGGCGCGACGGCTCGACGCCGCTGATCGGGACGTCACGTCCAACAGCCTCCATCCGGGTGCGATCCCCGGCAGCGGCTTCAGCCGGTTCCTTCCCGGCCCGCTCTCCAGCCTGTTCGGGAAACTCGATGTGGTTCCCGGCGTCACGTCGGTGGCTGACGGGGCCGCCGCACTGGTGAATCTCGCAGTATCACCGAGGACCGCAGACGTCTTCGGGCGCTACTTCTCCGGCCAGAGCGTTACGACGCCCTCGGATGCGGCACAGGACACCGTCGCCGCACAGCGCCTCTGGGAGCAAAGCGCCGAACTGCTCGATATCGAGGAGCCACTCGCTGAGCCCCCGGCAAAGACGTCTGCGGACGAGTAACGAACAGGGAACACCGATTGCCCCCGACCCAGGCCGTTTCCGCAAGCTTTTGGCCAGTGGCGCGAGCAGGTGAGCCGTGAGCCGCTATCGTACCCTCTCGCTGTTCCTGTTGCTCGCCGCCGTCTGGGGCTCTGCGTTCGTAGCGATCAACGCCGGGCAGCGTATTTTCCACCAGTAACGTTTGCCGCGCTCCGGTTCGACGTCGCCGGCATCGTCATGCTCGCGTACGCGGCCTACGCCGTCGACGATCCGATCCCGCGTGGCCGCCGCGAGTGGTCGGACGTCGCCATCGGTGCGACGCTGATCATCGCTGGCTACCACGCCTTCCTCTTCTACGGCGAAAGTAGCCCCGCGGTGACCAGCGCCATCGCCGCGGTCATCGTCGGACTCTCGCCCCTCCTGACGACGGTGTTCGCCAGGGCCTTCCTCCCGTCCGAGCGACTGACGCTCGTCGGTGTCACCGGCCTACTGATCGGTCTCGTCGGTGCGGTCGTGCTTGCGTCGCCCGACCCTGCAAACCTGACAGGAGACGGCACTACCGCCAAGTTCCTCGTCCTTCTCGCCGCGACGTCCTTCGCCCTCGGCTCCGTCCTCACGAGGGCCCTCGACTCCGGGATGGACATCGAGACGATGGAGGCCTGGTCGATGCTCGTCGGCGCGGTGCTCACTCACGGGGTCGCGCTCGTACTCGGCGAATCGGTGGACGCTATCGTCTGGACGACCGAGTCCCTGCTGGCGCTCGGCTACCTCGCCGTCGTCGCCAGCGGCCTCGGCTTCCTCATCTACTTCGACTTGCTCGACCGGGTCGGCCCCATCGAGATCAACCTCGTCTCCTACGTGGCACCGGTCTTCGCGGCGCTGGTGGGCTGGCTCCTGCTCGACGAGGGCCTCACGCTCACGACCGTCGCCGGGTTCGCCCTCATCTGTACGGGCTTTGCGCTCGTCAAGCGGTCGGCGATCAGAGAGGAACTGTCCTGATCGCCGATCAGGTGTCCGTGATCTCCACGTCGAGCGGGTCTTCGAGCTTTCCAACCACGGCTTCGAGCGCGTCGGTCGCCGTGATCAGCCCGACCACCTCGTCGTCGTCCAGCACCAGTGCGAGTTCCTGTTTCTGGGCCTGAAACCGGTCGATCGCTTCGCTGAGGTGGACGTCCGTACCGAGGGTCATCGGCGGCGTCGCGATATCCTCGAACGACCGCTCGCCCGCCCGGAGGTCGTCGAACGCATCGACAACGGTCGGCACGTAGACGATTCCCAGAAACTCCGCTGGCTCCTCGCCGATCAGCGGGAAGCGAGTGTGGGGACTCGATCCGATACGGTCGAGGTTCTCCTCGGCCGACAGTGCCGTCGAGACGAACACGATGTCCTCGGTCTCCGTCATGACGTCTCGAACCGGGATCTCACCGATGGTGAACGCGTTGAGCACCTCCTCAAGGCGTTCTCTGGGGAGGTCCCCGCGGTCGAGCAGCGTCGTCAGCCGATGTCGAAGCTCCGCCCGGGATCGAACCCGTTCGGTCTGGCTCTCCAGCCACGCGCCCGTCATCTCGACGCCGAACAGGCTGAGCGTCCACTTGGCGACGCTGTCACCGATCGCAATCATTGGCGAGATGAGTTTCGTGAACCAGTACAGCGGCGTCGCGCCGTGGCGGGCGACGAACTTCGTCCGCTCGACCCCGAGATAGGTCGGCGTCTGCTCGCCGTGGGTCAGATGGACGAGATTGATGATGACGAAGGCGATGATCCCAGCAGCGCCGACCGACGCGAGCACCGTGTTCTCGAAGAACGGCTCGAACAGTCCCGAAAGCGCAGGCTCTGCGATGATACCGACAGCGATGCTCGTCGCGCTGATCCCGACCTGACAGCTCGTGAGATAGATCTCCAGATCCTCGGTCATCTCCCAGGCGCGCCGCAAGCCGGGTTCTGCGAACTCCGACTCGTCGTACTGGCGCACACGCGTCAGGGAGAACTCGGTGGCGACGAAGAAGGCATTCCCCAGGATAAACAGTGCTCCGGCGACCAGGCGGAGACCGATCTCAAGAGTATCCATACGTCGACAGTTTAACGTCCAGCATAAAACTACTGCCGCCGGCAGTTCGAGATCTCCAATGGCTCAGGTAGCGTCTGTGAGCAGGGCCGGCGCGAAGTTCGAGTTATGGCCACCCGAAGGCTGGTGCTCGCAGGTAGAAAATGCGGGAAAAGTGGGCCGGCGCGAAGCTCGAATTACGTCCGAGAACCTGCGCTTTGCGCAGAACCTCGGCCTCATTCTGAATTCGCTTGGATGGATTTTCCACGCATTCCGGACCGCTCGCTACGCTCGCGGTGATGGAATGCGGGAAAAGTGGGCCGGCGCGAATTCAGAATCGCGGTTACGGCCACCCGAAGGCCGAAGGATACCAAGCTACCCCACCGGCCCGCACACGAAGGAAGGGGAGTATCGTTTTTAACGCTTCCGGACTGTGCCCAAACGAGCGTCAGAATCGCGTGTAGCCGTCGGTGTCGAGATAGTGCTGTGCGACAGTGATCGCGTGATCAGCGTGGAGTCGATTCGGGCCGAGTCGGACCCGCCGATCAGTCGTCGACGCCAGCAGTTCCGCCTCCCACTCCTCGAAGTCGTAGTGGTCCGAAAGAACGAAGATCGGATCGGTCGGCGGTTCGACGTCCGAGATGGGGTCGCCGTCCTCGTGCAGTTGGACGATCGATCCCTCGCTGGCGACGTCGTCGAGTAGCTCCTCGAAGCCGATTCGCGTGAGCGAGACGCCCGGCGACGTCTCGACGGGGATATGACCGATCGCTTCCTGACGTTGTTCGAGCGCGTTTCGGACGAGCGCGGCCGTCGAGCGCTCGTCGGGGTTGAGTCGCCGGAGGTCGCTCCCCTCGAAGGTGACCGTGAACTCGTCCTGGAGAACGAGATGCACGCGGACGTCCTCGCGGAGATCGTGCGAGAGGAAGAACGCGGAGTTAACACACCGGCAGAGTATGTCGAGGCGGCCCGCCCCGCCCGCGAGATCAGAGAGCGCGAACTCCGACTCGATGGGGGCGTCGTGGCCGATTACGATGAACTGTCGCATACTCGGAGATAGCCGGGCGGATAAAAAGGGGCGTCGACTCGACCTGTTGGCCAAAAAGAATTTATTCCACTTTATTCAATGATATATTATAATGCCCTCCATCACCGTCCTGCAGTCCGGCGCAGTCGGCGGCTTCTTCCTGTTGTTCGGCCTGCTACTGTTCGCCGTCTACGTCGGCCTGATCGTGTGGACTTACTCCGATGCACAACGGAACAGCCCCCAATCGGCGGTCCTCTGGGCGCTCGTGGTCTTTTTCGCGCCGTTTCTCGGCGTCCTGCTGTACGTCCTGCTCGGTCGGGGGCAGTTGTAAGCGAGAGAGATCGGGCGGGACTCGCCGACTGGCTTCCACAAGGTAGTTACCCACGCTCCGACTGGATAGAGGTATGACGGTTATCGAGGACGCCCGTGCACTTCTGGAGACCGGACCGCTCTGTGACGCCTGCCTCGGGCGTCCCTTCGCGGACCGGAGTTTCGGGCTGACGAACGACGAACGGGGTATGGGACTCCGGACGACCATCGCACTGGAAGACGATACCGACTACGAATCGACGCCACCCGAGGACTGCTGGGTCTGTGAGGGCTTCTGTGGCGAGTACGACGCGTGGGCTGACCGCGTCGCCGAGGCGCTCGAGGGCGTCCACTTCGAGACGTATCAGGTCGGGACGCGTACGCCACCGCTGATCGAGGAGAACGACGCACTGCTCCGGGCGGACGCCGGACTCGACGAGGATGCGGGCGAACTGTTCAAATCCGAATTCAACCGCGAGGTCGGCAAACGCGTCGGCCAGAAGACGGACACCATGGTCGACTTCGAGCGACCCGATGTGCTCGCCCTGCTCAATCTCGAACGCGACGGCGACGTCGAAATCCAGGTCAACCCCGCGTTCGTCTACGGCCGCTATCGCAAACTCGAACGGGACATTCCCCAGACAGAGTGGCCATGCCGGGAGTGCGGCGGCAGCGGCAAGGAGCTCGGCCCCGACGGCGAGGTCGACTGCGAGTACTGCGGCGGGAGCGGCTACCTCTACGACGACAGCGTCGAGGGCTACGTCGCGCCGCTCGTCCGGGACGCCATGGAGGGCGAGGAGGGCGTCTTCCACGGTGCTGGGCGCGAGGACGTCGATGCGCGGATGCTCGAGCACGGCCGACCGTTCGTCGCCGAAGTGAAGAAACCCCACTACCGTAGCCCGGACGTCGAGGCGCTCGAAGCGCGGATCAACGAGGCGGCCGAGGGCGCAGTCGAAGTCGAGGACTCCGACTCGCCACCCACGAGATGGTCGAGCGCGTCAAAGAGCTAGAAGCGAGCAAGACCTACCGGATGGACGTCGAGTTCGACGAACCGGTCGACGAAGCCGAATTTCAGGCGGCCCTCGACGAACTGGAGGGGACGACCGTCGAGCAGTTCACGCCCGAGCGCGTCGACCACCGCCGAGCCAGTATCACGCGCACGCGAGACGTGTACGAAGTCGACGGCGAACTCGAAGACGAGCGTCACGCCGATATCGAACTCCACGGCGCAGGCGGACTCTACGTCAAGGAACTGGTCAGTAGCGACAACGGCCGGACCGAACCAAGCCTCTCCGGCATGCTCGATATCGACGCCGAAGTGACGGCGCTCGACGTGCTCGACGTGCAGGGCGAAGACGAGGCCTTCGAGCAAGACGAGTTCTTCAGAGACGCCTGAACCGCGAGCAGCCGTTTTGCCGACGTGTCGTATCGACGGAGCCACGGCTCAGTCTGTTGAAAACGGCCGAAGAAAGTTCGAGACCGATCAGTCGGCAGTCGCTTCGACGGTTTCGCCCTCGTCCTCGCGGTAGTGCTCCGCGATGAGGTCTTGGTCGATCCGGTTGAGAGCCTCTTTCGGGAGCATCGAGAGCAGGTCCCAGCCGAGTTCGACCGTCTCGTCGATCGAACGGCTGTTGTCGTAGCCCTGCTGGACGAACTCCTCCTCGAAGCGGTCCGCGAAGTCGAGGAACTTGTTGTCCCGCTCGCTGAGCGCTTCGCGGCCGACGATGTTCACGAGGTCGCGCAGGTCCTCACCCTCGGCGTACGCCGCGTACATCTGGTCGGAGACGTCGGCGTGGTCGACGCGCGTGAGTCCTTCGCCGATACCGTCGTCCATCAGCCGAGAGAGGCTCGGTAGGACGTTGATCGGCGGTTTGATACCCTGGCTGTTGAGATCCCGATCGATGTAGATCTGACCTTCCGTAATGTAGCCGGTCAGGTCGGGGATCGGGTGGGTGTCGTCGTCGCCGGGCATCGTCAGGATCGGAATCTGCGTGACCGATCCATCGCGGCCCTCGATCCGACCGGCGCGCTCGTAGAGCTGGGCCAGGTCGGTGTACATGTACCCGGGGTAGCCACGTCGTCCCGGGACCTCCTCACGTGCGGCACCGATCTCTCGGAGCGCCTCACAGTAGTTGGTCATGTCGGTGAGGATCACTCAGCACGTGGTAATCCTTCTCGAAGGCGAGATACTCGGCCGTGGTGAGCGCGAGTCGCGGCGTGACCGTCCGCTCGACTGCGGGGTCGTCCGCGAGGTTCATGAAGACGACCGACCGTTCCAGCGCGCCGGTGCGCTCGAAGTCGTTCATGAACTCGTTTGCCTCCTCCTGTGTGATCCCCATCGCACCGAAGATCACTGCGAACTCGGAGCCATCTTCGCCCTCCTCTTCCTCTTCCGGCACGGACGCCTGCCGGGCAATCTGGAGTGCGAGGTCGTTGTGCGGCAGTCCCGATCCGGAGAAGATCGGCAGTTTCTGACCGCGAACGAGGGTGTTCATACCGTCGATGGCCGAGACGCCAGTCTGGATGAACTCCTCGGGATACTCGCGGGCGTAGGGGTTGATCGCCTTGCCGACGATATCGATCCGCTCGTCGGGGACGATCTCCGGACCGCCGTCGATCGGGTTCCCGGAGCCGTCGAGCACCCGTCCGAGCAGGTCCTCGGTGACGGGCATCTTCATGGTCTCGCCGAGGAAGCGAACGGACGACTTGCGGTCGATCCCTTCGGTTCCCTCGAAGACCTGAATCGCGACGACCCCCTCGCTCGATTCAAGTATCTGTCCGCGCTTGATGTCGCCGTTAGGGGTCTCGATCTCGACGATTTCGTCGTACCCGATCGGCTCGTCGACCTCGGCGAACACCAGCGGGCCGCTGATCTCCGTAATTGTCTGATATTCTTTCATTGTTAGTACAGCTCCCGCGTCTGGTCTGCGATGTCGTCTTCCAGGTCGCTGATGAACTGTTCGTAGTCCTCGGCGACGCCCATCCGGTTCAGCTGCGGCGCGGCGTCGATGTCCTGGATCTCCTCGACCGGCACTCCGGCGTCAAGCGCGTCGAACGACTCGTCGTTGAACGCCTTGATAGCCTGAAGCATCCGGTAGGTCTTGTTCGGTTCGCAGTAGGTGTCCACGTCGTGGAACGCGTTCTGCTGGAGCCATGCCTCGCGCAGGTAGCGGGCGACCTCCAGCGTCAACTGCTGGTCCTCGGGCAGGGCGTCCTTCCCGACGAGCTGGACGATCTCCTGGAGTTCGCCCTCCTCGTCGAGGACGTCGATCGCCCACTGGCGGATCTCCGGATAGTCCTCCGCGACGTTGTCTCGGTACCACGGATCGAGCTGATCGCGGTACAGCGAGTACGACTCTGTCCAGTTGATCGACGGGAAGTGCCGTCGTTCCGCGAGGTCGGCGTCGAGCGCCCAGAACGTCTTGACGATCCGCAGGGTGTTCTGGGTGACCGGCTCGGAGAAGTCCCCGCCAGGCGGGCTGACCGCGCCGATGGCGGAGACCGATCCCTCGGTCCCGTTGATGTTCTCGAAGTAGCCGGCTCGCTCGTAGAACTGTGCGAGGCGAGCGGCGAGGTAGGCCGGATAGCCCTCTTCGCCGGGCATCTCCTCGAGTCGCGAGGAGATCTCGCGCATGGCCTCGGCCCACCGCGAGGTGGAGTCGGCCATCAGTGCGACGTCGTAGCCCATGTCGCGGAAGAACTCCGCGATGGTGATTCCCGTGTAGATACAGGACTCACGGGCGGCGACGGGCATGTTCGAGGTGTTCGCGATGAGGCAGGTTCGGCTCATCAGCGGCTTCCCGGTCTTCGGGTCTTCGAGTTCCGGGAAGTCCTCGATCACTTCGGTCATCTCGTTACCGCGCTCGCCACATCCGACGTAGACGACGATGTCCGCGTCAGCCCACTTGGCGAGTTGGTGCTGTGTAACGGTCTTCCCGGAACCGAACGGGCCCGGAATCGCGGCTGTCCCGCCTTTCGCGATCGGGAACAGACCGTCGAGAATGCGCTGTCCGGAGACCAGCGGGGTCTTCGGCGTGCGCTTCTCTTCGGCCGGCCGCTGTTTGCGGACCGGCCACTCCTGGTGCATCTGGATCTCTTCGCCGTTGTCGACTTCGGCGACCGTCTCCTCGACGGTGAACTGGCCGGCCTCGATGGCGCTGACCTCGCCACCCTCGTAATCGGGGGCACCATTACCTTGTGCTCGATACTCTCGGTTTCCGGGACGGTGCCGATGATGTCGTTGGCCTCGACCTCGTCGCCCTCCTCGACGGTCGGGGAGAACTCCCACTGCTTGTCGAGGTCGATACCGGGTGCGTCGACCCCACGGTCGAGGAACGCTCCCATCTCTCCTTCGAGGACGTCGAGGGGACGCTGGACGCCGTCGTAGATGGAGTCCAGCATGCCGGGACCGAGATCCACGCTCAGTGGCTCGCCCGTGTTCTCGACGGGTTCGCCGGGTCCGACACCCGACGTCTCCTCGTACACCTGAATCGTCGTGACGTTGCCTTCGATTTCGATGACCTCGCCCATCAGCCCTTCGTCGCCGACGTAGACGACGTCGTTCATCCGGGCATCAAGGTCGGCCGCCGTCACGACAGGTCCGCTCACGCTGTCGATGACACCGTCCTCCTGGATAGTGTCCGTATCTGTTGCTTTGCTCATGATTTAGCTCTCTTCGTCTTCGTCCATCAGATCGATACCGATGGCCCGTTTGATCTGTTCGCGCAGTCCGCCACTCCCGGCACCGCCACCGAGCGTAACGACGACGGGTTCGACGCTCGTCTCGACGTCTTGCCGGACGTTCCGCGAGAGGTGATCGAGGTCGTCGTCGTGCATGACGACGATTCCGATCCCCTCGTCCTCGAGCACTGCGGTAACCGCGTCGTCGAGGTCATCGTCTTTCTCGTCGTCGGCGACGTTGTGGAACTCACGGACCCCGGCGAGTCGAAAGCCGGTCGTGAACTCGGGACTGCCGACGACTGCTATCTCCTGGCTCATAGTATCACCAGTTCCTCCTCGATCTCCGCTTCGTCGAGTCCGACTTCGCGACCGCGTGCGATCGCACGGATGTTCTCGACTTCCCGCTCTTTGGCGAGAATATACGACATCACGGCGGTGATCGACACCGGATAGACAGTCGACAGTCGATCCGTGTACTCCAGCAGTGCCGCGTCGAGCGCGTGCTCGAACTGGATGAGCGTATCGGCCTCCTCCAGTTCGTCGAGTGCGGTCGACAGGTCCTCACCGTACCTGCTCTCCCGGATATGCGTGATCAACTGGTCGGTGTTCGTCGCCAGCGATCGAAGATCACTGGGGGTGAACAGCGTTCCACCTTCGATGAAGTACGCCGCCGGATCGAGGTCGGCACCGCTCCGTGCTATCCGAAGCGCGTTCCGCGCGTTCAGGAAGTCGATCTCCGCCTGCAGGAACTCGACGTACCGGCCGATCGGCCCCTCGTTCCAGCCAGTCGGCAGGTCGTCGAGTAAGTGCGTGTAGAACTCCCGGTCGACTGCGTTCTCCAGCGGAACGAGCACGCCGTCGTCCTCGAACTCCTCGAGGGCGTCTGCGAGCGCGTCACCGTACAGCGTCTCGTCGAGCTGTTCGACCACCGCTTCGATGGTCTCCAGTTCGGAGAGCCGGTCGAGGAACTCGGGCTCGAGTTCGCCCGCCCGGATCAGATCGGACTGGATCGCTTCGGCCGACGCGTCGGAGTAGACGCCACGGATGACCGTCTTGATGTTCCACGTGTCGTACTTGCGGAGGTACCGGGCGATCAGATCGTTCAGTCGCCCCTCCGACCAGTCGAGCATGTCGTGGAAGTGCTTTGCGAGGTTCTGGTTGAGTGCGTACTCGATCAGATCGGTGCCGCTGTAGCGCGCACCGAGGGCGTTGATCTCCGTCTCGTACTCGGTCTCTTCCATGAACCGCGCGATGCCACCGGGCCCCATTCGGATCAGTTTCCGATAATCCTCATCCGACAGGAGCGCCGCTCGTCGAGCCCGGACGCGGGCGTTGACGTACTCGGGATTCGATGCACCGATCGAGCTCATTGGTCGAACAACCGTGCGCTGATGTCTCGAAGGTTGTCCTCCCAGACGTCCTCCAGCACGGAATCGAAGGTGTTGTTCACGCGGATGTTCGACGTGTCACTCTCGAGGACGACGCCGCCGAGACAGTCCTGCTCGCCTGCGAACTCGAAGCCGTCGTACTCTTCGAGGATCGATTCGAGCAGTTCCTTGTCGTCGGCACGGCCGTATACCTCGACGTCCGCTCCGTCGTCGAACTCGACCGCGGCCGCATCGAGCAGTGCCGTCGTCAGCTCTTTGCGGGTCTCCTCGTCGAGGGTGGCGAGTTCTTCTTCGACCTGATCGTAGACGGATTCGAGCGTATCTCGGCGGGCTTCGAGGCGCTGCTGCTTTGCTTCGAGCTTCGCACTGGAAAGACGCTGTTCCTGTTCCTGTTCGATCTGTTTTTCGACCTCCGCTTCGGCTTCGGCGATGAGCTCCTCTCGCTCCGCCTCGGCCTCGGCGACGATCTCGTCGGCGCGCTCTTCGGCGTCGGAGTTGATCTCCTCCGCACGCGCGCGGGCTTCGTCTCGTATGTCCTCAACTACCGTTTCTAAACTCATGGTTGTAAATAGAGGTTGGTCGGGGCTCTACTGCACCAGTACCAGGATGAAGACGACGAGCGCGAAGATCACGAGCGTCTCCGGTAGTACTGTCAGAACCAGCGACCTACCGAACAGGTCTTCGTCCTCGGCGATAGCGCCGACTGCAGCGGATCCGATACCTCGTTCCGCATATCCGGAGCCCAGTGCCGCGAGACCAACAGCGATGCCGGCCGCTGCCAGCGCGTAGCCATTGCCCAGGTTCTGTGCCGCTTCGGGGCTCATCGCGTTCGTGTTCAGGAACGTTGCCGTCTCAGCCAGTGTCGTAAGTAGTGCAGCTTCCATGTTTGTAATCAGTCTTGAGTTGTGTGACTTCGATCGTAACCGAACGGTTGATATTTCTCCCCGCCGCCTTCATAAAACTTCTGAAAGAACTCGACATACTCGAGACGGACCATCTGGATACCTGCGGACGTGATACCGAGCAGCAGGACAAAGATGTGTCCGATTACAAACACGAGTATGGCGATCGGCAGGAGTAGGGCAAACGGCACTGCATCGATGTGAAGCAGTCCCGCGAACTGTGCATCCATCGCGGCGATATCCTGCGTCGGCAGACCGAATACGGTGTGGCCCTCGGCGTCGACGTACTCACCGAAGACAAGCAGGTTGACCACGAAGGCCATCCCGGCTTTGGCGAGCAACACTGCGGGAATCCGCAGGAACGAGAGGGTGTGACCGAAGATGTAGGCGGGCGTCTCGATCAGCCCGATACCACCCTCGCCGATACCGATACCGACGAGTCCGACGACGAACAGTCCCAGACCGATGAGACCGACCGTCTCCGGAAAGCCACTGAACGTAAGGAACCCAGCGATATCTCCGTTGTTGAGCGCCGCCTCCGGACCGACGATGAAGCCGGGCTTTCCGGACGCGAGGTGCTGGGAGAAGACCCAGACGAAAAAGCCGTTGAGTGCGACGACCCACGAGAGGTTCTCGAGGCCCGATTCGACTACGCCGTGCTGGAGGTCGTTAACGAAGCCGACGATCCAGCCCAGGCTCAGCATCGCGATGCCGAACAGCACGGCAGCGACGAGCCAGAAGTTGACGAAGTCCGGCGACGCGATCCCTTTCGATATCACGCCTGCGAACGGCAGGTGGATCCCCAGTTCGTACATGTGGATCCCGAACAGTTCGTCGTACAGATAGCCGAACATAGTCGTGAAGACACCACACCACAGAGCGATGGCACCCATCGCCTGCAGCCCTACGGACTCGGACCGGTACAGTGCGACCCCGAGCGCCAAATAGAGCAGTCCGTACGCGATGTCACCGATCATAAACCCGAACGCGAAGGGGAACGAGAGGAACACGATCAACGTCGGATCGATCTCGCTGTACTTCGGTCGGTTGACCGTGTTGACGATCATCTGGAACGGCTCCGCGATGTCGGGGTTGTCCTGCACGACCGGCGGGGAGTCGTCCATCATCGTCGCGCCGCCGTTAGCACCGACGGGCTGTCCGCCATCCGTCGCGGCTTTCGGCGGTTCCTCTTCCTCGGCGGGCGATTGCTCCTCGCTCGCCGACTCTTCGGGTTCCACGGCTTCGGCGTGCGTTGCGTGACCCTGTTCGTTGTAGTCCGCACGAACGAGCTCTTCGACCTCCAGTCGGTTGCCGACCGCATCTTGGAGTTCAGTCTCGAACTCGTCGTATCGCTCCGTTGGAATCCAGCCTTCGGCGATAAACGCCCGCTTCGACGTCGCAAACTGCAGGGGCGCTTCCGAACGCTGGACATCGATCGAGAGCTTCTCTTCGGCCGCCAGCAGGAAGCCCCCGACTTCCTCTTTGAGCTCTGCGAGTTCCGCTTCGATCTGCTCGCGCTGATCCTGTAGCTCGCCTTTGCGCTCGCGAAGTTCCGCGAGGAACGTTTCGGGCGCTCGGTCGCTGTCAGGCACCTCAGGTGCGGCGAACTCGATACCGACGAGCGCGTCTTCGAGTGCGCCCTCGGCGTCGTCGACCGGGTACACGAACACCGCGACGACCTCGTCGCCGGTGAACGTCTCGTACGCGTCGACGGTCTCTTCGTCCTCCAGTGCCGCTTCGATCTCCTCGACGTCGCCGTGACCGACCCGCACTTCGAGCGAGTCGTAGCCACGAAGGAGATCGAGATCGATTCCGAGATCGACGAATGGCTCGATCGATTCGATCCGTTCGTTGACCTGCCGCAGCTCGTCCCGAATCTCGTCACGTCGGTCGTCGAGCTCGTTCACTTCGGTCTGGATCCCGTCGAGTTCGTCGTCGATCTCTTCCTGTGAGACGATCCGGCTCGGGCCGGCTTCGTCGTCGTCGAGGTCGAGGATGCTCTCCAGCGCGCGAACCGTCACGAGTTTTTCCGACGCGTCCTCGGAGCCTTCGATCGGATCGCCGTGCTCGAAGCCGTCCCAAGAGCCGTCGTAGTCACTCAGGTGCACCAGATTCATCCCGTGGACGGTCTCGATGACCGGCTCCATCACGGTCCGGGAGCCTGCCACCGACACCTTGCTCATCTGCTCAGGTCTGAGCATGCACCGCCTCCTCGAAGATATCGAGGACGAACTCGACAGCGTCGTCTTCGCGCTCGCTTGCGTCTTCTGCGAGCGCCTCACGCTGCTGGCGTCCCTCTTCGAGGATCGCCTCCCGTTCGTCCTCTATCTCTTCGCGGGCCTCCGCGAGTCGCTGTTCTTTCAACTCTCGTGCCTCGGCCTCCGCCTCCGCGCGGATCTCCTCGGCACGCTCACGGGCTTCGGCGATACGGTCGTCCCGCTCCGCCTCGGCCTCCGCAACGATCTCGTCAGCTTCGTCTTCCGCCGTCTGAATTTGGTCAAGGACCTCTGGCCTCGGCATATCTTTTGGCAGGCGGATAATTGCGAATGGGCGTATAAGGTAGTTGCGAAACAGCGCCCGCTCATTTTGCGGGGGTTTAAGATCCAACCCGGTTGGAAAGCGGTCTGGCGCGTCGTACCATCGAACGGTCAGGATTATGATCACCCAGTCCTAACGGCGTAGCAATGGGCGTTCTCGAAAATAAACGACGCGCACGGGTGTTCTACAAGTATCTCTCGCAGGTGTACGATCAGATTAACCCGTTCATCTGGAACGAGGCCATGCGAACCGAAGCGATCGCTCTGCTCGACATCGACGAGGACGACCGCGTCCTCGACGTCGGTTCCGGTACCGGCTTTGCCACCGAAGGATTGCTCGAAAAGACCGAGAACGTACACGGACTCGACCAGAGCGTCCACCAGATGGAGAAAGCGTGGGCCAAACTCGGCAAGCACGACCCAGTCAAGTTCGCGCGTGGGGACGCGGAGCGACTGCCCTACCGGACGAATAGCTTCGACGTCCTCTGGTCGTCGGGATCGATCGAATACTGGCCGAACCCGGTCAACGCGCTTCGGGAGTTTCGGCGTGTCGTCAAGCCCGGCGGGCAGGTGCTCGTCGTCGGCCCGAACAACCCGCGAAACTCGGTCATGCAGCGGGTTGCGGACGCGATCATGCTGTTCTACGACGACGAGGAGGCGGACCGGATGTTCGAACAGGCGGGCTACGAGGAGTTCGACCACTACCTGATGGGCCCCTCCCACAAGCCCGACATCGCCATCACGACGGTTGCGACGGTTCCCGAGGACATCTAGACGGGCCGTTTAGCGGGCAGTTACAGTTTTCTCAGCGAGGACGTGCTCGTCGTAAACGATAGTTACGCTGACCGACTCGCCGGCGGCAAGCCCACCCGGTGTGTTCGTCGACGCGATCCGAAGGGAACCGGTCTCTCCTGCGGTCCAGTCGTCGTCCATCCCGGAGTTGAACGGACCGGTCGGTCCGGGGGCGAAGCCGTCTGCCGAAAAGAACGGGACTGGTGGCTGTTCGTCCAGTTCAGTCCCCTCGACAGCGATCCGTACCGATAGTTCGGACGGTTCGAGCGCGTCACCGCGCGCATGTCGGACCCTGATCGTATCCGAGTCGGCGTCGGCCGTCACGTCGAGCACCGTTGTCGGCGGTGGCTCAGGCTCTTCAACGGCGAGCAGGCCACCGGCGGCTACCCCGGCGATCACGACGGTGAGTCCGACCAGAAGGACGACGCCGATGACTGGCGTGAGTGCTCTATCCGTCGGCACGTCCCCGTGCGTCCTCATACCCTGCCATCGCCGCGTACTGGCGTATAAATCTGTAGACCGGTATTGGGGAAGTATAGATCGCTATCAGGAACTGTCGGTGGTTTTCAGAGACGCTACTCCCGGACCGTGATCGAAACCTCGCCCGCGTCCGTGGTCGCCGTCACCTCGACGTCATCTTCGGGCGCAAGCAGCCAGGCAGTGCCGTCCTCGTCCGTCTCGACCGACTGCTGACCGGCGACTGAGACCGTCGCGTCGACGGGTTCCTCGGAGTCGGGACCGGTCACCGATACCCAGACCGGGCCGCCCCCGGAGACGCGGTGACTAGAGACCGTTGCGTTCTCGTTCGACCGACTGACCGTTGCGGTCGTCGAGAGCGAGTCGACGGTAAGCGTGTGATACTCCATGACGACTTCCTGGGTACTAAAGTCGATATGCGACGTCGACTCGCCGCGGGGATGATCCAGACTGAGAGCGATCAGCCTGTCGTAGCCGCTGATCCCGAGGCCGAAGAGGTTCGAGTAGATCCACGGGTATAGCTCCGGGCCGCGGTCGTCGAGTTCAGTCAGACTTTCGAAAGTCGGCGGTTCGTCGGGCGCGAACTGATCGAACTGCACGCCCTCACGGACGTAGATCCGATCGTCGGCGTCCGAACTCGACTCGTCGAGGGTGCTCAGGACCAGCGCGTTCTCGGCCGCGGAGATCTGTATCGGGCCCGCACGCTCGGCGGTACCGTAGGTCGCTTCCAGCAGTTGGGTTCGGATCGGGCTATCGAACCGGCTCAGATCGCCCTTGATATTGCGGACACTCACCGTCACCTCGGGATCGGTCTCGGCGAGTTCGTCGACTGTATCAGCCGCGGACCGGAGCGTCCGGGCCTCCTTGCTCACCTCCGCAATGCCACGGAGGAGGGTGCTGTCGTCCATCTCGCCGTTGCTGTACGCTGCTGCAAGCACCGCTTCCCGCTCGTGAAGCGCTACTGTCCGGTCTTTGATCTCGTCGAGGTGTTCATTGAGGACCGCTTGCCGTTGTTCGGGCGACTCCGCGTTCTCGAAGGCGCGTTCGACGGTCCCCAGTTGGATCTGCGTTCGGAACTCCGTATCACCCATAGCGAGAGCGCTCCCAAGGTCAGCACCGTGCTCGGCAGAGCCAGCCCTGGCGTCGCTCCCGGTCGTAATCCACGTGATACCTTCGTGGTCCGTGACCTCGGTCTGGGAGAGCGAGGCGGTGGCGACGTCGTCCGGACCGGACGTTGGTGGGCCGACGCCACCGACGACGGCCGTCATCGGTGCGGAGGCGACGAGGAGGGCGACGAGCAGTGTCGCGAGGATGCGCGTCATTACCGTAGATGTAAGCGTCTGCTATATAAAAGTTCGCGGATCCCTCCGATTAGTCTCCCAGCGGCACTCTGGATGAAACACCACGAGCAGGCGCGAGATAATTCATAACCAGTAGAGACGTTTTATCTATGGAAAGCGTTTTCTACCGGGAGATAACACGAGTCTATATGCGGGTTTCCGCCGTCCTAGTGGTCGTTATCCTTACGTGTGCCCTCCTCGCGGCCGCATCAGGTGGTGCCGTCGCCGCACCCACCGATCCCTCCATCAGTGGCGACGATGTCCCGTGGTCCGAGAGCGTGCAGACGCTCCAGCAGGCGGAAGACGACGGCAACGAGTCAGTCCGCCAGACACTCCGGGTCCAGATAACTGGCGAGGGCCACGCCGAGTGGACCGTGAGCACCCGGTACGAACTGGAGGACGAAGCCGACCGCGAGGCCTTCGAGCAACTGGTCGAGGACCTCCAGAACGGGGAGGAAGACATCGGCTACTCCACCGATACCTTCCGCACGTACGCGGACGGTGCATCGGCAGCGACGGACCGCCAGATGATCCTCCGTGACGAGCAGTGGAACGGATCGGTCGAGGACGGAACCGGGACGCTCGCCCTGTCGTTCACGTGGACGGGTTTCGCCGCGGTCGATGGTGACCGGGTCGAAGTTGCCGACGTCTTCCAGTCGGGTGACGGCGAAACCTGGCTCCCGAGCCTGAACGACGACCAGCGGCTCGTAATCGTCGCACCTGACGGGTACGCTGTGGACGGATTCAGCCTCGATACGCCGCCGGACAGTGGGTTCGAGGACCGGTCCGCCCAGTGGACCGGCCCCGAAACGTTCGAGGCCAACGACATCCGGATCACCTACGTCACGACCAGCGGACCGGTCGAACCCCCAGCCACCGGGGGACTCTCGACGATAGCACTGGTCGGAGGAGGAATCGGTCTCCTCTTGCTCGTCGCACTCGTCGCAGGGGTCTTCCTGGTGAACCGTTCGGACGAAGAATCGATCGGAAGCGCTCTCTCCTCGACCATCACCAACGGGGAGACAGAGGCCATCACCGCGCCTGACGGCCAGCAGCCCGACGGTCTACCCGACGAGGGAGCAGTCGGCGGCGCGACACAGCACGACGAGCCAGCGGAGACCGAGACGGGCGGGGTGGCCATGGCGTCCGACGCCGACGAGACCGACGACGGGGTCGATCCAGACCTGCTCAGCGACGAAGAGCGCGTGATGCGCCTGATCGAGCGGAACGGCGGTCGGATGAAACAGGCCAACATCGTCACGGAGACCGGCTGGTCGAACGCGAAAGTCTCGCAACTGCTCTCGTCGATGGACGAGGACGGTCGGATCGACAAACTGCGGATCGGCCGCGAGAACCTCATTAGCCTCCCCGATGAGGATATCACAGAGACCGAGCAGTAGGACAACGGGAAGCGACGGATCCCGAGTTTCAAAAAGGTTTAGCGAGTACCGCGTGCAATAGATAATCATGAAGGTTCTGGTGACCGTCAAAGAGGTAGTTACGGTCGGCGACGAGTTCGAGATCAGTGGGACCGAGATCGCCGAACAGTACCGCGAGTACGATCTCAACGAGTGGGACGACTACGCCGTCGAGGAGGCCGTCCAGATCAGCGAATCGGAGGACGACGTCGAGGTAGTTACGGCGACGATCGGCCCCGAGCGAAGCGACGAGACGATCCGAATGGCGCTCGCGAAAGGCGCAGATCGCGCGCTCCGGATCTGGGATGACGACCTCGAAGCGACCGAAACGCTTGACGTCGGGGCAAAAGCGGAGATACTCGGAGCGGTCGTCGAGGCCGAGGACCCCGACCTCGTGCTCACCGGCGTCCAGGCCGAGGACGACGCCTTCGGCGGCACTGGCGTCGCGCTGGCCGAACGCGTGGGCTACGAATGGGCAGCCGTCGTCAACGACCTCGATCTGGATGCCGATAACGGCGTCGCGTCGGTGCGGCGCGAACTCGAAGGCGGCGTCGAGGAGCTAACCGACGTCGAACTGCCAGCAGTGCTAACGATCCAGACGGGGATCAACGAGCCCCGATACGCGAGCCTGCGCGGCATCCGGCAGGCACAGGCCAAAGACCTGGACGTCGAGACGCTGTCCGACCTCGACGTCGACCCCTCGGCGGCCGATAGCGCGCTCGACGTCACGGAGATGTACGTCCCCGAGACCGAAAGCGACGTAGAACTGATCGAAGGAGGAGCCAGCGAAACCGCCGGACGGTTGGCTGAAGTGCTTCGGGAGAAGGGGGTGGCAGAATGACGGATATTCTCGCCGTCGCGGAACACCGCCGCGGCGAACTCCGTGACGTGAGCTTCGAGCTACTTACGGCCGGCCGCGAACTCGCCGATTCGACGGGCGGCGACCTCCACGTCGCGGTCATCGGCGGGGACGTCGACGCGTTCGCCGACGATCTGAACCGAGAGGGCGTCGACCGCATCCTGACCGTCGGAGCGGGCGAGGAGTTCAACCACGACGTCTATACGCAGGCTATCGCGGCACTGTACGACGAGGTTGCGCCGCAGGTACTTCTGCTCCCGAACACGGTCAACGGGCAGATTCCGCCCCGCGCTCGCGGAGCGTCTGGGCCTGCCCTACGTCCCCGACGCCGTCGAACTCGACCTCGACGGCGACGAACTGGTCGCTACCCGCGAAATGTACGGCTCGAAGGTCGCGACGACCAACGCTGTCGACGCGGGCGACGGCGTCGCCGTGACGGTCCGGGACGCCGAGTGGCCCGTCACTGAGGGAGCGGGCGAAGCCGAAATCGAGGCGGCCGACGTCGATATCGACGAGAGCGCGGTCCGCTCGACGGTAAAGGGCTTCGAGGAGGTCGGCGCGGGCGACGTCGACATCACCGAGGCCGACCTGCTGGTCTCGATCGGCCGCGGGATCGAGGAGGAGGAGAACCTGGAACTGATCGAGGACCTCGCCGACACCCTCGGCGCGACCATGTCGGCGTCCCGGCCGATCATCGACAACGGCTGGCTTCCGAAGGGGCGGCAGGTCGGCCAGTCCGGCAAGGTCGTCACGCCGGACGTCTACCTCGCCATCGGCATCTCCGGGGCCGTCCAGCACGTCGCCGGAATGAAGGGCGCGGAAACGATCATCGCGGTCAACACCGACCCGAACGCCCCGATCTTCGATCTGGCAGACTACGGAATCGTCGGCGACCTGTTCGAGGTCGTACCGGAACTGATCGAAGAGTTCGGGGAATAGGACGCGAGTCGCTCTTACTTCGATTTCTGTAGTATATTGGTTTGAAAACAGTAGCCATACGCTTCTGAAATATGTAGTAGTCGAGACTCTCCCCGGGAGCCTATTACAGGCGGTCTACCGCGGGCTTACTGTACGCTCCCGATCACGTCCGCGTCGGACGGCCCGTCGATATCGAACTCCGCCACGAGTTCGTCGAGTTGCTCCGGGTCCTGGCTGGCGTAGAGCGGCTTTTCGGTGGTCTGAGATGGCTCGTCGACGCCGAGACGCTCGGCTATCGAGTCGGCGGCCGCCTCCGCCATCATGCGATGGGTCGTTAGCTTCCCGCCGACGACGCTGGTGAAGCCCTCGACGCCGTCGCGTTCCTCGTGATCGAGCACGAAGAACCCGCGCGAGATACCGCGTGCCCCCCGGTTTCAGCCTCCTCTGGTGCGTACAGTGGCCGGACGCCCCAGTAGGTGCGGGTCTCGGGTGCCTCGGCCGCGGGTGGGAACATCTCGGCACACTCCTCGATGGTCCGCTCGATTTCCCAGTCCGCTTTCTCGTACTCGTCCGGATCCTCGACCTCGACACTGGTCGTCCCGAGCACTACCTGCTCTGCGTGCGGGATGACGATGTCGCCGTCGTCCGGGTCACGAGCGCGGTTGAGTACGATATCGAGTCCGTCGTACTCCTGCGCGATCATGACCCCCGGGTGGGCTTCATCTCGATATCGACACCCGCCATATCGCCGAGTTGCCCGGCCCACGCGCCGGTCGCGTTGACGATGTGGTCGGCGTGAATCTTCCCGATGCCGTGGTCGACTGCCGCACCGATCACTCGGCCGTCGTCACGGAGCAGTTCGGTCACCGGTGCGTCCGGGTAGATCGCTGCACCGTGCTCGCGTGCATCGGCGGCGGTCGCCGCGACGAGTCGGGACGGGTAGATCACACCGTCAGGAACGACCATCACCTCCTCGACGTCTTCGGCGAGATCAGGCACCGCCTCGCGGGCCTCCTCCGGCGAGATCCGTTCAGCGGGAATGTCGTGTTCGAGACACGCCTGGTACTTCTCCTCGAAGTACTCCGGGTCGTCGTCTGCCAGTCTGACGAAGTATCCCCCGTGTCGCGGATACATTCCCCCGCGATGTCCCGCAGAATATCGTTTTCGACGATACACTCACGTGCTCCCGCAGCATCCGACTCCGCGTAGCGCGCGCCGCTGTGCAAGAGTCCGTGTGAGCGCCCGGTCGTCCCGATGCCGAGGCCGCCCCGATCGATAAGCGTCACGTCGAGTCCGCGCATCGCCAGGTCGCGCGCGATTCCGGTTCCGGTTCCCCCACCGCCGACGACGAGTACCTCCGTACTGTGCATCATGCGCTCTAGGGACGGCATGGACTTGATAGGCACGGTCACCTGGGTGAGCGGCCGCTATCGTGCAGATGACCGAAAACCGATCGTGTGGTCGAGACTACTCTCGGCAGGAACTACGCATGCGTCGACAGCACCGTCGCTATCTCAGGTGAGTCCAAAAGAAAATACAATCCGCATTCCCGTCCGAAGACGGGAAGTCGAACCGAATTAGAGTCGGGTGACGTTGGTCGCCCGGGGGCCCTTGGGGGCCTGTTCGATATCGAATTCGATGTCTGTGCCTTCTTCGAGGTCCGGACCGCCAACGTCTTCCATGTGGAAGAAAACGTCATCGTCCGCGTCGTCCGTCGAAATGAAACCGTAGCCGCCTGTGTCGTTGAAGAAATCAACGTTTCCTTTCGCCATTGCAACCGTACCGACGCCAGTATTACGTATAAGGGTTGTGTTACTCGTTCAGATTACTGGCGGATTTTAAAATATGATCCGAACTGCCGACGAGAATCGTGAACATCTGTTAATTCCGCCGGCCGTTCGTGAAAACACGTGAACGGCAGAGTGGGATCGAGGAGTCAATAAAGGTGACGACGACGCCGTCCGGGACCGCCCTACTCCAGAAGACGGGCGACTGCGTCCGTGAACTCGGGCGGTACGAGTTCACGAAGCGCCTCGGTATCGGTCTCGCCGTCGGCGTTGACAAAATACGCGCTCCCTCGGTCCTCGCCGTAGACACCCTGAAAGTCGTAGACGAACCCGTAGACGGTTTCGGTACTGGGGACGTCGTCGCTGTCGAGCAGGAACTCGACTTGCTGGTCGACGTTGTACTCGACCAGTTGATCGACGATGCTCACGTCGCGGTCGGCGTCGACACGCTCGTCGTCGAGGCCGGCTTCCACGACAGGGACGAGCAGATCGACCCACTTCTCGATCCCGGGCGGAACCTCACTACCGCCGTTCTGGACGGCGTCGAGCGCGGCCGTCACTGCGCCACAGCCGCTATGGCCGACAACGAGAGTCACGTCCGTCTCGGTGTTGACCATCGGGTAGAGGACACTGCCGTCGACGACCCGTTCACCGTCGTGAACGTCCCAGACCTGGTTGCCGATCGTACTCGGCGTGAACAGCCAGCCCGGCTCGTCGATATCCCACATCCCGTCCTGAGGAACCCGGGAGTCGGAACAGCAGATCGAGACTGCGGCGGGTGTCTGGGCGTCCTGGACGGCCGCGAAGTGGTCCGGCGACAGCGAATCGACGTGACGGGCGTTCCGTTCGAGCAGTTCGTGAAGCGTCGTTTCGGGCATACGTTTACATCTCAATGAGGCGGGTTTTATTTTCCGATTCGTACAACGCGTACCGGCGCATGTAGCGAGAACTAAACCCGCCCGCGGTCAATCGTCAGGCATGCCAACTGAGGACGTCTACGAGTGCGACGAGTGCGGCGAGTCCGTGCCGGTCGAGGACGCCATCCGGTCGAAGACCTACGGCGATCTGGACCCGGACAAGTGGCAGACGTTGAACTGCCCGCAGTGTAAGGCGCGCCTCGCGACGGTGTTCGTCGGCGACGAGTGACGACGACCGCTGACCCCGTTCGCTAGCCGAACAGCCGGTCGCGGATGGAGCGCTCCGACGGTCGTTCGGCCAGCAGTACGGAACAGTCGACCTCGTTGACGACGTCCAGATGCAGCGAGTCAGTTACGAGCCGTGAGAGGAGTCCACGCTCGGTCGCCCCGAGCAGCAGGAGAGTGTCCTCGGTCGCCTCGCGTTTGATCGCGCCCTCGACGTCCCCGCTGTCGTCGACGATCGTTTCGGCGTCTTCCAGACTGTGGTCGATCGCCCACTCGCCGATGAAGCGTTCGCCATCGTCGCGCTCGTCCGGCCCGTCGACGACGTGCAACACCGATACCGAGGCACCGGTGGCGGACTGAAACAGTTGTGCGACTTCGGCGCTCAGATCGGAGTCCGGACCGCCTCTGGTCGGCAGGAGGATCCGCGAAGCGTCCAGTCCACGGTCCTTGACGACGAGGAAGTCGCAGGGGAGCTGGTTGGTCAGTTCCGAAATCGGTCGCTCGGCACGGGCATCGCTCCAGAGTCGGTCTTCCTCCCAGCCCAGCATCACGAGATCCGGTTCGACGCGCCGGGCGGTGTCGAACACCTCCTCGAACGACCGGTTCGTGATGATCCGGGACGTGTTGACCTCGACGTCGTAGTCGACGGTACGGCTTTTGATATCGGCCATCAACCGATCCGACTCGGCGATGATGCTCTGGCGTTGGCCGGGACGGAAGTCCGAGGAGCGACCCCGTGGCGTCTGCACGATGTGGACCACCTGCACGCTTGCTCCGTCTCTGGCGCTTGCGAGCGTACACGCGAAGTCGACGATCGGACCCTCAGTCCGGGGGTTCGCGATCGGAACCAGAATATCGAAATCCGACTCTTCGGAGCCGATGTCCCGCTCGGCGCTATCGAGGATCGGGACGTACGACCTGCCCACGAGACGGCCGAACAGCCACTCACGAACAGTCAGCCGTCGCTCGATCCCGTCGAATCGGGCCGATTCGAGACGGTTCTCGCTGGTCTGGAAATAGTTGACGATGGTGACCAGCGCCACGCCGCCGATCGTGTTGCCGATCAGGACGGGAAGAATGAACGTCGTAATACCGGGGAGAAGCGCCAGCTCACCGTGGAACATCAGGTAGAGCGCCTCGGTGAAGGTGACGACAACGTGAAAGAGCCCGCCAAGGGGGATCGCCAGGAAGGCGAGATACGTTATGACCACACGAGAGATGGTATCACGCGACGCGAACCCAACCCAGACGACGCCAGCGACGATCAGGCCGGCGAACACCGCCTTGAAAAAGAGCGACCACCAGCCGACCTCGAAGGCACCGTGCCGAGAGATCTCTAGCGCTTCGGTCGCCGCAGCCGGGTCAAACACGCCACCCCAGGTGAGCGCCATCGCGCCCGCCGCACCGCCCGCGAAGTTCCCCGCAAGTACTATTGTCCAGTGCCGAAGTAGCGCCGGGAGCGACGCGAGACGTTCGAGCGTGAGCGCGACCGGCGGCAGGGTGTTTTCGGTGTATAGCTGGTAGCCGCCGATGATGATGTAGAGAAAGCCGAGGGGATAGAGCAGCGATCCGACGACTTTGCTGTCGGTCGTCGCCGAGACCGAGGCATAGAGGAGAAACGTGATACTGATGGCGAACCCTGCGGCGATGCCGCTGAAGAAGAGTTCGCGCCCGCTTGCGGTGACCTCCTCGTCCGCCGCAGCGACGATCCGCTGGAACACCTCGTCGGCCGAGAAACGGTCATGGACGGCCTCGCCGACGGCCGGTGCGCCCATCTGTGACCGTTCGACGGTCTCGCCCGTAGTGGCTTCTCGGTCGTCGGTGTCCGGGTCCTGCATTGGTCGGTCAAATTCCTCGGAAGGACTTGAAAGCTACCATCTACGCCTGATGACGGTTAGACGTCCGGATGCCGCCGAACGGCGCGGCCTCGCACCAGGGTTCTGCAGGGATCGATCCGACGTGACTGAGATGGTCACTGAGCGACGCTTCTCTAAACTGACGGGGCGGTCACCCACTGCGTGCAGCCTTGTGAAATTCGGTGCCAAGACATACGTTCACAGGAAACGTACTATTCCGTATGCCGACGGTTCAGTTCCGTGATCGTGAGATCGACTGTGAGACGGGCGAGATCCTCCGTGACGTCCTGCTTCGGGCAGGCGAGAGTCCACACAACGGATTGGCAGATAGCGTAAACTGTCGAGGAAACTCGACGTGTGGCACCTGTGCCGTCGAGGTCGATGGAGCGGTCGGAGAGAAGAGTTCTCAGGAGCAACGCCGCCTCTCGTTTCCGCCACATGACCCCGAAGATGGCTTGCGATTGGCCTGTCAGACGACGGTCGAGGGTGACGTCGACGTGACCAAGCATCCGGGGTTCTGGGGGCAGAAAGTCGACGAGAACGGGTAGACGAGGGGAGGGCCGGTTCGGCCGCCACTGATCACGCGACCCGGCGCGACAGAAGAGTTACACTGACGCTTGTCGAAGTATCCGTATGGTTCAGAAAGTTGCGTGCGGGTCTGGCGCTGGCGGCCGGCGTCGCTGGTGCTGTGGGGGCCTGGAACCTCTATCAGCGATACAGCACGGAGAGCGTTGCCTACACCGTCGTCGCTCAGGTGGGCGACGCCGAACTACGCCGGTATCCGTCGGTCGTTCTCGCCGAGACCGTGGCGACGTCCGAGCGGGAAGCGTTCGGTCGGTTGTTCCGATATATCGGCGGTGATAACGTGGCCGCCGACGAACTCCCGATGACCGCGCCCGTAGAAGTTGACGGGGACGGGACATCGATTCCGATGACTGCACCGGTCGAGCGGGGAACCGGCGTCGAGACAGGTCACGTCGGCGGTGACGAAGGCGACGATTCGGACGTCAGGATGGCGTTTCATCTCCCGGAGGAGTACGACATCGACTCGGCGCCCCAGCCAACCCACGACGAGGTGACGCTGACGAGAGTGCCCGAACGGACTCTTGCCGTCCGCCAGTTCTCCTGGCGGCCCACCGACGAGCGAGTCGCTCGCGAAAGCGACCGGCTACTGGAGACGCTCGAAGCGGCGGACGTTCCCATCACCGGAGAGCCGTTCTACATGGGCTACGACGCGCCGTGGACGCTGCCGTTCCTCCGGCGAAACGAGGTCGCAGTCGAAGTCGAGGCACCTGACCAGGGCTGAGAGCGTTCGGGACCGACTCGGAGACGGCGGGTCGAATACGGAAGACTCGACGGTCGCTACTCCCGGATGAGGTCGAGGACCTGTTCGTAGTACTCACCGAATCCGGGGTCGGATCGGGAGCGCGGACGCGGGAGGTCGACAGTCACCGTCTCACGGACCGCTCCCGGTTCGGAACTCATTACGACGATCCGATCGGCGAGTCTCACCGCCTCCTCGACGTCGTGAGTGACGAACAGCACCGTTTTTTGGTTTCTTGCCAGATCTCCAGGAGTTCGTCCTGTAGCATCCTGCGCGTCTGCGCGTCGACGGCACCGAACGGTTCGTCCATCAGCAGTAGACCGGGATCGATCGCCAGCGCCCGGGCGATGCCGACTCGCTGTTTCATGCCGCCAGAGAGTTGGTTGGGGTAGGAATCGGCGAACTCTTCGAGGCCGATCAGTTCCAGCAGTCGGTCGACGCGCTCTGTCCGTTCGTCGGCCGGGGTGCCCTGCTTTTCGAGACCGAACGCGATATTCCCGCGGACAGTCCGCCAGGGAAACAGGTGGTACTCCTGAAAGACGACCCCCATGTTCGTCCCCGGTTCCTTGACCGGGGCATCGCCGAGGAACACCATCCCCTTGGTGGGCTCTTCCAACCCTGCGATAATCCGGAACAACGTCGTCTTGCCGCTGCCGGAGGGGCCGACCAGGCAGACGAACTCACCCTTGGTGACGTCGAACGTGACATTCCGGAGTGCCTGCACGGGACTACCCTCGCTCCGATACTGCTTGCTCACGCCATCGACGCGTACTCCGGTCTCGGCGACCCGTTCGCCGTCTTCTATCGCCATACGAGCACCTCCTGTTGGGCCGTTCTGAAGGCGGTATCGATTACCAGGTACGTGAGGCTCAACACCAGAATATACGCGATAACAACGTCGACCCGCAGATTGTTCGATGCGCGCAGAATCTCCCGACCGATACCCGGAACGCCGAAGATTTCGGCAGCCACCACGAGCATCCAGGAGCGGCCGATAGCTGTGCGCATCCCGGTCAGTATTTCCGGGAGTGCGGCGGGTACGACGACCGAGCGGACCAGTTCGATATCCCCGTTGACGCCGAGACTCCGCGCGACATCGAGTAGGTCCTCCGATACCCCCTCGACGCCACCGTACGCCGCATAAAAGTTGATCCAGAACGCACCCATGGCGATAATAAACGCCGCTCCCCAGTGGTTGATTCCGAACCACGCGATTGCGAAGCCGATAAGCGCCAGCGGTGGCACCGGCCGCAGCAACCGAACGACCGGGGCCGACAGATCGTCCAGCGAGCGACTCCAGCCGAACATGACGCCGAAACCGACGCCGAGTAGCGTCCCGATGAAGACACCGGGGAGCCAGTGGAGCATGCTCTGGAAGAGCGCGGT
Organism: Natronoarchaeum sp. GCM10025703; assembly: GCF_042661985.1. Lineage (NCBI taxonomy): Archaea > Methanobacteriati > Methanobacteriota > Halobacteria > Halobacteriales > Natronoarchaeaceae > Natronoarchaeum > Natronoarchaeum sp. GCM10025703. Next base: position 2,837,745 of record NZ_JBHSZF010000001.1, read on the forward strand.
GGTCATCTCACCACTGGCTGCCAGTTCGGAGAACGTTTCGCCGACCGTCAGCGGCGATGGCAGGACGTACTCCGGTTGGGAGAGCGAGGTAATCCACCACACCCCGATGAACGTCAGGATGCCGGTGATGCCGAGCGCGGTATGCTGCAGATCAAAGCTCGATAGCGGGGCAAACGCCTCCTCGTCACGGTCGAGTTCTTCGCTGAGTGTGTCAGTTGCCATTGTTCAATGTACCCCTTCGGTTCACAGACTGTCGTAGACGCTGTAATCGAAGATCTGGTCCATGGAGAGTTCCTCGTCGATCTGCCCGTTTTCGTGAGCGAACTGCGAGAATATCTTCGTTCCCTCCTCGATTTCCCGGGGGTCCGTAATGAAGTTCGATAGCGGCGAGTCGAGCGCCTTGCGGGCCCGATCCACCGGCATTCCGATCCCCGATTCGACGTGTTCGGCCGTCCGATCCGGGTTCGCCTCGATGAACTCCGTCGCACGAACGTGCTGGCGGAGGAACTGCTCTGCGATCTCCGTATCCCGAACTTCGTCGGCCATCGTCACTACTGCGGCGGGTTGGCCCGGCATGACCTCTGTTGCGGTCCGGAGCATCTCCACGGGCGAACCCTCCTCCTGAGCGATTGTCGGTACTGGCTCCATGATCGAGGTGCCGTCGATTTCACCGTTGGCGATGGCCTGCCAGACCGCGTTAGCACCGCCGATTTCGAGGATATCGACGTCCGTCTCGGGGTCGATACCGACGATATCTCGGAGCCAGTAACGTAACAGGACGTCCGGTGTCGATCCCTGTGGGAACGTCCCGAACGTGAATTTGTCCCCCGTCTCTTCGGCCCACATGTCGAAGGCGTCGGCACCGTGCTCCTCGAACAGGGCGTTGAAATCGCGGTGGCCCATGATACCCATCGGCTCTTTGATGTTCGCGGCGGTCACTTTCGCGGGGATGCCACGGTCACTAACGATCATCGACGGAACCATCCCGAACATCGCGATGTCGATCTCTCCGCCGCCGAACGCCTGAACGATCGCCGGTCCGTTGGTAAACTCTCGGGCGTCGATGTCGCTGTCAACCTCCTCGAAGTAGCCTTCACCCTCCATCACGAAGTACTGAAGATCCGGATAGATCGGCATATACGCGACACTGAGTTCGTCGAGATCTCCGCCAAGACAACCGGCCAACCCGGCGGTAGCGGCCAGGCCGCTAGTAGCCATGAACTGCCTCCGTGAGAACGCCTCGTCTGTCATCAGAGTGGATAGGCGGTATTCACTTACGACAAGCACGGTCTCGGTAAATACCACGAGTAGCGTCGACGGGCCGACGATCGAAAATTCGGCAGGCTACCCCCAGTCTGTCTGCGATTTCGCTACAATGACGGTTCATATGGAGCGTCGTAGCTACCGGTGTATTCTACCGGCTTTCGGACATTATGTCAAACAGTAGTGACAACCGCCTGAAACTCCTTTGAACAGTAGTAACGACCCTGTCCCGGAAATATAGTGCTTATAGTTGACGTACCGAATCATTAAGTGTTCTCTCGCTCCACGTATAGAACATAGAAGACCATGACAGATTTGGGCGGATTCCACGATCATGTGGCACGTGTCGATCTCAGCGACCGTGAAGTGAACTACGAAAGCATCGACGACGAGGATGCGAAGAAGTATATCGGCGCCCGTGGGCTCGGGGTCAAGTACGTCTTCGACCAGGGTCCGGACGTGGACCCACTCGGCCCCGACAACCTGATCGCATTCATGAACGGCCCCCTCACCGGGACACAGGTGACGATGAGCGGACGGATCGCCGTCTGTACGAAATCCCCGATCGAAGGCCAGGTAACCGACTCACACCACGGTGGCTGGTCGGGTGCGAGGCTCAAGTGGTCCGGCTTCGATGGCCTCCTGTTCGAGGGGAAAGCCGAGGAGCCAGTGTACGCCTACGTCGAAGACGGCGAAGTAGAGCTACGGGACGCCTCGCATCTCTGGGGCAGCGGCGTCCACGAGACCGTCGAGACCGTCGAGGATGAGATCGATGGCGAGTACGGCAAGAACCTCTCGATCATGGCGATCGGCCCCGGCGGGGAGAACGAGGTTCGGTACGCCTGTATCGTCAACGAGGACGACCGGGCGTCGGGCCGCGGCGGTACCGGCGCGGTAATGGGGTCGAAAAACCTCAAAGCGGTCGTCGTGAAATCGGCGACGAAGATGCCCAAACCCGCGGACACGGAGACGTTCCGTGAGGGACACAAACAGGCGATGCAGTTGATCCAGGAATCCGACGTGACCGGTCCCAACGAGGGCGGACTGTCGGTGTACGGGACCAACGTCCTGATGAACCTCACCGAGGAGATGGACGGCCTCCCGACGAAAAACGCCGCATACACCTCGACCCGGTCGATGCGTGATTCGGAGGGCGACGACCTCGATGCCGAGGAGATCTCCGGCGAGCACGTCCGCGAAAACATCCTCGTCGACGAACCGACCTGTCACTCCTGTCCGGTCGCCTGCAAGAAGGAAGTCGAAGTCCAGACCCAGCACAAGGGCGAGGAGATGAACGTCCGGATGGAGTCGTTCGAGTACGAGTCCGCGTGGGCCCTGGGGCCGAACTCCGGGCACACGGACGCCGAAGCGGCCACGCTGATGATCGACCGGTGTAACGACCTCGGCATCGATACGATCGACGCCGGCAACACCATGGCGATGGCCATGGAGATGACCGAGCAGGGCAAGTTCGACGGACTGGGCGATGTCGACGGGCAAAGCCCGTCTGCTCGGGAGACGGAGTCTCCCGCTGGTCTAGATTGGGGCGACACCGAGGAGATGATCGAGATGCTCGACCGCATCGCACACCGCGAGGACGAACTCGGCGACCATCTCGCGGGCGGCCCCGCACATCTCGAACCCGAGTTCGACGCCGAAGAGAACTCCCTGGCAGTCAAAGGCCAGACGATGGCCGCCTACGACCCACGCTGTATGAAGGGGATGGCCATCGGCTACGCCACCTCGAACCGCGGGGCCTGTCACCTGCGCGGCTACACCCCGGCAGCGGAGATTCTCGGCATCCCCGAGCAGGTCGATCCGCACGACCCCGAGGGGAAAGGCGAGCTGTGTGTGCTCTTTCAGGATCTGCACGCCATCTCGGACTCCTTCGACATCTGCAAGTTCAACGCCTTCGCGGAAGGTATTGAGGAGTACGTGCTCCAGTACAACGGTATGACCGGCCGCGACGTGACCGAAGACGAACTGATGGAGGCCGGCGAACGCATCTACAACCTCGAACGGTACTACAACAACCTGGCCGGCTTCGACGGCGCGGACGACGACCTGCCCGGCCGGTTCGTCGAGGGCCACGAGGACGCTATCCCCGCACAGGGCGGGAGCGAGGGGCAACTCGCCGAACTCGACCAGCTAAAAGACGAGTATTACGAGGTCCGCGAGTGGGTCGACGGCGTCGTGCCCGACGAGAAACTCGACGACCTCGACATCGATATCGGCCCCGGCACCGGCGTCTCGTCGAGTGGCGACTCGCCCGCCACGGCGGACGACTGAGACCCCCGGCCAATCTTCCCGAAGTCCATTTATCAATGAGCGAAACAGAGGAGTTCGAGTTTCGAGTAGAGTCACGGTTGACCAGCCACGGCGTGTACGTCGATACCGTCACGGAAACGGAGGACGGCTACGCGGTCCAGTACGAGTCGATTTCGGCTGACTCGGAAGGGATCGTCCCCCACCGCGAGGTCGGGCGGGTGATCAACGTCTTCCGTGACCTGCACGACGACGACTGGACGGGCACGGACATCGAGGCCGTCGTCACCGACTTTGAGGGCGTCGAAATGGGTTGCTGGCACGTCGACGCGGAGTGGATCGACGAGTTGCACAACGGGGACCTGACCGAAGTGGAGTTCTCGGAGCGGGTCGTCGGCACGATTACACACAGCGACGAGTAGACGGGTCCGTCACGCCGGCGCGATAGCGACCGGCTCTCTGATCTCCACGCTGGTCTCGAACTCGTCGCGCCTGTCGAGGCGTCGACCGTCCTGCAGGAACTGTGTCTCGTGAGCACGTCTGAGAGCGTCAGCCTCGCGCTCAGTGAGGTCCAGGTCCTCGCCCACGCCCGACCAGTGGCCCTCCGGCGCGAGGAAGTAGGTCGTTCCGTCCGTTCCCTCGATCCGTTCGAACTCCCTCGCGTACGCCTCGTACTGGCCCACGAGATGCTGTTGCGCTCGTTCGAGAAGGGTCGACAGTCGCGAGAGAGTGACGCTCGCGCGTGCGCCTGCGAGCAACACTACCTGCCCATCGATCGGATGCGTGTGGTCGGCGCCAGACATGGCCGGGATAGCTCAGCCCCCGCCCGGACCGCTTTCTGTGAGAACTGCTCGATCAGCGGATCGAGCGTCTCCGCGCTCTCGCCCTCGAAGGAGACGGTGACCTCGGTGAGTTCCATCGAACGACCGACGCTGACCGTCGACTCTGCCACCGAGGCACGCCAGTCGTCGCCCTCGACGGTAGTTTCGTCGATCCGGTCGCCGCCAAGCCCCTCGAGATAGCCGATGACGGCTCTGGCTGAGACGCCCCGATAGCTCCGTTCGCGCTCGATCATCACACGTTCATAGTGGCGGCCGTTAGCTAAAGGTGTTGGCGCCAGCGGTCGACGTCCGAGGCGGAACGGTCCGCCTACGAGCCACCGCCGTGCCGGATCCCGTCGTCGACGATCCGGGCGTTTCGCTCCCGGTCGATCCGGTCGGCCAGATCGCTGTGGTCGTAGATCTGCTGGATGATCGAGGCGTGGAGATCACGCCAGCCCATCGCGTAGATGGGCGACTGGCCCCACGCGCGCAGTTCGACGACGTACTCGTCGTACTCCTCCCATCGACTCTCGAAATGCTGGATCATGTCGACGACGGCACCGACCGCCTCGCCCGCATCGTCGGTGAGCGCGGCGTTGAGTTCGCTTTCCCAGCCTTCGATCGCTCTCCCCATGTCCTGTTTCGTATCTTTACCGTCTTCGGGCAGAGCGTCGACGATTCCCTCCGGAATATACAGCTCTAGTTCTTCCATACGGCTACTGTGGTGGCGTCGGAAATAAAAGATACCGGCGCTCCGGACAGTCGAACATGTTCGGGCCGGACGCTTTCGGATTTGAGAGCCTAGAACCACGTATGGGAGAGACACGACAGCGAGCAGGTGAGCGGCCGGCCGGCACGACGGCCCCGGAGACGACCGTCGAGGTCCGATGTACTGGCCACGTCCGGACGGCAATCGGGACCGGGCGACTCCAGTACACGTTCGAGGGGAGACGCTCCGGGAGTTTCTGGACGCCTTCTTCGAGGAGTACGACGTGCGCGAGATGCTGATCGCGGAGACGGAAGCCGAGGCGACGACGCAAGGGTGGGCGCCGGAGATGGACGAGCTACCGGGCAAGAACTACGCGAAGAACCCAGAGGGCGAGCAGACCAGACGCTACGCTCGCGTCGTTATCAACGGGACGTTCAACGAACTCCTCGATGGGCTCGATACCGAACTTGACGACGGTGATCGGGTCGCGCTCATCTACCCGTTCATCTACTGCTGTTGAGGGCCGCAGGCTGACAGCCCCCGGCCGGCTATCCGCCCGCCACCGGCGGAAACGCACTGATCGTGTCGCCGTCGTCGAGTCGGGTCTCCATCCCCTCCATATGGGTAATATCTTTCCCGTTTTTCATCACTGTGATGTACTCCCGCGGCGAGCCATCCGTATCGAATACCTCTAGCTCCGGGTGTTCCTCGTCGAGTTCGCGGAGGACGTCGCCGACGGTGGCCTCCTCGGGAGCCGTCGTAGTGACAGTCTTCTGTCCGAGAGCCTCACGGAAGCCGGCGAACGATCTGATCTCGATCTCCATACAGGGTACTGGCACTGGAGCAGTATAAATCGAATCGCGCAATGATCGTGGAGAACGGGGCGAACGACGATACCGTCACGTCACCCGACCGACGACAGGGATCGCCCGCCGGGGCGGATTGACTTCCTCGACCTGCGTCAGGACGATGGCGACGCCGACGCCTGCGAGTAACGCCGCGAACGCAAAGGGGACCGCAAAGCCCCACGCGACGAGGATTCCGGAGAGCAACGGCCCGGCAGCGACGCCGAAGCCGAAGGCCATCGTTAGTACGGACAGCGTCGACCCGGATTCGTCGGCAGGCGCGATGTCCCCTGCGAGGGCAAGGGCTGGTGCAAAGACCATCGCACCGGCCGCACCCTGCAGGAATCGCGCGCTGAACATCAGCCACGAGTCCGATACGATACCGATGCTCACGCCGGGAACGAACCCCTGTACCAGCGTCGTCGGCACCAGCAGGATCGTGCCAGTGAGAATGAACGCTTTGCGTCCGTAGAAGTCGGTCGCGCGCCCGATCGGGGCCTGCAGGAAGATCTGTGCGAGCACGAACGCGGCGAACTGGAGGCCGAACATCTCCGGCCCCTGATTCAGTTGGGAGTTGACGATCTCCCCGAGCGTGGCGAAGACGGCGATTCCGACCGCCATGAAAAAGGAGACCACGCCAAGCGCGAACACCGGATCGAGCAACTGGGTCCCCGTCTGATCGAAGACGTCGATCCCGCTCAGCGCCGATTCGTCGGAATCGGACGGCTCGATGTCCGGATCCCGGATGAGCGCCAGCACGAGAAAGAAGGCAAGCGTCGCAGTCGAGGCGGCGAGATAGAACGCGGCGTCGAAGCCGGTAAGCGTCAGCGTCGTCGCGCCGATGGGGATCGAGTACGGACCGGCGGCGACGACGCCGCCCGCCGCGATGGGGCCGACGCCGAACCCGACCAGGCGGAAGGTGTTGTACGTCCCCATGTTGCCGCCCCGGTTGCCCTCGCTCGCGAGGTCATTGACCAGGGCGACTGTCGTCGGAATAATGAACGCGCCGGCGATGCCCTGGAGCACACGCAGGAAGATCAGATGCCAGTACGCCGACGCCAGCGAGTACGCGAAGCTGCGACGGCGATCAGCGTCAGTCCGAACAGGACGAAGATCTTTCGCCTGCCGGTGCGGTCCGAAAGCTTCCCAGTGAACGGCTGGAGCGGGCTATTGATGAGGCCGAAAATAGAGAGCACGAGGCCGGTGATAAACACCTCTGTCAGGCCAAACGTCGCACCGCTGACGAAATCGCTAGCGATGAACAGCGGCAGGACGACGATGAGAAACGAGTTGCCAACGGACTCGGACATGCGCGCGAGCGCCAGCGCCAGCACCTGCGGATTGACGCCGAAGAGGTCTCTCATTGGTAGCTCCGACAGGCCGGAATGCTCGGTAGACTCGGTATAGTCACTCGAATGAAACCGACGTGCGGAGTCAACAAGGATGTTTGGATAGCGGGTCTCTGTGCGTCGTGGCCTGTATGGAGAAACGACCGGGACTCGTGACCCCCGGGTCTCGAACCGATCAGGGGACCCTCGCGTGCGGGGTGGCATGGCCGGTCAATTTTTTATAGTGTGATGAGAACTGTCATTTATGACACCAGTCCCCGCTGGACGAGTCATCTTCCTCACCGGCGCTATTGCGACCCATGCCGTCGTCGGCTACGTGTTGGGTGCGATACTGGCCGACCGACCGTACGTCGGCGCTGTCGGCGGCGTCGTACCCGACATAGATTTCCTCTTTCCGGCGGCGTTCGAGTGGCCGTTCGTCCACCGTGGGGTTACTCATACCTTGCTCGTAGCGACCATCGCGACGGCTCTCATCGCGGTTCGACATCGGGCCACCGGGACTGCCTTCGGAGCGGGATACGTCTCACACCTGCTCATCGACGCGACGACTCCCCAGGGGGTCCCCTTCCTGTATCCGGGCCTCTCCGAATCGTTTTTCTTCGCGCTTCCGCCCGGCGGCCACTCGACAGTTGGAACGGTAATACTGTGGAGCGGGGCACTGTCGCTGCTCTATGTGGACGCCTCGGGGGACGTGCTTCGGATCTGGAACAGTCACGGCTGACTGTTCGATATTCGAGGAAACCACACCTGCGAAAACTGGTCGAACAGTACGTTTGTTACCTCCGCGAGTGAACCGTCCGTATGGGAAGCGACGGCCTCATCGAACTCGACCAGGAGTGTTGGGTCGCATTGGCAAAGTACAATCTGCTTTTGGCGACTGGATTCGGGATTCTCGCCGTGGTCGCTCGGGCCGTATTCCCGGATCACGGTCTCCTGATAGTCGAAAACGCGGTGCTTGCGCTGTTCTTCGGAGCTATCCAGACCTACGCCTGGCTCTCCGGGTGACCTTGCCGTCGTCGAGGCTGGTAGCTGATCGACCCTCACAAAGACTGTCCCGATAAGCCATTGCTTCTGTGACTTGCTACGCTCTGTGCGGTCCAGAGCGACCGTATCGGAAGAGCTATCGAGTGATACAGCGCGCCCAGTAGCGATCCAAGCGGCGGTGGCCAACGTCGGAGAGATGTGTGTTTTTATGCGGCATCCGGTCGAGGGGCCGGTATGGAGACGACAGGATCAGTCGAGGGGATCTTCGTCACGCCGGATTCGGGCGAGCAGATGGAGGTTGTCGACGCCGTCGAGGCCGTCGCCGGGAGAGGGCTGCGTGGCGACCGGTACTTTCACGAACGCGGGCTCTACAACCGCCGCGAGGACCTTCCGGAGGCCACGGACGTGACGCTGATCGAGATGGAAGCGCTGGAGGCGGCACGGCGAGACGAAGGGATGAAGCTAGAACCACGGAAAACCCGACGGAACATCGCCACCCGAAACGTCCCGCTGAACCATCTGGTCGACCGCGAGTTCACGGTCGGCGACGCGACGATGGTCGGCGTGCGGTTGTGTGAACCCTGCGGATACATGGAATCGCTCGCGGATGCCGAGGGTGCTGTCGACGCGCTCACCCATCGCGGCGGACTGAACGCGAACGTCGTCGACTCGGGGGCTATCGACGTAGGCGACGCCGTCGAATTTTGAGCCAGTTCCGGATGAACTGCTCGTCAGACGCCCCAGAAGAAGGCTATCCCGAGCGTCGTTATTACTGTACCAAAGAGTGATAGGCGGGTTATTTTAGTGATGTGTACGTTATAATAAATGTGGAGGTCAGGATTCCCTACCATGACATACACACTCGAAATCAGCGACGAACTCAAGGACCGACTGGACAGCCACCTTCAGGAAGGTGAATCGCACGAGGAATTCATCGCGGAACTGGTGTCCATCTACGAGACGGAAGGCGAGTTCCTTCGAGAGGGCTATTCGGAGTAAGTGCTCACCAGAGAGTCACTCTGTGAGCGCGTCCCCCGCTGTCCGGCAACCGCGCCACCGTCGTCGTTTTTCAGCCCGCTCGTCGAGGACTCTCTGCGAACCGGTTGGCAGCAACGTGTGCGGCCTCTTCGACAGGCCGCCAATATTCGCAACGATGTGCAGTTCCTGCTCGGTTCGCTGTGCGGACTGCGATCGTCGTGTTCGATTCAGCTAAAAAACAGTTTGCTGCTCACGGTCGCGACGCTTTTTCACGTTGTTCGCGGTGAGAAATGCCGCCTCCCCGATTTGAACCACCGGAAGACATCGCTACGCTCGTCTTCCGAGCCCCCTCTCGCTCGATTCGCGGTTTCACCGCTCATCGCCGAGGCGTTCGCTTCGCTCACCCCTCGTACCGCTCGCGGGGAGGGGGACAGCTCGATCTTCAGTCGAGGCCGCCGCTCTTCGAATCGGATCCGTATAGAATCGGTATGCCGCCTCCCCGATTTGAACGGGGGACAGCTCGATCTTCAGTCGAGTGCTCTCCCAGTCTGAGCTAAGGCGGCCCGCCTCGTGGCGTACCATTATCTCTATCGATGGAAGGAAAAAGGATTTCAGAAACACGGCGGGTGGGGTACCATACCTCATGGACTGCGCTACGATCGCTCGAAGTAGTCGAAACTGTACGTTTCGGCGACAGGTGGCAAGTTTTCGGCTGGCTCCTCACGCAGGTCGTCCCAGTCTACCCCTCCGGCGGCGGATCGGTCGAGCCGTATCTCCGACGCTCGCTCGAACTCCTCGTCGTTATCGTCGTCGTTATCGTCGTTATCGTCATCGTCTTCGTCTTCGTCTTCGTCTTCGTCGTCGTCGTCGAACCTGTCAGTCTCTAAGGTGAGCCAGGCGTCGATTTCGATATCGAGAATCTGATAGTTGCTGGTGAACAGCGACTCGAAGACGTTGATTGCGAACTCCGCGATAGCCTGCTCGGTCCGGCTTGCATCCGAGGAAAACACGGCTCGCTGCCGCGCCGCGAGATAGCCCAGTCGAACCCGGTAGCCGTCGGGATGTGACTCGACGTCTATCTCGTCGTCAAACCATCCCTCGAAGACGTCCGGCTTGCCAATAAACGGGAACGGGTCCTGGGCGAGTCTGATCGCCGCTGTCTCGGTTAGCTCCGGACCGTCCGGTGATTCGGGGGTGAACGTCACCCGCTCGGTCCGCAGGTCGGCCCCGTCCTCGGACGCCTGAACGCTGACTTCCACGGTCGCCTCCTCCAGGAGGCGTGGATCGAGATCCACCCTCGGTTCGACCAGAGACCGGGCCGCAAAGGTATCGGTTTCGACGACTTCGCCGGGGTATCGAGCGACGACCTCGAAGGGAACGTTTGCGGTCGCCTTCTCGATAGCGAGCGTACGTCCGTCCCCGGTCTGGTCGGAGACACGTAGCGAGGCCGTTCGCTCGAAGTCGTATGTGATCGTCTCCGTAGCCAGTTCGCGCTCTTCGTCGACAGTGTACAGCGTCACCGCGATCTCCTGGTCCCCTCCGACCGGCGGATCGAGGTCTATTGGCAGGGTTTCCACTGTCCGATCTGCCTCGAACTCGCTCGTCTCGTAGCGCTCCCCGGCGTATTCGACGATCATATAGAACCGGGCGTCAGCAGTCGCCTCGTCGACGACGAACACGTCTCCTGCACCGCTCTGGTCGGTCAGCGAGAGTCGGCCCACCGGCCGATCGACGGTGTACTCGATCTCGCGGCGCAACACCGACTCGTCGTCCGCAGCAGTCCGGAGCAGGATGCTGACCCTGACCGTCGTGTGGTTGTCGAGTTCGGGAGCGATCGGTAGCTCCACGTCCGTAGCCGATTGCTCGGCCGCAAACGTGTCGCTTACCGTCGCTTGTTCGCCGTGTCGTAGTTCAAGATAGTAATCGACCGACGCTGAGGCGGCCGTGATCGTCACTGACGATCCGTCACCCACCTGATCGGAGACGCTGATGTATCCGTCGTATGATGAGGAAGCTGATTGCTCGGGCGACTGATCGTCCTCGTCTCCGAGACAGCCAGCCAAGACAACGACGGACCCTGCGAGAAACGACCGACGGTCTATCGGAACAGTGGCCATATGCCCAAACATGGACGATCAGTAGGTCAACGTATTTGCCTATTGGTACCACGATTGCTACGAGTAAACGACCACGGGTCGGGTGACCCGTGGCTTTTGTAGTTCCCTCAACTTTAGCTGTGAAGCACTCCCTGTGAGGCGATCTCGTGGGATGAGGTTGGACGGTTTACATCCACACCACCACAATTTGTGGTGTTGTGGCGTCCCGACCCGACCCGGCGCACCCGCACTTGTGGCGGGGTTTTGCGAGGTCGGTAGTTATCCGCGTTGCTGTGACTGTCATCGCCGGTCTCTGTTTTCGCAATCCATCGCACCGCAGCATTCACCGACGCGTTCCGATCAGAATGATCCTGCTCAAGAGCACACACATCATTCTGACACGTGAATCGCCCACCGTTCCGAGAGCCAAGTTCACCGCAGCACGCACAGCGCTGTGAGTTATACTCAGATTCGACATGCTCGACTGGCGCACCGTGACGGTGGGCTTTGTACGTGACTTGCCGTTCAAACTCGTGAAACGGCAGTTTATGCAATCGGCGGTTCATATAGCTGCCGTAGTCCATGTCGTTGCGAATACCGTCGAGCGATTCAAACACCACAACAGGGTTCGGGAACCATCGCACGTAGTGTTCGATGACTTTGCTGAGTCGGTGAAGCGTCCACTCAGTAAAGTTCTCCACGTGGTTCCCGATCTCGTGGACGACGCTGTGTTTGTCGTGTTCCTGGCAGCGACGTTTAATGTCGTAGTATCGCTGCCGTTTCTGCTTGACTTGGCCGTAATCAATGGTGAGTTGCGCGAGCGTTTCACGCGACTCCCTGTCGAGGACGGTTGTGGTGATGTTGCGTTCGTTAATGTCGATGGCGATGACAGACTCTGCATCGTCCGCAGCATCTAGTTCGACTGGTTGTTGTATCGGGACGTGTAGGTAGTACACGCCCTCTCGATACACAACCTCTGCTCGACCCACAGATAGTGAGCTCGACGAGTCAAGCGCGTGCTTGACTCTGTCGAGCGACTGTTTATTCCCGCGAAGAACCCCACGAACTTTCTCTTTGTATGGTTGGGTGCTGATGCGGTAGCCGACGCGGTCATCTTTGTCACGAACTGTGAGTTCGTAGCCTTCGCCGTGATTCATGACGAGCGGGAAGGCTCCGAGAGAGTCGGTCGCGGGTGGTTGTGGTTTCGGTAAGTCGTCTTGATTGTCGCTATTGTGCCATTTTTTCAACGCGGACTCGTAACTGTTGTAGGCGTCGCAGGCTTTCCACACAACGGCTTGGGCGTTGTTTTTCACGAAATCATTCGCGGTCGGCGTGACTTGTTTGGCAATCTCGGTCTTCGAGTATCCGAGTTGTCGCATTGCCCAGGTGTGGTTTGCGATGGGTCGGGCGTCGAATCGGGCTTGTTTGAGACGCCAGCGCTCGCCGCTCTCGATGTGAAGGCGGAAGCACAGCGTTTCAACAAGCTCTTTCATCTGACAAATAATTCATCACAACATATCCCATTAAAACCACGCATCAACTCACCGTGGTTTGCCTGATCAAGTTAACGGCATTCACCCACGGGTCAGGTGACCCGTGGTACTCTGCCTGCCATCTATAGATCAGCAGGGCTGCGACGAGTTCCCAGAGCACAGACATATAAGACGGGCGCCAGTAAAACGATGGAATAGGTGTACTCGACTCCTTCGGTTCATTATTGAGCAGTCTCATCGCCGCAAGCGTGATGCTACTGTTCGCAATACTGAGCGTATTCGTGACCGTATTCATCGTCGACGCCGCCGCCTCGATCGGGGGCCTCTCGCCGAGTGACGACTTCGTCCTGCTCGGCGCGGCACTGCTCGCGTCAGCCGCGATTGTCGCCGGTGGAGGCAGTTTCGCGACGCCGGAAGTCGAGGAGTAAGGGCGACCGACTGTTTCCAGGTAGCACTCGTCGACGAGTAGTGACGAATGGGTCCGAACCCTCAGTGATTCTGCTGTCGCTCACGGAGTTGTTCGCGACAGCGAGGATGGGTTCGGGCGGGGTCGAACCGAAGCCAGATGTGCTCACTACGCTCCGCGCGACTGGCAGGGTCCGAACCCTCAGTGATCCTGCTGTCGCTCACGGAGTTGTTCGCGACAGCAAGGATGGGTTCGGGCGGGTTCGAACCGCGAGGACTTCGCTCCGCTCGTCCTCTGGGTTGCGAACCCGACGACCGCATCGCGCAGGCGGCGCTCGGAAGTGAGCGCCGACAGAAACTCAGTGGGTTCGGGCGGGTTCGAACCGCCGATCTCGGCCTTGTAAAGGCCGCGTCATAACCAACTAGACCACGAACCCGGCACCTGAGCGAAGACGACCCACGGGAATAACGCTTTCTTTCTCGGTCGGTACGCTTACCATTCTGCTGGTCCACAGAACACGTATGATCGACCGTCGTCTCCGGATCGCGTTCTCGCTAACTGTCATCGTAGTGAGCGTCCTGGGGCTCGGTCTGTTCGCCAGCCAGATGGGCCTGCTTCCATGGTCCGGCGAACACTCCGATGCGACTATTGAGGTCGTCGACGAGGACGGGGAGACGCTCGCAGTAGTCGACACAGAGGTCGCGGACACGCGCTCAGATCGCTACACTGGGCTGAGCGAGCACGATTCGCTGGCCGATGGCGAAGGGATGTTGTTCGTCCACGACGACGAGGACGAACGCACCTACGTCATGCGGAACATGTCCTTCGGCATCGACATCGTCTTCGTCGACGCCGACGGCCAAATCACGACGATTCACAGCGCGCCTGCGCCGGCCCCCGACGAGGACGGCGAGCAGCAGCGCTACAGCGGGACGGGACAGTACGTCCTCGAAGTGCCACGGGGCTACATGGACGACAACGACGTTTCGGTCGGCGATCGGATCGAGATCGAGTATCACGACTGACGCATGGATCGAAAACCCATAGAGTCAGCGTCTCCTAGATGACGCCTATGGCCGACACGCTGAACACGCTCACCGAGCAGGACGGCTGGCGGCAGGAGGGCTTTGCGGCGCGCGTTCACTACGAAGGCGCGGACGAGTACTACAGCATCGAGTACTACGAACCGAGCGACTGCGTGCTCTACTGGAAGGTGAAGGGAGACGGTGAGACGGCAGTGCCCGTCGGTCGGGAGACAGTACCGACGCCGCTTCGCGATCGGATCCGAATGGACCTCGACGCCGCGGGGATCGACCCGGAGATCGAACGACGCGATATCTAGAGAAACCGGTTAATCTCCCGTTCTAACAAACTCTTTTAGACCGTTGTCTGTTAAACCGAGTGAATGAGCGGTGTCGACTGGGACGAGGACGACCCCTTCGAAGAGCAACGGGACAAGATCGAGAACCCGATGCGGCGGTTGTTCAGTGCCTACGGTAGCCGGTACAGGTTTCAGGCCATCGTTGGCATCATTACGAGCATCTTCGCACGGATCCTCGATCTGCTGCCGCCGATCATGCTGGGTGTCGCTATTGACGCCGTCTTCTTCGAGGAGGTGGGCTACGCCGAGGCGTTCCCGATCGGTGGAAACCTCATCGAGCCAGTCGTCCCCGGAACGACGGAAGGGCAGTTCTGGCTAACGATCGGAATCATCGGGGGCGCGTTCATCCTGGGTTCAGTCTTCCACTGGACGCGTAACTGGGGGTTCAACTCCTTCGCCCAGAACATCCAGCACGACGTCCGGACCGACACCTACGACAAGATGCAGCGGCTGAACATGGACTTCTTCGCCGACAAACAGACCGGCGAGATGATGTCGATCCTCTCGAACGACGTCAATCGCCTCGAACGGTTCCTCAACGACGGGATGAACTCGCTGTTCAGACTCGTCGTAATGGTCTTTGGGATCGGCTTGCTGCTCTTTGCGTACAACTGGCAGTTAGCCCTGGTTGCCATGCTTCCCGTCCCGCTGATCATGGCCTTTACGTACTTCTTTATCAAGATCATTCAGCCGAAGTACGCGGAGGTCCGCTCGACGGTCGGAAACGTCAACTCCAGACTCGAGAACAACCTCGGCGGCATCCAGGTTATCAAGTCGAGCACCACCGAGGACTACGAGTCCGAACGGGTCGACGACGTCTCGATGGACTACTTCGACGCCAACTGGGACGCCATCACCACGCGGATCAAGTTCTTCCCCGGCCTGCGCGTCATCGCCGGTATCGGCTTCGTCATCACGTTTATCGTCGGCGGTCTGTGGGTGTTCCAGGGGCTCCGGGGCCGTTTACCGGTGAACTCCGAACCGGTACCTTCGTCGTGTTCATCCTCTACACCCAGCGGTTCATCTGGCCGATGGCGCAGTTCGGGCAGATCATCAACATGTACCAGCGCGCTCGCGCCTCGTCGGCCCGGATCTTCGGACTGATGGACGAGCCGAGTCGGGTCGAGGAGGACCCGAACGCGACCGAACTCACCGTCACGGATGGTCGCGTCGAGTACGACGACATCTCCTTTGGCTACGACGAGGAGACGATCATCGAGGACGTCGACTTCACGGTCGAAGGCAGCGAGACGCTCGCACTCGTCGGGCCGACCGGCGCCGGGAAGTCCACCGTCCTGAAGCTACTGCTGCGGATGTACGACGTCGACGAGGGAGCGATCCGGATCGACGGCCAGAACCTCCGAAACGTGACGCTCAACAGCCTGCGGCGCTCGATCGGATACGTCAGCCAGGATACGTTCCTGTTTTACGGCACCGTCGAGGAGAACATCCGCTACGGCACCTTCGACGTCGAGCGCGAGGACGTGGTCGAGGCCGCAAAGATGGCCGAGGCTCACGAGTTTATCCAGAACCTCCCCGAGGGCTACGACACCGAGGTCGGCGAACGGGGCGTCAAACTCTCCGGCGGCCAGCGCCAGCGGCTCTCGATTGCCCGTGCCATCCTCAAGGATCCCGAGATCCTGATCCTCGACGAGGCCACCAGCGACGTCGACACCGAGACGGAGATGCTAATCCAGCGTAGTCTGAACCGTCTCACCGAGGACCGCACTACATTCTCGATTGCCCACCGGCTCTCGACGATCAAGGACGCCGAGAAGATCCTCGTCCTCGAAGACGGCCGGATCGTCGAGCGAGGTACTCACGAAGAGCTACTCGGTAACGACGGGCTCTATGCGCACCTCTGGGGCGTCCAGGCCGGCGAGATCGACAAACTCCCACAGGAGTTCATCGACCGGGCGGCAAAGCGGCAGGCCCGGACCGAGACCGACGACGACTGAGCACCCCGCCGACGACTACCTATTTAGTGGCGTGCCCGCAACGCACAGGACGTGCACCTGAGCGATTCTACCTGGACGGATGCCGACGCGAGCGACGCCGACGTCGCCATCGTACCGGTCGGAAGTACGGAACAGCACGGCCCACACGCACCGCTTGGCACCGACGCGATCACTGCCGAAGCGGTCGCGGAGGCAGGAGCCGAGGAGTACGGGGAGGTCGTCGTCGCGCCGCCGATTCCGGTCGGCGTCGCCGAGGAACACCGCCAGTTTCCCGGAACGCTCTGGGTGAGCGAGGACACCTTCCGCTCGTACGTCCGCGAGACCATCGACAGCCTCGCGTACCACGGCTGGGATCGGGTGGTCATCGTGAACGGCCACGGGGGAAACACCGACGCCCTCCGTGAGGTCGCCGGGCGGATCACGCGCCATGACGATGCCTATGCCGTCCCGTTCACCTGGTTCGAGGCGGTCGGCGACCACAGTTCGGAGATGGGCCACGGCGGGCCGCTGGAGACCGCACTCCTGCGTCACGTCCGGCCCGAGAGCGTCGCCGAGGACCGGATCAAGGAGGCACGAGAGGGTGCCAGCGACGGCTGGGGCGAGTGGCAAAGCGGCGTCAACCTCGCGTACGACTCCGCGGAGTTCACCGAGAACGGCGTCGTCGGCGATCCGGGTGATGGCGACGCCGAGCGCGGGGAGGAACTGCTCGAACTGGCGGCAGAGGCGCTCGCAGAGCTACTGAGCGCGGTGGCGACGCGAGACGTAGAGCGCCCGGAACATAAGTAAGGTTCGACAGTCGCTGCTCGACTGACGCGAGATGTCGGATCGTCGATCCGGACGCGGCGCTACTCCTCGTCTGCGGCATCGTCATCGCCGGCCGCGTCTTCGAGGGAACTCTTGAGATCCGGAATCGTCGCCGTCAGATCGCCGACCTGTTCGTTGGCTTCCTCGATGGTCTCGATCAGCGCTTCGACTTCCGCGATCGATTCCTCCAGATCGTCGGCGTCGTCGAACGCGTCGGCGCGCTGGCCCATCGTGAACCACTTTTTCGCATCGCGGAGGTGATCAGTCGCCTCGCCGATATCGAGTGCCGACCGCAGCGAGTTGAGTACCCCGAGCACGTTCTCGCCCTGAGTCTCCCAGACCGTTTCGCTGTCGGGGAGTTCGGCCCGCGCGTCGTCCAGCGATGATTCGACGTCGTCTCGCATCTCCGATGCCGCCTCGCCGAACAGTTCGTCGTCGTCGAGCGTTGACTGACTCATACACATACTTCTATCCGATCGCTGTTAAAAAGTCGCCCGAAAGTGAAAGTGAAATTCCGGATTTCGGCCGTTTTTTCGGCCAATCTGGCGAGTCTGTCGACTCGGCGTGACCGGCTACGCTTCTTCGCTCCCCGTCGTGACGCCGAACTGCCTCTCTCGGGCCCGCTCGCGCTGCTCTGGTACCAGATCGAGTCGCTCCTCGACGTCGCCGAGGACGAGCAGGCCGTAGTATCGGAGATAGCTCTGGACGGGGACCTGCAGGACGGCCGCGACACCTACCAGCAGTACGAGGCCGATGAGTGCGGCGACGACGACGAGCACCAGTCCCGCGCCCGAGGTGACACCGAGTCCGCCGACGACGATGACCGTTCCGAACACCACCGCGAGCGCGAGCGCAACGAATCCACCAGCGAACGCAAGGACGGTCGTGACGGCCGCCGCGAGGAGGAGGCCGAGAACGTACTGCACGACCACGAAGACCAGAAACTCGGCAGGTTGGGCACGCAGTGCAGTCCAGACCCGCGCCCAACCGGAGCGGATGCCCCGCTCTTCCTGTATCATCGTCGGGACGACGAAGTAGGTAGTCAGACTGCTGACGACAGTCGTCGCGAGTGCGACGAACGCGCCCACTGAAGCGGCATACCCCACCGCGTCGGCGAGCGAGTCGGCGATGCCGAGTTCCAGCACGGTCAGCGCCGTACCGGCGACTGCAACTGTTGCAACGAGGCCGAGTACAAGTCGGAACGCGAGCAGTGAAAGACCCTGCTTCCAGCGTCGGGCCACGTACGTCCGGACGGTGACGTCACCACTCCGAAGCGACTCGACGAAGACGAACTCGGCGATAGAGGCGAGCGCGACAAACGCCAGCGCGAACAGCGCGAAGACGACGGCAGCGGCCGCGACTGCCAGCAGTAGATCCTCGGGGATCGCTCCCGGATCCGCATCGGCGACCGGCCCGTCCGCAAACGCCTCGCCCGTCGTGATCTCTTCGAGGGTCGGGCCGCTGTAGGTCGGGTCGACTGACGGCGGGATCGGCGGGACGTTCGCAGAGAGGCTGATCCCGCCGCCGCTGAGCAGGAAGACGACGACCGAGAGTTTGAGAATTCGTCCGGGCGCAAACGGCGTCATGAGTTCCCGCGTGAGATCGATCGCGTCGCCGACGGATCTGACCGCAGATAGACTCATACGGAAACATAAGAGGGCCAGCATAAAATACACTGTCGGAGAGGGTACCATCCACGCCTAAAACCGACGGGCAGCGTCCAGATAGCCAGTTCGCCGCGGCGACTATCCTCGACGCGGCTCCCTACTCTCCGCGGCGAATATCCTCGACCCGCATCATCGGATAGCCGTCTTCCATCTCCATTCTCGTCAGCACCTCGCTGTCCTCGTACTCGATAGTGATCTCGACTTCCATGAACTCGCCTGTCAGTTCCGTGTAGCCGTGGTCAATGGCCGCATCGAGTTCGTCTTCGAGGATATCGACGCGCACTTCGGCGGCATGGGGCTGGTTCTCGATCGACTCCTCCATGGCGCGTTCGAGGCTCGACGCGCTGGCGGGGCTCACCGGCGTCCCCGCGAACTGATGATACAGCGTCCCGAACTTGATACCGGCCTCGAAACACGCGCGTTCGCCCTCTTGTGGCTCCATGCTCGAACGTTTGAGACTCGGCGTAAATCACCTTGGAAAGCGGTTGTCCGTCACGGGCACAAACCGTATGGTACTTGACTCACCTGGTCCACTGAACGAGTAAATGGACGAACCCGTACTGCTCACCGGCGCAAGTGGCCGGGTCGGCTCCGCAATCCTCGGCGGTATCGCCGACGAGTACGACTGGCGACTCTTAGACCAGGAGCCGCCGACCGGCGACACACCCGGTGAGTACGTCGTCGCTGACGTCACCAACGAGGCCGCCCTCCGGAACGCGATGAAGGACGTCCGTGCGGTCATCCACCTCGCTGGCGATCCACGTCCGGAAGCCCCTGGAACAGCGTTCTGGAGAACAACATCGACGGCACGAAGAAGGTGTTCGACATCGCGGCCCAGACCGGCGTCGAGAAAGTCGTCTTCGCCTCGTCGAACCACGCTGTCGGCGCGTACGAGACGGAGGACCGGACGCCCGATATGTATCGTGACAACCACGAGTACCGCCTCGATGGCTCCGAACTCCCCGCCCGAGCAACCTGTACGGCGTCAGCAAGGCCGCCGGCGAGACGCTCGGCCGGTACTACCACGACCACTACGACCTGAGCGTCGCCTGTGTCCGGATCGGCAATCTCACCAAAGGCCACCCGCCGATCGACTACGAGCGCGGACAGGCCATGTGGCTCTCCTACCGGGACTGTGCCCACCTCTTCGACCGCTGTATCAAGGCCGACTACGACTACGAGATCGTATATGGGATCTCCGACAACGACCGCAAGTACTACTCGCTCGAACGCGCGAAGGACGTGCTGGGCTACGACCCACGGGACAACTCCGCCGAGTTCGACGGCGAAAAGAAGGCACAAACCGAGTAGCTAGTCGAACAGTCCGTCGACGTCCCGTTCACGGTGTTTGCGGCGCTCGACGTGCTCACTCAGGCGCTGGTAGATGATGCCCCTGTTCTCCGGATCGCCGACGAAATCGACGACGAGTGTTATGAACGTCGTCTCCGCGTCGCCGAGTTCCTCGCGCGCGTAGCCGACCCCGTCCTCGAGCACCCCCTCGTCGTAGTGCTCCGACTCCTCGGCCAGCACCTCGGCGGCCACGAAGGCGGCGTCGACGTCGAGGTCACCCAGCGCGAGCGCGCGGTCCTCGTGGGTGAGGACTGGCGGCTCCCGGCGCTCGATGAGTTCCGGGTCGGTAGCGAGCGGTCCGAGATATGCCCGGACAGGGTCGAGAGCCACGCCACGATAGGGCTCGGAAAGCCCATCGAGATAGTCGAGCGCGCTCTCGGCGAGCCCCGTCGCACCCTCCCAGTTTCGGTTCCGGGCGTGGTAGACCGCGGCGGTAAACTGGATCAGGCCGTGCAGAAAGCGCTCGTCGTCCGTGCCGTCGCCCAGGTCCAGCCAGCGGTCCTCCCAGGCGTCGTGGGCGGCGTGGTACTCGCCGGCGTTGTAGATGGCGATGCCGGCCCGCAGTTCCGCGTCCATGCGTAGACATCCGCCCGGAGCAGGGTAAACGTCTCGACGGGCGGCCGTCGTGGCACTCGATGACTCGGCTCAGACGTGCCCGTCGAGGAAGTCGGCAATCGCGGAGTAGGCCTCGATTCGGTTGTCGAGTTTGCTGAATCCGTGGCCCTCGTCCTCGAAGAGCAACTTTCTGACCGGAACGCCCTGTTCGCGCACCTCCTCGACGATCTGTTCGGCCTCGCCGACGGGCACGCGGGGGTCGTTCTCGCCGTGAAGCACGAACAGCGGGGCCGCGATGGCGTCGGCACTGTTGATCGGGCTGATCGATTCGAGGAACGGGCGGTCCTCCGTGAGCGACCCGTACTCTGCCTCGCGGAGTTCGCGCCGCCAGTCGCCGGTGTTCTCCAGGAACGAAACGAAGTTCGCGATGCCGACGACGTCGACGCCCGCCGCCCAGAGGTCCGGATACTGGGTGAGGCTGGCGAGAGTCATGAACCCCCGTAGGAACCGCCCTTGACGGCGATCCGGTCGGGATCGACCGCGGGGTGCTCGTGGAGCCACTCGACGCCGGCGCGGACGTCTCTCACCGAATCCATCCGCTTTTCGACGTCGTCGAGGTGGGTGTACTCGCGGCCGTAGCCCGACGATCCGCGGACGTTCGGCTCGAAGACTGCGTACCCACGGTCGAGGAAGTACTGCTTGACGCCGCTGAAAGCGGGGCGGCGCTGGCTCTCCGGACCACCGTGGATATCGACGATGACGGGCGTCTCACTCTCGACGGGATCCTCGGGCAGAGAGAAGAACGCGGGGATCGCCCGCCCGTCGAAGCTCTCGAAGCGCACCAGTTCGGGCGACCGGAACGTCTCGCGGGGGATGCCCGCGGTCGGCGCATCGGTCCAGCGCTCGGCCGCGCCAGTCTCGAACTCGACGACGTAGACGTTCGGGTTCGTCGACCGACCGTTCACGGTGAGGGCATACTGCTCGGCGTCCGGCCCGAAGGAGACGCCGCCAGCGGTTCCGGCCGGGAAATCGGGAGTCGGCACCGCCTCGATCGTCGTCTCGTCGACGAGCCGTCCGGCCGTGAGATCCGTGTAGCCGTCGACGTTTCGCGAGTAGACGAGCCGTCCCGTCTCCTCGTCGAGAGCGACGCCGCCGACGTTCCACTCGCCGCCCTCGCGGACGGTGTCGAGGTCCTCGCTCGCCAGGTCGAGACGGGCGAGATACAGCGTATCACTCCCCTCGTCAGTGACCAGATAGACCCCCTCGCCATCCGGTCCCCACTGGACGCTCTGGTACCGGACGTCCCCCTCGTGTGGCGTGACGTGTGAGAGCGTCTCGCTGTCGAGATCCAGCACGTAGAGGCCCTGATCGAAACTCGACCGTGACTCGTGGACGAGCAGGCGGTCGTCGTCGGGGCTCCAGCCGGCGACCGACAGCCACCCGTCGCCCTCGTGGACGAGTTGGGCGTCGTCGCCGCGTTCGTCGCGAGCCTGTACGTAGACGTCGAACACCGACTCGTCGCGGCGGTTGGACGCGAAGGCGAAGCGGTCGCCGTCGTGGGACCAGCCGCCCCACCTGTGTTTCGCACGGGCGGCGCGAGGCTCGTGACGACGCTTCGAGCCAGTATCGTGCTCTGCATCGGAGAGTGTGGTCAGGTTCCTGATCGTCCCGTCGGTCATATCCAGCAGGAACAGTTGCTGGCGCTCGTTGCCCCCTCGTCCATACCGAAGGCCACCTCGTCGCGTTCGGGTGACCACGAGACGAAGGTGACCCGTTCGTCGTAGAAGGTGCGCTGTTCGGGCCAGCGGTTCGACCCGTCGAGCGTCCAGATCTGCGGGGTGCCGGTCGTGTTCAGCAGGAAGGCAAGCCGTTCGCCGTCGGGGCCGAACGAACTGCCATACGCGCTGCGGACGTTCAGATAGCGCTCGATCGAGTAGGACATATCCCTACCAGCGAGCGCAGCGGCAAAACGTCACCGCCGGTCCCTGCATGGAATAGGCGGGATTTTTAATCCGGGGTCACATCCGACCCGTGTATGCGCGTCGCGATGGTTTCGTTCGAGACAGTTCACCAGCGTGACGCATCACCGCAACGACGTGTCGACCGGATCGCCAGAGCACTGGTCGAGCGGGGCCACGACGTTCACGTCTTTTGCTCGCAGTGGTGGGACAAACGGATCGGCACCTTCGAGAGCGAGGAGATCACCTACCACGGCGTCGTCAGGTCGACCGACTCGAAACGATCCTTCCTCCTCACGCTCCCCTTCGCGATCAACGGCTGTGACCCCGACGTGGTCCACGCCGCAGCGACGTACCCGCCTGCGGTTGCGTCTGCAAGTTTCGGCGCGACGCTGGCGCGGACCCCCTTGCTCTGTGACTGGTACGATCCGGCGGTCGGCGACGGCTTTCTCTCGCGCCGGGCGCTCTCGGCACCGGATCGGATCGCTGTCCCCTCCAGACTCGTCCGGACGCGGCTGCGCGAGAACGGGGCGGACGCCGACCGGACACAGGTCGTCCCCAACAGCGTCGACTTCGACCTGATCCGCGAGACCGAACCGGCCGACGAGCGCCACATCGTCTACGCGCGCGACCTCGACGAGGGGGCGAATCTCGAGAGCCTCCTGCTCGCCCTCGCCGAGTTACGCGAGTTCGACTGGTCGGCAACCGTAATCGGCGACGGCCCCCGGCGCGCGGAGTACGAACGGCAGGTCCGCGACCTGCGGATCGACGACCGGATCACCTTCGCCGGCGCGCTCTCCCGCGAGGAGCGAGTCTCCATCTACAGGAGCGCCCACGTCTTCGTCCAGACCGCCCACCAGTGTCGCTTCCCGACCGAGATGCTCTGGGGTCTGGCCTGTGGCTGCGTCGGCATCGTCGAGTACCACGTCGACTCCAGCGCTCACGAACTCGTCGAAGGGCGCGAGCGTGGCTTCCGGACGACATCGGAGAGCGAACTCGCCGACGCCATCCGCGAGGCCGGCGAGATGGACTCGAAGACGGTCGACGAGGAGTTCGCAGGCTTCGACCGCGGGGCAGTGCTCGAACAGTATCTGGATCTGTATCGAGAGCTTCTGAAAGCAGTACGGCGTCCTCTGACGGTAGTTCGGTCGGTTTGCGGTGAAACTTCGAAGAGTGTAGCGTATTGCTTCGAGGAATGTCGCGGATCGCTTCGAGAGTTTCGATCAGAGCCGTGAGATCGCTACTCGTCGTCGGGCCGCCGATCCGCCGTCTCCGCCACGCTGACTGCCGCGGCGTTCTCGGCGACGTCGTGGACGCGGACGATATCGGCCCCACGCTCGGCCGCGAGTGTCGTCCCGGCGACAGTCGAGGAAGCCGCTCGCCGGCGTCCTGGCCCGAGAGCGCGAACATCGACTTGTGCGAGTGGCCGATCAGCACCTGACAGCCGAGCGCCGCGAGTTCGTCACAGCGATCCAGTAGCTCGAAGCTCTCGGCGGATGTCTTGCCGAAGCCCAGTCCGGGATCGACGATGATCTGCTCGCGGTCGAGGCCCGCCTTCTCGGCGAGCAGGACGCGCTCGGAGAGTTGGTCGATCACGTCCTCGACGACGTCGTCGTACTCTATCTCGTTGCTGGGATCGACCGGCGCGTCGACGCTGTGCATGACGACCAGTGCGGCGTCGTGGTCGGCGGCGACAAAGCGCATCTCGGGGTCTTCCAGCCCGGAGACGTCGTTGATGATATCCGCGCCAGCCTCGACGGCGGCACGAGCGACCGGGGCCTTGCGGGTGTCTACAGAGATCATGGCGTCGAGATCCGTGATGGCCTCGATCACGGGAACAACGCGGTCTATCTCCTCCTCGACGGTGACGGGTTCGGCGCCAGGGCGGGTGCTCTCGCCGCCGACGTCGAGTATCGCGGCACCGTTTGCGACCATCCGCTCGGCGCGTTCGGTAGCGTCCTCGATGGCGTTGTACTCGCCGCCGTCGTGGAAGCTATCGGGCGTGATGTTGAGAATGCCCATCACCGCGGTGCCCGAGTCCCACGGGTAGTCCAGGTCGGGATCGGCGGTCCGGATCCCGAGGCTCTCGCGGATCTCCCTGCCGACCACGGAGAGCCCGTAGGGCTGGCCGTCGAGTTTGTCGACGAGGCGTTTGAACTGGGCCATCGTCCCCATCAACACGACGTCGATGATGACGTCGTCCTGATCGTTCAGACCCGAGAGCGCGCACTCGCCGCCGAGACTGAGCATCTCCTCTTTGAGATACTGTGCCTGGCGTTTCTGCACCCGCGTTTTGAGCACGCGGTGGACCCCTTTGCCACGCATCCGCCAGACACCCGGATCGGTGACGTGGGCGTCCGAGAGCACCGCTCTGGCGTCCTCTGCTCCTCGACGCGCTTGGGAATCTGTAGGCGCGTCCAGCGCGTCCGGGCCTCTGCGACGGTAAGCAGCGAGCCAGTGACGAGCACGCAATCGTCCTCGTCCGCTTCGCGGAGGGCCCGCGAGAGCGCTCCCTCGACGGAGTTGTTGGTGACGACGTCGTCCGCGCCGCTGGCCTCGAACACCCGCGCGAGTACGGCCTCGTCCTCCGCCCGATCCAGATCCGGCTGACATGTCACGACGCGGTCGGCGGTCGGGAGCGTCGCCGCCATCGCACGGTGGTCCTTGTCGTGCATCGCACCGAAGACGAGGTGAAGGTCGTCGTACTCGAACTCCTCCAGGACGTCCGCGATCCGCTCACAGGCGCCGGGGTTGTGTGCGCCGTCGAGCACGGTGAGTGGCTCCTGCTCGACGACCTCGAACCGTCCGGGCCAGTGGGACCGGCGCAGACCAGTTGCGAGGGCGTCCTCGGTCAGGCTGTCGGCGACCTGACGGGCAAGCGTGACCGCAATGGCCGCGTTCTCGGCCTGATGCTCCCCCAGCGTCGGGATCCGGGTGTCCACCGACCAGCCCGGCCCGTCGATACCGACCGCGGCTTCGGTGTGATTCGTCCGGCCGCCGTAGGTCGGCACTACCTCGCCGTTCTCGCCGACCGTGACGACGTCGCCCGCGACCGAACGGACGGCTTCGAGTGCATCCCCTTCCACGGCCGCGACCAGCGGGGCCTCTGCAGGTGCGACGTGGGCTTTGTCGCGGGCGATCTCCGCGACCGTGTCGCCGAGGACGTCGGTATGTTCCAGAGTGACGGAGGTGATGGCGCTGGCGACCGGATCCACCACGCTCGTGGCGTCCTTCTTGCCGCCGATACCGACCTCCAGGACGGCGACGTCGACCTCCTCGCGCGCGAACTGCCAGAGCGCCATCGCGGTGGTCGCCTCGAAAAACGTCGGCGAGATACCCTCTGCACCGCGGTCACGGACGTGCTCCTCGATGTGGTCGACGAACTCGCAGACGGCTCCTTTCGGGATCTTGCGCCCGTCGACGCGAATGCGCTCGCGGAGATCATCGAGATGGGGTGAAGTAAACAGCCCGACGGTGAGTCCCGCCTCCCGCAGGATAGACTCGGTCATCCGCGCCGTGCTCCCCTTGCCGTTGGAGCCGGCGATCTGCACGCACGTGAGGTCATCGTGTGGGTCGTCCAGTGCGGCGAGCAGATCATCGGTCGACTCGATCCCGGGGCGAGGACCGAACCGACGCAGATCGTAGAGGAAGTTCGCCGCGTCGTGGAACTTCATACCCAACACGTCCGGTGCCGAGTGCTTGAGGCTGTCGGAAGGCACTACTCGACCCGCTCGTAGACGAGGTAGTACGCGACCACGAGAACGATCAACAGGATAGTAAAGGAAATCGCCGCGGTCAACGCTTCGTTGGCCGTCGGGAAGTCGGCCAGTCGGAAACTGATGATCTCCCGGGCGATAGCGATAATGGCCGCTCCGATGACGATCCGGATGACCGGATCGTTGCGGACGTACGCCACCAAAGTCCGGTGAACCTCGACGAGGATCAACAACAACAAGACGGTATCCAGAAGATCGACGACCGCGACCGGTTGCGTGAACCGCCCGGAGACGAACAGCTCGTAGAGCCCGATCAGGACGTCGAATATCCCGACCAGAAACAGCACCAACAGGATGTAGGCTGTCGCGAGGACGAGCCAGCGCATGACGCTTTCGGACGGTCCCGTGGCACGCGACGCCAAACTGCTCATGGCTCATTCATGGAGCGAGCACAGTTAAAGACCGGCCGCACGCTCAGGAGTTTGGATGCTCTTACCGCCGCCGAAACCGCCTGCTGGGGCTATTCCCGAATTCCGAACGGTCGTATAGGAGGGACTCGCGGGTTTTATATTCGAGGAAAGACGATATTCGCGCGCTATGGGACACACTTTGACAGAGAAGATCCTCGAGGATCATCTCGTAGAGGGCGAACTGACGCCCGGCGAGGAGATCGGCATCGAGATCGATCAGGTACTTACACAGGACACGACGGGGACGATGGTCTGGCTACAGTTCGAGGCCATGGGTCTGGAGGAAGTCCAGACCGAGATCGCTGCGCAGTACTGTGATCATCAGACCTATCAGTTCGACTTCAAGAACACGGACGACCACCGATTCCTGCGTTCTGCGGCCGGCACCTTCGGGGCACACTTCTCCCGCCCCGGCAACGGCATCTGCCACAACGTTCACCGCGAGAACTTCGCGGCACCCGGCAAGACGATGCTGGGTTCGGACTCCCACACCCCGACGCCCGGCGGCCTCGGCGAACTCGCCATCGGCGCGGGTGGGATCGACGTCACCGTCGCTATGGGCGGTGCGCCGTACTACATCGAGATGCCGGAAGTCGTCAACGTCCGACTCGAGGGCGCGCTCCCCGAGTGGGCGACTGCGAAGGACGTCATCTTGGAGCTACTCCGACGGCTCTCCGTGAAGGGCGGCGTCGGCAAGATTCTCGAATACACCGGCCCCGGCGTCGAGACGCTCACCGCGCCCGAGCGCATGACGATCACCAACATGGGGACGGAACTCGGTGCGACCTCCTCTATTTTCCCGACCGACGACCAGACGAAAGACTACCTCGAACGCGTCGGCCGCGGCGAGGACTACGTGGAGATGCAGCCCGACGAGGACGCGGAGTATCACGACGAGATCGTCGTCGATCTCTCCGACCTCGAACCGCTCATCGCGGAACCGTCGATGCCCGACAAGGTCGTCCCGGTCAGCGAGGCCGCTGGCGAGGACGTCGAGCAGGTCATCGTCGGCTCCTGTACGAACGGTGGCTACGAGGACATCCTCCCGGTCGCGAAGATGCTCGAAGGCCGAGAGGTCGCGATGTCGACCGAGACGATCGTCGCACCTGCCTCCAAACAGGCCTCCGAGATGCTCGCCCGTGAGGGCTGGGTCGCGGAGATGATGGCCGCTGGCGTCAACTTCTCCGAGTCGACCTGCGGTGCCTGTATCGGTATCGGCCACGTGCCCGCAAGCGATTCGGTCTCTCTGCGTACCTTCAACCGGAACTTCGAGGGCCGCTCCGGCATCGAAGACGACAACGTCTATCTCTGTTCGCCGGAGGTCGCCGCCGCCGCGGCGATCAAAGGCGAAATCGTCGATCCGCGCGACCTCGCAGCGGAAGAGGACATCGAAGCGCCCGGCATCGAGCTGCCCGACACCTACGACGGCTCCAAGACGGACCTCATCGCGCCGGACGAGGCCATCGACGACGAGCTTATCAAAGGCCCCAACATCGGCGACGTGCCGCTGAAGGATGCCCTCGACAGCAAGCTCGAGGGCGAAGCGCTGCTGAAGATGGACGACAACATCACGACCGACCACATCATCCCTGCAACCCAGGACATCCTGATGTACCGGTCGAACATCGACAAGCTCTCCGAGTTCACGCTTTCGCGCGTCGACGACACGTTCGCACAGCGAGCGGCCGACGCCGACGGCGGCTTCCTCGTCGCCGGCGAGAACTACGGTCAGGGCTCCTCGCGCGAACACGCCGCCATGTGCCCGATGTATCTGGGCATCGAGGGCGTGCTCGCACAGAGCTTTGCCCGGATCCACCGCGCGAACCTCTTCAACTTCGGTCTGCTCCCGCTGATCATCGACGAGGACACCTACGAGAAGATCGATCAGGGTGACGACGTCGAGATCGTCGACGACGTCCGCGAGGCCGTCGAGAGCGGGCAGGAGGAGTTCACCGTCCGCGTCAACGAGGACTGGGAAGCGACCGCGACGCTGGACGCCTCCGAGCGCGAGCGCGACATGCTCGCAGTCGGTGGCAAACTCGCATGGACGAAAGAGCAGGCCCAGGGCGGCGATAGTCCTGCGCCGGCAGACGACTAAAGCGAGACCTGAGCGGGGCGAAGGTCTCGACGAATCGAACGGGGCTTTGCCCCGCGAGATGCGAGATCAGGCGCCGCCTGATCTCGTTGTTGCGAACGGGGCTTTGCACCGTGAGAAGCGAGACCTGAGCGGAGCGAAGGTCTCGACGAATCGAACGAGGCTTTGCACCGTGAGAAGCGAGACCTGAGCGGAGCGAAGGTCTCGACGAATCGAACGAGGCTTTGCACCGTGAGAAGCGAGACCTGAGCGGAGCGAAGGTCTCGACGAATCGAACGAGGCTTTGCACCGTGAGAAGCGAGACCTGAGCGGAGCGAAGGTCTCGACGAATCGAACGAGGCTTTGCACCGTGAGAAGCGAGACCTGAGCGGAGCGAAGGTCTCGACGAATCGAACGAGGCTTTGCACCGTGAGAAGCGAGACCTGAGCGGAGCGAAGGTCTCGACGAATCGAACGAGGCTTTGCACCGTGAGAAGCGAGACCTGAGCGGAGCGAAGGTCTCGACGAATCGAACGAGGCTTTGCACCGTGAGAAGCGAGACCTGAGCGGAGCGAAGGTCTCGACGAATCGAACGAGGCTTTGCACCGTGAGAAGCGAGACCTGAGCGGAGCGAAGGTCTCGACGAATCGAACGAGGCTTTGCACCGTGAGAAGCGAGACCTGAGCGGAGCGAAGGTCTCGACGAATCGAACGAGGCTTTGCACCGTGAGAAGCGAGACCTGAGCGGAGCGAAGGTCTCGACGAATCGAACGAGGCTTTGCACCGTGAGAAGCGAGACCTGAGCGGAGCGAAGGTCTCGACGAATCGAACGAGGCTTTGCACCGTGAGAAGCGAGACCTGAGCGGAGCGAAGGTCTCGACGAATCGAACGAGGCTTTGCACCGTGAGAAGCGAGATCCGAACGGAGCGGAGGTCTCGAAAAGTCAAGCGGCGAGGAACAACCCGCGAGACCCACCCTGCAATCGCGTCTCGAAATTGCGAGCAGGCGGGCGGCCTGCGAGACAGCAGCTCCCATTTTTACACACCAGCCCCCGAGCGACGCGTCGTGCACACAGTTTAGCCAGTGCACGTCGAAGTGAGAGATGATGTCGTCGGCCGTCACAGTCAGTCTGCAGTCGATCCGAGCACAGGCAGTGCTCTATCCGCTGGGGGTGTGGCTGATCATGGCTGTCCTCGCCGTCATCAACGGTGGCTTCCGCGAGGTCGTCCTCATCCCGCGGATCGGCGAGTATGCCGGCCACGTCGTAAGTACGGCCCTGCTGGTCGTCGCGATTCTCTCCGTCTCGGCGCTCTATTTCGGCCGGACATCGATCGGGTACACGTACGCCGAGTTGCTGGCTGTCGGCGTGCTGTGGACGGTGCTCACCGTCGGGTTCGAGTTTCTGGTTGGCTACGTCGAGGGGACGCCGGCCTCGGTGACAATCGGGCAGTACAACGTGCTGGCCGGGCAGGTCTGGATCGCGGTTCCGATCACGCTACTCGTGTCCCCACTCCTGTTTGGCTGGTATCTCTCCGGCTGAGTCGACGACTGGCCGTCCGAACGATAGGGCTTAACGACCCTCGGTACGTAGTCCGGACAGTGACGTCCCCGCCGGACGACTCCGCGACAGGCGTACGGGTACGGCGAGCGGAGCGGGCAGATCTCCTCGCCATCTATCGGATCGAGAAAGCGTCGTTTTCGAGCCCCTGGCCGTTCGACGCGTTCGAGCGCCACCTCTCGACACAGGGGTTTCTCGTCGCCGTCGATGGCGAGGCACCAACCGGAGACGGTCAGATCGACGCCGCGGACGTGGTGGGATTCATCGTCGCCGACGTCGTCCCGAACCACGGCCAACCGCTCGGTCACGTCAAGGATCTGGCCGTCCATCCCGACCGTCGCGGCAAGGGTATCGGGACGGAACTGCTCCAGCACGGCCTGCAAGCGCTACACGACCAGTCCGTCCACTCGGTAAAGCTCGAAGTTCGGGAGAGCAACGAGGGAGCGCAACGGCTGTACAGTCGCTCCGGGTTCCGGCCGTTGCGACGCATCCCACGGTATTACGACGACGGCGAAGACGCGATCATCATGGTTCGGTCGTTCGAGTGATGCCACGAGCAGATGGCGGTACGGTGACGGGACCGTAACAACCACACTCACATGCCCGACCGTCGAACTCGTCACGAACGCCGATTTTACGATCACGTTTGGTTTGCCCCGAACACGGAGTCGGAGACGCGGTAGCCTTTTGCGAGCGAACACGTAACGGTGAGATATGGGATATGCCTGTCCGGTGTGTGAGGCCCCACAGGCCGACGGAGAACACCTCGCGAACCACCTCGCGATCACCGCAATACTCGGCCGAGAGGGTCACGAGGAGTGGCTGACCGAGCACGCCCCGGGGTGGGAGGAGTCCACACCGAGCGAACTCGCCGAGGAAATCGTCGACGCAGTGCCCGAAACCGAGTTCCCCCAGATGTTCGAGGACACGACCGGCGGGCACGGCCACGAGCATGGTGGCCAGTCGGGAGCCACCTTCGAGCAGGAACTCGCACAACAGACGGCCGGTCGTGGTCGCGATGACCTCACCGACGAGACTCGCGACGTCCTCGCGGAGGCCCGCGAGATGACCGAAGCGATGCTCGACGAGGGCGAGTCCGAGGAGAGCGACGAGAGCTGAAACGGATCGACAGTACCCGCGTGGATCGAACCGTGAAGTCGGAACCGGTAACTTTCCGGCTACAAAGATTCGACTATGCACACTACGGGACTGCTCTCTCCGGACGACGAGACCACAGCCAGGGAGTCCTACGAGACGCTGGGACCGGCCGCACAGACCGTCGTCAAAGAGACGGCGAAGGCGATGGCGTTCGACGCCGCCGAGTACGACGAGCGCGTGACGAGCGACGTAATCGAGACCGCCCGGGACGCACTGTTCGCGTCTCTCCTGCAGGTCCGGATCGGCACTGACAAGGAGTACGACGAGTGGAACGCCGAGTTCGATGGGACGGTCGAAGAGCGTGGGAGCGAGCACGTCGAGAACGTCGTCTGGCACGTCGGCCCGGACGGGAACGCAGTGGCCGCGACGTTCCAAGAGAAAGAACAGGCGGCAGTCGCGACGCTCCGCAGGCAGGCGTTCGGAAGCCTCTACAGCGATATCGTCCGGCCGTAACACCCACCGAACTCAACTGTCCGCAGACTGTAGTACGACTGTGACACTCGACCCAGTCCGACTCGGGCAGCGGCTGGACGACGAGTTCGGTGGCAAGCCCGGCGAACAACGGGTCGTCACCCGACAGGCTGTCGACCTTCACGACGCCGGCAAGTACGCGACGGATACGGGCACCGAACTGACCGTCAAGGAGATAGTGGACCACCTTGGAGACGCACCCGAGGACACGCTCGCGGAGCGATGGAACTGGTGGATGGGAGCGCTCGACGTCGCCTACGGCGGCTACGAGCGCTTTTCTGTGCGACGATACCCGGAGTGATAGCCGCTCGCCCTGCGACGACCTCATGCCGCAACCGACAGCCCCGTGAGCCGCGAGTCCGTCCTGGTGAGTATGGGCGAGTCCGACACCGCGGAGAACGACGACTGGACGGTACTGGAATCTGTGACCGAGTACGAAACCGGCTGGTACGATGGCGGCTACGACCTCGTCGAGCAGCCCAACGGGACGACGAAACGCTACTACTGGGCGGAACTGCCGCCTGCAGTCGTCATCGTCGCCGTCGCGGACGATCAGCTAGTCTGCGTCGAACAGTACCGGCCGACGATCCGTGAGACGCAACTCGAACTCCCCGCGGGAATCGTCGAAGACGGCGAGTCCTACACCACCGCGGGGGCCCGAGAACTCCGCGAGGAGACCGGCTTCGATCCCGCCGGTACGTCGCTCTTGCAGACGTACAAGGTGGCGACGGGCGTTCTCCGCCACGACCGCGGAATCGTCTTCGCGGAGGGGCTGACCCCCGTCGAACGCGAACTCGACGACAACGAGTTCCTCGAGGTCCGGACGGTACCCGTCGACGAAGCGGTCGAACACGCCCGGGAAGCCCCGACCAACGACGCGACTATCAATGGAGTCCTGCTCGCCAGTGAGGAGGGACTACTGTAGCCTACAGCGCGAGATAGCCCAGCGTGAGCCACGGGCCGACGAGCACAGCAGTGCGAGCAACAGTTTGAGCGCCTCGCCGCCACAGAGTGTTCCGACCAGTCGAGCGGCTTCCATACGCGAACGAAGAGGAACCGTCTATTTGGTTACGAGCAGTATACGGGCTGGTACGGTCTTTCAGCGCCGTCGGGCCAGAACTGGTCCTGTAACTCGATTTCGGCGACGATATCGTAGGGGTCCTTGCCTTTCCGAATTGCATCGAGCATGGTGAAGGCGTCCTCGGGCGAGAGGAAGTGGGTCGTGATGGCGCGGCCGAGCGGGGTCGGCTCGAAGCCGTCGATGAACTCGTACTCGAGCAGTTTACCGACCGCGTGCTTGGTCGGAACGTCGCCGAGCATCTGGCCGTTGAGGCGTTTGGTGGCCTTGCCGGCGACGGTGATGTTCGCCAGCGTCTCCTCGATGGCCGCGCGCTCGTCGTAGACGGTCCGAACCGACTCCATATCGCCTTTGAGCAGTTTGAACGCGACCTCGTCCTCGGTCATCTCCATGCTGGAGTGATAGCTGGTGTCGGGTTCGACGAGGACGTAGACAGTCCCTTTGTCGTGGTAGTCGGGCCGACCCGCCCGCCCGAGCATCTGGTGGAACTCCTGGACCGAGAGCCACTCGATCCCCATCGCGAGCGTGTCGAAGATCACCTGGGAAGCGGGGAAGTCGACACCCGCCGCGAGCGCGGCCGTCGTTACGACCGCCGCGAGATCCTGATCCCCGAACTTCCGTTCGACGGATTTTCGCTGGCCGTAATCGAGACCGGCGTGATACGGCGCGGAGTCGTACTCCAACTTCCTGCTGACCTCATGACAGCGCCGTCTGGAGTTCGTGAAGATGATCGTTTGCCCGCGATACCCCTTCGAGGATTTGCTGTCGAACTCGCGTTTGACCAGTTTGTTCTCCAGACGCGTCTTCTCGCGCTGGTCCGCGAAGGTGACGTGACGTTCGATCGGTACCGGCCGTTCCTCGAACTCGACCAGATTCGCGCGCAGGCCCTGTGCGAGTTCGCGGGGTTCCCGACAGTCGCAGAGAGATAGACCCACTGCGCGCCGTCGTAGCCGGATCGACCCGTCGCTCGCTCCTCGCAGTAGTATTTGAGCCGCGAGATCATCCCGTCGAGGCGGTGGCCCCGTTCGTCCTCTTTGAGCGTGTGCACCTCGTCGATGACGACGGTGCCGATGTCGCCCAGATCCCGGCCGGTCCGGAGCGCGTGGTCGATCCCCTCGTACGTGCCGACGATCACGTCGGCGTTCGGGTCGAACCGGTTGCCATCGTCTCGCACCCGACTCGCGCCGACGCGGATCGTCACGTCGACGAGGTCGCCGTACTCGTCCTCGAAGTCCTCGTGTTTCTGGTTGGCCAGCGCGACCAGCGGGACGAGAAAGAGCATCTTCCCGTTCCCGTTGAGCACGCGGTCCAGCCCGGTCATCTCGCCGACGAGCGTCTTGCCGGTCGCCGTTGCGCTCACGACGAGTTGGTCGTCGCCCTCCAGCAGGCCGTTCTCGATGGCCAGGCTCTGGACCGGCAACAGCGTATCGAACCGGTCCTCCAGAAGTCCCTGAACGCCGGGATGGAGGTTCAGCGAATCCACGCGGACGCGCTCGATTTCCTCACCCGTCGCACTGATCTCGTCGAATTTCGTCAGGTCCGGGTCGAGGTGGCCCTGCAGGAGGTTCGTGACTCGCTCCAGATCCTGAACCTCGAGCAGTAGCTCTTCGAGTCGCTCCTGGGCGGCGCTCGTCACCTCGCCCTGGTAGGAGAGTTCGCGTTCGAGTTCGACTTTCGCACAGGTCGGACAGACGTACTCGTCGTCTTTCTTGATGGCGGTCTCGCTCGTCAGCGGCGAGTAACGGCCGTCCGAGGCGCAGATCCGACACGTCCGGACGACTTTGGCCGAGAGCTGATAGCCGCCAAGCGCTTCGCGAAGCCGGTCCCGGTGCTCTGGAGCGGTCTGCTCCGAGATACGGATGCGGTTCGCTCGCCGACCGATATCGACGAACTCGTCCGGACTGCGCGGTTCCTCGCTGAGCCGTCCTTGATACGGAATCGGCTCGGACGGGGGCCTGCGGACGTCTCTTTGAGGTCGAGTCGGGCGCGGAACAGCCGTTCGCCGTCGCGTCGAACGGTGACGAAGTAGTCGTCGTTCGACTCGTGGAGGAACAGCGTGTCGACCTGCGGGACCTGCCGTGACACGGTCTTTAATATCCGTTCCGCCTATTTGAGACGTTCGGAATCCGAGTCGTCTGGACGGCGAACGTCGACGCGGCCATCGGTCTCGGCGAGCACGAACCCGGCCGCGTCGAGCCAGTTGGCGGCCTCGCGGGTCCCGTGGAGAAGCAACTCGACCAGATCGCTCCGCTCGTCGACGTCAGTCGCGAGGCGGTACGAGTCGAGAACGTGGAACTCCGTCCCGATTTCGGCGGCGATCTGCCGGTGATCGCGGAAGGATGCGCCGTGGTAATCGACGCGGAACTCGGGGTGACGGACCACAAGGGCGTTCGTCCCGCCGCCCAGACCGGGGACGGCGACGACGTCGCCCTCGGCATCGAATAGCCGACGGAGGTCTGCCGGTCGGGCAAGCGCGAGGTCGGCCATCACGACCGCAACCGGGTCGTCGGTACTGGCGAGTACGTCGTTGATCGCGGGCGATAGCGGTCGGTCGTCGACCGTGACCGGGACGTCGGCATACTCCACACCCAGCGATGCCGTCGCCAGGAGTTCCGGGTCGCCGCCCGCCTCGCGGACGGCCGCCAGCACGTCCCCGAGCATGGCCCGAGCGAAAGCCGTCCGCTCTCCGGGGTCGAGAACGTCGTCGAGACGCGTTTTCGGCTCCCGGGCGTCGAACGGGACGAGGACACGCATGACTGTCGGGTAGGTGTGGATCGAAAAAGGGAGTTCCGGATTCGACTCAGCCGAGTTTGTCGTAATCGTCGCCCTGCTGGCGGGTGTACAGCAGGAATCCGATGCCGACGATCATGAGCAGCGCAACGACTCCGACCCCACCGTACAGGAGCAGGTCGCGCTGTTCGGCACTCGACTGGGCGTCCTCGGCGTCGGACTGGGCGTCCTCGGCGTTCTGGACGGCGCGCTCGAAGTCGCCGTTCTCGTAGAACCCGATGGCGTTGTCGAGCGTGCTCTGTGCGTCGGCGATGTCGGCGCCGTTGCCCTCGGCGGTGGCAACGTCCGTCTCGGCGTCACCGATCGCCTCGCGGGCGTTTTGACTGTCGCTCGTGTAGTGGTGGGCGTCCCACGAGTCGATGGTCGACTCGCCGCCACCGTCGCGGACCTCGGTGAACTCCGTGACGAGGAACCGCTCTTCGGGGTCGTAGCTCCACGTCTCGACCTCGGGCGTGGTGCCGGTGAGCGTGACCTCGAGTTCGGCGACATCGGCGTCGGCGTCGACGAGATATTCGAAGGTATCGCCGCCGTAGCTCTGGCTCTGCCCGACCTGGTCGCCGGCGTTATCGTACGCCGTGACCGACCACGTCGCGTTGGTCATGTTGGTCTGACCCTGTAGCGTCCACTGCCGGGGCGTGTCGCCCGCATAGAGATCGGTCAGTGTGTAGGTCGTCGATACGTCGCTGCCGACTTCAGACTCCCCGGGGACGCCGTCGGTATCGACGGACGCGACGGCTGCTGCCGGAGCCACCGTGGCAAGGCTGACAGCCAGCACGAGGAGGAGTACTCCGAGCTTAGAATAACGGTTCAAGTTCATCTTCGTCATCTTCGACGAGGCTTTCTAAATTCTCTTCGCTCTCGGACCGGATGTCTTCGATGTTATCCTGTGCCTCGATGGCGACCTGCTGTAGTTCCTTGATGCGCGGAACGTTCGAGACGCCCGACAGCAGGATCACGCTGGCGACGAAGTTCGACTCGGGAACCGGGTAGTCGCCACCGCGGACTTCCATACTTCCGGTCTGCTCTTCGAGCCACTTCCGCCCGCGCTCTATGCCCTTCCGATTGAGATGCTGTGGCGGACCGCTCAGGACGAGCAGTGCGCGCTCGGTCCCGTCGATCTCACAGGGAAGGGTAAGCCGTCCGAGCGCCGCCTTCCGGACGAGGCTCGTGATACGGTTCGTCGTATGTGCGGTATCGACTTGCGTCTCCTCGCCACCAGTAAACCGGGAGAGGAGACCGCCGTCGTCGCTACCGGACTTGTCTACTTCCTCGCGGGCGTAGCCGATCGTGGAAACGCCGCCACCCGATAGCGTGTTGATG
This sequence comes from Natronoarchaeum sp. GCM10025703, assembly GCF_042661985.1. Lineage (NCBI taxonomy): Archaea > Methanobacteriati > Methanobacteriota > Halobacteria > Halobacteriales > Natronoarchaeaceae > Natronoarchaeum > Natronoarchaeum sp. GCM10025703. The sequence goes on from NZ_JBHSZF010000001.1 coordinate 2,875,260, forward strand.
ATCTCGCTAGAGTCGACGACGCTTTCTGCGACCTCGTCGCCCTGATTGATCTCACCAGCACCGAAGAGGATCCCGAAGCGTCTGACTATCTCGTCGTTGATTTCGGCGTAGCCGCTCTCGACTGACTCGCCGGACTGTCGCCACGAGTCGTTGTCGAACACCATCAGGTTGTCCACTTCGCGGACGAACGTCTGGAACGATCGGGCCGCGTTGAGCGTGTAGATCCCACCCTCGTCGCTGCCCGGAAGCACGCCGAGCCCGTAGACGGGTTCGGTGTAGATTCGCTTGAGATGTTTCGCGAGCACCGGCGCGCCGCCGCTCCCCGTCCCGCCACCCATTCCTGCAACGATCAGGAACGCATCGACTTCGTGAACCGGGATCGCGTCGATCGCGCTCTGTACTTCGTCGATGTCCTCTTCAGCGATCTCGGCACCGAGTTCGTTGTCCGCGCCGACGCCGTGGCCCTTCACGCGTGACTGGCCGATCAGTACGCGGTTCTCTTGGGGTATCCGCTCTAGCCCCATTAGATCCGCCTTGGCGGTGTTTACCGCCACTGCGGATCGAACGATCCCGCTGCCGGTCCGATCGTCGTATTCGAGGAACTTATCGACGATCTTCCCGCCTGCCTGTCCAAAGCCGATCATCGCCAGTTTCATAATTCGTATCCGGGTCTCCGTTGGCATGAGAACAGAGGTAATAAGGATATAAACCTTGTGATGGTGTGAGTAACTCGATGAAGGTCAATAGCAGAAAATCGGTAGACTGCAAGGGATTCTAATGGTAATTGTAGCTTACCAAGAATGAATCGTTTGCGACCCGATAGTGGGTGTTTAAGATCTGTTATGCAGTGCGGGTAAAAAACGGTTGCCGACGTTACGCGAGTCCTAAATACTCCTGAAGGGTCGTGAGCGATTCCGGATCGACGTCGAAAGCAGTGACGTCGTTGTCCTCCGTAGTGTTGTCAAGTTGAAGCGACCGGGCCTGATCGGGGCCCATCGGGATGAACGGGAGCGGGCCCGCAAGGGTCAGTCCGATCTTCGCTAGCGGCATCGGGACCGGTGCGATAGTGACTGACTTGCCGTTCGCCTCGTACGCGAGCCGTGTGACGTCCGCGAGCGTCAGCACCTCCGGGCCGCCGATCTCGTACGTCTCCCCGGTGTGGCTTTCGTCCTCGACGGCGTCCGCGAGTAGCGGGACCAGATCGTCGACGTGGATCGGCTGGAATCGCGTCTTGCCACCGCCGGGAAGCACCTTGACAAACGGACCCGGCGTGAGTTTGCGCGCGAACGGGACGAACTCGCCGCCGTCGCCGAACACGACCGAGGGCTGGAAGATCACCGACTCGACGTCCGCATCGCGCACGAGTTCTTCGGCGAGTCCCTTCGCGCGGATGTACTCGGTATCGCCGTCCGGATCCGCCCCCAGAGCGCTCATGTGTACCAGCCGGTCGACGTCGTGTTCGTCCATCGCCTGCAGAATGTTCTCGGTGCCGCCGTAGTGGACCGTCATGTGAGTCGTCCCGCTCGGCGGCTGAAACAGCGGCGAGAGCGCAACGAGGTTGACGACGACGTCCTGGCCCTCGAAGGCTCCCTCGATGGAATCGTAGGCCGAGACATCGCCAACCGCAGTCTCGACATCGTCGGGGAGTTGACTCGGGTCAGGGTCGCGTGAGAGGGCAGTGACGTCCTGCCCCCGCTCGGCGAGTTCGGCACAGACGTTTCGACCGATGAATCCGGTTCCGCCCGCAACAAGAACGTTCATGTCCAGTGATTATACTCGATGCGCGATAAAAGTACCGCGAAACTGGAGGGTCCGCGTCTCACTCGGTGTCCGTGGCTCGCATCCCTCGGGGTTTTCGAGGGCGAGTCGCTCGGCAGCGTGGACGATACGACCGGGGACGAGCAGTTCCAGCATGCCGACGATCACGGAGAGTGCGCGGGGCATATCGACGAGCACCACGGCCAGCGTCACGACGGCGCCAGGCGTGTCTCGACTCCGACAGACAGTTGACCGATGGACGAGAACTGAGTGGATATGCTGGTGACGCTCGAAGGGATCGACGGGAGCGGGAAGACGACCGTCTGGGAGGCGCTACACGAGGACTATCCGGATGCGACGTTCACCCGCGAACCGACAGAGACGTGGTACGGCGACGCGGTGAACCGCTCGATAGAGGACGAGGACGCGGACCCGCTCGCCGAACTGTTCCTCTACACGGCGGATCACGCGGCCCACCTCGCGGAGACGGTCCGCCCCACGCTGGAACAGGGCGGTCTCGTGATCTCGGATCGGTACTCGGACTCGCGGTACGCCTATCAGGGCGCGACGCTGGAAGGCGAAATCGACGAGCCGATGCAGTACGTCCAGGACGTCCACGAGCCGTTTACCGTCGTTCCGGACCGGACGGTCTACTTCGACATCGACCCCGCGACCGCTGCCCGGCGGAGCGGGAAGACCAACAAGTTCGAGCAGGACGCCTACCTCACTCGCGTTCGCTCGAACTACGAGCAACTGATCGAGGACGACCCCGATCGGTTCGTGCGCGTCGACGCGACCGACTCCAGGGATGCAGTGCTGGAGCGGGTCAGAGACGTATTCGCCCGGATCGTCGACGCCGACGGTCCCGAGTGATCGGGGACTGCGGGGTCAGGACGGGTGCTGATGTCTGATTCGCTCGGCGATTTTCCCGGGCACTGGCGTGCCACAGTCCTTGCACTTCCAGGTCGGGTAGACGCCGCCGGGTTCCTTTTCGAGGTCCTGTTTATACTGTAGCCGTGCGCCGCAGACACACCGATGCGTCGCGGGGCTCATGGCTCAACCATCGTGCCACGAGCGCTTAACGGTGGTTGGTCCTGCTGTTTCGTAGGGGAAAGGGAGCGCTCTCAAATCGGGCGTCGGGCTGGCGTGTTCCTCGTGTGGCTGGACGACGACGAACCCGGACTGGCCATCGAAATCCATCTGGAAACGCTCTCCGGACTCCTGACCGACCATATCGGAGAGGTTCCTGTTGACCTGTACGTTCGGCGTGGTTCCGCTCCAGGCGACCGTCGCACTCGGATCCGTCGTGACGGGCGGTTCGAAGATGATCGGATCGGCGTGAGTGGTGATGGCAACGTAGCCCGGGCCTTCGAGATAGACGTTGGTGAATCCGCCAGCGAAAGCCCCGGCGAGGCTATCCATGGACGAAATATCGTAGGAAACGTCCGAATCGAAAGCGAGGACGTCCTCGCCGTTGACCGTAATCGAATCCCCGGCGTCGAGTTCGAGCAGTTGGATCTTCTTTTCGTTGTCAGCGAGATAGACGTGTCCATTTCCTTCGACGCGCATCACCGGCGTTCCCTCACCGGTCGCGGCTTCCTTGATGAAGCCGGTAATACCCCTTCGGGACTACTCTTGCCGGTGAACGATAGGTCACCCGTGTAGGCGACCATCGAACCGGCTTTCGCCAGCACAGAGTCGTTGACATCGATGTCGAGCGTATAGCTGTTCTCCAGTTCGAACGGCTCGTCAGTCTCCGTTGGACCGTGTTCGGAGGTGAAACTCTCGATATTCATGTGTTGCGGGGCCACTTGTAGGTGGCTTCGAGTAAACGTAGACGGGGGCAGAATAAAAACACACCCGCAGTGTTTCTGCTCCGGAACCCCCGGGCAACCGTTGATCGGGCGTCGCGCGACGACCGGAGCGGGATTCTCCCCACTGACCATACCGGCGCTGCTCTATCGACCGATCACAGGAGCGCAGAGAGGTCGTCGAACTCCCCTTCGGGCAGTGTAGAGCACTCAACAGAGCCATCACGATGGGTATAGCTGTACGCCGTTTCCTCGCCAGTCGCCGAGAGAATCCGGTACTGGCCATCACTGATCTCGATCGCACAGCAGTCTTCGAGTGCAATCCCCGACATGGACTCTGCTTCGAGTTCGTCCCGAAACGGGGGCGACGTCCTGCTCCAGCGTGCGGGGTACACGCGAGGTCGTCGATCCAGCCCAGACAATCGGTCATAGTGAACTCGGTTCCCGCTACCGAATCGGAGAGACCACTGGCAAACCAGCACATCGCACCTGCGCTCAGTCCGGTCATGATCGTCCCCTCCTGATAGGCTTCGTAGAGCAGTTGATCGACGCCATGCGTTTGCCAGCAGTCGAGCAACAACGGAACGCTTCCGCCGCCGACGTAGACGACGTCGGCCCAGTCGATGTTCGTCCGGATCTCTTCGCGTTCGACCCCGTCGTCGTGGAGCAGCAAATGGCGGGTCTCGCACCCGAGCGTGTCCCCATAATAGCTATCGAACGTATCACAGTATCCGCCAGCATCGCCGCTCGCCGTGGGGACAAACAAGACGCGAGGCGTCGCAGAACCGGCCGCGTCACAGATGTACTGGTCGATCGGTTCTGTCTCCTCTCTTGCAATCTCGCCACCACCGATGGCTACGATCCTGCTCATACTGCCGTAGTATCAACAGTCATACAAATATCTATCCGTCGTACTGATCGCGATTGCTATGGACGGTTCCTGAGAAAGAAGCAGGGCTGTTAATAAACGCCCGAACGGGAGTCGCAAGATTAGTTGCGTCCGCGTGGGTAGAGGAGGTAATGACGATCATCGGGGTCGACGACACGGACTCGCGCGAGCGGGGATGTGTACGACCTACGCGGCGAACCGCATCGCGAGCGAGGTGACCGCGGCGGGCGGAGTCATCTCTCGCGTTCTGCTGATACGGTTGAACCCCGCCGTCGAGCACAAGACCCGCGGAAACGCCGCGCTCGCGGTGCACACGGATCTCGCGCCCGACGTGGCGTTCGAGATTGCACACGAGTTCGTCGCCGACGCCGCGGCGACCGAGGACCCGCGGACGAACCCCGGCCTCGTCGTCGCCGAGAGCGGGCCCGACGCCGTCCCGGACAGCGTCGCCGCCTTTGCAAGGGATGCCATGCGTCGCCACCACGACCTCGCGGACGCGGAGCGACTGATCGACACACACGGCTACCGGAGCGCTGGCTGGAAAAACGCCAGAGGGAAGATCGGTGCACTCGCCGCAATCGGCGCGTGGCGCGCACACGAGGACTGGACCGTCGAGTACATCTCCTACCGCGAGGCAGAACGGCGGGGAACGCCCCGAGAGATCGACGTCGACTCCGTCTTCGACGCGGCCGAGGAGCAGTACTCGCAGGCGTGGGACACGATCGACCGGGTCGAAGGACAGGCCGTCTGTGTCCCGCACACCCCGGGACCGATCCTCCACGGGATCCGTGGTGACGACGAGCAAGCGGTTCGGGCCGTCGCCGACCGCATCGAGAGCGAACCGGTCGAGTCCGCCAGGCTATTTTATACCAATCAGGGAACCGACGCACACCTCCTCGACGGGGCGCTCGGGGACGTCGAGAACGGGCACGCCTACCGCGTGGACGGGACGGTCGTCGCACCGCCCGAGACCCGCGAGGGCGGCCACGTCTTCCTGACGCTCGGCGACGAGAGGAGCGGAAACGGCGAGGCCGACGAGCAGGGGACGGAACTACCCTGCGCGGCGTTCGAACCGACCAAACGCTTCCGGAATCGCGTCCGTGCGCTCCGGGTCGGCGACCGACTCACTGTCTGTGGCGAGGTGAGCGACGGGACGCTCAAACTGGAGAAGTTCGCCGTCCGGGCGCTCGACGACGTCGAGTACGTCACGCCGACCTGTCCCGACTGTGGCAACCGGATGGAGAGCGCGGGCGCGGGACAGGGCTACCGCTGTCGTGACTGCGGAACGAGCAGAGACGGAAAAGTCGAACGGCGAGTCGGCCGTGACCTGGACCCCGGTTGGTACGAAGTGCCGCCCTGTGCGCGCCGACACATCGCGAAGCCGCTCGTGCGGGGCGGGTTCGACGCACCGATCCATCCGGAGCGGTGAGGCGGGGGCGGCGAGTCCGTCGCAGTTCGGCCCGTTCAGAGCGTCTTCATGCCGCTCCCGGTGAGCGGGACGACCACGTCGTCGTCCGGGGAGAGGACGCCCCGGTCGCGGTACTCGTGGAGGGCGGCCGTCGCGACTGCGCTCGTCGGTTCCACGTAGAATCCGTTGCGGTGGAGCCGATCGAGTTCGCTCTCGACGTCGTCGTCGTCCAGCGCAATCGCGTCGCCGTCGGTCTGCTCGATGGCATCGAAAAGCTGGCCTTTCCGCGCCGGGTTCCGGATCTGGATGCCGTCCGCGAGGGTGTTCGGCTCCGGATCGCTCTCGTCGTTGCCGAGCGCTTCGGTCAGGGCGTTCGTCGGTTCCTCGGGGTCGTCACCGTGGAGTTCGCTGGCGATCGGATCGTAGCCGACCGCCTGCGCGCCGAGCAATCGAGGCATAGCGTCGGTGTAGCCGGCGTCCCGGAGCGCGCTGAACCCAAGATACGCGCCGAGGAACAGGGTGCCGTGGCCGAGCGGGACGACGACCGCGTCCGGCACCGACCACTCGCGCTGGGCGGCAATCTCGTAGGCGAGCGTGGCCGTCCCGGCGTAAAACGCGGGGTTCCACGCGTGGCTGGCGTACCAGCCAGTCCCGGACTGGTGTGGGCCGTCGACCGCTCCCTCGCCCTCGCCGCTTTCGACGGCGTCGAGGCAGGCCTCGGTGACGTCCGCACGCGACCCCTCGACACGGATCGGGCGTGCCCCGGCCCGCTGGATGGCGACCAGTTTCGACTGTTTCACGTCCGCAGGGACGTAGATGTCGGCCTCGATGTCGGCGCGGGCGGCGTAGGTGGCGATTGCCGCACCCGCATTACCGGAGGAGTCCTCGATCACTTTCTCGACGTCGAGCGCCGCGGCCCGGGACAGCGTCAGCGTTGCGCCGCGGTCCTTGTAGCTTCCCGACGGAAACAGATACTCGAGTTTGAACTGTGCGTTCCAGTCGTCGCTGTCGACCAGCGGGGTAAACCCCTCGTTCAGCGTGACCAGCGGCGGTTCGGGAAGGAACTCCTGAAACGCCCACAGTCCGAGGTTTCGGTCGATCGAGCGGGCGACCGGCGGGGAGGTTCGGCCGGGGAGCGGTTGTTCGGCGTAATCCAGCGGTGCGCCGCAGACGCACCGCCACGGCTCCTCGGCGCTCGCGGCGTACGTTCTGTCACAGGACCGGCAGTGGAGATCAGTCGTCATGGGTCAAGTACTCGCAGGGCAGCAGGGGTGCTGCCGTCGTCTGTGCGATACTCACACACATCAGAGCCAAGAACGTTTCGCAGTCCGATGACGGCACCCGACGCTCAGTAGGTGTCGATGCTGGTCCCGACCGAGCAGACGTACTCGCCCGTCGCGACCTGTGGGAGGCGACGGGTCCGCCAGAACACGCCGTCGCTGTCCGCGGTGACCTCCGATTTGACCGTGCCGAAGACGTCGGTGATCGTAAAGAGCGTCTCGCCCGCCGAGACCCGGTCGCCCAGATCCGTCTGGAAATCGACTATCCCTCCGGAGGGGGAGCCGTACTGATCGAAGCCTGACGCGCGGATCTGTGGCTCGACCTCGCCCATTCCGGACAGGAAGTCGTACTCGTGGAGGACGTTGAACAGCCCCTCGACGCCTCTCTGTACGCTCTCCTCGTCGAGGCCGACAGCGCCGCCGAGTTCCGGATCTATCGTCGGGACCCCCTCGTCCGGCGCGGCCCGGGCAGCTGTCCGTCCGGCCCTTTCTGATCGAGAATATAGCCACAGCCGAACGTCTTGGCCAGGTCGAGACAGGCCCGGTGTTTACGATGGCGTGAGCCACAGCGGACCCGCGTCTCGTTGATCATCCGGCTGGTCGAACCCTGATGCAGATCGACGACGAGATCCGACCCCGCTGCGATGTCGAAAGTCGCTTTCGCGATCCGTTCGCTCGATGTTCCGTTCTGGTCGCCGGGATAGACGCGGTTCATCTTGGTGTCGTCGATCGGATTACGATGCTCTGCGACCTGGAAGGCGTGGTAGTTGACGATACCGACGATCAGGATCTCTCCCGCAAGCGCCGCGGGATCGACCTGGGGTACGAACTCCCGGAGCACTCCAACGCCGTTCAGTTCGTCGCCATCGCTCGCCGCCTGGAGGTACAGTCGTTTGCCGTCCTCAGCTCCGTTGATCACCGCGACCGGCAATCCCACCGGGCTGCCGTCACGGGTCTCGCCGACTTGCAGTCGCCCGGTTTCGATCTCTCCGGGGTCTGCGCTGGCGGTACCCAGCGTTGTCATTACCTACACTGCGGGATGCCACGCTCTTAGTCAATTCGGTATTCGCAAGGGCAGGAGCTATCGCTGGCGGACCGGAGACACGACCGGAATACGAAGATATCAGTGTGCGTCGTCCCACTCGTCCTCGCAGGACGCCGAACAGAAATGTCGATGTTCGACCGCTCCGTCGTCCACCCAGCTCCGGACACGGTGTGACGGGTCCCCCATGATCGGCACGTCGCAGACGACGCATCTGGGGGCGTCGTCTTCAGTGACGTCCTCCTCGAGATCTGAAGTCGGATCTACCATTGTTCCCACTGAAGTAGACGACAGGTTTTAAATGTTCTATTTCAGGGACGCTACAGCTCTCGCGCCGCGGCAACGGCCTCGTCGAGGCCCGGCGCGTCGAACAGCTCTCGGCCGAGATAGGCGTTCGCACCGGCAGTGTAGATACTGCGTGCGGTCTCGATGACGACCTCGTCGAGTGACTGGGGCTGGACATCACAGAGCGTTCGCCAGTCGGCGACGTCGGTCTCTTTTGCCTCGGCTTTCGCGGCGTCGACGGCCTCGACCCAGTCTGGCTGGGTGCGCTTGTGGTACTGGCGGATGACCTCCTTCGAGAGTTGCTGGCCGTCGTAGCTGAACCGGTTCTCGTCGAACGTGCCGACGACGTCGGCGACGCGGATCTCGTCGTCGTACAGCAGACACTCGATCTTCCCGTCCTCGTGGGTCATCCCGACCGCTTCGGCGCGCTCGGTGACGACGCGGTTGACCTCGCGGGCGACGGTTTCGAGGTCATCGATCGACGCGATGCCGGCGATCCGGTCGGCTTCCCCGCGGTCGAGATACCGGTCCGACTCCTCGTACTTCGTCGAGAACTCGACGACCGGTTCGTCGAGGTCGACCGCCTCGTCCGGCCACTCCGCGAGGTCGAGGCCGTGATCGGCCGGGGCGGTCCGGCGGCGCAGGCAGAGCCGACCGGCACGCGGTTCCGGAACACTATCTCCAGGGGGACGAGATAGTTCTCGCCCGCGGCCTCGTGGTAGGCGTCGTAGTCGTAGCTACGCCCCTCGTGTGGCAGGTCGGGGACCTGCGTGAGATCGATCGCCATCTCGGTCGGCGGGGCGTCGACGTCCGCGAGCGGGAGGACTTCGCCGTCCTCGACGACGCCGCGGTAGTGCGTCGGAACGCCCTCGCGTTCGAGCAACTCGAAGTTGTACGCGCCCATCGCACAGAGGCTGGCCCCCTTCTCCGGAATCTCGTCCGGCATCTGGCCCCAGTCGAACACCGAGTATGCGTCGGTGAAGACGAACGCGCCCCGACCGAGTTCGTCGGCGGTCGCCTCCCTGTCGACGCGGAACTGCTTGACGCTGGTCATACTCCAACTCCCGAAGTCGCGGATTATGTACCTGCCGGAACCTAACGAGCGCCCCCGTCCGAACCCACGCACGTTTTTACCACGGAGTCCCCTAACTCGGGTGATGGCCGACGGCTTCGAGACGGGCGTGGACGTGGACGACGAACCGTCGCTACGGTTCGAGCACACTCCGACCAGCGACCAGTCCTTCGAAAACGCGCTGGCGAAAGCGCGGAGTGGTGACAGACTCACGGTCGACGACGCCATCGAGTTATTCACGACCGGGAGCGAAAGCGAGGGCATCGACCGCCAGCGCAAAGAACAGGTGCTCGAAGCCGCGGACCGCCGCCGCGCCGAGGTCGTCGGCGAGGAAGTGACCTTCGTCGCGAACCTCAACAACAACGTTACGACAGCCTGTGACGTTGGCTGTCTGTTCTGTAACTTCAAGGACGCCGCCCAGCGATTCGAGAGCGACTACGAGGGCGAGAACGACGGCTTCACCAAGACGCCCGCCGAGTCCCGCGATATCGTCGACGGCGCGCTCGACATGGGGATCTACGAGGTCTGTTCGGTCTCGGGACTCCATCCCGCCTTCGCGCTGGACGACGAGCATCGCGAGATCCTGGAATCGCTCGACGACGCCGAGGTTCAGTACACCCCACCCGAGGAGTACGACGCCGATCCCGGCACCTACGTCGAGCAGATAGAGGCGATGAACGTCGACGACATCCACGTCCACTCGGTGACGCCGGAGGAGGCCTATCACGCTCGCCGCGGCACTGACTGGGAGTACGAAGAAGTGTATCGCCGACTGCGCGAGGCAGGCCTCGACAGCGTCCCCGGCACCGCCGCGGAGATACTCGTTCCGGAGGTCCGTGAAGCGATCTGTCCCGGCAAGGTCGGAACCGAGGAGTGGCTGACGGCGATGGAAGGGGCCGCGAACGCCGGCCTCGATCTCACTGCAACGATCATGTACGGCCACGTCGAAAACGCCGCCCACCGGGCGATGCATCTCGAACGTGTACGAGAGCTCCAGGACCGAACTAATGCGATCACCGAGTTCGTCCCACTCAGCTTCATCCACCCGGAGACCCCGCTCTACCGCCAGGGACTGGTCGAGGGGGCGCGAGCGACGACGAGGACGAGTTGATGATCGCGGTCTCGCGGCTCTTTCTCGACAACATCGAGCACATCCAGTCCTCGTGGGTCAAGTACGGCGACGAACAGGGCCTGAAGATGCTGAACTGCGGGGCCGATGACTTCATGGGGACGATCCTCTCCGAGGAGATCACCAAGCGTGCGGGCGGGGACTACGGCGAGATCCGCACCTTCGAGGAGTACGTCGAGATGATCGAGTCGATCGGCCGCGTCCCCGTCGAGCGCTCGACGGATTACCGGAAGCGGCGGCGACTCGACGGCGACGACGACCCGCTCGGCCCGTTGCTCGGCCCGCGCGCCGACGGGACGCCGATGCTCGATCGTCCGAAGACACCCCGTCCGGCAGCAGACGACTAATCGTCCGCGATAATGCCGCGATAGCGCTTACCGGCCGGCGATTGCTCGGTCATGGCGGCCACGACGCGCTCGGAGAGCCAGTCGTCTCCCTCCGCGACGATACCGTCGAACCCGGGAGAGCGCAGTTCGGGCGGCAAGAACCGCTCGTACACCGGTAGGCGCTCGCGAAGGGGCACCCCGGCGTAGTCCGCAATCGCTTCGAGTTCGTCCAGCGCCGGCCACGCGTACTCGGGATTGATGTGGTCGTCGGTGATCGGCGAGACGCCACCCAGATCGTCGACACCGCAGTCGATCAGTTCTCTGGCGGGAGCGAGGTTCGGTGGGACCTGGACCGAGACCTCCTCGGGAAGCGCGACACGCGCCATCGAGACCACGCGTCGCATCGTTGCGATGTCGGGCGACCCGTCCTGCCAGCGCTCGTTCTCGCTGACCGGCTGGACGATCACCTCCTGGATGTGGCCGTACCGTTCGTGCAGCGCGCGGATCGCAAGCAGGCTCTCCGCCCGGTCGCGCCAGTCCTCGCCGATGCCGACCAGAATACCGGTCGTGAACGGGACCGAAAGCTGCCCCGCGTTTTTGATCGTGTTCAGCCGCTGTCCCGGCGTCTTCTGGCGCGGGCCCGCGTGGACGTCGAGGTCGGCAGTCGTCTCCAGCATGACGCCCATGCTGGCGTTGAGGTCCGCGACGGTCGCCATCTGTTCGTAGCTCTGATCGCCGGGATTGCTGTGGGGGAGGATTCCCTCATTCAGCGCGATTTTACAGACCGCCCGCAGGTACTCGTGGATCGAATCGTGGCCCCACTCCGAAAGCTGGTCGTTGACGGCTGTGTAGCGGTCGTCGGGGTCGTCGCCGAACGTAAACAGCGCCTCCGTACAGCCCGCGTCAGCGCCGGTTTGCAGGATATCGCGAACCGCTTCGGGCGAAAGCAGCGTCGCCTCGCCCGGCGCGTCGAAGTAGGTGCAGTAGGTGCAGGTGTACCGACACGCGGTCGTGAGTGGGACGAACACGTTCCTCGCGAAGGAGAGTTCTGCCGCCGGTTCGACATCCTCCGGTCCGACGTCGAGTAGCGACTCGACGGCTGTCGGGTCCACGCTCACGTCTACGCCGTACTCGTCGGTCCCTGGGATCACGTCGTCGGGAGTAGCGGAGCCACTGATATAAACGTCTCACTCCGGGATCAATACTGCCGGGATCGGCACCAGCAAAAAACTGGATCGGCGGTAACCGCCGTCGAAACGCGGTGTCCCGCTCAGTCCGGGTTCGGTGCGGTCTGCTCCTCCAGGTCTTCCAGCGCCGTGACGACGTCCCGACGGTAGTTTTCGAGCGGCAGTTCGTACTCCTCGTCGGCCATTGCGGCGTACTCGTCCGTTTCGGGATCGAACGTGTCGATACGATCGATCGTTCGATCGGCAGTTTCGACGACCCAGCGGTCGCGGATGTCGTCGTCGACCACCGTGATCGACTCGGGCCGAACGGAGACGTTGGTTTCGCCGTCGTCGGTCTCGTAGGTCCGAGGTTTGCCGACCACCGCGACGTACTCCGGCGGTTCGAGATCGCGGAGCATCGAGGCGGCCTCGGGCTGGTACTGGCCAGCGTAGACGAAGAACGTCCCGGTCGGATCGACGATCCGGCCGCGCCAGTACTCGTTGTCGTCCCCGACGTCCTCTTTCTCGGTCAGCGTCCCGACGAAGAACACGCGGTTCGCGTGCTCGCCCGTCGGCAAGAGCGCGTAGACCGGCGCGCGCTCGTCGTCGGATTCCTTGAACGTGAAGCCTGCGTCGTTGAACTCACTGGCGAAGACGCGGCGTGCGACCTCGCGGGATGGTGCGTCACTCATATCAGATCGACCTCGCTTTGATCAGCGTTTCTTCAGCATCATCTGGCGCGTCAGCTCCTCGACGACATCCGCGAGGACGTAGCGGCCGAACACCGGCCCCTCGACGCGGTAGTACTTGCCCAGCAGTTTGCCGGAAATCTCGTCGGCGACAACCGTCGTGTCGAGCGCGTCCATCGCCATTTCCTTTGCCTCTGCGAGGGTGATGTCGGCGACCGCTTCGGTCGCTTCCTTGTCGAAGATGACCTCGTGGGCGTCGAGGCCGTCGTCGATCACGCCCTTGATACGCAGGTCGAACTCGCCCTCGCCCTCGCCGTGTTCGGCACAGCGGCCGTTCTGGAGGACGCGGGTGCAGTCTTCCTCGGGACAGCGCTTGATCAGGCCGCTACCGCTCTGGATATCGACCAGCGCGCCCTCGACTGCCTCGGTGTCGTCGCCGACTTCGATCTCCGCGTCTATCTCCTCGATAGTGGTCGTCCGGTTGAGTTTCACCGAGTGCTGGCCCTCGTACTCGTCGGTGACGACGTTTCCGAGCCGGTAGGCCTGGCCGGCTTCGAGTTCCTCGAGATCCGATTTGGCCCACTTGGTGAACTTGATCGTCCCGCTCTCGTCGCCGAGCAGGCCGACCTGTCCCACGGAGTCGCTCCGTGGCTCCCAGAGGTCGACGACTTTCGCCTCGACCGTAACCCACTGTTCGGCCTCGTCGACCTCGGCCAGTTCGACGAGTTCGCTGCCGTCGCCGCCACCGAGCGCGTCGCGCTCTGCCCCGCCTCGTCGAGGTAATGGTTGGTGACGCTGCGGCGCGCCTCGTCGACCGGCACCTTGTACTCGTCCACCAGGTTCGAGAGTCGCGACTCGATGTCGTCTACGTCTACGTCCAGGTGGTCCGAGAACTGTTCGTGTATGTCTTCCGCGTGGTTTCGAAGATCGCTCATGGTGTGTCTCGTCTCCGCTTTGTTTTCTGGTGGGAGACATCCGAGAGTAGGCCGGGATCGTATATAAATATCAGGGAGCCGCATCGGAAGTAAAACCGCAAGAGTACGGCGACATACTGCTGTCGACACGTATGAGAGACGAATCTGGTCACACGCTCGGTTTTACACCCCGATGGGTCTTAGTGGCCAGACCACCAACCCGGGGGTATGACACCGGTCGGTGGTCCCCGTGCCTGACCGCGAGCGCGTCGAGCGGTTCATTCGTTCGACCCTGCAGAACGCGGGCCGACAGGTCGCCGAGGCGAAGGAGTCCTACCGCGAGGGGAAGACAACGGCACAGTTACCGCGCGACGACAAGGGCCGGGTGCGACTCGTCTGTCGCCGCTACGCCGAGCGCCGCGCCGTCCGCCTCGATTCGGACGGACGGCCCGCCTGTTTCGATGCCGACCATCCCGACTGCCGCGGCTGTGCGGAAGACGTCCAGGAAGGCATCGTCGAAACGTGGTAACGGTTCACGAAGCGCGCGGTGAAAGTGAAACCTGAGAGTACAAGTGCCGAGCTTTCTTGCGGTTTCAGAAGCGAAGCAGCGGGGTTAACTCCGATCGCGATCAGTCGCCAGTCGCGGGCTGGACGTCCGCCGCCTCGATGTCCTCGCCGCCGACCGAGGAGCGGTAGTTATCCATCCCGTCGTCGCGCTCGATACCGAAGTTGTCGGCGTAGAGATCCTGTACGCGCTCGTATTCCTCGTCGGTGAGGGCGGGCGCGTCGCTCGCGGCCGCCCACGCGTCGATGTCGTCGGTGGTGCGGAACGTCGGCGTGACGGTAGCGACCGAGTCGTGATAGAGGAGCCACTGGATGGCGGCCTGGGCCATGGTGCGCTCGCCGCCGTGTTCTCGCGGTTGTTCACCGCTCGAATCCGCCGCGGAGCGTTGCTCCGCGCGTTCCAAAAATCGGAGTTGCTCCAGTTTCTCCCAGCCGGTCTCGTACCATGCCGTCGGGCGGTGCGAGCGGTGGTCACCATCGCCGAGTTCGGTGTCGGGAGTCACCTGTTCGTTGAGTAGTCCCGAGGAGTGGGGAACGCGGGCCATGACGCTGGTGTCGGCGCCGGTGCGTTCGATCTCGTCGACGAAGTGTTTGCCCGGCCCCTGCTCGAAGAGGTTGAAAACGGTCTGGAGTGCGTCGAACTCGTGTTCGACCGCGGCCTCGCCCTCCGCAAGCCAGCCAATGGAGGGGCCGAGCGCCCAGCCAACCGAGCCGACCCGTCCGGACTCTTTCAGTTCGTCGAGCGTCTCCAGAACGTCTCGGTCGACCTCGTCGACGTTGGCGTTGTGTAGCTGCAGCAGGTCGACGTAGTCGGTGTCGAGACGATCCAGCGAGCGGTCGAGCGCGGTCTCGATCCACTCGGGCGTGACCTCTTTCGGGAGTTCGCCGTGACCTGCCTGCGGGTTGTTGTAGAAGTCGTAGCCGACTTTCGTGCCGATAGTGACTTCCTCACGGCGGTCCGCGAGCGCCTCGCCGATGATCTCCTCGCTGGCACCGTGACCGTAGACGTCGCCAGTATCGAAGAAGGTGATCCCCTGATCGACAGCGTGACGCACCATTTCGATCGCTTGCTCTTCGTCACGGTCGCCCCACCAGTCAGTGCCGACGACCCACGCACCGAAGCCGACCTCGCTCACTTCGACGCCGCTCTCTCCGAGCGTTCGGTAGTTCATAGATGCCCGTTGGAAGTGAGGATACTTAGCGCGTGCGGATACTCACCGTGCGGAAACTTTCTTTTGAGCAAGAGCCAATTATTTTGAGCAAACAGCAGTGTAGAGATTAACTCCAGAATGGGAGTATATTTATTATCTTCCAGCTACCAGCAGTCTGTATGGAAAACCGGATCGCCGCGGAAATTAACTCTGAGGAGGGCGGGAACGAAGGTGACGAAATCGATGGCGTCGATCCCGACGAGGTCGTCGAACTGGACGAGGAGCCAGCCGTCGAAGCCGAGGGCCCGACCCCGGAACGGTTCGAGGAGTTCCTCGACGGCGTCGAGACCGATCGCGTGGAGACGGACGCGGGCGAGGACGACCCCATCGACGCCTCGATGGACGAACTGTTCGACGACCGGTAGCGGATCTCCCGGATGGCGCTGTCCTGTCCCGTCAGCTCGCCCCTCAGAGAAGCGGCGAAGGAGACCCGGACGGAAACCCCTTTTAGCTCCGGCGGATAACATGTCCCATGACCAAGCGCCACGTAAGCCTTCCAGCGGAGGCCGAGGGGGCCTAGAGGCGTTCATCGGCGAAATCGACAGGCGACTCGCATCGGACGAGGATACCTGTGCTATCGTCGAGGACGTACTCGTCGACCTCCACGGTGACCGCGAGGCCTACAATCGGTGGCAACAGGGCGGGGACGTCTCGCCCGCCGAGCAGGTCCGTCTGCAGGGGTACGATCCGTGTAACTCGACGTTGGAAAGCGAGTACTACGCGGAGAAGGACGAAGAAAAGTTCCAGCGCTCGAAACACCTCCAGTGGCTCTGGCGGCAGTTCGACGCGACACCGATGGCCGACAACGTCGAGTTCGCCCTCCGGTTCCGCCGAATGCTCGCCAACCACCTCTTCGCGGAGTGTGGTGAGAACTGCCGTTTCTTCAAGGGGATCTCGGTCACGTACGGCCACAATATCGAGGTCGGCGACAACGTCGTGATCCACGACGACGTGCATCTGGACGACCGCGGCAAACTCACCATCGGCGACCGGGTCTCCATCTCGGACGGCGTCCATCTCTACAGTCACGATCACGATATCGTCGACCAGACGGAGGTCCGGAACTACCACACGACCGTCGACGACGACGCGCGCGTCACCTACGACGCGATGGTCCGGGCCGGCTGTCACGTCGGCGAGAACGCCATCGTCGGCGCGCGCGGTGTCGTCCAGACCGACATTCCGGATCACCACATCGCGGTCGGGATGCCAGCCAAAAGCGTCAAAATCAAACCCGGATTCGAGGACAAAGCGGTTCCCGTCGACGCTGACGGCGTCAACGCGAACAGGCAATCCGAACGCGAACTCGAGTACGACCTTCCCGATGATCTGGAGCAGTTCGACGAGTTCCAGCGCGACCTCGATCCAGTCCGGTCACACGACCGATAGAGCGGGCGCTCGTCGGCGAAGAAAGTGAGAGAGGTCAGCCGACCCGTCGAACGACCGGCGGCAGTCAGTCAGGCAACGGTAAACCCACGGTCTCTGAGGAAGTCCTCGACACGTCCGGAATGGTTGCCCTGGAGTTCGATTTGACCGTCCTCGACGGTTCCACCGCACGCGAACTTGGATTTCAGGTCCGAAGACAGGCTATCCAGATCCACGTCGTTGGGATCGAATCCATCAATAATCGTTACCTCTTTGCCGTATCTGCGCTCGTCAATGCGGATCTCTATCTGTTGGGATTCCTTGGCCACGTCTTCGCAGACGCAAAGCTCTTCGGGCAGCCCGCACGTCGAGCAGACTTCCGACATTACACGTGAATGTATGCTACTATCATATTAAACGTTGTCGGGACCGGAGTGCAACGCCAGACAGCTGTTCTGCGACTGCGAGCGCTCGAATGTCGAATATACTCACTCGAACAGACGCCGAAGCCGACTGCGCTCCGCGACGAGTTCGTCGACGAGCTGGATCGCCTCCCTGGCTTCGTCGGACGTAATCGTCCCGCCGTACCGGGCCCGTTCGTGGATCCGTGCGACCCGTTCGACCCGTTCGTCGACATCGTCGACCGATGTGAGGTACTCCCGATGCGTTTCTGCGGGGTCGCGGTCGCTGTGTTCCCCGGCGAGCAGCAGTTCGAGGCGGAGGAACGCCCGTTCGACGTCGGATTCGGGGTCCCCCGTCTCACCCTGCCAGTGTAGCTGTGCGGTCCGCTGAGCCCGGTCGACGTAGCCCGCGCGGTGTGCGCCAGCGGCCACGCCGAAGAGCACGACGAGACTCAGTACAATCGTCTCCCGGGAGGGGAGCGGAACTATCGGTTCGTCGTCCTGTGACTGGTACGCGTCGGCTCCGGACAGCCCATCGGTTGATGCGTTCTCCGGAGTCTGTGAGAGGGTCTCCTCTGACGACCTCTCGTCTTCCCCACTGGGGTCTTCCTCTTCGACCGGTTCGTTCTGGCTATCGTTGGTGTCGACCTGGGGGTTCCCTGCGGCGCGTTCGTCCTCGATCCGATCCGAGCGGGTGCTATCACGTGGGCCGCCCGGCGTCGGATCGAACGTCACCCACCCCTCATTGGGGAAGTACACCTCCACCCAGGCGTGTGAGTTCAGGCCGCGGACGACGTACTCGTCATCGCCGACAGACTGCCCGGTGGAGTAGCCCGTCGCCATCCGGGCAGGGATGCCCTCGGACCGAAGCATCACGGCCATCGTCGTCGCGTAGTAGGTGCAGTAGCCCTGATTCATCTCGAATAGGAAGCCGTCGGCGATGTTGCCGTCGGGCCGGTCGACGTCGAGCGAGTAGTCTTTCTCCCCTTCGAGATACTGTTCGATGGCGACCGCGGAGTCGTACGGGTTGTCAGTGTTGGCCGTGATGTCGCTCGTTAGCTGACCGACTCGCTCCGGTTGGTCGCCCGGTAGCTGTAGATACCGGTCTTCGATACCACTGGGATAGTCCGTCCCTGCCTTGCGAAGTTGGTCCGGTGAGGCGTCCGGCCGTTCGCTTCGGATACCGTAGCTGTCCCCTTCGAGGAGCGTCCGACTGGTCACCACGCCTCCGTTTGCGGTCACTTCGGTCTGGTCGGCGATGCCGCCACGGACTTCCGTCGGCTGGTTCGCCGCGGGCATTGCACTCGTCTGGGCTTCGACGCGGTAGCTCTGGACGAGCGTTTCGGTCGACCCCGGCGGCCCGCGCAGCGGCCCATCGTAGCTTTGCCTTCCGCCTGACCGGACCCAGCTGTCGCCGGTGAACGTGTCGTAGGTGCCGACGCGCCAGTTGGCCGGTTCGTTGCTCTCGACGGTGAACCGAACTGACGGCGAGAGGTCGACGCTACCCTGCACCTGTACCTGATCGGGTGAATTCATCAGGCTCCCCTCGACGGTGTCGGCGTCCCCGCCGTTCTCTAACCCGCCGAGCGATCCGGGGCTGTCGAGTGCCAGCGGCGACCCGCTCCCGTCGGGAACGACGCTTACCGAGAGCGAGAACACGAGCATGAGAACTATCACCACGACGAGGACGTCTAGCTGCCGGAACGAGCCATCCCGCCGATCGAGTTCCCCGAACCCTACCGCGCTGGCGGCGGCGAGAACCCCGATCAGTGTTGTTTGCGCCCCGACGTCGCCGGTGAGCACGAGCGCCAGCAATGCGACACTGCCGACGGCCGCACCGCCGACGTATCGACCGCGGACGGCAAGATACCACGAGAGGAAGACGGGTGCTGGCGCGGTTCCCGCCGCCCACACCTCGGCATCGGCGATCTGGACCATCGACAGTCCGGTCAACAGCGACACGGCGTCGTTGAGCAGGACGTCCCACGATCCGATCACCGTCTGGATCGTCCCCGGAGACATCGCCAGATACCAGCCGTAGCCGACCACCAACAGTCCAGCCGCGAGCAACATTGCGGTCCGTTCGGCGACGAGTTTCGCGAGGATGGTGGCGACGAGAAGCGACACGAGCACCGTCGCGAAGACGTCCGATGAATCGTCGACGATGATCGCGATATCTCGTAACACCGTGGCGTACGATGCCGTGAGCACCAGAATCGAACCCAGCGCCAGATACCGATATATCGAGCCGATACCCAGGCCGCTCGGCATCCAGCCCGCTATCCCGGCGTCGGTCGTACTCACGGTGCCACCTCCCGGGACTCCCCGGCGTCGAACCGGGTGGCGCTCTCGCTGGGAATGGGATCGCTGTATCCGACCCGGTCGCCGCCCTGTGTCGCGACGATGTCGCCGAACGGTGCCGCCACGTGGTCCATGCTGACCGTCACGTCCCCGTCACCGCTGACAAGCAGGTCTGCACGGTCGAGGGCATCGTCGTCCGGCGTTCCGTCGGAGAGCCGAGCGAGCGCGGCCAGTACCGCTCGTCGGTGCGTTGGTCCCGTGTCGGGTTCGATCGTCTCTGTTGGCATGGTGAGACCGACCTCGAAGCCGTCGTCGAGGAGGTAGACCGCGATGCTGGCGGCCGCCACAGCCACTTCGTCAGGATCACCCTCGGCGACGTCGACGGCGATCCGAAGGGTCTCTCGCGTCCGGTTATCGACGTACTCACCGACGAGGAGGCCATCGTCCGGCTGTTTTGCGCTCGACTTCCAGTGGACGTCGCGGAGCATATCGCCGCGCTGGTACTCGCGCAGGTGAGCGAACTCGTCGGAGCCGTACTGCTCCGTGACCGTGGAGAACACACTGAGTCCGGTCGATCCAGGATCGAGACGATAAGCGGGGGGTACACGAGGAGACTGTCGGTCATCTCGACCTGAAACCGTCGGGCGAACAGTCCCAGCACGTCGGTCGTCTCGACATCGAGCGGCCCGATCCGGTGTTCGCCCCGTTTTGTGAGGCGGAGTTCGTACGAGAGCGGCCCGGCACCGATGGTCGTCGTCTGCCGGTTCCCGGTGGCATCCAGCCCCGGTCCGACGTGATCGTGGATCGTCGCCGCGGTCGGCGAGCCGGAATCGAACGTGAGTTCGACGGACCGGGTGGCACCGACGCCCCCGGGCTTTGGCATCTGCCGTTCGATCTCCGGGAGACCGCTGAGTTGTACCTGCAGGGCCGCGGCCACGAGCGCGACGACTACCGGGCCGACGACAGCGTCAAGCGACCGGGGGCCGAACTCGGCGGCCATGTATAGCCACGTCGGGACGAGTGCCATCAACACCCCACCCCGGCGCGTCGGCCTCATCGGAGCGCCCCCGTCATTCCACCGGCACCGTTGCCAGTGCGTCCTCGACGACCTCCGCGGCGGTTCGGCTGCCGTCTCCGGTACGGATCCGGTGTGAGAACACGGCCGGCGCTTCGGTCTTGAGGTCGTCCGGGAGCACGTAGCCGCGCCCCGAAAACGCTGCCCGTGCCTGTGCGCTCCGGAGGAGCGAGACCGTTGCACGGGGACTGGTGCCAAGTTCTGCATTCTCTCGCGTGTACGTGGCGAGGCGGGTCGCGTACTCCCTGATCGGCGCCTCAATGGTCACTTCGGCAACGGCCTGGCGTGCGCCGACGAGCGTCGCCGTGTCGGTGACAGCGGAGAGCGATTCGATCGGATGCGTCCCGACGACCCGGTCGAGCATCTCGACTTCGTCGTCCGGGTCGGGGTAGCCCAGTTGGAGCTTCTTTGTGAAGCGGTCGACCTCGGCCAGCGGCAGGTCATAGGTCCGGTCCGGTTCGACCGCGTTCTGCGTCGCGATGACGGTGTAGGGCTGCGGAAGCGGGCGCGTCGTGCCGTCGACGGTTACCTGTTGCTCCTCCATCGCTTCCAGGAGCGCGCTCTGGGTCTTGGGCGGTGCCCGGTTGATCTCGTCACCCAGTACGACGTTGGCGAACACCGGCCCCGGCTGGAACTCGAACTCGCGGCTCTGCTTGTTGAACACGTTGACGCCCGTGATGTCGGCCGGGAGCAGGTCAGGCGTGAACTGGACCCGTTTGAACTGGCAGTCGACCGAGCGGGCGATCGACCGGGCGAGCATCGTCTTCCCAACACCGGGGACGTCTTCGAGTAACACGTGACCGCGGGCAAGTATCGTGACGATGACGTGTTCGATCACGTCGTCCTGCCCGACGATCACCCGTTTCACGTTGTCGACGACAGACGTAGCAAGCGAGTTGACATCGTCGACCGGGACCGGTTTCGTTTCGACAGAGGATCGAGGCGGCTCGAATACGTCGGGAGAGTTAGCATCCGTCATTGTTGTGCGATGGTCCCTCCGCGACTGCAACCGCCGAGTCGCGGATAGAGCTATGACAAGATGCGGCTCCAGCAGTGAAAATCTTTGTGACGGTTACCGGGGCGAAACGAGCGTTAGATCTGCTCTACGAGGTCACAAACAGCGTCAGCGTCCGCGACGATAAACGCGTCCTCGTGGAGGGCGTCCTCGTCGGCAGGGAGGAAGAGCCGCTGGTCGCGATCGGACCGCTCGACGGAGACGATGTCGAGTTCCGTGGATTCATAGCCGAGGTCTTCTGCCGCATCGGGATCCATCCGGAGGCTTTCCCACTCCTGTCGTGATGTTCCGTCCATTATTGCTCACCTACCGGCTCGACAGCGACCGGCGTTGCTTTCTCACAGGTCAGGCCGCGACAACCGGTTCCGTCACCGAGGTCGTTGGACGTGTCGCCATCACCGGTTATATGGAGATTATCCGATTCCCAGTCACCGCCAAGGTGGCCGACCGCCGTGGCATCGCCCTCGTTGTAGACGCGAGTATCTTCGATCACGCCGCTGCCACCCCCGTCACGCGGGTTGACCTCGATCGGCGCGTACGGCAGTTCGCTGTAGACGTCACAGTTCTTGATCGTAATATCGTGACCCTTCCCGTCCGTTCCCTCGCGGACCCAGATGCCACGCATATTGACGCTCCGACTGGAGCCCCACTGCTCGCGCTGCTGGTCGGTGAGTACGACCGTCGCGCCGTCAACTGTCGAGTTCGACCCGCCGACGCGGATGTTCGCGATGTTGTTGTTCCGGTAAAGGCCACCGATCACGTTGACCTCGCCATTGTTTCCGCTGGAGCCACCCGGTGCGCTGCCATAGACGCCATTGTCAGTGAACGCTTCCATCCAGCAGTCTTCGAGGGTTACGACACCAGCGTGTTCTGGCCGCACGAACACGCCCTCCCCGTTGTCGTTGCTGCCGTCGGGTCGAGCGACGCGACGGAGCGTCACCTCGTCACCATCGTGTGCGCGGGCAGTGATGTTACCGTTACCGTCAGCGACGCCCCGCCAGGTGATGTTGTCGACCAGAACGTCACCGCCGTTGGCGGCGATCACTTCCGAGAACGTGTAACCGTCGCCGTGGTCGAACACCACGTCGCCGAACTCGCCTTCGCCGCGGACTACGAGGTCGGCGTAGCCGGAGCCATGACCGCGGGTGAACGCTCTCGTGGAGTAGTCGTACGTGCCCGCGGGGACAATAATCTCCATCCCGTCGTCGATGTAGTCCGATAACCACGCACCGGCGTCGTCGCCTTCCTTCATTCCTTCCTCGCCGAGGTGAACGACGTTCGGGTCGTCCACGTCAGGCTCGTCTTCCACACTGAATCCGCCGGTCGGTTTCGGTGTCAGAGTATCTTCCGAAGCTTTCAGATCGCTGGACCGACCGAGTAGAGCCAGCGTACCGAACAATAGGCCGCCGCCGCCAGCACCAGCGAGCCAGGAACGGCGGGTAAGGCCAGTCGAGCGTGATTCGTCGGCTTCGGTGTCATCTACCATACTCGGGTAGGGTTGGAGTAGCATAAAGGGGCTTTTCGCAGGTTACCGACTCGTTATCCGAACCATCACGTTTTATACTATTTTTTAACTACTGATAGCTGCTATCTGATTGCGGCTAACTGACACGATCAGTGACAGGTACCTATCAGGACAGCGGTGCGTAGCCACCGCGCGAAATAGTAGCTTATTCTGAGTATGGTGTGTTTATTGTTACCATGGTTCAGAGGGGATCTACCGTTACTATATTGTTTAGAGTACCGGCGCTCGGTCGGAAGCGGACCACAAAAAGCGGGGTAAACTGCCGTATACCGCCAGTAAGCTCTCCCTTCCCAAGGGCTGGGAGAGTCGGTTCAGACTGAGTAGTAGTACTCGCCGTCGCGTTTCTGTTCGCGGTCGAGTTGGCTGTCGGGCTTGTTGATCCGCGGGCGCCCGACGCGCCCGTCGCGGCGGAACGTGATCTCCAGGTTCGCGAGGAACTCGTTCATGCCCGACCGCATCGCCTGTGGTTTTCCGGCGTGACCGTGCTCGGCCGGTTCGCCGTCGAACACCATCAGCCGATCGGCCAGCAGATCCATCATGTATATGTCGTGATCGATGACCATGACGGTCGCGTCCTGTTGCTCACCGTACCGACGGATCGCGCTCGCCGCCTGCACCCGCTGTTCGACGTCCAGGTGCGCCGAGGGCTCATCGAGTAGGTACAGATCCGCCGAGTCCGAGAGACAGGCCGCGATAGCTACGCGCTGGCGCTCACCGCCGGAGAGGTCGGTGAGGTTCTGCTCCATGATGCGTTCGAGCTGGAGCGGCTGAGCGATCTCCGTGTCCCAGTACGAGGAGCCGAACTTGTCGGTGATCGACGAAAGGAACGCGTCGACCCGCATCGGCTGGTCAATATCGATATACTGCGGCTTGTACGAGATATCGAGCGAGACGTCGAGGTCGCCCTCGTCCGGTTCCAGCGAACCGGCGAGCATCTTCGCGAAGGTCGACTTTCCGATCCCGTTCGGACCGACGACTCCCAGCACCTCGTCCTTGCGGATCGTTCCCCCTCGACGTCGAGAGTAAACTCGCCCTCGCCGTAGCTCTTGGAGAGATCCGGATACTCCGTGAGCGTCTGGGCGTTGTTGACCGGGCGCGGGGCGTGCTCCTCGAACTCGATCGGGTTCGGCCGGATCCGCATGTTCTCGTTGTCGAGATAGCCGGAGAGATACTCGTTGATGCCGTTCCGAACCGACTTGGGCGACGTCACGACACCGTACGCGCCCGGGGACCCGTACGCGATGTGGAGCGTATCCGCGAGCAGGTCGAGGATCGCCAGGTCGTGTTCGACGACCAGCATCGACTTGTCTTCCTCCTCGGCGAGTTCACGGACCAGTCGGGCGACAGTCATTCGCTGGCCGATGTCCAGATACGGCGTGATCTCGTCGAGGAAGTAAAAGTCCGCCTCTCGCGCGAGACAGGCCGCGATGGCGACTCGCTGAAGCTCTCCGCCGGAGATACTATCGATATCCTGATTCATCACCGGGCCGATATCCATCCGGTCGATCAGGTAGTCGAGTTCCCCGCGCTCGTCCGTGTGTTCGAGCAGTTCGCGCGTGTTCCCGTCGAACTGGCCCGGGATCTCGTCGACGTACTGGGGCTTCCGGGAGACCTCGATGTCGCCGTCGCGCACGGCGGCGATGTAGTCCTGAAGCTCCGATCCCCGATACCGTTCGAGGACGTCGTCCCAACTCGGCGGCGACTCGTGGTTCCCCTGGTTGGGGACCATCTCGCCCGCGAGGATGCGGACGGCGGTCGTCTTCCCGATCCCGTTCGGACCGAGGATCCCCGTGACTTTGCCGTCTTCGGGGACCGGCAGGCCGTACAGCGAGAACGCGTTCTCCCCGTAGCGATGGGCCGGTTCGTCATCTAGCTCCTGTGGGAGATTGATGATCTCGATGGCGTCGAACGGGCACTTGTCGACGCAGATGCCACAGGTCTCGCCAAGACAGATCTCCTCGGAGATGTGAACCTGCTCCGGTTGTCCCTCCCGCGCTTCCTCGCCGCGGAGCGTGATACACTCCTTTCCGGTCCGGTTCGGCGGGCAGTAGTTCTTGCACTCGTAGTTACATCGATCCGGCTGACAGCGCTCCAGATCGACGACTGCGATACTGTCGTCCGCCATCTCAGAGTGAGAAGCCGGTCGTCAGCATGATGCCCCACGAGACGAACCAGAAGGCGAAGGTCATGAACGCGACGTACAGGTAGTCTTTCACGCCGCCGTAATCGTCGAAGCCGAGGAGGTCGTAGAGGGGTATCTGTGCGATGATCGCGACGACGACGACAACCTGGGCCATGCGGTCGCTCGCGGCCTCCGCGCCCGTCCCGCCGATGTACAGCGAACCGAACGCCGCGGCCACGCCGGCAAGCGCGGTGATGGTCGTAATCGTCACCGCCCGTAGGTGTTCAGCCTTCGGGCTGGCAGTTTCGGTCGACATATTTCACTATTCGGGCATCACCGGTAAAAAGGAGTTCGTTCCACTGCTATCGTTCAGTCAGGGTCGATACCGCGCGACTGCCGCAATCGAAAACGGCATCGTCGACGGCTACGCCGTCGTTTCTGGCCGTGGATCGTCGATTCCCCCGATTCAGCCCATCAGGTAGCGCAACACGGGGAACGTCTCGATCAGGGGGTCGCCACCCACCTCGAGTTGTTCGAGGTACCTGTCCACTCCGAGGATCCGGCCCGCGCCGAAGGCGGCGACCGCCAGGAACACGACGGCGTAGGTCAGCGTCGAATCGAACAGCGCCAGAAACTCACCTGCCCAGCCGCCCAGGTAGAACGCCATCATCTGGACGCTGCCGAAGAACGCCGCCAGGCGGACGAACGCGCCAGTGATCAGCGCGATGCCGATCAGCAACTGGCCGACGGGCACGGCGATGTTGACGACGTCCATCACGAGCGCGCTCTCGGCCATCGCCGCGTAGAGCCCGCTAACGGGGCTGGCCGGGTCGACGCTGTGGACGAGATAGCCAGCCGCATCGAACGGCCATTCGCTGACCTTGCCCAGACCGGCGAACAGGATCATACCGCCGATGACGAGTCGGAGCGCGACGACGAACCACGCGCTGAGCGCGTGGGGTTGGCCGTCGAGGTCGATTCCGGCGAACTGGCCTTCGAGTCGGTTTTTGCTGTTAGTTGACATCGTGATCTACCGCTTACAACTACAGCTTGCCCGGCACCCCTATTGAACTGTAAAAGTGGTTCTCATACGTTTGGAACGGCTTCGTAGCCGGGTAGGATCTACTTACACTGTCTCGGGGCCGTGAGGACTGTTCCGTGGAGAGCCAGTAATCTGTTGCAACGCCGCGGTCACCCGGGGGTAACCCCTCAATCTTTATGCCTCTGGACCAACCTGAGTATAACGATGGCTGGCACTGATGGGGAAGATATCGAAGACCTCCCGCCGAGCGCAAAACTCGTTTTCAAGGTACTAGAGTATGACGGACCCCTGACACAAAAACAGATCGTCGAGGAATCAATGCTCTCAGCGCGAACCGTTCGTTACGCTCTGGAACGGTTAGAAGACATCGGTATCGTCGACGAGGACGTCTACTTCGCCGACGCAAGACAGAGCCTCTACGAGATCGACGAGGAAGCCATGATGCGCGCAGAGAGTTCCGCTGAACCCGGAGCCTGCGCGGAGTAACGACAGTTCTGACGGTAGTTCGCTAGAACTGGGCCGTCTCGCGCGAGGGGAAGAGCAGTGTGGGGTGCGCGATGGGAAGAGCGGTACTCGGACGCACCCATCCGATAGCTACTCGCACCGATAGTTAAAGCCCCGTCAGACGGTCGTATGACGGCTGTAGGGCAGGCCGATCCGTTTTTGTCGGGCGACGCCGTTACAACAGCCATGAACTGGTCGGAGCTATTCGAGCGCGGCGAGCGTTGGACAGTCGAGGAAAGAGAGCTTATCGAAGCGCTCGCCGACCGTCGAGCGGAGCGTGCCGATGACTGACCGGGAGACGACAGTCGATCCCGCGAGCGTCGTCGCGGATGCGGACGTGCTGGCCGCCGACCTCCTCGTTGGCGGCGCGGCACGGGAGGCCCTCGATCACGTCCGATCTCACTCCTGGGTCGAGTTGCTCGCGAGCGACCCGCTCGTCGACGACGCAGCGGCGCTGATCGAGCGGTTCGCGTCCGAGAAGTTAGCGCGAGACTGGCGCGACCGCATCGAGCGCGAGCGCGTCCGTATCGAGCATCCGACGGGGGATCACCCGGCACTGGCCAGCGCGTACCGCGGGCAGGCGGCACATGTTCTCTCCTTCGATGAACAGTTGGGGAGCGTCCAGACCGGTGCGTCCCTGCAGGGGCACGTCTCCATGAGCGTCCGGCATCCGAAGGCGTTCGCCGCCGTCTTCGATCCCGAGAGTCTGTACGGGGCGCTTCACGAGGGAGAGTATCCCGGTCCAGACAGTGATCCCCGCGCCTGATCAGGCCTGCTCGGCCAGCCAGTCGGCGAACGTCGATAACGCCCGTGCGCGGTGTGAGATCGCGTTTTTCTCTTCGGTCGATAGCTCCGCAAGGGTCCGGCCGTCGTGCTCGAAGATCGGATCGTAGCCGAACCCGCCGTCGCCACGCGGCGGGACGATCCGCCCACGGAGACTCCCCTCGAACGTCTCGACGGTCTCGCCGTCGCAGTAGCCCAGTACGGTGCGGAAGGCGGCACGGTGGTTCTCCTCGTCATCGACGAGTCGCTGGACGCGCTCGATCCCGAGCGTGTCGTCGACGTACGCAGAGTACGGTCCCGGGAAGCCGTCGAGCGCCTGGACGAACAGCCCAGTGTCGTCGACCAGCACCGGCTCGTCGCCGTCGATCTCGCGATGCGCCTCGCGTGCGCCCCGTTCGACGATTGCGCCGAGGTCGTCGCTCTGGATCTCCGTGTAATCGTAGTTGACCTGTCGAACCGCCTCGGGCAGGTACTCGCGGGCCTCGCGGACCTTGCCCTCGTTGCTGGTGACGAACTGGATCATACCCGCCGGTCGGAGGCCCCGGGGAAAATAGGCGTCGGTTAGTCGTCGTCGACGATCACTTCGACCGGCTCTTCGTCGGCATCGCCCTCGCTCTCGTCGCCGCCGCGTTCGAGCCAGAGCAAGACACCGGCAACGGCCAGCACAACCCAGGAGCGCCAGTTGGCCAGATTCAGCGTGTAGCCGATGCCAAACGGCTTCTCGACCAGCATTCCCTCGCCCGGCTCCCAGTACGAGGAAAGTAGCCGCCGCATGTTCGGTCGCTCGAAGTTGTACGGTACGCCGAGAATCTCGCCGGACGTCGGTTTGTCGGCCATACGAGATGTTAAGAGCGGGGGCGTAATCAACGTTAGTGTCTAGCGAACAGTCGATACGAACTGGAGTACGGCGTGGTGTATCGAGCACCTGCACAGGCCAGCGCCGTAGCAGCAGCGTCAGCGCATGGGCCGGTTGGAAGCGTGATCGTATATAAACCTGTGAGCGGCTGCTCTATCGGCCCTCACTCGCCGTACTGGTGTGACTCGAAGGTCCGGACGGCATAGCGATAGGACAGGCCGCCTGCGAGCA
This sequence comes from Natronoarchaeum sp. GCM10025703, assembly GCF_042661985.1. Lineage (NCBI taxonomy): Archaea > Methanobacteriati > Methanobacteriota > Halobacteria > Halobacteriales > Natronoarchaeaceae > Natronoarchaeum > Natronoarchaeum sp. GCM10025703. The sequence goes on from NZ_JBHSZF010000001.1 coordinate 2,904,024, forward strand.
TCGATACCACGAGAGTAACGACGCCGCCGCTCACCACAGCGATGGGAGCGATGTTGGCAGTCGCGCTCTGGAGCAAGAATGCCCCGAGTACCGGTACGCTGCGAGCGCGAGCACGAGCGAGTAGGCGAACACGGCGTAGACGTGGGGCGTCGTGAGGCCCGCGCTGTCGGCGGGGCGAAGCCCGTCGAACTCGGGGAGCCACGCACCGATGCCGACCGAGACCCCCACGAAGGCGACGGTGAGGATGGCGGCGAACAGCCCCATCGCAACCGTTGCGACGGGCGAAGCCGTCACGCCGAGGGTCGCGAGAGCGACGAGAACCACGACCGGGAGCACGCCGACGAGGGCGGCCGAGAGCACGTACCCGCGAACGAGGTGACGCGGTCCGCCGGGCGTCGTCATCGTGACCGGGAGGGTACGGCCCTCGTTCCCGAGGGGGTTGAGGGTCGCACCCGCTCCGACGGCACCGGCACCGTAGACGGCGACGAGAACCGGGATGGACGCCGGCGCGGTGGCGGCGAGTTCGATCCCGATGACCAGCAGCAGGACGAACGGCAGGAAGACGTACAGCAACGCTTGTGGTGCCCGAACGGTCCGGCGCCAGACGGCGTAGATCACGGCCCTGGTGGGGCGAGAGAGCCAGGTCGTGGGCACTCTTTCGAGCAGTCTGGGCGACTGGTCGGTCGTCGGGGATCGGGCCGACGACTCGACCGAAGCCGGAGCGACCCCGTCGCCGAGCCACGCCCGCTCTGCGAGGTGCGCGCTGGTCCACCACAGCGAGACGCCGCCGAGCGTCGTCCCGAATAGCGCCGCACCAGCGGTCGTGACGCCAGTCCCCGTCGCCGCCGTCATCGGGATGTCGGCGTACCAGCCGATCGGTAGCCCGCCGAGAACTGCGCTCGCCCGGCGACTACCGACGAAGAGCCCGAAGTACAGCGCCACGAGCGGAGAGCCAACGAGGACCCGATGCTCGCGGACGAACGGCGAGTAACTGGCGAGCGCGAGTCCCGCAAGGCCAGCGGTGTAGCCGACCGCGGTCGCAGTCGAGGCGAGCGCGAACGCAGCGAGCACGAAGAGGACGCCGCCGAGCACCGATTCGCTCCCGGACGCGAACGCGATAGCACCGGCAAGCGACGCGACCGAGAGAAATCGACCCACTTTGAGTATCTTCGAGAGCAGGTCGCCGGCGACGAGTGTCGGAATCGGGACGGTCGTCAGCAGTCCGTCCGCCTGCTCGCGCCAGTCCTGAGCCTTCATCGTCCAGAGCATGGTCACCAGCGTGACGATAACGAAGACGATACCGACGAACCCGCGTGCGGCGACGAGCGCGGTCCCCGGCGACTCGCTGGCGGCGACCTGTCCGTAGTGATACGCGCCGGGTTCCGGATAGAGGCCGACCCCGGGGACGCGTCCGACGACGACGAGCGTGACGAACACGACGAGAAATAGCTCGAAGAAGATCCGCCAGGGCTGTTCGCGTTGCTGCCGAGCATGACGCACCGCCTCGGTTCGAGCGATCCTGACGGCCCGTTCGAGCGCCCGCCTCATAGGGGCGTCCGACCGCTCTTGTGTTCGTCGGGTGCTTCGCCGTCACGCGTGATATCGAGGAAGACGTCTTCGAGGCTCCCGTCGTCCTCTCCGTCGGCCCGCTCCGCTTCTGCCCGGGTTTTCAGGCCCTCGGGCGTCCCCTCGGCGACGAGGCGACCGTCGTAGAGCACGCCGACCGTGTCGGCAAGGTCGTCGACGACCGGCAGGATATGCGTCGAGAGGAACACCGTCATCTCGCGGCTCGCGAGGTCGGCAATCGTCTCGCGCATGGTTCGGGCTGCACGGGGGTCGAGCCCGCTCGTCGGTTCGTCGAGAAAGACCACGTCGGGTTCGTGCAGGACGGCCTGAATGACGCCGACCTTCTGGCGCATCCCCTTCGAGTAGGCGTCGATCCGCTTGCCGGCGTCCGCCGCGAGGTCGAACCGGCCCAGCAGTCGGTCGATCCGCTCGGTCGCGACCTCGTCCGGCATATCGCGGAGCCCGGCCACGTACTCTGCTGTTCGCGCCCGGTTAGCTCGTCGTACAGCGGCGGCTCCTCCGGGAGATAGCCGATATGCGGCGTGACGCTGTCGCGCTCGGTGATCGGCTGACCGGCGACGCGAGCCTCGCCCGCAGTCGGTTTCGTCAGCGTCGTGAACATCCGCATCGTGGTCGTCTTGCCCGCGCCGTTCGGGCCGAGAAAGCCGTAGACGTCGCCCTGCGGGATCGACAGCGAAAGGTCGTCAACCGCCGTCATGTCGCCGTAGCGCTTCGTCAGATCGTGCGCCTCGATGGCGGGAGTGGTCACAGTGTGAAAGCGGTACGATGTCGAGGTGTAAAACCCTGCTTACGCGGTCTGGGCGCTCAGGGACGCTCGAACTCGATCGCCGCTCCCTGTCACGACCACCTTTTCTCTCGGCCGTCGCGCTCGCGATGCTCGCGCTCGGCCTTGCAAAAGCTGGGCCAAAAAGTCCAGGCCGATCAGCTCAGGGACGCTCGAACTCGATCGCCGCTCCCTGTCCGAAGCCGACACAGAGCGTCGCAAGCCCGCGGTCGGCGTCGCGTTTTATCATCTCGTGGACGAGCGTCACGGGCAGGCGCGCGCCGCTGGCTCCGAGCGGGTGCCCGATGGCGATTGCGCCGCCGTTGACATTGAAGATGTCCGGATCGATCCCCAGTTCGTCGCGTGCGTAGACGGTCTGGCTCGCGAAGGCCTCGTTCAGTTCCACGAGGTCGTAGTCCTCGATATCCCGGTCGGCGCGGTCGAGGAGGCCACGGGTGGCAGGAACGGGACCGATCCCCATCACCGTCGGATCGACGCCGGCGACGTTGTTGGTGCCGATTTCGACGAGAACGTCGAGGCCGTGCTCCTCGGCAAAGGCCTTGCTGGTCACGAGCGTCGCCGACGCGCCGTCGCTGACCTGCGAGGCGTTGCCCGGCGTGACCGTCCCGTCGGACTTGAACACGGTCGGGAGTTCGGCGAGTTTCTCCAGCGAGGTGCCCGGGCGGATCCCCTCGTCCTCGGTGACGAGACCGTCCTCGGTCTCGATGGGGACGATTTCGTCGTCGAAGCGCCCGGACTCGGTCGCCTCGTGGGCGCGCTGCTGGCTCTGCAGGGCGTACTCGTCCTGTTCTTCACGGGAGACGCCGTACTCTTCGGCGACTTTCTCGGCCGTCATCCCCATCTGGAGTTCGCCGATGTTGTACAGTTCGGCCAGGCGCGGGTGGACCTTGTGGGTGTTCTCGCCCATCGGGACGCGGGACATCGATTCGACGCCGCCCGCGATCAGGGCGTCACGGTTGCCCGCGGCGATGGCGTCGGCCGCCGAGATGACCGACTGCATCGAGGAGGCACACCAGCGGTTGATCGTCGTTGCGGGGACGGATTCGCCGAGCTCCGAGAGCAGGGCGATGACCCGTGCTACGTTGTTGCCCTGCTCGTCGCGTTGCTGGGCACAGCCCCACAGCAGGTCGTCGATGTCCTCGCCAGTGAGACCGCTCTCGGCGAGGATGTGGTCGATCAGCGGGACGGACAGATCCTCGCTTCGTACGTCGGCGAAGACGCCGTCTTCTTTCCCCTGGGGTGTGCGATACGCCGCGGCGATGACTGGAGTCGTTTCGTCGGACATGTATCTGCAATAGTCGTTAATGAACTTAAAAACACGTAGAACTGGAAGGGGTCACTCCCGGAGTTCACCGAGAGGGACGGCATCACCACGTTTATATTCGATACCGAACCAGTGATAAATATGGACCGTTCCGCCCTCCACTCGATCGCGATAGCGTGTGCGCTCGTCCTGTTTTCGGGCGTCGCGACGGCACAGCAACAGGATCCCCAGGAGCTCGCGACAGCAGTCGACGAACTGAGTCTGACAGCCGTCCTCGTAGGCATCGCTGGGACACTGATCTTTTTCGCACTGATCGCGGCAGTCCTGATCCACCTCAAACCCAAGTACGCGAACTCGACGAACCGGCATATCCGGTCGGAGCCAGTTACGACCGGGTTGATCGGATTCGGCATCATCGTCGGGGCCGTCATCGTCAGTGTCGTACTGATACTGACGATTCTGGGGGCGCTCATCGGGCTCCCGCTGCTGCTGGCGCTCGTGGTGGTGTCGTTCGTCGGGACTGTGATCGCCGAAATTACGGTGGGTCGGTATCTCCTCGAGGAGTTCGCCGACCGGACGGAGCGCCCACCGACGACGGAGACGCTCTGGCTGGCGTTCGGCATCGGATTCGTGCTGGTGCTGGCTCTCACCTACGTACCGATCGTCGGTGGTATCGTGGGGGTGACGGTCTCCTCGGTCGGAATCGGAGCTATGGTCCAGCAGTACCGAAACGGCTCCGAGAGTACGGACGGGCAGTCGCCCGGAATCGATGACGAAACCTCGTGGACGTCGGATTCCGGATCGAGTTCCTGGGACGATTCGGAGTTTAGCGACGACGGCGGCTGGGACGACACAGCCGACGGATCCGGTGAGTGGGGAACGCAGGACGGCGATGGTAACGACGACAGTTCGTGGTAGCCGCCCCGAGCGCGGTCGTCTTCGACGGCCTTAACATTCGGCCACACCAACGTTTTCTAGAATGAGCGATGCGTCGATAGATGTCGTCGAATTTCTGCTGACGACGCGACTCTACACTGACAACCGGTCGCTCGACGAGAACGACCTGCCGCCGCGATACCGGCAAGTGTTCTGGTCGGAGGGAGAGATTGAGCGGCCGCTGTCTGCGACGAACAGCACCGCACGAACAGCGACGGGGATCGATCAGCCATGGGCCGCGATTTCGGATCTGATGTTCACCGAACGCGACGAGTTCTCCGGGTCGATCTCGCTGACCGACCAGGACATGGCCGAGGACTGGTTCCGCGACCGCATCGACGCCGAGCGGATCCAGTCGAACCCGACGCTCGCCTACGTCTTCGAGAGCGAGGTCGAGGGCGTCGACTACGATCGAGCGCGGAAGGCGAACCGCCCGATCCAGGCCGATCGCGTCTGGATCGACAGCCTGCTCGACGAGTTCTTCGACGATGACGAGGAGGAACTGCTGGACCTCGTCGACGTCCGCGCACCGGAGGAGATCGAGATGACGCTCGACGACCTCGTGCTGACGCCGGATCAGGAAAACGAGATCCACAAGGTCGTCAAAGCGATCGAGCACCGGGATTATCTGGCCCAGATCGGACTCCGCGAGATCGGTAAACTGCTCTTTGTCGGCCCACCGGGGACCGGCAAGACCACCGCTGCGCGAGGACTGTCCCACGAACTCGATCTGCCCTTCGTCGAGGTGAAACTCTCGATGATCACGAGCCAGTATCTGGGCGAGACGGCCAAAAACGTCGAGAAGGTGTTCGAGGTCGCAAAGCGACTCTCGCCGTGTATCCTGTTCATGGACGAGTTCGACTTCGTCGCCAAGACGCGCGCCTCGGACGAACACGCCGCGATCAAGCGCGCGGTCAACACCCTGCTCAAGTCGATCGACGAAGTGAGCCTCATCGAGGACGAAGTGCTCCTGATCGGCGCGACGAACCACCCGGACCAGCTAGACGCCGCCGCGTGGCGACGGTTCGACGAGATCGTCAACTTCCCCAAGCCCGATCGTGGCATGCGCTCGGACATCCTCCGGGTGATCACGCATGCGATGGACATCGAGGAGTTCGATCCCGATGCCGTCGCCGATATCACCGAAGGGCTGACCGGGAGCGACCTCCGGATGGTGCTCCGCGAGGCCGTCCTCGACGCGCTGACAGAGAACCGGACGAACCTGACCCAGAAAGACCTGATCGACGCCGTCAAGGACTTCGAGGAGCGCGACAACCTCAAGAACATGGACATGATGGACGGCGACCACGAGGCGCTGGTCGCCGGCGGCGACATCAGCGGCGGCGGAAGCGACGACGGGCACTCACACGACCACTGATAGAATGCAGGTAACGCTCCTCGGGACGGGCGATACGACCGGAACGCCGACGCTGGACTGCGACTGTGAGACCTGTGAGTACGCCCGGGAGCACGACATCGAGCGGACCCGGTTTTCGGTGTACATCGAGAACGAGCGCACCGGCGAGTCGTTGTTGATCGACGCCAGCCCCGACTTCCGCTACCAGTTCGAGCGCGAAGGCGTCGACCTCCCTGACGGCATCCTGATCAGTCACATCCACTTCGACCACCTCGACGGACTGGGGAACGTCTACCGACTGCTGAACGAGGCACCGGTCTACGCCGCCGACGAGACGGATCCAGTGACCGGCGAGAGCGTCGCCGAGACGGTCGACCGGAAGTACAGCTATCTCGACGCCATCGACGTCCAGCCGACGACCCCGTTCGAGTCGGTCCGGACCTGCGGGTTCGACGTAACGTTCGTCCCCGTCGAGCATCCGCCCTTGCTCTGTTACGGCGTCGTCGTCGAGGATCCGGAGACGGGCGCAAAGCTAACGCTTTCGGGCGATACGAGCTATGCCGTACCCGAGGAATCTCGGTCAGTAATGACTGATCCGGACCTGTTTCTCGCTGACGGCATCGTCCCGGCACATCTCTGTGAGCACCACCCAGCAGGCGGAGATCACCACGACGCCGAGGGCGTCGCCCGGACGTTCGGGACCAAACACATGACCCGCGAGGGAGCGCTCTCGCTGGCCGACGACCTCGATGCCGACCGAACTCGGCTGGTCCACCTCGCCCACTACTACCCCGTCGACGAGGCGTTCGAGGAGCCACTGGCCGTCGACGGCGAACAGTTCTCGTTGTAGGAGAACACCGATATGGCCTCGACAGCGAGAGCCATGGTCTGGGCGTCGGACGCGAGTCGTTTTCTCGTGTTGTTCCTCGTCGGTGCTGTCGGCTACGTCGTGGCGACGGTCTCCCTCATCGAGTTCCTGACCCCGCTCGAGCTGGTATCTTCGGACTCGGGGTTCTGGCGGTGCTTGGCCTGTTCCGGTACTACGCCGACGAACTCCACGAGTAGCGGGCGCTATCCGAACCGATCCAGCCCCGACTGTCGCCGCTGTTTTCCCTTCGGATCGGCGACCCATGGCGACGTCTCGGCGCGGTCGGCGTCGAAGTCGGCCGCTGGAGCGTCGGCCGCCTCGTAGCCCGGACAGTCCGAGCCACATTCGCTTGCGGCATCGACGAACCGGCCGTACCACGAGCAGTGGGGGAGACCGTCACAGCCCGCAGAAGGGGTCAGGCTCGCGTGTTTGCAGGCCGGTGCGTCGTAGGTCCGCCAGCCCTTGCCGTAGGCGCGCTCGGCGATCCGCCGCCGGGCCGTGGCTTTGGCGGCGGGACCGGCCGGTTCGACTTCGGCGCGGCCGGCGTGACGCTCCAGCAACTCGATCCCGGTCGACTCCGGGGCGAGCGGCGTCGGCTCCCGGACGACCTCGACCGGGGCGGAAACCCCATCCGAGTCGACAGCATCGGGGTCGAACCGCCAGACTCCGACCTCCTCGGGAAGCCGATTGAGATGCGCGCCCGTGACGTGGCTCTCGGTCGCCAGGACGACCTCGTTTAGCAGGCCCAGACTGACGTCTTTCCGTAGTTGAGTCGCCAGCGCGCCCGGTCGGCCGAGATCGGGTTTGTTCTCGATGCCGACGAGCCGACCGAACCAGTCGTCCGGATATCGGGCGACCTGCCGGACGTGCTCGCGGCCGTCACGACGTTCGCGCTCGAAGAAGCCGGCCTCGACCGCGCGGTCGACGACTCGGCGGGCGTACCGCGGTAGCCCGTCGATTACGGAGCGCCGGTCGCGAAACCGGCCCGGCCCTGCGTCGCTCTCGATTGCGGCGGCAGGGATCGTTTCCGGCGTGATCGCGGTGCGCTCCGTGAACGCCGGCCCCGGTTCGACGAGCACGGTATCGAGCACTCGCTTGCCGGGGGCGGCGACACCGCCACCGAGTTGGCGAGCCACCAGGTGGTCGGTCGTCGCTTCGAGGTGGGCACACAGCGATAGCTCGAACGCGAACTCGCTCACGAAGCGGGGTTAGGGTGGCCGGATAAAAAAGCTCGCGTGAATTTAGAGCGCGACTGCGATCGAGATGACGATCGCACCCATGACGATGTAGAACATGACCGGGATGAGGTTCAACCGGATTACCCGGCCTTCCTGTCCGACGAGGCCGACCGTCGCCAGCGCGGCGATGACGTTGTGGATAGCGACCACGTTCCCGATCGCACCGCCGATCATCTGGCCGCCGACGATCAGGTGCTGTGGGAGTCCGGACTGGGTCGCTACCTCGTACTGGAGGCCGCTGAAGGTGATGTTCGAGACCGTGATCGAACCGGTGATGAACGTCCCGAGGACGCCGATCGGTACGGCGACGACCGTGTAGACATCACCGAAGACGGCGGCAGTCCCGTCGGCGAGCACGACCATCATGCTGTCGCCGCCGGGCGCACCCGGATACTGGCCCGATTCGAGCATAATGCCGACCATCCCGATCACGAACACGAGCGCGACCGCCGGAGAGACGATCTTCTGTCCGGCCTCACGCCACGCACTGGCGACCTGCGAACCGTCCAGGCCGAACAGCGGGATGGCGAGCAGTGCGCTCAGCACCAGCCAGGTCCCGGGGACGTACGCCCAGTCGATGCTGTTCGTGACCTCGGTGCCAAGAATACCCTCCCAGGTCGGCGTGAACACCGCGAGGTCCGTGAGAATCTCGCCGATCGGGGTGAAGTCCCGCGTGACGATCAGCAGGACGACGAGCAGGAGGTACGGGGCCCAGGCGCGAGCGAGCGACATCGAGGGGGTATCGTCGACCCCGGCGTCCGCCGCACCGCCCGCACCGTTCTCACCGCCAGGTTCGACCGAGCCGACCCAGTAGTCAGGCCAGACGTCGCGGTCTGGGAACGTCCACTCTTCCTCGGGCAGGAAGTAGCCCGCACGGAGCGCCGCGACGGTGGCCGTGATCCCGACCATCGAGCCGACGATAGACGGCAGTTCGGGGCCAATAAAGAGCGCCGTCAGCGCGAAGGGAATGACGAAGGCGACCCCAGCGAACAGACAGAGCGGCAGGACCGGGCGGACCGGCGCGAGCGAGCGCTCGTCGGGATCGCCGAAGAAGTAGACGACCATCGAGACGGCCATCAAGGGCATGAACACCCCAATTAACACCTGATATATCGCCGCGGTTCCCGCGGCCTGCGAGACGAAGTCGGCCGCTTCCGCGGGCGACAGCGTACCGAGCGCTTCGATCGGATCTAGCGTGCCGGGACGGACGGGGACGCCGACGGCCCCGAACGTCGTCGCGATAGCGTGCCCGATCAGTGCCGCGACCACCGCCGCCATGGCGGGGAAGCCGAGCGCGAGCAAGAGCGGAGCGACGACTGCTGCGGGCGTCCCGAAGCCGGCGACGCCTTCCAGAAACGTCGCCATGAAGAAGCCGAGCAGGACGATCTGTACCCGACGGTCTTCGCTGATCGCCGCGAACCCTTCGTTGATCCGGTCGATCGCGCCTGCCCGCATCAGCGTGTAGAGCAACACCAGCGCGCCGAAGACGATCCACAGGATCTCGATGGCGAGCATCACACCCCAGATGCTCGTTGCGGCGATCCAGTCGAGTGGCATTCCCCAGACGACTCCTGCAACGACCGCCGCGGTAAGCCAGGCGACGGGCATCGACCTGACGGCGGGCCAGAGCAGCCCGACCAGGAGGACTGCGACGACGATCAGTGGCGCAAGCGCGGCCAGGACGAGTGTCGTGTCAGTCATCATATCACCGTCCTGAGAGCCGGTCTGCGTGGTCTACCGTTCTGTTGTTCGATAACCGTTCTCCGAGAGATTCCATCGCTGTACAACGACATACCCCGACCTTTCCCGAGGGGGAAAATAAATGTACGCTGTGTTCCCGCTGGGCGAGAACGCTGGCGAACCGGGCACTGAGACGGTCGTCTCCCCCGTTCTCCGGGTCGAGAACAGTAGGTTTATCAGGCGTTCGGGGCGAATCACTACCAAGATTACTGTCCCATATGTCAGATAACAATCGACAACCGGAGGTGAACATCGGACTCGTCGGTCACGTGGACCACGGCAAGACGACGCTCGTACAGGCGCTGTCCGGCGAGTGGACGGACCAGCACTCCGAAGAGATGAAGCGGGGTATTTCCATCCGTCTCGGCTACGCCGACGCCACGTTCCGCGAATGCCCAGGACTCGACGAACCGGAACGGTACACCGTCGAGGAGACCTGTCCTGACGGCTCCGAAAGCGAGGTCATGCGCACCGTCTCGTTCGTCGATGCGCCGGGCCACGAGACCCTGATGGCGACGATGCTATCCGGTGCGTCGATCATGGACGGTGCGGTCCTGGTCGTCAGCGCGAACGAACCGGTCCCCCAGCCACAGACCGAAGAGCACCTGATGGCGCTCGACATCATCGGCATCGACAACATCGTCATCGCACAGAACAAGATCGATCTCGTCGACGCCGACCGCGCCCAGGAGAACTACGAGGAGATCCAGGAGTTCGTCGAGGGCACAGTCGCCGAAGACGCCCCCGTCGTTCCGGTCAGTGCCGGCCAGGACGTCAACATGGACGTCCTGATCGGGGCGGTCGAAGAGGAGATCCCGACGCCTGATCGGGATCCGGACGCCGACGCGACGATGCACGTCGCCCGGAGTTTCGACATCAACCGACCGGGGACGACCTGGGAGGACCTGACCGGTGGCGTCATCGGCGGGAGCCTCTCGCAGGGCGTCCTCGAAAACGGCGAGGAGATCGAGATCCGTCCCGGTCGCGAGGTCGAAGAGGGCGGGAAATCGGAGTACCAGCCCATCGAGACGGAGATCCGCTCGCTAGAGGCGGGCGGCGAAACCGTCGACCGCGTAACGCCGGGCGGCCTGCTCGGCGTCGGCACCGGACTGGACCCCAGCCTCACGAAGGGTGACGCGCTGGCGGGACAGGTCGCCGGCCCATCGGGGACGCTCCCGCCGACGTGGGAGAGCTTCGAGATGGAGGTCGACCTGCTCGATCGGATCGTCGGCCAGGAGAGCGGTAGCGTCGACGAGATCAGCACGGGCGAACCGCTGATGCTGACGGTCGGGACGGCGACGACGGTCGGATCGGTCACCAGCGCGCGCGGCGACGAGTGCGAACTCAAGCTCAAGCGCCCGGTCTGTGCGGCCGAGGGTGACAAAATCGCGATCAACCGCCGCGTCGGCGCGCGCTGGCGGCTGATCGGCGTCGGAACGCTGAAAGGATAGTCGGCGATGGCACCGACAGTCGCTATCGACACCAACGCGCTGATGATGCCGGTCGAACTCGACGTCCGGCTGTTCGACGAACTCAACAGGCTGCTGAACGGGTACAAACCCGTGACGCCGCAGGCAGTCATCGAAGAGCTCCGGGCGCTCTCCGAGAAAGGAGGGACCGAAGGCATCGCAGCCAGCGTCGGACACGATCTAGCGACGGAACGGTGTCTCATCCTCGACACGGACGCATCGTACGCCGACGACGCGGTGGTCGAACTCGCCCGCGAGGGAACGGCCGACTACGTCGTCACGAACGACCAGCCCCTACAGCAACGTGCACTCGACGCGTCCGTTGCAGTAATTGGTTTAAGGGGCAAGAACAAACTCGCAATCACTCAACCATAGCCATGTACAAACGGGTCAGACTAAAAGACACAGTCGAAGTACCGCCGCGGGAGCTGGCGAACGTCACGCCGGACCTCGTGAAGAAACTGCTGCAGGACAAACTCGAAGGACGAATGGACGAGGAGATCGGCTCGGTCGTCAGCGTCGTCAACGTCCGCGATATCGGGGATGGGGCAGTGCTCCCGAACCGACCCGGCGTCTACTACGAGGCCGAGTTCGACGCCGTCACGTTCGATCCGCAGATGCAGGAAGTCGTCGACGGGACCGTCGTCGAAGTCGTCGAGTTCGGGGCGTTCGTGGGCATCGGGCCGGTCGACGGACTACTCCACGTCTCGCAGATCTCCGACGAGTATCTCGCCTACGACGGCGAGAACCAGCGACTCGCCTCCAACGAGTCCGACCAGGCGGTCGCGGTCGACGATGCCGTCCGAGCACGGATCGTCACCAAGAGCATCGACGAGCGGAATCCGCGAGACTCCAAGATCGGTCTGACGGCGAAACAGCCGGGCCTCGGCAAACACGGCTGGCTCGAAGACGAGCGGAGCAAGCGCCAGGCGCAAGCCGGTGAGAGCTAATGGCAGAGGATCGACTCGTCTGTCGGGAGTGTCACCGGGTCAACGGTCCGGACGAACAGAACTGCGTCGCCTGCGGATCGAGCAGTCTCACCGGGGACTGGGCCGGCTACGTCTATATCGCCCATCCTGAGGAGAGCAAGATCGCGACCGAGATGGAAGTGACCGAGCCCGGCGCGTACGCGCTGAAAGTCCGGTAACGTGTCAGCCGAGGATCACGGCGGCGCAGATATCGTCGTCACGCTTCCCGACGAACTACGCTCCGCGTTCAAAGAGCCGATGGGGACGGTGTACACCGATCCCGAGGAGCTACTGGAAGGGGCTGGATCACCGCTGATCGCCGTCGGCGACATCGTCACGTACCATTTCGATCGGGTCGATTACCAGCCGGACGTCGCACTCGTCGACGGGCGGACGAAGCGGCGTGATATCGCTGCCGAGGTGCGCGAGCGGGTCGACGAGCTACCGAACCGGATCGAGGTGGTCAATCCGGCGGGCACCCTCAGCGCGGAGCTACTCAGCGCACTGGAGCGGGCGCTGGCCCACCGCAAGCCGACGACCATCGTCGTCGATGGGGAAGAGGATCTCGCCACCTTACCGGCAGTGTTAGTCGCCCCAGTGGGTGCGTCCGTCGTCTATGGCCAGCCGGACGAGGGGATGGTCGAAGTGACGGTCACCAAAGAGCGAAAGACGCAGTTCCGGGCCCTGCTGGAGCGAATGGACGGCGACCACGGCCGACTGTGGACGCTACTGGAGTAAGGGTATCGTCGGAGGAAGACGAGGCTCGTTCCGGAGCGTCGGATCGCCCGATGAGATCAATCGGATCCAAGAGTGAGTTCGATCAGTCTGCGATCCTGTTCGGTATAGATCGTGACGAGGTCGTGCGAGCGTAGTTTCGGGAGGTGAACGTGATGCAATCGAACGAGCGCTTCCCCTGCTTGGCAATGTCGACCCTTTCGGCCTCGGCAATCCGTTCGGCGAGTTCCTGCACCGACAGCGTATCCTCCGCCCGCACCAACTCGTCCAGAACGCGCTTTCAGAAGCGGCGAACTGAGAACGTCGTGAAACTCCGTTGGGGCGTCGAGAAACGGATCGAAGCCGTATCTATCGACGACATCGGCAAGCGAGGAGAACGAGTTCGTAACCGCATCCCCCCGACGATTTTCGGTTCCGTGGTCGTTTGCCATCCGTATATCACCTCACGCAGTAGCTTCATAATATAGTGGGCTGAATAAACAGGTGTTTTTTTTAAATACCGAATCGACACGGCGTCAGCGTCTGACAGGCGTCGAACACCCGACAGTGCCTCGCTATCCCCCGCCATAGACACCCGTGCCCCCCGTCGGGCCGTTCGTCCGAGTCCTACCGACGCGGCGACTCGTTCGAAATGCTTTTACCCGTTTCAGAGGGAGTAATGTACAACTGAGTATCCATGGACGTCGAAATCCTTGACGAAGAAGAAAACCCGATGTTGCACCGCACCGACGTGACCTTCCAGATCGTACACGAAGAAGCGACCCCGGAGCGTCTCTCCGTTCGTGACAGCCTCGCCGCGAAGCTCAACAAGGACGCGAGCGAAGTCGTCGTCCGCAAACTCGACACGAAGTTCGGGATGCGGAAGACGATCGGCAAGGCGAAAGTCTACGAGAGCGCGGATCACGCACAGGACGTCGAGCAGGACCACATGCTCGAACGGAACAAGATCGAACTCGGCGACGCCGAAGCCGAAGAGGCGGAGGAAGCCTAGATGCCCCGTCACGAACTCTACAACGACGACGGAACCACGGAAAACGAGAAGTGCCCCCGCTGTGGCGACGCGTTCCTCGCCGACCACGGTGACCGCCAGCACTGCGGTCGCTGTGACTACACCGAGTGGGAGTAAGGCGATGCACCGAGCGGAGAGGGGCATCGATAGTTGTGAGCGGCCAGCAGCTGCGAACTGTTGTACACCGTGAGTAATCGACCGCGCGTTCTCGGGATCGAGGGCACTGCCTGGGCGGCCAGCGCCGCAGTCTTCGACCCCGACGACGGCGTTTGTATCGAGACCGATGCTTACCAGCCAGAGAGCGGCGGCATCGATCCGAGCGAGGCCGCCGAGCACATGCATAACGCGATTCCGGAAGTCGTCGCGGCGGCGCTGGATCACGCCGCAGCGCTGGGCGACGATGACCCGCCGATCGACGCAGTGGCGTTCGCCCGTGGCCCGGGGCTGGGTCCGTGTCTGCGGATCGTCGGGACGGCCGCGAGAGCGCTGTCCCAAGCGTTAGACGTCCCGCTCGTCGGCGTCAACCACATGGTCGCGCATCTGGAGATCGGCCGCCACCGCTCGGGCTTTGACTCGCCGGTCTGTCTCAACGCCAGCGGCGCGAACGCCCACGTGCTGGGCTTTCACAACGGCCGGTATCAGGTGCTCGGCGAGACGATGGACACCGGCGTCGGCAACGCCATCGACAAGTTCACCCGCCACGTCGGGTGGTCCCATCCCGGCGGCCCGAAAGTCGAAGAGGCGGCAACGGATGGTGAATACACCGCACTCCCCTACGTCGTCAAAGGGATGGACTTCTCGTTTTCGGGGATCATGAGCGCCGCGAAGCAGGAGTACGATGCGGGAACGCCCGTCGAGGACGTCTGCTGTGGCCTGCAGGAGACGGTCTTCGCCATGCTGACCGAGGTGGCCGAACGCGCGCTCTCGCTCACCGGGAGCGACGAACTCGTGCTTGGCGGCGGCGTCGGCCAGAACGACCGACTGCGGGAGATGCTCGCGATGATGTGCGAACAGCGCGGCGCGGAGTTTTACGCCCCCGAGCCACGGTTCCTGCGCGACAACGCCGGGATGATCGCCGTCCTCGGCGCGACGATGTACGAGGCCGGAGATACGATCGAAGTCGCGGACTCGCAGATCGATTCGGACTTCCGACCCGATCAGGTGCCGGTGACGTGGCGAGACGGGGAGAGTGTCGCGCGCAGCGCGACGGAACCAACGAGCGGACAAGGCCCGCGAGAGGAGAGCGTGGCGCGGAACGCCACGGAACCAGCGAGCGGTCGGGAACCGCGAGAGGAGAGTCTCCCACGCGGTGCGGTCGAATCGAATCGCCAGCAGGGTGCGGAGGCGACCGTCACCTTCGACGGCGACCGCGTCTACAAGGAGCGTGTTCCAAAGGCGTACCGCTACCCCGACCTCGACGACCGACTGCGCCGCGAACGGACGACGCTCGAAGCGCGACTCACCAGCGAGGCGCGGCGCAACGGCGTCCCGACGCCGCTGGTCCACGACATCGACCGCCGCAGGGCACGGATCACCTTCGAGCGCGTCGGGCGTGCCGACCTGCAGGCCGACCTCACCGCGGAGCGGGTCCGGTGGGTGGGCAAGCACCTCGCGGCGCTCCATGCGGCCGGTATCGTCCACGGCGATCCGACGACCCGGAACGTCCGGTTCGACGACGAGCGAGTGTACCTGATCGACTTCGGACTGGGCTACTACTCGGATCACGTCGAGGACTACGCGATGGATCTCCACGTCTTCGAGCAGAGTCTGGACGGCACCGCGGCGGATCCGCCGGCCATGCGCGAGGCGGTCGAGGCCGGCTACGTGGCCGCCGGCGAGCAGCGAGTGCTCGATCAGTTGCGAGAGATAGAAGGCCGCGGCCGGTATCAGTAGCTCACTCGACGCGCCCGAGGACTCGCGCCGGTGCGGCGTCGGCGTCGGGCAGCGGAAGCGGCGCGACGTCAAGCGTGAATCTCGTCGGCATAGCCCCGAGGTTCGTCAGGTTCTCTACGATAAGCTTTCCAGCGCCGAGTAGTGCGTGGTGGGCCGGGATGCCGTGAGTCGAGACATCCGAGTCCACGCTGCCCGTCGGATCCACGTTCAGCGCGTCGATGCCGACGTGACAGTCCAACTCGGCGATTCGCCGGGCCGTCTCGGGCGCGAGATACGGATGGTCGAGATACCGCTCGTCGGGCCAGTGGGCGTCCCAGCCGGTATGCACCACCAGCGCGTCTGCGTCCGGGTCGCTCGGCAGGACGGCGGGTGGAATCGGCTGGCCGTCGCCGTACTCGGTGCAGTCGAGTTTCAGCGCGTCCATCGTGAACGTCTCCACCGGAACCGAGTCCAGCGTCGCGCCGTCCGGTTCGGTATGGGCGGGCGCGTCGACGTGCGTGCCGCTATGGCTCCCGAGTTCGAGTGCAGTAACGCGGTAGCCATCGGCGTCGTGAGTTGCGTGGGGCCGGAGGAGACCTCCGGATCGCCAGGATAGACGGGGACGCCGGGATCGAGCGGCTGGGAGAGGTCGTAGGGTGGCATACCGCAATCGTTCGGCCGCCACCGGCCTAACGGTTCGGGACGGCGGCTACCCCGACGGAAGCGACTACTCGGACTCTGCGGGTGTCGCCGTGCCGCCCTCGGCCTCCGTATCCGGCTCCGAGTAGATCGCCTCGATCTCGTCGGCGTACATGTCGAAGATGTTGCGCCGCTTCTTTTTCATCGTCGGGGTCAGCAGGTCGTTGTCCTCGGTGAACTCGATCGGGACGAGTCTGAACTGCTTGATCTGCTCGTGGTACTCGAAGTTCTCGTTGACGGCGTCGACCTCCTGCTGGACGACCTCCCGGACGCGCTCGTCCCGACAGATCTCCTTGGGCGAGTCCGGCAGGTCGATCCCCTCTTTGTCCGCTCGGGCGCGGATCCGCTCGAAGTTCGGTACCAGGAGCGCGCCGACGAACTTCCGGCCGTCGCCGACGACGAAACACTGCTCGACGACCTCGTTCGAGGCGAAGGCGTCCTCGATCGGGGCCGGTGCGACGTTTTTGCCCGTCGAGAGTACGAGTAGCTGTTTGGCCCGCTCGCGGAAGACCAGATAGTTGTCGGGGCGTTGCTGGACGATATCGCCGGTCCGGAACCAGCGGCCGTCCTCGTCCTCGACGAACGATTCCTCGGTGGCCTCTGGCTTCTCCCAGTAGCCTTCGGCGACGTTCGGGCCCTGCACGAGCAGTTCGCCGACCTCGCCGAGCATGTCGTCGAACTGCTGGCGGGGAACGACCGAGGTGTCGATCTTGACGTCGATCTCCGAGAGCGGCAGGCCGATAGTCCCGATCTTGGTGTCCTCTGCCGGGTTCGTTGAGACGACGGGGGCGGTCTCGGTGAGGCCGTAGCCCTCGTAGATCGGTAGCCCCATGCCGTGATAGAGTCGGCAGAGATCGGCCGAGAGCGTCCCGCCGCCGGAGTTCATGATCTCGAGCTTCCCACCGAGGGCGTCGCGGACGTCCGAGAAGACGAGCGCGTCGGCGATTTTCATCTTCGTTCTGAGACCGAGTCCCGGGGCGGAGGCCTGCTGGTACTCCTTGCTGACCGCGGTCGCCCACTCGAAGATGCGCGCTTTGAGATCTGACTCCTGGGCCTGCTCGCGGATCGCATCGTACATCTTCTCGTACACTCGCGGGACACTCGTCGACGCTGTCGGCTGGATCGTCTGGAAGTCGTCTTTGAGCGTGTCGGCGCTCTCGGCGTACCCGATAGTGGCACCGACGGCAAACATCAGGTAGTGGCCGACAGTCCGCTCGTAGACGTGCGCGAGCGGCAGGAACGAGACCGTATCGGTCTCCGGGGTGAGCGTCGGCAGGTCAGCACCCTTGTCGGGCCGGGGTGCGTACCGCCGGTAGGTCTGGTTGACGTTGGCCCGCAGATTACGATGGGTGAGTTTGACGCCTTTGGGTTGGCCCGTCGTCCCCGACGTGTAGATCAGCGTCGCGAGGTCGTCGACGGCCGGTTCGTCGAGCCAACTCTCGTACGCCTCGGCATCGAAGGCGGCATCGCCGATCTCGTAAACATCGGCAAGCGTGTAGATCCCCTCGTCCTCGCGGTCGTGATACTCCGGATCGAGGTCGTCCATCGACACGACAAACTCCAGGTCGAGATCGTCGGTGACCGAGAGCACGCGTTCGAGATGCTCCTGACTCTCGACGACGACACCGTCCGCGTCGGGGTCGTCGAGCAGGTACTCGACCTGTTGTTCGGACGACCCCTCGTATATCGTCGTCACGACGGCACCTGCTCCGAGCAGTGCAAAGTCGCTCTGGGCCCACTCCATCCGGGTATCGCTGAAGATGGCGACGCGAGCGCCGTCGTCGACGCCGAGTTCGCGAAAGCCGGCCGCCAGTCGCCGGACGACATCGTCCATCTCGGCGTAGGTGATCGACGCGAACTCCCCGTCGGGAGCGGGATCGATCACCGGGCCGACCAGCGAGCGGTCGTAGATCCCGCCCTTGTAGCGCTGGGCTGGTCTGTCGGCGTTTCGGTCGACTGTCTCGGCGAACAGTCGCGGGATCGTCGACATCCCCGTTACTTCGTCGGAGTACTCCCGTTCCGCCTGTCGCAAGCTCATGGGTTGACTGACAATATCTTTCAATAACAATAAATCAGGTGGGTTATTTCACCCCGAAACAGTGGTCACAAGTCAGAGAGCGGCGAAACTCTTCTCGACACGCAGAGTCAGTCCTCGTACATATCTTCGACCCGGTCCTCGAAGTGTTCGAGGATGTTCCGGCGTTTCTTCTTCATCGTCGGCGTCATCAGGTCTTCGTCCTCGGTGAACTCCTCGGGGACGAGCCGGAACTTCTTGATCGTCTCGTAGGACTCGAACCGTTCGTTGATCTCCTCGACTTCGGCCTCGATCCGCTCACGGACGCGGTCGTCCTCGATGAGTGCGGTACGGCTCTCCGGCAGATCGAGTCCCTCCTCCTCGGCCCAGGACCGGAGCCCCTCGACGTTCGGCGCGATCAGCGCGCTGACGAACTTCCGACTATCGCCGACAACCATGCACTGCTCGACGACTTCACTGGAGGCGAAGGCGTCCTCGATCGGTCCGGGCGCGACGTTCTTGCCCGTCGAGAGCACCATGATCTGTTTGGCGCGCTCTTTGAACTCGATGTAGTCGTCGGGGCGCTGGTGGACGATGTCGCCGGTGCGGAACCAGCGCCCGGTGTCGTCCTCGGGCGTCTCCCCGCCGTCGGCGGACGCCTGCTGGCTCTCCAGTTCGGTGAACGCCGACTCGGTGGCCTCGGGCTTTTGCCAGTAGCCCTCGGTGACGTTCGGACCGCGGACGAGCAGTTCGCCGACCTCGCCCGGCAGGTCGCTGAACTCACCCGGTCCGACGAGGCTGTCGTCGATGTGGACCTCGACATCGACGACGGGCGGCCCGATCGTCCCGACTTTCGGCTCCTCGGGGGGTTGACCGCGACGACCGGCGATGTCTCGGTCAGCCCGTAGCCCTCCATGATCGGCAGGCCCATCCCGTGATACAGCGCACAGAGCTCCGGTGAGAGGCTCCCGCCGCCGCTAATGAAGAAGTCGATGTTGCCGCCCAGTGCGTCCTTGACGGTGCTGAAGACCAGTTTGTCGGCGACGGTCCGCTTCGCTTCGAGGACGACCCCGGGGTCGTCGGCCTCGTGGTACTGCTGGCCGACATCCGTGGCCCAGTCGAAGATGCGCGCCTTGAGGTCGGACTCCTGGGCCTGCTCGCGGATCGCGTCGTACATCTTCTCGTACACCCGCGGCACGCTCGTCGCGGTCGACGGACCCACGAGATCGAAGTCCTCCTGGATCGTATCGGAGCTTTCGGCGTAGGCGACGCAGGCACCCACCCCGAACATCAAAAAGTGCCCCGCCAATCGCTCGAAGACGTGGGCGAGCGGCAGGAACGAGACCGTCGTAGTGTGTTCGTCGATGACCGGCGTGTCACCCTTGTCGGGCCGCGGACCGTACCGGGTGTACACCTGATTGACGTTCGACCGGAAGTTGGCGTGGGTCAGTTGGACGCCTTTCGGCTGCCCGGTCGTACCGGAGGTGTAGATCAGACTGGCGAGGTCGTCGACGGAGCGCTCGTCCAGCCAGCCCTCGTACTCGTCAGGATCGAAGCGTTCCGCGCCACGGTCGTGGATCTCCGCAAGCGTGTAGATATCGTCGCGGTCGTAGGCGTCGTCGTCCTCGTCGTACGTGTCCATCACGACGATGAACTCCAGATCGAGTTCGTCCTCGACCGAGATGACGCGATCCAGTAGCTCCTCGTTCTCCACGACGACGCCCTCCGCACCCGGGTCGTCGAGCAGATACTGGGCCTGATGGGACGACGAGCCAGTGTAGACCGTCGTGACGACGCCCCCGGCGGCCAGCACTGCGAAGTCGGTCTGGGCCCACTCCATGCGGGTGTCCGCGAACAGGCCGACTCTGGTGCCGTCGGCGACGCCCAGATCACGAAAGCCGGCCGCGAGATGGTGGACGATATCGCGCATCTCGGTGTAGGGTATCGCCCGATAGTCGCCGTCCGGTGGTTCGGCTAACACCGTCTCCGTGAGGGAGCGATTGTAGACACCACCCTTGTACTGCTGTGCTGGCCGGTTCGCGTGGCGCTCGGCCGCTCCCTCGAACAGCCGCGGGAGCGTCGTCAGCTCCGTTACGCGATCCGAAAACGTCCGTTCGGCATCCCTCCAGTTCATACTGGTGTGACTGTTCACCATCATAATAAAACAGTATGAACGTAGGGAGAGTTTGGAGTTGTTTTACCGCTGATCGAGATAGCCCAGCACGCCACGGACGTTCATCGCCGTCTCCGCCCGGGCCTTGTGCTCGCCCCAGACCTCGATGAGGTCCTCGTCGACGCCGTCGACGAAGTGATCGACGACTGCCGCCTCATTACGAAGCACGTTCCACTTCTGTTCGACCTCCTCGACCCACTCACTGAGCACCGACTCGTACTCGTCGAGCAGGTCGTCGGTCGGATGGGGACCGAAGTGGGCGAACAGCAGCGTCTCGGGGTCGATCGCTCGAATCGTCTCGATATCGTCAAGTGCCGTTTCGAGATCGAAGTTGGAGGGTGGTGAGGTCGGTTCGACGCGTTCGAGGTCGGGCACCCAGATCCCGGCGGCGTCGGCAGTGAACACGGCATCGTTGGCCGGGTCCTCGAAGACGACCTGATGGGGCGCGTGGCCCGGCGCGTGGTGGACGTGGAGTTCGTGATCGCCCAGATCGACGACGTCGCCGTCGATCAGGGGCTGAAGCCGATCCTCCGGGACCGGTTTGGGGTCGGTGTAGTACTCCCACTGGTCGCCGACTGCGCGTTTCGTCCCCTCGACGAGTCGCGAGGGGTCCGCGAGGTGGGGGACACCGATCTCGTGGGTGTATACGTCCGCGTTCGGGCAGTCTGCCGCGAGAAAGCCCGCACCGCCGGCGTGGTCGAGGTGGACGTGTGTCGGCGCGATCACTTCGATATCGTCGGTTGTGAGGCCGGCGGCCTCGATGGCGTCGAGGACGTGTTCGTAGTTCGTCCCGATGCCGGTGTCGACGACTGCGGGGCGCTCGGCGTCGAGAACGTAGACAGCGCCGTAGCCCGGCGAGTCGTACATGCCGGTGTCGACGTAGTAGAGGTCGGTACATGCACCAGTCGTAACGTCAGAGACGTCGCCTGCGGCCATATCGGAAGGCCGTGCGGGAGGGTAAAAGAGGTTGCCACCGATTCCACGGAGTTTCTTCCGTGAGAAACGCTTATAAGAACTGGGGGAGGAAACAACCAGTCAATGCGCTACTGTCACGAGTGTGGGGCCGAAGTCGGGTCAAAAGCGACGGAGTGTGACGAGTGTGCGGCGAACCTCATCGGGTCGACATCGGACTCGCAGGGGGCTGTCTCGAGGGACGGCGGGTTTCTGGCCAGCCTCACATCGCTGTTCGACCGTGGCGGAGCGGAGGACTCGTCGGCGACATCTGGGACGGAGACAGGCGGCGCGAGCGACGACGAGTCAGGCGGCGAATCCTCCGACGACGATGGGATGTTCGCGTCGATTACGAAGCGGTTCGGATAGGGTGCATCGACACGGTTTTGCCATATGCACCTGAATAGGCCGATAAGAATGCTCGATAGGACGACCCTTCGTGACCGGGCCGACGAGGTCCGGGAGGCGCTGGCAGCGCGCGGTGCCGACGCGGACCTCGACACCGTGCTCGAACTCGACGAGGAGTGGCGAGAGCTAAAAGCACGCGGCGACGAACTGCGCCACGAACGCAATCAGGTCAGTAGCCGGATCGGCGAACTAAAACAGGACGGCAAAGACGAGGAAGCCGAGGAGGCCATCGAGCGCTCCCAGTCGCTCAAAGCCGAGATCGAGGAGATCGAGGACCGCGCCGACGAACTGGCCGAGAAACTCGACGCGGCGATGCTCGAACTCCCGCAGGTACCCCACGAGAGCGTCCCGGTCGGCGAGGACGAGGACGACAACGTCGAGACCCGACGCGAGGGCTTCGACGACCTCCGAGAGCTACCCGAGGAGATCACGCCACACTACGACCTCGGCGAGGACCTGGAGATCATCGACGAGGCCCGCGGCGCGAAGACGACCGGCAGCGGCTTTTACTTCCTCAAGGGCGAGGGCGCACAGCAGAGCACGCCCTGATCCAGTTCATGCTGGACCTCCACCGCGAGCAGGAGTACCACGACGTCTTCCCGCCGGTCCCGGTAAAAAGCGAGTCGATGCGGGGCACCGGACAGCTACCGAAGTTCGCGGACGACGCTTATCGCGTCGGCGGGAGCAACGAGGAGGCCTACGACGACGACGACCTCTGGCTCTGCCCAACCGCGGAGGTCCCGGTCACCAACATGTACGCCGACGAGATCCTGCTCGCCGACGACCTGCCGCTAAAACATCAGGCCTACACGCCGAACTTCCGGCGCGAAGCGGGCGAACACGGCGTCGCGACACGCGGCATCGTCCGCGTCCACCAGTTCAACAAGGTCGAACTCGTCAACTTCGTCGAACCCGAGGAGAGCTACGACCGACTGGAAGAACTGCTCGACGAGGCCGAGGAAGTCCTCCGACAACTCGGTCTGCCCTACCGGATCCTCGATCTCTGTACGGGCGATCTCACCTTCGCCTCGGCGAAGACCTACGATATCGAGGTGTGGGCTCCCGGCGACGACATGGAGGACGGTCCGGACGCCGGCGGACGATGGCTCGAAGTCTCCTCCGCGTCGAACTTCGAGGAGTTCCAGGCACGCCGTGCCGGACTCCGCTACCGGCCCGAACGCCACGAGTCGGCGGAGTATCTCCACACGCTCAACGCGTCGGGGACGGCCGTCCCCCGCGTGATGGTCGCCATCCTGGAGTACTACCAGAACGAGGACGGCACCGTTACCGTTCCCGAGCCGCTGCGCCCGTACATGGGCGGCAAAGAGCGCATCGAGGGCCACGAGCCAGTCGGCGAGTCGGCGCTCGGAGCGGGAGACCGCGAGTAGCGCGGACGACGGTCGTTTTTTACGATTCGACGCTATCGGAGTGGCTCTGCGTGTAGGTTCGGACGCTCGTAATCTGCTCGTCCGAAACGGTATGGACGTCGACGAAGCCAAAGAGCGCCTCGTCGTTCAGAATCGAGTAACTGCCCCTGAACAGCCGCGCCATCCGCGTGCAGAAACACCCGCTCTAGCTCGTGGGCCGTGTCGGTCATCGGCCGCCCATCGCGCATAAACGAGACGAACGCGGTCCGACCCTCGAACGTCCGGTCCGGCCGGTAGTGGATAAAATCGGAGGCGATCAGTGACGCGAGATCGTCGTAGTTGTGCTCGTCGAGCGCGGTATAGAACGCTCGGACCAGCGGTTCGGCATCGGCCATGGGGTCGACTCCGTGCCGAAGACTAACAAACGCTGTGGACCGGAACGATCATCTGCGAGGCGCGGAAAGGAGCGGGCATATGGTCTATGCGGATCTCCACGCCCACACGACGCGCTCTGACGGGTCGCTGACGCTCTCGACGCTGCCCGACGCCGCACGCGACGCCGGGGTCGCCGTGGTCGCAGTTACCGACCACGACCGCCTCCATCCCGCTCTCGACCGGGCGATCAACACCGTTGACGGCATCACCGTCGTCAGCGGCATCGAACTCCGTGTCGAGACGCCAGGCGGTCAGCGGATCGACCTGCTGGGCTATGGCGCACGTCCGACACCGGCGCTAGACGACGAACTCACGCGGATCCAGCGCGACCGGATCGAGCGGGGGCGGGCAATGATAGATCGGTGTGAGAGCCGCCTCGACGTCGATCTCGGCCTCACGGTCGAGGAGGGATTCGGCCGGCCGCATCTGGCCAGAGCGATCGACGCGCATCCCG
This sequence comes from Natronoarchaeum sp. GCM10025703, assembly GCF_042661985.1. Classification (NCBI taxonomy): domain Archaea; kingdom Methanobacteriati; phylum Methanobacteriota; class Halobacteria; order Halobacteriales; family Natronoarchaeaceae; genus Natronoarchaeum; species Natronoarchaeum sp. GCM10025703. The sequence continues at coordinate 2,928,352 of NZ_JBHSZF010000001.1, forward strand.
ATACCGACCTGAACTACGAGGAGGCGTTCGCGGAACTGATCGGCAATGATGGTCCGTGTTTCGTCGCCCGCGACGTGACACCGTTCGAGGAGGGCCGGCGGCTTCTGGACGAGGCGTGTGCCCTCGTCGGACTGGCACATCCACTCCGGTACAGCGACCCCGAAGCCGCACTGGCGCTGACCGAGCATCTCGATGCTGTCGAGCGGTTCTACCCGTACGGCCGGGAGGTCGACACCGCGCTGGTCGACCGGGCGATCAGCGAGTACGACCTCGTCGCGACGGGCGGTACGGACGCCCACGAGATGGAGTTAGGCCGGGCAGGACTCGACGAGTCGTCGTATCGGCCAGTCGCGGCGGCACTCGAACGCGCCGAGGATTGATCCGGGAGGTACCGAGAACGTAGCGTTCAAACGGGGTCGGCCCGTACGGTCTGGTATGCAGTGCCATTACTGTGACGAGACCGCGACCGTCGCCGCCGAGTCCGACGGCATCAAGGTGGGCCTCTGCGAGGGTCATTTTCAGGAGCGACTCGAAGAACTTGCTGAATCCGACGCTCTGGACGAACTGCGGGAGAGCGTCGACGTCGATCATCAGGAATAGTCCCCCGACCGGTCGAACGAGTGCTTCGGCTCCTGTAGCGGCGTCGCCCCGTGCGCCTGGGTGAGACGACCCCGAGCATCCTCCGTACTACGTCCCGGAGATGCACGCCAACCAGTTCACCGCGAACGACCGACCCCCATCGGTTTCCGGCAGTCCTTGCAGAGAAACAGATCATTGTTCTCGTACAGTGAAAAGCTACCATCCTCTTCGACCTCGAACTCTCGAACGGAGTCCGTCTCGAAGTCGTCGATGGTCTCGTGTTCGGCACCACACTCGGAACAGGTGAGTGACATATGCGATCATCTCTCGCTTAGAATAAATGCTTATACCGGGTGTGCGAGAGCGATACACGGCGGTCGCAGGGCCGTTTAGTGCCCGACTGTCTCGTCTCCCGTGCGGACATCCGTGGAGATTAGTGAAGGGAGCACTGCCTGTGAGTATGGAGCAGATGGACGGCACCTCAGTCACCGCCTGCGAACGCTGTCCCGAACTGTGCGCGTCCCGGAGTCGGATCGTCAACGGCGTCGGCCCCGAGGACGCCGCCATCGTCTTCGTCGGAGAGGCCCCCGGCGCAACCGAGGACGAGCGCGGCGAACCCTTTGTCGGCCGGAGCGGCGACGTACTCGACAACGCGCTCAGAGATGTCGGACTCGCCCGTACGGACGTTCGGATCACCAACTGCGTACGCTGTCGTCCGCCGGACAACCGCGATCCGACCAGCGAGGAACTGGCGAACTGCGAGTCGTATCTCGACCGCGAACTCGAACTCGTCGATCCGGACGTGATCGTCACGCTCGGAAAGGTTCCGAGCGAGCACCTCCTCGACCGATCCGTCGGAATTACGTCGGAAGCCGGCAGCGTCGAAGAGGTCCGGATCGGCGGCCAGTCGCGGCGTGTGCTGTTGTCGGTCCATCCGGCGGCGACGCTGTACGACCGCAGCCAGCGCAGTACCTTCGAAGAGACCATCGCCACCGCAGCGGATCTCGGCGGCGCTGGGGGTTCGGGTGGCCAGTCGCGGCAGGAGAGTACGAGTAACGAGCGAGAGAGATTTGCGGGGAGAGAACCCCCGCAGTGACACCGTGAGAAGACGGAGAAAGCAGGTATGCACCCCCGGTCCGGAGAGTAACCGACGATCACCCGGCAGCGATATCTGAGCGAAACGGAAGGAACTTCCCGACCGAAAGCAAACCGTGAGGTATGAGCCAGCAGACGGATACGACGGAGTCAGAGACCGCCTCGGTCGTCGTCGTCGACTACGGTCTGGGGAACCTCCGAAGCGTCACGCGCGGCCTGGAGCGCGTCGGCGCGACCGTCGAGATTACCGACGACCCCGAGGCGTTCGCGGCCGCGGACGGCATCGTCCTGCCCGGCGTCGGCGCGTTCCGCGAGGGCGTCGAGAACGCCGGCCCCTACCGCGAGGCGCTCCACGAGGCCGCCGAGCGCGGGCAGCCCTCTTCGGCATCTGCCTCGGCATGCAGATGCTGCTGACCGACAGCGAGGAGGCCGACCACGCAGGCGAGGGTGACGTGAAAGGCCTCGATCTGATCCCCGGCACGAACGTCCGGTTCGACGGCGACCAGAAGGTGCCCCAGATGGGCTGGAACGAACTGAACGTCGAACGCGAGCACCCGCTGGTCGACGGCGTCGACACCGTTGCGTCGGAGACGCACCGGGCAGACGGGGCCGCGTCTGGCGGTTCCGTCGATGGCGAGTACGCGTACTTCGTCCACTCCTACTACGCCGAACCCGACGACGACACGGCAGTCGTCGCGACGACCGACTACGGCATCGACTTCCCGAGCATCGTCGCCAACGAGGAGGGCAACGTCTTTGGGACGCAGTTTCACCCCGAAAAGAGCGGCGAGACCGGGCTGACGATCCTGAAGAACTTCGTCGATATCTGCCTCGAAGAGTAGCCCCACGTGGCTGTGAGCGAAGCGTCGACGAGGCTTCGCCGCGTCAGTTTATGGCCCAGATTTTTCGAGGCGTGGTTCGCGAGCAGGGCGAGCGAACCCAACGATGAAAAAGGTGGCCGAACGAAGAGCGGCGAGACCGGGCTGACGATCCTGAAGAACTTCGTCGACATCTGCCTCGAAGAGTAGTGGAGCGGTCGTTGCAAGTGTTTTTTTACGTCTTCGGGAGGGAATGTACGACTGGTATGACAGTACTATCGACCTCCGACGAAGGGAAGTTTCTCATGGATATCGAGGCCGAGCAGATCGGAATCGTGACCGAAGTCGACACCGACGAACAGGTCGCGTACGTCGACCCGGACCCGGATATCGCGGACGCGGTCATCCAGGGTTTCGGCTTCGGTGCCGCCGCAGATGACGACATCGAAGTGCCCGCAAACAGCGTTGAGACGGTGACAGACACCGAACTCCGCGTCGCCCGGGACCTGTAGGTCGAGGCCCCCGCTATCTTCGCTCGGCCAGTTCCGCTCGCAAGTCCTCGAGATCCATGTCTTTCATCGCGAGAAGCACGAGCAGGTGATAGACGATGTCGGCGCTCTCGTAAGCGATTTCGTCGGCATCGTCGTCTTTGGCCGCCAGAATCAGTTCGGTCGTCTCCTCGCCGAGTTTCTCCAGCACTTCGTTTTCACCCTTCTCGTGAGTGAACAGCGATGCCGTGTACGAATCTTCGGGTAGCGTTTCCTTGCGATCCTCGATGACGGCGAACAGCTCGTCGAGTACGTCCTCGCTCATGAAAGGGCAGTCGGTGCGGAGCGTATAAAGTGACCCGTCTCCGCTTCGCTACGCCAGCTCTGCGACGTCCTGGATCGGATCGAGATCCTCGAACTCCGATGCGGGCCGCGCGCCGGCCGCGAAGACGTCCGGTGCGACCTCGATGCTCGCATCGGTCCGGGAGGCCAGCGCCAGCGAGTCGCTTGGCCGGGCGTCGATGGTCGTCTCGCCGCGCGGGGTGTCGATACACAGGTCGGCGATGTAGGTGCCGTCCTCGACGGCGGTGACTTCGACGTGGCGGACGCGTCCGCCGAGTTCCTCTACGACGTCCAGGAGGAGGTCGTGTGTGAGCGGCCGGCCGATGTCCTCGGCGTCGATTCCTCGGGCAATGCTGGCGGCCTCCTCGAAGCCAATAAAGATCGGTAGCACGTCGCTTTCGTCTTCGACGGACAGGATAACGACGGCGACCGGCCCCTCCCTCGTTCCGGCGACCCGGACGGCATCAATGCTCGCCTTCATACTACCTCGCACGGTGTCCAGAGAGAAAAGTCCACGTCCCGCAGGGGGTGATCCGCCAGACTGCTTACACGGAGGCGTCGGCGGCCACGAACAGCGCAAGCCGGTGGAGCCGACTATCCTCGGTCAACTCGGGGTGGAAAGAGAGTCCGACGACGGGTCCCTGTCGGACGGCCACGGGGCGGTCGTCCCACGAGGCAAGCACGTCGACGTTCGGGCCGACCTCGTCGATCACCGGCGCGCGGATGAAGACCGCGGGGAACGGGTCGTCCAGTCCGTCGACCGGAAGCGGTGCTTCGAAGCTATCCTTCTGTCGGCCGAAGGCGTTGCGCTCGACGGTGACGTCGAGGATATCCAGCGTCTCGACGCGGTCGTCCCCGGCGTCTTCGGCGGCGACGATCAGGCCCGCACAGGTCGCAAGGACCGGCTTGCCTGCCGCGACGTGCTCGCGGATCTCGGGCGCGATGTCGTCGCGATGGATCAGACGGGAGATGGTCGTCGACTCGCCGCCGGGCATCAGGAGGACGTCACAGTCGGGAACGATGCCTGCAGATCGAATCGTCCGGACGTCGACCTGTTCGCCGACGTCATCAGCGGCACGCTCGACGGCATCGACGTGTTCGCTCACGTCGCCTTGTACGGCGAGCACGCCAGCAGTAATCGTCATTACCTGTTGTAGGAATCTGAACGGCAAAAATCTCGCGTCTTCGGCCAGTATCGAAGGGGTGGCTACGCTGGTCTCAGATCCGGATGCCGTAGACCATGATTCCCAGAAGATGGATGAAAATGCCGAGTGCTACGGACGCAACCACGACCGTTCGCGGATCTATCTCGATCGCGTTACTGTCCTCCGAGTCGAAGTACCGGACCAGTCCTGCACTCGACATCAGCCCACCGCTGTTCTCGCCGCTACCACTCATACTCGACACTGATCGTCGGGGGTAACTAAGTCTTTCGACCCCTCTTCACCGCTCGTGCGAGCGATCGACGAAAGTGGGAAACCCTTATGCGCGCACACCTGAAACACCCGATGTACGTATCATGACTGTAACGCTGAAAGACTTCCATGCCGACTGGTGCGGCCCCTGCAAAACGCAGGATCCCATCCTCGAAGAGATCGAGGAGGAGTGGGGCGACCGCTTTGCCCTCGAAAAAGTCAACGTCGACGAGGAGCAGGATATCGCCAACGAGTATCAGGTTCGGTCGCTACCGACCCTGATCGTCGAGAACGAGGACGGCATCGTCGAGCGGTTCGTCGGTGTCACCCAGCGCGAGGACATCGAGGACGCCCTCGAATCCGCGGGCGCCTGAAGCCGATCGTTTTCGAGCGGGTGGAACGAGTTAGAACTCCGCGAACCAGTAACAGACCAGCACCGCCAGTGTCCTTCCGTAGAACGCGACAGCGCCGGGTCAGCCGAGCGCCACACGCCGAAAATTCAGTTACGCCCCACCGATCAGAACGAAGAGCGCGAGGACGTACGCGACCGGAGGGAAACGACAGGAGCGTCCAGAAGCGAGTTACAGGAATCGGACGCCGACGTCGTGCATCCCGTCGTTGTGTTTTGCGATATTGATGACCAGCGGTGTAATGCTCTCGACTTCGGCCGCGTTGGCGATCGGTCCGGCGTCGAGCACGCGGATGCCGTCGATCGATTCTGCCAGCATCGTTACGGTCCCCTTGGCATCGCCGTCGTCGCCGACAACGAGGGTGTCCAGATCGAGTTCGATATCGAGATTCGCCAGTCGGTCAGCCGCGAGGTTGTGAAAGGCACCGACGACCGGCACGTTCTCGGGCGCGGCCTCCGCCGCGACGGCAGTGACGCTTCCCGCACCGGGGCGGTGATAGTGCATCCCGTTTTCGTCACCTTTCATGCCCACCGCGGGCGAAACGAGGATGGTTTCGTCGTCCAGTCGATCCGCGACCGCCTCTACGGTGTCGGAGACGTGATACGGCGGGACGGCGAGGACGACGATGTCCGACCGGTCGGCGGCCATCGAGTTCTCGAAGCCCTTGATCGTCTTCTCCAGTCCTCTACTATCGAGTTCGGTCTCGTACTCATCGGCTTTGGTCCGGGCCTTTTCAGGGTCTCGAGAGCCGATCAGGATCTCGTGATTCGTGTCGTACGCCCAGCGCAGGGCCAGTCCCTGTCCGATGTCGCCAGTCCCACCGAGTAGCGCGATTCGCATACTCGTCCGGTAGACCGAGCGGGGCAAAAGGGTTGCGTGACCGGCAACAAGAATTGGCGCGTGGTGGAGACCTCAGTCGAGGCGTTCGGGCAACTCGGCGACCGAATCGAGCACGGCCGTCGCCCCCGCATCCTCGTACTTTGCCGTTCCTGCCGCGCCGGAAAGCCCGCCGGTCAGGACGCCGATGCCGTGATACTCTCGGTCAGGATCCGCCTCAGCGGCGTTGACCGCCGTCCTGATGTCGTCGAGGGTATCGCCGACGAAGACCACGGAATCGGCCTCAAAACGCTCCGCGAGCGTCGTCAGCGCGTGGGGATGGGGCTTTCCCGCTTCCCAGTCGTCCATCGTGAACCGCCGCTCGGTGGGGACGTCGAGACCGGCCCGCTCCAGGGCGATTTCCGCTTCCGCCTCCGGGCGACCGGTGACGACGCCGACATCGTAGCGCTCGATGAGTCCCTCGCGCGTCTCGGCGTCGAGCAGGAGCGGTTCGTCGTGGATGTATCCGCGCGTCTCGGCATCCGGCTCACCGCCCTCCAGTTCGCGATACAGATCACTGCCGAGGTAGAGTTGCTGGAAGACGTCCCGGAGTCGCTCGGGATCCCAGCGATCCCGGACGAAGGTCCACGCGTCCGCGTCGAGAGCCTCCGCAGCGACGCGTTCGGCGGCGTCAAGACCGCCGCCGTGCTCCGCAATGGCGTCGGTAAAGGCCGCGATATCCAGTTCCATCCCCTCCCGCTCGGCGAGGACGAACAGCGCGGCCGCGTAGGTGAGTTCCCAGTCGTTGTTGAACCCGCCGGCGTCTTTGAACGCCTGCACGTCGGCCTTCTCGATCGTATCGCCGTACACCGTCTCGACGGATTCGAGGATGGCCCGCCGGTAGGAGTTCTCGACGTCGACCACTACGCCGTCGATATCTAGTACGACCGCATCGGGGGCGAGGTTGGGGGCTTCGGAGTCGCTCGGGGCGTCGGTCATAGACGGCCGAACGGCCGCCGGGACTAAGGACGTATCGGCTTCCTGTGGGAGCCCCAGTTAGCCGGGACCGTCCCGTGCCCAGTACAGCGTCTCGGTTGGCAGCGTCTCGCGTTCGACCGGAATCACGGGTTCGTCGCCGCCCAGCGTTGTAAAGACGAACTCTGCGTTCTGCTCGCGCGCGACGGCCGCCACAGGTCGGTGTAGCTCCGGCGGGAGATCCAGCGCGTAGACCGCGTCCACGTCGGCGTAGATATCCGGATCGGGGACTGTGACGTCGTCGAGGACGAACGCGACGCTCTCTGGGACCGTACGGGGCGTAACGTCGGTCGTGGTGACACGGACACCACGGTCGGCAAGCGCGCTGGCGACGTCCGGCCGCCGGCCGACGCCCACTTCGACGACGCGGTCGAAGCGGGCTAATCGATCGACGATCGGACCCGAATCGGCGTGGGGCATGGCGGGATGTTTATGACCGCCGCGATATTAGGCGTTCGTATGCTCGTTGACGTCGTGCCGGTGGGGGACGTCTCTGCGCGAGTCAAGCGCGAGGCGTCGGCGGGGTTACGGACGATCTACGACTGCGATGTCACCGTCCATGAACCCCAGCAGATCCCAGACGGCGCGTTCGACGCGAACCGTAACCAGTACCGTGCAGAGGACTTCATCGAACTCGCCAGCCGCGTAGGTTCGGGCGAAAAGAACATCGCGGTGACTCCCAAAGACCTGTTCTACCGGAAGCGGAACTACGTGTTTGGCCTGGCCTACCTCGACGGCAACGGGAGCGTCGTCTCCACGTATCGGTTACAGACCTCCAGCGACGGCGGCTTCTCCGAACGCGACTCCGAGGAGATCTTCGGCGACCGCGTGCGCAAGGAGATCGTCCACGAGATCGGCCACACGTTCGGTCTCGAACACTGCAACAACAAACGCTGTGTAATGAACTTCTCGCCGACTGTCAGGGAGGTCGATATGAAAGAACAGAGCCTCTGTGGCACCTGTCAGCGACAGGTGCTCTGACGGCACTCAGCTCTCGTCGTCGCCTGCGCTCTCGCTCATTCTCCCCGAGTAGTCCCAGCCATAGACCGTCTCTGGGTCGATCCGAATACGGACCTCCTCGCGCTCGTCCGAAAGCAGGTTCTGCGCCAGGTCCGAGTCGGCCCCGCCGAGATACCGCTCGACGAGCGCATTGAGCAGTGCCTTCTCCTCGTCGGCGTCGACGTGGGCGACGCCGTTGCCGCGCACGCCACGGTAGGGCGGATCGTTCGTCGACACCTCGAAGGCGACGGCGTCGTCCGCGCGGACGAAGCGGACGATGTCGGCGCTGGCGGAGGTCGCACACTCCAGATAGCCATCCCGATAGCGAAACCACAGCGAGAGCATCCAGAGGTCCCCGCTGGGCCGATGACAGGAGAGTCGCACCGGGACGACGGTCGAGCGCAGGAACTCTTCGACGGTCTCGGGCGGGAGCGATCCACGGACGGTGAAAGGTAGCTCGGAGGACACGCGTTCGACCCAATTCTCGGTGGCAATCGACAAGTAGCTTTGGTCGACGCTGGATAATTCTCCGAGCAGCGGAGCGGTTCGCGTCGAATCCCGACCCCGTTCATCATCTCACAGCAGACGCGCTACTCCTCGTCCCACAGCGTGTACAGGGCCTCCCGTTCCGGTTCAGTGAACCGCTCGCCGTCAAGGAACAGGGCTGGCTCGTCGGCCGCCAGAACAGCGCCGATATCCGCGGCCTCGATTCCGGCGTCGGCCAGCGCGTCAGCGCGGCCTCGATATCGGCCTCCGAGACCGTCGCCAACACGGCCCCGGAGCCGAACGCGTTGAGCGGGTCGAGGTCGAGCGCCGCACAGAGGCGCGCCGTCTCGGTCCGTACCGAAATCGCCTCGGTCTCGACGTCCAGCGCGACACCGGACGCCGTCGCCAGTTCGATCAGCCCGGTGAAGACGCCACCCTCGGTCGGGTCGTGCATCGCGGTCGCCCACTCCCGCAGGACGCGCGCGTCGGGAACCACGCTGATCTCGTCGAAGAACTCCGCTCCGCGGTCGAGGACGTCGTCGGGAATCCCCTCGAGGTCCTCACGGAAATCCGTTGCCAGGATCGCAGTCGCCTCGATCCCCGCCCCCTTTGTCAGCACGACGCGGTCGCCCGGTTCCGCGCCGCCCGTCAGGACTGCTCGATCGGTCCGACCCATCGCGGTCATCGACAGTATCGGGCGGGAGAGCTGGTCGACGTACTCGGTGTGGCCGCCGACGATGGAGACGTCGAGGGTGTTCGCCTCTCGTTCCATGTCGGCCATGATCGCCTCGATACGATCGCTCCCGTCTGCGTCCATCACCTCCTCGCTACTTGGCACCTGCAGCACCGCAGTCAGGAACTCGGGATCTGCCCCACTGACCGCGACGTCGTTGCAGGCAACGTGGACGCCGAGGGTGCCGATCCGCTCGGTAGCGAGCGAGATGGGATCGGAGGAGATGATCAGCAGTTCGTCGCCGAGGTCGATCACCGCGGCGTCCTCGCCGTAGGCCGGGCCGACCAGGACGTCCTCGCCGACCCCACCGGTTCGATCGAGCACCGCCGCGAGCGCCCCGGGATCGAGTTTTCCGACCATCGTGTCGATATCTGCGGGCGACGCCCTTTGCAGTTGCGACACCAACGGACAGGAGATTCCGGAAACGACATGCTCGTTTACTGTGGTGTGTACGGTAGATGAGTAACGCTGTGGACGGGGCTCAGAGTTAGCTGTTTATGTCGGGTTACCACAGCAGAACGTGTTCTGGACGGCCAGAGAACGCCGTCTCAAACGTAACAGACCGCCTTATTCCGGCACGACTGCTTCGTAGAGATATCCGACACCCACTGCTGCAGTAAATACGCCGATCATCAGCAACTGCCCGACAGCGGCTACCGATGGACTCCGGGCCGTCTCTCGAATCCGCTCGGGCACCCGCTCCGTGAAGAGGAACTTCAGATAGCCGGTCTCCTCACTGCCGACGCCGTCCGATTCTCCTGCCATTCGTCGCTTCGACACGCCCTGTTCGAAGGCTCGTGACAACAGCCATGGAAGCTTCGTCCGGCGTTCGAATACCTTGTGCGCGACGACGGCCTCGGGGTTGTACACCACTCCACGACCGTATTCGGCCCGCAATCGATCCCCGACCTCGGCGCCTTCCGAATTACTGTACGAGTTCGCGTCCCGTCCGAGGCTTTCGTCGAATCCACCGATGTCGAGGAACACATCCCGGCGAAAGGAAATATTCGATTCTGAAGGTGTTGCGCACTTCTGTATCAGGTTCAGCAAACCCTGGATACGTGACGCCGACTACCCAGTCGAACTCCTCGGGGAGGAACCAGGGACGGCCGACCAGCCACTCGCCAACCATCCGCCCGCCAGCAGCAAGCGCGTCGTGCTCCTCGTAGGTCCGAACGAGTGTGTCGATCCAGTCCTCCTCTGCAACCGCGTCGTCGTCGATGAACGCGACGATGTCGCCGGAGGCAGCTCGGCGCCCTTCGTCCGACTGTAGGATATCCCGCGGTTCTCGTCGTTGTCGTGAACGATAACGTGTTCGTGCTCGCCGAAGTCCGTTACTGCGCGCTCGAATACCCTCGGATTACCATCGATTACCAACACGATCTCGATCGGTTCGTAGGTCTGTTCGAGGATGCTCTCGACGGCCTCCGTAAACGCGTCGTAGCGATCCATCGTGTAGGTACAGACGACAACGGAGACGTGCATTCGTTCGACAGTGTCTCAACTGGGTCAATAAGGGTTGTGAACCATCCGTCTCCCAGTTGTCGGTCGAAGTTAGATGGTAAGCCGCCATTAGCAACGAGAGACAGTACCGCGTCGATGCTGTCGCTGTTCCGACCGGTCGAAATACCGACAGAGAGTCCACGAAGCGATAGATTAAACCAACGTTACCTGAACTACAAGAGCAGGTACTCTGGTCAGTATGGATCCACTCATCCTTCTCGGCGCTGTCGTCGTCCTCTTCCTTACACTCTGCCTCGGTACCATCGTCCACGAGCACGCTCATGCGCTCGCCCTGCAGGCGTTCGACGTCGACTACCGGATGGACTGGCTCGGCGGTCGAGACGGTATCGGACGGCTCCGCGCCGGCGTGCTCGGCACGTGGGCGTCGGTGACACCGCGACTCTCCGAGGATACCTCCGTCACGGGGCTTCGCCTCGCCGCACTGATGCCGCTCACACTGACACTACCGTTCGCACCCGTCGCACTGGGCATCGTCCCCGACCCGATTTCGACGGGGAACCCATACGCGATTGCGGCCACTGGTGCGTGGCTCGCCTGTGCACTGCCGAGCCCACAGGACTTTTCGACGGTCTGGTACGCCCATCGGCTCGTCGACGAGCGAGCTACGGTCGTCGAGTGACCGTCGGCAGCCGGGAATATATCAGCGCTCGGAACGATACAAAAAATAATGTGTATTCGGTACAAATCTAGCATGTATGAGTGACCACGACGACAGGAGTTGGGGGCAATTCGTCGAGGAGATACCCGACGACAACGTCGTCGACAGGTTCGATGGCGCGGAGCCGAAGACGGCGACCGAAATCGCCGACGCGCTCGCCTGTACCGAGTACGAAGCCCGGAGCAAACTCGATGCGTTGTGCCGTGCGGGGGAACTCGACAGGAAGCGCGTGCGCGAGGAGCCACCGCTGACGGTCTGGTACCGGCCACGTGCAACCTTCGTCGGCGAGGGGAGCGAAACGGGCCAGCCTGTCGGCGAACGAGTCTCCGAACTGCTCGAAGACATGGACGTGCCCGGAACGAGCGGAATGATGTGCGACTGGCGGCGCGACGCGATCCGCGCGGCATTCGACCAACTCCGGGAAGTTACCGAACTCGACGAGGACGAACTGCGGGCGGAGGTGTACCCCGCACACTCGGCAGGCTACGACGATGCGACCGAGTGGTGGGAGATGGTGTCCGCACACCTGGGCGACCTGCCAGGCGTCGTCGAGCCACGCTGGGGCGGCGAGACCTGGCGCTACGACGGTGAGTGAAAAACGGCTCGTCGCCGCCAGTCTCAGTAGATCAGTTCGTCGTCGCCTTCGATCATGTACAGCGTCCGCGCCGAGATGTTGACCGCGTGATCACCGACGCGTTCGAGATCCCGGATCGTCAGCAGGAGCCGGGACACGTCGTTCATCACCGCTTCGATCTCCTGGCCGGAGCCCTCGGTGAACTCGCGTTCCAGCAGATCTCGGACGACGGTCTGGCTGGCCTCCTCGCAGAGCGCATCGATCTCGTCGTCGCGATCCGATATTTCGCGGCAGGCATCGGGATCTTCCTCCGAGTACGCCGCCATCGCATCCTCGACCATCTCGTGTGTGAGATCGCCGATCCCCTGAACGTCGACCTCCGGGTAGACGTCTTCCTCGGCGTCGTACGAGTACTCCGCAAGGTTCGTCGCGAGGTCACCGACCCGTTCCAGATCGGTGATGATCTTGAACGACGAGGCGATAAAGCGCAGATCGCCGGCGACTGGCTGTTGGAGCGCCAGAAGATCGATACAATCCTGTTCGAGATCGAGATATAGCTGGTTGATCTCGTGGTCACCTTCGATGACCTCCTCTGCAACTGCCTCGTCCTTTTGTTCGAGCGCGTCGAAACTCAGCCGAAGCCGTTCGAGGACGAGCTCGCTCATATAGAGAACGTCCTCCCGAAGGGACTCCAGTTGTTGTTGGTAGTCCTGTCGTGCCATACTCGGCCAGAGATCCGCCGGCCGTATAAGTGCTGTCCGATCGGGCAAGCTTGCCACAGTATGGGAACCGATAACGGTGAACGTACTAACGGGCGGACTACCGACTCCTTTTACCCGCGCGGACGGTAAACGACCAGTATGAGCGACACCACGGAGCGGGTCGGGACGCGCTGTCCGTCCTGTTCCCCTGACGAACAGACTGTCCACGAGGTGCTCAAGCCCGGCGGACAGGCGACCGTTCGCTGTACGGAGTGTAGCCACGTCCACAAGATCCGCATCGAAGAGGAGCGAACCGTCCAGCGCGACGTCGTCGTCTCCCAGGAGGGCGACTCCTTTTCGGCGACGGCCGAACCGCCTGCCGACGAGCAACTCGCGTCCGGCGAGGAGTTCGTCCTCGACACGCCCGAAGCGATCATGACGGTCCGGATCACCAGCCTCGAACTCGAGAGCGACAAGCGTGTCGACGAGGCGAGCGCCGAGGACGTCAGCACGATCTGGACCCGCGCGGTCGGAAACGTCGGCGTCAAGACGACGATCCACCCGCAGGACGGCCGCCGCGACGAGAGCAAAAGCGTCACGCTGCAGGTCCCCGGCGACTACGAGTTCACCGTCGGCGCGACCGAGGAACACGGCGAGGAAGAGTTCAGTGTCGAAGGAATCGCAGTCCGCGACGACGCGACCGGCTACGAGTTCGACAAACTGGACCGTGACCGCGACACGGCTGTCGCAAAGGATATCAAACGGCTGTACGTGCGCGACGAGACGACGACTGCCTGGTCTGCCTGGTAGCCGATGACCGGGGGATCGCCCGCCGACCGTCGCAACCGGATGGTCGAGCGCCTCGCCGAGAGCGGGCGGATCACCGACGAGGCGACGCTCGACGCGCTGCGAGCGGTGCCGCGCCACGAGTTCGTCCCCGAGGCCCGCCGTGACGCCGCCTACGAGGACCGCCCCCTCCCGATCGACGACGGCCAGACGATCAGTGCCCCGCACATGGTCGGGATCATGGTCGAACTGCTCGACGCCGCCCCGGGCGATACTGTCCTGGAGATCGGTACTGGCTGTGGCTATCATGCCGCAGTGACCGCAGAGGTCGTCGGAGCAGAGAACGTCTACTCCGTCGAGTACAGCGACCGGCTTGCCGAGCAGGCGCGGTCGACACTCGACGACATCGGCTACGGCGACATCTCGATCCGTGTCGGTGATGGCCGGGACGGCTGGCCGGAGCATGCGCCCTACGACCGTGCCTATCTGACCTGCGCGGCCAGAGAACTCCCCGAACCAGTCGCCGAGCAGGTGTGCCCCGGCGGCCGAATTCTCGCGCCGATCGGCCGTCGACGGCAGACGCTCGAACGGTTCGACAAGCGTACCGACGGGACGCTCGAGCGGAGCGCGCACGGCGGCGTCCGGTTCGTACGGATGCGGCGTTGAAACCGCGTGCCACGCCGGCGACTCTTATATTGAACGACCGATAGCCAGTCGCGCGATTGATTACGCTCCGGATCTATCCGTCGACTATGGAACCCGCAATCCTCCGCGACGACATGGTCGATAGCCTCGAACACGAGGCAAAGCGGGTCGTCCGGAGCGAACGGATCGGCCTCGCGATGCGTGAAGTGCCGCGCCACGAGTTCGTCGAGGCCGAACGCGCCGCCTACGCAGATATCTCGCACCAGGAGCACGGCACCCGCGTCCTCTCACCGAGCGACGCCGCCAGACTGCTCGAACTGCTCGACGTCGAGCCGGAGCAGTCGGTGCTGATCGTCGGCGTCGGCGTCGGCTACACCGCGGCCGTGGTCGCCGAAATCGTTGGCGCACGAAACGTCCACGCGGTCGATATCACCCGATCGTTGGTATACCAGGCCCGCGAGAACCTCGCGGCAGCGGGCCACGAGGAGGTGCTGGTCGACTGGCGGGACGGTGCCGAGGGGCTACCGGAGTACGCGCCGTACGACCGGATCCTGCTCGAGGCCGCCGCGGTCCGGCCACCGCCCGCCCTGCACGACCAGCCAGCCGCCGATGGCAAACTCGTAATGCCCCACGGCACCGGCGAACAGCGGCTCTCGGTCGTCGACGCCAATGGCGACGTCGAGGAGCACGGCAACGCCGCGTTCGCGCCGCTGCTCGTCGAGGGCGAACAGGCCGACGCCATCGAGCGCAACCGGACCGCACGCGAGGACCGCGAGCACGCACAGCGCAGCGCCGAGTCGCGACACGGCTGGGAGCGCGACTGGATCGACTGGGACGGCGTCTAGTCGTCGATCACCAGTAGCTCGGTGTTCTCCCGCTGGTCCTCGTACTCGGTCCCCGCAGGCGGATTAATCTCTATCTCCAGAGTACCCTTGTCCTGATTGTCGCGTAGCTCCGGCGAGATACTGACTGTGGCCTCGCCGTTCGCATCCGACTTCTCGTTCTCGATGCCGTCGATGCTCGCAGTGCCGCTGGAGACGATCACCGTCGCCCCTTCGACGGCGTCGCCCTGCTCGTCGATCACCGTGAGATCGACCGAGTTGTAGCCAGCGTTGATCACTTCGTCGTCAGGCTGGACGTCGAGTTCCGTCGTCCCGAGCGTACCGACCCCCGAGAGCATAGACATCATGATGCTGAGACTCGCGACGCCGACGACGATGGCGATGACGAGTCTGATCGGTAACCCCTCGATTGCCCGGTCATCCAAGCGGAACGCTTCTGAATCGCATGGCCACCGCTGGCCGCCCCATCGTATATAAACAGTCGGCTCAGGTGCCGTGGCTGAATAGGATGATCCTACTCACCGGTCCCGAAAGACAGGTCGAGTGCGGGCGCGCTGTGAGTGAGCGACCCCATCGAAATGACGTCGACGCCCGTTTTCGCGTACGCCGGAACGTCCTCGACGGTGATTCCGCCCGAGGCCTCCGCGAGCGTCTCGTACTCGGCCAGCAGTTCGACTGCGTCGTGGGTCTTCCCGGGCGTCATGTTGTCGAGCAGGACGATGTCCGCTCCGGCCGCCGCGGCCCGTGGGGCATCCTCGACTCGCTCGACCTCGACGTCGATCTTCGTGGCGAACGAGGTCTGCTCGTCGAAGCGCGTGATCGCCTCTTCCAGCCCTAACTCCGCGATCTGGTTGTCTTTCACCATCACCATATGCGAGAGGTCGAGGCGGTGGGTGTCGCCGCCACCCGCGACGACCGCCCGCTTCTCGACGCCGCGGAGACCGGGCGTCGTCTTGCGGGTCGCCGCAATCTCGACCGTGCTGTCCGCCCCGGCCGTCGCTTCGTTCGCCCGTTCGACCGCACGGCGCGTCTTCGTGGCGATACCGGAGGCGTGGCCGGCGATATTCACGGCGACGCGCTCGCCGCGCAGGACGTCGGTAGCCGCCCCCTCGACAGCCAGTACGGTATCACCGGTGTCGACCGGGTCGCCGTCGGCAGCGACTGCGTGACGTCGACGTCGAGGTACTCGAAGACGGCTTCGGCGGCGTCGAGTCCGGCGAGGACGCCACTCTCTTTCGCGACGAGGCGGCCGGACGTCCCGCCGGGGACTTCGTTGGTCACGTCGTGATGGCCCAGATCCTCACGGAGCCATCCCTCGATCTGTGAGTCCGTGATCATCAGTCGTCCGCTGGCTCCGCGACCTGTTCGGTCGCCTCGTCGAGGTAATGACAGCCGACTGACCGCTCGTTCTCGGCCGCGGCGCGGGCGATCAGTAACGCGGTGACGCTGGCGTGGCGTAACTCGTAGATGTCCCGTGCGGTTCGGGTCCGGACGTAGGCGTCGACCTCGCCCTTGAGGCGGCGCAGTACCGCGGCGGCGCGTCCGAGTCCGTCGCGGTCGCGGCGCAGACCCACGTACTCACCCATCACGCGACGCAGGCGCGTGAACTTCTCGGCGGCAAACCGGGGCGGGAGGTCGGGGTCGCTATCGAGCAGATCGGCGGCCTCGATCGGTCGGGGCTCGTTGCCGACCGCCGTCTCGCCCGCCCGGAGTCCCCAGACCAGCCCTTCGAGCAGGCTCGTCGAGGCAGCCGGTTCGCGCCGTGGACGCCGGTGCGGGCACACTCGCCGACGGCGAAGAGTCGGTCGAGGCTCGCCCGACCGCGGTCGTCGACGGCGACGCCGCCACAGAGGAAGTGCTCGCAGGGTGTGACCGGGATCCCCTCGGCGGGATCGACGCCACGCTTGGCACACCGGTCGGCGAGGTCGGGGAACTCCCCGCGAAGTCGAAGGTCGACACGTCGAGACGGACTGTTCCCGTCTCGGACCGTTCGCGGGCGACCGCACGGGCCACCACGTCCCGCGGCGCGAGTTCGGCGTCCTCGTGGACTTCAGGCATGAACCGCTCGCCGTCCCCGTTCAGCAGGTGTGCGCCCTCGCCGCGGACAGCCTCGCTGATCAGCACCGTGTCCATCCCCTCGGTCTCGTCGGCCTCGGCCACGCCGTCGGCGGCCTCGTCGAGCGCCGTCGGATGGAACTGGACGAACTCCATGTCGGCGACGTCCGCGCCGGCGAGCGCCGCCATCCCGATGCCGTCACCGGTCGATCCCGACGGGTTCGTCGAGTGAGGATAGAGCGATCCGATCCCGCCGGTCGCCAGTACGGTCGACCCGGCAAAGACCGGGTAGCCGGTGTTGGCCTGCTCGCTCCCTGGGGTCCGGTCGAGTTGTGCGCCGTGAACTCGCCCCTCGTGCGTGATCAGGTCGAGCACGGCCGTATCTTCGAGAATCGTCACGCGCTCGTGATCGTCGAGATACGCGAGCAGTGGTCGGAGGATGTGCGTGCCCGTCTCGGCGTTGACGTGCATGATCCGGTCCTCGGAGTGGGCCGCCTCGCGGCCGTAGTCCCACTGCTCCCCCGTCGATTCGGCGCCCTCGTCTGCCGTATCGAACTCGATGCCGAGCGTCTCCAGCAGGACGTCTTCGACCGCCTCGTTGGCGCTCTCGACGAGTACGTCGACCGCCTCGGGGTCGGCAGTGTCGCTACTCGCCGTGAGGATATCCCGTTTGAACTGCTCGGGGTCGTCCCGGGAGACGGCGATGCCGCCCTGCGCCCAGTCGGTACTCGCGTCCTCGGGGCGTTCGGCCTTCGTCGCGACGAGCACGTCGCTGCCCTCACGTGCGGCCGCGAGCGCCGCGGCACAGCCAGCGATGCCGGTGCCGACGACGAGCACATCCGCGGTAGTATGGTCACCCATCCTTTCACCCCTGAAGCTCCAGCATCCGGTTCATCGCCACTTCGGCGAGTTCTTTCTCCCGTTCTGCGACCTCGATGACGTTGCGTTCGCGGCCCTCGACCAGCTCTTCGAGCACCCACGTCAGGTAGTTCGGGTCGATCTGGCGCATCGCGTTGCAGTCCATGCAGGCGTCGCCACACAGCGGCAGGACGTTCACATCCGGATGCCAGCGGTCGAGGTGGTTCGCCAGGTGGATCTCGGTACCGATCGCCCAGGTGTCGCCGGGGTCGGCCTCCTCGACGACCTCACAGATGGTACTCGTCGATCCGGCGATATCGGCCGCCTCGACGACTTCGCGGCGACACTCGGGGTGGACCACGACGTTCGCGTCAGGGTGGTCCTCGCGCATCGTCTCGATGTGATGCTCGCGGAACCGTTCGTGGACCTGGCAGTAGCCGTCCCAGAGGATGATGTCCGATTCGGCGACCTCTGCGGCGTCTTTGCCCTCCGGGTCCCACGGATCCCAGTCGGCGGTCTCGTCTTCGAGGCCCAGTCGGTGGGCCGTGTTCTCGCCGAGGTGTTTGTCGGGCAGGAAGAGGACTTTGTCGCCTTTCTCCAGCGCCCAGTCGAAGACGAGGTGGGCGTTCGAGGAGGTACAGATCGCTCCTCCGTGCTCGGCGGTAAAGGCCTTCAGGTCGGCGTAGGAGTTCATGTACGTGATCGGGATGATATCCTCGTCGGGCGCGGCCTCGGTGATTTCGGCCCACGCGGCGTCGACCTGCAGGGCCTCGGCCATCCCGGCCATCGGACAGGACGCCTCCATGCTCGGCAGGATCACCGTCTGTTCGTCGTCGGTGATGATATCCGCGCTCTCGGCCATGAACGTCACGCCGCCGAAGACGACGTACTCGGCGTCCGCGGCGGCCGCTTCCTTCGATAGCTGGTAGGAGTCACCGATGAAGTCGGCGTGTTCGACGATCTCCCGTCGCTGGTAGTTGTGGCCGAGGATGACGACGTCGTCACCCAGTTCGGCCAGCGCGGCCTCGATCCGCTCAGTCCGCTCGGCTTCGTCCAGTTCCCGATATCGTTCGGGTAACTGTTCGAGGTTGTCGTATTTGAAGAGACTCAGGTCGGTATCGATTTCCGCTGTTTCCATTCGTGGCACAATATGACACCAGTGGTTGATCTACACTTCAGAACCGAACTATGAAAAGATTTTCTTTTCAATAACATCTATGTATCTCCAGATGTCGTTAGATTAGAGGTATGGAAATATTACGTGGGCTATTTCCCGGGATAGGAGACTGAAATCTAACGACCGGGCGAACACAGTGAAATACCACTCGTCGATATCGGAGGGACCTCTGAACGTCTCAAGCCGCGTCTCGCGAGCGTGTTGCAGTTTCTGGCGCGTGAGTTCCTCCGGCCATACGATTATGCTCCGGACACGCGTTACTCACCGTATGGCAGACGATCGAAATAGTCGAGACAAACAGGCTCGCGACGCGGACGAACGGCAGCGACAGCGCGAACTCACAGAGGCGGTCGAACGAGGAGACGAGAAAGAGCCGCCACGCGAAGAAGTCGTCGCCGAACCGCCTCAGGAATGTCACCGTCGGGGCTGTACCGAGTCACCCGACTTCGTCGTCGTCGAGCGGTATCAGGAGGAGACCGGACACGGGGCGGTCGAGGCGACGGCGTTCCTGTGTCGGGAGCACACGAGAGAGGAGAGTCCGGCGAATCTCGACGGCGTCTATCCGGGCTACCGGTTCCGCGTCGAACCGCTTTCGAGTAGCTAACTGGCCGAGACAGCGACTCACCGCACGACGACGACGGGGACCGGGCTCCGACGGAACACCTGCTCTGCGACGTTCCCGACGAAGAGTCGCTCGGCAATGGTCCCCCCGTGAGTGCCGATCACGACGGTGTCGTACTCCTCGGCCTCGTTGATAATCGCCCGACCAGGATGGCCCAGTTTGCTCTTGGTCTCTATTTCGATGTCGTACTCCTCGGCGGTCTCGCGCGCGGTTGAGAACACTTCTTCGGAGAGTTCGGCCGTGGCTTCCTCGAGATCATCAGCGAGTGCGAGTCCGGTCGCCTCGCCCCACATCGGGGAAGGGCCCCCGACGACGTGTAGAACCGTAAACTCCGCGTCAGGGAAGTGTTCGAGCGCGTACTCCAGCGCTTCGCGCGCCATCTCCGAGTCGTCCATCGGGACCAGAATCTTGGATGCCATAGGAAAAATACGAGCGAAACGGGCTTAACCGTATTGTGAGGGAATCATACGGTAAATATACTCGGCTCTACTGTATCTCTCGGTTGGATCGGAGACGGGAAAACGTGCGACGGACTCGTTTCGGATATCTGCTCTGGTGACGTGCAACGACGAACGCGACGCTGGCCCAGTTAGCTGTCGCCGTCCGTCTCTGCAACCTTCTTTTCGACAGTCTCTTCGACCTTCTCGTCCACCGTCTCCTCCACGGTCTCTTCGACTGTTTCCTCGACTGTCTCCTCCACATCGACCGCCTCCTCCACGGTCTCTTCGACTGTTTCCTCGACCGTCTCCTCCACATCGACCGCCTCCTGGACAGTCTCTTCGACCTTCTCTTCGACCCTTTCTTCGACGGTGTCACCGACGGTCTCCTCAACCCTCTCTTCCATCGTTTCTTCGACTGTTTCCTCCACCGTCGCCTCTACAGTCTCCTCGACTGTATCCTCCATCGTCTCGCCAACCGTTTCTTCGACTTTTTCGCCGACCGTCTTTTCAACGGTTTTCTCGACCCTCTCACCGACCGTTTCGCCGACTGTATCCTGTACCTCGCCCTCGCTCGGACGGCGGTCGACACGCTCGTTAACCTCGTCGATCTGGTCGCGTACCTGATCGACCTCTTCCTCGACCTGTTCTTCGACGCGCTCGGAGACCCGCTCCTCGACCTGTCGGGTCATCCAGTCCGGATCGAATCGACCCATCTTCCAGACGACGTGGATGACGTACGAGGCGATGATTCCCAGACCGAACGCGACACCGGTTTGCGTGCCGACAGTGACGATGATTATGATGGCAGCCAGCAACATGGCGCCGTAGGCCATATCGACGAGAAAATCGATTCTCCTCGGATTCATCGCGCATCACCGTTCGGAGAGAAATATGTCGTATTCATGTGAAAGTAACTCTTATTAAGCATTACTCCCCCACGTAGTAATATCCGTGGATTTAGTTCGCACGTCGCTCTGTGGGGCGAAACGGCCGAGGACGGTCGGAACCCGGAATCCTTTCCTCGGGAGCAACCTAACACGAAGATATGTTTACAGGAATCGTCGAGGAGACGGGCGAAATCGTCTCGCGAACGGAGACCGACGACGGCGTTCGGCTACGTGTTAGTGGAGAGACGGTCACCGACGGCCTCGAACATGGCCAGAGCATCAGCGTCAGCGGTGCCTGCCTGACCGTCGAGGAGTTCGGCGACGACTGGTTCGAGACGTTTCTGGCCGCAGAAACCGTCGAGAAGACGTATCTCGGATCGCTCGACGAGGGCGATGCCGTCAACCTCGAACGCGCGCTGGCAGCAAACGACCGCCTTGACGGCCACTTCGTGCAGGGACACGTCGACGGTGTCGCAGAGGTCCGTGACATCCGTCAGGTCGGCGAAGACTGGGAGTTCGAGTTCGGCGTCCCCGAGGAGTTCGACCAGTACGTCGTCGAGAAGGGTTCGATTGCCCTCGACGGCATCAGTCTCACCGTGGCGGACCGGACCGACGAGTCGGTCAGCGTCGCCATCATTCCGACGACCTACGAGATGACGACGCTCTCGGAGAAATCGGTCGGCGCTCCCATCCACCTCGAAGTCGACGTCATCGCAAAGTACGCAGAACGGATGCTGGACGGCTACTAGAACTCCCAGTCGTCGAGGGAGTCGTTGGTGTCGCCACGGGATCTGTCCAGCCCCTCGCTGCTCTCTTCGGATCGGTCCCCCTCGGTGCTCCCGTCAGATCCCTCCTCGTGCGTGTCTCCCGCTCCGCTCCTCCGGGCTGAGTCCCCTTCGTCCGGCCGCGAATCAGGAGCCGACGCCTCCTCGCCCCC
This sequence comes from Natronoarchaeum sp. GCM10025703, assembly GCF_042661985.1. Lineage (NCBI taxonomy): Archaea > Methanobacteriati > Methanobacteriota > Halobacteria > Halobacteriales > Natronoarchaeaceae > Natronoarchaeum > Natronoarchaeum sp. GCM10025703. The sequence goes on from NZ_JBHSZF010000001.1 coordinate 2,950,274, forward strand.
GGTGTTGTCTCCGCCACTGTCGGCCGTATTCGTCGTATCCTCCATAGCCGGACTGCTCGACGCCTCGGAACGCACGACCGGCGGTTCGACCGGCGGTGCTCCCGAAGCGATAGACGGGGCGTGGGTCGATCCATCGAACTCGGTCAGCACGGGCGTCGGATCGCGGTCTAACTGACCCGCATCGACCGATCTGTAGGTGTCCTGATAGCGCTTGAGCTTTCGATAGAGGTAGTAGCCGGCGGCACCGTCGAACACGAGGACGTAGACGAGGACCGCCGAGAGCGAGGACATGGACGTCGTCTCGACGAGCCAGTCAGGAATGATGCTCGCCCCCGTATTGTAGGTCGCGTGGATGACGGCGGCGAGGAAGAGTCCTTTCACGACCAGCGGGACGGCGTACTCGCGGTTGAACTTCGCCAGCCCGAGGTAGAACCCGGCGAGCGCGGAGTAGATGACGTGGCCCGGACCGGCGAGTGATCTGGCGGCAGTCGCCCCGCTCGCCGTCTCCAGAATGTCGGCCACCGTCGCCACCGAGTCCAGCGGGCGGGTGATGTAGAGCGCGTTCTCGATCGTCGCGAAGCCAAGCCCTGCAACAGCGCCGTACACCGCACCGTCGATGACCGCGTCGAAGCGGTCGTCGCGATACGCGTACAACCGCACTGCGAGCAGTTTCACTGTCTCCTCGACGGGACCGACGACGAGGAAGAAAAAGAGGAACAGCATCACAGGGGTGCCACCGACCGCCTCGCCGAGTGCGGCCGTCCCGAGCACGGTGACGACACCCTGACCCACCTCGTTCAACAGCGCCGCGGCACCGGCGAGGACCATCGTGAGCAGGAACGTGACGGCGAGTAGTGCGACCGGTTCGTCGGTGGTCACGTCCGTCTGCCAGATGTATCCGGCCAGAATCAACGCGGGGACGACCGAGAGAGCAATGAGCGTCGTGACGACCGGATCGGTGATGGCATCGAGGTTGCCGAACTGGAACTCCGCCACGATGACGAGCGCTGAAAGGGCGATGACGGAGAGAAGTAACAATCCGAACGCGAGCCAGATCAGCAGGCGATAGAGCCGACGACTTTTGTTCTCCGCACCCACGAGCACCCGGTCGAGTCGAGAGCGGGGCTCCCACGTCGACACCTCGTAGAGGTCGACGCCTTCGTCGGCGGCACGTTCGATCGGATCGCGACCGGATCCCATACACCCGCTAAAGGGCGGGATCGGGTTAGTTGTTATCCTATCCGAACTTGCCCGTGATGTAGTCCTCGACGCGCTGGTGCTCGGGGTTCTCGAAGATCTTGTTGGTGTCGTCGAACTCGACGAGCTGGCCGCCGGTCAGGAAGACCGCGGTCTTGTCGGAGATGCGGGCCGCCTGCTGCATGTTGTGCGTGACGACGACGACGGTGTACTCCTCGGCGAGGTCGGCGATCAGGTCCTCGATCTGTGATGTCGCGACGGGGTCGAGCGCGCTTGCTGGCTCGTCCATCAGGACGACCTCCGGATCGGGGGCGATGGCCCGGGCGATGCAGAGCCGCTGTTGCTGGCCGCCCGAAAGGTTGAGCCCCGACGAATCGAGTTGATCTTTGACCTCGTCCCAGAGCGCGGCGCGTCTGAGCGCCTGCTCGACGGCCGCGTCGAGGTCCTCGGTCTGGCCCTTGATACGGAGGCCGTAGGCGACGTTGTCGTAGATCGATTTCGGGAACGGGTTCGGCTTCTGGAACACCATCCCGATCTTCCGCCGGAGCGCGACCGGATCGACGTCGTCGTCGTAGACGTCTTTCCCACGGAAGCGCAGGCTCCCGGTGATGTCGGCGGCGTCGACCAGATCGTTCATCCGGTTGATACACCGCAGGAACGTCGACTTTCCACAGCCCGAGGGGCCGATGATCGCCGTCACTTCCTTCTCCGGGAGGCCGACCGAGACGGGCTGGAGCGCCTGAATGTCGCCGTACTTGACGACCAGATCTTCCGCCTCGAGGATCGGGTTCCGGACGGTGGCGATCGATGGTGCCATCTCGTCGTCAGCCTGAGAGCCGAACTCCCGTCCGGCCTCGTCGTCTGTTTCGGTGTCGGTCTCCGTCGCCGTCGTCGTGCCGAGTGTTGTGTCGCTCATGGATTATGTGGGTGTGTCGTATTTGTTTCGGATATAAATCGCCGTTGCGTTCATCAGCAGTAGCGCGGAGAGCAGGACGATGATCCCGGCCGCCGCGACGTGCTGGAACTCGTTTGCTGGCTGGCGTGCCCAGTCGAAGATCTGCATCGGCATCGCCGCGAAGGCGCTGAGCGGGCCGTTCGGCGGGACGAACATCGACGTCGCCGCGCCGATCATGATGAGGGGGCCGTCTCGCCGATCGCCCGGGAGAGCGACAGGATCGTTCCCGTCATGATGCCCGGGAGTGCGTTCGGGAGGACGACGTTCCGGATCGTCTGCCAGCGCGTCGCGCCGACGCTGTAGGAGGCGTTTCGGAGCGAGTCCGGCACCGCCCGCAGCGCCTCCTGCGAAGAGACGATAACGATCGGGAGGATCAGCAGTGTCAGAGTCAGTGCGCCGGCGAGCAGACTCGATCCGGTGTTGAGCGCCCGGACGAACATCGCCAGTCCGAGCAGACCGTAGACGATCGAGGGGACGCCCGCGAGGTTGGAGATGTTGGCGTTGATCAGAGTTGTCAGCCAGTTGTCGGCGGCGTACTCTTCGAGATAGATCGCCGCACCCACGCCGAGAAACAGCGTGAATATCGCGGTCATGATGATGAGATAGATCGAACCGATGAGTGCGGGATAGATCCCGGCGGGACGCGTCTCCGGGTTGCCGTACATCGAGGGGTCGAAGTTCTCGATGAACCGCGAAGGCGGGTAGGTCAGGAACTCCCAGGTCAGCCAGCCCCACGCCTCGGAGACCACGTCCGCGAGGAGTGCGACCAACGCGACGATACCGACCATCGTCGCGGCCAGACAGACGCCGACGAATAGCTTTCCGTACAGGCGCTTGCGCTGTAACTGCTCGCCGCCAGCAAGCGGGAACCGATCCTCGACGACGCCGCCGTCAGTCTCTTTAGAGCTCATTGGTACTCCTCCCGATATCGCGATCTGATCGCCAGACTCAGCACGTTCATCGCGAACGTCATCACGAACAACGTGATTCCGACCGCAAAGAGGCTCTGGTAGCCGACCGAGCCAACCGAGACGTCGCCAGTCCCGACCTGGACCATGTACGAGGTCATCGTCTGGACCGGGTCGAGCGGGTTGGCCGTGATCTGCGGGGTCAACCCTGCTGCCAGTACGACCGCCATCGTCTCACCGATCGCCCGCGAGACCGCGAGGATGTACGACGCGAGGATCCCTGAGACGGCCGAGGGGACGACGATATCAGTGCTGACCTCGAACTTCGTCGCGCCGAGGCCATAGCCCGCGTTACGGAGTTCGTCCGGGACTGCGCTCATCGCGTCCTCCGAGAGCGAGGAGACCATCGGAATGATCATGATCCCGACAACGATCGACGCCGACGCCGCGTTGAACGTCCCCGTCTCGGGGAAGACCCGCTGGATAACCGGCGTAATAAACGAGAGCGCGAAGAAGCCGTACACGATCGTCGGGACACCGGCGAGGATCTCGAGCGTCGGTTTGACGACCGATCGGATCCGTTCGTCGGCGTACTCGCTGAGATAGATTGCCGTCGCCGTTCCCACAGGCAGGGCGACGAGCGCGGAGCCGACAGTGATCATCAGCGTCCCGTAGACTAGCGAGAGAACGCCAAAGCGTGCCGGGTTCTGCTGTGGTGCCCAGTCGGCGCTCGTGTAGAACGAAACGATAGAGACCTCCGAAAAGAAGGTCCAGGCCCCACGAAACAGGACGACGATGATCGCGACCGTCGTCAGGACTGACAGGAACGCGCAGGCGAAAAACACCCATTTGACGAGTTTGTTCCGGATCTGTTCGCCGCCCGTTCCCGCACCCGTGAGCCCCGAATCACCGGAGTATGTGTCCATTCCTGCCATTAGTTGACCTCTTCGATTGCCTCACGAAGCCGTTCTGCCTCCCGATCGACGAGCGAATCCGGAATCGCGTACGATCCGACCCGCGGGGCGACTCTCTGCGTGACCGCGGGCCCGTCCGGGTCCTCGCGATGGAAGAAGAACTTCACGAACTCCCGGACCGTCTTCCGTGTCAGTTCGGCCACGTTCACGTAAACGTACATCGACCGGGAGAGCGGCGTGTACGCGTCGTCGCCCGGGTTGTCCTCGAACGCCTTGCCGATCGTCTCCTCGGTCGGGATGACGCCGCCGTTGTCGTCGTCGACGGCGATCAGTTTCAGGTCCTCCTCGTTCTCGTAGTAGTAGCCTGCGCCCCCGAAGCCGAGAGCGTGTTCGTTGCCCCGGACGCCCCGGACGATGACGTTCGTGTCGGACGTCTTGTTGTAATCGCCCGTGACGTCGCCAGCGGTGCCGTTGATCTCTTCGGTGAAGTAATCGAACGTCCCCGAGTGCGAGTCACGGCCGTACAGGACGATCTCCTCGTCGGGCCAGTCCGAATCGATATCGCTCCAGCGCGTCGCGTCCGCGTCGGAGCCCCAAATCCGATTGAGTTCCTCGACGGTGAGCGTATCACACCAATCGTTTTGCGGGTTGGCGTAGAGCGCGATCCCGTCCAGCACGACCTCGAGTTCGAGAAACTCGATGCCGTTCGCTTCGGCGGTCTCGCGTTCGCCGTCGGTGATCGGCCTGCTCGCGTTCTGCAGGTCCGTCTCACCGACGGTGAACCGCTGGAACCCTGCCCCGGTACCGGAGCCCCGGATCGGGATCCGAACCTGGTTGTTCTGCCACTGGAACTCCTCTGCGACGGCCGCGGTATGCAGGAAGACCGTATCACTGCCGTCGATAACAATCTCACCGGACAGATCGCTGCTCTGTCCACGAGCAACACAACCAGCGAGGCCGGCTAACCCGGCACTTCCGGCCGTCAAAAGGAACCCACGACGCGACGAGTTGTTCAGGCGGTCACCAGACTCCCGGTGATTTGCCATCACAAATACTGTGGAGATGGGAGGTCTAAATACGCTTCTATGATCAATAAATAGTGCCATATAGATATATATTTCTTAGTTCATTAACGACCCATAACAATCGGAAACAGCCATCAGGGCGGCGCAATCTCGCGGAGTGATCAGAGACGGCTGCTCTATAGATGGGAGGAGTTTAGTATCGCACGCCCGAACGGCAGGTATGGAGACGCGGAAAGTCCAGATCACCGGCGGCTCGACGTACACAGTCTCGCTACCGAAATCGTGGGCGACGGAGAACGACGTCGCGGCCGGGAGCGAGGTCGAGTTTTACGTCGAGAACGATTCCCTTCTGTTGATGCCGAAAACCGACGAGGAACACACCGAGGGAACGCTGGACGTGACCGACCTCGAGGGCGACCAACTCACCAGAGCTGTGATGACGATGTACGTCAGCGGCTTCGACATGATTGCTCTCGAAGGCAACGAGATCACGAGTGAGCAGCGCCGCGCGATCCGGAGCGCCACCCAGAGCCTGATCGGCGTCGAAGTGCTCGAAGAGACCGGCGAGCGCGTCGTCCTGCAGGATCTACTGGACTCCTCGGAGCTATCTATCACGAACGCCGTGACGCGGATGCGCCTGATCGCCGAGTCGATGCTCGCGGACGCGGTGACGGCACTCGTAGAGAACGACGACAACCTCGCACGGGACGTCATCCAGCGGGACGACGACGTCGACCGGCTCTGGTTCGTCGTCTCGCGAACCTTCCGGGCTACGCTCCGGAACACGAGCGCGGCCACGGAACTCGGCCTCCCGCGCGAGGACTGTTTCGATTACCACTCCAGCGCGCGCCAGCTCGAACGCAGTGCCGATCACGCGGCCAAGATCAGCAAGCTTACTCTCCAGCTCGACGATATCCCCGAGGACGTCACCGACGAGATAGTCGACCTCCACGAGGAGGCCGCCGGCATCATCGATCAGGCGATGGACGCGCTGCTGACCGACGACAGTTCCCGATCGAGCGAGATCGCCCACCAGGTCCGGGAGTCGATCCTGGAACTGGACGAGCGGAGCCGCCGCATCGACGACGAACTGCGAACGCTCGATCCCCACGAGGCACAGCTACTCGGGATCATCGTCGACTCGCTCTCCCGGAGCGCCGACTACGGCGGTAACATCGCCGAAACGGCGCTGCAGAAGGCTGCACCGCGGCCCTGAAAGGGGGCTGCTCACTCACACTCGACCGTTCGGTCGAGCGACACCTCGACACCGGAGCCGCTCGCCTCAATCGTGATCGGATCGCCACAGTCGATTGATTCTGAATGTTTTCGTCTCACTCTCACCAGCGTCGAGACTCATCTCCTGGCTCTCCCCACCGACGCTCACGTTCATTTCGTCGAGATCAGTGCCGCCAGAGAACTGATTGGTGACGGTGAGGTTCAGCGTGGATCCATTGTCGGCCTGTTCGGTCTCCTGTTCGACGCCCAGATACGCGTCCGGATCGTCGACGACAGTCACCTGCGCCGGGCGCTCGGCGGTCATCGCACTGAACGATCCGGTAGACGTGATCAACAGGAGTGCAACGATTAGCGCGACCACCCCGACCACGAGTCGACTGTTCCGTCTCATCAGTCTGCCACCTCCGGCGGTTTGTCGCGGGCACCGACCCGCATCCGGTACTTGTTATCGTAGTAATGCCCGATGGCCGATACCGCGAGAACGGTGACCAGAAAGACCTGCCACGAGAAGGGCGAAAAGAACGAGAACGGAGCGATTCCAAGCCCGATACCGGCGACACAGAACGTGCAAAAGCCAGCTAACCCGAGATAATACGTCCCCCAGGGGATGCCGCGTTCCGGTAACACGTCGACGTAGAAATCACAGTTCAGGACGGGTTCGGTGAGTTCGACGGTCCCCCGCTGTGAGTCGTAGTCGACGAACCCGTAATCGTCCATCTTCGGCAGATGGAACTGCCGCAGCGCGTTCTGGACTCGTTTCCGCTCCTGTGCGGTGAGGTGCTCGGCCGGCTTGTCGTACTCCCAGCTTGCGATCTGTTCGGCCAGTTCGCCGATATCGACGGGGGCGGGACGCTGCGAAGTGAAACTGTACTGCTGTTTGAGGTAGTGGATCGCGAATCGACGTCGTTGGTTGCTCAATACCTCCAGAACCGTATCTCTCGAGAACTCTCCGTGTCCGATCGAAGGGCTCTTCGATCCTACCGAGGAGTCGGAAGATACACTCATTGCTCGATCAAGAGTTCAATGCAGTATCATTTTAGTATATCCAGCTATCTTGGGGTAACCTCACATAACTTCGGACGGAGGCGGATACGAGAATACAGTTCGAATAGCCGGTCTGAAATCACGAAGCAAAGAACTGGACTAGATACGTTTACTTGGGTATGTAGTTTATATTTGAGTTATTCTGTACAGTTTGATTATGACTTCGAGAGACGTCGACGGAAGGACGCTTCTTCAGGTGCCAGAGGGAACCGCATTCGTGCGAATTGCTACGAGTACACACGTACGAATTATAAGCATCTTAACCGATTGGAACAGACTGTTTGTTCACGCTCCATAGGCTCTATTTCGATAGCACAAGCGTTCTCTCCGTCGATGCTGGTCGTATATACCAAAGTGGGACACCGTGGTGCAACACGATGTGCGCCGCAGCGGAACGACGGTCGACGTGTGGGTGCTGACGAGTCAGTGGGTGAACCGGCGTACGACAAACTAAAGTGAGACAACAATGGAACGACGCAAATTTCTGATCGGAACGGGATCGCTCGCCGCCGGCGCGGCGGCAATAACAGGGAGTGGTGCGTTTACCGAGGTGCAGGCTGATCGCGACATCAACGTCAATGTCGCCGACGACTCAGATGCATTCCTCGAAATCAAACCCGCCGACAGTCCAAACGGCGACGCGTACGCGGAGGAAACGGACGACCCCGGAACGATACAACTGACTTTCGACGACAACGCTACCGGTGTGGCCGGAAGTGGCGTTAACGACCGTGCCCTTGTCGAGTTCAAGAACGTGTTGACTATCAGGAACTCAGGCACTCAAGAGGTCAGACTGGGCATGACTTTTGGTCCTGATGGCTTCGACGACGATTACAGTGGGAACCAGGGTGCTGTCGCGCCCACCGGGCCGCTCCTTCGTAGGGAACCCGATTCTAGCCAACCCACGCTCGGCAAGGGGGAAACTTTCACTACCGGTCTCTTCTTCAATCTGAAAAAGGACAAAAACGCCGACGAATTCCTGGAAGCGTTGGAGACGATCACCATCCACGCCGACGCCGAACAGGTCTAACAGAAACCCCCATCAAGACAGGGGCTCCAAGCTGAAACGGCGAAAAATACTCGGACTCGAGACGACGGCGGCAGGCGGGGCCTCGCTGCCTCGGGTCCGAAGCTTTCGCCTCGGTCGAAGCAGATCGCGACCTTACAGTCAATGACACCTCTGATAGTGGCACATTCCTGGGACTGCGGACCAGCGACGGCCCGAACGGTGAGTACGTCACCGAAACGAACGGCTAACTCTCCCTCACTATCACGGAGACCGACGCCGGTGGCAGTGGCGTGAATCCTGATGCCGAGACGCTCATGGACGATGTCCTCGTGGTCACTAATAAGGGGACCCAAGAGATCTCGTTCCTATTCAGCGGTTGTGGAATGGACGGTTGGTTCACCTCTAGGTTCGGTGTCTACGTCGTCGACGGAAACGAATGGATCTCCGTGATGACATGTGACGCAAACTTTGCGAACGAGTTCGAGGAGAAATCACGAGGCGCGGCGGTCTCGACGGACAGAACGTCCTCGAACCGGGCGATTCGGCTGTAGTTGGGGTCGCAGTCAAATCAGGAGGCACTACCATCAAGAGCCGGACCGATCTGACGATCACAGCCGAGGCGACTGCCGACGACTGAAATCTCGCACTAAATCGCGCGTTCTGGGTCGGCTTCTTTTTGAATACACGACCCGCAAATCGTGTGAATCAAAATCATGCCAGTGGACTGGATGAGCGGAAGTAACTGAAAAGTTCTGTGTGGAATATGGCTCTTACCGGGAGTATGTAGCACATATAAAATACCGATACTGGAGCGAGTACATCGTGGGATGAACCCACTCGAAAGCACCCGGAAGCCAACCATCAGGAACCGACGTTCGCATGTCGAGTCACCGATCGATCTTGTGCGGATATGAGCGTGCGATCTTACGTCGAGACCGGTGTCGTCGTGGTGCTACTGCTCCTCGTCGCAGCCTTACTCGCCGGCCAGGCCCTCGGTCAGCCGATCCTGCTCTCCTATGCCGAAACCGGCAGCATGGAGCCAACCATCGACGCCGGCGACGGCTTCGTCGCGATCCCCGCCGAACTCACCGGCTCCGTCGACGAGGGCGACGTGATTACCTTCCAGTCCGAGGAGGTCCACGGGGGTGACGTCACGACGCATCGGGTCGTCGAGATAACCGAGGAAGGGTACGTCACGAAAGGCGATGCGAACCCGTTTACCGATCAGGACGATGGGGAACCGCTGGTTACTGAGGGGCAGGTCCTGGCGAAGGCCTGGCAGGTAAACGGCGAGGTCGTCGTGATCCCGAACCTCGGGACGGCCGTGTCGACGGTCCAGTCGGGTGTCGAGCGGGTGCAACACACCGTCGCGTCTGCGCTCGGGATCACCGCCTTGCTGCAGGTGCAGTGGGTCGCCTTCTTGCTCCTGCTCGTGAGCGCCGGAGCGTTCCTGAGTGGACTGCTCGGCGAGGGGCGTCGACGCCGGGACCGCGATCGAACGCAGTCCCGAAAGGGGGTCTACAACGCCGGGCTCGTGATCGGGGTGCTCACGCTGCTCATCGTCGCCACGGCGGCAGGGACGATGCTCGCCGCCGGGGGACCCAGGACTACGGGGTCGTGAGCGCGGAGTTCGACTCCGATCGGCCGGACGTGATCCCGCAGGGGAGACGGCGACGTGGACCGTCACCACACAGAACAGCGGCTTGTTACCCAGCTACGCCGTGATGGAACCGGCGAGTTCGGGCGTCGAAGTCGAGCCGGAACAGCAGTATCTCGGGCAGCGTAGCGAAGCCAACGCGACGGTGCAGATCACGGCACCACCGGAGACCGGCTACTACGTCAGAACCGTTGCGGAGTACCGGTATCTGGCCGTCCTGCCGCCCTCGGCGATACAGGCGTTGCATTCGGTGCATCCGTGGTTGGCGGTCGGCACGATCAGCGGCGTGATCGGCGCTGCGTTCGCCCTGCCGCTGGTGTTGCTGTTCGGGACGGGGACGATTCTGAACGCGACAGCCAAGACGAACGATTCTGGGGGAGAGACAATCATGAGCGACGACGACAATCGACACGGAGTGGCATCGACTTCCGACAAACGGCTGGCTGGGCTTCGCAGGTTCGTTGCGGCGCGGTACACGACCATCGTCGTCGCCCTGGTCGTCTTACTGCTGATCGGCGGGGCGTTCACCGCCACGACGCTGGCCGGTCCGGATACCGAGGGCGACCAGGAGCGTGTCGTGTGGACGGATTCGGGCGAGTTTACGCACTCGGCTGTCGTACAGAACGACACCGAAGCGTTCGAGCAGGGCGACGTGTTAGAGAACCGCGGGACGTACTTCACACGCGTCTCGCCGGAGCTAGATGTCGAGTACGAGTACCGACACGAGACGGCGAACGGGACCGTCGACGTCGAGACGGAGCTCCTGTTGATACTGCAGTCGAGCGACGGCGAGGAGGTGTACTGGGAGCTGACAGAATCGCTCGACAGCGAACAGTCGGCCTCGATCGCGGCCGGGGATTCCCACACCGTCGCCTCGTCGGTCGACGTGAGCGATCTTCAGGAGCGGGTCGAAAGGATCCAGGAGAACCTCGGTGCCGACCCCGGAGAGACCGACGCGAGAATCGTCGCCCGGTCGGAGATCGAGGGCACGGTCGAGAACCAGTCGGTTAGCCACGTCCGAGAGGACGTGCTCGTCATCACCCCAGACGGCGAAACGTACAGCGTCGACACGACGATGGACGATACAGGGTTCGGGGATCGGAGCGAAACCGTCGCCGGAACCGCCGAGAGGAGTTCGCTCAGAACGCTCGGCGCACCGCTGCTGTTCGTCGTGTCGCTGGTGGGTCTCGTCGGTGTCGTCGGCGCGGAGAAACGCGGCCATCTGCAGATCCCCGCCGATACACGACATCACGCCGACCGCAGGAAGTTCGACGACTGGATCACGACCGGATCCCTGCCGGCATCGCTTGCGGACCAACCGACGATCGAAGTCGATTCGCTCGAAGGGCTCGTCGACGTCGCCATCGACAGCGATCGGCGCGTCATCGAAGACTCCAGTGCGGAGTGCTACTACGTCACAGAGGACTCTATACTGTACAAGTACGAGCCAGCGGCTGATTCCGCTGGGACGCAGGAAGACGGGTCGGACTCGGAGGGAGACCGGGACGAGGAGTCCGATCCCGCTGCGTGACGGCCAGTCGGTGAATGACTGAAACGGCCGTGTTGAATCGCTGTAAGGCGTTGGAATTCATTGTTTGACGAAGCGCTTTATGTTATAGACAACACACATCAAGGCAATCTCGCGGAACTCACGGAACCAAGACCGCGCTCGCACGGCGAAGCCGAGCGAGCGCTTCACAGCCGAGTTCACGGTTTCGGTCATAGAGCGCTGATTGTAGCGGTTTTCGTCGATTCTGGCGTTGTGTGCGTGGTCGTACGGCGCGAAGATACGATGCTTGATCAGTGGTCTGATGTCGAGATCACGTAGTGCTTCACGGAGTGACTGCTTGTCATAACCTTTATCGGCGGCAAGAGACCGCAGATCGCCCGCATTCCGGCGGGCGATCTGCTCGGCAAGGTCTGCGTCGCTTCCTTCCCGGTTCGTCGAGCAGTGTACGTCAAGGACGGCTTGAGACTCTGTATCGACGAGTTTCGTGACTTTGAGTTTCTGGACGCGGTAGCTGATTCGCTGGCAGTAGTGGCGGCTCGCAGCTGATCGTTCGTAGAATGTTGCGTCAATAGCTCCGTGTTTCGAGGGATCGTGCAGCTGCGCCGACTGGCGCAGCAGCACTCGGCAGACGCTCATACTGATTCGGTCGAACGCTTTACACAACGTGGATGGAGAGGGGAGATCGGCCGCGCTGAGGCCGATCTCCCCGGTTATTTGTGGCATTTCCTTGAGCAGGTCAATCGTCATCCGGTAGGACGCATCGAGGTAAATCCGTAGACAATGTAGGGAAACAAGAGCATAGTCGGCGAATCCGCCGCCACCTTCCGGGGCGGCGGATTCGCTTCCATCGCCAGTAACGTTTTGAGCAATCGGCACAACTTCCCCAGTGAAGCGGGAGATTTGCGTCATAGACACTCGCATCCTCCCGCTTCAACTCCTTTGATTTACTGACTCGTTCCGCCGCTATCTAGTGATTCAACGCAGCCACTGAAACGGTCGCTGGGAGTTCGGTCAGACTTTTTGGATAGCTCTCAGGTCCACAATGGCGCTTCAGAAGGCTGCACCGCGTCCGTGAGAGTCAGATGGAACCGCCGTGCCGGCGTCTAATTGTCGCTATTAGCCATTTCTAATAGCTATATTATTCCGCTGCTACGACATGTTACACGAATGCTTGCGAGCTAAAGACTCCGTCTAGCGAACCATCAGCTTGTATATATATACGCCCCATCACCGGGCACTATCTGATACGTGGCAGTTGGCGAGACGCCGTCTGTCGCGTGGAAAAACTATGGCAGACGAAAACAGCGGACGACTCAATCGACGTAGCGTACTCGCCGGAATCGGCGCTGCCGGCACCGGTGCAGCGCTCGGAGGGCTTGGCACATCAGCGCTGTTTACCGACGACAATCACCTCAACGACAACGAGATCGTCGCGGGTGAACTCGACCTATTTGTGGACTGGCAGGAAGCATACGACATGGGTGACGGGCTGAAACTCATCGACGTGTTCCCTGATGCCCACCCCACTGACGGTACCCAGGATGATCTAAAAAAGGGTATCTGTGAACATGAAAAGTACGAACTCAGCGACTTCGAGGATCCGCTCAACAGCTCGAAACGATCGATAATCGACTACCACAGCAGGGATATCACATCGGGAGACAATTCTAACGAGCCGCTCGTCCACCTTGACGATGTCAAACCGGGCGACTGCTGGGAGACGACACTCAGCTATCACCTCTGTGGCAACGACGGTTGGGTCTGGTTCCGGACAAAGAACCTCCGCTTTGAGGACAAGAATGCCGATAATAAACCGACCGACCACCTCGCTGACAAGGCGGAGGCGCGCGTCTGGTATGACATGTACGAGGGGATGTATCCCCCGACCAACGGTGCGGGCTCCGTAAGCGGCGAAATCGGCGAGGGAACATCGGGGATCGACGAGATCATCACGACGGGCAGCGACGACCGGTTCGGTCAGGCGGCTCGAAACTACAACTGTGACGACTACGAGGAGCGGCTCGAACAGTTCGCCGAGGGCGACCTCGACGGAGACGAGTATTTCGGAGAGGAGTTCGAAGAGGAGACGTCGGTTAACGGACCCTGTGGCGAAATAACAGTCAATAGTAGGGACACGAACGACGGAAGCGTCACGCTCTCGTCGGACGGTCCCGTCGTGATCGTCAGTGTGAAAGGCGGTGACGAGGGCGAGCAGGTCTACGTCTTCGAAGTGCCCGTGATCCTCGATGAGGCGACGTTCTCGACGCCCACCGGGCAGGGTATCAGCAACATCGACGTGTGCTGTCTCGAAAACGGCGACAACGGCGGCAACGGCGAGATGGTCGAGCCCGGCGACAACGTCTATCAGTACGGCAAAGAGCCAGTCATCGCGGAAGGGACCCTGCGGGAAGTTCTTGAAGAACTCGAAGGCGGCGCCCTACTCGATGGCGATTTGGACTCCGACGATCCCGCCTGCACAACCGCGTCGAACACCTATTACATCGGCTTCGAGTGGTGTCTCCCGAAGGAGGTCGGCAACGAGGTCCAGCAGGATCGTCTGGAGTTCGACTTCGGCTTCTACACCGAGCAGTGCCGCCACAACGACGATCCGTCGAATCCGTTCTAGGAACAATAGAGCAGAGACGACGGCAATGACGGTGCTGGCGGGAGCCGAAGTACCGTCGCAGTTCGGTGCCACGCTGCCATTCGACGTTCTGATTTTTAGTGGTACGCTGGAGATGTCGGTGAAAGAGTACCCAGTTTCATTTGCTGGCGGAGTACTCTGAGCCCTCTCACACGCAGTCCCGCCGACGTCGACGAGGGAAACGACATCACAAAGGGAGGCCGAAGTAAGACGAGAGAAGCTACTGGCGTTCGAGCGGGTGAGAAATCACGCAGTGTGTCCCTCAAGCGGACAAGCCCTCACGGTATGACCGCTGGTCGGAGAAAACGGGCCGATCAAAATACGTGGCGAACGCTACTCGGACTCCTCGCTGCTGTCTTCATCATCCGACTCGTCTTCGTCAGCATCGTCTGATTCCTCCTCGACCGGTTCGTCACCCTCCTCGTCAGTCGGATCGCTAACCTCCTCTCCGGAGTCCGTCTCGTTCTCCGGCGTGTCGTCGGCCGTCGGCTGCCCAGTTTCGTCGTTTACTTCATCAGGGCCTTCGATCTCGTTGCCGTCCAGCGAGAGTCCGTCGCTGAGCAGTCCGCCGGACATCCCGATCGAGAGACTGACAAGCCCGAGCACGGCAATCACGCCAACGAGTGCGACTCTACGTTGTCGGCTCATTGTTTTCTCACCTCCTTGTCGTCGGCCTCGGCCGGTTCGTCTCCCTCTGCATCAGGCTCGTCGGCGCCTTTCGCCTTCTGTAGCTCCCAGATCTCGGTGCCGATCAGGGCTATCCCCGGAAGGACGATCAGTGAGACGATCCCGAGCCACGTCTGGGCGAAGGCGACGAACCGCCCGAAGTAGGGGATTGTGAGGGTCACCTCGCCGATCACCCGTTCGCCCGCGACCGGTTGTGCGTCCGGGGTGTCGTTCGCGTCGCCCTGCGTGACGAACTGTATCTGTCCGCCATCCTCCTCGATGTCGACGACGCGATGTGTCGTCCGGCGGTCGTCGGCGCCCGGTGGGGTGAACGTGATCACGTCGCCTTCCTCGATCTCGTCGGGGGTACGTTCGGTGACGACCACGACGTCACCCCCGTCGATAGCCGGCGACATGCTGTCAGACGTGACGACGTAGCTCTGGTCGGCACCGACCAGTTGGGGAACGGCAACGACGCCGACAAGACAGAGCATCATGATGAGGGCGAAGCCAAGCAACAGGCGTGCGGCAGCACTGAGCTTTCTGCGGATGTGCGACATCAGTGATCACCCTGTGGCGGCCCCTCGGCCCCGATCTGCATTCGTCTGTCGTGCAGCACGTGTGCGATACCGGAAACGAAAAACAGGGCCGAAAACAGCACCGCGGCGATTCCGCCCGCCAGGACCGAAAAGGGCGGGAGCCCGACCACCACGAGCGCGGCGAAGCCGACACAGAGCGCGCCGAGACCGGCGTAGTAGCTGCTCCACGGGATACCGTCGTGTGGGACGACGTCGAGATACACGTCGAGCTGGGTAGCCGCGTCGGTAAGTGCAACTGTCGACCGGTCGGGATCGAACTCGACGACGCCGCCATCGTCCATCTTCGGGAGATGGGACTGGCGCAGTGCCGTGTACACCCGGACCCGTTGCTGGTACGTCACGTCGCCGGGCTCGATATCGTTTTCCCACGCCGCGATCTGTCGCGAAAGCGTCCGGAGCGTCGCCGTGCCGCCGTCCCGGCGGAGGTAGTGAAGGACGTGGCGGCGTCGCCGACAGCTCAACATCTGAAAAGCGAGCTCCTGGTCGATCGGCCCGTGCTCGACGCTCGAGTGGTCGCCCTCGGCCGACTCCCCCGGATCGGCCTCCACAGATGCTCCCTCCTGTACCGCGGTCTGGCTCATACCCGATCACTCCCGGATCGGCTCCCGGTAGCGACATAGTTGCTTGCTGCCATCGTTCCACTTTCGGATGCAGTCGCCCTCCCGAAAGTAATGAAATATATTCCAGCAGGTAAAGAATGGCATCGTTTGGTAACCTGCGTTATCGCGCCAGTAAGGTGCTACTACTGGCACTGAGCGGCCCGGACTGGTCAACCCCTCTGCGGCGTCACCGACTACGCTGGCGAACTTGACGACGACGGTTCGACATCGACGGGCCTCGACCCTTGCGAGGCCCACCGCTGTGGCGACCGTCGATTCGCTCTCGCAGAGCGCCAACTACGGTACCAACATCGGCGAAACGGCGCTTCAAAAGGCCGCGGCGTGACCCGGATCGGCAAGGTCGTTTCGGTTCGTCCCGGTCGCCGATTGGTTCACATGCCGCCGTGACGATGCCAACGGCCGATTCGATAGGCATTATTTTGTTTGGACAATTACACGTGTATTATATATTATATACTTGCCAGTCAATAAAGAATGATCTTACTTCGACTACAGAAGATAGCTCTCTAACATCTATCTTGTTGTGTATATATATCATGCCCCCTCCGGTCAGCATTTTGTGTAGTGTTCCCGAGCAAACCGGGGCACACGGTGAAAGCATGTCGAAGGAATCCAACCGAAACATCACACGACGCAACGTGCTTGCTGGCATCGGCGCTTCCGGCATCGGGGTCGCGCTCGGCGCGCACGGCGTCGCCGCAGGCGAACAGGAGGACGGAAACGACAAATATCAGGTCCCGGTCGCGATGGACTGGCAGGAATCGTTCTACAAGAGCGGCAAATGGAAGCACGTCGAGGCCTTCCCGGACAGAAACCACGACGCGATGCAAGACGATCATATCGACTACTGCGACGGGGGAGCTGAACGGCGCCCTGGTCGACGTCGAAGACCCGCTCAGCTCGGGCCTGCGCACGGACAACAAGTACACCGATCCGGGCGACCCGCTGATCGACTTCCACGGGGTCAAGCCGGGCTATGGCGGCGAGGCGACGCTGAGCTACCACCTCTGTAACGAGCCGGGCAAACTCAAGTTCAAAGCCCGCGATGTCCACGTCGACAAGAAGCTCGCGCACTTGGCCCGAGCGCGCGTCTGGTACGACGAGTTCGACGGCGCGAAGCCGCCGAGCAACGGCAACAACGGCCCGATGTACCCGACGGTCATGGGGCCGGTCAACGACGGTACCGACGGTACCGACGAGATCGAAGAGATCATCGTTACGGGTGACGATTCCCGCTTCCCCGAACCCGGTGCCCGAAACTACGACTGCGACGACTACGAGGACCGGCTCGGCCGGTTCGAAGACGGTGATCTCCAGGGAGACGAACTCTTCGGGGAGGATTCAGCGAGGGCGACACGGCGTCGGGGGAGTGTGGCACGATCACGGTCGACGCCAGGACCTCCGGAACCGTCACGCTGTCCTCTGATGAACCCGTCCTGATCGTCAGTGTGAAAGGCGGAAACGAGGGAGAGAACGTCTACGTCTTCAATGACTCCGTCATCCTCGACGGTGCCACGTTCTCGACGCCCACCGGGCAGGGTATCAGCAACATCGACGTGTGCTGCTTCGAGAACGGTAATGGCGGCAACGGCGGCAACGGCGGCAACGGCCACGACGACCGGGGAGACAACGTCTACCAGCCCTACGAGCCGATCATCGCCCAGGGATCGCTCAAGAAGGTGCTGTACAAGCTGAAGAAGGGCGTTCACATCTCCGGCGACCCCTACGTCGCCGATCCGTTCGACCGGGAGGGTATCCACTACTACGCCTACCCGCGGAAGAACACGAGCAGCATGGAGACGGCGCCCGCCGAAAAGTACGACCCCGGATGGATCACCGATCACAACGTCGACGAGCACGTTCACGGGAAGAAGGCCAAGGAGTTGGCAGATCTCAAAGAGGGCATCGAGATCCACATCGAGGGTACCGGGTACGCCGCACGCAGCAAAGACCAGCCGCTTCCGGACCTCCGTATCACGGTCGAGGAGGTCATCACTGACAAGAAAGGCAAGCCGGTCGGCTTCGAATGGAAGAGCAACCTACCGATCTGCCGGGTCGAGATCGCCAGCGGCCAACATACGAAGCTGAACGTGTTCGACCGTACTCGGGAAGGAACCGCGCTTGCGCCGCTCTATGACGACTACGACGACGACCACGGCCGACGGCGGCCGATGACCGCTGTCCGATTCGGCGTCTGCGGCGAACGCGACGATGACGACTACTGCATCGAGAACTCCAACACCGGCTACATCGGCTTCGAGTGGTGGGTTCCCAAGCATTCGGGCCTCGAAAAGAAGACCAAATTCGAGGCAAACTTCGATTTCACTGCGGAGCGGTGCCTGAGGGAACCGGGGTGTCCGGATTGTGAGGTGCCGGATCCAGGCGAGGACGACTTCGATGTCACCATCGAGAGCATCGACGATAGCGCCTTCCCGACCGTAGAAGCTACTGCCCGCGTGGACACTGCTGCGGGCGGCAAGGGCGATCTGGAAGCAAGCGACTTCCAACTCTGCGAGGAGACAGTCGGTGGGCTCGGTGACGGGTACTGTGGCCAAGAGATCGAAGACGTCGCTTTCGGTGGCGAACAGGAGGAAACCCTCGCCGACATCATGTTGGTGATGGATACGTCGGGATCTATGGGGGTAGCAAAATCGAGAACGCTAAAGACGGTGCAATAACGCTCGTTGGCGGTGATACCGATACCGACAACGATGCGAACGTCGGCGGGTTCGACCCGACGGTCAACGTCGGTCTCGTCGAGTTCGATAGCTCCGCATCCCTCATCTCGGAGCTTGGAACTGATCAGAACCAGGTCGAAGACGACATCGACGGCCTCAGTGCTGGCGGTGGCACGGACGTCGGTTCTGGAATCTCCGAGGCTCAGCTTGAATTCGACACCTCCGAGAACAACCGCGACAACGCTCCCGACTTCATGATCGTTCTCGGGAACGGGGATACGTCAGGGGGCGAAGTGCCAGCGAACGATGCCAAAAACAGCGGGACGACGATCTACGGGATCGCGTACGGTTCCGGTGCGGCGGTGAGTGATTTCGATGATATCTCCGGGGAAGTCCCCAACGACCCCGACTACGAGGACTACACCTTCGACGCCGACGGGGACGATATTACGGACATCTTCGACGAGATCGGCCAGCAGATCTTCGGCACCTACACCCTCAAATACGAGACGGAAAACTTCGCGACCGACGGCAACGACCGCAACGTGCTGGTGTACGTCGACGACCCCGACGAGGGCGACGCCGACGCAACAGAAACGTACACTGCACCGAGCAGTTGAACACCAGATCGACCGGTATCGCACCCGGTCGGTCTGATCGGCCGGTCGCGCGTCCGGTTCCAGAGTCTGGAGATGACCAGATTGCTCCCAAGGAGAACGCTCAGCGAACCGAACGTATCTACGTCGGGAGGGGAACTTCATCGATCTCGTCCGGACTGCGCTCGGTAAGCATTGTCCCGCCAGTATGCCTATTCTACCGATACTGGTTGAGCCGTTTTTTCAGCCGTTTTGCGGCGTCGCCCGCCGCGCCCGTGAACTGGTCGACGTCTACCTCGCCCCGCCCGGCGCTCTCGCCGGCGAAGATGATCCCTCGCGAGGAGTTGACGACGCCGACACCGTCGGCGAGACCGTGTTCGACCGCGGCTTCGGCGTCGCCGCCCTGACTGCCGACGCCCGGGACGAGGAAGGGGAGGTCGGGAACCTGCTCGCGGACCGACTCCAACTCCTCCGGCGTGGTCGCGCCGACGACGAGTCCGACGTTGTCGTTCTTGTTCCACGTGTCCGCGAGCGCGGCGACGCGCTCGTAGAGCAGGTCTCCCTCGGCGAGTTCGAGGTCCTGCAGGTCCGCGCCGCCGGGGTTCGACGTCCGGCAGAGGATGAACACGCCAGCGGTCTCGGTGTCGAGGAACGGTTGTAGCGAGTCCCGGCCCATGTAGGGGTTGACCGTGATGGCGTCCGCGGCGGTACTGCTGGCGTCCGGGTCGACGAGTTCGGCGTACTGGCGCGTGGTGTTACCGATGTCCGCCCGCTTGGCGTCGAGGATCACTGGCACGTCCTTCCCCTTCGCGTAAGCGATGGTCTCTTCGAGCGCGCGCCAGCCGTCGGGGTCCTCGTAGAAGGCGGCATTGGGCTTGAACACCGCCGCGTGGTCGTGCGTCGCGTCGATGATCCGGCGGTTGAACGCGAAGCGCGGGAGGTCGTACTCGTGGAGCGGCTCGGGGATCCTGCTCGTGTCGGGATCGAGGCCGACGCTGACGACGCTGTCGACCGTCTCGATGCGGTCGGCCAGTCGGTCGAAGAAGTTCATGCTTGCTCGTGCGAGAGCAGTCCACTACAAGATACCGATCACTGCCGGAGAAGGGCAGATAGCGATATCCGCGACAGACAGGCTCAAATCCCCTGCCACGTAGTAGTAGATATGACGCTGTCGGCTGTCGTCTTCGATCTGGACGAGACGCTTGCCATCCCACGCCGCGAGCGAGGAACGATCCTGACTGACGCGATGGCCTCCATCGACGCCCCCTGCCCACGCGACAGGAGTACCAGAGCGCACACGGGCGCCATCTGACCGACGAGACCCGTGCACCGATCTTTTCGGAGATCTTCGAGAACTACGACGCAGACACTGATCCGGACGCCGCGGCGACGGCCTACCGCAACGAGATAGCCGCCTCGCTCGTGCCCGTCGCCGACGCGGAGTCGCTGATCGCTCGGCTTCGCGAACGCTACCGGGTCGGACTGTTGACGAACGGCCCGGTCGTCGCCCAGCGGGACAAGATCGAGACGCTTGGCTGGGGCGACCTCTTCGACAAAACGATCGTCACGGGTGAACTCTCGGCCGGAAAGCCGGACTCGCGTGCGTTCGAGGCGATCCTCGGTTCGCTATCGGTGCCGGCGGAGGAGACAGTGTACATCGGCGATCAGGTACGGACCGACGTTCACGGCGCGAAAGACACGGGTATGCGAGCAATTCAGGTGCTGTACGAGGGCGGCCCCGACCCGGATAGCCGGGCCGACGCACACGTCGAACGGGCGGCGCTGGCGACGGAGCTACCGGCCACGCTCGGCGCGTTCTGAACCGCCGGATGATTGAAGTTCGTGTACTCCTTGACACCGACTATGCCACAGATTGACGGTATCATCAAAGAACGGTACACGAGCGACGAGATCGCCGAGGACCTCCGGGACCTGATCGACGCCGATGTCCTCGACCCCGACGACGAGGACGCGCTCGAACGCGTTGCACGAGAGTTCTACTTCAGAGGGCTCGTTCATGGCCACGCCAGCGAAGAGAAGGTCTCGGATATTCGGGCCGATTTCGGCTACTAGCGCGGAGCGACACGACCGGGTTCGTCTCTCACTCGTGGCTGCTGTTCGACCCGTGATCTGTTGGCAGATCTTCACTTGCGACATCGTCAGTATAGCGGCATTTATTGGCGTAAAAGCGGTCCAGCGCCGCTTCTCGTTTCGACGGTGTTATTACCCGATAGTTTCCAGAAAGGTGTAAGCATAACACATGATAATCGGTGTCCCAGAAGAACGATACGAAGAAACTCGGGTGGCATTGATTCCACCCGTCGCTGAGGGACTCGTCGAAGACGGGTTCGACGTCCTCGTCGCCGCCGGAGCGGGCGACGA
This sequence comes from Natronoarchaeum sp. GCM10025703, assembly GCF_042661985.1. Taxonomy (NCBI): domain Archaea; kingdom Methanobacteriati; phylum Methanobacteriota; class Halobacteria; order Halobacteriales; family Natronoarchaeaceae; genus Natronoarchaeum; species Natronoarchaeum sp. GCM10025703. The sequence goes on from NZ_JBHSZF010000001.1 coordinate 2,971,914, forward strand.
TGCAGGATGGAGCGACGACGAGTACCAGGCTGTCGGGTGTGAGATAGTCGATGACGACGACGTCTTCGAGCGGTCTGACGTCCTCTTTCAGGTGCGAGCACTCGGTGCCGCAGCGGAGAGCGAGACGGACCGCTATCAGGAAGGCCAGATCGTCATCGGACTGCTCGGTCCGTACGACGTCGACGACGAACTGGAGACGCTTGCCGGACAAGACGTCACCTCGTTCGCACTCGAGTTGATGCCGCGGATCAGTCGGGCACAGAGCATGGACGCACTCTCGGCAATGGACAGCATCAGCGGCTACAAGGCGACGATGATGGCCGCAGAGACGCTTCCAAAGATCTTACCGATGGAGATGACCGCTGCCGGAACCATCCAGCCAGCGGACGTCTTCGTCGTGGGTGCAGGGGTCGCCGGACTGAAGGCCATCGCGACCGCCGAACGCCTCGGCGCGTCCACGAAGGCCTACGACATCCGGCCGGAGGTCAAAGAGGAAGTCGAGAGCCTCGGCGGGGAGTTCGTCGAACTGGATCTCGAAACCGACGACGACGCCTCCGATGATCAGGGCCAAGCGACCGAACAGGACGAGGAGTTCATCCGGAAACAGCGCGAGATGATGACCCGGGTTGTCGGCGAGGCCGACGTCGTCATCACGACGGCGAACATTCCGGGGCGGCCAGCACCGGAACTCGTTACCACTGAGATGATCGAGGAGATGGCTCCCGGCTCGGTCGTCGTCGACCTCGCGGCAAAGCGAGGCGGCAACTGCGAACCCACTCAGCCCGACGAACGGATCACCCACGAGGGCGTCGAGATTATCGGCCCGACGAACGTTCCGGCGACCGTCGCCAGCACGTCGAGCAGACTCTACGCCAACAACGTCGTGAACTTCTTCGAGAACCTGCTCGACGACGGCGAGGTAGTCGTCGATACTGATGACGAAATCATCGACGATACGATGCTAACCAGAGACGGCGTCGTTCGGGATCCGCATCTCGACGACGAAGCGGAAGAAGAGGAAGAAGAGGAAGGAGTAGAGCAGGAAAGGACGGAGGTAGACGAATGATCGAGACGACTCACGCACCTACTGCGGACCGACCGGAGGCGAACCGATGAGCCTGATCCAGAACCTGACCCTGTTCGTGCTGGCGGCGTTCCTGGGCTACGAGATCATCACGAAGATTCCGACGAACCTGCACACGCCCCTGATGTCCGGATCGAACGCGATTACGGGAATCACGCTGGTCGGTGCGGTCGTCGTAGCCGGATCCGGCGAATCCACGATAGCGACCGTCCTCGGCTTTCTGGCGGTCGTCATGGCGACGGTCAACGTCGTCGGCGGATATCTCGTCAGCCACAAGATGCTCAGTGACTTCAAGAAGGGAGGTGGCGCCTGATGCTGCTGGACGTCGCGCCCGACTGGGTACTGCCGATTGCATACCTGCTCGCCGCGATGATGTTCATCCAGGGGTTGCGGGACATGACTCACCCCCGCACCGCGATGCGGGGCAACCTGATCTCGGCCGCCGGGATGTTCGTCGCCGTCGCGGTGACCGTCGTCTGGTTCGAGATCATCTCGCCCATCGTTCTCTTCAGCGGACTGATCGTCGGAACGGCCGCCGGGACGGTGCTGGCACTCCGGGTCGACCGCACCGAGATGCCCCAGCTAGTCGGCGTATTCAACGGCTTCGGTGGCGGCGCGTCCGCCGTCGTCGCCGGCGCTGAACTGATCGAGATACAGATCGGCGGCGGCGTACTCCCGACAGAGGTTGCCGTCGCCGCCGTCTTTTCGGGGATCATCGGCGCCGTCACCTTCTTCGGTAGCATGGTCGCAGCCGGAAAGCTCCACGGCGTCGTGACGAGTTCGGCGGTCCGATACTCCGGCGAACAAGCTGTCAAGCTCCTGACGCTGGGACTGGCGCTGGTGGCCGGTGGCTACCTCGTCACCCAGCCGGACGTGCTGGCGGCACAACTCCAGGGCGACTTGCTGCCGTCGTACTGGTTCCTGATCGCCGCCGCATCGCTGCTCGGCGTCTTGCTCGTGATTCCGATCGGCGGCGCGGACATGCCGGTCGTGATCGCACTGCTGAACGCCTACTCCGGGCTCGCGGCCGCCGCGACCGGGTTCGTGCTGAACAACACCGCGCTGATCATCGCCGGCACCCTCGTCGGGGCCGCCGGGATGATCCTCACCGTGATCATGTGTGAGTCGATGAACCGGTCGCTGACGAACGTGCTCTTCGGCGGCTTCGGCGAGGAGCCAGACCAGGCGGAGATGGACGACATCTACGAGGGGAACATCACCGAGACCTCCCCGAAGAGGTGGAGATGCTGCTCGACGTCGCTGACCGAGTCGTCATCGTGCCGGGCTACGGGATGGCCGTCGCCCAGGCACAGCACGCCGTCGCCGAGCTGCCGGTGAACTCGCGGACAACGGCGTCGACGTGGAGTTCGGTATCCACCCGGTCGCCGGCCGGATGCCGGGGCATATGAACGTCCTGCTGGCGGAGGCCGACGTGCCCTACGAGCAGATGCGCGAACTGGAGGAGGTCAATCCGACCTTCTCCCAGACCGACGTTGTAATCGTCACCGGCGCGAACGACGTCGTCAACCCCAAGGCGAACACCGACGAATCCAGTCCCATCGCGGGAATGCCCGTGCTCAACGTCTCTGAGGCCGGGACGGTCATCGTCAACAAGCGGAGCCTGAGCCCCGGCTTCTCCGGGATTCCGAACCCGCTGTTCGCCGAGGGCAACACGAGCATGCTCTTTGGCGACGCCAAAGCGTCGATGCAAGACCTCGTGAACCTCTACAAGGAGAACAACTAGACGGTTTTCGCGGCCGCTTTACGCGTCGTTTTCTGCCAGTGCCGCGCTGACCACATCGAGGACGGCCGCCGCACGCTTCGTTTCTGCGCCGCTCTCGACGAAGACGAGCGTCTTCGGCCGATGGACGGCTTTCGGACGAACCCGGAGCCCTTCGCTTTCGGCGCGGTCCGCCGCGACCTCTTGGCCTGCCGAGAGCTCTATCCGGACCCGGTCGTCGTGGGCGAACGCCTGTGCGATCCGGCAGCCCTCGCCGCTTGCGTGCTGGCGTCTGGAATCGTCCGGGTCTTCGACTCGCTCTTCGGTCCACTCGATATCGTAGGCGCGGTCACCGTCGGCAGTCCCCGAGACCGCCCGGTCCGGATTCGTCACTGAGAGCCGCCCGAGCGCACCGTCGACGCGCCCGTCTATCTCCGAGGAGAGCAGTTGGGCGATCCGGACGCCGTCGGTGACGCGTTTCTCGACCATACCGAATGCTCGCGCTCGGCGGGTTTCGGCTTTGCGTTCTCTCGAAGCGTCCGAGAGGATGTCACTCCCCGCCCAGTTTCTCCCGCGCCTGCCGCGCTACATCCGAGAGGTCGACCCCGTTCCGGCGCCCGAAGACGACGGCGGCAGTCTCGATAGTCACGCCGAGGTCCGACTGGAGACGGTTGATGCCCGCGACCGCCGCCTGTTTCTCGATCCCCTCGTCTTCGAGCGCCGAGAGCGCCTGCTCGAAGGGTGATCGCTGCTGGATGATCTCCTCGTCGGGGACGAAGCCGTCGGGAACCGCGACCTCGTTCGGGTCGAACGTGATCTCGACGTGGCCGTCCGACCGGTCGAGCAGGCCACGCCCGGTCGCAACGTCGACGAGTCGGGTCGCCTGATCCGGCGAGAACCAGTCCCGGTCAAGCGACAGCGCGACGACGAACTCGTTTTCGGCGAGCCGTTCGGCTCCCTTCTGGCGGAACGGCGCGGCGACGGTGATCCGGAGGCTCATGTCTTGCAGGTACAGGACGCGCTCGGTAAACCTGCCGGTCTTCGGCCCACAAGTCGATCCATTCAAGTGTTGCCCGCTGTTTCTCCACTGTATGGTAGACCACGGACGCTCTATGCGAAAGCGAACAGGCGGGCGACTCCGACCGAACACTGACCGCAAGAAACACCAACTCGGCCGCGAACCGACCGAGACCGGCCTCGGCGAGACGTCGATCCGAACCATCGACGCACGCGGTGGCACCCGCAAAGTTCGCGCACTCAACATCGATACCGCAAGCGTCGCTGACGGCGACGAGACGGTCCAGGCGGAGATCGAGGACGTCGCCGAGAACGCGGCGGACCCGAACTACGCTCGACGAAACATCATCACGAAAGGTGCGGTCATCGAGACGACCGAAGGGCGTGCCCGCGTGACCTCCCGACCCGGTCAGACCGGTCAGGTCAACGCCGTTCTGGTCGAGTAACGCTCAGAACTGCTGGGTCGGCCCGCCCCAGGACGGATCGGTGTCGACGGCACACTCGACACAGATCCCCATATCCTCCTGATAATGTGTTCGGCAGACCATCGCTCCACAGTTGCGACACTGATCGACTGACTGCGCTTGCTCACAGACCTCACAGAGGCCAGTCACGCTCATACGAATGATACCGAGGCGCACGATATTAATTGGCAATGGTCAGAACGCCCCAGAACTCTTCTCAGACGCTGGGAATCGCCGGCCCGTTAAACAGGAAAACGCGCTGAGATACTGGTACGAACAGCACCCGGGTGACACAATGGCTACGTCTAGACAACACGAAGAGATCGTCGGGGAACCGTCGGAACAGAGACAGCGTTCGGCCGACCGACAGGAGAGCGAGACGCCGACCGCCGATCGAACGATTCTGACACTCGACAGTGCAACCAAGCGCTACGGTCCCGAAGTCGCCGTCGACGAACTATCGCTGTCGGTGGTCGACGGGGAGTTCATCACGCTACTGGGGCCGTCAGGCTGTGGCAAGTCGACCACGCTGCGACTGATTGCCGGCCTCGAACGCCCCGACGAAGGGGCGGTCCGGATCGACGGCGAGACGGCCGCCGAGGCCGGTGACGGACCCTTCGTTCCCCCGGAGAACCGCAACGTCGGCGTCGTCTTTCAGGACTTCGCGCTCTTTCCGCACATGACCGCCGCCGAGAACGTCGCGTTCGGCATCGAGGACCTGCCCGACGCCGAACGGGACGGGCGCGTCGAAGACCTGCTCGAACTCGTCGGTCTGGCCGACCAGGGCGACTCCCGGCCGGAGGCGCTCTCGGGGGCCAGCAACAGCGCGTCGCGCTCGCACGGGCGCTCGCCCCCGAACCGGAGATTCTCCTGCTCGACGAACCGTTCTCGAACCTCGACGTGGATCTGCGCGTCGAGATGCGCGAGGAGGTCCGACGGATCGTCAAAGATACCGGCGTGACAGCGGTCTCTGTCACTCACGACCAGGAGGAGGCGCTGTCGATCAGTGACCGCGTCGCCGTGATGCACGAGGGAGAACTCGAGCAGGTCGGTGCGCCCGAAGCCGTCTTCCAGCGACCGACGTCTCGCTTCGTCGCGAACTTCCTCGGCCACGCCAGTTTTCTCTCCGGCTACGTTCAGGGAGACGAGGTCGAGACGTCTGTCGATAGCCTCCCCCGCGAGCAGGTCCACGGCCTGCAGTCCGAGTACGACCACACCGAACTCGACGTACTGGTCCGGCCCGACGACGTGCTCACGACGTGCAACTGCAACGGTGAGGCCGACGGCGTGATCACATACCGACGCTATCTCGGCCCGACCGTACTGTACCGCGTCGAACTCGATAGCGGCGAGACGGTACAGTGTATGCACAACCACAGCGAGAAACTCGAACTCGGCGACCGGGTCGACGTGGGACTCGTTGCCGATCACGAACTGGTCTGGTTCCCCGTCGAGGACGACGCCGGAGCCTGATCGGGTCCACATCGTTTTGTATCCGATCCCCATAGAGTGGGGTATGTACAGACGAATCCTGCTGCCGACCGACGGGAGCGCGGGGAGTCAGCGGGCGCTCGAGCACGCCGTAGCACTGGCTGACGAGGTCGGAGCGACGATCCACGCGGTCTACGTCGTCAACACGAGCGAGTACGACGAACTCGAGGGGAACTCTACCGACGAACTGGAGCGGACCGGCGAGACCGCCCTCGATGGAGTCCAGCGGACCTGTGGACGGGTTGGCGTGGACGTCGAGACGGAGTTACGGCACGGGGCTCCACACGAGGAGATCCTGGCGGCCGCCGACGATGCAGCGGCGGACGCCATCGTGATGGGCACCCATGGTCGGACGGGGATCGACAGGCTCCTCGTGGGAAGCGTCACAGAGCGGATCGTCAGGGAATCGCCGATTCCGGTAACGACGGTTCGCGTCTCCGAGGAGACGAGCGCGATCGATTCTCCCGAGCGCGCGCTCGAACGCGCTCGTGAGGCGGTCGAAGAGGCCGGTCACGACGAGATCAAAGTGGTCGACGACCCCTATCGGGGAACCAGTTTCTGGATCGTTCCGATGGAGCTAGAAGGGGTGATGCGCGGGTGCATATCGACGCGGCGACGGGGGTATCCGTATCGCATCCCCGGAGAACTGAGACTGGAACCGATCGACAACGAAAGGAACGTGTTAGCTGCGGACGATTGGGGGTGACGAGTCGCGAGTGCGCTCGACGAGGAGAGTTCGAGCCGCATCTCGAAGGAGGGGGCACGGCGGCCGATCCCTGTGCGGTCAGAGGTCTGCTCGACTCGCTCGAAACCGAGGCGCTCGTACATCGAGATTGCTCTTCGGTTCGAGGGTTCGACTTCGAGGACGAGCGCATCGCGAGCGGCGGCCGACGCGCTCGCGATGATGTGTTTGCAGAGCTCTGTGCCGATCCCGCGGGACTGGTAGTCCTGATGAACGAAGACGGCTAGCTCCGGTTCGGGCTCGTGGGTTGGCATGTAGACGGCGTGGCCGGCGATATCGCCGTCCGCAGTCGCGACGAAGTTGCCACCGTCGGCGACGAGCATGTCGACCCACTCCGCCCGGCGCTCGTCGGTCAGTGGCGGCAAGCCCTGCGCTCGGTCCGTGGAATCGAACTTTCGATACATCTCGAGGAGCACCTCCCGGTCGTCGGTGTCGTAGGGCCGGACGGTCCAGGCCGACCCAGTCGCGTCGACGAAGCGCGGACAGCGTGCCGGGCAGTGGGCGGTCCCTTCGCACTCGGACGGGTCCCAGTACTCACAGCTGCTGGTGTTCGATCCCATGATGGGAGATTCGTCTGGACGCGTCATAAGCCGATAGCTCGGTCTCAGAAACTGAGAACGAATCAAGCACCCATGAACTGGCGCGCCCATCAGTGCTCTGGCAGCAGCTCCGACAGTGGGACAGCAGCCGCCGCCTCGGGGTCGAGCGTCGCGACGACGCCGCTGTCCTCGGTGACGGGCGCGTGGAGTACCAGCACGTCCTCGTAGCTGTAGACGGTCGCGGTGTGTTCGCCGTAGGGGCCGCCGACGGGCTGATAGCCGGTCGTTCGTTTGAGGACGGGGAGTTTCTTCTCGGGTGGGATCCCGTCTTTCGCTCCCGGGTTCATACGCTGTATTTCGATACTTCCCTCGTCGTACCGGACGACAGCACGAAGATAATCGCCGCAGATCCGGTCTAACTGCGTATCTAGTTCCGCCGCCAGTTCCTCAGCAGTCGTCCGATCAGTCGTTGATGACATGGTGTTCGGTATTGCTGGAGTCGCGTCCATTTGCTTTCGGGGCGATGGGGGTCGGTTTACCGCGATAACTGCCCGGGAGAGGTCGGCTCTGTAGTCGAAGCGACAGACACCGATCCGTAGCCGCCCAGTGAGACCGCACCCGGTTGCCACCGAGCAGTCTCGACCCGCGTACAGACCGAGCGAAGCGCGTCGAGCGTCGCGCGGTGGTCCTCACCGGTGGTGAATCGGTCGAGTGTCTGCCGGTCCGCGAACTCGAACTGCAGTCGGACACACGTCCCGTCGACGGCGCTCATCGGACGGAAGCCAGCCAGCCCATCGACGGCAATCCACCGGACCACCGCATCGGAGACGAGTTCGCGGTACTGCTGCTCACGTTCGGGGTCGATCTCGCAGGTCAGTTCGTACCGGTAGCCGCCGGTGTTCATTATCGAAATCCCCCGGGCGGGCCAGCAGGTCCGTCGCGGTGCAATCGGCGAGCGTTGAGGGGATGCCCGGTCATATCATACAGTATCACAGCCAGATCAATCGGAACTACGCTGTATATTGGAGGGTTTAATACCGGTGGGAGTGATGACTCGGCTAGTTCCTGTGGATCTCCTGGATTACGTACGTGCTCGGCGATCTGGACGCGTCGGTCGTCCAATACGTCGGCGTCGCGGTCACCTACGGCCTCGAAGCGCTCTAGCACCGGGTCGGCCCCTGGACGACGGTATCGATAGAGGGCACCTCCAGTGAGACCGAAGAATCGACGGACAGGACGCCGACCGTCCTGAACTGCCGACGGATAAACAACTGTATATTACAGCCAAACGGTGTTGGCGAAGTAGATACACAGTACTGGTATGAGCCGCACCTCCCAGCTCTACTCGGACGGCGGGACCAACGAGCGCGAGATACGCGAATGCTTCGAGCCGAAGCTTGTCGTCGAGTTACTCAACGACGACGAGGCCCTCAAACTGTTCCGAACGGCAACGGAGCCGATGACGATCCAACAACTCACCGAGGAGTGCAACATCTCGCAGTCGACTGCCTACAGGAAAGTTGAGAAACTGAACGACGCCGGATTGCTGGTCGAAACGACAGCAAAGCGCCCGGACGGCGACCCGCCTGCACGGTACAAACAGCGCGCACCCGCGGTGACAGTAACGGTCTCAGACGACGTCGACGCCGTCTGTGCCGATCTGCTATCCGGGATCGAAACTGCCGAAACCCGACCAGAGGAGTAGCGTCCGCCCTCTCACTCGTCTGTTGCTGCCCCGGCCGCCGTCGAGGTTGTACGCCCGACGCCATCTTCTGACTGAAGTAATCCGACGACGAGTTTCGAGGCGACCGCGTTCAGTCGCTGAGATGCCGCTGATTTCGAGACGCCGAGTTCGTCAGCGACGTCGCCGAGGTCGGCCTCGCGAGGCGTCTCGTAGTAGCCGAGTTCGTACGCAAAGCGGATCGCTTCACGCTGTTTGTCGGTGACGACGCTGTCGGCCGCGGTAGAGCCCCCACCGCCCCCGGAATCCATATCGACCAGACGCTGGAGACGAACAGTCGCCCCGGACTCACGGAGTTCCGCGACGATGTTCCGTAGCTCTTCGCGGCCGCGGATCGTCAGCGAAAAAACGAGTTCGTTGCCCTGGACATCCTCTATGTCGGAGACGCAGGCGTGGTTCTGGAAGATCCGACAGGCACACGATTCCGTGACTTTCTTGCTGAGAAGGTGCGGCTGTGTCGACGCGTCGCTGGACGGCGTTACTTCCGCGTGACACTCACAGGAACGGTCGTCGCGGTTGCTGTCCGGGTAGGAGAGTGACTGGCGGACTGATTCGGACTCGGACGCCGCCGAGAGCAACTCGCATCCTGCACTCGACGGAGGTTCGACCCTGAGACGAGCGCGGAGCGTGTCGACCTCCTCGGAGGCAGGGTCGGCACCGGGGGCTGCGGTCATACTCCGTCCTATGTGTGCCTCTTTTGAATGGGGGTGGGTCGTTCCCATGGAGTGAGAAAAGCTGAGTCACAGTGGAAACCGCAGAGAGCGCGCTACCCGTGGCTGTAGGTGACGCCGGAGCCGTTCTCGGGATAGGTCCAGACGACGTTGTTGTGCGGGCAGGCGAACCGACAGCTGCTACATTCCAGGCAGTTCTCGTAGGCGATCTGCGGGACGCCGTCCTCGCCCTCGCGCCAGACGTCGGCCGGGCAGACGTCGACGCAGTCATCGGTACGACAGCGTTCCTCACAGATGCCCGGGACTTTGACGTCGAGATGTGATTCGCCGGGATCCTCGTACTTGACAGTGTACAGTCGGTCTTCGAGCGATGCGTTGTCTACGGATTGTTGCGTGCTCATGAGGTCATCACCTTCCGGTACCGCCAGGCCAGTTTCGCTGCGCCTCTCCAGCCGCCGACCGTCTGGAGGATCCGGTCTTTCGCGTCTTCGGCGTGCTCGGCTTTCGGTTCGCGATCGATCGTGAAATACTCCTCGCTGGCGTCTGCGATCGCTCGCGGCAGATCACGGAAGAGGAGGTCCTTGTCCTCGACTGCCGTCTCCATCAGCCATTCGTAACGTTCGAGGTTCTTGACGACGAAGGAGTCTTCCAGATTCTGTGGGTACTCCATCAGCGCGTTCGGGTCCGTGCGGTCGTTCGCCAGCGCCGTGATGATGGCGTTCCCCGCGTGGTAGCCGCTCTCGACGGCCATGTTGGTTCCTTCGAGATGGACGCCGTTGTTCAGGACCAGTCCCGCAGTGTCCCCGACGAGCACCGCGCCGTCGTGGACGAGATCCGGGATGGCGTCCGCACCGCCCTCCGGAATCGTTTTCGCGGAGTACTCCACAGTACGGCCGCCCCGGACCAGCGGTGCGACCGCCGGATGGGACTTGAACTGGTTGAGCGTCTCCTCGGGCTTTGCCTGCGTCGTCACCGCGTCCTCGATCCGGTAGGCGAGGCCGATGCTTACCGTGTCGTCGTTGGTGTAGATGAACGCGCCACCGAAGGAGTCGCCGACGGCGCCATCGCCGAAGTAGTGATAGGCGGCGCCGGACTCGTCGGTCAGTCGGAACCGCTCTTCGATCTCGTTTCCGTTGCCCGGGAACTCGATGACCTCCTTGACAGCCACCGCAACGTCCTCGCGCGGCGATTTGTCCTTGAGATCGGCACCTTCGGCGACCAGCGAGTTGCCACCTTCCGCGAGCACGACCATCGGCGCACGCAGTTCGCCATCCGGTCGGTCGGTGTCGACGCCGACGATCCGGCCATCCTCGCGAATCAGATCGGTGACGGTCGTTTCGGTGATCAGCGTCGTCCCCGCTTCGACCGCCTGCTCGGCGAACCACTCGTCGAAGTCGCCGCGCAAGACGGTGTAGGAGTCGTTGTGTGGCTCCTGGTGCCACTGGTTCGGTTTGATCGAGACTGCCGTCTCGTCCTCTGGCGAGAGCATGCCGAACCGCTTCTCGCCGACGTATCGCTCCAGCGGTGCGTCGTCGATATCGGTCAGTTCGCGGATGGTCGGCGTGTACAGCACGCCGCCGAAGACGTTTTTCGCACCGGGGTAGGCGCCACGCTCGATCATGATCACGTCGAGACCGGCCTGGGCCATCGTCAGCGCCGAGGCGCTCCCGGCGGGGCCGGCACCGACGACTATCGCGTCGAACTCCTCGTCGTAGCTGGGATCAGCGGGCGGTTTCGCTCGCTCGGAATCTTCGCTCATGCGATCACCTCCGGAGCGGGGATCCGGCGTACTCGCACTCGTTCGTTATGCTCTCTCATGCGATCACCTCCGCTGGATCGTCGACGTCCTCTAACTGTTCGACCAGTTCGGGGCAGACTTCGAAGAGGTCGCCGACGATTCCGTAGTCGGCGTGCTCGAAGATCGGTGCGTTCGGGTCGTTGTTGATAGCGACGACGACGTCGCTATCGTTCAGCCCCTCGATGTGCTGGACGGCACCGCTGATACCGACGGCGACGTAGAGGTCCGGCCGGACGGTTTTCCCGGTCTGACCGACCTGTCGTGCGCCGTCGATCCAGCCTTCGTCGACCGCCGCGCGACTCGCGGCGAGTTCCGCATCGAGCGCATCCGCCAGTTCAGCGACCGGTCCGACATCGCCCTCGACGCCGCGACCGGCCGCGACGACGCGGTCGGCGTCGGTGATATCGGCAGTGTCGCCGACCTCGCGTTCGACGACCTCGGAGACCGTGTCCTCCTCGTCGACGATAACCTCGACGTCCTCGATCTCGCCCTCGTGATCGGGTTCGGGTTCGGCAGTCGCGAAGACGCCGGGACGGATCGTCGCCATCTGCGGGCGGTGGCGCTCGCACTTGATCGTCGCCAGCACGTTGCCGCCGAACGCCGGTCGACGGGCTTCGAGATGGCCGTCCTCATCGATGCCGAGTTCCGTACAGTCGGCGGTGAGTCCCGCGTACGCGGGAACAGCGACCCGACCGGCGAAGTCGCGGCCGGTGTGGGTCCCGCCGATCAGCACCACGTCGGGTTCGCGTTCCTCGACGAGGTGGCGGAACTGCTCGCCGTAGGGGTCCGCACGGTAGGGCTCGAACACCGGGTCGTCGGCGACGAGTACCCTGTCCGCGCCGCGCTCGATGGCTTCCTCGGCGACGTCGTCGAGGTCCTCGCCGATTGCGAGCGCAACGAGCTCTTCATCGAGTTCGTCAGCGAGCGATTTGGCCTCCGAGAGCAACTCCCAGGAGACGGGCGCGACCTCGCCGTCGTGTTCCTCGATGAACACCCAGACGTCAGAGTGATCCTCGATATCTACGTCCGACATCTAGACCACCTCCTCCTCGACGAGCGTTTCGAGCAGTTCCTCGGCCGAATCGAGCCGCTCCTGTTCGCGTTCGACCGGATCGACGGTCTCCATCCCGCCGACCTGTGTGGGCGAGGCGGCAAGCCCGACCCGATCAGTATCGATCGGGAGGTCCTCGGCAGTGACCTCGCGGGCCTCGAACTCGGTCTCGGCGTAGATCTTTCTGTGGAGTCCGGCGGGCCGTGGCTCGTTCTCGCCGTAGGCGAAGGCGATAACGACCGGTAGGTCCGCAGCGACGTATTCGTGACCGCCCTCGACGTCACGTTTGGCCACGATCTGATCGTCCTCGAACCGGGGTCTAGCTCTTCGGCGTAGGTTAGCTGGGCCCAGCCGTTGTGGGCGGCGATCCCCGGCGGGACCTGACCGGTGGAGGAGTCCGTCGTCTCCTCGCCAGCGAGCACGACATCCGCGTCGAGATACTCGGCCGTCGCCGCGAGCACGAGACTCGTCGGCCACGTGTCGCTCCCGGCGAACGCACGGTCGGTGACGAGCACCGCATCGTCACAGCCCATCGCGACTGCCTCTTCGAGAACTGGCGTCGCCTGTGGCGGGCCCATCGTCACGGCGATGACTTCCGCATCCACCTCGTCTTTGATCGCTAACGCTGCCTCAAGAGCGTTTCTGTCCGGCCGATTCAGGATCGCATCCGCACCCGATCGATTGAGTGTCCCACTGTCAGGATCGATCGTTACGTCGTCCTCGTCGGGCACCTGCTTGATCCCTACTACGACGGTCCATTGATCAGTCATAGTAGCTGTTCACGGTGGCGGCTACGCCGTACCGGGCTATGAGGGGTCGAGACGCTTCCCAGCGATTGAGAAATCTATAGACGAAACGCAATATTCGACGGGGTTTTAAATACGCGGCCGGCCGCCGGAGACGCGATTTCGACGACTATTTGTCGATCAGTACTGCGGTTTCCGGTCCTGAAGCGGTCGCCTCGTCCTGCTGGGCGAACGCGTCGTGCAGTCGCTCGTAGGTGTCTTCGAGCGCTTCGACGATTACTTTCGTATCGCTGACGGTCGCCATGAAGTTCGTGTCCTCTTCCCAGCGCGGGACGACGTGCGTGTGAAGGTGGTCGTCGATGGACCCGCCAGCGCCGCTGCCGAGGTTCAGTCCGGTGTTGAACCCATCGGGGTTCAGTGCCGTCTCCAGTGCATTGAGAGTGCGCTGTTTCAACCGCGCGTGATCCGTCAGTACCGCCTCGTCCAGGTCGCCGTACTCCCCGGTGTGTCGGTGCGGGATCACCATCACGTGGCCGGGGTTGTACGGGTAGTTGTTGAGGAGTACGAACGCGTGCTCGCTCCGAGCGACGATCATGTTTCGCCGGTCTGCGTCCTGCTCCGGCAGTTCGCAGAAGACACACTCGTCGATGTCGTCCCGAGAGCTATCGCGTTCGACCCAATCGATTCGCCACGGCGCGAACACCTGCTCCATACGAGACAGTGTGGCCGCCCCGCACATATACTGTCGGCTATCGGACGACGCCGCGACGATCACGGTATGAAACCGGCGTTGTACTGTCTGAATCGTTTTTGAACGGTCTAAAGCTCTCTCGGCTCGTCTCGGCGAAAACCCACTGGCGTAGCCATAGCGGGGCGTTAAACGATCCATAACGGAGTGGGGTTTTTATATCTCTCTCAGGACTGGAAGCTGGTATAATGGCTATCACCGACGACTCCGTCGACGGCATCCACGAGTGCTGTGAGAGCTGTGGTCGGAAGACGAGACATCAGGTCTCGGTAGAGATCAAGACCGAAAGCAGAAAAGAAAAGAACGCGGAGTTTTCGCGCGAGCCCTACCGGGTGTCCGAGTGTCAGGCGTGCGGATCGCGGACCAGCCAGCGGATGAACAACGCCTAGTCCGTCGTCACTTCACAGCCCTCCGGCGTGACGATGATCGTATGCTCTTTCTGACTGACCAGACAGCCAGCGTCCTCTTTGAGCACCGGGTAGCCGTGGACGATATCCTGTGATTTGAGCCGTCGGAGCGCCATCTTCGCGCGGGAACTGTCGAGCCACCGCGTCGCGAAGGGGAGCGTTCGGAACTCTTCGGTGATCTGATCGAGTACCTGCCGGGCCTGTCGGTTCCGGACCGAGCCCTCCCGTTCGAGCGCGAAGATTTCCTCGTCGCCGCCCTCGCTGACTTTGCCCGAACCGTCGGTGGCGAACGGCTCGATTGCGACGACGTCGCCCACCTCCAGAGTAGTGCCCTGCGAGACGGCGCGGTTCGGAATCGTCGGCTCGGTGTGCTGTTCCCAGTGACCCAGTCCGTGGCCGGTGAGGTTGACGACGGGATTGTAGCCGTAGCCGTCGATGACCTCCTCGATCGCCCCGCCGATCTCGCCGGTCTGAACGCCGGGTTCGATCATCTCGAGGGCGGTGTCGAGCGCCTCAGCCGGGGCGTTCGCTGCTCGGATTGCCGGAGAGATCGACGGTGATCGCGGTGTCGGCCAGCCAGCCATCGACGCTGACGCCGATGTCGAGGTTGATCATCTCCTCGCCGAACGTCGACTCGTCGCCGATACTCGGCGTCGCGTGGGCCGCTTCCTCGTCGATACTGATGTTGACGGGGAAGGCGGGTTGGCCGCCGAGTTCGCGGATCCGGTCTTCGGCGAACTCGGCTACTTCGAGGTGACTCTCGCCGACCTCGACCCGCTCGACTGTCTCCGCGCGCACCTGAGAGAGGATCTCGCCAGCCTCGCGGTGTTTCTCGTACTGCTCGGATTCGAGATCGACGTCGGATGTTGCCATACAGGTATCTCGTCCGAGGGCGCAAAAGGCGTTACGCAGTATCGCCGGCGGATGACGAGTCCGTAGCGACGCTCGTCTGCATCGCGTCGCTGTTGTACGCGCTCCCAACGGTGCCGTCCGCGTCGGCGACGATGACGCCCGCGGAGTCGCCGGTCACGGTATCGAGTTCGTCGATCGCCCGGGTCGCCGCAGTCTCCGGATCGTCGCCGCTTTCGAGGTGGCCGACCGCCGCCCGGGCTACGCCGGTCCGGGCGATAGCTTCGCCCGCCCCGGTGGCGCTCGCACCCCCGCGTCCGCCGCGAAAAAGCCCGCGCCGAGTTGTGGGACGTCACCGACACGGCCAGCGAGCGCGTACCAGCGCCCACCGGTCGACGTCGCCGCGGCGACCTGCCCCTCCTCGGCCGCGACTGCGCCGACCGTGTCGTGATCCTCGGGCGCTCGCGAGGACGTATCGCCGAAATGCTCCTCGATCCAGTCCAGTTGCTCGCTGGCCGGTCCCTCCGGCGGGGATTCCGACGCCCAGCGCTCTCGGGAGCGCTCGGACCAGAGGTCGACGTCGGTGTCGATTCCGTACTCGCCCGCGAGCGAGCGGGCGTGCTCGCCGGAGACGAACACGTGTGGCGTCTCTTCGAGGACGACTCGGGCAGCAGCGAGGGCGTGCTCGACACCCTCCATCGAGCAGACCGCGCCCGCCTTCCCGTCCTCGGTCATGACTCCCGCATCGGTCCGGATCGATCCGTCACTCTGGACGGCGCTCCCGATGCCGGCGTTGAACCGTGGCGACGTTTCGAGAACCTCTACCGCGCGCACGACGGCGTCCAGCGGAGCCGATTCGGTGACTCCTCGATCAGCCGCGTCGTCGAGCACTGCCTGTCTGGACTCGGGGGCTTTCGGCTCTTCGCCTGCGCCGCCGTGGACAATTACGTGCATACCACCATCGTGGAAATCGACTGCCTTCAGTACTTTCGTCCGGAGTTCCCGACCGGCGTCGAGAGGCCTACTGGTCGCAGTATTTGCGCCATCAGAAGCAAAAGACAGGGCTTTTAGCCCCAACCTGATTTCGTAGAAACGACCATGAGCTATGACAAGGTCGAAGTCCCCGAGGACGGGGAACCGATCACTCTCGCAGACGAGGAAACTGGCGAACTCGACGTGCCAGCAAACCCGATTATCCCTATTATTCACGGTGACGGGATCGGCACCGACGTCGGCCCGGCCGCACAGAAGGTACTTGACGCCGCTGCGGAAGCGACCGGCCGCTCGATCTCCTGGATGCGTCTCTACGCAGGCGAGTCCGCTCGTGAAAAGTATGACGAGAACCTCCCCGAGGACACCGTCAGTGCCATTCGCAACCACCGCGTGGCTATCAAGGGCCCGCTGACGACACCCGTCGGAGCGGGCTTTCGCTCGCTCAACGTCGCGCTCCGGCAGACGCTGGACATGTACGCCAACGTCCGGCCGACCTACTACATCGACGGCGTTCCCTCGCCCGTCAAATCCCCCGAGGAGATGGACATGATCACCTTCCGGGAGAACACCGAGGACGTCTACGCCGGCGTCGAATGGGAAGCCGGTACCGACGAAGTCGAACAGGTCCGTGACTTCCTCGAAGACGACATGGAGATCGCCGACGTCATCCACGATGGGCCGGTCGGCATCGGCGTCAAACCGATCTCCGAGTTCGGCTCCAAGCGACTGGTCCGCGAAGCGATCGACTACGCCCTCGCCAACGACCGCGATTCGGTGACCCTCGTCCACAAGGGTAACATCATGAAGTTCACCGAGGGAGCCTTCCGCGACTGGGGCTACGAGGTCGCCGAAGAGGAGTACGGCGAGGACGTCATCGTCGAGGACGATCTGTGGGAGGACTACGAGGGCGAACAGCCCGAGGGCACCGTTGTCGTGCAGGACCGCATCGCCGACAACATGCTCCAGCAGCTCCTCACCCGAACCGACGAGTACGAGGTCATCGCAACGATGAACCTCAACGGTGATTACATGTCCGACGCCGCCGGCGCACAGATCGGCGGGCTCGGCATCGCACCCGGCGCGAACTTCGGCCACGGCCGCTGTCTCGCCGAACCGGTTCACGGCTCCGCGCCCAAGTACGCCGGCGAGGACAAGGTCAACCCGACCGCGATGATCCTTTCGGGCCGCGAGATGCTCGATTATCTGGGCTGGTCCGACGCCGCAGACCTCATCCGGGACGCCGTTGAGGAGACCATCTCCTCGGGCACCGTTACCTACGACCTCGAACGACAGATCGAGGGCGGTACGAAGGTAGCGACCAGCGAGTTCGCCGAAGCAGTCATCGAGAACATCAAGAAACTCTCGTAGAGAGTTTCTCTGGCGCTCGCCCGTTGGGCGAGCACATCGAAAAGCTGTCGTAGACCGCTTTTCGAGCACCCGGAGATCAGAGATATCCGGGGACATCGAGAAACTCTCATAGAGCGCCTGCTCTCAGTCTCCGATTTTCTGCGGTACGAGTCACCCCGAGCGACGGGTCGTAACGCTAACCAACCACCGTTCCGTACGCCACTCTCATGACCGAAGTACGAGTCGTCGAGTCGATGGCCGAGCGCGAGGACGCCTACGCGGTCCGACGGACCGTCTTCGTCGACGAGCAGGGCGTCGACGAGGAGTTGGAGTATGACGAGCACGAGGACCACGCGACACATTTCGTCGCTTACGACGGCGACGAACCGGTCGGGGCCGCACGGCTCCGCGAACCGGAGGACGGCCTCGGGAAGGTCGAACGAGTCGCCGTGCTCGAATCGCGGCGCGAGCAGGGCGTCGGCGAGGCGCTGATGCGGGCCGTCGAGGCCGAGGCCCGAGCAGGAGGAATGACGAAACTCAAACTTCACTCGCAGACGCGCGCGGCCGGCTTCTACCGGTCAGTCGGCTACGAGCGCCGCGGCGAGGAGTTCGAGGAAGCGGGCATCCCCCACGTGAAGATGTACAAGACCGTCGAGTGATCGTCACAAACGGTTTGCGCCCAGAGGGAGACGACTGAACTATGAGCGAGGAACCGGAGACAGTCCGCGTCTGGCTGGTCGAACGGACCTACTCGGACGACGAGCAGAACCTGATCATTCTCACCTACGCGACGACGGACGGCGAGCAGTATTTCCGCAAGGAGCGGGCGCTCACCTCGTTTACCGACGTGCGGGAGACCACTGCCGCGGTCGAGGCCGACCCGAGCAATCTCGGCGATGTCAACGACGAGTCGCTGCGCGAGCGGTACGCCACGGAGGCCCGGCGCATGGCCGAGCACCACGACCCGAACGATGCGATCTGATCACTCGACGTCGTCCTGCCACGCCGGATCCGTCCGGGGCGGGGCGAACACGTCGATGCCTTCGACGACTTCGTCGGTCCGGTTCTCAGCGCCGTGGGGCTCCCCGCCGGGAATCGCGTAGGTGTCGCCGGGGCCGACCACTTTTTCGGTGCCGTCCGCGAGAACGAACGTGAGCGTCCCCGAGAGGACGACGCCGGTCTGTTCGTGCGGGTGGTCGTGTTCGGGAACGACGGCGTCGGGGTCGATCTCGAAGCGCTGGACGTTCATTTCCTCGCCGCCGGCGAGCAGGGAGAGGTGGACGCCGTCGACGGCTTCGGTCGAGTCGCTGTCGTCCGGGCCGAGAACTTGCATACCGGGGCATACGGAGGAGGATCGTAAATAGCTGGCTGGGCGGCTCCCGGGGCGACCGACGGATCGGTCGGGGGCCCGGTGATTGAGGTCGACCGGACCTACCGCCGACCGTCGCCGGTGCGTTCATTACCGTCCACCGACAAGCTGGCGGTATGTACGCGGTCGTCGGCTGTAACAACTGCAGTAATCTCTGGCTCGTCGAGGGACGCCAGGGCACAGCACAGTGTTCCCGGTGCGGGAAGACCCACCAGTTCGACCGGCTACACAAGTTCGCCGAGACCGACGACGAGGACCACGCCCGCGAACTGCGCGCGTCGATACTCGCCAACCGTAGCGACCACGGCGATGCGTTCGCGAACGTCGACTCCTTCGGCCAGCTAGAGAACCAGATCGAGGACGCCGGCGTCGACGACCGGGAGTATCTGGAAGGTTCGGGGCTCGACGCCGACGAAATCGACGCGGCCGCCGAGCAGTTCGACGACCGGGGCGGGAGTTCCCAGACCCGGAAGGAAACGGTTCTAGAGGCATTGCGAACGCTCGACGCACCGACTGAGGACGAGGTTGTCGAGTACGCCGCAGAACGCGACGTTCCGGCGGAGTACGTGACGACGAGTCTGGAGAAACTGGCCCAGCGGGGACGTGTCTCGGAGAGTCGGGGCGTGTACCGGCTGATCTAGACGCTCGAACGTACCCGGGCGTCGTCCTGGGCCGGGACGACGAGCCGAACCGAGCCATTCAGGGAGCCACGGCTACAAACTCCGGTATGATCGAAGGAGAGCCCCGTGACGGTGGTGACCGATGAGCGCGAACAGCAATGAGGCCGATTACGGACTGGTCGCAAAGGCCATTGCCATCGTTGCGGCGGGAGTCGTAATACCCGGAATCATCGCCCGGTTTCTCAACGCCGCCGGCTACAGCATTATCGGGACGTTCGTGTTCGGGATGAGTTTCTTCGGGATGGTCGTGCTGGTCTGGTACGTCTGGATCCGACCGCTCGACCTCGCCGGCCCGATGGGATAAGAGATGACCCGCGGAGTAACGGAACTTTAATCATCCGCACGGTAGCAATATCGGATAACCAATGAACGCGCTTCCACTGCAACTGCTGGACACGTTCCTGCTCGACTACCACATCGGGCACGTGCTGGCACTGACGTTCGTTCTGGTGATGCTGGGATCGCTCCCCTCCGGTCGCGCAAGATACTGGCCCTGAACGCGATTCTGTTCGGCGTCATCTTCATCGCGGTCCCGTTTTCGATGACCGAGAACATTATGTACCGGCTCGTCGGCTTCGCGCTGGTCATCGTCGCACCGATCCTCTATACGACCGCAGAGTAGCTCACACCAGATCTTCGTAGCGCGCCCCGGTCTGTTTCAGCGTCTCCGTCGAGTACAGCCGTTCGTGATCGTACGGCAGGTGCTCGGCCGCCAGTTCGTCTATCTTCTCGTCGACGGCATCAGGATCCCGTCCATGAATCATCGTGAAGAGGTTGTACTCCCAGTCGAGTTCGGGACGGCGTGGACGGTGATAACACAGCGTCACGTACGGGAGTTCGCCGACTGCAACGCCGCGCTCGTCGAGTTCCTCGTCGTCGACGTCCCAGACGACCATGCAGTTGTTGTCGAAACCGGTCACGACGTGGTTGACCACGCAGCCGATCCGCTTGATACAGCCGGTCTCAGCAGGCGATTGATCGCCCTAATGACGTCCGAGACGTCGGCGTCAAGCGCCTCGGCGATGTCCGCGTACGGAGTCGCCGAGAGCGGAAAGCCCGCCTGAATCTCCAGCAGCAGTTCGCCCTCGAACTGCGAGAGGTCGCCCGCAGCATCCTCGCTGATCCGCGTCGCGCTGGCATCCGTCGAACCCTCGCTGGCCAACCCCTCGCGGGCGAACCGATCGGCGTTGACGACGGGGAACTCCAGATTGATGTAGAAGTCCGTTAGCATCGGTAGAACCAGCACGGTACAGCCAGTTCGCTCTTCGATTTCGGCGAGAATCTGGTCGCGGCGCTCCCGGGAACCGGCCGTGACGACGAACCACATGTTCCACTCGTGATCCCGGCGGTAGTTGTGGTTGATCTGCTGGTAGCCGTTGATCACGTCGGCGATCTCTCCGAACCGTTCGTCGGGAGCCTGCACCGCCGCGAGGGCCGAACTACCGATGACGGGGGTTGAGGACCGCGCCGAACCGGCGGAAAATACCCTGCTCGTACAGCCGCGTAACACGCTCTATCGCCTCCGCCTCGCTGACACCGACCGCCTCTCCGACGGCACGGAACGGCCGCGCTTCGATCGGGAAGCCGCTCTGGAAACCGTCGATAATCGACGCGTCGACGTCGTCGATAGACTCGCGCCAGTCGGTCGACCGGGAGTTCATTGTCCCGGAGTTGGACGGCGTAAACCTACGTCTTTCGGGTCGATACGGAGCAGCCGTCACTTTCGGGCAGTCCACACGTTTTTGAGTGATCCCGCGGCACGGCCCCGCATGCTCTGACCGACCGCTCCGGGGCGGTTCGCGGGTGTGCGGCACGCCGCTCCGGCGATACGACCTGCCGCCTGTTAGCTATGCAGTGGGTTGCAGTCACCTGCGGGAAACGGGACGTTTTTGCGCGTGCTCCTCTAACGCGCAGTTATGACCCAGACGTCTCAGAAGTACGGCGAGTGGCCGCTCAAACGCTTGATGACCGCAGTCGTCGGCTCCGGTCCGAAGTCGGCCGACGACATGTCCCGGGAGCAGGCCCGCGAGGCCTTTCAGCGCATCCTCGGTGGCGAACCGGACCACACGACGCTCGGTGCGTTCTGGCTGGCAAACCGCTGGAAACGCAACACGCCCGAGGAACTGGCCGCATACGTCGATGTGATGGCCGAGGAGTCGACAGTTGTCGCCGAACCGGACGCCGACCCGGTCGACTGTGGCGCGAACTACGACGGGAAACACCGGTCAGCACTGCTCGGCGTCGCCGCGGGAATCGTCGCCGCGGGAGCAGGAACGCCCATCGTCACCCACAGCGGCGACCGCGTCCCGACCCAGAAGGAGACGGCGTACAAGCACGTCCTCGACGAACTCGGCGTTCGGACCGAACTCGGCGTCGAAGAGAGCGCCGAGATGGTCGACGAGACCGGCTTTGGCTTCTACTACCAGCCCGAATTCAACCCCGAGATCGACGACCTGTTCGATCGACGGGATATGATGGGTGTCCGGACGTTCGTAAACACCATCGAGACGCTCGCGAACCCGGCCAACGCCGACGTCCACCTCGGAAGCTTCTATCATCTCTCCTTTGCCAAGAAGGTCGTCGACACGTTCCGACAGACCGAGCAGGTCTCGCCCGGGAAGGTGATCATGTTCCAGGGCATGGAAGGCTACGACGATATCCGACCCGGCTACACGAAAGTCGCCGAGTGGCAGGCGGACGGCACCGACGAGGGCGAGTTCGAGGATTACGAGATCGAGACGCCGGAGTACGGCATGGATTTCGAGGAGGAAGACCTCCACGTCGACGACGTCCGGACGGACTCGTCGACGATTACCGAGGAGGTCGTCGCAGGGGAGCGTGAGGATCACTTCGCGGACGCCGTGGCACTGAACGCTGCGTTCCGGATCTACGCCGGCGGCGACGCCGAAACCCTCGACGAAGGGCTCGAGGCCGCACGAGCGGCAATCGACGACGGCAGCGCAGCGGCAGTTCTCGACGACCTGCGAGCGTTCTGGGCTATCCAACGTTTATCGAGCTATCAACCCCGTGAGCATTATATCGCCGGCGCTCCAACATCTACCCGTATGTTCGGATCGAAACTGCGAAAGATCGGCTACGGGTGGATGGCGTTACAGGGACTGCTCTCACTACTGCTGCCGAGACAGTCGCTCAAACTAAACCTGAAGTTGCTGGGAAGTGGGTTCGAGAACCCAACCGAACTACAGCCACGGGACTGGTACGTCAGACAAACCCGAGCGCTGGGGGCGGGGCTGGTCGTCGCCGGTCTCACTGGACTGCTGTTGGAGGATCGTGGAGACGGATCGGAGAACGATAACGTCTCCGTCGAGAAAGTCGAGTAGTCCGCCCGCTATCGAACGACTGTCACTGGGACCGTGGACCGGCGCATCACCGTTTCGGCGACGCTCCCGAGCAGGATCCGGCTCATGCCAGTCCGTCCGTGACTGCCCATGACGATGTGATCGATGTCGTGTTCTTCGGCGTATCTGACGATCGTGTTCGCCGGTCGGCCGATCTCGCTCGCCTTTTTGAGGTCGGCTCCAGCCGATTTTGCATGTTCTTCGGCCTCTTCGAGCACGGAGTTTGCGTCCTCTTCTGCTGTCTCGTACCAGCTTGACGGGAACTCGGCGGCGGCACCCTCGACGGCGTAGCCGGCCTCGCCCGGATCGATCACGGTCAACCCGATTAGTTCAGCGTCGGGAAACTCGGCGATGGCGTGATCGAGAGCGTCGTCCGACTGTGGCGATCCGTCGATCGCGATCAGTACTGTCTTGCTCATACAATAGTTCCAGGCGGCATCCTCAAAAATCCACCCCCGGGAACGGGTGTTGGGACAGACTATCTAGTTGTGTCTGGTCAGACAGTTCGAGAGCCCGATTATTTCGACCGGTTCGGAGTTGTCCGGCGAGTAGACGACCATCTGGCCTTTCTCCATGTACGGCACCTTGCTCTCCAGGTTCGATGGGATGTTGACGCTCTTGATAGCGTCTTCGTCACCGAGGTTCAGGACGACAGTCGTGTTGATCTGCTTGAATACGGGGTCGGCGATGTCCTGTGGATCCTGCGTGATGAGGAAGAGCCCCAGTCGCTCTTTTCGACCCTGTTTGGCGGCGTCGGTGAACTTGCCGATCACTCGACGGGCCTGTGCGCTCTCGGCATCGGTCAGGAAGTTGTGTGCCTCGTCCATCCCCAGCACGACCGGCGTCTCCTTGATACGGTCGTAGTTCGGGTCATTCGAGAGCTTCTGATCGACGAGCAGGCTCGACACCGCGAGGACGATGGTCTCGGCCGCCCGTGTATCGTTGATGTGATACGTCGGCACGACCGTTAGCCCGCCGGGCCGGACGAAGCGGTTGATCTGCTCGGTGATCGGCCGGGCGTCCTGATCAAACACCGACCCGAACCCGCGAACGCGTCGGTTGACCGCGTCGAACGTCGCCTCGTGGACGCGCCCGGACTCGTTGAGTTCCTCGCGGAGCGCCGGGTCGTCCATGAACGTCTGGAACTGATCGTAGGTTCCACTGGCACCGTATTCGCGGAAGAACCGGTCGAGCAGATGGCGGAGCCCGTTGTACTGGTTGTCGTTGAGGCCACCCCCGGCGACCAGCCACTCGTTGTCCCGCACCATCGAGAAGGGGATGGTGAACTCGACCTGCTCGGCGCGGTGGTCGTCGGTGGCGTAGGTCGCGTTGCCGACTTTCGGGACGAACGCGATGGTGTCATCGTGGCCGCCGTGAACGACGCCCTCGCGCTCGTAGCGGCGGGCAGTCTCCCGATCCAGCGACTCGTTGTCGTCGTGCATCTGGGCGTACTCGTCCTGCGGGTCGAACTGGACGACCGCCGGCGTCACCGAACGCCCGTCGTCCATCCGGTAGGTGCGTTCGTCCGCGAGGAACTGCCGGAGAACGTTCTTGGCGCTGTGGGTCTTGCCTGACCCGGTGCCGCCCGCGATCAGGGTGTGCCGGAAGACGAGGGGGTCGCCGTCCTCGTAGTCGTCGTTGAGCCGGTAATCGATCGTCGGTGGCTGGGCGCTCGTCCGAACCTTCTCGCCGCCGACGGCGAGGTGGCCGAGGAAGACGCCGTCCTCGGGGATCTTGAGGCCGGTCTTGATCTCGGACGTATCGTCGGCTTCCTGATCGTGGTCTGGGGTTTGGGAACCCGGTCGGTCATTCGGCGCTTGAGGTCGCCGTCAGTACTGTACAGAACGGCCAATGGCTCCAGATCCGCGAGGAACTTGTAGTCGGCCTCGTCGATACCGTCCTGCGCCATCGCGCGCCGTGCGTGGATCTCCGTTGCGTCGTCGGCGTGGAACTCCTGGGCGTACTCCAGTCCCGCGATCCGGCAGAACAGCGTCTCGCCGTCCGGATACGGCGCGAGCAGATACTTGCCGATCCGGACCGAGGACCGGTTCCCCTTCGTGACGTAGGCCCGGACCGTCGAATCCTCCTCGTCCTCGTGGATCCGAAGCCCCTGCGAGACGGCGATAGTCCCGATGCCCTCTTCGGCCGTTGCAGGCGCCGTCTCGACGGTCTCGAACTCGTCGTCGGCATCGCTCTCGGCGGTGGACGCGCCGTCACCCGTCCCACCATCGTCCCCGCCGTACTCGTCGAAATCGTTCAGATCGGCCATGCTCAGGGAATGTAGCCCATCAGTGAAACGCGTTTCCCTGAACGTACGGACTGGAAAAAACGAAAGAGCGTCGAAAAGCGGGACCGCGCCGCGAACGAAGTGTTAGTCTGCTACCTGTTCAGCCGTCTGGGTCTCCTCCGTCTCGACGTAGATATCGGAGCCATAACGAGGACGGTTGAGCGCAATCACGCCCTGCAATGGCCTTTTCACTGCTGGCGCCCTCTGGTAGAATATGCTACTGGTGCGCGGGCAGGCGGGCGGAACGGCCCTGACGGGCACGCTGTACGAGCGGGGCGAATCGGCACCGACGTTCAAGGGCGCGCCCGACGAGGACGCCGCCTATGTCTGGGTCTGTGACGCGTTTTACGAGGTCGAGAGCGGCGGGGGCGAACAAAAAATCGACGGCGAACCGATCAACGTGGCCTTCGAGTCGCCGATGCCGCGCGGGTTCGACACGCGCGAGCAGGCGGTCGAAGCGGCCAAAGAACACGTCCGGACGCAGTTCGCTCGCGTCGGCGTCGCCGCCGCTGACGTCGATGTCGAACTCGAAAAGACGGAACCGGACGTTCCGGCCTAGAACTCCTCGCCGCCCCACCGGCGGTCATCGTAGCTATGCATGCGGTCAGTGTTGAACGTCGCTTCAGCTCCGAGCGTAGCGAATCCGTCCCCTCGGCACTGATCCGGGCGAGTTCGTCCGCTTTCTGGACCGAGAGCGGCGGGCCGCGCTCGGCGGCGACGTCTGCGAGCAACTGCATCGCGAGGCGCTCGCGGCAGTCGGCCGACTTCGTGAAGGCGTAGGGGGCCTCGATCCGGTAGAGCAGGTCGTCGCGGGGGTCGTAGATCGGAAAAAACGTAACCTCGTAATCTTCCGGATCGAGAGAGCGCTCGACGCCGAAGGCATCGCCGTCCGCACTGAGGAAGCGATCCGCACCGCCGCGCGAGCGGAACCAGTTAGTGAACGTGAGTACGTCGGTCGCGCGGGTGCGTTCACGGCTGGAGTCGCCGTTTGGCCCCTCTCGCTCGGCGAACTCGACCTGTTCGAGCACCCGAGTAAAGAAGGCGGTATCGTTGACCCACGGCGCTTCCTGACCGGTCTCTCGAAGCGTCCGGGTGATGGCTTTTGTCGTCGGGTTCTTCACGAAGCCGACCAGCGGCACCTCCCGCTCGACGAACGTCTCGACGAGTTCGACGTAGTTCGCGATGACGTCGCGAGGCTCCTGTTCGTCCTGAAGGAGGTCGGCGAGTTCGGGTGCCCGGTCGGTCCAGTTCAACATCCCTTTCGGATAGATGGGCCCGTCGAGCACGAACAGGTCGTCGACGGCGTCGGCGTGTTCGAGCGCATGGTGGCTCTCCGCGAGATACAGGCCGAGTTCGTGGACGACGCTCTCCTCGAACCGGGAGACGCGTGGGGCCTGGAGGATCCGCCGGTCGGTGTTGCCCTCGTCCCACTGTGTCCAGTCCGTCGAGACGTCTTTCGACATCTTGTCGCTGACGTGGGCCGTCACGACCACGGTGCGATCCCTGTGGAGATCGAGATCCGAGGGACTCGACGCCATCGCGGCCTGCGCGACGTCGAGAACGAGTCCGTTTTTGAACGACGTGGGGTTGATCGTCCCCGAGTCGAGTCCGTGACTGCTCTGGAACTCCGGATCCTGCAGGGCGACGTCGTCGATAGCGACCTCACAGCGGCGTTGCTCGCCGAGTGGCTCCAGAACCACCCGACCGTCGTCGGCCAGCGGATCGAGAAACTCCTCCCAGACGGTCCGGACGAACTGCTGTTGGTCGGTCTCGTCGACCGACTGATTGATCCGTCTCGCGAGTTGGGTGATCCCCTCGAACTGTACCGGATCCAGCGTCACGTGCTCACCACTCGGCGGCGGAGCGATAAAACCAGCGGGTTCTCGTGGTTCCCGGCCGTCAGGCCGCCTCGGTCTCGGCGAGCAGTTCGTCGAACAGGTCGTCGACACGCCCGGCAATCTCGTCTCTGATCTCTCGGACAGCGTCGAGACCCTGCCCGTCCGGATCGTCGAGCCCCCAGTCGCGGTTCTCGCCGTTCCAGGTCGCCGGACAGACGTCCTGGGCCGAACAGCCCATCGTAATGACGTAGTCGACTGCCTGGAGTTCGTCTGGCGTGATGTCCTTTGGCGTCTTTTCGCGCAGATCGAACCCCTCCTCGTCCATCACGGTCACGACCTCCTCGTGGACGTGCTCTGCGGGATGAGTACCCCCGGTCAGGATCTCGATCTCGTCGACGACGCCCCGGTGCTTCCGTTCGCGCTGGGCGAAGGCTGTGGCCATCTGACTCCGGCCGGCGTTCTGGACGCAGACGAAGGCGACGCGGGTCATGTCTGTAGATCCGGTCATCACTGTCGAGTTGCGGCAGTAGGGGCATAAGCGTTGTTTTCAGCAGATACGTCCGAGTATATAGCGGTACTGAGGGATGGATAGGCGACCGTAGTGGACCCCGTTCCGAACGGGCACCGCGCCCTCGTCCTGTCGAACCGGCACTGCGCTCCGCAGACTGTCGACAGGGCGGCGGATGCTCCGGCCGATCACTCCCCGTCCGTCCGATCCGGCATGGAGAGCACCGGAACGTCGGCCAGACGGGTGACCGTCTCGGTGACGCTCCCGATCAGGTACCGTTCGAGACCGGACCGGCCGTGCGTGCCCATCACGACCAGGTCAATATCGTGATCGTCGGTGTAGTCCAGAATGCTTCGGGCGGGCGACCCGCTGAGCACCGACGCCTGGACGGAGCGGACCTCCGCCCCGTTCGCCCGGTCGATGACGTCGTCGACGGCCTTTTTCCCGGCGTCCTCCAGTCCTGCGAGGACGGCGGCGCTCTCGCCCAGTGGTGAGGTCGCGGCGACGTCGACGACGTGAACGACGTGCAGTGCGGCGTCGTGACGCTCGGCGAGGCTGATCGCGTGGTCGGCGGCGGCGTTCGCGACATCGCTTCCGTCAGTCGGTACGAGGATCGTCTCGAAGTCGGGGTCGAGGACCGCTCCCTCGTGCATGGTCAGGACCGGGACAGGCGACGCGCGGAGCGTCCGTTCAGTGGTGCTCCCGAGCAATCGCTGGTCGATCCCCCTGCGGCCGCGGGTCCCCATGACGATCAGATCGGCGTCGTGGTTCTCGGCGTACTCGACGATTTCCTGGTGGACCGACCGATCCGTTTCGACGGCCTCCGTGGTCGGCGTCACCCCGACCTGATCCCCCGCGCTGACGACCGACGCCAGCAACTGATCGGCGTCCTGAGAGAGTTCTTCGGCCGCCTCGGAGGCGACCTCGGTGGGGAACTCGCCGAGTTCTATGACGTGAATAACGTGCAGTGCGGCGTCGTGACGTTCGGCGAGGGCAACCGCGCCGTCGACTGCCGCCTCCGCTACCTCGCTTCCGTCAGTCGGCACGAGAATCGTGTCGTACATATCCGTCACTACGAGTAGATACGAGCGGATGGACTGTCAACTGGGGTGTCCAGCACACCTCCGGCATCCTGTCGAGGGCACCGAACTCCGCGCCGGCAAACGAAGAGTAGTTACAGGATAAGCGTCTCTGTTGAGCCATGGATGCTGCACTGGTCATCCTCGACGGCTGGGGTATCGGCGAACACGACCGCCGCGACGCAGTAAAGGCCGCCGACACACCAAATTTCGAGCGGCTGGCTGATACAGGCGCGTACGGCACGCTGGAGGTCGCTGGACGCCGCGTCGGACTCCCGGATGGACAGATGGGCAACAGCGAGGTCGGTCACCTCAACATCGGTGCGGGCCGCGTCGTCTACCAGGAGTACACCCGGATCAACGACGCCATCAACGACAGTTCGTTCCAGAGTAACGACGCGATCCAGACTGCCTTCGACCACGCCGAGGCAAACGACGGGCGGGTCCACTTCATGGGACTGGTCAGCGACGGCGGGGTCCACTCCTCGCAGGAACATCTCCACGCGCTGATCGAGATGGCCGCCGAACACGGCGTCGAAGCGACCACGCACGCCTTCATGGACGGCCGCGACACCGCACCCCACGGCGGCGAGGGCTACCTCGAAGACCTCGAAGCCGCCGTCGAACGCCACGGCACCGGCGAAATCGCCACCGTCACCGGCCGCTACTACGCGATGGATCGGGACCAGAACTGGGAGCGCACCCGCCGCGCCTACGACGCAATCGTCAACCGCGAGGGCGACCACACCGCCGAGTCCGCCGTCGAGGCCGTCAGGCAGTCCTACGACCGCGACACCACCGACGAGTTCGTCGAACCGACCACGATCGAGGGCGGCGAAGCGCTCGACGACGGCGATAGCGTCGTCTTCTTCAATTTCCGCTCGGATCGTGCCCGACAGCTTACCCGGATGCTCGCGGACATCCGCCCCGAGTGGGAGTTCGAGACATCGCCACCGGATATCACGGTCACGACGATGACCCAGTACGACAAGACGTTCGACGTCCCCGTTGCCTTCCCGCCGGACCAGCCAGAGGACGTCCTCGGCGAGGTGCTCGCGAACACCGGCAAAACGCAGTTACGACTCGCCGAATCGGAGAAGTACGCCCACGTCACCTACTTCCTCAACGGCGGCCGCGAGGTCGAGTTCGAGGGCGAGATCCGGGAGATCGTCGAGAGCCCGGACGTGCCGACCTACGACCTCCAGCCGGAGATGAGCGCGCCCGAGGTGACCGACACCGCCATCGACGTCCTCGGGAGCGACGACCCGGACGCGATGGTGCTCAACTACGCCAACGCCGACATGGTTGGCCACACGGGCGACTTCGAGGCCGCCACCGAGGCCGTCGAAGCGGTCGACGAACAGCTCGGCCGGCTCGCCGACGCGCTGGAGGAGTACGACGCCAACGTCCTCGTCACCGCCGACCATGGCAACGCCGACGACATGGGCACCGAAGACGACCCACACACCGCCCACACCTACAACCTCGTCCCCTTCCTCTACATCAGCCCCGACGGCGACGACGACGGGAAGACGATCCGCGAGGGCGGTTCGCTCTGTGACCTCGCGCCCACGATGCTCGACCTGATGGATATCGACCAGCCCGAAGTCATGACCGGCGAGAACCTGCTGGAGTAAGGTCGAGCACTTCTTGCAGTAGCTATCAGGGCGGCTTTTCCCGGGTTTTTCAGCGTCTCAGTCGGCGAGCGGGTTGCTTCGAGAGTCGTAAAAACCGCCGCAGAGGGTGCGCCCGAGGCGGGAGTGTACTGAGCAAAGCGAAGTACACGCCGACTGACAGCGACAGTCGAGACTGAGCGAACGCAGGGCGTTCGCGAAGGTCGGAGCGGCATTGCCGCTCCGGAATTTGAACCCGTGCAAGACTCGCTCCGCTCGTCTTGCGTAGTTCAAATCCCATAGAGGGTATTTACGGCTCACGGAGTGACGAGCACACGCTGCGCGGTGCTCGTCGATGTTGTTCGCCGTGGCGCCGCCGACGCCACGAGGTGTCACTCACGGGTTCGTGAAACCGCCGCAAAAGTACGCCCGAGGCGGGATTGTGAACTGCCGGAACTTCGCTCACGATGTTCGCTCGTTCCGTCGTTCAAATTCCGCAGTACGGCGTTCTGCTCACAGACGTCCGAGCGACACGCAACGCGGTCGCTCGTGGATATTGGTTCGCAGAAAGCGCCCGAGGCGGGATTTGAACCCGCGTCACGACCGTGACAGGGTCATATGATAGGCCACTACACCACCCGGGCTGACTACACCTACGCTTTCCCGGGGACTAACTTAAGCCCCTCGCATTGGAGCCGCCCTGCGAACCGTTCTCCCGCGGCCGATCCATGCCCGGGTATAACACACAAGTTCCAAGCGGTACAAGCACCGGTATGGCCGCGATTCCATCAGAGTACCACGACCTATTCGAGCGATCGACAATCGCACACATCGCGACGAAGCTCCCCAACGGCTTCCCCCACGTCACACCGGTCTGGATCGACTACGACGTCGAGGAGGAGCTACTGCTGGTCAACACCGAGCGCGACCGCCGGAAGGAGCGGAACGTCCGGGAGGACCCGAAGGTGGGCGTTAGTATGACCGATCCCGACAATCCCTACCGGCGCGTCTCGGTGTATGGCGAAGTCGTCGAACACACGACCGAGGATGCACGCGAGCATATCGACGAACTCTCAGAGCGCTACACTGGTCAGGAGTACACCGAATCGAACGAGATCGTCACCGAACGCGTGCTGCTGAAGATCAGCCCGAATCATGTGTTTTGAGCAGTCCAAGACGGCACTCACAGGCAGGTATTTTCCTTCGTGATCCCTAGAACAGGTATGACCGAGACACCCGACGTCACCGCAGAACGGCCCGACAGCCCGATTCAGCTAGCCGGCACCGACCACATCTCCGTCATCGGTAGCAACGAAGCGGACACCGTCGAGTTCTATCGCGACCTGCTCGGCATGCCGCTGGTGCTTCGCCAGCCCAACCTCGACGACCCCAACCAGACGCACCTCTTCTTCGACACCGGCGACGGCCGCATTCTCACGTTCTTCGTCACCGACGAGCGCGACTCGGATCCCCGGCCCCAGCGCCACAGCGTCGGCTCCGTCCACCATCTCTCCTTCTCGGTCGACCCCGAGCAGTTCGTCGCAACACGCGAGGCGCTCGACGACGCCGGCCACGGCTACAACGAGTTCGACCGGGGCATCTTCCACTCGCTGTACACCCGCGATCACAACGGCCTCACCATCGAACTCGCGACCGACAAGTTCGACGTGCCCGACGAGCGCCGCGGAGAGGTGCTTGCGACCGCCCAGCGTCTGCGCGTCGAAGACGGCGCGGAGTACGCCGAGGAACGTCACCTCGAAGCCGCGCTGGAAGAACTGGGTATCGAGAGCGAGACGTACGAACTGCCGGACGCCGACAGCGGCACCGGCCTCTAGAACGGGTCGATCAGTTCCAACAGATCGAGCGCACGGTCGACGTACGAGTCGTACTTTCCGCCCTCATCGTCCTCCGACTCCTCGTCCTGCTGGCGCTCGGCCATACTCGATTCGTCATTGGGGAGTCTCATGAGTGTTGTGCCAGTGACAGATAGCGCAGGAAATGCAGAACTGAGGTTTGAACCCGAGGCAAACCTCCGTCCGTTCGGTTTGCGTAGTTCAAATCCCTTAGAGGGTATTTACGGCTCACGGAGTGACGAGCACACGCTGCGCGGTGCTCGTCGATGTTGTTCGCCGTGGCGCCGCCGACGCCACGAGGTGTCACTCACGGGTTCGTGAAACCGCCGCAAAAGTACGCCCGAGGCGGGACTGAGCGAACGCAGGGCGTTCGCGAAGGTCGGAGCGGCAATGCCGCTCCGGGATTTGAACCCCGGTCACAGCAAAGCTGTTCCCTGCTTCAAATCCCTTCTATCGGCGTTTCGCTGACGCAGTGGCTCGCTGCGCTCGCCAATTTGCGTCAGCAGAAAGCGCCCGAGGCGGGATTTGAACCCGCGTCACGACCGTGACAGGGTCATATGATAGGCCACTACACCACCCGGGCTTTCGAACGCATCCTATCGTTGCCCAGTCTCGTTCTTAAGGCTTTCCAAATAAAGAGCGTATGGCACCGGGAGACAGCCGTGCCACGACGCCACAAACCCTATAAACATCGCTCTTGTAGCGACAGATACTGACAGTCGACAGATCCGTGTGCGTTGACCCGAGTTTGCCCGCTCCTTCTGGGGCCCGATAGCTGTAAATCCCAACGTACTTGGTAAGCCTTAATAGCCCTGCGTCTTTACGGGCCTGTAGTATCTCGTGATAGCAGTTTCTCTCTCCGATCAGACCCACAACACATGGTAGACGTAAGCCAACACGAACTCGTCCCCGAGCACTCAGTCGTCGAGGAAGACGTTCTCGACGAACTGCTCGAGGAGTACGACATCGGACGCACAGACCTGCCGAAAATCAAACGGGCGGACCCGGCACTGCCCGATGACGCGGAGGTCGGCGACGTAATCAAGATCGTTCGGGACTCGCGGACGACCGATCGAGCCGTCACCTATCGAATGGTGGTTGAATAATGAATCAGGAAGATAGACGTACGATCTCGCGGGAGTATTTTGGAAAGGAACGACTCGCAGAACACCACTACCGTTCGTTCAACTCCTTCCTCAATCGAGGGATGCAGCAGGTCGTCGACGAGAAGGAGACGATCGACACCGACATCGGTGACAAGGAGGGCGAAGAGCCTGTCCACGTCGAACTCGGCGACGTCCGCGTCGTGACGCCGCGGGTTCGCGAGGCCGACGGTAGCGAAGAACTGCTCTACCCGCAGGAAGCGCGCCTGCGCAACATCACCTACTCCGCGCCGGTCTTCATGGAGATGGAGATCGTGAAAGGCGATCCGGAAGAGGGCGAAGAGCGCGTCGTCGACAGCACCGAGACGAAAGTCGGTCGGATGCCCGTCATGGTCGGCTCCGAGAAGTGTAACATCGCCGGCTTCAGCGACGAGGAACTGATCGAGATCGGCGAGGACCCCGCCGACCCCGGTGGCTACTTCATCGTCAACGGCTCCGAGCGCGTACTGATGACGAGCGAGGACCTCGCGCCGAACAAGATCCTCGCCGAGTACGACACCAAGTACGGCGACGAGATCCAGGTCGCCAAAACGTTCAGCCAGCGCCGTGGCTACCGCGCTCTCGTGCTCACCGAGCGTACCCGTGACGGCCTGCTCGAAGTCTCGTTCCCGTCCGTGTCGGGGAGCGTCAACTTCGTCACGCTCGTTCGCGCGCTCGGACTCGAATCCGACGAGGAGATCGTCCACCGCGTCTCCGACGACCCGGAGATCGTGAAGTTCATGCTCGAAAACCTGGAGGCCGCCGACGTCCAGACGACCGAAGGGGCAATCGAGACGCTGGGCGAGCGCGTCGCCTCCGGCCAGGGCAAGAACTACCAGCTCAAACGCGCCAACTACGTTATCGACCGCTACCTGCTTCCGCACCTCCACGAGGAGGGCGTCGAGGAGGAGGACGTCCGTATCAACAAGGCCTATTACCTCTGCCGGATGGCGGAGGCCTGCTTCGAGCTGCGCTTGGCCGCCGCGAATCCGACGACAAGGACCACTACGCCAACAAGCGTCTGAAGGTCAGCGGCGACCTGATGAAAGACCTGTTCCGGACCGCGCTGAACAAGCTCGCACGGGACGTCAAATACCAGCTCGAACGCGCCAACATGCGGAATCGTCAGCTCTCCGTGAACACGGTCGTCCGCTCTGACGTGCTGACCGAGCGGCTCGAACACCCGATTGCGACCGGGAACTGGGTCGGAGGCCGCTCCGGCGTCTCACAGTTGGTCGATCGGACCGACTTCATGGGCGTGCTCTCTCACCTCCGCCGACTGCGCTCGCCGCTCTCGCGCAGTCAGCCACACTTCGAGGCGCGGGACCTGCACGCCACGCAGTGGGCCGTATCTGTCCCTCCGAGACCCCCGAGGGACCGAACTGTGGGCTGGTGAAGAACTTCGCGCAAGCGATGGAACTCTCACAGGACGTCGAGGACGAAAAGGAACTGAAACGAGAACTCGCCTCTATGGGTGTCGAGGGGATCCCCGGCATCGAGGGCGTCGACAGACGAGTGGAGAGTGACTGATATGAGCCAACAACAAGAACGCGAAGCGAAGGTGTACGTCAACGGAAGTCTGGTCGGAACACATCCCGAGCCCGAACGGCTCGCGGATCAGATCCGAGAGGCCCGCCGCCGCGGCGAGGTCAGCGAGATGGTCAACGTCTCGGTCGACCAGCGAACCCGGGAAGTGATCGTCAACGCGGACGCGGGCCGTGCCCGTCGCCCGCTGCTCGTCGTCACCGACGGCGACACGCTCGTCTCCGACGAGGAGATAGAGGCCCTCGAAGAGGGCGAACTCGAGTTCGAGGATCTCGTCGAGATGGGCTACGTCGAGTTCATCGACGCCGAGGAGGAAGAGGACATCTACGTCGCCGTCGACGAGGACGATGTGACCGAGGATCACACCCACATGGAGATCGACCCGCAACTGATCTTCGGGATCGGTGCAGGGATGATCCCCTACCCCGAGCACAACGCCAGCCCGCGAATTACGATGGGCGCAGGGATGATCAAGCAGTCGCTCGGTCTCCCCTCCGCGAACTACCGGATCCGACCGGACACGCGCCAGCACCTCCTGCACTACCCGCAGCTATCGATGGTCAAGACCCAGACCACCGAGCAGATCGGCTACGACGACCGACCGGCGGCACAGAACTTCGTCGTCGCCGTCATGTCGTATGAAGGGTTCAACATCGAGGACGCACTGGTGATGAATCAGGGATCGGTCGACCGCGCACTCGCCCGCTCGCACTTCTTCCGAACCTACGAGGGCGAAGAACGGCGCTATCCCGGCGGTCAGGAGGACCGCTTCGAGATTCCCGACGATGACGTCCGCGGCGCACGTGGCGAGGACGCCTA
The DNA here is from genome assembly GCF_042661985.1 of Natronoarchaeum sp. GCM10025703. NCBI lineage: Archaea > Methanobacteriati > Methanobacteriota > Halobacteria > Halobacteriales > Natronoarchaeaceae > Natronoarchaeum > Natronoarchaeum sp. GCM10025703. The sequence goes on from NZ_JBHSZF010000001.1 coordinate 3,007,414, forward strand.
CACGCATCTGGACGAGGACGGCCTCGTCAACCCCGAGACGCGCGTCGACGAGAACTCCGTGCTGCTCGGCAAGACGAGTCCACCGCGATTCCTCGAAGAGCCGGACGACATGGGCGGTCTCAGCCCGCAGAAACGCCGCGAAACCAGCGTCACCATGCGCTCGGGCGAGGATGGTGTCGTCGACACTGTCACGCTGATGGAGGGCGAGGACGGGTCCAAACTCTCGAAGGTCTCGGTTCGGGACGAGCGGATTCCCGAACTCGGCGACAAGTTCGCGAGCCGACACGGTCAGAAAGGTGTCGTCGGCCATCTCGCGCCCCAGGAGGACATGCCGTTCACCGAGGAGGGCGTCGTCCCGGACCTGCTCGTCAATCCGCACGCACTGCCGTCGCGGATGACGGTCGGGCACATCCTGGAGATGATCGGCGGCAAGGTCGGTTCGATGGAGGGCCGCCGTGTCGACGGGACGCCGTTTACCGGCGAGGACGAGAGCGAACTCCGCGGGATGCTCGAAGAACACGGCTTCCAGTCCTCTGGCAAAGAGACCATGTACTCCGGCATCTCCGGTGAGAAGATCGAGGCCGAGATCTTCGTCGGCACCATCTTCTACCAGAAACTCTACCACATGGTGTCGAACAAACTGCACGCCCGCTCGCGCGGGCCGGTGCAGGTCCTGACTCGGCAGCCAACCGAGGGACGTGCCCGCGAAGGCGGACTCCGTATCGGAGAGATGGAACGGGACGTCTTCATCGGTCACGGCGCGGCAATGACGCTCAAGGAACGACTCCTCGACGAGTCCGACCGCGAAGAGGTGTACATCTCCGCCGAGACGGGGATGGTCGCCGTCAACGACGTCAACCAGAACCGCGTATACGACCAGCTTACCGGGGACGAAAGCGACATTCACAAGATCGAGATCAGCTATGCGTTCAAACTGCTGCTCGACGAGATGATGGCGCTTGGCATCCGGCCCCGACTCAAACTGGAGGATGCAGTCTAACATGAACGTAGAAACACCAAAAGAGCTCGGCGGCATCGAGTTCGGGCTCATGGATCCGGAGACGTACCGCGATATGTCCGTCACGAAGGTCATCACGGCGGACACCTACGACGACGACGGGTTCCCCATCGACATGGGGCTGATGGACCCGCGACTCGGCGTAATCGACCCCGGACTCGAATGTCCGAGCTGTGGCCAGCATTCGGGCTCGTGCCCGGGTCACTTCGGTCACATCGAACTCGCCGCCCCGGTCATCCACGTCGGCTTCACGAAGCTCATCCGACGTCTACTGCGTGGGACCTGTCGTGACTGCTCGAAGCTACTGCTGACCGAGGACGAGAAAGAGGAGTTCCACGACGAACTGGAGACCACGAAGAAGCTGAGCAACGACGTCAACGACGTCACCAAGGCCGGGATCCGCCAGGCTCGCAAGAAGGATGTCTGCCCCCACTGTGGCGAGCAGCAGTACGACATCAACCACGAGAAACCGACGACCTACTACGAGGTCCAGCAGGTGCTCACCAGCGAGTACCCACAGCTGATCTCCGCGGCAATGCAGGGAGACGAAGAAGAGGACCGCGATCCGATGCCGCCCCAGGATCTGGCCGACAAGACCGGCATCGACCTCTCCCGAGTCAACGACATTCTCGGCGGCGAGTTCCGGCCGCGCGAAGACGACCGGAAAGCCATCGAGAAAGCACTCGACCTCGACCTGACCGAGGAGGACATGAACAAGCTAATGCCCAGCGACATCCGGGACTGGTTCGAGGCTATCCCGGACGAGGACATCGAGGTACTGGGAATCAACTCCGAGCGCTCGCGCCCGGAATGGATGATTCTCACTGTGCTGCCAGTGCCGCCGGTGACCGCACGCCCCTCGATTACCCTGGACAACGGTCAGCGTAGCGAGGACGACCTGACCCACAAACTGGTCGACATCATCCGCATCAACCAGCGGTTCATGGAGAACCGTGAGGCGGGTGCACCGCAGTTGATTATCGAGGACCTCTGGGAACTGCTCCAGTACCACGTCACCACGTTCATGGACAACGAGATCAGCGGGACGCCGCCGGCGCGACACCGCTCCGGTCGCCCGCTGAAGACGCTTTCACAGCGACTCAAAGGGAAGGAGGGTCGCTTCCGAGGCAGCCTCTCCGGGAAGCGCGTGAACTTCTCGGCCCGAACCGTCATCTCGCCGGACCCGACGCTCAGCCTCAACGAAGTCGGCGTCCCGGACCACGTCGCAAAGGAGATGACCCAGACGATGAACGTCACCGAGCGCAACCTCCGGCAGGCCCGACAGTACGTCTCGAACGGGCCCGAAGGCCACCCCGGTGCGAACTACGTCAAGCGACCTGACGGTCGCCGACTGAAGGTGACCGAGAAGAACTGCGAGGAACTCGCCGAGAAGGTCGAGTCCGGTTGGGAGGTCAACCGTCACCTGGTCGACGGCGACATCATCATCTTCAACCGACAGCCGTCGCTACACCGGATGTCCATCATGGCGCACGAAGTCGTCGTGATGCCGTACAAGACGTTCCGACTGAACACCGTTGTCTGTCCGCCGTACAACGCTGACTTTGACGGCGACGAGATGAACATGCACGCCCTCCAGAACGAGGAGGCCCGTGCGGAGGCACGCGTCCTGATGCGGGTTCAGGAACAGATCCTCAGCCCGCGCTTCGGTGAGAACATCATCGGCGCGATTCAGGACCACATCTCCGGAACGTACCTGCTGACGAACGATAACCCACACTTCAACGAGACGCAGGCACTGGACCTGCTTCGTGCGACACACGTCGACGAACTGCCGCCCGAGGACGGCGTCGAGGACGGCAAACCGTACTGGACGGGTCGACAGCTGTTCTCCGAACTGCTGCCCGATGACCTCAACCTCGAGTTCATGTCCTCGGCGGGCGACGACGTGCTCATCGAGAACGGCCAACTCGTCAAGGGAACGATCGACGAGGACGGCGTCGGCGCGTTCGGCGGCGAAATCGTCGACACCGTCACGAAGGTCCACGGCGAGACACGAGCCCGACAGCTGATCAACGAGATCGCCGCGCTCGCGATGCGCTCGATCATGCACTTCGGGTTCTCGATTGCGATCGACGACGAGACGGTCTCCTACGACGCGCGCGAGCGGATCAGCGAGACGATTGACGACGCCTACGACCGCGTCGAAGAGCTGATCGAGACCTACGAGGCGGGCGAACTCGAATCCCTGCCCGGTCGAACGGTCCACGAGACCCTCGAGATGAAGATCATGCAGACGCTGGGCAAGGCGCGTGACAACGCCGGAGACATCGCCGAAGAGCACTTCGACGACGACAATCCGGCCGTCATCATGGCCGAGTCCGGTGCGCGTGGGTCGATGCTGAACCTGACCCAGATGGCCGGCTGTGTCGGCCAGCAGGCAGTTCGTGGCGAGCGGATCAACCGCGGCTACGAGGACCGGACGCTCTCTCACTACAAGCCAAACGACCTCTCGGCGGACGCACACGGCTTCGTCGAGCACTCGTACACGGAAGGCCTGGACCCGCGGGAGTTCTTCTTCCACGCGATGGGTGGCCGTGAGGGCCTGGTCGACACGGCAGTCCGGACGTCCAAGTCCGGCTACCTCCAGCGCCGGCTGATCAACGCTCTCTCCGAACTCGAAACGCAGTACGACGGCACTGTCCGGGACACCTCGGACACCATCGTCCAGTTCGAGTTCGGCGAGGACGGCACCAGTCCGGTGAAGGTCTCCTCACACGCGGATAACGAGATCGATGTCGAGGATATCGCCGACCAGATCGTCGAGGCGGAGTTCGCCGACGACACCGAGAAAGAACAGTTCATGGGCCGCGAGGAACCGCCGACGAACCTCTCGGAACACTCCGACGCGCGGCGCATCCAGCCGCCGATGACGGAGCCGGAGAGTGAGCCTGAACCGGCAGCCACGGAGGTGGACGATGACTGAGCGACTGGAGTTCGACATCAGCAACGACGAGGAGGCGATCGTCGAGGACACCGACCTGCCCCGCCGACTCAAGAACAAGGTCTACGAGACGCTCGAAGAGCGCGACCTGAGCATCGAAGAGGCAAACGACATCGTCACCGTCGTCGAGAACCGATATCTCGACACGCGGATCGATCCGCTCGACCCCGTCGGGACCGTCAGCGCCCAGTCGATCGGGGAGCCCGGAACGCAGATGACCATGAACACGTTCCACTACGCGGGTGTCGCGGAGATCGACGTGACGCAGGGACTGCCGCGACTGATCGAACTCGTCGACGCGCGGAAAGAGCCCGATACGCCGACGATGACGGTCCACCTCGAGGACGAGTACGCGGAGGACCGCGAGAAAGCCCACGAGGTCGTCTGGAACCTCGAAGCGACGAAGATCCTCGCGCTCGGTGACGTCTCGACGAACGTCGCGGACATGCGCGTGCGGATCGACCTCAACGAGGACACGCTCGAAGAGCGAATGATCGAGCCCGAAGGCATCGCCGATACGATCGAGGCGAACCTCGGCGTCGAGACGATCCAGGACGGATCGGTCATCCAGTTCGGCCCGAAAGAGCCCAGCTATCGTGACCTGCTCCAGCTCGTCGAGGAGCTTCGCGAGATCACGTTCAAGGGGATCGAGGAGATCTCCCGGGTCGTCATCCGGAAGGAGGAAACCGAGGACGGCGAGGAGTTCGTCCTCTACACCGAGGGATCGGCCTTCGGCGACGCACTCGCCATCGAGGGCGTCGATTCCTCTCGCGTGACGACCAACAACATCCACGAAGTGAATCGGAACCTCGGCATCGAGGCCACTCGCGAGGCCATCATCAACGAGACGATGGACACGCTCGAAGAGCAGGGTCTGGACGACGTGAACGTCCGGCATCTGATGCTGGTCGCCGACATGATGACGAACCCCGGGACGGTCGAGTCGATCGGCCGACACGGCATCTCCGGCAACAAGGACAGCGTGCTCGCTCGCGCGGCGTTCGAGGTGACGGTGAACCACCTGCTCGACGCCGCGATCCATGGCGAGGTCGACGACCTCGACGGCGTCACGGAGAACGTCATCGTCGGGAAGCCGATCAAACTCGGCACCGGCGACGTCGACCTCCGGATGGGTTCGTTTAGCCCGGACGTCGAGACGAGTTCCGACTGATGACGGTCACCCTGTCGGACGCGGCGCGGCAGTATCTGGTCGCCTTCGAGGACGCGACAGGTGCCGAAGCCCGCGATTGTGTGGTCGACGAGGAGGAGGACCGACTCCTGATTCTCGTCGCCACCGGCGACATGGCCCAGGCAATCGGCCCCGGCGGGGAGAACGTCAGAAAGGCGGAAGAGCGGATCGGCAAGGACGTCAAACTGGTCGAGGACGCGCCGACCGCCGAGGAGTTCGTCGCGAACGCGCTCGCTCCCGCCGCGGTGTACAACGTAACGATCAGCGAAAACGACGGACTGGTCGCGTATGCCGAAGTCGCAGAGGAAGACACCGGCGTCGCCATCGGGGAGGGCGGATCGAACATTGACGCCGCCCGCCTGCTGGCCGAGCGACATTTCGATATCGAAGACGTGCAGTTGACGTAGCGGCACTGTTTTTCGTCTCGACGTAGCTGATCGAAGCGTTAGCTGGCGGTCACTCCGAAGACTGTGCCCAATCGTCGAGTAGCGGCGCTGAGGCGAGCTGTATCGCCGAAAACGCTGCCAGCCCCTGGGAGGTATCCCCGGCAGTCCGACGCTCGGCGTGTGCTTCGGCCATCTCGTCGGCTGCCGCGACCGGGACGTATTCGATCACCGTTCCGTTCGGCCCGATGTCGACCAGCACGTACCCCTGAGGGTAGCTGCAGGTAGCCGGGACCGTCAGTTCACGAACCGTCCCCGTCTCGGCTACCCCGGGAATGTGTAGATGGCCGCTGAGCACCAGCGGCACGTCGTGTTGCTGGAGCGTCTCGACGAGTCGGTCGGGCTCGCGCATCGTCGGCGGCATCCCCATCTCGGGATGGGCGGCCTCAGCGTACGAACGGAGCTGTTCGTACATCTGGGGCGTGTTGTGATGCATGAGGACCACCGCGGAGTCCAGTTCCGCGAGCCTGTCGTCGAGCCACTTTAGCTGCTCGGGAGAGACCGTTCCGTCGTGTGATGTCGATAGCTCGCCATCCGGCGTCGAAGCCGAGTTCAGGCCGAGCAGGTCGATGTCACCAAGTCGGAGATGAAACGGTAGCTCTCCGGTCGTATACTGTGCGACGAACCGATCGATCGGCGGGGTCTCGTGTTCGTCGCCGTGCTGGTAGACGTCAGTCGACGCTTTGGGCGCGTCGTGGTTTCCGGGAACTGAAAAGAAGGGGACGCTCAGGTCGTCGAGACACTCGTCGAACTGGGTGTATTCGTCGGGTGCACCGTCTTTCGTCAGGTCGCCGACCGAGAGCACCGCGTCGATGTCGCGGGTTTCGGCGTCGGCGAAGGCGCGTCGGAGTCGGCCGACACCCTGGTGGTAGAGCTTTGGCGTTCCCGCAGCATCAGGAGAGACGTGCGGGTCGGCGACGACGGCAAACCGGGTTCGCTTCTCGGATGTCGGGCGGTCGAGGCGGGCGAGGGTCAACAGTGCCTCGCTCGCACCGCCAGAGCGGCGTGTCCCGGCGCGTGTCGACCGCTCGAGTTCGGCTTCGATACGAGCGGAGTCGTCAGTGCTGACTCCGGGTGCATCAGTTCGGCAAGTTCAGACAGCGATGTGAGGTCGTAGGTCGGTTCGATTTCAGCGGTTTCGGGGAATCCCCGTTTCGGCACAGAAGGGCGCTATCGATTCCCGCCAACTGTGCCGCGTGGATGTCTGAAAGGCTATCTCCGACGAACAACGCTGTCTCGGCGTCGAGTTCGTCGAGCATCGCTTCGATGTAACAGGGTGCTGGCTTCGCGCGACGGAGCCCCTCAACCGTCGGGTCGAGCCCCGACCAGGCGTCGAACTGGCTATCGAGACCGTTCCGGCTAACGATTGCGTCGACGGTTCGTTGCTGATTATTGCTGACGACACCGACCGCAACCTCGACCGAACGCAACGTCACGACGTCGTCGTACACCCGTTTTCCGCCCTCATCGAGGGTTGCTATCTGCCGGTCGGCGGCGATCCGTTCACGCATTCGCCAGAGGGTCTCGGTATCGACGTCGTAGGTGCGACCGACTCGGTCGACCGTCTGCGGCGTGGCGGCAGACAGCGAGCGAAGGACCTCGTACGCCTCGGGATCCGGGTCATCGACGTCGAACGCCTCGAACGTCGCAGAAACGGCACTGTCGAGAACGGGTCCGGGCGTGGGTTCGACCAGCACGCCGTCCATGTCCAGCAACAACGCGTCATACTCGGTGGGTCCGGTACTGTCCGACATCACGAATCAGCGCTCGCAATCGGCTGTTGGCGCTCCTCGTGGTTCGACCGGGTATCGGCGTGGTCCGAGTGATACACGGCGTCGCCGGCCCGGCCCCCATCGCTCTGTGTTGGGCTCTGTTCGCCCTGACCTCGGCATCCGGCCGGCCCGCCACTGGTCAGGGGCCCACCGGTTCCAGCGAGAAAGGATCGTCGACAAACCGTGCGTATCGGCCGTTCCGATGGGTTCGAGGCCATCATGACGGTAGAGAGGTCACTACCTCATGAAACTTAATAATTTTTATATATCGTATGGGGTAGATGTACGAGTCTCTATCGCGGTCACCAGACTGGAACGTACGGCTATAGTTCGAGATGGGTGGTTCGTTGCCGCTGCGGGGAGGCAAGCCGCTCGTATCTGCACGAGTTCTGATAAAGAAGCTTCGGGGCGACCTCACCCGAGCGAGATGAGCAGGATACCGAAGACGGCGAGTCCCGCCGCAGTCAGCCTGACCCGGACCCGTGATTCACCCAGCAGGAGACTCCCGAGGACCACCGCAACGACGGCCTGCGTGTTTACGACCGGCGAAACGACACTTGCCGGCAGCGTCTCGAACGCCATCGCAACGACGTGTTGTCCGACGACGAGGACCAGACCGGCGACAGCCAGTTTCCGGCGGTCTCCCCACCAGTCGACTGCGTGGCGGTTACCGACGGCCGCCGGCGAGAGCAACAGGGGGACCAGCACGAGCATGGTGAGGACGAACCCTTCGGGCGGAATACCGAGTTCCTGCATACTGACGCGCTTTCCGATGTCGACGACGCCGAACGCGGCCGCGCTCGCGAGCGCAGCAGAGCCGCCTTGCTGTGGACGAGTCGTCGAACCGGCGCAAACAGCGAGCCGCTGCGATAGTTCGCTACGTAGACTGCGAACGTTGCGACGACGACGCCCGCGACCTGCAGGACCGAAAGGTACTGCCCGAGCAACACCACCTCCAGTGGCAGAACAAACACCGGAACAATCTTGCTAATCGGTGCAACGTAGGAGACGTCGCCGAGCGTGAGCGCCCTGTAGAACGTAAATAGCGCAAGCGCGGTGAAGCCGGCCGTTCCGAGCAGGACGATGCCGCCACGTGGCCCGACAACGGGGACGACCGCAGCGACGGGGGTCGTCAGTAATACTATCGGGAGATACCACGTAACGCCGACAGCGTAGGTCGCTCCGACGAACAGCGTCGGCGGGTAGTGGTCGAAGTATCGTTTGACTGCTACGACATAGCTACCCAGTATCACGGCTCCGGCGACGGACAGCGCAAGGCCGTTGCTCACGATATCGGCCTCGGGACTATCGGGCCAGCGGCCAGCGGGTAGCAGCCTGCGTCAGTCGACAGCACAGACTACCGCAACCCCTGTGCAGCATCGAGTAACTGCTCGTGCACTGCACCGTTCGAGACGACCATACTATCACTATCCGCGGTCCACCGGTCGCCGTCGAGGTCAGTAACGACGCCGCCGGCCTGACGAACCAGGTGTGCTCCGGCGAGACTGTCCCAAGGGTTCGGTCGCTGTGGCGTTACCGCGGCGTCGAGACTCCCGTCTGCGATCAGCGCGAACGTCGCCTGCGCGCTACAGAGCCGGAGTGTCGTCCCGAACCGTTCGAAGACCGCTCCCAGCCCCTCGACGTACGTCTCGCGCTCACCGTAGGACGGAGGAATAATCGGGGCGACTGTCGCGGATCGTTCGTCCGACTGCTCGCTGACGGTGATCGGCTCGTCGTCGCGATGCGCGCCCGTTTCCTCCGCGTGATACGTCGTTCCAATCGCGGGGAGTACGCTGCAAGCGGCTACTGGCTCGCCGTCGACAGTCGCCGCGACGCTTGTCGTCCAGTAGTGGAGGCCCCGGACGAAATTGAACGTGCCATCGATCGGATCGATTACCCACGCCCGCCCCGTCGATGGGACCGTTTTGACGGCGTCGTTTTCCTCGCCGACGATGGTCGCCGCGGGATCCCGGTCGGTCAGAACCTCGACGACGTGGCGCTGTGCTTCCCGGTCGGTTTCGGTGACGACATCCGCCGGGCCGACCGGGCCCTCGCCATTACCTTTGATATCGACGTCGAGGTCGGCCTCGAAACCGGCAGCCGCGACCTGTGCGCCGGCCGCTGCCGCGGCGGTCGCCACGGCCCCGATATCGACGCGTTCAGACATCGCCGTTCCCCGTTAGGATCGGGACTGGCTTCAGATCGATCGACTGTCCGAGCAGTGGTTGGTCCATGGCGAAGGAGAGTCCCCCGCGGGTACAAATATCTTACAATGAGCTGATAGTACTCGAACGTACTCGAACGTATCGGGACTGACGGGTCAGTTCTACTACGTTACAGTTCGGGGAGGGTTACACGTCCGACCAGGGCTTCGACGCCGAAGCCACTAAGTCGCCGTAAGGCGGCCGATCCGAGACTCGCTTGTGATCGGATAGCCCCGACAGGAACCGTTTCGTTTCACGACCGAGGCGAACCGCTACGACCATACAACGGTCTCAGATCGCTTTATCACACCCTGTCGAGGCACCTCACGCCGTAACTCCGGAGATAAAAGGGGATGCTTAAGTGGTTCCATCGGGTAGTCGGGTGTACTATGGCAAACGGCAAATACGCCGCGCGGAAGATAAAGAAAGACCGCCAGAGCGCACGGTGGTCCGACTCGGAGTACGCGCGACGCGAGCGCGGCCTCGGCGAGAAGTCCGACCCACTGGAGGGCGCTCCACAGGGTCGAGGTATCGTTCTGGAGAAAGTGGGCATCGAAGCGAAACAGCCCAACTCTGCGATCCGGAAATGCGTCCGTGTCCAGCTGATCAAGAACGGCAAACAGGTCACGGCCTTCTGTCCCGGCGACGGCGCAATCTCCTTTATCGACGAACACGACGAAGTTACCATCGCCGGGATCGGCGGTGCGAAAGGTCGTGCGATGGGTGACCTCTCCGGCGTTAACTACAAGGTCGAGAAAGTCAACGGCGTCTCGATGATCGAACTCGTGCGCGGAAACGCGGAGAAACCGGTTCGATAATCATGGCGGCAGAAGACCAATCCGACGCCGACGAGTCAATCGAGACCGAGGACGAAAGCGCAGTCGCCAAACTGTTCGGCGAGTGGGACGTGACGGGGATCAGCTACTCCGACCCCAGCACCGAACGGTACATCACGGTCACGCCGGTCGCCCACACGATGGGTCGACACGCCGGCAAGCAGTTCCAGAAATCCGAGATCTCGATCGTCGAGCGACTCATCAACCGTCTGATGCAGACCGACGAGAACACGGGCAAGAAGACGCAGGCTCTCAACATCACCCGAGAGGCCTTCGAGATGATCCACGAGCGCACCGAGGAGAACCCGATCCAGGTGCTCGTGCAGGCCGTCGAGAACGCCGCCCCGCGTGAGGAGACCGTCCGCCTGAAGTACGGTGGCATCTCCGTCCCCAAGGCCGTCGACGTCGCGCCCCAGCGCCGCGTCGATCAGGCCCTGAAGGTCATCGCAGAAGGCGTCTACGGCTCCTCGTTCAAGACGACGATCGACGTCGAGGAGGCGCTCGCGAACCAGCTTATCGGCGCCGCAAACAACGACGTCAACACGTACGCAGTCAGTCAGAAAGAAGAGAAGGAACGCGTCGCCGCCGCCGCAAGGTAACTCTACTCTCGCTTCTTCGTTTTTGTTCGTTCGCTACTGGCAAGACTCAGTCGGCGGCCTGGTCGCTCCCGGCCGCGTAGGCCCGCGTGGCGTCGACGAGATGTTTCCGGTAGTCACTTGGGTCCGGGTCGTCCTGCAGGTCCTTGAATCGGCGTTTGAACCCCTCCAGTTCGATTCCGGGCGCGTCCCGGGCCGCCGCGTACGCGAGGTCGTAGAGGCGATGGTCGGCCTCGACGAGGTCGTGGCGCTCCAGCAGCGCAAGCGCGAAGGCGGCGTTGACGACGGTCATCTCCGTATCCGACGCCGCGGTGAGTCGTCGCGCTGGTTCGCGGTGACCGTCGAAGCGCACCTCGGGGGTTGCAGGGGCGGCCCCTGGCTGGTCGGCGAGCGCGGCGGCGAGTTTCGACTCGAAGAAGGCGACGAGTTTGTTCGTCGGGCCGACGGAGAGGGTGATGTCATCGGCGTAGATATCCTTCATGTGGTTGGCGATCTGATAGCAGTGCGTGAGCGTCCGCTGCTCGACGCTCTGTCCTGCGAGCGCGAGAAAGAGCACTTCCTCGGTCGATTGGACGTGAGATGGGTGGCCCTCCTCGTGGCGTAACATGTGGGAGAGTTCGTGGAGAGCGAGTTCGCGAGCCATCGTGCTCGTCGCCGCCTGCTCGGAGATGTTCAGGACGTGGTGGTCGTCGTAGTGGGAGGTCCACGTTCGCTCGTCGGGGTTCGAGCGGACGTACACCTCGACCGGTCGGGCGAGATCGTGTTCGGTCTCGAACAGGTCCTGTGCCCCGAGAAACGGGGCGGCCGAGGCGGCTCCCTGTACGTTCAGTTCCATGTCTACTTCAGCACGGAACGGAGCGGTATGAGGCTGTTGGCGAGGTCGGAGCAGTCCGGAGCAGTAATCCGTTCGAGTACCGGAGAGACCGTGCCTGTCAGGAGCATTTACAATCGGGCGGCCCTACCCACCGAGTATGCAACCTCTATCGGGACAGTCTGTCGCCGTAATCGGAAGCGGGTTCGGCGGCCTCTCCACTGCCTGTTACCTCGCTGATGCCGGTGCGGATGTCACCGTCTTCGAGAAGAACGAGCAACTCGGGGGCCGAGCAAGCCGTATGGACCGCGACGGCTTCCACTTCGATATGGGCCCGTCGTGGTATTTGATGCCCGATGCCTTCGAGCGGTTCTTCGGCTACTTTGATCGGGAGCCAGAGGAGTTCTACGAACTCGAACGGCTCGACCCCCATTACCGGATCTTCTTCAAGGACGACGGCGAGACCTCACTCTCCGGTTCCAAGAGCGTCGAGGACGTCCCCAACCGCCACCAGCGCGAGAGCGGCGAGGTCATCGACCTCGTCCCCGACATCGAACAGAACAAGGCGCTGTTCGAGTCCTACGAACCCGGCGCTGGCGAGGCGCTGGACCGATATCTCGACCAGTCACGCGAGAACTACCGTGTCGGAATGGACGGGTTCGTCTACACCGACCGTAGCCGGTTCCGCGACTGGATCGACATGGATGTCCTGCGCAACGCGCGCGGCCTCTCGCTGATCGGATCGATGCAGGACCACGTCGAGAACTACTTCGACCATCCGAAACTGCAACAGATCGTCCAGTACACGCTCGTCTTCCTCGGCGGGTCGCCGACCAACACGCCTGCGCTGTACAACCTGATGAGCCACGTCGACTTCAACCTCGGCGTCTGGTACCCCGAAAACGGGATCGGCGGCGTCGTCGACGGGATCATCGAACTGGGTGACGACCTCGGCGTCGAGTACCGGACCGGCGAGGCAGCCACGGAGATCAAGGGCCGCGCGGGCGGCTTCCGTGTCGAGACGGAGACGGGCGGCGAAGAGGTCGACTACGTGGTCAGCGACGCCGACATGCCCTACACCGAGCAGGAGCTACTACCGCCCGAGAAGCGCCAGTACAGCGAGGAGTACTGGGAGTCGAAGACCTACGCTCCCTCCGCCTTTCTCATGTATCTCGGCGTCGAGGGCGACGTACCCGAACTCGAACACCACACGCTCGTACTGCCATCGCAGTGGGACGAGCATTTCGAGCAGATCTTCGACGAACCGGCGTGGCCCGACGACCCCGCCTACTACCTCTGTGTCCCCTCGAAGACCGACGATACCGTCGCGCCGGAGGGTCACAGCAACCTCTTTGCGCTCGTGCCCATCGCGCCCGGCCTCGACGACGACGAGGAGACTCGCGAGTGGTACCGGGACCGCATCCTCGACGATATCGCCGAGAACACCGGGACGGAACTCAGAGATCGAATCGTCGTCGAGGAGATATTCTCCGTCTCCGATTTCGCCGGGCGGTACAACAGCTACGACGGGACGGCACTGGGGATGGCCCACACGCTCACCCAGACCGCGGTCTTCCGGCCGAACCACCGTTCCAGCAAGGTCGACGGCCTCTACTTCGCGGGATCGTACACCAACCCCGGTATCGGCGTGCCGATGTGTCTGATCAGCGGCGAACACGCCGCGAACAAACTGATCGAGGATTACGGCGACGCGACTAAGTGATCCGAAACACGTGACTCAGACGACGTGATTCCGACCACGACCACTGGCGGTGCGGCGAACCAGCAGACGCCCGGCGAGCGGTTACGCTACCTGTTCGTGCTGTCGCGGCCGCGGTTCTGGCTCTATCTGGCCGGGCCGGTCGCCGTCGGCGGCGTCTACGGGGCGTCGGAACTGTCCGCACTCGTATCGCCCGTGCTGGTCGCCCTCTTTGCGTACTTTCTCGTGCCCGCGAACGTCTTCCTCTACGGCATCAACGACGTCTACGACGCCGAAATCGACGCCGAAAACCCCAAGAAAGACGATGGCGGCCGCGAGGCGCGCTGGGGCGGCCAGCGTTTCGTCGTCTACGCCGTTTTGCTCTGTGGCGTGCTGCGATTCCGACCGCCCTGCTGTTGCCAGCGGCGGCCTGGCCCTGGATCGGCCTGTTCGTCCTGCTCGGCGCGGAGTACAGCGCTCCCCCGGCGAGATTCAAGACGACGCCGCTGCTCGACTCGCTCTCGAACGGGCTCTACGTCGTCCCCGCGATGGCGGCGTACGCGACGGTTGCAGGGAGCCAGCCGCCCGTAATCGCCGTTATCGGGGCGTGGCTCTGGGCGATGGCGATGCATACGTTCTCGGCGATTCCCGACATCGAACCCGATAGACGCGCCGGTATCCAGACGACGGCAACGCTACTCGGCGAGCGGACGACCTACGGCTACTGTACCGTCGTCTGGGGACTGGCCGCAGTCGCCTTTGGACTGCTGGATCCCCGACTCGGTGCCGTCTTCGCCGTCTATCCGGTGCTCGTCGCCGCTATCGGGCTTTCGTCGGTCCCCGTCGACCGCGCATACTGGTGGTATCCGGTGATCAACACTGCCGTCGGCGCGGTGCTGACGATGGGGAAACTCTGGGAAATCGCACCGCCGATGTAGGGCGCGCCGAAGCGGTTCGTTGATGTGTCATGCAACCGGAGTACGGGGTAATGGAGCGACGCGCTGTCGAAGGGAGACTGGATTCGCTGATCCGGGACAACCGTGTGACGATAGCGATCACCTTCCCCTCGTCGGGACCGTTCTGCTGATCGCTGCGGCCGAAGGCGTGGTGCCGCGGTCGCTGGCGTTCAATCCGTTTCTCCTGCTGGGCGCGGTGATGGTGATGCGACTCCCGCTGATCGGCGGGCTTGCACCGCTGATCAATCGACGGGTCGCTACCGGGCTCTCGGGGCTGGTCGGGTTTAGCTGGGGGATCGAACTTCTCGGGGTGACTACCGGATTCCCCTACGGCGATTTCGAGTACCTGATCGAACTCGGGCCGATGCTACTGACGCCGTCCCAATCGCGCTGCCGGTGTTTTATTTCCCCATCCTGCTCAACAGCTATCTGCTCTGTACGCTGATGCTCGGCGACCGGATGGAGTCGCTACCGATCCGGTTCCTGTCGGTCCTGCTCGTCGTCATCACGATGGATCTCGTGCTCGACCCCGGTGCGGTCGCGCTCGGCTTCTGGGGCTGGGACGCCGGCGGCGCGTACTACGACGTGCCGGTGCAGAACTACGTCGGGTGGCTTATCTCCGGCATCGTCGCGGTCGGCGTGCTCACGCTATCGTTCGACGCCGACGCCCTGGACCGACGTCTCGACCGATGTGAGTACGTACTCGACGATCTGATCAGTTTCGGCATTCTCTGGGGACTGGTCAATCTCTACTTCGGCAACCTCGTTCCGGTCGCGCTGGCCGCAGCACTGCTGGTGGCACTGTTCCGCGCGGACTGGTTCGACTTTGCCGGCCTGACGAGAACGACGCCCCAACAACCGATCGAACAGTAGCTACTGCGCTGGCGTGGTGTCCGGCCGATCCGGGTCGTGTCGCGGCGTGTCGGTTGCCGAAATAGAGCTGACACGCTGGAAGACGGCTTCCGGATCACGGTTCCACTGCCAGTGCCAGCGGGTCCGCGCCGCGAGCCAGAGCTTTCGGGCCATACTCAGGTCCGGTTCGTTCGAGACCGTATCGAAGCCACACTTGCGGATGAGTCGGTGGTGGTCGGCGTACAGAACTGCCGACAGCAGGACGGGGAACTGGCAGTCCTCGGGGAGATACTTGATTCCGGCGACCCCCTCCTGATAGAGCGCCTCGGTCCGGGCCATCTCGGACTGGATCGCACTCCCGATTTCGGGCGTGAACTCCAGGTTTTCGACGTCCTCGACCGACGCGTCGTGCTCTTCGAGCGTCTCTAACGGGAGGTAGATGCGGTCCCGGTCGATCACGTCCTCGCGAACGTCCCGGAGGAAGTTCGTCAACTGGAACGCCTCCCCGAGCGCGACGGCATGCGGGAGCGCGGCCTCTGGCTGATCGAGATCCATTATCTCGGTCATCATCACGCCGACGGCGGCAGCCGACCCGCGCATGTACTCTTCGAGTTCCGCGTAGGTTTCGTAGCGACTCTTGTAGATATCCGTCTTCATCGCGTCGATGAAGTCGTCTATCTCGCTCTCGGAGATGTCGTGTTCGACGGCGATGTCACGGAACGCTTCGAGTACTGGCCCCTCCGGTTCGCTCTCGCCGAGTGCCTGTTCGCGAAACGCTTCTAGCTGTGCGGCCTGCTCTTCTGCCGGTGTATCTCCGGCATCGTCGACCACTTCGTCGGCCACCCGGAAGAACGCGTAGAGGACGTACGTTGGATGTCGCGCGTGCTCGGGCAGAAATCGCGTTGCGACATGGAACGTCCGCCCGGTTCGGCGCTGGATGGCCTTCGTTCGTTCAATCTGTTTGCTATCGACCATATTACGTGGGAGACCTGACGGCTACGACGTTGAGATCATCGAGTCGGGCGAACATGTTAGATTCGTGTAACCCGCTCAGGAGCGATGGCGTATAATTATTTGTGTGGCGCGACGATCAAAAATGGCCCGTTCCCGGGGAATATATCGGCGGGTTTAGGAACGAGGAGCGTGTCCCTGTCACACATGCGTTATCTTCTCGGGACGGACTCGGTACACACGACCGCAAGCGCCTGCGACTACCTCGAAGGGCGGGCCGGAGCGGGCGATACTGTCGTGGCGGTTCACGTTCAGTCGGCCGACGACGACGCGCGGGACGGCCGCGAGGCACTCAACGTCGCAACGGTCCGCCTCGGTGCCATCGCGGACGTCGAGACGGAGCAACGGACCGGCGACCCCGTCGAGGAGTTGCTCGCGAGCGCCGGGGACCACGACGTCGACGAACTGGTCATCGGCCCGCGGAGCGGCGAACCCGGTGCCGACCAGGGCATGGGTTCGGTCGCCTCTGAGTTGCTCGGCCAGTCCTCGCGGCCCGTCGTCGTGGTCCCGCTGGAGGAGTTGTAGCGTCGCGACCCACCGCCGGCGCCAGTGCCGATATCTTCTTTCCGACGCGCCCCAACTCACCCAGTATGCTTCACGTCTGTCCGGCCTGCCGGGTGCAGCGCGCCGATATGACCGTTCGATCGGACGAGTCGCTCGTCGTCTGTCCCGAGTGTGGCCACGAGCGGTCCTTCGTCCAGCCACCCCTCTGTATCGTCACCGGCGCGGCCGGGACGGGCAAGTCGACGATCCGTCGCATGCTTGCTGGGCGGGTCGATGCCGTGTTGCTGGAGGACGACGGTATCGCGCACGAGGACTGCGCGTTCGAGGAGGCCACGTTCAACGAGTACGTGCTCCGACTCTGCCGGACAGTCGCACAGTCGGGCGTTCCACCGGTGCTGTTCACAACGGGGCTTGGCGTCCCCGAGAACGTCGAGGGGTTAACCAACAGACGTTACTTCGGCGACTCTCACTATCTGGCGCTGGTCTGTGAGGATGCCGTGCAGGCCGAGCGCCTCCGAGACCGGGCAGGCTGGGAGGGCGATAGTTACTGGGCCGATGTGGACAAACAGGCCGAGTTCAACCAGTGGTTCCGGAAGAACGCGGACGAGGCGGGTATCGAGTTGGTGGATACGACCGGGGCGACGGTCGAGGAGACGGCCACGGCCGTCGAGCAGTGGCTCGACGCACGACTCGACGAGTTCGAGACGGCCTGAGCGGTCTATCCGACCAGAACGTCGGATTCGTCCCGATACCGGCTACAGCTTTCGGCGATCCACGCCCGGAGTTCGGGGGCGCGGCTTACGAGCAGCGCGCCCGGTTCGCCGGTAGCATCGAACGCACAGAGGACGGCGACGTCGTCCA
This sequence comes from Natronoarchaeum sp. GCM10025703, assembly GCF_042661985.1. Lineage (NCBI taxonomy): Archaea > Methanobacteriati > Methanobacteriota > Halobacteria > Halobacteriales > Natronoarchaeaceae > Natronoarchaeum > Natronoarchaeum sp. GCM10025703. The sequence continues at coordinate 3,025,128 of NZ_JBHSZF010000001.1, forward strand.
GCAACAGGAGGCCGATGGGGGCGTCGCCGTCGTGACCGTAGAGCGTAACGTCCTCGCCGGCCAGGCGTGATTCGACGAGCGAGAGGGCAGGCCCGTCGAGGCGCTCGCGGGCCGCACCGGTGACGACGAGCGCGGCCCGCAGGCCGTCGAAACCGTCCGCCCCGTCGAGCAGTGACATCGGAAGGGTTGGCAGGACGCCGGTCGCCGAGTCGGCGTCGGCGACGAGCGAGAGCAGTTGCCGGCCTGGCGTCGGGTCCTGCCCCGTAACCGTCGCCGTCGCATCGAGGTCGTCGATGCTCATGTCGAGGACGCGCTCGACGAACGTCGCGAGGGCCGCCGCTGGTTTCTCGGCATCCGTTTCGGGCGATGCGTCGGTTGGGGAGTCGGCCGCGTCGGATGGCGCAGTCTCGGCAGGATCAGTAGGAGGCATTGATACCGAGTAGCCGTCCCACGCAGTTGAAGTTGTGGCGTCACGCGATTTGGCATGTCGCCGCGCTCACGGGGCAACGATATCGACCAGAAACGCGCTGACGCGATCCGCGACCGTGGTGTGCTGGCCGACGAAGAAGTGGTCCGCGGCGAGTTCGTCAGTCCGGTGATCCAGTTCCAGGGCGCGCTCGACGACCGGTTCCCAGTCGACGGTCGCGTCGCGAGCACCGTAGACGACCTGCACCGGCGCGTCGATGGCGTCGAGTGCCGGTACAGCATCGAGGTCGGGTGCAAGCGAAGCCGTGGGGGCGAGAGCGGAGACTGCCCCAGGGTTGGCTTCGACGGCCGCGAGTAGCGCGATGGTCGCGCCGAAGCTATAGCCGAACAGGCCAACGCGCTCGTAGCGCTCGCGCGCCCAGGCGACCGCGTTGTGGGCGTCTTCTCGCTCGCCGTGGCCCTCGTCCCACGCCCCGTAATCGAAGCGCAGGCAGTCGATTCCGGCACCAGTGAGCGCGTCCGAGACCGCCGTCAGTCTGGCGTCGTGACGCGTCCCCCCATGCTCGGGATGGGGTGGGCAGGCAACGACGACGGCGTCGCTTCCCGTACCGGCCTGATCGAGCGACCCGCGGACGTCGCGCTGGCCGGGAACGAGTACCGATTCTGGCATGCATTTCGGTTACGTCGGTGATGTTTTTAATCACGCGGTACACAGGAAAGGTATGGGAGTGCTCTCGCGCGCAAGTTACGTAATCCGATCGAAAGTAAACGCCCTGCTCAACAGGGCCGAAGATCCCAGCGAGACGCTGGACTACTCGTACGAGCAACTTCGTGACGAACTACAGGACGTCAAGAAGGGAATCGCCGATCTGACGACCCAGAAGAAGCGATTGGAGATGCAAAAACGCAAACTCGAGGACAACGTCGAGAAACACAACGAGCAGGCCCGACAGGCGGTCAAGCAGGACCGCGAGGACCTCGCCCGGCGTGCCCTCGAGAAGAAGAAGACGAAGATGACCCAGATCGAGGAGCTAGAGGGCCAGATCGCCGATCTACAGAATACACAGGACCAACTCGTCGAGCAGAAAGAGACCCTCCAGCAACGCATCGAGGAGTTCCGAACAAAAAAGGAGACGATCAAGGCCCGCCACGAGGCCGCGGAGGCCAGCGCCCGCGTTTCCGAAGCCGTGACGGGCGCGGGCGACCAGTTCGGCGACGTCGGCCGAGCAATCGAGCGAGCCGAGGAGAACACCGAAGAACTCGAAGCGCGCTCGGCCGCCCTGGACGAACTCCAGGACGAGGGCGTCCTCGAGGATCAGCTTTCGGACAAGAACGATCTGGAGCGGGAACTGGAAGACGTCCACACGCAGGGAACCGTCGACTCGGAGCTAGAGACGCTCAAATCCGATATGGGCAAGGAGACCGAGGAGGCCGAAGAGACGACGCAGGAGGAGCCACAGTCGGTGGCGGAGCCTGATCTCGAAACCGAACTCGAAGAGGACGTCGACGTTGAGGCCGAAATCGCCGATTCCGAGATCGACGACGAACTAGAGCAACTCCGCGACGACGAGGAGTAAGCGACCTCCAGACGGGGAGACGCCTCAACCGATCCCGTACCGACCAGTTCCTACATCGGTTCGATAGAAGTCCCGGCCAGTACGGCGGCGCAGTCGGTCGGGGCGTGCACGAGTCGTCTGGTCGAACGGCCACTCCGTTCCGAGTTCGCCCACAAACATTTATAACTATTAATAATAAATTTGCAGCCATGGGTGGACACGATCAGACATTGTCGCCGTTCCTGTGGCGTGCCGAGCACATCTATCCGGACCACGAAATAGTCGCTCGAACCCCGGAGGGCGTGACCCGATACACGTACGACGAGTACGCCGACCGGACGAAACAACTGGCGAACGCACTCGACGAGTTTGGCATCTCGAAGGGTGACCGGGTCGGGACCTTCTGCTGGAACACGGCGAGACACTTCGAGACGTACTTCGGCGTCCCGAACATGGGGGCACAGCTCCACACGATCAACCCCCTGCTTCCGGACGGTCACATCCAGCATATCGTCGAGGATGCCGACGACAGAATCCTCTTCGTGGACCCGTCACTCGCGGAGAAACTCGCCGGGGCGTACGACCCCGAGGCCTTCGAGAGCGTCGAGCAGTTCGTGATCATGGGCGAGGCGGTGCCGGACGTCGACCTCGGCCCGATGGTCGATTACGAGTCGTTCGTTGGGGACCAGCCCGCGGCCTACGAGTGGCCCGACCTCGACGGCGAGCGCCGTGCTGGGATGTGTTATACCTCCGGGACGACCGGTATGCCGAAAGGCGTCGAGTACACCCAGCAGATGATGTGGTCACACACGATGGCGATGTTGACGCCCCAGGCGCTGGGCGTCGACGATTCGGACGTCATCATGCCGGTCGTACCGATGTTCCACGTCAACGCCTGGGGGATGCCCTACGCGGCGGCCGCCGCCGGCGCGAAACAGGTGTTCCCCGGTCCGGCACCCGAGCCCGCGGATCTGGCAGGGCTCATCGAGGAGGAAGGGGTGACGATGGCAGCGGGAGTGCCGACGGTCTGGCTCGATCTGCTGGAGTACGTCGAGGACAACGACGTGGACCTCTCGACGCTCGAGTACATCATCATCGGCGGTGCGGCCCCACCGAAGGCGGTCATCGAGCAGTTCGGCGAACTCGGCGTCGACGTCCTCCACGCCTGGGGGATGACCGAGATGTCGCCGGTCGGGACCGTCGCGACCATCAAGCACGACCTGGCGGACGCGTCGGCCGAGACCAAACTCGAGAAACGGGCGAAACAGGGACTCATCGTCCCCGGCCTGGAGTTCAGAGTCGTCGGCGACGACGGCGAGGAGATCGTGTGGGACGGCGAGGCCTTCGGCGAGTTGTACGTGCGCGGCCCGTGGATCACGACCGAATACTACAACCGACCCAGAGCGAACGAGACGGACTTCGAGGGCGAGTGGCTGCGAACCGGGGATATCGTAACCGTCGACGAGGACGGGTACATCGAGATCGTCGATCGGGCCGACGACGTGATCAAATCCGGCGGGGAGTGGATCTCCTCGCAGGAACTCGAAAACGCGATCATGGCGCACGACGACGTGAGCGAAGCCGCCGTCATCGGCGTGCCACACGAGCGCTGGCAGGAGCGTCCCGTCGCGATGGTCGTCACCGCGTCGGACGTCTCGCGTGATCGTCTCGTCGAAGAGCTACGATCGATGCTCGAAGCGGAGTATCCGAAGTGGTGGCTCCCGGACGGGTTCAAGTTCATCGACGAGATTCCGAAGACTGCGACCGGAAAGTTCTCGAAGAAAGACCTCCGCGAGGGGTTCGAGAGCGAGGAACTCCTCGAAGGAGAGCCGCCCGAGGAGGCCGCCCCCGACCAGGACGACTGACGCCCGCCGAGAACGGGGCCGTTTCCGCTGCAGGTTCCGCCATCTCTCAAAGCGCCACACAGACTTACTACTGCGGGCGTCGTGGTTTGCGCATGGGCCATGGTCAGGTTTTCAACGATACTCATCGGTCTTGGACTCGTCCTCGCAATTGTTCCGCTGCCATTTCCGTTCCCCGGCGCCGGTGTCGTCGCTGGAATCCTGTTGATACTGATCGGACTGGTGATACGACTGTTCGGTGGGTGACTCGAACCGGGACGGCCGAATGCTTCTCGCACTGTCCATTTTTGGATTCAGCAACCGACACTCACCACGATAGATGAGTTCGGAACCAAGCGACACGATGCACGAGCGAGTCAGTGGCAGCGGTGTCGGGTTCTGGATCCTCCTCAGGGTACAGCGGTGGGCGCTGGTCGGTGCGATCCTGGTGATCGTCTACGTCGCACTGGTCGCGCTGAGTACTATCGGATTCAGCCCGCTCCGGACGGTCGTAGCGAGCGCCAACGCGAACCACTGGATCTTCTCGGCGTTCATCGGAGCGATCATCACCGGGACGTCGATCGTCGTCACGATCAACCAACTCGTGCTTTCACAGGAACTGGGCGCAGTCGGCGATCAGCGCGAGCGCATGAGCGAGGCAATGGCGTTTCGTCAGGACGTCGAAGCGGCGATCCAGGACGGCACGAGTCCGGCGGAGCCGTCCGCGTTCCTCTACGTGTTACTCGACAGTATCGAGGAGCGGGCAAACGGACTCAAAGAGCAGATCGAAGACGAGCGCGACGAGACACTCGAAGAAACGATCGACGAGTACGCAGACAACGTCATTCGGAACGCCCAGTCCGTGAAAGCGAACCTCAAGGGGGCAGAGTTCGGTACCTTCGAGGTGATCTGGAGCGCGCTCGATTTTAACTACTCCTGGAAGATCAGCAGAGCACGACAGCTCCGTTCCAAGCACGCCGAATCGCTGTCTGACGAGGCGACCGAGGAAATGGACGAGATGATCGAGGTGCTGAAGTTCTTCGGGCCGGCCCGCGAGCACTTCAAGACGTTGTACTTCCAGTGGGAACTGATCAACCTCTCGCGCGCGCTGCTGTACATCGCGATTCCCGCACTGACCGTGATGGGGACGATGCTCATGTACGTCGATGCGAGCACGCTACCCGGAGCCACGCTCGGTATCGACAATCTCGTCTGGCTCATCAGTGCGGGCTTCGTCGTCGGTATCGCCCCGTTCGTCGTGTTCATCGCCTTCGTCCTCCGGATCACGACCGTCGCAAAGCGAACACTAGCCATCGGGACGTTCATCCTCCGGGAGACCGATCGCGAGTACGAGTTCGACGAGTGACGTCACGAAGAGCGACGCCGACCTGATCGGTCAGTCCGGTTCCGGGGATCCGATGCCGAGGGGCTCCGGCAAACCGCGGGGACTGCTGTGCCCGGAGGATCCGGGCGCTTTTTTCCGGCGGTCCCATACACGCTGACGTGTCAACTACGTACCCGGACGAACTCGATGACCGGCTCGACGGCGACGAACCGTTCGTCCTCGACATCCGCCCTCGCGACGCTTACCAATCGGGCTCGATAGCGGGCAGTTATAACGTGCCGGTGTACAACGACCTCCGGAGCGGCGACGAGTCGTCGTTCCGCGCGGAGTTGGACGAACTACCGGACGACGAGGAGATAGTCGTCGTCTGCAAGATGGGCATCGTCGCCAAGCGGGCGACGGGGCTCCTGAACGACGAGGGGTACTCGGCAAGCACGCTTGCCGGTGGAATGAGCGGCTGGAACGGCTATCAGACGGGCTCTATCGGCTACAAGCTACGGTCGCTGCTCTGGCGACTGCGCCGATAGCGGGTCGGCACGCTTTTTTCCTCGACAGCCGAGCTATCGGTATGCGACTGCTCGCCGTCCACGTCGAATCGCTCTCCTCTGTGCCGGTCCACTCGCGGGCGGACACCGAGCCCGACGAGCATCCCGAGCGCCTGACCGTCGAGCAGTGCGTCGGCGCGTTCGTCGGCGTCGAGGCGAGCGATAGCGCGCGACTCGAGTCAGTCGTCGCGGCGGCGGCAGAGGAGCTACGCGCGGCGAGCGAGCAACTCAACACCGACCGGATCGCACTCGTCCCGACACCGCATCTGGTCGACGATCCGGCCGATCCCGCCATCGTCGAGGACGTCTTCGACGGTATCGCGGCAGCGGTCGCTGGACTCGACGTCCAGCGCGTGCCTGCGGGCTGGCATCTCGAACTCGACGTCCGGACGAAGGGGCATCCGTACTCGGTTCGCTCCCGACGGCTCACCGGCGAGGAGCGGGCGGCAGCGACGGCGTGCGAGAGCGAGTGGTTCGTCGTCGACGGGGGGCGGACGGTGGAGACGTGCTGCATCCGATGGCCGATGACACCGACATCCCACCACGACTCGAACCGATCGTCGCGGACGGGAGACGGGGGCACGGCGCGGCAGTCGGGTCGAGCGCGTCCTGGTCGAGCAGGAAGTGGCAGCCGAGGACGGCATCGCCGCGAACGGCGAACTCCGGTGGAACCAGCGCGGTGTGACGATGCGTGCGTGCGTCCGGGCGCTGCTCGACGACCAGTTCGAGGGGGTGGGAGCGACGCCGATCCGGACGCCGGAGAGCTACGATCCGGCAGTGAAAGCGGTTCGCGAGCATCTCGCGGCGGAGGGCTGGAGGACGGGCGGGGAGACGGTGCGCCGACGAGCGCTCTGTCCCGGCCATCTCTGGGCGTTCGCGGACACCTCGCTCGATGCCGACGCACTACCGGCGACCCTCTGGGAGGTCGGGACGTGTACGCGAGACGGGCCGTCGGGACCGCGAACCGCGACGCTCCCGGAGGCCCACACTGCGGTCGGTGATATCGACGCCGCGCTCTCGACCGTGGAGGACCGACTCTCGCTCGTCGACGCGCTCGATTCGACGCTCGGACTCGACCGGGTGCCGGTCGTGCGCGTCACCGGCGCGTTCTACGACCAGCACGGCACCTGGGTCGACGCCGTCGTCGAGGGGCAGACGCGCCGGTCGCCGTCGAGCGCGGTGCCGTCGGCTCTCCGTTCACCGTCGAGTTCGTGACGGACGCGGGAGACGGCATCGTCGACGCTGGCTGGGTGCGACTCGACGTTGACGGCCCGGCGCGGTTCGGCGTCGAGAGCCGCGGGGAGACGCCCGTCGTCGTCCACACCGCGCCGGTCGGGACGGTCGAGGCACTGTTGGCGGCACTTCTCGGCGGGGACGCGCCGGTTCCGACCTGGCTTGTGCCGACGCAGGTCAGACTCGTACCGGTCGCCGACCGGCATCTCGACCGCTGTCGGTCAGTCGCGGCGACGCTGGCAGAGCGCGGCGTTCGCGTCGATGTCGACGACAGGAAGCGGACGGTCGGCGAGCGCATCGACGCGGCTGGCGACGACTTCGTCGCCCAGTATGCCATCGTGGGCGACCGGGGCGACGAGCGCGACGAACTACGGCTGACCGACGCGCGGGACGGGACGACGCGAGAGACGACCGCCGAGGACGTCGCCGACCGGATCCGCTCGTCGACACCGCTTTCGCGGGCAGTTCCGCGCCGCGGCCCGTTACTACTGAGCGAACGACTGGCCATCGGCCGGATAGACGACTAGCGTACGGCGGGACGCGAGCGGCGGCCTACCAGCGGTGGTGGACGTGGTCGTGGACGTACTCCTCGTAGACGTCCCGGACGGCACCGTGCTGGGTGTTCGTGAGCGGGTCAGCCTCCGAGACGGCGGCGTTCTGCTGGACGTGGTCGGCCGAGGTCGACCCTGGAATCACTGCGGAGACGGCGTCGTGGTCGATGATCCAGCGGAGCGTGAACTGTGCCATCGTCAGGTCCTCGGAGACGTACGGGCGGAGCGCATCGACGGCCTCGAGGCCCGTCTCGTAGGGAACGCCGGCGAACGTCTCGCCGACGTCGAAGGCGTCGCCCTCGCGGTTGTAGTTTCGGTGGTCGTCCTCCGGGAACTCGGTGTCGCGGTCGAGTTTGCCGGTCAGCAGTCCCGAGGCGAGCGGGACGCGGACGATGACGCCGATGTCGCGGCGTTTCGCCTCGCGGAAGAACAGTTCCGCCGGGCGCTGGCGGAAGGGGTTGAAGATGATCTGGATCGTCTCGACGCCGGGATACTCGATAGCTTTGAGCGCTTCCTCGACGCGCTCGACGCTGACGCCGTAGTGATCGATCTTGCCCGCGTCTTCGAGGGCGGCCAGTGCGTCCCAGGGTTCGGGCCGATAGTACGCGTCAGTCGGCGGGCAGTGCAGTTGCAGGAGGTCGAGCGTCTCCCTGCCGAGGTTCTCACGGCTCCGGTCGACAAAGTCTTCCAGATGCTCGTGGTCGTAGTCCTCGGCGACGTGCGGGTCGAGTCGCCGCCCGGCCTTGGTTGCGACGGTCACCTCGTCGTGAGCGTCTCGCTCGTCGAGCACCTCGCGGATCAGGCGCTCGCTCCGGCCGTCGCCGTAGACGTCGGCGGTGTCGATGAAGTCGACCCCGGAGTCGAGCGCCGTTCGGATAGCCTCGCGGCCTTCTTCTGCCGGAACCTCGCCCCAATCAGAGCCGATGTTCCAGGTGCCGAGACCGATCTCAGAGACGTGAAAGCCAGTGCTGCCGAGTCGTCGATTGTTCATACTCACGAGTATCGTCGCCACCCACCTAACGGTTCGTCCGGCGGCAGACTGGACGGTCGGGATCGGATTCGCCGACACCGGGGCAAGATTCACGTACAATTGTGGAGAATATCGACAGGAGATGTACGACGACATCCTCGTGCCGACCGACGGAAGCGACGGGACCGAGCAGACCCTCGATCACGCCATCGAGATCGCACAGAACCACGACGCCACCGTGCACGCGATCTCTGTGATGGACCAGCGGGTCTATCTGGCGGCCGAGGACGACGAACGACCGGAGATCAAGGAACGACTGGAGGGCGACGCGAAGGAGGCAATCGAGGAACTCACCGAGCGACTCGCGGATACAGGTCTGGAACTCGAAACCGCTATCGTCGATGGCACGCCGTACAAGGAGATCCTGAACTACGCCGACGGCCACGACATCGACCTGGTCACGATCGGAACCCACGGCCGGACGGGCCGTGATCGGCTAGAGAACCTCGGGAGCGTCACCGAGCGAGTCGTGAGAGAAGCCGACCGGACGGTGCTGGTCGTGAGCATCGGCGAGTAATCGCGGAGAAAACGTTTCCTGACCGGAGTCCAAAACGGTGCCATGACCGAGACGACGCTGTACGGGCGACTCGGCGGCGAGGAAGCGATCGGTGCGGTCGTCGAGGAGTTCTACGACCGCGTGCTCGCGGACGACCAGTTGGCACCGTACTTCGAGGAGGTCGACATGGAACGCCAGCGCGCACACCAGACTGCGTTCATCTCCGCCGTAGCTGGCGGTCCTGACAGGTACGAGGGTGAAAACATGCGTCGGGCCCACGAGCATCTCGCAATCGACGAGGGGGAGTTCGCGGCGGTGGCGGGCCATCTCGACGATGCACTGGGCGAGTTCGACATCGCCGACGAGGACCGAAAAGCGGTGATGGCGGCCGTCGCCGAAACGAAAGGCGACATTCTGGGAAAATAACCTACGGATCGTCCGAGCGAAGCGCCGACTGGAGACCCGTCTCGGCGATGTTCGCGCCGTACTCGGCGATCCGCTCGATACTGTCGAGGACACTCGCGAGCAGTTGTGGCTCCGGAACTTCCTCGTCGTAGAGCGAGCGGTCCAGCGTTCGTACGTCCTCGACGACCGTATCGCGGTCGACCAGTACCTCCTGTAAATCCGATATCGAACCGCCATCCAGCGTGGCGTCTAGCGAGGCCCGCAGCAGGTCGCGCGACTGATCGCCGAGCGCCACGAGTTCCTCGTGGAATCGCTCGGGCGGGGCGTCGTGTTGGCGCGTCGCCACGACCGCGGTTTTCTCGGCGTGATCGCCAACCCGCTCCAGTTGTCTGGCGATCCGATAGTGAGCAAACGCTGTCTGTCGGTCCACGTCGAGTTGGGCGATCTCGCGGAACTCCGCGAGGCCGCGGTGGAACTGACGACTCACCAGGGCGAACAGGCGGTCGACATCGTCGTCCTGGTCGACGACGCGGCGTGCCAGTTCTGCGTCGTCTTCGACGATTGCCAGGATCGCATCCTCGTGCATCGAGAGCGCGGTCAGTTGCATCTGTACGACGGTCTGGCGGAGCGATACCTCCGTACTGTCGAGCAGGCTGTGGACGAGCAGGGACTCCTCGGTGACCGACTGGATCTCGACGCCGACGAGGCCGTTGACGGCCGATCGGGCCGCGCGGCGCTGCTCGGGCGTGAGCGAGGTGGACGACTGGAGCGTGATCTCGTCGTAGCCCGTGACGTAGGCGGTTTCGAGGGTCTTCTTCAGCGCCTCGGGGTCGACGTCGCGGATGTCGATAGTAATCGCATCAGCCCCGGTCTGTGCCGTCCGTTTGAGCGCCACGAGACGGTCGTCGCTCGGATACAGGACGAGCGGCGTGCCCGTCTCGACGTTGTTCGTGGTCGCCCACTCTTTGGGCAGCGAAATCGTGTAGGTCGAACCACCGGTAAGTTGCACCTTCCGCTCGACCGGTTCGGCGTTCCCGTTCGCGTTCGCCGTCATCGGCCGGCACCCGGTGTAGTTGGGGACATGATCAGTAGATCAACTCGTCGTCGTTCTCGACCATGTACAGCGTCCGGGCGGCGATGTTAACCGCGTGGTCGCCGACGCGTTCGAGGTCCCGGATCGTCAGCAGATGCGTCGAGACGTCGTCGAGCATCGACTCGACCGGGCCATCGACCGGGCGTTCGCTCTCGAGCAGGTCCCGGACGATCCGGCTGCTCGCCTGCTCGCAGTAGTCGTCGACCGCGTCGTCTCGCTCCGCGACGTCGTAGGCCGCATCGGTATCGTCGCGAGCGTACGCGTCCATCGCCGTCTCGACCATCTCGGTTGTGGCCTCGCCGATCTCTCGCAGTTCGGACCGTGTGGTCTGATCGTGCGCGACCGTACCGGCGTATTCGGCCAGGTTCGTCGCCAGATCGGCGATCCGCTCCAGATCGGTGATAATCTTGAACGAGGCGGCGATAAACCGGAGATCGGTCGCGACTGGCTGCTGGAGCGCCAGCAGGTCGACGCACTCACCCTCCAGATCGAGATAGAGCCGATTGATCTCGTCGTCACCGGCGACGACACGCTCGGCGAGTGTCTCATCCCCTGTATCCAGCGCTTCGAGCGCAGTATCGAGGCGCCCGACGACGAGGTCACTCATGTCGAGGACGTCCTCGCGAAGCGATTCGAGCTGTCGTTGGTAGTCGTTTCGTGGCATGGTTATCCGAATTTGCCGGTGATGTAATCCTCGACGCGCTGGTGCTCGGGGTTCTCGAAGATCTTGCTGGTGTCGTCGAACTCGACGAGTTTGCCGCCGGTCAGGAAGACAGCGGTTTTGTCGGAGATGCGGGCCGCCTGCTGCATGTTGTGCGTGACGATGATGACGGTGTACTCCTCGACCAGGTCGGAGATGAGATCCTCGATCTTCGAGGCGGCAACCGGGTCGAGTGCCGAGGTCGGTTCGTCCATCAGGATCACTTCTGGATCGGTCGCGATAGCACGAGCGATACAGAGCCGCTGTTGCTGGCCGCCCGAGAGAGCCAGTCCAGACGAGTCCAACTGGTCTTTGACTTCGTCCCAGAGGGCCGCGCCACGAAGCGCCTCCTCGACGGCGTCGTCGAGGTCGACCTCGTCCGCTTTCCCCTGTACGTGGAGACCGTAGGCGACGTTGTCGTAGATCGATTTCGGGAACGGGTTCGGCTTCTGGAACACCATCCCGATCTTCCGGCGAAGCGCAACGGGGTCGACGTCGTCATCGTAGATGCCCTTCTCGCGGAAACTGAGGTTCCCCTCGACGTTGCAGGCGTCGATCAGATCGTTCATTCGGTTGACACAGCGCAGGAACGTCGATTTCCCACAGCCGGAAGGGCCGATAATCGCCGTTACCTTGTGTTCCGGAATCTCGATTGAGACGTCGCTGAGGGCACATTCGTCGCCGTAGTAGACGTCGAGGGCCTCCGACGAGACGATAGTCCGGTCGGGCTGATCGGCCCGCTCAGTCGGTTCGTCGACCGATACGTTCGTCGTGATGAGTGATTCGTTCGTTGTCATAGATCTCGTTCGGACCGGTTACGCATGATGATTGCCGTCGCGTTCATACCCAGCAGGACGACCAGTAGTGTGACGACACCGGCCGCCACGACGCCGTAGCGGAAGTCTTCTTGCGGGAAGTCGGACCAGGCGAAGATCTGCATCGGCATCGCACTGGCACGGCTCCAGAGGCCGTCCGGCGCATTGAACACCGTCGTCGGGGCGCCGATCATGATCAGGGGAGCCGTCTCACCGATTGCCCGACCGAGTGCGAGAATCGTCCCGGTCAGGATGCCCGAGAAGGACTCGGGCAGGACGACGTTTTTCGTCGTCTGCCATCGGGTTGCCCCCATCGCGTACGACCCCTGTCTGAGGTCGTCGGGCACTGACCGGATCGCCTCCTGTGCCGAGATGATCGTGATCGGTAGGATCAGTAGCGAGAGAGTCGCCGCGGCGGTCACCACGGTCCCGAAACCAAAGCCGAGCGCGTTGGCGAAGAGGCCGAGTCCCAGTAGACCGTAGACGACCGACGGGACGGCCGCGAGGTTCGCGATATTGATCTGGATCACTCGCGTGATTCCGCCGACGATACCGCTACCAGCAGTGTACTCCTCCAGGAAGACTGCCGATCCGATCCCGAGGACGAACGAGAGCACTGCAACGAGTGCGATGATCATAACCGATCCGACGATTGCGGGATACAGACCGGCCTGACTCGGCGTTCTCGACGGACTGTTCGTCACGTAGGATGGGTCGATCCACGGATCCGGTGCCGGGAAACCGAAGGTGCTGACCAGCGTCGCGCCGGCAAGCGTCCCCACGACGAGTACTACCGGAAAGAGCAGGCCGATCCGACCGGCAGTAGTATCGACCACCGTCCCGGCGTAAACGGTCGTCGGAACGATGGTCGTCACCAGGACCAGCGCCGCATTGCCCTGGGGTATCCCCATCACACCCGCGAGGAGACTACCGACGACGACTGACACGAGAACGAAGCCTCCGATTGCGAGACCGGCCCGCCGGCCGCGTCGGCGGGAGTACAGTAGCCCAGTCGCCGCTGCGACCGGGATCACGACGGTCCAGATGTAGATCGGCCAGGCCGTCGGATACACCGAAATGCTCTGGTTGACGAACACGGCGGCGGCGGTCCCCGCAATCGCGACTGGGAGCGTCAGGGCGGAAAGTCGGGAGCCGGAAATCCGTCCCCACGCGTACAATCCAAGGGCCGGCAGGAGTGCAATCGTGTACGTCAGGAACCAGAGTCGGGCGTCGAAGACGTCGAACAGGATCACGAAGGCACCGCCGAGGCCAGCGCCCCCGAGCAGTCGGCCGAGGACGCCGAATCCGACCTGCCCCATCTGCTCTCGAGTCCCGGCAACCGCCACGTAGCCCGTGGTCGGGATAACGACGACGAACAGATATGTGAGTTGCCAGGAGAGCCGCGGGATCGGTCTGATCAGTAGCTCGAAGGCATAGAAAAGGACTGCCGTCGCGACGAGGCCGCCGCCGAGCGCGACGACGATCTGTCTGGTCAACGTCCTGTCGTTCGCGCTGTACAGCGAGAAGGCGACAAAGGGCAGGACGAGCGTAATGAAGAACGTCAGCAGCCATTCCGGCGACGCGGCGGTGAGATCGAACGCGTCGATGACGACGTAGATCAGCAACACGGCGAGCGCAACGATTCCGAAGACGGACGCGCCCAGCGACAGTTTCTCGAAGACGACACCTCGCAGTCGACTCACCGGTTCGAAGTCGGTCGTAGAGTCAGTAACAGCCATATTAGTACTCCTCGCGATAGCGTTCCGCGATTATATCGCTGATAATGTTCATCGTCAGCGTGACGACGAACAGTGAAAGCCCTAGCGCGAACATCGCGTCGTAGGGGAGCGATCCGCCGGTGAGGTCGCCACCGACGATCTGTACCATCGCCACAGTGATCGTCATGCCCGGTTCGAGCAGGACGTCGCCGGGGTGGATGAAGGGAATACCACCCAGGCCGCTCCGGATCGCCGGCAGGTTGGCCTGGGCCCCCATCGCGACCACGACGACCATCGTCTCACCGATCGCACGCGAGACCGCGAGAATGTACGAGGAGACGATTCCGGAGATCGACGCCGGGACGACGATTCCGGTCGAGACCTCGAACTTCGTCGCTCCGAGGCCGTAGCCGGCCTGTCGAAGGCTGTCGGGAACCGCACTCATCGCGTCCTCGCTGATCGAGGAGACCATCGGGATGGTCATGATGCCGACCATCAGCGACGCCGAGAGCGCGTTGAACGTGCTCATCGACGGGAACAGCGTCGCCTTGAGCGCGGGTGTGACGTACACCAGTGCGAAGTAGCCGTAGACGACCGTCGGGATGCCCGCCAGGATTTCGAGCATCGGTTTGAGGACCGAACGTGCGCGGGGTGTGGCGTACTCGCTGAGGTAGATTGCCGTCAGCGTTCCAATCGGTAGGGCGACAAACGCCGCAGTGATCGTCACGACGATAGTTCCGATCAGTAGGGGATGATACCGAACGCGACACTACCACCGGCCGGATTCGGACTCCAGCTGAGACCGAACAGAAAGTCTCTGATCGGATACTCGAGGAAAAACGCGACGGAGTCGGATAGCAGTGTCAGAAAGATCCCAACGGTCGTAAAGATCGTTAGCGCCGCACAGGCCATAAACAGCCCCGCATACGTGCTCTCGCGGATCCGTTCGATACCGCGAGAGCCGGAGAGATCCGGAGACGCGGACGCGTCGCTCATCGTCCCTCGCCTCGCGACGGGTTCGCGTCACTCGGGGCGGTGCCGTCGAGTCGGACCCTTCGCCCCGAGCCAGCATCGAAGTGACGGGGGAGACAGTTGCCGACGCCACTTCGGGTAGTACACCGTTTCATTGTCAGCGGGTTATCCCTGAGCCTCTTCGATAGCGTTTTCGAGTGTCTCCATCTGGGCCTCTTTGGTCTCTTCGGTACTCGGCACGTAGCCGACGTCTCCGGCGACCAGTTCCTCGTTGGTGGTCTGTTCGAGGAAATACCGGGAGAACTCGGCGATGTGTTCCTTGCCGAGAGACTCCATCGAGGGGTAGGTGTACAGCTTCCGCGAAAGCGGCGTGTACTCGCCTGCAGAGGCAGTTTCGAGGCTGGGTTCGACGGGACCGTCGCCGTCGTCGATTGCGACCGCAGTCACCGTGTCGGGGTTCTGGTAGTAGTACGCGAATCCGAAGTAGCCGATGGCGTACTCGCTTCCCGAGACACCTTCGACGATAGTGTTGTCCTGCTCGGTGGCCTGATAGTCGTCGGTGTGGCCACGGTCTTCGCCCTGAACGTTGCTGATGAAGTAGTCGTAGGTACCGGAGGTGTCGGCGGCACCGTACCGCTCGATCGGTTCCTCGGGCCAGTCGGAGTTGACCTCGTTCCACGTCGACGCCGCGTCGGACTCCCAGATCTGGGCGAGTTCCTCGACGGTCATCTCCGTCGCGAAGTCGTTGTCGTTGTTGACGACGACTGTCAGGGCGTCCGTCGCGGCGACCAGTTCGATGTATTCGACGCCGTTGTCCGCACACAGCTGCTCTTCCTCCTCTTTGATCGGGCGGCTCGCGTTGTTAAAGTCCGTGTTTCCGGGACAGAAGTGATCCGCGAACCCACCGCCCGAGCCTGTACTGCTGATGTTGGTTTCGACTTCAGCGTCGGGGTACTCCTCCGGGAGGTACTCCTTTTCAGACTTCTAGGACGGCGCTCATCAGGGGAAACACCGTACTCGATCCGGCGACATCGATCGTTCCTGAGAGGCTTGCTTCTTCGTCGGCCTCACTTTCGAGGCAGCCAGCCATCGCCAGTCCACCGACGACACCCGCAGATGCGAGGAAACTTCGTCGCGTGCTGTCAGTTCGTCCGGCGCTGTGCTCCGTTCCCGAGTGGTTCTGTGCCATCGACTATTGCTATGAAAGAGTGTAATAAGTAGGCTGCTATGAGCTATATATTTAATGTCATAACGATATGTTCTTCACAATAGTACTATATTCTGCTATATATTTGTGGCAGTAGCGCCCCCAGCAGTGAGGACAGGTTTATATCGATTACCCGCCGACCTACGACCGTTGTGGGAGTCAACGCGCCGACGGGACCGATCGACGCAGCGAGACGAGCACTGCAACGGGAGCGCAGACAGTTGCGCGACGAACGCGAAGCGCTCAAAGCGTTCAAAGAGCGCGTCACGGAGATCGACACGACGAGTCCGGGGGCGGGGCACCAGCAGTTCCCGCTCACTGGCGCGGGGTCGACAGGCCTGCAATCCGTGCGTGACGCCTACGCCGACACCGTGATGGACGTCCCACACTACGAACTGGCCTACAACGAGTCGCTACCAGAGCACATGGCCGGCGAGGCTGGGCGAGGAACTCGCCGCCGCAGTGACGGGTGAGGGCGGGCTGTATCCCCCACTGAAGCGGAATCTCGTCGTCACGACGAACGAGGCCATCAGGGCTCGTGGTGAGATACTCCGGCTGATCGACGACGAGGAAGCCCGCCTCGACGAGGCCGAAGAGACCGTCATGAAGATGATCCAGCAGATCGACTCGATCCTCGACCAGCCGATCGAGCGGATGGAGTTCAACAGCCTTCGGCTGACCCGAACCCGCCTGCTCGAACTCCGCGAGCAGTGTGACGACATCGTCGACGAGCGACAGGCGTTTCTCGAACGACAGCGCCGCGACCTGCCCGACCCGATGACCGGTCTCGCGGAGTATCTCTACCAGCACTGCGAGACGACGTTTCCGTTGCTCGCGGTGTACGCACGACTCGCCGAAGTGATCGACCGATCCGTCGACCGCGCGGAAACGCGTCTCAGCGAGGCCTCCGCAGAACTCCGCGGACGGCTAAACGCCGGTGATCTCGAAGCGAGCGCCGCCAGTCTCGCTCTCTATGATATCGATCGACCAGCCGTGGGCGTCGACGATGTCGTCGACGATAGAGAGGCCAAAGCCGGAGCCTCCGTCGTCGATGGTGTAGTTCGTATCGAAGACGCAGTCACGCTCGTCGCTCGGGATGCCCGGGCCGTCGTCCTCGATAGCGAATCCGATCGTCCGACCCGAGGGGTCGTACAGCGCCTCGACGATGATCGAAACGTCGTCACTGCAGTGGTCGAGTGCGTTTCTGAAGAGGTTCTCGAAGATGCGCAAAAGCTGTGAGCGGTCGGCCACGAACTCCGCGTCTTCCTCCCGAATCGAGAGCGAGGCACTCGAAGAAACGACGTTTTTCCACGCCGTCCGACAGACCTCTGCAAGCGAGACCGTCTCGGTA